>NZ_RQIT01000009.1 GCF_003837805.1 Bradyrhizobium sp. RP6 | reverse complement strand
GCCCCATGTGGTTGCCCCCAGCCCCGTGGTGCGCGATCAGAAGGTGATGCCTCTTGAAGTGCCGCCGATCGATGTCGCGCGATTTACGCGAGATCTGAATAGGATTCAAATCCGGATCACTACGGACACGATTGAACTTCCTGCTGCGGGAATCTGCAGATGCCTGCATTGACGGCAGCACCGCTGCTCAACATCGTTGCTTGCAATGCGCAGGATGTCCACATCTCGTCGGCGCCGGCGAAGACACATTCACGGGCCTGTCATTGAACTGGTCTAGCGCTGCTCCCGTCATCGCTGACGGTGAAGGAGCAAGCCATGTCGAAGCCGGTGCTGGGCGCCGCATTGTCCATCAAATCGATTCCCGCGCATCGCGACTGGCTTCTCGAACGGCAGCGCGATCTCGAGATCCAGGATTTTTTCCGCGCCGATCTGCTCGACAGCGATTGGCGGAGCACGGCAAGCGAGATCAAGCAGATGCTTTCCGGCCATAGCGGCCGGCTCGGCATCCACGGCCCGTTCTGGGGGTTCAAGATCGACAGCCACGATCCGATGATCCGTCAGGCGGTGACCAAGCGTCTGCTTCAGGGGCTGGATGCCGCCGAGTTCCTCGGCGCGACGCAGATGGTGATTCACTCGCCGTTCACGACCTGGGACCACAACAATCTCGATCTCTATCCGGATAACCGCGGCAATATCGTCGAACGCGTCAAGGCGACGCTCGCCGAGGTGATCGCGCGCGCTGAAACCATCGGCTGCGAGATCGTCATCGAGAACATCGAGGACAAGGATCCGCGCGACCGCGTGCGCCTCGCCAAGGCGCTCGAGAGCAGCAAGGTCCGCGTCTCGCTCGACACCGGGCACGCCAACTACGCGCATGTCTCCACCGGAGCGCCGCCGGTCGACTACTATGTCGAGACCGCCGGCGACATGCTGACGCATGTGCACCTTCAGGACACCGACGGCTTCGCCGACCGGCACTGGGCGCCGGGCGAAGGCAATATCCCGTGGGTCGCCGTATTCCGCGCCCTTGGCCGGCTAACTTCAAATCCGCGGCTGATCCTCGAGCTCCGCAACCACGATGATGTCCGCGCCGGCGCCGCCCATCTCGCCGCGCTCGGCCTCGCCGAATAACCGTCATCATAAAGGGCAGGGTCATCATCATGAGCAAGCTCACCCGTCGCACCATCCTGAAATCCGGCGGCATTGCCGCGAGCACGCTGCTGCTCCCGCGTTTTGCGATCGCGCAAGACGACAACCGTCCGTCGGTCACGATCGCCGTGCAGAAGGTCACCAATTCGAACGTGCTCGACGTGCTGCGCGAGCAGTCCAACGTCGGCGAGCGTGTATTCTTCTCCTCGATCTGGGAAGGCCTGATCTCCAAGAACTGGCGTGGCAATCTCGAAGCCGTGCCTGGCCTTGCCACCGAATGGCGCCGCATCGACGATCAGACCGTCGAGGTGAAGCTGCGCCAGGGCGTCAAGTTCCACAATGGCGACGAGCTGACGGCGGACGACGTCGTCTTCACCTTCAGCCGTGAACGCATGTTCGGCGAGACCGAGGCCAAGAACCGCTCCACCATCAAGGCGTTCGAGAAGATCCCGACGCCGCGGCCGGGCAAGGAGCTGCCGCCGGATGTGCCGGCCGTCGCCCGCCGCATCTGGCCGGACCTCGTGCGCGTCGATGCCGTCGACAAGTACACCGTGCGCTTCTACAACGCGACGCCGGACGTCACCATCGAGGGTCGGCTGTCGCGCTACGGCTCCGACATCATGAACCGCCGCGCCTGGGATGAGTCCGCGAGCTATCTCGACTGGGCACGCAAGCCGATCACCACCGGCCCCTACAAGGTCGTCGAGCTCAAGCCCGACGTCTCGCTCGCGCTCGAAGCCCACGACGAATATTGGGGTGGCCGTCCGCCGCTCAAGCGCATCCGCTTCCTCGAAGTGCCTGAAGTCGCGAGCCGCATCAACGGTCTGTTGTCGGGCGAATACCAGTTCGCCTGCGACATCCCGCCGGACCAGATCGCCGGCATCGAGAAGAACGCCGCGTTCGAAGTGCAGGGCGGCACCATCCTCAATCATCGCCTGACGGTGTTCGACAAGAACCACGCCCAGCTCGCCAATCCGCTGGTGAGGCGCGCGTTCACTCATGCGATCGACCGCCAGGCCATCGTCGATAGCCTGTGGGCCGGCCGCACCCGCGTGCCGAAAGGCCTGCAGTGGGAATTCTACGGCGACATGTTCAACGCCGACTGGAGCGTGCCCGCGTATGATCCGAAGCTTGCGCAGGATCTGCTCAAGCAGGCCAATTACAAGGGCGATCCGATTCCCTATCGCCTGCTCAACAACTATTACACCAACCAGGTCGCGACGGCGCAGATCCTGGTCGAGATGTGGAAGTCGGTCGGCCTCAACGTGCAGATCGAGACCAAGGAGAACTGGTCGCAGGTCATGGAGCGGGGGCCCGCGCGCGCTGTGCGCGACTGGTCGAACTCGGCCGCGTTCAACGATCCCGTGTCCTCGCTGGTCGCCCAGCACGGGCCGAACGGCCAGCAGCAGCAGATTGGCGAATGGACCAATGTCGAGCTGAACAAGCTGTCGGAGTTCCTGGAAACCTCGACCGACCGCGCCGCCCGCAAGAAGGCGTTCCGCCGGATGCTGGAGATCGCCGAGCGCGAAGACCCCGCCTACACGGTGCTGCACCAGAACGCGACCTTCACGGCCAAGCCGAAATCGATCAAGTGGAAGGCATCCCCCGCCTTCGCGATGGATTTCCGTGCCGGCAATTTCGAGGCCTGACGTGGTGCCGTTGGTCAGCATTGCAGGCCTGAGCGTCGCCTTCAGCGGCGTGCCGGTCCTGCGCGGCGTCGATCTTGCCTTGCAGAAGGGCGAGGCCCTTGGCCTCGTCGGCGAGTCCGGGTCGGGCAAGTCGGTCACATGGCTCGCCGCGCTGGGCCTCTTGCCGCGCCATGCGCAGGTCTCCGGCTCGGTGCGGCTCGAGGGACGAGAGATCCTCGGTGCGCCCGCCACTGCGCTTGATCGCGTGCGGGGCGGACGGATTGCCATGATCTTCCAGGATCCGGCGAGCGCGCTCAACCCGGTGCTGACCATCCGCAAGCAACTCTGCGAAGCACTGGCCCTGCATCGTGATCTCCAAGGCAACGCCGTGAAGGCGGAAGCGCGACGGCTGCTCGATCTCGTCGGCATTCCCGACGCGGCGCGGCGGTTAGAGGCCTATCCGCACGAATTCTCCGGCGGCCAAGTCCAGCGCATCATGATCGCGATGGCGCTGGCCGGAAATCCCGATCTCCTGATCGCGGATGAGCCGACCACGGCGTTAGATGCCACCATCCAGGCCCAGATCCTGGAGCTGCTCTCCACGGTCCGCCGCGAGCTCGGCATGGCGATGGTGCTGATCAGCCACGATCTCGGCGTCGTCGCCGAGAACTGCGAACGCGTCGCGGTGATGTATGCCGGACGCATCGTCGAGCAGGCGCCCAGCAACCAGCTGTTCGCCGATCCCGTGCATCCCTATGCGCAAGGGCTGATCGGTGCGCTGCCGCCGCTCGACGGTCCGCGCCGGCGTCTCACCGCAATTCCCGGGACGGTGCCTGATCCGGCGCACATGCCAAGCGGCTGCGCCTTCGCGCCGCGCTGCACGCTGGCGGCCGAACCGTGCGGCCTTGCCGCTCCGAGCCTGGCGCCGATCGCGGATGACCGCAGCGTCGCCTGCATCCGCGCCGAGGCCTCGCGCCGCGCGCTGCTTGGGATCGCGGCCGAATGAGTCCGCCGCTCGTCGAGGTGTCCGCGATCTCGCGCAGCTATGCCATGCGCTCCGGAATGTTCGGCCGCAGCGCGGCCGTTCATGCCGTCGATGGCGTGTCGCTCGCGATTGCCAAAGGCGAAACGCTGGGTCTCGTCGGCGAGTCCGGCTCGGGCAAGTCGACCACGGGGCGCATCGTGCTCGGCCTCGAGTCGCCCGATAGAGGCGAAGTGCGCTTCCAGGGCAAGCCGATGGCTGCTGCCGAGACGGCCGCCTGGCGCGCGCAGCGTGCACGCATGCAGATGATCTTCCAGGATCCGCTCGGCGCGCTGGACCGGCGCCTACCGGTGGCGACACAAATCCGCGAGCCGCTGGACATACACGGTCTCGGCACGTCCGCGGAGCGCGAGGAACGCGTCCGCGAGTTGCTTCGCGCCGTCGAGCTGACGCCGGCGCATGGCGGGCGCTACCCGGGCGCACTGTCCGGCGGCCAGCGCCAACGCATCGTGCTGGCGCGCGCGCTCGCCACCGAGCCTGATTTCCTGGTCTGCGACGAGCCGGTCAGCGCGCTCGACGTCTCGATCCAGGCGCAGGTGGTGAACCTGCTCGCCGATCTTCAGGCCCGGCTGTCGCTGACGCTGCTGTTCATCAGCCACGATCTGCGCGTCGTCAGGCAGATCAGCAATGTCGTGGCCGTGATGTATCTCGGCCGCATCGTCGAGATCGGCAGCGCCGACGACCTGTTCGCGCGGCCCGCGCATCCCTACACCCAGGCGCTGGTCTCCGCATCGCCCGCGTCCGGCCGCCGCAGCGCCGGCCGCATCGTGCTATCAGGCGATCCGCCGAACCCGGCGGCACGGCCGAACGGCTGCGCCTTCCACCCGCGCTGTCCGCGCGCGATCGCGCGCTGTGCGAGCGAGGTGCCGACGCTCGCGGCCGTCGGCGGCAATCGGCAGGTCGCCTGTCATCTCGTCACGGGCGCCGCGACACGGGACGCAGCCTGATGGGACGCTATTTCGCCATTCGGATCGGGCGCGCGGCCCTGACGATCGTGCTCGTCGTCACCTTCGCCTTCATCGTGCTGCGGCTGTCGGGCGATCCCGCGCTGATGATCCTGGGACCGGAGGCGCCGCCGGAGGTGCTCGCCGCATTCCGGAAGGCGTGGGGTCTCGATGATCCGATCTGGGCTCAATATTTCGATTATTTCGGCGCCATCGCCAAGGGCGAGCTCGGCCGTTCCATGCGCGACGGACGACCCGCGATCGAGCTCGTGCTGGAGCGCATCCCGGCGACGCTGGCGCTGACGCTGCCGGCCTTCGCCTTCAAGGTCGCGCTCGGCATTCCCGCCGGCATCTACGCCGCGCTGCATCGCGGCTCCGCGATCGACCGCGCCGTGATGATGACGGCGGTGGCCGGATTCACGGTGCCAAGCTTCGTGCTGGCGCTGCTGCTGGTGCTCGTCTTTGCCGTGCAGCTCGGCTGGCTGCCGTCTGGCGGACAGGACAGCTGGCGCCACGCCATCCTGCCGATCGCAACCCTCAGCCTCGGCGGCGCTGCGGTGCTGGCGCGCTTCACCCGCAGCGCGATGCTGGAGGTGCTCGGGCAGCCCTATATCCGAACCGCCTCGGCCAAGGGGGTGCCGTGGCGCAAGGTGGTGACGTCGCACGCGCTGCCGAACGCGGCGATCCCGACCGTCACCATTTTGGGCTTCATGGTCGGCACCCTGATCGCGGGCGCGGTCGTGGTGGAAAGCGTGTTCGCCTGGCCAGGGGTAGGGCGGCTCCTCGTCGTCGCGGTCGCCAATCGCGATCTCGCGGTCGTGCAGTGCATCCTGTTGCTGGTCGCGATGACCATGGTGACGTCCAACCTGATCGTCGACTTCCTCTACGGCTTCCTCGACCCGCGCCTGCGCGCGAAAGGAGCCCACGCATGACCGACGCGACGCTGAAGGATACCTCTATCCGCCGCCGCATCAGCCTGCCGGCGATTCCGGTCTCGGTCGCGCTGGCGATCAGTTGGATCGTCGGGATGCTGCTGATCGCGGCATTCGCGGAGAAGATCGCACCTTACGGCTTCACCCAACTCGACCTGCGCAACCGCCTCGCGGCGCCCGGCAATGCCGCGCACTGGCTGGGGACCGATGAGCTCGGCCGGGACATACTGTCGCGGCTTCTCGTCTCCATCCGCATCTCGCTGCTGATCGCGTTCGGCGCCACCGCGATCTCGGCGATCGTCGGCACCACGCTGGGCTTCCTCGCCGCGCATTTCCGCGGCGCCGTGGAGCAACTCGTGCTGATGCTGACCGACTTCCAGGCCAGCATGCCCTTCCTGATCATGGCGCTGGCGGTGCTCGCCTTCTTCGGCAATTCGCTGCCGCTCTTGATCGGCCTGATGGGCCTGTTCGGCTGGGAGCGCTATGCCCGCATCGCGCGGGGCCTTGCCATCTCCGCCAATGCGCAAGGCTATGCGGCGGCCATCCGCCAGTTGGGGGCGACGCCGTCACGGATCTACCTCCGGCATATCCTGCCCAACATCGCCTCGACCCTGATCGTCTCGACCACGCTGGTCTTCCCCGAGGTGATCCTGATGGAATCCGGCCTGTCCTTCCTCGGCCTCGGCGTGCAACCGCCGATGACCAGCCTCGGCAACATGGTCGGCTACGGCCGGGAATACCTGACGCGGGCACCCTGGATCATGCTGGCGCCGGCCGCCACGATCGTCGTCACCACGCTGGCCGTCTCCGTGATCGGCGACTGGCTGCGCGACCGGCTGGATCCGACGCTGCAATAAGGGTAGGGGTCTCGTGTCCCGGACGCGCAAAGCGCGAGCCGGGACCCATGTCGCCCCAAGTCTGGACCCTGGTTCTGCAGCGCACCGTTTCACACTGCGCTGCGTCCGGGCACGTGAGAGCCCCCGCGCCGGGAGCAGGGGAGCCCTGTCCGGACCAAGTTCCCGTTGCGCCTCGCCGGTCCGTGCGCTATCCGGCCGGAAAGGCCTGAGGCGGCTCCACATTTTCCCGCCCGGTCCCCAAACCCGAGGACGGAAACCGCCATGCCAGCCTATCGCTCCCGCACCACCACCCACGGCCGCAACATGGCGGGCGCCCGCGGCCTCTGGCGTGCGACGGGCATGAAGGACGCCGATTTCGGCAAGCCGATCATTGCGGTGGTCAACTCCTTCACCCAGTTCGTGCCCGGTCACGTCCACCTCAAGGACCTTGGCCAGCTGGTGGCCCGCGAGATCGAGCAGGCCGGCGGCGTCGCCAAGGAGTTCAACACCATCGCCGTCGACGACGGCATCGCCATGGGCCATGACGGCATGCTCTACAGCCTGCCGTCGCGCGAGCTGATCGCCGACAGCGTCGAGTACATGGCCAACGCCCACTGTGCCGACGGCCTCGTCTGCATCTCCAATTGCGACAAGATCACGCCCGGCATGCTGATGGCGGCGCTGCGCCTCAACATCCCCGCCGTATTCGTCTCTGGCGGCCCGATGGAGGCCGGCAAGGTCAAGCTGCAGGGCAAGACCAAGGCCGTCGATCTCATCGACGCCATGGTCGCCGCGGCTGACTCCAAGGTCAGCGACGACGACGTCAAGGTGATCGAGCGCTCGGCATGCCCGACCTGCGGCTCGTGCTCCGGCATGTTCACCGCCAACTCCATGAACTGCCTGACCGAGGCGCTGGGCCTCGCGCTGCCCGGCAACGGCTCGGTGGTCGCGACCCATGCCGACCGCAAGCGCCTGTTCGTCGAGGCCGGACACACCATCGTCGATCTCGTCCGCCGCTATTACGAGCAGGACGACGCCTCGGTCCTTCCGCGCAACATCGCGAACTTCAAGGCGTTCGAGAACGCGATGACGCTCGACATCGCGATGGGCGGCTCGACCAACACCGTGCTGCATCTGCTTGCCGCCGCGCACGAGGGGCAGGTGGAGTTCACCATGCGCGACATCGACCGCCTCTCGCGCCGCGTGCCCGTCCTCTGCAAGGTCGCGCCGTCGGTTGCCGACGTGCATGTCGAGGACGTGCACCGTGCCGGCGGCATCATGGGCATCCTGGGCGAGCTCGACCGAGCCGGGCTGATCGACACTTCGGTCTCGACCGTGCACGCACCGACCATGAACGATGCGCTGGAGCGGTGGGACATCAAGCGCACCAAGAGCGAGGCCGTGCGCACCTTCTATCGCGCCTCGCCCGGCGGCATCCCGACCCAGGTCGCCTTCAGCCAGGAGCGCCGTTACGACGAGCTCGATGCCGACCGCGAGAAGGGGGTGGTGCGCGATCTCGAACACGCCTTCAGCAAGGATGGCGGTCTCGCCGTGCTCTACGGCAACCTCGCGCAGGACGGCTGCATCGTGAAGACCGCCGGCGTCGATGCCTCGATCCTGAAATTCTCCGGCCCCGCGCGCGTGTTCGAAAGCCAGGACGCCGCGGTCGAGGGCATTCTCGGCGGCAAGGTCGTGGCCGGCGAAGTCGTCGTCGTGCGCTATGAAGGCCCGCGCGGCGGCCCCGGCATGCAGGAGATGCTCTATCCGACGAGCTATCTGAAATCGATGGGCCTCGGCAAAGCCTGCGCGCTCGTCACCGACGGCCGTTTCTCCGGCGGCTCCTCGGGCCTGTCGATCGGGCACCTCTCGCCGGAAGCCGCCGAAGGCGGCAACATCGGCCTCGTGCGTGACGGCGACCGCATCGTGATCGACATCCCGAACCGCAGCATCAGCCTTGAGGTCTCCGACGAGGAGCTTGCCGAGCGCCGCGCGGCGGAAGAAGCGAAGGGCGATGCCGCCTGGCTGCCGACCAACCGCAAGCGCAACGTCTCGACCGCGCTGCAGGCTTACGCCGCGCTCACCACCAGCGCCGCGCGCGGCGCGGTGCGCGAGGTCAAGCGCCGCTCGAACTGAGCGCACGCCGCGTTTGCGCGGCACGCAGATGGTCAACGAGTTCTGAACGGCCGGCGAAAGCCGGCCGTTCGCATTAAGGATGCCTCGACGAAATTCGGCAGCCGAGGATTTTGCGGCGTATACTGCGGCACCTTCGCAAATCCATGTCGGGCAACTGGGGCGCCACCACAATGTCTCGTACTCTTGCTGTCGTTTTCTCAACGGCCGTTGCGGCGATTTCCATGACGGGCGCGGCCTCCGCCGGCTGCTACAATTGCTACGCGCCGCCGCCGTGCACGACCTGCTATCAGCAGCAATACGCGCCGCCGCAGTACCGCACCGTCGACGAGACCGTGATGGTGTCGCCGGGCGCCGTGGTCGCGCACCGCACACCCGCGCAGTACCGTACCGTGATGGTGCCGCAGACCGTGATGGTCGCGCCCCCGGGCGTCCAGTACGAGCGCATTCCCCCGCAATACGCCACGCGCCAGCGCGTCGAGATGGTCTCGCCGGGCTATTCCTACTATGCCCCGGTTCAGATGGGCTGCGCGTCCTGCGGCTACTGAGTCGACACGGAAGAGCATCACGCGGCGCTCCCCTCGGGGGGCGCCGCTTTCTTTTCCGGTGCTATTTCGGAGCGCGAACAGGCAGAACTTCCGTCATCGCCAGCGCAACAGGATTCATGATCGCTGATACCGGGGGCCGATCTGCGGGCTGCGGAAACAGCAACGCCGCCTGCTTGAAATGATGGCAGGCGGCGTTGCTCCAGCCCCAGGGAGGGAAATGCAAAATCCCCGGTTGAAGATAGTTCTGCATGGCGCGTGCCAAGATTCATGTGCCAGCCTGGGACAGCCATCGAGCCGCCAACCCGCTGCGAATTGACGGTTGTTCGTGGGAGCTCCCGTATTTGGGGGATCTAGGCACTGTTTCCCTCGGCCGCCGGCGACGGACGGATGTTGATCTACCTTCAATGCTGAGACGACGTGTTCAAGAACGGGATTGCCTCGCCTCGGCTTGCTCGGCAACTGATCCAATCGGCTCCGAGGCGCCGCAGTGCCTCCCTGCCGACCTCGTCAGTTGCGGCTGCCGTCCGGTGGCAGGTCTCGGCCTCGCACCGGGAATCTTTGTGCATCGTTTCGCTCGTCTTCGCCCTAAATGCGCAAGAGGAGCTGTCGTGCTGGGCGTGGACGGACTCTCCGACTTCAACGCCTTGCACAGCCGCGAAGACGACGAGGGACCGCTCATGCGGTGCACATTGGATCGGCATCATCGGTTTCCGCAAACAAGTCGGACCGCGTGCGCAGTTCGCAACCAGATTGTTCGTTCGCCTTGCGTTCAACGCCACCATTGGCTAAGTGCTGGAGCCCGCTGAGAGGGAAGGGTGGCCGAGTGGTTTAAGGCACCGGTCTTGAAAACCGGCGTGCCCGCAAGGGTACCGTGGGTTCGAATCCCACCCCTTCCGCCAGTCAAGCTTATTTTTCAATACCTTAGGCAGCCTACTCACCAATAGCGACTAACCACTCGGCGTGCGACGCTGCGATCAACCCGGGGTGAACGATGCGACTTGCATGTTAGACGCCGTGTCGATCTGAGCCTGCCAGTCCTGCTGCTTCAGGCCAGGCGGCGGCAGCTTTGCCATCGCGATGTCCTCAATAAAATCGGGCGTAATTTCAGAAATCTGGATCTTCGCCCAAATAAAAGCTAGGTAAAATTTAATCGTGGCGCCGAAAAGACGGTCAACAGAAATGACGTTGGAGCCTTTGGCTCTTCGTCGGTCGGTCTGATACGCAAGAACATTTAGGGTTCCGCAGCGGCAACGCGAGCTCAGCATCAGCGTCGACGAAAGCCTGCAGCGTGGACGAGGCGTCGGCGTAAGACCTCGGGAGTTGTCGTTGCGACAGCCTTCTCGCCGGATTGAACCACACAATCCGAGTGGGGCAGGCGTGTTTGGCCTGAGAGGATGCGCTGCAGAGCGGTTCGAGATCGGGGATCGAAACATCGCCCCGTTCAGGTCTCACATCGAAACAGCGTCAGCAGGTTGCACCGGATTTGTCTTGCAATTTTGGCGGCCTGCTGGCGTATTGCTGCAATTGCCAGGATTGGTTTTTGAGGTTGTGGTGAATCTTGTTAGTCGGACTCCCGAATTCGCTATCGCCTTGCATCAACGGATCGTATTTCTAGGAGGTCAAATCGCAGAATTGGGCGTCTTGCGAACTTGATTGGCGCAAGCAGAGTTGCGCCGTCAGCGGTCAACGCCGAGTCGCCGAACTTGCGCAAACACGAGCACACGCCGGCAAAGTGGATAAGCTACCGCGCTCAACCGACCATTAGTTGCCAGATTCCCCTTGTAACCCCATGCTAAAGAATCTCGTGAGTCGGGGGGATTCATGGAACGAAGTTCGTTTGATAGCATGTCGATTGAAGAGCTTTGGCAACTCCACGCGCTCCTGAACGACGTTCTTGCAGTGAGGCTCATAGCCAAGAAGAAAGAACTCGAGCGGCGGCTTGGCTTTCTCACCCGAGAAGACAAGACTGCTCGGAGCCAGGATTGAGCAGGGAGAGCAAGGGGCCCACCTCCTGCTACAAAAACAACGGTACGTAATATTATTCGCACCTGCGCAGAAAAGTGTGTCCAATCAATAGAGTTGACAAGACACCCCTAGCACGGCTGCCGCATAGACAGTGCTAGCGATGACGTGGCCCGACCCATTTGAATTAATTGGATGTGTGGCGGAGGTCCGTTCGGATTGCTATCGGCCATAGCCAACCCGATCAAAAAAGCACAGGCTACCAGGTGATTGAGAGATAAGCTACTTCGGCTCATGGCCCGAAGCGGCAGTTGTGAAATGTCAGCTTTTGCGCCGCTGTTGGACTTTAGCGGACACAGCACGCACTTGCGAGAGGCTGCACTCGACGCGGTACGCGGCGGACCGGAAGGAGCAACCGCCTATTATTTCTCAGCTAATGATCGCCCAGTCTTGCGGAAGCATCAATCAACGGCTGCTTGCTCACTGAAATGAACCCGGTGTATGGGGTTTCGATGTCCTCGATGAGGATTATCACGGTACAAGCCAGAAATCCCATGAGGTAGACCGGAATGCGCGAGGGTTGCTTTCTGAGACCTTGTGCATAGCCAGCAAACGCGATTGCCAGTGCGGTAACGCAATAGAGTACTAGAAGGACCTCGTTTGGCACTTGGTTGCCGAGCATTGCTACCCGTTTTCGCTGAGCATCGAACATCCGGTTCAGGGATTCGAAGACAAGCCACGCCGGTACCGATGCGTCTGCCTTCGGACCCCGACCAAGGCATTCTGCCAAAGCTGCTCCTGAAGTTCATTTGACCTGGAAACGGTCATGTCGATCTCCTTCAAAGTGGAGACATGCTGGGACACCGTAAATCGCAGTTGTGCGTACTCGTGCAGCAATTTCAACGCTTCTGTGTTGTGCGGAGAGGGCAGGAGGCGCGCATTCAATTCCGTTGTGCTGCTTGCGTTGGCTTCATCCAGAACCGCGTGGCGCCGCGCTTCGAAGCGAGATAGTGCCATCGCGAAGGTGAAACCCAGCATCAGTGCCAGCAGTCCGAACATCGCGCCTTCCAGGCTCGCAACACCTTCTTCGCCCCGCCCCCTCGCGAGCGCGCCAAGCCATCGCCCAATCTCGCTGGCGAACAGCACGGCAACGAAGCTGGCTCCAAAAACCAGGAGCAAAGGGAACTCATCCAAATATCCCATCAGATCGGAGCTCCAGGACTGATGCGCCGGCAACCTTCACAACGGACGCCACTTGCCCAAGTAATTCCTAGCGCTTTGAACCGAACTGCGAATCAGAGCCGCACCGGTGGGCCGGTAAAGGTTCACCTCACCTCGACCGGATCCAGGCCATACAGGATCGTAGCCGGCCTTATCGCTGCCGCAAAACGCCATGCCGGCTTCGGGTCAAACTCTGCTCTCGTGTCCGCGCATTGCCACTTCCGGTGTCTATCTGACAGCCGCCGCTCGAATTGTTGCGCGATTGGACGGCTCAGGGTCAATTTTGGACGCCGATCCCCCGGCTTAGCGGTCAATATTGCAGGCCGAATGGCATGTTCGTCCTCAAGTCTCTCATGTATGCGTCGCGATAACTGCGTACGCCAAGGCAGTTGCTCTTCCGCGCGAACCGCTCACGCCGTGAGAATGAACGGGACCACTCACCGCTCTCGGACGGAGCGGCACGGACCGTGCCCTCGGTCCCCCGGCTCGGATTTGATCGTCAAAGGATATCCAATGCAGCCTTGTCAAAGGGTTGTTGGGCCAAAACGAACAGCCGATCTGTTGACAGTGCAGGCTTGCTCAAAAGAAGCCGATTTCGTGTTGGCTGAACTGAAGCCGTGGTAAACGATCGCATGAGCCCGCCGTCGGAGACTGGACGAGCGGGAAAATGATCGGTCACATGGGGCGGTGATGGCGAGCCTTCCCGAAAGTGCGCCGCCGCTTGCCGAAACTACAAGGGGCAGAACGAGCAGATCTTTGCGATGTTGCGGGAGCAGAACGAGCTTCTCAGGATTCAACAGCCCAGAACTAAGACTCTTAGCACCGGTTCTCCTGGTACGCGCCGCCGTTGATAGTGTTTGCGACCAGCGCGCTCGGCGGCATCCTGCGTGCGGTCGCGGGATCATAGCTGAAAGCTGGACCGGGCGCTGCCAGATCGCGACACTAGATCCGCGAATCCTTGCCGGATTGCCGAAAGATTCCGAGTTTCGGTCGGTGCGAAGCCGGCGCGGCGCAGCCGAACACGCACCGCCTGGTGTTAGCCCAAACACCTCGAAATAGGTCGAGATTGACGGTCCGGCAGGCCTTATCGGTGGTACACACGGCGGTGGTCACAAATTCAGACGGGCTTTTCGAGAATCCTTGTTTTCGGCGGTTTTCGCGCATCACGGCTTCGTGGAAGGGAGTTCCACTCTTTCCGACATTGATCGACAGCTTGATTACAAGCGCTAGGGGGCGCCATGGCGCGCAAGGGCGGGACCTCTTGTTCTTTCAAGAAGCTGATTTCCGCGACTTCGCAGCCGGCCGACCACTGCGTGCTTCTGCGGAACATCAGGCGGGGCAATCACCATCTGGCGAAGCCGATCATCTGGCTCGACATGCATCGCATCGACTATGACGGGTCGACCGTTACCGAGAACCTCGGCGCTATGCATTCGTACTTCGCGAAATATCGCGGACTGAGCGCCCGTGCTTCGCCGGACCAGCGCAGCGCGATTTTTGCATCGGGGGCGCTAACAATGGGTTTGTTTTTGGATTTTGAATCGCCCGCTGCGAGGTCACCGCATTCGAAGCGCTTCGTTTCGTCGCTCGTTCTCACCTCTGCAGTCCGCAACCTACAGCTCCACACCTGCTTTGGCTAAGGCACTCCGCTGGTGTAGTAAACTCTGCGGCTTTCTCGCACAAAAAACCAAATAGCGCCTCGTCAACCGCCATCAACGTCGACCAGCATCCCAACGTCAATTCCGCACCGATCGCGCACCTTATCGCGAAGCCGACCATGTCGAAAGGCGAGCCGGCCTGGGCTTTGATCCAGCGCAAGACGCCGGGGTCAATAGCTTCGATAATCCAATTCCATTGTTCCGCGCCCATTAGCATTTCGAGGGGCCCACATGCGTTCTCGTTTGTGCAGTACAGTATTCTTGGCCGCTCTCCTGAGCGCCTCTATCCTGACGCTTGGCCAATCCGGCAACTGTTGCTCGAGTGAAAGCTGGCTCGCTCCCGGCGCCGCGCATGCTCAGCCCGTGCGCGACATGATCGCACGGCTACGAGCCAAGAAGATGCCCGCCGGCATCGTCAAGACCAACGGCCGTATCGAGGCGACCCAAGTCGACGTTTCGGCCAAATATGCGGGGCGACTGGCGGACGTTTCCGTCGAGGAAGGCTCTACCGTGAAGGTGGGACAAGTCGTCGGGCGCGTCAGCTCGCCGGAATATGAAGCCGAGCTGAAGGCGGCGCAATCCGACGTGGATCGGACAAAGCAGACATTGACCCAGGCCGAGGCCGAAATCGCCTCGCGCCAGAGTGAACTCGCGTTTGCCAAGTCCGAGTTCGAGCGCGGTTCTGAGTTGATCAAGACCGGCGCCATCACTCAGAAGGATCAGGATCAGCGCCGCCGCAACTACGAATCCTCCGATGCGGCACTCAAGGCGATGACCGCCCAGCGGGACCAGGCCCAATCTTCCATCAGCAAGGCGCAGGCCGAGGTCGAGCGCATCCAGTCGATCCTGCAGGATCTGGTGCTCGTCTCGCCGCGAACCGGACGGGTTCAGTACCTGCTGCTGCATAGCGGCGAAATGGTTGCTGCCGGAGCACCGGTTCTGACCGTGCTCGATCTGACGGACGTCTATATGACGATCTTCCTGCCGGCCGCGGACGTGGCCAAACTCGACATTGGTAGCGAAGCCCGCATCATCCTGGACGCTGCTCCGCAGTATGTCATCCCCGCGACGGTGAGCTTCGTTGCCGCCGACGCGCAGTTCACCCCCAAAACAGTCGAGACCAAGGACGAGCGGGAAAAACTCATGTTCCGCGTCAAGCTGAAGATCGACCAGAAGTTGTTGCTGGAGCATTTCAGCAAGGTCAAGACGGGCGTGCGCGGCATGGGGATCGTGCGCACCAAAGCCGAGACGCCCTGGCCGGAAGACCTTCAGGTCACGCTGCCCAAATGACCGAGGCAATCGCCAGACTCGGCAGTGTCTCGCACCGATACGGTGCCTTGGTGGCTGTCAATGACGTCACCGTCGAGATTCCCAGGCAAACGATGGTCGGGCTGATCGGTCCCGACGGCGTCGGCAAATCAACGCTGCTCGCACTGATCGCAGGCGTACGCACGATTCAGGCGGGAAAGGTGTCGGTGTTCGACGATGACATGGCCGACCCGCGGCATCTCAGGGGCGTGCGGCAACGTATCGCCTACATGCCGCAAGGGCTCGGCCGCAATCTGTATCCTACGCTCAGCGTCTTCGAGAACATCGATTTCTTCGCACGCCTGTTTGGACAGGGGACCTCAGAGCGACGGGCGCGCATCACCGAGCTGCTCGGCGCCACCGGCATGAGCCCGTTCGAGGACCGCCCCGCTGGCAAGCTGTCCGGCGGGATGAAGCAGAAGCTCAGCCTCTGCTGCGCCCTCGTCAACGATCCCGACCTCCTCATTCTCGACGAGCCGACCACGGGCGTCGATCCGCTGTCGCGCGGACAGTTCTGGGATCTCATCAACAGCATCCGCGCGCGCCGACCGCAGATGAGCGTCATCGTGGCTACCGCCTACATGGACGAGGCCCAGGGCTTCGATTGGCTGATCGCGATGGACGGTGGCAGGATCATTGCGGAGGGTACACCCAAGCAGTTGCTCGCCAAAACCGGCGAGACCAACCTCGATGAGGCCTTCATCCATCTGCTGCCGGAAGCCAAGCGCATCGGGCACCAGAAGGTCATCGTGCGCCCGCGCATTGCGCCGCTGGACGAGACACCCGCGATCGAGGCCAAAGGACTGACACGGCGGTTTGGCAAGTTCGTCGCGGTCGATCACGTCGACTTCCGCATTGGCCGCGGCGAGATCTTTGGGTTTCTGGGCTCGAACGGATGTGGCAAGTCAACCACAATGAAGATGCTGACCGGCCTGTTGCCGGCGTCGGAAGGCCACGCCACCTTGTTCGGCAGCCCGATGAGCGCCGGCGACGTGGAGATGCGACGCAATGTCGGCTACATGTCGCAGGCATTCTCGCTCTATGGCGAACTCACCGTCCGGCAAAATCTCGAACTGCACGCGCAACTCTATCACTTGCCGCCGGAGAAGGGCGGAGCGCGGATCGAGCAGTTGCTGGATCGCTACGATCTTCGCGGCGTTACCCACAATCGGCCCGACAGCCTGCCCCTGGGCATCAAGCAGCGGCTGCAGCTCGCGGTCGCCGTGCTGCACGCGCCGCCACTCCTCATCCTCGACGAGCCGACCTCGGGCGTCGATCCGATCGCGCGCGACGCCTTCTGGCGCACGCTCATCGACCTGTCGCGCGACGAGGGCGTGACCATTTTCCTGTCGACGCATTTCGCGAACGAGGCGGAGCGCTGCGACCGCATCTCGCTCATGCATGCGGGCAAGGTGTTGGCGGTTGGCACCCCAAAGGAGCTGGTCGAAGCCCGCGGCAGCAGTTCGATCGAGGACGCGTTTGTCGGCTACCTGGCCGACGCGGCGGGCATCGACCGCTCCAAGAGGGTGCCGCCCCCGGCGCAGGCCGCTACAGTCGCCGAAGCCAAGCCGGCCGCGACAACGCGTGCCTTCAATCCCGCCCGGCTCTGGGCCTATGCGCGCCGCGAGACACTCGAACTGCTGCGGGATCCGATCCGGCTGGCGTTCGCAGTGCTGGGACCTATCCTTCTCATGCTAGCATTCGGCTATGGCATCTCGTTCGACATTGAGAACCTGCAGATGGCGGCGTTCGATCAGGATGACACGGCGCAGAGCCACCAGCTCCTCGATGGGTTCAGCGGCTCCCGCTACTTCTCGGTTCAACCGCCGGTGCGGTCCGCCCAGGAATCCGACCAGAGGCTGCGCAGCGGCAACACCCAGATCGTGATCGAGGTGCCCGCAGGCTTCGGACGCGATCTATTGGCCGGCAACCGGCCCGAGGTCGATGCCCGCATCGACGGTGCGATGACGTTTCGCGGCCAAACGGCGATCAACTACGTCAATGGCGTTATCCGGAAGGAAGGTGACGAGCTCACCTCGAGGCGCACCGCCGCGAGCATGGCCTGGAGCGCTGACAACATCGAATTGCGCTTCCGCTACAATCAGGCATTCCTCAGCGTCAATGCGATGGTGCCGGGCGTCCTGATGCTGTTGCTCTGTCTGATCCCCGCCATCATGTCGGCGATCGCTGTGGTGCGCGAGAAAGAGACCGGATCGATCGCGAACTTCCGCTCGACACCCATCACCAGGCTCGAGTTCCTGCTGGGTAAGCAGCTCCCTTACGCGGCCATTTCGCTGGTGAGCTTCGCAACGTTGATGCTGCTGGCCGTTTTCGTCTTTCGGGTGCCTCCCAAAGGCCCGTTCGTCATCCTGCTGCTCAGCACGGTCATTTACGTCATCGCGACCACCGGGTTCGGGCAGCTGGTGTCCTCATTCACGCAGACCCAAGTCGCAGCCGTCTTCGCGACGGCGATCCTGTCGATGGTACCGGCCATCAACCTGTCTGGCCTTCTCGCTCCGGTGTCGTCCCTGTCGGGAACGGCGAAGGTGATGGCCCTGACATTCCCGTCCGCATGGTACCAGCCGGTCGCGGTCGGCGTCTTCGCCAAGGATCTCGGGATAGCCGTTCTGTGGCCCGATATCGCTGCGATTACCGCGACAGCGGCAGCGTTCCTGCTGCTTTCGCTGCTGTTTCTTCGCAAGCAGGAGGCGTGAGACATGGCCCCGGCTCCCGACAGGATTGTATCGCCCCTCGTCAAGGCCAAACCGCTCACACTGCTGGATCACGTCGTCAACACCATCAAGCTGGTCGTTAAAGAGCTGAGGAGCATTCGCGCCGATCCGACCATGCTCGTGCTCGTGGTCTATGCGTTCAGCATATCCGTGAACACTGTCGCGACCGGCGCTGTGACGGATGCCACGAACCTGTCCGTCGGCATCGTCGACGAGGACGGCTCTTCGCTGTCGCGCCAGATCGCGGAGGCACTGTTGCCCCCGACGTTTCAGCCGGCGGTCCAGATCCGCGCCAGCGAAATCGACGCTAAGATGGATCGCGGGGAGCTCCTGTTCGTTGTGGAGATCCCTCCGAATTTCGAGGCTGACCTCCGCGCGCAGCGCAAGACATCGCTGCAGATCAACATCGACGCAACAGTGGTCGCTCAGGCCGGCAACGGCGCCAACTACCTGAAAACGGCGATCAGCAACGAGATCCAGAGCTTTCTCAGCGGGGGCACCGACCCCAAAGTGGCCCCGATCAATCTGGTCGTACGCGCCGAATTCAATCCTAATCTCGTCACCGCGTGGTTCTCGGCCATGACGCAGGTGATCAATCAGATCACGCTCCTCACGGTCATTCTGACCGGAGCCGCGCTCATTCGCGAACGTGAACAGGGTACGGTAGAGCATCTGCTCGTGATGCCGGTGCAGCCCGCCGAGATTATGCTCGCCAAGATGTTTGCCAATGGGCTCGTCATCCTGATCGCGGCAATGCTGTCACTGCAGTTCGTCGTCCACTGGTGGATCGGTTCGCCGATCGCGGGGTCGCGGCTTTTGTTTCTGCTCGGCGCGGCGGAGTACGCCCTGGTCGTCGCCGCGCTCGGCATCCTGCTCGGCACGCTCGCGACCACTATGGGTCAGTTCGGTCTGCTCGCGATGCCGGTCCTGATGGTGACGCAACTCCTGTCCGGCAGCAGCACGCCGATGGAAAGCATGCCGGTCTGGCTGCAGTACGTCATTCAGACGGTCAGCCCCACGCCGCATTTCGTCTCCTTCGCACAGGCAGTGCTGTTTCGCGGCGCCGATATTTCGCTCGTCTGGCAGCCGCTGCTGGCGATGTTCGTGATCGGGAGTGTCTATTTCGCCTTCGCCTTGAGCCGCTTCCGGCGGGTCATCTTCGGAAGTTGAATGGGCTTTGAGAAGCGGTCAGGCGAGAGACGAGCGGTGTGGAGGTGACTGGACTGGGCATTCGTTCGGGGAGGATGTTGATGGCAGAGAAGGGCAGCAAGGTCGATGAGCCCGTCAAGATGAAACGGAAGGACTACGAGAAGGCGCTGCACAAACTTCAGGTCGAACTCTGCTATCTGCAGGACTGGGTCAAGCTGAAGGGGCTACGCGTCATTCTCGTGTTCGAGGGACGCGACGCCGCCGGCAAGTGCACTCAATGATCCTTGGCGGCTTTCGTGGGTTCGAACCCACGAAATAGGTGCACCATCACCGTTACGAACTGGGACCGGCGGCCGGCGGGTTGAACGTCAGCACACCGTCACCTGCGTGTGAGTTTGCAGAACCGACTCGCGAATTTCGTTCGAGAGACTTGCTCTCAAACGGCTGCCGTTCACGAATCCCTCCCGATTCATGAATTGCCCATAGCCGTTACCCACACTTACAGCGCCGACCTAGTTTCTTGGAAGCTGAACGGCTCGACCTTGACCGCGAACGGCGCAACTGAGCTTTCGCTAATCGGTCTCGCAGGACACCTAATTCAGCCATTTGACGTTCGATAAATACGATACGTCGGTGCAGAGCAAAAGCGGCGTCGAAAGTTCGATTGAAAATATTCATGACGACCTCAACACAACTGGACTGATCTCAACAATCACAGCATTACGACAGTGGACGGGCACAATTGCAAGGCGAATTCTTGAGTAGCGCGCCCTAGCAAACCATTTGCGGTGGCCCTTGATGCATAGTGCGGCCGTTTGTGAAATGGATCATATTGCGAGCCGGAAATGTCGCAATAGGATCATTCCACCGGGGCTGGTTGTATATTCACTTAGATCCTTTCACCCGGTGTCTCTCGACCATGCACGGATCGCAGCGAGAACTTCGCTGCGGCCTTCGTGCAGACCGGCTGCTTTTAATCACCAACAAGCTTTGTTCCCTCCCGCAAGTTCTGCGTTTGCTGTACCGACAATTTGCGGAGTCCAAATTGCCGTTGGAGGACGTTTATGCCCAAGGAGAATTGCCTGATTGTTCGTGCCGCCGGGAAACGACTGGACCTGTTGCGAGGCGAAGCTGCCCGCATCGCCAAGGGAGCTAATGCCGGCTGGTGGACCGACCGAGCGGAGATCGGCACCAGATTTTGCTTTGAAGATTCTAAATCAAAAGAGCTATTTGCACTCACCTGCGACAGCCTCGGCATCACCTGTCAGGATGACTAATCCATTGAAAAACCCGCCGGCCTGGGAGCCGGAGGAGTTTGGACTGTAGACCAGCTCAGAGACCGTCAGCCGTTGCACATGAAGGCTCGCCGGCTGTGAACGAAAGGCCGGGAGTTGAGGGGGGCTGTGTCAGCGACGATCTGGACGCGCCTGGAGGGGCACGACTTTGTCCACGTCGCTGTGACCTGAGCGCGGGCTTTGCAGCTTCACCACCTGCTCGAGTTCGAGAGCCTCTATGGCGAGCTCATCTGCCAAGCGTTCGAAAAGGGCGCGCTTTTGCGGGTCGCTCGTTCGCCTGCTCATAAGGGCCAAATCCGCGGCGTCGGCACGGAGTTTGTCCAGTCTTTCCCTGAGGTCCGCCATGGTATCGGCCCCGTCCTGGACCAACCCGTCATGCGGTGACGGGATGCAGGTCAACGGCGGAACATGCTATAAGTTCTCCTGTAACCGATTGTTAGGCCCACATTTATTAGCGCCGAAATGTGTGAACTTAGCTTTACCGAGCGCGCGGCTGTGGCTATTCTGCTCAATGCTTCAGTGCGCATGTGGTCACGAGCAGCATGGTCCGGCTGCATTGCCAATCGGATCCCAACATTGGTTGATCGACTCCACGAGGGGTACCGATGGCCATAGTAGTACCAGCTGCCACTAGAACAGCGATGGTCAGCGCGAGCGTTCGATAGGTTGCCAAGTTCCACTTCATTGCGTTTCCCTCCAGTGGAAGCGCGCATGCTATGCGCAGAGATACGTCCCTCTTGTGAATTACTTCACACGGCGTTTTTCAACAGTCATCACAGTCGCGTGCAGCACGCCCGCCGCGTGAACCGGCGGCACTTGAGAGGGCTCGCAAGGCTGAGCAGTCCGCCCCCTTACGCACTTTGCCGTAGAGACAGCAAAATTGCACCTCACCCGTTTTGGCCAGGGAAGGGGGCCCACCTGCTGCGATGAAAACTACGGTTTCGGTAGTGCTGACTCGACCGTTGCAAACACCGTAGTATTTATTCGCACCTGCGCAGAAAAGCGTGTCCAATCAATAGAGTTGACAAGACAGCCCTTCCGCAAAAAGATCAATAAGATCAGGTGTTTGAGCTGAGCTCTACCTGCTGGAGCACAACCGAACGTACAATCGTTTCGGTAAGGCCGTGACAGCGGTCGGTTTCGTCGGATGGCTTCTGCCGGTGGTGGTGCTGGCAAACGAGCCCGCTTCATGGCCCACCATCAAGGTGACCACCGACCAGCATGCGCGTCTCGAGACGCGCAAGATGCCGTTCATCGGGTATTCAGCGCCTCCGTCATACCTTATGCGAAGGAGACGGATCATGATCATTTGCGTTGCCGCGGCTGCGCTCGCCCTTCACCTCGGGACCTCGGTGGCACAGGACATTTCACCCGAGATTCAGACTGTCCAATACCATGTCCCCGTGAGGCCGCCTCCGTGCGGCCACGGTTGGGATGTGAGCGCCCGTGACGGCATGTGCTATCCAAACGGGTACCTTCCTCCTCAGGAACAGGCTGCGCGGCAGTACTACTATCGCGGCGGTGGAGGTTACGGCAGATATCGTGTTCCCTGTGGTCACGGCGCAGACGTCGATGTTCGAGACGGTCAATGCTACCCCAACGGTACGGTCCCGCCGCAGTTTCAGCAGGGTCGACAGGGGTACTACGGCTACGACGACTATGAACGCCGCCCCAGACGCCGCTATTATTATTGAGAAGCCGCGCCAGCGTTGAACTGGCGGGGCTCGACTTCAGCTCTTCGTATCGGCGCGCTTCAGCGCATTCCACGCGGCCTGGTTTGCTTGATCGAATGCCTTCCGGGATTCGGCAAGCGCGGCGCTCAGGACTGACCAGGATTCGCTGCCGGCCTGCTTCAGCTTCTGCAGACGTGCTTCCGCTTCCGACGCATCGGATTTCATCTGCTTGAGCGCGGCATCGACGTCGGCGGTGCGCGCCGTAGTCACTTTGCCCGCTGCCTCGCGGAATTTGTCCGCCGCTTCGCGCCAGGCCTTGGCCTGTGCCGCCGCAACGTCCTTGAACGTGGCCTGCTGCTGCTCGAGCTGTTTGCCGGCGTCTTCGAAGAAGGTCTTCATTTGGGCTTCGAATCCAGCCCATTGCTTGTCGAGGTCTATCTTGGCGCTAGCCCAAGCGGTTTCGCCCGCCTCGGCCTGGGTCTTGAGCTGGGCCTGAAACTCATCACGACGCTTCTTCAGGTCGGACAGGAATTGATCAATCTTGACCTTGGACTCAGCCTTGGCCTGGCCGGCCTTGACCTCGAAGGAGGCCAATGCGGCATCCATTTCGTCGATCCGCTCCTTGGCCCAGTTGAGGTAAAAATGCATGCTGCTCTGCTGTGACATGGCCGCCTCCGTTTGCTTGCCAAGATCAGAATTCCAGAGTTCGGGCTTGCTCGTATTGACCTGTCTCAATGACCTTGCGG
The DNA here is from genome assembly GCF_003837805.1 of Bradyrhizobium sp. RP6. GTDB lineage: Bacteria > Pseudomonadota > Alphaproteobacteria > Rhizobiales > Xanthobacteraceae > Bradyrhizobium. The sequence continues at coordinate 236,910 of NZ_RQIT01000009.1, read as the reverse complement.
TCTGAAGCGTTGGCGAACGGTGATGTGCCTCTTCAGGCCGCAAAGGGAAAAAAGTGCGTCAGGAACGCTATCGAATTCGAGAGATTAGAGCGCGACAGGAAGCTTCACGGCGGACAACGCATGTTCTTCTTTTTCTCGAACCGGCTGGGGTGTCTCGGCTCGCTGCTGATCTCCGGCTTGATCACTGTCGCGCTGCTCTTCCTGTTCGGGATACTTCGGTTTTGATCTTCACCGCGCAGGTCCCAATCCAGCATCTCCGCCTTTGAGATGTCGTTCGCTCAGCTTGAGGAACCTGGCCCCGGCTGGACAGTTGTTCGCACTCTCGCCACACGGAGAGCAGCCTTGGAAGTTACCATCATCGGAGAATTCGACACGCGTCGCGGTGCTGAGCTCGCGGTTGAGCATGTCGTGCAGGAATGCGGTGTGTCGCGAAGCGACGTCTTCGTCCAGCCCGCCGGCGATGCGAACACGGTGGGGACACATCCGGCTGGTGCCGATGCCAAGGCTGCGCCCGCGCCGGGGGGACGGCAGAGGCTGGAAGGTCTGATCGAAGTTTCCGTGGATTTCCACGGCGATGCGCCTGAGAAGATTGCAGATGCGTTGAGGAGCGCCGGCGCAAAGACTGTTCGCACCCAAATAGCGGCATCTGCGGTCCGGGCGGGGCTCGTGGGAACCCCTTGAGCATCCAACGCGTTTAGACGCGAATGCGAATTGCGAGGTCCACCTGCTTCAGAGTTCATCGCCCCTGATTCCCGGCGACACCGTCTGGCGGCGGTGCGAAGCGCGGCGTGTGGCGGTTCTGAACGATGCTGCGGCTTATTTCGCAGCCCTTCGGGAAGCGCTGCTGCAGGCGCAAGACCTCGTCTACATCATTGGATGGGACATCCATAGTGAAACCCGGCTGGTCGGAACGTCCGGACGCGCCGATGATGGCCTGCCGGAGCAGCTTGGTCCGCTCCTGCGCGCGCTGGTTCAACGCCGGCCCGCCTTGCGGATCAACATTCTCGTCTGGGACTTCGTCTCGCTTTATGCCTCTGAAAGGGAGTGGAATTCCGCGACGAAGTTCACCGCTGAGACAGACGGCCGCGTCCGGTTTCAACTGGATTCCACGCTTCCGTTTGGCTCGGCCCAACACCAGAAGATCGTCTGCGTCGACGGTTCACTGGCGTTCGTCGGCGGGCTCGATCTGACGATCAGGCGCTGGGACACGAGTGATCATCGCGCCGATCACCCATCGCGCTGCGACCCCCAGGGGAAGCCATACCCGCCGTTTCATGACGTTCAGTGCATGGTCGACGGGGATGCTGCTGCGTGGCTGTTCGAGCTTGCGGACGAGCGCTGGCGTGCGGCAGGCCAACAGCGTCATGATCGGCGCACGCCGAAGAGCGTTCGGTGGCCAGCCAATGTGCCGGTCGAGGCTGAGCACTTGCCGGTCGGTATCGCCAGGACCGAGGTGGTCTGTCCTGCGGGCTCGACCATCAGGGAGGTCGAGCATTCCTTGATTGCCGCGATCCGGTCCGCGACGAGCTTCATCTACATCGAAAATCAGTTCACCAGCGCCATCAAGATCGCGCGTGAATTGGTGGAGCAGATGCTCCGGGTGCCGTCGCTTCGGGTTCTGGTCGTCGCTCCAAAACTGCATTCCTCGTGGCTGGAATCCCAGGCCATGCAGAACGGCCGCGGCGCCTTCATCGACTGCTTCAGTGCGGCTGGGGTCGCAGATCGTATTCGCTTCCTCTATCCGGTCTCGCGCAGCGGAGACATGGAAGCTGCCGTGATGGTGCACAGCAAGCTCATGATCGTCGACGATCGGATATTGAGAATCGGCTCGGCTAACCTTAACAATCGGTCGATGGGCGCCGATAGTGAATGTGACCTCGTTTTTGAGGCCGCGTCCGAGGAGCATCGGGATTTCATCGCCTCGGTTCGCCAACGCTTGATCGCCCATTTCTGCGGTCTCGAAGAACAGACCCTCGCGCAAAATGAGGATCGTCTTTTTGCTCTCCTCGACGACGTGTCGAGAGGTGATGGGACGAAGACGCTGCGGAAAGTAGAGTCCTCGGGTTTGACCAGTACCCTGGCCACGATGGTTCAGCCGGTGGCGGACCCTGAGAGGCCTCTTCATTTGGAGCGGGCGGCATCTCGGATGTGGAGCACGAAGACGATAATCGGGATCGTATCGATCGCCGTGGCGCTTCTTGGGCTGGCGCTGGTCTGGTCCTACACATCCTTGAGCGATTTCGCCGACGCAGGCCGCATTTCGACGTTCCTGTCTGTCTATTCGCAATCCATCTGGGGGCCATTCTTCGCGATCGCAGCTTTTGTCGTCGGCGGGCTGGTCGTGTTTCCGATTCTCGTCCTCATTGCGGCAACTGCTGCTGCACTCGGGCCATGGCTGGGTTTCTTCACTGCAATGGCTGGCGCCTTGCTCAGCGCCCTTGTCCTTTTTTCGATCGGACGGGTACTCGGTCGAGAACGCCTCCAGCGTCTGCTTGGACGACGCGCAGCGCGCATCCAGGAACGCATTGTAGGCAAGGGCATTCTGGCCGTCGTCGTCATCAGGATGATTCCCGTCGCACCGTACTCGGTGGTGAATGTCGTGGCTGGTGCGAGCACGCTGCCGCTTCGTGACTTCATGGTTGGAACGGTGCTGGGCATTACACCCGGGATTCTCGCCATGGCCGTTCTGGGAGCTCAGATCGCGGATCTGGCCAGGAATGCGTCCTGGAGCAACGTGTTACTGCTCGCACTGGCGTTTCTGGGCTGGCTCGGGTTCTGCGCGGGCGCGCAATTCCTTGCGACGTGGCTCGCCGGGAGGCGCTGATGGCGCCGATGCGCTTCATGACGTGGAATGTGCACGGCACGTTCAATCTCAATCCGAAATTCGATCTGGAAGGTGTTTGCTCCATCATTCGCAAATGGTCGCCGGATGTCGTCGCGCTTCAAGAGGTGGATTCCCGGTCGCGGTCAGACGACCCGTTTGCGAAGCTGGCGAGTCTCGTCGGCGATCACCGCGTTCACGCCAAGTCGATCGTCACGGAGGACGGTGATTTCGGTCAGATGCTCCTGAGCAGATTTCCGTTCTCCGGCGTGCCCGAGATCGTCGACGTGTCGTACCGGGAGCGGGAGCCGCGCAGAGTGATTGCCACCGGATTGCTGACGCCCTCCGGCGACGTCCGCGTGGTCGCCACTCATCTCGGCCTGAGTATCCACGAGCGGTATGAGCAGGCTCAGGCCCTTGTGAGCCTGGTGAAGCCTGGAAGGACCGTCGTTCTCGGCGACTTCAACGATTGGTTCTGGGTGAAATCGGTGCGGCGCGTGCTCGCGCAGGTCTGCCCAAACCGAACGCGGCTTCGAACCTTCCCGGCGCGTTTACCCTTGCTGCGGCTCGACCGGATCTATGCAACGCGCGATAGCCGGTTCGGGAAAGTCTGGACCGACGAAGAGGCAAGGGCGTATTCGGACCATTTGCCCGTGATTGCGGACATCGAGATCTGATACTTGCCCGGCGGGATCACCTCACTCACCTCTCGCCGTAACGCTTTGAGACGGAGGCGCCCGATCAGACGAGCTTCCGAAGCTCGCCGAATGCCGATGTCTTGCCCGGACGGGTGACCTGCTCTTGCGCCTCGAGAAAAGTGTTGTGGCAGAGGGGCTTAGCTACTGTGCATGGGGTTGTTTTCGCAACTCCTCGTCGCCGGGTCCATGCCCCTCAACGCGACCATGCGGAACTCTTTCCTCGAAGCAGCGTTGACTTGGCATGACTGAAGACCTTTCCTTCCGACGCAAACCCCTGACCCCCGAACAACGCCAGGCGCGCGATGCGGCGCGCCGGATCGAGGCCGAGAAGGCCATGCGCGATCATGAAGCAGCGCAGAAGGCGTTTTACGCCAATAAGGAACGGCTAAGGGCCGAGCGGCTGGCGCGTGAAGCGGCGGCGCCGAAGGGCTGAGCGAACGCGCTCGCTGCCCAATCGCTAAAATCGCTTCTCCCGGCCGTGGCCGGTTGCCACTTGTCGATCCCGTTTACATTCAAGGCCAGCCTCGCAGAGAGGGCGGCCACTCAGGCGGCCCCGTTCTCCCGCAACTCTCCGTTCATGCGTCAGCTCTCGATGCCCCGGCGTCACGCGGCGCCGGGCCTGCATGACGAATGCCATATGTCGCCGGCCGGCGAACGGTCAGGCTTGACGGCCTTCGGCTTCCGGGAGGAAGCTTCAAACCATCCTCAACTGACGTGAAGCACGGAGACGTTCGCTCCCAGCAAGTCCGATCCTCATCAGCGAAACGAGAATGGAGCTGACCATGACCACGTTCGACAAGCGCGAGCAGGGCTTTGAAGCCAAATTCGCCCATGACGAGGAATTCATGTTCAAGGCCACCGCCCGGTCCAACAAGCTGCTCGGGCTCTGGGCCGCAAGCCAGCTCGGGCTCAGCGGCGATGCCGGGGCAAGCTACGCGACCGCACTGGTGACGGACCACCTGGCGAGCCGGACGATGGACGATGTCGTTGGCAAGGTGGCAGGCGATCTCGCAGACAAGGGTGTCCCGCGCGAGCAGGTCGCGCAGAAGCTTCAGGAGTGTCTGCACCAGGCGCTGGCGCAGCTCGAAGCGGACAAGCAATGAGACCGGCCGCAGCGCTTCATTCGGCGTGCTTGCGCATCCCGGACTCGCTGAGCTTGTCGACATAGGCAATGCCGATCGCCGACACGACGAAGGTGAGGTGGATCAGCACCTGCCACATCACTGCGGTTTCGGTGAAGCCGGCGCGGTCGGACCCGAGATTGCCGGCCTCGATGAAGGTGCGGAGCAGCGCGATCGAGGAGATGCCGATGATAGCCATGGCGAGCTTGATCTTCAGGACGCTCGCATTGACATGGCCGAGCCATTCCGGTTCGTCGGGATGACCCTGGAGCTCGAGCCGCGAAACGAACGTCTCGTAGCCGCCGACGATGACCATCACGAGCAGGTTGGAGATCATCACGACGTCGATCAGCGCCAGCACGCTCATCATGATCTGCTGCTCGGTGAGATCGAGGGCATGCCAGGAGAGGTGCCAGAGCTCCTTGAGGAACAGCGCGATGTAGACGCATTGCGCCACGATCAGCCCGAGATAGAGCGGCAGTTGCAGCCAGCGCGAGCCGAAGATGATCATCGGCAGCAGGCCGAGCTGCGGCGAAGGCGGACGGGGGCCAGTTCCTGGGGCAGGCTCAACCGACATTCAAGCTGCATCCTTGCATCGGGACGATCTCGCCGTCATGTACCCCGACAAGATGGCCGGCGGAAGACGCGACGCGCTTGCCGCATTCCATGGGCAGCGCCGTTTCATGCTACGGTGCCGACCGGCCGTCGCGCGACGGCCGCAAGCCGGAGGTGGGGAGTGTCTCGGAGCGGCCTTGGCAAGTGGTCCGGCGCAATCGCATGCGCTGGCGCCATGCTGGTCGGTGCAGGCGGCGACGAAGTCTCGGCGACACCGCTGACGCCGTATCGCTACGAGGCGCAGGCGCAGCGTCATTGCCCGCATGACAGGGTGGTCTGGCTCGACTTCAGGAAGGGCCTCTATTACCGCAAAGGTCAGAAGCGGTATGGCGAGGGATTTGACGGCAGCTTCGTCTGCCTGAGCGAGGCCCGTGGCAATTTCTACCGCCGTTCACTGTTGGGTCTGCGCTGAGCGGCACGGGGTCCGGACTTGCGAACGCGCCGGCTCTTGCTGCGCCGCGATGGAGCTATCTTGAGAGGGGCCTCAGGCAAATGCCAGCGCCACGAGGCTCGAGCAGAGCAGCACCAAGCCGCTCGCGGTCAATGCCAGGAAGCCATCGGATACGAAGTCATGGTTGCGCATGGGACACCAGCTGCTCTCGTCTCCGATGCTGGATCGGATTCATCAAAATTGTCCGAACGCGCCGGCTATTTCTGCGCCGACAGCTTGACCGACACGTGCGGGGATGTGCTGACGACCCGGGGACTTCCATCCGGATAGGTGAGGTCGCCGCGGATCAGGGATCCCAGGACCAGGAAGAATTTCTCGGCAAGCATCTGCGTCACCCTCGTTGGTGATGGCCTCTCGCAATTGGTCGAGGTGCTGAACGCAGAAATTCAATCAACTGAATGGGAGCAGGACAGTCGCGCTTGCTGCGCCGCGATGGAGCTATGTTGGGAGATGGGGAGCAGGGGCCTCAGGCAAATGCCAGGGCCACGAGGCTCGAACAGAGCAGCACCAAGCCGCCCGCAGTCAATGCCAGGAAACCATCGGATACGAAGTCATGGTTGCGCATGGGACACCTGCCGCTCTCGTTTTCGATGCGCGATCGGATCCATCAAAATTGTCCGAACGCGATGCCTTGAAAGAGGTGATGCTTGCCGCCCGCGCGAGTGCCTTTAGGCCCTCGTGCGGTAACCTTCGAAGGCATGGGCCAGGAAGATCCCCGCGCTTACCAGACCCATCAGTGCCGAAACCGTCTCGATCATCGTTAAATTCCAATCCGCCCCTGCGAACCGAGAAAACGCGCGCGGCCTTGCACAGTCAAAAGAATTTCGGTGAGCGCCGCGACAATGGGCGTGGAGTGAGGATTTGGCGCAACAGCTTGTCCTGCCGTGGCACAGAGCAGGGCGCCCAGGCTCCGTAGATCAACGGGAGGAAGCGAACCTCTCGTTTACCATGCCGGCGTGATCGCTGCGGGCTCCCCATTTCCGCCGTGTTCGGGTTGCGTTATCCTTACCACTTCCGACGCGGTGGTGGGCCGTCTCGGAATCAGAACGACCGGACAGCGCTCCCCGTAGCCAAAGCGGGTAGGGTACGCCTCCGGCAAAGTGGTATTTGGGGCGCATGGGGATCCGACGGTCAGATTCGGTTTTGCGGGCCGCGCGCGGTGTTGCGGCGGTCGCGACCTGCGTTGTGCTCGCCAATTGCGCCTCCTCCAACAAGTTCGCCAGCCGCGTCGATCCGAAATACGGCGTGTCCTCGAGCCCCCGGGTGGTGGCGTGGGGCGAACCGGTCCCGAAGGGCGGCGGCACCTACCGCGTCGGCAAGCCCTATGTCGTGGCGGGCAAGACCTACGTGCCGGAGGAGGACGTCAATTACCGCGCCGAGGGCATGGCGTCCTGGTACGGTGATGATTTCCACGGCCGCCTGACCGCCAATGGCGAAGTGTTCGACATGACCTCGCTCACCGCGGCGCATCCGACCCTGCCGATGCCGTCCTACGCGCGGGTCACCAACGTCTCGAACGGCAAGTCGCTGATCGTCCGTGTCAACGATCGTGGGCCCTATCACGGCAACCGCCTCATCGACGTCTCGAACAAGGCCGCCGAACTCCTTGAATTCAAAGGCAATGGTGTCGCCAAGGTCCGCGTCGAATATGTCGGCCGGGCGCCGCTTGAGGGCTCCGACGACCGCCAGCTGATGGCCACCTTGCGCACCGGCGTTCCGGCGCCGTCGCCCTCGATGGTTCGTGTCGCCTCGGCAAAGCCGTTTGTGCCGGAGCTGCCGTCCTCGGGCCGCGGCGCCGTTCGCGGTGAGATCCCGATGCCGGAAGGACGCCCCTATAGTCTCGGCAATACCTCCGCCGACATGGCATCGCTCAATGCGACCTCGGAAATGTCGGCCTCGAGCCGCAGCCGGGGCCGGGCGCTCCAGAACGCCCGCGCCGTGTCCTATGATGAGGACCGCCGCTACCTCGCCGAGAGCGCGCCCTCATCGGACGGCGCCGCCGAGGCTCGCAACATCCTGAGCGGACGCGGGCTCTACTGAGCCGCGCTCGCCGTCAGGAATTTCACCAGCGCCGCGTTCACCTCGTCGGGCCGCTCCTGCTGCACCCAATGGCCGGCGCCCTCGAGGATCAGCTTGCCCTTGAGATTGGGCAGCACTCGCTCGAGCTCGTTGACGCGCTTGGCGCCGATCAGGCCGGTGATCACAGCGTCTTTTGAGCCTGCGATGAAGAGGGAAGGCTGGTGGATCTGGGCGTCCTGCCAGGGCGCGGTCAGCTCCCAGTTGCGGTCGATGTTGCGGTACCAGTTCAGTCCGCCGCGGAAGCCGGACTTGCGGAAGGCTTCGGTGAAATAGGCCAGATCGGCCTCGCTGAGCCAGGCGGGCAGCGCCTCCTCGGCGCCCGCATGGCCGAGAAAGCCCTTGCCCTCCTGCACGAACATGGCCGCGGTGGGATCGGCGAGGCCGCGTCCGCCGAGCACGATGCGCATGGTGCGGCCAACGTCTCGCTCGAGTTCAGCCTCGGCGACGCCGGGCGTCTGGAAATACTGCCAGTAGAAATTGGTGATACCGCCCTGACGCAACAGCTCGAGCGGCTTGCCGCGGCCGCGGAACGGCGGCGGCACGCTCAGGCCCGCGACGGCCGTGAAGATGTCGGGCCGGAACAGCGCCGCGTGCCAGGCGACGGGCGCGCCCCAATCGTGGCCGACCACCATCGCCTTGGTCTCGCCGAGCGCCTGGACGAGGCCGACCACGTCACCGACCGTATCGAAGATCGAGTAGGCCGCAACATCAGGGGGCGCTGCGCTTCTGCCGTAGCCGCGCATATCGGCCGCGACGACGCGAAACCCGGCTTCGGCAAGCGCGGGGATCTGGTGGCGCCAGGAGTAGGACAGTTCCGGCCACCCATGGCATAGAACCACCAGCGGACCCTGGCCGGCTTCGCGGACGAACAGCTCGACCCCGTTGGCCTTGATCGTGCGGCTTGAGGACATTCGCTTTTCCGCCTTGTTTCAGGGGTTTGGTCGGGAAATATGAGATGCCACGATAGGGGCGCGAGGAGAATCGTGCAATCTCAGGGCAAGCGTCCAACCGCGTGTTGTTCGCATCTGTTCCAACTGTTAGAACGCCTGTCTCAGGGCTTCGCCATGGCATTTCGTCTTCCTTCGCTTCGTTGCAACCGGCTCACCGCCGGAACGCTGGCGCGCGGGCTGATTGCTGCGGTTCTGGTGGCGGGGATCGGCTGGGGCGGGACGCTCTATGCCGCCAACCAGAGCGTCCAGGGCGCCAAGAAAGCAGAAGAGGCCGGCTTCGATGGCGATGCCCCGACTGCGATCCTGATCGAAGCCTCCAGCGGCAGCGTGCTGTTCGAGAAGAACGCCGACGAGCTGCGCGCGCCCTCGAGCATGATGAAGCTGATGACCGCGGAGGTCGTCTTCAATGCGATCAAGAAGGGAGACATCAAGCTGACGGACGAGTACCGGATCAGCGAGAATGCCTGGCGCCGGGGCGGCGCGCCCTCAGGCGGCTCGACCATGTTCGCGGCCATCAACAGCAAGGTCTCGGTCGACGATCTTCTCCACGGCGCGATCATCCAGAGCGGCAACGACGCCTGCATCGCGCTTGCCGAAGCCATGGCGGGCAATGAGCGGATCTTTGCGGCCGATTTCATGACCAAGCGCGCACGCGAACTCGGTCTCACCAAATCGACCTTCGCCAATTCCAACGGCTTACCCGACCCCGGCAACAAGATGACGGTCCGCGAGCTCGGCACGCTCGCCCGGCATATCATTCTCGACTTTCCCGACTTCTACAAACTGTTCGGCGAGAAGGAGTTCACCTGGAACAAGATCCGCCAGTTCAACCGCAATCCGCTGCTCAATTCGATGGAAGGCGCTGACGGTCTCAAGACCGGCTACACCAAGGAAGGCGGCTACGGCATGGTGGGCTCGGCCGTGCAGAACGGCACGCGGCTGATCGTCGTCGTCAATGGACTCGAAGACCCCGAGGATCGCGCCACGGAAGCCAAGAAGATGCTGGAATGGGGCTTCCGCAATTTCGAGACCCGCATCCTGTTCGCGGCCGAGCAGCCCGTCGGTTACGCCAAGGTGTTCGGCGGCGAGAGCCGCTCGGTCAAGCTCGTCGCGAAGACGCCAGTGAAGGTGATGGTGCACAAGAACGGCAGCGACAAGCTGATTGCGCGGCTCGTCTATAGCGGCCCGGTGCGCGCGCCGATCGAGGCCGGCCAGCGGGTCGGCGTGGTCAGAGTCTGGCGCAGCGGCAACATCGCGGTCGAGACGCCGGTCTATGCGGCCGAAGCGATCAGCACCGGCTCGACCATGCGCCGCGCGATCGACGGCGCCAGCGAGCTCGTGATCGGCATGTTCCGCGCAGGCGCCGAGAAGCTCTGATCATGAGTGAGAGCGCGGCACAGCGGCCGTCCGGACGCGGACGCTTCATCACCTTTGAAGGGGGCGAGGGCGCGGGCAAGTCGACCCAGATCAAGAAGCTCGCCGACCGCCTCAAGGCGGCGAAGCTGCGCATCCGGGTGACGCGGGAGCCGGGCGGCTCGCCGGGCGCCGAGATCATGCGTCACCTTGTGCTGTCAGGCATGGGCAAGCTGCTCGGCCCCGAGGCGGAGACGCTGCTTTTTGCCGCCGCGCGCGATGACCATGTCCGCACCGTGATCCTGCCTGCGCTCAACCAGGGCACCTGGGTGCTGTGCGACCGCTTCGCCGACTCGACGCGGGCCTATCAGGGCAGCCTCGGCCGCGTTCCCGAGGGACTGATCAATGCGATGCAGAGGGTCACGATCGGCGATCTCAAGCCGGATCTCACCATCATCCTCGATTTACCCGTCGAGATAGGCCTGCAACGCGCCGCCGCGCGCCGCGGCAGCAGTACGCCTGACAGGTTCGAGTCCGAGAAGCTCAGCTTCCACGAGGGCCTCCGCGAAGCCTATCGCAAGATCGCCGCGGAGGAGCCCGCGCGCTGTGTGCTGATCGATGCCAATTCCGATCCTGACACGGTCGCGGCCCGAGTCTGGACGGAGCTGCGCGATCGTCTTCTTCCCACACCGGCTTCGGTGATTTCCGCATGAGCCCACGTCAGGCCGAGCGTGAAACCGCCGTTCCCCATCCGCGTGAGACGTCGCGGCTGTTCGGCCATCGAGAGGCCGAGGCCGCGCTGCTGGCGGCCTATCGCAGCGGGCGCATTCCTCATGCCTGGCTGATCGGCGGGCCGCAAGGAATCGGCAAGGCGACGCTGGCCTACCGCATGGCGCGCTTCGTGCTCGCTCATTCTCAGCCGCTGGCACCCGCCGTGCAGCGCGCCGAAGATCTTGCGATCGATCCTGACGACGCCGTCGCGCGGCAGGTGGCAGCCGGCTCGCACGGCGGCCTGCTGGCGCTGGAGCGAACCGCCAATGATCGCGGCGTGATGCGCACCGTGATCACCGTAGACGAGACGCGCGAGACGATCGCGTTCTTTGGCTCGACCGCGGCCGCCGAAGGATGGCGCGTCTGCGTCGTCGACACCGTCGACGAGCTCAATCCAAACGCGGCCAATGCGCTTCTGAAGATCCTCGAGGAGCCACCCCAGCAGTCGCTATTCCTTCTGGTGAGCCACGCGCCCGCGCGCGTGCTCGCCACGATCCAGTCACGCTGCCGCAAGCTGCGCCTGCGGCCGCTCGCCACGGATGACGTGATCGCGGCCGCAGCTTCGGCGGCCGGGCTCGAGCCGAACGATCCCGCGTTGCGCGAAGCGGCCGAGGCCTCCGAGGGAAGCGTCGCACGGGCGCTGACGTTGCTCGGCGGCGACGCCCTGAAACTTCAGCAGCGCACGGCGGCGCTGCTTGCGCGCCTGCCGCAGGTCGATCCGCGCGAATTGCACACGCTCGGCGATTCGCTCGGCACCAGCGACCGTGTCGCGCTTGCCGCCTTCATCGACGGCATTGACCGCTGGATCGCGGAGCGCCTGCATGCGGATGAGGCCAATGCCAACCAGAACCTGCCGCGCCTTGCGCGCCTAAGCGAGGTATGGGAAAAGATCGTCCGCGCCGCGCGCGACACCGAAACCTACAATCTGGAGCGCAAGCCCTTGGTCTTCTCGGTGTTCGGCTGGCTGTCGGACGCAACGCGCTAGAGCATGATCCGGAAAAGTGCGGAGCGGTTTTCCGAAAAGATCATGCGCAAAACAACAACCTAACGCAGGTTCGTTTCCAAATTTCGGACAAGCCGGTAAAAGGAATTCGTGGTGGCAACGCGAGCTAAGAAGACCGTCAAAGGCAAGCGCAGCAAGAAGGCTGCCAAGAAGCCCGTGAAGAAAGCCGCCGGGAAGGCCGTGAAGGCGCGCGCGACCAAAGCCGTCAAGAGGACCAAGAAGGCTGCGGCCAAGAAGGGCGTGACGAAGAGCGCTGCGAGGACGACAAAGAAGGCCGGAAAGAAGGCCGCGAAAGGGCGGGTCGTCGCCGGGAAGGCTTCGACGAATGCAACTGCAAAAAAGCCGGCCAAAACTCCGGCGAAGAAGGTCGCGAAGAAGGCGGTTGCGTCTGCCGTGACCGCCGCGCCGGCTCCTGTCGTCATGTCGCCGAAGGCCGTGACGCCCAAGGTATCAAAACCCAAGGTGTCGAAACCCAAGACCTCGCGTGCGCCGAAGCCGGTCGCTGCATCAAAGGCTGCCGCGCCCGTTACCGCCTCGGCGCGCGACAACGTCTTCTACATCACGACCGCGATCGCCTATCCCAATGGCAGCCCGCATATCGGTCACGCCTATGAGGCAATCGCGACCGACGCGCTGGCGCGCTTTGCGCGGCTCGACGGCAAGGACGTGTTCTTCCTGACCGGCACCGACGAGCACGGTCAGAAAATGGTTCAGACCGCGGCCGGGGAAGGCATGTCCGCCGCCGCGCTCGCGACCCGCAATGCCGGCCGCTTCAAGGAGATGGACGAGCGTCTGAACGTGTCGTTCGACCGCTTCATCCGCACCACCGAGGAGCAGCATCACCGCTCCAGCCAGGAGATCTGGCGGCGCATGGAAGCGAACGGCGACATCTATGCTGACAGCTATTCGGGCTGGTACTCGGTCCGCGACGAGGCCTATTACGCCGAGGACGAGACGCGCCTGAACGACGACGGCGTGCGCTTGGGGCCACAGGGTACGCCGGTCGAATGGGTCGAGGAGAAGAGCTATTTCTTCCGCCTGTCGGCGTATCAGGACAAGCTGCTCAAGCTCTACGCGGATCACCCTGATTTCATCGGACCGGACTCCCGCAAGAACGAAGTGGTGAGCTTCGTCAAGGGCGGCCTGCGCGATCTCTCGATCTCGCGTACCACTTTCGATTGGGGCGTGAAGGTGCCTGGCGACGAAGAGCACGTGATGTATGTCTGGGTCGATGCGCTGACCAACTACATCACCGGCGTCGGCTTTCCCGATGAGAGCGACAGGAACTGGCGCTACTGGCCGGCCGACGTGCACATCATCGGCAAGGACATCATCCGTTTCCATGCCGTGTATTGGCCGGCCTTCCTTCTGTCAGCGGGCATCTCGCTGCCGAAGCGGGTCTATGCCCACGGATTCCTGTTCAACAGGGGCGAGAAGATGTCGAAATCGGTCGGCAACGTCGTCGATCCCTTCAATCTCGCCGACCAGTACGGCGTCGACCAGATGCGCTATTTCTTCCTGCGCGAAGTGCCGTTCGGGCAGGACGGCAATTACAATCACGAGGCCATCGTGGCGCGTATCAACGCCGATCTCGCCAACGATCTCGGCAACCTCGCGCAACGTTCGCTGTCGATGATCGCCAAGCAGTTCGGCGGCGTGCTGCCCGAGCCCGGCGAGTTCAGCGACAACGACAAGGCGATTTTGGCGATGGCCGATGGCATGGTCGCTGCGTCACGCGAGTCCATGGCGGCGCAGCAGATCCATCAATGGCTCAACACGGTCTGGGCCGTGGTCGCGGAAGCCAACCGCTATTTCGCCGGGGAGGCGCCATGGGCGCTCGCCAAGACCGATCCTGCCAGGCAGAGAACGGTGCTCTACGTCACCGCCGATGTCGTGCGCCAGATCGCGATCCTGGCTCAGCCCGCGATGCCGACGGCTTCAGGGAAGTTGCTCGACAGCCTCGGCATCCCCGATACCGAGCGCAACTTCGCCATGCTCGGCGCCGCCAGGCGCATCGCGCCCGGCTCGACGTTGCCGGCGCCGACGCCGGCGTTCCCGCGCTACATCGAGCCTGCGGCCTAGGGACGCCGAGCGATGCTGGTCGACAGCCACTGCCATCTGGATTTTCCGGACTTTGCGGATGATCTCGACGGGATCGTATCGCGGGCGCGAGCGGCCGGTATTGGCCGCATGATCACTATCTCTACACGGGTGCGAAAGCTGAATCAGCTTCTGGCCATCGCCGAACGTTACGACGACGTCTATTGCTCGGTCGGCACTCATCCGCACAACGCGGACGAGGAGGACGGCATCGCGCCGGACGAGCTCGTTGTCCTGACGCAGCACCCCAAGGTCGTCGCGCTCGGCGAGGCCGGGCTCGACTATTTCTACGACAATGGCTCGCCGGAGGCGCAGGCGAGGGGCTTTCGCGCCCACATCGCCGCCGCCCGCGCCACCGGCCTGCCGCTGGTGATCCACACCCGGGAAGCCGACGAGGACTGCGCACGCATTCTGGAAGACGAGGCGGCAAAGGGATCGTTTCGCGCCGTGCTGCATTGTTACACGGGCGGGCGCGAGCTGGCCCTGAAGGCAGTGTCGCTCGGGCTCCATATCGGCTTCACGGGAATCCTGACCTTCAAGAAATCGGAAGCCTTGCGCGAACTCGCCGCCGAATTGCCCTCCGACCGTATCCTGGTTGAAACGGACTCGCCCTATCTTGCGCCGGGCAAATTCCGGGGCAAACGCAACGAGCCCGCCTATGTGGTCGAGGTCGCAAAAGTGCTCGCTCAGACGCGCGGCGTGTCGCTTGACGAAATCTCACGCCAGACCACCGAAAACTTCTTCCGCCTGTTCTCCAAGGTGAAAGCTTAGGACTGGAGCCGCATGACGCTGACGCTGACGATCCTGGGTTGCGGCTCCTCCGCCGGCGTGCCGCGCCCGGCGCTCGGCTGGGGCGCCTGCGATCCCAACAATCCCAAGAACCGCCGTCGCCGCTGCTCGCTGCTGGTCGAACGGACGTCCGAGCACGGCACGACACGCATTGTGATCGACACCTCGCCGGATCTACGCGAGCAGCTGCTCTCGACCAATGTCGACCACATCGACGCAGTGTTCCTGACGCACGAGCACGCCGACCAGACCCACGGCATGGACGATCTACGCTCGGTCGTCATGCACATGCGTCGTCGTATCCCGACCTACTTCAATCAGTCGACCGCCAAGGACATCCTGTCGCGGTTCTCCTATTGCTTCATCTCGCCCGAGGGCAGCGACTACCCGCCGATCCTGACTCGGCATTCGATCGAGGCGGGCGAAAGCCAAACCGTTCTGGGGAAGGGCGGCGCCGTGACGATGACAGCCTTCCTGGTGCAGCACGGCAACATTCCCGCGCTCGGCTATCGGATCGGGGATGCCGCCTACACGCCCGACCTCAACGACATCCCGCGCGAGAGCTGGGGCGCACTGGAAAATCTGGACCTCTGGATCGTCGACGGCCTGCGCTACACCAGCCATGTCAGCCATTTCAGCATCAACGACGCCCTGTCCTGGATCGAGCGGTTCAAGCCGAAGCGCGCGGTCATCACCAATATGACCGCCGACGTCGACTACGAGGTCATCCGTCAGTCGCTGCCGGCAGGCGTGGTGCCGGCCTATGACGGGCTGCGGCTGGAGACGCACTGAACCTGGGGTAGAAATTCCGGCGTCAGCCGGCATACTCCTTGCTTGCGCCGGCCCCATCATGTTGATCTAACGTCTGAAAGACAGGCGTTGGACAGGGCGAAATTCAGGCACGACCGCACAGGTCGATTGGATCGCCTTGTGCGAGGATGGGGATTGCCTTGGCAGGGGACGATGTAGCGGCTCGGGGACCAGTGCGACGCGCTCTGGACCTGCTTTATCTCGGCGCGGGCTACGCCGCGGGCGTCTTCCTGGTCGCGATCTTCGCAATCATGATGGTCATGTCGGTCGGGCGCCAGTTTGCGATCAACATTCCCGCCGGCGACGATTTCGCGTCCTGGTGCATGGCCGCGATGGCTTTCCTCGGTCTCGCACACACCTTCAAGCGCGGAGAGATGATCCGCGTCGGTCTGCTGCTGGAGCGTTTGCACGGGCGGACCAAGCAGATCGCCGAGATCACGGCGCTCGGTATTGCCACCGCCTTCATTCTCTATTTCACCCGCTATGCCGTGCAGATGACCTACGATTCCTGGCGCTTCAACGATGTGGCGCAGGGCGTCGTCGCGCTACCGCTCTGGATTCCGCAGCTCGGCTTTGCCGGCGGGCTTGCGATCCTGTCGATCGCGCTCATCGATGAAATGGTCAGTGTCGTCGGCGGCAACCGGCCGAGCTACGAGCGGGGCTCACCGGATGAGACACCGGACGAATTCATAGAGCGCATCTCGCAGGGCGGCGGAGGTTGACCATGGCCAATCTCGGCATGATCGAGCTGTCGTTCGTTCTGCTCGGCGTCATGATCCTGCTGCTGGGAAGCGGCGTGTGGATTGCGGTCTCGCTTGGACTTGTCGGCTTCGTGGCGATGGCGCTGACAACGAGCCTGCCGCTCGGCGCCGTGCTCGCCACCACCACCTGGAGCGCCAGTTCCTCATGGACGCTGGCGGCCCTGCCGCTGTTCATCTGGATGGGCGAGATCCTCTTCCGCACCAAATTGTCGGAAGAGATGTTTCGGGGGCTGTCGCCCTGGGTTCAGTGGCTGCCGGGGCGCCTGACCCATGTCAACGTGATCGGCTGCGGCATCTTTGCGGCGGTGTCCGGCTCCTCGGCGGCGACCTGCGCGACGATCGGAAAAATCGCGCTGCCTGAGCTCGACAAGCGCGGCTACGACAAGAGCCTGAGTCTCGGATCGCTCGCAGGCGCGGGCACGCTCGGCCTCCTGATTCCGCCCTCGATCCCGATGGTGGTCTACGCGGTCACGGCGAACGTCTCCGTGCTTCAGGTGTTTCTCGGCGGGTTCTTGCCGGGCGTGCTCGTGATGGTGCTTTATTCGGGCTACATCATCATCTGGTCGCTGCTCAATCCCAAGAAGGTTCCGCCGCGCGACCCGCCGATGCCGTTCCGGCAGAAGCTGCGGGAGTCGGCGAAGCTCGCACCCTGTCTGCTTCTGATTCTGGCCGTGTTTCTTTCCCTCGTGTTGGGCTTCGCGACCGCGACGGAATGCGCTGCATGGGGCGTTACGGGCGCGTTGCTGCTGGCGTGGTGGAGCGGCACGTTGACGCGGAAGAATTTCCTCGAGAGCATCATGAGCGCGACGCGCCTAACCTGCATGATCATGCTGATCCTGGCAGGTGCGGCCTACACCACGGCTGCGATGGCCTATACGGGCATTCCGGCCGCGCTCGCCACCTGGGTCCAGGGGCAGCAGCTCACGCCGAGCATGCTCGCGCTGTATCTGAGCATTATGTACATCATCCTGGGATGCCTGATCGACGGCATCTCGATGATCGTTCTGACGGCCGTCATCGTGCTGCCGATGGTCAGGCAGGCCGGGCTCGACCTGGTCTGGTTCGGCGTCTATCTCATCATTCATGTGGAAATGGCGCAGATCACGCCGCCGGTTGGATTCAATCTGTTCGTGCTCCAGAACATGAGCGGTCGTGATACGTTCACCGTTGCGCGGGCAGCGTTTCCGTTCTTCGTCCTGCTGCTCGCTTCCGTGTTCATCATCACGGAGTATCCGCAGATCGTGATGTTTCTGCCCAAGCTCGCTTTCCCAGACTGACCGCATCCGGTTTTCAAGTTTACTGTGAGGAGAAGTCCAATGATGTCTCGTTTAGTCCGCGCATCCTTGATCGCCGGAGCCGTGATGGCTGCGACACCGGCGTTGGCCCAGACCAAATGGAATCTGCCGGCAGCGTATCCTGCGGACAATCCGCACTCCGAAAACCTGGTCGCTTTCGCCAAGGACGTCGAAGCCGCCACCTCCGGCAAGCTCCAGATCACGGTTCATCCGGGCGCCTCGCTGTTCAAGGCACCCGACATCAAGCGCGCGGTGGTGACCGGGCAGGCGCAGATGGGCGAGGTGCTGCTCTCGATCCACGAGAACGAGGATCCGCTGTTCGGCGTCGACGTCGTGCCGTTCCTGGCCACCAGCTTCCCGGACGCGATGAAGCTGTATCAGGCCTCCAAGCCTGCGATCGTGAAGAAGCTCGATGCGCAGGGGCTCAAGCTGCTGTTCGTGGTGCCGTGGGCGCCGCAGGGCGTCTATGTCAACAAGCCGCTGGCCTCGATCGAAGACATGAAGGGCTTGAAGTGGCGGGCCTACAATGTCGGGACCGCGCGCATCGGCGAACTGGTCGGCGCCCAGTCGGTCACGATCCAGGCGGCGGAACTGCCGCAGGCACTGGCGACGGGCGTGGTGAACTCCTTCATGTCGTCGGGTGGCACCGGCTACGACGCCAAGGCCTGGGAGTCGCTCAAATATTTCTATGACGTGCAGGCCTGGATTCCGAAGGACTACACCTTCGTCAACAAGGCCGCGTTCGAGGCGCTCGACAAGCCGACCCAGGAGGCCATCCTCAAGGCCGCCGCGACCGCGGAAACCCGCGGCTGGAAGGCCTGGCAGGACAAGAGCACCTGGTATATCGACCAGCTCAAGGCGAAAGGCATGACGGTCGAGCCGCCGAGCCCGGCACTCAAGGCCGGCTTCCAGAAGATCGGTGAACAGCTCACGGCCGACTGGCTCAAGAAGGCCGGCGCCGACGGCCAGGCGGTGGTCGACGCTTACAAGAAGATGTGAGACCGATGCGGCCTTCCGCTCACCGCTCTCCAGCGCGTGGGCGGAAGGCCATCGGCAGCCAACTCAGCTCGAAATCGCCTGCGCCGAACCGACCTCGTTTCGCAGCAGGAATTTCTGGATCTTGCCGGTCGAGGTCTTCGGGATCGGTCCGAACACGACCGCCTTCGGTGTCTTGAAGCCGCTCATGTGCGAACGGCAGAAAGCGATGATGTCGGCCTCGCTGGCGCTGGCGCCGTCCTTCAGCTCGACGAAGGCGCAGGGCACTTCACCCCATTTCGGATCAGGCTTGGCGACCACGGCTGCGAACAGTATGGCCGGATGCTTGTAGAGGATGTCCTCGACCTCGACGGAGGAGATGTTCTCGCCGCCGGAAATGATGATGTCCTTGGAGCGGTCCTTGATGATGACGTAGCCGTGCTCGTCGAGCACGCCGAGATCGCCGGTGTGAAACCAGCCACCCTCGAAGGCTTCCTTGGTTGCTTTCTCGTTCTTGAGATAGCCCTTCATCACGATGTTGCCGCGGAACATGACCTCGCCGATGGTCTCGCCGTCGCGCGGGACTTCCTGCATGGTCTGCGGATTGATCACAGTGACTCTTTCCTGGAGCGGGTACGGCACGCCCTGCCGGCGCTTCATGCGCGCGCGTTCCGCAGGCGGAAGGTCGTCCCAGCCGGGCTGCTCGGCGCAGACCGAGGCGGGGCCGTAGACCTCGGTCAGGCCGTACACATGCGTCAGCTTGATGCCGATGCTTTCGGCGCCTTCCAGCACCGCGACCGGCGGCGCAGCGCCTGCGATCAGGCCGACGACGCGGCGGGCAGCATTGCCGGTTGACGTTTCCTTGGGCGCATCGGGGGCGTTGATCAGCGTGTTGTAGACGATCGGCGCGCCGCACATGTGGGTGACGCCGTGCTGCTTGATCAGCTGGAAGATCCTGGTCGGCTCGACCTTGCGCAGGCAGACATTGATGCCGGTGGCGGCCGCAATTGTCCACGGGAAGCACCAGCCGTTGCAGTGGAACATCGGCAGCGTCCAGAGATAGACCGGATGCTGGCCGAGATTGCCGGCAAGGATGTTGCTGACGGCGTTCAGGTACGCACCGCGATGATGGGTGACGACGCCCTTGGGATTGCCCGTCGTGCCCGAGGTGTAGCTCAGCGCGATGGCATCCCACTCATCCTGCGGCAGGACGGCGGTGAATGCGGGATCGCCGTGCGCGACCGCCGCCTCATATTCGATCTCGCCGATGCGCTTGCCGCCCTTGAACGCGGCGTCGTCGACGTCGATCACCAGCGGCTTGGGCCCTGCCATCCGCGCGAGTGCCTCGCTGATGACGCCCGAAAACTCGGGATCGACCAGGATGATCTTGGCGCCGCCATGTTCGAGCTGGAACGCGATCGAGGGCGCATCGAGACGGATGTTGAGAGCGTTGAGCACGGCGCCGGTCATGGGCACGGCGAAATGCGCTTCGTTCATCGCCGGAATGTTCGGCAGCATGGCCGCAACGGTGTCGCCGACGCCGATGCCCTTGCCCGCGAGATAAGAGGCAAAGCGGCGGCAGCGCTCATAGGTCTGCGCCCAGGTGAAGCTGCGGCCCTCATAAACGGTGCTGACGTGATCGGGATAGACTGTGGCGCTGCGCGCGAGGAAGCTCAGCGGGCTCAGCGGCACGTAGTTGGCGGGAGTCTTTTCGAGGCCGATATTGTACGGGTTCTGCCGCTCACTCATCGACACACTCCTTAAATCGCGTCAAAGAAATCCGATCGAGATCCAGGGGAAGATCGCGACGATGATCAATCCCACCAGCAGCGCCAAAAGATAGCCCCAGATCGGCCTGATGCCTTCAGCCGGATCGACGCGTCCGATGGCGCAGGCGGCATAATAGCCGACGCCGAATGGCGGGGCGAATAGCCCGATACCCATGGCGAGAATGATCACCATGGCATAGTGCACCTCGTGGACGCCGACGGCGCGGGCGATCGGAAACAGCAGCGGCCCGAACAGCACGATGGCTGGAATACCCTCCAGTACACTGCCGAGGATGGTGAAGGCCAGGATCGACACGGCAATGAAGGTCGCGGCCCCGCCCGGCAATCCCGTCATGGCGGCGGCCAGCGAGCGCGAGAATCCGGATTGGGTCAGGCCCCAGGCCATGCCGGTCGCCGTGCCGATAATCAAGAGGATCGCGCCCGACAGTGCTGCGGTTTCGACCAGCATCGGAAACAGCCGCCGCCAGTCGAAGCGGCGGTAGACGAGGAGGCCGACGAGGGCGCCATAGACGATGCCGATGGTGGAGACCTCGGTCGCGGTCGCGATGCCCTCGACGACCGCGTAGCGGATCACGAACGGCAGCGCGAGCGCGGGCAGGGCGATGATGAAGGTCCTGCCGATCTCGGATGCCGTGGCACGGCGGACATGGCTCATGTCCTCGTGGCGGTAGCGCCACCACACCAGCATGCAGAGCGTGACCGCGAGCACGACGCCGGGCAAGAGGCCGCCAGTGAACAGCGCCGCGATGGAGACGCCGGTGACCGAGCCGATCGTGATCAGCACGAGACTCGGCGGAATGGTCTCGGTCTGGGCGCCCGTCGCCGCCAGAAGCGCGACGAGGTCCCCAGGCTTGGCCCCACGCTCTTTCATCTCGGGAAACAGCACGGGCGCAACTGCGGCCATGTCGGCGGCCTTCGCCCCGGAAATGCCGGAGACCAGGTACATGGCGCCGACAAGCACGTAGTGCAGGCCGCCCCTGATATGGCCGAGCAGGCTTGCCAGGAACGCCACCATGGCCCGCGCCATGCCGGTCATCTCGATCAGGAGTCCCAGGAATACGAACAAGGGCACGGAGAGCAGGATGAGGTGGCTCATGCCCTCGTCCATCCGCCCGACCAGGACCATGACGGGCGTCCGCGTGGTCAGCGCGAGATAACCGAAGATCGCCAGGCCAAAGCCGAAGGCAATGGGAACCCCGGCAAAGACGCAAAAGCCGGCAACGCCGACGAAGAAGACGATGAGGTTGAGATTGCCTAGCGGCCGCAGGAGCGGCTCGGCCAGCCAGAACAGGCCGATCACGACCGCAACCGACAGCACGGCGGCTGCGACCATTCGGTAGTCGGCCGCGCGCAGCAGCCGCAGCAAGGCAAAGGCCGCCATCAGGCCGGTCCCGACCGGTAGCGCAGCGGCGCGCCACATATTCGAGATCTGGAGCGCCGGAGTGGTGATGTAGCTCTCTTCATAGGCATAGTCGCAGGACGGCCAGACGATCAGCGCCAGAAACGCGAGCGCCGCGCAGGTCGCGACCAAATCGAGATAGGCCCGCATCGCAGGCTTGGCGCTCGCGACGATCGCGGTCATGCGCATGTGCTCGGAGCGGCGGAATGCGACCGCCGCGCCCAGCATGGCCAGCCACAGGAACAGGATCGAGGCGAGCTCGTCGGACCAGATCAGCGGCCGGTGCAGGCCGTAGCGCGCGACCACCCCGGCGAACAGGATCACGATTTCGGCGACGACGAGAATCGCCGCCGGGACCTCGACGAGGAGGCCGAGCACGCGTTCCATTGAGCCCAGCAACGAAGGTCGGCGAGGGGACTGCACAGCCACCTCGCCCGTTACTTCGGTCACCTCAATCTCGATATGAGCCATGACGGCCCCGACGCGTTACGACAGCTTGCCGACGGCCTTCTCCAGGAGGTCCCAGGCCTGATCGCCGTACTTGCCTTTCCACTCGGCATAGAAGCCGGCAGCCCGCAGCTTTTCGCGGAATGGCGCCACGGCCGGCTGGTTGAAGGTCAGGCCCTTGGTCGCGAGTTCCTGCTGGAGGTTGGCATTGAGCTTGGCTGTATCCTCGCGCTCCTTCACGGCCGCGGCATTGATGTTCTTGGCGACGACGGTGCGCACGTCCTGCGGCAGCTTTTCCCAAGCTCTGCGGTTGGCCAGGAACCAGAAGCCGTCCCACATGTGGTTGGTCAGAGAGCAGTACTTCTGCACCTCGTAGAGTTTTGCGGTCGAGATGATCGCCAGCGGGTTCTCCTGGCCCTCGACGATCTTGGTCTGGAGCGCCGAATAGACTTCGCTGAAATTGATCGAGGCGGGCGCCGCATCGAACGCCTTGAACATCGAGGTCCACAGCGGCGACACCGGCACGCGGATCTTGAAGCCCTTGAGGTCGTCAGGACCGGTGATCGGCTTGGTCGACGACGTGGTCTGGCGGAAGCCGTTGTCCCAGATGTTGTCCATCACCTCGAGGCCGGCCTTCTTGATCTCGCCGCGGACATGGGCGCCGAGATCGCCGTCCATGGCTTTCCAGACCGTGGCGTAGTCGGGGAACGCGAAACCGATGCCGTTGATGGAAGCCGCCGGAACAAGGGTCGACAGGATCAGTCCCGACAGCGTGAAGAACTCAACGCCGCCGGAGCGGATCTGGCTCAGCATGTCGGTGTCGGATCCGAGCTGGTTGTTCGGGAAGATCTGGAGGTCGAACTTGCCGCCGGTCTCGCTCTTGATCGCCGCCGCCATCTCCTTGGCGCGCACGTTCATCGGATGGGTGTCAGGCAGATTATTGGCATATTTGTAGGTGAACTCGGCGCTCTGCGCGCGGGCCACATGGGGCGCACCGAGGCCGCCCAGGACCGCGGTCGCGGCGGAGGCCTTGAGAAGCGTGCGTCGGGAAAAACTCATCGGTCTGCTTCCTCGGAAGGTTTGTTGTTGTTCTGAGATGCAAACCTATACGGACGGTCGGCCTTAAGGTCATCTGCGATCTCGCGAGGCCTCGCTTATTGCAGCCGGACAAGGTCACGGCAATATCCGCTTTCGGGACACGGGGCCGATTTCAAAATCTGAAAAACAACCCCATGCACAGTAGCCGTCAAGAGCTGAGGCGCCGATTGAGACGCCAGAGAGAACGGCCGGTCAAGCGAAGGTGCTGCATCAGGAATTTCGGCTAAAGATTTGATCTGATTGTATATAAAAATATTCCATAATATACCTTATGCGAATTATGGATTAGCCGTGTCGGCTGGGACCTGCCAATTGATCTTGCCAGGACTGAGCCGCTGGCGCACTCCTTGGGTCTGCTCCGCTGTCGGCCGGTCGCACCCCAGCAGAGCCGCCGCGCGACATGCCGGCTCGGCAGTTCTAAAGGTTTCTGCAAGCGTGTCAGGCTGTGGAGAGCGATCGTAGCCAGGCCAGTCGCGAGATCGCGCGTTCGGCGAGCTGCTGCAGGCGTTCGAGGTGGGCAGCGTCGTTCGATCGCTCGGCGCCATCGAGGTAACCGTCGACGAGCGCTTCGGCGATCTCCAATGGGCCTTTGCGTTCCATGGGCGCCGGAAAGCTGCCGAGGCCCACGGCGGCGTCGGCCATCTCGATCGCCTGTTGGCGAATGTCCCTTATCCGGACCGCAGCTGGCCCGCTCAAGCGTTGTTCCATATCGGCAAGTTGGGCAGCTAGGCGGAGCTCGAGTCGCTGCGCGTCGATTTGCGGCGGTCGAGGCACCGCCGACGTCTCGGCACTGCTCCGTTCGTGTTCGTGATGATAAGCGCGCCGCCTCTCCTTCCGCAGCGTGGCGACATGGCCGAGCTCCTCCTTGGCCATCGCCTCGGAGGCCTTCTTGACCTCGGAATCGTGCGAGTAGGCCGCCAGATAGGACCAGAAGGCGAAGGCGCGCTCCTCGTTGCGGACCGCCATCGCGAGCGCACGGTACGGCGTCATCAGACGAGATGTCTTCACCTCGGCGGCCGCGTCCGGAGGAAGTGCTGCCGGCGCCTCCCAGCGCACCATGGCGGGATCCGGGCGTTTGCCGCGGCGCGACTGCGACCACTGCGACACACTGTCTACGTGCTCGCGCTCGGCGGCGGCAAGCCGCGTGAACACCTCCGCCAGGTCATCCTTGCCCTGCCCGCGCATCTCTTCGGCAAGAGAATCGTACTTGTTGGCCGCTTCCTGCTCCATTGCATGCGCTAGCGCAAAGAGTTCGTCGAGCGACTCCAATACACCGGCGGGCTCAGCAACAAGCAATGACGTGCGCAAGAGCGGCATGGCGAAAGTTCCCGATGCAGATGTGTGATTTGGTTCCGCGAGAGTACAAATATTTTGGTTCAGCTTGACAGATATCGACGTGCGCGATGAGTGTTGCACGTCAGCGGCGACAAATCATCGAAGAAGAATCACAAAGCATGCGCGGTCCGGTTGGTCGCGCAGATGGCATTTGGATCGACATGTCGAAGCGAGCGGTTGACGATATCGCCCTTGCAAGGCGTGCAGCGTTAGCGCTCGCCGGCTTGCTGCTGTTGAGTCTGACATATATTTCCATTTCACCCGCATGCGCCGCCGGTGATTTGCCGACCTACCTGCCGAAGATCACGCCTGCGGACTTCTTCCCCGGCGCGGATCGTTTTGGCCCGTCCCAAGGCGATCCGCCTGTCGTACCAGTCTACCGCGGCGACCAGCTGCAGGGGTTTGTCTTCCTCAACTCCGATTTCGCAAATTCTGTCGGCTACTCCGGCAAACCGATTCACTTGCTGGCTGGGATCGACCCGAAGGGTGTCATCACCGGCATCAAACTCGTCGATCACAAGGAGCCGATCGTGCTGGTCGGCATTCCGGAAGCGCGCATCATCGCCGCCGTGAATTCCCTGATCGGGAAGGACATGAAGCCTGTCGCAAGTGGTGCCGAGAAGCCGCCGCAGGTCGACATCGTGAGCGGCGCAACCGTCACCGTGCTGGTGATGGGCGACAGTGTCGTCCGCGCGGCGTCCAAGCTCATTCGAAGCGGTCGCGTTGCCGGCGGCGACGGCGCGGCGGCTTCGGCAGCCCTGCCCCCCGTCATCAAGACGCTCGATCTCGAGCGCAGCGAGGTGCGCGATTGGGAAAGCCTCGTCGGCGACGGTTCGATCCGCCGGCTTCACCTCGGCATCGGTGACATCAACGAAGCCTTTGCAAAGTCCGGCAGCGCGGCGGCCGCCCAGTATCCCGAACCAGGTGAGGCCAGCGACACCTTCATCGACCTCTACGTCGCGCTCGCGAGCGCGCCCACGATCGGCCGCAGCCTGCTCGGCGAAGACGGCTATCGACGGTTGAAGGACAACCTGAAGCCCGGGCAGCAGGCGATCGTCGTCTTAGGAAACGGCCCTTACTCGTTCAAGGGCTCGGCCTATGTCCGCGGCGGCATCTTCGATCGCATCGAGATCCTGCAGGAAGGTAACAGCACCCGCTTCCGCGATCGCAACCATACCCGCCTCGGCGCAGTGGATGCAGTCGGTGCGCCCGAGTTCAGGGAAATCGGCCTGTTCGTCACGCCTCCCGAATTCACCCTGGATCCGACGCAGCCGTGGCAGCTTCAGCTGCTGGTGCAGCGCAGCCTCGGCGGCCGCGACAAGGCGTTTCTGACCTTTGACCTAGGCTACACCCTGCCCGATGCCTACATACGCCGCGAGCAGCGTACGGTGACGGTGCCGGAGACCGCGGCGCCTCCGCCCTCGCAAGCGACCGCCGCGACCGCACTGCCCCCAGAGGCAGACGAGCCGCTGTGGATGCGGATCTGGCGATCGAGCACGGTGTCGATCGCCATTACTGCGTTCATGCTGGCCGGCCTCACCGGAATCTTCTTCTTCCAGAATCTGCTTGTGCGCCGGCCTGTGTTGTACAACTGGGTTCGGCGAGGCTATCTCGCCTTCGTTCTGGTCTGGCTCGGCTGGTACGCGAACGCGCAGCTCTCCGTCGTCAACGTCGTCACCTTCACCAATGCGCTGGTGACCGGCTTCCGCTGGGAATTCTTCCTGGCCGCTCCGCTGATCTTCATCCTGTGGGCCGCGACGGCCGGCGGGCTCCTGTTCTGGGGACGCGGGCCGTTCTGCGGCTGGCTCTGTCCCTTCGGCGCACTGCAGGAGCTGACCAACACGGCTGCGAAATGGTTGAAGGTGCCGCAAATAACAGTGCCGTGGGGACTGCATGAACGGCTATGGCCGATCAAGTACATCATCTTTCTCGGACTGTTCGGGCTATCTCTTTACTCCGTCGACATGGCCGAGCGATTTGCCGAGGTCGAACCCTTCAAGACTGCGATTATCCTGAAGTTCTCACGAAGCTGGCCGTTCGTCGCCTATGCAGTCGCCCTGCTGGTCATCGGCCTCTTCATCGAGCGCTTCTTCTGCCGCTATCTTTGCCCGCTGGGCGCCGCGCTCGCGATCCCCGGGCGCATGCGGACGTTCGAGTGGTTGCGCCGCTGGCAGGAATGCGGCTCGCCCTGTCAGCGCTGTGCCAAGGAATGCCCAGTGCAGTCGATCCATCCCGAGGGTCACATCAACGTCAATGAGTGCATCTACTGCATGCATTGCCAGGAACTCTATTACGACGACCACCGCTGTCCGCACATGATCCAGGTGCGGCTCAAGCGCGAGAAGTTCGCGGCCATGTCCTCGCCCTCGATGCGCTCGGGCGGCAAGGGTCCGGCGACCGTCATCACCGCCGGCGGCAAGCCCGTCGGCGCTTCAGCCGTCACCTCTCCACCACCAAACTGAACCGGAAGCCCAGGAGGCAATCATGAGCGAGAACGAAAAGACCAAAGGCGTCAGCCGACGAGCCGTGCTGGGAACGACGGCGGCCGCCGCGGGCGTAGGCCTGGCCGGCGGAGTGGCGATCAACGGCGGCAGCGGCTTCGTCTCGTCCGCCGACGCTCAGACCAAGACAACGGCACCAAAGGCGCCGGCCGCGCGACCGGCGGTGCAGAAGGCCGAAGTGGCGCCCGGTGAGCTCGACGAATATTACGTGTTCTTCTCGAGCGGCCAGTCCGGCGAGATGCGGGTCGTCGGCCTTCCGTCGATGCGCGAACTGATGCGTGTTCCGGTTTTCAATCGCTGTAGCGCGACCGGCTGGGGGCAAACCAACGAGAGCATCAAGGTCCTGACAGAAGGTATGCAGCCGGCAACGCGCGAATTCCTCAAGAGCCGCGGCGGCACCTACCTGAACGGCGACCTCCACCACCCGCACATCTCCTTTACCGACGGCACCTATGACGGGCGCTATGCCTTCATGAACGACAAGGCCAATAGCCGCGTCGCGCGCGTGCGGCTCGACGTCATGAAGTGCGACAAGATCATCGAACTTCCGAACCAGCACACGGTCCACGGCCTGCGCTTGCAGAAATATCCGCGCACCGGCTACGTGTTCGCCAATGGTGAGGATGGGGTGCCCCTGCCCAACGACGGCAAGATCCTCGACGATCCCAAACAGTATCGTTCCATCTTCAGTGCGATCGACGGCGACACGATGAAGGTCGCCTGGCAGGTGATCGTCAGCGGCAACCTCGACAACGTCGATGCCGACTATCAGGGCAAATATTGCTTCGCGACCTGCTACAACGGCGAAGAAGGCGTCACGCTGGCGGAGATGACCGCCGCCGAGCAGGACTGGGTCGTCATCTTCAACATCAAGCGGATCGAGGAGGCCGTGAAGAAGGGCGACTTCAAGGAAATGAACGGCGTGCCCGTCATCGATGGCCGCAAGGGATCGGCCTACACGCGTTACGTCCCGGTCTCGAACAACCCGCACGGCATGAACACGGCTCCCGACGGCATCCATGTCGTCGCAGCCGGAAAGCTCTCGCCCACCGTGACCGTGATGGATGTGCGCCTGTTCGACCAGCTGTTCGACGACAAGATCAAGCCGCGCGACGTGGTCGTCGCGGAACCCGAGCTTGGCCTCGGGCCGCTACACACTGCCTACGACGGCAAGGGCAATGCCTACACGACCCTGTTCCTCGACAGCCAGGTCTGCAAATGGAACATCGACCTCGCCAAGCGGGCTTTCAAGGGTGAGAAGGTCAATCCCATCCTCCAGAAGCTCGACGTGCACTATCAGCCCGGCCACAACCATACCTCGATGGGCCAGACCAAGGAGGCCGATGGAAAATGGCTCATCTCGCTGAACAAGTTCTCGAAGGATCGCTTCCTGAACGTCGGGCCGCTCAAGCCGGAGAACGATCAGCTGATTGACATCTCAGGCGATCAGATGAAGCTGGTGCATGACGGCCCAAGCTTCGCCGAGCCGCACGACGCGACCATCGTCCATCGTTCCAAGATCAATCCGATCTCGATCTGGGATCGTGCGGATCCCATGTTCGCGGATGCGGTGAAGCAGGCCAAGGCCGACGGCATCAACCTCGAGGCGGATTCGAAGGTCATTCGCGACGGCAACAAGGTGCGGGTCTACATGACGTCGACCGCGCCGGCCTATGGCCTCGAGCAGTTCCAGGTCAGGCAGGGCGACGAGGTCACCGTCTTCATCACCAATATCGACGCGGTCGAAGACCTGACGCACGGCTTCTGCATCGTCAACTACGGCATCAACATGGAGATCGGGCCGATGGCCACCTCGTCGGTGACCTTCACGGCCGATAAGCCAGGCGTCTATTGGTACTACTGCTCCTGGTTCTGCCATGCCATGCATATGGAGATGAAGGGCCGGATGTTCGTCGAACCGAAGTCGGTCTGATCGGAGCTACCTGGTGCGTCTCCTGTCACGCATGTTTCCGGCGGTGCTGGTCGCCGCCGGAATGTCCAGCTTCGCTGAAGCGGAGACCTTGACGGCTGCGCCCGGCCAGCCGCTGCAAGCGGTGCTGGATCGCGCGCGCGCGGGCGACGTCGTCAAGCTTGCCCCGGGGGACTATCACGGCTCGATCCGGATCGATCGTCCCCTGGAGCTGGTTGGGACGGAGGGCGTGGTACTGGACGGCGATGGCTCGGGCAACGTGATCACCGTCAGCGCGCCCGACGTCATCGTCCGTGGCGTAACCATTCGCGGATCCGGCCGCGACCTGCAGGCGATGGATTCCGGGATCTTCCTGAAGAAGACGGCCGAGCGCGCGGAGATCGAGGACAACCGCCTGGTCGGAAACCTGTTTGGCGTCTACGTGCATGGCGCCAAGGGCTCCCGCGTCGTTCGCAACGAGATCGAGGGGCTGCGCGGCGGACGTCTCAGCGAGGCGGGCAACGGGGTCTCGCTGTGGAATGCACCCGACGTCACCATCGCGAACAACACGTTCCGCTACGGCCGCGACGGCATCTTCTCGATCTCCAGCAGCAAGGACCGCTTCATCGACAACCGCTTCGAGCAGGTTCGCTTCGCGGTCCACTACATGTACACCAACG
The DNA here is from genome assembly GCF_003837805.1 of Bradyrhizobium sp. RP6. Taxonomy (GTDB): domain Bacteria; phylum Pseudomonadota; class Alphaproteobacteria; order Rhizobiales; family Xanthobacteraceae; genus Bradyrhizobium. The sequence goes on along the minus strand of NZ_RQIT01000009.1, from coordinate 207,159 downwards.
ACAGCGAAGTCAGCGGCAACGTCTCGATCGGCAACCATGTCGGTTACGCCATCATGTATTCGAACCGCCTGGTGATCCGCGGCAATTCCTCCGATCGCGATCGCGATTATGGGCTACTTTTCAATTACGCGAACTATGCGCAGATCGAGAACAATCGTGTCACCGGCGGCCCGCTGAATCCGGTCATGCAGAAGACTGAGGATGCGCCCGACGAGGAGCGAGGCATGCTTCCGCAGCCGAAACGGGAGAGCTCTCTCAGGACCGGCCCGGAGAAATGCGTTTTCATCTACAACACCAATCACAACAAGTTCCGCAACAACTGGTTCGAGCGCTGCGCTATCGGCGTGCACTTCACGGCCGGCTCCGAAGGCAACGAAATCACCGGCAATGCCTTCATCAGCAATGCCAACCAGGTGAAATATGTCGGCACCCGGCATCTCGACTGGTCGATCGGCGGGCGCGGCAATTATTGGAGCGACAACCCGTCATTCGACCTGAACGGCGATGGAATCGCGGACACGGCGTACCGGCCGAACGATCTGATCGACCGCGTGCTGTGGACTGCGCCCGCTGCCAAGGTCCTCATCAACAGCCCCGCCGTCCAGGTGATCCGCTGGGCGCAGGCACAGTTTCCGGCGCTGCTGCCGGGTGGCGTCGTCGACAGCCATCCGCTGGTATCGCCGCCGAACACACCGAAGGAAACGCGATGACCGGCACGGTACGCGTCAGCGAGGTCACCAAGACGTACGGCCGGGTCACGGCCGTGCGCGAAGCCTCGTTCACGCTTGGCCAAGGCGAGCTGGTCGCCTTGATCGGTCACAACGGCGCCGGCAAGACCACGCTCATGAAGCTCATGCTCGGGCTGATCCGGCCGACAAGCGGCTCCATCGAGGTGCTCGGAGACAATCCCGCCGCCGGTGAATTCGCGGGCCGACGGCAGCTCGGCTATTTGCCCGAAAACGTCTCCTTCGACCCTGCCCTGACCGGCCGCGAGACGCAGGCCTTCTACGCCAGGCTGAAGCGGGAGCCGGTTGCAAAAGCCCTGGAGCTGCTCGATGCCGTGGGCCTGGGCGCAGCCAGCCGCCGCAGGGTGAACACCTACTCGAAAGGCATGCGCCAGCGGCTCGGCCTTGCGCAGGCGCTGCTAGGGCATCCGCGCGTGCTGTTGCTGGATGAGCCGACCACCGGCCTCGATCCCGAGCTGCGGCAGACCTTCTACGACATCATCGCGCGGCTTGCAGCTGGCGGCGCGACCGTGCTCCTGTCGTCGCATGCGCTCACCGAGCTGGAGGAGCGCGCCGGCCGGGTCATCATCATGAACCGCGGCATCAAGGTTGCGGACGGATCGATCGAGGAGCTGCGTCGCCTCGCCCGGCTGCCCACCAGGATTCGCCTGAGGGTGGCGGGCCTCGCTCCGAGCGAGCTGCCGGGCTGGGCCCCCAAGGACGCGACCTGCCGGCGCTTGAACGGCCACATCGTCGAGATCGACGCTGCGCCGGAGCGGAAGATCGAGCTTCTGCATCGCGCGACGGCCGCCGGAAATTCCGTCGAGGACGTCGACGTGGTCCCGCCGACCCTCGACGAGCTCTACGCTCACTTTCTCCGGCAATCGGAGCAGGCACCATGAACGTCCTGATCATCGCCGCCAAGGAAATCCATCAGGCCATCCGCAATCGCTGGGTGCTCGCGGCGACGCTCCTGCTCGCCGGGCTTGCCCTCTCGCTGACCTTTCTCGGCAGCGCGCCGACCGGGAACGTGGGCGTCCGGGCCCTCGACGTGGTCATCGTCAGCCTGTCGAGCCTAACGATCTTTCTCGTTCCGCTGATTGCGCTTCTGATATCCCATGACGCCGTCGTCGGCGAAATGGAACGAGGGACGATGCTGTTGCTGCTGAGCTATCCAGTCGCGCGATGGCAGGTGCTGCTCGGCAAATTCCTGGGCCACCTCGCCGTACTCGGCTTTGCGACCTGCCTCGGTTACGGCGCGGCCGCCGGAGCGCTGGCGGCGACGGGCAGTGACATCGACAGCGATAGTCTCCTGGCATTTGCCGCGATGGTGGGCTCCTCGGTGCTGCTCGGCGCTGCGTTCGTCGCCATTGGCTATCTGGTCAGCGCGCTGGTGCGCGATCGCGGAACGGCGGCCGGCATCTGCATCGGGCTGTGGCTGCTGCTGGTGCTGATCTACGACATGGCGTTGCTGGGCGTGCTTGCGCTCGACCAGGGACGCAGCATCTCAGCGACCGTGCTCAACGCCCTGCTCCTGTCGAACCCCACCGACGCCTACCGGCTGATCAACCTGACCGGGTTCGCCAATGTCAGCACCTTCGCCGGCATGGCCGGCCTTGCTCAAAACATCTCCCTGACGGTACCGGTCCTTCTCACCGCCCTGCTCTGCTGGACGCTGCTGCCGCTGGGACTGGCCGCGCTCGCCTTCTCGCGGAGGGAGCTATGACAGTCCGAACGCTGCTGCTCGCCCTGCTGCTGCCGCTCGCGCTCGCGGGCTGCAACGACAAGCAGGCTGCCAAGATTCCGCCGCCGCATCGGATGACCGCGGAGGACATCGGTCACTACTGCGGCATGAACGTGCTCGAGCATCCCGGACCCAAGGGTCACATCTTCGCCGCGAGCCTGATCCAGCCCGTCTGGTTCTCGTCGGTGCGCGACACCCTCGCCTTCACCGTGCTGCCGGACGAGCCCAAGGACATCCAGGCGATCTACGTGTCAGACATGGGCAAGGCCCCGAACTGGGACCAGCCTGGCGCCGACAATTGGGTCGAAGCGCGCAAGGCGTTGTTCGTGATCGAGAGCCGGGTCAAGAGCGGCATGGGCGGAGACGAGGCCGTTCCGTTCTCGGATCGCGCGGCCGCCGAGAGATTCGCAAGTGAGAACGGCGGCAGGATCGTCGGATTTAACGAGGTGCCGCGGGACTACGTCCTGGCCTCCGCGAATGCTGGCGACGCCGCGCCGGACGAAGCGACCGAAGGGGCGCCGGGTGACCGAGCGAGGAGGACGCCATGACGTCAATGCTGTCCCGCCGACGATTCATCCGCATCAGCGCCGCTGCCGCGGGGCTCGGCGCGCTGTCCGTCGCACGTCACGTTCGTGCCGAGGTCGCGCCGGTCACCTGGCGCGGCACGATGCTGGGCGCGGTCGCGACGCTGGAGATCCACGACGAAGACCGCCGCCGGGCCGAGCGGCTGATCGCGCTCGCCTGCGCCGAGGCGCGCCGGCTCGAACGGCTGTTCAGCCTCTATCTCGACGCCTCTGCCCTGGTCGCGCTGAACCGGACGGGGGTTCTGATCGATCCCGCCGCCGAGATGGTCGAGCTGTTGTCGGCCTCGCAGCGCTATGCTGCGCTGACGGGCGGTGTGTTCGATGTCACGGTGCAGCCGCTGTGGGAGCTTTATGCCGGTCATTTCGCGCGAGATGATGCCGATCCCGCCGGTCCCTCGCCGGCTGCGATCGAGGCCGCGCTGGCGCGCATCGGCAGCAGCCGGCTGTCGATCAGCCGAGACCGGATCGTGATGCCGAAGGGCATGACCGTGACGCTGAACGGGATCGCGCAAGGCTACATCACGGACAAGTTGGTCGACCTGCTGCGGGCGCATGGCGTCGCGCACAGCCTGGTCGACATGGGCGAAGCCCGCGCGATCGGCTCACGTCCGGACGGAAAGCCCTGGGATATTGGCATCGCCGATCCCGACATCGTCGGCCGGACCAGGACGGTGCTGCCGATCATCGACCGCGCCGTATCCACCTCGGGCGGCTATGGCTGCCGGTTCGATCGCCAGGCGCGCTTCAACCATCTGTTCGATCCGCGGTCGGGCGGCTGCGCGCTGCGCTATCGCAGCGTGACGACCGTGTCCCGCAGCGCGACCGCGGCGGATGCATTGTCCACGGCATTCAGCCTGATGTCGGAAGACGAGATTCGATCGTTGCTGCCGCGTGTTGACATCGATCGCGTGCATCTGATCGACGACGCCGGCACGTCGGTCGAGTTGGTCGCTTAGGCTGCCCACCTCCCGCGCTCCAATTCAACGTAGCGGCAGCAGATCGAGCTGGCTCTGCGCTTTCTTCATGGCCGCCGCGAAAGCGATTCCTGCACGATTTTCGGACGCAATTCGTTGCGAAAGGTTGCGAGGATAACGAAGCAACTGCAGGGCATTCACCAAAATCGGCGTAGAGCCGACTGCGTCGAGCTACTGCGAGCCGAGCACGGCATCCTGATGGCGCGGTATCGATACCAACCATGACTGGTCGAGCGAACCTTGCGTGAGCGTTGATGGCGCCCCGAACCAGGCGCTGCGTAACGGGTCGCTCGCGTATCCGCCAGCGAGAAGATCCGGCCGTCTAACAAATGCGCACGACCGGCAGTGCACGTGATCCTCGCCCTCGCGGCGGAGGCCAATCACTGCCCTGCCCTGAGCGGCTGCCTTTACATGAAAATGGAGAACGGCGCCCCTTCCGACGAATTCGTACGGCGAGTGCTCTGAGGGTAAAAGGGCGGGAAGCGCCCTTCTCCGAGTTGTCGAAGAGTCACTTGCGTGGGATCGAGCGCTCCTGCCCCTTTGGGAACATCATGGCTCGCAGCAAGGATGGTCAAATCCGATGGCGCCTAACCGCCAAATCTCTTGACGAGCTTTGAGCCCTTGGCCGTACTGATCTGCTGGCTGGTCAAGTCGCTTCCCGCGCTCAATCCCTTCACCATGAGGTTCTTGACGCGCTGCGCCGCCTGCTTCTCGTTGGAATAGTCGATCTCGACGTGATCGAGCTCCATGAGATGGCCGAGCTCGTGCGCCCAGGCGCGTCCATTGGCGTGGTCATTGCCATACCACTGGACGAAGCTCGCGGGCTCGGGAGAGCCATTCGGGTATGAACCTCCGCCGGCGTTCAGACTTGCGATCGAATTGACCAGGAAGATGTGGACCGCATTGTCCGCGGCGTGCCGGGAAGCGAGAACGCCCAGCAGGACCTCATCGCTGCTGCGCCTGCTCGGCGCCATGTCGAGCGGCTTGTCCATTATGCAATCGCTGATCACGAAGGCGATCTTCGCCTTCGACCAGATCGTATTGACGACATCGAGCGCCTTCTTCGCTGTGTCGCAGTCCCATTGCGCAGGCTCGAGGACGCCCCTGTTGGCGAATGGGGTGACATAAAGTCTAAGCGGAATGGACATGCGCCGTGCTACCGAGCAGTCTTAGGGCAGGAAGAACGGTATGAAGCCGATTCCGCCGCCGCCGCCTCCTCCGCCTCCGCCCGCGTTAGCCTCGGGCTTCGGCTGCCTTGCAGGCCGTGCCGGAGCTTCTTCGGGATCCCTGTTCCTGCGCTCGAGCTTTGCGGATGGTGTCGGACGGGCCCTGCGCTTCTCGCACTCATCGTCATTGTTCAGGAAGTAGCCCGCGGCGCAGGTGATCTTGACACATCGATCTCCATCGCGTTTCTGGCCGGATCCGCAAATTATCGGGCAAACCCGCGCCGATTTGAGCTTGATCGCGTCGAGCGCCTCAGGGCTCGCAGCCTTGGCATCGAACGTGGTGCCGGCATTCTTGTTGTACAACTCGAGCGAACGCCGTGAGGCCGCATCCCAGTCGCCATCGGCCGGTCCGCTAAAGCAACCGACCCGGCGCAACTCGGCTTGCACCGATTTTGCAAGCTCGGCCTTGGATGGCGGTGCCGGCGCGGACGTCTGTGGAGGCGGCAGCGCGGCCACTTTCGCATCCGAGTTCGGGGGGGCCTCTTGCGGGTCGGACCCAGCCTGAGCGCCAATTCTCGCGACGGCTATTTCAGCTTCCCGGCGACGCTGCTCGGCCTGCGCGGCCAATTGCTGCGCGGTTTCTCTGGCCTTCTCGGCCTCGGCACGAGCGTCCTGCGCTGCTTTCAAGTCCGAGGCGGCTTTGGCCAGTTGTGTCTGCTGGGCCCCCTGGTTGACGAGCCGCGCCTGCTCCTGCTCGGCCTGGCGCGCCTTTTCCGCTGCGGCCGCGCGCCTATCTTCCGCATCGATCTTGGCGAGCTGCAGCTTGGCCAGATTTGCGTAGTAGCCGTCCGGATACTGGGCAAGGAAGTAGTTCAGCGCATCCTTGTTGCCGATCTGCAGCGCGAGCTCGTAATCGTGCCGGATTTCTGCACGCGCCGAGACCGGTGGAGTTGCAGGCAGCGGTGGCGGGGCCGGTTGAGGCGCTGTGGCGACCGCTTCCTTGGCCGGTGCCGGCACGAGCGGCACATCATCGCCACCGAGCGTACCGTACACATAGGGCTCCTGCTTGTTGCCGGTCGCCTTCATGACGTCGTCGCGGACGAAGCCGAACACCCTGCGCAGGTCCATGCCCGGAGTAGCGATATATTTCACCAGTGCGGAGGCATAGGGACTGTTCCTGCTGCCACCGTCGGACGCCGTCGAGCCAGCCTTGGCAGCGAAAGCAACCAGCGTATTCGAGGTCGCCGGCTCGATCCTGGCGAGGCCCCGGCTGACAGCCCGCGAGCCGACCGTCCGCTTCATCTTGTCGGCGAAAGGATTGTTGCGGCAAGCATCGAGGATCACGAGCCGCAGCTGCCGTGCCGGCTCGATCGCCAGCAGCACTCGCTCGAGCGAAAAGGCCTCGTCGTACACATCCGTATCGCGCTCGAGCGTCGCATCCGTGGGGATCAGGTAGTTCGTACCTTCGAGCTCGATTCCGTGGCCCGCGTAGTAGACGACGGCGACATCCGAGTCGCGCGCCACATCGGCAAAATCACGCAGGGCACGCCGCATCTCAGATGCCTGGAGATCCGTGCGGGTCTGGACGACGCTGAATCCCGCTCTCTTCAGCGTCTCCTCAACGATCGCAGCATCATTGGCTGGGTTGGCAAGCGCTGCGGCGTTCTTGTAGGCCGAGTTGCCGATGACGAGCGCGACACGGTTCGCAGCCCATGCCGGCTGACAGACGATCAGCGCAGCGAGAAGAAACAGGGTACGGCGCAATGCCACAGATCGGTGCAAATGCATGGCAGTACTACTTTTTGATCTTCTTCCATCATTTGTGTCGTCACGACGGAAGCGGTTCAATGCGATCTCATGATCCGGCTGTGGAACCCTCAGGGGATGGCATGACCGCGCTGGCTGGCTGGTCCAATTGACCTCACCGCAAGCCTGCCGTCTAATGAGGCAGGTTTCGAACAGGCGAGATCACTCCCGTGACTGGCGCGAAGCTCGATCAGGCGGGAACAGCGCGGAAGGAGATTGCCGGGCGCGGGGGTAATGCCTTGTTGGATTGGAGCGCCAGGGCAGTTGTCGTGATCATCTATGGCGGGTCTGCTCTGATGGGCGCCGCCAGCGTCCCTCACCTGCTTCCGCCGGACAATCTCCGCGACGGGCTTGCGCTTGCGGCCAGAATTGCAAACATCCTGTTCCTCGGCCTCGTCGCGCTGACAACCATCACCCGGCTGGTGCCGATCATGAAATCGCAGGGCATCGAGACGCGGGTCTCAGCCTTGCTGGGTACTTTTTTGAGCATCGTCCTGGCATTTCTTCCGAAGGCAGAGCTCGGGCTCGTCTGGTCGGCTGTGTCCTCGACGTTGGTCTTGGTGGGTACCTCGCTCTGCATCGTGGTGCTCCGCTGGCTCGGCAGATCCTTCAGCATTCAAGCGGAGGCCAGGCGTCTTGTGACGGAAGGGCCCTATCGGATCGTCCGGCATCCTCTCTATCTCTGCGAGGGGATTGCCCTGGTCGGCGTGACACTCCAGGTCCTTTCACCGCTTGCCGTCCTCGTCGCCATCGTGATTGTGATGATCCAATGCCGGCGGATGATCAACGAAGAGCGGATCCTGAGGCGGGCATTTCCCGAATATGCCGCCTACCGCACGACAACTCCTTTCCTGATCCCCACGTGCCGGACGATAGGCCGGGGCCAGGCACCGGCCAAGGCGATCGATCCGCACGTCTGACACCAGCTTCACATCCGCTCGATCTGTAACCGGCGGAGTTCGATCCGAACCGACTTTCGGCCTTCTTCAGCGCTTCAGGCAAACGATCCAGCCGATCAGTAAAAGTAGACATATCAACAATTTACCTCAAGGAACCGGAGTGCGAAGAGCGCCGGCGGGACCGCTCGCCGGCCCCAACAATCGTCCGAGGCCCTTGAACGCGTTCACTGGAATACGCGACCAACATCAGGAATGGATCGGGCTCGAGACTGTTCCCTGCACGAGCCAGGCGGTCGCCAGGAGCTATGAGTTTAGTCAGCATTCTGCGCGGCCATGCCAACTTCGTTGACGCTACCATTCTTCGGCTGATGTTGGACGTCGCGCCATGAGCAATTACACGCAGATCAAGTTGTACGCTCTTCTACTCGCTGTCTCGCTGTTCCTGACTGCTCAGCCGGCTTTCGCGACAAAGCGCGTGGCCCTGGTGCTTGGCAATGCCACATATCAAAACGCTCCCTTGCTTCCCAATCCGGCCAACGACGCCGGCGCCATCGCTGCGACGTTGAGAGCCGCGGGGTTTGACGTGGTCGACTCGAGGCTCAACCTCGCAGCGACGGACATGAAGCGAGCCCTGAGGGATTTTGCAGATCAGGCGCGCGACGCCGACATCGCACTCGTCTACTACGCAGGCCACGGCATCGAGATCGATGGCACGAACTATCTGATCCCAACCGACGCCAGGCTTGAACGTGATACGGACATCTACGACGAGGCGTTCTCGCTCGACCGTGTCTTGTTGGCGATCGAGCCTGCAAGGCAGCTACGGGTCGTGATCGTCGACGCGTGCCGCAACAATCCTTTTGCCGACACGATGAAGCGAACGGTCGCCTCGCGATCGATCAGCCGCGGGCTCGCCAGGGTCGAGCCAACGGTCTCCAATACGTTGATCGCCTTCGCCGCGAAGGCCGGGTTGACGGCGCTCGACGGCAACAGCCAGAACAGCCCGTACGCGGCCGCACTGGTCAAGTATATCGCAAAGCCGGGCCTCGACCTGCGCAGGGCCTTTGGGTTCGTCCGCGACGACGTCTTGCAAGCCACGGGCAATCGGCAGGAGCCTTACGTCTACGGTTCGTTGGGCGGCGAGGACGTTGCGCTCGTGCCTGCTCCAAAGGCCGTGGAGCCCGCGCCCGCGGCGGCCAACCCCCAGTCGGAGGTTCGCCGTGACTACGAACTGGCGCTGCAGCTCAACAATAAAGCCGCTCTGGGCGTATTCCTGAGCCAGCATCCAGACGGATATTATGCAAGCCTCGCCAAGCTTCAGCTCAACCAGATCGAAGCGGAGGAGGCTCGGGTTGCGGCGACCGAAAAGGCGCGCCAAGCCCAACAGCAGCAAGCCCGGCTTGCCTCCGAAGGCGCCCTGCGCGCAGAGCAGGAAAAGGCAGCCGCTGATCTGAAGGCTGCGGAGGACGCCCGTATTGCGGCCGAAAGAACAAAACTAGCGGCGCAACAGCAAGCGGCCGATGCCGAGCGGAATCGGACCACATCCGAGGGATCGCTCAGCGCCGCGCTCACTCGGAACAAGGCCGCCGTCGAGAATTCCACCACGGTGAGTCCGCCTCCAGCCGCTGTGGCCGCTCAGAGTGACACAGACACGAAGGTCGCCGCTCTGAGCGCCGGGCCGCAGCAGGCCGATCCGGCCAGGGCCGATATCCCTCAGGCCGATCTCGCCAGGCTGGTACAGGGCGAATTGAGCCGCGTCGGATGCTTCACCAGTACCGTCAATGGCGAATGGAATGCCGCTTCGCAGCGCTCGCTCTCGCTCTTCAACCGCCACGCGGGAACCAAGTTCGACGCGAAGCTTGCGAGTCTCGATGCACTTGACGCAATCAAGCTCAAATCGTCGCGGGTCTGTCCGCTGGTCTGTGAACGCGGCTACAGGGCTAATGGCGACCAGTGCAGCAAGATCACCTGCGCCGAGGGCTCGTTCCTCAATGACGACAACGAATGCGAGAAGCGGCGCGGCAAGAAGCCTGTTGCAAACCGCAATACGGGCGAGCGCGCGGATCGCCCGGCCCGCGAGAGGTTCGCGCCGGCTGCGGAGGCCCCCGCGCCACGGCGACAGGCGACTGCCAAGGGAGGCAGTGGCAGCATCTATTGTGATCAGCATCTTTGCCGTCAGGTCAATCGTGGCTGCCGCCTCGAATACCGCGGCGGTGGAGGTCCCGGCGGCAACACTGGAAATGTCGAGGTCTGCAACTAGCGCCAAGCAAAAAAGAGGTGTCCGAAGGAGTGACCTGAGTGACAACCTGCGAGCTGGAGCAGAAAGATGTCGGCACCTTTCCGGGTGTGACGCTCTTCACGAAACGGCAGGCGCCCGGCATGAGGCCGACGGCGGTCTATCTTCCACCGAAGCACGCAACCGCCGCCACCCAGTTCGATGTCGTAATCTGGCTACACGGTTTCTATGTCAGGGATCATGAATACCTGTTCCGGAACGATCCTGCGCGTCTGCGCGAACAGGTCCGGGACTCGGGGAAGGATGTCGTGCTTGTCGCGCCATTCCTGGGCTACGAATATGCTGTCGGTGACACCTTTGCCGGGAACTACAGCGTGAAGGATCTGGCTTCTGCCAAATGGGGCGAACGCTATCTGGACGAGATCCTCGGAGCTCTTGCCAAGTTCGTGGCGCCTGTTACCAGCACCGTCAACGGCACCCGGAGCATACCCCAGCTCCAGGTCGGCAAGCTCATCATCGCCTGCCATTCCGGCGGCGGAAGCGGCATGCGCAACCTGGTCGGAAGCCTGGGAAAGTATCAGCCGAACCTGTCGGCCTGCTGGGGATTTGATTGCCTCTACGGCGTCAAAGCGCAACCGGACGACGCCACGTTCTGGTACCAATGGCTGTCGGGCCAGAGCACCTGCGCGCTCGAAATTGTCTATGGCCCGACCACCCTTTCGCAATCGGTGAAGCTGGACCTGGTCGGACGCGGACTCGCAACGCTCGATGGCAATCGCCCTCCGTCACAGCGCCCTGCTCTCAAAAACCTCACTGTGAGCGTGGGTCACTATGATGCATTTCCGGCCTTTGGGCAGATGGTCAGGGTCAATGATCTGGATCCGGCCTTCGTCGACCGCTTCATGATTCCGCAGGTCGCCGACAAACCTCCACTGGGCCAGAAGTCGGCGTCACGCAATGGAGAATTCCTCAAACAGGCGATTGCCAACGTTCGCGGCGCTTTCCCCTTTCCGAAGGACATTCACTACATGATTGCCCGCGGCGGTTTCTACAGCCGCCTGAGTAGGCTGTAGCGTCGCAAAGGCCCCTCCGGCGGCCACGAATACGCCAGTCACCGGCTCGCTGCTTAACCTTGACTGTAACGATGCAAGGAGACACGCAGGACATGACGGAACCACCCTTCGATCCGAACACCGCGCCGAGAGCCGGCAACTCGGCTCAGGACCGCGCCGCCATGCGGGCGGACATGAACAAGGTCGCGCTGAAGCTGCGCGAAGCCGGCATTCAGCTTTACGGATTCTACAAGATTCACGACCTCGTGCCGTACTGGAATCCGCTTGGTTTCGATTTCATGTGCGACAACTGGCGGCAACTGCTCGATGCCGCCGGCAAGGCACCGCGGCTAGGCTCCGACCAGATCAACATGCCGGGCTACGATCCGTGGCTGCAGGCGGGCGTCAAGAGCGTCGGCTTCACGCAGACCGGCAAGGCTCCGCACGTGCATCTCGACATTGCGATCGATCGGCCCGGGCTCTGTCGGATTTACATCCTGGAGAAAGACGAGGAGCGACGTCTCGACGCCCTGCGACGGGCCCGGGTGGTCACCGCGAGAGATACCGACGTATTCAGGAAGATCCACCGGCGGGTGGAGGGTCTCGGCATCGATCTCGACGATCACATCGGCTCGCACCTGGAGGCGGGGCGGCTCGTGCTCGATGGCATCAATTTCGTGGCCAAGGATCACAACCGTCTTCTCGATGCGCTAACGAACCTGAAATATCCCGCCGGCAACAATGTCTTTTTTCGCGGAGAGAGATCCGGCCGCGGTCATTTCTTTGGCATGGCCTCATTCCTGGCCACCGACGGCATCGGTTTTCGGCAAATCTGGCAAACATTTCCGGAGGAAAGACCGATCGCAACACCAGATCCGCGTACCGGACCGGCGATGGATCCCAAGGCTTCGGGGCGGTTCGGCGATTCACCGAACCTGCCGGATCTCACGTCGGTGCACTGTGCCGTGTCGAAGCGGATCTGCAACGTCCATATCGACGAGATGGGCTTCGTGGTCACGGACAGCAAAGGCACCATCATCGTCGACCCTGATGCGCTGCGGCACATCTTCGTCGAATTGCTCTGGAAGACCAACCTGCAGGGCAAACTGCCCTTCTGGGCGCTCGACAACGTCAACTTCATCATCCCGAGCTCGCCAAACGACTTTTCCCGCGTTGGAGTCAGCGTCGACATCGCGAAGTTCGGGCGAGTCAAGATTGCGCTCAACGGGAGCTGCTCGGCCGACGGCAAGATGGAAGCAGCCGGCACGCTCACGCTCGGGTTCAAATTCTGAGACAGCCGACAGCCACGGCTCACTTGATGGAATAGGATTTGACGTCGAACGACCAATTGCTCGGCACCAGTTTTCCGCTGCCGCCGTCCGGCACACGCAGCTCCCTGGTCCACGCCGACAAATAGCTCAACGTATCGGCTTGATCCTGTAGTTTGCGCGGGAGATCCGGCAAATCGAGCAATTGCACGCGCCGTTCACTCAGGATAGCAACCATGATTGCCGAGCCGGTCGGCGGTGCGACGACATATTCAAAGCCACGTTGCCGCCCTGCCGGGGTCGGCACAACAAATTGCACGCCGGGCTTGACGAGATTGATGTCGCGGCCGTCCGACTGCTCCAACAATTCGGGAGTCGGAAAGATCTGGGACATCCGTCCTTCCGCATCGACATCCACCAGAATGAGATAGCCTGCCTTCTTCGCAGTCACGCCGAATGACACCTTGCCGCCAACGTCGACGGTCAGGCTGGGCAGGATCTCAAGGGACACACTTGCAGCATTGCTCTGTGCGGCGCTGGACTGTCCGCGCGTCGCCTGGATGCGCCAAAACCTTGGTGCGCTCGCCATGCTCGCATGTAGAGATTCCGGCCGCAGCGGCGCCGCGGGCGCGGCCCCGCTTCCCGCCAGCAGCAGGGCGAATGCGAAGCATACTCGTTTACGGCGGATCAGCTCCGATCGCCACATGGGGCTCCCCCAAACAGATGTCAGGGAGCGCTGAAGAAGCCGATCGAGGCGATCCGCGCGTCCGCAGGCAGGTAGCGCTCGAGGTTCTTGATCAACTGCCCTGAGGCGCGTCGCCGATTGAGCTGAATCAGGACGGTCTCGAGATCGACCATGCGCCGCTGCGAGGTTACAGCAACGATCTGCTCGGCACCGAACGGCTCACCCACCCGGAGTGGCAGCCGCAAGTTCGACGATTTGGCCACTGCCGCATCTGTACCCACCGGGTACAACATCTGGATGGTACCATCGCCGGATACATTGAACAGCAGCAATGCCCTTGAGGCCACGTCGGACAGTTCGACTTCGACGGTCTGACCAGCGCGCTGCTGTCGATCATCCGGCCAAATACGCATGATCTGCGGCGATCGGGTCGCCATGCGCTTGAGCTCGCGCATTGCTGCGGTGCGATCCACGACCGTCGGCAAATTGGCTACGTCCATCCCATAGGCGACGACATCGCCCCAGGCGATCACGTCATGAGAGACCGGGTCCCAGATCAGGTCGGGATTGTCCGTCGGCTGAACGGCCTGCACGGTGGCGTCCTTCGGCGTCACGCCGGCGAAATAGTTCATCTTGCCGTCGAGCGCCGCCAGACGGATCGGTGCCGTGAGACGGAGGGGCGCCGGTGCAGCGACGGTCGGGGCTGCAGCAGTCGGAGCGGCGAAGGGCGCAACCGTATTGGGTCCAGCGGCCAGCGTCGGCAGCGCCGGAGCCTTGGTCGTCGCAGCCGGCGGGGCAGCCGCCTGTCCATCAGCAGCCTGACTGGAGGCCGTCCTCGCGGCCGGCCCCTGAATCAGCACCACGCCGCGCGTCAGCTCGAAGGCGACGGCGGTCTCCGGCGCCTGCGCCGGTGACGATATCGTCACGATGTTCTGGCGCTGGTCCGAGAGCTGATAGACCACCTGCCGGACATTGGCGAAGAGCTCCTTGAGCGTCACCTTGCCATCGCGATTGATGTCCGCGCTGCCCTCCACTGCCCGCGCCACCGCGTAGCTGAGAGCCCCGCGCAGCCCATCGATCCCGGGAATCCGTACCTCGGGCGCCTTGGTGTAGCGATCAACAGCGGCGAGGAAAGCCGTGTGGTCGAGATCGAGCTCGGACTTCGGACCGTTGCTGTCCGATACCGGTTTCAATTCATCGACAAGCAACGTGTAGCGCGGCACCTGCCGGAAGCTCATCTCCGCAGCCCGCGGGTCGATATCGCGCACCATTCCGCCGCCATGGCAGGTGTCCGCCACGAAGATCACCTTCGCGCCGCGCAGCTCGAACTGCCGGATGAAGTGGTTGAACTCGCTCCCCAGAATGCGCTCGACGGACCCCTTCGGCGTGGTTTCGAAACCGGGCAGCAGGAACACGTTCTCCATCCCATCGGGCTCCGAGCCCTTGACGCGCTCAGGCTCCTGCGTGCCGTGGCCGGCGATCGACAGGAAGACGAGGTCGTTGGTCTTTGTGCGCGTCACCAATGCACTGATTTCACGCAAGACGCTCGCCCTGTCCGCTTGGGCATTGGTCAACTCGACGACATCGCTGACCCCCATCGTCTTCAGGCTGGACACGAGATCTCCAGCGTCAGCGACTGCGCCCTTCAGTTTGCGGACGTGCTGGTAATCGTCGATTCCGATCACGAGCGCGCGCACGGCCGCCCCATCCGGATTGCTGATCGCCAGTGCTTCCGCTGCCTGGGCGCGCTGTAGCGGCAGACCGATCACCGCAGCAAGCGCAATGGCGGCAGCGCAGCAGATCCCGTACTCAAATCCTCTGGGCCTTCGCATCGTGATGCACCTCGATGTCATGCAAGCCGGTTCCCGAACCGGGCCGGTCGGACGTGGCGGCGACACCTCGCCCGAGCGTCCCGGATCCAGCCTGCGAACAGCATTCGCTATCCATCTGTAGCGCCAGTGACACACATGGTTCAGCGCCTCTTGGTCGCGGTTTTCGTAGCCGCCGATTTGCGGCCCGTCGGCGCATCGGAGTCCTGGTAGGCGTCAGCCGAAACGGTTGTCTGGTCATCGGCGAAGGCACGGAAGCGAACCGGAGTGTAGCCACGCGCAAGCAGGCTCGCCAACGGATAGATGTTGCGGCAAACGCGTCCGTTGCAGCCGCCGGTCGAGGACTCCATCACCTCCGCCTTGCGATCCGGCGTGAACCGCAGGAACAACATCACATGGGAGCCGGGCTTGTTGAGTGCATCGCCGGGCTTCAACTCCCAGGGGTTCGTCACGGGCGCAGCGATCGCGGGAATGGCGGCGGTCGTGTAGTGGACCGAGAGTCCCCACGTGGCGCTGACGAACGCCGAGCAGTCGACGCCCGCCACATCCGGCCGCGGCGCGTTGCGGGTGCAGACATTCCCGGCCAACGTGCCGCTCTCGATGCGCTGCCGGAAGTTTGCGAGCGAGCCGTGACAGCCCCAGCAATAGGGTACGCCGCGCACCTCCTGGTTTACCTTGCCCTGAAGGTACCATGGGCGGCGAATGCGGTTGAATCCGCTGCACTGGCTGTCCGGATCGTTGCCATAGTTCGCCGGCGTCAGCTTCCACTGCACGCCCTCGAACGCAAACGCGGTCTCGATCGCCTGCTGGCGATTTGACGGCCGCACCGCCGCTGTCGCATTGAACTTGCCATTGTTGTAAGGCTGCGCGGTTGCCGTCCGCGACGGCCGCGCGTCGATCACCGACGCGTTGCGCAAGGGGCGGAAGCCGACGCCAACCACATCGACACCGGTTGGCTTGGTTCGCAGGAAGTAGACGTCGCCGTCACCCGAGATCGTGACGAACCGCCTCGTCAGCGGGGTGTTTTCCAGAGGCAGCTCGTAGATTCCCTCGATCCGGCCGTTGGCGGCATAGCGCACGACAAAAGTGGATGCGTTCTTTCCCGACGGCGGAATGTCTTCGGCCAACACATAGAAGCGATCGCTATTGTCGATCTCGAGGAACTCGACCGTACCGAGCTGGTCACGCACGCGCAGGCCGAGCGCGCCAATGGTCTCATTGGTAACCATGGTCTGGATCTCGATCCGCACGCTGGAATTGCCCTTGTCCGGGATGATATCGGCAATGACCGAGCCCTTGCTGCGGGACGCGACGTACTGCCGGTCGGGCTGCCGGCCCGTTTTGACGACGGCCGCGCGGGTGTTCTGGTCGAGCAGCTCGGTCGCGCTGCCGGGTGGCTGCGATCCCATCTGGGCGAAGGCGGAGATGGCGACCTGGTCGTCCGTGGCGCGGCTCGAGACTTCCTCAAGCTGGATTTCGTCGCCACCGAGCCCGCGCGTGGACTGGTCTGGCGCTGCCTTCAATGTGCGGACGCCGCCGTCCCAAACCATGATGTCGCCGTTATGAACGACGAGATCGGTCGGCTGTACATCCCTCGGCATCTTGAGGACGTCAGGATCGGAATCCGGTCGCTTGGGATCGAACTGGAGAATGCGTCCGTTGACCTGATCGAGTACGAACAGGTTGCCCTGCCCGTCGGCACTGAGCGCCTGGGGACCAGCCAGTTCCACGTCCTCGCCGGCCGGGACGATGCCGACCATGGAGGCAGCCGAGCCGCCCGAAAAGCTCCGCACGACGGTGTCCTCGGCATGCGTCCCGGTGGCGAAAATGCTCGCACCGACGATGAAGACCCAGATCCAACTCGTTGGACGAAACATGTTCGCCTCAATGTGCCCGAACCGATTGTCGCGCCAGATCGACTAATCCGAGATGCCGTTGATGCGGCGCGTCAATTAGTGGTGAGCAATCTCAATCGCGTTCAATTCTATCACCGGACGGTGATAGTCCGAATGTCTTCAGCTTGCGGTGCAAAAACCATGGCCAAGAATAGATTTGAGCAGGTCAACGAGATCCAGCCCGACGCCATTACGCTGATCCTGAAACGCGACATTGACGGCGCCACCGGATCGGTCGTGATGCCGGCTGCCAGCAGCGGCGGACGGCTGTCCAATGACCAGGTCAGCGCCCCCTTGCCGGCCCAGGACGCCTTTCGCGGCGCGATCCGGCTGGCCAATGACGTGAAGCTCGCGATCGTGGTGTGCGATCCGGACGGCGTCTGGAAGCCCGAATGGGGCGATCTTTACCACGCCCTCGACTGACTCATTGCCGGGCAGACCGGCACATGTTGCGACGCCGTATGGAGAAGAGCATGCTGAACGGACCGCTGCCCCGCGCGCCGTTGCGGGTCCGAGCCTTGATGGTCGCGTTGTTGGTTGCGACCAACTGGCCGGCACGGGCCAACGACTCGGCCGCCGAATTGTCGATCGGAGGGCTCCAGTTCGTTCGCACCCGCGAAGTGGCCATGGAGAGCGAGGATCTGCGTATCGCACTCGACAGGATCATCGTTCGCTATCAATTCGCCAACGTCACCAACAAGCCGGTGAGGCTGACTGTGGCCTTTCCGCTGCCCGACATCGACCTGTCGGAGGCCGATAACATTGCGCTGCCGTCGAACGACCCGGTGAACTTCGTAGACTTCGAGACCCGGATCGACGGCAGCCCAGCGCCGCTGACGATTGATCAGCGCGCCATGATTGGCGACAAGGATGTCAGCGCACTGCTCCGCCAGCTCAAGCTGCCGCTGTTGCCCATCGGCAGCCGCGAGATCCGCGTGGCCGACCTCCCGGCGGCAACCCGAACCCGGCTTGTGGACGAAGGGCTATTGATGCCTGCCGGAATGAGCGACAACGGCCGTCAGCAATATGCTCCAGGCTGGGTCACCAGGACGTCTGCCGTGCGCCAGCAGGTGTTTCCGCCCTCGCGCGCCGTTGTCGTCGAACACCAGTATCGGCCGAGCGTCGGCTCCAGTGCTGACACGATACTGCGCCCGGGCCTGCGCCGCAGCAACGCACTCGGCCCGGAAGTCGCGCGTTACCGGAAGGATTATTGCGTCACGGACGAGTTCCTTGCCGAGCTCGACAAGCGCGCCGGCGACGGCACGGCCAACACCGCTAAGCTGCAGGAGCGGCGCATTTCATATGTGCTCAAGACCGGCGCGAATTGGGCCGGGCCGATCCGGGCGTTCAAGCTGACCATCGACCCCGGTGGCAGCGACCGCCTGGTCAGCTTCTGCCAGGGCCGGCTCAAGGCGTCCCCGACCGGAATCACGCTTGAATATACGGCAAGCGATTTCAAGCCGGATGCCGACCTGAAGATCCTGATGATTGGAAAATTCTGAGCGCCGATCAGTTCGTAAGCATGACGTAGCGCGCGGCCGCGGTGATCGTCACGTGGTTGCGCTGGGCGTCACTCAGCGCCTGCAGGAAGAACGTGTCGGCAGCCGTCGGTCGCGGCTGGCGCAACGAGTCCAGAACCTGCGGAGTCGCTACGGCCAAGATCAATTGCGGACCGCTCGCGCGCGGCACCGGGAGCGAAAACGACAGCGAGTCAATACCCGGCTTCAGAAGGTAAGACAGGCTTTGCACCTCACCGCGATCCGATACCACGAGCAATTCCACCACCCGATTGGCGAAGTTCTCGATGGTGCCGTTGAGGGTTTCGCCAGCCTTCAGTTCCGTCGCTGACAGGGTGACGCGCGGCACGCGCACCTGATCGCTTCCCACCTGGCTCAAGAACTTGACGGCCGGGCACTGGGCCTGGGTCACCTGCCTGACGCCGACCGAAGCCTCAAATCCCTGGTCCCGCCGAAACGCCTTGTCGAACGTATCGAACGGGGCCGTCGAGGCGCCGAAGCCTTCGATCACGGCGGCGGTTTGACTGACCGCAACCGGCAAGATGAAGAAGCAATCGCCGCCGGAATATTGAGTCACATATTTGCGGATGCGCTCGGCTCGTCCCTGCCCGTCGGCTGGCGGAGTGGGCGTTACCGTCGGCGGTGGTGACAGCTTCACCGGCTCCCGACGTCCGGGCTGTGGTGCAGAGGGCTCGACTTTCGGCGGCGACATTGTCCCCGCGAGTTTCGGAGGCGGCGGCAAGCCCGCCACGCCAGGCGCCGACCAGACCAGCTTGTAGAAGGCATATCCACCCCCGCCCAACATGAGCAGCACCGCGGCTGCGCTCGCATAGAGCCAGAGACCGCGCGGCCTCTTCTGCGCGGTTGAGGGCGCCCTGTCCTGCCAGGCCGGCGCCGCGCTTTCCGGCGGTGCCAGCGGATCGAAGCCGGACAGCGGCGCGGTGGATGTCTGAGGCGGACCTGTCGGCGTCCATCTGGCGACCTCTGCCATGGTCGCACGCAACGCCGGATCGGGCTGCAGCATGCGCTCCAGCAAAGGCCTGATGCGCATGTCTACCGCACCGAGATCGGGCACACGGCGGCGCTTCTCCACCAGTTGAAACTGGCTTCCGCCCATGTCGAGCTTCTGTCCGGTCAGCGCATGGAACAGCACGAGGCCGAAGCTGTAGACGTCGGACTTCGCCGTGATCTCGTTGCCGTACAGGCCGACCTGCTCCGGAGACGCGTAGTTGTCCTTGCCGGCGAAGCCCGAACCGATGATGGTCTTGTCGCCCATCTGGGTCGATCGGGCGATACCGAAATCGATGATCTTGGCGCGTCTCACATCGTCGAGCGGCACGATGATGTTGTCCGGGGAAACGTCGCGATGGATGATGCCGTGCTCGTGGGCGGCCTCCAGTCCCGATGCAACGCGCTGCATCAGCCTGACCAGCGCCTCGAATGTCAACGGCCCTTCGTCGAGCATGTTCGAGAGCGAACGGCCGTTCACGAACTCCATCGCGAGATACGGTCGCTGCAGCACGGGCTCCACGGTGAACAGGAAGTAGCGAACGATCGCGTCGTGCGGGAGATTGTGAAGCGCCGCTGCCTCCCGCCGGAACAGCGCGAGCGCGGCCTCGTTGTCGACCATGTCCGGCAGCAGCATTTTCACCGCAACCGGCGATCCGGTTTGGATCTCACGGCACTTGTAGACCTCACCCATGCCGCCCGCGCCGATCACCGCTTCGATCTCGTAGATGCCGTTGAGGCGGGTGCCGGGCGGCACACCGCGGTAGCCCGACGGGAATGGATCGTTGACGGTCATGGTTGCGACTCCCGATCCAGCGGCGATCTTGTCGGTTCTGAGGATCGCGGCATCAGCAGCCGCACAACCACGATCGTCACGTTGTCGAGCCCTCCTCGATCAAGGGCCAAAGCGAGCATGTCATCGCAAGCCGCCTGGGCGTGCCGCGTGATCGCGTGCCGCAGGATCTCGTCGTCTCGCACATGCTTGGTCAAGCCGTCGCTGCAGATCACGAAGACGTCTTCCGGCTCCGCCGGTCCTGTCACGACCTCGAACTCCGGATCGTCGGCGACGCCAACGGCCCGGGTAATGGCATTGCTCGGCCAGTCCTTGACGTCCTCGCGCGACACCGCGCCGCCGGCAATCAGTTCCTCCAGCTCGCTGTGATCATGCGATACCTGATTGATGCTGCCCCGGTTGACCAGGTAGACCCGGCTGTCGCCCGCCCATATGCAGGCATAATAGCCGTCGCGCACGAGCAGAACCGCCGCCGTGGTGCCGACGGTGGCACCCTGCCGCTCCTTGCTGAGCGACAGGATCTGTCGGTTCGCGTGGAACAACCGCTCCTCGCACTGCGCCAGCAAGTCGGCGGCCGAGTCCGGCAAGCCGATCGTGTTAAGCGACTGCACCACGATGCGGCTGGCGAGATCGCCGGCCTCGTGACCGCCCATACCGTCGGCGACGGCCCACAGGCCGACATCGGTCCGGACCAGGCACGAATCTTCGTTTCGCGTCCGCACCCGTCCGGCATGAGTGACGCTACCGACATCGAACAAGGAAGGGACATGCACCATCGCGCGTCACCCCGTCCCGGATGCTGTACGGCCGAGATCGCCGGTCAGCAGTGTGGAATAGTGAAATGGATCCGGCAATCCGCGGCAAGCGAGCGCGATTGATGGAAAGCCTTCGCCACCCGCGGTCCACCAGAAACTTGCCGCAGCATAGATCTGCGGACTGGCAGCGGAAAGCGCGGCAAAGGTCTGGGTGAATGCGCCATCCGCGGAAACCGCCCCGACGGTTGTTGCGCCCAGTGCGATCATTTGCGATTCGTCGGCGATCGGCGCCTGCGGTCGCGGCACCGCGAGGCGATCCAGGGCATCCGATATCTGCTCAAAGGTTGAAGTTTGATCCAGGGTCGAAAGCAGGAACGCCTCCGCCTGCCCGTACCATTCATCCTGAGGATCGACGCTCGGCGGCGGCAGTAAGGCGCTTTCGTCCGACACCGCATGCAGCGTCAATGGATAATACCGCCCTACCCCGTCGAGCGAAGGCATCATTGCCCCCGCCACCGTCGTGCCGCAGATGGCGGCGCCAAGCCAGAATCGCCAGACCGGTGCGGTCAGGAACGCCTGCTGCCAGCCCGGGCCGAGCTGATGACAACTGGCCGACAGCGCAGACTGCACCCATGGCTCCCAGGCTTCCAGGAAGCTGCGCGGGGTGGCGATCGCGATGAAATCACGCTTAGCGCCGATCTTGCCGAATAGCCCACAACGCATGGTCATATTCCGGTCGGGCAGCGAAACTCGCGGAGCACCGACAGGTTGAGGGGATTGCGCAACGACCCGGTCGAAATCTGATAGTTGAGCTCGCGCCCGGCGACGATGAAAGTCGCGCTGGCGGTTTCCGCCTTCACCACCAAGGATCCAGCCTCCAGCATCCGGAACAACGACCAGGGACCGATGCGCTCGAGCACGGATGGCGGCCCGATATCGTTGCTGACCGAAATTGCCGTCCGCGGCGACGGACCCGGCCAGAGAACGGTGGTCGGTGCGTTGCTCTGAGGCTGCGGCGGTGGTGGCGGAGGTTGCGGCCCGCCGAACATGGACGAAGCCGTTGGCGGGCCCGGCGTGACCGGGCTGGTGATCGTCGTACCGCCAATCTCGGTCTTGACCGTCACGCCCGGCCCGGATGCCCCGGGCGGCCGGATCGCGAACGACACCGCGGGCACGCCACCGCCGGTCTGGAAGAAGGCGTCGCGGACGTAGGCCGCATTCTGGAACTGCTTCAGCGTGTCGGGCGAGAACGATCGGCCGACGGGACTCTCCTTCCGCCACGTCCAATCTGATCGCGAAGTGTCGGCGTAGGATGCCAGGAACTGGGTGAAGAATTTGTCCATGACGCCGTTCGGACTGAAAAGCTTGGCGAAGTCGGCGAGTGGCACCTCCTGATTGCTGCCGCGGACGAACGGATACCGGTTGGCCACCGTCTGCTGGCAAACCGGCGTGACCTGATCGCGCAGCGCCTGCAGGATCTGTCCGGCAGTCGAGGCGGCAATGCTGCCCTCGAACTCCGCGGCGGCCGCGCGCAGCATGTCGGAGAACGGCGGCGGCATGCGCGAGGCATTGTTGCGCAGGGCCGCAACCTCGCTCTGAAGCGAAGCGGTCGCCTGCGCAGTCAGTTGCGGGTTCTCGATGATCAGCGTCAGATTCTGCGCGATGTCGTTCAGATTGGCGATGGTCGAGTCGATCGGCCGGCGGGTGCTGTCGCCTTCCAGCACCGCATGATATGGTTTGAACTGCGCTTCGATCGTCGTCCCGGGCGGTCCATCCTGGGCGTTGGTGAACAGTGGCGGCGCGGCCGCAGCAGGCGTGGCCGGGTTCGTGGCAGCATTCGCCGGCTTCGGCCGTTCCTTGGTCAGCATCGTCTCGTCGCGCACCGATTCCAGGATTTGCCGCATCGGTGAGGTCGGCGCGGAAACCGCCCTTAGCACCTCGTATTTCGGCTTGTCGGCGAGCAGTTTCTTCAGACGCAAGCTGCCCAGCGCGGTTCGCCAAGTCGTGACAAACTCGTTGGAATAGATGTTCAAGAGGTCGCCGGCGAGGTTGTCGTACTGCTGGTCGATGGCCGACTGCTGGCCGGCATCGCCCAGAACCCAGCGTTCCTTCTTCATGCGCTCCGACAAACCCGGCAGCCGGGCGACGAAGTTCTGCTGGAAGCCGTTATACGTGAAGAACTGGGGCACCCGCACAGCGTCCAGGGGCTGCCCCGTCGTGGTTTCGAACACGACCGCCATGTCAGGACCGCCGCGGCGGGCGGCGATCCAGTCACCTGCGGTCGATGAGCGAGCCTCGGATTTCAGGAATTCGTAGGCGCGCTGCGACACGCTCAGGCGCGCGAGCGAATTCTGCGCCTGCTTGATCAGCCGGCCGTCCAGCTCGACAAGCGGGGGCTGCTCCGTCTCGAGGTCGAACATCGCCGTGAGGTTATCATCGAGCAGGCGCCGTCCTTCTGCGTTGGTTGCGCCGGGATAGAGGTTGTCCTGCCAGTCGCGCTGCATCCAGGAGCGGATCAGTTCGCGGTCCGGCGACTGCAGGCCGCCGAGCATCAGATAGACCTTCAGCGCCTCGTAGACGAAAGCAGGTTCGTTGATGCGCGCGTTGAGCTGCTCCTCCAAACGATACAGCAGGCGTGGCCTGAACATGCGCTCGAGCGCCGCATGATAGGCCGCCTTGGAGGGCGACATCAGCCGGGCGTGCTGGCTGAGCCCGTAACGGGCCGACAGGGGCACCGATTCGTTGCGCGATCCGTAGCCCGCCGGGGCATTGCGCAGCCGATAGAGCAGTGGCAACACCTTGTCGAGGTCATGATCGTCGATCAGCGTCTGCTTGATGAGAGGCGCTCCGGCGGCTGCATATTCGTTGTCCGCCTGCACACTCTGCGCGATCAAGTCGGAATTGCGCTTGTAGCTGGTCAGCCATCCTGCGATCAGCCCGATCGAGACCAGACCGATCAAGGAAAACGCTGCGGTTTTCAGAATCAGGGCGCGGCGCACCGCCGCACGGTCGGTCGAAACCCAGTCGGCCTCTCCGATGATGACCTTGGAAATGAGATCGGCTAGGAAATAGCTCTTGCCCGTCCCTGAATAGGATCCGGAACCGACCTCCTCCGCGCCGAACGTGCGCGCCAGCGACCCGATCAGTTGGTCGATGGGCGTCCCTTGCTGCGTACCCGAGGTGAAGTAGAATCCGCGCAGGTTCGCGTTCACGTGGTAGCGCGTTGGCTCGAAGATCTGATTGAGGAAGTCGTGGATCTTGGGCTTGAGCCGCGCCATCTGTGCCGGGAAGCCGAACAGTTGCACGCGGTGCTGCGGCGTCGGCTCGTCCTGCAGGCGGTCGAGTGTTTCCTCGCTCAGGCGCTCCAGCAGACGGTCGGATTCGACCGGTATCTGTCCCACCAGATTCTGGGTCTTGTCAGCGGTTTGGAACGTCGCACCCCAGACCTGGCGACGGCCGGCCTCGCCAAGATAGGCGAAATATTCGGTGAAGCCGGCAACGAGGTCGGCCTTGGTAAAAAGCGCGTAGACGGGGAAGCTGACCTTGAGCTTCTGATGCAGCTCGAGCAGGCGCATTCTGATGGCATCGGCGTGAAGCGCGAGCTCCTGCTTCGGCAGCGTCAGCACGTCCTCGATGCTGATGGCGACCAGGACGCCGTTGATCGGCTGGCGCGACCGGCTCTTCTTGAGGATGTCGAGGAAAGCCAGCCAGCTTTCCTTGTCGGCCTTGGCGTTGGAATCCTGAGTGGTATAGCGGCCGGCCGTATCGATCAGCACGGCCTCCTCGGTAAACCACCAATCGCAATAGCGGGTACCGCCGACGCCCGCGACCGCAGCCGGCGTCGCCCCGCGCGCGAGCGGAAATTTGAGCCCGGAATTGACCAGCGCAGTGGTCTTGCCGGCGCCGGGCGGACCGATGATGACGTACCAGGGCAGATCGTAGAGATAGCTCGATTTGTTGCCGCTGGCGGTCTTCAGCGTGGCGAGCGCATCCTTCATGCGCTCCTTGAGAACCGGCTCGTCGCTGACGGGCTGGTCTGCCGCACTGATCCCGTCGGCGATCTCCTTGGCATTCTTGCGCCGCTTGAAGAAACTGAAGCCGGCGACGCCCGCCACGGCCGTGATCAGCAGCAGAATCGCGATCTGGCGGATGATGTGGTTCTCGAGCGGATGCCAGTCGCCGAATGCAATGAAGGGACCTGCGAAATAGATCACGGCGCCGAGCGAGCTGAGCCCAACTCCGTAGAGAATGATGCGGATGATATCCTTGGCAAGCATTGATCGGTACCTGTCGCAAACCGCGTGAGCCGTGGAGCCTGCTTATTCACTGCGTTCGATGAAGATCTCGACACGCCGGTTCTTGGCGCGTCCGTCAGGCGTCGAATTGGGTGCGATCGGCGCGTCCGCTCCCTTGCCTTCGACGTCCACGCGCGAACCATCGGTCAGGCCGGGCTTCAGCGCGGCGGCAACCGCCTTGGCGCGCTCGACCGACAGCTCGAAGTTCGAAGGGAAGCGCACTGTGCGGATCGGCGAGCTATCGGTGTGACCGACGACCCGGATTCGTCCCGGCTCCTTGTCGAGGGTTGCTGCGACGCGGGCCGCAACCGGCTTGAAGCCGTCGAGGATGGTGGCCTGGCCTGACGAGAACAACGCGAGGTCACAGACCCTGATCACGATAAAGCTCGCGGTCTGGTCCGCGGTCATGGCACAGGCGGTGTTCTCCTTGGCGAGCGCATTGCGGATGCGCTGCAGCTGGGTGATACGGTCCGGCGGTGGCGGCGGAGGTGGCGGAGGCGGCGGTGCAATGACCTTGCGCTTGAGCTCGATCGGATCGCTGGGATGCAGCGCCAGAGCGACTTCGGCAGCGTTCTCCGCCCGGCCGGCCAGCAGCGTCCGCAGGACGAAATAGGACCCCGTCAATAGCGCGGCGGCCACGGCTGCCACCAGCCAGACCGGAACGCGGAGACGCTGCCGGCGACCGGCCAGCGCCTGCCCCCTCCAGTTGGGCGACAGGTCGCTCACCGTCTTGGGACGGACCCGGCGCAACAATTCGTAGAGGTTGCGCTGGATCACCTGCAGGTTCGCAAGCCCGCCTGCCGACGTACGGTGGATGCCCTGGAAGCCGAGCGCGAGACAGGCATGCTGCAGTTCGAGCACTGGATAGTTGATCAGCGGATCAACCTTCAAATGGTCGAGGATCTCGAAGAAACGGACACCGCCCACACGCTCGCCGAAGAATCGGCTCAGCATGGAATATTGCGTCCAGACGTGGCGCTCATCGGTCGGGATGTGCTGCACGATATCGTCGGCGGTGGCGCATAGGATGTATTTCGCCGTGTTGGCCTGTTGCTCGGAGATGCCCGCCGAACGGATATCCTTCTCGAAGAATTTGATCGCGTCTGCGACCTGCTCCATCAGACTTGCGAATGAGGCACGCATGAGCGCCACGCGCAACCGGCCAAGCAGTTGCAGCAAAGGGCCGGCCGCGCGCATCACCGGATTGGCGTTTGGCGCCACCAGATCGTCGACGCGCAACGGCGGTCCGGGCGGCAGCATCCCCTGCTGCACCGGTGCCTGCGCGGGTGTCGATATCCATTCCTCGGACGGCTGGCTGGTCGGCGCAGAGGCGTAGCTCGGGCGCTGCGGAATGGGAGAAGAGGATGACGGCGAGGAAGGCGCGGGCGCGCCGGGAGACGGCACAGGTGACGGCGAATAGCTTGGACGGGCTGCGGGTCCCTCGCCCGCGGGAGGCTGAGCCGCGGGCGCCGGCGGCAACCTCCCGCCGGGATTGGGACGAATGATCGTCCGCTCGCCCCGACCGAAAGGATTGACCGGCTTGTCCCTGTCGCTCATGGCCTGTCTTCCAGGATGGCCCAAAGGTACAGCTCGAGCTCCGGCCAGTCGCCGGAGAAATGCATCCCTATCGAGGCTGCCGTGCTGAACTCCGGCCATAGCGGCGACTTGCGATCGAGATAGAAATAGACGTGATCGGTGATGGCCCGGATGTGCGGCGGCGGGGTCGGCAGGTGCACCAGCGTCAACCCTGGCAAGTTGGCGTGCACGATCTCGTTCATCTTGGTGTTCGGGCCGACCTTGAACAAATGCGGGAAGTCGTTCTGGATCTCCACGAGCGGCCGCCGTGCGGCGACCTCCAGCACCAGGGTCGCATTCCGGAACAGCGCTCGGTCGCGGATCGGCGACACGAACGCATTCTGGGCACGCTCGATGATCTCCAGGCGGATCGCCCGCCGGCCCAGCCGCGCGCTCAGGAAGTCCTGGATGTCGCTCACCAGGGGCGTGAAGATATTCTCGAGATCGTCGTGATCGTACGCCGGATAGTTGCGAGCACGGCGTTCTGGTGTGGCAAACGTCGCAAGCTCGCCGGCAAACCTCAGCAGCTCCTCGTACAGCCGTTCCGGATGAACGCTGCCCGAACGCTGGAAATGGGTCAGCACGGGAATGGTCCGGTTCAGCACCTGCAGCACCAGATAGTCGACGCTCTGCAACCCGCCCCCGGACGACGGATCGACCGCGTAACGTGCCAGCTCGTCGAGCTTGGTCTCGACCCAGCCGATGATGCGATTGAGCCAGCCGTCGATGATGGGATGTGCGGCGCAGACCAGCATCGGCGGCACGAACTTGTCGTCGAACAGGATGTTCTTGTCGCGCACTTCCAGAATGCGCGCAATGCCGAGTCCCATGTATCCCGGCTTGCTGGTCTTGCGCAGTTCGAACGACAACCGCGGATAAGCGATGTCGATCTCTTCCTCGATACGCAGCGCCGAGGTCGAATCGATGAAGGTCTCGGACGTACGAACATAGCGACTGGCGCTGTCGGTGCGATCCTCATCAACCTCGCGGGTGTTTGGCGCGGCGATCGGCATCATCAGCCAGACGATCTGGCCGGCGGCAGAATCCGGCACCTCGATCGCTTCCGGAATCGGGCTGTCCGCGGGGATGTCGAACGGCGTTCCGTCCGGCATGACGCCGGACGCGTTGCGTACCGCGAACTTGCTCTGTTCGGTGAGGTCCTTGTCGATTTCGAGCTGGGCAAATCCCCAGGGGTATGGCGTTGTGTAGCGAACGCGCTTTTCCAGCAAATGTTCGAAATAGCGATCGTTCTGCTGCAGATGGTGCGGCCGCAGAAACAGTCCTTCTGACCAGAAAACCTTGCTGTACCAAGACATTCCTACATCCACTCAGCAGCGTTTGGCGACCGCGTGGTCGCCGATAGTCACTTTGAGCCGCCCTTGTCGGCGCGGTCGTAATAGTCCGAAAAATGCATCATGAAAGTATCGATCGGCGCGCTATTGTCGCGGCCGAGATGCGCCTTCCAACGCGTCAGGAATTCGTCCCAGAGTTTGCCCTTGTTCGAGCCGAACCAGGAGTTTGCGCCGCGCTGAAGCTCGAGCTCGCGCGCCATGAGCGTCGGATCGATGCCGGCGATGAGCTCGTGGACGGCGTGCTGCATCGCCATGTACGTCTTCAACTGATGCGATTTGAGGTCGCCGAAGCCCTGCGCGAAGGCTCGTTGCGCGTCGAGATAGCTGCGCGTCCGCGGCCCGAACAATATGCGCATGGCCTCTTCCGACGTCGGCGAGAATTTCAGCGGGTTGTTCTCCACGGCCTGGACAGTCGTCTGGCTGGTGCTGCGGGTCAGCTGCTTGGCCTGAGTTCGCGCCTGCAGCAGCGCCATCAGATTGTCTACGGTCATGCGCAAGATCGTGCCGAGCTGTTCGGCGAGCTCCGCGTCGGTCTTGTTGGCAAAGAAATTGTCCGGCAACCCCGCAGCACGTGCCACCAGCCGCGCGAACTCGGTATCGCCGACCGGCTTGGCCGCGGCTGGCCCTTCGCCCACCACTTGTGCCGGGCGGGACTGCTCAAGGGGTGGCCGGGCCGGCGATGGCGGCGGCTGGACGGGCGCTGTTTCATCATCGGTCCACACCGATGGCCGGCGCGGTGTCGGCATGGCGGGTGTTGCCTCGACCAGTGCTCTCGGCGTCGCGACCGGGCCGGCGGCCCAGCTCATGTCGTCCTGCGCATCGGGCTGGTGCGCAGGCGTCGGCGATGGACGTCGAAACGGATCCACTCCCGGCGCCGGGACGCTCGCGGCCCAATCCAGAAACTCCGGATTGATCGGCCGCGCCGCCTCGCGTGGGTTCTTCAGCTGCTGTGGATCGATCGGCGGCGGCACGTCGCGGTCGGCCGCCCAAAGCTCCTGGTACCCGGCATGCTGCTGGACGGGAGAAGCGCGCGGTTGCGCCTCGCGGTCCGGGGCGCGCCCGCCCGCCTCGTCCTCCAGTGAAACGCCGATGATGTAGTGGCCAATGGTAAGTCGATCGCCATCGCGCAACCGGTGTGGCCCCCGGATGCGCTGGTCGGCGCCATTGAGAAAAGTGCCATTGGTCGAGACGTCATGCAGCCAATACGCGCCGTCGCGAAAATGCACCTCGCAATGCTTTCCGGAAATCATCCGCGTCGGATCGGGCAACGTCCAGTCGAGGTGACGGTCCCGGCCAATATCGACCGACCGCCTGCCCGTGACCGAAAACGATACAGGGCCGCCGTCCGGAAGATTCGGTTCGTTCTCGATATTGAAGCGAAGCACCATCTCATCGTCTCGTCAGCGCGGAGGGCGCGGTTCGCCGCGTGCCAATTGAATACCATCCTCCAGGCATGCCGTCATTATCCGGTCCCTGGACTCGCGGGGCAGTCGGCAAAGGGCGATCAGCAAGGCCGCCCGCACCGCGCGCGCGGCTTGGTCGGGCTTGGCCTCGACCGGGGCAAATTCTGCCGGAACCACGCTTCCGCCGGACCATCCGGCCGCCAGCGCCAGCCACGTCGCCGGCTGCTCGGGATCGTTGGCATTGCCGACCGCGAGCGCCTTGTTCCGGGATTGCTCGTCCGGCTGCCGGACCCAGGTCTCCACGAAATTCAGCGACCTGCTGTCGTTGGCATCGAACTGGTCGAACATCCGTCGCAGCGAGCGGCATCCCCAGGCAACCGCCACGCGCCTGGGCAGCAGATAGGCGCAGAAAGATACGGCTCCGTGCCAATTGCGCGCATCGGTGGCGTCCTGAAGGAAGTCCAGCGAAGGCTTGTCGACCTCGGCCTTTCCGACGTCGTGGCGCGCCATGGGATAGGCCTGAAACAGATCCTGCACCGTAGCAAACCGAGCCTGGCTCATAGTGGTCAGCCGACAAGAGTTGGAAGGCCGTGGGCGCCCAGCGGTCCCCCGGCTGCTAGTGCCATGGCGCCCTGCGCGGTCATCGCGATAGTCGGCGCGTTGATGACGATACCCGCAGGGGTCAGGATGATCTGGCTGGGGCCAACCTGCAGGGTGATGTTGACGTTCGCCATGAGCGTGATGGTCAGGCCCGCGGTGACGGACTGATCCATCGTCATGGTGATATGTTGACCTCCCAGCGCGATGTCGAGCTTGTCATTGCCGTTGACGAGGGTGGTCTTGCGGGTGTCGCCACCGAACGCGGCTTCGCCGATGGTCCGTGTCTCGGTGTCGCGGACCGTCACGTCGTGGTCCTTCTCGGCGTGCACCGTGATCTTCTCGGAGCCCTTCTTGTCCTCGAAGTGCCACTCGTTGTAGCCGCCGCCCCCCTTGGTGGAGTCCGATTTCAATCCCGCGATGGTCTTCTTGGACGGCAGATCGTAGGGCAGCTTGTATTCGTCGTTATACACCGTCCCGATCACCAGCGGCCGGTCCGGATCTCCTTCCAGGAATTCCACGACCACCTCCTGCCCTACGCGCGGAATGATCTGACCGCCCCATTTCTTGCCGGACCAGACCTGGGCGACGCGCAACCGGCATGACCGCTTTTTCTTCCGGTCCCAGAAGAAACGGACATAGATTTCGCCGAGATTTTCGACGTCGATTTCCTCGCTTGAATTGTCGTCCTTGGTCACCACCTTGGCGGTCTGGACACCGTTGATCCTCGGCTTCGGCGTCAGCATCGGCGCGCGGAACGGCCGATCGCTCGGCAGAAACTCGTAGCTGCCGAAATAGACGTGCTGGCCGGCATCGCTCGGGCCGCCAGTGCGATAGGATTCGATCGAGAACGAATGGGTGGCTCGCACCACGAGATATTCGATGTTCTGCGAGTCCTTGTGGTGCTTTTCGAGCTTGGTCAGTCCGCCGGGGAACAGGCTGACCGCGTCGCCGTTGCCCCGCCGCCGCCGGTCCATGGCCTGTTCGGACTGGAGCTGGATCTTCGCGTAACGCTCGCCGTCGGATTTCTCCTTGAACTTGCCTGGATAGTCGTAGAATTCCATCTCCGACCGCGTGTAGTGCTCGTTACCCTTGGCGTCGCTGATCATCTGCGCGTTGGGCTTCTGGTAGTTGTAGTCGTTGAGCTCGACCTTGCCGGTCCGAAACCGACGCTCCGAGACCCATTCGTAGATGTGTTGCTCGCCGCGCCGATCGGCTCCCGTCAGCGGAATATAGGGTATCGTGGCAAGACCGTTGATCGGGCTGTGCGACGATTTGGAGTCCGCCAACACCAGCGTGTGCTTGCCGCCCTCATGCTTGAAATAGTAGTAGATGCCGTGCTGTTCCATCAGCCGGCAAACGAAATTCAGATCGGTCTCCCGGTACTGAACGCAATATTCGAGCTTCGGACAGGAGCCCTCTTCGGTCAGCTTGGATTCATAATCGGTGAAGCCGCGATCGTTGAAGACCTCCTTGATGATGTCGGGCGCCTTCTTGTCCTGCCAGATCCGGCAATCGGTGGTTCGCGACAACAGCCATAGCCAAGGCCTCAGTACGATCCGATAACTGAAGTAGTCGTTCTTCACCCCCAGCCATTGGGCTTCCGTGAGAATGCCGCTGAACTCGCGTTCCTTTTCGTGCAGCTTGATGGTCAGCGTGCATTGCTGACCGATCGCGCGGTCGAAGTCGAGATCGGCATCCTCGCTGAGACACTCGATGCGATATTCGAAGAGTTCGCTAAGTCCTTCCGAAGCCTCGTACCCGACGAAAACCAGAACGTCTTTGCCGAGAGGCGTCTTGAGCTCGCAGAGGCGGGTATCCTGGGTAAGCTGGCCCATGTGGGCGTTAACTCCCTCTTCGTCCGCGTGATCGGCAGAAGTGCGGATCAGGCGTCATGCAAGAACCACGGAAATCCCTTCTGCCGCTGACAGGGCCGGCAAGTCCGCCCAGAGGGTGGGTGGGCCTTCTGACGCGCCACGGCAGCCGTCCAAAGAACCACCTCGCCCCTCAAGTATAGTCGCCTCCAAGAGCTTGCCGGTTCACGCGAAACTGTCATGATCGTTTGGGGAATGAACCAGCGCCATCATGGATCTGACCTACCAAGGCAATCAGATCATGATCCTCCCCTGCCCGATCCGCTGGACGACACGGGCTTCGGCAGAGGGGCGGATGGCTTAGGAGACGGACGATCCTCGCATGCTCGACGTCGCATCCCTCACCCAGGCCATAGCGGCCGATGATCCCTGCGGGCCGGACCTCGACGCCGCCGGCGACATCCAGTACCTCAATTTTTTCGCAGGTGCGGAATCCCTGCTGCCGATGTCGTATTTCGAGGTCGTCAACGCCAACGGAGAGCGCGGACGCTTCGATCCGAAGGCCGTCGATATCGCGGGCCAGTTTGAGGCCGTACGGCCCCTTCTGGCGCGCACCCGCGATCTGCGCCTGAACATGCTGCTGGCCAAGTTCTCCATCCTCAACCGGGATCTCGACGGCTTTCTGAATTGCCTGAAGGCGACCACCACGCTGCTCAGGGATCAGTGGGAAGCGGTGCATCCCAGGGCCCAAGACGGCGACTATGCGCTTCGGGCCGTCACGGTCGAGGCGATCGATGTGTTTCCAACCGTGATCAATCCCCTCCAATTCCTTCCGCTGATCGAGAACCGCAGGCATGGCAGCCTCAATTACCGGGCCTATCAGGTCGCCAAAGGCGAAGTTGCCCCCGGCGATGCCGACGCGGGCGGCCCCGATCTAGCGACCATCGAGCGCATCATCGGCGATACCGATCTCGACACCCTCAAGGCCGTGAGTGCCCGGTGCTCGGCGGTCGCGGCTGAAATTTCGGGCCTCAAGGCGATCTGGCACGAAAAGTTGAACACGGGTCAACCCATCAGCCTCGATCGAGTCTCCGGAGTCGTAAACGGTATGGCCGCGTGGCTTGCGGGTCTTGTCACGGAGCGTGATCCGGCCGCAGTGGCCGCGCTATCGGACGATGCCGCACCGGTTGACGCGCAAGCGCCACTGGAAACGACCGGCGCGCTGGCTTCGTCAGCGCAGGCCACCGCAGCACTTGCGGCCGCGGCGGACTATTTCTCCCGAATGGAACCGTCCAACCCGGCGCTGTTGCTGGTGCGCCAGGCGCAGGAAATGGTCGGCAAGTCATTCATCGAGGTGATGCGGATGCTGGTGCCCAGCCACGTGGAGAGCGCCGCGATCAACATCGGACGCGACAAGGTTTTCGACCTGCCGATCGAGCGGATGGCGGAGCTCGCCATAACCCCCTCATCCACGGTCGAGAACGCATCTCAAGATATTGTTTTTTGTGTAGAAAACAGAACTCAAGCTCTGGGCCTGCTGGCAAAGGTGGCGGCATTTTTCCGAGCCGCAGAGCCGTCCAGCCCGATCCCTTTTTTGGTCGATCGCGCGCGCGATCTCGCGCAGCGAGACTTCCTCAGCCTCTTGAATGACGTCCTGCCCGAGGGGGCGCTCAAGACAATCGACAAATCGCATTGAACCCGCTTTTCGCTCGACGGCACTAACAGGACATAAGGAAGCTTGTCGACCGCGAGTTGAGCCGCCTTATCAGCCTGCGTCGCGCAAGTCGGTTTCCAAAGCGATTTTGTAGAGAGGGCAGCCAATGGCTACGGACAGCGGTCAAAAATTCATTCGGCGAAACCGCGCACCGCGCGTGCACATCACCTACGAAGATCCCTACGACGCCGAGCGGCTGATCGAGCTGCCGTTTGTCATGGGCGTCCTCTCCGACCTTTCCGGCAACAACGCCGGCGTCGAGAAGTCCAAGGTCGAGGAGCGCAAATTCCTCGAGTTCGACATGGACAATTTCGACAACCGCATGGCGGCAATTCAGCCCGGCGTGACGACACGCGTGGCTAATCGTCTGGGCGATGCGCCCGACGAGAAGATTTCCGTTGCCCTGCGCTTCAACAAGATGGCCGACTTCTCACCGGTGGCAATCGCTCGGCAAGTTCCAGCCACGGCCAAGCTGCTGGAGGCACGCGAACAGCTCGCCAACCTGCTGCGCTACATGGACGGCAAGGCGGCCGCCGAGGATCAGTTGAAGAAGCTTCTCAGCGATCCGCAACTGATGGCCGCGCTGCAGGAGCGCGCAGCCAGCCAGCCGACCGAACCCGACGTTGAGAAATAAGGGAAGGACTGGGGACCATGGCAAAAGAAGCTCAGAAAGCAACCGTTACTCAGCTCGGGACCGTCGAGGCTGACGAGTTCGCGACCCTGCTGAAGCAAAGCTTCAAGCCTCGCACTGAACGCGCGGCGACCGAAGTCGAGAACGCGGTATCAACGCTCGTCCAGGAGGCGTTGAAGGACACCAGCGTCATCAAATCCGACGTCCTCGACACGATCGAGGAGATGATCGCGCGGATCGACCAGAAGCTCACCGCGCAGATGAATGAGATCCTCCACGCACCGGAGTTCCAGGCGATCGAAAGCGCCTGGCGCGGTCTGCATTACCTCGTCTTCAATTCCGAGACGGACGCCAATCTCAAGATTCGCGTGATGAACGTCTCCAAGAGTGAGCTCTATCGCAACCTCCGGCTTTACCCGGACGCCCGCTGGGATCAGAGCCCGCTGTTCAAGCAGGTCTACGAGTACGAGTTCGGCCAGCTCGGTGGCGAGCCGTTCGGCTGCCTCATCGGAGACTACTACTTCAGCCATCTGCCCACCGACGTGCAGTTGATGCGCGATCTCAGCAAGATTGCCGGCGCGGCCCACGCCCCCTTCTTCGCCGGGGCCGAACCCACGCTGATGGGAATGGATTCGTGGACCGAACTGTCCAATCCGCGCGATATCGGCAAGGTGTTTGACACGCCGGAATATGCGGCATGGAAGGGTCTGCGCGACCAGGATGACTCACGCTATCTCGGTCTCTGCATGCCGCGGGTACTGGGTCGCCTCCCCTACGGCGCCAAGTCTGAGCCTGTGGAGGAGTTCGCCTTCGAGGAAGAAACCGACGGGCATACCGGCGACAAGTACGGCTGGATCAACGCCGCCTACGCGATGGCAGTCAATATCAACCGCGCCTTCAAGGAATTCGGCTGGTGTACGCGCATCCGCGGTGTGCAGTCCGGCGGCGAGGTCATCAACCTGCCGACGCACACGTTCCCGACCGACGACGGCGGCGTCGACCTGAAATGCCCGACCGAGATCGCCATTAGCGATCGTCGCGAGCACGAACTTGCAAAGGCGGGCCTCATCCCGCTGATCCATCGCAAGAACACCGACAAGGCGGCCTTCATCGGTGCGCAGTCGCTCTACAAGCCGAAAAAGTATTTCGGCGAGAAAGGCGTGGATGCAACCGCGTCCGACAACCTATCGTCACGTCTGCCCTACATGTTCGCAGTGTCTCGCTTTGCGCACTATCTGAAGTGCATGGTTCGCGACAAGATCGGATCCATGAAGGAGAAGGATGAGCTGACGGTCTGGCTGCAGACCTGGATCAACGAATACGTTGATGCCAATCCAGCCCTGTCGTCAGAAGCTCAGAAAGCGCGCAAGCCGCTGGCCGCTGCGAAGGTTGAGGTCATAGCAAACGAGGA
This sequence comes from Bradyrhizobium sp. RP6, assembly GCF_003837805.1. Classification (GTDB taxonomy): domain Bacteria; phylum Pseudomonadota; class Alphaproteobacteria; order Rhizobiales; family Xanthobacteraceae; genus Bradyrhizobium. Next base: position 171,431 of record NZ_RQIT01000009.1, on the reverse strand, counting down.
GAACCCGGGATACTACAACGCACGCTTCTTTCTCCGTCCCCACTTTCAACTTGAAGCGATGGACGTCGGCCTCAGCCTCGTCTCGCGCCTGCCGGGCCCGAGCTCCTGACGTCACGCCATCACGACCTTCAATATCAAGATTTTTGAGAGGACTATGCTATGGCTGTCGATATTTTCTTGAAACTCGATCCGATCAAGGGCGAATCGAAGGACGACAAACACCCCGACGAAATCGATGTCTTGAGCTGGTCTTTCGGCGAAAGCCAGACCGGTACATTCCACAGCGGATCCGGCGGCGGCGCCGGCAAGGTCAGCGTCCAGGATCTCCACTTCACGCACTTCGTCGACAAGGCCACGCCGGAACTGTTCAAGGTCTGCGCGAATGGCAAGCACATTGACACCGCGATCCTCACCGTTCGCAAGGCCGGCGAGAACCCGCTGGAATATCTCAAGATCGAGATGAAGCAGGTTCTGGTCACCAGCGTGTCGACCGGCGGGTCGCACGGCGAAGATCGTCTCACGGAGAACGTGAGTCTGAATTTTGCGAAGGTCAAGATGACCTACAAGACCCAGACGGAGAAAGGCGCCGCCGGCGCGTCGCCGACCTTCGGCTGGGACGTTCCTGCCAACAAGGAATGGGCTTGATCTACGGGTCATCGTCTGGCGCCGGTTACCGATAGCGGAAACCGGTGCCATACGACGCGATCCCGCCCGCACCTTTAGGGCTATCCCGGCTTTCGGGCTGGACGCTTGATCACGGCAGGTCACGCCGGACGCCAATTGCCGCCCCCGAAGCTGCATAAGCGCTGGCCGACATGGGGACCGAAATGACGCTTACGCCCAAAAAAGATCGGCTTTCTCCACCGCTCATGCTGGCCTTTCGCGCGGCTCACGAGGCACGTGATGCGCGCAAGGAGCTCAATCTGCGCGACCAGTCCGGTGAACGGATCATCGCAGGCCGGCGCAGCACGGGACGCCATCCGATCTCGGAAACATTGCTGAGGCGCGAGGTCTCCCATGACCTCGAAACGCTCCTGAATACGATCGCTCTGGAATCGACGCTGGACATGACCGGCCGGGATTGCGTGCGAAAGTCGATCCTGAACTACGGCTTCCCCGATATTGCCCATCGCTCGATCGACGAGGTCACGGACGATGAACTCAGCGACGCGCTGCGCGAGACCCTGACGACTTTCGAGCCGAGGCTCGATCGCAAGACAATCCGCGTCCGCCGCGACGGCTCGGTCGGCCCCGAGCAGCTCAAGCTGCGCTTCATCGTTCACGCCGACATGAAAGCCGAACCGCTCAACGTTCCCGTGGAATTCGTCGCCGACGTCGAGCTCGACAGCGGCGATATTCAGATCAACCGACTTTAGCATGAACCGCGAATTCCTGGACTTCTACAATCGTGAACTGTCACTGCTATACGAGCAGGCGGGAGACTTCGCCGAAGAATTCCCCGGAATCGCGGAACGCCTCGGCGGCCTGATCCGGGATCGCTCGGATCCGATGATCACCGGCCTGCTGGAGGGCGCCGCGTTTCTCGCCGCCCGCGTCCAGCTGAAGCTCAAGCACGAATTTCCGGAATTCACTACAAACCTGCTCGAACAGCTGGTTCCTAACTATCTTGCCCCGACTCCGTCGGCCATGCTGGTCGCGGCGCAGCCCCCCTATGCGGATCCGGCGCTGCGCGACGGCAAGAAGATCGCGCGCGGCGCGTACTTCGACGCCACGTACCGCGAGAGAGAACGAAGCCTCGCCTGCCGATTTCGACTTTGCCGCGACATCGTGCTTTGGCCGTTCGACCTCAGCGGCGCCGAATACTTTTCGACAGCCGGCGCACTGCAGGCACTCGGGATACCGGTCGGCGGCGACGTCATAGCGGGACTGAGACTGTCGTTGACCCACCGTACCGCGGCCCGGCTCGATGAGGAACCGCCCGACACCGAAGCCCGGACCAAGCCGGAAACCTGGTTTGCAGGCTGCCGCGTGGGCGAGCTCCCGATCTACCTCACCGGCGCGGAGTCAGATTCCATCGCGCTTTACGAGCAATTGATCTCGAATTGCAGGGGTGTCTACTTCCGCCATCTCGACGACTTCGGCGATCCCGTGGTGACGCGTGCGCCGGCCGACTGCGTTCAACAGATCGGCTTCGATGAGAACGAGTCGCTGTTTCCCAACGACAATCGGATCTTCCGAGGCTCGGAGCTGCTGCGGGAATATTTCGTATTTCCACGCAAGTTCCTTGGGGTCAACCTGACCGGACTTCGCAGCGTGATGCCGCGGCTGCGCAGCAAGTCGATCGACATCGTCTTCGCTTTCGATGAACACAATTCGCGGCTTGCCGCCGCGGTGCGTCCCGACAGCTTCAAGCTCTATACTGCGCCGGCGATCAATCTGTTCGAGAAGACGAGCGATCGTATCCCGGTCAAATCGAATACCCACGAATACCACGTGGTGCCTGATCGTAGTCGCTATCTCGAATACGAACCGCACCAGGTGATCGAAGTCTACGCGCACCTTCCGGCGGAGAAGGACAAGCGGCTGGTGCGCCCGCTGTATTCGGCTGCCGTCAACCCGGCCAGCGCATCGGTCGAGGGTCTCTATTTTACCGTCCGCCGCCTGCCTCGACGCCGCACGATGGAGGAGAAGACGTATGGCTCATCGTCCGACTACACCGGGACCGACATGTTCCTGTCACTGCTCGAGCCCGGTGAGCTGAACGGAGAAAACCCGGTTGCCGAACTCAGCGTCCGGGCGCTGTGCTCCAATCGGCACCTCACGGAGCACCTGCCGGTTGGCCACGGCGGCGCTGATTTCCGCCTGCTGGATGATACGTCCCTCGATCTGGTGTGCGTCGCCGGTCCCACACGTCCACGGGAGCCGGTGGTGGCTCAGTTGCGCAGCCGCAGCGAGATTGCCAATAGCGGAGTTGTCAGTTGGCGGCTGATCAACATGCTGAGCCTGAACTACCTTGGCCTTGTCGAGCGTGGTGGCGGCAAGAACGCCGGAGCGCTGCGCGAAATGCTGTCTTTGTTCGCCGACCAGTACGACGACGCCACGGAACGTAAGATCCGCGGCGTGCGCACGATCGAAAGCCGGCCGGTGGTGCGGCGGGTGCGAGAGCGCACGGGGAGCGGCGCAGCGCGCGGGCTGGAGATCAGCGTCGTACTCGACGAGAAGGCTTTCGAGGGGAGCGGCGTGTTCTTGCTCGGAGCGGTACTGGAGCGTTTCTTCGCCGATTATTCGGGCTTCAACACGTTCACCCAGACAGTCATCTCAACGCCGGAGCGCGGCGAGATCATGCGGTGGCAACCGCGCATGGGCACGCGGAGACCGTTGTGACGCTGATCGACCAGATGAAGTCCGAACCCTGGCGGTTCGATTTCTTCAATACGCTGCGCCAGCTGGAGCGAGCCAACCGGGATCGACCGCGGATCGGTGACAGCGCCGCTCGCCGCGAGGAGTATGTCGACCTCGGTCAAGTCCCCTATCTGGAGTTCCCCGCCTCCAATCTTGCAGTGGTCGACGACCAGAACGGCCGGCTCAGGATACTCGTCAAGTTTCTGGGTCTGCTCGGGCCGCAGGGTGCGCTGCCGCTTGCCAGCACCGATGAAAGTCTCAGCTGGTGGCTGATGCGGGATGATGCTTTCCCGCGATTTCTCGACCTGCTCAACGGGCGGTTCCTGCAGCTGTTCTTTCGCGCCTGGGCCGATGCGCGGCCGATCGCGCAGCACGATCGGCCGGCAGAGGATCGCTTCATCGCCTATGTCGGCTCCTTCGCGGGCCTAGGCTCCGACGTCTTCGCCAATCGGGACACGGTACCGGACATGGCGAAGCTCGGCTTCGCCGGGCTTATCGCCCCAAGGGCGAAATGCGCGTCACGGCTGACGCGGTTCCTGCAGGGGCTGTTCGATGTCAAAGTCGAGATCGACGAATTTGTCGGGACCTGGCTCGCGTTCGACCCAAGTCACTGCAGCCGGATCGGACAGGCCCATGCCAGCCTCGGTCGAGACGCTCTTCTCGGCTCACGGGTGTTCAGCGTCGAGGACAAGATCAGGGTTCGGGTCTTCGTCAAGAATTTTGCTCAATACGAGCAGTTCCTGCCGACCGAAAGCCGCAACTTGTCGGAGCCGCTGGCGGACGCCGTCTTCTTTTATATCGGCGACGAACTGGAGTGGGAGGTTGAACTCGCCATTCCAGCGGGAGAGGTCGTCCCGGTCAGACTCGGCCAGAGCGGACGACTTGGATGGACCACCTGGGTCTCGCCGAACTGGACGTCCACGGAAGAATATCGCCGCGATGCCCGCTTTCAGCTTGGCGAGCGCTTGAGAGCCCGTCGGAGCAGCGCAGCGGATGCAGCGGCGATTTGAACCTATCGGCCGCACCTGTTGTCCTAACATCATGGGATTCGAGGCAATTCCGCCAGGTGCGAGGCATCCGCGGAGCAATTGAGCAGGAGGGCCGCCGTGACCGACATCAGCCTTGAAGCGGTAACCGGCAAGCTGAACCGGGCTGGCTATGACGCCTTCATACAGGCCCTCCGCCACGCCAAGAGCGCTGGCAACCGCAACGTCGAGCTTGCGCACTGGCTCTTTCATATCCTGCAGCAAGACCGCACCGACCTCAGCCTCTCGGTCGACCACTACAAGCTCGACCGGTCACGGTTGCTGTCGGACCTTGCTGGCGTGATCAACGGCTTCCGCAAGAACGAAACCGATATGCCGGGCGTCGCCAATCCGGTCATCGATCTTCTCGATCGCGGCTGGCACTACGCCACGCTCTTCTTCGGCGAAACCCAGATCCGCACCGGCCATCTGCTGGTGGCCGGGCTCAAGTCGAATGACATCCGTCGCACGCTGAACAACCTCTCCCAGGAATTTGCAAAGGTGAACGTCGACGCATTGGCCGCGGAGCGCCGCGCCATCTGGGCCGGCTCCGACGAGGAATCCATGCGTCCGATGGACGGCTCGGGGCTAGTCGGCGCCGGCGCGGAGGGTGCGGATCAGGCAAGCCCCAAGGGCACGACGCCGCTCGACCGGTTCTCGCAGGATCTCACAGCCAAGGCCAAGTCGGGCGAGATGGACCCGATCCTGGGTCGGGACGAAGAGATCCGCCAGCTGGTCGACGTTCTGATGCGGCGGCGGCAGAACAATCCGATCCTCACGGGCGAAGCCGGCGTCGGCAAGACGGCCGTGGTCGAGGGATTCGCCCAACGAATTGCCGCCGGCGACGTGCCGCCACCGCTACGCGGTGTCAGGCTCTGCGCGCTCGACATCGGCCTGATGCAGGCCGGCGCCTCGATGAAGGGCGAATTCGAGCAGCGGCTGCGTTCGGTGATCGATGAGGTGCAGAGTTCACCGACCCCTATCATCCTGTTCATCGATGAAGCTCACACACTGATCGGCGCCGGCGGCGCGGCCGGCACCGGTGATGCAGCCAACCTCCTGAAGCCTCCCCTCGCCCGTGGCACGCTGCGCACGATCGCCGCCACCACGTGGGCTGAGTATCGCCAGTACATCGAGAAGGATCCCGCGCTCACGCGGCGCTTCCAGCCGATCCAGATCGACGAACCTGACGTCGAGACCTGCTGCGTGATGCTACGGGGTCTTCTCGGCCCGATGGAAAAGCACCACGGTGTTCGCATTTCCGATGCTGCAATCGTTGCAGCCGTCAACCTCTCGCACCGCTACATTCCCTCGAGACAGCTACCGGACAAGGCCGTCAGCCTGCTCGACACCGCTTCGGCCCGCGTGGCGATCAGCCAGAGCGCGACACCGGCCTTGATCGAGGATACGCGCGTCGCGATCACCGCTCGCGAAGCTGAGAAATCGGCGCTGGTCAACGACAGCGACCTGGGCATCGAGGACAACGAGCGCGCTGCCGCGATCGACAGCGATATCGCAGCACTGAAGGACAAGTTGACGAATCTCGAGGCCGACTGGGCCAAGGAGCAGGAGCTAGTCAAGGACATCCGCAGCATTCGTGACATCCTGTCCGAACCCAAGGAAGATCAGGATCCGGCCGCCAAGCGCGCTGAGCTGCGCGGCAAGTTCGAGACGCTGGAGGGCATCAATCCGGAAAAACGGATGGTCTACGCCCATGTGGACCAGCAGTCGGTGGCGTCCGTGGTGTCCGACTGGACCGGCATCCCGGTCGGCCGGATGATGCGGGACGAGATCGAAACCGTGCTGAAGCTGCCGGAGATCCTCAACCGCCGCGTGGTCGGCCAGTCCCACGGCTTGACGATGATCGCCAAGCGAGTTGAGACCAGCCGTGCCAAGCTGGACAACCCGTCGAAACCGATCGGCGTGTTCATGCTGGCCGGACCGTCCGGGGTTGGCAAAACCGAAACCGCCCTGGCGCTCGCCGAAACCCTCTACGGCGGCGAGCAGAACATGATTACGATCAACATGTCCGAGTTCCAGGAGGCGCATACGGTCTCGACCCTCAAGGGAGCGCCTCCCGGCTATGTCGGGTATGGCGAAGGCGGTCGCCTCACGGAGGCTGTCCGGCGCAAGCCCTACAGTGTCATCCTGCTCGACGAAGTGGAGAAGGCCCATCCCGACGTCCACGAGATCTTCTTCCAGGTGTTCGACAAAGGAGTCATGGAGGACGGCAACGGGCGACGGATCGACTTCAAGAACACCTTGATCATCCTGACCACCAACGTCGGCACCGATCTGATCATGGGGCTTTCGCGCGATCCGAAGTATCGTAGTGAGCCGGAAGAACTCGCCAGGATGCTGAGGCCGGAATTGCTCAAGGTATTTCCTGCCGCACTGCTCGGGCGCATCGTTTCGATCCCCTACTTCCCACTCTCGGACGAGATGCTCGCCGGCATCGCCCGGCTGCAGCTCGACCGCATCGGACGGCGACTGCGCGACAATCACAACGCGGCCTTCAGCTACGACGATGCAGTCGTGGAGCACATCGTGTCACGCTGCAACGATCCGGACTCCGGCGGACGCATGATCGACAACATCATCACCAATACCCTGCTGCCGGAGCTGTCGCGCGAATTTCTCAGCAAATCGCTTGCCAAGGAAGAGATCAGGCAGACACGCGTCTCGATCGCGGACGACAAGTTCGCATATTCGTGGAGCTGAGCGCGATGAACATTCAGTCGCAGCATCGCCATCCGGTTACCGGCCCCACACCGTATGATGAGGTCTACTACCCGGGCCACGTCTACGGGCTCACCCACCCCAATCATCTCGCAACGATCGCCACCGTTTACGGCATGCAGCCTGCTCCGGTCGAGCATTGTCGGGTACTGGAGCTCGGCTGCGGCGTTGGCGGCAACCTGTTGCCGATGGCCTTTCAATACCCGGACAGTGAATTCGTCGGCGTCGACCTGAGCGGCGTGACGATCGAGCGCGGCCAGCAGAATATCGCGACCTTGGGTCTGAACAACATCAAGCTTCTGCACTGCGACATCATGAATGTCGACGCAAGCTTCGGGAAGTTCGACTACATCATTGCGCACGGCGTTTACTCCTGGGTACCGCCCCACGTGCGCGAGAAGATCATGGCGATCTTCAAGCAGAATCTGGCGCCGCGCGGGGTCTGCTATGTCAGCTACAATGCGCACCCATTCTCCCATCTTCGCGACATGGTCCGCGACATGATGCGGTATCACACCCGCCGCCTCACCGGCATGAAGGAGAAGGTCGGACAGGCCCGCGCGATCCTGAAGTTCCTGAGCGAGGGCTCCAAGGCCAACACGGTGCATGGTGCGATCATGCGGGACCAGTACAATCGTGTCCTCAAGGCTCCGGACGAATTGTTGTTTCACGACGACCTCGACGACGACGCAACCGCCTTCCTGCTGCACGAGGTCGCCGAGGATGCCGCCCGCCACGGCCTGCAGTATCTCGGCGATTCCCATTTCGCGCGCCGCTATCTCGCCGGCCATTCCGAGGAGGTCCGCGCCACGCTGCAGCGCTTCCCGGAGAGCGAGTTCATGGCGCGCGACCAGTATCAGGACTTTGTCGACGGCAACGGCTTCCGTCGTACCTTGTTCTGCCACGACGACGTTTCCCTCAACCGGCAGATCGACGTGGATTTCGTCAAGCGATATCACCTCCTGAGCACGACCAGCCCGCTCGATCCCCAGGCGTGCCTGACCGACGATTCCCCGATGGAGTTCGAGAACCACGATGGCAGCAGGATTACGGTGACCAATCCGATTCTGAAGGCCGCGCATTTGTGCCTCGGACGGGCCTGGCCGCGGGCGCTGTCATTCAGCGAGTTGCTGGATGGTGCGCGCGCGCTGCTGGACGGCCGCCGAGCCGATGATGACGAACGGGTACTGACGGATGCGATGTACATCCTGGCCTGCAGCGGCGAGGTCTCCTTCCTGGTCTCGCCGCCCTTCCTCTTGACGGAGGTTACCGACCGCCCGCAGGCGAGCTTGCTGGCCCGCAAGCAGTCGCAGACAGGTCCGCTGGTCACCAACCTGCTCCATCAAACGGTACAGCTGGAGGACGACCGTACGCGGCATTTCCTGCAACTGCTCGATGGCGCTCGTACCATCGACCAGATCACGGCCGAAATGGCCGCAGCATTCGGGTCGACCGTCCGGGTCGAACAAAAGGACAAGGACGGAAATCCGGCCGAACCGCTGTTGCTGTCAACCCGAGAGAGCGTCGAACGCTCGCTCGCGATGGTTGGCAAGCTGGGCTTGCTGGTCGCGTGATGCGATAGCGATCCAACTCAAGACGACGGCGCCAGACCACCGCCGGGGACGACGAGATACGCGCCTGACCTTCCGAGCTTGGAATTTTGCTATTGCTACATCAAAGGTAGGCGTGCGTTGTCACGACGGGAGCTGGACCAGCGTCTCGCATGGGATGATTATGTTGTTCAACTGCACGGTCGGGTTCATCAGGAAGCCCGTGTTGTTCTTTGTCGTGATGTGGCCCAGACCGAGGGCATGCCCGATCTCGTGCGCGGGCACAATATTGGTGTTCACGCTTCCGGGCGTTGCGGGATTGAACCATAGCATCCGATTGCCGGGATCGCCGCGCCCGGCAACGTTCGAGTCCTCGTCATCGATGATTTGGGTTGAAATGAACATGGTGATCGCCGCACGATTAGTGACGAGCGACTTGAGATCGTCAAATCGGAAATCCTGTGCCGTGGTCAGTGGGCCGAAGCCGGAGCGGATGCTGAGCTTCTTGTTCGGATCGATCGGCACTAGCCGGCCTTCGGCGGTCACGGCATCGACGATTCGGCTTGTGCCAGATGTGAACGTCAGGTTTGCCTGATTGTCGTAGATCCGACTGACGACGGTGGTAACGGCGCGCTGCGTAGCGATCATGAGACCGTTGGCGAGCGTCGCCCGACCGAGATGGACCACGTCGATCGGAATCGAAGACGCCTTGCGCACCTGGAGGCGAACCGGGATCGGACCCCTCTGGCCTTCGACGATGACGCTCAAGGCGGCATCACCCTCCAGACGTCCGATGACCGTGACGGTGTCGCTCGTTCGTTCGAGGATTTCCACCTTAGGACTCTCGAGGGCAAATCCCACCGCGGCGCCATTTGTCCCTTTCAACTTCAGCTTCCGCGTCTTGCCGATCGGAACCATCTGGCGAACCGGCGCAAGGCCGTCGAATGCCGACCATTCGCCGCCGACCAGTCTGAGCCTTGCGGCGCTGAAGCCGCGCGCATCGCATGGTCCGAATATCGGACCGTCCGGCGTGATCGTCACGTTCACGTCGAGCCCGCCGCCCTTGCGACGGTTGAACATCAGACGCATGCGCTTGATCGTATTCTTTTCAGGGTCGACGCGACCGTCGTGCAGCAGGCCAGTTTGGGCATTCTGAAACACGAGTATCGCGTCGATCACCGGCTCCATGGCGTCCGGCGTGTTGGTCAGATCGTTGATATCGAGCGTTCCGTCGGCCCCGCCGTCCTGGGGCGCGATGCCGTTCAACAGCGTCTTGATCACGAAGATATCGTCCGGCTGGTTCGAACCCTTCAAGCCAACGGATTCCGCGATGGAGAAGCCGACCAAGTTGACGGGTTTCAGGTTGATCACCATGGTCCGCTCCGTCCGATGATCTCCGCGTTTTCCGATGGGTCTCATCGGGGCTTATGAGGTTCAAAGGATACGGCGGCGATCGCGACGACTTCCCATTCTACCGTACCTTTCCCGCCTCTGACCAAACCTGCGACATGAACAGCATCGCATGCTGCCCGAGCCTTCAACTCGGTCCAGTCCAATGGGAAGGATTCGAGACGTACATCTTTCCTCGCGTCACGAAAGCGGACAATTCAAGTCCAACACCCAAAAGCGGCAAGTCAAGCACAATGACGCCCGAGCCCTTGGCTGCCTCGAGTCCTCCGTACAGCGTGTGAAGTGCATTTCTCACGTTCTGAAGTATTCCAACAGCCGTAAAGGCGTTTCGCGCATTTAGCGTGGGCGCGACGTATTTACCGTTTTTCAAGCCATCGACGAAGTACTTGCTGTGATGGATGGATTGCAGTGCCGATTTCGAGATCAGCTTTTCGGTAAATGCGACATTGACGCCCCAGTCATTCAAGGATTCATGGTCCAACTCATATGGAACCCTGAACCCAAAGCCGATGACAGCAACGGCCCCTCCGCTGCCTCCAAGACCCAGTCCCCACCGACTGCTAACAATCTGGAGATCAAAGGTCTCCAAATCTCCCAAGTTCACGACGTACGCGGTCGTGCTCTCGACGCCGCCGATCAACAACTGCCCACCAGACTTGACGCCGAAACCGAGCCAACGCTTGAAGAATTTGCGTTCCGCCGGATAGTATTGAGGTCTCGTTTGAGGCGGCGGTGGCGGCGGTGGCGGCGGTGGGTTTGGTCTATTCCAAACTGAGATGATGACACCACGCCAGGTCTCGTTTTCCACCCCATCCATTTCACCTGCATACATGGCCGCGCGTTCCCCTTTCGCCACCTCGGACGCGACTTTGAAATTGTTGGGCACTTGCTTGCGAAGCAAATCAACTACGGCCCGTAACCTGTTATGCGACAATAGCATGTTGAACTCGTCGCTACCGGTACGACTTGCAAGTCCTATGATTGTAAGGCTTCCTCCGTCCCTTAATTTCGGAGCGACGACATTATTCAGCCAATTGGAATGTTCCGGCTTTATGGCGAACTTGCCGACGTCAAAGTTGAACAACTTCGCCGCAATCGTATCCGATGCCTGAGATCCGTACTCCTGGATTTTTCCGGGTGATGCCATGTTGTTTATCTCCCAACGGAGAGACCGACTGCGAACGGGTAGAACTCAGATTGAAAGATCCGCCTATCAATTAATGGGTCGCTCCGGACGTTTTGGCGGTTCATCGTCGCCCTCAGATATCCCGTCGGGTACTTGGAGGTGCCATCGACGCCGTCGAGGTAGGTGAAGGCGAAGCCATAGGACACTCCGTGGTTTTGAGCGGAATGAGCGTACGCGGCGCTGGCTTCATCGCGATGTCGTAGCGAAGCCGTTCGGTACCGTCTGCAATCGCGAGAGGACCCTGCAGCTTCCATGCGATCTTCCGAGTGTTAGCCGGGGAAGTCGCGGAACTCCTTGACGAGATTGAACGGAATTTTCCACCCGGCGCCTCCCGCGCGCATCAGCATCTTGATGTCTTCCGCCCTGTTTTCTTTTCTGGTGTTCGGATCGGTCTCCAACGTGTGGCCTTGGCTGTCCCAAGGTTTGCTCGCGCTCTTCGAGTAGTAGCCGAGAAAATGCCCGGCTTCATGGGCAGACGTGTTGGGCCCGCGTTGTGAGCTGATGAAGGCAAGGTCTAACGATCGAGCAAACGATCCATTGGGGAACGAGCCATTGGATCGAAGCTTATCGACGCAGAAAATGGTTAGATGGGCGCCCTTTACTTTGTGTTGGACGAAGAAGCTCTTCAGTTTCTCGACCTCGATCACATCGGGAAAAGCTGCCAGGCTCGCATCCTTCATGCCAGTGGCATTGGCGAGCTCCCGTTTGACGGCAGCCTGCGAGTCGTCGATGACCAGCCAGTCGCTTGGCACTCGCTCGAAACGGATGTTGGCCTGTGGCCTCCATATACTGTTCATCGTCTGCAATTCATCTTGCTCGTTGCAGGGCTTCTTGGCGTGAAACGCCGGAGCGCCGCCGATCCCCGGAACCATGACGTTGCGGAACGCCACCTTGATCTTGATTTCCGGCAGCACGGCCACATGGAGCCTGGCTTCGATCTTCCGGCCAGCCGACCGAGCCACCACCTCCAGGCCGGGAAAGCCAATCGGCTTGATCCGGCCATTGATTTCGAAGAACCGTGCATCGCCGTTGAAGGTGGCAGGAAGTGACGCCGCCCTGAGCTGCGGATCGATATCGGGTCCGGAGAAGGTGTCTCTGGCTTGCACTATGCGTCTAAGGGTATCGGCGCCATCGATCTCCTTGATCCCGAGGGCATGGGGATTGGGATCGACTTTGAGCTTTCTTCCGGGGTCGATCAGCGCCACGATGTTGGAGCCTCCGAACGGCACAACCATGCCCGGCGGGCTGCGGCGCTCATCGACGCCGGAGCGGCGGAAGACCTCTTGAAAGGCGGCCATGTCTAGTTCTCCTGTCCTCGTCCGGTCCGACAACGGGAAACTCGGGCCCGAAAATGAGAGCCTCCGTCCTGTAGGAAGTGGCTAGATCGTCCCGCCGCCGGCGAAGATTTCGACGACCACGGCGCGATTGGCGGCCCTGTTCATCACGGTCGTGTTGTCCTTCAGATACTCGTAGTGTGAAGCGGGCTTGACGGAGAAGACGCGCGAGCGGGCGCTTGGGCCGAACAGGTGAAAGACGTTCCTGGCCCGGCCCGTGCGCAGGAAGACGTTGTTCCGTTCGCCCCCGGCGCTGTCGCTGTATCCGATGATCTGAAACTGCAACGACTTGTCGGTCTCGAAGCGGACGAGCTGCGCTGCCAACAGCGCATCGCGCTTGGCAATGTTCTTGAGATGCCGCCAGTCGACGCCGAAATCCCAGATGACGAGATACTGGCAGATGCCGGTCGGCGGGACCAGACTGACGTCCACACCGAGATGGCCGACCTCAGTGCGGGACGTTGCGACTTCATTGGCCACGTAGGGAAAGACGGCGGCGCTGTGAACCTTGGCAAGCGGCGAGCACTGCGGTTGCATCGCCATATTCGGCATCTGTTCCACCGGGCCCGGCGGCGTGTATTGCGGCAGTGGTTGCGGCGCGCGTCCCATGGCCATTTCTCCCGTTACTGGCGTGTCCTGCGCAAAGCCGAGCACTGGAGGGAGCCTCGGTTCCCACCACGGCTATGACTAGTAGTGACGCGAGCGGTCGGGAAAGTTCAAAGGCGAGGTGTGAGGCCCTCAACAGTCATTTCGGGGCGATGCGCAGCATCGAGCTATTGTTCCGGGCCAGCCCGGCTCGCCCACAGCGGCTGAGCCGGCCGCCTTGCCTGTGAAGGTCCAGGCGGAGGATTCGCCAGACGCTCGGGCTGCGGCGCCTAGCGCAATGGCAGCAGATCCAGCTGGCTCTGCGCCTTCTTGACGGCGGCCGTGTACCAGCTCTGGCTTGGTGCTTCCTTGGCGAAGCACTTCGTGTAGGCGTCCATCGCCTGATCTTCACGGGCCATGGCGTCCTGCGGGGTCTTCCTGGCCATCATCTGCTTCCAGACCTTCTGGCAGGCCGGGATCTCGGCCGTCTTCACGGCGTCAGATGTGACGATGAAATAGACCTTGTCGTCCTTTATGGCGACGACGTCGATCTCGTCCGGCGGGCCCTTGAGATCGCCATTGCCGCGCAGGCCGAGCACGGCGGCTGCCGCGCCGGCGGGTGCGGGTTTTGTGACCGGCAGCTCGGCATATTTGGCGAAGGCGGCGTCCTCGATCGCATGGTAGTAAAAGCGGTCCGCCTTGATCGCCGCGCCGCTCTCCTGCGGCACGCCGTCATCGCGGTGCTCGCGCAGCCAGTGCTTGAGCAAGGCCGTGGTCGTCACCACGGCCCGCGTCTTGCCGTCTTCGGACGCGAAAGCGAGCCCGTCGAGATGGCCGAAGCCAATGTCGCTCTTGAACAACGTATCGACGTTCGACCTGCCCTCGGCCGGGAGCCCCTTGATCGCGACTGGACCGACCAGGCCGCGCAGCACGCCGGCCAGCTCCTTCAGGGCCGCATCGTGCTGCTTGTAGATCTCGTCGCTCTCCTTGGCTTTCGAGAACTTTGCGATGTAGCGATCGCGCAGACCGAGATAGTTCTGCTCCGGCGCGGCAGCACGGGCAGGCGTGGCCAGGACGAGCAGGCAGAGCAAGGCGAGCAATCTCATTGCAGTTCCGGAAAGACTGGAGAGCGATCTCCCATCTTTGTGCCGATGCCGGGCGGGAAGGTTCATCCCTCGGTGGAATGCGGAAGTCCTACTCTGCCGGCGTGAGTTGCTGCCGGGTCAGGCGCATCGCAGCGGTCTCGCGCACGCGAACACGGGCGCGGCGCTTGCGCCACCAGATCACGACGCCGGTCACCGAGAGCGCCGCCACCACCAGCCCCATGACCGAGATCAGAATACGGCCGAACAGCCCGACGATACGGCCCGAATGCAGCGGAAACTGCGCCTGCACGAAGATGTCGGCGGCAGTGCCGACCCAGGGCAGCCGCTCGCCGATGGGGCGGCCGTCCTCGCTGTCGTAATAGAGCTGCGCCGGGCCGACGCCGCCGGCGCCGTGGTCGTCCCCGGGATGGAAGAAGGCGGCGGCATAGACGCCATGGGCCGGACCGTAATTGATCGAGCCGACCGGGATCGTCCAGCCGCGCGCCTTACCGTCCGCCGCCGCGCGCGCAGCGATATCGGCGAAGGTGACCTTGGGCTCGATGGGATTGTCGAGATCGCGATAGGGCCGTTGCTCATATGGCGTCGGCGTATAGTTCGACACCATCTTCATCAGCGGCGAGAATACCTCGAAATAGAGATTCAGCGAAAACGCAGTGAAGGCGATGACAAAGAGCACGCCCCAGGTCCACAGGCTGAAGGCACGATGGATGTCGAAATTGATCCGGTAGGCGCTGCCCGAGGTCTTGATGGTCCAGGCCGGCGCCCAGCGCGCCCAGAAGCCGCGCTCGAGCTGTCGCGCGACCTCAGGCGCCCGCGCCGCCTTGGCGCGCCGGCGTGAGGGCAGCGTCAGGTAGAAACCGACGAAGCAATCGATGGTCCAGATGATGGCGATCACGCCGAGCACGCGCATGCCCCAGCGGTCGCTGCCCCAGAACTCCGGGATGTGCATCGTGTAGTGCAGCTTGTAGAGGAACGAGACGAAGTTCTCACGCGTGACAGGCCAGACCGCGCCCCAATAGCGGCGGCCAAGCTCGGCACCGGTGTTGGGATCGAGGAAGACCTGGTTATAGTCGAGCGGGTAACGCTTGCCGGTCGCGGGGTCGATCCGCGGCATGACGAAGAACCACAGCGAGTGGTCCTCTTCCGGTGTCATGAAGAGGTAAACGACGCGTGCACGGGGATCGCGCTGTTCGATCATCTTGGCCAGTTCGATCGATGGAATGGCCGGGCCCTTGCTGCTGACGTCGAACAGATGGCTGTTCAGGACGTCGTCGAGCTCGTGATCCCACGAGATGATCGCGCCGGTAACGCCGGAGAAGAACAGGAACCCAGCCGTGAGCAGTCCCGCCCAACGATGCAACCTGCCGAATACCGCTCTCATCGCCTTCCACTCTCATCCAGCGGTCGGGCCTCGGAGCCGGACCGTCTCGCGTTCGAATTCACCAACGGTAGGTCAGCTTGCCGATGGCCTTGCGCCCTTCCGCATAGAAGCAGCCCGACAGGCTGTAGCACGCAGCGACATAGCGCGTGTCGGCCAGATTGGTGACGTTCAGCGACAGGCGCCAATTGTCCTTGGTGTAAGCGAGCAACGCATCCAGCACGGTCGAGGCTCCCACCTTGAACGTATTGGCGTCGTCGCCCCAGGTTGCGCCGACGTAGCGGATGCCGCCGCCGAACTGCAAGCCCGCCAGTGGGCCGTTCTGGAGCGTATAGTCGCTCCACAGCGAGGCGCGGTTGAGCGGCACGGTGACCGGCGCCTTGCCGACGTTCACGGGATCCTGCGTGACCATGGCGTCGACATAGGCATAGGCCGCGCGCAGGTTCCAGCCGTCGGCAAGCGACATCGTGCCTTCGAGCTCAATGCCGCGTGATTTCACCTGTCCGATTTGTTCGTAAAAGGTGGCTGCAGGCACGTACACCGCAAGGTTGTCGCGCGTCAGGTCGAAGGCGGCGAAGGTGAACAGCGCGTTCCAGCCGATCGGCTGGTACTTGACGCCGACCTCGTACTGGACGCCGGTCTCGGGATTGAGCATTCGTCCGCCGAATCCGGTCGCGAGCAACGGCAGGAAGGATTCCGAATAGCTGAAATAGGGCGCGATGCCGTTGTCGAAATTGTACATCACGGCGGCCCGGCCGGTGAAGGCCGACGCGTCCTTCGCGACCGAGGTGTTGGAGAGACCGTTATCGACTTGCGTCGTCACGAAATCCTGGCGGCCGCCAAGCTGGAACGAGAGCCGGCCGAGCTTGATCTGATCCTGCGCGTAAAGCCCGACCTGCGACTGCTTGACCCCGGTGTTGTCGCTCATGGCGCCGATGGTCCAGTCGTAGCTGTAGACCGGATTGAAGACGTTGATCTCGGGGGCTGACGTCGTGACGCTATACGCGGTATCGCGGAACGTGGTGTTGCGGTAGTCGATCCCGACCAGAGTGGTGTGGCTGAGGAAGCCCGTGGTGAACTTGCCCTGGAGCTGATTGTCCACCGCGAAGGAGTTGATGTAGGAGTTGCTGTAGCTGCCATAACGTGCGAGCTGTCCCGCGGCCTCGTTAGTATAGCCACCGCCGTAAAACACTTTCTCCTCGTTGTGCTGATAGGCGTAGCGCAGGTTCTGGCGGAATGTGAGGTTGTCGGTGAAGTTGTGCGCCAGCTGGTAGCCGGCGGTCGCGATCTCGGTGTTGAAGGCATCGAAGCTCGGCACGCCCGCGAAGAACGAGACCGGAATGGTGCGGCCGTTGTTCGGCCACACCGTACCCGAGGCCGGCAGGAACTGGAGACCCCACCCTGCTCGATCGCGCTGGTAGTTGGCGAGCAAGGTGATGGTGGTGTCCTCGTTCGGCTTGAAGGTGACGGCGGGCGCGATGAAGACGCGATTATCCTTGCTGAAGTCGACCTGCGTCTCGCCGTCGCGAACCACGCCGGTGAGACGCCACAGCACGGTGCCTTCCTTGTTGGCGGGGCCGCCCATGTCGAACTGGCCCTGATAGCGGTTGAAACTGCCGCCGGAAATCGAGACCTCGCCGAACTGCTGTGCGGTCGGCAGCTTGGTCACGTAGTTGAGGATGCCGCCGGTGCCGCTGCCGCCATACATCGCGGAGGACGGTCCCTTGAGCACCTCGATGCGCTCGGCGCCATAGGGATCGAGGCCGTTGAAATGGACGTAGTTGCTGGAGGGAATCCGCAAGCCGTCGATGTAGAGGCCCGGCATGGTCATGTCGAAGCCGCGGATCTGGAGTCCGCCGAAGCGGGTGTCCGAGCCCCCATTGACGTCGCCGCTCACGCCGGCGGTGTAGCGCAGGGCCTCGCCGATCGAGACTGCGCCCTGGTTCCTGATCTGATCGGTCGTGATGACGGATACCGACTGTGGCGTCTCGATCAAGGGCGTATCGGTCTTGGTGGCGGTGCCGCTCCTTGTCGCGACGAAACCGCGCACGGGTCCATTGGCGCGTTCGCCCGTGGCGCCGTTCGACGATGCCGACTGAGTCGGGGTGGCCTGCTGCGCGGGAGTGCGACGATTGGCGCGTGCGGTGCGAGTTGCCGCCGCCCTTCGCGACGAAGCAATCGCGGCCGGACGGGCGCGTTCCGCCGGCGCTTCCACGGTGACTGCGGGAATTTGCGTCTGCGCCTCCACGGAACCGAAGGGAACGACGAGGGACAATGTGCTGACTGCCCCGAGGAAAAACAACTTAATCTGCAGACGACGCGTGTTGTCACGCGATGAGAGTTGGAAGTCAGTCACGTCTCTTGAGACCCCACGCACCGCCGGCCCCGCCGGTATCATTTTTGATGTCCCGCCCTAACGCAGGCCGGTCCAGAGTGCGAGCGATGCGGTGTTAGAATTTATCGAGACTGGGGAATAGACTCTGCGACCAATGCGCCCAACGTCGCTTATTTGGAATTGGAATATTTCTAGACTGAACTCGGCGCTCCGCTCGGAATGCGACTCATGCGATGGCTGCATCGCGCGATCAGCGCGGCGAGCCGAAGCCGAAGGCATAACCCGCCGAACGTTATCCCGGGTCCGCATGACAACAGGTTGCGGCGGCGCTCTTCTCGCCCGCCAGCACGCTGCGGCTGTTGCGGTCCGGTGGAATATCTCCGGCGGCATTGGCCGCGAAGAATCCGGTCGGCTTGAGCATGAAGCCAGCATATTCGACCGGCATGATCGGAAAGTCCTCAGGTTTGCAGATATGGGTATGGCCGAAGGAGTGCCAGACCACGATGTCGGCATTCTCGATGTTGCGGTTCTGCGCGACGTAGCGCGGCAGGCCGTCGCCGCCGGCGTGAACGTTGGGATAGTCGCCGCTGGCGTATTTCTCGGCGGCATCGAACGCAGTCACCCAGACATGCCTGGTGGCAAAGCCGCCGCGCTTGCGCACATAGCTCCCCTCCTGCGCCAGCATCAGCGGGCTTGGATTGACCACGAGCTTGTAGGCCGGCGCGCTACCGACCGAATTGGATTCATTCGGATTGCTGATCTTCCAGAACCGGCCGGTCTCGCCATTGGCGATCGCCGCCGCGTCGCGCTCGCGTGACAGCACGCGCGTCGTGGTGGTGAAAGCGTTGCCATGGGGATTGTCGTGCCCCCATGGCCGCGGCACGAACTCGTGCTCGGTGACGGTGTTGCCACCGCCATCGAGATCCATGTGCAGGCGCACATTGAAGAAGTGCTGGTGCGTCGGCCCGCCCAGATTGTCGTCGACCATGCCACCCCATTTGTAGGTTTCGCCTGAGGGCACGGCAGCGGTCTGGATGATGCCGGTGAGCTTGGTCTCTAGCTGGATCGTACCGTCCTGGTAGAGATACCAATAGAAGCCGTAGTCGTAATTGCCGACCGTCGCGAAGAACGAGATCACGAGGCGCCGCGAGCGGCGGACCTCGAACAGGCCGTTGCGAAATTCATAGTGTTTCCAGGCGATTCCGTAATCTTCTTCATGCATGCAGATGGCGTTCTGCATGACGAAGGGCTCGCCCTTGTTGTCGGCCGCCGGCACGTCAAAATAATGGATGTTGCCGAGGCAGTCGCAACCAAGTTCGAGTGCGTTCGCGAGCATGCCGAGGCCATATTCGCCGGCATCGAACGCCGATTTCCAGAAATGGTTTTCGGTCGGATCGGCGTAAGGCACGACCATCTCAGTGACGCTGGCGCGGTGGATCAGCGAGCGTTTGCGCGCGCCATCCTGGTAGGCGAGTTGATGCAGCACCAGACCCTCGCGCGGCGTAAAGCCGACGCGAAAGCTCCATTTCTGCCAGTCGACCTTCCAGCCATCGACCTTGAAGCTCGCGCCCTCCGGCTGCTCGATATGCAGCGGCTTGATGTCGGTGCGCGGGTTGGTAACCTCGTGAGCGCCGTAATTTCGCTTCTTGCGCGGGATCGGTACGATCGGATCTGCATCCGTGAGATCGATGACCTTGCCGCCGATCAGATCGACGACGGCGACGACGCCCTCGATCGGGTGCGCATAACCGTTGTCCTGCAGATGCTCGCGGAAAAAGCTGACGGCCCGTACGATGCGCGCGCCGCGTTCGAATTCCATGTCGAAGAAGCCCGAGGAGAACGGATCGACCTGGACCAGCTCTATGTCCTTGTCGGTAAGCCCGCGCCGATGCATCGCAGCGCGCCAGCCGGGATCGGCCTTCACCACCGCCTCGCACTTGAAGAACTCTTCCAGCATCACCGGCGGCTGCCCATAAGGCATGTCGCGGTTGGGGAGAAGCTTCCGATCGACGATCTCGGCGCGGCCAAGATCGACGACGTGCTCGATGGCCTCGCCGGTGGTGATGTCAAGTGTCAGCACGAAGGCACGGCGCCCTGCTCCGCCCGCGGCCAGCTCCTGCTTGGTCGGCTCTTCCAGCCGTACCGTTGGGAAGCGGCAGTTCTCCGGCGAGGTTGCGGCCGCACGTACCAGCGTGCAGGCCGCCGTGATCTCTTCAGTCGTCAGAGGATCGAGCGCATGCGCGTTGGCGGCCTGGGCGGGCGATCGGGCTTTGGCGTGGTCGAGCATGATGATGTCCAGAAGTCAGTGCGGGGCGAGATGTGCGGTGATGGCGCGGAAGGCGGCGAGCCAGCGATGGTCAAGCGGAACGTCCATCGCCTTCGGCTGCGTCGCGAGCTTGACGATCACGGTGTCGGAAGCCGCGTCGATGTAGAGCCACTGGCCGTGGATGCCGATTGCGGCGAGATCGTACCGCGAGGGATCGATCGTGTACCATTTGCTGCGGTAGCGCGCGCCCGGGAAGATATCGGCGAGGTCGCCCTCGGCCCAGGCCTTGGCATCGCCATTCTCGTGGATGTCGTCGATCCACCAGCCCGGCACCACCTGCCGTCCCTCGACCACGCCGCGGCAGCGGATCATCTCGCCGAAGCGGATGAGATCGCAGGCAGTGACGGACAGACCGCCAGCGATGCGGCCCATGCCGTGGCTGTCGAGCGTCAGGGAACCGTCCTCCTCCGCGCCCATCGGCTGCCAGAGATATTCGGAGAGGATGCGTGGGTAAGGCATGCCACAGGCGCGCTCATACACCCAGCCGAGAACTTCCGTGTTGGTCGAGACATAGTGGAACACCTTGCCGTGCGGCTTGCCGGTGCCGCGCAGCGTGGCGAGATAGGCGCGCTGATGGCTCGGCTCGACGCCTGGGGGCGGCACATCCCAGCCCGAGGCGAAGCGGTAGCGCGCGACGTCGCCGGCAGGGTCCTCGTAATCTTCATCGAACTTGATGGCGACGGCCATGTCGAGCACGTTGCGGACCGTGCAGCTGCCGTAGACGGAATTCTCCAACTCCGGCACGTAACGCACCACCCTCGCCTCCGGATCGAGCAGCCCGCGCGCGGACAGCACGCCGCCGAGCGTGCCGGCAATCGACTTGCTGATCGAGCAGATCAGATGCGGCGTTGTCGCGCTCATGCCGTCGCCATACCATTCGTGGATCAGCGTGCCCCGATGCATGACCAGCAGTGCATCGCCAAAGGTCTCACGCAGCGTGGCCGAGATCGTCGTCGGCTGGCCGTCCGGCCCCTTGAAGCCGAGCTGAGACAATTCGCGCGGCGCCTTTTGCATCGGCGTCGGATGCGCCGAGCGGCGGACCTCTGCGGTCGGCAGCACTTCCCGGGTGTGGGTAAAGCCCCAGCGTATCGCGGGATAGCTGCGCCAATTGGCGCGCGTCACCTGGGCCTCGGGCGCGGGTGGACTGCCGCGCATGACGTCGGTCGGTCGCATCTCGATCCTCCGCAAGGGCCATCCCGACTGCGATGCCGGAACGGCTGGAAGCAAGCCTGCACCGCGGCGCTATCGGCCGTTATCGAGATCCGGCAATATTTTGCTGGACTCCGTCGTGGGCCGTGCCAGGCTTGGCGCACTTATTGCTTGCTTTGGCGAAACAATTCCGACGCATTATCATGGTCTTGAGCGCAACTCCTCCAGTATAGGACTCGGTTGCCGGCCTGCTTGAGGCGAGCAGTACGGACGTTGACGAGCACTGTGCCGCGCTCGGCCGCTGGCGGCTGCGTTACGACCAGATCAGCGCCGGCGCGTTTCGAGGCAGCTTCACCCAGCTCTCTCTGCCCCGTGTCGAGGTGTTCCGCGAAATCACCAGCCAGCAGGTCCGCCAATACGGTCAGCTTGGCGCCGACAGCTTTGGCATCGGTCTCCCCTGGCGCGGTGACAGCGAGGTCAATTGCAACGGCGCCAGCGTTGCAGGCACCCGGGTCATTGCCTGCGTCGACGCCGAGGTCGATATGTGCACGCCGAAGTCATTCGAGCTGCGCGGTGTCGTCGCCAGTGCAGCGCTGATCCGGGATCTCGCCGCCCGGCTCGAGATCGATCTGCCGCGCACGGTCTGGCACCAATTGCGGGTGATCGAGATGGCGCAGGCGCCGGTCGCACCATTGCGAGCCCATCTTGAGGCCATTCACGAGGCCATCGCGACCGCGCCCGAACGGTTCGAAGACCCGGCCCTCCGGCAGGCGCTCGAAGACGCCCTCCTCGTCGAGATCATGGACATGCTGCCGACCGCACGCCCCATCGATGCCGGCCGCAGCGCGGACGCGCGCAAGCGTACCGTCGATCGCGCCCGCGAGCTGATGCACGGCAACGGTGACCATTCGCTGTCGCTGCTGGAGGTCTGCAAGGCGGCCGGCGCCAGTCCGCGCAAGCTCGGCTATTGCTTCCAGGCTGTTTTGGGCACGAGCCCGATGCACTATTGGCGGGCGATGCGGCTGAACCGGGTACGGCGCGATCTGAAACGCGCCGGCGGCGCTGGCACATCCATTTACGACGTCGCCGTGCAGCACGGATTCTGGCACTTCAGCCAGTTCTCGCTCGACTACAAGCGCCACTTCGCCGAGCTGCGCTCGGAGACGCTGCGGCGGGCGAGGCGTGCCGCGTGATCCGGTTCAGCGATGCCGCAGGCGGCGGTTGACCCGGCGCGCCAGAAAATCCCCGGCGCTCTGGACGAGCTGCACCAGCGCGATCAGCACGACCACGACGGCGAGCATCATCTCCGGCATGAAGCGCTGGTAGCCGTAGCGGATGCCGAGATCGCCAAGCCCTCCGCCGCCGACCGCGCCGACCATGGCCGAGTAACCGAGCAAGCTCACGACGGCGAGCGTCAGCGCCAGCAACAGGCCAGGCAGCGCCTCGGGGATCAGCACCTTGAGCACGATCTGAAGCGGCGAAGCGCCGAACGAGGATGCGGTCTCGATCAGACCGCCATCGACCTCGCGGATCGCAGCTTCGACCAGGCGCGCGATGAACGGCGTCGATGCAATCGTCAGTGGCACGATCGCTGCGGTCGATCCAATCGAGGTGCCGGCAATCAGGCGCGTGAACGGGATGATGGCGACGACGAGGATGATGAACGGCGTGGAACGCGTCGCGTTGACGACGATGCCGAGCACGCGATTGACGATGGGGGCCGCGAACAACTCGCCTTTGCGGCTGGTCGCGAGGAAGACGCCGAGCGGCAGGCCGAAGGCGGTGCCGAGCAGCGCGGCGATTCCGACCATGTACAGACTCTCGAAGGTCGCCTGGATGATCAGGTTGACGAGTTCAGGCGACATAGCCGAGATGCTCCGCCGAGAATTGATGTTGAGAGAGAAAGGCCAGCGTCCGCGTCACCGCGTCCGCGGCGCTGGAAACACCGAGAGGAATGCCGAGAACGAGCGAGCCGACATGCTGGCCGCCGATCTCGTCGATGCGCGCCGACAGCAGCGACACGTCGCGGCCGAGTTCGCGCGCGAGCCGCGCCACCAGCGTCTCGCCGGCCCCTGCCCCACGCACCTCGATGCGGATCACGGCGTGGCCGCCGGCCGATGGCCCAGGCACGATCCGGCTCGCCAGCGACACTGGCAGGCTGTCGCCGATGACCTCCGCCAGGAACGACTGTGTGATGGGATGCTTCGGGTGGGTGAAGATGTCGGCGACATGGCCGCTCTCGACCACGTGTCCGGCGTCGAGCACGACGACCTCCTTGGCGAGTTGGCGCACCACGGACATTTCGTGGGTGATCAGCACGATGGTCACGCCGAGCTCGCGGTTGATGTTCGCGAGCAGATCGAGGATCGCACGCGTGGTCTGCGGGTCGAGCGCGGAGGTCGCCTCGTCCGACAGCAGCACGCTCGGCCGCGTCGCCAGCGCGCGGGCAATTCCGACGCGCTGTTTCTGGCCGCCGGAGAGTTCCGAAGGATAGCGGTCGTGCTTGTCCGCGATGCCGACGAGCGCGAGCAGCTCAGTGACGCGGGCCTTGATGTCGGCCTTGGCCCAGCCCGCGATCTCGAGCGGCAGCGCGATGTTGTCGGCAGCGGTGCGCGACGACAACAGGTTGAAGTGCTGGAAGATCATGCCGATCGAGCGCTGCGCCAACCGCAGCGCTCGGCCAGTCAGCGCCGAGATGTCGCGGCCGTCGACAATCACGCGGCCCGTGGTCGGTTTCTCCAGCCCGTTGATCAGCCGAACCAGGCTGGACTTGCCCGCGCCGGAGCGGCCGATCACGCCGGCAACGGAACCGCGCGGAATTGCAAAGTCGATATTGTGCAGCGCGTTGACGCCGGGCTTGCCGCGATAGGCCGGATAGGTTTTCGAGATGCCTTCGAAACGGACCATCGCGTCCGGCTCAGTCACAGGAGGTGAAATCGCGTCAAACGTTTCGATCGGCTGTCCGATCGCGAGCGATTGGTGGGCGTTCATGGAGACGACCTTCATGCACAATGGTTCGCTGGCCCGCGCCGCTCGCGGGCGTACGGGAATCAGGTCGCATGGAGCGACGGAGGTGAAATTGCGATGCCGGCCGGGTGAAGCGCGCTGCGCCGCAGCATGCACAATCGCTGTTTCCAGTCTTTCTTGCAATTTCAGATATTTGCGAGGAGTTGGACGAAGTTTTCCCAATCCGTCACGTGCGAAGAAGATTCATCTCCCAACGGGATCATCCTCCTGCCGCGCCTGATCTACCGCCCCCTGAAGCGTGGCTTGCGGCGGGCCAGGAAGGCCTCGACGCCCTCCTTATGGTCCTCGGTCAGGCTTGCAAGCGCGAACTGATCGACATCCATGTGGCTCGCGAGATCATCCAGCGCGTACGCAAGCCGGTTGACGGTCAGCTTTGTCATGGCCACCGAGAGCGGCGGCTGCGCGGCGACCTTCCGGGCAAGCTCCATGGCTGCATCGAACGCATGGCCTGGGTCGGTCACCTGCTCCACCAAGCCCCATTCATAGGCCTCGTCCGCGCTGATGCGCTGGTCAGCCAAGATGACCGCCTGCTTGGTGCGTGCCGGCCCGATCAGATGCAGCATACGCGGGATGCTCTGCCAGCTCATGTTCATGCCGAGCCCGATTTCCGGTACGCGCAAATGCGCGTTGCGGCCCATGATGCGGAAGTCGAGCGCGACGGCGAGGGCCACGCCGCCGCCGACGCAAAAGCCCTCGATCGCCGCGATCGTGATTTGCTCCATCTCCTGCCAGGCGCGCGTCAGGCGCGGCCCGAGCTTGAGATGCCGCCGGAGCGTGCCGAGATCCATCTCCTTGCGCGAACCTCCCTCCGCATCCTTGAGGTCGAAGCCGGCGCTGAACGCGCCCGAGCTGCCGGTCAAGACCACGACCGACGTCGCGGCGTCATCCTCGAAACTGCGCGCCGCTGCGGTCAGCTGCCGCATTGCCTCCGGCGAGAGCGCGTTGATGCCGTCGCCGCGGTCGAAGCGGACCACAGCAATCCGGCCCTCAGGCCCAAGGCCCTTTTCGATCTTCACGTAGTCCGTCACCATCATCTCCAGGCTGCTTTCGGCGATGTTAGCGCACAAATGTCGTCACGAATACGGGACCCGATCACGATGCAGGGAATACTCGACAGGTCCGGGCCATTGCGGATATCTTTACGGCCATGAGCCACGATCACGACCATCACCACGATCATTCCGAGCTGTCGGAGACCGAGCTGCGCGTGCGCGCGCTCGAGACGATCCTGACCGAAAAGGGCTATGTCGAGCCGGCCGCGCTCGATGCCATTATCCAGGCGTACGAGACAAGGATCGGCCCTCACAACGGCGCGCGCGTCGTTGCCAAGGCCTGGACTGATCCGGCGTTCAAGAAGGCGCTGCTGGAGGACGGCAGCAAGGCGATCGGCACGCTCGGCCATGTGAGCCGCGTCGGCGACCATCTCGTCGTGGTCGAGAACACCAAGGAGCGGCACAACATGGTGGTGTGCACTCTGTGCTCCTGCTACCCTTGGGAAATGCTGGGACTGCCGCCGGTCTGGTACAAGGCTGCGCCCTACCGCTCCCGCGCCGTAAAGGACCCGCGCGGCGTGCTCGCCGATTTCGACGTCGCATTGCCCAAGGACACGGAAATCCGGGTGTGGGATTCGACCGCCGAGACGCGCTTCCTGGTGCTGCCGATGCGGCCCGAGGGCACAGAGGGCTGGAGCGAGGAGCAGCTCGCCGAGCTCGTCACCCGCGATTCCATGATCGGCACCGGATTTCCGCGGAAGCCGGGAGAGCCGGCATGAACGGCGTGCACGACATGGGCGGCATGGACGGGTTCGGCAAGGTCGAGCCCGAAGCCAATGAACCGATGTTCCACGCGGATTGGGAAGCGCGTGTCCTTGCCATGGTGCGCGCGATGGGCGCGGCCGGCGCTTTCAACATCGACACGTCGCGCTTCTACCGCGAGACCCTGCCGCCGCACGTCTATCTGTCGAGCTCCTATTACAAAAAGTGGTTCCTCGGGCTCGAGGAGATGCTGATCGAGAAGGGCTACCTCACCCGGGAGGAGGTCGCCGCCGGGCGCGCGATCCAGCCGGCCAAGGCGCTCAAGCACGGCAAGTTCGACCTTGCCAACGTCGAGCGCGTGATGGTGCGCGGCAAGTTCGACCGCCCTGCCCCGCAGCCTGCGAAGTTCGAGATCGGCGAACGTGTGCGCGCCAAGAACATCCATCCGGCTACACACACCAGGCTGCCGCGCTATGTGCGCGGCCATGTCGGTGTCGTCGAGCTGAACCATGGCTGCCACGTGTTTCCTGACACGGCGGCGATGGAGCTCGGCGAACATCCACAATGGCTCTACACCGTGGTGTTCGAGGGCAGCGAACTCTGGGGTCCCGATGGCGATCCGACCACAAAAGTCTCGATCGACGCGTTCGAGCCCTATCTGGACCCGGCGTGATGAGCACGACGCTTGCTGCGGCCGCCACCGCGGCCATCCCGAGCATCCCCCGCGATGACGATGGCCCGGTGTTCCGGGCGCCATGGGAGGCGCATGCCTTTGCCATGGCGCTGACCTTGCACGAGCGCGGCGTGTTCACCTGGCCCGAATGGGCCGCCGCGCTCGCCGACGAGATCAAGCGCGCGCAAGCAGCCGGCGATCCCGACACGGGTGAGACCTACTACCTGCACTGGCTCGCCACGCTCGAAGGATTGGTTGCGCGCAAGGGCGTCGCATCCATGGCAACCCTGCACCGCTACCGCGATGCCTGGGACCACGCCGCCGATCGCACGCCACACGGCAAGCCGATCGAGCTGCGGCCGGAGGATTTTGCGGGGTAATCTTCCGTGCGTGGTGCGTGCTCCGTTTCCCCAAACACAGCTGTCATCACCCGCGAAGGCGGGTGATATTCCAGAGACGTCTGTGAGATACGGAGAACCTGCGGCGTACTGGATTCCCCGCCTTCGCGGGGAATGACAGCGAAGATCTGAGCGCTATTTGCGCCCTGCCACATACTCCGC
This sequence comes from Bradyrhizobium sp. RP6, assembly GCF_003837805.1. Classification (GTDB taxonomy): domain Bacteria; phylum Pseudomonadota; class Alphaproteobacteria; order Rhizobiales; family Xanthobacteraceae; genus Bradyrhizobium. The sequence goes on along the minus strand of NZ_RQIT01000009.1, from coordinate 143,931 downwards.
CCATCCCTTTGCGCGCAGGCTGCACGCCGGGCACTCGCCGCAGCCATAGCCCCAATCGTGCTGCGCGCCGCGTTCGCCGAGATAGCACGTGTGGGAGTGCTCGCGGATGAGATCGACGAGGCCGTCGCCGCCAAGATCACGCGCGAGCTTCCAGGTCGCGGCCTTGTCGATCCACATCAAGGGCGTATGCAGCTCGAACTTGCGCGCCATGCCGAGCGAGAGCGCGGCCTGCGTGGCGCGGATGGTCTCGTCGCGGCAATCCGGATAGCCGGAATAGTCGGTCTCGCACATGCCGCCGACGATGTGGCTGATCCCGCGTCGATAGGCCAGCGCCGCGGCGAAGGTCAGGAAGACGAGGTTGCGGCCCGGCACGAAAGTGTTGGGCAGGCCATCGGCCCCCATCGCGATCGCGACGTCGCGCGTCAGCGCCGTCTCGGAGACGGCCGCAAGCGTCGGGATCGATAGCGTGTGGCTCTCGCCAATCTTTGCGGCCCATTCCGCGCGCAGGCCCTTGATGCCGTCGAGCAGGCGGTCGCGGCAGGCGAGCTCGATGGCGTGGCGCTGGCCGTATTCGAACCCCAGTGTCTCGACGCGGGCGAAGCGGCTCAAGGCCCAGGCGAGGCAGGTGGTGGAATCCTGGCCGCCGGAGAACAGCACCAGCGCGGTTTCGGAGGAAAATGCGTCACTCATACCCCGCGCTTTAGCATTGCGTGAGGTGCCCGCCAATCGGTGGAAATCGGCCTGTTCCGCCTGCTTGCACTGGGATCGGCGGCCCGCCTTTGGCATAAGGCTCTGGACCTAGGAGACCGCCCCGCAATGACCCCTTCCCGCGACATTTCCCGCCTGATCGAGATCATGGCGGCGTTGCGCACGCCGGTGACCGGCTGCCCTTGGGACCTCGAGCAGGATTTTGCGACGATCGCGCCCTATACGGTCGAGGAAGCCTATGAGGTGGTGGACGCCATCGCCCGCGGCGATCTCGACGATCTGCGCGAGGAGCTCGGCGATCTCCTGCTCCAGGTCGTGTATCACGCCCAGATGGCCTCGGAGCAGAACGCGTTCGATTTTGGTGACGTCGTCGAAGCCATCACCCGCAAGATGATCCGCCGCCATCCCCATGTCTTCGCCGATAAGGACGGCAATCTCGCCTCCTCCCATGTCAAGGAGGTCTGGGACCGCATCAAGGCCGAGGAGAAGGCCGAGCGCGCCGCGCGCCGGCCGCCGGAGGACTCGCCGACGCACAAATCCCTGCTGTCAGGCGTGAAGGCCGGCCAGCCCGCGCTCATCCGGGCCATGGAGCTGCAGCGGAAGGCCTCCACCGTCGGCTTCGACTGGAACGACCCACGCGCAGTGTTGCAAAAGATCCGCGAGGAGGCCGATGAGATCGAAGCGGCATTGGACCGCAACGACAAGCGGGAGATTGCGGAAGAGACCGGCGACCTGATGTTCGCCCTCGTTAACCTCGCCCGCCATGTCGGCGCCGATCCGGAAAGCGCACTACGCGTGACCAATGCGAAATTCGAGCGGCGCTTCGCCTATATCGAGCGGACGCTGGAGGCGCAGGGTCGGACGCTTGAGCAGGCGTCGCTGGCGGAGATGGACGCGCTGTGGAATGCGGCGAAGGGTAAGGAGAAGCTGGCCTCAGAGGGAGGCAAGGACGTGCGCCGCTAGCTCCGCTGCCGTCCCGGCGTTCGCCGGGACGACAGCGGCTATGTAGCGTGGTGCGGCACGGCGTCGAACCTGGACACCACGATGTCCCGCTTGGTCTCGTCCACCCGTACGGTCATGTCGAAGCGGCCGTCGTGCAGCTCCTTCGACAGGACCTCGGCATTGCGGTGCAGCCAGCTGATGCCGGCACCGTCCGAGGCGTCGATGGAGAGATCGAGCGTGGTGCGTTTGGCGGCGAGGCGTTCCTCGATCGCGGCGAGCAGTGCGTCGACCCCCTCGCCTGTCACGGCTGAAACCAGCATCGCCGGATGATCCTCCGGCCTGCGCGCGGCGATGTTCAGGAGCTCTTCGCGTTGCTCGGCATCGTACCGATCGATCTTGTTCCAGACTTCGATAATGCGGCCACTGTCATCGGGGTTGATGCCGAGCTGACGTAGAACGGCATCGACGTCGCTCTGCTGCGCCTCGGCGTCTTCATGCGAGATGTCGCGGACATGCAGGATGACGTCGGCCTCCAGCACCTCCTCCAGCGTGGCGCGGAAGGCGGCGACGAGCTGGGTCGGCAGATTGGAGATGAAGCCGACAGTGTCCGACAGCATCGCCTTGCCGCCATGCGGCAGGTTGAGCGCGCGCAAGGTGGGATCGAGCGTCGCAAACAGCATGTCGGCCGCCTGCACGTCCGCGCGGGTCAGGCGGTTGAACAGCGTCGACTTGCCGGCATTGGTGTAGCCGACCAGCGCGACGACGCGGTACGGCACGCGTTGGCGGCCGGCGCGATGCAGACGTCGCGTCGCCTGCACCTTCTTCAGTTCGCTCTCCAGCTTGGAGATGCGCTCCTGGATCAGGCGGCGGTCGGCCTCGATCTGCGTCTCGCCCGGACCGCCCATAAAGCCGAAGCCGCCGCGCTGGCGTTCGAGATGGGTCCAGGAGCGCACCAGGCGCGAGCGCTGATAGTTGAGGTGCGCAAGCTCGACCTGGAGCGAGCCTTCTCTGGTCTTGGCACGGCGGCCGAAGATTTCCAGAATGAGCCCGGTGCGGTCGAGCACTTTGGCGTGCAGCTCCTTTTCGAGATTGCGCTGCTGGATCGGTGCCAGCGCGCAATCCATCACCACGAGCTCGACATCAAGGCTCTTGACCAGCCCGGCGATCTCCTCGACCTTACCCTTGCCGATATAGGTCGCCGGCCGGATCTGGCTGATCGGCGTGATGATGGCGTCGGCAACAACGAGATCGATCGCACGCGCGAGGCCCGTGGCTTCATCAAGCCGGGCCTCGGCGTCGCGTTGGACATGACCTTCCGATTGCGCGTCGGCACTGCCCGCGCGCACTCGCAAATAGGGGCCGATGACCAGCACCCGCCCCGTATTGGCCCCTGCCGACCGCGGACGGTCGGCATCCCCGTCGAAACTCCGGGGTTCCAATCAGATCACTCTCAAGCCGGCTGATCCTCGCCGCCTTCGAACAACTGGATGGGTGCGCCCGGCATGATGGTCGAGATCGCATGCTTGTAGACCAGCTGCGAGTGACCGTCGCGCCGCAGCAGCAAACAGAAATTGTCGAACCAGGTCACGATGCCCTGGAGCTTCACTCCGTTGACCAGAAAGATCGTCAGTGGCGTCTTGGTTTTGCGAACGTGATTAAGGAATGTGTCCTGTAGGTTTTGTGCGCGGTCTGCCGCCATTGTTTTTTTCTCGCTTTGAGTTTCTTTTTATTGCGCCGGTTTCGGCCCTCTTGTGACGTTCGGGGCCTCTCCCGGTTGCTGTCCCTCATGAGATCCCCCTCGGAAGGAACAGCGGTTCGATTAGAGGACAGGTCGGGATATTAGGCAAGCCGCTTCACGCGGCAGGCCACGCCCGATTGTCCCGGCAAACTACGGAAATCGATGATCTTACTCGCTTACTCCTGACGCCTGGCCGCAAGGTCGCGGGCTAGATTGTTGTTTTGACGCGCTTTCTTGACGCGAACCGGTCTCCACTCCGCTCGAAACCGCGCTAGCCGACACCGAGCGCTTTCAGCTTCCGATGCAGCGCCGAGCGTTCCATGCCAACGAACTCTGCCGTACGGGAAATATTTCCTGAGAAACGGCTGATCTGCGCAATTAAATAGTCGCGCTCGAACACTTCGCGCGCCTCACGCAGCGGCAAGCCCATGATGTGCTCGCCATTGTTGCTGGTCGGCATCGCCGGCACCATGGAGCCGACGTCCTGCGGCAACATGTCGGCCGTGATGATGACCTCCGGCCCGCCTGCCGCGAGAATCATCACCCTCTCGACGTTGTTGCGGAGCTGACGCACATTGCCGGGCCAAACATGGGATTGCAGCACCGCCATCGCGTCCTGCCCGATCTGGCGCTTGGGAAGGCCGCTGCCGGCGGAAATCTGTTCCATGAAATAGTCGATCAATTCCGGAATGTCCTCGCGCCGCTCCGACAGCGCGGGCACGCGGATCGGCACCACCGAGAGCCGGTGATAGAGGTCCTCGCGGAAACGGCCGGCCGCGATCTCCTCTTCCAGGTTGCGCGCGGTCGAGGAGATGATGCGCACGTCGACCTGCACCCTGGCGGTACCGCCGACGCGCTGGAACGACTGCTCCACCAGCACGCGCAAGATCTTGTTCTGGGTCTCGCGCGGCATGTCGGCGATTTCGTCGATGAACAGCGTGCCGCCATGGGCTTCCTCGAGCGCACCGGGCTTTCGCGCCTGCTCGCCATTGGACTGCTCGATGCCGAACAGCTCGTGCTCCATGCGCTCGGGCGTGATCGCCGCTGCGTTGATCACCACGAAGGGACCGTCGGCACGGCCCGAGGCCGTATGCAGCGTGCGTGCGGTCAACTCCTTGCCGGCGCCGGCGGGGCCGACGATCAGGATGCGGCTGTTGGCCTTCGCCGCACGCTCGATGGTCTGGCGCAGCTGGTTCATGCTCGGCGAACGACCGACGAGCTGACTGGCGCTCGGCGCGAGCTGCTTCAGCTCCTTGACCTCGCGCTTGAGTCGCGAGTTCTCGAGCGCTCTGGTCGCGACCAGGATCAGCCGGTCGGCCTTGAACGGCTTCTCGATGAAGTCGTAGGCGCCGCGCTTGATCGCGGCGACCGCGGTCTCGATGTTGCCGTGGCCGGAGATCATCACGACGGGCAGATCGGCATTATCCTTCTTGACCTGCTCCAGCAGCTGCAAGCCGTCGAGCTTGGAGCCTTGCAGCCAGATGTCGAGAAACACCAGATGCGGCCGCCGGTTGGCGATCTCGGCCAATGCCGTATCGCTGTCGCGTGCGGTCCGGGTCACGAACCCCTCGTCTTCGAGAATGCCCGCAACGAGATCCCGAATATCGGCCTCATCATCGACAATCAGAATTTCACTTGCCATGGATCGCGCCTGTGTTGTCAGCTGCCTGTTGAGGCTTCGATTTTCGTTGAATCATTGGTCTTTTCAGCCGGCTCTTTGGTTCCGGCGGCCGGCTCTTTTGTTTCCAGCTCGTTGCTGGATTTCTCGACGGATTCCGTGACCGCCGCCTTGTTGTCCGGCTTGGTTGCTTCGTTGGCCGCGGGCGCTGGCTCGGCGCCCCCAGCTTTCGCAGGTTGGCCCGAGACCGCAAAGCGCATCCGCATCCAGGCGCCGCGCTGGCCTTCGCGGAAGTCGGAGGCGTCCTTCAGCTCGATCCGCCCGCCATGGTCTTCCAGCACGCGGCCGACGATGGCCAGCCCCAGGCCCGTGCCCTTGGCGCGCGTGGTGACATAGGGCTCGAGCAGGCGCGAGCGCGCGACCTTGGGCAGGCCGATGCCGTTGTCGATGACGTCGATCAGCACGTCGTCGCCCTCGCGCGACACCACGACGTCGATGCGGCCCTTGCCGAGCTCCTCGGGGGGGACCTGCTCGATCGCCTCGGTAGCGTTCTTGACGATGTTGGTGACCGCCTGGGAGATCAGCCGCCGGTCGAACTGGGCGCGGAGCGGATCCTCCTTGAACTCGGCTTCGATGTCGATCTCGGGATGGGCGACCTTCATCAGGAACACCGCCTGCCGCACGGTATCGGCGACGTCCTCGCCCTCCATCACCGGTTTAGGCATCCGCGCAAAACGTGAGAACTCGTCGACCATGCGCCTGATGTCGTCGACCTGGCGCACGATGGTGTCGGTGCACTGGTCGAAGATCTGCTTGTCCTTGACCTCGGTGATGGACTTGCCGAACTTGCGGCGGATGCGCTCGGCGGAGAGCTGGATCGGCGTCAGCGGGTTCTTGATCTCGTGAGCGATGCGGCGCGCCACGTCGCCCCAGGCCGAGGTGCGCTGGGCCGAGACCAGCTCGGTGATGTCGTCGAGGGTGATGATGTAGCTGTCGTGCGGCTGGTTCTTCTCGGCGCTGACGCGGACCGATAGATTGCGTTCGGCACCGTCCCGGTTGATCGTGATCTGACCCTGCACCAGACGCTGGGTCCCCTCCCGCGCCGTCTTCATCATGTCGTCGAGCTCGGGCAGCACGTCCGAGAGCGGATGGCCGAGCGTCTCCGCTTCGGAGTGGCCGATCAGCTTCTCGGCCGAGCGGTTGAGGATGCCGACGCTGCCGGAAGTATCGACGCCGATGATGCCGGCGCTCGCCGAGGACAGCACGGCCTCGATGAAGCGGCGGCGGCTGTCGATCAGGTCGCTGGCATTGACGAGCTCGTCGCGCTGGCTGCGCAATTCCTGCGTCATCTTGTTGAAGGTCTCGCCCAGCTGGGCGAGATCGCCTTCCGACTGATGCACGGGCACCTGGACATGGAGGTCGCCGGTTGAGACCGTTTGCGCCGCGTTCATCAGCCGCCGGATCGGCGAGACCAGCGAGTTGGCGAAGTTGAGCCCGATCAGCACCGAGGCCATCAAAATGGTCAGCGCGATCACTGCGAACATCAGCGCGAAGGCGACCTGAATGCCGAGGCGGCGTGACTCGATCTGGGCGTATTCGGCGACGCTCACTTCGGTCTGCTTGAGCTGATTGACGACATTCGGATCGAGCGGACGGGCGACATAGAGGAAGGTATCGTTGAAGGCACGCAACCGGATCACCGCGGCAACGAAGCTCGCGTCGGGGAGCACTGCGATCTCGGGCTCGTTCTCGTTGACATTGCTGAGGAAGTCCGGCGCCGGTGGCGAATAGGCGAGCCGCATGCCGGTGTCGGCGGACTCCAGGATGTTGGTGTTCTTGTCGATGATCATCGCGCCGGGCAAATTGCGAGAGCCGGCACTGGCCGTCAGCATCTCCCGGAACGAGCGGCGGTCCTGATCGTAGAGCGGCCTCGCATGGGCGATGTCGTTGGCCATGCCGAGAATGTCGCCGCGGATCAGCTGCGCGTGGTCCTGCATATAGGCCCGCGCGATCGTCAGCGAATTCTGGATCACCTCCTTGGTCGGGCCGGAGAACAGCCGGTCGAGGCCGCGCTCGATGGTAACGTTGGCGACGACGGCGACCAGCACCGCCGGCAGCACCGCGACGATCGAGAACAGGCTGACGATCTGGACATGGAGGCGCGCCGCCGCTCTGCCCCGCCGCCGCGCCAGGATCAGCTGCCAGAGTTCCCTGACGATGATCCCCACCAGGAGCAGGATCGTCGCAGCGTTGATCAGGTAGAACGAGCGGACGACCTCGGGCGTCGGCTCGATCCTGGTAAGTCCGGTCAGGACCAGGAAGGTCAGGAGGGCCGACAGCAGCGCCAGCGCCACGGCAAAGGGTGCGAGCCAGCGCCGCACCGACCAACGCCGGGGCTCTTCGGCTGGGGCCGTGTCAAAATGTGCGGCCGAGGTATCTGCGCTGGTCATTCCGGCAATGATGCTGAAGACGGGTCCGCGGACGCGCGGATACTGATGTATTCGTACCACATTGTTGCCGAATTGCGACAATTCCGCGGCGTTAACCTCGCGGCCGGCAGGTGCAATCCACAGGCAGATGCCGCCGAGGCGGAACGGATTCCCACCATTCCGGCTTGATCCGCATGGATAGGATCTTCCTCGCGACGATGGTTTCCGCCGTTCTGCTGCTGATCGTAGCCGCCGACCTCCTCGTCAACGGCCTCGGCCTTCAGCAGCCGCCCCTTAATGTCGCGAGCGTGGTGCCAGCCTCCGGCGAACTGGTCAGATAGATGTGACGGCCGCGTTGCAGCCCGAATGACTAATTTGAATGTGCCGGCGGAACATCAGAGTCCCGTCAGGACTTCTGCTCATCGCGTCAGCCACAACGGCCAGCGCGATCCGGACAGGCTCAGCTCTGCCTTGGTAGGCGGAGCTGAGCCACCGTCCGCTTCGAAAGACTAACCCCCGCTCCGATAAACCTGGATGTCGAGATCCCGGATCTTTTTGCGCAACGTGTTGCGGTTGAGGCCGAGCAGGTCGGCGGCGCGGATCTGGTTGCCGCGGGTGGCAGCCAGCGCGGCCGTGAGCAGCGGCACCTCGATCTCCTTGAGGATGCGGTGATAGAGGCCGGGCGGCGGCACGCCGTTCGGAAAGCCCTGAAAGTGCGAGGACAGATATGCCTCCACCGCGCCGCCGAGATTGTCGACGCCCTGCTGGACCGCGGCGCCCGGGCTGACCGAGGGCGGCGCGAGCTCGCCGTCGATGACGGAGGCCGTGATCACGTCCTGCGGATAGAGCGCGGCAAGGCGCCGGGCCAGATTTTCCAGCTCGCGCACGTTGCCGGGCCAGCGGTGCTGCTTCAGCCGCTCCAGCGCCAGCGTGTCGAGCTTCTTCGGCGGCAGCCCGTCCTTCTCGGCCAGTGTGAAGAAGTGCCGCACGAGATCCGGCAGGTCCTCGATGCGCTCGCGCAAGGGCGGCAGCCGCAGCGGAACCACGTTGAGGCGGAAGAACAGATCTTCCCGGAACAGGCCCTGCTGGATCAGGACACGCAAATCCTTGTTGGAGGCCGCGACGATGCGTACGTCGGTCTTGATCGGGGTGCGGCCGCCGACCGTCGTGTATTCGCCCTGCTGCAACACGCGCAGCAGGCGGGTCTGCGCCTCCATCGGCATGTCGCCGATCTCATCCAGGAACAGCGTGCCGCCCTCGGCCTGCTCGAACCGCCCGGAGGCGCGGGTGTTGGCGCCGGTGAAGGCACCGCGCTCATGGCCGAACAGCTCGGACTCGATGAGATCGCGCGGGATCGCCGCCATGTTGACCGCGACGAACGGACCGTTGCGGCGCTTGCCATAATCATGCAGCGCCCGCGCCACCAGTTCCTTGCCGGTGCCGGACTCGCCCGTGATCATCACGGTGAGGTCGGTCTGCATCAGGCGCGCCAGCACGCGGTAGATTTCCTGCATCGCCGGCGAGCGGCCGACCAGCGGAATCGCCTCCATCTCGGCATCTTCGTCCGGCGTCGAGGTCCGCTCCTTCGGCTCGGCGAGCGCGCGCCCGACGATGGCGATCAGCTCCTTCAGATCGAAGGGTTTCGGCAGATATTCGTAAGCGCCGCGCTCGGAGGCGCGGATCGCCGTCATAAAGGTGTTCTGCGCGCTCATCACGATGACGGGCAGATTCGGCCGCATCTTCTTGATTCGCGGCAGCAGGTCGAAGGCGTTTTCGTCCGGCATCACCACGTCGGTGATGACGAGATCGCCCTCGCCCTGGCTCACCCAGCGCCACAGCGTTGCGGCATTGCCGGTCAGCCGCACTTCGTAACCGGCGCGGGACAGTGCCTGATTGAGAACGGTGCGGATGGCGGTATCGTCATCGGCTACGAGAATGCTACCTGCGGGCATCGTTGATCCTCATTTTGCCCCCTGTGACGCAGGCGACGACTTCCCGGCAGAGTCGGCGCGACTGCTTTGATCGGCATGTTTCACCGATGTGGAATACATCGGCATCAGTACGCGGAAGGTGGTCTTGCGCGGCTGAGATTCGCATTCGATGATGCCCCCGTGATCGCCGACGATCTTGGCGACCAGCGCCAGGCCGAGACCCGAGCCGGTCTGCTTGGTGGTCACGAAGGGATCGAACAGGTTGGGCAGAAGATCGTCCGGCACGCCTGGTCCGTTGTCCTTCACGCAGAATTCCAGCGGCAGGGATACCCTGGATTTTTGACCGGGGACTGACAGGCGCACGCCGGGGCGAAACGCGGTGGTGAGCTGGATCTCGGCGTCCGGCACGTCGATCAGGGCTTCGGCGGCGTTCTTCACGAGGTTGAGGAACACCTGAATCAGCTGATCCTGGTTCGCCAGCACCGGCGGCAGCGAGGGATCGTAGTCCTCGACGAAGCGGATGTTGCGGGCAAAGCCGGACTGCGCCAGCCGCTTCACGTGGTCGAGCACCGAATGGATGTTGACGGGGCCGCGCACCACGGGACGCTCGTCTCCGAACACCTCCATGCGGTCGACCAGCGTCACGATGCGGTCGGCCTCGTCGCAGATCAGCCGCGTCAGCATGCGGTCCTCGGACGAGGCCTGCTGCTCCAGAAGCTGGGCCGCGCCGCGGATGCCGGACAGCGGGTTCTTGATCTCGTGCGCCAGCATCGCTGCGAGCGCGATCACCGAGCGAGCGGCGCTGCGATGGGTGAGCTGGCGGTCCATCTTGTCGGCAATGCTGCGCTCCTGGAGCATCACCACGATGTGGCCGGGCCGCTCCGTGAGAGGGGCCACGTGCAGATCGACCTGTCGGTCGCCGCCCATGCGCGGCGTGCCGAGATCGACCTTGTATTCGTTGACCGGCGAATTCGACGAGCGCACCTGGTCGATCAGCGCCAGCAAGGGGCTGCCGAATGGCACCAGCTCCTTCAACGACTGCCGCTTCAGGAACTGCGTCGAGATCTCGAAGAAGGCTTCGGTCGCGATATTGGCGGCGACAATCTTGCCGTCCGGTCCGATCATGAGCACGGGGTTGGGCAAGGCGTCCAGGATTGCGTCGCTGTCGGACTGAAGCGGCCGACGATGTTCAGCGGCTGAGCTCATGCAGCAGCGCTCCATGCGAAGTCGTCGAAGGCGTCTTGCAGTGAATTGTGAACGAGGCGCGGATCCTCCGAGACCAGGATCTTCTGTCGCCAGGATGTCAATTTCTCCGACGGCGCACGGCTCACCTGCGCGGCGACATCGAGTGCCCAGCTCAGATGCTTGCGGGCATGCCTCAGTCCGACGCGCAGGCCATAAAGCGCGCAGACGCCATCATACAGCGTGCGGACATAATGCAGCTGCGTTTCGAGCGAGGGCATCGCTTCCTCGGCCCCGCCCTGCAGACGGCGGCCGATCTGACCGGGCAGCCAGGGCTGGCCCTGCGCGCCGCGGCCGATCATCACGGCATCGGCGCCTGAGGCTTGCAATGCTGCGAGCGCCTTCTCGTAGGACGTGATGTCGCCATTGACGACGAGCGGGATCGAGATGGCCTCGCGCACGGCGCGGATCGCGTCCCAATCGGCCTCGCCCTTGTAGAACTGGCAGCGGGTGCGACCATGGACCGTGACGAGCTTGACGCCTGCGGCTTCCGCGCGCCGCGCCAGCTCCGGCGCGTTGCGCGTGCGATCGTCCCAGCCGAGCCGCATCTTCAGCGTCACCGGCACCTTCACCGCTGCGATGGTCGCATCGATCAGGGCGAGGGCATGGTCGAGGTCGCGCATCAAGGCCGAACCGGACTGACCCCCGGTGACGTGGCGGGCCGGACAGCCCATGTTGATGTCGATAATATCGGCGCCATCGGCTTCGGCGATCCGGGCGCCTTCGGCTATCCAGTGCGTCTCGCACCCTGCGAGCTGGACCACATGCGGACCGATGCCGGTGGCTTCGCAGCGCAACCGGGACATCCGATGGCCATTTGCAAGCTCATCGCTCGCGGTCATTTCAGACACGACCAGACCGGCTCCAAGCTCGGCTGCGAGCCGGCGGACGGGCGAGTCAGTCACACCCGACATCGGCGCCAGGAAGACCGGGGTGGCGATATCAATATCGCCTATTTTCAACGGCTTAGAGCCGGATACTGCCGAGCCGGTCACAGGGGTCTCGTTGACTGGGCAGGGCCTCATCGCGCCTGCCATGATCTATCTTGCGCACAATTCTTGTGCAGTCAAGCGTCATGCCTACAGTTTAGACAGTTCTGCAAATCTTTCAAGTGCAGTGCAGCAAAATGCTGTTTCCCACAATCAGGGGAAACCCCCTTTTTTTGCGGGCCTGCCGTGCTAGAGGCATGCCGGCAATCCCCTCCCCGACTCCTTGATGAGCAACTGAGTAATTGAGTCCTATGGCGAAATCACAGCGCACCGCAGTCGTCCTCGTCGCAGCCGGGCGTGGACTGCGTGCAGGCGCCGGCGGGCCGAAGCAATACCGCGAGATCGGCGGCGTGCCGGTGATCTATCGCGCCATGGAGGCATTCAGCCATCACCCGGAGGTATCAGCGGTGCAGCCGGTGGTGAACCCCGACGACAACGTCATGTTCACCGCAGCGGTCACAGGGCTGAGGCACGAGCCGCCGACCAATGGCGGCGCCACCCGTCAGGCATCGGTGCTCGCCGGCCTCGAAGCGCTGGCGAAGCACGAGCCGGACATCGTGCTGATCCACGATGCCGCCCGCCCCTTCGTCTCGGCAGGCGTGATCTCGCGCGCGATCGAAGCGGCGGGCCGCACTGGCGCTGCGATCCCGGTCGTTCCCGTCACTGACACCATCAAGCTCACCGGCGAGGACGGCAATGTCGAGGACACGCCGGAGCGGGCGCGCCTCAGAATCGCGCAGACGCCGCAATCCTTTCGTTTCGACGTCATCCTCGAGGCGCATCGTCGCGCGGCGAAGGACGGGCGCTCTGATTTCACCGACGATGCCGCGATTGCCGAATGGGCGGGATTGACGGTCGCAACCTTTGAAGGCGATGTTGCCAACATGAAGCTCACCACTCCCGAGGATTTCGTGCGCGAGGAAGCGCGCCTGGCCGCCCTGCTCGGCGACATCAGGACCGGCACCGGCTATGACGTGCACGCCTTCGGCGAAGGCGACCATGTCATGATCTGCGGCGTGCGCGTGCCGCACACCAAGGGGTTCCTGGCCCATTCCGACGGCGATGTCGGCCTGCATGCGCTGGTCGACGCCATTCTCGGCGCATTGGCCGACGGCGACATCGGCTCGCACTTCCCGCCGAGCGATGCGAAATGGAAGGGTGCCTCCTCCGACCAGTTCCTGAAATACGCCATCGAGCGCGTCGCCCAGCGCGGCGGCCGCGTCGCCAATCTCGAGGTGACGCTGATCTGCGAGCGGCCGAAGATCGGCCCCTTGCGGGACGCCATGCGCGCGCGCATCGCTGAGATCTCCGGCGTCGATATCTCCCGCGTCGCGGTGAAGGCGACGACCAGCGAGCGCCTCGGCTTCACCGGGCGTGAGGAGGGCATCGCGGCCACCGCGAGCGCCACCATCCGCCTGCCGTTTAGCGAAAAGACCTGGAGCGTCTAGGCCATGGGCGGCAGCGATGCACGCGCCCTCTCCCGCTCGCTGCTCGATCTATGCCGGATGCGCAAGCTGACGATCGCGACTGCGGAATCCTGCACCGGCGGCCTCGTTGCCGGCGCGCTGACCGACATCCCCGGCTCGTCTGACGTCATTGACCGCGGCTTTGTCACCTATTCCAACGACGCCAAGCGCGCGATGCTTGGCGTCGAAGCGAGCACGTTGACGAATTTCGGCGCGGTCAGCAAGGAGACCGCGACCGCGATGGCCATCGGCGCACTGGAGCGTGCCGATGTCGATCTCGCCGTCGCCATCACCGGCATCGCCGGCCCCGGCGGCGCCACGCCCGGCAAGCCGGTCGGTCTCGTGCACTTCGCCGCCGCCGCGCGCGACGGTCGCATCATCCATCGCGAGCACCGCTTCGGCGCCATCGGCCGCAGCGCAGTTCGCGCCCGCTCGGTGGTCGAAGCGCTGCGCATGCTGATGGAGCTCGCCCGCGGGCCGCAAGTCGCAGCCAAGCCGCAGCGCACCGCCGCCAGCCGCCTGCGACCGCGCGTGACCCGCTCTCCGCGCCGGCATGCGGTGAAGCGCAGGCCGCCGCGGGCGCCGCGAGGCTGAACGACAGCGCCGCCGAAACGCCTACGCCGCCGCGAGCAGCGCGCTGGCGTGGTCGAGCACGCACTGCCTGACCGCGTCCGCCTGTGACGGCTTGGCCTTCGCACTAACCGTCAATTCCAGGATCGGCGACGCCGGATTGGCGACATCGACCACTCTGGAGATGTTGACGGCAGGCGCAGCCTGATCGTCCATGCGGGAGTCATTGCGCAGCTCCTCCAGCATGCGATCGGCCAGCGCCGCAGCGGCACCGGCCGGGACCGGAAACGCCACCTTGACCTCGCCCGTGCCGGGATAGGCGCTGTGGTTGACGATCGCTGCACCCCACACCTGCCCGTTCGGCAGCAGGATCTGCGTGTTATCGGCCGCGACGAGCTCGGTCATGAACAGCGACAGCGATCTCACCTTGCCCGCCTTGCCGGCGACCTCGACGTCGTCGCCGATGCGAAAGGGCCGAAACAACAGCAGCATCACGCCGGCGGCGAGGTTGGAGAGCGTGCCCTGTAGCGCCAGGCCAATGGCGAGAGATGTCGCGCCCAGCACGGCGACGAGGCTTGCGGTCTGGATGCCAAAGAGCTGCAGCACGGCGATGCCGACCACCGCGAGCACGCCATAGCGCGCGAGGCTACCCACGAACAACGTCACCAGCGGATCGACGCGGTGCGTGACGCTCAAGACGCGCGTGACGAAACGCTGCATCGCGCCGGACAGATACCAGCCGACCGCAAGCAGCAGGATCGCATAGATCGCGTTCAGCCCATAGAGAACGAGCGAAGCTTTCAGCGTGTCGAAATTGATGGTCATGGCGGCTCCAGTCGGGCAATCGGTTGAGAACTCGCCGTCGCGGAAAATGATCCGGTTTGGGAGCTTGCCAATCGTCAAGGGCCTGCCGCGGGATCGCATAGGTGGAAGCGACGTGAAACCCGGCGCTGACCGGCTGGAATATTCCAGGTGGGCCGCGAGTCCCGTTATTGTGCCGCTCGCCCGATACGATAGATGATTGGGAGCTTTTGCTCGATCGCCTTCGCGAGAACCGTCCCCGTGGTCCGTCCGAGCTCTTTCGCGATCGTCGCAATCGGCTTGGTGCCTGCAAGCTCCCTGAGCCGGTTGAGGTCCTCCTCGGTCCACGATTGCTTCCAGCGCGCCATCTGTCCAGTCCAGCTCCAAGCCCCCGCGCCCGACTCGGATTGTAGTTGAACATGTCATGAAATACACCCCTTACATCTGTACCGGTCGCGGCAAGGGGTGTTCCGTCGCTGCTCCACGTCTGGCGCAGCCGACAGGCGTCACATTCGCGCCGCAGGCAGTATAACTCCTTGATTGTGGGCGGCGGCCTGCGCGTAACAGCCGTGCCTACCAGTCCTTGTGCTGCCTGTCGGCCAAAACACGCAATCGCCGGGTCAATCGGCGCGCGCGAATATATTCCACTTAACCGAAATTCGGCTTCCGCGTATTCCTGCGCCACCTCATCCCGGTCAGAGGGGCGTATCGCGATCGTCACGACACGCGGGGTGAGCTGCGGTGGACGCTAGTCACATCGGCGCGAGAGACATCGCAGGGCGGGCAACCGTGAGCGACAGGTCTTCGCGCACACGACCGGTGTGATCTGCGTATGGCAAAACCGTGTCGTCCTGGCGCCCGGGGTCTGTGCGCCAAGTCTTGCGGTGATGTGGCGGCCCGACCGGGCGCGCGCATCAGCCATCCGCAAGGCGACGGGGGCAATAGTGCATCGCTCCCCGGGGAGAACTCGGCATCAAACCACTGCGCAGGGAAGGCCGGATGTTTGGCTTCACCTGTATGCCGCTGTGCAGCTTCTCGTAGCGCAGACTTCGCACAGTGGACCGTGGGTGCCCGGCCGGCACCCGGTCTTCCCTGCGCCCCCTGACATCGGAGGGCCATGACCGCGCGAGAACTTGGGCAGGAACTGTCGCGAGAGCGCAGCGTCATGTCCAATTTTCAAAAAACACGCAAGTTTTGTCGAATTCGATCGTGATCGCACCTGCGAAGGCCGCAACCAAACGTATCGCGTGTGCTCGATCTTGCGCGGGACCATATTGGCGCAATAATGCTTCGCTACGTTGTGATCCGGAATCAACCGGTCCTGTTCTTGGAGTGTGACGAGAGTGTTCGCTCGCACCACTGCTCTGGCCATTGCCACGCTGGCCGCGTTCGATGATGCGGCCGCACAAACGGTCAATCAGCCGCCGGACACGATGGCGGCACGAGTCGAGGCCTGCACGCCCTGTCACGGCAATCAAGGCGAAGGCACCAGCGACGTCTATTTCCCGCGGCTTGCCGGCAAGCCGGCCGGCTATCTCTACAACCAGCTTCTTGCCTTCAAGAATGGCCGGCGAAAATATCCGCCGATGAACTATTTGCTGGAATTCCTCCCCGATCCGTACCTGCAGCAGATGGCGGACTATTTCGCGGATCAGCATCCGCCTCTGCCGCCCGTCACGGCAAGCGATGCAAGCAAGGAGGTGCTGCAGCACGGCCAGTCTCTGGTGTCACGCGGCGATCCGCAGCGCCAGATTCCGGCGTGCGGAAGCTGCCATGGCCCCACTTTGACGGGAATGGAACCAGGGATTCCGGGCCTGCTCGGACTGCGCCCGAGCTACATTAGCGCGCAGTTGGGCGCGTGGCGTTATGGCACGCGCACCGCGAAAGCGCCGGACTGCATGCAGCAGGTTGCCGCCCGGCTCACCGAGGAAGACGTGACGGCGGTCGCGGCATGGCTCGCGAGCCGCCCTGCGCCGGTGAACATCGCGCCGGCGCCGAAAGGCACGTACGTGCTGCCGTTCGCCTGCGGCAGTGAACCGGATTGAGGAGACGGAATTGCGATCGTGGTCACGACTCCTTGCCTTAGGGCTGTTGCTCTTCACTGGTCCGTCCGCTGAGGCGCAGCCAAAGCTCGGCCCCGATGGCGACAGCCTCGTCGCGCGCGGCGAATATCTGGCGCGGGCCGGCGACTGCATTGCCTGCCACACGGCGCCCGAGGGGCGCATCTTTGCCGGCGGACGCGCCATGCCGACGCCTTTCGGCACCTTGTATTCCTCCAACATCACGTCGGATCGCGACACCGGGATCGGCAAATGGACTGCCGAAGACTTCTACAAGGCGATGCACTATGGCCGCTTTCCGGACGGCGGATTGATGTATCCGGCGATGCCGTTCGCGTCCTACACCAAGGTCACGAGAACCGATACTGACGCGATCTTCGCCTATCTGAAGTCAATCCCGCCGGTGAACCAGCGGAATCGTGAGCACGATCTCCGCTTCCCCTATTCCAACCGCCAGCTGATCCTCGGCTGGCGCACGTTGTACTTTTCAGAGGGCGAGTTCAAACCTGACCCGACCAAATCCGCGGAGTGGAATCGCGGCGCTTACCTTGTGGAAGGCCTCGGCCATTGCGGCATGTGCCATTCGCCCATCAACGCGCTCGGCGGCACCTCGCAATCGGAAGCCTTCAAGGGCGGCCTGATCCCGATGCAAAACTGGTACGCGCCCTCGCTCACGTCAAATCGCGAAGCGGGGCTCGGCGACTGGAGCATCAAGGACATCACCGATCTGCTCCAGACCGGCGTTTCCATGCGCGGCGTGGTCTACGGCCCTATGGCGGAGGTCGTGCACAACAGCCTGCAATATCTGAACGACGAGGATACCAGGGCGATGGCAGTGTACCTCAAGAGCATTGCGGAGCCCTCGCCTCCGCCGCCGGCAAGCTCGAGGCTGCCGACGGCCGAGAGCAGCCTGCTGATCAGCCTCGGCAAGACCGTTTACGACAAGCACTGCGCGAACTGTCACGGCACTCAGGGCGAAGGCAAGCCGCCGCACTGGCCGCCGCTCGCCAACAACCAGTCGATCGAGATGCAGTCGGCGGTCAATCCGATCCGCATGGTGCTCAATGGCGGCTATCCGCCGGGCACCAAGGGCAATCCGATGCCCTACGGCATGCCGCCCTTCGCCGGACTTCTGTCCGACAATGAGATCGCAGCCGTCGTCTCCTACATCCGCACCGCCTGGGGCAATCGCGGCACGCCGGTCTCGGCGCGCGAGGCCAACGAGCTGCGTTCCGCACCGCTGAACTGAGAGGCGCCAGAGATCCGTCATGATCAATTCCGATCCGCCGACCACCAGCCCAGCCGCCGCCGACCAGGCGGTCGACGAGGTCGTCGCGCAAGGCCCGACCGGCGCGATCCTGCTCGCCGGCATCGCCACGGCCTGTGTGGTCGCGATGTGGCTTGCGTTCTATCTGTTCGTCTTCCTGCCCCGTGGTCCGCTGCAATGAGCGCAGAGGAAGCCCATCGCGACAGCGCCGAGGTCGCGGCCCGCGTCGAGCGGCGCTGGGCGACCTTTGCCGTGATCATCATCGTCGGCATGGCGCTGCTCGCGGCATTCGCCGGCATCCACAGCGCGACGATGCCGCAGCCGCGCGTCGAGACCACCGATCCTTCGCGGTTGCATCTCTCCGGCGAATTCGTCGAAAGCAATCTCGGCAGCGTGCTGGAAACCAATGGCAATGTGACCGTGCGTGCGATCGGCCAGCAATATTCCTTCACGCCGGCCTGCATCCTGGTGCCCGCGGACACCCCGATCACGCTGCGCGCCACCAGCGCCGATGTCGTGCACGGCATCCTGATCCAGGGTACCAACGTCAACACGATGCTGGTGCCGGGCTACATCTCCGAGCAGCTCATGCACTTTGCGAAGACCGGCGACTATCTGATGCCTTGCCAGGAGTTTTGCAGTTTCGGCCACGAGGGAATGTGGGGCAAGGTCAAGGTGATCGACAAGACCGAATTCGCCGATCGTGCGAAGAGTGGCGGGAGGCTGAGCTGTGTTGGCCAATAGGAAGCTCATCCTCGCCCATTTCTGGCTGGCCTTTGCCGTATTCGGCGTCGCGCTCACGCTCGGCGCCTGGCAGATGTTCATCCGCAGCCCGATCGGTACCTGGCTCTCCAATCCGGAGCTCTATTACCGTTCGCTGACCGCGCACGGCACGGTAATGGGCTACGTCTTCCCGACCCTGGTCGCGATGGGTTTCGGCTATGCCATCAGCGAGTCAGCGCTGAAGCAGCGTCTGGTCGGCGTGCGCTGGGCCTGGGCCGGATTCTGGCTCATCGTTGCCGGCAGCATCATGGCGATTATCCCGATCGCGCTCGGCCGCGCCTCGGTGCTCTACACCTTCTATCCGCCGCTGATCGGCAACGTCTTCTACTATCTCGGCGTGGTGCTGGTCGTGGTCGGCTCCTGGATCTGGGTCGCGCTGATGTCGATCAACCTGCGGCTCTGGCGCAAGGCCCATCCCGGCGCGCCGGTGCCGCTGGCGATGTTCGCCAATGTCGCCGGCTCGTATTTGTGGGCTTGGACCGCAGTCGGTGCCGCGCTCGAGCTGCTCCTGCAGATCATTCCCGTCGCAGCGGGGCTGAAGACCACGATCGATGCTGGCCTCGCCCGCGTGTTCTTCTCCTGGACGCTGCACGCCATCGTCTATTTCTGGCTGATGCCGACCTACATCGCCTATTACACCATCGTGCCGCGCGCGATCGGCGGCCGCGTCTATTCCGACACCATGGCGCGGATATCCTTCACCCTGTTCCTGGTGGTGGCGATGCCGATCGGCATGCACCACACCTTTGCCGATCCGCAAGTCGGCGCCGGCTTCAAGTTCATCCACTCGGCCTTCACGGCGCTGGTGGCGCTGCCGACCCTGCTGACCGTGTTCACGATCTGCGCGTCCGTCGAGATCGCGGCGCGCCTGCGTGGTGGCCGCGGTATGTTCGGTTGGATCAGGGCCCTGCCCTGGGACAATCCGATGATGCTGGCGCTGGCGTTCTCGTTCGTCATGCTCGGCTTCGGCGGCGCCGGCGGCCTCATCAACATGAGCTATCAGCTCGATGCATCGATCCACAACACGCAGTGGATCACCGGCCATTTCCACCTGATCTTCGGCGGCGCCATCGTGATCATGTATTTCGCGATCGCCTATGACCTGTGGCCGCATCTGACCGGCCGCGAGTTGCTCGATCTCCGGCTGATCCGCATCCAGCTCTGGCTGTGGTTCGTCGGCATGATGGTCACCACTTTCCCGTGGCACTGGGTCGGCATTTTGGGCATGCCGCGCCGCATGGCCTATTTCGACTTCGGCGATCCCGCGATCGCGCCGCAGGCGCTCTCCGTCACCCTTTCGGCGATCGGCGGCTTCATTCTGCTGGCATCGGGCATTCTCTTCCTGGTCATCCTGGCGCGCGGCATGCGCGCACCGCAGGCTGACGCCGGCCCCTACTGCTTTGCGGTGGCCGTGCACGAGCCGGCGACCGTGCCGGTCGCGCTCAACACGCATGCGCTGTGGGTGGCGCTGATGATAGGGCTCACCGTGACCAATTACGGCTACCCGATCCTGACGCTGGCGCTGAACGAAGGCACCTCGGTGCCGGCCGTCTATGTGGGAGCGCAGTGATGAGCGCGCGCGACCTCTTCACCTTCCGCAACAGGCATTTCAGGGCAGCCGTCGGCGTCACCGCCGCGATCCTTATCGTGACCGTGATCGGCGGCTTCATCGTACTGCCCTTCGCACAGCCCTGGGTCCAGTTCGCCAATGCCTGGGATGCGATCTGCAGCGCCGCCGGCCTGCCACAGCGCACGGCGATCGTGGCGGCGCCGGAGCAGACCGGGCGCCTGTCCGAGGTCGTGCTCACCTCGAGCACGCTGTCACGATCGAGCCAGGAGGCGATCGGCCGCGGCGCGACGCTGGCGCAGCGCTGCGCGATCTGCCACGGCCCCACCGGCATCAGCCGTGCGGACTCCCCCAATCTCGCTGGCCAGTATTCCGCCGTGATCTACAAGGAACTGCACGATTTCCGCTCGGGCGCGCGCACCAACGCCGTGATGTCGCCGTTTGCGGTCAACCTGACCGACCAGGAGATCGCCGATCTCTCCAATTATTACGCTTATCTGCCGCGGCTGCCGGCCTATCACCCGACGCCGCAGTTGCCGAAGCCGAACATCGTCATCTATGGCGCGCCGATGCGCGGAATCGCCCCCTGCGGTTCCTGCCATGGCAGCCTCGACAACAAGATCGGCAGCCCGTGGCTGGAGGGACAGTCCGAGGCCTACATGAAGGCCCAGCTCCAGGCCTTCGCCTCCGGTGAACGGCGCAACGATATCAGCCAACAGATGCGCAACATCGCGCGCGCGATGACACCACAGGAGATCGAGCAGGCCGCCGCGTACTATGCCTCACAGCCGGCGGACGTGGTGAAGGCGGTGGATTGAGGATGGCTCACCTGTCTCACCATCGTCATTGCGAGCGAAGCGAAGCGAAGCAATCCAGAATCCTCCGCGGAAAGACTCTGGATTGCTTCGTCGCTTCGCTCCTCGCAATGATGGAGAATGCGCCTTACGACGACGCCAGCTTCGGCCGGCCGTAGATCGCGTCCGCCCGTTTCTCGAAGGCCGTGGAAAACCGCGCGAAGGCGGCGTCGAACATCGAGCCCATCAGCATCGCAAGCATGCGGCTCCTGAACTCGTAGGAGAGGAAGAAGGCGACGTCGCAGACGCCTTCACCCCCCTCTTGGCCCTTGGGCTCGAAGGTCCAGCGATTTTCGAGGTTGCTGAAAGGACCTTGCAGATATTCGACCAGGATCTTCAGATTGGCCCGGTCGAGCGTCACCCGGCTGGTGAAGGACTCCCTGACCAGCTTGAACGACACCGTCATGTCGGCAACCAGAACCTCTGTGCCGTCGGGCTTTGCCATGCGCTGACGAACCTTCAGCGCGCTGCACAGCGGCACGAACTCCGGGTAGCGCTCGACGTCGGCGACCAGATCGAACATCTCGGATGCGCTGTGATTGACACGGCGCTTGCTCGAAAAACGGGGCATATCGGTTCAGCGGGCAGTAGCGGCCCGCGCTGCCTTCAGTCTCGCGAAGTCATCGCCGGCATGATGCGAGGAGCGGGTCAGCGGGCTCGCCGACACCATCAGGAAGCCCTTGGTGTAGGCGACCTTCTCGTAAGACGAAAACTCGTCCGGCGGCACATAGCGCATCACGGCGTGGTGCTTGCGGGTCGGCTGGAGATATTGCCCGATGGTCAGGAAATCGACCTCGGCCGAGCGCAGATCGTCCATCACCTGGAGCACCTCGTGGCGCTCCTCACCAAGGCCCACCATGATGCCGGACTTGGTGAAGATGGTGGGATCGAGTTCCTTGACCCGCTGCAACAGCCGGATCGAGTGGAAGTAGCGCGCGCCGGGCCGCACCGTGAGATAGCGCGACGGCACTGTCTCGAGATTGTGGTTGAACACGTCGGGCTTCGCCGCAACGACGATTTCGAGTGCCCGCTCCTTGCGCAGGAAGTCGGGCGTCAGGATCTCGATCGTGGTCGAAGGACACGCGGCTCGAATCTCACGAATGGTCTCTGCGAAATGCTGGGCGCCGCCATCCGCGAGATCGTCGCGGTCGACGGAGGTGATGACGACGTGGGAAAGGCCCAGCTTGGCGGTGGCCTCGGCGACGTTTTGCGGCTCGGCCCCATCCAGTGCATTCGGCAGGCCGGTCTTGACGTTGCAGAAGGCACAGGCACGGGTGCAGGTGTCACCCATGATCATGAAGGTCGCGTGCTTTTTGTCCCAGCACTCGCCAATATTCGGGCAGCCCGCCTCCTCGCACACCGTGTGCAGGCCGTTCGCCCGCACGATGTTGCGGGTGTCTGCATAGCCGCGGGTGTTGGGCGCACGCACGCGAATCCAGTCCGGCTTCGGCGGCGAAGCGGAATCGGGCCGGTTCACCTTTTCGGGGTGGCGCGGGCGCAGCGGGTTCGAGATGGTATCGACAATAACGACCATGGGGTGTCCGGTCTGTTCAGGTCCTACCTAGTCGGTCTGGCTGCCTGCCGCAACCCGGCTCGCCCCGCTTCAGGGAACATGGCAGATATGGGCAATATCCTGCTCTGTTCTCTGGCGATTCTCACCTCGAATGGCTCCAATTCCGAAGACTTCAACGCCCCGGCTCGGCAAAGCCTTGAAGCGCGCCTTTTTCGACCGCAGCGTCCACGAGGTCGCGCCCGACTTGATCGGCGCCACCATGCTCGTCGATGGCGTCGGCGGGATCATCGTCGAGGTCGAGGCCTATCACCATACCGACCCGGCCGCGCACTCTTATCGCGGGCCGACGCCGCGGAACCAGGTGATGTTCGGCCCGCCCGGGTTTTCCTATGTCTACCGCTCCTACGGCATCCACTGGTGCGTCAACTTCGTTTGCGAGGAGGAAGGCTCGGCAAGCGCCGTGCTGATCCGCGCGCTGGAGCCGACGCATGGCTTGGCTGCGATGCGCCGACGCCGGCATCTGCAGGACGTGCATGCGCTGTGCTCGGGCCCCGGCAAGCTGACCGAAGCGCTCGGCATCACCATGGCGCACAACACGCTGCCGCTGGACCGCCCGCCCATCGCGCTGCATGCGCGGACGGAGGATGTGGAGGTCGCAACGGGCATCCGGATCGGCATCACCAAGGCGGTCGAGTTGCCCTGGCGCTATGGCGTCAGGGGCTCGAAGTTCTTGAGCAAGCCGTTTCCGAAATAACCGTCATCCCGGGATGGTCCGAAGGACCAGACCAGATGCGCAATTGCGCCCCGGGGAATCTCGAGATTCCGGGTTCGGCTCCTCGAGCCGCCCCGGAATGACGCGACCTCACGACGCCTGCTTCAGCCGCTCCAGCGCCTCGAGCAGCTTGGCCTTGCGCGCCAGCGCGGCCTCGCGCTTTTCGCGCTCCTCCTCGACGACCTCCTCGGCCGCGTTGGCAACGAATTTCTCGTTCGCCAGCTTGGACTCGGCACGCTTGATGTCGGCGTCGGCCTTGGCGATTTCCTTGTCGAGGCGCGTGCGCTCGGCAGCGACGTCGATCACGCCCTTGAGCGGCAGCGCTGCGACCTCGCCGCGCACGAGCAGCTGTACGGCCCCGTCGGGCGCGCGGTCGGCGAAGGAGATATCGGACAGCCGCGCCATGCGCTTGATGACGTCGGTCCAGCGCGGCGCGCGCTCCCTGGTCTCGGCCGAGGCGCCCGCAAGCACCAGCGCCGTCAGTGTCGCCGGCGGGATGTTCATCTCTGCGCGCACCGAGCGGATCTGGGTGACGAGATCGATCACCCACCCAATCTCGGCCTCGGCCGCGGGATCGGTGAAGTCGGCATGATCGAAGATCGGCAGCACCCAGGCCGGCGAGACGAGCGGATCGACCGGCCCCGTCGTCGCCGCGAGCATCGCGAGTTGCTCCGGCGTCGGCTCGACCGGTTTGAGCGGCCACGGCGCCAGCGCGAGCAGACCGTCGCGCCTGGCAGTCACCTCCCACAGCTCTTCGGTGATGAAGGGCATGAACGGATGCAGCAGCTTGAGGATCTCGTCGCGCGCCCAGGCAACCATGGCGCGGGTTTCGTCCTTGGCGGGATTGTCCGGGCCGAGCAGCACGGGCTTTGCGAGCTCGACATACCAGTCGCAATAGACGTTCCAGACGAAGCGATAGATGCTGCCCGCGGCATCATTGAAGCGATAGGCCTCGATCGCCTCGGTCACCTCGCGCGTGGTGTGCGCGGTCTCATGCGCGATCCAGCGGTTCAGCGTCTCCTTTGCCTTCGCCGGCTCGAAGCCTTCAGGCACGGCGCAGTGGTTCATCTCGGCGAAACGGCAGGCGTTCCAGAGCTTCGTCGCGAAATTGCGATAGCCCTCGACGCGGCTGGTGGCGAGCTTGATGTCGCGCCCCTGCGCCGCCATCGCGGCCAGCGTGAAGCGCAGCGCGTCGGCGCCGTATTCGTCGATCAGGTGCAAGGGATCGATGACGTTGCCCTTCGACTTCGACATCTTGGCGCCCTTCTCGTCGCGGACGAGGGCGTGGATGTAGATGGTCGAGAACGGCACCTCCTTCATGAAGTGCAGGCCCATCATCATCATGCGGGCGACCCAGAAGAAGATGATGTCGAAGCCGGTCACCAGCGCAGTGGTCGGGTAGTAGCGCTGCACCTCGGGTGTCTCGTCGGGCCAGCCGAGCGTCGAGAACGGCCACAGCGCCGACGAGAACCAGGTGTCGAGAACGTCCTCGTCGCGGGTGATGAAGCCTTCGCGCCTGTTGCGGTCGAGCGCCATCTCGCGCCCCTGCTCCGGCGTGATGACTTCCTGCTCGACATAGTAGCCGAGCGCGTGGCTGACGGCCTCCTCCTCGGTCTCGGCGACGAACACCTTGCCATCAGGTCCGTACCAGGCCGGGATCTGGTGACCCCACCAGAGCTGACGCGAGATGCACCAGGGCTGGATGTTCTCCATCCAGTCGAAATAGGTCTTTTCCCAGTTCTTCGGCACGAAAGTGGTTTCGCCGGAGCGCACCGCAGCGATCGCGGGCCTGGCCAGCGTCTTGGCGTCGACATACCACTGGTCGGTCAGGTAGGGCTCGATCACGCTGTTCGAGCGGTCACCGTGCGGCACCATGTGGGTGTGCGGCTCGATCCGCTCGACGAAGCCGAACGATTCCAGCCGCTCGACGATGCGCTTGCGTGCCGCGAAGCGGTCGACCTTGTGGAATTCCTCGGCGAATTGCGCGGCCCCTTCGGGGAGGTCGCGCAGATAGTCCTCGTTGCCGACGAGGTCGAGACACCCTTCCCTGTCGAGCACGCTGATCCGGTGCAGGCCGTGGCGATTGCCGACCTCGAAATCGTTGAAGTCGTGCGCAGGCGTCACCTTCACCGCGCCGGAGCCTTTCTCCGGATCGGAGTACTCATCGGCGACGATCGCGATCTTGCGGCCGACTAGCGGCAGGACGACGTTCTTGCCGATCAGCTTCTGATAGCGCTCATCCTCGGGATGCACGGCCACGCCGGTGTCGCCGAGCATGGTCTCGGGGCGCGTGGTGGCAACGACGATGAAGCTCGAGGGATCCTCCGGGCTGAACGTCTTGCCCTCGATCGGGTAGCGCAGATACCAGAGGTGACCCTTGACCTCGATCTGCTGCACTTCGAGATCGGAAATCGCGGTGAGCAGCTTGGTGTCCCAGTTCACCAGCCGCTTGTCCTTGTAGATCAGCCCCTCGCGGTGCAGCTCGACGAACACCTTGACGACGGCTTTCGACAGGCCCTCGTCCATGGTGAAGCGCTCGCGCGACCAGTCGCAGGAGGCGCCGAGCCGCTTGAGCTGGTTGATGATGGTGTCGCCGCTCTCGGCCTTCCACTGCCAGACCCTTTCGAGAAACTTCTCGCGGCCCATCTCGCGGCGGCCGGGCTGCTGACGCTCCATCAATTGCCGCTCGACCACCATCTGGGTGGCGATGCCGGCATGGTCGGTGCCGGGCTGCCACAGCACGTCGCGGCCGCGCATGCGCTCGAACCGGCACAGGATGTCCTGCAACGTGTTGTTGAGGGCGTGGCCCATATGCAGCGAACCCGTGACGTTCGGCGGCGGGATCACGATGGTGAAGGGCACGGCATCACGCCGGTCGGGGCGACCAGCCTTGAAGGCAAGGCTGTCCTCCCACACGACGGACATGCGGGCTTCGATATCGGCGGGCTGGTAATTTTTCTCGATCATGGGGCTGCTAGAAAGCCGCGCGAGGGGGCCAAGTCAACGAAAAGGTCAGCGCAGACGGGCTTTCCTGTCCGATCGACGGGCCTAATATGGCGTACAAGCGCGGCTATATCGGGGCCGAACCGCCCTTCTCAGCGGCCGCCGCGCGAGACTCGCTCGATTTCGGCCTTCACGATGCGTTCAACGAGGCCCGGCAGGTTGTCGTCCAACCAGGACTTCAGCATCGGCCGCAGCATCTCCTTGACCAAATCCTCCAGCGTCCGTGCATTGCTGCTGAGCACCGTATGGGCCAGGGAATTGAAGGCGGATTCGACCGCGGAGACCGTCGATTGCGCAAGGATCGGCTGCTGCGGCGGCAGGGGCGGCGCGTCGAAGTCCACCGGGGCATAAGACGGCGGCGGCGGCGCGGAGCGCACCTGCGGCGGCTCCGCGAATTCGAGATCGTCGCGCGGCTCGACCTTGCGGAAGCTCGGCGGCGGCGGTGGCGGTGTCGGGTCCACTGCCATCTCGTCAGTCAGTTCGAGCACGTCGGGTTCTGGCTCCGGCTCAGGTTCGGGAGCGCGGACCTCGGGCGCCGACGTGGCCGCATCGAGTCCCGCCAGCAGCGCGTCGATATCGTCTTGGCTGTTGGCTGCATCGGCCGCGGGAGCTGGAGGTGGTGGCGCCGGAGCCGGAGCGGGCTTCGCAGCTGACGGCGCGGGCTTCTCGGCAGCAGGCTTTGCGGGAGCGACCTTGGATGGCGGAATATCGTTCATTGCCTGCGGCTTCGGCGTCGCCGCGGGCGCCGCAGTCTTCTCGGGTTTGGCGGCATCAGCCGGCGGGGGCTTTGCCTCATCGTCGGCAATGATGCGCCGGATCGAGGCCAGAATCTCCTCCATCGAGGGTTCTGTGACCTTTGCAGGCTGCGTCATCTCCGACTCCACATCATCAACGCCCTCGCATGCGTTGTTTTACACCAAGCACGACAGGATTGGCCGGTTCCGGACGGGAGGCCCCTCATTTTCGTCGCGGCAGCCCGACTTGTCCCCAGATCACGGCTCAACGTGCAGCGGTGCGCCCCTGCCCCCGGCACTCAAGCGTTACGCACACGACATCAACGCGGGGCGAATCGACCCGCATCTTCTTGGCAAGGCTATGTCAGGGATTTCGACGATTGCAAGCAAAGCACCGGTCGACCCCGGCTGTTCGCGAGGTCGACCGGATGATCGCGAGAATCAGCGCCCGTCGGGGGTGCGCACGCCGGCCCAGCTGTCGCGGACCTGATGATAGTGAACACTGGGGTCGTAGGTTGTGGTCCGCAGACCAAGCACCTGCGGCGACAGGCGGCCGATGGTATTGAGGACCCTGTAGGAATTCACAACGCGATCATGCTGCGCGTTCACGAGATTGATGCGGGCGTTGACCAGCGCCTGCTGCGCATTGAGAACGTCGAGCGTGGTGCGCTGCCCGGCCTTTGCCTCCTCGCGCACACCGTTCAGCGCGATCTCGGATGCTGTCACCTGGGCTTGTGCGGACGTCACCTGCGCTTTGGAGGCCTGGAGCAGACCCCAGGCAGACGCGGTGTCAGCGCGGGCCTGGTCACGAGTCTGATCAAGCGTGAGACGCTGCTGGGCCAGCGACTCCTTGGACTGCCGGATCAGGGAATATTCGGAACCGCCCGCATAGAGTTGCCATGAAGCTTGCGCGACGGCGGAGGCGCTGAACGCCCTGTTTTGAATCAAGGACTGTTCGTTGAGCTGCTGGGCGGTCGCCTGCAAGGTGACCGTCGGCAGCAGCGCGCCTTCATTGATCTTCACGTTCATATAAGCGACATCGATGCCGAACATCGCTGCCGTGACTGTCGGGTTCTCAATAAGCGCAAGCTCGACCGCTTTTGCCAGCGACGGCGGCAGCAAACGATCCACCGGCGAGCCGGGCGCAAGGTTGACAGGGTCGTTGCCGATCACACGGCGATAGGTCGCGCGCGTCGCCGTCAGCGTGGCCTCGGACTGCTGCTCCAGCGTTCGCCCTGCAGCCAACTGCGCTTCCGATTGCGCGACGTCAGTGCGAGTGACTTCGCCGACGTTGAAGCGGTCGCGGGTCTGCTTCAACGTCTGCTCGAGCACCCGGACGTTGCTCTTGTTGACTTCGACCGTCGCCGAATCGCGCAGATAATCCATGTACGTCTGCGCCGCCAAGAACAGAACACTTTGCTCGAGATTGCGTAACCCCTCGCGTGCGCCGGAGACCTGATGCTCTGCGCCCCGAACCCGGTTGGCGGTTTGGTTGCCGTTGTACAGAGACTGCTGAATGGTAAGGGCGGAACTGCGGGGGACGGTGGTCCCGTTGATTGGGACCGACCCGGGCGCGGTCAGCGTGTCCTGATATTGATAGCCGGCGCTCGCAGTCAGCGAAACTCTCGGGCGATATCCGGACAATGCCTGAGGCACGTTTTCGTCGGTCACACGCACCTGGGCGCGCTGCGCGTTGAGTTGCGGATTGTCCTGATAGGCACGCACCAGCGCGCCTTCCATCGTCTCCGCCAAGGCAGGCGTCGGCCCGGCAAGCGCCAGCAGCAGGACCGAAACCGCAGCTCCGGTGAAGAGCTTCACCCCATGCATCCCTGAAATTCCGTTCATTCTAACGCCCACCTCGTGCCCGCGAGCTGGGTTACCGTCTACGAGTGGAGTCGTTGCCCCGCCGCAACATAGGACGCGGTCAAGCGCAACGGAACTACCCGAGGGTGGTTCTCAGTGGAAACTCTTCACGTGCAGCATCCCGGCCACACTTCTGATTCAGAACGGAATTTAAGCGGGTTTTAGGCCGTCAGAAGACGAAGGCGGCGGCCCGTTCCAGACCGGGAAGGACCGGGGCTGCGGCATCGAACAGGGCCCGATGGCCGAATTCACCATGGGTACGGGTCATGATCATGGCGCGCGGCGGCCTCGATTCGGCCGAAACGCCCACCAGACGCCCCCCTTCCTTCAGCTGCCCGAGCAGGGCCTCCGGCATCACCTCGGCCGCTCCGTTGAGGACGATGACGTCATAGGGAGCGGTAGAAGGTTCCCCCTCGGAGCACGCCGCCGCCCGGCAGGTGACATTGGCAAGCCCCAGGGCGGTGAAGGCGTCCCTGGCCTTAGCGGCCAAGGCCGAATCGCACTCGGTCGCAGCGACCTGCCGCGCGAGCTTGGCGGTCAGCGCGGCGAGGTAGCCCGTGGCGCACCCGACGACCAGCACGGCATCATCCTCGCCGATTTCGGCGGCCTGGAGCAGCTTGCCGGTCAGCGCCGGCTTGATCAGGAACCGCTTGGCGGCGCCTTCGCTCACGTCGAGGTCGAGATCGAGGTAAGCCAGCGCCTGCCGGTCGGCCGGCACGAAGGCCTCGCGCGGAACCGTGAGCATCGCATCGAGAATACGGCGATCGGTGACGTCACTGGTGCGCACCTGGCCATCGACCATTTTCTGGCGCGCGGTCGAAAAACCGGACATTTGCGGACCCTGCAATGCGGACGATGCCGCGGAGGAAATTCGCGGCATCTTTGGAGCATGCCCGGTCAAAACGCAACATGGCCGTTCGCCTCGAGGGACAGGGCTTCCGCAACTCCCCCGATCGAGGGGCCGACCAGCCTTACTCGATCGCCACCGCGAGGCGGCCGATCAGGGCGGCGACCTCGTCCAGCCGTGCCGGATCCGGGGTCTCGACCGCGCGCGCCAGAAAGGCGATGCATTCATCGTCGCTGAGCTCGGGAACGTCGGCCGGCAGAATCGAGGGGGCCATGAGCGAACGGTCGACCTGGATGTCTGGCATGGGAATCAGCTCCGTAAATTGTCCGGCTGGTCGATGCTCGATTCGAATTGAGTCGATTTGGCGCCGCCTGCATGGCGCGACAGCGCCCGCGCGCGCATCTGTTCGAGCGCGATTGCGCGCTGAATCGTGGAGATCGTCTTCCAAAGTCAGGCAAAGAAGGTCATGCTCCGCATGAGAGCACGAGCGCAAATTATTGAATTGTCGACGAAATTTGGCTCCCCGGGCTGGATTCGAACCAGCGACCATCCGATTAACAGTCGGATGCTCTACCGCTGAGCTACCGAGGAAAAGGCGAACCGTTCGTTCGCACGCGGCTGCGTATAACAAAGCCGCTTGCGCTTGCAAAGGACGAATTCGTCATCATCCGCAACGCGTCCTGAGCAGGGCCTGGGCTGCGAGGGCCGGTCCGCCATCGGCCGGGCCAAACTCGCAACGACGGAGCTGGGCGGAACGACTCTCCCCACCGACGCAAACCTCTGTCGCAGACACACGTGCACATCCTCGCGGCTTGTCTCGCCCGAGCTTTGCTCCATCTCGACACCCCCTTTGTCAGGGGGCGCAGGGAAGACCGGGTGCCGGCCGGGCACCCACGGTCCACTGTGCGAAGTCTGCGCTACGAGAAGCTGCACAGCGGCATACAGGTGAAGCCAAACATCCGGCCTTCCCTGCGCAGTGGTTTGACGGCTTATGCCGAGTTCTCCCCGGGGAGCGATGCACTATTGCCCCCGTCGCCTTGCGGATGGCTGATGCGCGCGCCCGGTCGGGCCGCCACATCACCGCAAGACTTGGCGCACAGACCCCGGGCGCCAGGACGACACGGTTTTGCCGTACGCAGATCACACCGGTCGTGTGCGCGAAGACCTGTCGCTCACGGTTGCCCGCCCTGCGATGTCTCTCGCGCCGATGTGACTAGCGTCCACCGCAGCTCACCCCGCGTGTCGTGACGATCGCGATACGCCCCTCTGACCGGGATGAGGTGGCGCAGGAATACGCGGAAGCCGAATTTCGGTAAAGTAGAATATTTTCGCGAGCGCGGATTGACCTGCCGGCCGGGTGTTTTGCCCGACAGGCAGCGCAAGGTCTTGTAGCCCTGTTGGCTCCATCCAGGCTGCGAACGATCACGGCCGCCGGCACACCAGATCGATCTCGATCAACGCATCGTAGGCAAGCCCGGTGACGCCGACACAGGTGCGGGCCGGCAGGCGATCCGGCGCGAAGAATGTGCGGTAGGTCTCGTTCATCGCGGCATAGTCCTCCTTGAAGCGGGTGAGATACACGCGCGTCATCACGACATGCTCGAGGCCGAGATCGAGGCCGGCGAGCACCACCTTCAGGTTCTCCATCACGGCGCGGGTCTGCGCGACGATGCCCTTGGGCAGCACGCCCGGCGCCTGCGGCGTGTCCGGCATCTGGCCCGTGACGAAGACAAATCCGTCGGTTTCCACCGCATGGCTGAAAGGCGCGACCGGTTTCGGTCCGCCGCTGATCATATGGAATTTCACTTGAGTGTCCTTGTTAAGATGCGTCCTGAAACAGGCGCTTGCTGAGGATGGCGTGCACGCCCCAATTGCCGTCGACGACCTGCGTGACGCCGAAATCGACGGCGGCCGACATCAGCGCGATCGCCTCGTCCTCGCTGAGGCCTTTGACGTTCATCAGGAAGCGCCGCATCTTGCGGAACGCATCCTTCATCGCGAGGTCGAGCGAGGACTTGGCGTAGACCTCGCTCTGCCCTTGGGCGCCGAACTCCGCGAGATAGTTCGGGTGGCTGAAGCCGGTCAGCACCCAATCGGTCGCGGTCTCGATCAGGGGGTAAGAGAGATCGGCGAAGGGCTGGCCGGCGAGATCGGCCTTCTTGTGCAGGATCACCTCGAAGGTGCCGGTCATCGAGCACTCGATTGCGGTGCCGCTGAGTTCGCCGTCGCCCTGCGCGGCATGGGGATCGCCGACCGACAGCAGCGCACCGGGAACCGAGACCGGAAGATACACGGTCGCCCCCTTCCCTAGCCGCCAATTGTCGAGATTGCCGCCGAAATAGGACGGCGGCACGGAGTCGACGAAATCGACCTCGCGCGGCGCCACCGCGATCACGCCGAAATGCGGACGCAAGGGAATCCTGATGCCGTCGAGTACGCCATGGCGGCGCTTGATCGTGGCAGGTGCGACGGGAACGCCGGGATAGTCGTAGGTGGTGTGCACGACGCCAAACGGATCGGTCTGCGGCTCCCAGCGGTAGGAATAGAGGGCGCGGGCATGCGGCACCTCGGCGTCGTCGAAGATTTCATAGATGGTAACCGCTTCGCGCGGCTTGGGACCGCCGAGAAACTCGCTGTAGTGATAACCCCACCACGCTGCGACCGAGGAGCCGAACACACGGCCCGCATGGTTCGGATCGCGGCTCGCTCGCGGCACGATGTCGAGGATGCGCACCTCCAGCACATCGCCGGGCTGGGCGTCCTTCACCGCGACGGGCCCGGTGCAGATGTGCACGCCAAACCCCTCGCCGGCACCGCGGCCGAACACACTGGCATCCATGGGCCCTGCGCCGCGGCGGTCGACGTTCTTCTTGTCGCGCGTCCAGCCGAACACGCTTTCGGCGGCGGCATCGCCGGCGATCATCAACTCCGGATCGTCGGAGGCATGCTGGGTCAGCGTCTCGATGGTGATGGTGTCGCCCGAGGAAATCTCGATCTGCGGCGGCAGCGAACGGCTGAAATAGCCCCAATGGACGCGGCTGGCCTCGACCGGGAGATGGTGATGACGGCGTTCGGCCGTCGTCCGCGCCGCGGCGCCGGCACAGGCGACACTGCTGCGCGTCTCTACGTTCTGATGGGCGCGAAGCTGCGCCAGTGCCTCCTGCGGCCAGCCGCGCTGGCCGGCGACGCCGTGCTGTGCAGTCGCGCGCTCCGCCTCCTGCTGGCGAAACTCGCGCGGTGACAGGCCGAAGCGATGTCGGAAGGCGCGGCTGAAATGCGCGGAGTCGCCAAAACCATAGGCGTAGGCGATCTCCGAGATCGAGCGATGAGCCTCGGTTGGGTTGGAGAGATCCGCCCAGGCGCGCTGGAGGCGGCGCTCGCGAACATAGTGGGTGAAATTGTCCCCGACGGTCTCGAACAGCTTTTGCAGGTAGCGTTCGGAGATCCCCTCGGCCTGCGCGACGCGCGCCGGCACCAGATCGGGATCGTCGAGACGGCGCTCGATGGTCTGGCAGATCCGGTGCAGCAGCGCAGCCTGCGTCGCGCTCGATCCAGCATCGGAGCTCGATGCCGCCAGCTGATGCGCGAGCGTCAGCAGCAGATCGACGAGGGATTGCACGATCGAATTCCATTCGGGATCGCTCAGGGTGTCGAGGGTCCGTGCAGTGGCATCGAGCAGGCGGGAGAATACGTCGGCAAAGCCGCTGGGTGGAACGACGCGGGGCCCGCCAAGGCGCGGCTTGCTCGAGAGGCGCCCGTGCAGCGCCTCCGATGTCACCGACAGCACGATGGCGCGCATATCGCGCTGGAACACGATGCTCCAGTCGCCGCTGCGCGGCAGCAGCACGAGATGACCGACGGGAACGATACGATGACTGCCGGCGCTCTTCAGCACCATGCCGTCCTCGACAGGCATCAGCGCGATGGGAAGGTCTTCGCTTGCTCGTGAGAGCGGGCCGACGCTCTGCGCGCCCGCAGCCATGCGCGTCAGCGCGACGCCTGCGGCGTTCCGGTGCGATGCGGTCGCGTGTCCGTCGAATATGCTGTGACCACCCGCCGGTTGCAGGCCGACCGCAGCCAGCACGTCCCGCCAGGCCTCGGGACGGTCGTCTTGCGCGTAGGACTCGCTCGTGAACGGGCGGAAGCTCATCGGATCGACCCAGGTTGCAGTCGATCGAAGCAACCTCTGTGCCAGACGCACGCGGTCGTCCGTCGCCGCGACGGGCCGAAGATGAGGTTCGTCGGTCACCATCCCATCCTGAAAAATGGGCTGCCCTTCAAAGCGTTAGGGCATGACGACGTGGAGAGATTCACTCGCACCGGAAGATGTTCTTGCGGATCGTGCCGTGGACGCCCCAATTGGCGTCGACGACCTGGGTGACACCGAAATCGGCCCCGACCGACATCAGCGAGATCGCCTCGTCCTCGCTGAGGCGATGTACGGTCATCAGGAAACGGCGGAGTTTTCTGAACGCATCGCGCATCGCACGGTCGAGACTGGAGTGATTGGCAATCTCGGTTTGTGCATCGGCGCCGAGCGTGGCCAGATAGTTCGGATAGGTGAAGCCGTAGAATGACCAGGCGTGGTCGGTCTCGAGCATGGGATGGTCGAGGCCCTCGAGGCTGGTGCCGGCGAGGTCGGCCTTCTTGTGCAGGATGAACTCGAAATCTCCGGTCAGCGAGGTCTCGATCGCGGTGCCGCCGAGCTCGCTGTCGCCCTGCGCCGCGTGGGGATCGCCGACCGAGAAATAGGCGCCGGGGACCGCGACCGGATAGAACATCCGCGCGCCCTTGCCGATGCGCCAGTCGTCGATGTTGCCCCCGGTATAGCTCGGCGGGATCGAGCTGACGAAATCGGCTTCCGATGGGGCAAGGCCCATGGTGCCGAAATGCAGCCGCGCCGGCACCTTCACGCTGGAGAGGATGTTCTCGCGCTTCCTGATGGTGGCATGGTCCACGCGCACGCCCGGATAGTCGATGGTCGGATGCACGATGCCGTCAGGGTCGGTCTGCGGCGTCCAGACGTAATTGTAGACGGCCTTCGCATAGGGCTCGCCGGAGGTGTCGAGCTCGAAGATGGTGACGACCTCGCGCGGCTTCGGCTCCTCGATCAGGTCGTGATAGTGGAAACCCCAGTTCGCCGCGACATTGGAGCCGAAGCAGCGGCCGGCATGACAGGCACTGCAGCTCGGCCGCGGCCGGACGTCGAGGATGCGCACCTCCAGGATATCGCCGGGCTCGGCGCCCTCGATCGCGACCGGTCCGGTGAGGAGATGAACGCCGATCCCCTCGCCTGCGCCGCGGATGAACGGGCCCTCTGTCGGGCCTGAGCCGCGACGCGCGACCGCCTTGTGCTCGCGCGTCCACTGAAACACGCTCTCGGCGCCCGGATCGCCCTGAATCATGCGCTCGTAATCGT
Organism: Bradyrhizobium sp. RP6; assembly: GCF_003837805.1. GTDB lineage: Bacteria > Pseudomonadota > Alphaproteobacteria > Rhizobiales > Xanthobacteraceae > Bradyrhizobium. The sequence continues at coordinate 108,815 of NZ_RQIT01000009.1, read as the reverse complement.
CGTTGGCGTGATGGGTCAGTGTCTCGATCGTGGCGCGATCCCCGGAGCGCAGCGTCAGGGCCGGCGTGACTGTCTTGGAAAAATAGCCCCAGTGGACGGTTTTCGGCGAAACCGGCAGCGTGACATGCTTCATCAGATGGCCTCTTCGGGAGTCTCGAACCTTGCGGATGCGCCGCTCATCGCACGGCCTCCGGAACCTTGTCGGCTTCCATGACACTGAGGAATCGCGCGGTCAGCGGATTGCGGGGATTGGAGAGCACCTCGTGCGCGGGCCCCTCCTCGATGATCGCGCCGCCGCTCAGGAAGGCGACGCGGTCCGCGACTTGGTCGGCGAAGCGGATCTGATGTGTCGAGATGATCATGGTGAGGCCATCGTCGATGGCGAGACGGCGGATCACCTCCAGCACCTCGCTGACCAATTCGGGATCCAGCGCGGAGGTCGGTTCGTCCAGCAGCAGCACGCTCGGGTTCGGCGCCAGCGCGCGGGCGATGGCGACGCGCTGCTGCTGGCCGCCGGAGAGATGTCGCGGCAGCGCGTGGGCGCGATGCGCGAGCCCGACGCGGTCGAGTAGCTCGGCGGCACGGCGATCGGCGTCGATCCGGGTCATGCCGTGAACCCAGCGCAGGGGACCGGCGATGTTCTCCTTCGCCGACAGATGCGCGAACAGATTGAACTGCTGGAACACCATGCCGACGCCGACACTGGCGCGCTCATTGGCAATCGCCCGCGGCGGCAGCGGCCTGCCATTCTCGCCAAAGCCGAGGCGCCGGCCGCCGACGCGCACGGTGCCGGCGTCCCAATTCTCGAGGTGGTTGATGCAGCGAAGCAATGTGCTCTTGCCGGAGCCGCTGGGCCCGAGCAGCGCGACCACCTCGCCGACGCGCACCGTGAGGTCGAGGCCGCCGAGGACCTTCTGCGGGCCGTAGCTCTTGGCGAGATCCTTCACTTCGACCGCGATATTGTTGCGCGCAATCGTCGCGGCGCGACGGGCGCGCTCCTCGCGCGTCAGGGCCGGCGGCGGGGTGGCGGCGAGCTCTGCTGGTGCGGGCTCGGGATCGGCGACGGTCGCATCTGCGAGTTCGACCTTGGAGACCAGATCGACCCGGCGCCAGGGCAGATAATCGGCGAGCTTGCGCTCGCGGCGCGTGGTGCGGTCGAGATCGAGCCACCATTCGACGAAGAGCTGGATCGCGCTGATGGTCGCGGTCAGCACGAGATAGAGCAGACCCGAGGCGAAGAAGATCGAAAAGAAGTCGAAGGTCGAGGACGCGAGCTGCGTCGAGCGCAAGGTCAGCTCCTGCACCGCGACGACGGAGGCGAGCGAGGAATTCTTCAGCGCGCTCACCGCCTCGTTGCCGAAGGCCGGGATCATCGTGCGGATGGCTTGCGGCGCGATGATCCTGCGCATCAGCACCGACGGCGTCATGCCCAGCGCCTGGCCGGCCGTCAGCTGCCCGCGGTCGACGCCGAGCACGCCGGCACGCAGCATCTCCGCGATGAACGGCGCCTCGTTGCAGGCGAGCGCGAGGCCGGCGGCCAGCACCGCCGGCAGCTTGATGCCGATATGCGGCAGCGCGTCGTAGGCGAACACCATCTGCAGGATCAGCGGCGTGCCGCGGAAGATCACGGTATAGGCCCTGGCGATTGCCGCCAGGGGCCAGAAGCGGGAGAGCTGCATGCCGGCGAGGATTAATCCGAGGATCAACCCGCCGCCGAGCCCGAGGGCGGTCACCTCGAGGGTGAGCTCGATGCCCGCGAGCAGATACGGCATGCTCAGGTAGTGAAGGAACAGCGACATCAGTCGGCCGTGAGAATTTCCGGCTCCATGAAGTTGTTCACATCGAGCCCGTGCTTCTTCAGAAGCTCCATGTGCGTGCCGGCCTTCTGCACCTCGATCAGCGCAGCGAGCACGGCGTCGCGGAATTTGGGCTTGTTCTTGGGCACGGCGATGCCGACGGAATACGGGATCGTCACCGCGATCGCCTTCTCCAGCTTGTCCGGATAGGCCTTTACAGCGCTGTCGACGGTGTTGACGTCGTTGATGTAGGTGTCGGCACGGCCGGCGAGGATCGCCTGAATGCAGTTGGCGTTGTTGTCGTAGAGCTGGATGGTCGGTTCGGGCTTGCCGGCCTTCTTGCACTCCGGGATCAACGCCTGGATCAAGGGCACCTCGACATAGCCGGTGTTTTCGGCGGCAGCGGCACCGCACAGCGACATGTTGATGCCGTTGATGCCCTTCGGATTACCTTTGGCGACCAGCACGCCGTCGAACACCTTCGAGTAGGTGATGAAATCGGCAGCCTTGGCGCGCTCCTTGGTGGCGTAGATGTCGGAGATCACGATGTCGGCCTGCCCCGCGGCCAGCGTGGTCAGGAGCGCTGCGAACGTCACCGGCTTGTAGGTCAGCTTGAAGCCGAGACATTCGCCGATGGCTTCGCCGAGATCGATATCGAAACCGATGTACTTGCTGGGATCCTTGGGATCGATGGTCTCATAGCCCGGCGTGTGCGGGTTGATGGCGTTGACGAGCGTCTTGCCCTTCCAGTCCGGGTATTTCTCCTGGAGCGCGGCGCAGGCGGCGGGCGCTGCGGCCTGCGCGCTCAGCGGTGCGGCGGCGACGAGACCGAAAGCGATGGCGGCGCCGAGCATGAGCTTGCGCCGTGGCAATGATGCGCGCGCCATCTCCCCCCGCGCCTGGGGCCAAACCGATTTCTCCATCTCGCCAGCTCCTCCGAAATGCCATGGCGCCTGCCATGGTCCAGTGATCGGGGCGGAAGCCTGCGGAAGTGCGCCGCGAAAAGCTTGTCCGCGGGCGTACAAAAAATTGGATGGAGTGCGCCCGGCATTTGGGCAAACCGCTGCATAAAAACTGTTCGCAGGCCACGAAGGGGAGTGGGTGCTGGATTTTCGAATTCGGCAGAACCAAATGATCTCGGCTGACGCGGCAATCTGTCTGACCGGAGAATCATTCGGTGAAGCGATTTGACAGAGATATGACGTTTGCCGATGAAGATGCGGCCCATCCGCAGCAAATCAACCGGCCCTCCACAGCCTGTCCGCAGCATATCCACAGGCTCATCATGCCGAATTCGCTAGCCCGTGCGAGATACTTGCTGCGCACAAATCCACACGCCGCGTGGCTCAGCCGCAGCCTGATCGAACACCGCGCGACAGCCCTCGCTCAGGCTGGACCGGTTGCGCTGTGCCATGGGCATGAGCGGTGGAGGCGAACAGCGCCAGGAACAGTCCGACCGTCGAGGCGCCGCGCGCCTGGCTCTTCACGCCCGCAAACCGCAAGAACCTTTCCTTCATGACCAAGTCTCCCGTTCTGCCCGGCCGGCGCTGGCCAATTTGGTGCGAAGACCTAGCTAGGAGAAATAAGTCGCTGGGAATGTGATCTCTCTCACTCCGCGAAGCCGTGGAGGCACGTAAGGTTGCCCGGAATTCTTCAGGGGTCGTTAACCAATCGGGTCGCGATCGCCGGATCGTTAAAATGCGAGCGATCGGGTCAATCCGAACACAAACCGGCTTTGCGACATTGCGTCATCCGCGTTCCGGAGGGTGTGATGAGCGAAGCCGAATTCAACTTGCTGCTGGATGCCGTCCGGGACGTCATGGTCCTCGAGGACCGGGCTCCCGCGCCGGAGGAGGAATTCGTGTCCCGCTCGTGGAGCCTCGACGCGACGCCCAGGACGGCTCCAAAGGCCGCCAATGACAACGAGGGCGCCTGGCCCCTCCTGCCCTTTCCCGACGGCTGGTACGCGGCCAGCTGAGGCTGGCTTCATCGTGAACGGATGCGCCCGCCTGACGGGCGGTTTGGCGACCAGGTCTCCGCGCAACTATCAATTCTTGACGCGTTCCTCGCTGTCCTGCGGCGCCCGGTCGGGTGCGGCCGGTGGAAAGATGCTGTCATAGATCGCGCGCGCCTCGCGAATGAGGCGAGCCCGCTCCAGCTCGGATTTCGGGACAAATCGGACGATCTCGCCCACGGCTTCTCCAGCGCTCGATTGATCGGATATTTCGCCCGATCGATGCGAACTCCATGCCAGCGGGCCTGAATCGGCGGTTGGCGCGGGGGGCCGGACAAATCCGGTGTGGCCCCGCCTGCACCTTGCGGGCTTACGCTGGCGGGCTCTTGCTCGCGCTCAGAGGAATGATGATGACGATCGCCAGAATATCCACCCGGCAATCCCGACGGCTATCATAGCCCGTCCTGTGTCGAACTGGCGGAAGGCAAATGCCACGGGCTGTTTCGTCGGGTCACTTGGCTCTTTCGGCACACCCGGAGGATACCGACGTGCCGATCGAATAGCATGCGGGCGGATCCGCCTTCGCAGGCGCGCCCTTTGCCGCCTCGGGCCCTCGATTAGTCGCCCCCCAGAAGACCGCTAACGCGGCCACAGCCCCGACGATTGCGAGCGCGATCTTGTCAAACTTGACGAAAACGGGACGACGCTGAAGCTCGTCGGGTGCAATGTGCTTCACTTAACGCAACTCGGACTAATTTCGGAACAATCATGGATGAGTTCCGGTTCCCTTGCAAGGCACGGCCACGTGAGCAACCTCGACCGGCCACACAGGAGGTTGCTGCGGCAATGATCATATCGCGTTCAACAGCCGCTCAAAACGGGAGGCGAAGGCCTAGCAATCCGCTAGCAGGCCGGAATTGGCCGAACAGACAAGGAGGAGATTTAGCAAGTAGATTCAGATCTTTATGATGGAGGCCACGACCAGAATTGAACTGGTGTACACGGTTTTGCAGACCGTTGCGTAACCACTCCGCCACGTGGCCCCGTAAGGGCGGAGCAATATAGGGGATGAAGCATTTAGGCAACCGCCTTCGTCCGACTCTGGCGGCGACGCGGCTGTTTCCGATGTGGATCGAAGTCAGGCGCGTTTGCGACGCCGGAAGTCGCGCCGGCGGCCCTTCGGGGCCGGTTTGGGCGCCAATTCCGGCATCTCGGCCTGGACCTCGCGATATCGTGTCAACAGCCGGTCAAAACTCGCATGCAGCGTGTCGGCGATGTCAGGACGCCGCTCTAGTCCGGCAAGGATCGTCGCCGCGGCCTCAATGGTCGAGAGCCCGTCGCTGCGCGGCTCCTTGCGCAGACGCCCATAGCGCGAGGGGTGCGCCGGGTTGAGGATCACGCGCTGACACTTGAGCATCCACGGATTGCGCCACCATAGCGCCTTGGCCTGGCTCCAGGTACCGTCGAGCAGCACCACGCCTTCGAGCTTGCCGAGGATTGCGCGCTGGTTCTCCGCGACCTCACCCTTGCGGTTGAGCGCGACGATCTCGCCTTTGGCCTCGAGATCTGCCGCGCGCGCCGAGCCGAGATAGAGTACGGCCCAGTGCGAGGCGTTCTCGACCGGCCGCCCCAGCGCCTTGGACAGGCTCGGCCAGGACAGGCCGACCCGCACTGTGGCATCGGCGAAATGCCTGGCAAGCAGCCGCGCGGTGCCGAGCGCCCTGTCCTGCTCCTGCGGATGCTGGAGGATCAGGAGCGACAGCCGGTTTTCGATCGGTGTGACGCTGTCGCAGATGCAGAGCGGCATCGGCTTCTGGCAGTGCGGGCATTCGGGAATGGGATCGGCAGCGGCCGTATCTGCTGGGTTCGACATGGGCGCGCTATACGCTTCGTGCGGCGCTTGAACAACCTATTCCGCCGGTGCCGCCAGCGGACGCGGCTCGGACCGCCGCCGCAGGCGGTCGATCAACAGGTAGATCACGGGCGTGGTGTAGAGCGTCAGGATCTGAGAGACGAACAGGCCGCCGATGATGGTGATGCCGAGCGGGCGGCGCAGCTCCGTGCCGGGGCCGGTCGCGACCACGAGCGGAATGCCGGCGAACAGCGCCGCCATGGTCGTCATCAGGATCGGCCGGAAGCGCGTCTGGCAGGCCTCGAAGATCGCCTCCGCCGAGGACAGGCCGCGCTGGCGTTCGGCGTCAAGCGCGAAATCCACCATCATGATGCCGTTCTTCTTGACGATGCCGATCAACAAGATGATGCCGACGAAGGCGATCACGGTCAGCGGCGTATTGGTGAGCTGAAGCGCGAGCAGCGCGCCGAGCCCCGCCGAGGGCAGCGTCGAGATGATTGTGAGCGGATGGGCGAGGCTCTCATAGAGCACCCCCAGCACGATGTACATCGCCACCAACGCACCGAGGATCAGAAGCGGCTGCCGGCCGCTGGTCTTGGCAAAATCCCCGGCATTGCCGTCAAAACTGCCGCGAATGCCTTCGGGCATATGCAACTCTTCCACCGCACGCTGGATGTTCTGGGTCGCCGCTTGCAGCTGCACGCTCGGCAGCAGATTGAACGACACCGTGGTCGAGGGGAACGACTGCGAGTGATAGACCGCGAGCGCGGCGAGCCCGCGGCTCGCGTGCACCACGGCCGACAGCGGCACCTGCGCGTCGCCGGCGCCCGCGACATAGATACGATCGAGGTTGGATGGGTCGACCTGGAATTTCGGATCGATCTCGAGCACGGTCATGTACTGGTTGCGCTGGGTATAGATGATCGAGATCTGCCGCTGCGAGAAGGCGTTGTTCAGCGCGTTGTCGATGTCCTGCACCCTGACGCCGAGCGCCGAGGCCTTTTGTCGATCGATGCTCAGGGTCAACTGAAGCCCGCCGGGATCGCGGTCGCTGGAGATGTCGGTGATGCCCTCGACGCTCTCCATGCGCTTGGCGACGATCGGCGCCCACTTCTGCAGCAGACCAAGGTCGGTGCTGGTCAGAGTGTACTGGTAGTTGGAATCACTCTGCCGGCCGCCGGCACGGACGTCCTGGGCGGCGAACATGAAGAGGCGGATGCCGGGCACAGGATACAGCGCGCGTCTCAGACGGTCGATCACAACCTCCGTCGAGACGTGGTCGCGCTCCTCCGGCGGCTTGAGGCTGATATACATGATGCCGCGGTTCGATGTCGCTCCCCCCGGCCCACCGCCGGCGCCGACGGTCGAGCCGATGCCGGCCACGGCGGGATCCTTCATCACGATGTCGGCGAGCCGCTGCTGGAGGCCCAGCATCGACTGGAACGAGATGTCGGCCGAGGCCCGCGTCGCCCCGATGACGAAGCCGGAATCGTCGGTCGGGAAATAGCCTTTGGGGACCTTGATGTAGAGCGTCACGGTGAGGCCGATGGTGGCGAAGAACACCAGCAGCGTCGCCAGCGGGTAGTCCAGCACGGCGCGCAGGGTTTTGGCGTAAAAGGCGACGATGCGCGTCAGCGACCCCTCGATGAGGCGGTCGAACAGGGTCGCGGTGCTGGACGTGGTCTGCCGGATGTAGTGGGCGCAGATCATCGGCGTGACCGTGAGCGACACGAGCGTCGAGACCAGGATCGCGAAGGTCAGCGTCAGCGAGAACTCGCGCAGCAGGCGGCCGACGATGCCGTCCATGAAGATCAACGGCGTGAAGGCGGCGATCAGCGACAGGCTGATCGAGACCACCGTGAATCCGATCTGCTTCGCGCCCTGCTGCGCCGCCCGGAACGGCCGCATGCCCTGCTCGAGATTGCGATACATGTTCTCGATCATGACGATGGCATCGTCGACCACGAAGCCGACGGAAATCGCCAGCGCCATCAGCGACAGATTGTCGATCGAGAAGCCCGCGACCCACATGCCGGCGCAGGTGCCGGCCAGCGCCAGCGGCACCGAGATGCCGGCCGCGATCGTCGGGGTCAGCCGCCGCAGGAACACGAACACCACGGCCATCACCAGGAACGCGGTCGCAAGCAGGGTCCACTGCATGTCCAGCACGCTGGCGCGAATCGTGCCGGTGCGGTCGACCAAAGTGGAGATCTCGACGCCGGCCGGGATCCACTGCTTCAGCGCGGGGATCAGCGCCTTCACCCTGTCGACGGTGTCGATGACGTTGGCATCACCCTGCTTGGTGATCTGGATCAGGACTGCCGGCTGCTTGTTGAACCAGGCGATCGAGCGGGCGTTGCGGACGGAATCCTCGATGTCGGCGACGTCCGAGAGCCGCACGAAATTGCCGTTGGAGCTCTTGATGAGGATGTCGCGGAACTCCTTCGCGGTGCGCATCTGCCGATTGAGCGCCAGCGTCTCGCTCTGACGCTCGCCTTCGAAAATGCCGACGGGACCGAGCGGGTTGGCGTTGATGATCGCGGTCCGGACGTCGTCGGTGGCGATCCCGGCGTTCGACAGCGCCACGGGGTTGAGCTGCACCCGCACGGCCGGCTGGTCGGCGCCGGACACGGTGACGTCACCGACGCCCGGCACTTGCGAGATGCGCTGCGCCAGCACGGTGTCGGCGACGTCGTAGATCGCGCTCGCCGACAGCGTCTTCGAGGTCAGCGCCAGCACGAAAACCGGCGCGCCGGCCGTATTCGCCTTGCGGAAGCGCGGCAACGTCGGCAGGTCGCTTGGCAGGTCGACCATCGCGGCGTTGATCGCCGCCTGGACGTCGCGTGCGGCCTTGTCGATGTTGCGGCCGATGTCGAACTGGAGCTGGATGCTGGTCGTGCCGAGGGTGGAGGTCGAGGTGATCTGGTTGATCCCGGCGATCTCGCCTAGCCGCCGCTCTAGTGGCGAAGCCACCGTGGCCGCCATCACGGACGGGTCGGCGCCGGGCCGGCTGGCCGAGACAAAGATGGCGGGGAAATCGACGTTCGGGACCGAGGCGACGGGCAAGAAATGGTAGGCGACGACACCCAGCAGGAACAGCCCGATCGACAGCAGCGTGGTCGCGACCGGCCGGCGGATGAAGGGCTCCGAGATCGATGCCATCACTGCATCCCCTCGGTCGCGCCTGCGACCGGCGGTCCCCCGGGTTCGGCCGGCGGCAGCGCCTGCTCGAGGCGGCGGTTGATGCGGTCGAGCGCGAGGTAGATCACCGGCGTGGTGTAGAGCGTCAGCAGCTGGCTCAGTAGCAGGCCGCCGATGATGGAGATGCCGAGCGGAAAGCGCAGCTCGGCGCCGGTGCCGCTCTCGATCGCGAGCGGCAGCGCGCCGAACAGCGCCGCCAGCGTCGTCATCATGATGGGACGGAAGCGCAGCAGGCAGGCCTGCACGATCGCCTCGTTGGGTGACATCCCCTGCCCGCGCTCGGCCTCCAGCGCGAAGTCGATCATCATGATCGCGTTCTTCTTGACGATGCCCATCAAGAGGATGATGCCGATCAGGCCGATCACCGAGAGGTCCTGACCGAACAGCATCAGCGCCAGGATCGCACCGACGCCGGCCGAGGGCAGCGTCGAAAGGATCGTGATCGGATGGATGTAGCTCTCATAGAGCACACCCAGCACGATGTAGATGGTGATGACGGCGGCGAGCAGCAGCCAGGGCTGTCCGGCAAGCGCCCTGGCGAACTCGGCGGCATCGCCGGCATAGACGCCGACGATACTGTTGGGCATGCCGATCCGGGTCTCGATGGCCTTGACCGCCTCGACGGCGTCGCCGAGCGCCGCGCCCGGTGCGAGGTTGAAGCTGAGCGACACGGACGGGAACTGCGCCTGATGCGAGATCGCCAGCGGCGCCGTGGTCCGCTTCAGCGTCGCCACGGCCGAGAGCGGCACCTGGGCACTGGGCGCGCCGACGGTGCTGCTGGCGGCCCCCGGCAGATAGAGTTTTGACAGGATCGAAGGATCGCGCTGGTACATCGGCAACGCCTCCAGCACCACGCGGTACTGGTTGGCCTGCCCGTAAATGGTCGAGATTTGTCGCTGCGCGAAGGCGTCGTTCAGCGTGTCGGTGATGGCCTGGAGGCTAACGCCGAGCTGACCGGCGCGGGTGCGGTCGACATCGAGCTGGGCCCGCAAGCCCCCTTCCTGCGCCTCGGAGGAGACGTCCCGGAACAAGGGATCGCGCCGCATCTCCGCAACCAGCTTGCGCGCCCATTCCGAGACCAGCGTCGCATCGGTGCCGGTCAGCGTGTACTGGTATTGCGAACGGCTCGATTGGGTCGAGATCTGCACGTCCTGCACCGGCTGGAAATAGACGGTCATGCCGGGGATGGCTGATACCCGCTCCTTCAGCCGGGCGACGACGCCTGTGACGTCCTCGCGCCGCTCGCCGCGCGGCCTCAAGCTCATGACGAGCCGGCCGACATTGGTGGTCGGGTTGACCGAGCCCGCGCCGATCACCGAGACCACGCCGACCACATCAGGGTCGGCCCTGATGGCGTCGGCCGCCTCGGCCTGTCGTTTCTTCATCTCCGCAAACGAGACGTCGGGTCCGGCCTCCGTCACCGCCGTGATCGAGGCGGTATCCTGCAGCGGGAGGAACCCCTTCGGCGCGACGACATAGAGCACCAGGGTGGCGATTAGCGTGGCGAAGGTCACGACGAGCGTGGCGCGCTGGCGCTCCAGGACCCACAAAAGCGATCTGTGATAGGCGTCGACCGTGCGGTCGATGAAACGGCTGATCGCCGCCAATCCCGGCACCGCCAGCTCCTGATGGGCATGCTTGAGTAAACGGGAGCACATCATCGGCGTCAGCGTCAGCGAGACCACCGCCGACGTCACGACCGCGATGGTCAAGGTCAGCGCGAATTCGCGGAACATGCGCCCGACGAGACCCGACATGAACAAGAGCGGAATGAACACCGCGATCAGCGACACCGTCAGCGAGATCACGGTGAAGCCGATCTCGCTGGCGCCTTTCAGCGAGGCCTCCATCGCGCTGTCGCCGTTCTCCATGTGGCGGACGATGTTTTCGATCATGACGATGGCGTCGTCGACGACGAATCCGGTGCCGATCGTGAGCGCCATCAGCGAGAAATTGTCGAGGCTGAAGCCGGCAAAATACATGATGCCGAAGCTCGTGATCAGCGACAGCGGCAGCGCGACGCCCGCAATGAGCGTGGCGCGCAGCGAGCGCAGGAACAGCAGCACCACCAGCGTCACCAGCACGACGGCAAGCACCAGCGTGAACTGCACGTCGCGCACCGAGGCGCGGATGGTGACGGTGCGGTCGGAGACGATCGTGAGGTTCACGCCGGCCGGGATCGCGCGCTGCACTTTCGGGATTTCCGCGCGGATCTGGCTGACCACGTCGATGACGTTGGCGCCGGGCTGGCGCTGGATGTCGATGATGACGGCCGGCGTGCCCTGGTACCAGCCGCCGGTGCGGTCGTTCTCGAGGCCGTCGACGATCTGGGCGACGTCGCCAATGGTGACGGGCGAGCCGTTGCGATAGGCAATGATGACCGGCTTGTAAGCGTCTGCGGCGGCGATCTGGTCGTTGGCGGCGATGATATAGGATTGCTGCGCGCCGTCGAGCGAGCCCTTCGGCCCTGATACGTTGGCATTGGCGATCGCTGTGCGCAGATCCTCCATGGCGATGCCGTAGGCGGCAAGGCGCGCGAGATCCGCCTGGATGCGTACGGCCGGCTTCAGCCCGCCGAGCACCGACACGCGCCCGACGCCGGATATCTGGCTCAAGCGTTGCGCCAGAATGGTGTCGGCGATGTCGCTCATCACGCGCAACGAGATCGTGTCGGAGCGCAGCGCCAGCGTCATCACCGGCGCATCCGCCGGGTTCACCTTGGCGTAGGTCGGCGGATAGGGCAGCGTCTTGGGCAGCACGCCGGCCGCCGCGTTGATCGCGGCCTGCACGTCCTGGGTCGCGCCGTCGATATCGCGGTTGAGGTCGAACTGGAGCGAGATCTGGCTGACGCCGAACGAGCTGGTCGAGTTCATCGCCGACAGCGACGGGATCTGGCCGAGCTGCCGCTCCAGCGGCGCGGTGATCAGTGAGGCGATGACGTCGGGGCTGGCGCCCGGAAGCTGCGTCGTCACCTGCACGGTCGGGAAATCGACCTGGGGCAGCGCCGAGACCGGCAGCGCGAAATAGCCCAGCAGCCCACCGATCATGAGCGCAATGCCGAGCAGCGAGGTCGCGATCGGCCGTCGGATGAAGGGTTCGGAGACACCCATGGGATCTGCCTGCCGCTTCAAGCGGCTGTTGTCGGGATCATGGCTGCTTGGCTCCGCTTCCCGATGCCCCCGGCCCCGGTGCCGGCCCGGTCTGTCCCTTCTGGTCGCCTTCGCTGCTCTTCCGCTTGGCACGGAACTCGCCGTCCTTGCCTTGCGAATCCTTCTGGCCTTCTTTGGCACCATCCTTCTTCTGGGCGTCAGGCCCGCGCGAGCGCTTGCGCGGAGCGAGATCCGCCGAGGGGGTCTGGTCGTCGCGGCCCACCATCACCTTGGATCCATCGGACAGATTGGCAAAGCCCGTGGTCACGACCTTGTCGCTCGCCGACAGGCCGCTGGCGACCACGGCGTCATGCTCGTTCTGCTGGGTCACCGTCACGGGCTTGGCCGAGACGATGTTGTCCTCGCCGATGACGTAGCTGAAGGTCCCGATCGGACCGCGCTGCACCGCAGAGGTCGGCACCACCAACGCCTGCGTCAAGGTCTCGACCTTGAGGCGGACATTGACGAACTGGCCCGGCCAGAGCTGGTAATTGGCGTTGGGGAATTCGGCCTTGAGCTTGAGCGTGCCGGTAGTCTGGTCGACCTGGTTGTCGATGCCGGTGAGCTTGCCGGTGTCGATCACGGTGATGCCGTCATTGCCGAACACGTCGACCGCGAGCGGGCCCTTTGCGGCAGCCGCGTTGACGCGCATGATCTGCTGCTGCGGCAGGCTGAACCACACCGCGATCGGCTGCAATTGCGTGATCACCACGAGGCCGGTGGTGTCGGAGGCGTGGACGATGTTGCCCTGGTCGACCTGGCGCAGGCCGACCCGGCCCGAGATCGGCGCCACGATCTTGGTGTAGCTCAGCGTCGCGGCCGCGTTGTCGATCGCGGCCTGGTCGGCTTTCACCAGCGCCTCGGTCTGCGCCACCAGCGCGCGCTGGGTATCGGCCTGCTGCTTGGAGCCGGCATTGGAGGCGGCGAGCTGCTCGTAACGGGCGAGATCGATGCGCTGATTGGCGAGCTGGGCCTGGTCCTGCGCCTTCTTGGCCACCGCCTGGTCGTACTGCGCCTGATAGATAGCCGGATCGATCTCGCCGAGCACGTCACCCTTCTTGACGTCCTGGCCCTCCTTGAAGTTGACCGCGATCAGCTTGCCGTCGACCTGCGAGCGCACGGTCACGGTGTTGAGCGCGCGGATCGCTCCGACGCCGTCGAGATAGACCGGCACGTCCTGGATGCGCGGCGTTGCGGCCAGCACGGGCACCGGCAGATCGGGGCGCTGATTGCGGTTGTTGGCTTGCTGCTGATGCGTGACGATCCAGCCGAGATAGCCAAGGCCGCCCAGGATCGCGAGCGTGATCAGGGTCATGACGAAGCCGCGGCCGCGCGACTTCTTCGCCGCCCCCTCTTCCGCGCCCTGCTTCGTATCCGGCTTAAAGAGCATTGACCAGTTTCTCCATTCGCGGCTCCCAACCGCCGCCGAGCGATTGGTACAGGCTGACGATGGCGAGAAGCCGTGCGAGTTGGGCCTGCGACAGCACGTCTTCCGCCTGGAACAGGGTCAGTTGGGTGTTGAGCACGGTCACGATGTCGGCAGTGCCGGCGCGCAATTGCTGCTCCGATAGGTCGAAGGCGCGGCGCGAGGCCGCAACGACATCGCGCTGCAATTGCAGCCGGATCGTGGTCTGCTTGATCGAGAAAAGCGCATTGTCGACGTCGGCAAAGGCCTGGACGATGGTCTTGCGGTAGGTCTGGAGCAGCTCGTCCTGCCGCGCCTTGGCAAATTCGAAATTGCCGAGGATCCTGCCGCCGTCGAAGATCGGCTGCGTGGCGCTGCCGACGAGCTGGAAGAAGGCCGCGTGCGGCTGGAACAGCGAGACAAGCGCCGAGCTCTGATAGCCGCCATTACCGGTGAGCTGGATGGTCGGAAAGAACTGCGCGCGGGCATTGCCGATATTCGCGGTGGCCGAGGCGAGCTGGGCCTCCTGCCGGCGAATGTCGGGGCGCTGCGTCAGCAGCTCGGACGGCAGGCCGGGCGTCACGCGTGGGATCGCGATCCGGTCCAGCGAGCCGCCGAGCACGCGCACGCTCTCCGGCGGGCGCGAGACCAGCACCGCGAGCGCGTTGATGTTCTGGTCGAGCGTCTGGCGCAGTGGCGGCACCAGGGCCTTCTGGTTCGCAAGCACGCTCTCTTGCTGCGCGACATCGAGATCAGTGCCGGTACCGGCCTTGCGGCGCTCCCTGACCGCATCGAGGATGCGCTGCGCGCTCGCGATGTTGCGCTGTGAGGTCCTGATGCGATCCTGCGAGGCCAGCACCTGGAAATAGGCGTTGGCGACCGCTGCGAGCGTCGTCAGTGCGACAGTGTCGCGATCGAAGCGGTTGGCATTCGCGGTCTCCTCCGCCGTCTGCAGCGCGTCGCGGTTCTGACCCCAGAAGTCGAGCTGATAGCTCGCGCTGAGCGAGGCCGAATAATTGACGACCTCGCGCCCGCCGATGGACAGACCGGAAGCGCTCGAACCCGAGGTGCGCGAATAGGTTTCCGAGCCGGCTGTGGACAGGCTCGGCAGCAGCGCCGCGCCCGCCTGCCGCGCCTGGGCATCGGCTTGGACGATGCGCGAAACGGCGGCGGCGATGTCGAGGTTGACGGTCTGCGCCTCTTCCATCAGCTGCGTCAGCTCGGTTGAACGGAAGCCGCGCCACCAATCCAGCGACGGCGGCGCATCACGCTTGCCCGCATATTTGTACTGCGTGGGAACGTCGAGCGCGGGATCGGGAAGATCCTGGGTCAGCACACAACCACCCGAGCCTATGGTGAGGCACAGTACCGCAAGCCAACGCGCCCGAAATGCAGACCCTAGAGACCGCCGTACGGCGATCGCCGGAACATGCTGTGTCACATCCACCCCCCGCCGGGCAGATCGAGCCGCCACCGCGCAGCCGGATTAGCCGATTCGCGGCAGGACGGTCGGGGGGCTTTTGGCAACTCGTTCACAGGCGATGCTTTCTGCGGAACCTTGAGCTTCATACTAGCCGGACGCGGAACAGGGGGACAGTGCCGCAGTTGCGAGATGCCCGTGCCAATGAGCGGGCAGCGAAGTGACAAGGGTACAAAATGTGCCTGTCTCGCAGTGATTTTTCTCAATACGAAACGTCGGGAAGCCTGATCAAGCTTACCAAGATTTCATGTGGTATTGCTGCCACACCCCGGTGCTGAGCCCCTCGATCCGACTGCATCACGCGGCTTCGGCCCGGTCGCGTCCTCTGGTCGCCTCACAAGATCGTCAATTTGCCGAAAGCCAAGCCGTCCATCGTGCCGATATTTCGTCGGCTTTCCACACGCTGCCCATGCTGCGAACTCGACCCGTCTCGCCCATGGCAAAAATTGCTCGCAAGACCGCTCATGACGAGCGTCATCGTTCCGTGCTCTGACGGAGTTCGGTCATTTCCTCCTACCGATATCCGGCCTCGCGCCCGAGCGCATCATCGCCGCACTCGCCTCTCGGAATATCACCGTCTGAGCGGGCGTTTCGGTCCGGTTCGCCGCAGCGCAAAAGCCTTCCCCTTTGGGCTCCCAGGCACTAGGTTCTGGCCAAAGCTGATCAACCCCTTGTAGTGATTTCCCCTGACATGACCATTCGAAATGACGTTGTCGAAGCCATCGGCAACACCCCGCTGATCAAGCTGAAGCGCGCCTCGGAACTGACCGGATGCACCATTCTCGGCAAGGCCGAGTTCATGAATCCGGGCCAGTCGGTCAAGGACCGCGCCGGCAAATGGATGATCCTGGAGGCGGAGAAGCGCGGCGAGCTCAAGCCCGGCGGGCTCGTGGTGGAAGCGACCGCCGGCAATACCGGCATCGGCCTCGCGGTCGTGGCGAGCGCGCGCGGCTACCGCACCCTGATCGTGATCCCGGAGACGCAGAGCCAGGAAAAGAAGGACTTTCTGAAGCTGTGCGGCGCCGAGCTGATCGAGGTGCCGGCCCTGCCCTATGCCAATCCCAACAACTACCAGCATGTCGGCCGGCGGCTCGCCGACGAGCTGCGCAAGACCGAGCCGAACGGCGTACTGTTTGCCGATCAGTGGAACAATCTGGACAATGCCAAGGCGCATTACGAATCCACCGGCCCCGAGATCTGGGAGCAGACTGGCGGCAAGGTCGACGGCTTCGTCTGCTCGGTCGGCAGCGGCGGCACGCTGGCCGGCGTCAGCCGCTATCTGAAAGAGAAGAACACGAACATCCGCATCGCCTGCGCCGATCCGCACGGCGCTGGCATGTACGAATATTTCAGGACCGGTGAGGCCAAGGCGACGCCCGGCGGCTCGATCACCGAGGGCATCGGCCTCAACCGCGCCACGGCGATCGTCGAGACAGCCAAGGTCGACGATACCCATCTCATTCCCGATGCCGAAGCCGTCAGCGCGATCTACGAGCTGCTGCAGCATGAAGGCTTGTGCCTCGGCGGCTCGACCGGCATCAACGTCGTCGGCGCGATGCGCCTTGCCAAGCAGCTCGGGCCTGGAAAGACGATCGTCACCGTGCTGTGCGATTCCGGCAGCCGCTACCTGTCGAAGCTGTTCAATGCGGACTTCATGCGGGCCAAGAACCTGCCGGTGCCTGAGTGGCTGGAGAAGCGCAGCAACATCAAGCCGCCCTTCGTCTAACCATCGCAGCAATCCTACGTCGGCGAGGCGCGCCGCAAGGCATCCCCAGCTCGGTACGCTTATGCGACTTCGCCGCGTTCCGAGGCCGCGGCACAATAGTCGCGCCAGAACTGCCGATAGCCAGCCTCGACCTTGCGCGTGTAGATCTCGACATTGCCGGCGGCCGAGGCCGCGATTCTAGCCGGCAGTTCCGCCCGCAGCTTCGCCAGATGGGCGGGCTGCGCCGCATATCTGCACGCGATCGCGGCGTAACCCTCGTCGTCCTCGGCGACCCAGTCCTCGAGACCCACGGCCGCCACGATGGAGCCGCCGGCGCGCGACGAGGCGCCGTTGCCGAGCTTGGCGACGACCGGAACGCCCGCATAGAGCGATTCCCACGTGCTGATGCCGCCGTTTTGCGGGAAGGTATCGAGCGAGATGTCGACCTGCGCGAAGGCCAGCAGATGCTCGTGGCGCGAGGTCGAGCCCATGCAGGTGATATTCTCTGCGGCGATTCCATGCGCCACGAACCGCGCGATCAGGCTGTCACGCAGCAAGGGATCGTCAAGCAGTCCGTGCTTGATGATGATCTTCGATCCGGACACCTCGCGCATCACCTTCGACCACACAAGGATGGCCTCGTCCGAGATCTTGTAGATGCGGTTGAACACGCCGAAGGTCACATGGCCGTTGCGGAGCACGGGCAGCTCGGACGGCGGCACGTCCAGCACCGGCTCGATCGTGATCAGGCATGGCAGATCGTGAACCTTCTCGGCCAGCAGATAGCGCGCCGAATGCGGAATGAAGACCGGATCGGCGAGCACGTAGTCCATGGTCTGAAGGCCGGTTCCCGTCGCATGTCCGAAACCCGTGACCTGGATGGGCGCGGGCTTCCGGGCAAACACATGGAGCCTGTTGCCGGTCGTGTGGCCTGATACGTCGATCAGCACATCGACCTTGTCGGCCTGAATACGATCGGCCAGCTCGTCGTCCGAGAGCTGTCCGGCGTCGACCCAGACGTCCGCCAAAGGCTTGAAGCGTTCGGTCATCTCATCCGGCAACGGAAAGCAGGAATAGCAGATGATCTCGAATCTGGCGTGATCATGATGGCGCAGCACCGGCAACAAGGTGAGCGCGGCCGAGTGGTTCCTGAATTCAGACGCGACATATCCGACCACGATCCGCTTGTCCGGATCGAGCTCCCGCGGCGCGAGCGTCCTTCGCGGCAAATTGGCGCCGACCGCATCCCACCAGGATTTTCGCGCCGCCTGCTGGACCGCGAAACCGGCCTCCGAAAGGTAGTCCAGCAGGAAAATCTTGCGCTCGATGGCGTCCGCATAGTCCGGCCTGAGCTCCAGCGCCTTGTCGAGATGCTCGAGCGCCGTCGCGATGTCTCCCTGGCTCGCATGACACGACGCCAGCAGTGCCATGCCGATCTCGGAGCGCGGATTTTCCTCGAGCAAGGTCTTCACGGCCGAAATCGCCTTCGCCGTATTCCCCAGGAGAATGTTGACTTGCGCCTTCCCGCGCAGCGCCAGCTCGAGCGTGGGCGATTGCGCCAGCGCGGCATCGAAGTCCGCGGCGGCCTGCGGCAGCCGCGACAGATCGAAGTTGAGCCGTCCGCGCTGGGCCAGCATCCTCGCCGAATTGGGCTTGATCGCCAGTCCCGCCGCGAGCGCGGCTTCGGCCTCGTCGAAGTGCCGGAGCTCGACGCTCAGCATCCCCTTGCCGGCGATCGCTTCGGCATGACGCGGCTGAAACAACAGGGCGCGGTCGAAACTCTCCCTGGCGCGGTCGAACTGGCCCATCATCAGTTCGGCCATGCCCCGATTGCAGAACGCATCGGCATAGTCCGGCTTCAGCTTGATGGCGCGATCGTGCAGTTCGATGGCCTGCTCGGCGAGCTTCATGTGCAGCAGGGTATTGCCGAGATTGGTCAGCGCGAGCGGAAAGTTCGGCTTCAGCGCGATCGCCCTCTCCTGGCACCTGCGCGCATCCTCGAATCTCTTCAGGTCGAAGTACACGGTCGCGAGGTTGCTGTGGGCTTCGTGCGAACGCGGATCGAGCGCAATCGCACGCTCGAGCAGCTGCTGCGCCTCGGCCAGGCGACGGCCGTCATGGGCGCACAGGCCGAGCAAATGCGTGGCATCGAAATGATCCGGAAGCGCCTTCAGGATCCCGCGGCAAAGCGCCTCGGTCTCCGCATATCGGCCCTGGCCATAGGCGCTCGCCGCGGCGGAGATGACGGCATCCGCCTGCTTAACCAGTTTCTTCTGCAATCGCGCGTTCTGGAATGCGCGGGCGCCGGCGCCGCTGCTCTGCAAGGTTGCTCTCCGAAGGATGGCCGCATGGAGAGTCTAGCTGATTCGCCGCGAAGGCCGCCCGGTCGGCTGGAGCAGCGAAGCCCCGGGGTTTCCCGGTGCTCGGGGCAAGACTCGCCCCGGCCTACGCTACGTCCCCGCCTTCCGGGGCCGCGACGCAATAGTCCCGCCAGAACTGGCGATACCCCGCCTCGACCTTGCGCGTGTAGGTCTCGACATTGCCGGCAGGCGAGGCTGCGATCCGGGCCGGCAATTCTGCGCGCAGCTTCGCCAGATGGGCGGGCTGCGCCGCATATTTGCAGGCGAGTGCGGCATAGCCGTCGTCATCCTCGGCGACCCAGTCGCCAAGACCCACGGCAGAAAGGATCGACCCGCCGGCGCGCGACGAGGCGCCGCTCCCGAGCTTGGCGACGACGGGAACGCCGGCATAGAGCGATTCCCAGGTGCTGATGCCGCCGTTTTGCGGGAAGGTATCCAGCGAAATGTCGACATCAGCAAAAGCCCGCAGATGCTCCTCGCGCGGGGTCGAGCCCATGCAGACGACGTTGTCTTCGGCGATACCCTGTTCGACGAACCGCGCAATCAGGCGGTCGCGCAGCATGGGATCGTCCAGCAGTCCGTTCTTGATGATGATCTTCGATCCGGTCACCGTGCGCATCACCTTCGACCACACACCGATGGCCTCGTCCGAGATCTTGAAGATGCGGTTGAATACGCCGAAGGTCACGTGGCCGTTGCGGAGCATGGGGAGCTCCGAAGGCTGCGCATCCAGGATGGGATCGATCGTGATCAGGCACGGCAGATCGTGAACCTTCTCAGCCAGCAGATGGCGCGCGGATGGCGGGATGAAGACCGGATCCGCGAGCACGTAGTCCATGGTCTGAAGCCCGGTCCCGGTGGCATGCCCGAAACCCGTGACCTGGATGGGCGCAGGCTTGCGGGCAAAGACGTGGAGCCTGCTGCCGGTCGTATGCCCCGACACGTCGATCAGAATATCGATGCCATCGGCCTGGATGCGATCGGCCAGTTCGTCGTCCGAAAGCTGCGCGGCATCGACCCAGACGTCCGCCAAAGGCTTGAACCGTTCGGTCATCTCGTCCTGCGACGGCCAGCAGGAATAGCAGACGATCTTGAACCTGGCGTGATCGTGATGGCGCAGCACCGGCAACAGGGAGTACGCTGCAGAGTGGCGCCTGAATTCGGACGCGACATAGCCGATCACGATCCGCCGGTCCGGATCGAGATTGCGCAGCGCCGGCGTCCTTCGCGGAAGCTTGGCGCCGATCGCATCCCACCAGTATCGTCGCGCCGCCTGCTGGGCTACGAAGTCGGCCTGCGGCAGATAATCCAGCACGAAGATCTTGTATCCGATCGCCTCCGGAAAGTCCGGCGCGATCTCCAGCGCCGCATCGAGATGCTCGAGCGCAGTCGCGATGTCTCCCTGGTTCACATGGCAAGCCGCAAGGAGCGCCAATCCCATCTCGGATCGCGGATTGACCTCCAGCAGCGTCTTGACGCCCACCATCGCCCGCGCCGTGTTCCCCACCAGGATGTCGATTTGCGCCCTCCAGCACAGCGCGAGCTCGAGACGTGGCGATTGTGCCAGCGCGGCATCGAGGTCCGCGGCCGCCTGCTCCAGCCGAGACCGGCTTAAATTGAGCCGTCCGCGCTGCAGCAGAATCCTCGATGACCCCGGCTTGATCGCTAGCGCTGCGTCGAAGGCGGCGGCCGCCTCCTCGAAGTGCCTGAGTTCGAGGCTCACCATGCCCTTGCCGGCGATTGCCTCGGCATGACGCGGCTGCAACGACAGGGCGCGATCGAAGCTCTCTTTGGCGCGTTCGAACTTGCCGGTCATCAGCTCCGCCATGCCGCGGTTGCAAAATGCGTCGGCATAGTCCGGCTTCAGCCTGAGTGCGCGTTCGTGCAGCCCGATCGCGTCTTCGCCAAGACCGATGTGCAGCAGCGTATTGCCGAGATTGGTCAGGGTGATGGGACAATTCGGCTTCAGCGCAATGGCTTTCTCCTGACATGCGCGGGCGTCCTGAAATTTCTCGACCGCGAAATACACGGCCCCGAGATTGCCATGGGCATCGGGCGAACGCGGCTCTAGCGCAACCGCACGTTCGAGCAGGAATTCCGCCTCATCGAGCCGGCCGCCGTCGAACGCGCGCAAGCCGAGCAGGTGCGTGGCGTGGAAATGATCCGGAACCTCCTTCAAAATCTCGCGGCAGAGTTCCTCGGCCTCGGCAAGTCGGCCCTGCCCGAGTGCCTCGATCGCGAAGGACATGACGGCGTCCGCCTGCTTCCTCAACTTCTTCTGCAATCGCGCGTTCTGGTATGCGCGCGCGCCGAGACTGCTCTGCAAAGTTTCTCTCCGGAGGATGGTTCGGAAAGAGACGAGCTGATTCGCATGGTGCCAAGCTTGCGCGGGCAGTCAGACCGGCGAGGCCACCGGATTGCGTGTGCTCACCGCAGGATCTGGCTGAGGAACAGTTTCGTGCGGGCATGCTGCGGGGCGGCGAAGAACTCCCTCGGCGTGTTCGCCTCGATGATCTGGCCGGCGTCCATGAACACCACGCGGTTGGCGACCTCGCGGGCAAATCCCATCTCGTGAGTGACGACCAGCATGGTCATGCCCTCCTCGGCGAGGTCGACCATGGTGTCGAGGACCTCCTTGACCATCTCGGGGTCGAGCGCCGAGGTCGGCTCGTCGAACAGCATCACCTTCGGGTTCATGGTCAGCGCACGGGCGATCGCGACGCGCTGCTGCTGGCCGCCGGACATCTGCCCCGGAAACTTGTTGGCTTGGTGCGGGATCTTGACCCGCTCGAGGAATTTCATCGCGGCCGCCTCGGCATCCTTCTTTGGGATGTTGCGGACCCAGATCGGCGCCAGCGTGCAATTGTCGAGCACGGTCAGATGCGGAAACAGATTGAAGCTCTGGAACACCATGCCGACTTCGCGGCGCACGGCGTCCACGTGCTTGAGGTTGGGACCGAGCTCGATGCCGTCGACGACGATCTCGCCCTCCTGGAACTCCTCCAGCGCATTGATGCAGCGGATCAAGGTCGACTTGCCCGAGCCCGAGGGCCCGCAGATCACGATGCGCTCACCCTTATTGACCGCCAGATCGATGTCACGCAGCACGTGGAATTCGCCGTACCATTTGTTCAGGCCGGAGATCTTGACGATAGGGCCGGACATGGTGACCTCGATCAGTTGCGCCGGTGGGCGTTGAGGCGGTGCTCGACGAACAGCGAGTAGCGCGACATGCCAAAGCAGAAGATGAAGTAGATGATCCCGGCGAAGGCGAAGCCGGTGAACGCGGTCGACGGCGTCGACCATTTCGGATCCGAGAACGAGGCGCGAAGCGAGCCCAGGAGGTCGAACAGTGCCACGATCGAGACCAGCGAGGTATCCTTGAACAGCGAGATGAAGCTGTTGACGAGGTTCGGAATGACGTGACGGAGCGCCTGCGGCAGCACGATTAGCGAGGTCGTTTTCCACCAGGACAGGCCGAGAGCCGCGGCGGCCTCGCCCTGCCCGCGCGGGATCGCGGCGAGCCCGCCGCGGACGTTCTCGGCCTGATAGGCGCCGGTGAACAGCGCGATGCCAATCAGCGCCCGGACCAGGCCGTCGACGGTGAAATTGCCGGGCAGGAACAGGGGCAGCATGTAGGTGGCGAAGAACAGCACGGTGATCAGCGGCACGCCGCGCCAGAACTCGATGAAGGCGATCGAGAAGATCCGGATCAAGGGAATGGTGGAGCGGCGGCCCAGCGCCAGCGCGATCCCGATCGGCAGCGAGGTGACGATGCCGGTGACGGAGACTACCAGCGTCACCAAAAGGCCGCCCCACAGATTCGTCGTTACGACCGGCAATCCCCCACGGTCGAGCCCCATCAGCTCGATGACGATCGCGACGGCAATGAATGTGGCGATGCTGGCTGCCAGAGCCCGCCCGCCGGTACGAGCGCCGCCGCCAAGCACAAAGGCGATCAGGCAGACAATCGCGGCGGTGATGGCGAAATCAGCCCAGACCGGCTGGCCCATCGTCTGGACGTAATCGCGCAGCCAGGTGAGCGGAAAGATCAGCCAGGAGATCGCCGTGCCGACCAGCACGATGAGGCTGCCGACAACCCACAGCAACGGTGCGACGGCGGACGTCTTGCTGAGATTGAGCAGCGCCTGCCCGGCACCGATGATGCTCTCGTCGAACAATTGCAGCAGGCCGGCAATCCAGCTCAGGCCGAAGCCCTTGATGCCGCCGCCGTGCAGCAGGAAGAATGCGACCACCGGAAAGGCGACGAAGAACAGGCTGGCGTTCAGGCCCTTCGCCGGCAGCCGCGGCGTGAGCAGCGGCAACAGCAGGACGACCGCGAGCAAAAATGTCAGATTCACGCGCCAGCGCTCGGCCTCGGGGTAGAAGCCGTAGATCAGTTGCGGGAGTTTCGCCTGGATGTAGGGCCAGCAGGCGCCGACCGCAAAGCCGGCGTTTTCGGTCAGGCAGGCGGTGCGGTCCTGGCCGCTCCAGACCGCATCGACCATCAGGAACTTGACGGAAGGAACGATGGTGAACCAGAGCAGCAGGGCGCCCAGGATCGTGAGCAGGATATTGGTCGGCGAGTTGAACAGGCGCGT
The DNA here is from genome assembly GCF_003837805.1 of Bradyrhizobium sp. RP6. Classification (GTDB taxonomy): domain Bacteria; phylum Pseudomonadota; class Alphaproteobacteria; order Rhizobiales; family Xanthobacteraceae; genus Bradyrhizobium. The sequence goes on along the minus strand of NZ_RQIT01000009.1, from coordinate 85,312 downwards.
GCGCATCAGGCCGATGAAGCCCGTGGTCTTGACCGGCGCGGGACGCTCGGCGAGCAGGTCCTGGCGGACGAAGCTGCTTGAGGTGATGTCGGTCATGCGCCGAGACTCCGGCTGACGCGCCAACCGTAGACGCTCATGACGGCGCTGGTGAGGAGCGAGATCAGGAGATAGATGCCCATCGTCATCGCGATGATCTCGATCGCCTGCCCGGTCTGGCTCAGCGACGTGCCGGCGAACACGGACACCAGGTCAGGATAGCCGATCGCGACCGCCAGCGACGAGTTCTTGGTGAGATTGAGGTACTGGTTGGTCAGCGGCGGCACGATGACGCGCATGGCCTGCGGCACGACGATCAGGCGGAGGGTGGCGCCGCGGCTGAGACCGAGCGAGGATCCCGCCTCCATCTGCCCCTTGTGAACGGACAGGATGCCGGCGCGCACGATCTCGGCGATGAAGGCGGCGGTGTAGGTCGACAGCGCGACCGTCAGCGCCACGAACTCCGGGATGATGCGCGAGCCACCGGCAAAGTTGAATCCCTTGAGCTGTGGCATCTCGAAGCTCAGCGGCAGACCCGATACCAGCATGGTGACGAGCGGCAGTCCGAACAGCAGGCCCAGGACATAAGGCCAGATCCGGACCATCCGCCCCTGCCGAAACAGCGCGCGCCGCGCATAGAAGCGCAGAGCCAGTGACCCCACGATGCCGAGCGCCAGCATCGCCAGGAAAGGCTCGAGGCCGCTCTCGCCGACCGGCCGCGGAATCACCAGACCGCGATTGCTGATGAAGGTGATGCCGAGCAGCGAAATGCTCTGCCGCGGATTGGGCAGGGCCGCGAGCACCGCAAGGTACCAGAACAGGATCTGGAACAGGAGCGGAAGGTTGCGGATGACCTCGACATAGATCTCGCCGACGCGCGACAACAGCCAATTGGGCGACAGCCGGCACAGCGCGACGATGAAGCCGATCACCGTGGCGAAGACGATGCCCACCACGGAGACCACGAGCGTGTTCAGCAAGCCGACCACGAACACGCGCAGGAACGTGTCCGAGCCGGTATAGGGGATCAGGGTCTGGTTGACGTCGAAACCGGCATTGTTCCTGAGGAAGCCGAAGCCGGCGGCGATGTGCTGGTTCTCGAGGTTGGCGCGAGCATTGGAGACGATCTCATAGCCGATCCAGCCCAGGACGGCCGCGAAGGCAAACTGGACGGCAACGCCGTTCCAGCCTGCCTTGCCGCCCAGAATGCGCCGGATCTTCAGCGCGATCTGGGGCGGCGGTTTTCGGGCCCCGGTGCTCATGCCGTTGCCGGCCGATCGGGGCGATCAGCGGATCGGCGGCGCGTACTGAAGACCGCCCTTGTTCCAGAGATTGTTGAGACCGCGATTGATGGCGAGCGGCGAGCCCGCGCCCACGTTGCGATCGAACACCTCGCCGTAATTGCCGACTGCCTTCACGATCCGCACCACCCAATCCTTGGTCAGGCCGAGCTGTTCGCCGAAATTGCCGTCGCTGCCGAGCACGCGCTTCAGCTCGGGATTTTCCAGCTTCGCCTTCTCGTCGACGTTCTTGGAGGTCACGCCGAGCTCTTCAGCGGTGATCATCGCAAACAGCGTCCATTTGACGATGTCGAACCACTGGTCGTCGCCGTGGCGCACCATCGGACCGAGCGGCTCCTTCGAGATGATCTCGGGCAGCACCATGTGGTCGTTGGGCTTGGCAAGCTTCAGACGATTGGCGTACAGGCCCGACTGGTCGGTGGTGAAGACGTCGCAGCGGCCGGCTTCATAAGCCTTGACGGTTTCGTCGTTGGTGGCGAACGCGATCACCTCGTACTTCATGTTGTTGGCCTTGAAGTAGTCGGCGAGATTCTGCTCGGTGGTGGTGCCGGTCTGCACGCAGACCGACGCGCTATTGAGCTCGAGCGCCGAATTCACCTTCAGCGACTTCTTCACCATGAAGCCCTGCCCGTCATAATAGGTCACGCCGGTGAAGTTGGCGCCGAGCGAGGTGTCGCGCGAGATGGTCCAGGTGGTGTTGCGCGAGAGCACGTCGATCTCGCCGGATTGCAGCGCCGTGAAGCGGTCCTTGGCGGACAGCGGCACGTACTTGACCTTGGTCGGATCGTTGAAGATCGCGCCGGCAATGGCGCGGCAGACGTCGACGTCGATGCCGGTCCAGTTGCCCTTGTCATCGGGCGAGGAGAAGCCGGGCAAGCCCTGACTGACGCCGCAGGACAGCATGCCCCGGTCCTTGACGGTCTTGAGCGTTTGCGCATCGGCGGCTTCGGCAGAGAGGCCGGCGGCGAGAGCAAGGGTGAGAGCCAGGGTTACGCGTTTCATGGGCTTTGGGCCTTTCAAGGTCGTCTCAAGGTCAGGAATGTTGTCTTTGGGGTCATCTCTGCCAGGGCTAATCGTAGCAAGGCTAGCCCTGCAAGAGTCATGCTGGAAAACCCTGCCGAACACCCGCCGATCCCGGGAGGCCATACCTTAATCCCCATCGCAGGCGCCCGCCATTGCAGCTGCGGCGCAAGGTCCGGTCGGACATTGGATCGAAGGTCGCGGCAGGCCCCTCAACATGCGGCGACTGAATAGCACCTGCGCATCACAGAACGACTGGCCTGCCGGGTCAAGGGGTTGACGAGACTCTTCTGTGTTCTGTTATTAACGACGACGGCCTTTCGGCTAACCCCCCGGGCGCAGCGCGCCCGATGGAAACGCGATTCTGAAAGCAGGCGCATGGATTCCTCGCCCCCCCAAGAGCAGCACGCCGAGACCCGGCTGGTCACCTCCGGCCGCGACACCAAGGCGCAGAAGGGGTTCGTCAATCCGCCGGTGTTCCACGGCTCGACCGTGCTCTATCCGACCGCCGAGGACCTGCACGCCCATCGCGGCGAGTTCACCTATGGCCGCCACGGCACCCCGACGACCAGAGCGTTCCAGGACACGCTGATGGCGCTGGAGGGGCCGCAATGCGCCGGCGTCGGCATCGTGCCGTCCGGACTTTCGGCGATCTCCACCGCCCTGCTCTCGGTGCTGAAGACCGGCGACCATATTCTGGTCGTCGACAACGTCTACCGGCCTTCGCGCAATTTCTGCAACGGCATGCTCGCCCGCTATGGCGTCGAGACCACCTATTTCGATCCGCTGATCGGCGCGGGCATAGACAAGCTGTTCAGGCCCAACACGCGTGCGGTGCTGGTCGAGGCGCCGGGCTCGCAGTCGTTCGAGATGCCAGACATCCGCGCCATCGCCGAGGTCGCCCATGCCCGCGGCGCGCTCGTCATCGATGACAACACCTGGGCGACCCCGCTCTATCACCGCTCACTCGAGCAGGGTGTCGACATCAGCATGCAGGCGGCCACCAAATATATCGGCGGCCATTCCGACATCATGTTCGGCACGATCTCTGCTAATGCCAAGGCTTGGCCACAGATCAACGAGGGCATCCGCCTGCTCGGCGTCTGCGCCGGCCCCGACGATGTCTTCCTGGCGCTGCGCGGACTGCGTACGCTGTCGGTGCGATTGGCGCAGCATCATCGCTCCGGGCTTGACATGGCGCGCTGGCTCGCTGCCAGACCCGAGGTCGCGCGCGTGCTGCATCCGGGGCTCGAAACCGATCCCGGCCATGCGATCTGGAAGCGCGACTTCACCGGTGCGTCAGGCCTGTTCAGCATCGTGCTGAAGCCGGCACCGCAGAAGGCGGTCGACACCATGCTCGATACGCTGAAGCTGTTCGGCATGGGCTTCTCCTGGGGCGGCTTCGAGAGCCTCGTGATCCCCTTCGATTGCGATGCCTATCGCACCGCGACCAAATGGGCGCCCGGCGGCCCGACGCTGCGTCTGCACATCGGGCTGGAGAGCGTCGACGACCTCAAGGCCGATCTCGATCGCGGCTTCGCTGCCCTGGAAGCGGCAATGTGAGCCTGCTCGCAAGGCAGCGTGCCTCGGGACACGGCAATCGCGCTCCGGCGGCCGCGCAATCGCGCGCCGTTGGAACGCGCCGCTGCCGTAAACGTTAACGCCGATGCGCCGACAAAGGGTTTGATCGGCTGCCGTTTGGCGCTAGCCTCACCAATCGACTCCAATCCGGATACGGAGCATGGGAACGTTGGTTCTGCTCGATCTCATGGGCGGCGTTGCACTGTTGTTGTGGGGCCTGCACATGGTCCACAGCGGCATTTTACGTGCCTTCGGTCCCGACCTGCGGCGCCTGCTCGGCAAGGCGCTGAGCAACCGCGCAAGCGCCTTCGCCGCCGGTCTCGGACTCACCGCGCTGCTCCAGAGCAGCACGGCGACGGCGCTGATCACCTCTTCGTTCGCCGCCGAGGGCCTCGTCAGCCTCGCCGCTGCGCTCGCCATCATGTTGGGAGCCAATGTCGGCACGACGCTGATCGTGCAGGTGCTGTCGTTCAACATCGCAGCCGTCGCGCCGGTCCTGTTCGTGCTCGGGCTCGTCGCCTTCCGCTCAGGCCCGCGCTCACGGATCAAGGACATCGGCCGCGTCTGCATCGGCCTTGGCCTGATGCTGCTCTCGCTGCACATCCTCCTCGACACGCTGGCGCCGGCGGAGAACGCCCCCGGGGTCCGCGTCGTGATGTCGGCCATCACGAGCGATCCCATTTTGTGCATCGTCGTCGCCGCCCTCGTCACCTGGGCGGTGCATTCGAGCGTCGCCAGCGTGCTGTTGATCATGTCGCTGGCCTATTCGCAGTTCATCTCGCCCGATGCGGCGCTGGCGCTGGTGCTGGGGGCCAATCTCGGCAGCGCCATCAATCCCGTGTTCGAGGGTGCCAGGCGTGACGATCCCGCGAGCTATCGCCTGCCGGTCGGCAATCTCGTCAACCGCGTGGTCGGGATCGCCCTCGTCCTGCCCTTCTTGAGCGTGATCGCCGAGCACATGCACGCCTGGCAGCCCGACCTCGCCAAGATGACGGCGGCTTTCCACATCGCCTTCAACGTCGGCACGGCCATCGTCTTCATCGGCCTGCTCGACACCATGTCGCGCCTGCTCACCCGCCTTCTGCCGGATCGCGTGCAGGAGGCCGACCCGGCCCGGCCGCGCTATCTCGACGAGACCGCGCTGGAGACACCGTCCCTCGCGCTCGCCGACGCCGCCCGCGAGACGCTGCGCATGGGCGATCTCGTCGAGGTGATGCTGCGCAAGGTGATGGCCGCCATGATGACCGGCGACCGGGCGCTGGTCGACCAGGTCTCCAAGATGGACAATCTCGTCGACGGTCTCGACGAGGCCATCAAGCTCTACGTGACCAAGCTCATGCGGGGGAGCCTCGACGAGAGCGAAGGACGCCGCGCGATGGAGATCATCTCCTTCGCCATCAACCTCGAACATATCGGCGACATCATCGACAAGAGTCTGAGCGAGCTCGCCACCAAGAAGATCAAGCGGCGTTTTCAGTTCTCGGCGGAAGGGGCCGACGAGCTCGCGGCCTTCCACAAGCGCACGATGGACTCGCTGCGTATCGCGTTCGGCGTCTTCATGTCGGGGGACGCCAACGAGGCGCGCAAGCTGCTGGTGGAGAAAACTGCGCTGCGCAACACCGAGCTTGCCGCGGTCGAGCGGCATCTCGACCGCCTCCGCGAGGGCCGCCCCGAAACCATCGAAACGACGTCGCTGCATCTGGACGTGCTGCGCGACCTGCGCCGCATCCACTCGCATATCTGCTCGGTCGCCTATCCCGTGCTCGACGCAGCCGGCGAGCCCTACCGTAGAACCGAGGCGGATACGGCCGCCCTGCCCGCGTCAGGCGCGGCGTCGGCGCTGCCGCGATAGGCGGCCCTGCGCCGACTGACGTCTGCACGACTCGAGGCTCAACGATCAGGCTGGTTGGACGCGTGGGCGCATCTGCGTTATGGCGACGCCTGAGATCGCGAGCAGCCCGCCGAGGATCAACTTTGGGCTTATGCGTTCGCCGAGGAAGACAACGCTGCAAGTCAATGCGAACACCGGAAGCAGCAGGCCGAAAGGCGCGACGCGCACCATCGAGCAACGGGCGATCAGCCAGAACCAAAGGCCAAACCCGACAATTCCGCCGATGAAGATCGTATAGGCGAGCGCCAGCCAGCCACGCTCGTCCGCCGTGACAAGGCTCGCCATTTGTCCGGATTCGAGCAGCAACGACATCAGCATGACCTGCGGCACCGTGAACAGCGACGACCAGCCCATCAACATCAGGGCATCAAAAGGGCCGTAGCGTTTCGTCAAGACGTTGGACACAGCAAATGCGAAAGCTGCCCCGACCACAAGCAGCAGCGGAAACGCGTTTGCCGACAGGCCAGGCCCCGCCGCCAGCACGACCACGCCGACGAACGCTAGTCCCACGCCGGCGGACGTGGTTAGAGACGGCCTCTCCGCGAGCAGCGGCCATGCCAACAGAACGGTGAAGGGCGGGGCAAGTTGATAGGCGACGGCAGACATGCTTCCCGAGCCGAGGCCGAGACCAACGTAGAACAGGCCGAAGTTCAATCCACCAAGGAAAAGCGAAATGGCTGCGACAGGCCCGAGTTGCCGACGCTTCGGCCTTTCGACGAACGGAACGAGCAGCAGCGCGATGGCCAGGAAGCGAAGTGCGAGGAAGAAGAGAGGCGGAAACTCCCCCACGCCCACTTTGATGACCACGAATTGATAACCCCAGAGCAAGGGAACGACCACCGCGCAGACAACCTGGATGGCGGACATGGCATCGCTCTTTTCAAGACCATTCGGTCCAGATATGGGCCTGCGAACGGCGGAAGGGTCCATGGTTTGTCTACCTGATGAAGCGGTCGAGAAGAGCGTCGACGGTGGCTTGCGAAATGATCCGGGTCGGCGCCGTCTTACCGACCACCCGCAGGCCTTCGACAAAACAGACGAGAATTCGGGCGGCGCTCGAAGGCTCGACGCCATCGGCGAGTTGGCCCGCTGCCTTCGCACGGGAAAATGCTTCAGCCACCCGAGCCTCCATGGCTTTGAAGAAGTTCCCGATGCGACGATCGACCTCGACGTCACGTCCGGCCAGTTCCATGGCTGTGGCGACCAGCAGGCATCCACGCCGACCATTGGCACCGCTGTTGCGCTCAACGTAGCCGGCAAGATAGGCCCTCAGGCCGTCGACCGGCTCGCTGCGGTGGTCGAGTTCGGTATCCATCCGCGTCAAGGCAATAGCAATGTAGCGATCGAGCGCGCGCAAGAACAGCGAGTGCTTGTCACCAAAAGCAGCGTAAAGGCTGCCACGCGAGAGCTTCGTCGCACGAAGCAGGTCCGGCAGCGCCGTGGCGTGATAGCCGCGCGACCAGAATACGTTCATCGCGCGTTCGACGGCGGCTTCCGTGTCGAAACTCCGGGGGCGGCCACGGGGCAGCTGTACTGGGGCGGGGCGACGCATGGAAATATATGGACCGATCGATCTTGAAATAGCAAGAGTCGATTGGGTCACATTCACGCGATTTTCAGGGGGAATTCGGAGTCCGGTTTGGGATCAGCGATCCAGCGTCTTCGACGCGGTGCCGTGATTCTTCCAGATCAGCATGATGTTGCGAAGATAGATGATGGTCGCGAACATCTGGCCCAGGATGATGATGGGCTCCCGCTTCACGATGCCGTAGATCAGGGTCATCACGCCGCCACCCATCGAGCAGAACCAGAATGCCATCGGCACCACGCTATTGCCGGCCCGCTCGCTCGCGATCCACTGCACCAGGAATCGGGCCGTGAAGAAGAGTTGCGCGACCAGGCCGAATGCGAGCCAGAAGTCGAACTTGGCGACGAAGACGTCGTAGAAATAGTTGCTGACCGCCTGGCCGTATTGAATGATCATGCCTTCACCTCAGTCACGTCTGGTGTCGGTTTCTTGCGGCGGATCAGCCACCACACGCCGGCGAGATCCATGATCCCGATCCATAGCCGGTCGAAGAAGCCGTAATTCGAAACTCCGGAGTGGCGCGGTCGGTCGATCACGTCGACATAGGCGATCTCGTAGCCCTCTCGGCGCACCAGCGCCGGCAGGAAGCGATGCAGCCCGTCGAAATAAGGCAGCATCAGGAAGACGTCACGCCGAAACGCCTTCAGTCCACAGCCGGTGTCGCGCGTGCCGTCCTTCAGGATGGCGTTGCGAACGCCGTTTGCCACGCGCGACTGGAACTTCTTGAAGCCGGTGTCCTTGCGTCCGACCCGCTGGCCGGCGGCGAGCCCGACGCGCGGGCTTTTCTCGACCGCCGCGATCAGGTCCGGCAGGAAGGCGGGATTGTTCTGGCCGTCGCCGTCGAGCGTCGCCACGATGTCCGCGCGCGCCGCACGCACACCACTGCGCACGGCCGCCGATTGGCCGCCCGACCGCGCATGGCTGAGCTGACGCAGATTGCTCCGCTGCTTCATGATGGCGGCAAGCCGCTCGCCGGTCGCATCGGTGGAGCCGTCATTGACGTAGATGATCTCATAGGCCCAGCGTCCATCGAGTGCTGCACCAATCTCCGCGATCAGCGGCGCAATATTATCGACTTCGTTGCGCACGGGAACGACGATGGAAACCGAAGGTTGGGACGTCGACAAAGGAGGCTCGTGGTTGGATTTGGCCTGCGCCTTGGGAACCGGCGGCCCCGGCAGGCAGCCGCTTTTATGGGGCGGATGCCCCGTGGGCAACCCTTTTGAGGCGGCCCCAGGCCGCTCCCGGAAGAGGCACGATGGTGCCGTCGGCGCGGACCGCAAAGCCGAGCCGACGGGCCGCGAACCAGTAGCGGACCGCCATGGCGCCGACCATTCCGACCAGGGCGCCGGCCACCACGTCGCTCGGGTGATGCGCGAGCAGCACCAGGCGTGTCAGCAGGATCACGATTGCGTAAGTGAACATAAACACGTGCAGGCGCGGCCACAATGCCGACACGGCAAACGCCAGGGCGAACGCTGCCACTGCATGTCCCGACGGCAGGCTGGCATGGGCCCCGGTCCCCTCGAACGGTATGAAGTTGAACGGATTGGCCTTGCCGCCGACGAACGGACGTCCGCGGCCGATGAGATATTTCAGGATCTCGGCAACGAACGCCGACACGGCAACGGACAGAAATATGTATTGAAGCCGCGTGCCGAAGCCGAGCAGCAGTGCGCGGCGAGTCCCGTGCAACCCTGCCGCAACGAACGCCACGGCCACCAGCGCAGCCCCTAGCACGATCAGCAGATACTCGTCCTTGCCGAAGTCGGTGAGGATGCGGATCGGCCACAGGCTTGGTGTGCCGCGCGGCGGCATCAACTCGATCTCGGCCTGATCGAACCCGACCATCAGCACGATGACCAGCGCTGCGCCCGCTATGCTGAGCCAGAGCGAGTGCCGCGCCAGCTTTCGGGCCGCCTCGGCCCGGCGCGAATGCGAGGGCGACCGCACGAGTTGCGCCAGCGCGCCCCGGGACACGGCGAGCAATTGCGCGGGATAGCCGGCACGCGGCGCAATGTCGGTCGGCGCCCGCATCCTATTCGGTGCCTTCCGAGCGGAAGATCGAGATCGAGATCGCGCGCCCTTGCGAGAAGTTGTAGCCGTCGATGCGCGTACCCACCTTGTAGCGCAGCCCGATCGCCTCGGCGCGCTGCACGAAGCTGCGCTCCGAGCGCTGCTCGATCAGCGCGAAGCGGCAGCTCCCCTGCCGCAGGAAATCCGCAGCACCGGAGCCGTCGGTGAGCAAGGTCTTGGTGCCGACCAGGAAGACGAGGCTCGGCTCGTGATAGCCGGCCGCAGCCGCCTTCGGTCCGACGCAGGTAACGTTGCGAAGGGCGCGCGCGATCTCGATGCTCGGAAACAGCGGCATCAGCGACGGCAGCACGATGCCGTAGATCGTCACCGCCAGCATCAGGGCTGCGACCAGCGCGTTGAGCAGCGAGCGCTCGGCGCGATTGTTGTCGTAGAGCCACCAGGCGAACAGGCCGAAGATCAGCGAGGCCGCGATGAACGGCCAGGCCACGAAGGCCGGCTGCCGCGTCAGCATCACCGCGCCGACGACTGCGGTGATCGAGGCGGCTGCGGGGATCGCGAACCACCAGGCCGAACCGCGCATCAACCAGGAACGCGACAGCACACGCCGCTCCACCGCGCCTGCGGTGAGGATCGCGATCGCCGGATAGAGCGGCAGCACGTAATGCGGCAGCTTGGTCAGCACCGCCTCGAACACGATCCAGGACGGAATCAGCCAGGCGAGCAGGAACTGCGCGCCGGGCTCACGCCGCGCCCGCCACACCGCGGGCGCCGCCATCGCCGCAAGCGGCGCGCCGGGCCAGAACGTGATCCAGAACAACGCGAGATACAGTCCGGGCGGCGCGCCATGGGATTCCTGGGCCCCCAACTTGCTCAGCATGTCGCCGCCGACGGAATCGGCGAAGAAGGTATCGCCCGCTCGCCAGAAGATCGCGACGAACCAGGGCAGCACCAACACCAGCATCCACATCAGCCCCCAGAGCGGCCGCAGCTTCCACAGCCAGGAGGCATCGCGATCCTGGATCGCAAGCACGACGATGGTGAGGCCTGCGAACATCAGGATCAGCGGGCCCTTGATCAGGATGCCGACAGCGAGCGCGGTCCAGAAGATCGCGGGCCAGCTCCAGGGCGGACGCGTCTCGTCCTCGGCGCGCTGCCAGGACAGATAGGCCCGCGCCATCGCGCCCATCGCGGCGACGACGCAGAACAGCAGCATGGCATCGGTCTTTGCCAGCCGCGCCTCGACGCCGAGCAGCACGGAGGCGCACATCATCAGCGCCGCCAGCACCGCGGCGCGCCGCGTGACGAAGCCGAGCGCGGCCCAATAGGTCATGAGGACGGCCCCGATCGCGCCCATCAGCGACGGCAGCCGGTAGACCCAGATGCGCAATTCGGCCTTCGGCAGCTTGAGCATCGACGCGGCTTCGACGGTCGCCGATTGCAACCAGTAGATGCCGACCGGCTTCTTGTAGCGGACGTCCTCCTGGAAGCGGATATCGACGTAGTCGCCGCTCTCGACCATCTGCTTGGTGGCCTGGGCGAACCGCGCTTCGTCGCGATCGATCGGCGGGATGGTGAAGAATCCCGGCAGAAACAGCAGCAGCGCGCACAGCACCAGGAAGCCGACCGCGCGCGCATGGCTGGCCGTGACGATGTCGAGCATGCGCACGAGTCCACTGCCCGGATTTGCGGGTGATTTCGACTCGCGGGGTGCTCCAAAACGGGGGCTTGGGTAGGTCTCGGCCATTGGTTCCGCTTACGCTGAAACCGCCATCGCCACAACCGCTTGAGGCAGGGTCATTGAATTCGAATGACGACTGTGTCCGCCGCGCCAGTGGCGTCGATCACGGTGACCCGGGCGAAGCCCGGTCCGGGCGGATCGATCAGCCGCTGACGGCGGCCGTCGATCTCGCCTAGCGCGGTGCCGTTAACCATGACGGTCATGGGCAGTACGCCGCCGGCGACCTTGACCGGCACGGCTGCGTTCTCCCGGCTGCCTGATCGATCGACATCGATCCGCGAGCCGTTCAGCGGAAACTGAATGTGCAGCGCCTGATCGCTGCCGGTCCGCACCAGTTCCCCGACCGGGCGGAACCGCTTCAGGGGCACCGGCAGCTTGGTGTTGCCTGCCACCAGGGTTCCCCTGGGCGCCTTCGGCAACGGGGCGAGCGTCTTGCCGGTCCTGGCAAAGGCGTCGAACAATATCGGCGCGGCAGCGACGCGCCCGATCAGCCCGGGAACCGGGGCGCCGTCGGGCCGGCCGACCCAGACGCCGATGGTCATGCGGCCATCGAAGCCGACCGACCAAGCGTCGCGATAGCCGTAGGACGTCCCGGTCTTGAACGCGATCCGGTTGTGGGCAGCGTTTTCCGGCGGCGGCGTTCCCAGCAGCACGTTGCCGACCTGCCAGGCCGCGACCTGATCGAGCAGCCGAAGCGGCTCGCGATCGTCCCGATCAGTCACGACCTCGCGCAGTGGCTTGGTGGTGCCGAGGCGGGCGAAGCCCGCATAGAGCTGGGCGAGATCCTGGAGTGTCACGCCGACCCCGCCGAGCCCCATGGCGAGCCCTGGCGCCTCGCCCCTGGGCAGAACCAGGTTGCCGCCTGCCTGACGCAGCCGCGACGCCAACCGGCTGGAGCCGACGCGGTCGAGCAGCGCGATGGCCGGCACGTTCAGCGACAATTGCAGCGCCTTCCTCACCGGTACCGTGCCCTGGAAGGTCATGTCGAAATTCTCCGGCGCATAGGAGCCGAAGCGGACCGGCCGGTCGTCGATCAGGCTGTCGGGATGGACAAAGCCGTCCTCGAAGGCGAGCCCGTAGATGAACGGCTTGAGTGTCGAGCCCGGCGACCGGATCGCGTGGGTCATATCGACCTGCCCTGCCCGGCTCTCGTCGAAATAATCCGCCGAGCCGACGCGCGCGAGCACGTCGCCGCTTTCGTTGTCGACGACGATAATCCCGACCGAGATGTTCGGCCCGAGCGCGATGGCGCGGTCGCGCGCCAGCGGCTCCAGCACCTTCTGCAAGCTCGCATCGAGCGTCAGCTTGATGACCGGCGTGTTCTTGACCGTCGAAAGCGCGGTATCGGAGGCATGCGGGGCCAGGATCGGCATCGGCTTGCGCAGCTTCGGTACCGGCACGGCCTTGGCCTGGGTTGCGTCCTCAGCGCTGACCACGTGCTCCTCGACCATGCGGTCGAGCACGCGGTCGCGCGCCTTGCGCGCCGCGTCCGGATAGCGGTCGAGCCGGCGGGTTTCGGGCGATTGCGGCAACGCGACCAGCAGCGCGGCCTCCGCCAGCGACAGCCGCTTCGGCTCCTTGCCGAGATAGGCGATGGAGGCCGCACGGATGCCTTCGAGATTGCCGCCGTAAGGGGCGAGCGAGAGATAGAGATCGAGGATCTCCTCCTTGCTCAGCGTCCGCTCCAGCTCGATCGCGCGCACGATCTGCCGCAGCTTCGCATGAAGCGAGCGCTGCCGCCGCGGCTCCATCAGGCGCGCGAGCTGCATGGTGATGGTCGAGCCGCCCGAGACGATGTGGCCGCGCGTTCCGAGCTGCAACGCGGCGCGCCCCAGCGCCAGCGGGTCGAGGCCATTGTGGGCGTAGAAGCGCTGGTCCTCGTAGGCGAACAGCAGTTTCAGATAGGTCGGATCGACATTTGCCTTTGTCTCGATCGGCAGCCGCCAGCGTCCGTCCGCCATGGCATAGGCGCGCAGCAGCTTGCCATTGCGGTCGACGATGGTCGTGGAGACTTGCCGAGCCTCGTCGAGCGGGAGAGGACCGAGCGAGTAGACCCAGCCGACGAAACCGATGACGGCGAGGATGAAGGCGAGTGCGACGGCTGAGAGGGCACGAAGGCCCCTGCCCCGCACTCCGTCATGGCCGGGCTTGTCCCGGCCAACCGCGTTTTTGCCAGCGGCGCCCAAGTCCATGGATGCCCGGGACAAGCCCGGGCCTGACGACTGAGAATGTGACGCCACGTCGCTCATACAATCCCGCTTACGTTCGAACCCACCACCTCACTTCGCCGTCCGCACCTCGACGCTTCCCGTGCCGGTCCGCCCATAGCGCGAGGGATTATACATATCCTCGACATAGGCTTGCGGCAGCACATATTTGCCGGGCGAGACCGCGCGCACGACATAGGCGACGGTGAAGACCGATTTGGAATCCGAAGCGCGGTCGACCGCCGCGGTGAACCGGTCGTCACGGAACTCGGTATCCTCCGGCTCCTCGCCATCCTCGATCCAGTCCAGCGTGCCGCTGTCTCCGGAGGACACCAGCTTCGGATTGTCGATCTCGAGGCCGGCCGGCAGATAGTCCGACACCATGATGTGGGCGTACTCCGGCTTGGCCTCGGTGATCTTCAGCACCACCGCAAAGCGCTGGTTTTGCTTGATCTTGCTGATGTCGGCGGGCTTGCCGTCGAGCGTGTAGTAACCGCGCTCGATCTTGAAGCCGTTGGACGCCGCCGGCTCCGGCGTCACCGGCGAGCCCGACACCGAGACCACCGCCTGTACCGGCGCATCGCCGGTGTTCGTGATCTTCAGCGGCTTGCCGTCCAGCGCCGCAGCCTTGTAGCTGCGATAGAGCGCGGTCTTGATCGGCTGGCCGTCCACTTCCATGGAGAGGTTCTCCTTGGCGAGCGCCCGCGCCGCCAGCACCAGCCACGCATTCTCCTGCGTGGAGGTGTAGGGCGTCAGTCCGCGCGCGGTCTCGACCCGCGACACGGCCTGCGTCAACGTCGCCTTCGGCGCGTTGCCTTCGCTGGCGAGCGAGACAAGCGCTGCGGCATCGCGGAGCTGCGAGCCGTAATCGGTGCGGCCGAACTCCAACACCGGCTTCGGCGCGAGGCTGTCGAGCGCGGCACCATACACCCGCTCGGCGCGGTTGCGGTCGCCGACCAGCGCCAGCGCTGCCGCAAGCTGCGACTTCGCAATCGGTGTCGCGAGGTTGTTCAGCTTGGTGTCGGCGAGATAGCGGAGGTCACCGATCGGCGCCGCGCCATTGCGTGCGAGCACGTAGAGGCCATAGGCGAGATCGCGGCCGCCGTCCTTCTCGGGCTCGTTGGCATTGACCACGGAGTTGCGGATGCGATCGAGCGCGTTCTTGAACAGCACGTCCGGCACCACAAAGCCCTTTTCGCGGGCGCGGGTGAGGAAGTCCGTCACGTAAGCATCGAGCCAGGCATCGTCGCCGCCCGCCGACCACAGGCCGAACGAGCCGTTCGAGCCCTGGCGGGCCAGCAACCGCTCGATCGCGTCGCGGATGCGCTGGTCGACCTCGGTGTCCATCGCGAGATGCGCGCCGGCGGCGAGATCGTTGACATAGAGCAGCGGCATGGCCCGGCTCGTGATCTGCTCCGAGCAGCCATAGGGATAGCGATCGAGCGCTTTGAGGATCGTCGCAGCATCGAGCGCAGTGGACAGGCTGGCCGAGACCGAGACGGTGCCGGTGCCCGGCACGAGATCGGAGAACATGTCCGAGGTCAGCGTCAGGCTCTCGCCTTTCGCTAGCGTACGGATCGAGCGCCGTGCCAGCACCTGCGTCGCCGGCTTGACGCCGAAGGCATAGTGGCGCGCCAGCGCGAGGCCATTCGGCCCCTTGATGTCGACGTCGAGCGTCGCCTGCCCCGCCGCAGTCGCATCGAGCGCGAGCGAGAACGCGTTGCGCTGCTTGGCGGCGAGCTTCACGGTGGTCGCGGGATTGCCGGTCATCTTCACCGGGCCGTCCGTCTTCACGTTGATGACGTAGTCGCCAGCCTCGCCCTCGACATTGTCGATCTCGAGATTGACCGTGCCGTGGTCGCCATTGAGCAGGAACCTCGGCAGGGTCGTGGTCAGCACCACGGGATCGCGGATCACGACGTCGGTGTTGGCGCGGCCGAGCTTCGTGGCGGTCCACGCCACGGCCATCACGCGCGCGGTGCCGGCGAACTCCGGGATGTCGAAGCTCACTTCGGCCGTGCCGTCAGCGGCGACCGTGACGATGCTCGAATACAGGGCCAGCGGCTTTTGCGTGGGCGGCGAGCCCTGGAGCTCACCTGCACCGGCGTCGCCGCCGGACTTGATCTGGCCACGCGTGCCCGACATGCCGTCGATCAGCTGGCCGTAAAGGTCGCGGATCTCTGCGCTCAGGCGCCGCTGACCGAGATAATAATCGTCCGGTGCCGGCGGCTTGTAATTGGTGAGGTTGAGAATGCCGACATCCACCGCAGCGATGACGACCTTGGCGTCCTCGCCCGGATTGAGCCCGTCGAGCTTGACCGGAATCTTCAGCGACGAATTCGGCCGGATCAGCGCCGGCGGCGTCAGCTTCACTTGCAGCGTGCGGGCCTGCTTGTCGATGCCGAACCATTTCAGCCCGATCGCCCGTCCCGGCATGCGCTGGGCAGCTGCATCGAGCGGACGGCGCAGCGTCGCCACCACATAGGCGCCGGTGCCCCAGTCCTTGCCGACCGGGAGCTTCACCTGCGCGGTGCCTTCCTTGACGTCGATCGTCTGGGTCGTGAGCAGGCGGTCACCGAGCACGTTGATGGTCAGCTTGCCCGCGCTACGGACGTTGACCGACACCGTCATGGTGTCACCGGAGGCGTATTGCGGCTTGTCGATCGAGGTCTCCAACAGGTCCGGCGTGTCCGCGCTGCCGTCGGAATACCAGCCGACGTCGAACTGCACCGAGGTCGCCGGGCCGTCGGCGTCGTTGGACTTGACGTCGAGCCTGTAACGGCCGGGCTGGGGGCTGAGCGAGATCCGCGACGGCTTGTCGGCCGCGATCGTGACGTCACCGTCGGCGACGCGCGAGGTCGATTTGACCGGCTCGTACTCCCAATAATTGTTCTGGCGGTACCACTGGTAGCGCGACTCCATCTTCAGGAGTTCGTAGCGCAGGCCGTCGCGGGGCAACGTCTTGCCCTCGGAGGAGACGAACACGATTTCGAACTCGGCCTTGTCGCCCTCGGCGACGTTCTTGTCACCGAACAGGGGCTTGATGCCGATTTGCGCCGCCGCGGGCGCGACCGGCAGCACGATCTTGCGTTCGACGGCGCGGCCACCGGTCTCGACCATGCGGACGAAGATCTGCGCCTCCTGCGGACGCGTCGAGGCCGGCTGCTTGTCCAGCGTCACCGGGAAGGTCGCGACGCCATTGGCATCGGCCTCGGGCAGGTTCTCCAGCGGCGTGCGCTCGTTCGAGGTGGTCTCCTCGTCATCGACGCCGAACTGATAGCCGGCGAAGCCGGGGCGTTCGCTCGCAGGCGCCACCAGCATGTCGCCTTCGAGCTGGAGGCCGGAGGCCGGCGCGCCATAGAGAAAATGGCCGTTCGCCTTGAGCTCCACTGGAGCATTAGCTTTGATCAGCTTGTCATTGGCAGACAAGTCGAATTCGATCCGGTCGGGGACGTAATCCTCGACCATGAAGGTGGTCTCGCCGACGGACGATCCCTTCGGATCGGTGAAGGCGCGAACCCGCCACGTACCGGTGGGGACGGCCGAGTTGAGGGGTACGGCCAGCGTTCGGCCGCCGGCGCCCTGGTCGGCCAGCACGGCGCGGCGGAATTCGACGCCGTCAGGACGCTCGATCACCAGCGTCATCGGCCCGCCGGTGACGGCATTGCCCTGGCCGTCGCGCAACAGTGCGGTCAGATAGACGGTCTCGCTGGAGCGGTAGACGCCGCGCTCGGCATAAACGAACGCGTCGGCGCCGGCCGGCACCGCACGACCCGAAACGCCACGGTCGGACAGATCGAAGGCGGAGGATTTGAGGCTGAGGAAGGCATAGTCGGCCTTCTCGCCGGTGACGGTGAGCATTGCCGGCGACAGCCCACCCTCGCCGCGCGCGAGGCCGGCCTCGAACAGCACGTGACCGCTGTCGTCGGTCCTGCGGGTGGCCAAAATCTCGTTGTTGCGGGCGACCAGCCGCACCTCGGCCTTGCCCACCGGATCGGTCGAGGCCAGCGAGTTGACGAAGACATGGATGCCGTCATTGCCCGAATAAGCGGAGACGCCGAGGTCGGAGACGATGAACCATTGCGTCGCGAGCTGGTACTCGTCGTCCGAGCCGGGGCCCTTGGCCGCGGCCGTCATTACGTAGACGCCGGGCTGGAGCTCGCCGAGCGCCTGGTCCACCGGGAATGCGGTGGTGACATCCTGGTTCAGCGTCATCGCGGTCGCGAGCTCGCCGGACCAGACCTTGACGCCGCGCTGGTCGCCGAGCTCGGAGAGCTGGTATGTCGATAGCGTCCTCTGGAAGTCGCTGTCGACCACCGTGTTGATCAGATTGCGGTCGCCGATCCGGAAGACGTTGATGTTGACTGCGGGCGTGTTGACGCTGACCACGGGAATGCCGCGCTGGCCGGTCCGCGGCAGCACATAGGCGCGGCTGGTGAAGCGCACGAAGGGTTTGCGGTCGCGGACATAGACGTTGAACTCGGCCGATTTCGGCAGGCCCTCCTTCACCGTGGACGGCAGGCCGGCGCGCAGATTGATGTTGTAGCGCTCGCCGTGCTTCAGCCCGTCGACGCAGAGCTGCTTGCCTTCTGCCGACAGCGCCGGCTTGTCCTGCCCCGCCAGCGCCAGGAACGGCGCGAAGTCGGTCCGTTTGGCAAGCTCTTCCGAGAACTGGAAGCAGGCGCGCGGGCTGGCCGAATCCGAGTCCACGGTATAGTCGAGCAGCCGGAAGCCGTGCTCGTCGCGCATCTTCTCATACTGGCCGCGGACGTCGGCGACCTCACGCATGTCGAGCGACAGCCGCAATGCATCCAGCGCCGGCCGCCACAGTTTTCGTTCGGCCAGCGACTTGCCGAGCACGGCGAGCGCGTCGGCCTCCTCGCCCGGGTTTCCGGCGCGCTGATAGGCGATATAGGCGGCGGTCGAGGCGCGCTCGAGCAGGAAGGTCTGCTCGCTCGAGCTCTTCGGCGAGATCTGGAAGATGACCTTGGCAAGCCGCAGCCAGTTGCCGGCATCGTCCGGCGCGGTGGCCACGATCTGGCCGAGCACCGAGAGGCCGGTGCGGACATCGTTGCGCCGGAAGGCGGCGTCGGCGTCCGTGCGCAGCGTCGCGCCGCTCTTGGCGACCGGCCCGGCCTCGCTCTTGATCTGGGCCTCGAGCTTGATGGCGGAATCGGCGAGATCGTCGCGTTTGAACGCCTTGTCCGCGGCCTGCGCGGCGGCAAGGCCGAACGCCAGCGTGACGCAGAGTGTGACGGCGCGAACCAGACCGATCATGATAGAATCCCGGATATCGCAGCGAACGCCGCGGTCAGATGAAATGCGCGGAAAGGTGACGGACTCAAGGCCATGGAACCAGAAGTGCAAAAACCAGCATTGCGCCATGACAAGCCCAAACAGACCGACAAGCATCGCCCCGCACGCCGCCCTGATGGCGCGGCAACACCCAGCCGGTCGACCGGCGGCCGTGTCCCGGAAGCTCTTCAGCGGTCCCGGCGATGTGATCCATCGTCAAGTCCGCTGCCGCCCAACCCGGCACCCTGACACCTCACCGTTCCGCTTTGTCGCCGCATTGAGGAAAACGGTTCGGTTCAGGCTTGGCGAAACACGAGATTTTTCATATTGGCATGTTAGATGAACGGCCGGCCGCCCAGACCGGCCCGCTCAAGACGGTCCCGTAGCTCAACTGGATAGAGTAGCGGATTTCTACTCCGCGGGTTGCAGGTTCGAGTCCTGCCGGGATCGCCAGAAATCTGTAAGATTAGTGGGTTAGAAAGCGGTTAGCCGGCCGACGCCGCCCAGTCAGGTCCGATCCTTCGCTTCGTCGGAGCCAACGTCGAGCAAGCGACCGGCGAAGTCTATAGCGAGGCGCACAACGAGGTGCAGAAGAGCATGGCGCAGATGTGCAAGGCCCTGAAGGTGCCGGCAGCGAGCGATGATGCCGCCAAGACGATTAAGGAAGGCGCCAATCGCTTCGGTGCACACTAGGTCAAGCGCCGCGGTACCGTCGGCTTGGACGCGTAGCCCGCGTTCCGGAATACCGAAAAGCAGCTCAAGGGCCTCCGGGCGCTCGACAGGACACGCGCCGGGACAAGACAATGGGCACCAAGACCCGCTCCGAGACGATCGCTGACCTGCACAAGCAGATGCGGGAGTGCAGGAGGAGGCCCGCAAAGCCTACCGGGAGATCGAGAAGCGGGAGCCGACGCTCTAGACTAGCCGCGCCGGCTCGATGCGCAGGCGCATTGTTTCCGCGCAGAAACTTGGGTACTGGTGCAGTCTTAATCCATGGATACCGCAGCGATGACGGCCCGGGGGCTCACGTTCATCTACGTTGAGTATGGCGACATGGAGCGGCTCCAATTGGAGCTCAGGTACAGTCTCTCAACCCTGCTTTATTGGGGCTGCCCATTTCAGTTGGATGTAGTCGTCTACACCGATAAACCGGCGCGCTACGGCGACTTGCCGGTTCGCGTGGTGGACATCTCCCGCGACATTCCGGAGTTCTCCCGCAGCGGCCTTTACCATCACCGGATCAAGCCATGCGTCCTCCTGAAGGAGATGGAGGCGAACTCGAACTACTGCGTGATGGCAGACACCGACACCTTCTTCCGAGAAGGGTTCTTCGAAAAGCTGTTGGCGGCGCTGAGATCCGGTGCAGTGGCCGTCGATCGCCGTCACGGTCGCAACCCCTTCCCAGCGCTCGCCGGGCTCACGGCCGATCTGCCCAACGCCGGCCCCTATCGGTACGATCCAAAGCTCGCCATCGAATACAACAGCGGGCTGACGGCGGTCGATCCAAAGCTCCACCTTCCCGTGGTGCGGGATGCAATCGCGTGGATCGATGCCGTGCTCGATCATGGCGCGCGGCTGCTGACCATCGAGCAGATCGCTCTGTCGGAATGCTTACGTGTTCACGCGATCGCCGTCGCCACGATGCATCCGGTTTTCGGGCACTACTATCGGGTTGCTCACAAGCGATACATGCAGTGGCAGCTGCGACGCTGGAAGGCAACGGATGGCCGGCTGTTTCGGCCGCAGCCAGACACGATCCCGTACACGCGGCTCCGGGTGAGGTGGTTCAGGATCTTCGCCAAGATCAGTGCGACGCTCGGGCGCAATGTCGAGACGCAGACACGGTGGCGATGACGGTCACGGCCGGCGCCAGAAGAAGAGCGCGATGATTGTGACCAGAGGAACCAGCACAGCGCTGATCCGGCCAACCCACCTGGCCATTCTTTCGATCCGGAATTGAAGCACCAGGTCGCCTGCTGAAGCAGCGGGTTCGGATGGTTTCCTACGCATGGCAGCCTTCTAGCTGATCCCCTTCAGCTTGGCACGCTCGGTTCGAGCGTACTCCTGGGCTGCCTTCAACGCCTCTACCTCGATCGTCTTGGAGGTCATCGAGATCGACCGCCGGCCGGCGCGCTCGACCCGGCGGAAGTAGACGCTCTCCCGCCCATCCGCGTATCGCACCTCGAAACTGCTGGTATCGGGTATGCCCTTCGGGCTGTGCGGGACGATGCGCGCATAGGGTCGCCTTCGGTCATGGGCCCCCTTTCAGCAGGTTAGCCAGGGGTCGAGAACGGGCGACCAACATGCTGGCGAACCGCCCCAGTTAACCTACTGAATAATAACAAGATTGCCATTCATGCCGGGGATCGCCAGGTTTTCTTCAGCTTTCGCTTTTTGAATGACTTACGTCCGGTTGGCAAACTGGTCTTTCGGTTGGCCAATCTCTGTTCTTGAAAGGATCTCCTAGCCGCGCCCTCGGGGAGCCTGATCCAGTTCGTTTGTTCGGTATAGCGCTGCGCCTCACCGATCCCAATCCAGCCGAACGATGCCGTCAGTTTCGGGAGTCGCGCCGTTGAGCGCGTGACGACCCGCTGCGGCTTTTCGCAGACCCTATGCGGAGCACTGCGACAGCCGGCTTCATTGTGACGATCGCGAAACCAGTTGCTAAATTCTGCCCGCGTAGACGCATCTTCGCCAGTTCCGCCAAGATAGTTGCTCTTGGTCTGCACAACCGACTTCCTCTCGGGGACCGCCCTGTCGCGAGGATTGGATTGAACTAAGGTCAGCGGCCAGGCTCGACGGGCTTGGCCCCATATAGTATGCGTTAGAAAATCACCACACGTCCAGGATGCGAGAATGAGTGAGGCCCGGCTAGCGTCCGTACCTGCCCTTAAGGGTGCGGAGACATATTCGTCCGCGATGGCTGACGCGAAGAACTATATCTCGTGGATTCTCGCCTCGTTCTCGGAATACCTTGCCGCACCGGTGCTCGAAATCGGCGTTGGACACGGTAGCTATGCCAGTGTGCTGCGCGACTACGGCGACTATATCGGTATCGATATCGATCCTGCTTCGGTGGAGGAAGGACGCCAGCGGTTTCCCGGTCTCGATCTGCGCGTTTCAGACATCACGCGTCCGGAATTTGTGGCGCTTGCCAATGAACGCAAGGTGAAAACGATTGTGTGCCTGAACGTGATCGAGCACATCGAGGACGACGGCAAGGCGGTCACGAATCTCGCCCGGGCGCTTCAGCCTGGCGGCCATCTCCTCGTGAACGTTCCGGCTCTGGATCTCCTTTTCAACGATCTGGACCGCATGGCGGGCCATCACCGCCGCTATAGCCGCGCCGAAATGCGATCGCGGCGTGGCGGCCGGGACAGGTCTTGGTGGTCTTTGGATCGTCGCGATGGAAGTGCAGCCCGCGCAAGTTGAAAACATAGGATAGGGATCGGGGCTGATGCCGAGCCAACGTGCAGGCACGCCTGGCCCTCGGCGTAGCGATTCGCCAGATCCGGGGTGAAGGCCTCGCTGTGGCGCACTCGACGCCCCATGAATTGGCGTTGAACGAGACCGCATGCACGCCGCGCTTTTCCGGCAGCCACAGCACGCGGAAATTGTCGGGGTGAAGAAGAAGTGCGGCCCCGCGCTCCAGCCGAGCTCGCCGCCATAATAGCCCGCGAGGTTGCGCATCCACTGCGCGTCCGTGATCGGCACCTTGCGATTGCCGGGGGCATAGGTCCGCCAGGTCGGCAACCAGCCACCAACATGGGCGGAATGGTCGTGGCTGGTTGCCGGGAGAGTTGTTCGATTAGTGGTTGTGGTGATAGCTTCCAGACACATTTGGAAATGGTTTGGAACTCAAAGCAATGCTCGCCCTAAACAACGCAAATGACACGTCCGTTACGTTAGATGCGCTCCGTACGGCCGCGGCTCAGATGGTTTGCGTTGGTCATGGGCTTTCGTTTTTTCAAATCGGAAGCGCCGCACGACCTCCTCACCTGCCGTCGATGCAGAATGTCGGCGTTCTGTTGTTCTTCCTGATGTCAGGGTTTCTGATCACGGCAACGCTGGTGCGCAAATCAAGCGACCCGGACTACACATTCGCTCGCTATTTCGTCGACCGGTTCTCGCGCATCTATTCCGGCCTGGTGCCAGCACTCGCTTTCGTTGTCGCCGTCGACGGACTAACGATTTTGCTGACGGCTGAGCCTACAATCGTTCGGTACTACGACTTTCCGACATTGCTCGCCAACTTGGCGATGCTGCCCGGTTATCACGGCGTCTATGATCAGAGCCATCTTCAATGGTCGGCCTTCGGATCAGCCAGCCCGCTTTGGACGCTGGGAATCGAATGGCATATCTACATGTTCGTTGGGGCGATCTTCTTCATCGTCAAGAGGCGCGGCCTTTGGTTGCTTCTGCTCCTGCCCCTGGCCTTCTTCGGCCAGACCCCGGTTCACTATCTGGCAGGATCGCTGCAAAACGACGGCGTCGGTGCCGGCCTGTTCTCGCTCTGGCTCGCAGGTTCAGGAACATTCCTGCTGCTCAATCGCTTCACAATCCCGCCGCTTTTTTCCGCCGCTGCGGTCGCGCTAGGCATCACCGTCTACTGCATCAACGTCGTGCCGGGCCACGAATACGCGATGTCCACCTATCCGGCGCTTGCTCTGGCGTTCGCCGGTCTGATCGCACTCTCCCAAAAGACCACGATGGTTCGCAGCTCTGGCTACGTGCGTCTTGCTGCCGACTTCTCTTTTACGCTCTATCTCATCCATCACACCCTGATGACGAGCGTCCACTTCCTCTTCCCTCAAGCCAATGGCTGGATTGTCTTCATCGTTGTCGTTGCCGCAGCCAACGTGTTGGCGTGGTCGATCGCTCGACACTGCGAGATGAAACACAAGAGACTCTCCGAATGGCTTTTAGCGCAGGCGCGCTGGCTATCGGAAAGAGCAGGATATGTTGCCAATCGCGCCGCCCGGTAGCCCGTGCTCGCGCAAGTAGTCGGGTAGATGCGCCCTGCCATCGGCTTTACAAGGCTCCTCGCTTTCGACTTTCTTCCGGTATCAAACGGCTTGAAGGTCCTTGTTCTCCTCCGTCTTGATCGGCTCACCTGACGGCTGCGGCTCACCGCTGGTCCGAACGAAGCGCACGCCTGCTGGCGCCGCTACGTCCCGCAATTCATGCTTTCCAAACTTTACGGCAGCGCGTTGCGCCCTCTCCTCGGGGAGGATCCGTTCCGCGGCTACAAGGCGGAGATTGCAAACGCGGAAGGCGATCTCATCGATCGTTGTCTGGTTGCCGATCAGCGCTGGCACCTGCCGGCTGGACTTCTGCTGAAGTCTGACGCCATGAGCATGGCTCACTCGCTCGAGCTGAGGGTCCCGTTTCTCGACCGGCGGATCATGGACTTCGCAGGGCGCTGCCATGCCGATCTGCTGCTTTCACGGCAGGGCGAAAAGAAGGCCCTGTTGCGGCGCCTCGCCCGCCGGCTGAAAGCTCCCAGCGCAGTCACCGAGGGAGCCAAGCATGGCTTCAATGCGCCACTGGCCGGTCTGCTGCGCCACGAGCTGCGGTCGACCGCCGAGCGAATTTTTGAACGCGAAGCCGACGCCCTCGCCCCCTTCATCGTAGCGGACGAGGCGCGGCTGCTTTGGCGGGAACATGCCGAGCATCGACGCGATCATTCCTATGCGATTTGGCCGATTCTGCATTTCGGGATCTCCAGAACATTGTCGCGCAGTGTGGTGTCCACCCCGGCGGCCTCCGCTGATCTGAAGATGCTCGACTTCGGGACGTGACGACGAAAAGGGACGTACCAGTATAATGCAGCACGATCGGGCGGCAAGAAACAGCGATCGCGATCAGACCATCCACGACTTCGGAGAGCAATGGACGCGCCACACGGAGAACCCGGACTATTACGGCAGCGTTGAACTGTTCGCCGACATCATCGCGCCGTTTCTGACACTCGAAGATATCAAAGACCGCAGATGCGCCGACATCGGGTCGGGCACCGGGCGGATTGTCCTGATGATGCTCGCGGCCGGCGCCGCGTCGGTGACTGCCGTCGAGCCCAGCCGGGCCTACGACGTTCTCGTGCGCAACACGGCAAAAGCCGCTGACCGCGTGCGCAGCCTCAATGTGACGGGAGAAGCACTTCCCAAGGATGATTTCGACCTTATCCTGTCAATCGGCGTGCTTCATCATATTCCGGAGCCGCGGCCTGTGGTGAAAGCCGCGTACGAAGCGCTTCGTCCGGGCGGAAAGATGCTGGTCTGGCTTTACGGCCATGAGGGCAGCCGCACTTACCAGAGCATCTTCGTGCCGATCCGCTTCGTCACCAGGAACCTGCCCGTCGTCGTGAACGAAACGCTCGCCTGGCTACTCTATCCCGTCGTTCTCGCTTATGCGGCACTCGCCGGCCGCTGGCCCGGACTGCCGTTGTCGAACTATCTGGCAAATGTCTTCATGCGTTTCCCGCCGGCCGAGCGGCGGCTCGTCATCGTCGACCAGATCAATCCCCGCTGGGCAAAATTCTACAAGCGCGAGGAGGCTGAAGCGTTGCTGCGGGATGCGGGCTTCAAGAACGTAAGGCTGCATCATCGGCACGGCTATTCCTGGACCGTGTGCGGGACGAAATGAGAAATGGCCAGGAGCAAACGGGCTCGCAGACCGGCTCACTCGTAAAAACCTCGCGGATTTCGTGGCTTGCAGATCATATCCTTTGGCCCGCCATCTGGTTAGCGGCCGTTGCTCTGGCGGCCCTGGTTCATCTTGCTTTCTTCGTGGCATGGCCCGACAACTTCATTCACGAAGACAGCGCGGCATATCTTGACGAGACCCGCGCCATTCTGACGGGCCATTACGTGGAGGACATGAACGGCCGCCCCTACGGGCTGGCTTTCTTCTTTTTCATGCTGTCCAAGCTTTTCGCGCCCGATATCCGCCTCTTCGTGGCAGCCCAGCATGTAATGTCGGTTGTGACGGGGTTACTGATCGCAGCGATCGTCCGCTTCGCAGGAGCGCCCCGAATATTTTCACTGCTCGCCTTCCTGCTGGCGACGCTCTATGCGCGAACAGTCCACTACGACAATACGATCGGCGCCGAGACTACGTCGGTCTTCCTAATGAGTCTGGCTGCTTTCATGGCGGCTGGCATAGTGTTCCGGAACTGGTCGCCGTTTCGCGCCGCAGCCGGAATCGGACTCAGCATCGGGGCGGTGATGCTTTGCCGGTCCGCCGCCGTGGGCGCGGGATTCGCGATCCTGCTGTGGCTATTATTGGCGCTCGACATGCGTCTGGTTCGCCGGCTCGCCGTGTTGGCCGTCGCGACCGGCTTCGGCCTGGCCGTGTATGCAATTCCCATCGCCATCAACGCGATTGTCGAAAAGCGGCCGGCAACTGACGTCGTAAGCGTGATGGCTTTTGTGATCGGTTATTCCGGCGATTTCGACCACGGAGTCCATCTGGAGCGCAAGGCGCAGGCGAGGCAGTTTGTCACCGCGATGCGCGGCGCTGACGGTCCGCAAGGCTGGGCTGACATCGAGCAGTATCAATGGCCGCTCTATGCGATCGAGCGCATGCGCCGGCCTGGCGACAGCAAGGCTGATTTTGAACGTATCGTGCGGGACATCTTCGTTGAAACGGTGACCACGCCCTCGACCCTGTGGAGACACGTCAGCCAACATTTCACGCGCGAAATGTTCTTCCTCCTGTTCGACGGCAATTATCCGGCGAGTCGGGCCTCTAGGCCCGACGATTACGAGTACTTCGTCAAACGCGATGTGTTTGAGATATTCCACAGCCCTACCGGGCTGAAGAGCGGAACTCTGATTCGTGACCACTATGACCCGCCTGCGGTATTGTCGCGGCTACTGCCGTCGGCCGATGGGCTGCAGGCGTTCCTGCACAAGCTGTTCAGCCTCGGCTATGCACCTCGCTACGATCGGGCACCGCTCTGTTGCGGATTATCGATCTCCAGCGAATACGATTTTCTGCCGGGGCCTATTCGCTGGTTGTCGGCGGGCACCTTGCTGCTTGCCGCACTGCTGCTTGCATGCAGGATTTTTGATCGACCGGAACGGAACGCGCGGCTGACACGCAATCTGGCCGCAGCTGGCATATTGATGCTCATGCTGGCTTTCATCAATGCAGCGTTTCCAGCGTTTCTGGTCTATGGTTTCAATCGATACGCCTATTACGTGACCCCGTTCATGGCAGGGGCATGCGGCATCCTCGGCGCCGTACTGGTTCTGCTCGTCCGACGGCATCGTCATCGCGCGCCAATGAGTCGTTTCTGACCACATGCCGGCGCCTCTGCGCGCCGGCCGTTCTTTTCCTGTCGCCATCAGCGGTGACTGCAACTTGGCTAGACTAGGCTGGCGCTTCAGGAAATGACGGATAGTGAAATCCGAGATCGATGGCTTCTTGGCTGACGCCAAACGCTGCATGGATCGGGCGTAATTCCGACCCCGCAGCTCCCTGCCGACGCCGTCCAGTTCTTCACGAATGCGTGGGTAACTCCGCTCCGGCCTTTGAACCGAGCACATCAGCCCTATCTATGGGCCGGGCGAACTGCACCCGAAAAGGATCCCGATGCGTCAATCGGAGTGGACGAGAATGGCGATCGCATCTGCGGTGGCGATCGTCGCGATGTCGTATTTGGCAATTGACGCAGGCGTCGTGAGCATCAACGTGATCAAGAAGCCCGTCGAGATGGCGCAGGCATCGATCGTCGGCGCCACGGTGGGTCAGCATCACCTGGCCTTCGCGGTTCAGGAGTGGGCGCGTCGCAGCCACGAGAAGCCGGCCCTGGAGCAATGCCTGGCGATCGATTGATGCGAGGCGCGCCTCGCGCGGCTCTTGACGTGGCCTCGCCATTCATCCTCCACCTCACGCCTGATGCGCAAGCCACCACCGCGCAATTGCGGTGGCCAGATCATTCCAAAGCTCCGTCGGAAGATCGGGGACCGCCACCCGGACGCTATACTGGTCCGTGGTCGCATCGTGAAACCATTCGGTCGCCGCGAAATCGAAGCCGAAGCTGCCGGCGTGGCGAATGGGGAACCCCTCCCCGCGCAATTCGCTGCTCATCTTTTCGGCCGCCTGCCGCGCTGCCGCCTCGTCGAGCACGCGCTTTCCCCGGAGGGTCACGTACAGACCGTGGGTGAAATGAAGCTCGGCCGAGAGCGCCGGGAGCTTCGCGGCGAAATATCGAGCCGTGCTGCGGCCGTTGCGCAAGATCGCCGCGACACGCCTCTTCGTGAGGGCCCAGTACGCCGCACTGCCTGCAAAGGGCGGGAAATGCGCCGGCAACGCCGCGCCGCCGAGCAGCCGCACCGCGCTTCGCGTTTCGGACGCAAGGCGTGCCCACTCGACGCCCCCTGCCCGCTGCTGATGCTCGCTCCCTTGCTCGAAAACGGCTGAGCCGAGGCGGCCATATTCCGCTCCGAGCGAATCGAGCTTGTTGTGGCTTCGCACCAGCACCAGCGGAACTCCGTATCGCCGGGCCCATCTCATGACACGCCTGATACGGCCTGACCTGCCGGCGAAGCATGTCGTGTCGAAAACCAGGAGATCGAGACCCGAGCCGTCACAGCGCAGCGCCGCCTCGAAAGCGCCGGCGAAGGAGCAGGAATCCAACAGAAGTATCCGCGGCGCGTTCGCCGGAGCAAACGCATCGCCCAGGGGCAGCTTCAAGGCTTCGAGCCGCATATGCGGGACGAAGCCCCGGATCAGCTCCAGCGTCTCTCCATAGGAGCCTGGAAGCACCAGGACATCAGCCTTCTCGACGATTTGCGCGGAGGCGAGCAGCACGGCGGAGATCGCGGCCATGCCTGAGGCGGTATAGATCGCAGTGTTCCCGCAGCCGCAGTCGAACTCATAGAACGAAGGACCGCGCACCGTAAGATCGGCCCGCTGGTAGTCGTAACTGAACTCGAACGGCCCGCTGGCGGGAGCGGCCGTATGCGACCAGGCTGTCTCCGTCGCCTTCCATTCATGGAATTCGTGCTCCGCCCTCAGCGCCGCAGCGATCTGGAATTTGGACCTGACCACCTCGTCGACGGAACGCGGACACGCCAAATCGAGCCGGCTTCTCAGGCAGTCATTCAACAGCCCGAGTTCCTCGTGCTTTCGCTCCAGATAGGCTCGAACGGTCTCCATGAGCTTCTTGACAGATCCGATGGGGCGTCAACGTCTGGAAAACGCCCTGGGTCCAACGCGCCCGCTGCAACGAACACGCCTCTTTGCAGTTGAACCATGCAAAGGAGAACAGCATGACCGACATCAGAGAGCACATGAAGATCATCGGCAAGGACGGCGCACATGTCGGCACCGTCGATCGCGTCGAGGGCAATCGCATCAAGCTGACGCGCAGGGACAGCCCGGAAGGTCACAAGGACCATCATCACTACATCGACAGGAAATATGTCGGTGCCGTCGAAGGCGATATCGTCAAACTGTCGGTGAATGCCGACGCCGTACCGAAGACGGAAGCCGCCTGAAACACTGAGCCCCTTCGGGGGCTTTTTGTTTGTTCACGATCCGACTCCCCTTCGTTCGCAAAGCACGAATCGCGATCACATATTGCGGAGCCGAGGATTCGTTAACGACTGGTTCAATCAGATCGATCCTGCACTCACTAACATAGGCCGCAACCGATAAGCATCGATGGCGGCATTCGACAGCAGCAGCCTGCGTCGCTCTCCACGCAACATCATGCGGTCGATCCGGTTCAAGATGAAGCGGGCGGAATCCTTGGTCTCGCCCGTGAGCAGGCCGGACTGGTCGAGATATCGCCAGGCGATCTCGAAGGACTGTGCGCGTAACTCGGGATCGGTCATAGCCGCACAACGCTGCCGCGGAACGAATGTTCCTGCGCGCCAAGCGCGCGAGCCGTGCAGGAGTCCAACGCCCGCGGATCGACGCGGAACGAACACGTGATCAGAGCGTTGAACGACCGACTTGAGTGGTGCCGACCTGCCAACCCCGGTCGGCTTTGAAGAACCCCGTGCTTGTCCCCCGAGCACGGGGTTTTTCTCATGTCGGCCGCCTATCCAATCCGAGAGATGCGCCCGGCTGAAGAATGCTCATCCTGCGGATCGCGGGCGAGTTGATGCCACGCCAGGGCCAGCCGGATAAGCCGTTGCCGGTCGGCGCCTTCGGCCTCCGCGGCCCGCTTCATCGCGGCCTCGGCTTCGCGCTGTGGATCATACCCGGTGTACATGGGGCCGACCCTAGCCGGCCATCTGGACGAGCGCGTGACCGTTTCGTCCGTATGATTGCGGGGTGGTGTCTTCGGGCCTCATGGACAGATCTGTGAACTACGTCACAGCCTGTTGCCGGCATCTCCGCTAAACGTTGCCTGGACGCTTCTTGGGTGAGGTCGGGTCATGACACGCAAAGCAGCCACGGAAGTCATCGTCCAGAGGCAGCGACATGGCTCGAATCTGCTCGGCATCGCGTATCTCGGCACCATCGGCGTCGTCATGCTGGCCTGGATCGGCAGCCTGGTCTGGGCCACGATCGCATTCTTCGGCTGGCTCGTGTCCTGATGCACGAGGCGATTGACTATCGCTTCGCCCATAGAGGTTGCGGACGCCGGTTGCGTGCTACGACACGATCCGGACAATTGTGCAGCGGTTTTCCCTCGCGACGCGCGGAACGCGTTTGCGCGGAGATCATGCTCAAACAATAACCTAAAGCGTCTGTTTCATCCTGAGCTCATTGCGCTTTAGAACAGCCAAGGCAGCGCCTGAGAGAGTTTGATCCCGCCGCAAACGATCATGGCCCAGAGCGCCACGCTGATCTGGATGGCATCCAGCATGTCCCACATCCCCCGAATCATCCGACATTTTTCTTTTGAAATTTGCGCGGGGCCGCCACCGGCGCCAGCACTCATTTGAGCCTGCGCCCAAAAAAAGAGGCGGGCCTGGCCCCGCCTCCGCGCTCCAAATCCGGTTGGAAAACTCAGTAGCACGCGCGGGGATCAGCCTGCACGTATTGGCCGTTCGGATAGCGATAGTAGCAGGTGCCCTGCGCCCAATAGTATCCGGGCTGGGATGCAGCGGTGGCACCGGCGATTGCGCCCGTCGCACCGCCGAGAACCGCGCCCGCGGCGGCCCCCGTTGCGTTGCCCGAGATCAGGCCGCCCAGCACGCCGCCGACGATCGCGCCGCCAAGCGCGCTGGCACCGGGATCAGCCGGAGGCGGAGGCGGAGGTGGCGGCGCGTAGGCGACGGGGGGCGGGGCATAGGCCACCGGCACGTCATCGATATAGTCCTCGGAGATGTAGGCAGGCGGGCCAGCCACCCGTTGCGGATAATAATACCAGACGCCACCAACGTCCCACCACCAGCCGGACCGGCCGTTGCGGACCTCATGACGCCAGCGGCCGCCTTCCCAGGCGCGATTGCCGCGATAGGTGTGTCCGCCCCAGTCACGTTCCGGAGCGGGCCCGCGAGCGATGTGACGTCCCGGCGGCGGCCCGCCGGCATTGTGCCGACCGGGACCCCCATGGGGCTGGTCAGCGGGCCGGGCCGCCTGCTGCGGAGGACTTTGGCGCATGTTCTGATTGGGCGGGGGTGGCGCGCCCACGCCCTGGCGGCCTGGCGGCGGAGCGGCATCCCTCGACGGCCTTGCGTCCTGAGCTTGCGCCGAAAGCGCCAGCAACGACATGGCCGAAACCAGCGGAATAACGATCTTCATGCGTTTGGACGCATTCATGCGTGCTCGCCCCCTACTCTCTCGATGGCCGTCGTGCCCGGCGCGATAGACGATTCGCCGCGCACCGGGTTGATACCGGCCGACATAACTGACCTGCTTGATCGGCTAAGTCCCGTTACAAATGATTAAGATCACGGCAATTTTTGGCCGCAACGGCTTCCGGCGGGCCACGTTGAAGCGCCTCTAGCGAGCCGGCTCGATCACGTTGCAATTGCTTCACCCGGACATCAGGCAATCCTGCATCTTGCTGGCTGCGGTGAGATCCCGGGCAAGCCACCAGCCGACGCCAAGAATCACGATCGCGATGATCAATCCAGCGATCG
This sequence comes from Bradyrhizobium sp. RP6, assembly GCF_003837805.1. GTDB lineage: Bacteria > Pseudomonadota > Alphaproteobacteria > Rhizobiales > Xanthobacteraceae > Bradyrhizobium. Next base: position 53,566 of record NZ_RQIT01000009.1, on the reverse strand, counting down.
CGCCGCGACGGTCGTCACCGGGCTGGCGCTCGGATCTACGGCCTCGTCGCGGACTAGGCTTCTCGCCGGGTTCGGATTTGGGCTTGGACATGGCCGCCTGATCGCGCTGGCAAACCGGCTTTATCACCTCTGCGGCGTCGCGTCACATCCCGATCAGCCTGCCCCATTCAGCCTCGGGGCGGCGCTGTCGCGTCCTTGCGCGAGGTTTCGACCGCCGGGATCGCCCGCTGGACCCGCGGTGCGCAGGTCGTGAGCACGAATGCGGTCTGGCTGCATTCCCAGCCCGCGCCCAGCACGGCACTGTCGACCGGCTGCGGGCGCGCGACGAGCACGGCGGCACCGGCCACACTTGCCAGGACGAAGGCGATTGCGAGCGCCTTCAGGCTCGGTCGGAAGGTCATCATGCCCGTGCTCCGTCTCGTTCCGGGCGGACGCTAGGCGTCGCGCTCGTGCTCCCTTATGAGGGACATCACAATTCAGCAGTTTTTCCGGGCTACGAGAGATCGTCGGGGAGGCGATTTTTCGTTGACCTGATCGGCTGCGATTATGGGTGGCTTCGCGACGCGCGCCGATGTACACGCTACAGCGTCGCGTGGCGCCTGCTATGCCCAGCCGACGTACCAACAGGCACCGATGTAGGATCGAAAGCGAGGAAGACAAGGCTCGTAGATGAGTGGATTCAGGGAACCCGGCTTCACAGACCGGCAAAGGGCGGCGCAGGAAGCCCGCAAAAATCTTTTGAACAAATTCAAGTCGCAACCGGGACCCGACGATCCGGCGGTGCTGGCGCGCCGTGCTGAACGCGAGGCACTCGCGGCCAAGCGCGCCGAGGCGAAGGCTGCGCGCGAGGCGGAGAAGGCCGAGCAGAAGCGCCTCGAGGAAGAAGCCAAGGCTGCCGAAGCCGCACGGATCGCGCGCGAGGCTCAGGAAGCCGCCGAGAGACAGGCTGCGCTCGAAGCCGAGCAAAAGGCCAAGCGCGACGCGCGCTACGCCGCCCGCAAGGCGAAGCGCAAGTAAGGTGCGCTCGTAACGTCCTATTGAACCTGAACTAAAGCATAGTTCCGGAGGCGGTCCCAAATGCCGCCTCCGAAATTCGAGAGTGCGCTGCCCGCCCAAGGCAGGCGCTGCGCGATGACGCCGGTGATCAATTCTTCTTCATCATCCCGTCGTCTTTCTTCATGCCGTCCTTCGACATGTGATCCTTCTTCATCATTCCGTCCTTGGACATAGTGTCCTTCTTCATCATGCCGTCCTTGGACATCGTGTCTTTCTTCATCATGCCGTCATCCTTGCCCATCTTGTCCTGAGCGAAGGCGGCCGGGGCAAACGCGAGGCCAAGCGAGAGAGCGGCAGCCGAGACGCCGAGCACGATGCGGGTGCGAATGGTCATGGTTCAACTTCCCTTCGAGATGGTGTTTGTCAGCGACGGACGCCGCTATTCAATCTCGACGGATCGCCAGTCGGCGTTGTTACGCCCCCGCCGGTAAATTTTGACGAGCCTGGTGCTATCCGGCGTTCGGCGTGGTCCCGCTCGCAACAGGGATTGGGAGTGTGCAGCGCAGCACGGCCGGCACTTGCCCGGACATTCGGTCTCGAACTATCAGATGAGAGAATATCGGGTGAAAGACCGGCTAGGATGGGCCCACGTGCCGGTCTCAAGGACTAAGTCCAAATCGCACAAACAAGAATCGTCCAAGGAAACCATAACCATGCTCACGCGCCGCCATCTGCTCGCGACCGCCGTCGCCGCGCCCGCCATCCTCCGCTTCGGCACCGGTACGGCGCAGGCAGCCACCACGCTGAAGATCTCGCACCAGTTCCCGGGCGGCACCATCGACAAGGGCGATTTCCGCGACCGGCTCTGCCGCATGTTCGCCGCCGAAGTCAGTAAGCGCAGCAATGGCGACATCGCCGCCGAGATCTATCCAAACTCCTCGCTGATCAAGACCAACGCGCAGTTCTCCGCGATGCGCAAGGGCGCGCTCGACATCAGCCTCTATCCGATGCCCTATGCCGGCGGCGAGGTGCCGGAAACCAATATCGGCCTGATGCCGGGCCTCGTGACCACCTACGACCAGGGCCTGCGCTGGAAGAAGGAGCCGGTCGGCAAGGCGCTGACCGATTTCCTCGCCGACAAGGGCATCATCCTGCTCACCTGGGTCTGGCAGGCCGGCGGCGTTGCCAGCCGCTCCAAGCCGATCGTCGCGCCTGAAGATGCCAAGGGCATGAAGGTGCGCGGCGGCTCGCGCGAAATGGACATGGTGCTTCAGACCGCCGGGGCCTCGGTGCTGTCGGTCCCCTCCAACGAAATCTACGCGGCGATGCAGACCGGCGCCTGCGATGCCGGCATCACCTCCTCGACGAGCCTGATCTCGTTCCGCCTGGAAGAGGTCGCGAAGTCGCTGACCTCGGGCGCGGGCGCCTCCTACTGGTTCATGCTCGAGCCGCTGATGATGTCGAAGGCGATCTTCGACAAGCTGCCGAAGAACCATCAGGATATCCTGCTCGCGGTCGGCACCGAGCTCGAAGCCTTCGGACGCAAGGGCGCACAGGATGACGACGTCGAGGTCGCCAAGGTCTACGAGAAGGCCGGCGCCAAGGTCTCGGTGCTCGATGCCGCCACGGTCGGCAAGTGGCGCGACATCGCCCGTGACACCGCTTGGAAGGACTACAGCGCCAAGACCGCGACCGCCGCAAACCTGCTCAAGCTCGCCATCGACGTCGCAGCATGAGCCACGGTCCGCTTCCGGATCGTGACGACCATGCAATCGCTGCCGCAGGCACAGGCCCTGCGGCGGCGATCGATCGCGGTCTTGCCATCCTCAACAGCATCATCGTCGTGTTCGCCGCGATCGCACTGGTCGCGGCCTGCGCCATCCTGAGTTACAGCGTGCTCAGCCGCGCGCTGTACAAGGCTGCCAATTACTGGCAGGACGAGGCCGCCGTGTTCCTGCTGGTCGGCGCGACCTTCATGACGGCCGCCTATGTTCAGCAGAACCGCGGTCACATCGGCATCGAAGCCTTCGTGGGCCTGCTGTCACCGCTGGCGAACCGGATCAGGCTCTGGCTGGTCGACGCAGCTACCTTCCTGTTCTGCGCCTTCTTCACCTGGAAATCCTGGACACTGGCCCATGAGGCCTATGTCGACGGCCAGGTCTCCAATTCGATGTGGTCGCCGCCGCTCGCCATCCCCTACTCGCTGATGGCGCTCGGGATGAGCCTGCTCTGCCTCCAGATCCTCGTGCAGCTTGCGCTGCCCTTTACCGGAGCCAAGCGGCCATGAGCGTTTTCGGCATTGGCCTCGCCTACGGCATTGCGACGCTGCTGGTGATGTTCTCAGGGATGCCGATCGCGTTCGCGCTCGGCGCGGTCGCGGTCGTGTTCATGGGCATCTACATGCCCTCGGCCTCGCTCGATACGGTCACGCAGAACGTCTACGAGGAAATGGCCTCGATCACGCTGTTGTCGATCCCCCTCTTCATCCTGAAGGGTGCGGCGATCGGCAAGTCGCGCGCCGGCCAGGATCTCTATTCGGCGCTGCACGCCTGGCTGCATCGGGTGCCCGGCGGCCTCGGCGTCGCCAACGTGTTCGCCTGCGCGCTGTTTGCGGCAATGGCGGGCTCCTCGCCCGCGACCTGCTCGGCGATCGGCTCGGCCGGCATCCCCGAGATGCGCAAGCGCGGCTATTCCGGCGGCTTTGCCGCAGGGATCATTGCCGCCGGCGGCACGCTCGGCATCCTGCTGCCGCCGTCGATCACCATGATCCTGTTCGCGGTCGCCGCCGAAAAGTCGTTGGGGCGGCTGTTCCTGGCCGGCATCGGGCCTGGCCTGCTGCTGGTCACGCTGTTCGGCGCCTACGCCGTGATCCGCTTCCGGCAGGAATATGCCGCGGCCGAGGCGGTCTACAAGAATGGTGGCCCCGAGGCCGCGATCCTGACCCGCGACGAGTACACGCTGGCCGAGCGCTTCAGCGTGCTGCCGCGGGTGATCCCGTTCGTGCTGCTGCTCACCGGCGTCATGATCGCCCTCTATGGCGGCTACGCCACGCCGTCGGAGACGGCGGGCCTCGGCGGCCTCCTCGCGCTGGCGCTGATCGCCGTGATCTACAGCGTGTGGCGGCCGAGCGACCTTGCCCCCATCATGAAATCGACGATCCGGGAATCGACCATGCTGATGATGATCATCGGCATGTCGCTGCTCTATTCCTATGTGATGAGCTATCTGCACATCTCGCAATCGGTCGCCGAATCCATCGTCGCGATGCACCTGCCGCGCTGGGAGCTGCTGTTCGCGATCCTCGTCATGGTGGTCGTGCTCGGGTTCTTCCTGCCGCCGGTGTCGATCATTCTCATGACCGCGCCGATCATCCTGCCGCCCCTGCGCGCCGCGAATTTCGACATCATCTGGTTCGGCGTGGTCATGACCATCGTGATGGAGATGGGGCTGATCCATCCGCCCGTCGGCCTCAACATCTTCGTCATCCGCAACGTCGCGCCGGATATTCCCTTGCGCGAGGTGATCTGGGGCACCCTGCCCTTCGTGCTGCTGATGATGCTCGCGGTGCTGCTCCTGTGCTTCGTGCCGGGGATCTCGACCTGGCTGCCGGATCTCGTGATGGGGCCGGACGGGAGCAGGTAGAAGCTATCACCGGTGCTGTAGGGTGGATTAGCCGAAGGCGTAATCCACCTCTTCTGCCGCTGCGGAGACAAACAGCGGTGGGTTACGCTTTCGGCTAACCCACCTACGAGCTACGAATTGTCCTTCCGACGCCCCTTCGGCGCGTTCGCCACGACCTGCAGCAGATCCTTGCGCACGGCTTCGATGTGCCGCTCCAGGAAGCGGCAGGCCTCCTCCACCTTCTGCGCGCGGCAGAGTGCGATCAGATGGGCGTGTTCCTTCTCCGCAATGCCCATCGCCTTGGTGTTAGAGAGCTGCAGACGCGTATAGCGGTCGCTGGTCTGGAGCAGCGACAGCACGATCGCGCGGGTGCGCGGCTGCGGCGCGTGCACGTAGAGCGCCATATGGAAGTCGGCGTTAAGCTGGCCCCATTCACTGACGTTCCTCGCCTTGATCGCCTTCTCGAAGCTCCGGTGGATGTCGTCGAGCCCGTCGAAATCGTCTGGCGTGAAGCGAGGCGCCGACTGCGCCAGCAATCGCGGCTCCAGGATGCGGCGCAGGTCGAAGACGTCGTTGATCTCGTCCAGTGACAGCTCGGAGACGATGGCGCCTTTCTGCGGCACGATCCGCACCAGGCCTTCGGCCTCGAGCTGAAACAGCGCCTCGCGCACCGGGATGCGGCTGACGCCGTAAGCATCTCCGAGCGCATCCTGGCGCAGTTGCGATCCGGCCGGATAGGTGCCGTCGAGGATCGCCTGGCGGAGCTGGTCGACGATCGCAGCCGAAAGGGTGCGATGCTTCAGAGGCTGTTTCATCTGACCTTCTGTTGTCCTTCCCGACTCGTTCGGCCGACGCGGTCCCTGTCTTGCATGTCGAGGTGCCCGGCAAAAGCCGGGCGCTCCAAAGCAAAGTGCCCAGCAAAGGCGCGCCCTGCCGCAGAAATGACCGCAAACTTCGTTTGACTCCCAAAATGTATAAATTATACATTTGGTAATCGCACGACAATTCTTCGGGAGTTGGGGCCTCTTTCATGATCGAGCAGACCATGCCGGCCACGCGCGCGCTCAGCCTCCGACGCATGATCGTCCGGATGTCGAGCGCCCTGCTCGCCTGCGAGCGGCTCGCGCTGATGGGGCTGATGTACCTGCTTACCGGCCTGATCCTGGTGAACGTCGTCACCCGCTACTCGCACTTCCCGATCTACTGGATCGATGAATCCGCCGTTTATTGCGTGGTCTGGCTGACCTTCATCGGGGCGTCCGCGATGACGCGGCTGCGGCTCGACTTCGCGGTGACCATGCTGACGGAGCGACTTTCCGCTCAGCACCAGAAATGTGCAAAAGTGATCTCGACCGGCCTCGTCGTCATGTTCGGTGTCGCCCTGATCGTCACCTGTGTGCTCTGGATGGACCCGGTTGGTCTCGCCCGCGCCGGCTTCGACGGGCGCAAGCTCGCCGCCGAGACATTCAATTTCCTCTACACCGAGCGCACCCAGACGCTGAACTGGCCAACCTGGGTGCTCTATCTGACGCTGCCGATCTTCGCGGTGTCGATGACCATTCACGGTCTCGCCAATCTGCTCGAAGATCTCGAGCTGGTTCCGCGCACCGCACCGAAAGGCTTTCAGCTCTCCGAGCTGGACGGGGTCAACTGATGATCACATCGGCAGCCTTCATGGCGTTCATGCTGGTCGGCGTGCCGATCGGCCTCTGCCTGTGCCTCGCCGGCCTCGTCTACATCGCGGCATCCGGCAATCCGGTGCTGTTCCAGTCCTATCCGCTCCAGCTGTTCGGCGGCGTCGACAGCTACGGCCTGATCGCCATCCCGCTCTTCATCTTGATTGGCGAGATCATGAATGGCGGCGGCATCACGCGGCGCATCGTCGACATGGCGATGGCCTTCGTCGGCTCGCTCAAGGGTGGGCTCGCCTACGTCAACATCCTCGCCAATATGTTCATCTCCTCCATCCTGGGATCCGCGACCGCGCAGGTCGCGATCATGGCCCAGATCATGGTCCCGGAGATGGAGAAGAAGGGCTACGACAAGACCTTCGCCGCAGGCCTCACCGCCTATGGCGGCATGCTTGGCCCGATCATCCCTCCTTCCGTGATGTTCGTGGTCTACAGCGTGCTCGCTCAGGTGTCGGTCAGCGACATGCTGATCGCCGGCATCGTGCCGGGCGTCATTCTCACCGTGATGTTCTGCCTCGTCATCGCGCTGATGGGATACGTCTACAACTATCCCCGCGCGGAGTACCAGACGCCGCGCCAGCGCATCATGACGATCCTGCGGACCTCGCCGACGCTGCTGATCCCGATCGTCATCGTCGGCACCATTCTCGGCGGGCTCGCCAACGCCACGGAATCGGCGGCGGTCGGCGCGGTCGCTGCGGCATTGGTCGGAAAATACTGGACCAGGGAGTTCAAGTTCTCCCAGCTGCCGCAGATGATGCTGCGCAGCGCGATCTACTCGGCGATCGTGCTGTTCCTGGTCGCAGCCGCCGCCGTGTTCTCCTGGGTCCTGATCTTCGGAAAGGTGCCGCAGGAGACCGCCGCCTGGATCCAGACCGTCGCCAAGGATCCCGTCAGCTTCATGCTGATCTGCAACGCGATCCTGCTGGTGATCGGCACGGTGATCGACGGCATTCCCGGCCTGATCATGACCGTGCCGATCCTGCTGCCGGTGGCAACCGAAATCTATCACATCGACCCCCGGCAGTTCGGCGTCGTGGTGGTGATCAACCTCGTGCTTGGCCTTTTGTCGCCGCCGGTCGGACTCTGCTTCTTCGTCGCGGCCGCCGTCACCGGCGCCAAGCCCGGCAAGATGTTCATGGTGACGCTGCCCTTCTTCGTCATCTCCTGCGTCCTCCTGGTGCTGCTCTCGCTCTATCCCTCGCTCTCGCTGATCCTGGTCAAATAGGCCATCCAATAGGAGCCCGATCATGTCGCTTACACGCCGCCGCTTTCTCGCCGCCAGCGCCGCCGCCTCGGTGTTCGCACCGGCGCTGGCGCTCGCCCAGGCCAAGGAATTCCGCCTCGGCCTGATCACGCCTAATGGCCATTCCTGGAACAAGGCCGCGCTCAAATTCGGCGAGGATCTCAAATCCGCGACCAACGGCCGCCTGACATTGACCGTGTTCCATTCCGGCCAGCTCGGCAACGAGACCGCGATGATGCAGCAATTGCAGTCCGGCGCGCTCGACATGGGCTTCATCCAGGCCGCCGAGCTCGGCTCACGCGTGCCGCACATCGCCGCGATCAACGCGCCCTACATCGTCCGCTCGACGCCTTCGGTCGCGAAATTCGTGCGTCATCCAGCGGCGGTGAAACTGTTCGACGTGCTGCCGCAGGAAACCGGAACGATCGGGCTCGGCTGGGGCATCACCGGGATGCGCGCCGTGTTCTCGTCCAAGGATCTGCACTCGCTCGCCGACATCAAGGGCATGAAGCTGCGCATCAACCCGACCCCGGTCTATCGCGATTTCTATTCCTCGCTGGGCGCGGCACCGACGCCGATCCCGACGCCGCAGGTGTTCGACGCCATGGCCAACGGCCAGGTCGACGGGCTCGAAGCCGACCTCGAATTCTCATGGAACCAGCGCTTCGACAAGGTGTCCAAGGTCATCCTGCAGATGAACGCCGTCTTCATGCCGATGGCGGCGGTCGTCTCCGGCCGGGTCTGGCAATCTCTCTCCGCAGCCGATCGCGAGCTGATCACCAAGACGATCAAGACGACGCTGGACGCGCAGATCGACGAGCTCGCCGGCAACGAGCCCGCGCTGATCGAGAACTTCAAGAACGCCCCGATCCCGATCCGCCAGGTCGACGCCAAGGACACCGAGGCCGTCATCGCGGAGTTCGACAAGGTCTGGCTGCCGAAAGCCCCCGTCCTCGCCGAGTTGCGCAAGGTCGGCGCGACCCTCTGATCCCACCCATCGCCGTCACGTCAACGCCCGGCGGATCGAACGATCCGCCGGCACAATTCCAATCGGAGCCAAACAATGACCCCACGCATCTCCTGGGAAGGCGTCTTCCCGGCCGTCACCACGCAATTCAACGACGACCTGTCGCTCAATATCGACGCGACCGCCAAGGTCATGGACGGGTTGATCCGAGACGGCGTTTCCGGCCTGATCGTCTGCGGCTCGGTCGGCGAGAACACCTCGCTCGAGCGCAAGGAAAAGGTCGCGATCATGGAGGCCGCGAAGTCGGTCGCGGCCGGCCGCGTGCCCGTGCTGTGCGGCATCGCCGAATTCACCACAGCCTTTGCGGTCGAGACCGCCAAGGAAGCCGCGCGCATCGGCATCGACGGCGTGATGGTGATGCCGGCGCTGGTCTATTCCTCCAAGCCGCACGAGACCGCCGCGCATTTCCGCGCCGTCGCCAGCGCCACGGATCTTCCCGTGATGCTCTACAACAATCCGCCGATCTACAAGAACGACGTCACGCCGGACATTCTGGCCTCGCTCGCCGATGTCGAGACCGTCGTCTGCTTCAAGGATTCCTCGGGCGACACCCGGCGCTTCATCGACACCAGGAATATGGTCGGTGACCGCTTCGTGCTGTTCGCCGGCCTCGACGACGTCATCGTCGAGAGCGTTGCCATGGGCGCGGTCGGCTGGGTCTCCGGCATGTCGAACGCCTTCCCGCGCGAGGGCGAGACGCTGTTTCGCCTCGCCAAGGCGGGGCGCTTCGCCGAAGCTATGCCGCTCTACGAATGGTTCATGCCGCTGCTGCACCTCGATGCCCGCCCGGACCTCGTTCAGTGCATCAAGCTGTGCGAGCACATCATGGGCCGCGGCACCGCCCTGACCCGCCCGCCGCGCCTTGCGCTGCTGCCGCAGGAAAAGGCCGAGGTCGAAGCCATGATGGCCAAGGCGCTGAAGAACCGGCCGCGCCTGCCTGATGTCGGCCTGAAGGCGGCTTGAAGACTCTCTCAGTCGTCATTGCGAGGAGCCTTCGACGAAGCAAATCCAGACCGTCTCAACGGAGGGACTCTGGATTGCTTCGCTTCGCTCGCAATGACGGAAAATTAGGAAACGACTCGCTTCTTCTTCGCGTTCAGCGCGGACGCCACGCGGCTGACGGGCGGCTTGCCAAGCACGCCGCTCATCGCGTTGGTGGCCGCGAGCAGCTTCTCCATATCCACGTCCGTCTTCACGCCCATGCCTTCGAGCATGTAGACGACATCCTCGGTCGCGACGTTCCCAGTCGCGCCCGGCGCGTAAGGACAGCCGCCGAGGCCGCCCGCGGCGGCGTCAATGACGCGGACGCCCTGCTCCATCCCCGCATAGAGGTTGGCCAGCGCCTGGCCATAGGTGTCATGGAAATGCATCGCGAGTCTGGCGGGCGGGACGTTCGCACTGACCGCGCGCAACATCTCCTTCGCCTTGTCGGGCGTGCCGACGCCGATGGTGTCGCCGAGCGATATCTCGTAGCAGCCGAGCTCGAACAGCGTGCGCGCAAGATCAGCCACCGCCTTCGGCTTGATCTCGCCGTCGAAGGGGCAACCGAGCACGCAGGAGATATAGCCGCGCACGGGCACACCGTCGGCCTTCGCGCGCGCCAGCACCGGCTTGAACCGCTCGATGGACTCCGCGACCGTGCAGTTGATGTTCGCCCGCGAAAAACCTTCGGAAGCCGCCGCAAACACCGAGACCACTTTGGCGCCCGCGGCACGCGCGGCGTCGTAGCCTTTCTCGTTCGGCACCAGCACGTGGAATTCGGCGCCCTTCACATGAGCGACGCCCCGCAAAACGGCATCCGAACTCGCCATCTGCGGGATCGCCTTCGGCGACACGAAGGCGCCGACCTCGACCGTCTTGAGGCCGGCCGCGACCAGCGCCTCGACGAAGGCGATGCGGGCCTCGACGCTGACGGGCGTCTTCTCGTTCTGGAGACCGTCGCGCGGCCCCATTTCGATGATGCGGACGGAATCGCTCATGTCACTCTCCGGAAGGCTCGACCACGGCGAGCTCGACGCCCTCCTGGACGATGTCGCCGACCCTGCACTTGATCGACTGCAGCACGCCGGCAAAGGGCGCGCGCAGCGTCTGCTCCATCTTCATCACTTCCAGGGTCAGGATCGGCGCGCCCTTCTCGAGCCTCGCCCCTTCCTCGGCGAGCACGGCGACGACGGTGCCCGGCAGGGGCGCCGCGATCTTGTCCTCGCCGGCCTGCTCCTCGCTTTCGCCGCCGAACGGATCGACCCAGTGCAGGTCGAAGCGGCCATTGCGCGTGCGCAAGTAGAGCTCATGGCCATCGATCACGGCCGCGACTGCCGATTTGACGCCGTCGAGCGTCAAGTCGAAGCCGCCTTCCTTCGCCGCGGTCGTGAACGCCAGCTCGCGGTCGCCGATCACCAGCGTCGCGGGGCCACTCCCGTAGTTCAGCGTGATCTTCTGCTCCGGCCCGTGCCCGACGCGGAAGACAAAGCTGCGCTGGCGGCGGCCGACCGGTTGCCAGCCGAACGTCTGCCAGGGCGAACCCGCCTGCACATGGGCGGCCTTTTGCTCGTCACCGAGGATCGCGGCCACCGCGGCACAAAGCTCGAGCTCCCCGGGTGCCGGTGCAGCCTGTGTGAGGACCGCCAGCTCGCGCTCGATGAAGCCGGTGTCGATCGCATTCGTGCGCACCTTGGGATGCGTCATCAGCGCCGACAGGAATGGGATGTTCGTCACGATGCCGCGGACGTCGGACTCTTCCAGTCCCCGATTGAGCCGCTCGATCGCGACGTCCCGCGTCGGCGCCCAGGCGATCATCTTGGCCAGCATGGCGTCGTAGTACGGCGACACGCTGTCGCCCTCGCGATATCCGGCGTCGATGCGTAAGCCTCCGGCTTCTGCCGGCAACCGCCAGGTGGAGATCCGGCCCACCGACGGCATGAAGTTCTTGGTGGGATTCTCCGCATAGACGCGCGCCTCGACGGCATGGCCGTTGAGCCGGATCTCGTCCTGCTTCAGCGGCAACGCCTCGCCGAAGGCGACGCGCAGCTGCCACTCGACGAGGTCGATGCCCGATATCAGCTCGGTCACGGGATGCTCGACCTGGAGACGCGTGTTCATCTCGATGAAGAACACGTCCTTGCCGTCGGAGACGAATTCGATCGTGCCGGCCCCGACATAGTTCACCGCTCCGGCGGCCTTTCGCGCGGCGGCGCAGACCGTCTCGCGCTGCGCGGCATTGAGGGTCGGCGACGGCGCCTCCTCGATCACCTTCTGGTGCCGGCGCTGCAGCGTGCATTCGCGCTCGAACAGCGAGAGCAGATTGCCGTGGCTGTCGCCGATCACCTGCACCTCGATGTGCCGGGGATTGTCGACATATTTTTCGATCAGCATGCGATCATCGCCGAACGCCGCCAGAGCTTCGCGCTTGGCGCTGACGATGGCGGGCCCAAGCTCGGCCGCCGAACGCACGATGCGCATGCCGCGGCCACCGCCGCCGGCTGACGCTTTCACCAGGATGGGGAATCCGATCTTGTCCGCCGCCTTCGCAAGCGTCGTCTCGTCCTGGGCCTCGCCGTGATAGCCGGGCACCAGCGGCACGCCGGCCTTCTCCATCAACTCTTTCGAGCCGGATTTCGAGCCCATCGCCGTCATCATCCCGGCAGTCGGGCCGACGAACACCAGCCCGGCGTCGAAGCAGGCCCGCGCAAACTCGGCATTTTCCGACAGGAAGCCGTAGCCGGGATGCACGGCCTCCGCCCCCGTCTTCCGTGCGGCCTCGATCAGCCGCTCGACATTGAGATAGCTGTCGCGGGCCCGCGCCGGCCCGAGCAGCACGGCTTCATCGGCGAGCGCGACATGCATCGCGTCGCGGTCGGCCTCGGAATAGACGGCGACCGTGCGCAAGCCCATGGCGCGGGCGGTGCGGATGACACGGCAGGCGATCTCGCCGCGGTTGGCGATCAGGAGGGTGCGAAAACGGCGGTAGAGCTTTGAGCGGTCCATCGCATCACATCCTGAACAGGCCGAATCTCGTCGGCTCGATCGGCGCATTCGACGCCGCCGAGAGCCCGAGCCCGAGCACAAGCCGCGTGTCGGCGGGGTCGATCACCCCGTCGTCCCAGAGCCGCGCGGTCGCGTAATAGGGGTGCCCCTGGCTCTCATATTGCGCGCGAATGGGCTCGCGGAACTTGTCTTCCTCTTCCCTGGACCAGCTGTCGCCCTTGGCCTCGATATTGTCGCGGCGCACCTGGCTCAGCACCATCGAGGCCTGCTCGCCGCCCATCACCGAGATGCGCGCGTTCGGCCACATCCAGAGGAAACGCGGCGAGTAGGCGCGGCCGCACATGCCGTAATTGCCGGCGCCGTAGGAGCCGCCGATCACGACGGTGAATTTCGGCACCGAGGCCGTCGCAACTGCCGTCACCAGCTTGGCGCCGTCCCGCGCGATGCCGCCGGCCTCGTACTTCTTGCCGACCATGAAGCCGGTGATGTTCTGCAGGAACACCAAGGGAATGCCGCGCTGGCAGCACAGCTCGATGAAATGCGCGCCCTTCAGCGAGCTTTCACTGAAGAGAATGCCGTTGTTGGCGATGATGCCGACCGGATAGCCCCAGATATGGGCGAAGCCGCAGACCAGCGTCGTGCCGTAGAGCTTCTTGAACTCGTCGAATTCGGAGCCATCGACGACGCGGGCGATGATGTCGCGCACGTCGAACGGTTTCCTGCCATCGACCGGCACCACGCCGTAAATCTCCTCCGCCGCGAACAGCGGATCGCGCGGCTTGTGCATGTTGAGGTTCGGCCGCGCCGATGGCTTCAGCGTGCCGATGATGCGCCGGGCGATCCCGATCGCATGAGCATCATTCTGCGCGTAATGATCGGTCACGCCGGATTGCCGCGAATGCACGTCGGCGCCGCCGAGTTCCTCGGCGCTCACGACCTCGCCGGTCGCAGCCTTCACCAGCGGCGGGCCGCCGAGGAAGATCGTGCCCTGGTTGCGCACGATGATGCTCTCGTCCGACATCGCGGGGACATAGGCGCCGCCAGCGGTGCAAGAGCCCATCACGATCGCGATCTGCGGAATGCCTTGGGAGGACATCTGCGCCTGATTGTAGAAGATCCGGCCGAAGTGCCGCTCGTCCGGAAAGATCTCGTCCTGCAGCGGCAGGAAGGCGCCTCCGGAATCGACCATGTAGACACAAGGCAGATTGTTCTGCCGCGCGACGTCCTGCGCCCGCAGATGCTTCTTCACAGTCATCGGATAATAGGTGCCGCCCTTGATGGTGGCGTCATTGGCGACGATCACGCATTCGCGCCCTGAAATGCGCCCGACCCCCGTGATGACGCTCGCCGAGTGCACGTCGCCGCCATAGAGGCCATAGGCTGCCAGCGGCGACAGCTCCAGGAACGAGGTGCCGGGATCGACCAGCAGATCGACGCGCTGGCGCGCCAGCATCTTGCCGCGCGCGGTGTGGCGGTTGCGCGATACCTCGCCGCCGCCGCCGGCGACCTGGCTGAGCTTTTCGCGCAAGTCCGCGACGAGGCCGCGCATGGCCTCGGAATTGCGCGCAAAGTCGGATGAAGACGGATCGATGCTGGAATGGAGCGGCATGATGATTCCAATGAGGTGAACGTTTAAGCCGTCTCGGCCATCAGCTCGCGGCCGATCAGCATGCGTCGAACCTCCGAGGTGCCGGCCCCGATCTCGTAGAGCTTTGCATCACGCCACAGGCGCCCGACCGGGAATTCGGACGTGTAGCCGACCCCGCCCAGCGCCTGGATCGCCTCGCCCGCCATCCACGTCGCCTTCTCCGCGGAATAAAGGATCGCCGCGGCGGCGTCCTTGCGTAAGCTGCGCGCATGATCGGCGCGATCACAGGCGCGCCCCACCGCATAGACATAGGCACGCGTGGCCTGCCAGGTCGAATACATGTCGGCGAGCTTGCCCTGCATCAGCTGGAAATCGCCGATCGGCTGCCCGAACTGCTTGCGCTCGTGCATGTAGGGCACGACGGCGTCCATGCAGGCCGCCATGATCCCGAGCGGACCGCCCGAGAGCACCGCGCGCTCATAATCGAGGCCGGACATCAGCACCTTGACGCCCTCGCCCACCTTGCCGAGCACGTTCTCCTCCGGCACCTCGCACTCGTCGAAGAACAAGGGATAGGTGTTGGAGCCGCGCATGCCCAGCTTGTCGAGATGCTGGCCGTGGGTGAAGCCCTTGAAACCCTTCTCGATCAGGAAGGCCGTCATGCCGCGCGGGCCGGCGTCCGGATCGGTCTTGGCGTAGACGACCAGCACATCGGCATCGCCGCCATTGGTGATCCACATCTTGGAGCCGTTGAGCACGTAACGGTCGCCGCGCTTGTCGGCGCGCAGCTTCATCGAGACGACGTCGGATCCGGCGCCGGGCTCGGACATCGCGAGCGCGCCGACATGCTCGCCGGAAATCAGCTTTGGCAGATAGCGCTGCCGCTGCGCGTCGTTGCCGTTGCGGCGGATCTGGTTGACGCAGAGGTTGGAATGGGCGCCATAGGACAGCCCCACGGCCGCGGAGCCGCGCGAAATCTCTTCCATCGCGACGATGTGGGCGAGATAGCCCATGTTGGAGCCGCCATATTGCTCCGGCGCGGTCATGCCGAGCAGGCCGAGATCGCCGAAGCGCTTCCACAGGTCCGCCGGGAACAGATTGGCCTCCTCGATATCGGCCGCACGCGGGGTGATCTCTGCCTCGACGAAGGCGCGAAGCGTGTCGCGCAGCATGCCGATGTCTTCGCCCAGATCGAAATCGATACTCGGGATGTTCACGGCGATTCCTCCCTATTTTGGGCTCCGAACCTAGCCCGGTCCCGGCCTTCTTGCAGTCGAAAAGGTTGCATTTTCCGCCAAACTTCGCGAGGATTTCCTGAGGAGATCCGATGCCTTTTCAAGCCGCCACGGCCCTTCCGCGCCGCGCCGTCACGCCCGCCGCCTTCGTCCGCGGCGTGGTGGCCGCTTATGAGCGGTACGGCCGGGATCCCGCCGAGGCCTTGAGCCGCGGCCAGGTCGCGCCGGAGCTTCTGAACGCTCCGGATGGGCGGGTCACTGCCGCCCAATTCGAGGCGCTGGCGGGCCATGCCATGCGCGAGCTCGACGACGAGGCGCTCGGCTGGTTCTCGCGGCGACTGCCCTGGGGCACCTATGGCATGCTGTGCCGCGCCTCGATCACCGCGCCGACGCTGGAGGTCGCGCTCAAGCGCTGGTGCCGGCACCACCGTCTGGTCACCGAGGATGTGCTGCTCGATCTCGAGGTTGGCGAAGAGACCGCCGTCGTGTCGATCAATGAGCGACGCGACCTCGGGCCCTGCCGCGAGTTCTGCCTGGTCACCTTGTTCCGCTACGTGCTCGGCTTCTCGTGTTGGGCCGTCGATTCCCGGATCGCGCTCCGTGCAGCTGAATTCCCCTACCCGCAGCCCGAACATGTTTCGGTCTATCCGACCATCTTCTGCCGGGCCGTCCGATTCGATGCGGACCGCGCCGGCATCGTCTTCGACAAGCACTATCTCTCGCTGCCGCTCACGCGCAGCGCGGCCGATCTCGACAACATGCTCGAGGGCGCGTTGCGGCTGACCGTGCTGCCGTACCGGCGCGACCGGCTGCTGGTCGAGCGCGTGCGCCGCGTGCTCCGCAATGCGCGCGGCCGCCTTCTCGGCGCCGAGGACGTCGCGAGCGAGTTGGCGCTGTCCACCCGCACCATGCACCGCCGCCTGCGCGAGGAGGCCACCTCGCTACGCGATCTCAAGGAAGAGGCAAAATTCGAGCTCGCCAAGCAGGAGCTGATGCGCGGCCGCACCCCGATCAAGCGCATCGCGGAGATCGCCGGCTTCCGCAACGAGAAGAGCTTTTCGCGCGCCTTCCGCAGCTGGACAGGGGCCTCCCCGCGCGAGTTTCGCGGCCGGTACCGGTGAGCGAGCGCGTCCGCTGCGTGGTCATCATGAATTGCGGCCCCCGAGATGGATCTCGGAGGCCGTAACATCTCTGAACCGGTCTCGATTGCAGCGTCAGTTCGAGTTGGTCTGGCCACCCGGCCGGAGCTTGCGCGAGTGAGTCTGCTTCGGCTGCTGGGCGAACGCGTCATTCGAGGTCTTCGCACCGCCGCTCTGCGAGCAGGTGCCGCCGATGCCGCCGGCGGCCTGGCGGCAGGCCTCCATCGTCGGATAGCCGCAGCCGTGAGCGGCCTGCGCGCCGTTGGTGATGCAGAAGTCATCGGCCTTGGCAGCCGGTGCGGTCATCATGAGAAACGCGGATGCAAACAGCGTCGCAGCGGATGCGACGAACGTCTTCGAATTCGATGTCATGGTGTCTTTTCCTGCTTCAGGGTCTCACAAAAGAGGCCTCGGCATGCCAACACGCGGAGGGTTCGCACTTCGCATTTAGGCGGCGCCGCGGAACCGGCAATCACGGCTCAGTGCATTGCAGGGCTTCGCAAATCACATGTCATAGTTAGGTGAATGACTCATGTATTGAATTCGGACTGCGTGAAATTCTTATTTGGCTGCACGGGAGCAGTTCCGATCCTATCCTGCCGGCGCCGCCACGGAGACCTCCTGCAACGGCAGCGGGACATCCTTGGCGACACCGAGCACGGGGAAGCTGCGGACGTTCTTCACATCAGGCATCGCCGCGAAATGCAGGAGCTGCTGGCGCATGCTCTCGACGCTCGGCGCCACGCATTTCAGCAAATAGTCGGTGTCGCCCGAAATCCGCCAGCACTGCTGGATGCGCGGAATCGCTGATATCGAGCTCTCGAACGCCTCCAGCACCGGCTGGGCCTGGCTGCCGAGCTGGATCGAGACGAACGACACCACTTCAAAGCCGAGCCGCCGCTCGTCGATGACGGCGCGCACCGCCCGGATCACGCCGCGGCTGAACAGCGATTTCAGCCGCCGCAGGCAGTTGGGCGCGGACACGCCGACGCGCAGCGCCAGCTCGTTGTTGCGCACCCGCCCGTCCTGCTGCAGCTCGGACAGTATCTTCAGATCAACGCCGTCGAGCTGGTCACGCCCCGCCATACCCCACCTCGCCATGAGCCCATCATGCGAGGCAGCGAAGCATGTGGCGGAATTGGTGCCAACCACCTTAACCGTCCCCCAGGCTGGAAAAGCGTGGCGCGAAGCTTGCCTGCGGCCCATCCTTCGAGACGCCCGCCTCCGGCGGGCCCTCAGGATGAGGTAACGCTTCGCGGCACGATATCAGACCTCATGGTGAGGAGCCCGCCAAGGCGGGCGTCTCGAGCCATGCAGGCCGAGCTCATGCGGCGAAAACGTGGATGCCCGGGACAAGTCCGGGCACGACGTGCCGATAGAGCTTGCCGAGACTCAATGCGTCCAGGGCTCGCCGCGGCGGAACGAGAAATTATCCGCATAGGCGACCGGCCGGCGAATCGATTCCTGCGGCTCGATGACCTGGTAGGCGATGCCCTTGCGCTCGCAATAGGCGACCGCCTCTTCCTTGCTGTGGAAATGCAGCGTGATCTGCTGCTTCATGTCGCCGGAGGAGGTCCAGCCCATCAGCGGCTCGACCGAGCGCGGCTGCTCCGGCTCGTAGTCGAGCTGCCATTCCTTGGTCTTGGACCGGCCGGATTGCATCGCGTTCTTGGCAGGCTTGAAAATGCGTGCGGTCATGGCTGGTCCGGGCCTCTTCGTCTTTTCGTTCGATTTCGATGCGTCACGGTGGCAGTTGGTGGAAACCTCGGGGATAGTATAGAGAAACCGATCGGGACTTGATCGGTGATTCCGGCCCCCGGCCCCCTCGCCAACGGTATAGTCATTATGCTGCACCGTGACAATTCCGTACCCGCCTTCCGCGCCGGGATCCCGCCCGGCGGCACTGCCGCATCAGCCTATCCGATCTCTTCGAGAGCTCCCGTCGCATGGCCTTCCTGAACATCAGTGCAACGCTTCCCGACAAGGGCCGCGATCTCCGGCTCGACCTGTTTCGCGGTGTCGCGAACTGGGCGATCTTTCTCGACCATATCCCCGACAACGTCGTGAACTGGATCACGACCCGCAATTACGGCTTTTCCGACGCGGCCGACCTGTTCGTCTTCATCTCCGGCTATACCGCCTCCTTCGTCTATGCGCGGATGATGCTGGAGCGCGGTTTCATCGTCGGCGCCACGCGGCTGACCAAGCGGGTCTGGCAGCTGTATGTCGCCCACATCATCCTGTTCGTGATCTACATCGCCTCGATCAGCTATCTGGCGCTGCGCTTCGGCGATTCCGAGATGATCAACGAGTTCAACGTCGCCGGCCTCGTCGACAACGCGACCGAGACGCTGCGCCAGGGCCTGTTCCTGCGCTTCAAGCCGCTCAATCTCGACGTGCTGCCGCTGTACATCGTGCTGATGGGCCTGTTTCCGCCGGTGCTGTGGTTCATGTTGCGCAAGCCCGATTTGACGATGGCGCTGTCGATCGTGCTGTGGCTCGCCGCGCGCCATTACGGCCTGAACCTGACGGCCTATCCGGCCGGCCAGTGGTACTTCAATCCGTATTGCTGGCAGGTGCTGTTCGTGTTCGGCGCCTGGTGCGCGATGGGCGGGGCTCGGCGCTCGATGACGCTGATCAATTCGCCGATCACCCTGTGGGTATGCCTCGGATATCTCCTGTTCGCGCTGGTTATGACCATGGCCGGCCGCTTCCCCACCTTCGGCGGCATGTTCCCGGAATGGCTGTTCTCGGCCTTCAACCCCAATGACAAGACCAACCTTGCGCCGTACCGCTTCCTCCATTTCGTGGTGATCGTGATCCTGGTGATCCGCTTCGTGCCGAAGGAGTGGCCTGGGCTGGAGTGGAGGGTGTTCGATCCCCTGATCGTCTGCGGCCAGCAGTCGCTCGCCGTGTTCTGCGTCGGCGTGTTCCTGTCCTTCGTCGGCCATTTCGAACTGTCGATGAGCTCGGGCTCGCTGCTTGCGCAGATCTTCGTCAGTGTCGCCGGCATCGCGATCATGACGACGGTCGCCTACTACATCTCGTGGTCGAAGAAGCAGGACAAGCCGCTGAAGCCGCCACCGCCCAAGCCGGCGGCAGCGGCGGCCTGAGCCGGAGACGCCCTTCGGAGCGCGACGTCCGCTTGCCGCATTCCGAGCCGAAGATCGCATTGACATGAGTCAACAGAGGCGGCGGCGCCGGCCCGCATAGTGTTGCCACGACCTGAGCCGCCGCTCCGTCGTCGGCAACCTCCTCTGGCACAAGGCCCAAACACATGCCCTCTCATTTCCACGCCGTGGTATGGATCGACCATTCACAGGCTCGGATCTTCCATCTCGGCCTGAGCGGCTCGGACGAAGTCACGCTGCATCCGCAACTGCCGACTCGTCATCTTCATCACAAGGCCAATGTGATCGGCAGCGGCCATGCTGCCCCCGACAAGGCATTTTACACCGAGGTGACCAAAGCCATCGCCGATGCCGGCGAGATCCTCATCATCGGTCCGGCGAGCGCGAAGACGGAGCTTGCCGGCCACATTCACGCGAGCGCCCCTGATCTGGCCACGCGGATTGTCGCGGTGGAGGCGGCCGATCATCCCTCGGACGCCGAGATCGTCGCCTACGCGAAGCGCCACTTCAAGATGCCGCTGCCGCGCGTGCAAACGCCGGGATCAGCAATAGGCGAGCGGCACTCGGGTTAGGACCGTACGACCTCGACGATAACGCAAGGCGCGATGATGGTGCGATGATGGTTCATCACGATCTCACCGCGCTTCAGGCCGCCTCTTCGCCGTCGAACTCGGTGAATTTCTTGTAGATCCAGTTCCGACCGTCGTAGCGGCGCCAGACCTTGCCGACCACGAACTGCCCATTGATGGAGCGGCGCGGCATGATCACTGTCCAGAGGTGCCAGATGTGCGTCCAGCTCGACTGCGGAACAACGGTCTTGAGGTTGCGATCAAAAGACATGTGGCAGAACTCGCTGGCGCAGAACTCAACTGGTAGGCACGCCGCGACGAACCGTGACCTGTGGTCGCTCGGAATTGAAGGCAGCGCATCGCGAGCCGGGACCGACCTGATCACAGCCACCCAAGCGGGCGCAACAACCGCTCGCCTTTAACCTAACCGATCAACCTTACTTGGGATGGAGCGGCACGATCGTTTGAAAGCCGCGGCCGGGTTTTCCGGAAGGCTCATGATTGAGAACGAATGCCGTGTTAGGCGCTCGGTGGTTTTTTCCAGAACTGACC
Organism: Bradyrhizobium sp. RP6; assembly: GCF_003837805.1. Taxonomy (GTDB): domain Bacteria; phylum Pseudomonadota; class Alphaproteobacteria; order Rhizobiales; family Xanthobacteraceae; genus Bradyrhizobium. The sequence goes on along the minus strand of NZ_RQIT01000009.1, from coordinate 32,787 downwards.
AGCCCGGCCGAAAAGCGCAACGCCGCGCAAGCGGAATATCATCGCTTGGCGGCGTCCGTTAGGCATTGGGCGCTGAAATCCCCAACACACATATGTCTGTGGCAACAGCCAAAGGTTCGATGAATCTTTGGCAATTCTGCGCCACGCGGCCCTCATCAACGCCTTCAAAAATCGCGCAGAAGTCGTGTGGCGCAGGCTATGAGCGCCAAGGCTTCAAAGGGCTGGGACAGACCTCGCGCAAACGGCTCACCCGCAATATGCCGCCTGCCCTGCTTCGGCCACCAAGCCGACTGGGACGTGGCGCTGGGGCTGGAAGCCCGGAAGACGTTTTAGGGGCTCGGCCGGGCAACCAAACGCAGCGCCGCGCGTTGCAGGTTTTTCCCAGCGATCGCGAGGCGTCCGTGAATGTCAACGATCAGCGCGCGCCCCCGCCATGGACGCCAGTCATCTCGTCTCACGTCCGTGTGAGCAGCAGCGCGGCCGGTGAATTTCCGTGAGCGAGCGGAGACCAATGAGGAGCAGGCCGCATGGCCGAGGGGGAGCAGTGAGCCAGATCGATACGACCGAGAAACTATCCGACGTCCCAGAGACCGGAAGCTCTCTGCTGCCGCTCTGCGGACTTGGCGTGGCCGGGATTGCAATGCTGGGCTGGATCTGCGCCCTCGCCTGGGGCGCCTGGCGGCTTGTTGACTGGCTGCTGTTCTGAGCGGAGGTGGGGTCGCAGCTCTGCGATCCCACGACCCTGGGGGCCTTCTCGGGACTGGTCGGGGCAGCTGGATTCGAACCAACGACCTGCAGTACCCAAAACTGCCGCGCTACCAGGCTGCGCTATACCCCGACTGTCCGGCGAGCCCCGTCGATACACGCTTCCCGAGGCGTCAGCAAGCTGCCAACAAAGCTCCAAAGCCAGCAGCGCGGCCGGCAATCGCCGGACTTTCCCGCCCTATTTGCTGCCGAACAGGGGATGGCCGACGCGGTCGCCGGGGCGGATGCCGTACTTCTGTGCCGTTCCTGCCACCACCTCCAACACGGCCCTGGCCGGCCCCCGGGACGAGATGATCTTGGTCGACAGCGGCTCGGTGTTCTCGGCGATGCGCAGGATGCGGCCGTCGGCGCGGATGAAGATCATGTCGAGCGAAACATAGGTGTTCTTCATCCACATCGACACTTCCTGCTCGGGATTGAAGTCGAACAGCATGCCTTTGCCGTCAGGCAGTTCCTTGCGATACATCAGGCCGGTCTGCTTCTCCTCCTCGGTCGTTGCCATTTCCACCGAGAACACCTGCACACCATTCTTGGTGACGATCTCGAGCGGCTGGAAGCTGGCGGCGCCGGCGGGCGCGCTGGCGACGACACAGCCAATGATGAGGAGGATGGCGGCAAGCCAGCCCTTTGCAACGGACCAGACGGCCTTTCGATCAAAATTCATGGGGCTCTCGAGGCGTGGGGACTGGGTCAGTCCTACGCGGCGGCCAGCGGAAAAGGAAGAGGCGCGCCGGCCAGCCGGCACGCCTCTGCTCACGATTGCGAGAATTGGTGCTCTTTAGTGCGACTGCAATCCCGGCGATCCGGTCTCGGGATGGATCTCCGCCGCCATCATGCCCTTGGAGCCCGGCCCGAAGCGAACCAGGACATACTGGCCCGGCCTGAGTTCAGTCATGCCGAACCGGCGCAGTGTCTCCATGTGCACGAAAATGTCGGGCGTGCCCTCGCCGCAGGTCAGGAATCCGAAGCCGCGCAGCCGGTTGAACCATTTGACCTGGGCCCGCTCCAGCCCGCTGGTCGGAGTGACCGTGACATGGGTGCGCGGCGGCAACATCTGCGCCGGATGGATCGCGGTCGACTCGTCCATCGAAACCACGCGGAAGGCCTGGTAACCCTTGGCGCGCTGAATGCACTCGACGACGATGCGGGCGCCCTCATAAGCGGTCTGGAAGCCGTCGCGCCTGAGCACGGTCACGTGCAGGAGCACGTCGGGCCAGCCATTGTCAGGAACGATGAAGCCATAGCCCTTGGAGGCGTCGAACCATTTGATGACGCCATGGACCTCGACGAGATTGGCGCTGGTCTCACCGAGTCCGCTGAAGGGACTGAGTGCGCTATCGCGACCGACACCGCCATGTTCGCCCGGCGTCATCCGCCCGGGCGATACTCCCTGCCCGGGAACTCCGAGCTTCTTGGACTCAAATCCGTCCGACGACCCCATAACCCCGGACCCCACACTGCCATTGCGGCCCGCCACATTGGCGGCGCTCGAATCACGCGTCTTATGAGAAACTTCTCAACTCGACGCGACGCGAATCTTTCGACTCAAAAGATAACACTCCCGGTTGCGAGGCATAGACAAAAAAGAGATTCGCCGGAACCTATGAACAGCTTGCATTGCGGCGAATCAAATCGATTCGTCTCAATTGCCGACGAAGGGACCGAGCGTTTCGCCGATATCCTGATGGATGACGAGGTCGGCAATATCGTCCTGCTCGGTCGGCTCGCGGTTGATGATGACCAGACGTGCACCGGCGCGCTTGGCCATGATCGGAAAGCCCGCGGCCGGCCAGACCAGCAGCGAGGAACCGATCGCGATGAAGAGGTCGCAGGATTGCGACAGCGCGGTTGCGCGCTGCATTTCGTCATCCGGCATCATCTCACCGAAGGAGATCGTGGCGGTCTTCACCGGCTCGTCGCACGCCGTGCAGTTTGGCGCCGCGCCATCGCCGTCGAAACGGCGCCTCACCCAGTCCAGCGGATAGACCTGCCCACATCCGATGCATCGCGCGAAAGTAGTATTTCCATGAAGTTCAACCACGTGTTCGGCGGCAAAGCCCGAGGCCTGGTGCAGATTGTCGATGTTCGGGGTGATGACGGCGGGAACCTTGCCGGCGCGGTAGAGCGCGGCCAGCGCGCGATGGCCGCGACCGGGCTTGGCGGCAGCAAACACCTCCTCCATCGCGAAGCGGCGGCGCCAGGCCTCGTTGCGCGCCTCCCGGCTCGCGACGAATTCGTCGAACGGAATCGGACTGTTACGCGTCCAAATTCCGCCCGGCGAGCGGAAGTCGGGAATGCCGCATTCGGTCGAGATGCCAGCTCCGGTGAACGGCACGATGACCTTGGCCTCGGCGATCATGTCGCCGAGCAGTTCGACCCCGCTCTGAAGATCCGATGCGATCAATTGCGCCTCCCGACTCCTTCTGCCTGACAGCAGCATGCACAAGCGACAACATCATTGACGCACTTATCAAGTGCGAACGCAGTTCGCTCGGAAATTTCTTCCGGCCTTTCGCTTATCACATTCCTGCAATGCCTCCTCCCCATTGACGCCCCATTCAGGAGCGCCAATGGATGTGTTGACGCGACTCAACGTGATTGCGGCGGCAGCGCTTGAGTTCAGATGCGCACGTACTCAGGTGTAGAGGGGATTTGAGATGACCGAAGACGAAGAACGCAAAGCGCGTGAGCGCGATGAGATCGCCGCCCGTGTCGCCGCCTTCCGTGCTACGCAAGAGAAGTTCAAGCGCGAGCGCGAAGAATATTTCGTGTCGACGCTGGAGAACGCTCGCAAGGTCGAGCGGCCATCGCTCTGGCCCTAGGATGTCGCGCAGGCAAACGCGGCGACAGGCGAATGAAAAAAGCCCGGAGCGACGCTCCGGGCTTTTCGCTATTGGCGACTACCAATGGCGCCAGTGGTGATGGCGGTAGTAGGGCCCGCCGCCGTAATAGGCGTAAGGACCCGGTCCGTAATAATAGCTCGGGCCGCCATAATAGCCGTAGCCGGGTCCGTAATAATCATACGGCCGCGAGGCTGCGACCGCACCCGCGGTGATGGCGCCGGCGGCAAGGCCGAACGCAAGGCCCGGGCCGATGCCGCGACCGCGCGCCTCGGCCGGCGCGGGCGCCGCGATGGCGGTCACGCCGACGGCCGCGACGGTGGCCAGAACTGCCAATGTCTTCTTCATGCTCTTCTCCTTCGCGTCTTGAAAGATAACCGCTTGGCGTCATGGAAGATAACCGCGGCCGCCTGCGATGGTTGCGCGATCCGCGGAACTCCGGCGCGATCAAAAAGTGTCGATGCAGCGGGAACGAAATCGCCGGGAGCCGATTGATCTCCCAAGTGCGGGAGCCTCGCCATCCGGGTTGAGGCAACAGCACGAAGACCCCGTCAGCATCTCCGCGATGCTGGCGGGGTTTTTCAGTTTAGCGGGAGCCAATGGCAGCAGACCACAATTGCTGCCAACGGGGCGGACGATCGAGGAGGAAGATTTGCCATTATCCGCTTTGCTGGCCCGCATCCGCAAATTGGTTCCCAGATCCGACGATCAGCATTACGACGAAATCGTCCGCAGCTTCGGTGTCGGCACGCTGCGCCCGCCGCCGACGCCGATGACCGACGGCGAACTGGCCCGGGCGATCGCCGAGTTCCTGAAGGAGCGGCCGTCGAGCGAATCCGTCGCGGCCCTCGGCCGCCGGCTCGACCCCACCTCAGGGGTTTGAGTTTCTTTTCGGGAGCAGGGAACGAGGATTGCGCGCGGACGTTGAGTTCTTCCTCACGCTGAGCGGAAGGAGAAAGAGGCCCGACATGCCCGCGTGGCTCGAAGTCCTGCTCAACCTGTCCGGCTATGCCGGCTTCGTGGCGCTCGCCTCGCGCGGCGCCGCCTGCCCGCAGGCGCCGGCCGACGATCGCATCTGCGGCGACGAACGCTAATTGGCGTGCGAGGCTTGGCCCGCCGTGCGGACCAGCCGGTCGGCCTTGACCGCCACGCGCGTGTCCTCGGCCTGCGGCCGCAGCGAGAAGCTGATCACCACGAAAGCGAGACAGAACAGCGTACCGACGACGGCGACGCGCCGGCGGGTCTGCCGATCGCCTTGATAAAAGGAGGGCTCTGAAAAAGGTGTCATGACAAAATCGCTTCTTGGCAAAGTCGCTTCTTGCTTCTTGCCAGACACCTACCCCACCCCGCCGCAAGCGCAACGCGATTGGGCTTTTAACCTAACCGAATAGCGTTATCGGCATCCGCGCAAGCTATCGTTAGGGGCCTCAGGGAAGGCGCCTCTGCCGCTGGCGAAGGGCCGACCGAGTTTGTTCCGGCTTCGACTCTATTTCGTTCTCGAAGAAACGAATCGGAATCGCAGAATTCCGCACGGCGAAGTTCTTAACAAACACTTTTGCGACGCGATCAACCAGCCCGCTTCACTGGTTCTGGAGAGACCGGGCGGGACTGTACCAAGCATCATGCCTCCTCGTTGTGATACGCACGGTCGCCATTGCCGCCCGCCGGGCGCAACCCGTTCTGCATCCGACTCCATTTCGTTCTCGAAGAACGAATCGGAATCCCGAAAATCAGTGCGGAGCGATCGCTAACGATCGGTGAAAGAGCGCGCCCTTACACATTCGGCCGCGGGAGGCTTTGCCGGCAAACTCATCGGCGACCGATCGAACGCGAGGGGGCAGAACGCGATCGCGCTCGCAGGTTGCCGCGTGTCGCCGATACTGATCAAGCCGCCCGCTTGGCCTTCTCTCTCGAGAAGCATTCGAGGATCTGTATGCGGAGCTCTTCTGCGGCAGGTCCCTCGAGCTTTCTGAGCTCGTTCCAGAGCCTGATCACTTCGCGCTGTTTTTCGACAGTCATGAGTCACCTCTAAAAGTCTTCCAAGGCGGCCCGCACTAGAACAAAATGAGAACAAAAAGTCCAGCCCTCGGGAAAAATTTCCAGGCTGTCGCATTGAACCTTTTCGGAGCGGCAAAGACTCACGAAAGCTGGGGATTTCAGCGCCCAGTCACACGGCAGCGCCGCCTGACGAACATATTCCGTCACCGCGGCGCTGTTGCTTTTTAGATTTTCAACTTTAAGTTTGGGACACGGTTGGCGGCCAGGCGCTGAAATCCCAACGCCGTCAGCCAAGAGAGCCCCGCGCGAAAGCGCGGGGTTTTTCTTTCGAAGCTGGTGACTTGGCGAGGCGCGCGGATTGCACGCTATCGAAACGATGCCTCGCTCCTGCGCATCGACCGGCCGAAATTCAGCGGGCCGGCGACGGCGCGCCCAGCCGCGCGGGCCTCGGAAGCCAGCATCGCGAGCTTCGTCGTCGAGGCGCCGATGATCTGCGAGTTCTGCGGGAACGAAATCGCCTTACGAAAGGACCCGCCGCAACGACATCTCCGGCGCCTCAGACGGCATCCTTGGCGACCTTCAGCGGCGAGGCCTTGACCGATTTGCTTGCGGGCTTTGCCGCAAACTGCATCGGCTCCTTGGTGAAGGGATTGACGCCCATGCGGGCTTCGGTCGCCGGCTTGTTCACGACCGACATCTTCACGAAGCCGGGAATGACGAACTCGCCGGACTCGTTGAGCTCCTTGTAGCCGACCGTCGCCATGTACTCGATCACCGACTTCACATCGTTCTTCGAAAGCTGCGTGCCCTCGGCAATTGCATCGATCAATTGGGTCTTCGTCATCTTCGCCATGTCTGAATTCCTTTGAATAGGGGGCGCGAGCAATTCCCGGAGAGGACGCGGCCGGACCGCGGGGGCGCGCTGCTGGTTCATGCCAGAAGTCATCGGGCTTAGAACCCATCGAGGCCGAAAACGCAAGCATGGGTTCTCAGGCGCTCCCTGACTCCTGTGAACGATACCCACCCTTCTTTTGAACCATTCGGCGGCCGACGCGTCCTATGATTGAGATTCCCAAGCCTCACCCACCAGAGCGCCCCGCCTCCTCAGGGCAGGGTTTTCGCTGTTGTGGCTCCTGTTGATCGCGACCGCCATGTCACCTCCACGTGAAACCTGTGGCTCGGCCCGCATTGTTGACGCTTCAGTAACCTAACGCGGCCAAGCTCCCATCCGGTTCGTTGCGTTGGAGTATCCCCACAGTGCTGGATTTTAACGAGCTGCGTGAACTCGCGGCTGATGTTCGTATTTTCGTCGACGTCGCCGAAGACAAGGCCGAAGCGCTCAGGGCCGTCATCGCCGCTTACGACGTGGTGCTGGCGATCTTCCCCACTGAAGAGGGCATGGGCCTCCACGTCATCAAGGGCCGCGAGATCCTAGACGGGATCGCAAAGTCGCGGACACATGCGATGTACAGCCACACGGCGATCGCGGTTCCCGACCTCGCACATGCAGAAGCGCTCAAGTTCCTGACGACACCTGTCGATCAACGGATCGCAGCCTAAAGCATGATCCGGAAAAGTGCGCAGCGGTTTTCCGAAAAGATCATGCTTGAACAACGACCTAAAGCGCGATGACGATTCATCCTCATCGCATCGCGCTTTAGTCGCCGATGCGAATGTGCCTGCCGCGACGCAGCTTGCCGCATGCAAGAACCCGCGTTTGCTCGAACGAAGCGCGGGCCGCGGCGCTCCCACGTCGCAGGATTTCTTTTCCATCCAGTTCTTAGGAACATGAATTCCGCACTCCCGTTGGCTGCAGGCAACCAACCAGGAGTTTGCGATGAAGACGATCATGATCGCCGCCGCCGCCCTCGGTCTCATGTGCGGTTCCGCCTTTGCGCAGAACCAGACTGGCCCGGCCCCGCAGTCCAACAGCATGCAGAAGCCCGGCATGAACAGCACGGACAAGGGCTCGATGAAACACGGCACGACCGGGATGAGCAATGACGGCATGAGCAAGGGCGGAATGGTGAGGCCGGACGCATCCGGTCAGGGCGGTTCGGGCCCGGGCAGCGACCAGGGCGGCACCAGAACGCGCAGCAACATGAAGTAACACAGTTACCTGCGAGGCTTGCTGTTCGGCCGCGCCGCTCCGCAACAGAGCGGCGCGTGTTCACCTCTCCCCGACGGGTGAATCAAACTCTTTGCGCACATCCCTTGAATCAGAACTCATCCCGCTCCCGACAGCTGCCTTTCAACTGAACGGAGGGATCTGTCATCGCCCGGCGCCATGCGCATCGGTTCACCTCTGCGTTCGGCCGAGCCGCGAGCAGAGAACATTTTCCGACGTTTCCGCTTCAGTGATCCAGCAGAATGGCCGCCGAGCCGATCACGATGCAGGAGAGACCGACAATGGCGGTGGCGAATTCGACCGCATTCTCCACGCGGAAGAATTTGATGATCGCGTCCCGTACGACGCTGAGGAGCGTTTCCACGATCGCGCTGAGCTGGCCCTGAAGCATGCCAGTTGGTCACGGCCGATCTCGCCGAGGTTCACCCTCGGCCATCCTCGGCAAGTCCGGCGCCGTAGATTTTCTTTTGAACTTTCGACCGGCTCGCGCGTCTTACAGTTGAAGCGTCCCTAAGCTTCACCCCCGACAGAGAACCCCGCTTCCCCCAGGCGGGGTTTTCGCTTTTGCGCGCTGCATCGGCTCGTCCGGAATTTCAAGCCTCTTTTGCCGTTGACCCGGCTGCCCTCCCGAAGCACCTTTTCGGCGGGCAGGCTTTTGAGGAGGAGTTATGCCGAAAACCCTTGTGGAATTCAGAGCGAAGAACCTTCGTTTGCTGGAACGGCTTTGTCCCGATGATCCCAGATACATCCAGGCCTGGCTGAAGCAATTCGACGAGCAGAACGGGATCACCCCCGAAGCGCGTCCGAAGTCCGGTAAAACGCGACGGACTTCTCCACCGAGGAAGGTTGCTTCGCCCGGTCGGACCAGGTCAGCGCCCTCCTCCTCGGTCTCATCACGCTGATCGGCGCAACGACGAGCGCGCACGTCTTCGCCTTTGCCTTTCCCAACGAGAGCGCAGGAGACGGTGCAATGACGGCAGGCCTGCGCGCCGGCAGCCATCGCCATCTTTCCGGCTGGCGGCCGCGTTTGGCGCACAGCTGCAATTGGGAGCGCCGTCACTTCAATTTCGAACCGTACGAATTGACGGACACGTCGCTTCTCGACCACGCGTGTTGACACCAGCGACGTGCCCCGATCCGATGCACGAGCAACGACACGGGCGCACAGCCCCTCACGGAATATCCGCGGCCTTGCGGTTGTCGCCGATTGAAACCGGCTTGTTCAGGAAATATTCGCGGTTGCCCGTCGCAGCCTCCGCGTACTGGTCGATGGCCACGATGATGGCCTGGACGTGCGCATAGCACCACCCTTCCCGCGTCGCCTTTCGGCGAACGTCCTCGAGCGCGGTCAGGAAGGGCGACAGCTCTCTCTCGTCGTCGAACCAGCGCCTGCTCACCATGTCCTCCCGCCGAGCACCCTGCCCTTGTTGTGATGCGGCTCTGCGCGCCTCAGCGCGTCACGCTGGGCACAGAGACTTTCAACCTTCGCCTCCATCCGAGACAGCAGCGCTTCGGCCGAGGCGGTGCCGACGCCCGCCCGCTGCAGCTGCAGGATCTCCTTCCTCTGCTTGCCGATTTGGATGCGCATCCGTTCGATCTCCCGCCTGACAAAGTCCAGGTCCGGCATGTCCAGCCTCGCGATTTTGAATATGGCCAAGGAGAACAAAAAAGGAACGAAGAGTCGAGTCCGACGTTGGACGGAAAAGGAGATTTGCGATGGCCGACAACACCCGGAAGGAACCGAAGGACTGGGTTTCCGGCGACGACCCGATGACGGGAGCCCAGGAATCCTACCTCAAGACCCTCGCCGAGCAGGCGCATCAGGACCTGCCCGCGGAAGAGTTGACCAAGGCCGAGGCCTCGGAGCTGATCGACAGGATGCGGCAAAAGGCCGGGCTGGAGAAGTGACCCGTAGAATTGCGGGAATCCGATGCCGTGTGTATGCAAACGAAATTGGGATCCAAAATGCCTTATTTCGTTTGTGCCCGCGACGGTGCGGGCCGGATCATTTTGAAACGGGACACCAGGGAAGCGGCCGAGAAGAAGGCCGCCGAGCTCCGCGACATGGGCTATTTCGAAGTCGAGATCGTCGCGAAGGGTGGCGAGAAGGCGGCGTGAAGGATTGGCGCGTGTATGCCGAGGATGACCGAGATGGCCAACCGCCCTTTCCTTCGCGACGCATTGGATGGCCAATTCCGCTTATCCCTTTCGATGGGCGCGTAAGATCTACGACGATACTCTTCTGCAGAGAGGCCCTTGGCAGCGGTTTCGGCGGCTCGGCTTCTCCAGAATTGCGTAATCGGGGTCGGGATCCGTACCGAATGGCGCCGTGGTCACCGGCCGCCCTTGCAGACGTCATTCAATTGAATTACATTATCACATCGCATCCGAGGAGGCGAACATGGCCGCAAATGCCCTTGTCCAGACCCGCATCGACGCCGATGTCCGTGATCGCGCCTCCGCCGTACTTGAGGAGATGGGGCTGACGGTATCGGACGCGGTACGCATCCTGCTGACCCGGACCGCCAATGAAGGCGCGCTACCGCTCGAACTCCTCACGAACAGCAAGGCTCATGATGCTTGGTTCCGCGCGAAGGTTCTGGAGGCGTTGAACGATGCCCGGCCTGATGTCTCCGACGAACAGGCTGAAGCGCATTTCGCAGAGCGGCGCGCGGCGGTCCGGCGCAGGGCGGACGAACTAGAGTCGTGAAGCTCGTCTGGTCCGCCTTCGCGCTGTCGGACCGCGACGGCATCTTCACCCACATCGTCGCTGAAAATCCTCGGGCAGCATAGCGCTCGACGAGCGGATCGCTGCCGCTGCGCATCGACTTGTCGAGTTTCCTGAGAGTGGGCGCACTGGGCGTGTGGCAGGCACACGCGAGCTCGTCATTGTGGGCACCCCTATGTCGCGGCCTACACCGCACCGGAAAGCTCGATTCGGATATTGCGCATCCTGCACGGCGCCCAGAAGTGGCCCGCTGAGCTTCCCGAAGATTGAGGGTGCAGCAAGCCGTCGGGGCTCCATGAATTACAGCGCGTGCTGCTCACCCCGCTGCTTCGGTCCATGCTTAGCGGGCAGCGTCAGTTAAGTGTCAGCGTAATGCGTAACTGCCCGCAGCCCCGCTAGGAGGACGCCGCCTGAAAGACTTCAGTCGTCGAGCTTTGTTCGAATCTCGATACCCTGAGCGCGAGCGTCGCGAAGAAACTCTTTGATGGATTCCGGCAACGGCCGAAGCTCGCCACGACGGCGGCGGCGGATGCGATCGATCTCCTCCTTACGAAGAATCGCTGCAGTCAGGCTCATTCCGAACTTTTCTGAGATTTCTTCCGCTGTTGCGTTCTCGGGGACGAGATGCTCTGGCGCCATCAATATAACTGCCAGGCGAGAAGCTTCGGTTTCCTCGTGCTTGATGTCGCCAACCGAATAGTCTCTCACCCTCTCGGTGCCACGATTGCGCGTCCCCTTATGGCCAAGTGCGTAGTGGGACAGCTCGTGGAAGACAACAAATCGGGGATGTGCATCGCCGTGCTGCATCCCCGTGAATACGCTCTCGCGCATCGAGATTTCTCGAAGATCTGAATTCCAACGCGCTTCGGCGTCCCGCATCTGGTTGTCAGGGACGCGACGGTAATTGAACTTGTCGTTTTTGCGCTTGATTTTGTTGATGATCGTCATCGCGTCGGGCGCCACCTGATTTTCAAGACCCAGACCGCGCAGAAATGCGCGGCCAATCTCTTCCATCTGCTCGTCCGTGCGATAGGTAGCCATAATTGCCCCATCCGCCGAAATTTGGCTTATTTTGAGGTATGTGGGCGGTCCAAATACAAGATCAAGGGGCCATGAACTATTTTATAGGTCAGCACTTCTCACTAATTTACGCGTCAGAGTACCTCCTTCTTGGAATTTCGGTAACGTACGCTCAACTCGCCCAACTGCCGTTTGAGTTGAGTGCACTAAATACCCCCCGACTCCACCGACGGCTTCGGCCCGCGCTTGGCGGGCTTGAGGACGCGCCCGGTCTGACGTTCGAGCCGAGCGAGAAAGCGGCTGTCTCCGAGCGGCCGGCCGATGCTCTCGGCTGAACGCAGGGCATCGAACCGATCGTCTTCCGGTTCGCTCGCCAGCAGATCGGCGAACTCTGGAAAACGATCGCGGATCGGCGCCAGCGCGGTCACGCCGTCCTCCCTGCCGCGCAAATGTGCGCGCGTGCTCGACCTGCGCCAGTCCTGTGCCCGCGGCACCAGGCGCGCCCGCACCGGATTGAGCGACACGTAGCGCAGCGCCGCCGCGAGATGTTCTTCGTCCATGGCAACAGCGCCGAACCGGCCCTGCCAGAAATGACCGGTACGTTTACGGCGCGCATGGATGATCCCGGCGTAGCTGCGGTGCACGCGCGAGAGCGCACGCCGCAGTCCGTCGGGATCGGACGGCACCAGGATCAGGTGCACGTGGTTCGGCATCAGGCACCAGGCCCACACATCGACCCCAGCGTCCCTGCAATTCGCCGCAAGCAGGTCGCGATACAGCGCATAATCGCCGTCCTCGAAGAACGTGCGCCCCCGGCCATTGCCGCGCTGGGTGACATGGTGGGGGTGATCGGGGATGACGACGCGAGCGAGACGAGCCTTGCTGCATCAGGGCCGTGAACCCCGGCATCAATTAAGTGCACTGTCACCGTAATTGCTACGTCAGGGTGGATTGCTTGGAAGGTGAAGGTTTGTGACTATACCGAGGTTCGGCGCCTCGTCCCCGCCCCTCGGCGCCTAATGAAGCCCCTCAGGGGCTTTATGTTGACCATGAGTGATCCGAGCAGACATCACTATATCCCGGCGTTTTATCTGCGGCAGTGGGCGACGAACGGCTTTCTATGCGAGATGCGGAAGATCCGGGGGAAGATCGTCGTGCACTCGAAATCTCCCGACGGCACCGGCTGGAAGAAGGATTTGTACAAGGTCGAGGGTGTCGCGCCGGAGTTTACCCAGCACTTTGAACGCGTGTTCATGCACATGGTCGACTCTGGTGCCGCCAAGGCCATGCGAAGCTTCATTGGCGGGAATATAGACGTGCCAGTAACGGATCGGGATGCCTGGATCAGGTTCTTGCTCTCGTTGCTGTTCCGGAATCCTGAGGCGGTCGCAGAAATCACAGGCCAGGTACTCACGCTTTATAGGGAGAGCGTTCAAAGGCTTCGTGAAAACTATGACGAACTTAGGCCGCCCGATTTCCCGCCCACCCTTGAGGAATTCGACACGCAGACTGACCCAAATGCTGGCGCTGTTGCCGCTTCGAACTTTCTCCAACAATTGATGAACCTTGAAGGCATCGCGAACCGGCTGGCACGGATGACATGGGGGCGGCTGCACCTATGGAGATCGCGTCATGCCCTGCTAACCTCCGACCGGCCGCAGTGCCTTCCCATGCATTTCCAGAACACTTCTGTGGCGGTCGTTCTGCCCATCTCGCCCCATATCGCCTTTACGGCCGCTGAGAACCCCTCCGCTTTGCAGGCACTGGCCCGGGGCGATCACACAGAGATGGTCTTGCAGATTAACAAGCAGGTTGTGTCTCAGGCCCGCCAATACGTATGGGCCCTCGACGACAGCGCGGTCCGCTTTATCCGAAAGCACATCAGTACTCTGCCCGACAGACAAGTTATTTCCGACCGCGCGCGACAGCTGGCACTCCAGCAGGCCCGCGGCGAGGAATGATGGTCAGTCATCGTCTTTGGGAAACGGCTCCTGGGTCTTCCGGCCGACAAATGTATCTTTCGGTGACAGTGCACTAAATCGGCAGTGTGCACCCCGCACTGCGGGACTTTAGTGCACTGTCACCGTAAGCCAAGCCCGTGGAGCTACCGTGCCAGCCATAGGACAAGTGAAACAATGACGATGGCAGCGAGGATCGCCATCCAGCCCTTCGCATCAAATTCGAAGAAAGGGCCTTTGAAGCGTAGCTGATGATCGGACATGACACAGGTCTCCATTGAGATCGTGAGACCCGAATCATTTTCTTTCTGGGGGATAATCTATTGCGCCCTGATTTGCAGCGTTGGCAAGAGTCTTCTGCAAGTTGCCGCTCAGCCCTCCACCCAAAACACGAAACGGTGGATGGCGGGTGGAAAAGCCTCGCCTGCTTTTCATGGGGGGTGCCGTGGCTCATCTCCTAATCAAGTTCGCCTCGCTACGGCGATGACCACCACGATCAGAACAGCAGCCCCGATCGCCCAGACGCCGTCAGCGCTGATGCTCGCGCCCCATAGATTGACCAGAAGTTTGTCCGACATGACGCAGCTCTCCATTTGAAAAACTTGAAGAGCGAATCGTTCAGGGGGACTTTTCTACTTAGGCACATCCCGCCAAATCTGCGCAAAAAGGCTGGCACAGATAAAGTGGTAATCGAGCGATTCCAGATAGTTAGACTGCAACATCGCACATGTATTTAAAGCGCCGTGGCTCGCTATGTGAGTTAGTGATTGATCTGACAGGCGAATTCCGATGCGTTATGCGGGAATCTTTACCGCCGTCAGTCATCCATATCGGTGCACGAGACGGTCCAGAAGGCCCCTAGCCCGAAATTTTTTGCTTTCAGTATCGGTACAGCAAAAGACACACGGCAAGGACGCGGCACTGATGCCGGCCAGACCTGGAGCGCTGATCTTGATAGCCCCAAAAGCTGATCTGGAATTTATGGTCGGACATGGCACAGCTCTCCATTGATAATTTTGAGAGCCGCTGTGATTGCGGTGACAGTGCACTAGCTCCCAAAGGTATTGTCCGGATTCGGGCGGGCCGCAGACAATGCCAGTTGAGTGCACTGTCGGCACGCCATGTCGCGGCCTGTACCGTAACGGAAACCTCGATCCGGATATTGCGCAGCCTGCACGACCTCGGGCGCCACTCCCCCTGACTTTCACAAGCGATCAGGTAATCAACGCAAAGCGGTGGCTTGAATGAAAACTGCACTTGTCTTCGGCGCGACCGGCTTCATCGGCTCGCATTTGCTGCGCGGCCTGTTGAACAGTCCCGACTATTCGCGGGTTGTGGCGGTGGCCCGCAAGCCGCTGGCGGTGAGCGATCCGAAGCTCACGGTGCTGATCGGCGATCTCGCCTCCCTGCCCGCACTCAAGCCGCAACTGGTTGCGGACGAGATATTCATCGCACTCGGGACGACGCGCAAGCACACCCCTGACGAGGCCGAGTACTACAAGATCGATCATGATTATCCGGTGTTGGCGGCCGAGATCGCGAAGGCGAACGGCGCGCAATCGGTGTTTCTGGTTACGGCCGTTGGCGCCCACGCCGGCTCCGGCGTGTTCTATCTCAGGACCAAGGGCGAGGTGGAGCGGGACATTCTCTCGGTCGACTTCGAGCACACGCATATTTTCCGCCCGTCGATGATCCTCGGCGCGCGCGACGAGGACCGCCCGGGTGAACGCCTCATCATCGCAATATGGGGCGTACTCGATCCGCTACTCGTTGGCCCGGCCGACCGCTATCGCGGACTTGCCGGAAACGACATCGCGCACGCCATCGCCAAAGCCGCGCGGCATCAAACGGAGAAGGTGCGAACCTATCATTGGAAAGAGATGGCGGCGCTGCTTCGAACGTGATGCAGTCCGAGCCGAACCGGCACCCTTCACGCACATTTGCCTCGGCCCCCTGCCCCTCCTCTCCTTTTCCTGCTATTTCCTACCTCGCCGTCCCGGCCCAAGACAAAACCCTCCGTCCGTTCCAGGGAGCAACAACCATGCGATACCTCCACACCATGCTGCGCGTGCGCAATCTCGATGTCGCGCTGAAATTCTATGTTGATGCTTTCGGGCTGAAGGAGGTGCGCCGGATCGAGAACGACAAGGGGCGCTTCACGCTGGTGTTCCTGTGCTCGGCGGACGATCTCGAGGCGCTGAAGAAGCAGCCGCCGACGCGCGGCGCGCCGCTGGTCGAGCTCACCTGGAATTGGGACGAAGAAAAGTACGGCGAGGACCGCTTCTTCGGCCATCTCGCCTATGAGGTCGACGACATCTACGCCACCTGCGAGAAGCTGATGAAGGCCGGCGTCACCATCAACCGGCCGCCGCGCGACGGCAACATGGCCTTCGTCCGCTCGCCGGACCTGCACTCGATCGAGCTGTTGCAGAAGGGCGATCCGAAGCCGCCGCAGGAGCCGTGGGCGTCGATGCCGAACACCGGTCATTGGTAGGTCTGCGCGCGGGAACAAGCGAGCACGGCCCGCGTTCATCTTCCAGTGAGGCAATTGGAGGAGGATGCGATGGCGAGAGGGCTGTTGCTGTGGATGCTTGGCGTGCCGATCCCGGTGATCATTCTGTTGTGGTTGTTCTTCGGCCGCTGACCGTCAGGTTGAACTTTGCAACGAAAGCTCCGCCGCGTGCGGAGCTTTTTGCATGAGGGCGCGCCGCAATCGCGCATCGCTCGACGCGGCGAATTCCGCTATCACCCGCAGCATGCGACAATGCGGGGAGACGCTTCATGCCTGATACCAAGCTGACGATCTGGGGCCGCGCCAATTCGGTCAACGTGCAGAAGGTGCTGTGGTGCTGCACCGAGCTCGGCCTGGCTTACGAGCGCATCGATGCCGGCATGAGTTACGGCAGGACGCGCGAGGCCGACTATCTCGCGATGAACCCCAATGCGCGGATCCCGACGCTGGTCGAGGGCGACTTCGTGCTGTGGGAGTCCAATTCGATCATGCGCTATCTCTGCCTTGCGCATGGACGCGGCACGCCGATCTACCCGGAGGCGCCGAAGCAGCGCGCCTCGGTCGAACGCTGGCTCGACTGGACGCTGTCGACGGTGCAGCCGGTCGACCGCCCGGTGTTCTGGGGCATCGTGCGCACGGCGCCCGCCGAGCGCGACATGATCCAGGTGCAGCGCGATGCCGATGCCGCCGCCGAGGTCTGGGCCATCGCCGACCGCCTGCTCTCATCGCGCCGCTTCATCGAGGGTGATGCGTTCACGCTGGCCGACATCGCGACCGGGTCCTATGCGCGGCGCTGGCTCGGGGTCGAAGGCATCAGCCGGCCCGCGCAGCCGCACCTCACCCGCTGGCTCGCCGAGCTCGGCAGACGGACCGGATTTGCGCAATTCGTCGCACCGCCGATGTCCTGACCGCCGGTAGGGTGCAAGCTGCGTGAGCGCGCGAGGAATCGCCGCGCCGGCGCAACCGTCCGCCGTGACGGCAGCACTTGACGGCTACTGTGCATGGGGTTGTTCTCGCAGTTTGTCGTGGCCCTAGCGCCAGCCGCGCTCGACCAGCAGCACGCAGACGATCAACACCAGCGTCACCACCACGGTCGCCAGCCGGGCCGTCCAGCTCAGGCCGCGGCCGACCCACCACAGCAGCGCGCAATACATCAGCACGGGAACGATGAGGTCGAGCCGCACCAGATCCGCCGGCATGGGTCTCAGCGCCTGACGGTGGTGTCGATGCCGATCGAGCCGCCGATCTTCACGCAGGTCCCGGTGCCCTCGACCATGACGAAGCGCCGGCCGTACGAGGCGCAGGAGCCCGCACTGGCCTTCCCGGCGGCGCCCTTCAGCGGCAGTGCCCTGACGGTCTCCCTGCCCGCTTGCGGACGCTCGGCGGGCGGCAGGCGAACGGCCTCCGCGGCGGCCACAGATGTTGCCGCGAACGCGATCAGGATCAGGAGGAGCGGCGTGCGCATGGCGGCGTTCTAACCCGGACAGGTGCCGCGCGCCATCGCCGCGTCCGCGATCAGATGAACTTGACGCCGGCCGACTTGCCGCGGCGCCAGACCACCTGACAGCTCCGCCCGGTGCGCGCATCGCGTGCGAACGCCATCCGGATCACGCCCGGAAGCTGACTCGCGTCCTCGTCCATCGTGATCTTCGCGCCCGAGTCCGAAATGTCCTGGACCAGGCAATGCCGCGCGGCGAAGCCGCCGTCGAGCGTGATCCAGGCGTGCTGCGACAGCAGCTTGCGGGCTGCGCGCTTTTTTGGCGGCGGCATTGGAAAATCTCCCGCTCCAGCGCTACGCAGGGAACCCTAAGAAACCGTTGAAATCGCCCCTGACAATCCCGGGGCCGGCGCTGTCCACGGCTACCAAAAGTCCGTTCCCGAACGGCTTGCCCGGGAGCGCAAAGGCCACTATACGTTCGCCCGCTGCAAGCCGCCGGGCCCTGTTCGGCCGGCCAGCGGCCGTGCCGCGGAAAGCGGCGGGGCCCTGCGTTTGCTCCCTTCGTCTATCGGTTAGGACGCCACCCTTTCACGGTGGAGAGAGCGGTTCGATTCCGCTAGGGAGCGCCACCTGGTTCGTCACGAACTTGTTTTCCTTTCACTTTTTGCGATTTCCCCCAAACTCTTTAAAGCAGTTTGGGGAGACTTGTTCGCCCGATGTTCATTCAGCTTCAGCACTGCGCGCTTGCCACCGCGTTTCCGGTCGGCTTCGCGGGTGTAGCGTTCGGCCTCCGCCAGCGTCTTATGGCCGAGGGCGGCCATGATGTCGTGCGCCGAGCAATCGGCATCAGCAAGCAGACGGCCGAGCGTCTTCCGAAGACCATGGGGTCGGCATGCTAGATCGGTAATCCCGGCGGCCTTGATGGCATCACGCATGAAGCCGGAGAAGCCGTCGACTGTGAATGGCTTTCCCCATTCAGTGACGAAGACGCAGATGTGCTTCCGCGGTGTTGCCGCAAGCGCTTTCTCCAGATCCTCGCTGATCACCATGTCGACCGGGACTCCGGTCTTGTGGCGGCGATAGCAGGCGCCGTCATCCACCTGATTCCAGGTGAGAAGGTGCGTATCGACGCGCGCGGTGCCCATATTCAACATCAAGGCGTAGGCGGTGCGCTGCTTGGTGCCGATTGGCCAGCGGCGCTCGAAGGCGGCGATCTCGGCGTCAGTCCAGGCTCGGATCTCCTTCCCTTTCGGCCGCTTAATCCCAATGGATGGATCGTGGCTCAACCAGCCCTTGGCGATGGCGTGCTTGATCAGGATGCGGAGCTTCTTCAGCGTGTCGAGCGCGGCGCCGGGGCGGTCCGCTAGCGGATCAAGGATGACGCTGTTGATCCGATCCCTAGTAAGACCAAGCACGGCGCGCTCTCCATGGTCGATTCGGATTTGTTCGAGGCGCGAGGCGTAACCGTCCTTGCTCGTCTTGCTCAGCACGGTGTATTGGCCGCTTGTCTTGTAGGACGCTATCAAAGCGCCAATCGAGCCGGGACGATCCTTTTTGAGGATTGGCCTCGACGTTTCACCCGCCATGGCCGCGGCATACGCCTCGCGGAATTCCGGGGTGGTCGGGTCGTCTGGCAGCCGGATCCGAGCGCCCTTCCCGATCCTGAACGAAAGATAAGTTTTGCCCTTGACGTGGTTTCTCTCAACGTTTGGTGGCAGCTTGCGCGGCATGGCTTAATCCCAACCCTGGTCCGCGGAGATCATTTCTTCCCCGCCGCGGTGAGGTAGAGAATCTACCGCGGCGTCGAGCTCCCGAACATCCCAGGCAAGCCGCCTCTCCATCAGAACCCTCGGACGAGGCATGCGCCCATCTTCGACCATTTTGTCAAAGGTATTCGGGGAAACGCTAATATACGCGGCGGCCGCGTCACGCCCGATCAGGCGCGGCGATAGCGTGCGCGGAAGGGCAGCTTGGCGGCCCATAGGCTACC
Source organism: Bradyrhizobium sp. RP6 (assembly GCF_003837805.1). Lineage (GTDB taxonomy): Bacteria > Pseudomonadota > Alphaproteobacteria > Rhizobiales > Xanthobacteraceae > Bradyrhizobium. Next base: position 13,410 of record NZ_RQIT01000009.1, on the reverse strand, counting down.
CCCCAGCTTCGGTGCTGGTGGGCTCTCGGCGGATGCTCGGACTTTCAGAGGTCGACGGTCCGACCGCCATGGCAACCCGGCCATCCAGAATGCTTTTCCAAAGCAAGGCGGGAACGCGCAATTTGCCGCCAAGCTTAATCGTCGGCATCTGACCAGCCGTGGCGGCCCGATAGCTCGCGTTGCGACCCAGCCCTGCCATTGCTCCGGCCTGAACGACTGAGTAGGTCCGATTTTGTGCTTCGCTTACCATGGGCCGACCTGTGTTATCTCGTGCCCGAATAGCTCAAGCCATGCCGCCACGCCTGGTGAGATTTTCGAAAGCGTTACAGAAGCATCACATGACAGCCCTCCTCCCGGTCCGCCCCGAGCCATTGGAAACCGAGTTAAGCTGGAGCCGGGACGAGAATGGATATGAGGTAAAAAGCTTCGGCAGATTGGGCGCTCACATCGTCGGCAAAGGCGGTAAAATAGTAAGGATTAATCCTCTAGCCGGCGGCGAAACTTACGTCGCCTTCTCCCGAGTGAACTCCGAGGAGAAGCTGTTGCGGTTCGTAGAGTTGCATGGGTTGTTGGAGCACGAACAGACTCCCAAGCCGAGCAGATGGAACCCGACCACTCGTAAGCTCCTGCCAGAGCGGGTGGAGGGGGAAGACGTAGGGGACCTTCTTCAATATGCGGCGCGATTTCGGGAAGTTCTCCAGTGGAATACGAATCGCGAGAAGCGGCCCTCCAAAGGAGCGATGAGTTGGATAGAGCGGTTGCTGGAATCGGAGGGGCTTGGAAGAGTTTACCTGGATCTGGGACCGCCAGGACTAGGCCCCGCAGGAGGATCACTGAGGCCGGTTTTCAGGCCCGATACGCTGCTGAACGGAATGCTTTGGCAGCTCGCCTTGGCGATCTCCGCAAGCAAACACTTCCGAACATGCGGTTGGTGCGGCTCGCTCTTTGAGGTTGGTCCTGGCTCCGGACGACGCGCGCACGCCAGTTTTTGCTCGTCCGAGCATCGCAAAGCTTTTCACAGCAGAAACCGATCCAGAGGCGCATCACGAGGTGCTTGATTGCTTCGCAGCAAACACTGTCAAATTCTGACGCGAGATCCACCGAGTCGGCAAAGACGTAGTGAAAAGGCAGAAAGCGACTGCTAAAAGAGCTTGGAATCGACTGCAATTTCCGCAACTACAACCCTGTCATTGTTCCTAACACAGTCGCAGCGGCGGCGGTCGCAAAACGATATGGAGTAGGACGTGGATTTGTTCGGGCTCAATAAGGCTTCGCCCAGTCCGCAAAGTCCTAACGTGCAGGCCAAGCCGGCAAAGAAGAAGCGAATGGCGCGTAGCGACCTTTTAGTGGCTCTGGTGAAGGCGGGCGCCACCGGCGATCGTCAACTCGCCCGCACTTCTGCCGAGGCCCTTATTGCGGACGAGAAGGCGAAACAACATCATGTTTTAGCTGACCGGCTTTCGGGCGCGCTGCGCAGCAACCTGAATGGGGACCGGTCGGCATCGCCGACACCCCATGAACCGGTATCGAGAGGGCCTTCAACTCGCGATCTCTTTGTTGATCGAGTTCCACGTCGAACGTTGGCTGAGTTGTTGTTGCCGACTGTGACGCGGGAAGCCTGCGAAGCGCTCATTGAGGAACAACGTCGCGCTGACGTGCTGCGCGCACACGGCTTAGAGCCGCGTCATCGCGTACTCCTGGCCGGCCCACCCGGCAATGGGAAGACGTCCCTCGCCGAAGCAATCGCCGAAGCGTTGAGTGTGCCCCTCCTAACGGTCCGCTACGAGGCGATAATCGGAAGCTTCCTAGGAGAGACGGCAAGCCGACTGAGGCGCGTCTTCGACTTCGCTCGAACGACCCCAAGCGTTCTTTTTTTTGACGAGTTTGACGTCATCGGAAAAGAACGCGGCGATATTCACGAAACTGGCGAAATCAAGCGCGTGGTCAGCTCGCTGCTTTTGCAAATGGACGATCTGCCGAGCTGGACCGTTATCGCAGCCGCAACAAATCACTCTGAATTGCTAGATCGTGCCGCTTGGCGTCGTTTTCAACTTCGTCTGGAGCTGCCAGCACCTGGCGAGCGGCAGATTTCAAACTTTATCGGAATGTATTTCAAGGACCGCACGCTTCCCGGCGATCTCGGTCGATCGCCTGATCAAATGGCGCGGGCTCTTCGGGGGGCAAGCCTCGCCGAGGTGGAAGACTTCTGTACAAACATTCTTCGCCGCTTTGTCTTGTCGCTTGGTGGGGGCCGTCCAAGCGAGATCGTTGAGCACGAGCTACGGGTTTGGCGATCGCGAGTGAGTGCGCCCGGCACAAAGAAGAGTAAAGACCGTGGCGGAAAGACCCCTCCTACAAATACCCGAAGCGACTCGAAACGAGCGTGAAAAGAGACCGCCTGCCCCAGTCGATCCGAATGCGAAGATTGCAAAACCGGGGCGCGAACGACAATCGCAACGGCTCGGACCGCAGTTCGATCGGCTGAGGAGCGTTGCGGCGCAGCCGTCCGACCGAGCAAGCCTAGAACTGCGCGCGGATCCAGACGGCATCGCGCCAGAGCGAGCACTTGTTTTCGAAGTGGCGGGCTCGCTGGCTGATTTCTACAGCCAGGTGGGTCGCATCCGAGGGCTTGAATTCCTTTTAGAGGATGACGCCAACATTGAGCCGAATGATGACTTCTATACCCTGCAAACAAGGAACGGCGAGCAGGTCCGCGGCGATCGACCAATCGGGGGCCGGCTCTACATGGCGATGCCGGACATGCAGGCACTCCGGGAAATCTTGAGCTTATGGGATCGGTACCGGCAAGGCCAATCGATGCCCTTCGGCTTCGCGCCTTGGCGCGACCTGTTCGGTATGCTGAGCGACTTGCGCGCCTGGGGGCCAAATGACCGCGTGCTTCCCGAAACTCTTGAATACTGGCGTGAACGGGTCACTAGCCGGCCTGATGAACCAGTGCGTTTCGAGGTCGAAATGTGGTTCCACGAACATGCGGAGCGGCGCGCTAGGGCTATTGCTGATGTCAGAAACAAGGTCATCGAACTCGGCGGAAACGTCGTCAACGAGGCTCTAATCGAACCCATTCGCTACCACGGAATGCTGATCGATCTGCCTCCGGGCCGTGTGCTTGAGTTGATCGAGCACCCCGATGTGACGCTCGCGAGGCTGGACGACGTCATGTACCTGCGGCCTCAATCCGTGGCCGCCATTGCTGAACCACAAGAAGATGGCGAGACAGCGCCGGCACCTGCCGCTGCGGATTCCGCTGGCGATCCAATCGCTGCGCTTCTAGACGGCGTTCCTCTCGCGAACCACCACCGTCTCACTGGCAGGCTCATCCTTGACGATCCAGACGACTATGCGGCGCGCACTCCCGTGGCAAAGCGTTCTCATGGCACCAGTATGGCATCGTTGATCGTCCACGGCGATTTTCAAGCGCTAGAGTCCCCGCTCAGGCGGCCGCTCTACGTCCGCCCTGTTATGGTGTACGACGCAGCAAACGACGCTGAGACGACTCCCCCAGATCGGCTTCCGCTTGACATAGTTTATTTGGCCGTCCGTCGGTTATTCGAAGGTACCGCCTCCGAACCGGCATCCGCACCAACAGTGGTCGTGATCAATCTCTCGCTTGGCGACTTGAATCGACCGTTCTCAGGTAGGATCAGCCCTTGGGCGCGACTCATGGATTGGCTGGCTTTCCGTTACAGAGTTCTCTTTTTGATCAGCGCGGGAAATGTTCGCAGCTGGTTACCGATCCGGGATTTTGCGACGACTGCTGATTGGGCCGCTGCGACGCCTGAAGCACGAGAAGCGGCGATCATCAATGCTCTTAACTCTGAGAAAGGTGCAAGGACCCTTCTTTCTCCGGCCGAGGGCATCAACGCGATCGCTGTCGGCGCATGGCATGCAGACGAATTCACTGCGGCGCCTGAAGCATTTCATCTCAAAGACCCCTTCCCCGATGGCGGCCTACCGAACGTCAGTTCAGGAGTTGGCTTGGGTTTTCGCCAAACGGTGAAACCGGACCTTCTATTTGATGGCGGTCGCGAGTTGGTCCGCGCCTCGGAAGACGAAGGCCATGTTTGGTTGGCCGTGGACGGTGGGGGTGCCTACGCCGGACAAATGTCAGCAGCGCCCGATCCGGGTGCAACTGGTCGTCTTAATTATCAGCGTCGCACTGTTGGGACCAGCAACGCGACCGCGCTCCTGACGCGCTCTGCAATTCGCATCTTCGACTCACTGATCGAGGCCGGACATCAAGTTCCTCGAAGTCACGCAGCCGTATTGCTAAAAGCGCTCCTCGTTCATGGAGCCTCATGGGGAGGCGCAGGAGATAAGCTCGACGGAGCTTTCGGTCCGGCCGGAAGGGATTGGCAGCGGCACCGGGACAACATTTCCCGCTTTCTCGGCTACGGACGGCCCGACATCGACCGCGTGCTCGACTGTGCTCCTGAACGAGCGACCCTCTTTGCGTTTGGCGACATTGAGCTAGATGCTCAGGACGAGTTTGATATCCCCTTGCCTCCCTCTATTGAGGGATCGACTGAAATCCGGCGACTGACCGTTACCCTGGCGTGGCTCACACCAGTGAACACCAGACACCAACAGTATCGCTCTGCCACACTCGAACTTCTGCCAGCGGGCGATAAAGCCTACTCTCTCGCGGTGGCGCGCTTGGCCGCTCAACCAACCCACTTCGCGGTTAATCGCGGAACGCTTTCCCATAGCATTTTTGAAGGTGAAAGCGCTGTGGCCTTCTTAGATGGGGGTATGCTCAGACTAAGGGTCGCCTGTCGGGCTCAGGCAGGTCCCTTAGATGAGCGCGTGCCTTTTGCTGTCGCTGTCAGCATGGAGACCGCAGTGGGATCAGGAATTGCGGTGTACGATGAAGTTCGCGCCGCGGTGCAACCCGCCATTCGTGCGACGGCAACTGCGTAAGGTGCGCGAGCGACGAGCGCAAGCCGTGCTCGCGTGACAGACAAGACGCATTGTTAAGTAGATCCCTTGCTAAAAGAGGGCCGCGGGGACATCTCTTGTACGGATTTCTCAAGAAATCCGTACAAGAATGAGGGGCAAAGCTATGGGGCGAAACGCAAAACGGGTGGAAGCCGTCGCGTATCTACGCACCTCATCGGCAGCCAACGTGGGCGCCGACAAGGACAGTGATCGTCGTCAACGCGCTGCGATCGAGAGCTTCGCCAAGGCGAATGGGTACGAGCTCGTCAACGAGTTCTACGACGCGGCGGTCAGTGGTGCCGACCCGATCGCTGAACGGCCTGGCTTTGCGGCAATGCTCGACCGCATCGCCGGCAACGGAGTCAGGACGATCCTCGTCGAGAGCCCTGACCGCTTTGCTCGCGACTTGGCGGTCCAACTTGCCGGACATGATCACCTGCGCAGCCTCGGCATCACGCTGATCCCGGCGAGCTCGCCTGACTTCTTCATCGAGGACACGCCAACGGCGGTGTTAGTGCGCCAAGTGCTCGGTGCCATCGCTCAGTTCGAGAAGGCGACCACGGTGGCGAAGCTGCGCGCGGCGCGCCAGCGGAAGCGTGAGGCGGTCGGAAAGGTCGAAGGCCGGAAGAGCTGGGCGGAGCTCAATCCGGAGCTGGTGGCAGCAGCAAAGCGTCTACGCCGGCGATCACCAAAGGGGCACCAGCGCTCCTTACGTGATGTCGCCGATGAGCTTGCGAAACTGGGCTTTACCAACGAACGCGGAGTGAGATTTTCAGCATCGTCGATTGCTTCTATGGTTTCTAGCTAGGGCGTGTTCTTACGCGCCTAGCCGCGATCGAGTCCGCTCACCCCTCAACAGCGGCGGAAGAGCGGACATCGCTCGAAGTCGCAGAAGGGCCAAAAGCTGACGTGGCCACTGCTTCAGCCTGTTCCGATTCCGCTACTGGCTTCGCTGCGCATTGAGGCATTCCCGGCCCGGCGATGACTGCGCGTGTGAAGGCCGCGAAGCAAGAGCGAGACCCCCTGATGAGCTATCACCCCCAGACGACAAAAAGCCCCGGGCGAGGCCGGGGCTTTGAGCTGCTGATGTTGATTAGGTTTGCCAGATCAGTACTTCGCGACCACCGGGCCGCCGAAGCGATAGCTGACACCCGCACGAACGGTGTGGAATACCGGATCGTGTTCGTAGGAAAAGCCCGGGAACGCGACGGTAGAGGCGTTCCGGAAGCTCCCGAAGTCGGTGTAGCGATATTCAACACGGGCCGACCAGTTGGGGGTGAAGCCGTATTCCCAGCCTGCGCCCACGGTCCAGCCGGTGCGGGTAGTGGAGACGGTCTCAAACAGAGCGTTCGCGAGCACGTAGGTGTGGTCCATATCGGCCCAGGCCGCACCACCGGTCACGTAGAGCAGCGAATTGTTGAAAGCGACACCGAGGCGGCCGCGGATAGAGGCTTGAGCATCGATCCGGAAGTCCGTGCCGTTGAGGTTTCCAAGGCGATAGCCGCCGTTGACGTCGGCCGCTTCGATGTCGCCTTCAAGACCGACGACAAATTGGCCAAACTGCCAGTTGTAACCAATGTGGCCACCGCCAACGACGCCATCAGCGTTGAAGCCCTGGACGAAGCCGGTGGGGGTGCCCGTTGCAGTAACGAACTCACGGGTGCTGTTATCACCCCAGGCATAACCGACCTGCGCGCCGATGTAGAAGCCGGTCCAGTTATAAACGGCGGCGACGGGCGCGGGCGCCTTGGTGTAAGGCCGGGCGGCCAGATCGGCCGCTGACGCGCCGGCGGTGCCGAGGACGAGAGCGGCAGCGGCGATGGCAAGCTTTTTCATTATCTTCCCCAATTTGCGACCATGGAATGCGAGTAATTGATGATGCAGTATAGCCCATGAGTCGCCCTACAAGTGTCACCTGTACGCCACAGCTGCCCGCAATATGAGCAGCGGCCCCATTTCGCGCCACTCGGTCACTGCTGATCGCCTCCGCTAAGAAGCTGAACCAGTTAGAGAGCCAGAGACTGACTTGAAGATCAACCTGCCCGATACGGATCTCAAGACCGTGCAAACTATCGTCAGCCATGAGCTCAAAGACGAGCGCGGCCGGTTCGTCGGCCAATACCTATTCGGAAAGGGACAGGGTCGAACGGTCTTCTTATTTGGAAAGTACAAGGGGACTTTTAAGACTCACGCTGAATGCCAAGCATTCATCGATGGTGTGCTTGCCGTGGTTGGCGAGCCCCACGGCCATCCGTAATGCGCAGGCGCGATGTCCGCTTGGGGTCAAAGGCTGCCCTCGGCCGCTCCGGCGATGGCTTCCGCTCAGCCCTCGGAAGCGGACATAGCCGCGCTCCGGGCTGAGGTCAGCCACGGGCCAGAAGCGGACCACGTGCCCACGCAGTCAGCTTTGAAGGCGACTCGTTCTAGCGCCGCCGTCACACCTGCTGGTTACTGCATTGACAACGCGAACGTTGCTGTAAAGGTTGTTTCGCGGGGAGATGATTTGGCAACGATGGCACCTCCATGTGCCCGAGCTATCTCCTGCGAGATATACAACCCAAGGCCTAGACCTTTTTGATTAGGAAGGACGTCGCCACGATGAAACGCGGTAAACAGGTGCTGCATCGCTTCAGCTGGAATTGGGTTGCCACAGTTCGTGATGCTAATTTCAAACCCTGCGTCAGTACGCTTTGCCGCAACGGTTATCGGCTGATCGTTTGACCCGTAGGAAATTGCATTCCCCAATAGATTTGACACCATCTGAGCGATGCGCCCAGCATCCACTTTGACCGTCCCGGGGACTTCTAGGGTGGAAACGATAGTCCGTCCAGGATGGACATTCACAAATTCAGATATGACCTGCCTGATAATCGGTTCTAGATTTTCCTCCTTGAGGTTGAGCTGCACTCCTGCGCCGAGTCTAGCTCGTGCGAAATCCATAACATTGTCGATTAGCCCGGCCATTCGGGCCACGCTGCTGTTGAGATGAACAATCCACCCCTGTCCTTCTGCATCGACCTTCTTGTTGAGCAGGCGAAGGCCGCCTTGGATGGACGCGAGAGGGTTTCTTAGGTCATGACCAAGAACAGCGATAAATTGCTCCCGCAATTCTGAGTTTCTTTTCTCAAAAGCCAACTTGCCTTCACTCGCCTCAACCCTGGCGACGCAGCAGAACTATCCGGCTGAAGGCCACAGCAGCTGGCGTCCCGCCGCCGGTCCCAGGGGTTGGAGGGGACGTTTGAAACCGGCAGCGAGACTACGCAGTGGGCTCTGCGCCATCTAAGCATGTGAATCCGGCAAGTCCCGCGGTTGATTTGAATCAACGGATCGGTGAGGTCCGCATCGGACGAGGCCAGCTAACCGCGCGAAGCGGTTTTGTTCGCCATACTCAGATCGTAGCTGGATGGAGCCCAAGTAGACGGCGTACAGCTTACCGCCGTCGCACTCGCGCGAAGAGAGTAAAAGACTTCGAGGCCAAGCAATTCTGCCTCTTCTCGTTCCCAGACTTCGTCTTCCTGACTTCGGAGCCACCACTGATCACTAGAGGTTAGCTATGCGCTCATCGCGATCGAAACGACAGCAAGGATGCCGACCATCGTTGTGACCCAAGCAAGCAGATGAAGCATCCAAGGCTGGATCACCGCGCGCTTCCTCAAGGTTATTCCGATGGGGTATCGAGCGAAGCGCTGCACTGTTTGACTTAGATCAATGGCTGAAGACCACAAACGCCACGACAGCAACGTTGAAGGTACCAGCGGCGATGGTCAGTGCTGCAAAAAGACGCTCTGACATCCGGAGACACTCCAAAAACGCATCACGGTGATCTTACAACCTTGACCAAGCCCTGTAAGCACACAACTGAACTGTGGAACCTTTGGTTGAAAGGGATTGCCACCGCACAAGGTCGTAAAGGCCCCGCGGATGCTCCGAGAAGAACGGCGCGCACCCGGGATGATGCGGGGAACCTGGCCCGAGCAGTGCTTTCTGGTGAAAGGCAGCGGCATTTCGCTCATTCGCGAGGCGAAGCTTTGAGGGCCATCACGGCTTGTTTCATAGGCTCTGGAGAGATACGAACCACCCCGCCAAAACCTTGCTCAAGTTCGAGAAACATCGCTACCGCGGCTGCGACAGCAAGCGCACACATTGTTAAAGTAATTGCAGACGTAAGATTCGATGGCGCAAATAGACCAAAGCTGGCGAACAGCAAGAAGAGCCAGAACACAAGCAGCGCTACAAATGCCTTTGGAGTTCCTTGCCCCACCTGCTGGATGATCAGCCAGCGGGCGTCACCTATTTTCCCAGCAAGAGTGAGCGCCTGCCCGAGCCACCACTGATCTCGCGGATCGCTCGGCTTTATCTTGAGCATTTGTTCTTCGGTCTGCTGGAGCAGTTCATAGGTGGCCGGATTGCCGAGGTGAAAATCAGCAGGATCATCCGGAAACATGTCGGTCAGCTTGCTCTCCGCATACCGCTGTAAGGCGTCTCTTGCCGGCTGGGCCGCGGGCCCATAGCGGCGCAGGATATGGTCCAAGCGCAGGATCTGTGATGAGAGTGTCGTTACTTCGCCTCCGAGCCGCGTGAATGCCGTGTTCGCATTGGAGATGAGAAGACCGAGAACGAGCGCAGCAACCGTTGCAATCACGGCCGTGGACATGCTGACGAGGCTTTTTGTCTCGTCGCTGAGATAGTCTTTGGGCAGCCTGGTTCTCGCCTCAGCGCCGAGGAATGCTCCGGCAAGGATAACAACGAAGGCGGTACACCCGATTACGATAGTACTGGTCATGAATTCCTGTATCAGCAGAGACAAAGGGCGGGTCGTTCAGAACCGCCCTTGAGCCGCCTCAATATTGATAAGGTGGGCAAACCCACTGACCGTAAGCGTCGTAATAGCATCCGTTGTTATTGTAGTACCCATAGGCACCCGCCGCTGCGGCAGCACCGACAGCGGCCGCCCCGTAGCCCCATCCTGGCCTGTAGTACCCTCCTCCATAGCCAGGATAGCCAGCAATGGGCCGTCCCGGCCGTCCAGCGACTGGGCGGCCCGGACGACCAGGCCGACCAGCTATCGGATGAGAGGGATGGGGACGCCCGGCAACTCGATGGCCGCGATGCGCATGCATGGCCCCGCCTCGCACATGGGCAGCTCTCATGCCACCGTGAAATCCACCAGCGCGCATTGCACCGCCGTGAAATCCGCCGCCCCGGAAGCCGCCCCCGCCCCCGCGGCGAGCAGTTGCATCGTCAGGCACTAGGCTAACCGCGATGAGAATGGAAGCCGCCAATCCGGCGAGACCAAAGCGTGTCATAAGGGTCCTCCGATTGCTTGCATGTTGCGAAGCGAGACCGTGCAGCTCTGCCGAAAGACCAGACCCGAGCAGTTGAGAGAAGGATCGGACCGGCTAGAGTTGACTCACAAGGCACAACATCCAGAGGATGTTCCCTCCATATCAGCGAATAATTTCGCTAGGTCGAGGTCGGCCCGGTTACTAATTCTGCGGATCGAAGCTTTGAAGCTTCTGCCGATCTAAGATGACAATCTCGCGCTGCGTGTTGCCCAAAAATGTGAGCACGCCTTCGCAATGAAGTTTCGAGACCGCTCGAGAAACCGTCTCAAGGGTTAGGCCGAGGTAGTCAGCAATGTCGCGACGAGACATGGGCAGCGACATCGTGTCGGCCCCTGTCCGACGATCCATTTCAGCCAAGAAAGCGGCAACACGTTCTAGAGAAGTTTTCCGTCCCAACAGGAGCATGTGATTTTCGGCATGCTCGAGGTTTTTGGTGGTCATGCTGAGCAAATTTCGCGCGACGACGGCGTCAGCTCGGGCTACGGATTGGAGGCTCTCTCGTTTGATCAAACGAACGGTGGTTTCCACAACGGCTTCGGCGGTGAACCGGTGATGGTTGCCGTTCTCAAGCCCGAATATATCTGCCGTTAAATGGAAAGCTCCGATCTGCCGTCTCCCATCCGAGAGCAGCTTGTAGCTTCGGACAGCTCCTCGTTTAACCTGGTATACGTGCTCAGCAGGCTCTCTCTCGCCAAAAATTTCGGTGCCCTTGCGATAGGTAAACTCACTCAAACTAACAGCTTGCTTAGACGCCGTGGTAATTCCGAAATCAGCAATCGTGGTGGGCTGCCGCTGCTCTGTCCTGCGCACCAACATTGGTAAGACTCCCTACCATAATCGATAAATGCTTCCCGATAGGGGTATTATCCTATTGTTGAACTTTGGATCACTGTACCAACGTGCAATGCTACTTTTTCCCGGTTAATTGCGGCGTTTAGCCAGGTTATGCGCGTTGCGGCAACACTTTCGAAGGGGATGCAAAAAACGGAGGTGGTTTGAGCGAACTCTAACCGACGCGGTAATAATTTACGACTCGCATTTGAAGACTGATGTCTACGCCTCGATCCCTGCGAGGTGAGCCTTGGGCGGAGCCTCTATGGCACGGCAGGTGGCGTCTATAAGGCAGGTTCGGCGGCTTTCCGATCATGCTAGTGCCTTTGCAGCGGCCTCATCCTCTCCAACTGCTCGATTTCCCCAAACATGGCGATCATGTCCGCCAACAATATCCGCGTCATCGGATCGGTGCTTTCGTCGGCGACTCTCCGATAATGCTCTATGCGTTCCCGCAGCATGCGCAGATCATCTTCGTTCATCCATTTGAGACGCGCTTATAGGACTTTGGTTGCCGTCCAAAAGTGAACACAACGACAAAATCTCGTTGCTGCCCTGTGGTCTGGGATAGTCGTTGATCTGTGCCGACGAATCTACCTTTCCGTTGTCCGAAACCGACCGAAATTCTCGGTCAGGAGGCAAGTGCTCAGCGGTCGCTGGTCGAGAATGCTGTTTTGCAGAAAATTTGGCCGTAGCGCAGCCGGTCGACTGCAAGGCCGAAACGGCGGCGCCCTCCTATCCATCGCTCCGCAACATTGGTGAGAGAGTTGACCTATATCAAACTGCGACCTGTCCGGACGCACCTACTACACGGGGGCGCTCTCTCAGGAGTTCGAAATGGCGAAAACCAATGCCATCGCAGCGCTTGCGTTCTTGATAACGACTTCACCTTTTGTCTTGGCAGCAGAGACACCAGCCACCACGGGAACTGGCGCCCCAACCGCTGCCGATCTGAAGAGCCTGACAGACATGCGCGTGGGCATCATCAAGGCCGCGCTCCAGCTGACGGCTGATCAAGAGAAACTTTGGCCAGCCGTCGAAAGCGCAATCCGCAACAGGGCAGCAAACCGCCAGTCTCGTTTACAACGGATCGTCGAATTGCACGACGAGGCTGTCGATCCCCTCAAGGACAGCAATCCTGTTGAGCTTATGCAACGCAGGGCAGATCGACTCATCCAGCGTGGCGACGACCTTAAGAAGCTCGCAGCTGCGTGGGAGCCGCTCTACAAGACGTTAAGCGACGATCAGAAGAGAAGAATGTCCTTTGCGACTTATGTCGTCATGCGCGGAATGCGCGATGCCGTCGAGCACAGTCTCGAGCCTGAAGAGGACGACGACTGAACCCTTGCGGGATGCGGATGGAGTTCCCGTGTTCATGATGCCCGTGTTCCCTTGCTCCTTCGCGCGCTTTCTTGATCTACGTCAAACACAAGGGTGTTGCGTCGATCTCGAGTGTGGCGAAGGAGGACCCAGCGCATGCAGTTCCTAAGGAGAATGGGTGTCGCGGGAGCGATCCTAGCGTCGCTTTTCATTAGCTCGCCGGCATCGGCGCAAACGGCGGAGCCATCTCAGCCGACGAGCCCGGCTCCCGCGCAAACTCCTGAACAAGAAACGCTCAAACCGGCGGAACTGGAAGCGCTGGTTGCTCCCATCGCCTTATATCCCGACACGCTGTTGTCGAACGTCCTCATGGCATCCACCTACCCGCTTGAGGTCGTGCACGCAGAACGCTGGCTGAAGCAAAAGAAAGACCTGCAGGCTGACGCCCTTAAGTCCGCCGCTGAGAAGCAGCAATGGGATGCCAGCATCAAGGCTCTGATTGCTACGCCGTCAATCCTGCAAATGATGAACGAGCACCTCGAGTGGACGCAAAAGCTCGGCGAAGCCTTTTTGGCGCAGCAGCAAGACGTCATGGATGCAGTGCAGCGTCTGCGCATGAAGGCTTATGACCGCAAGAAGCTGGTGACGACGAACGAGCAGAAAGTCACGGTCAGAGACGATCAGAACAGGCAGTTCATCTACATTGAGCCGGCTGCTCCTGAAAGCATCTATGTTCCCTATTACGAACCCCAGGTGGTGTTCGGCGACTGGCCTTACTCCGACTACCCCGCATATCCCTACTATTGGGGCTACCCAGGCTACATCGCTGCCGGGGTAATTGCGACGGGAGTGGCGTTCGGCGCAGCATACGCCCTCGGACGATGGGCAACGGGCGGCTATTGGGGGAGCGGCGGATGGTGGGGTGGCAGTCGCGTCAACTGGGGCGGCGGTGCGATTG
>NZ_RQIT01000008.1 GCF_003837805.1 Bradyrhizobium sp. RP6 | reverse complement strand
CTCACGGGGCGGGGGTCCGGTGCGGCGACGAAACAGGACGTAGCAGACCCGCGGGGGCTTGGAGAGCCCCCTCACCTGAATGTGTGCGACGTTCGGCCCCTCGATCGGGACAGGTCGATGAGCTCGGCGGACGAATTGCCTTCCCGTCGGGCGTCCTGCCTACCGCCGCAGCAATCCACCGAGCGCGCCGCGGACAAGCGTGCGGCCGATCGAGCCGCCGAGCTGGCCGCCGACCGACTTGCCGATATTGGCGGCCATCCCGCCGATCACTTGATTGGTGACCGATCGCGTCACGTCCCGCGCAATGACCTGGCCGGTCGACAGACGGCCTCGCTTGACGTTGGTGCCGAAGATGGTGCCGACGATCGAGCCGATCTGGCCCAGGATGCCGCCGCCGCTTCCACCCGCTGGACTGTCCGCTGTGGCCGCGGTGTCGGCGATGCGCTTCTGGAGCATCTCGGAGGCGGATTCGGAATCGACGGCGGTGTCATATTTGCCCTTCACCGGGCTTGCAGCCATGATTGCCTTGCGCTCGTCCGGCGTGATCGGTCCGATGCGGGCCGACGGTGGCCTGATCATCACCCGCTCCACCATCGACGGCGTGCCGTTGCCCTCGAGGAAGGACACCAGCGCCTCGCCCTTGCCGAGCTCCGTGATCACCTTGGCCGTGTCGAGCTTCGGATTGGGCCGGAAGGTCTGGGCTGCAGCAGCGACGGCCTTCTGGTCGCGCGGAGTGAAGGCGCGCAGCGCGTGCTGCACGCGGCCGCCCAACTGGGCCAACACTTTGTCCGGCACGTCGATCGGATTCTGCGTGACGAAATAGACGCCGACGCCCTTGGAACGGATCAGACGAACCACCTGCTCGATCTTGTCCATCAACGCCTTCGGCGCATCGTTGAACAGCAGATGCGCCTCGTCGAAAAAGAACACAAGTTTTGGCTTCGGCAGATCGCCGGCCTCCGGCAATTCCTCAAACAACTCCGACAGCAACCACAACAGGAAGGTCGCGTAGAGCCTGGGGCTCTCCATCAGCTTGTCGGCAACCAGAATGTTGACCATGCCTCGACCGTCGCTATCGGTCTTCATGAAGTCCTTCAGCTCCAGTGCCGGCTCACCGAAGAATTTCGCTCCGCCCTGGTTTTCCAGCACCAGCAGCTGGCGTTGAATCGTTCCAACCGTCGCCTTGCTGACATTGCCGAAGCTCTGCGCGGCCTTGCGGACCTCGGCTAACGGATCTTCCTCAGCATCCGGTCCCTTCTTGCCACTGGCGGGAACGATCGCATCCAACAGCGATCGCAGATCCTTCATATCCAACAATGGCAGGCCATTCTCGTCCGCGACGCGGAAGGCGACGTTGAGAACCCCTTCCTGCACCTCGTTCAGATCGAGCATCCGCGCCAGCAGTAGCGGCCCCATTTCAGTGACGGTGGCGCGGACCGGATGTCCCTGCTCGCCGAACACGTCCCAGAACACGGTCGAGAACTGGTCCGGCTGAAACTTGAGACCCATATCGCCGGCGCGCTTGAGAATGAAGTCTTTGGCCTCGCCGACTTCCGAGATTCCGGAGAGGTCACCTTTGATGTCGGCCGCGAATACGGGAACACCGGCGCGCGCAAATCCTTCCGCCAGCACCTGCAGCGACACGGTCTTGCCGGTTCCGGTCGCGCCCGTGACGAGGCCGTGGCGATTGGCGAGCGCCAACGTCAGCCATGCCTGCTCGTTTCCCTTGCCGACGAAAATCTTGTCGTCGGTATCGCCGAGCTTGCTGTCCTGTGCGGTCATTATTCTCTCTGATCTCTATGCCGAGTTTCGCGTATTGAAACCCGATTGCGCCAGTTCCGTAGTTTAACGCATGTCGCACACCGATTAAAACCGTTCAACGCGACCCGACCATGCGAGATTGTCGGACACGAATGGACGAGATCAGCCGAAAGTAGGAACGAGTTATTCGCAGCGCGGCAATTTTTTGCCGATTCGATCTCGGCTCTTGCACGGCTGCAACACTTTTCGCGCCTTCGAGGATGAATCGCGACGGCGCATGCGTTCATCGCTTGAATTTCACATCACACCGGCTCAAGATCATTTTCGAAAGCAATACTCCGGCACGCAAACCGGCTGAGGGGCCTTATGGACGAGCTGATCGGACGGCTGGCGGCAAACGCCAGCATAGATGGTGCTGTCGCTGAAAAGACCGTCGGCATTATCCTGGGCTTCCTCCGCAGCGAGGGTCCTTCCGATAGCGTGCAGGCCCTGATCGACCAGATCCCCGGAGCAGAAGCTGCGATTGAGGCGTCCCGGAGCGGCGGCGGCCTGTCGCGGCTGATGGGCGGCGGCTTGATGACGGTCGGCACGCGCCTGATGGGCCTGGGACTTGGCATGTCCGATATTCAAAAGGTCGCCCGTGAACTTTTCCGCTACGGGCGAGACAAAATCGGAGCGGATCAGATGGGCAAGATCATCGCTGGGACTCCGGGCCTCAGCCAATTCGCCTGAAGCCACGCATTTCATACCGAGTATCATGACATATCCAATCTCCGAGATTGAGGGCCTGTCGGCCTTTGCAGCCAACAAGTTGAAGGCGCATGGAATCCGCACCACTGACGCGCTGCTCGAGGCGGCCTCGACCGTGAAGGGCCGCAAGGCTCTGTCCGCCAAGACCGGCATCAGCGAGCAGTCGCTGCTGGAATGGGCCAACGTCTCCGACTACATGCGCATTCCCGGTATGGGCAGGGCCAAGGTCGGCCTGATCCGCGCCGCCGGCGTCACCACCGTGCGCGAGCTCGCCTATCGAAATCCGGCGAGGCTCGCCCAGAGCATGCGCGAAGCCAACGAGAAGAAGAAGCTCGTCCGCATCCTGCCATCAGAGAAATCGGTCGGCGACATCATCGCCAAGGCCAAGAAGCTGCCGCCGAAGATCACGTATTAGCTTAGACTCTGTCCCCGTCATCCCCGCGCAACCGCGAAGCGGTTGTCGCTGGTGGTGCGAGGCATGGGACGCAAGACGTCCCATGGAGAGCCTCGAAGGATGCACGGGCAGGCTGCATCTCCACGGAAAGAGCCGGGCCGTCGCCCTTCGAGGGCCGCTGAAGAAGGGGCCACCTCAGGGTGACGGCGAGAAAGCGACGCCCGTAGCCATCGGCGCCCCCTTCCCGTCTTGACTCCCCCTGCCCGACCGCGCAAAGCGGGCCGCATGAACGCCTCGCTCTCCCCTTCCGTCCCGCCGGCCGGCTCGGCCGGGATCGACGCGCTTCGGACGCTGCTGGAGCGGCCTCTTCCTGCGGTGATGGGCGTGCTCAACGTCACCCCGGATTCCTTCTCCGATGGCGGCGCGTTCATCGCGCCTGCGCGGGCGCTGGAGCGGGCGCGGGCGATGATCGCCGATGGCGTCGACATCATCGATATCGGCGCCGAATCCACCCGGCCCTACAAGGGCGCCCGCCCGATCGCCGCGGAAGACGAATTGGCGCGACTAAAGCCGGTGCTGGCCGACGTGGTGGCGCTCGGCGTGCCCGTCTCGATCGACAGCATGAAGGCGCAGGTGGTGGCCTTCGCACTCGACCATGGCGCAGCGATCGCCAACGACGTCTGGGGCCTGCAACGCGATGCCGACATGGCGCCGCTGATCGCCGCAAGAGGTGTCCCCGTCATCGTCATGCACAACCGCGACAGCGTCGATCCCGCGATCGATATCATTGCGGACATGAAGACGTTCTTTCGGCACTCGCTCGATATCGCCGCACAAGCCGGCATCGTGCGCGACAAGATCGTGCTCGATCCCGGCATCGGCTTCGGCAAGACGGCAGAGCAGAGCATGACCGCGCTGGCGCGGCTGCGCGAACTGGACGTGTTCGGCCGGCCGATCCTGGTCGGCGCCTCGCGCAAGCGCTTCATCGCCACGGTGTCGCCGTCGGAACCATCGGCGCGGCTCGCCGGCTCGATCGCGGCCCATCTGATCGCCGCGCAGCGCGGCGCGAAGATCATCCGGACCCATGATGTCGGCGAAACCCTGCAGGCCCTGCGGGTGGCGCATGCAATCGAGAGCAAGCAATGACCGATACGATCTTCGTCACCGGCCTGTCGATCCATGCCCGCCACGGCGTGATGGATCACGAAACCGAAGTCGGCCAGCGTTTCGTCATCGATCTCGAACTCTACACCGATCTCTCTGAGCCCTCGCGCAGCGACCGGCTCGCGGACACGGTGTCCTACGCCGACGTCGTGGCGACGACGACGGCGGCGTTCAAGAACACCAGTTACAAGCTGCTGGAGCGCGCGGCCGGCGCGGTGGCCGACGCCATCCTGTCGAACTTCCCGCGCGTCCGCGCCGTCAAGATCACGGTGCACAAGCCGCATGCGCCGATCGCCGCGATCTTCGACGATGTCGGCATCATGCTCACACGCTCGCGGCATCCGTAGCGTGGCGAGCGTGCTGATCGCACTGGGCGGCAATGTCGGCGATGTCCGCGCGACGTTCAAAAAGGCAATCGCCCATGTCTGCGGCATGGCGCAGGCCGCGCTGATCGCGCGCTCCTCGGATTATGCCACCTCGCCCTGGGGCGACGAGGACCAGGATCCCTTCATCAATGCCTGCATCGAGATCGAGACCGGTCTCGATCCACACGCGCTATTGTTCGTGCTGCAGAAAGTCGAGCAGAAGTTCGGCCGCACGCGAGACAAGGAGCGGCGCTGGGGCCCGCGCACGCTCGATCTCGACATGATCGCCTACGACGATGTCTTCTTGCAGAATCCCGACCTGACGCTGCCGCATCCCCGCCTGTTCGAGCGCGCTTTCGTGCTGGTGCCGCTGGCCGAAATCGCGCCCGAGCGCGTGATCTCGGGCATTCGTGTGCGTGACGGGCTCGCCAGCGTCTCCACGCAAGGCATTGAGCGGCTTCCGGATACCGGTTAACCAAAAACAACCGTTTGCAGGGACGGTCTGCCGTGGCAATTTCGCCTGCGAATAACAAGATGTTCGGGAGCCCTTCGCCGCATGACCTCCGTGACTGACGACCTGCCGCTGGCGGCGGATTTTCCCAAGGCCACCGTCGAGGAGTGGCGCAAGCTGGTCGACGGCGTGCTGAAGGGCGCGCCGTTCGAGAAGCTGGTCGGCAAGACCTATGACGGCATCAAGATCGATCCGCTCTATCCGCGCGCCAAGGGCGTTGCACCCGTGGTGGGACGGCCGCTTGCTGCGCCATGGCAGATCGTACAGCGGATCGACCATCCCGACGCGGCGCTCGCAAATGCGCAGGCGCTGACCGACCTCGAGAACGGCGCGACGGGGCTCGCGCTGGTGTTCGCCGGTGGCAGCGGGGCCCATGGTTTCGGCCTGGAACCTTCGGCGGATGCGGTCGCAAAGGTCTTGAAGGATATTCATCTCGACGCAGGCATCGGCCTCGAACTCCAGATCGGCCCGCAATCGCGGATGGCCGCGATCCATGTCGCGGAATATGTCAAGAGCAAGGGGTTCGATCCCGCAGCCTGCAACATCCGCTTCGGCCTCGATCCGCTCGCGGCCGCCGCAATGTGGGGGCACAGCCCCTATACCTGGGACGAGATCGTTCCTGCCATTGTCGACGCCATCAAGGGCCTTGCCGCGCTCGGCTTCAAGGGACCGTTTGCGTCCGCCGACGGGCGCGTGATCCATGATGCCGGTGGCTCGGAGGTGCAGGAGCTTGCCTTCGTGCTCGCCTGCGGGGTCGCTTATCTGCGTGCGATCGAAGGCGCCGGCATTCCCCTCGAGAAGGCGCAGGGCATGGTCTATGCGCGGCTTGCCGCAGATGCCGACCAGTTCCTGACCATGGCCAAATTCCGCGCGCTGCGGCTGCTGTGGGCGCGCGTTGAAACGGCCTGCGGGCTGACGCCGAAGCCGCTGTTCATCGCCGCCGATACGGCCTGGCGCATGCTGACACAGCGCGACCCTTACGTGAACATGCTGCGCGCGACCATCGCGACATTCGCGGCGGGCCTTGCCGGCGCCGACGCGATTACCGTGCTGCCGCATACGCTGGCGCTCGGCCTGCCCGATCCGTTCGCGCGGCGCGTGGCGCGCAACACGCAGCTTCTGCTGCTGGAAGAAAGCAACCTCGCCAAGGTCAGCGATCCCGCAGCAGGCGCCGGCGGCATCGAGACGCTGACGGCGCAGCTTTGCGACGCTGCCTGGACGCTGTTCCAGGAAAGCGAGAAAGCCGGCGGCGCCTTTGCCGCGCTTCAGCAGGGCGTGTTCCAGAGCAAGGTGACGGCCGCGCGAAAGGCGCGCGAGGCCAACATCGCAAAGCGCCGCGACGTGCTGACCGGCGCCAGCGAGTTTCCGAACCTGCATGAGAGCGAAGCCACCGTACTAAAGGCGACACCGGTCGCACTCGCTCCCTACGGCGAACAGAAATACAAGTTCGATGCGCTGCCGCCGATCCGGCTGGCAGAGCCGTTCGAGGCGCTGCGCGACAAATCCGACGCGGTGTTGAAGGCGCGCGGCACGCGGCCAAAGGTGTTCCTGGCCAATCTCGGCACGCCCGCCGATTTCACGGCGCGCGCCACCTTCGCGAAGAGCTTCTTCGAAGCAGGCGGCATCGAGGCCCTGGACAGCGAGGGCTTTGCCGATCCGGCCAAATTGGCAGCCGCGTTCAATGCTTCAGGTGCGGAGCTTGCGTGCCTCTGTTCCAGCGACAAGGTCTATGCCGGTCAGGCGGAACCCGCCGCCCAGGCCCTGCAATCGGCAGGCAGCAGACTTATCTATCTGGCAGGCCGCCCGACTGATGCCGAGGCGGCGCTGCGGGCCGCCGGCGTCACGGCTTTTGTCTTCGCCGGAGGCGATGCACTTGCGACACTGCAAGACGCCTATCGACGGATGGAGCAGCCATGACCGGCACCAGCAAACCCGTTCTCACCGGCGGCTGCCAATGCGGTGCCGTGCGCTTCGCCGTCATGACGGCGCCGACCAGGGTCTCGATCTGCCACTGCCGTATGTGCCAGAAGGCAGCCGGTGCGCCATTCGCCTCCTTTGCCGATATCAACAAGACGGACTTCGCCTGGACCAAGGGGCAACCCTCGTTCTTCCGCTCCTCCACCATCGCCGAGCGCGGCTTTTGCTCCGCCTGTGGCACGCCGCTGAGCTTCGGCCGCATTGACGGCGACCGGATCGAGATCATGACCGGCACCTTCGACCACCCCGACTGGGTGATCCCGACCCGCCAGTTCGGCACCGAATCCCGCCTCGGCTGGGTGGTCGGCATCGCCAACTTGCCGAGCCAGACCACGCAGCAGAATTACGGACCGGAGAAGATGGCGACCATCGTCAGCCATCAGCATCCGGATCACGATTGAGCGTCTATGATATGGTTGACACCATGAGCCGCATTCCCAATTTCGCCGATGTCGCTTTCGAGCGAGCCGCCACAGCCGCCCCCGCCGGCAGCGCCGAGCCGTGGCTCACGCCCGAGGGCATCCTGGTGAAGCCCGCCTATGGCGAGGCTGATCTCGCCGGGCTCGATTTCCTCGAGACCTATCCCGGCATCGCGCCCTATCTGCGCGGTCCCTATCCGACCATGTATGTCAACCAGCCCTGGACGGTCAGGCAATATGCCGGCTTCTCCACGGCGGAGGATTCCAACGCGTTCTACCGCCGCAACCTCGCGGCCGGACAGAAGGGCCTCTCGGTCGCGTTCGATCTCGCCACCCACCGCGGCTATGACAGCGATCATCCGCGCGTCGGCGGCGATGTCGGCATGGCCGGCGTGGCCATCGATTCCATCTACGACATGCGCACGCTGTTTGCAGGCATCCCGCTCGACCAGATGAGCGTGTCCATGACCATGAACGGAGCGGTGCTGCCGATCCTCGCGCTCTACGTCGCCGCCGCCGAGGAACAGGGCGTGCCGCCGGAGAAGCTCTCAGGAACGATTCAGAACGATATTCTGAAAGAGTTCATGGTGCGCAACACCTATATCTATCCGCCGGCGCCCTCGATGCGGATCATCTCCGACATCTTTGCGTACACCTCGCAAAAAATGCCGAAGTACAATTCGATCTCGATCTCCGGCTATCACATGCAGGAGGCCGGCGCGACGCAGGACCTCGAACTCGCCTACACGCTCGCCGACGGCGTCGAATATCTGCGCGCCGGCCTTGCCGCCGGGCTCGACGTCGATCGTTTCGCGCCGCGGCTATCGTTCTTCTGGGCGATCGGCATGAACTTCTTCATGGAAGTCGCCAAGCTGCGCGCCGCGCGCCTGCTCTGGGCGAAGCTGCTCAAGCCCTTCAACCCGAAGGACCCGCGCTCGCTGTCGCTGCGCACGCACAGCCAGACCTCGGGCTGGTCGCTGACCGCGCAGGACGTCTTCAACAACGTGATGCGCACCACCGTCGAGGCGATGGCGGCAACTCAAGGCCACACCCAGTCGCTGCATACCAACGCGCTCGACGAAGCGCTGGCGCTGCCGACGGATTTCTCGGCGCGCATCGCGCGCAACACCCAGCTCTTCCTGCAGCAGGAGAGCGGCACCACCCGCATCATCGATCCCTGGGGCGGCTCGTACTACGTCGAGCGGCTGACGCGCGACCTCGCGGCGAAGGCATGGAGCCACATTCAGGAGGTCGAGGAGCTCGGCGGAATGGCGAAGGCGATCGAGGCCGGCGTGCCAAAACTGCGCATCGAGGAGGCCTCGGCCAAGACCCAGGCGCGCATCGACGCCGGCAAGCAGGCGGTGATCGGCGTCAACAAGTACAAGCCGACCGACGAGGACAGGATCGAGATCCTGAAGGTCGACAATACCAACGTCCGGCGCTTGCAGATCGACAAGCTCAAGCGGCTGAAAGCCGAGCGCAACCAGAAGGACGTCGATGCCGCGCTTGCCGCGCTGACGCGCTCTGCCGGCGAAGGCAACGGCAATCTGCTCGCGCTCGCCATCGACGCGGCGCGGGCGAAGGCGACCGTCGGCGAAATCTCGGACGCGATGGAGAAGGTGTTCGGCCGGCACCGCGCCGAGATCAAGTCCATCACCGGCGTCTACAAGCGGGAGGCGTCCAGCATGGGCAACCAGGTCGAGAAGGTTCAGGCGCTGATCGATGCTTTCGAGGAGGCGGAAGGCCGCCGCCCGCGCATCCTGGTCGCCAAGATCGGCCAGGACGGCCACGACCGCGGCCAGAAGGTGATTGCGTCTGCTTTTGCCGATATCGGCTTCGACGTCGACATCGGGCCGCTGTTCGCCACGGCGGATGAAGCCGCGCGGCAGGCGGTCGAGAACGACGTCCACATCCTCGGCGTCTCCTCGCTCGCTGCCGCCCACCTCACCGCCGTGCCGGAGCTGAAGGCCGCGCTGAAGAAGCAGGGCCGTGACGACATCATGATCATCGTCGGCGGCGTGGTGCCGCCGCAGGATTACGACGCGCTCTATGCCGCCGGCGCCGAGGCCATCTTCCCGCCGGGCACGGTGATCGCGGAAGCGGCCGAGGAGCTGATCCGCAAGCTGAATGCCCGGCTCGGCCATAGCGAGGCAGCCGAGTAGATGATAGACTGGCCGCAACCGGCCAAGTGTGTCCATGACGCGTGACGAGATCATCGCTGCGATACGCGAAAATGCGGACGCCATCAAAGGCAAGGGCGTCTCGAAGCTTGCCATTGTCGGCTCGCGGGCCGGCGAAGATTACGGCAGCGACATCGACATTCTGCTCGAGATCGAACCGGATACGACTTTTTCACTGCTCAAGCTGATCGATGTCGACAATATCATCGAAGATGCGACCGGGTTGCAGACACAGGCAACCGTTCGCCGCTCGACGTCTCCCCGCTTTGCGCCGCACAGCGCAGACGACATTGTTGAAATATTCTGACGCTCACGCAGGAGCACTAGCCTTGAAATTCATCGCGGGTTTGAGCGTCGCCCTGGCGCTGAGCGCAACGTGCGCGTTTTCCGCCCTCGCCGCCGACCCCAAGCCCGACGCCGTCGTCAAGACCAAGAGCATCGAGGCGCGCGTTTTCCTCGACGACAGGATCAAGGCGGATGCGGCGCTGGCGGCGGATGGCCTGGCCGAAGGCAGGAAATGGCTCGATAAGAATGCCGCGGAAGCTGCCGCCGCGCGCAAAGCGGACCCGCAGTTCTTCAAGGAGGGCGGCTGGGAGTTCGAGCGCAAATATGAAATCCGCTCCGTGGTTGCCGACCGCTATGTCAGTGTCCTGCGCAACGACTACATGAACACACGCGGCGCCCATCCTAATTCGGACGTGAACACGATCCTGTGGGACAAGGCGGCGAACAAGCGCATCTCGATCCGCCCGTTCTTCACCGAGACCGCCGACAAGGGTCCGGCCATGAAGGCGATGGTGAAGGCCATCATCACCTCGCTCAAGGCCGAGAAGAAGAAGCGCGATGCCGGCGAGACCGCGACCGACGAATGGTTCAAGAGCGTGGAGCCAAGCCTGCTCAAGATCGGCGCGGTGACGCTTGCGCCGTCAACTGAAGCAGGCAAGAGCTCCGGCCTCACCTTTCACTACCCGCCCTACGCCGTCGGTCCCTACGCCGAGGGCGAGTATGTTGCATTCGTGCCGTGGGAGGCGCTGAAGCCGTATCTCAGCGCAGAAGGCACACGAATCTTCGGCGGCGCGCGGCCGAAGGGCGACGCGGAGGAGCAGTGAACGATCGCTAGCTGGATCGCGGATGGGCTCGCGCCAGTGTCCGCGCCAGCGAATCCGTCCAATCAGGAATCCAGCACGCGAACAGAGCCTGCCAGCGATCGGCGTCAGCAGGCTCCGTCTCGAGTGCAACCGACCATTCAATGAGGGTGCGATCGTCCGCGATGATCGGGCGCAGATGCATGGTGCCTTGATAGTGCGCCGGCGCTGGCGACCGGCTTCCGTCGTCTTGCGGATACGACAACGCTTCGAGGCCGGCATAAGTCAGGTTGTGCTGCCTGTCCGAGTGATCGACCAGGCGCTGACGGATCCAGTTTCCGAGATAGCAGAAGCGTCTGATGGCGCCGACTTCATCGCCGCGCTTGTCGTCTTCGATCACGCTCTCGCTCACCCCGTCGATATAGGCGGGATAGTTGTTGAAATCGCGGATCAGCGACCAGACTTCGTCGAGCGGGTGGTCCAGCACGGCGCTGTAATAGGCTTGGGTCATCGGTGGCTTCCCCTTGGTTTCGCTACGCGCTGAGGTTGGCTGCTCGCGCGGGCAAAACCCACCCGGTTTCCGACTGCCCATCCGATGGCCATCCAACTTTCTCGCACAACCGGCAATCTCGTTGGTAGCGCTATCTTGCGGCGGCTCTGCAAAGCCGACTAGAATGCCGCCATTGACAAGAGCGCCCGGCATCACGGGCGCCGCTGGGAGGCATTCAATGTCCAAGATTTCGCGCCGCACCTTTGCGGCCTCGACCGCAGCAGTCGCTGCATCCGCCGCCTTCGGCTTCAAGCCCGCACTTGCGCAGGCCTATCCGGCCCGGCCTGTCACCGTGATCGTGCCCTGGGGCGCCGGCGGAGGCACCGACGCCACCGCGCGCATTGTCGCAGCGCTGCTCGAAAAGGATCTCGGTCAGCCCTTCAACGTGGTCAACCGCACCGGCGGCTCCGGCGTAGTCGGCCACAGCGCGATCGCGACCGCGCAGCCCGACGGTTACACCATCGGCATGCTCACCGTCGAAATCTCGATGATGCACTGGCAGGGCCTGACCGACCTGACGCCGAAGAGCTACACCCCGCTGGCACTGATGAACGAGGACCCTCCGGGCATCCAGGTCTCCTCCTCCTCGCCCTACAAGACGGTCAAGGAGCTCGCCGATGCGATCAAGGCGGCGCCTCCCGGCAAGTTCAAGGCCTCCGGCACGGGCCAGGGCGGCATCTGGCACCTGGCGCTGGTCGGCTGGATGCAGGCGATGGGCCTGCCTGCCAACCAGGTCGCGTGGGTGCCCTCGAACGGCGCGGCCCCGGCGATGCAGGATCTCGCCGCCGGCGGCCTCGACCTCACCACCTGCTCGGTGCCGGAGGCGCGCGCCATCATCGAGGCCGGCAAGGCCAGGAGCCTTGCCATCATGGCGCCGGCCCGCAACCCGATCTTCAAGGACGTGCCGACGCTGAAGGAGGCGATGGGCATCGACTACGCGACGGGCGCCTGGCGCGGCATCGCCGGGCCAAAGAACCTTCCGCCGGAGATCGCAACGAAGCTCACTGCAGCACTGAAGAAGGTTTACGATTCCGCCGAGTACAAGGACTTCATGAGCAATCGCGGCTTCGGCACCGTGTGGGGCGATGCCGCTCACTTCGCCAGCTTCATGGACAAGGGCGACGCCCAGATGGGCGAGGCCATGAAGGCGGCAGGCCTGAGCAAGGCGTGATGCTTTACCTCTTCCCGCTGGCGGCGGGGCTATTGCATGTGAAGAAGAACGTGGCGAGTAGCTCGCTTGCAGCCCATCCTTCGAGACGCCCGCCCGTGGCGGGCCCTCAGGACGAGGTCGCGTTTTGCAGCGAGATACCAGACCCTCATGGTGAGGAGCCTGCAAAAGCGGGCGTCTCGAACCATGCAGGCCGAGCACCTTCGGCACATGCGCTGGCCCAGCTCACGCGGCGAGAGGGCGCGCACCTCCCGGAATTCTGACAGGACTCCCTCCCATGCGTCTTCCCGACTCCGTGACGGGATCGTTTCTCGTCGTGCTCGGCGCAGCAGCTGCCTATGGCGGCTGGATCCTGCCGCCGGTGCCGGGCCAGCCGGTCGGCCCCAACGTGTTTCCGCTGGTGATCGGCTGCGGCCTTGCACTATGCGGGCTCGCGATCGTGTTCGGCATCGGCCGTTCCTTCGAGGAGGAGGAAGTGCTGGTCCCGTTCGAGGACGGCCAGGCAGCTGCCTCGCCGCCGCAAGAAAAACTCCAAGGCAAGCTCTATGGCCTGCGCGCGCTGCTGCCGCCGGCGTTGCTGCTGTTCTACGTCGTCGCGGCCGACCGGCTTGGTTTCATCATCACCGCGGCGATCATGGTCTATGTCACCTCGACCGCGCTCGGGGCCAGGTGGAAGCTGGCCCTGCCGCTCGCGGCGCTCTCGCCTCTCGCCATCCACCTCATCTTCGGCAAGCTGCTCCGCGTGCCGCTGCCCGCCGGCCTGTTGCCGGCGCCCTGGTAATCCCATGCTGAAGACCCTGATTGATGCATTCGCGCTGATCTCCACCTGGGAGGTCATCATCGCGATGGTCGCGGCCTCCGTGTATGGCCTCGTGATCGGCTCGCTGCCGGGCCTGTCGGCAACGATGGCGACCGCGCTGCTCGTCCCGGTCACCTTTTATCTCTCGCCGATCGCGGCGATCGCGACCATTGTCGCGGCCTCCTCGATGGCGATCTTCTCCGGCGACATTCCCGGCGCGCTGCTGCGCATCCCCGGCACGCCCGCTTCCGCCGCCTATGCTGACGAGGCCTACGCCATGACGCGCAAGGGCCAGGCCGAGCTCGCGCTGGGTGCCGGCGTGTGGTTCTCCGCCGTCGGCGGCATCGCCGGCGTGCTGTCGCTGATGATCCTGGCGCCCCCGCTCGCCGAGATCGCCCTGTCGTTCTCCACCTTCGAATATTTCTGGCTGGCGCTGCTCGGCCTGATGTGCGCCACCTTGGTCGCGCGCTCTTCTCCGGTGAAGGCGATCGCGGGCATGTTCATCGGCCTGCTCGTCGCCTGCATCGGCATCGAGAATCCCGGCGGCGTCCCGCGCTTCACCTTCGGCCTCACCGATCTGTTCGGCGGCATCGAGCCGATCCCGGCGCTGGTCGGCGTGTTCGCGGTGGCGCAGGTGATGCGCGCGATGCTGACGCCCGAACCCCCGCCGCTGCCGCGCCGCAAATTCGGAAGCATCATGGCCGGCCAGTGGAAGCTGACGAAGCTGTATCACTGGCAGATGACGCGCGGAAACATCGTCGGCATCATCATCGGCGTGCTGCCCGGCGCCGGCGCAGACATGGCCGCCTGGGTCTCCTACGCGATGTCGAAGCGCTTCTCCAAGGAGCCGGAGAAATTCGGCACCGGCCATGTCGAGGGGCTGGTCGAGGCCGGCGCCAGCAACAACGCCAGCATCGCCTCCGGCTGGGTGCCCTCGCTGCTGTTCGGCATCCCCGGCGACACCATCGCCGCGATCGCGATCGGCGTGCTCTACATGAAGGGGCTCAATCCCGGCCCGACGCTGTTCACCGAGAAGGCGTCGAGCATGTACGCGATCTATCTGATGTTCATCATCGCGAACATCCTGATGATCCCGCTCGGCATCGCCATGATCCGAGTCGCCGCCTACATCCTGCTGGCGCCGCGCTCCGCCATCATGCCGATCATCATGCTGTGCTGCGCAGTCGGCTCGTTCGCGATCGGCAACAACATGTTCGGCGTCGTCACCGTCGCCGCCTTTGGCGTGATCGGCTACGTCATGGAGGCAAACGGCTATCCCGTCGCCGCGATGGTGCTCGGCATCGTCATGGGCACCATGGTCGAGCAGGCCTTCGTCACCTCGCTGATCAAGTCCGACGGCAGCGTCCTGCCGTTCTTCGAGCGGCCGGTCGCCGCCATCCTGGCCGCCATGGCGATCGGCGCGCTGCTCTGGCCTGTGATGGTGTGGGTGTGGCGGAAGCTGAAACCGGCGCAGGCGGCGGCAGCAACATCCCGGTGATATGGCGCGGGCGACCCTCGCCTGCCCCGCCCGGCCGTTGTAAAGCAGGGCATGACTGAAAAGAAGGCCTCGCTGGACATCAAATCCCTCGCCCGCGACTTGCGCGCAGGCAGTCGCGCGGCGCTTGCCCGCGCCATCACGCTGGTCGAGAGCCGGCGCGGCGACCATCAGGCGCTGGCGCGCGAGCTGGTGCAGATGCTCCTGCCCGACACCGGCAAGGCGTTTCGCGTCGGCATCACCGGCTCGCCCGGCGTCGGCAAATCCACCACCATCGATGTGCTCGGGACGTATCTGATCGAGCGGGGCCACAAGGTCGCGGTGCTCGCGGTGGATCCGTCCTCGGCACGCAGCGGTGGCTCGATCCTCGGCGACAAGACGCGAATGGCGCGGCTATCGGCCTCGAGCGAGGCCTTCATCCGCCCCTCGCCGTCCTCGGGCACGCTCGGCGGCGTCGCGGCGAAGACGCGCGAGGCGATGCTGCTGTGCGAGGCGGCCGGATTCGACGTCGTGCTGGTCGAGACCGTCGGCATCGGCCAGTCCGAAACCGCGGTCTGCGACATGACGGATTTCTTCCTGGCGCTGATGCTGCCGGGCGGCGGCGACGAGCTGCAAGGCATCAAGAAGGGCCTCGTCGAGCTCGCCGACATGATCGCCATCAACAAGGCCGACGGCGACAATCTCAAGCGCGCCAACATGACCGCCGCCGACTATCGCGGTGCGCTGCATATTCTCAGCGCCCGGTCCGAGCATTGGCATCCGCCCGTTATCACCTATTCGGCGCTGGCCGGCACCGGCATCGCCGAACTCTGGCAGAAGGTCTTGGACCACCGCAAGGCGATGAATGCGTCCGGTGACTTCGCCGCACGGCGGCGCGAGCAGCAGGTGAAATGGATGTGGTCGATGCTGGAGCAGCGCATGCTGGCAAGATTGCGCAGCGAGGCTTCGGTGCGGACCAAGGTCCGGAAGATCGAGGCGGAAGTCGCCGACGGCCATCTCACCCCTGCGCTCGCCGCCGAGCAGATCCTGGAGTTGCTGCAATGAGCGACAAGCTCCGCATCCTCCTCACCGGCTTCGGGCCGTTTCCGGGCGCGCCCCATAATCCGACTCAGCCGCTGGTCGCGCGGCTGACGCGACTGCGCCGCCCGGCGCTCGACAATGTCGCAATCGCGAGCCACATCTTTCCGGTCACTTACGCCGCAGTCGACCGGCAATTGCCTGAGGTGCTCGCCGCGCAGAAGCCCGATGCGCTCTTGATGTTCGGCCTCGCGGCACGCACGCCCTATTTGCGCGTCGAGACCCGCGCCCGCAACGCCGTCACCATGCTTTGGCCGGATGCCGCCAACACCCGCTCGAGCAAGCGCGGCATCGCCGGCCATGCCGATGCGATGACGTTCGGCCCGCACACCGCAAGGCTGCTGCGCGCCGCGCGCCTCACCGGCATCGACGCGCGTCCCTCGCGCGATGGCGGCGCTTATCTCTGCAATTACCTGAGCTGGCGCGCGATCGAGAACGTGAAGGCCGGCGGTCCGCGGCTTGCGGCGTTCATCCACATCCCCCTGCTGGCACGCAACGGCGCGGCGCAGCGCAAGGGCGCAGCCCGGATCACATTGGAGGAACTGGTGGATGCGGGGGAAGCCATGCTGATGGAAATGGTGCAATTGGCGCGCAAGCGGCCCTTGGCAGGACCTCCGCGGGGATAAACATTTAACCCTACCGCGAACAATCCTCACCGGTCCCTCCGCCCTGCGCTACGTAAGCCCGCGCGGACCCCCGCGTCCGCCGGAGGACGCGCCATGGACCTCAGTCGCCGCTATCTCATCGGAGCCTCGACCGCGGGCATTGCCGGCGCGCTCGCCATGCCGGCTGACGCTGCGCGCGCGGCACCGCTGACGTCCCTGCTCGGGCGCGATGCCACACAATATGGCGTGCGACCCGGAAGCAGCGACGATCAGACACGCGCGCTGCAGCGCGCGATCGACGAAGCCGCGCGGGCGCAAATGCCGCTGGCGCTGCCGCCGGGCGTCTACCGGACCGGACTGTTGCGGCTGCCGAACGGCGCGCAGCTGATCGGCGTGCGCGGTGCGACCAGGCTGGTCCTCACGGGCGGAGCCTCGATGATCCAGAGCGACGGCTCCGATGCGATCGGCCTCACCGGCATCACCTTCGACGGCGGCAACATTCCGCTGCCGACCCGGCGGGGGCTGATTCATGTGCTCGGCGGTCGGGACATTCGAGTCGCCGATTCTGCGGTTACCGGATCCGGCGGCAGCGGCATCTGGCTCGAGCAGGTCGCGGGCGACGTCTCCGGCAACATCTTCACCAACATCGCGTCGACTGCGGTGGTCTCGTTCGACGCCAGGGGCCTCAGCGTTTCCCGCAACACTATCATCGGCACCAACGACAACGGCATCGAGATCCTGCGCACCGCGATTGGCGACGACGGCACGCTGGTCGCCGACAACCGCATCGAGGACATCAAGGCCGGCCCCGGCGGCTCGGGCCAGTACGGCAATGCCATCAACGCGTTTCGCGCCGGCAACGTGATCGTGCGCGGCAACCGCATCAGGAACTGCGACTACTCGGCGGTGCGCGGCAACTCGGCCTCGAACATTCACATCACCGGCAACAGCGTCAGCGACGTGCGCGAGGTCGCGCTCTACTCAGAGTTCGCATTCGACGCGGCCGTAATCGCCAACAACACGGTCGACGGCGCCGCCGTCGGCGTCTCCATCTGCAATTTCAACGAAGGCGGCCGTATCGCCGTGGTCCAGGGCAACATCATCCGCAACCTGATCCCAAAACGGCCGATCGGCACCGCGCCGGACGACGATGCCGGCGTCGGCATCTACATCGAGGCTGACACATCGGTCACCGGCAACGTGATCGAGAATGCGCCCTCCTACGGCATCGTCGCCGGCTGGGGCAAATATCTGCGCGACGTCGCGATCACGGGCAACGTGATCCGAAAAGCGCTGGCCGGCGTCGGCGTCTCGGTCGTGCCGGGCGCCGGCACCGCGCTCGTCAACAACAACATGATCTCCGAGACCCCGCGCGGCGCCGTGGTCGGCCTCGACCACGCCCGCGCCGTGACCTCGGATCTGTCGGCCGACGGGGCGCAACGCTTCTCGCAGATAATGGTCGGCGGCAACGCAGTGCGACGTTAGAACGCGTTCCGCAGCAGCGGGTACTTTGCTTGCAGGCCGTCGAGGCTGAAGGTGAATTCGACGACGCGCTCGGGCGCTGCGACGATCTCCTCGGCCGGCGGGGCGAACTGCGGCAGAAGCGCCGCCATCTCTGCAGGCGCGGTCTTCGTCGGCTTCGCGGCAGCTACTGCGAGCGGCGGCCTCACTTCCGGCGCGGTAAATGGCGCCGCTGCGGCAGGCGCGAGCGGCGACCTCACAGCAGGTGCGGTAAGCGGTGCCCTCGCAACGGGAGCTTTGAGGGGCGGCATCTCGGCAGGCGCGGCGAACGACGGCCTCGCTGCGGGCGCGAGGGGCGCGGCGAGCGAAGCTTCGGTGATCTCCGCGAGCACGTTCGGCTTCAGATCGAGCCTGAGCGGCATTGCGGTCGCGTGAGCGATATGAACGGCCTTGGGCTGGACGGTCTGCGCCTGCTGCTCGCGCGGGGCCATACGGGGCATCGTCGCCGGCGACCAACCGAATGCAGGCGTCACACTTGCAGCCGCCTCGGCGACGTCCCCGCCGGTTGCGAGCGCGCGCCAGGTCTGGACGGCCCGCTTGGCTTCCTGGATGTTTTCAAGGAACGCGATCTCTGAATGATACCGACGCCAGCGGCCGGTCTCGAACATCTCGGAGAGATGCTGCAGGCGCTGTTCGGCGAGAGCGCACCAGCGCGCCGCAATGGCGCGGCCCGCGGCCGCGTCGCGAACGAACTCTTGGCGATGTGTCATGAACCAGCCCGTCAGGAAAAAATACGGACGCGGGGACGCAACGCACACGAATCAATCTGGACGCGACATGAATATTTTGTGGAAAAGATTTGACTTGTCCAGCAGCGACACGGCCTTCGTCATCAAATACCGTACTCTTCCGGAAATTTGCTGCGTTTTCGAGTCAAGCTTCGCACAAGCATAGCGGAGTTGCGGCACGCCCCGCGAGCGACGGCCGAGAACGCCCGGGCGATCCTCAACCCCAAGCTGAACGAATGCGGAGCTTCAGAAGACCAGATGCCTGTTGGAGCTTCGGTTCGGATTGAATCTGAATCGACGCTCCAGATTCTTGTTTCGACGCGTTTTCGTCGCGCGAACCGGCGGCAACCTCGCTCAAAAACGCGCTGAAAAGAAAAGACCCGTCCGGGGGGACAACCGGACGGGTCAAGCCATATGGGCGCTTGGGGTGGATGGGCGCTCGCGCCTGATATGACTGATGGGGAGGGATGACCGCTCCCACATCAGTTGGTCGTGGCAGCTGGCTGAACGTTCAATGCGAGGGTTCGCTTTTTTGACCTTCGGCCCGCGCGCATCTTTGTCGCGGCGGCTATCGCGCAGCCGGTCTATCTGCCTGAGAAACCGCGGATTTATCGTCTCCGCTGGACAGCGATGGTTGCTCGATCGCACGGCTGTCGGGCTCGCCCTGACGCTTCTCCGCATCTTCACGTTTTGTTGTACCGGACGCAGCCGCAACCGGCGTCGCGCTGTCGGCGGAAACGGCCATGACGGCGGCAAAGGCGTCGGTCTGCCCGTCTCCGAAAAGATCGTCACGTCCGGGTGAGCCGAGGTCGCGCGCGGTCCTTGCCAGCGTCATGCGTAGCGCCTCCGGCTTCAAGGCGTGATTGCGCTCGAGGAGCAGCGCCGCCACGCCAGAGACATAGGCGGCCGAGAACGAGGTTCCCGAGGTCATCTGGTATTTACCGGCAGGTGCCGGCAGGAAGATGTCGACGCCGGGGGCTGCGACCGCGATGTAGTTGCCGCGGTTCGAGGCGGAGAACAGCCTGTCCTGCTGATCCGTCGCGCTGACCGCGATCACATTGGGATTGGCAGCCGGATAGAGCGGCGGCGATTTGGCGCCGGCATTGCCGGCGGCCGCGATCAGCACGAGGCCGCGAGCGGCCGTCGCCGCGATCGCGCGCTCGATGATCGCGTCCTTCGGGCCGGCAAAGCTCATATTGATGATCTGCGCGCCGTGCTCGGCGGCGTAGTTCAGTGAGCGCAGGATGATGTAGGACGAGCTCTCGGCACCACCATTGGCGCCGCCGAAGGCCCGGATGGCGATGATGCGCGCCTCGGGCGCGCTGCCCATCAGGCGGGCATGCGCCACGATGGCGCCGGCGATGCCGGTGCCGTGGACGTGCGGCCCCTCGGGACTGCCGAGCGCGTCGAAATTGTCGGCGACGGAATTGGCGAGTTCGGGATGCTTGGCATCGATGCCGGAGTCGATCACGGCAACCGTGACATTGGCTCCGTGCGCCAGCGAATGCGCCTGCGGCAAGCGGAGTTTTGCCAGCGCATATTGCGCGGGATCGCCCTCGGCGGGTACCGACGATTTCTGGTCCTGGAGCACGTAGCGGAAGTTCGGCTGGACCGAGCGCACGCTGCCGTCGGCCGCGAACTCACGCCGCACCGTCTCGGCCGGCCGGCCGTCGGTGATGCGGAACAGGCCGAACGTCGCCCCGATCAACGGAAAATTCTCGGATGCGACGCGCGCGAGGCCGTGGCGACGCGCAAGCTCGTCGGCCTCCGTCACCGACAGAGCGCCGTCGATCTCGGCGACGAATTCGCCTGCGAAGCTGCGCTGGTTCATCGCGACCGGCGTGTTGTTGCCGCGCCCCTTGCGGGCGCTCTTCTTGTTGCCCGATTTTCCACTGCCCTCGCCGCCCGCATTCGGCTGTGCCAGGCATTCGCCGTCGGCAGCCCGGTAGGGCGCCGAGCAGGCCGGGTAGAGGTTGGGGGAGTAGCGCGCATAAGGCAGCACCCGCATCGGTCCCATCCGCGCCGAAGGAATCCGGGCGGTCGTGATCGAACGCGGAGCGCGATCGACCGACACCGCCCTGGCGGATAGGGGCGGGCTGACCCGCGGGGCAATGCTCGGAGAGATGGTCGGCGTGCGCGAGGGAACGCTGATCGTCGGCGTTCGCATGATCGCCTGCGCCTGCGCAACCTCGATGCCGAGACAGGAGGCGACCAGAAGGGCGGCCCCGACCGATGAGGCGTAGGCCCCGGCACGCACCCAGCTCTCGGACTTGCCCGTCATCGGCTCAGCGGCGCGCCTAGGGCACCGCGACGGCGAGGTTGACGAACTTCTCGCGCTGCATTCTGCCGAGCAGCGAGGCGAGCTCGTCCTGGCTCATCGCCTTGTCGAACTGGAGGCGGAACATGCCGCCCTTGGCGTCGCCGATGATCGAAGCCTGGTAGCTGTCGAGCAGCGCGGTGATGTCGGCGACGCGTGCCTCTGGCGTGAATCGCACCAGCGCGCGCGCCGGCGCGGCCGTGCTGCCAAGTTCGCGCGTGATCGGCGCGCTGGTCGAGAGCGAAGCCGTCTGGAAGGTCGACGGCTGGTTCTTCATCAGCACGGCCCCGATGATTCCGGCTTGCAGCACGAGCGCGATGGCGCCAAGGCTCGCCGACCATGCCAGCGTGCGCGGCGACAGGCTCGCGAAGAAGGTCGAGATGCGCGCCGACAGCGGCAGCGAGCCGCTCGCCCGCGCCGGCTCAGCGTCGATCGCGGCGAACAGCTTCTGCATCGCGCGCGCCGACGGAGCACCCAGGCTCTCGTTCAGATGGATGGTCTCTGCGTACTCGCCGCGGACCGCGGCATATTGCCTGGCAAGCTCGGGATCGCGCGCCAGGGCTTCCTCGACGCGGCGCGCATCGCGCGCGCTCAGCGTGCCGGCGGCGTGCCAGGGCAGCAGCAGTTCAATGTCACTGGGCTCTTGCTCCAGCATCTTCTTGCTCAATGCCATCATGGCCAGCCTCGCTCAACGCCGGCTGCCTTCAGCAGTTCGGCCAGTTTCTTGCGCGCATAGAACAAGCGCGTCTTCACAGTGTTCTCCGGAATTCCGACGATTTCGGCCACCTCTTCCACGGACTTCTCGTGGTAGTAGACGAGATCGACGATTTCCCGGTGTTCCGGCGAGAGGCCCGTCAGACACTCCCGCAAGGCCTCACTGGTATCCTTCTTCTGCGCCACCGTCTCCGGATCGTCGGACGTATCCTCGATCGCGTTGGCGGCTTCTTCGTCCAACTCAAAATCCTTCCTGCGCCGAAGCGCAGACAGGGCCTTGAATCGGGTGATTGCCAGCAGCCAGGTGGAAACGGCTGATCGGCCTTCGAACTTGCCGGCTTGACGCCAGACGTCGAGAAACACCTCGCTGATGAGGTCTTCCGCCGCCTGCTCGTCGCGCACGAGCCGCAGTCCGAACCTGTAGACCCTGACATGGTGCCGCCCGTACAGCACCTGCATGGCGAGCCGGTCACCTTGGGCGATCCTGGCGATCAGAACCTCGTCGGAAGCCGCCTGTGTCGCGCTCAATGGCCGTCTCGCAAAGTTGGTCGGGTCGATGCGGCGGGCGGTTCGACGGGGGGTGCAAAATTGTTCAGATTACCGCAATCATGCGGGGGCCAGTGTGAGCTACCCCACACAAGCCCATTTTTATGGTCCCATCCGCGGCGGTCAGCGGCGTCAATCCAAATCGGTAACATAATACTAAGACACTTTCCCTGCGAAAGGCACAGGAGCCGGCCTGGTCCGGTTCCATAGCAGCCCTGTCCAGGTTTGTCGCACCAAGCCCTGTTTTGGCTCGATCGCATCGCACACGATGCATGATCGCCGGCAAGAATCGCACGATCGCTGATCATCTTGTTCCGTGCTGCACGGTTCGGATTCGGCTCCAAAGGATACCAAACCTAAAGGCTTGCCACGTAGATTTTTGCGCTGACATCTACCATTGGCGGGACCATGAGCACGGCCGCGACGTCCTTTCCCGAGAGGAATGCCGCAGAGGTCGCGGAACTCGTCCTCGCGCCCGAGACGGCCGCTTCAGAAGTCAGGGCACGCCGGACCCGGCAGCGCCGCCAGATGTATGTCGGCCAGGTCGCGAGCTACTCGCTGGGAGCCTCGGTCCTGCTGCTCTACGCTTATGACGGCACGATCTCCATGGGAGTTCCGTCGCTGTTCTGGGTCGGCGGCCTCCTGATCATCGGGACGTTCACGGTGCTGTCCGAAGCCGGTTTCGGCGACCGGTTCGAGGATCATTACCTCACCGTCTATCAGATCTCGGCCCACATGGCGCTGCAGCTGGTGTTCCTGCTCGCGGTGCCCACGGTCGGGGTCGCGTTTCTCGCAGTGTTGTTCCTGATCTTCGCCTTCGGCACGCTCCGTATGACGTCGAGCCAGGCGATGCTCACCTGGGGCCTTGCCACCTGCGGGCTCGCCACGGTTTTCCTGGGCTCGGATCTGCCGATCGGACTGCCGGTCACGACCCGGCTGCAGCGAGCCGCCTCGATGCTCTGCTTCGTGCTGGTGATCGGCCAGTGCGCCTTCCTCGGCCTGTTCGGCGCCACCTTGCGCAAGATCCTGTACCGGCGCAGCATCGAACTGAAGGCCGCGTATCGGCGTATCGAGGAACTGGCCGAGCTCGACGAACTCACCGGCGCCTATAACCGCGGCTGCATCATGCGGCTTCTAGATGCCGAGATCGAGAAGTCGCGTCAGGCATCCACGCCTTGCGCGATCGCGCTGATCGATATCGACTGGTTCAAGCGCATCAACGACGCCCACGGCCATCCCATCGGCGACGAGGTGCTGCGGACCTTCGCGATCACTATTTTCGCCAACCTCCGCCCGGCCGACAGTTTCGGCCGCTACGGCGGTGAGGAATTCCTGCTGCTGCTGCCGGACACGTCGGGCGACGTCGCGCACCGTATGCTCGAGCGCTTGCGCGGCATCGTTGCCGATCTCGACTGGAGTGCATTCTCTCCGGGCATGCGGGTGACCATTTCCGCGGGCGTCGCGACGCTGCGCGACATTGATACTGCAGACACCTTTCTCGCGCGTGCCGATCGCGCGCTTTATTCCGCCAAGGCGCAAGGGCGCAATTCTATTGTAACGAGCTGACCAATCCATTTTCTCCCGCTGCGACAGAAGCCGTAGCCGGGCCGAACGCTCCAGGACAGGGCAATGAGATCCAAATCCGCAAGACCATCCGAAAACCTGCTCGAGGAATTGCAGGCCGCCCTCTCGCACGGCACCGTTGCGCGCCGGGTCGAGACGCTGCGCCGTGTCACCGATCTCTTCGCGGGCAACGCAGTGGACTATTCCGACGACCACATCCGCGTGTTCGACGACGTGTTCCAGTGCCTGATCGGGCAGATCGAGACGTCGGCCAGGGCGCTGCTCGCCGAACGCCTCGCACCGATCGCGGCTGCGCCGCCGAAAATCATCCGCACGCTCGCACTCGACGAGGTCATCGAGGTCTCCGGCCCGGTGCTGTCGAAATCGGAACGGCTGGACGAGGCGACGCTGATCGAGATCGCGCACACCAGGGGCCAGGCGCATCTCAAGGCGATCTCGCTGCGGCGGATACTGTCGGAAGCGCTGACCGACGTGCTGGTGATGCGGGGCAATGAGGACGTGGTGCAATCGACCGTCAGCAATCCGGGCGCGCGGCTTTCCGAGGGAAGTCTCACCGAGCTCGTCATCCGCGCCGAACGCGACGACGACCTCGCCAGCTGCATCGGCCTGCGGTCCGACCTGCCGCGCCATCACTATTTGAGGCTGGTCGCCAAGGCATCCTTGAGCGTGCGCAGGAAGCTTGCGGCCGCGCATCCCGAGCTTGCTGACGAAGTGTCGAGCGTAGTCCAGCAAGCGGCCCAACGGGCTCGCGCTGCCGCCATGACGAAGCAGACCGAGATGGCCCGCGCGCTGGTGAAATCGCTGCACGACGACGGCCGCCTCAACGAGCTCCAGGTCACCACCTTCGCCGAGCAGGGCAAGTTCGACGAAACCAATGCGGGGCTGGCTGCACTCGCGGGCGTCGCGGTCGAGACCGCCGAAACCATGATGATCGAGAGCCGCACCGAGGGCGTGATGATCCTCGCCAAGGTCGCCGGCATGCAATGGTCGAGCGTGCGGGCCATCATCGCCATGCGCGAGAAGCTATCTGGCGGGTCGCAGACCGACATTCTGACGCTGCGCGACACCTATGAGGCGCTGCGTCCATCCACTGCGCAGCAGGTGCTACGCTTCCACCGCATGCAGCTGGGCGCGACGCCGGTGGCGTGAAGCCGGCACGCTAAAATGCGATGAGACCAGGATGAATCGTCATCGCGCTTCAGGTTGTCGTTTGAGCATGATCTTTTCGGAAAACCGCTGCACACTTTTCCGGATCATTCTCTAATAGCGCAGGACCTTCGATCCCACCAGCGCGCCGATCGCAGTCACCAGCGCGGTCGCGAGCGTGTACCAGGTCGCGACGAACAGGGGCGAGTCGTCGGTGCAGTGCGAGGCATAGAGGGTCGCGGCGAGGCCGGCCGACACCAGCCCGGCGAGCGCGCCGGCGAGCGCGGGGCTTGACGGCGCGCCGTGGCGCAGGCCGAACAGCGCCCCCGCAAGCAGCGGCAGCGACATCGCAGGGATCGCGACCAGGCACACCCTGGAGTTCCTGCCCATCAAGCGCATCGTCATCGGCATGGCCGGGGCCATCATCGCCTCGCTGCCGATCGCAACCGCCAGCAGCCCGACCGGCAGCAGCAGCAGCCAGGCCCAGCCGCGCAGCAGGGCTTCGGGACGCGACAAATGCAGGCTGATGATGATCGCGGGAATTGCGAGCGACAGCGTCACCGCGAACTTCATGTCGAAGAACGGGTTGTGCATCGCGCTCATCACGTCGGCGCGCACGCCGAGGAATGTCGCAAAAAACAGGATCGAAAACGGCGCGGCCACCAGCAGCGCCATGGTCAGCACGGCGCCGACGCGTGGAGCGCGGTTCGCGTTGTCGGCTGCGAGCGAGCGAATGAGTTGATCGGTGTCCATGACTAATGGTCCCGCAGTTTGGCCGTCAGCGCGGCAAGTCCGCGATGCAGCGCGACCCGCACCGCACCCTCGCTCATCGATAACTTTGCCGCCGTATCCTTGATCGAGGCCGCCTCGACCGCGATCGATTGCAGCACGTCGCGCTGACGCTGCGGCAGCGTGCCCAGTTGGGCGGCGACCTCGCCGGCTGACGCGGTCTCCTGCGGCACCTCGCCCGGCAGCGCCTCGGCGAAGTCGTCGATGTTGACGAACACGCGCTTGCCGCGCCGGCGGAGCGTGTCGATCAGCTTGTTGCGGCCGATCGCAAACAGCCAGGGCGCGAAGGGGGCTTCGCTGTCCCAGGTGTGCCGCTTCAGATGCACCGCCAACAGAATCTCCTGCACGATATCCTCGGCCTGGTCGGGAGGCTGACCTGCCCGCGCCAACCCGCGCCTCGCGGCAGCGCGCAGCACCGGCGTGATTGCCTTCAACAAGCGATGATACGCTGCGTCATCGCCAGCCATGGCCGACCGCATCAGGCCGGTCCATTCGTCCTCACGTCCGCGCACGCGCGCCCTCACCAAGCAATTCGGCCGCTCTTTCAATTTGTTACGCGGCGTCGAATAGATCACGAATTCGTGATCTAGCCGGGGCCTCGCGACCGATGCGGCCATTAACATCTCTGGGGCGGCTCATAACACCGATCGGCGCGTTCCGCATCGTGCGCCCGGCCGCGAGGGGCGGTTTGCCCCGTTTTTGCCGGGTCTAACCCGAAGATTCCCATTTTCTGCCCCGCTGTCGTCACGCCCCAGGGTCTCTGTTGGTTGCCGGGACGGGCGGAATTGGGGAGATCGTCAACATGATGAAAGCCAGCGCACGCGCGGCCCTGATTGTCTCGGCCGGGCTTTTCCTGCTGTTCGGGGGCTTTGCACAGGCGGAGCCGAGTTCGGCCGCAGGCAATAAATCGGACAGCGCGGAGAAGCAGGCCGACACGGCCAAGCACCGGCGCCATGACTCGCGCCGCACCGGCAGCAGCAAGACGGCGCAGAAATCCGACGACAAGTCCGCCGGGAAGGGCGCCGCGACAAGGACGGACGAGGCCAGGAACGAGAACAGGAACGACAACAAGACAGGCAGTGAGGTGCCGACGTCGAGCCAGATGCCGCCGGAGGTCGCCAATGCCAACGCGCAGCTCGCCACCGATACGCCAACTGCGGCTGCCGCCTCCGCGATGACGAACCGCGCCAACGATAATGTTCACGCTGCAGCCGACAATACCAACGTCGCGCCCCCCGAAAGCCAGGTCGTCGCGCCCGATCAGCTCAACGATATCGATCGCGCCGTGCAACAGGAGAGCCCGCCGGCGCAGAAGGCGGTGATTGCCGCAACCGAGGCGCAGCCGCGGCCCGCGCCGGTGATGGCAAGCAGCCAGCAGAGCTCGGCCTGGGACCAGAGCTCGCTGATCGGCAAGATCTTCATCGGCGTCGGCACGCTGCTGACGCTGGCGTCCGCCGCCCGGATGTTCATGGCGTGATTGCCGGCCGATTTCCGGCCTGGGTAACCGGCTGATGGACCCCGTCCGGAACGCGCCTCTCGTCGCGTTCCGGCGGCCGGTAGCCTCTTGAAGCCCACCGCGCCAGCGGGCACATTGCCTGCTCAATCAAAAGCGTGGGTGGAGCATGAGCACGTTCGAACACATCATCGTCGAGAGCAAAGGCGCGGTCGGCATCGTCAAGCTGAACCGGCCGAAGATGCTCAACGCGCTCTCTTTCGGCGTCTTCCGCGAGATTGCCGCGGCGGTCGACGATCTCGAGGCCGATGACGCCGTCGGCTGCATCGTCGTGACCGGTAACGAGAAGGCCTTTGCCGCCGGCGCCGACATCAAGGAGATGCAGCCCAAGGGCTTCATTGACATGTTCTCCGAGGATTTCGCCGCGATCGGCGGCGACCGCATCGCGCGCTGTCGCAAGCCGACCATCGCCGCGGTCGCCGGCTACGCGCTCGGCGGCGGCTGCGAGCTCGCCATGATGTGCGATTTCATCATCGCCGCCGACACCGCAAAGTTCGGCCAGCCCGAGATCACGCTGGGCACCATTCCCGGCATCGGCGGCACCCAGCGCCTGACGCGCGCGATCGGCAAGTCCAAGGCAATGGATCTCTGCCTCACCGGCCGGATGATGGATGCGGAGGAAGCCGAACGGTCGGGCCTCGTCAGCCGCATCGTACCTGCTGACAAGCTGATGGACGAAGTGATGGCGGCAGCCGAGAAGATCGCCGCGATGTCGCGCCCTGCGGCCGCGATGGCCAAGGAAGCGGTGAACCGCGCCTTCGAGACCACGCTGGCCGAGGGCATGAGCGTCGAGCGCAACCTGTTCCACTCGACCTTTGCGCTCGAGGATCGCTCTGAGGGCATGGCTGCGTTCATCGAGAAGCGCAAGCCGGTGAACAAAAACCGGTAAGGCAAACCGGTCAGGCAGGTGTAAGGCCCTGCCGCGTTCCCGCGGCCCCCTGTGACGGAGCTGCAACAAGCACGGATTTCATGGGGGTTTTTCCCGCGGCAGTTTGCCTGCGGGACCTGGGCTGGTTTAACAGTTAAGACGACCGCCGTCGGCGGGGGCGGACAGCCGGGAATTTTGCGGGAACATATGATTGGGCGTATCGCCAGAGCTGGTCGCGGGGTGACGCGGCATCGATCGGGCGTGGGTCCCGCATTTGCAACATGGGCCACGCTGGCGCTCTCGTGCGCCCTGCCCTCCGCCGCCTGGGCCGAAGCCCTGCCGGAAGCGCTGTCCAAGGCCTACCAGACCAACCCGCAGCTCAATGCCGAGCGCGCGCGCCAGCGCGCGACCGACGAGAACGTGCCGCAGGCGCTTGCCGGCTATCGGCCGCAGATCCTGGCCAGCCTCAGCGCCGGCCTTCAATCGGTGCGCAATCTGTTGCCCGACAACACCATCCAGACCGCCAACCTGAAACCCTGGATCATCGGCGTCACCGTGACGCAGACCCTGTTCAACGGTTTCCGCACCGCCAACAGCGTGCGGGCCGCGGAACTTCAGGTGCAGTCGGGTCGCGAAGCGCTGCGCAATGTCGGCCAGGGCGTCCTGCTCGATGCGGTCACCGCCTACACCAACGTGCTCGCCAACCAGTCGTTGGTGGAAGCACAGCGCTCCAACGTCGCCTTCCTGCGCGAAACATTGTCGGTCACCCAGCGCCGCCTCAACGCCGGCGACGTCACGCCGACCGACACCGCGCAGGCCGAGGCCCGCCTCAACCGCGGCCTTGCCGATCTCAACGCGGCCGAGATCGCGCTCGCCGTCAGCCAGGCGATTTATGCGCAGGTGGTCGGCAATGCGCCGTCGCAGCTTCGGCCGGCCGAGGCCGTCGACCGCTATCTGCCGAAGAGCCGCGAGGACGCCATGTCGATGGCGATCCGCCAGCATCCGGCGGTGATGGCCGCAAGTTTCGACGTCGATGTCGCCTCCACCAATATCCGCATCGCCGAGGGCACGCTGCTGCCGAGCGCCACCATCCAGGGCAGCGCAAGCAAGAGCCGCAACAACGACCCGACGCTAGGCACCTTCGCCGAAGACCAGGCCTCGATCGTCGCCAACGTCACCGCGCCGATCTACGACGGCGGTCAGGCCGCGGCGCAGACCCGGCAGGCCAAGGAGATCACGGCACAGAGCCGGCTCGTGCTCGACCAGGTTCGCAACCAGGCGCGCACGGCGGCGGTCAGCGCATGGGTTGCCAATGAAGGTGCCAAGGTCACGGTCTCGGCCTCGGAGTCCGAGGTGAAGGCGGCGACCGTCGCGCTGCAGGGCGTGCAGCGCGAGGCGGCCGGCGGACAGCGCACGACCGTGGACGTCTTGAACTCGCAAGCCGATCTGATCCAGGCCAAGGCCCGCCTCATCGGCGCGCAACGCGACCGCGTGATCGCCTCCTACACGCTGCTCAGCGCCATCGGCCATCTCGACGTCAAGACGCTGAACCTGAACACGCCGGACTACCTGCCCGAGGTTCATTACCACCAGGTCCGCGACGCCTGGCACGGCCTGCGCACGCCGTCGGGACAGTAGCAGCCGGCGCGCGGCATCTCCAGCGCTCTGCCTCCCTCGCCGTCTTTGACGGTGCCCGGTCGTGCACGTTGACGACTCGCGTCCGCTTGCGAACCTTGTTGAGCAGCTATGCAGCCAAGCGCAGCACCTGACCCGGCTGATCTGATACCGTCCCAGCCGCATTTCCAAAGAACGAAACAGGGAGAGAAGCCATGCACAGCCGACGCAGCATCCTGCTCGCCTCCCTTGCCGCCGGAGTAGCATGACCAGCAAAGCCCGCGCCCGTGCGGCGCAGCCCGCAACGCCGATCAATTTCGACGTCCCGGCGCATGCCTGCGACTGC
Source organism: Bradyrhizobium sp. RP6 (assembly GCF_003837805.1). Lineage (GTDB taxonomy): Bacteria > Pseudomonadota > Alphaproteobacteria > Rhizobiales > Xanthobacteraceae > Bradyrhizobium. Next base: position 239,263 of record NZ_RQIT01000008.1, on the reverse strand, counting down.
CACACCCACATTCACGGCGATCCCCAGAGGTTTCCGTTCTTCGCGGGGCGCGTCTATACGCCGGAGCCGGCGAGCCCCGAAGAAATGGCGGCGCTGCACAAGGCGCTGCATATCGAGCGCGTGGTGATCGTGACGCCGAGCGTCTACGGCACCGACAATTCCTCCACCTTGTTCGGCATGAAGGCGCGTGGTGCGACCGCGCGCGGGGTCGCCGTGATCGACGACAGGACCACCGAGGCGCAGCTCGATGCGATGCAGGCGGAAGGCTTCCGCGGCATCCGCATCAATCTGGCGACTGGGGGCATCAACGACACCAATATCGGCCGCGCCCGCTTCACCACAGCCGTCGAGCGCGTGAAGGCGCGCGGCTGGCATGTGCAGCTCTACACCACGCCGGTGATGATCTCTGCGATCAAGGATCTCGTGGTGGCATCGCCCGTGCCCGCCGTGTTCGACCATTTCGGCGGGCTCGAGGCCCCACTTGGGCTGGAGCAACCGGGATTTTCCGACCTGATGGCCCTCGTCAAGTCCGGCAAGGCCTATGTGAAGATCTCCGGCGCCTATCGCTCGTCGAAGCTCGCACCCGACTATCAGGATATGGTGCCCTATGCCCGCGCGCTGATCGCGGCCAATGCGGACCGCATCGTCTGGGGCTCCGACTGGCCGCATCCGGATTCCAGCCGCGTCGAGGGACGCAAGCCCACCGACATCGCACCTCTCTATCAAATCGACGATGGCCGCCTGCTCAACCAGCTTCCGGTGTGGGCGCCGGAGGCGGATGTGCGCAAGAAGATCCTGGTCGACAATCCGGCGCGGCTCTACGGGTTCTGACGGTCAGCGCCCGCTTCGGGAGAAGAACGAGATCAAGACCGGCAAGGTCACCAGGATCACGACCGGCGCCAGCATCATGCCGGTGACGACGACGACCGCGAGCGGCTTCTGCACCTGCGAGCCGATGCCTTCCGATAGTGCCGCCGGCAACAGGCCGACGCCTGCGACGACGCAGGTCATCAGCACGGGGCGGAGCTGAAGCTCGCCGGTGCGCACCACCGCGCTCATGCGGTCCATGCCCTCTTCGATAAGCTGGTTGAACTGCGACAGGATGATGATGCCGTCCATCACGGCGATGCCGAACAGCGCGATGAAGCCGATCGCCGCGGAAACGCTGAACGCCGTGCCTGTTATCAGCAGGCCGAGCACGCCGCCGAAGATCGCCATCGGAATCACGCTCATCGCGAGCAGCGTGTCGGTCATCGAGCCGAAATTGAACCAGAGCAGCACGCCGATCAGCGCCAGAGAGATCGGCACCACGATCGACAGCCGCCGGATCGCGTCCTGGAGATTGCCGAACTCGCCGACCCATTCCATGTGCGAGCCCGGAGGCAGCTGCACCTGCTCGGCGATCTTGTCCTGCGCCTCGCGGATGGCGCTGCCGAGATCGCGCTCGCGCACCGAGAACTTGATCGGTAGATAGCGCTCCTGCTGCTCGCGATAGATGTAGGCGGCGCCGGAGACGAGGCTGATGTTGGCGACCTCGCTCAGAGGGATTTGCGTGACGGTGCCGTTCGGACCGGGCGCGCCGATCCGCAAATTCTGGATCGCCTCCGCGCTCCTGCGATATTCCGGCGCAAGACGGACGATGATCGGGAAGTGACGATCGCTGCCCGGCTCGTAGAGATCCCCCGCCGTGTCGCCGCCAATCGCGACCTTGATGGTGGCGTTGATGTCGCCGGGCGCGAGGCCGTAGCGCGCGGCCTTGGCGCGATCGATGTCGATCTGGATGGTCGGCTGCCCGAGCGAGGTGAACACGGCAAGGTCGGTGACGCCTTGTACGGTCGCCAGTACCGACTTGATCTTGTTGGCGGTGTCGGTCAGCGCCTGGAGGTCGCTGCCGAACAGCTTGATCGAGTTCTCGCCCTTCACGCCGGAAACGGCTTCGGAAACGTTGTCCTGGAGATATTGCGAGAAGTTGAACTCGACGCCGGGAAAGCGGTCGTCGAGCTGCTTGAGCAGTTGCGCGGTCAGCTCTTCCTTGTCGCTCGTGCCGGGCCACTGGCTCACGGGCTTGAGCGGCGCGAAGAACTCGGCATTGAAGAAGCCGGCAGCGTCGGTGCCGTCATCGGGACGGCCGTGCTGCGACACGACGGACTCGACCTCGGGCCGGGCGCGGATCACCTTGCGCATCTCGTTGACGTAGCTGTTGCCTTCCTGGAGCGAAATGGTCGGCGGCAGCGTGGCACGGATCCAGAGATTGCCCTCCTCCAGCTTCGGCAGGAATTCGAGGCCGAGCAGCCGGCTGAGCGCCACCGTCATCAGCACCAGGCCGACCGCACCGCCGAGGACGATGTTGCGATTGGCGACCGCCCAATGCAGCAACGGCGAATACAACCGGTGCAGGATCAGCATCACCTTCGTCTCGGTTTCCTCGACATGCGCGGGCAGGATGATCGCGGACAGTGCGGGCGTCACCGTGAAGGTGGCGAGCAAGCCGCCGGCAAGCGCATAGGCATAGGTGCGGGCCATCGGCCCGAAGATGTTGCCCTCGACCCCGGACAGGGTGAACAGCGGCAGGAAGGCCGCGATGATGATCGCCGCGGCGAAGAAGATCGAACGCGAGACGTCGGCAGCCGCGCTGAGGATGGCATGGCTCTTCATGCCGAACAGCGTCTCGGGCGATATGTGCTCGGATTCCGAGATCGGCGTCGTCTGCGTCAGGCGGCGGAAGATCGCCTCCACCATGATGACGGTGGCGTCGACGATCAGGCCGAAATCGATCGCGCCGACCGACAACAGGTTTGCCGATTCCCCGCGCAGCACCAGGATGATGACGGCGAAGAACAACGCGAACGGAATGGTCGCGCCGACGATCAGCGCGCTGCGAAGATCGCCGAGGAATATCCACTGCAACAGCACGATCAGCAGGATGCCGACCACCATATTGTGCAGCACGGTGTGGGTGGTGAGATCGATCAGGTCCTTGCGGTCGTAGATGCGCTCGATGCGCACTCCCGGCGGCAGAATGGTGGAGTTGTTGATTTGCTGAACGAGCTGCTCGACCCGTTTGATGGTCGGCGTGCTCTGCTCGCCGCGGCGCATCAGGACGATGCCTTGCACGATATCGTCGTCGTCGTCGAGGCCGGCGATACCGAGACGCGGCTTCTGACCGACGGTGACGGATGCGACGTCCTTGACCAGCACCGGGTTGCCGCCGGTCTGCGCCACCATGGTATTGGCGAGGTCGTCGATCGAGCGGATCAGCCCGACGCCGCGCACCACGGCCGATTGCTGGCCGATATCGACGGTGTTGCCGCCGACATTGACATTGGAGTTGCCGACCGCCTGGAGCAGTTGCGGCAGCGTCAGCCCGTTGGCGACCAGCTTGTTGAAATCGACCTGAATCTCGTAGGTCTTGCTCTTGCCGCCCCAGCCGGTGACGTCGATGACGCCGGGCACAGCGCGGAAACGGCGCTGGAGAATCCAGTCCTGGATGGTCTTGAGGTCGAGCACGCTGTAATTGGGTGGGCCGACCAGGCGATAGCGGAAGATTTCTCCGATCGGACTAAGCGGCGAGATCTGCGGCTGCACGTTGCCGGGCAGCGGAGCGAGCTGAGCCAGGCGGTTCAAGACCTGCTGCAACGCCTCGTCATAGGTGTAGGCGAAGGAGAACTGGATTTTGACGTCGGACAGACCGTAGAGCGAGATGGTGCGGATGGTCGTGATGTTCTTCAGGCCCGCGACCTGCGTCTCGATCGGGATCGTGATGTAGCGCTCGATCTCCTCCGCCGACAGCCCCGGGCTCTGCGTCACGATGTCGACCATCGGCGGCGTCGGATCGGGATAAGCCTCGATGTTGAGCTGGTTGAACGCGATCAGGCCGCCGATCAGAACGGCCGCAAACATTCCGACCATCAGGAAGCGCCGGTCGACGGCAAGGGCAACGAGACGATCCATTCAGGTCTTCAACTTCTTGGGGTCGTCGATCAGCTGCCGGAGGCCGCACGGTCGATGAACAGGCTGCCCTTGGTGATAATCTGCTCGCCGGGCTTGAGATTGCTGGTGACCTCGACGAGGTTGCCGTTGATGAGACCGATCTTGATCTGACGCAGCTCGACCGACTTGTCCTCGCGCGCGACCCAGATACGGACGTTGTCGGCTTCATAGATCAACGCCTGCTTCGGCACTGCCGGCGCGGCCCGGTCGCCGGCCGAATAGATCGTGACGTTGGCGAACATCTCCGGCTTCAGCAGGCCGTCCTTGTTGTCGATGGTCGCGCGAACCAGAAGGCGGCGGGTGCCGGGGTCGATCGCAGCGGCGACGTAGTTGATCCTGGCGGTGAACGGATGGCCTGGGAGCGCCATCACGTTGACGGCGATGTCCTGGCCGATGCACACCGCGGCTGCGTCGCTCTCGCGCACGAAGGCGGTGAGCCAGACCGTGGAGAGATCGCCGATCACGAAGACCGGATCGCTGGCGCCGGAATTGACGTACTGCCCGGGCCCGATCTTGCGCTGCACGACCGTGCCGGAGATCGGCGAATAGATCGTGACCTCCCGATTGATCGTGCCCTTGTCCTGGAACGCCTTGATGGTCTCGTCCGTGAAGCCGAGGATGCGAAGCTTGTTGCGCGCGGCTTCCAGCGCCGTCACCGAGGAGCGCATGTCGTTCTGCGCCTGGACCTGAGTTGCTTCCGCCTGCTGATAGTCCTTCAGCGGAATGGCATGGCCCTCATAGAGATCCTTGGCGCGCTTGAACTGGATGTCGGAAAGCTCGAGCGCAGACTTCGCCTTGTTCTGCGAGGTCATCGCCGCGATGAAATCGTTCTGGGCCTGCACGGTGTCGGCGGCCTCGATCGTAAACAGCGGTTGACCTTGCTTCAGCATCTCGCCCGGCTTGGCCAGCAGCTTGGTGACCCGGCCGGCATAGGGCGAGAATACCGGCGTCGAGCGGTCCTCGTCGACCGCGACCTTGCCCTCGGTGACATACTCGGCTCGGAAGCTCTTGGCCTTGACCGGCTCGATCGTCAGCGTCGCCCATTCGGACGGCGTGGGCGTGAAGGTCTGCGCATTTCTGCGCGACTGGCTGGAAATCTCGGAGTGTTTTTTTTGCTTTGGCCCCGAAGAATGGAAGCCGTAGGCACCGGCGCCTGCAAGAGCTAGTAAAACTACGGATGTGATCACCCGTTGTTTTGTAATCACGTGCAATCGCTTGGTATTCTCAACTACCATGGGTCCCGGTCGTGTCTGCGACGATCTCGGCAAATGCTGCCTCATCGGTCGCGCTAATAGTGCCGAATTGGGATTTCAAACAACCTTAAAAACGCTGGGTCTCTTGCGGTTTGCGTTAAAGTTTTGCGACATGTCAGCTTCATGTCAGCTTCGCGCAGGCCATTGCGCAGGATGACTGCCGAGTGGCATCGCAGGACGGCTCCATTGTGCCGGCGTCTTCGACAGCACTGCTGAATGACGCACCGCCTTCAACGTCCCGAACCCAGATGGCATGCTTTCGATGAACGCAGCATGTACGGCCTCGCCCGTAAGATCCGGGGTGTTCAGCCCACCGTCCAGCCGGCCGAGATTCCACAACCATCGCCCGGTCTGCGCCAGCGAGACGCGCACGTGCCAGCTGCCGCCTTCGCGGGCCTGGCGTGCCCTGGCCATCATCGCGCCGAACGCCATCAGATAGCCGGTGGCGTGGTCGAGGATTTGCGCCGGCAATTCCTTGGGAGTGTCGATGCCGGAAGCCTGCCCCTCGGCGTGATTGAAGCCGGTCGTGGTCTGCACCAGCGAGTCGAAGCCGCGACGCTCGGCCCAGGGGCCGGCGTGGCCATACGCCGACAACGTGACATAGACGATGCCGGGATTGATTTGCGCTGCGTCCTCCGGCGCGAAGCCGAGGGCGGCAAGCGCACGCGGACGATAGCCTTGCGAGAAGATGTCGGCGTCCTTCAACAGCTCGCGCAGCTGCTTCCGCCCGGCTTCGCTCTTCAGTTCGATGAAGGTGGTAAGCTTGCCGCGGCCGGTATCGATGCTGAGCCAGGGAATCGCGGGCAGCTCCGGCCCTGACACCAGCAACACGTCCGCGCCGTGCGCGGCGAGCGTGCGGCCGGCGACGGGGCCCGCGATGACGCGGGAGAGATCGAGCACACGAAGACCCGAGAGCGGGCGATCGCCTTTGGGCCACGGCTTCGGCGGGGCCTCGCCGATCCTCTCGATCGAGACCAGCGGCAATTGCCCGAGCGCACGCGCCTGCGGCAATGCGGACCATTCGTCGTAGGACCGCATCAGCGCGACAACGCCGCCTGCTGCGTAAGCCGCGGTTTCGAAATCCTCCCCCCTCCATTGCATCAATGCCGCCTGCACCTTCTCGCGCTCCGCCTCGCAGCCGAGCACCTCGCAGACGGCATCGCGGTGATGCGGGAAATTGGTGTGGCAGCGGACGAAACGGCCATCGCCGGTCCTGTAAACGCCGGCGATCGCGTCCCAGGCCGGCGGCGGCGGCTTGTCGTCGACGCGCAGATAGCGCTCGGAACGACATTCGGCGACGGCGTGGCGCATGTCGACGGAGACGTCCTGCGTCTCGCCGCCGCGCAGTCGCCGGATTTCGGCGGCGGCGAGCCCCGCGGCAGCTATCGTCGTCTGGCCGGCGACGGCGACACGAAACGAGGATGGGATTTGTGGCTCGGTGCCGGTCAGCCGCACGCGATCGAGCGCGGCCGCATCACCGCCGGCGGAGGTCCAGATACCCTTCAGAATGTCGGCGGGGCTTTGCATGACCGCTTCTCTCGCTTTAGCTTCGCAACCATCCCATTAGCATGGAAAGGACTGCAATGGCCGCCATCGATCCTCTCACCGCAGGCGCCGTGTTCGTCGCGACGGCGGCCACCGACGCGGTCTATGTGATGTTCACCTCGGCGGTGATCGCGCGCAAGCGCGTGCCGGCGGCGAACTGGAGCGCGGTCTGGTACCTGCTCTCCTCCTACGCCGTGATCAGCTACACCGATAACGCGTTCTATGTCGCGTTCGCGGCGATCGGCTCCTGGGCCGGCGCCTATGCGTCGCTGACCTTCCTGCACCGCCCGCCCGGCGGACCGCCGGTGGGGGCCGCGCCGGAGTGAGGTCTCTCCGCGTCATTGCGAGGGGCCCTTGCGACGAAGCAATCCAGACTGTTGCTGCGGATGCAGTCTGGATTGCTTCGCGGAGCCTGTCATCGGGCCGCGCTTTGCGCGGACCCGTTGGCTCGCAATGACGACGTGGAGGCTTCTGGGCGTCCCTCGAAACAGCTACACTCTCTCATCAACAAGAAGGAGCCAAACAATGGATCTCGGTCTCAAAGGCAAGAACGCCATCGTCCTCGGCGGCACGCGCGGCATCGGGCGGGCGATTGCGGCGACGCTGGCCGGTGAAGGCGCCAATGTCGCGGTGTGCGCGCGCAACGCCGATCAGGTTGCGGCCACCGTGGGCGAGTTGAAGGCGAGCGGTATCAAGGCCACCGGCAGCCCGGTCGACGTCACCGACGGCGCAGCACTGAAATCCTGGATCGAGAATGCTGCAAGCGAGCTCGGCGGCGTCGACTTGCTGTTCTCCAACGCCGGCGCGATGGCGCAAGGCGGCGATCCCGCGTCCTGGGAGCAGAATTTCCGGCTCGACGTGCTCGGCGCCGTGCATGCGTTCGATGCCGCGCGGCCGTTCCTCGAAGCCAGCAGCGCGAGCCGCGGCGACGCGGCCTTCGTGATCATCTCGTCGATCGCCGCGGCGCAGGCGGACGCAGCCAGCTCCTACGGCCCGATCAAGGCCGCGCTGATCCACATGGCCAAGGGACTGGCCCGGCAATATGCAAAGAAGAACATCCGGGTCAACGTGGTCTCGCCCGGCACGGTCTATTTCAAGGGCGGCGTCTGGGAGATGATCGAGCAGAACATGCCCGAGCGCTACAAGGATGCGATGAGCCGCAACCCGACGGGACGCATGGCAACGCCCCAGGAGATCGCGAGCGCGGCGGTGTTTCTGGCAAGCCCGGTGTCGGGATTCACGACGGGATCCAATCTCGTTGTGGACGGCGCGATCTCGAACCGCGTGAATTTCTAGAACGTTCGTTCCGGCGCTCCCTCCGCCGTCGTGGCCGGGCTTGTCCCGGCCATCCATGCCGTACCGCACACACCGAGAGGCGTGGATGCCCGCTCAAGCCAGGGCATGATAAGCTGTGGGCATCGCGTGCGATCGCTTCAACGATCTCGTGGGCGGCATCCCGCGCCGCAGCCTTCAATGGAAATCCCGCGACGGCGGCAGGATGCGGACATTGCGGGGGTGGCGGACTTTCTGCGCGGGCATGTCCACGAGGGCGCGGGGGTCTTCGTTGAGCGGCTCGACCACGGTGGCGCCTGCGGGCAGCGGATGTTTGCGGCCGAGTGCATCGTTGGCCAATCCAACCAGATCGTGCGAGCGGTCGACCATGCGCTGGGCGATGAGATGCGTCACCTTTTCAGGGCTGCTCTGGATGTAGCCTTCGACCAGGATGAGACGCGCGCCCATTACTTCTTTCCGGTACTGCTCCATGATCTTGGGCCAGACCACGACATTGGCGATGCCGGTCTCGTCCTCAAGCGTCATGAATACGACGCCGCTGGCGCTGCCCGGCCGCTGCCGGACCAAGACCACGCCGGCACAGCGGACGCGGCGTCGCTCGTTCTCGTGGCTGATGTCCTTGCAGGCAACGATGCGCTCGCGCGAAAACATCTCGCGCAAAAATTCCATCGGGTGGCCCTTCAGCGACAGCCGGATAGTCTGGTAGTCCGCGACCACCTGCTCGGCGCGCGGCATCACCGGCAGCGGCTTAGCGTGCTCGTCCGGCTGTTCGCGCGCGGTCGCCGCCTCGAACAGCGGCAGCGGCACATCGTCGGGCAACCGCCGCACCTGCCACAGCGCCTCGCGGCGGTCGAGCCCGAGCGAGCGGAACGCGTCGGCATCCGCGAGCAGGATCAGCGCGCGCTTGGGCAGGCCGGTGTCGCGGGCGAAGTCTTCGAGCGAAGTGAAAGGACGGCGGTTGCGGGCGGCGACGATGCGGTCGGCCCAGTCGAGTTCAGCTTTTTCAACGCGCATCTGGTCCAGGGCCGCACGGGAGGTGGATAGGTTCCCTCCCCCCTTTCGGGGGAGAGTTAGGGAGAGGGGTGAGCCGCGCGGACGCTGGTCGTGGCTTACCCCTCTCTCCAACTCTCCCCCGCAAGGGGGGAGAGAGCCCAACCGTTCGTGCGTCCCTGACTCGTGTTCATCAACGCTTCGCTTGCGCAGCGCCTTGGCCCGCTTCAAGCGCTCCTCATCCTCGTCCAGCCAGTGGAATCCGTCGATCTGGCGAAAGCCCAGGCGCACGGCGCAGAATTTGCCGCTCCCCTCCTCCAGCGTGTTCTGCGCAAAGCTGTAGGACACGTCGATGTCGCGAACCTCGACGCCGTTCTTGCGGGCATCGCCGACGATCTGCGCAGGCGCATAAAACCCCATCGGTTGCGAGTTCAACAAGCCGCAGCAGAATGCGTCGGGATGGTAGTGCTTCAGCCACGACGAAATGTAGACCAGTTGCGCAAAGCTCGCGGCATGGCTCTCAGGAAAACCGTAGGAGCCAAAACCCTTGATCTGGTCAAAGCAGCTTCTGGCGAAATTAGGGTCGTAGCCGCGCGCCACCATATTGCCGATCAGCTTATCTTCGTATTTGCCAATCGTACCAAGGTTGCGGAAGGTCGACATCGAGCGGCGAAGACCGTTGGCCTCCTCGGGAGTGAATTTTGCCGCCTCGATGGCGATGCGCATCGCCTGTTCCTGAAACAGGGGAACGCCCTTCGTCTTGTACAGCACCTTGTAGAGCTCGTCTTTGTCGCCATGCTCCGGCGACGGCGAGGGATAGCTCACCTTCTCAAGTCCGTTCCGCCGCCGCAAGTACGGATGTACCATGTCGCCCTGGATCGGCCCGGGGCGCACGATCGCGACTTCGATGACGAGATCGTAGAACGTCCGCGGCCTCAGCCGTGGCAGCATGTTCATCTGGGCGCGGCTCTCGACCTGGAACACGCCGAGCGATTCCCCGGCACACAGCATGTCGTAAACCCTGGGATCGTCCTGCGGGATGCTCGCCAGCACAAAACGCTCGCCCTTGTGCTGGTCGATCAGATCGAAACATTTCCGGATGCAGGTCAGCATGCCCAGCGCCAGCACGTCGACTTTCATCATGCTGAGCGCGTCGACGTCGTCCTTGTCCCATTCGATGAAGGTGCGATCGTCCATCGCGGCATTGCCGATCGGCACATAGGTGTCGAGCCGGTCCTGCGTCAGTACATAGCCGCCGACATGCTGGGAGAGATGGCGCGGGAATTCGATCAGCTCGGTCGCAAGCTCGACCGCGAGGTTGATCATGGGATTGTTGGGATCGAGCCCGGCCTGCCTGACCTGCATGTCGTTGAGGCCCTTGCCCCAGCTGCCCCACACGGTATCGGCGAGCGCGGCGGTGACGTCCTCGGTCAGGCCCAGCGCCTTGCCGACGTCGCGGATGGCGCTGCGCGGGCGATAATGGATGACGGTGGCGATGATCGCGGCACGGTGGCGGCCGTAGCGACGATAGACATATTGCATCACTTCCTCGCGCCGCGAATGCTCGAAATCGACGTCGATGTCGGGCGGCTCCAGCCGCTCCTTGGAGATGAAGCGCTCGAACAACAGATCGACCTTGGTTGGATCGACCGAGGTGATGCCGAGCACATAGCACACGGCCGAGTTCGCCGCCGAGCCGCGGCCCTGGCACAAAATGTTCTGGTTGCGCGCGTAGTGGACGATGTCGTGCACGGTGAGAAAGTAATGCGCGTATTTCAGCTCGGCGATCAGCGCGAGCTCCTTGTTCAACGTGGCGCGCAGCTTGTCGTCGATCTCGCCGCCGAAATATTTGTCGACCCCCGCCCAGGTCAGGTCCTCCAGATGCCCCTGCGCGGTCTTGCCCGGCGGCACCGGCTCGTCCGGATATTGGTATTTGAGCTGGTCGAGCGAGAAGTCGATCCTGTCCGCAAAGCGCATGGTCTCCGCGATCGCTTCGGGAAAATCGCGGAACAACCTCGCCATTTCCTGCGGCGTCTTCAGAAATCGCTCCGCATTGACCTCGAGCTTCCGCCCGATCGCCTCGATCGTGGTCTTTTCCCGGATGCAGGTCAGCACATCCTGAAGAGGACGGCGACCGGGATGATGATAGAGGACTTCGTTAGTCGCAAGCAGGGGCACTTTTGCTGTGGTGGCGAGATCATCGAGCCGCGCCAGACGGCGCCGGTCGTCGCCGCGATAGACCAGGCTCGCCGCCAGCCACACGCCCGCGGCGCGGCTGCCCTTGAGCTTTGCGAGAACATCCAGCGCCTGGGCCGGATCAAAGCGGTGCGGCAGCGTCAGGATGAGCAATTGGCCTTCCGAAAATTCCAGGAGATCGGCAAAAGTGAGACGGCACTCGCCCTTCTCGATCCGCGTGATGTCGTCGCCGCGCTTGCCCCGGGTGAGAAGCTGACAGAGCCGGCCATAGGCCGCGCGATCACGCGGATAGACCAGGATGTCGGGCGTGCCGTCGATGAAGACAATGCGCGCACCGATCAGCAGCTTCGGCTTGTGCAGCACCTTGTCATTGTCGAGCTCCTTATAGGCCCGCACCACGCCCGCGAGCGTATTGTGATCGGCAATGCCGATCACCGAAATCCCCAAAGCGCTCGCCTGATGCACATAGGCGCGCGGATCCGAGCCGCCGCGCAGGAAGGAGAAATTGGTGGTGATGCCGATCTCGGCATAGCTAAGCGTATTCATGCGAAGAGACCGTGCACATACCAGCCGGGAGGAACGGGCTTGCCGTCGGCATCGAAGCACTCTCCCTCATAAAGTCCGTCGCGAAAGATCCAGAAGCGCAGGCCTTCGGCATCCTCGATGCGGAAATAGTCCCGCGTCAGCTGCTTGCCGTCCTGCCGCCACCATTCCATCGCGACACGCTCGGGCCCCTCCACCCGCACCACCGCATGCAGCGCGCGGCGCCAGGTGAATTGATGCGGCGGACCATCAGGCACGGTCGCGAACGGCACCTTGATCGGCTCCGGCTTGTCGAACAGCCGCAAGGGGCGCAGCGGCGGCTCGCTCTCGGCACGCGCCGGCCATTCGGCTTGCATGGCAGCCGTGAGATGATGCTGCGCCGGCGCGGCCAGCACCGCGCTTTCAGGGATATGGGTGTCCTGCGGCAGGTGCACGACGACGCGCTTTCCGCCGATGCGGGCGGCGATGCGGTCGATCAGCGCGGCAAGCTCGTCATTGTCGTGGACATGGGCATCGAGATCGCGCTGCTCCTGTACCACGATCTCGGTGCGGCTCGCCGACAGCCGCACCATGTCGAAGCCGAAGCCGGGATCGAGCGGATCGGCGAGCGCATCGAGGCGTTCGCGGAACAGCCGGTCGATCACGTCGCTTCGCGTTACCGGACGTCCGGTCTCGACCATGATCGCGCGCACCACGCCGTCGGTGCGGAAGAACGCCGCTTCGAGACGGCGCGCGCCCTTGCCCTGTTTCTCCATGGAGGCGATCAACGTGTCGGCGAGCCGCGACAGCGTCATCGCAATCATGGTGTCGGTCGCGATCGGCTCGGCGAAGCGCTTCTCCACGATGTAATCGGGCAGCGGCTTGCGCGGGTTGATCGGCGCATCGCCCTGTCCCAGCGCATGCGCGAGCAGCGTGGAGAAGCGCGCGCCGAACCGCGCGGTGATCTCGCCCGGCGCGCGCGCGGCGACATCGCCGATGGTCTTCAGGCCGGCGCGGCGCAGGCCGGTGGTGGTGACCTCGCCCGCACCAAGCGCGGACACCGGAAATGCGCTGATCGCCGCCGCCTCTTCGCCATCCGCGACGATGGTGCCTGAGGCCTGCCGCGTCAGCGTGCGCGCACAGACCGAGGTCCCGGCGATCGCGGCGCTGACGGCAAAGCCCTGGCGGGCCAGCGCGCGGACCAGCGTCGTGAGCAGCGCGGCCTCGCCGCCGAACAGATGCGCGCAGCCGGTGATATCGAGGAACAGCCCGTGCGGCGGATCGAGCGCCACCAGCGGCGTGAAGCGGTCGCACCAGTCGGCGATATCGCCGAGCGTCTTCGCATCGGCCACGACATCGGCATCGAACACCTTCAGGTCAGGACACATCGCCCGCGCATTGGCCAGGGGTTGGCCGATGTACAGGCCGAGGCGCTCGGCGGCCTCGTCCAGCGCATGGATCACCAGCGCATTGTTGTCCTTGATGACGACGATGCTGGGCTCATGATTGGCTTTACCCAGCCCGGCGCTGCCGAAAAACCGCTGGAGCCGGTCGATGGGCAGGCGCGGCAGCCACAGGCTGAGGATACGTCGACGGTTCACTGAACTGGCACTCATCACAATTCCATTCCATGATCCACCGGCCGCACGGGCCATGACGATTGCGCAAGAGCTCGGCATCGAAGCGCGGCGCGCCCCATGTGCTCCATGCCTGCCCCGGCGGTGAATGTGCCGCGCGCAGCATCCATCGCGTCTCCGCAGTCGAGGGCAAAGGTCGTGCGGCCATGCGCAGGAGCAACCCGGCGACGCCGGAAGATTGCGCGGCGAGCGTCAGCTTGCGGCTCGCCACGAGATCGAACTGTCTGATCTCGCCCCAGAGCTCGAGCACGACGGCGCCCAGCGCATCGCAGGCGAACGCATCGGCCGAGGTGCGTAGCGCGCTCTCGACATCGGCGGCGCGCACCATCACCACCCGGCGCGGATCGAGGCCGAGCTCGGATAGCCCGCTCATCGACAGCGCACCCGTCTCGATCTCCGAAAAATCCTGCCGCACCCACAGCAGCGGCCGACGCGCGCTCACGCGTCCCGCAAGCCCCATGACGAAGCCGGTCGCGGCAGCGCCCTGACGCCCTTCGCAAAACACCTCGTGGATCGCCGCACGCGCGAGCCCGCCCTTCAGCGCGCTGTCGGCCGCATTGTGGCCAAGCGCGACGCGATCGCGCGGATGCACGACCTCCGCGGTCTCGATGCGCTCGATCTGGCCGCGCAAGATCGCAAGCGCGCTTCCACGTGCGCCGCTCATGCTCGCCGCTCCTTCAGAGATTGATGCCGTGGTCCTCAAAAGAAGAACCAACGGCTGGCTCATTTGTTCATGATATGTTCTAATATAAAGCTAACGGGACCAGAAGAGTCAATCGAATTGGCGCTCAATCGGATTCATGAGCTGAATCAAAGGGATTCCAGGATGGACGTACAACGCAAGCTGGAGATTCTGGCGGATGCCGCCAAGTACGACGCATCCTGTGCCTCCAGCGGCACCGAGAAGCGGGATTCCAGCGACGGCAAGGGCATGGGCTCGACCGCGCCCGGCATGGGCATCTGCCACTCCTATGCGCCGGACGGACGCTGCATCTCCCTGCTCAAGGTGCTGCTGACCAATGCCTGCAATTACGATTGTCTCTATTGCGTCAACCGCGCCTCCTCCAACGTGCCGCGCGCCCGCTTCACCATCGACGAGGTCGTCAAGCTGACGCTCGACTTCTACCGGCGCAACTACATCGAGGGCCTCTTCCTCTCCTCCGGCATCATCCGCAGTCCCGATTACACCATGGAGCAGGTGGTGAGCGTCGCGCGCAAACTGCGCGAGGAGCATCACTTCCGCGGCTACATTCACCTGAAGACCATTCCCGAAGCCGACGACGCGCTGATCGCGGAGGCCGGCAAATATGCCGACCGCCTCTCCATCAATATCGAGATGCCGCAGGAGACCAGCCTGCAGCAATTCGCGCCGGAGAAGGACGTCCGCGCGATCCGCCGCACCATGGGCCGGCTGCGGCTGAAGCTGGACGAGGCCGAGGACAGCCGCAGCACGAAGACGAAGGCCAAGCCGCAGCGCTTCGCGCCGGCCGGCCAGAGCACGCAGATGATCGTCGGCGCCGACGCGGCGTCCGATCACACCATTCTCCACACCAGCGCCAATCTCTACGGCGCCTACCGTCTGCGGCGCGTCTATTACTCCGCCTTCAGCCCGATCCCCGATGCCAGCCGCGCCCTGCCCCTGCGGGCGCCGCCCTTGCTGCGCGAGCACCGGCTCTACCAGGCCGACTGGCTGATGCGGTTCTACGGCTTCGATGTCGGCGAGATCGTCGACGACAGCGCGATGCTGCCGCTCGACATCGATCCCAAGCTCGCCTGGGCACTGCGCCATCGCGACCGCTTCCCGCTCGACGTCAACCGCGCCAGCCGCGAGGAGCTGCTGCGGGTGCCGGGCTTCGGCACCAAGGCGGTCGAACGCATCATCGCGACGCGGCGCACCACCACGATCCGTCTTGCCGATCTCGCGCGGCTGCACGTGCCCCGCAACAAGGCGCTGCCGTTCATCGTCCTCAGCGATCACCGCCCCTCGCCACATCGGCTCGAAGAGGCGCGGCTGATCGAACGGTTCAAGCCGAAAGCGATGCAACTCGGATTTGGCTTCTGATGCAGTACATCACACTCGACACCGAAACCGATTTCGACGGCTGGCGCAAAGCCGCCCGCACGCTCGTTCTACATCATGTGGAGCCGCGCGATGTCACCTGGACCGTGCGAGGTGGCGAAGCGGAATTATTCGCGCCGCCCTCGCCGTCTCCGATCCTCGAGGCGCATGACGGCACCTTCAACGTATCAGCAAAATTCATCGAGCTCGCCAAGGCCGCAATCCTGCACCGTGATATCAAGCGTTTTGCGATCCTCTATCGCCTGCTCTGGCGATTGAAGGACAATCACGACCTCATCGAGGTTGCGACCGATCCTGATGTCGCGCAGGTCACGGCCATGGCAAAGGCGGTCCATCGCGACGAGCACAAGATGCACGCCTTCGTCCGCTTCCGCGAGATCGGCCGGGAACGCCAGGCACACTACGTCGCCTGGTTCGAGCCGGAGCATCACATCGTCGAGCTCGCCGCGCCGTTCTTCGCCAAGCGCTTTTCCGACATGCCGTGGTCGATCCTGACACCGGACCTCTGCGCGCATTGGGATGGCCACGCACTTTCGTTCACATCCGGCGTCAGCAGGAGCGAAGCACCGCGCGAAGACCGGCTGGAAGAAACCTGGCGGCGCTATTACGCCAGCATCTTCAATCCAGCCCGTCTCAAGGTGAAGGCGATGCAGGCCGAAATGCCAAAAAAATATTGGAGGAACCTGCCCGAGGCTTCGATCATTAAGCCCTTGATCGAGGACGCCGAACGCATGACCGGTGCTATGATCGCCAATGCCGCAACCGATCCGCGCAAGCCTCAGAAGCGGCCGGAGGCTCCGATGAAACGCAAGCCAGCTGTCGACGATCTCGAAGCGCTCCGCGAGGAGGCCGCGCATTGTCGCGCCTGCCATCTCTATAAGGACGCGACCCAGACCGTGTTCGGCGAAGGGCCGAGGAATGCCAACATCATGCTGGTCGGCGAGCAGCCCGGCGACAAGGAAGACCTCGCCGGCCATCCCTTCGTCGGCCCGGCCGGCCAGATGCTCGACCGCGCGCTGGAGGAAGCCGGCGTCGACCGCAAGAAGGTCTACGTCACCAACGCGGTCAAGCACTTCAAATTCGTGCCACGTGGAAAAATTCGCCTGCACCAGAAGCCGAACACACCTGAGATCCGGGCCTGCCGGCAATGGTACGAGCGGGAAGTTGCGGCGATCCAGCCCGATCTCATCGTGGCGATGGGCGCAACCGCCGCGCAAAGCGTGTTCGGCAAGATCACCCCGATCGGCAAGAACCGCGGCCGGCTGATAGACCTTCCCGACGGACGCAAAGCACTCGTGACGGTGCATCCGTCCTATCTGCTGCGGCTGCCCGATCCTGAAGCCAAGGCGCTGGAATATCGGCGCTTTGTCGAGGATCTGAAGATCGCCGCTGCCTTGCAGAAGAAGGCCGCCCGGGCTGCCTGATGTCCCGGCCCTTTTCAGGTCGTCATTCCGGGGCGGCCGCAGGGCCGACCCCGGAATCTCGATATTCCGGCTTCGCCTCCGGCGCCCGGGATGACGTCGGTGGTTAGGCCGCGAGCGATTCCTCGATCAGCTTGACCCAGTAGGACGTGCCGTAGACGATCGCCTCGTCATTGAAATTGTAGGCGGGGTGATGCAAGCCGGCGCTGTCGCCGTTGCCGCAGAAGATGAAGGCGCCGGGCCGCGCTTCGAGCATGTAGGCGAAATCCTCGCCGCCCATCAGCGGCGCCATGTCGTGCACATTGGCCTCGCCCGCGACCTGCTCGGCGACGCGCCGCGCCACTTCGGTCTCCGCCGCATGATTGTTCACGACCGGATAATTGCGCTTGTAGCGCAGGTCGATCTTGGCGCCCGTGATCTGCGCAACGCCTGCCACGACTTCGTGCACGCGCTTCTCGACCAGCTTGCGCACCTCCGGCGTCAGCGTGCGGATCGTGCCTCGCAGCGTCGCGGTCTGCGGAATGACGTTACGGGCGTTGCCGGCGTGGAATTCGCAGATCGAGATCACGGCCGATTCAAGCGGATCGACGCTGCGCGCGACGATCGACTGCAGTGCCGTGATCACCTGCGCACCGACCAGCACGGAATCGACGCATTTGTGCGGACGCGCGGCGTGGCCGCCGACGCCCTCGATCATGATGTCGACCTCGTCGGTCGCTGCCATGATCGGACCCGGGCGGATCGCGAACGAGCCGATCGGGATGCCCGGCCCGTTGTGCATGCCGTAGACCTGGTCGATGCCGAAGCGTTCCATCAGGCCGTCCTTGACCATGGCCGCACCGCCGGCGCCGCCCTCCTCGGCGGGCTGGAAGATCACCACCGCATCGCCGGCGAAGTTGCGGGTTTCGGCGAGATAGCGGGCGGCCCCTAGCAGCATCGCAGTATGGCCGTCATGGCCGCAGGCGTGCATCTTGCCGGGGCTCTTGGAGGCGTAAGGTAGATTGGTCTGCTCCTCGACCGGCAGCGCGTCCATGTCGGCACGCATGCCGATCACCTTGAGCCCTTCGCCGGCCGGCTTGTTGCCCTTGATCACTCCGACCACGCCGGTCTGACCGAGACCGGTCACGACCTCGTCGCAGCCGAACTCCCGCAGACGATCCGCGACGAATGCTGCGGTGCGGTGGACGTCGTACAGCAGCTCGGGGTGCTCATGGATGTCCCGCCGCCAGGCCTGGATGTCGGGCTGAAGGTCGGCGACGCGGTTCACGATAGGCATGCAAGGTCTCGAGCTTTGTTGGAATACGACTCTCTACCATGCAAGCGCCGGTCCACCCAACCGGCGGAGGGTCCGGGGTAGCTCTGTTCTCTCGTCATGGCCGGGCTTGTCCCGATCCGCTGCGTCTGCCTATTAGACGGAACGCACAGTGACCATCCGGGTGGAAGCAGAATGCCAAGGCGGCTCGAAGGTGAGTTTGACTACATCGTCGTGGGGGCCGGCACGGCCGGCTGCATCGTCGCCAACCGGCTCTCGGCCGATCGCAACAACCGCGTGCTCATCCTGGAAGCCGGCGGCGACGACAATTGGATCTGGTTCCACATCCCGGTCGGCTATCTCTTCGCGATCGGCAATCCCCGCTCCGACTGGATGTTCAAGACCGAGGCGGAGCCCGGCCTGAACGGCCGCGCGCTCGCCTATCCCCGCGGCAAGGTGATCGGCGGCTGCTCGGCGATCAATGCCATGATCTCGATGCGCGGACAGGCCGCCGATTACGATCATTGGCGCCAGCTTGGGCTGACCGGCTGGGGCTATGACGACGTGCTGCCGTTGTTCAAGCGTCTGGAAGACCACTTCCTCGGAGCCAGCGAGCATCACGGCGCCGGCGGCGGCTGGCGCATCGAGGCGCCGCGGCTGTCCTGGGCCATTCTCGACGCCGTCGGCGATGCCGCCGAGGAGATGGGTATCAAGCGCATCCCGGATTTCAACACCGGCGACAACGAAGGCACGAGCTATTTCCACGTCAACCAGAAGCGCGGCCGGCGCTGGTCTTCGGCGCGCGGCTTCCTCAAGCCCGCACTGAACCGCCCCAATCTGCGGCTCGAGAAGCATGTGCTGGTCGACCGCCTCGTCGTCGAGCAGGGCCGCGCCGTCGGCGTCCGCTTCATCCAGAACGGCGAGATCGTCGAGGCGCGCGCGAAACGCGAGGTGGTGCTCTCGGCCGGCGCGATCGGCTCGGTGCAGGTGCTGCATCGCTCCGGCATCGGACCGGCCGACTGGCTGTCGCCGCTCGGCATCGACATCGTCATGGACAAGCCGGGTGTGGGGCGCAATCTGCAGGATCACCTCCAGCAGCGCGCGATCTACAGGGTCGAGGGCGTCCGTACGTTGAACGAGACCTATTACAACCTGTTCCGCCGCGGCCTGATGGGTCTCGACTACGCCTTCCGCCGCCGCGGTCCTCTGACCATGGCACCTTCGCAGCTCGGCATCTTCACACGCTCGGATGCGACGCGCGCCCGCGCCAACATTCAGTTTCACGTGCAGCCGCTCTCGCTCGACAAGTTCGGCGATCCCCTGCACCGCTTTCCCGCCATCACCGTCAGCGCCTGCAATCTGCAGCCGACCTCGCGCGGCACCGTGCGGTTGCGCGCAACAACGCCTGATGAGAAGCCGATCATCGCGCCAAATTACCTGTCGACCGACGACGACCGCCAGGTCGCCGCCGACGCCATTCGCACCACGCGCCGCTTGATGCAGCAGAAGGCGCTGGCAAAATATCGGCCCAGCGAATATCTGCCGGGGCCGACGGTCGGCGATGACGACGCCTCGTTGGCGAAGGCCGCCGGCGATATCGGTACCACCATTTTTCACCCCGTCGGCACGGCGAAGATGGGCGCGGCGAACGATCCCTTGGCGGTGGTCGACGAGCGCCTGCGCTTCTACGGCCTCGGAAGCTTGCGCATCGTCGATGCCTCGATCATGCCGACCATCACCTCGGGCAATACCAACACGCCGACGGCGATGATTGCGGAGAAAGGGGCCACGATGATCCTGGAGGACGCGAAGTAGTCAACCCGTAGCGCATCACTACTTCACCCATGATCAATCCGCACCGTTTTTCCATCGGCCCGGCCAACGCGCAGATCGCCATATTGCAATGGGGCGAGAGCGGCAGGCCGCCCGCGTTGCTCCTGCATGGCACCGGCTTCGTGGCCGATGTCTGGGACGAGGTCGCGCGAGAGCTTGCATTGACCTACACCGTCTACGCGCTCGACCGCCGCGGCCACGGCGCCAGCCACAAGCCCGGCGCTTATCACTTCCTGGATTACGCCGACGACGTCTGCCGGGTGATCGATGCGCTCGATCTCCGCGACATCTACGGCATTGGCCACAGCGCGGGCGCGACCGACCTGCTGCTGGCAGCAAAAATGCGGCCGGGATGCTTCACACGCCTGTTCGTGATGGAGCCGACGGTCATGGATCCGCGCACGGCGCGCTCCGGGGATTTGAGCGAGGAATCCCTCGCCCGCGTGCAGGGCACGCTGCGCCGGCGGGCTGAATTCGACAGCGCAGATGCCGTATTCGCGCGCTACCGCGAAGCGCCGGCGTTCGCGGATTGGACCGAGACGTCGCTATGGGCCTATGTACACCACGGCTTCACGCGGCTCGACGACGGCCGCGTCCGGCTCTGCTGCATGCCCGAAATCGAATCCGCTATCCTGCTTCCGATCTATGAGGCCATGGAGCAGGTCTATGTTGGCGATGCCCGCGGCAACCCGTTTTCCGCGCTCACCGAGATCAATTGCCCGGTGCGCATCACGACCGCCGCGAAGTCGGGGCCGATCTACAAGGAGATGGCGCGACGCGCCGCGACCCTGATTCCGCGGGTCAGCACCCTGGCCTTCGAGGAAGTCGGGCACTGCGTGGCGCAGGAAGTGCCGGAGCGCGTGGTCGAGGCAATCCTGGCGAACTCCGGTTCGTAGCCCTGGAGCGAGCGCAATCCGGGGCAGGCGCCTCCCGTACCTCGCTTCCCTCCATGCGGGCTACAGATCCTCCCACCTCACGAAATCGTCATCCCACCATGGAATAAACCCGCCCGTGCCTCGATCACCTCCCCGCAGCCCAATTCCGGGCGACGTGGAGATGCGCGATGAGCGGACAAGATCACGGGGATGACGGCGTCAGCCGCCGCAAGGTGCTGGAATGCATGACCTGGGCTGGCACCGGGGTGCTCTGGACTGTCACGGGCGGCGTGCCGCGCTCGCTCGGCATCATCGATTCCGCGCAAGCCGCGAACGCGGTGGCGCCCGGCATGAGCTTCCTCCAGATCAGCGACAGCCATGTCGGCTTCGACAAGCCGGCCAATCCCAACGCGCTCGGCACGCTGGAGGAGGCCGTCAGCAAGATCAACGCGATGCCGACCAAGCCTTCCTTCATGATTCACACCGGCGACATCACCCATCTATCGAAAGCCGCCGAGTTCGATAATGCCGATCGCATCATCTCGCAGAGCAAGCTCGACGTGCACTACGTACCGGGCGAGCACGATTTCCTCGACGAGGACGTGAAACTTTATCGCGAGCGCTACGGCCGCGGCACCAGGGGCCAGGGCTGGTATTCGTTCGATGCCGGCGGCGTGCACTTCGTCGGCCTCGTCAACGTCGTCGATCTCAAGGCCGGCGGCCTCGGCAATCTCGGCGCCGAGCAGCTCGCCTGGCTCGAGGACGATCTGCGCGGCAAGTCGAAATCGACGCCGATCGTGCTGTTCGCTCATATCCCGCTCTGGACCGTCTATCCGGAATGGGGCTGGGGCACCGAGGACGGCGGCCGCGCGCTCGAATACGTCAAGGGTTTTGGCTCGGTCACCGTGCTGAACGGCCACATCCACCAGGTGATGCAGAAGGTCGAAGGCAACGTCACCTTTCACACGGCGCGCTCGACCGCCTTCCCGCAGCCGGCGCCGGGAACAGCGCCCTCGCCCGGTCCGATGAAGGTCGAGGACGCAAAGCTCCGTTCCATGCTCGGCGTCGCCAGCATCAACTTCAAGCAGAACGAGCAGCGGCTCGCGATCATCGACACGCCGCTGCAAGGCTAAGGCTGAACGGAAGCAGACAATGAAGACACTCAATCGCCGCGACTTCGGTGTCGACCTCGGTCTCGCTTTGGCCGCGGCTGTGCTGTTGCCCGCAACAAAAGCCCGCGCCGACGACCTGGAAATCCACATCGACAATTTCGTGTTCCAGCCGGCCGAGCTCAAGATCAAGGTCGGCGCCACCGTGACCTGGACCAACCGGGACGACATCCCGCACACCATCGTGTCTGCCGGCAAGTTCAGGTCCAAGACCCTGGACACCGACGACAAGTTCTCCTTCACCTTCACCAATGCAGGAGACTACGAATATTTTTGTTCGCTGCACCCGCACATGACGGGGATTATCAAGGTTGAGTAACGTCTCCACCCAAGGCATCAACGTCCTGCCCGGCCGGTGGCCCCACGCCGGCCGGGCGCGTGCGCCTTCGATCACGGCAAAACAAGAAACAGAGGCAAAGCGAGGAGCGATGCCGGCCACCGACGATGTGCAGAAGGCACAGCGCTTCCGCGAAGCGGCGCTGCCCTATCTCGACGACGTCTACACGCTCGCGCGCTATCTGTTGCGCGATGCTTCCGACGCCGAGGACGCGGTGCAGGAATGCTATCTGCGCGCGCTGAAGCATTTTGACAGCTACCGCGGCCCGGCGATGAAGCCCTGGCTGTTCGCGATCCTGCGCAACGTCTGCAACGCCGAATACGCACGCCGCGCGCACCGGCCCAGCGCGATCGAGGGCACGCCCGGCGCCGCCGAGCAGACGCCGCTCTGGCAGGAGGCCGAGACGAGCCCCGAGACCGAAGTGCTGCGCAGCCGCGATGCCGGCGCGATCCGCAGGCTGATCGACGCGCTCGCCGAACCGTTCAGGGAAACCTTCGTGCTGCGCGAGATCAACAACCTGTCTTATCGTGAAATCGCCGAGGCCGTCGGCGTCCCCGTCGGCACCGTGATGTCCCGCCTCGCCCGCGCCCGCGCCATGCTGCGCGCGGCCTGGACGGCGGAAGAGGAGCAAGCGAAATGACCTGCGACGAAGCAAGGATCCTGCTTCACGCGCTGCTCGACAACGAGCTCGACGCCGGCCACGCGCGCGAGGTCGAAGCGCATATCGCAAGCTGCCCGGACTGCGCCGCCGAGTTTGCCGCCCAGCGCGAGATGCAGCGCGTGCTCGCCGACACCAATTTGCGCTACACCGCGCCGGCGGACTTGCGTGCTCGCATCGAAGCCTCGCTGCCGCAGCCGCAGCGCCAGCAGCCGAGCCGCCGCTCCGTGCTGCGCGGTTTTGCGATGGGCTCGGCCGTCTCCGCGCTCGCCGCCACCGGAATCGTCGTCGTGGTGCTGCGCCAGGACGACCAGCAGCGCATCCTGTCGGAGGTCGTCTCCGCGCATCTGCGCTCGCTCCAGGCCGGCCACCTCACGGACGTGGTCTCGACCGACCAGCACACCGTCAAGCCCTGGTTCAACGGCAAGCTCGACGTCGCCCCGCCGGTGATCGACCTCACCGCACAAGGGTTTACGCTGGTCGGCGGCCGGCTCGACTATATCGACGCCCGCGCCCTCGGTGCCGTCGTCTACAAGCGCCGGCAACACGTGATCAATCTGTTCGTGTCGCAAACCGCGAGCACCGAGCACCGGCCGCCGAAGACCCAGACCATGCAGGGCTTCAACTGCCGCCGCTGGGGCGAGCGCGGCCTGAATTTCTGGGCCGTCAGCGATATCGGCGCCGACGAGCTCGCCGAGTTTGTCGAGAAGTTCGAGGCGGCAATGAAGGCGAATGTGGAGGGGTAGATTCAGCCCGCAACGTCATTGCGAATGACAACGACGAATGCCGAGATGGCTTGGCCGAAAATCAGGCCGACCTTCTTACCGCGTTGTCCACCAGCGTCTTGCCGAGCGACCAGATCGCGCCTGGGACCTTGTGGCTGCCCGCGATGACGTCGTCAAAGGCGCGCTCGATCCAGGCGCAATCTTCCTCGGTGATGGTGAGTGGAGGCAAGAGCTTGATGGTGTGGCTGCCGTGGCCGGCAACTTGCGTCAGGATCTTGTGATCCTTGAACAGGGGCACGGTGATGAGCTGGCAGAACAGGCCCTTGTTGGCGGTCTCCAGCACGTTCC
Source organism: Bradyrhizobium sp. RP6 (assembly GCF_003837805.1). Classification (GTDB taxonomy): domain Bacteria; phylum Pseudomonadota; class Alphaproteobacteria; order Rhizobiales; family Xanthobacteraceae; genus Bradyrhizobium. The sequence goes on along the minus strand of NZ_RQIT01000008.1, from coordinate 215,139 downwards.
AGGAGGCCCGCAGGCGCAGCGACTTCGGGGGGCCGAATTCGATGCCGATCATCAAGCCCTTGCCGCGGACTTCCTTGAGCAACTCGTAGCCCGGCACCATGCGCGTCAGCGCGAGGCGCAGCTCGGCGCCGCGCTTGGCGGCCGCATCGATCAGCTTCTCCGATTCCATGACGTCGAGCGTGGCGATGCCCGCGGCCATGGCGAGGTCGTTCTTGGAGAAGGTGGAGCCGTGCACCACCGCGCGGTCCATCTGGTTGAAGATCTTGTCGAAGATGCTCTTGCGCGTCAGCACGGCGCCGACCGGCACGTGGCCGCCCGACAGCGACTTCGACAGCAGCACCATGTCGGGCTCGACATTCCAGTGCTCGACCGCGAGGAAGCGGCCGGTGCGGCCCATGCCGGTCTGGATCTCGTCGGCGACGAACAGCGTGCCGTACTTCTTGCAGAGTGCGGCCGCGCCGGGCAGGAACTCGTCCGTGGGCATGTTGACGCCCTTGCCCTGGATCGGCTCGACGACGAAGGCCGCAACCTCGCGCGAGGCCAGGGCCTTTTCCAGCGCGGCCAGATCGTTGAACGGGACCGGGGTGCAGCCCGGCAACAGCGGCTCGAATCCGGTGCGGAAGTTCGAGTCGCCGGTCAGCGACAGCGCGCCATAGGTCAGGCCGTGGTAGCCGTGGGCGCAATAGACGATGCCGGGACGGCCGGTCGCGCCACGCGCGAATTTGATCGCGGCTTCGACGCATTCCGCGCCGGAATTGGCGAAGAACGCCTTGTCGAGATAGGGAACGTATTTCAGCAGCCGTTCGGCCAGCACGCCGGCGAGCGTCGAGACGTCGAACTGGACGAGGTTGGGCAGATCGGCATCGAGCACGCTCTTGAGCGCATCGCGCATGACAGGATGATTGCGCCCGATCGCAAACACGCCAAAGCCGGACAACAGGTCAAGGTAGCGAGCGCCGTCGCGATCGTACAGGTACTGCCCCTGGCCCTTCTGGAAGCCGACATCGTAGCCGATGGTCTTGAGAACCCGGACGAACTGCTCGTTGAGATATCGGTTATGCAGGGTGCTGCGCTGGGCCTGACGGTCCGCGAATAGCTGAGACATGTCTGGATTTGGGCTGTGCATCCGCTACATACTTCGATTGGAGGCCGACTCGTCAACTGAAAACGGACCGTTACTGAAAACGCTCTGTGCGGCCTTTTGCCCTTTTTCGGACCATCTTCGCAAGCACAGCTTTTAGATCATGTTGCACTGCCAAGGAACTATCATGCGTTTGGCCCTTTACACCGGACTAATACTGGCTGGCGGTTACACCTGCCTGACACCCGCGCTCGCTGCAGACCCGACCGGCGACTGGCGGGTAGCCGACAGCGTTGCCAACATTCGTGTCGCCCAATGTTATGGCAGCATGTGGGGCGCGGTTTCCTGGGAAAAGCAACCCGGCGGGCGCGACGAGAACAATCCGGATGTCTCGAAAAAGAACAGGCCGACGCTGGGCATGGCTACCCTGATCGACATGAAGAAGAAGCCCGGTATCGATCAGTGGGAAGGACAGGTCTACAACGCCAAGGATGGACAGCTCTACAGCGCGACCATCACGCCGGCTGGTCCCGACCAACTCGAAATCAAGGGCTGCGTGATGGGCTTTCTCTGCGGCGGCGAGACCTGGACCCGGGTCGGCCCGCCAATCCCCTCGAGTCCTGTCAACGCCATGGCCAAGGGCGCGCCGAAATCCGGCGGCGCGGCGCCGCCGAAGCCTCAAGGGGCGCAGGCAGCTCAAGCCACGACCGGCGCCACGGCGCCTGCGCCTGCAGCTCCGAAGGCTGCTGGCGCCGCCAAGCCCGGTCAGAAGAGCGCCGCCGACCCCGTCGGCGACATCTGCCTACTCCCCGAGATTGCGGGGTTTGCCCATTAGGGCCGGCTGAAACAGCAGCACGGCAGCCAGCGTCGTCACCAGCGAGAGTGCCAGCAGCTTGCCCATGCTGGACGTGCCGGGATGACTCGACAGCCACAGGCTGCCGAACGCTGTTGCCGTCGTCAGCGCGCTGAAAAAGATCGCGCGCGTGAGGCTGGTCTGGAGCAGGTTTGTTCTGCCCGAGCGCCACGCGACGACATAATAGATCTTGAAGGCAACACCGACGCCGAGCAGCAGCGGGAATGCAACGATATTGGCGAAGTTCAGCGGCAGGCCGATCAACACGCAGATCTCGAGCGTCACTGCGCCGGCAACCAGAAGCGGCACCAGCGTCATCAGCACGTCGACGAACCGGCGTAGCGTGATCCACAGCAGGAGCCCGATCACCACCAGCGCGTAGATGCCGGCGTGGATGAACGCCTTCACCACGGTGTCGCCGGATTTCAGGATCGAGACCGGTCCGCCGATCGCGGTCGGCTCGGCCGCGAGCACCGCCGCCGCGAATTTGCGCAGCGTGTCGTTGTCGTTGGGATCGCCCTTGGGCAGCGCCTCGACGCGGATGATGCCGTCCTTGCTCTTCCAGGCGCTGACGAGCTCGGGCGGCAGTGACTTCAGGGTGACCGGCTCGGCCTGCATGGCGTTCCTGAGCTGGTCAAACACGATCTTCATCGGCGTGACGAACACGTCCTGCGCCTTGTTGCGCGTGGCCTCGTCGCCATCGGCGAGCTTTTCGAGCGCGTCTGCAAGACGGCGCGAGGCGACCGCCCCAGGTCCCTTCGCGTCGCCCGCGGTCCGGCGCAGATTGTCGACTGACGATTTCAGCGACTCGACATTTTCCTGATCCGACGGCGCCGCATCGATCTGATCGGGGTTCAGCGCAGGATTGAGCACCTTGGCCCCCTGTGCGAGCAGCTTCAGCTTCGGCGGCTGGTCCTGTGGCACGAAGCTGTCGAGAGACATCACCCTGAGCACCTCTGGCACCTTCTCCAGCTTCGCCTCGACCTGCCTCGCCTGCTCCTCCGACGTCGTCATCACGTTGATGGCATTGGCGCCGGTGTTGGGGTCCTTGCGCAAATCGAGGAAGGTGGCGATCGATTCGGCCTTCGGGTTGCGCAGGTTCATCGGGTTGAAGTCGAACTTCATGAAGTAGAGCAGCGGCAGGCCGCCAAGCGCGAGCAGCAGCGTGCCGCCGACGATCAGCACGCGATGCTTCTCCAGGAAGTGATCGAGCGGCGCCAGGAAGGCGTAGCCGACGGGCTCCGGCTCGCCGGGCGGGTTCAGAAGCTTGAGCAGCGCCGGCAGCACAGTGATGCTGGACACGAACGCCACCAGCATGCCGACACCGGCGATCTGTCCGAGCTCCGAGATGCCCTTGTAGTCGGTCGGCATGAAGCAGAGGAAGCCCGCCGCGGTGGCCATCGCCGCGAGCGACAGCGGCACCGCCGAGCGCTTGGCGGCCAGCACCAGCGCGCCCGAGAGGTCATTGTGCTTGTAGCGCTCGGAGCGATAGCGGACGCTGTACTGGATGCCGAAATCGACGCCGAGACCGACGAACAACACCGCGAACGCGATCGACAGCAGATTGAGCGAGCCGACCATCATCAGGCCGGCCGCGGTCGTGATCGCTAGGCCCACGAAGAGATTGACGAACACCGCAAAGATGATCTTCGCCGAATGCAGCGCCAGCCACAGGATGACCAGCACGACAAGAACGGTGCCGACGCCGTTGACGACGGCCCCCTCCTGTACGGTCGCGTACTCCTCGTTGGCGATCGGGACCGGTCCGGTCAGGCGCACCCGCGCCTGGTATTTGGTGGGAAAGTCCAGATCGGCCGCCGCTTTCCGGATCGCGTCGGTGGCGTCCTTGCCCGGCTCCAGCGCGTTGTAGTCGAGGACCGGTTTGAACTCGATGAAGGTGCGCTTGTCCGAATCCTTCAACGGCTCGTCGCTGACGAGCTCGCGCCAGGAGAAGCTGGCATTGCCCTTGTTGAGCACGGTCTCGACGGTCTGCGCGATCAGGTTGAAGGGCCGCTCGGTATTGTCGAGCTTGACCTGGCCTCGCTTGACCCCGGCAAGGCCGGTTTCAAGCGCGCCGGTGAGGCCGCGGATCGAGGGATCGCCGGCCATGATCTCGATCAGGGGCGCGGCGGATTCGAACTGGCCGGTGACCTTGGCGACTTCTTCCGTCGGCAGGAACAGCAGTCCATTCCTCTCGAAGAACTCGCCGCTACCGAGTTGCTGCATCGACTGGAAGTTGGTCTTGTCGTCCTTCAGCTTGGCATAGAGCGCGTCTGCCGCGGCGCTCGCCATCTCCGGCGTCCGGGCCTCGATCACAGCGAGGATCGTTTCGTTCTGATCAAACGCCTGGTCGAATTGCTGGTCACGTTTGCGCCAGTCGAGATTCTGGGAAATCAGCGAATTGATGTCGGTGTTGATGGCGAAGTGGCGCGCAGTGTAATAGCCCGCCCCCACCGACAGCAGGAGCCCGAGAACGACGACGAGGGAGGCAAACCGGGTGCAGGCCCTGACGATGGCAACGACTACGCTTTGCAGCACTTCTTTTCTTTCTGCGGTTAAACAGCTTGCCGGAAACGCCCGCTGTTTATCGGAGTTCCCCGGCGAAACCTATTGCTGTTTTGAGCGGTTCTCGCCGCGCGAAGGTTCGAGGTAAACGGCGGGGGACCGTGGCAAAATCATGCGGGCGGTCGGTATACCCGGGGACTTGAGGCGGGAAAGTGACGAAGAACGATGCACCGATGTCACGCATTTGCGCACAGGGTGCAGCGTACTATAATACCTAAGAAATGAGCTGCCAGCGTTCCCTTCTTTCCTTATTGCCGATTTTTTGACACAAAGTATTGCGCCTCCATGCGCCGGAGCCCCATGAGGGTGGGCGGCTACCGCGTGTGCGAACCAATGGTGCGGATATTGCAACTCATTGGTCAGTATCGGGTGCCGCCGGGGAACTTACAGAGCGGATTGGTGCAACTTGCGTGATGGACGTCCAATGGAAGTTTATCTGGCGCAACCGCGCGGTTTCTGCGCGGGCGTGGTGCGTGCGATCGAAATCGTGGAACGGGCGCTGGAGAAGTACGGCCCGCCAGTCTACGTGCGCCATGAGATCGTGCACAACAAGTACGTCGTCGAGAGCCTGAAGAGCAAAGGCGCAATCTTCGTCGAGGAACTCTCCGAGGTGCCGCCGAAGGCGGTGACGGTCTTCAGCGCCCATGGCGTCGCCCGCAGTGTCGAGGAAGAGGCTGCCGCGCGCGACCTTCCGGTCCTCAATGCCACCTGCCCCCTGGTCACGAAAGTTCACAATCAGGGGAAGCGCTACATCGGCAAGGGCCGGACGCTGATTCTGATCGGCCATGCCGGCCACCCCGAAGTCGAGGGCACGATGGGCCAGGTCCCGGGACCGGTGCAGCTTGTCCAGAGCGTCGAGGAGGTTAAGGCGCTCACATTGCCGGCGGATACGCCAGTGGCCTACATCACCCAGACCACCCTGTCGGTCGACGACACCAAGGACATCATCGCGGCCCTTCAGGCCCGCTTTACAGATATTCAAGGCCCGGATATCCGGGATATCTGCTATGCGACACAGAACCGCCAATCTGCGGTAAGGGATTTGAGCAAGCTGGTCGACGTGATCCTGGTGGTGGGCGCTGCCAACAGTTCGAACTCGAACCGGCTCCGCGAAATCGGCACTGAGGCCGGCGTCGCGAGTTATTTGATTGCCGACGGCAGCGAGCTCAATCCGGAATGGTTGAAGGATGCCAGGACCGTCGGCGTCACGGCCGGCGCTTCGGCGCCCGAGGTACTCGTGGATGACGTGATCGAAGCGATGCGGCGGATCGGACCGGTCAAGGTCTCGGTGCTGCCGGGCCGCGAGGAAAACATCGAATTCCGGCTTCCGGCCCAACTGGCTGCGAGCTGACCCACCCGAATTCAAAGCCCAGAAAGAAACCTGTAATGGCTATCCCGTTCTTCAAGGAAATGCGTATCGGCGGCTATTTGCTCAAGCAGAAACTGCTTGGCCGCAAACGCTATCCGCTCGTGCTGATGTTGGAGCCGCTGTTTCGCTGCAACCTCGCCTGCGTCGGCTGCGGCAAGATCGATTATCCCGATGCGATCCTCAACCGCCGCATGACCGCGCAGGAGTGCTGGGACGCGGCCGACGAGTGCGGCGCGCCGATGGTCGCCATTCCCGGCGGCGAGCCGCTGATCCACAAGGAGATCGGCGAGATCGTGCGTGGCCTCGTCGCGCGCAAGAAGTTCGTCTCGCTCTGCACCAACGCGCTGCTGCTTGAGAAGAAGCTCGATCTGTTCGAGCCCTCGCCGTACTTGTTCTTCTCGGTGCATCTCGACGGCCTGCGCGACCACCATGACAAGGCCGTGTCGCAGAAGGGCGTGTTCGACCGCGCCGTCTCGGCGATCAAGGCGGCCAAGGCGCGCGGTTTCACCGTCAACGTCAACGCCACCATCTTCGACGGCCATCCGGCCGAGGAGATCGCAAAGTTCCTCGACCTCACGGTCGAGCTCGGCGTCGGCGTCTCGATGTCGCCGGGCTACGCCTATGAGCGCGCGCCGGACCAGGAGCACTTCCTCAACCGCACCAAGACCAAGAAGCTGTTCCGCGACGTCTTCGCGATGGGCAAGGGCAAGAAGTGGAACTTCATGCATTCCGGCCTGTTCCTGGACTTCCTCGCCGGCAACCAGGAATACGAGTGCACGCCCTGGGGCATGCCCGCGCGCAACATCTTCGGCTGGCAGAAGCCCTGCTACCTGCTCGGTGAAGGCTACGCCAAGACCTTCAAGGAGCTGATGGAGACCACCGACTGGGAAACCTACGGCACCGGCCGTTACGAGAAGTGCGCCGACTGTATGGCCCATTGCGGCTACGAGCCGACCGCGGCGACGGCTGCCCTCAACAACCCGCTGAAGGCGATGTGGGTGGCGCTGCGCGGCGTCAGGACGACCGGCCCGATGGCGCCGGAGATCGACATGAGCAAGCAGCGCCCGGCGCAGTACATCTTCTCGGAGCAGGTCCAGAAGAAGCTGTCCGAGATCCGCAAGGACGAAGCCGCCGCCGCGCAGGCGAAGGCCGCGCAGAAGGCTTCGACCGCCGCGTAGGCGCGACAGAAATAGTCACGAATGGAAAAGGCCCGGTGCCAATGGCGACCGGGCCTTTTTTGTCGAATCGAGGAAGCCGCTCAGGCCGCCTTCGACACCAGCGCCTCGCTCTCGATGAGCTCCGTTCCGATCAGATAATCGCGGCAGCCGCGAAGTGAGCGCAGTGCGCGGTTGAAGTCGAGGCCGGTCGAGACCAGCGCATGCAGCGTCGCCGGATTGCGGACGATGCCGCGCAGAACGGCGGCGAGATCGATCTGGCCGTTCGGCTTGATGGCGGCGCGGGCGAGCGCCGGCAGCGCGCGATGGGCGGGGTCGCTGATGACGCGAACCGCGGCGAAGGGCAGCCCGGCCTCGGCAGCGTAGGCGGCCGCGATGTGGCTTTCCATGTCGACGGCGGAGGCTCCCGTCTCCGAATGCAGCGCCGCCTTGCAGGCCCGCTTCGTGACCACCTCCTCGGCTCCGGCGAGGCTGCCGCGCACGACGCGGCGGCGGCCGGAGGTCAGGCGCTCGATCAGGTCGTCGCCGAGCGACAGCCCGGCCGCCCAGCGGGCATCGCCGGACAGCACCTCGGTCGCCAGCACGACGTCGCCGGACCGCAGCGTCGGGTCGAGCCCGCCGGCCACGCCGAAGGAGATCACGCCGCGAATCGTATCAGGATCCACCACCGTCAGCAGCGCCCGCAACTGGGTCGGGCTGCTGGATGAACAGATGACCGCCATTCCGGGCCCGGCCGCAATGCGGGCCTCCTGAACCAGTCCGGTCACGATCAGTATCGGCCGCGGGTCGATGGTATTACCCGCGGTGAAACAGTCCCCCGTCCCCAAAGTCACATTCCGACCCCTACCACCCTACTGTTGGTGTTCCGCAAGTTCCGATACCGCGCCAACGCCCACAGCGGAAAGAACTTCGGGTAACCATGATACCGTAGATAGAATACACGGGGGAAGCCTGTGGCGGTGTACCGCTGCTCGTCCCACAGTCCTTTTTTGTTCTGTGTTGCAATCAGGTACTCCACCCCGCGGGCGACGGCGGGGTGATCAACCTCGCCTGCCGCCATCAGGGCAAGCAAGGCCCATGCCGTTTGCGAGGCTGTCGAGGGGGCAGCCTCCCAGCCCTTGTAGTCCAGCCGGTAGCTGACGGCGTCCTCGCCCCAGCCGCCATCCTGGTTCTGGATCGAGGTCAGCCAGTCGGCGGCCTTCCGGATCATCGGGTCCTTGTGGTCGACACCGGCCATGTTGAGAGCGCACAGCACCGACCAGGTTCCATAGATGAAGTTCATGCCCCAGCGGCCGTACCAGGACCCCTCCGGGTGCTGGGTCTTCCGCAAGTACGCGATCCCGTCGGCAACGTGCTTGCTGGTCTTCTCGGTCTCGCCGAGCTGCGCCAGCATCGAGATGCAGCGCGCGGTGACGTCCTCGGTCGGCGGATCGAGCAGCGCGCCGTGGTCCGAGAACGGGATGTTGTTCAGGTAATATTCGAGATTGTTGACGTCGAAGGCGGCCCAGCCGCCGTCGTCGCTCTGCATGCCCGCGATCCACTCGCGGCCACGGGCGATCGCGGTATCATAGCCGGTCGCGCCGTGCTCCCGGCGCATGCGATCCATCGACATCACCACGACCGCGGTGTCGTCGAGGTCAGGATAATGGGCGTTGTTGTACTGGAAGGCCCAGCCGCCGGGGCGGACGTCGGGCCGCTTCACGGCCCAGTCGCCCTTCACCTCGAGCTCCTGCTTCGGGATCAGCCAGTCGAGGCCCTGCTTGGCGGCGGGTACCGCCTTGTCTCCACCGGCCTCCAGCAGAGCATGGGCGGTCAGGGTCGTATCCCACACCGGCGAGACGCAGGGCTGGCAATAGGCCTCGTCGTCGCCGATCACGAGCAGCTTTTCGATGCCCCGCCGCGTTGTCGCGCGCGGCGGATAGTTCTCATCCTTGCCGAGCGCGTCATACATCATGACAATGTTGGCCATGGGCGGGTAGATCGCGCCCATGCCGTCCTCCCCGTTGAGCCGCTCCTCGATGAAGGCGAGCGCGGCGTCGATCGCACGCTTGCGCAGGCTCTTCGGAAACAGCGGCTCGATCACGCGCAAGATGGCATCGAGCGAGCGGAACAGCAGGAACCAGGCCATGCTCTGGTGCGGCGCCTTGGCGGTCATGCCGATCGAACGCGGGTCCTGGAGGAACAGCTCGTCGATGCCGACGCCTAGCGGATTCTTCGCGCGCGGCTTCAGCGCGGCGATCACCATCAGCGGCACCATGGTGGTGCGCGCCCAGTAGGAGATCTTATTGAGGTGGAACGGCGACCAGAACGGCAGCAGCACGATCTCGATCGGCAGCACCGGCACCGCGCGCCAGGTCACGACGCCGAACGTCGCCAGCAGGAAGCGCGTGAAGACGTTGCTGTTGATCGCGCCGCCTCGGGCATGGATCGCCTCGCGCGCGTGCACCATGTGCGGCGCGTCGACGGAATCTCCGATCATCTTCAGCGCGAAGTAAGCCTTCACGCTCGCGCTCATGTCGAACTCGCCGTCATGCACGAGGGGCCAGCCGCCATGGGCGCCTTGAACGCGGCGCAGGTAGTTGCCGATCTTGGCCTCGAGCACGGTGTCGACCGGCTCTGCGAGATAGTGGCGCAGCAGGATGTACTCGGCTGGAATCGTGCAGTCGGCCTCGAGCTCGAACACCCAATGGCCGTCGGACTGCTGGAAGCCGAGGACGCCCTGGGTGGCCGACGCAATGCTCGATTCCAGGGTCTCGCGGCTGGTCGCGTTCACGGAATCCATGTCGCTCGATTGCTCCGATAGTCGATTGAAAATTGGCCGGGACATTTGCCCGTCAGGGCCGCCTTTCAGGATCCTTTGGCGGCCAGAACCAGATCGGCGGCGCGATCGCCGGACCGGACCGATCCCTCGATGGTTGCCGGCAATCCCGTAGCAGTCCAGTCGCCGGCAAGGAACAGGTTTTTCAGCGCAGTGACCGGCCCCGGACGCAGGGCATTCTGGGCCGGCGTCGCCGCAAATGTGGCGCGGCGCTCGCGCACGATCTGCCAGGGGGGCAGTGGCGGCGACAGCTCACCGGACAGGGCAGCGGCCTTGCAGACGTCGCTCCAGATCGCCTGTGCGAGTTCCTCGCGCGGCATGTCGACCAGACGGTCGCCATTGCTGATGGTCACGGAAAGCCGGTTGGGGAATGCGAACAGCCATTCCACCACGCCGCCGATCACGCCGAGGATCGGCGGCGAACCCGGCGGCGGCTCAAAACGGAAATGCGCATTCACGATGGCGCGGAATTCGGTCGGAGTCTTCAGGCCGGGCAGCAGGCTCGCGGCGGCGCGCGGCGGCACCGCCATCACGATGACATCGCCCTCACCGATCTGGATCACATCCTCGCCGCCGAAATTCAGCGCGCCGACCTTGCCGTCGGTGGTCGCAAACGAGCGCAGCTCATGACCCAGCTGAACCGAGTGGCCGCGCTCCTGCAAGAACTTCACCGCAGGCTCGATCAGCACCGCGCTGAGACCGTCGCGCGCTATCAAGGGACGGCAGGCCTGCCCGCCCGCGAGCAGCGTCTCGCGCACGATCGCGCCCGCAAGCCCCGCCGAGCCCTCGGGCGGATCGACGTTGAGCGCCGCGAGCAGCAGCGGCTGCACCAGACGCTGATAGAGGATGCCCTCACAAGGAATGGACTTGCCGACCAGCGTCTCCTCCGACGCCCAGATCAGCGGCGCCAGCTTCAGATAATCGGTGAGGCCGGTGTCGGGCACGCGGCGGCTCTCGTCGAACACCCAGGTCGGCCACCGGCCAGCGCCGAGATCGATCTGCCAGCGCTGCCCCGACTTGATGTCGACGAAGGGAAACTGCGCGCTTTCAGGACCGACGAGGCCCGCCTCGGTGCCGATCGCGCGCGCATAGGCACGCGCATGACTGTTGCCCGACAGCAGCAGATGATTGCCATTGTCGATGGTGAGATTGGTGGCGCCGTCGAAATAGGAGCGGCAGCGGCCACCGGCCTGGTGGGTCGCCTCGTGCACGGCGACCTTGAAGCCGGCATTGGCGAGCCGCACAGCGGCGGAGAGGCCGGAAATTCCAGCACCGATGATATGAGCTGTCTTTTGCATCAGATGAAAGCGTAGCGGAGCAGGATCAGGATGCGTGCGATCTTCGACACACGCACCGGCTCGCGCGGCGCGGTGAAGCCGCGCGCGATCAGCAGGTCCAGAATGGAATGATAGTATTTCGACATGATCCGCGGCGCGCGCACCGCGCGGCGCTTGTTGCGGTTCATGATCTCGTCCGACTTCTCGAAATGCACCTTCGCGCGCTGCGCCAGCGGCAGGCAGACCTTCGGCAGCGCGCGCTCGGCGATCACGCGGTCCGGATCATCGGAGGTGATGCCGGCATGCAGCAGCGCTTCGCGCGGCAGATAGAGCCGGCCGAGGCCCGCATCCTCGTCGATATCGCGCAGGATGTTGGTGAGCTGCAGCGCGCGGCCGAGATGGTACGCGAGCAGGATGCCGTCTTCCTCGGGCATTCCGAACACGCGCACCGACAGCCGCCCCACGGCGCTGGCGACACGGTCACAGTACAGATCAAGCGTTGCCATGTCGGGCGCGCGGATGTCCTGCGGCACATCCATTTCCATGCCGTCGACGATGGCGAGGAAGTCCTCGCGCTTGAGCCCGAAGGCCTTCACCGAGGCGACGTAGTCCTTCAGCCGCGGCGGCGGATGGCCCTGATAGAGCGCATCGATGTCGTTGCGCCATTGCTGAAGTGCGGCGAGCCGCTCCTCCCGCGGGCCGTCGGAATCGGCGATGTCGTCGACCTGGCGGCAAAAGCTGTAGATCTGGAACATCGCTTCGCGCTGGTCACGCGGCAGGATGCGCATCGCGGCATAGAACGAGCTGCCGGATGCGGCCGAGCCGTAACTGGCGCCGGGCGTGGTCGCCTCAAGCGTCATGTGCAGTCCCCGGTCTGGAAATGGCCTTGCGTCCGATCGCGCGGCGGCCGACTTCGCCGATCATCCCGGCGAGGCTGAAGGCGAGCAGCTCGAACTTGTTCAGATGCACGCGCTCGCGCAGGGGATCGCGCACCTTCAAGAGGCGCACGATGCGGCCGGCATAGGCCTGGATCACCGAAATGTCGACGCCGAGGCGAAAATCCCTCACCTCCGCGCTCAGCGACTTGCTCTGCCTGAGGAGCGCTTCATTGCGCGCGGCAAGCGCCTGAAGGCAGGCCAGCATCGCCGGCGGTGACTGCGCAAGCCCGAGCTGCTCGACGGAGGCGCCGTGTGCTGCCAGCGCATCGCGCGGCAGATAGACGCGGTTGAGCTCGCGGAAATCCTTGCCGCAATCCTGCAGGTGATTGTTGATCTGGAGCGCCGCGCAGAGCGCGTCCGATGCGGCCCAGGTCGAGGTGCTCTCGCCGTGGACGTCGAGCATGAAGCGCCCGACGGGCATCGCCGAATAACGGCAATAGTGGATGACCTCGTCCCAATTCTCATAGCGCAGCTTGGTCACGTCCATGCGGAAGGCGATGAGCACGTCGAGCGCATGTCGCGGCGCCATGCCGCGCTCGGCCAGCGCGCGGCGCAGGGTGACGGCTTCGGCCTGGGTGTCGCCCTTGCCGAGCAGTTCCGCCTCGAGCAGATCGAGATAAGCAAGCTTCTCATCGGGCGGCAGCGTCGCATGGTCGGCAATGTCGTCGGCGGTGCGGACGAAGTTGTAGTAGGCCAGGATCAGGGCGCGATGGCGCGGATGAATGATCCAGGACGCGACGGGAAAATTCTCGTCGCGGTCACCCTTGCCGGATCGCAATTCGCTCGCAGAGGTCATCGAGGGCTGGTTTACAATCGTTTGGACAGGAAGGCTTTTTCGCTCGCGCGGGCTCATGCCGGCGATCCGGCCGCGGCCCCCATATAGGGGAATAATGCCGCAAAACCAATCCTGTCGCTCGATGGCTGCCCTTTGCCGATCAGCCCGAAAAGGCGGCGCCTGGGCCGCCTTTGTCGGCCAGTGGCCAAGAGCTCTTACTGGTTGTGGTTCTTCAGCACCTGGTCGCAGGCCTGCGAGATCTTGGCCCGGTTCTCCTTGAGGCAGGCGAGGATGGTGAAATCGCCCTGATCGATGACCGGACGGCAGAACTTCTGCACGTCGCGCGTGCAGGCCTTCTGCTCGGCATCCGTGCCACGCCCTTGCTGAGCGAACGCCGCGGTCGAAAGGGATGCCGACAGCAGGGTGAGAGCGACGAGAAGATTACGCATTGTATTCCTTCATTCTGACGGCAGAATCGCACCGGACCCGGACTGCACAGGGCGGACGACCGGAGCGGATTGTTCTGATGGCAAGTCGCCGCAGGAGCGGCGGCCCAGAGAAGGCACAAGCACCGGCAAATGCGGCCAAATTGGCACCGCGGCCGCCGAATCCGGCCTTCCCCGCGCCTTCATTCGCAGATGTAAGGGGTTGATACTACGTCATAATTCAGGGAATCTGCGTTTTACTGCACACCTGTTGCAGCGCTGCATCTGTCCGCCATGCCTTTCCTGCCAGAAAGATGCCGAAACAAGGCAAATCGTCGGATCAAGGCTGGCGCTGGACCTCGCGAGCCGCCATCTCTGGTGGCCAGGCTTTGAACCTGACACTGGCTCGAAGCACTAAACTTTCGATGTGGCGAGACGTTCTCGATCGTAAGCGAGCGTCGTTCCAAAACGGGATAATTGCGATGAAATTCATTGGGCGAACTGGACTGGCAATCAAGGCGGCCGGCATCGGTGCGGCGCTGCTCTTCTCCGTTTCGGCGAGCCATGCTCAGTCGTCCGGACCGTTTGCCGGTTTCGATGGCGCATGGACCGGCACCGGCACGGTGTCGTTGTCCGACGGCTCCACCGAGCGCATTCGCTGCAAGGCGGACTACAAGGTCGGCGGCAGCGGCCTCAACCTGAAGCAGGCGCTGCACTGCGCGTCCGACAGCTACAAGTTCAACCTCACCAGCGACGTGACGAGCCAGGGCGAGCGCATCTCCGGCAATTGGAGCGAGTCCAGCCGCAACATCTTCGGCAATCTGCAGGGCACCGCCGGCGGCGGCCAGATCGACGTGTTCGTCGAGGCCAACGGCTTTGCCGCCAACCTCTCGCTGCGCACCAACGGCAGCAAGCAGACGGTGCAGATCAGCTCCAAGGGCGAGATCCGCGGCGTCAACATCACGATGACGAAGGGCTGACGCCCTTTCCGCTGCGAAAGGATACAGCCTCCGGCTCTCGCGAGCCGGGGGCTTTTTGTTGACCTGGATCAGATGAAGCCGCTCAGATCGCCGGCTTGTCGGTGCCCTGCAGCTTGCCATGCAGATTGATCAGCCACATCGCCGTCGGCCGCAGGATGAAGAGGTCGGCGACGAGGGCCATGACCATCGAGAAGGCGCTGAGCCAGCCGAACAGCCGCAGCGACGGCAGGTCCGAGAACACGGTGACGACGAGGCCGCAGGCCAGCACCACCGTGGTCAGGATCAGCGCCGGGCCGACCAGCACGGTGGCCCGCTCCACCGCGAGCGCCGAGCCGACGCCCGGCTTGCTCTCGAGCCTCAAGCGGTTGAGGAAGTGGATGGTCGCGCTCAAGCCCAGGCCGAACGAGACGGTGAGCGCGACGACGCTGGCGAATTGCAGGCCCTCGCCCATCGCCCACAGAACCGTTCCCGACATCACCACCGGGAAGATACCCGGCAGGATGCAGGCGAGCATCACCACCCAGGAGCGGAAGGCGAGGCCGATGAAGATCGCGACCAGCGCGAATTCGATGGTGAGGCCGTGGTTCAGCTTCTCGATCATGCTGGCCGAGTTGCGCGCAGCGATGGCGGCAAGACCCGTGACCGCGATCTCGTAGCCGGGATGCTTCTTGCGGACGGCGTCGAGCTCGTGGTCGAGCTTGTCGACGATCGGCAGGAGCTGGCTGGAATCCTTGTCCGGTACGCGGCCGGCGACCACGACGGCGTCCTGCTCGGCATCGATGAACCGCCGCACCAGGTGCTCGGGGATGACGTTGACATATTCCTTCAACGTCGCGACGTCGGCGCTGCCCGCCTTTTCGGCCAGCCAGCGGCGCAGCGTCTCCAGCGACCAGACGTTGCCGACACCGGCCGTCTTCTCCACGGTCGCATGCACGTCGGCGATGGTCTGGAGCGTCTCCGGCGAATAGAGCGATTCGCCCTTGGGGAACTGGATCAGCACGTTGACCGGGTTGGCGCCGGTCAGCTTGGCATCGAGCCGGTCGCTGGCGGCGACCGCCTGACGCTTATCCGGCACCTGGTCGGCGAGCCGGTAGCGCGGCTCCAGATTGGCATAGATGACGCCGAGGCCGCCGACGAACAGCACCGCGATCAGGCTGAACAAGCCGGGACGGCCCACCATGCGCACCGCGATCCAGTAGCAGAAATTGCGCAGCGCCTGGACGCCTGCATCGGCGCCCTGGAACTTGACCGCAAAGACCTTCTCGTTGCGCACGAACAGCACGCCGAATACCGGCACCAGCGACAGCACCGCGACCAGCGCGATGATAGTGGCGGCGAGACCTGCCTCACCGAACTTGCGGATCAGGTCGGAGTCGGAAAATTGCAGCGCGATGAAGGAAATGCCGGCCGTGCCATGCGTCAGCACGCAGGCGGGTCCCACCACCAGCACCGCGTTCTTGAACGCGGTGAACTTGTCCTGTCCTGCAATCAGCCGGTCGCGCGCGGCGAAGGTGAGCTGCATCGAGTCCGAGAAGCTGATGACCATGATGAGTGGCGTCATCACGTTCAGGAACATGTTGAGGTTGAAATTGGCCCAGCCGAGCGCGCCGAGCGCCAGCAGGATCGCGATCATCGGCGGAAACGCCGCGGCGATCATGAACGAGATCTTGCGGAAGAAGATGATGGCGATGATGCAGCCCGCGAGAATGCCGAGGATGTTGTAGGTCAGCCCGTCGCGCTCGACCGCGTTACGGATCTCGAGTTGCATCACCGGCACGCCGGAGAGCTGCACGTTGAGCCCGGTGTCGCCGAGGTCCTCCTTCATCAGCGCGCGGATGTCGGCGACGGTCTTGGTCAGCTTGTTGGAGGCGACCACTTCGGGATCAAGCGACAGCACGATGAGCGCCAGCGTGCCGTCTTCCGACAGCAGCTTGCCGCGGATGATCTCGTTGTTTTTGACGGTCTCGATGAACTTGTCGTACGCGTCGCCCTCCGGCAACTCGGCCGGGAACAGCGCCGCCGGCAGCTTGCCCGGGGCCGGCGCCTGACGTGCCGAGAACAGCGAGACCAGTCCGCGCGTGCCATCGACCAGCTGCAGGTCGGTGACGAAATCGCGCAGCTTCTCCAGGTTGTTCCGTGCCAGCAGGGTCTTGCCCTCGACCACGACGAGGACGTCGAACTCCTCGGCCGGGAACTTCTTCGTCACCTCTTCGTACTGGCGGAATTCGCGGGTGTCGGAGCGGAACAGCTGCGACAGCGAATCGTCGATCTTGATCCTGTGGATGCCGAACACGGCGCCGACGATCAGGGCGAGCAGGACGATGCAGGAGACGATCGGGGCCCGGACGGCGATCAGCCCGAGGCGCTCCAGCCCGAAGGCGATCGAGGACGCAGGTCCCTGCTCGACCTTGTCGACATGAACCTCATTCTCGCTGTGCTTTTCGAGCATGCCTTGTCCAGTTCCTAATCGGCTCGGTCTTGAGAGCTTATTGCGCCCCGCGAACGGCTTGAGAACGCCATACAAATGGGAGGCTTGCCCTTTGAAAATGCGCGGAAAATCGCCGCGAGGGGTTTAGCAGGTCAACAGGTCTTCTCGCAAGCAGGCGAAGCCTGGCCGAATCGATCAAGAAGCGGCGATCCGGTCCCGACCGCCTAGCATCCCGGCGAGGCTGTGCCAATTCGATGCGGCGCCCGGTCCGCGCTCTCGTCCTTCAGAGCCACGCCGGTGGTCCCCCGGGCGAGGCCCTCACGGACGAGCCAGGCGATCTTGAAGGCGGCCTCGTCATGGCTCAACCCGGCATGATGGATGTTCGAGACGCAATTGCGTTCGGCATCGGTACGGCCGGGCTTCGGGTCGAAGGTCAGATAGGCGCCGAGACTGTCGGGCGCGGACAGGCCGGGCCGTTCGCCGATCAGCATCACGACCATGCGCGCACCGAGAATGGCGCCAATCTCGTCGCCGAGCGCGACTCGCGCGCCCGATGCGACAACGACATGGCCGATCGCGACGTCATCCCCTTGCGCAAGCAATGGCAACAGGCGCGTCACCAGGATCGTCGCATGGGCGTGAACCGCCGCCGCGGACAGGCCGCCTCCGATCACAAGCGCGAGCTGGCACGGCGCCGAGGCGCTTCGTGCCAGAAGCTGCGCCGAGCCGGGGTCAAGCTGTCGTCCGAGGTCCGGCCGCCGCAGATAGTCGCTGCGATCGACCGCCTGGCTCCTCACCTCGGTCACGGCAAGCCCAAGCGCGCCGAGATCGGCGACCAGACGCGGCACATTGAAGGCGGCATGCACGGCATCGCGTGCGCGGGCATGGTCCAGCGTGAAATCAAGCAGCGCCCTCGTCGGCATGCTCGCGCCGCTGCGCCCGAGCGCCACGCGCGCGGGCGTGAACGCCCGCAAATCGAGGGTCGGGCGGCGCGGCGGAGCCGGATCAGACATATCGCATCATTCGGCGGGAACGGCGGCTTCGCGCAGGCGGATCGAATAATTCGAGGCGTTCTGCTTGCCGCTGGAAGCCGCGCGCGCAAAGGTGATGAGATGGTGCGCGATCAGCGTGCAGCCGATCAGGCCTTCGATGTCGCCGCGCTTGATGCGTCCAAGGGCGAACTTCCAGAACACGCGCCTGTAGTCTCCGAGCACGCCGACCTTCCAGAAGATGTTGCGCAACATGATGAGACCGCGCCGGATGTTCGGCCAGGTCTTCATCTCGTCCGGCGTCGGCATCTTGAGTCGGCGCGCGTAAACATTGTCGCATTGATACTGATACCGCGCGTAAACCTTCTCGGGCGCGTAGGCGACCGCCATCGCATGCTTCCAGGATGCGACGACCTCGTCATAAGGCAACAGGAAGTCGACATTGGAATCGCGACTGTCGTCATGGACCAGGCGGCCCTCGCGATCCAGACGGTCCCACAGCGGCGTCTTCGGCAGCGCCTGGAGCAGATTGATGGTGAGCAGCGGAATCCGGGACTCCTCGACGAAAGCGAGTAGCGCTTCCGAGGTGTTCGGCTTGTCGGTATCGAGTCCCATGATGATGCCGGACACGACCTCCATGCCGTAGGAATTGATCGTGCGCACGCCCTCCAGGATCGGGACCATCATATTGTGGTCCTTCTGCATCGCCTTCAGCGCGTCGGGATCGGGCGTCTCGATGCCGCAGAAGATGGTGACGAAATAGGCCTCGCGCATCTTCTCGAGGATCTCGGGCCTCTTGGCGATGTTGAGCGTCGCCTCACAGGCGAGCCGCACCATGTAACCGGTCCGCTTCTGCCATTCGACCAGATGCGGCAACAGGTCCAGCGCCGCCTTGCGGTTGCCGATGAAATTGTCGTCGACGAAATAGACCGTGTCAGTCATGCCGCATTCGCGCAGGCGATCGAGCTCGGCGATGATCTGCTGTGGCGACTTGATGCGCGGATTGCGGCCGTAGAGTCCGGGGATGTCGCAGAACTCGCACTGATAGGGACAGCCGCTGGAGTACTGGATGCTGCCGAGGAAATACTTCTTCACCTCGGCGAGCTCGTAGGCCGGAATCGGAAACTCCGTCATCGGCACGCGGTCCTTGGTGGTCAGCACCACCTGGGCCTTGGGACGCGAGGTGTCGCGCGACAGGATCTCGATCAGCTGGTTGGTGGCGTCGCCGAGTTCGCCGACATGCAGATAGTCGAAGGACGGATAGTAGTCCGGGCAGGCGCTGACCGAGGGCCCGCCGAGCGCGACCGGCAGATCGAATTCATGGGCGCGGCGGCAGATGTCGTTCATCTGCTGGCGCTGGATGTGCATGCCGCTGACGAAGACCGCTTCCGCCCATTCGAATTCCTCCTTCGTCGTACGGCGAAGGTTCTCGTCGACGAATTTGACCTGCCACTCTTTCGGAAGGTAGGCGGAGATCAGCAGCAGCCCCTGCGGCGGCATGAAGGCGCGGACGCCGTCGGTCAATGGATAGGAATGCTCGAACGTACCGAAGGACGAGGTGTAGCGCGGAAACACGCAGAGAATCCGCCGGGACGTTCCGTTACTTTCAGCTCGCATCAAAGCTCCCCCCGCCACACTCGACCGATAGTGCGGAAATTGCCAGCCAGACCCAGGGTAATGCTGTCGCCGGAATTTCTCAATATTGTGGCAGAAGCACAATTCCGGGAGGCGCCGATAGTTTCATCGGGGTGCGAGCTGGCCCGCCCCTCACGCAATCAACCGCGAGGCAAAATCGGGCAGCAGGCCTGCATCGCCGGCCAGACGGAAATCGGCGCCTGTCATTCCCGAGCGCGCCAGCCAGTCGTCGAACTCCGGCGCGCGGCGCAAACCGAAGACGTCGCGGACATAGAGCGCGTCGTGAAAAGACGTCGACTGGTAGTTCAGCATGACGTCGTCGGCGCCCGGGACGCCCATGATGAAGGTGACGCCGGCGGCGGCAAGCAGCGTCAGGAGATTGTCCATGTCGTCCTGGTCCGCCTCGGCATGGTTGGTGTAGCAGATGTCGACCCCGAGCGGCAGGCCGAGCAGCTTGCCGCAGAAATGATCCTCCAGCCCTGCCCGGATGATTTCCTTGCCGTCATAGAGATATTCCGGACCGATGAAGCCGACCACGCTGTTGACGAGCAGCGGGGCAAAAGCGCGGGCGACCGCATAGGCGCGCGCCTCGCAGGTCTGCTGGTCCACCCCGTGATGG
This sequence comes from Bradyrhizobium sp. RP6, assembly GCF_003837805.1. Lineage (GTDB taxonomy): Bacteria > Pseudomonadota > Alphaproteobacteria > Rhizobiales > Xanthobacteraceae > Bradyrhizobium. The sequence goes on along the minus strand of NZ_RQIT01000008.1, from coordinate 195,212 downwards.
GCGCCCGCCGACAGCGCCGACCCCTGGCCCGTCTCGAAATACATCACGTTCCGGCCGACCGTGCCGCGCCGCAGCGACAGCCCGGCCTGCTGGGCCTCTTTCAGGAGCGCGAGATCGATGCCGAAACTGCGGTTAGCCGCCTCGGTGCCGGCGACCGACTGGAAGACGAGGTCGACCGGCACGCCCTGCCCGATCAGTGACAGCGTCGTCGTGACATGGGTCAGGACGCAGCCTTGCGTCGGGATCTGCAGCCGCGCGATGATCTCGTCGAGCAGCCGCAGCAATTGGGCGATCACGGCCGGATCATCGCTCGCCGGATTGATGCCGATGCAGGCATCGCCGGCCCCGAGCAGGATGCCGTCGAGGATCGAGGCGGTGATGCCCCTGGCATCGTCGAACGGATGGTTGGGCTGGAGCCGCGTGCTCATCCGCCCCTTCAGGCCGATGGTGTTGCGAAAGGCGGTGGTGACCTCGCATTTCCGCGCCGCCAGGATCAGATCCTGGTTGCGCATCAGCTTTGACACCGCGGCCGCCATCTCCGGCGTGATGCCGCCGGCCAGCTTGCGCAGGACATCGGGCGTTGCGGCATCGGACAGCAACCAGTTGCGGAAGGCCCCGACGGTGAGCGATGCCACGGGCGCAAAGGCCCTGGCGTCATGGCTGTCGATGACGAGGCGGGTGACCTCGTCGGTCTCATAGGGAATGACGGCTTCCTGGAGGAATTGGCCGAGCGGCACATCGGCGAGCGCCATCCGTGCCGCGATCATTTGCTCGGAACTGGCAGCGGCAATTCCGGCCAGCCGGTCGCCGGAGCGCGGCGGTGTCGCCTTGGCGAGCAGGTCGCGCAGATCAGGGAAGGTGTAGGTCGTGGCGTCGATGCGGTGGCGGTAGACCACGGGCCTCTCCGGAGTTGGTCGGCCAAGGGCCGACCCCAAGACTATGCTGAAAGACTGTCCTGAAACTATACCTTCGGATCAAGACGCTGAAATATCTTACTTTCGTTCGACCAAGGACGAAGGGAGCCGACGGGCGCGTTAACGCCACATCCACCTTCATCCTGCAAAGTTTTGCATCAATTCTACACGACCCTGTTCACCGGCCGCTCCGGGCCATTCCGGGCTCCTGCACACCATGACATCAGACCGATCTGGGAATGCCACCAAGCTGGCAGGCCGTTTCACGCTTGCCGCCAAGCTCTATGCGATCTTCGCGCTGTTGGCGCTGCTCACGGCCGCGATCGCGATGCTGTCCGACTACAACAGCCGCAGCAGCGCCGACCTGACCAGCGCGATCGAGACGGCGAATGCCGCCGCGCTGAACGTCGAGCGGGTGAACTCGCTGGTCTATGCGGTCGTGATGGAATCGCGCGGCGTCTACATGTCGACCGAGCCGGCCGTGGTGAAGAAATATGGCGATGGCCTGCTCAAGTTCAACGCGCAGATCCTCGACGTCGTGAAGCGTTGGGAGACGATCGTCAAGGCCGACGACGCTGAACAGTTTGCCACCTTCAAGAAGCGCATCGAGCAGTTCGTCGAGTTCCGCAAAGAGCTGGTGCGCCGCGGCGTCGAGATCAATGCAGCCGCCGGCCGCGAATGGGGTGACAACGACGCCAACCGCGCCGTTCGCTCGGCGCTCAACAAGGATCTCGAGGCGCTGTCCAAGGTCTATGCCGAGCGGGCCAGGCAGATCGCGCAGCAGACCGAGACCAATCGCGAATTGTCGTTCGTGCTGACCTGCCTTGGCGGCGTGGCGCTGGCCCTCGTCGCAATCGGCATCGTCATCATCGCCCGCTCGATCGCCCGGCCGCTCGCCTCGATCACCGCCACCATCAAGCAGGTCGCCGACGGCGCCGAAAACGTCGTGGTGCCGCACTCCGGCCGCGCCGACGAGATCGGCGCACTGGCCCGCGCCATCCAGGTCTTCCAGGACGCCATGGGCCGCAACCGCAACCTCGCCTCGCAAGTGTCGCACGACGCCGCCGCGCGCGAGGAGCGTGCCCGCCACATCGAACGGTCCGTCGAGCAGTTTCGCGAGGCGATCGGCGCGATCATGCGCGGCCTCAGCGACAACGCCTCGGTGATGCGCGAGACCGCGCAGACCATCACCCGCGTCACCGCGGACGCGAACAGCCGCGCCGGCACGGCGGCGAACGCCACAGAGCAGGCCTCGCACAACGTCACGGCGGTGGCCGGCGCAGCGGAAGAACTGTCAGCCTCGGTGGTGGAGATCGGCCGCCAGGTGCGCCAGAGCGCCGGCGCGGTCGAGCAGACCGGCCAGCGCACCGAGAAGTCGATCTCCGAGATCGAGAGCCTCGCCGCGGCCACGCAGCGCATCGACGGCGTGCTCAGCCTGATCCAGGCGATCGCCGAGCAGACCAATCTGCTCGCCCTGAACGCCACCATCGAGGCCGCGCGCGCCGGTGATGCCGGCCGCGGCTTCGCCGTCGTCGCCCACGAAGTGAAGGCGCTCGCGGGCCAGACCGCCAAGGCCACCGCCGAGATCAGCGAGAACGTCGCGATAATCCAGGCCTCGACCCGCAACGCGGTCGACGCCGTGCGCGAGATCGGCGGCGCGGTCCGCGAGATCAACGAGGTCACCTCGGCGATCGCCGGCGCCGTGAGCCAGCAGGACGCCGCCACGCGCGAGATCTCGTCCAACGCGCAAAGCGCCGCGCAGGGCAACGAGACGCTCGTGGCCAACATCACCTCGCTCCGCGACACCATCGGCGAGACCGACACTGCGGCATCCTCGGTGCTGACGGCGGCGAGCAGCCTGACGGCGACGGCGGACACGCTGTCGCGTGAGCTCGAGAAGTTCTTCCAGAACCTGCGATCCGGCGCGGCAGACAGCCGCGTCGCCAAGGCGGGATAGCAGACGCGGTCCGCAAAGCCGGCGGTGGGGCCGATCGAGCAAAAAGTGCGAAAACAACCCCATGCACAGTAGCGGCAGCAACTAAATCAAGGAATTAGCGGCGCTCCCGACGCTCTGCTGATTTTACGAAGCCCGTTTGACTCGTCGGGCAAAACACCGGCATAATGTCATCCTTGGCGCACCGCATTCCCCGCGAGACCGCCGGCTCCGCGAACAGCTCGCGCGCATCGGCGTCGGACCCGACAAGCCTTCTTTTCGCAGCCGTTCTTCGGCCACCGACACAGTCGAGGCGACGTACGTATCCCGCGCCACGCATGAGACATCGATGGCAAATCATTGAAATCATTCAATGCTGCCGTGCAGCCTGGCCGGCAAGCAAACCGCGCCGCAATTCCCACGAAGCCTCTTGATTTGCGTCAACGCACGGTTTTGGACGGTGTGGCTGGCTATCCCCCTGTTCGTTGAGGCGTTTTGCCATGTCCTTCAAGCCTCGCGCGTGTTTGTCATTGCTGCGGAAGGAGAGATAGATGAAGGCGATCGTGTTCTCATTCGCGATGCTCGGAAGCCACTCGTTCGTGCCGGTATCCGATCGCCTTCCCGAGCTGCGGGTAGAAGCGCTCTGCAAGGCCACCTCCGAAACCGACAAGGCGATGGGGCTCGCGCTGCCGCAGAGCTTTTCAGATTGCATGCGTGACGAGACCGCGGCGCAAGAGCAACTGGCTACAGTCTGGTTGACCGTCAAGCCCGCTCTTCGCGACGCGTGCGAGGGTGAAGCGACCACCGGCGGAATCCAAAGCTATGTCGATCTGCTCACCTGCATTCAGATGACGGACACGGCAAGTGCGGTGGCGCCGGCCTCACCCCTCAGAGGGGGCAGCAAGAATCGAAACAAGCAGTAGCAAATCCCTTCCAGGAGCAAGTTCATGGCCAACAGGAAGCTGTCTCTCATTGCTGGTGCGGTCGCGGCGATCGTCGCCTCGGGCGCTTCGGCTCAGTCGATCAACCTCACCGGAGTCTACAGATGCATTCAGATGTGCCGGGGGGACCTGCCGGCCTATGTCACCCAGAATGGGCCCGAACTCAATCTGTTGACTGAAGCCGGTTTGCCATCTCGTGCTTGGCCCGATTGGTATTCGCCGGCCAACCGGATCTGGGTCGATGCGTTCGATCAAAGCGCAGTCTATTCACCGGATGGAATGCTGATCCAATTTGACAATGGGACGATTTGGCAGCGGGACTTACCTGCGGCGCCCCCTGTCCGCCGTCGCCGGTAAGGCATGAATGGACCGCCGGGTGGACTTAACTTGGTCGCGGTTCTCCGCTGCCCATTTCAGAATACTGACATCGCATCGTGCCGGTGGCGCGTGCGTTGCCCCTGCCCCGCAGCATCAAAGCGCCAAGCGAATGATGTGCGTTCGGCGTTCTCGAAGCCTGCCATTGGAGCCGGATTCATGCTCGTTCGTGAGCTGCCCACAGATCGCCCGAGAAGGGTACGACGCAGCGAAACATGTCGACAGCATCCCATCGTAAAACCCGATGGATTGCGGGGCCATCGTCGCCAGGCGCCCTCGCGCGCCTATCCCGCAATCAGATGAGGCTTTCCGCATTTGAACGGCTCTGTTGCGCCAAGTGGTGACGGCGCAGCTCCTGAGCAGAAAGCGGACAATGCTCTGGCCCGCATCGAGGGTGCGTGGCGCGGCGCACAGCACCACTACCCCATCACCCCGCCCCGCCGGATCAGCTCCTTGCCCACCGCAGCCAGATGCACCTGATCCGGCCCATCGCCGATGCGGATGAAGCGGGCGTAGACGTAGGCACGCGCGAGGAACGTATCCTGCGAGACGCCGGCGGCGCCGTGGATCTGGATGGCACGGTCGATGACGCGGGCGGCCATGCTGGGGACCACGATCTTGGCGGCGGCGATCAGGTCGCGCGCAGCCTTGTTGCCGTCGCGGTCCATCCTGTCGGCGGCCTGCAGCGTCAATAGGCGCGCTTGCGCGATCTCGCAGAAGGAGTGCGCGATGTCCTCGCGCACCGAGCCCTGCTCGGCGAGCGGCTTGCCGAAAGCCGTGCGCGAGACCACGCGCCGACACATCAATTCCAGCGCGCGCTGGGCACAGCCGATCAGCCGCATGCAGTGGTGGATGCGGCCGGGGCCGAGCCGGCCTTGCGCGATCTCGAAGCCGCGGCCTTCGCCGAGCAAAATGTTCTCCGCGGGCACGCGGACGTTCTCGTAGACGATCTCGGGGTGGCCGACCGGCGCATCGTCATAGCCGTAAGTGAGCATGTCGCGGACGATGCGCACGCCGGGCGTATTTCGGGGCACCAGGATCATGGATTGCTGGCGATGGCGGTCGGGATGATCCGGCGCGGTCTTGCCCATCACGATCAGGATCTCGCAATCTTCGTTCATCGCGCCTGACGTGAACCATTTGCGGCCGTTGACGACGTAGTCGCCGCCGTCGCGGCGGATCTCGCACTGGATGTTGGTGGCGTCGCTGGAGGCGACCTGGGGCTCCGTCATCGAGAAGCCGGAGCGGATGCGCCCTTCCAGCAGCGGCTTCAGCCAGCGCTCCTGCTGCGCTGGCGTGCCGTAGTTCGCCAGCACCTCCATGTTGCCGACATCGGGCGCCGAGCAATTGAACACCTCGGGCGCCCAGAGGATGCGGCCCATGATCTCCTTCACGGGCGCATATTCGAGGTTGGTGAGCCCCGGTCCGTGCTCGCCGGATAGAAACAGATTCCAGAGCCCCTGCTCCCGCGCCAGCCGCTTCAGATCCTGCAAGACTGGCGGCGTCTTGTAGCGCGATGCTTCCGGCTTGACCTGCTCGTAATAGAGCTCCTCGACCGGCTCGACATGCGTCCGCATGAACTGGCGGACGCGGTCCTGCAACTCGAGCGAACGGGGAGAGTGTTGAAAGTCCATCGTGGGCTCCTGTTCCCTTCTCCCCTTTGGGAGAAGGTGGCATAGGCTGCCTTCGGCAGCCGTTCCTAAGAACGCCGAAGCAAAGCTTCGGCTATGGCGCCGGATGAGGGTTGTCTCCGAGCGTTCAAATGCAGAGACGACTGGCGGAGCCATGCCGCTCACCCGGCTGCGCTTCGCGCATCCACCCTCTCCCACAAGGGAAGAGGGTACACCGTCTCTGCGGCCCACCCATCACGTCCCGCGCAGGAGCTCGCTCGCCACGACCCAATCGTTGCCGTCGAACTGGAGCATGTAGCCGTCCTTGATCGGGCGGAAGTCCTGCGGCGTGGTGTTGAGGGTGATGCCGGGCATCAGCAGCGACAGCGGCACGTTCTTCAGGTTGGCGGCCTGCGCCATGATGTTCTCGCGCGTCAGGTTGTCCTTGCACTGCCTCAGCAGCACCACCAGCGCCTCGGCGACGGTGTAGCCGTAGAGCCCGGCGACGTTGTTGACGTCGGCGTTGGGCAGGCGCCGCTTCATGAAATCGATATAGGCCGTCATCGCCGGATCGTTCTTCGGCTCGGCGACGAACGGCTTGAGCGAGCCGAGCGAGAGCACGCCCTTGCCGGCGTCGAGCCCGGCCGGCACCATCACCGTGGCCTTGTTGGCGCAGCCGCTCGCGATAAAGCGCGTCGGCTGCCAGCCGACCTCATGAGCTTTTCGGATCGCCTGCGCGCAGGCGCGCGGCGTCACCGAATAGATCAGGAAGACGTCGGCCTTGGTATTGGCCAGCGTCAGCACCTGCGAATCGACGGTGGGGTCGGCGACCTCGAAGCTCGAGGCCATCGCGATCGCCTTGTCGGCGTCGGCGCCGAGCGCCTCCTTGACGCCGCGCAGATATTCCTTGCCGGCATCGTCGTTCTGATAGAGCACCGCGAAGCGCGCATTCGGGTTCTTGGCGCGGGCATAGGCGACGTCGATCGCGGCCTCGCTGGTGTAGTTCGGCGCCCAGGGCAGCGCCATCGACCAGGGCATGTTGGCGGGATCGTTCCACTTCGACGCCGAGCTGATCAAGAAAAGCTGCGGCACCTTGTTGCCGTTGAGATACTTCGCGATGGCCGAGCTTGGCGCGGTGCCCATGGTCGCGAAGATGAAGGCGACGCCTTCACCCTCGACGAGGCGCCGTGCCGCCTCCATGGTCTTCGGCGGAGAGAAGGCGTCGTCCAGCGAGATCAGATTGAGCTTGCGGCCGTTGACGCCGCCTTTCTCGTTGATCTCGTCGAAATAGGCGGAGATCACCCGGCCGGTGATGCTGAGCGGCGAGGCCGGGCCGCTATAGGGCATGGTGTTGCCGATCTTGATCTCGGTGTCGCTGACGCCAGGACCGTAGGATTTCTGCGCGGAGACAGGGGCGGAAACGCAGGCGGCAGCCAGCGCTGCGGCCAGGACCAAAGCGGCTTTCATGGTTTCTCCCACTGATTATCGCCGCGCGAGGCAGTCACGCGGCGTGCTGCTTTTCGTCAGCGCGTCAGATCAGCGGAGTTCCACAACACGGTCTTGCGTCGAGTTGCTGATGGCTCGGGGTCGGCTCAGCATATGAGTCTGCGCTTCACCTCCATCGGAGGCGATGAGAGACCTGCGCCTAGCCGCGTCGCTTCAAGCCAAGGCCGAGGCTGATCCAGCCGGCACCAGCCATGATCAGGTCGATACCGAGAAACAGGCCGAGGATGTAGACGCTGTTCACCGGCCAGCGCGCCACGATGAGCAGGCCGAGCAGCAACGTGATCGCGCCGGAGAGCGCAACCCACACCCACGGGCTCTCGCGTTTCATGCTGAAGGCGAGAAACAGCCTGACGGCGCCCGAGGCGATCAGCGATGCCCCCAAAAACAGCGTCAGCAGGACTGCCGCGAACAGCGGATTCTCGAAGGTCAGGAAGCCGGCAACGATATAGAGCACGCCGAGCAGCGCCCAGATCAGGAATTTGCCCCAGCTCTTCACCTGGAATGCGCCGATCACCTCGGCGACACCGGCCACGATCATCATCGCGCCAACCACGATCACGCTCGCCACCGTCGCCATCACGACGCTGCCGAGCGCGACGAAGCCGGCGATCAGATAGACGACGCCGAGCGCGACGATCCAGCCCCATTTGGCGTGCAGCGCGGCGATACCCGAGCCGAGGCTCGCATGGTGAGACGTATCCGAAGCACTCGTCATGGCCGCCACTCCTCTTGCAAAGCCCGGAGGCACAATTCAAGATAGCACCATCCGGACCGGGACGACAGCCAGCAGAACACTCCTCACCGGCAGCAACATTGACGCAAATCAAGATCGAATGCGGCGAATCCGTCTGCTGTGTCCCGCAATGATCAGGCGCGCTCGGCGGCGTTGCGAATGTCGAGCACGGCCTGGGCCCATTCGGCGGGTCGCTCCTGCGGCAAATTGTGGCCTGCATCCTTGAAGACGCGCCGCTCAAAGAATCCCTCGAACTTGCGCGCGTGGTGGGCGGTGCCCGGATTGACGCCGTCGCTGTCGCCATCGATTGCAATCGTCGGGACGCGGATCGGCGGCTGCGCGGCAAGCCGGGCCTCGATCGCAGCATAGGCGGGGTCGCCCGCCACCAGCGCGTAGCGATGGCGGTAGGAGTGGATCACGACATCGACGAAATCGGGATTGTCGAAGGACACAGCGCTCGTCTCGAACGTCGCGTCGTCGAATGCCCATTTCGGCGACCACATCGTCCAGAGCTGGCGGGCAAAGCCGCGGCGGTTGCGCTCCAGCGCGCGGCGGCCGCGTTCGTTGTGGAAGAGATATTGATACCAGAGCGCCGCCTCCTCCGGCGGCGAGGCCGGCTCCATGGCGCGGGCGATGTTCTGGATGTTGTAGGAATTGCCGGAGACGAGCCCGATCACGCGCTCCGGATAGAGCGCCGAGACAACGCAAGCCGCGCGCCCGCCCCAGTCATAGCCACCGACGATGGCGCGCTCGATGCCGAGCGCATCCATGAAGGCAAGAAGATCGGCGCCAAGCGCCGCCTGCTCGCCGGAGCGCAGCGTCCCGGCGGAACGAAACCGCGTCGGGCCGTAGCCGCGCAGCCAGGGCACCAGCACCCGCGCGCCTGCCTCGGCAATGATCGGCGCGGCGTCCGCGTAGGCGTTCACGTCATAGGGAAAGCCGTGCCCGAGGATGCAGGGCCAGCCGTCCGACACGCCGTACTCGCGGTAGGCGATGTCGAGGACGTCGGTGGCGATGGTTTTCTGTTGCATGCATGTCTCGCGGAGTGATCGCGATCGTAGCCCGGCCTATCTCTGCGGACCGGACAGCGAGATATCGCGTTCGGCGCGGAACACGTTGCTGTAGAGGTTGGCGATCCATTGCCGACCGATCTCGGTCTTGTTGAGATAACCGATCTCGGTCTGGATGTGCGGTGCGACGCTATTCCAATAGAATTGCGGGTAGCGGTTTATGATGTCGGCGGGCGAGTCGTAGCCGAGCTGACGGTTGATGCCGACCTCCTCGAACTCGTAGTAGAGCGCGTTGGCCTTGCGCAGATAGTTGGGATCGCCGAGCTGTCCGATGAAATCGGCCGCGCGCAGGATCGAGGCTTCGTCGTCATATTCCTGCCCTTCACGGGCCGGAAAGCGCGTCCCCTCGATGGCACGGGCGACGCGCTCGGAGTCGATGCCGCGGATGGGCGGCAACCGCCGCCGCACGAAGAGCTTCGAGCGATCGACGTGATACATCATCAGACTGGCATCCGACGCGCCGCGGGGCAGCGATACCTTGGTCCCGGCCTCGTCGATGATGAACCCGTCTTCGTCGTCCTCCGGAAACAGGCCGCGGACATAGCCGATGTCATGCGCGAGGCAGGCTATCAGGATGTGGAGGTAATCTTCTGCATCAAGATGCGCATGGAGATTGCGTCCGGTGAGGATCGCCTGGGCGGCGAGCGTCACCAGCATCGTATGCTCGATGTTGTGATAGAGCGCGTCGCTGTTGCCGATGCATTCCATCGCCGTGCGCGTCGAGCCCTCCAGAACCCTGGCATAGGTTTCGTCGTACCGGCGACGCATGAACGAGCCCAGCATTTTCTCGAGGGTTTCGGCCGCCAGTCTCGGTAAAGTTATCATGGATGCAGCCCTGTCCGCCGCTCGTGTCCCATGCCACTCCCGACGTCTCGTTCTTGTCTTCGACGCGGCGGGAGCATAGCCCATCTTGGCCAGGGTAACCAATTCCCGGAGCAAAAATACGTAAATATCTTGTCGTCCCGCTGCGCAACATCACGGCTGTCGTCACAGTTAACAACAACCAAAGGTGGCGGGAAGGCCCCGGACCTGGCGGCCTCGTCAGGGCGCGGCCAGGATGTCGACGCCGTCGGTCGTGCGCGAAAGACTTCTGGCGAGATAGAACAGCTCGACCAGCTTGCCGCGCTTGCCGGCCAGCGAGAAGATGAATTCGGGCGAATCCGCCTCGATCTCCGTGATCGCCACCTTCGCGATCCGATCGATACGGCTCGAGCCGTGCTCCCAGACAAAGCCGACACCGAGCCGGTTGGCGACCGCCTCCAGCATCCCCTCGCGTGTATTGACGATGATCGCCGGACTGGCGCGCAGGTTGACGACGCGAAACGCCCTGTCCACGGCGCGCTGCGTCGCGGAATCCCGGGTGCGAAAGACCAGCGGATATTGCACGAGGCCGGCGATCGACACGCGCGATTGGCGACTGAGCTCGTGAACGGGATGACAGATCGCCACGACGCGCTGCTGCACGCAGGGCTCGCGCCGGAAGCGGTTGTCCTGCGGCACCTCCGGCAACACGGCGATGTCGACACGCTGGTCGACCACCGCGGCCATGATCGCCGACCAGCTGCCGATCTCGATGTTGATCTGGATCTTCGGATAAAGATTGCGGAACGCCGCGATCAGCGCCATGCCCGGCATGGCATTGCCGAGCCCGATGCGAAGCTCACCCCCCGTGAGCTCGTCGCGCTGCTGCAGGATGGCCAGTGCGTCCGCCTCGATCGCCTGCATCCGGCTCGTCGCTGCGTAGAGCCGCCGGCACAGCGGTGTCGCGATCAGACTCTGGCCGTGCCGGTCGAACAGCGCAACCGCGAACTCGGCCTCCAGATCGCGCACCAGTTGGGCAACTGACGGTTGCGACACCCGCAACCGCCTTGCGCCGGCCGCGAAGCTGCCGGTCTCGAACACCGCATTCACCGCCCGGACGCGCGACGACGTCAACGCCACCACAACAACCCCAAAATCGATACTCCCCGTCCTCTGGACCCGGCAAAACCAAAACCTGGGATGACCATAGGGACCGCCATTGACCGTAATGTGAATGTCAGATGCGCTCCTTAACTCCTCGTGCGCCGCAACAGGCCAGCAGGGGACAGAGCGCATGGCGCAAATCGAACTTTCCGCGATCCGCAAATCCTTTGACGGCGCCGACGTCCTGAAGGGCATCGATTTCCGAATTGAGGACGGCGAGTTCATCTCGCTGGTCGGTCCCTCCGGCTGCGGCAAATCGACCCTGCTCCGCATCATTGCCGGGCTCGAACCGCAGAATTCCGGCCAGGTCCATATTGACGGCCGCCCCGTGGACGCCATCCGCCCGAGCGCGCGCAACCTCGCAATGGTGTTCCAATCCTACGCGCTCTATCCGCATCTGAGTACCTTCGACAACATTGCCGTGCCGTTGCGGATGCGGCGCCTCTCGGCGATCGAACGGCTGCCGCTGCTCGGCCCCCTGCTGCCGGGCCGACGCGCCAAGGAACGGCACATTCGCGCCGACGTCGAGGGGATTGCCGAGCAACTCGACATCGCTCCATTGCTGCGGCGCAAGCCCGGGCAGTTGTCTGGTGGACAGCGGCAACGCGTCGCGGTGGGACGCGCCATGGTGCGCGAGCCGCGGGCTTTCCTGTTCGATGAGCCGCTCTCCAATCTCGACGCAAAGCTGCGCGTCCATATGCGCGCAGAGCTCGCCGAGCTGCATCGCCGTCTCAAGGCGACGTTCGTCTACGTCACGCACGACCAGGCCGAGGCGATGACGATGTCGAGCCGGATCGCCGTCATGATGGGCGGGGAATTGATCCAGGCCGGAACGCCTGCGGAGATCTACAATCACCCTAACGACATCCGTGTTGCCGAATTCATCGGCAGCCCCAAGATCAACGTCCTTCCCGGCCGGATCCGGACGGACGGCGGCGTCGACGTGCTGGGGACCGCCCTGAAGCTTGCGTGCAGTGCGGCGGCCGGCGAATGCCGCGTCGGCGTCCGCCCGGAGCGGATCGACCTCGGCACGGGGCCATTCTCCGGAACCGTCGTCCATCTGGAGAATCTCGGCGCCGAGGCATTCGTGCACCTTGCGATCGAAGGCGCCGGACTGCGCCTGATCGCGCGGCTTGCGGACGTCAGGCATTTGCCAGCGATGGCCAGCTCCGTCGCGTTCGGTTTCGCCCCCGACGCGGTGCGGATTTTCGATCCGGCCGGCAAGCGGATCGAACTCAGAGTGGAGCAGCCCGAGCGCATCCGTGAGCCCGCCCATGTCTGACGGCTCCATGACGATTGGCGCGGCCGCCGTTCCCGCAGGCGCGGCACGGCGCACACTGCCGGCCCACGGCAGCCGACGCACATACTCCGCTTACGCCCTGGTGACGCCGGCCGCGGCGCTGATGCTGATCATGCTGCTTGGCCCGCTCGCCGGCGTGATCGCCCTCTCCTTCACCGACTATCAGCTCGGCGCGCCGCATTTCTCCTGGATCGGGCTGGCCAACTACCAGGACCTGTTCGCCGACAAGGTGTTCTGGACCGCGCTGCGCAACACGCTGGCTTACGTCCTGATCGTGGTGCCCGGTGCCGTGATCGCAGGTCTTGCGATCGCGCTGCTGATCCAGAGCGGCACCAGCCTGCGCAGCCTTTACCGGACGATCTATTTCCTGCCTGTCATGGCGACCCTGATCGCGATGGCCGTCGTGTGGGAGTTCATGCTGCACCCGCAATTCGGCCTGGTAAACGGGATCTTGCGCGGCGCTGGCCTGCCAGCCTTTGCCTGGCTGCAGGACCGCAGCACGGCGCTCTATGCGCTGTGCGCGATCGGCATCTGGCAGGCGGTCGGCTTCAACATGGTGCTGTTCCTCGCCGGCCTCGTCTCGATTCCCAAGCAGCTCTACGAGGCGGCCGAGATCGACGGCGCCTCGAGCGGCTGGGCTCGCTTCCGCCTCGTGACCTGGCCGATGCTGGGGCCGGTCACGACCTTCGTCGTCGTGATCTCCGGCATCCGCTCCTTCCAGGTGTTCGACACCGTGCACGTATTGACCAAGGGCGGCCCGTCGAAATCGACCGAGGTGCTGATCCACACCATGTACACGGAAGGCTTCGAATTCTTCCGCTCGGGCTATGCCGCGGCGATCACCGTCGTCTTCCTGGTCTTCGTCCTCCTGCTCACGCTGGTCAAATCGAGGCTCGCCGATCGCGGGGTGCACTACACATGAGCAACGCACATTCCATCCCGTTCCGGGCGATCCTCCGCCACGTGCTCCTGATCGCGGGCGCCGCGCTAATGCTGGCGCCCTTCATCTGGATGATCTCGACCGCCTCCAAGCCGCAGACCGAGATCTTTTCCAGCGAGTTGCACCTGATCCCGCACCAGCTCGCGCTGGCGGAGAACCTGCGCGAGGCCTTCGCCAAGGCCAATCTGCTGCGGTTCCTGCTCAATGGCGTCATCGTCACGATCTCGATCTTCGTGCTGCAGATCATGGTGGCGCTGCCGGCGGCCTACGCGCTCGCAAAGCTTCGCTTCCTCGGCCGCGAGACGCTGTTTGCGCTCGTGCTGTTCGGGATCCTGATCCCCCCGCAGGCAACCGCGGTCCCCGTCTTCCTGATGCTGCACAAGGCCGGGCTGCTCGACAGCTATGCCGCGCTCGTCCTGCCCTTCACGATCTCGGTCTTCGGCATCTTCCTGATGCGCCAGTTCTTCAAGACGGTGCCCGACGATCTCGTCGATGCCGCGCGCATGGACGGCATCTCCGAATTCGGCATCGTCTGGCGGGTGATGCTGCCGGCCGCGATCCCGGCTGTCACCGCCTTCGGCATCTTCTCCGTGGTTGCGCACTGGAACGACTACTTCTGGCCGCTGATCGTGCTCAACAGCGAGCAGCTGCGTACGCCGCCGCTTGCGGTCGCGCATTTCCGCAACAGCGAGGCCGGCACCAGCTACGGCCCGCTGATGGCCGCGGCGATGGTGATCATCGCGCCGCTCGTCATCGCTTTCCTCTTCGCCCAGCGCCGTTTCATCGAGGGCATCACCCTCACCGGGATCAAGTAACCACGTCACCTCAAACAGGAGTGTATCCATGCTGAAGTCCATCATCGCCGCGGCGGCCCTGTCGCTTGCGGCCGGATCTGCGCTCGCGCAGACCCAGACCGAGATCGTGATGCAGTATCCCTATCCGGAGCTGTTCACCGAGACCCACAAGCGCATCGCCGACGAGTTCGCCAAGGTGCACCCGGAGATCAAGGTCACGATGCGGGCACCTTACGAATCCTACGAGGACGCCACCCAGAAGGTGCTGCGCGAAGCCGTGACCAACCAGATGCCTGATGTCTCCTTCCAGGGCCTGAACCGCATCCGCGTCCTGGTCGACAAGAACATCCCGGCCGAGCTCGACGGCTACATCGCGGCCGAAAAGGATTTCGACAAGCAGGGCTTCCACCAGGCGATGTTCGACATCGGCGCCGCCAGCGGTAAGGTCTACGCCCTTCCGTTCGCGATCTCCCTGCCCATCGTCTACGTCAATCTCGACCTCGTGAAGCAAGCCGGCGGAGACGTGAACAATTTGCCGAAGAGCTGGGACGAGCTGATCGCGCTCGCCAAGAAGATCAAGGCGCTCGGCAACGACACCAACGGCGTCACCTATGCCTGGGACATCACCGGCAACTGGCTGTGGCAGGCGCCGGTGTTCGCGCGCGGCGGCACCATGCTCAACGCCGACGAGACCAAGGTCGCGTTCGACGGGACGGAAGGCAAGTTGGCCATCAACACGATTGCGCGGCTCGTCAACGAGGGCGGCATGCCCAATCTCGACCAGCCGTCGATGCGTGCGGCGTTCGCGGCCGGCAAGACCGGCTTCCACATCACCTCGACCTCTGACCTCAACAAGGTCACGCAGATGACAGGCGGCAAGTTCGCGCTGAAGACGATACCCTTCCCGGACGTCGTCGCTCCGAGCGGCAGGCTGCCGGCCGGCGGCAATGTCGTGCTGATCCTCGCCAAGGACAAGGCCAAGCGCGACGCCGCCTGGGAAGCGGTGAAGTTCTGGACCGGCCCCAAGGGTGCCGCGATCATGGCGGAGACCACGGGCTACATGCCGCCGAACAAGGTCGCCAACGACGTCTACCTGAAGGACTTCTACGTCAAGAACCCCAATAACTACACCGCGGTCAGCCAACTCGCGCTGCTCACCAAATGGTACGCCTTCCCCGGCGACAACGGCCTGAAGATCACGGACGTGATCAAGGATCATCTCAACTCGATCATCTCGGGCGCCCGCGCCAAGGAGCCCGAAGCCGTTCTCGCCGACATGAGCGCGGACGTGCAGAAGCTGCTGCCGAAGACCACCGGCGCGGCGCGCTGAGCGTCCCGACGTTCCGCCGGCACGGGGTGCTCCGGCACCCCGTGTCGCCTCAATGACTGGAGATAGCGATGAAACTGCTTCATTTGAGCGACATTCACCTGACGGCGCCGGGCTCGACCATCGGCGGCCGCGATCCGCGCGCCAATTTCGAGCGGGCGCTGGCGCATGCGCTGGACGATCATCACGACGCCGAATTGATGGTGATCACCGGCGATCTCTCGGACTGGGGCGACCTCGCCGATTATCAATGGCTGAAGCAGCGCCTCGACGAATATCCGCTGCCAGTGCGGTTGTGCATCGGCAACCACGACCGACGCTCCGCCTTCCTGAGCGTCTTCCCCGACCTCGCCGACGACAACAGCTTCGTCCAGGGCATCCACGATACCGCCGCCGGCCGCTGCCTGTTTCTCGACACCGCCCATCCGGAAACACACGCCGGCCGCTATTGCGACGATCGTCTCGGCTGGCTCGAGGCGCGGCTTTCCGAGCACGAGGGACCGTTCCTGCTCTTCATGCACCACAATCCCATGCCGGTGCATCTCGTCCCGTTCGACCAGATCGGCCTGCTCGACGCGGCTCCATTCCGCCGCCTCGTCAGTCGCTATCGGGACAAGATCCGCCACGTCTTCTTCGGGCATTGTCATTTGCCGCTTGCAGGCTCGATTGCAGGCGTTCCCGTCTCGTCGCTGCGCGGCACCAACCATGCGAGCTTTCCGCTGTTCTCCGAGACCAAGCTGCTGAGCGCCTGCGACCTGCCGCAATCCTACGGCGTCGCATTCCTCGGGGAGGACTATGTGACCGTGCACATGGTGGAGTACGGCTACGATGGTCCCATCCGCCCCCAAGGTTCGCCCGACTACAAGGCGTGGGATCGGGAGACCATGGTTCGGTGAGCGGCGAGCGCACGACCAATACCAGGGCGTGCACTCGGCGCGTAGCCGGTACTCTTCCGCGGCTCCGAGCAAGATCGTTGCCCGCTCGTTAGCAGGCGAAAGCTACCCGAAGGCGGGCGACTTGTTCCAGAAACGGCGGTCGCATTAGCGTGTGCAAATGAGCAGAGCTGTTCACTGGCCTTCAACATCAAAGCCGGGCGAGCATTGGTTCGGGGTTGGGGTCGCGGCTGGTCGGCGGGCCACCCCTCGAGGCCAACATAGATTAAGGAACCTGCCGAAACTTCCCAAGCGGTCGACCAGATCACTCGCGCTGTACTTCAGTGAGGATTAGGCTTCCTTCACCGGGGCTGGCTGAATAGTTCACCAAGGTTTTTTGACCCGGCTTCTTTTGAGCGGCCGCAGCATTTTTGCGAATGCTGCGGCCTATTTCGTTCAGGGAGCAGTCTCGCGTTGACGCGATTAGCGTTGCAGCAGCGAAAGGATACGAAGCCGCTCTTGCTGTCGCAGCCGCTGGCTCTCGCGCATGGCTTCCAGCTCGACTTCCCTCTCAGTGAAATCTAGCTTCTCTCTTTTCATCTCCGCGACCGTCGCTTCAAGTTCGGCCAAGCGACGCTCACCTACAACCACATCGTTTTCGATTCGTCGCAGCTCGTCTTGAAGGTGGTTGTAGTCCATCGCTGTGCTCTCAATGGAATAAAGAGTGCAACGCCTCGGGCGGGCTGCTTGTTTCGCAGGAACATTAAAAGGCGGTCACAGGATCTTTTTTACAGAAACCCTTGCCTCTTTATCCCGTTTCGTAAGTGCCGCTGAAGACGCGGCATGGCTCATTCGAACTCCTAATTCGGAGGGTTAAAATGGGAATGCAGGATCGTGAAACGAGCAGCCTAATCGGCAGTGATAAGGTTGAGGGCACAGCTGTCTACGGCGCCGATCGGCGAGAGATCGGCAGTATTGATCGCGTTATGATCGACAAAAGAAGCGGCCAAGTGAAGTACGCAGTTTTAAGTTTCGGCGGCTTCTTAGGGATAGGAGACGACTACTATCCCCTGCCTTGGCAATCGCTGAGGTATGACGAGAGCCTCGGCGGTTACCTGACGAACATCACAGAAGACCGGCTAAAGGCGGCACCAAAGTACACTGACGAAGGCAGTTGGAGCTGGTCGGACCAGAGCGAGAGCCGAGTCAACAAGTACTACGAGAGCACTTTTATCTAACGCCAGGGAGGACCGCCGAAAGGCGGTTCTTCCTCTTTCGGCACCTTGTTCGGCTCTCTCGCCACGCGCGTGCTTGGTATTCCCGCCCAGCAGGATGACGGCAGCATTCGTTGTCTTGCAGCATCAGCGTGAGATGGCTGAGGGGCGGCAACCAAATCTGCGCGAGGTTTGGTCCGGTCGCTCCTTGCTATAGGCAATCGAGCATTGTTCCTGTTTTCCCGAGACCTCCGCCTTGCTGGTAAGCCGACGCTTTTGAGTACCCGCCCTACTCCACCTGCAGCACGTCGACGGCGACGCCGAGCTTCTGCTTGGGCGAGCCGACGATGACGCCGTCGACCGGCGAGACGTCGGAAAAGTCGCGCCCGACCGCAAGCACGATATGGTCGTTGCCGATCAAGAGATCATTGGTCGGGTCGAAATCGACCCAGCCGAGCTTCGACCCGCACCACAGCGAGACCCAGGCATGGGTGGCGTCGGTGCCTTGCAGGCGCGACTGGCCCGGCGGCGGAATGGTGCGCAGATATCCGCTGACATAGGCCGCGGGCAGGCCGAGCCCGCGCAGCCCTGCGATCATCACATGGGCGAAGTCCTGGCAGACGCCGTGCCGCTTGTCGAAGACTTCGTCGAGCGGCGTCGAGATCACGGTCGCCTTGGGATCGTAGCGGAATTCGCTGCGAATGCGTCGCATCAGGTCGACGGCGCCGGTGAGGATACCCGTCCCCGGCGCAAAGCTGTCTGCCGCGTAGGCGCTGACGGGGCGCAGCACCGGCACCAGTGGGCTGGCAAAGACATAACCGACCGGCGAGGACGGCCCGAGGCTGGTTGCTTCGAACGCGATCTCGCGGATGCTATCCCAGGACGGACTCGACGCGTCGCGTGCCGGCGGCCGGCGCGACACCGAGACGCGCGAGCGCGAGTCGATGCGTAGATTGCGGTGCGCGGCTTCGATCACGACGCTCTCGGTGAGCGTGCCGAAGAAGTCGCGCCGCACATTGCGCTCGGCCGGCCGCGGATGAATCTCGAGATGGTGCGAGATCAGCTCCTGGCCGCCGCCGCTTCTCGGCTCCAGCCGCAGGGTGCAGCGGGCGAAGCTGACGGGATTTTCGTATTCGTAGGTGGTGACGTGACGGATGTCGTAGATCACGCCAGCCCCGTCAGCTTTTCCGGCCGGCTGGCATTGGGGCCGTGCGGGAAGTAGTGCTGCCCGATCGCGTCGGCTAGGCTGAGCAGATCCTGCTCCAGCGCGAACAGGGTCTTGACCTCGAGCTTCTCGGCCTCCGCGGTCGCGAGCATCGCCT
Source organism: Bradyrhizobium sp. RP6 (assembly GCF_003837805.1). Taxonomy (GTDB): domain Bacteria; phylum Pseudomonadota; class Alphaproteobacteria; order Rhizobiales; family Xanthobacteraceae; genus Bradyrhizobium. The sequence goes on along the minus strand of NZ_RQIT01000008.1, from coordinate 176,396 downwards.
GCAAGGCCACCGCGAGCCGCTGCGGCTTCTCGATCAGGCCGTGCTCCTTCAGGCTCGGCAGCGCGGCAATATGCTCGTTCAGCGTCGCCACCTGGAACGCTACGGAGCGCGGATTAAAGGGATCGAGCACGGCGAGGTCGCGTACCGGGGCCAGGATCGGCGCCAGCAGATAGCGCGAGCGGTAGGTGATCTGGCAATCCACCAGCGTCAGCAGGATGTCGAGTTCCTCGTCGCCGGCCTCGTCATAGGCGAACTGGCGCGTGAAGCGCGTGGTGTTGATGGCGCGTTCAGTGCGGCGTCCGATGTCGAGGAAGCGCCAGCCGGCGGCACGGTTCATGTTCTCCTGCGCGAGCCCTGCGAAGCTCGCCAGCTCCTGCAAGGTCAGCTCCGCGGCGCTCAGCACGCTGTCGTCGTCCTCCACCTCGATGGCGAGGCGCTCGGCCATCTCGGTGATCACCTGCCAGGCGTCGGGCGACAGGCGCTCGCGCAAGGAGGTTGCCGTGCGCTGTGCCGCGCGCACGAGCGACAGTGCCGAGCCGAAACGCTCCGCGCTCTGCAACGCTTCGGCGGTGATGCGCCCGGGAGCCGCCCGCGAAGTCTGCGAGATCGCGCCCCAGGCCACCAGCAGGCGCTGGATGCGTTCGGCCGATTGCAGCGAGGCCGCGGTCCCCTTGTTGGGTCCGCTCGGCGAGCCCAACGCGCGCACCAGCCGCAGCGTCGCCTCGGCGCGTTCGAGGTAGCGGCCGAGCCAGAACAGATTGTCGGCGGCGCGGCTCGGCAGCACGCCGGCGATACGGCGGATGCGCACCTTGTCGGTCGCCGGCAGCAGCGTCGCGGTCGCGACCTGCTTGTCGGAGACCACCCAGACGTCGGCGGCGCGCGCGCCGTCGCCCATCGACACAGCGCGCGCATCGGGCTGCTCGGCGATCCGGCAGAACCCGCCGGGCATGATGGCCCAACCGTCGGGCGTGGCGGCCGCGAACACGCGCAGCACGAAGGGACGCGGCGTGAGCTGCCCGTGCTCCCACACCGGCATGGTCGAGAGCCGCACCACTTCCTGGCCGACATAGTCCATGCCGCGCGCGGTGATGGCTTCGACCAGGCGCTGGCGGTCGGCGGCATCCAGCTCGCTCGCGAGCACCGGACCGTTGCTGTCGATACCGGGCACACCGCGCCGGTAGGCGCCTTCGATCGCGACCTCGTCGAGCCGCGCCAGCATCTCGTCGCGCGCCGCGCGCTGGCCGCACCACCAGGTCGCGATATGCGGCATCTTCAGGTCTTCGCCGAGCAGGCGGCGGCTGAGCGCCGGCAGGAAGCCGAGCAGCGCGCGCGCCTCCAGGACGCCCGAGCCCGGCATGTTGGCGACGACGACGCCGTCCTTGCGCAGCACGTCGATCAGGCCGGGGACCCCGAGCCGCGAGGAGGCATCGAGCTCGAGCGGATCGAGCGAGTTGGAATCGACCCGGCGCAACAGCACATCTAACCGCTTCAGGCCAGCAACGGTGCGGATGTGGACACGGTTGTCGCTGACCGCGAGGTCGTCGCCCTCGACCAGCAGAAAGCCGAGATACCGCGCCAGAGTCGCATGCTCGAAATAGGTCTCGCTGAAGCTGCCGGGGGTGAGCACGCCGATCCTGGGCTCGTCGCGGTCGGCGCGCGCACGAAGCGAGTCGCGGAACGCCTCGAAGAACGGCGCGACGCGCGGCACGTTCATCGACTTGTAGAGGTCGGAGAAGGCACGCGAGAGCACCAGGCGGTTCTCCAGCGCGTAGCCCGCGCCCGATGGCGCCTGAGTGCGGTCGCCGACCACCCACCAGCGGCCGTCGGGGCCGCGGCCGACATCGGCGGCATAGAGCGAGAGATAGCGCCCGCCGGGCGGCGGCACGCCGCAGACGGGACGAAGATATTCGGGGCTGCCGGCGATCGCGGCCGCCGGCAGGGCACCTTCCGCGACGAGCCGGCCCTCGCCATAGATGTCGCGCAGCACGCACTCCAGCAGCTCGGCGCGCTGGGTGATGCCGGCGCAGAGCTGCCGCCAGTCGGCCTCGTCGATCAAGAGCGGCAGATGGCTGATCGACCACGGCCGGTCGGCGGCGTCGCCCGGCGCGCGGTAGGTGACGCCGGCCTCGCGCAGATGACGGTCGGCCATGCCGAATCGCCGTTCGATCTCATCGGGCGCCAGCGCGCCGAAAGCGTCGAAGAAGCGGCTCCAGACCGCGCGCGGGGCGCCGTCCGGTCCTAAGAACTCGTCGGGGATACCGGGCAGCCTTCTATAGTCGCGGACCCATTGCGCGAGGCGGCGCTGGCCTTCACGCTGGCCTTGCGTCTTCCCCGCCTTGTCGTCCTGTTCGGCTGCGCCCTCGCCCATGCGCGTCTCCCTGCCCCCGCATCATACTCATTGCAGGAGCGGGGTCCGCAAGTCGAGGGTCAGCGGAAACTCATTTGTGCGTTCCTCAGGCGGCGGCTGCATCGGACCCGGGGTGTGGCCGTGGTCCTGGAAGCGCGCCAGCCGCCGCGCCTCGGCCTCGTAGGTGTTGACCGGCTTGGTGTCGTAGCTGCGCCCGCCGGGATGGGCGACGTGATAGACGCAGCCGCCGAGCGAGCGGCCGTTCCAGGTGTCAATCAGATCGAAGGTCAGGGGCGCGTGAACGGGGATGGTCGGGTGCAGGCCGGAGGCCGGCTGCCAGGCCTTGAAGCGGACGCCGGCCACCGCTTCGGTCGAGCGGCCCGTGAGGGTCATCGGCAGGCGGCGGCCGTTGCAGGAGACGATGTGACGGCCCTCGACGAAGCCTTCGGCCTTGACCTGGAGCCGCTCGACCGACGAGTCGACATAGCGCACGGTACCGCCGGCCGAACCCTCCTCGCCGAGCACATGCCAGGGCTCCAGCGCCTGACGCAGCTCCAGCGTCACGCCGCCATGGTGGACGCGGCCGAAGGCGGGGAAGCGGAATTCGAGCTGGGCCAGATACCATTCCGGGTCGAACGGGTAGCCGAACTCCTTCAGCTCGGTGAGCACCTCCAGAAAATCGTCCCAGATGAAGTGCGGCAGCATGAAGCGATCATGCAGCGCGGTGCCCCAGCGCACGAACTTGCCGGCCTGCGGCTCGCGCCAGAATCTTGCGATCAGCGCGCGGATCAGGAGTTGCTGCGCCAGCGACATGCGCGGATCGGGCGGCATTTCGAGCGCGCGGAATTCGACGAGGCCGAGCCGCCCGGTCGGCGCCTCCGGCGAATAGAGCTTGTCGATACAGATCTCGGCGCGGTGGGTATTGCCGGTGATGTCGACGAGCAGATGCCGGAACAGGCGGTCGACCAGCCACAGCGGCGCCTGGGTGCCCGGCGGCGGCACATGGGAGAGCGCGATCTCGAGCTCATAGATGCTGTCGTGGCGGGCTTCGTCGATGCGCGGCGCCTGGCTGGTCGGGCCAATGAAGAGGCCGGAGAAGAAATAGGACAGCGACGGATGCCGCTGCCAGTACAGCACGAGGCTCTTCAGGAGATCGGGGCGGCGAAGGAACGGGGAGTCCTGTGGGCTCGAACCGCCGACCACGACGTGATTGCCGCCGCCAGTGCCGGTGTGACGGCCGTCGACCAGGAAGCGGTTGGCGCCAAGCCGCACTTTCGCTGCATCCTCGTAGAGGCCGGAGGTGATCTCCACCGCGTCGCGCCAGCTCTTCGCCGGCTGGACGTTGATCTCGATGACACCAGGATCGGGCGTCACCTTGATGACCTCGATGCGCGGGTCGAACGGCGGCGGATAGCCCTCGACATGGACCTGCAGCTGCATTTCCTCCGCGGTGGCTTCGAGCGCGGCGACCAGTTCGAGATAGTCCTCGATGCGTTCGACCGGCGGCATGAACGCACAGAGCACGCCGTCGCGGACTTCGACCGACATCGCGGTGCGAACGGGGACGGAAGTGTTGAGTTGCTCGGGCGCGGCCCGCGGCGGGGATTCCGGACGCGCGGCGAGCGTGAACACCGGCAGCTTGTCCCGCGCCTCCATCGGGTCCTGCTCGACGATGTAGGGATATTGGTTGGGCGGGACGTGACCGAGTGAACCGATCGGCAGGCGCAAACCGAGCGGCGAATCGCCCGGCACCAGGAACAGATGATTGCGCCGGAGTTGCCAGCGCTCGCTGCGCCAGCGCGGCGGCGCGTTCCAGCGTTGCACCGGCAGCACGAAGCCGCGCGGTGTGTTGAGACCCTCGTAGAACACCCGCGCCATCCGCGCGCGGGCTTCCGGATCCGTTAATTTGGAATCTGAGGGATCGACGTTGACGGGAAGCTCGGCCTCCTTCTGCAGCCAGTACGCGGTGTCCTCATAAGCCGGCATGATGTAGCCGGCATCGAGGCCGAGCCGCGCCGCCGTGCCTTTCATGAAGGCCTCGGCGTCCTTCACCTCGGCACGGCGCGAATTTTCGATCCTGGCAATGAGGTCGGCGTTCTTCCAGATCGGCACGCCGTCCTTGCGCCAGTACAGGCCGAAGGCCCAGCGCGGCAGGCTCTCGCCCGGATACCATTTGCCCTGGCCGTAATGCAGCAGCCCTCCCGGCGCGAAGCGCGTGCGCAAGCGGCGGATCAGATCGTCGCCGAGCGCGCGCTTGGTCGGGCCGACGGCGTCGGTGTTCCATTCTCCCGCTTCGAGATCGTCGACCGAGACGAAGGTGGGCTCGCCGCCCATGGTGAGCCGAACATCCTGCGCGGCGAGATCGCCGTCGACCTGCTCGCCGAGGTCGTTGAGGCGCGCCCAGGATTCGTCGGAGAACGGCTTTGTGATGCGCGGCGCCTCGCGGATGCGCCGCACGCTCATATCGAAAGCGAATTCGACCTCGGCAAAGCCGGCACCGCCCGAGATCGGCGCCGCCGAGCGATAGTGCGGCGTGGCGGCGACGGGAATGTGCCCTTCGCCGGCGAGCATCCCGGAGGTCGCGTCGAACCCGATCCAGCCCGCACCCGGCAGAAAGACTTCGGCCCAGGCGTGCAGATCGGTAAAGTCGTTCTCGACTTCGGGCGGTCCCTCGATCGGATCGATGTCGGGACGAATCTGGATGAGATAGCCGGAGACGAAGCGGGCGGCGAGACCGAGATGGCGCAAGGTCTGGATCAGCAGCCAGGCGGAGTCGCGGCAGGATCCTGCGCCGGAGGCGAGCGTCTCCTCCGGCGTCTGCACGCCCGGCTCCATCCGGATGATGTAGCGGACCTTCTTCTGGAGCTCGCGATTGAGCTCGACCAGGAAGTTGACGGTGTTCGGGGCCTCGTGCGGGATCGTGTCGAGGAATTTGGCGAACAGGCGATCGGGCTTGATGGTCTCGAGATAAGGCGCAAGCTCGGTCTTCAGATCCTTCGGGTATTCGAACGGAAAGCTGTCCGCGTAGGGCTCGACGAAGAAGTCGAACGGATTGACCACGGTCATCTGCGCCGTGAAGTCGACCTCGAATTTCAGCTCGGTGGTCTTCTCCGGAAAGACGTAACGCGCCAGCCAGTTGCCTTGCGGGTCCTGCTGCCAGTTCACGAAATGATTGGAGGGCGTGACCTTGAGCGAATAGCTCAGGACCGGCGTGCGCGTATGCGGCGCCGGCCGCAGGCGGATGGTCTGCGGGCCAAGGTCGATCGGGCGGTCGTATTTGTAGTGCGTGACGTGGTGTAATGCGACGTAGATCGACACGGGGTGCGGTGCTCCAGCAGCTTTTTTGAGCAGAACACCTGAGGGGGGAGCGATCAAGCACTAACAACGGGCAGAGGGTGCCTAGCTAAGGTGCGGGCGCCTGAGTGCAGACGCCTTTCTTCCTTCTCCCCTTGCGGAAGAAGGTGGCGAAGCGCCGGATGAGGGGTATGTCTCCGCTTGCAGAGCTGTTCGTGAGGTGAGAGACCCCTCACCCGTCTCGCCACTTCGCGGCGAGCCATCCTCTCCCGCAAGGGGAGAGGGAAAGAAAGAGCGCGCTACGCCGCGGACGTCAGTCGCTGCAAGAACTGCGTCACCTCGCGGCGGAGCGTCTCGACCTCGCCATGGACGCGTTCGGAGGCGCTGTTGACGCGGCCGGCGACGCGGCCCGTATCGGCGGCGGCTTCGCTGATGCCGGTGACGTTGGAGGAGACCTGCGAGGTGCCGGTCGAGGCTTCGTGAACGTTGCGGGCGATCTCGCGCGTCGCGGCCCCCTGCTGCTCGATCGAGGCGGCAATCGAGGCCGTGATGCCGTTGATCTCGGCGATGGTCTGCGCGATCGCCTCGACGGCCGCAACCGAATTGGTCGTCGATTGCTGCATCTCGCCGACCTTGGCGCTGATCTCCTCCGTCGCCTTGGCGGTCTGGTTGGCGAGGCTCTTGACCTCGGAGGCCACCACCGCGAAGCCGCGGCCGGCCTCCCCCGCACGGGCCGCCTCGATCGTGGCGTTGAGCGCCAGGAGGTTGGTCTGCTCGGCGATCTCGCTGATCAGCTTGACGACGTCGCCGATCTGCATCGCGGCGCCCGCCAGCGTGCGGATCTCGCTGCCGGCACGATTGGCCTCGTTGACCGCCCGCCCGGTGCTCGCGGTCGAGCCGGCGACCTGGCGGTTGATCTCGGCGATCGACGAGGCGAGCTGCTCCGCGGCGCCGGCGACGGTGGCGACGTTGCGCGAAGCCTGGTCGGACGCAGTGAGCACACCGGAGGTCTGCCGGCTGGTCCTCTCCGCCGCCGCCGCCATCTGGCCGGCATCGGATTCGAGATCGGTCGCGGCCCCCATGAGGCCGCCTGCAACCGCGTCGAGATGCGTGCCGAACTCCCGCGCGAGGCCGGCGATCTCCACAACGCGGCGGCCGAGGCAGTCGGTGCCGGCATTGATGACGACCGCCGAGCGGCGGAACGAGCCGGGCAGACCCCGCGCGAGGATCTTGCGGAAATACTTGCCGCGGCTGGCATAGTCCATCGACGCCGAGGCCTCGCGGACGAAGGCGTCGGTGATGTCGAGCATGTCGTTGACGGATTTCTGGATCGCTCCGATCCGCCCGGCCTGCCGCTCACTCATGATGCGCGCTTCGAGATCGCCATGCGCCGCCTTGCTGCACACATCAGCCACCTCATCGACAGCCATCGCCGTGCGATGCTGGCACGAGATGGCGTAGCCGAGCAACGCGACCGTCGCGCCGAGCAGGACCGCACTGCTGGTTCCGGTCACGCCGAGAAGCGAGAGAACGAACGCAACGACGGCAACAACACACGCGAGCGCGGTCGCTCCCTGCGCCTTAGAGAGAGAGCACAAATTCATCGTAACCGACACCCTGTTGCTTGAGCAGCCCGACCATCGCCTCGAAGCTCGCATGCATGCCTTCCTTGGCGTTGGCATGCCGCGCCTCTTCCGCGCACAGCGTCTTGTAGATCGGCTTGATGCGCTCGATCTGCGCAGGGTCGGGCTTGCGGCGGTTGGAGTGATAGCCGACAATATTGCCACGCTCGTCGAATGTCGGCGTGACGTGGGCGAACACCCAGTAATGGCTGCCGTCCTTCGCCAGATTGACGACGTAGGCGAAGATCTCCTGCTTTGACTGGAGCGTGTCCCACAGCAGCTTGAACACGGCGCGCGGCATGTCGGGATGGCGGATCAGGCTGTGGGGACCGCCCATCAGCTCCTTCCACGAGTACTTCGCCATCCGGATGAAGACATCATTGGCGTAGGTGATGCGGCCCTTGAGATCGGTCTTCGATACGATCAGCTCCTCCTCACCGAGGAGATTTTCCACCCCAGTGGGACGTATCGCCTGCATCGGTTCGATCCTCAAATAAAGGCCGGCCCCACAACGATGTGGAACCCATCACCCCCCTATCTACGGCAACAGTGTTAACCAGGTGTAAGTCGGGGAACTTTTGCGAGCCGACGCCGCCTCCGTATCACTACGTAGCGAACCATTGTTGCATATCGTCGAATCGCATGCAGGCGCCGCAAATGGTCGCGAGCGACAATTGCCGGCTGCTTTTGATTGCGCTCGCGCGACGGCGCTCGCCCAATGCGACTACATTGTCGCGCCGAGCACCCAGGGTGCGAACTCGGCGCCGCCGAAATCGAAGCTCTCGCTCTTGGTCGGCTGTCCCGAAGCGGTCTTGAGGATGAGATCGAAGATGCGCTGGCCGCACTGCGCGACGCTCTCCTCGCCTTCGAGGATGGTGCCGCAATTGACGTCCATGTCCTCTTCCATGCGCTTGTACATGGGCGTGTTGGTGGCGAGCTTGATCGAGGGCGCCGGCTTGCAGCCGAACACGCTGCCGCGACCCGTGGTGAAGCAGACCAGGTTGGCGCCGCCGGCGACCTGTCCGGTCGCAGCCACCGGATCGTAGCCGGGCGTGTCCATGAAGACGAAACCCTTCTTGGTAACGGGCTCAGCGTAGCGCAGCACTTCCACGAGGTTGGTGGTCCCGGCCTTGGCCATCGCGCCGAGCGACTTTTCCAGGATCGTGGTGAGACCGCCGGCCTTGTTGCCGGGGCTGGGATTGGCGTTCATCTCGGCGCCCTCGCGCGTCGTGTATTCGTCCCACCAGCGCATGAGATCGACCAGCTTCTCGCCCACCTCGCGGCTGACGGCGCGGCGCGTCAGCAGGTGCTCGGCGCCGTAGGTCTCCGGGGTCTCCGACAGGATCACGGTGCCGCCATGGCGCACGACGAGATCGCTCGCGGCGCCCAGCGCCGGATTGGCGGATACGCCGGAATAGCCGTCCGAGCCGCCGCATTGCAGCGCCACGGTGAGCTCGCTTGCCGGCACCGTTTCGCGCTTGACCTTGTTGGCGTCAGCGAGCGCCTCGCGCACGAAGGCAATGCCGGCTTCCACCGTCTTGCGGGTGCCGCCAACCTCCTGGATGTCCATCGCGCGGAGGCGGCCGGCGAGCTTCTGCTCTTCCATCAGGCCGCCGATTTGGTTCACCTCGCATCCGAGGCCGAGCACGATCACGTGCGAGAAATTGACGTGCCGCGCATAGCCGCCGAGCGTGCGGCGGAGCAGCGCCAGCGGCTCGTTCTGCGTCATGCCGCAGCCGGTCTTGTGGGTCAGCGCGACCACGCCGTCGACGTTGGGGAAATCGGCCAGCGGGTTGTCGTCGGTGAAGGGATTCTTCTTGAAGACGTCCGCGACGAGGCTCGCGACATGCGCGCTGCAATTCACCGAGGTGAGGATGCCGATATAGTTGCGCGTGGCGATGCGGCCGTCCGGGCGGCGGATGCCCTCGAAGGTCGCCGGCAGGTCGAAGTTCGGTGTCGGCTTGACGTCGGCGCAATAGGCGTAGTCCTTGGCGAAGTCACCCATGCCGCAGTTGTGCGTATGCACGTGCTGGCCCGGCGCGATGGCTTGGGTGGCAAAGCCGATGATCTGGCCGTAGCGCTTGATCGGCTCGCCGTCGGCGATCGGCTTGATCGCGACCTTGTGGCCGGAGGGAATGCGATCGACCGTGGTCACGCCGTCAGCCACGCTTGTTCCGGGCGGCAGGCTCGCGCGCGCGATGACCACGCCATCGTCGGGATGCAGGCGGATGACGGGGCTGATGGTCATGGGAGTCTCCTTTGGAGGCGAATAGCGAATGGCGAGTGGCGAGTGGCGAGTGGAAAGGGGAGCAGCGCAATTCGCTACTCCCCATTCGCCATTCGCCAGAGATCAGGCCTTGCCGCCTGAATCCTTGCGGGTCGCGTTGACCTGCATCTTGGCGTAGGTCGTCATCAGGCCGACCTCGTTGGACAGCGTCACCAGCTTGAAGCCCATGTTGATGGCGCGCGCCGCGCCTTCGGCGCCGCTGCAGTGGATGCCCGGGTTCAGACCGCGCTTGCCGCACTCCTTGATGATCTTCTCGTAGATCGCGAGGATCTCCGGCTCGCTGCGATCGAGCTTGGGCTCCAGGCCGTAGGAGAAGCCGAGATCGGACGGGCCGATATAGACACCATCGATGCCCTCGACGTCGAGGATCGCTTCCATATTCTCGACCGCGGTCCTGGTCTCCATCATCGGCAGCAGCACGATCTCGTCGTTGGCCGTCTTCTGGTAGGAGCCGGCGGTGCCGTACATGCCGGCGCGGATCGGGCCATTGGAGCGCACGCCCTTCGGCGGATACTTGGAATAGGAGACGAGGTTCCGGGCTTCCTGCGGCGTGTTGACCATCGGGCAGATCACGCCATAGGCGCCGCCGTCGAGCACCTTGCCGATGATGCCCGGCTCGTTCCAGGGCACGCGGACCATCGGGGTCACCGGATGCTTGTCCATGGCCTGGAAGCACTGCACCATCGACAGATAGTCCTGTACGCCATGCTGCATGTCGACGGTGACGCTGTCGAAGCCGCATTGCGCGACCATCTCGGCCGAGAAGCCGGAAGGAATCGCAAGCCACGCGTTGACGACGGCCTTGCCCGACTTCCAGATCTCTTTGACTTTATTCGCCACGTTGCCTTCCTTCCCTGTTGCTCTCACTCGCCGCGGATCGGGTTGGGGCGCACTTTGAGCGAAAAAGAGCGTGAATGTCCATGGCTCACGCCGCGCACGGACGCATATCTGGGTTCACCCGTCCGCGAGTGTATCGTCGGCGCCTCCGAGCCCCGCAAGACTCCGTTCGAGCTCGCCGAGCATCTCCTGCAATTCGGCAAGCTTGCGTGCGCCAAAGCGTCGCGTGATCTCCGCGTAGATCGCCTCCGACGTCGGCGCGACCGAGGCCATCAGCTTCAGCCCCTCCCTCGAGATCGAGACCATGCTGCGGCGCTGATCCGCTTTCGCGGTCTTTCGCTCGATCAGGTTGCGGGCCTCGAGATCGCGCAGGATGCGCGACAGGCTCGGCCCGAGCAGAAAGGCGGTGCGCGCGAGTTCCGTGACCTCGGCCGCCTCGATGGAGGCGAGCGCGCGCAGGATGCGCCATTGCTGCTCGGTCAAGCCGTGCTCGCGCAGCGAGGGACGAAACTGCCGCATCACCGCTTCGCGTGCCCGCAGCAGAGACATCGGCAGCGAGCGCGAGAAGTCGCGCATCGGCACCTGCCGTGCAGCGGGCGCGCTTCCGTTGGCGGGATCGGCCGGTTTCTTCGTCATGGCGCCCTTTCAAGCCGCAAACCGTTTGCAGTGCAGCAAGCCGAATTTATGTTTGACGCATTCACTTAACATGTTAAGCATTTCCCGGCACCACGATTTGCAAGATCACAGATGGCGCTTTCCCACGACGATATCCAAGCTTGCGCGAGGCGTCTGCACCAAGCGGAGAAGACCCGCACGCAAATCCGGCAGCTGTCGCAGGATTTTCCTGATATCACCATCGCGGACGCCTACGCGATTCAGAAGGCCTGGGTTGACGTCAAGGTCGCCGAGGGACGCGTGGTGAAAGGCCACAAGATCGGCCTGACCTCGAAGGCGATGCAGAGCGCGCTTGGCATCGACGAGCCGGATTCCGGAGTGCTGCTCGACGACATGTTCTTCGCCGATGGCGGGATCGTTCCAACCGAGCGCTTCATCGCAACGCGCGTCGAGGCCGAGCTCGCCTTCGTCATGAGCCAACGACTCTCCGGGCCCGATTGCACGATGTTCGATGCGCTCAACGCCACCGAGTTCGTCGTGCCGGCGCTGGAGATCCTGGACACGCGCATCGAGCGCGTCGATTCCACGACGAAAGCGACGCGAAAAATCTTCGACACCATCGCCGACAATGCGGCGAATGCCGGCATCGTGCTCGGCGGACGGCCGATCCGTCCGCTGGACGCAGACCTGCGCTGGATCGGCGCGCTGTGCTTCAAGAACGGCCAGCTCGAGGAGACCGGTCTTGCCGCCGGCGTGCTCAATCATCCCGCCACGGCCGTGGCCTGGCTCGCCAACAAGATCGCGCCGCTCGGCCTTGCGCTGGAGCCGGGCCAGGTCGTGCTCGCCGGCTCCTTCATCCGCCCGATCGAGACCCGCAAGGGCGACACAATTCAGGCCGATTATGGCGCCTACGGCTCCGTGAGCTGCTACTTCGCTTAGGCGAACAAGACAGGGAGTGAAACCGCGATGCCGCATTTCACGATCGAATATTCCGCCAATCTCGATGGCCGCCTCGACATCAGCGCCGTCTGCGAGATCGTGCGCAAGGCAGCCAGCGAGACCGGCATCTTCCCGCTCGGCGGCATCCGCGTTCGCGCCATCCGCTGCGAGCATTATGCGATCGCTGACGCAAGGCAGGACTACGGCTTTCTCGATATGGTGCTGCGCATCGGCGAGGGCCGCGATCTCGAGACACGTCAGAAGGCCGGCGAGCAAGTCTTCCAGGCGCTCTCAAGACATCTCGATCCCGTCTTCGCCGCCAGCCAGTTCGCCCTGTCGTTCGACATGCAGATCAACGACAAGGACGTGAGCTGGAAGCGCAACAACATCCACGACGCCCTGAAAGCGGAGGCCGCCCATGGATAAGCCCACGCCGAAAGCCGATCTGTTCCAGGCCAATCGCGACCGCGTCGCGCCGCTCTTGAAGACACTGCGCGCGGACGGCATCGGCCACATGATCGACGGCAAGTTCGTCGCCTCGATCTCGGGCGAAACGTTCGAGACGAAATCGCCGGTCGATGGCGCCGTACTCGCAAGCGTCGCCCGCGGCCATGCCGAGGACATCGACGCTGCGGCAACCGCGGCTGCGCTTGCGTTCAAGTCCTGGCGCGACATCGGGCCGGCGATGCGTCGCAAGCTGCTCCATCGCGTGGCCGATGCCATCGAGGACAACGCTGAGGACATCGCGGTGCTCGAATGCATCGACACCGGCCAGGCCTATCGCTTCATGGCCAAGGCCGCGATCCGCGCCGCCGAGAATTTCCGCTTCTTCGCCGACAAATGCGCGGAGGCGCGCGACGGCCTCAACACGCCGAGCGAGGAGCACTGGAACATCTCGACGCGTGTGCCGATCGGACCTGTCGGCGTGATCACGCCCTGGAATACCCCGTTCATGCTCTCGACCTGGAAGATCGCCCCTGCTCTCGCTGCGGGCTGCACCGTCGTGCACAAGCCGGCGGAATGGTCGCCGGTCACGGCGTCCATTCTGGCGAAGCTCGTGAAGGAAGCCGGCCTGCCCGATGGCGTGCTCAACACCGTGCACGGCTTTGGCGAAGAGGCCGGCAAGGCGCTCACCGAACATCCCGCCATCAAGGCGATCGGCTTCGTCGGCGAGAGCGCGACGGGCTCGGCCATCATGATGCAGGGCGCGCCGACCCTGAAGCGCGTGCATTTCGAGCTCGGCGGCAAGAACCCCGTCATCGTGTTCGACGATGCCGATCTCGACCGCGCGCTCGACGCCGTGGTGTTCATGATCTACTCGCTCAATGGCGAGCGCTGCACCTCCTCGAGCCGCCTGCTGATCCAGCAGAGCATCGCGGAACAATTCGTGGAGAAGCTGACCGCGCGGGTGAAGGCGCTGAAGGTGGGCCATCCCCTCGATCCCTCAACCGAGATCGGACCGCTGATCCACGAGCGGCACCTCGCAAAAGTCTGCTCCTATTTCGACGTCGCGCGCCAGGATGGCGCGACGATCGCGGTGGGCGGCAAGGCCCACGAGGGCCCCGGCGGCGGACATTACGTCGAGCCGACGCTGGTGACCGGCGCGCAAGGCAAGATGCGGGTGGCGCAGGAGGAGGTATTCGGCCCGTTCCTCACCGTGCTGTCCTTCAAGGACGAAGCAGACGCGATCGAGATCGCCAACGATATCCGCTATGGCCTCACCGGCTATGTCTGGACCAACGACATGGGCCGGGCTCTGCGCGTTGCGGATGCGCTGGAGGCCGGCATGATCTGGCTGAACTCGGAGAACGTCCGTCATCTGCCGACGCCGTTCGGCGGCATGAAGGCGAGCGGCATCGGCCGCGACGGCGGGGATTACTCGTTCGACTTCTACATGGAAACCAAGCACGTCTCGCTGGCGCGGGGCACGCACAAGATTCAGAAACTTGGGATTTAAGGAAAGCAGTCGTTCCGGGGTGCGAAGCGAACCCGGAACCTCGGGATTCCGGGTTCGGTCCTGACGGACCGCCCCGGATTGACGGGGCCTAACGAGGGGAAACGCACATGCCCGTACCGCAACACGTCTTCGAGCCGGCGTTCAACATCATCCGCTCCAGCCACGTCGTGCTCGACGTCACCGATCTGAAGCTGAGCCGCGAGTTCTACGAGACCATCGTCGGCCTGCATGTCGAGGACGCCGACGACAACGTCGTTTACCTGCGCGCGGCCGAGGAGCATCAGCATCACTCGCTCGTCCTGCGTAAGGCGGCCACGCCGGCCTGCGCACGGCTCGGCTTCAAGGTCGGCAACGACGGGGATCTCGACAAGGCCGCAAAGTTCCTGTCCGAGAGCGGTCTTGCCTACGCCTTCGTCGACCAGCCGTTTCAGGCCCGCACATTGCAATTCACCGATCCCTTCGGCTTCCAGATCGAGCTCTACGCGTCGATGGACCGGCGGCCTCATCTGCTTCGTCGGTACGATCTCTACAGGGGCTGCCATCCGCAGCGGCTCGATCATTTCAACGTCTTCGCCGCCGAGGTTCAGGACACCATGGAATTTTACGCCCGGCTCGGCTTCCGCCTCACCGAGTACGCCGAGGAGGACGGCCCGAACGGGCGCATCGCCGCGGCCTGGATGCATCGCAAGGGCAACGTCCACGACTTCGCCATCACCAATGGCAAGGGTCCGCGCCTGCACCATTTCGCCTACTGGACGCCGACGGCGATGAACATCATCCATCTCTGCGATGTCATGGCTTCGCAAGGTTTCGTGAAGAACATCGAGCGCGGACCGGGACGGCACGGCATCTCGAACGCGTTCTTTCTCTATGTGCGCGATCCCGATGGGCACCGCCTCGAGCTCTACACCAGCGACTATTTCACCGGGGATCACGACCACGAGCCGCTGCGCTGGTCGCTGCGCGATCCGCGCCGCCAGACGCTGTGGGGCGCGCCCGCGCCGCGCTCCTGGTTCGAGCAGGGCTCGCCCTTCACGGGACAGACGGTGCGCGAGCCGAAATTCGTGGCCGACGTGCTGGTGGCGGATTGATGACGCTCCCCCGCCTCGCCACCTATTCCGTCAAAGGTGACACCCGCTACGGCGCCGTCCTTGACGGCGGCATCGTCGATCTCTCCGCACGCTACGGCAAGGAGTATCCGACGCTGCGCGAGGTGATCGCGGCGGGAAAGCTCGTGGGCCTTGCCGAAGAGGCTGCCGGCCGCGCACCCGATCACGCGTTCAGCGAAATCACCTGGCTGCCGCCGGTGCCCGCGCCGGAGAAAATCATCTGCATCGGCGTCAACTATCCCGACCGCAACGCCGAGTACAAGGACGGCCAGGACGCGCCGAAATATCCGAGCATGTTCATGCGCTCGCCCCGCTCCTTCGTTGGGCACGACACGCCGCTGGTGCGGCCGCGCGCGTCCGCGCAGCTCGACTATGAAGGCGAGATCGTGCTGGTGATCGGCAAGCAAGGCCGGCACATTTCCGAAAGCAGCGCGCTCGACCACATCGCCGCGCTCACGCTGTGCAACGAAGGCTCGGTGCGCGACTGGCTGCGCCACGCAAAATTCAACGTCACCCAGGGCAAGAACTTCGATTCCAGCGGCAGCCTCGGCCCGTGGCTCGTGCCCTACACTTCGGAATCGCAGATTGCGGACATTCATCTGACGACGCATGTCAACGGCGAGCTCAGGCAGGACGATCGCACCAGCCGGCTGATGTTTCCGTTCCGCTATCTCGTGAACTATATCTCGACCTTCGCAACCCTCGTCCCCGGCGATATCATCGTCACGGGCACGCCGACCGGCGCGGGTGCGCGGTTCGATCCGCCGCGGTACCTGAAGCCCGGTGACCTCGTCGAGGTCGAGGCCGAGGGCATCGGACGCCTGCGCAACGGTGTCGTCGACGAAGCCTGAACAACAAGCGAAGTGGAATAGCCAAATGACCACCCTCACCGGCGGCGAAGCGATCGTAAGCGGTCTGGTCGCCCATGGCGTCGACACCGTATTCGGCCTGCCCGGCGCGCAGGTCTACGGACTGTTCGATGCCTTCCATCAGGCGCAGCTCAAGGTGATCGGCGCGCGGCACGAGCAGGCCTGCGGCTACATGGCGTTCGGCTATGCGCGCTCCAGCGGCAGGCCCGGCGTGTTCAGCGTGGTGCCCGGGCCCGGCGTGCTCAATGCCAGCGCCGCGCTGCTGACCGCGTTCGGCTGCAACGAGCCGGTGTTGTGCGTCACGGGCCAGGTGCCGACGCAGTTTCTCGGCAAGGGCCGCGGCCATCTGCACGAGATGCCGGATCAGCTCGCGACCTTGCGCACCTACGTGAAATGGGCGGATCGGATCGAATATCCCGGCAATGCGCCGACGATCGTGGCACGTGCGTTCCAGGAGATGATGTCGGGACGGCGCGGCCCCGCCTCGGTCGAGATGCCATGGGACGTCTTCACCCAACGCGCGGATACGGCGGCAGCCCAAGTGCTGGAGCCGCTGCCCGCGCCGCTCCCCGATCCTGACCTGATCAAGAAGGCGGCTGCACTGATCAAGTCCAGCAAAGCGCCGATGATCTTCGTCGGCAGCGGCGCGATCCATGCGGGCGAGGAGATCCTCGAGCTCGCCGAGATGATCGATGCGCCCGTGGTCGCGTTCCGCAGCGGCCGCGGCATCGTCTCGAACGCGCATGAACTCGGCCTCACCATGGCGGCGGCCTACAGGCTGTGGCCCACGACCGATCTGATGATTGCAGTCGGCACGCGCGCGGAGCTGCCGGCCTCGGGCTTTCGCTGGCCTTATCAACCGA
Source organism: Bradyrhizobium sp. RP6 (assembly GCF_003837805.1). Taxonomy (GTDB): domain Bacteria; phylum Pseudomonadota; class Alphaproteobacteria; order Rhizobiales; family Xanthobacteraceae; genus Bradyrhizobium. Next base: position 159,657 of record NZ_RQIT01000008.1, on the reverse strand, counting down.
GTGGACTGAAATCCATTCGGATCGATATCGACCCGGCCGAGATGCGCCGGATCATCTCCGATGTCGCCATCGTCGCCGACGCCAAGGCCGGTACGGCCGATCTCGTCGCGGCCGTGAGGAAAGCCGGCTATGCGCGCACCCGTGGCCGGCGGGAGGCGATCCGCCAGGCGACCGCGACCGCGCAGACCGAGATCCAGCGCATCCAGCCGCAGATGGCATACCTCAACATCCTGCGCGAAGTGCTGCCGGCGAATGCGATCGTCACGGATGAATTGTCGCAAGTCGGCTTCGCCTCCTGGTACGGCTTCCCGGTCTACCAGACGCGTACCTTCATCACGTCGGGCTACCAGGGCACGCTCGGCTCGGGCTTTCCGACCGCGCTCGGCGCGAAAGTCGCCAATCCCGACAAGCCGGTGGTCGCCATCACTGGCGACGGCGGCTTCATGTTCGGCGTGCAGGAACTTTCGACCGCCGTGCAGTTCAACATCGGCGTGGTCACGCTGGTGTTCAACAACAACGCTTATGGCAACGTCCGCCGCGACCAGCGCGAACGTTTCGACGGTCGCGTGGTGGCATCGGACCTCGTCAATCCGGATTTCGTCAAGCTCGCGGAGTCCTTTGGCGTCGCGGCCGCGCGCGTCACCGCGCCGGATCAGTTCAGGGCCGTGCTGGAGAAGGCACTGGCCCATGGTGGGCCGTATCTGGTCTCGGTCGAGGTGACCAGGGATTCGGAAGTGAGCCCCTGGGCGTTCATCCACCCGCCGAAGCCGTAGACGAAGCTCCGTCATTCCGGGACTTCTTCCTTCTCCCCTTGTGGGAAAAGGAAGGTCACCGCGTCCTGCGAAACGTCAGATTGATCCGCCGCCGTCCGAGCAGCGCGTGCTCGCCATCGGCGAGCGGCGCCACGCCGTGATAGGCGAGCCTGCTCGGCCCGCCCCAGACCACGACATCGCCATGGACGAGCCGGAAGCGGCGCGGCCTGTCGCTGCGCGTCAGGCCACCGAACAGGAAGGTCGCGGGCAGGCCAAGCGAAACCGAGACGATCGGCGCCGCATAGTCCAGCTCGTCCTTGTCCTGATGCAGCGACAGCCGCGTCCCGGGCTCGTAGCGGTTGACGAGGCAGGCATCGGGCGCAAAGCCCGCGAAACCGCCCTGCTCCGCAGCGCGGCGTGCCAGATCGCGGAACACGGGCGGCATCGCCGGCCATGGCGCGCCAGTGCGCGGATCGACCGGGTCGTAACGATAGCCGGTGTGATCGGTGATCCAGCCGCGCTCGCCGCAATTGGTCATCGCCACCGACATCTGATGGCCGCCGGGCGTGGTCATCCGCCGGAACGGAGACTGCGCCACGATGGCGCGCACCGCTTCGATCAGCTCGCCCTCGATCGGCTTGACGAAACCGCGCAGCAGCACGGCGCCGTCCGCGATCTCCTCACGCGACGGCTGCGCCTCGGCAACACTGTCGAACAGATCACCCGTCAATCGCAGCGCTCATTTGGCATCATGAAAGATCACGCCCAGCGTATGGCGCTGGCCGGACCTGATCCGGCTGACGCCATGGCGCAGATTAACGCGGTAGATGCCGCGTGTCCCCTGCACCGGGCGGTGGTGCACGGCGAAGGCAACCGCATCGCCCTGCGCGAGCGGCACGACCTCGGCACGGGACTGCATGCGCGGGCGCTGCTCGGTCAGCACGAACTCGCCGCCTGTGAAATCTCGGCTGGGCTCAGAAAGCAGGATCGCGACCTGGAGCGGGAACACATGTTCGCCATAGAGGTCCTGATGCAGGCAATTGTAGTCGCCGGCCTCATATTGCAGCAGCAGCGGTGTCGGGCGCGCCTGGCCCGCCTCGTGGCAGCGCTTCAGGAAGGCGGCGTGATCTCCGGGATAGCGGATGTCGATTCCCATCGCCTCGTTCCAGCGATTGGCGACGCCTTGCAGCTGCGCGTAGAGCGCCGGGCGGAGTTGCGCGATCAGATCGGGCAACGGATAGGAGAAGTACTTGTACTCGCCGCGGCCAAAGCCGTGGCGGCCCATGACGATGCGGCTGCGGAAGCGCGTGTCGTCCGGGTAGAGCGCGGCGATGCCGCGGCATTGGTCGGGCGTGAGCAGGTCCTTCAGGACGGCGCAGCCCTGGGAGTCGAGCTCGGCGGTGATCTGCGGCCAGTCGAGGGCGTCGACATGGGCGGCGAGGTCGGCAACGGAGGTTTGGGCTGATTTTCGAACGGTCATTGTCATGGCAATCACCTTTGCAGCCGGACGTTCAGCTCGCCACCCGATTTCCGATGACTCTCTCCCCGTCATTGCGAGGAGCCCTTGGACGAAGCAATCCAGGTTCCGCGGAGAGACTCTGGATTGATTCGCTTCGCTCGCAATGACGGTGAGGAGAGAGATCAGCCCCGCACCGGCAACGTCACCACGTCGTAGCCGTGCCTGATCGTGCGCTTCAGCACGGGGTCTTCCAGCTCGAAATCGAACCGCTCTGCCGGGCGGATGCCGCCCTTGGCGGCGAAGGTACCGCCGAACATGGCGCAGCCGTCGGGGAACTTCCCACCCGAAAAGCCGCGCGCGATGAGCTCGGTGACCGGCAGCATCGCATCCAACGTGCCCTCCTGGTAGAGCACGCGCTCGCCCTTGATCGTGGCGAAGGAGCGCAGGATCATCTTGTCCCAGTGGCCGATGACGTCCTCCAGCTCCCACAACGTCGAGGCGATCGGCTTGTCGCACATCTGTTTTGAGACAGTCACGTTGTAGGCCTCGACCTTGCGGTCGGTGTGGTCGGAGCCGCAGCCGACGAAGATGCGGCCCTGCCAGCCGATCAGCACGAACTCGACCTCACCACTGGAGTCGCCACCGGTGCATTCGATGCGGTCTTCCTGGGTCAGCCGCCGTACCGAAGCCCGGTAGTAGATCGGTGTCGAGGCCGGCGGGGCGATGCCCATCTCCTGCAGCTCCGCGATGTGCTTGTCGCGCGCGACGGGATCGCGGCCGGTCCAGCCGGCGATGACCATCTGGTCGATCGCCAGCGTCAGCGGCGTGGTGGTGTCCTGGGCATCGACGGTGAAAGTGAGGTCAAACACGAATGACGGCCTCCATGCCGGCAGCAAGTTCAAAGATACGGCGGTCCGAGCCGCCCGCGCCCGCCAGCATCAGGCCGACGGGAATGTCGCCCTCGCGATGACAGGGCAGTGAGATGGCACAGCCGTCGATCATGTTGATCAGGGTGCAGTTGCGCAGCGCGCGCAGGTTCTGAGTGGTGAACGCCTTGTCGTCGGCGAGGTCGGCGATCTTCGGCGGCGTGTTGGCCGTGGTCGGCAGCGCCAGCGCATCATAGGGTGCAATGCGCGAATTGACGCGGGCGATCAGCGAGCGGCGCTCGTTGAGGAGATCGATATAGTCGGCCGCGCTCTGTGCCTCGCCCCGCATGATGCGCACGGACACGCGGGGATCATAGACGTCGCCCTTGGACGTGATGAGATAGCGATGCCAGGCATAGCTTTCAGAGGCCGCAAACCCGCCCTTGGCGTTCATCGGGCCGATGTCGTGGAATTCGGCCATCTCGATGCGCTCGATGATGGCGCCGTGATCGGCCAGCGACTTCAGCGCGCGCTCGAAGGTTTGGGCCACTTCTGTATCCAGGTCGTCGAGCGCGATGGTGGTGGGTACCGCGAGCCGCATGCCCTTTACAGGGCGCGGCTTCAGCGGGACGATCGGCTCGTTCGCCAGCACGGCGTCGAGTATGGCACAGCAGCTGACCGATCGTGCCAGCGGGCCGATGCTGTCGAGCGAGAACGACAGCGGCACGGAGCCGTCGAGCGGCACGCGGCGCTGCGTCGGCTTGTAGCCGACGATGCCGTTGAAGGCGGCCGGAATCCGGCAGGAGCCGCCGGTGTCGGTGCCGAGCGCGCCGTGCGCCATGCCGTCGAGCACGGACACCGCCGCGCCCGAGGACGAGCCGCCGGGCACGTGGCCTTCGGCGCGGTTCCAGGCGCCCTTCGGCGTACCGTAATGCGGATTGATGCCGATGCCGGAATAGGCGAACTCGGTCATGTTGGTTCGGCCGATCACGACGAACCCCGCCCTGCGCAGCCGCGCCACCGTTGCGGCATCCTGCTCGGCCGGCGGCGAATCGTCCAGCGCGCGCGAGCCGGCGCGCGTCACCTGGCCCTTGATGTCGAAGAGGTCCTTGATCGAGATCGGGATGCCGGCAAAGCGCGAGGGCGCCGCGTTGACCTTGCGCAAGCCGTCCATTGCATCGGCCGCGGCCAGCACGGCGTCCTTGTCGACATGGATGAAGGCGCGCTGGCCCTCGCCGGCGGGATCGGCGATCCTGGCAATGCACGCCTCGACCAGCTTGCGCGAGGTCGTGCGGCCGCTTTCGAGGTCTTCGGCGAGCTTCGCCAGTGTCGGAAAATTGGGCATGTCTGTCTCACGGAATATTGGCGCGCGCAATCTATAGCGCTGGCTCAGTTCGACACAAGCATTGTGCGCATGATGGCATGCATGCGCATTGCTGGACCGTTGACGCACTATAGTCGATTGTCGCATCAAGATCGAAACAGGCGGGCGCGAAGCCTGTCTTTTGGGAGGAGCCGCCAATATGGCCGAACCGCAGCGCGCGCGACCGAAACCGACGCCGGAGACCCAGCATTTCTGGGATGGCACGAAAGCGGGCGAATTGCGCCTGCAGCGTTGCGACGCCTGCGCGCATGTCTACTTTCCGCCGCGCCCGTTCTGCCCCTCCTGCGCCTCGCGCAAGGTCAGCATCTTCAAGGCGAGCGGCAAGGGCTTTCTCTACAGCTACGTGATCAACCATCGTCCCGCCGCGCCGGGCTTCACGCCGCCCTACGCCATCGCCGTGGTCGAGCTCGACGAGGGGCCGCGAATGATGAGCAACATCATCGACTGCCCGCAGACGCCGGAGGCGCTCGAGCTCGACATGAAGCTCGAGGTCGCGTTCCAGGAGCTCGACGACAAGATCACCCTCCCCGTCTTCCGTCCGGCGAAGGGATAAGCCATGCGCAAGAACCAGGTTGCCGTCGTCGGCGCGGCCGAGACCACCGAGCTCGGCGTCATTCCCAACGCCTCGCAGCTCCAGCTGCACGCGGACGCCGCACTCAATGCCATTGCGGACGCCGGGCTGAAGCTGTCCGACATCGACGGCTTTGCCACTGCCGTCGAGACGCCGCAGCAGGTCTGCCACTATCTCGGCATCAAGCCGACCTGGGTGGACGGCACCTCGGTCGGCGGCTGCTCGTTCATGCTCCACGTCCGCCATGCCGCCGCGGCGATCGAGGCCGGCCTGTGCAAGACCGTTCTGATCACCCATGCCGAAAGCGGCAAGTCGATGATCGGCAAATTGCCGCGCTCGACGCCGGCGGACAGCCTCAACGGCCAGTTCGAGGCGCCCTATGGCGTGTACGGTCCGCCCAGCATGTTTCCGATCCCGGTGCTGCGCTTCATGAAAACCTACGGCATCACCCACGAGCAGCTCGCTTCGGTTGCGGTGGTGCAGCGGGAATGGGCGGCGAAGAATCCGCGGGCGATGATGAAGGACCCGATCACGGTCACTGATGTCCTCAACTCGCGCATGATCGCCTATCCGTTCCGCCTTCTTCAGTGCTGCCTCGTCACCGACGGCGGCGGCGCGCTGATCCTGACCTCGGCGGACCGCGCCAGGGACTTTCCGCGCAAGCCCGTTTACATCATGGGCACCGGCGAGAGCGTGGAGACGCCGATGGTCAGCCAGATGGAGACCTTCAATTCCTCGCGCGCGTTCAAGACGGCAGGGCCACTGGCGTTCAAGGAGGCCGGCATTGCCCATAAGGACGTCGATCATCTCATGATCTACGATGCGTTCGCGCATCTGCCCCTGTTCGGCCTCGGCGATCTCGGCTTCATGCCGTACGAAGAAACCGGCCGGTTCATCGCGGACGGCAACACGCGGCCTGGGGCTAAGTTGCCGCTCAACACCAATGGCGGCGGCTTGTCCTACATGCATTCGGGCATGTACGGCATGTACGCGCTCCAGGAGAGCGTGCGCCAGATGCGAGGCATCGCGCCGGCACAGGTGCCGAACGCGAAGATTTCGGTGTGCCACGGCGTCGGCGGCATGTTCGCCGCAAGTGGCACGATCGTGTTTACGAACGAGAGGTAACTAACCGTCATTCCGGGGCGCGCAAAGCGCGAACCCGGAATCTCGAGATTCCGGGTCTGGTGCTTCGCACCATCCCGGAATGACGGACGCAACAGGAGAAGCCACATGAGCAAGTCACTGCAAGACAAGGTCATCATCGTCACCGGCGCAGGCCGCGGCATCGGGCGCGAGATCGCGCTGCTGTGCGCGGCGGAAGGCGCCAAGGTCGTGGTCAACGATCCCGGCGCCGCCGCCGACGGTGCCGGCTCGAACGCTGCTCCGGCCGAAGAAGTGGTCGAGGAGATCAAGAAGCGGGGCGGCACGGCGATCGCCAATTTCGAAAGCGTCGCCGAAGCGATCCCTGCCAGCAAGATCGTGAAGACGGCGACCGATCATTTCGGCCGGCTCGACGGCGTCGTCAACAACGCCGGCATCCTGCGCGACATGATCTTCCACAAGATGAGCGTGGAGGCGTTCGAGGCCGTCATCAAGGTGCATTTGATGGGCTCGTTCTACGTCTCGCATGCGGCGGCCCGCATCTTCCGAGAGCAGGAATCAGGCTCCTTCGTGCACTTCACCTCGACCTCCGGCCTGATCGGCAATTTCGGCCAGGCCAATTACGCCGCCGCCAAGCTCGGTATCGTCGGGCTCTCCAAATCCATCGCGCTCGACATGGGCCGCTTCAACGTGCGCTCCAACTGCGTGTCGCCCTTCGCCTGGACGCGCATGATCGGGACCATCCCGACCGAGACCGAGGCCGAGAAGGCGCGCGTCGAGAAGATCAAGCAGATGGGGCCGGAGAAGATCGCGCCGCTCTGCGGCTATCTGCTCGGCGATTCCGCCAAGGACGTCACCGGTCAGATCTTCGGCGTACGCATGAACGAGATCTTCCTGTTCAGCCAGAACCGCCCGATCCGCTCGGTGCAGCGGAGCGAAGGCTGGACGCCGCAATCGATCGCGGAACACGGCATGCCGGCACTCAAGGGTTCGTTCTACAAGCTCGACCGCTCGGCCGATATCTTCACCTGGGATCCGGTCTAGACGGATTCCGTCCATTGCTGCATTGCGATCTCCGGCTGCCCGGCCGGAGATCGCCCGCTTTACGCCCGAATGCGGGCGGATGGTCTCCTCCCAACAAAAAAATCGGGAGGCGACCATGACGACACGACTTCCTATCACCACCGATGCTGGCGAACCCGTCCTCGCCCGCCGCACCCTCCTGAAGGGCGCTGCAGCGGTCGCGGCGACGGGCATGACCATCGGCGCCGCCGGCGCGGCTTCCGTTACGCCGCTCGGCCAGACCGGCGCGCCGACGATGTCGACGGCGCCATTGCCGCTCGGACCATTGCCTGGCAGCCGCTATCCTGACGCTCATCTGGAATCCGCCAAGAAGGGACCGCCGACATTCGGCCCCTCCGGCTTTCCCGCCTTCGCCGGCACGATGGCGGTCGAGCGGGTGGCGACCGGCTTCCGTTGGGCCGAGGGTCCGGTGTATTTTGCCGCGGGCCGCTATGTGTTGTTCAGCGACATTCCGAACAACCGCATCATGCGCTTTTCGGAGGATGACGGTCATCTCAGCGTCTATCGTCAGCCCTCGATGAACTCGAACGGCAACACCATTGACCGCGAAGGACGCCTGATCACCTGCGAGCACAGCGGCCGCCGCGTAACACGAACCGAGCTCGACGGCTCGATCACCATCATCGCCGACAAGTTCAACGGCAAGCGACTGAACTCGCCGAACGATGCGGTCGTCACCGCCGACGGCGCGATCTGGTTCACCGACCCCGCTTACGGCATCGGCGGCTTCTACGAGGGGATCAAGGCCGAGCCCGAGCAGGACAAGAAGAACGTCTATCGGGTCGATCCGAAGTCCGGAGAGGTCAAGGTCGTGGTCGACGACTTTGTCGAGCCGAACGGACTCGCCATCTCGCCGGACGAGAGGAAGCTCTACATCTGCGATACCGGGTTCACGGACGGGCCGGACAATCCCTCGCATATCCGCGTGTTCGACCTCGACGTCGCCGCGGGCAAGGTCTCGAACAGCAAGGTCTTTGCAGACATGCCGAAGCCCGGCATTACCGACGGTGTCCGCTGTGACACCGAAGGGCGGGTCTGGTGTTCGGTCGGCTGGGGCGATCCGAACGAGGACGGCGTGCGCTGCTATACGCCGTCGGGTGAGTTGCTCGGCAAGATTCATATCCCGGAGACCGTTGCCAATCTGTGCTTCGGCGGCCAGCAGCGCAACAGGCTCTATATTTGCGGCTCGACGTCGCTCTATGCGGTCTACACCAGTGTGCAGGGCGCGATGAAGCCGTGAGTTGGTGATGACGTCATTCCGGGCCAATGGCGCAGCATCGACCCGGAACGACGGATGAGTTACCCCGTATTCCTCAAGCCCGCCGAGATGCCGTTGATCGTGAGCTGAATCCCGCGCAGCACCTGCTCGTCCGGGTTCTGCGCGCGGTGCTCTTTCAAGAGTTCGACCTGCACGTGGTTGAGCGGATCGAGATAGGGGAAGCGGTGGCGCACGGAGCGTTCCAGCAGCGGGTTGCCCTGGAGCAGGCGGTCCTGTCCCATGATGTCGAGCAGCGTCTCGATGCAGGAATGCCATTCGCGGCGGATGCGGCCGAAGATCTTTTCGCGCAAGGCTTCATCGGGGACGAGCTCGGCATAGCGCGAGGCGATCGCGATCGAGCTTTTCGCCAGCACCATGTCCATGTTCGACAGCAGCATCCGGAAGAACGGCCATTCCTTATAGAGCTCCTTCAGGAACGGCATGCCCTTGTCGGGATGCTCGGCGATCCATTGCTCGACTGCGCTGCCGAAGCCGTACCAGCCCGGCAGCATCAGGCGGCATTGCGCCCAGGAGAACACCCAGGGAATGGCGCGAAGGTCTTCGATCGCGCGGGTCTTCTTGCGTGAGGCCGGGCGGCTGCCGATATTGAGCGTCGCGATCTCGTTGATGACGGTGGAAGCCCAGAAATAATCGACGAAGCCTTCGGTCTCGTAGACCAGGCCGCGATAGGCCTTGAACGCGAGGTTCGACAATTCGTCCATCGCGACCAGATATTCGCGGCGCGGCGCGCTCTGGCGCGGATGCAGGAGGCTTGCTTCCAGCGTCGCGGCGGCGAGGATCTCCAGATTGTTGCGGCCGACCTCGGTATTGGAATATTTCGACGAGATGATCTCGCCCTGCTCGGTGATGCGGATCTGGCCGTTCACGGCGCCGCCGGGCTGTGCGATGATGGCGTCATAGCTCGGGCCGCCGCCGCGGCCGACCGAACCGCCACGGCCGTGGAACAGGCGCAGCCGCACGTGGTGGCGCTCGAACACCTCGACGAGTCCGATCTCCGCCTTATAGAGTTCCCAGCCCGAGGTGACGAAGCCGCCGTCCTTGTTCGAGTCGGAATAGCCGAGCATGACCTCCTGCACACTGCCGCGGCTGTCGACCAGCCGGCGGTAATCGTGCAGCGACAGCATGCGGTCCATGATGCCGGATGAGGCCTGCAGATCCTCGATGGTCTCGAACAGCGGCACGATGTTGATGGCGCTGCGGCCGGAGGGATGGACCAGGCCGACCTCCTTGAGCAGCACCGCCACTTCCAGCATGTCCGACATGCCCTTGCACATCGAGATGATGCATTGAGGGATCGCGTCCGGGCCGAACTTCGCATGCGCTTCCGCGGCGGCATGGAAGACGTTGAGCTCGCCCATAGTCTCGTCGCTGTATTTGACGAATGGCGAGACCAGCGCGCGCGTCGAGCGCAATTCGTTGGTGAGCAGCGAGATGCGCGCGTCCTCGCCGAGCGCGAGATAGGACATGCCGGGATTGGCGGCGTCCATCAGCTCGGCGATGGTGCGTTCGTGCACGGCCGAGTTCTGACGGATGTCGAGCCGGGCGAGATGAAAGCCGAAGCAGTCCACCGCGCGGCGCAGCAGCCGCAGCCGGCCGCGGGCGATGACGCGCGCGTTGTTGGAGATCAGCGAGCGGTGCAGCACGTCGAGATCGGCCTGCAGCTCCTTGACGCTGGCGTAAGGCGCCGCTTTGCCGACCGGCCGGCGTGTGATCTCGACCTCGAGCATTTCGGCCGTTGCGGCGAGCCGGGCATAGATGCCGGACACCGCGAGACGATAAGGCTCGCCGCTCCGGTGCGGCGAGGTGTCCGGCGAGCGCTCCGCCAGGTTGCGCAGTTCCTCGGAGACATCGGCGAGATGAGCCGCGATCGACAGCTCGGAGCCGAGCACGTGCAGCTCGTTCAGATAGAATTGCATCACCCGGCTCGATTGCAGCCGCAGCGTGCCGCGCATGACGTCGGCGGTGACGAAGGGGTTGCCGTCGCGGTCGCCGCCGATCCAGCTGCCCATGCGCAGGAACGAGGCGAGTTCGCCCGCAGCCTGCGCGCCTCCCTCCTCCAGCCGGTCCTCCAGCGTGTTGATCAGCCGCGGCACCTCACGCAGGAAGGTGTAGTCGTAGAAGGACAGGCCGTTGGCGACCTCGTCGAGCACGGTCAGCTTGGTCCGGCGCAAGAGATTGGTCTGCCACAGCGTCAGCACCTCGCGGCGAAGCTGCTCGTCGCTGGCGGCCGCCTCCTCCGCGGTCAACGCGACCCGCTCGCGGCGATCGAGCAGGCTGGCCACCTCCATCTCGCGGTCCATGGTGCTCTTGCGGCGGACTTCGGTCGGATGCGCGGTCAGCACCGGGCTGACCAATGCGGTCTTGAAGAAGTTGCGGAGCTGATCGGGACCGATGCCCGCCGCCTTGGCATGCGCCAGCGTCTCCGCCAGCACGCCGGAGCCGTCGCTTTTGGCAGCGCTGCGCGCGCGCATCTGGCGGATGTTGTTCTGGTCCTCGGCAATGTTGGCGAGGTGCGAGAAATAGCTGAAGGCACGGACGATCCGCACCGTCTCGGAGGTCGACATGCTGTCGAGGATCTGCTCGAGTTCGCGGCGGGCGAGCCGGTCCTCGTCGCGGTGGAACCGGATCGAGGTCTGCCGGATGCGCTCGACCAGGTCGAACACGTCGGCGCCCTCCTGGTCGCGCACGGTGTCGCCGAGGATGCGCCCGAGCAGGCGGATATCGTCCCGCAGCCGCGCGTCGGCCTCCAGCGCCTGGGCGTCCTCGGGGCGGTTTGGGCGCTGATCGGCCTCGGATGGTACGGTCTGGAGGGACATGGCTCGCTCCCTGGTTCGAGCTCGCTTGGATGCCCGGCAACGGCGAGTGTGCGATATTTTTCTGCCGCAGTGCAAGATGAACTTGGTGGCGTCGCGGCAGGGCTGGGGCGATGATCGCGTGTCCCGGACAAGCAGCAACGCCGCAAGCGTTGCTGCGTCGAGCCGGGACCCACAAGCCACAGAGCACATTGCCGCAACATGGGCCCCGGCTCTGCAGCGCATCACGCCGCGAAGACGCGGCGCGCCTGCGCTGCGTTCGGGGCACGAGAGATTGCCGAAATCTCACCGAGGCGGCCGAGCGCTCCGCGCCTCCAGATAGAGCAACGATGCAGCATCTTCACAACGCCCCCCAGCGCTAGCCGCCGCCCCTCGGCCTGCCGTGAACTCGCGGGCGGCGACCGTCGGGATGCCGGCGCGCGGCATCCTGGATGGGGAGAGAGGCGATCGAGCTTGGTACAGCCGAATTCGTCAGTCTTGGTCCTGTTTTATGACTGGGCGCAGCGCATCTAAACGCCAGCGACCGGAATCTCGATCCATCAGGATTTGAGACTCCCGGTCGATGCAAACGGCGCAAATCTCCGACGAGAGTTTCGCATTGCCCACTCGGTGGTCGGCACGTCCGCGCTTCCTGCAACAAGAGAAACAAATGACCGAGGACCATTCTCATGAAAGCTATCGTTGTAAGGGATCAAGCCGCTGGAGCGGCTGGAATGAAGCTGGTGGACCGGCCCGAACCGCAGGCTGCGATAAACGACGTGCTGGTTCAGGTTCATGCGGCGCGATTTGTTCCGACTGAGCTGACGTGGCCTTCGACCTGGACTGATCGCCTCGATCGCGACCGAACACCATCTATCCCTGGGCACGAGCTGGCCGGAGTGGTCACCGCGCTTGGATATGGAACGACAGGGCTGGTGTTGGGACAGCGGGTGTTCGGCCTCGCGGACTGGTATCGCGACGGCACGCTGGCCGAATATGTGGCGATCGAGGCGCGCAATCTTGCGCCGCTGCCGGACGACGTCGATTTCACAGCGGGGGCGAGCCTGCCGATCTCAGGTCTGACCGCATGGCAAGGACTGTTCCAGCACGGCCATCTTAAGGCGGGGCAGAGTGTCCTCGCGCACGGCGCGGCCGGCGCGGTCGGGTCGATGGTGACGCAACTCGCACGAGAGGCCGGCGCCTACGTCATAGGCACCGGACGCGCCGCCGACCGTCAAACGGTGCTCGACTTCGGCGCGAAGGAGTTCGTCGACCTCGACAACGACGCCCTGGACGACGTGGGCAAGGTCGATCTGGTGTTCGATGTCATTGGCGGTGACATACAGAAGCGGTCGGTCGAACGGATTCGAGCCGGAGGAACACTGGTGACCATCGTCGGCCCCGCAGAGGCGCGGCCTTCCGACGGTCTAGCAGTCGACTTCGTCGTCGAGCCGGATCGCGCTCAACTGCGTGAGATCGTCCAGCGGGTGCAAGACGGACGACTGAGGACGCACATCGGCAAGATCTCAAGCCTCGATGACGCCGTCGCCGCCCTGAATTCGACCGAGCGACGCAAGGGGAATACGATCATCCGTGTTCGTCCCTGAGCGAGGCAAGCCCATCGAGGCACGCGGTCGACCGGCGCTGTCGAGGGTCGGTCGCCGGTTGAGTTGTCCGCTTCGGTTCATGAGCCGCCAATGATGGCCAAGCCCTGCGACCTCCAGCTCCGCCGCCGAGCGCCAACCCTTATGAAGTCACGTCTCAGGCCGGTACGATCACCTTGCCGATCGGCCAGAGCGCGATGCCCGCGAGCTTCAGATGCGCCCACGCGAAAGGGATGCCGATGATGGTGACGGCGAGCACTAAGGCCGTCAGGACGTGGCCGAGCGCCAGCCACCAGCCGGCGAGCACGAACCAGATGATGTTGCCGATCACCCCGAGCGGACCCGTGCCGATATCCTCGACACCCGTGACCTCGTAGCGGCTGACCGCCCTCGAGCCGAACGGCAGCAGCGTGTAGACCGCGATGTTGAACGCCGCCCGCGCCCAGGGCAGGCCGATGATGGTGATAGCCATGACGATCGCGGCGACCACCCAGCCGAACGCCATCCAGGCGCCGCCGATGAGGATCCAGAGGATGTTGAGGAGAATGGAAACGGGGGCCATGGGATTCAGGAGCCTCGAGATTATCCGCGTCAGCAAGCAGGCATATATAGGCGCCCTCGCCGGAATCAAAGACCGTGGCGACGACTGCGTTCGGCTCGCAGTGACGCGCCGACGAATCCAACATCCGCGATCCCTCGAAAAATCTCCTTCGCACCGAGAAAAAGCGTCAGCGCGGCGACGCCAACCGCGGCAAGTCCCGAGATGAGAATGGAATTCGGGCAGAATATGACAAGAAACAGGTCGAGCGGAATGTATCCAATTGGCATGTGCGGCCAGCAAGCGAATGCCAACGCCCAACCGCACAACAGCACTGCAGCAGCGTTCACTCCAGCCAGGGCCGGCACGACGACCGCGAGACCCTTTTTCATAGAGAGCGCGAGATCGACCATCTTCACAACGGCACAGCATGCGACCACGATGACGACCATCAGCCCCCATGCGGAAAGGCCTGTAGCGATGCTCTGCGCCGGACCGCCCCACGCCCACAGCGCGATGACGAAGGCTAGCAGGGTCAGGTTAACCTTGACGACCTCGGGAAACTTGCAACGAAGCGTCCAGGCGTTCGCTTTTTCGACAAGGTCGAGCAATGCGCACGTGATCAATCCGGCTGCAAAACCGCCGAGATGGACGCCCCAGTCGATCCGCGAATTGCCGAGCGCAAACGCAATGTTCAATCCGATGTTTATAGCGAAGAAGTCGAACCCGACGTCGTGCTTGCCGAGTATCCAGAGGCAGAGCAGCGCGCCGAGGATGCCCGACGTGGCGCCGGACGCCCCGACTGTCAAATAAGGCGTGGAATGGATGCCATTGCCGATGACGGCACCGAACACCATCGCGCAGAGGTAGATGATTAGGAAATAGGCCGGCCCGACCCGCCGCTCGAGATGTGCGCCCCACAGCACAAGGCACAACATGTTCATGGTGAGGTGGACGAAATCAACGTGCAGGAAGCCATACGCGACGAGGCGCAAGTACTCGTGCCGCGCGATTGCGGTCGCATACATGCCACCGAACCGATACAGCAACTCCGCCGGCGCCGACGCGCCGCCCGCCAGGATGAAGCAGAAACCCGACGCGAGGATAGTGACCGTCATCAGCACGTAGACGGCGGCATGGGGGACTTCGAAGAAACCAGGACTGGCACGGTACGAGGGCATGGATGATCAGCGCGGGCTGGCGTGGGCGTGGGAACGCCAACTTAGCCGAGCCGATCAATGATTGCTACTCCTGCGCGTACCTGGCAGCCTGGGCTACCGCCCCTCGAACTTGCGCAGGTCGAGCCCGGCGCGGAACGTAAGCGAAATTGGTGAGCACGCTTCCGCTTTGCCCACCCTACGATATCGTCAGATCTTCCGGCCCGCCTGCTCCCAATAGGGATCGCGCAGGCGGCGCTTGAAGATTTTTCCGGAATCTTCGCGCGGCAGGCCGGTGCGGATCTCGATATGCTTGGGCACCTTGTAGTCGGCCAGATGCGCCTTCAGCGCGGCGCGGACATCGGACGCATCGAGCGTGACGCCCGCCTGCGGCTCGACCACGGCCATCAGCGCCTCGCCGAATTCGGCATCGGGGATGCCGAACACCGCGCAATCATGCACACCGGGCACGGCATGCAGCACGGATTCAATCTCGGCCGGGTAGATGTTGACGCCGCCCGAGATCACCATGTCGCGCTTGCGATCACAGATGAAGACGTAGCCGTCCTCGTCGATATAGCCGACGTCACCGGAGGTGATGAAGCCGTCGCGATCGATCTCGGCGCGCTTCTCCGGCTTGTTGTGGTAGGTGAAATCGGCAAGCTCGGCCATGCGGGAATAGATCTCGCCGATCTCGCCCACGCCAAGCATACGGCCGTCATCGCCGATGAAGCGCAGTTCGGCACCGGGCGATATCCTGCCGACGGTGCCAGGCTTCTTCAGCGCGTCCTCCGAGGTCGCAAACGTGACGGCGCTGGATTCGGTCGAACCGTAGAATTCGTAGATCACCGGCCCCCACCATTCGATCATGGCGCGCTTGACGTCGGCCGGGCACGGCGCTGCGGCGTGGATGACGTGGCGCAGCGAGGAGACGTCGTACTTCTTCCGCACAGCTTCGGGGAGCTTCATCAGGCGGATGAACATGGTCGGCACCATGAAGATGGTGTCCATCTTGTACCGCTCGATCGCTTCCAGGAATTCCGCCGCCTCGAAGCGCGGCATCAGCACCAGTACCCCGCCAAGCTTGCCGGCGCGGATGCCGAAGGAGTTCGGCGCGGAATGATAGAGCGGACCCGGCAGCAGCGCGCGGGCGCCAGGCTTTAGCCCATAGATCATCGCGCGCATGCGCTCGCCGGCGGCCTGCTGCTCCGGCGTCGGCGCGTTGCGGCGGACGCCCTTGGGATGGCCGGTCGTGCCTGAGGTGTAGATCATGTTCATCGGCTGCGGCACCACCGGGCCGTCATAAGGCTGGAATTGTACAAGCCAGGATTCGAAATCGATCGCGAAGTCCGGTGTCTTCAGATGATCGGGATCGATTTTGTAGTTGGACAGGATCTCCGGCGGCGTCGGCACGCTGAGCACGGTGACGCCGTTGGGGATCGCATCGCGCAGGGCGTGCAACATGTCGGCGTGTCCAATCAGCACGGACGTGCCGGTATCGCCAAGGATGTAGTTGATTTCCTCCGGCTTGAAGTGCCAGTTGATCGGCACGCCATAGGCCCCCAGCCGCATCGCGGCATAGGCGGCTTCCAGGAAGGCGATGTCGTTGCGCATCAGCATGCAGACGCAATCGCCCGGGCGGACGCCGAGTTTGGCGAGGCCGGAGGCGATGCGGTCGGCGCGGTTGGCGACTTCAGTGTGGGTGCGGCGGCGGTCGCCGGAGACGATGCCGAGGAAGTCAGACGTTTCGCTCATTGTTGTTTATCTTTGGTGTTGTGTTCGTCATTCCGGGGCGACGCGCAGTATCGAACCCGGAATCTCGAGGTTCCGGGTCTGGTCCTTCGGACCATCCCGGAACGACGGAGAGCGGATCAATCCGCAAACTTCGGCGCACGCTTTTCCAGATTGGCGCGCACGGCTTCGGTCTGGTTGGCGCTGCCGATCAGCTTCTGCTGCTCGACCGATTCCGCCAGCAGCGCCGGGCCCGGATCGACCGAGAGATTGTTCAGCATCCGCTTGGCCGCACGGATCGCATCGGGGCTCTTGCCGGCGATCTCGCGCGCGACTTCGAGCGCGGCAGCGCGCGGATCGTCGCAGATGCGCGTGGCAAGGCCGTAGGCCATCGCCTCCTGCGCTGAGAAGATCCTGCCGGTATAGGTGAGGTCGCGCAGGATGTCGTCGCGCACGAGCGAGGCCAGGATCGGCGTGCCCGCCATATCAGGCACGAGGCCCCATTTGATCTCCATGACCGACATCCGCGCGTCGGGGGTGAGAAAGCGCATGTCGGCGCCGAGCGAGAGCTGGAAACCGCCACCGAAGGCGACGCCGTGCACGGCTGCGATCACCGGTACCGGAAGTTGGCGCCATCCCCATACCGCCTGTTGCGGAAAGTTCGCCTGGCCGTGCGTGCGCTTGGTCAGGTCTCGATTTTCGCCACCCGGAATTCCGTTGCCGCCCTTCTCCTTCATGGCGGCAAAACGCCCCATGTCGAGACCGGCGCAGAAGGCGCGGCCCTCGCCTGACAGCACGACGGCGCGCACGCCTTTTTCCCTCGAAAGCCGGTCGGTTGCGGCGACGAGGGCCTCGAACATGGGCTGATCCAGCGCGTTCATCTTGTCGGCGCGCACCAGGCGCACATCAGCGACGCCTTCCGAGATCGAGATCGAGACGCGATCTTCCATGGATGAATTCTCCCCTGTTCTTGTTCGGTGCCGCTTTACAGAAAGCTGACGGACGGATTTAGTCAATCGACCAATTAACTGACAATCCCTACGGGGGAAACAGCCATGTTCAAGGAAAATCTTCTGGCCGGCCGGCGCATTCTCGTGACCGGCGGCGGCACGGGTCTCGGCAAGTCGATGGCGGCGCGCTTTCTCCAGCTCGGCGCCGACGTGCACATTTGCGGCCGGCGCAAGATCGTCTGCGACGAGACCGCGACCGAGCTGATGGATCTCCATGGCGGCCGCGTTACCAGCCATGGCGTCGACATCCGCAACGCGCTCGCGGTCGAGGAGATGGTGGAGAACATCTTCCGCGAGGCTCCCCTGACCGACCTCATCAACAATGCCGCCGGCAATTTCATCTCGCGGACCGAGGAGCTGTCGCCGCGCGGCTTCGATGCGGTTGCCAACATCGTCATGCACGGCACGTTCTACGTGACGCACGCTATCGGCAAACGCTGGATCGCGCTGAAGCAGCCCGGCAACGTCGTCTCGATCACGGTGACCTGGGTGCGCAACGGTTCGCCCTACGTGGTGCCGTCGGCGATGAGCAAGTCGGCGATCCACGCAATGACGATGTCGCTGGCGACCGAATGGGGCCGCTACGGCATCCGCCTCAACACCATCGCGCCGGGCGAGATCCCGACCGAGGGCATGAGCAAGCGCATCAAGCCGGGCGACGAAGCCGGCGCGCGCACCAGGGCGATGAACCCGATGGGCCGCGTCGGCACCATGGAGGAACTGCAGAACCTCGCGGTGTTCCTGATCTCCGGCGGCTGCGACTGGATCAACGGCGAGACCATCGCCATGGACGGCGCCCAGGCGCTCGCCATGGGCGGCAATTTCTACCAGCTCCGCGACTGGAGCGACGACGACTGGAAGACCGCGCGCGAGAGCATCATGGCGCAGAACGAGAAGGACCGGGCGAAGCGGGGGTGACGCTCTCTCGTGCCCCGGACGCAGTGCAGCGCGCCGCCTTCGGCGTGGTGCACTGCTGAGCCGGGGCCCAGATTTCTTGCGCGTGGATAGAATGGGCCCGGGCTCTGCAGCGCATCACTTCGTCCTGCGCAGCGTCCGGGACACGGAAGCACCACCGTCCTCGCCCATCTTGTCTTCACCCGCGGATGACGCCACACTCCCCGGCATAAGAACAAGACGCCACGGGAGAAACATGTCCATACAGCCATTGGCGAACCTCGCCGACATGGTGCGCGAGCGTGCGAAGAGCCGGGGCAGCGCCATCGCCTATGAATTCGAAGGCCGCACCACCAGCTTCGCCGAGTTCGACATCAAGACCAACAAGGTCGCGAACGCGCTCCTCGCGATGGGCGTGACGAAGGGCGACCGCATCGCCTATCTCGGCAAGAACAGCGACCTCTATTTCGAGCTCTTGATGGGCGCGATGAAAGCTGGCGTCGTGATGGCGCCGGTGAACTGGCGGCTCGCGGGCCCGGAGGTCGCCTTCATCGTCGAGGATTGCAGGGCGCCAGTGCTGTTCGTGGGTCCGGAGTTCATCACGCTGGTCCGCCAGATCCGGGACCAACTCCCCACCGTGCGCACCACCATCACCACCGAAGGCGGTGCGCCAGAATGGCAGGACTTTACGGCCTGGCGCGATGCGCAGAGCGGCGACGACCCGAAGGTGCCGATCGACACAAAGGACATCGCCATCCAGCTCTACACCTCGGGCACGACAGGCAGGCCGAAGGGCGCGATGCTGAGCCACGCGAACTTCCTGAACCTGGTGCAGACAGGCAATGCCGAGGACAAGCCGGAGTGGAACCGGTGGTCGACGGATGACGTCTCGCTGGTCGCAATGCCGATCTTCCACATCGGCGGCTCCGGCTGGGGCGTGATGGGACTCTATCACGGTGCTCGCGGCGTGATCGCGCGCGAGTTCGATCCGAGCAAGGTGCTGGATTTCTTCGAGCAGTCCGGGATCACGAAGCTGTTCATGGTGCCGGCGGCGATGCAATTCGTAGTGCGGCAGCCGCGCGCGAAAACCGTCGATTTCTCGCGGCTGAAGTACATGCTCTATGGCGCCTCGCCTATACCCGCGGCGCTACTGAAGGAATGCATCGAGATCTTCAAATGCGGCTTCGTGCAGATGTACGGCATGACCGAGACCACGGGCACGATCGTCGCGCTGCCGCCGGAGGATCACGTCGAGGGCCTCGAGCGGATGCGCTCGGCCGGCAAGGCGCTGCCGGGCGTCGAGATCGCGATCCTGGACGTGGACGGCAAGCCGCTGCCGCCGCGCCAGGTCGGCGAGATCGCGACGCGCTCGGGATCGAACATGGCGGGCTACTGGAACCTGCCGGAGGCAACCGCTGCGACGCTGCGTAGCGACGGCTGGCTGCGCACCGGCGATGCCGGCTACATGGACGAGGACGGCTATCTCTACATTCACGACCGCATCAAGGACATGATCATCTCCGGCGGCGAGAACATCTACCCCGCCGAGGTCGAGAGCGCGCTGTGCGATCACCCCGATGTCGCCGAAGCCGCGGTCATCGGCGTGCCCGACGACAAATGGGGCGAGGCGGTAAAGGCCGTGGTGGTGATGAAGCCGGGCAAGCAGGCAACCGCCGCCGACATCATCAACTTCACCCGGACGCGCATCGCCGGCTACAAGACGCCGAAGAGCGTCGAGTTTTTGCCGGCGCTGCCGCGGAATCCGAGCGGCAAGATTCTGCGGAGGCAATTGCGCGAGCCGTATTGGGCGGGGAAGGATCGAAGGGTGAACTAGCCTCGAGGCGCAGCCATCGAGACTACCTTCTTTGAGAGACGCTGGATTGCTTCGCTACACTCGCAAATGACGGAGGAGAGAGGCGTTGCTCTCTCCGCGTCATCGCGAGGAGCCCTTGCGACGAAGCAATCCAGACCACCTCCATACGAAGACCTGGATTGTTACCCTCGCCAACAGTCAATGCTTCCCCGGCCCCATGTAGCCGAACAGGAATCCCGCCACCTTCCGCATCTGGATCTCCTCGCTGCCTTCGGTGATCCGATAGCGGCGGTGGTGGCGGTAGATGTGCTCGAACGGCTTGTGGCGTGAATAGCCCATGCCGCCATGGACCTGCATGGCGCGGTCGGCGGATTCGCAACCGAGGCGGTTTGCCCAGTAGTTGCACATCGAGACACGGTCGGACAGCGTACGCTCGATCTGGTCCTCGGTGAGCTGGTCCATCTCCCAGGCGGTCTTGCGGATCAGAAGGCGCAGCATCTCGGCTTGCGTTGCGAGCTCGACCAGCGGGAACTGGATTGCCTGGTTCTCGGCGAGCGCCCGGCCAAACGGTTTTCGCTCGCGCGCGTATTTCACGCTCTCGTTGATGCAGTAGACGGCGGCGCCGAGCGAGCTTGCGGCCTGGCGGATACGGTTCTGGTGCACGAAGCACTGTGCCAGCGACAAGCCGCGGCCGACCTCGCCGAACAGCGCGTCCTCCGGCACGAACACGTCGGTGAAGCTGACGCGGGGATGGTCGGTCGGCATGTTGAAGGTCCACATGTACTCCTCGACCTTCACGCCATGGCTCTTCGCCGGCACCAGGAAGCAGGTGATGCCGCGAGCATCGCCGTCATTGCCGCTCGTGCGCGCGAACAGCGCGCAATGCGTGGCGACGTGCATGCCGGTGGTCCACATCTTCTCGCCGTTGATGATCCAGCCCTTGACGTTGTCGCGGGTCGCGGGCACCGCGCGTGTCTCCATGTGGGTCGCGTCCGAGCCGTGATGCGGCTCGGTCAGGCCGAAGGTGATGCGGTACTTGCCCCTGATCGAGCCGTCGATCATCGCCTTCTGGTCATCGCGGCCGTAGCGGTCGAGCATGGTGACGACGGGGAAGTTGCCGACGATGGAGTGCTCGTTCTGGAGATCGTTGTGCAGGCCGAGCCCCTTTGCGGCAAAATGCTCGCGGATCACGGCCATCCAGAGGTTGGAGCCGTCCTTGCCGCCATATTGCTTCGGCACCGGAAAGCGCAGGTGACCGGCTGCGTCGGCGAGATCCTTGGCTTTGCGCAGCAGCGCCTCCCATTCCTGACGCGGCAGGCCGCCATTCTCGAAATCGGTGCGCGCCCATTCGCGGCGGTGGTCGAAGAAGCGGATGTTGTCATCGGCCTCTTCCAGCGGCTTGATCTCGCGTTCGATGAAGCGGTCGAGCTCTCCCAGATAGGCGACGAGATCGGCAGGCAATGCGAAATCCACAGGTTCTCTCCCGGATTGATTTTGTCGTTTTGCGTTAAGGCGCTAGGGGCACTCATGCTTCGCACGATTAAGCGGAGAAGAGCGTGTGCAAGTCAAGCAAGGCGAGACGTGGGGCGCGCGCAAGGCGCACCAGCGCAATTCGATGGTGCTCTGCCGCCAACGCGCGGTAGTATGACGGCAATATTCCTTCACGGGAAAATGCGGGAGCGCGCGATGGAGCTGAAATTCTCAAAGGTGGAACGCAAGGGGCCGATCACGATCGTCACGCTGTCGCGGCCCGAGGTCTACAACGCGCTGCACACCGATGCGCATTTCGAGCTTCAGAAGGTGTTTGACGATTTCTCCGCAGATCCCGAGCAGTGGATCGCCATCGTCACGGGCAGCGGCGACAAGGCGTTCTGCGCCGGCAACGATTTGAAGTGGCAGGCGGCGGGGGGAAAACGCGGCTGGGACAAGGGCGGCTTCGCCGGTCTCACCTCACGCTTCGACTGCGACAAGCCGATCATCGCCGCCGTGAACGGTGTCGCCATGGGCGGCGGCTTCGAGATCGCGCTGGCGTGCGACCTGATCATTGCGTCGGAGAACGCGACCTTCGCCCTGCCCGAGCCGCGCGTCGGCCTCGCCGCGCTTGCCGGCGGCCTGCACCGCCTGCCGCGGCAGATCGGGCTGAAGCGTGCCATGGGCATGATCCTCACCGCGCGCCATGTCAGCGCCAAGGAAGGGCTGGAGCTCGGCTTCGTCAACGAGGTGGTGCCGCAGGGCGATGCCCTCAACGCCGCGCTGCGCTGGGCCGAGATGATCAGCAAGAACTCGCCGATGTCGATCCGGGCCTCGAAGCAGGCGATCCAGAAGGGGCTTGGCGTGTCGCTGGAGCAGGCGATCGAGGAGCAGCGCGAGTACCCTGCGGTGAAGGCGATGGTCGCCTCGCAGGACTACATCGAGGGCCCGAAGGCGTTCTCGGAGAAGCGGCCGCCGAAATGGGTGGGGAAGTGACCGCGCTTTGCTCGGTCATTCCACCTCTCAGGCGCGAACCCGGAATCCATTAAGCGTCAGAGACAGTGGATAAATGGATTCCGGGCTCGTCGCTTCGCGACGCCCCGGAATGACGGTGAGAGAGCTATCCGCTTCGGTCCAGCTCGCGCCTGTACGATGCGTAGTTCGGCTGATCCACCGCGAGCTTGTCCATCGTGGTCGCCCAGAGATGCTCGGCGAGACCGGGTGTCGCGAGATCGACTTCTCCCCTGGCGATGCGCTCGGCGAGCACGCGGTTGAGTTCGGCGATTGAGCCCTCCAGGCCGAGCAGCGCGCGCAGGCGCTCGATCTCCTTCGCATCGCTCTCATCCTCCCGCGTCAGCTGCCGCGTCACGAGATCGAGGATGTTGATGGCGACGCGCAGCTTGAAGGCCTGGTGACCCGAGATCAGCGGCGCGATGTCGTTACGGAGGAAATCGGCGACGGACTTGGTCAGCTCGATCGGGATCGGTTCGTCCTGCATGGTTCAGCTCCCGCGCGGCGCCAGCAGCCGCAAGAGATCGATCTCGGTCTCGCTGGCGCGGCGTCCGATCATGGCGCGCTCCATGGAATGATCGGGGCCCTCGCGAAAGCGCTGCATCATGCCGCCGCACATGATGCCCCAGCGCAGCGTGCCCATCACTTCCCAGAATGTCACGCGCGAGGGGTCGACCTTGCGGCCGGCCGCCTCGTAGCCCGCGAACAACTCCTCGCGTGTGCCAAAACCGCCGACAGGCTTGTCGATTTCGCCGAACCGCCAGGAATTGACGCAGACCCAGCCGAGATCCTCCATGGGGTCGCCGAGATGGGCGAGCTCCCAGTCGAGCACGGCGCGGACGCCGTCGGCGCCGATGATGAGATTGCCGTTGCGGAAATCGCCGTGAACCAGCGTGGTCTCGGCCGCGGGACCGGGATCGTGGTCGCGCAGCCAGCGCAGCGCCAGCTCGAACACGGGCTTGGGCCAGTTCAAACTACGATAGTCGCGCTCAAACTCGGCGATTTCCTGGGTCGCGCCCCTTCTGCGCAGCTCGGGCAATTTGTCCTGCGGCAGCCTGTGAAGGGCTGCGAGAATGCCGCCGATCTGCCGCGCCAGCAGGGGCCGCGCCGCCGCGTACTCCTCATCGCGAAGAATCTTGCGCGCGATGGTTTCGCCCTCGACCCGCTGCATGATGAAGCCGGTGCCGAGATCGTCCTCGACCGTCAACACATGCAGCACGCGCGGCGACGGAACGCCGGCCTCGAAGGCGAGCTGCATCAGCTGCGCTTCAGCGGCAAGGCCTGCCGCGCGCGTTGGCGCCGCGCCATAGCCCTTCGGCGAGCGGCGCAGGATCGCGCCGATCGGCCCATCGGGATGCACGATATCGAAGCGCCAGGTTTCCTGGCTGGCGCCGCCGGACAGCTTTGCCGCGCCCGTGACGCCGCTTGCTCCGCTGCACCAGCGCGCGACGCTGCGCGAGAGCTCGGCCTCGATCATTTGCCCTTGAACTGCGCGGGACGCTTCTCGAGAAACGCGCCGACGCCCTCGCGAAAATCCTGGGTGTCGCCGGCACGGAGCTGGCACTGGAATTCGAGATTGAGCTGATCCTCGAAGGAATTTTCCGGGCTGTCCCAATAGAGCTTGCGGATCAGCGACAATGCGATGGTCGGGCCGCTGGCGAGATCGCGCGCGAGCTTCATCGCCTCTTCCATCAGCACGCCGTCGTCGTAGACGCGGTTGACGAGGCCCCATTCCAGCGCCTTCTCCGCCGGCAGCCGCTCGCCCATCAGCGACAATTCGATCGAGCGCGCCCGGCCGACGAGGCGCGGCAAGAGCCAGGTCGAGCCGCAATCCGGCACGAGGCCGATGCGGCGGAAGGCTTGCAGGAAATAGGACGAGCGCGCGCACAGGATCATGTCGCCGAGCAGCGCGAAGCTCATGCCGGCGCCGGCGGCGGGACCGTTGACCGCGGTCACGATCGGACAGTGCAGATTGCGGATGCGGCGCAGGAAAGGGTGGAAGCCGGTTTCCAGCGTCAGGCCGGCCTTGGTCTTCTTCGACTGATTGTTGCGGCCCTGGAGATTCGCACCCGTGCAGAACGCGCGGCCCGCGCCGGTCAGCACCACGCAGCGCACCTCGTCCTTCTTCTCCTCGATCGCATCGAGCGCCTCGGCGAGACCCCCCAGCATGTCCACGGAGACCGCGTTCATCACCTCCTGATGGTCGAGCTTGAGGACCGCGACGGCGCCATCGAAATCGAGCGTGACGTGTTTGAACTGCATGGTTTCCTCGTCAGTTGCGACCCGCGATAGTTTCGCAGACCGGAATTACTTTGCCGGGGCGCATATTTGATTTTTGTCGCGACCTTGTCCATGGTGATCGGAGCATAGCAAGCAATCTTGTGCGCAGCGGCTGATACGCCTCATGCCAGGAAGTCTTGTCAGGAACAGGAAACGCGCCATGAACCTTTTCGACCTCACCGGCCGCGTGGCCGTGATCACCGGCGGCAATGGCGGCATCGGGCTCGGCATTGCGCAGGCGCTCGCGGCGCAAGGCTGCAACGTCTCGATCTGGGGCCGAAATGCCGACAAGAACAAGTCCGCTGCCGCGAGCATGGCCGGCCTTGCCGGCAAGGTCGACACCCGCGTCTGCGACGTCACCGACCCAGCCTCGGTCAATTCCGCGATGAAGGCGACGCTCGACACGTTCGGCCGGGTCGACGGCTGCTTCGCCAATGCCGGCATCGGCGGCGGCGGACGGCGCTCCTTCATCGAACGCACCGAGGAGGAATGGCGCACGATGTTCGCAACCAACCTCGACGGCGTGTTCCACGCGTTCCAGGCCGCGGCGAAGCACATGACCGAGCGCGCCAATGCCGGCGATCCCTTTGGCCGCCTCGTCGCGACCTCGAGCCTCGCCTCGATCTTCGGCACCGCGCGCAACGAGCACTATGCGGCGACCAAGGCGGCGATCAACGCGCTGGTACGCGCGCTCGGCGTCGAGCTGGCACGCTATGGAGTCACCGCCAATGCGATCCTGCCAGGATGGATCAAGAGCGACATGACGGCAGGGCTCATGGCCAACGACAAGTTCGTCGCCAACGTCATGCCACGCATTCCGATGCGGCGCTTCGGCGAGGCATCCGATTTCGGCGGCATCGCGGTGTATCTGATGAGCAAGGCGTCGTCGTATCACACTGCCGATACGTTCGTGATCGATGGCGGCTATACGGCGTTTTGAGATCTCGCAGGGTGGGCAAAGGCGCTCCTGCGCCGCGCCCACCATAAGCCCTGCGAGTGTGGTGGTGGGCACGCTGCGCTTTGTCCACCCTGCGGTTTCTGTTTGTGAGCGCAGAGGGAACGGGCAAATGTTTTCACACGTCATGATCGGCACCAACGACCTCGACAAGGCCAAGGCGTTCTACGACAAGCTGCTCGGCACGCTCGAAGTGCGGCCGGCCAGGGTCGACGGCCATCGCATCTTCTACATCACCAAAACCGGCGTCTTCTCGGTCTCGAAGCCGATCAACGGTGAACCGGCAACCTGCGCGAATGGCGGCACGATCGGCTTTGCCTGCAATTCCCCGGAGCAGGTCGACGCCTGGCACGCGGCTGGTATCGCAGCCGGCGCAAAATCCATCGAGGATCCGCCCGGCATTCGCCAGGGCCCGGGCGGCCAGCTCTATCTGGCTTACCTGCGCGATCTCGACGGCAACAAGATCTGTGCCATGCATCGGATGCCGGCGTGAGGCCTCGGACTCTCCTCGTCATTGCGAGGAGCTCTTGCGACGAAGCAATCCAGACTGCCGCCGCGGTAAGATTCTGGATTGCTCCGCTGCGCTCGCAATGACGGAGTCGTGAGGATCTGACGGCGCTCAACCCACTCGCGCCGCCCCATTCAAACAACATTTCAAACGACCTCGCGATATTGCATCGCGTGGCATGGCTCGCGTGACAAAAGCGCGCTCGCACTTTGGCGGCGCTGCGACTATTCTTGCGCTCAACACATTCTAGCGCCCCGGGAGGAACAATGACAAAACACACCTACATTCCCCGCACCACCAACTACACGCTCAATCCCGGCGACGAGCTCAACGATCTCAGGATGTCGGACCAGGTCCGTCCACTCTATGACCACGTCAAGAAGTTCATCCGCGACACCGTCGAGCCGATGTCGATCGAATTCGCCAAGGCGGGCGAAGGCAAGGAGGATCGCTGGAGCTTCACGCCAAAGCAGCTCGAGGTGCTGGAGAAGGCCAAGAACAAGGCCAAGCAGGAGGGCTTGTGGAACTTCTTCCTGCCCGATGACGAGACCGGCCAGGGCCTGAAGAATCTCGACTATGCCTATATCGCGGCCGAGCTCGGCAAGAGCCCGCTGGCCTCCGAGACCATGAACTGCTCGGCGCCCGACACCGGCAACATGGAGGTGCTGGAGCGCGTCGGCACCAAGGAGCAGAAGGAGAAGTGGCTGAAGCCGCTGCTCAACGGCGAGATCCGCTCGGCCTATGTGATGACCGAGCCGAACGTCGCCTCCTCCGACGCCAAGAACATCTCGACCACCGCGAAACTCGTCGGTGACGAATGGGTCATCAACGGCGAGAAATATTACATCTCCGGCCTCGGCGATCCCCGCTGCAAGATCCTGATCGTGATGGTGAAGACCAATCCGGATGCGGCGCCGAGCAAGCAGCAGTCGCAGATCCTGGTGCCGCGCGACACGCCCGGCGTCGAGGTGCTCGGGCCCATGTACGTGTTCGGCCAGGACCACGCCCCGCGCGGTCACATGCATATGCGCTTCAACAACGTCCGCGTGCCGAAGGAGAACATGCTGCTCGGCGAAGGCCGCGGCTTCGAGATCTCGCAGCTCCGCCTCGGCCCGGGCCGCATCCATCACTGCATGCGCACCATCGGCAAGGCAGAGAAGGCGCTCGACCTCATGGTGCAGCGTGGCCTCACCCGCGAAGCCTTCGGCAAGAAGATCGCCCATCTCGGCGGCAACATGCAGATCATCGCGCAGGCCCGCTGCGAGATCGAGGCGATGCGGCTGATGGTGCTGAAGGCCGCCAAGGCGATGGACGTGCTCGGCAACAAGGAAGCCCGCGTCTGGGTCTCCATGGTCAAGGCCATGGTGCCGGAGCGCGCCTGCAAGATCATCGACCAGGCGATCCAGATGCACGGCGCCACCGGCATCTCGCACTGGACCCCGCTGGCCGAAATGTACCAGGACGTGCGCCACCTGCGCTTTGCCGACGGTCCGGACGAGGTGCACTGGATGGTGGTCGGCCGGCACGAGCTGAGCATGGCGTGATCTCTCCTCGTCATTCGCGGGCTTGACCACTGCATCCATCGAAGAGAACATTTCTTCGGAATTGATGGATTGCCGGGTCAAGCCCGGCAATGACGACTTGCCCAGGAGCCATCATGGACTACGCCGCCAGCGACCTGACGCCACGCGAGCGCTACAAGGTGCTGACCTCCTTCATTTTGCCGCGGCCGATCGCGTGGGTGACCTCACTCGGGCCGACCGGCGTGGTCAACGCCGCCCCGTTCAGCTTCTTCAACGCATTCTGCGAAGATCCGCCGCTCTGCATGTTCGCGGCGAACCGCAAGCCGAACGGCGAGGACAAGGACACGTTCCTCAACATCCAGCGGACCGGCGAGTTCGTGGTCAACATCGCCGACGAACCGCTGGCAAGAGCGATGCACGAGAGCAGCGGCGATTTTCCGCCTGAGATCGGCGAGCCCGACCATCTCGGGCTGAAGCTCGCGCCATCGACCAAGGTCGCCGTGCCGCGGCTCGCCGACACGCCCTGGGCGATGGAGTGCAAGCTCTGGAAGATGATCGACGTCAATAATGATCGCCGCCTGATCATGGGCGAAGGCATCCACTTCCACATCCGCGACGAACTGTGGGATCCCGAGGCGATGCGGGTGCACATGGACCGCTATCACCCGATCGGCCGCATGTTCGCTGACCGCTATTGCCGCACCGATGACCGCGTGGTTTTCCCGGCGGCGGAAGGTGTAAAGACGAGTTAGCCGTCGCGCCGCCTGCGCGGGACTATCGCCTCAATGCGTCGGGGCGAGCAAGCGCCTCGTCCTTCGAGACGACCGCTTCCAGCGGTCTCCTCGGGATGAGGTTCATTGGCATCGAGCCCGCCGAAACTGCTGGCGCGAACTCCGTCCTCATCCTGAGTCCCCAGCGCCGAAAGCGGACGCTGCACATGGAACCATGAACCACCTCAGACGACGCCTGACAGGTGGCTCATAGAGAGGAGCCCGCATCAGACGGGCGTCTCGAAGGATGACGGCGGCGAAGTCGCTCCCAAATGCGGTAGCCCTGCCGCAAGCGGGGCGAGCGAGCCCAACACCTACGTCGCGGGCGCGAGCTTGTCCTGGGTCTTGGTCTCGAAATCGCTGGCGTCGTGGCGTTCGTGGAGCTGGCTGGCGGGGTCGCCGGAGATGCGGTTGACCATGCGCCCGCGCTTCACGGCCGGACGCTTGGCGATCTGGTCGGTCCAGCGCTGCACGTTCTTGTAGTCCTGCACCGAAAGGAATTCGCCGGCGCCATAGACCAGCCCCTTGGCGAGCGCGCCGTACCAGGGCCACACCGCGATGTCGGCGATGGTGTAGTCCTTGCCCGCGAGATATTCGTTGTCGGCGAGGCGGCGGTCGAGCACGTCGAGCTGGCGTTTGACTTCCATCGCGAAACGATCGATGGCGTATTCGATCTTGAACGGCGCGTACGCATAGAAATGGCCGAAGCCGCCGCCGAGATACGGCGCGCTGCCCATCTGCCAGAACAGCCAGGACATCGCCTCGGTGCGTGTCTTGATGTCCTTCGGCAGGAAGGCGCCGAACTTCTCGGCGAGGTAGAACAGGATCGAGCCGGACTCGAACACGCGGATCGGCTCAGGCCCGGAGCGATCCATCAGTGCCGGGATTTTCGAGTTGGGGTTGATGTCGACGAAGCCGCTACCGAACTGATCACCGTTGCCGATCTTGATCAGCCAGGCGTCGTATTCAGCGCCCTTGTGGCCCAGGGCCAGGAGCTCCTCCAGCATCACCGTTACCTTCACCCCGTTCGGTGTCGCCAGCGAATAGAGCTGCAAGGGATGCTTGCCGACCGGCAGCACCTTGTCATGGGTCGGGCCGGCGATCGGGCGATTGATGCTGGCGAATTGTCCGCCATTCTCCTTGTTCCAGGTCCAGACTTTTGGCGGCACGTAGGCGGGGGCGTCGGTCATGCGTGGGCTCCGGCGGAAAGATGCGTCTGCATTAATTAGCCCGCGAACGGCCGATGACAAGGCCCCGGAAATGCATTGCCCGGCGGGGCAACTCACCGTTTCGTCATGGCAAGCCGCCGCCTCCCCCGTCATTCCGGGCCGCCCGAACAGCGAGCCCGGAATCCATCGGGGCCGCAGGAATTCTCGAAAAAATGGATTCCGGGCTTCTCGCTGGCGCGAGCCCCGGAATGACGGCGTCACCTAAGACGCCGCCGCCATCCCCTGCTCCGCCCGCTCCATCGTAAATCCCTCATATCCCTTCGCCGCAACCTCGTCGCAGATTCGCCGGTAGACGCCGACGCCGCCGATGTAAGGCATGAAGATGCGCGGCTTGCCCGGGATGTTGGCGCCCATGTACCAGGAATTGGCTTGCGGATAGAGCGTGCCGTGAGCGACCTCGTTGACATGGGTGACCCATCTCTCCTCGGCCTCCCGGCCCGCCTCCATGGTGGCGAGCCCCTGCTTGCGCATGTGAACGAGGCAATCGGCGATCCAGTCGACATGCTGCTCGATCGACACGATCATGTTCGACAGCACCGACGGGCTGCCGGGCCCGGTGATGATGAAGAGGTTTGGAAAACCCGCGCTCATCAGGCCGAGATAGGTTTTGGGTCCCTCGGCCCATTTCTGGTTCAGCGTTTGCCCGCCACGGCCCAGAATGTCGATCCTGGCGACCGAGCCGGTCATGGCGTCGAAGCCGGTCGCCAGCACCAGCGCATCG
Source organism: Bradyrhizobium sp. RP6 (assembly GCF_003837805.1). Classification (GTDB taxonomy): domain Bacteria; phylum Pseudomonadota; class Alphaproteobacteria; order Rhizobiales; family Xanthobacteraceae; genus Bradyrhizobium. The sequence goes on along the minus strand of NZ_RQIT01000008.1, from coordinate 129,156 downwards.
ACCTCGTGGTCCTTCCCCGCGACGCGCACGACGTTTGCGGTGATCTCTTGAATCGGGTTGGTGTTGATGTCCACCAGCGAGACGTTCGGCCGGTTGAAGGTCGCGAAATAGTCGGTATCGACGCAGATGCGCTTGGTGCCGATCGGGTGGCTGCTCGGTTGAAGCAGCTTCGCGGTGTCAGGGTTCTGCACTATCTCGGCGATCTTGCCGCGCACGAAATCCGCCGCGGTGTCGTTCGCGGCCCGGTCGAGGCCGAGATTGTTATAGGCATACATGAATGTGAGCCCGCCGCGCTCCCAGCGCGCCGAATACTTGGCGCGCCTGACATCGTCATTGTCATCGAGCGCGCCACGATCCGGCTGCTCGGCATAGATGCCGTTGCGGGCGACCTCGCGGGCGAAGCGGCGGATCTCCGGATAGTTCTTGCGGAACGCGCTGCGCTCCTCATCGGTCAACGCGGCATTGCGGGCGGGAACGGAGAAATTCGCGGTGCGCTGGAACACCGTGAGATGTTTCGCCTGCTCTGCGATGATGGGAGCCGACTGGATGCCCGATGATCCCGTGCCGATCAGGCCCACGCGCAGGCCCGTGAAGTCGACCTCTTCATGCGGCCAGTTGCCGGTGTGGTAGACGGGCCCCTTGAAGTTCTCCAGGCCCTCGATGTCCGGCTTGCGTGCGTTGGAGAGACAACCCGTGGCGAGCACGACGAATTTGGCTTCGACCGTCTTGCCGTCGGAGGTCGTCACCGACCAGCATGTCGCGCGCTCGTCGAATGCGGCACGCTGGACGCGGGTGTTGAACTGGATGTCGCGGCGCAGATCAAAGCGGTCGGCGACGTGGTTGGCATATTTCAGGATCTCTGGTTGCGGCGCGTAGCGTTCGCTCCAGTCCCATTCCTGCTGCAGCTCTTCGGAGAAGGAATAGGAATATTGCATGCTCTCGACATCGCAGCGCGCGCCGGGATAGCGGTTCCAGTACCATGTGCCGCCGACGCCGCCGCCCTGCTCGTAGACGCGGGCGGAGAAGCCGAGCCCGCGCAGGCGATGCAGCATGTACAGACCGGCGAAGCCGGCACCGACGACGACCACGTCGTAGGCTTCGGCGGCGCGGTCCGGGTTCGATTGCGTTGACGACATTGGCGCTCCCTGATTTTTCTGTTGTTGTGCGCCAGCATTTGCTGTCGCTCTCGAAAGCGCAAGAGGCAAATCGGGCGGCTCCGGGCCGCTTATTTTGTGCAGCGGAATGGCTCATCCGCTTCGCGGCGCCTGTACGCAAGATGCGCCACCAAATCCTGCTTGGCATCGCGGATGGCGATGGGCTAGCGTCGAGCGCCTTCGCAAGCAAAGCAACAACAGCAACGCGATGGCTGCTGCCGGGAGAGGGCCATGAAATCGCCGATCTGCGACATGCTGGGCATCGAGTTCCCGCTGCTCGCTTTCAGCCATTGCCGCGACGTCGTTGCCGCCGTCAGCCGCGCCGGCGGCTTTGGCGTGCTGGGCGCGACCGTGCACACGCCGGAGACGCTCGAACGCGAGCTGACTTGGATCGATGCGCATGTCGATGGCAAGCCCTACGGCATCGACGTGCTGATCCCCGAGAACATCTCGACCGCGGGCGAGAAGGACGTCACCTGGAAGAGCCTGGAAGCGCGGGTACCGCAAGAGCATCGCAACTATACGCGCGATCTCCTGAAGAAGTACGACATCGAACTGACCACCACGGAGGTCGCGGACGACCAGCCGCAGCCGTTCGACGCCAAGACCGCGCTGGAACTGCTCGAAGTCTCTTTCCGTCATCCGATACGGCTGATCGCCAATGCGCTGGGCGTTCCGCCGAAGGCGATGATCGAGATGGGCAAGAGACACCGAGTGCCGGTCGCAGCGCTTGTCGGCGCCAAGGAACACGCGCTGCGCCAGGTCGCGGCCGGCGTCGACATCCTCGTGGTGCAGGGCACCGAGGCCGGAGGCCATTGCGGCGAGGTCTCGACCATGGTGCTGGTGCCGGAGGTGATCAAGGCGATCAAGTCGATCCGCGACGTGCCGGTGCTCGCGGCCGGCGGCATCATGACCGGACGGCAGATGGCGGCCTGCATGGCGATGGGCGCGGCCGGCGCGTGGACCGGCTCGGTGTGGCTTGCGACCGTCGAGGCCGAGACCACTGAGATCTTTCGCGAGAAGATGATCGCTGCTTCCTCCCGCGACGCTGTGCGCTCGAAGGGCCGCACCGGAAAGCCGGCACGGCAGCTCCGCTCGGTCTGGACCGACGCCTGGGATCGCTCGCCGGAAAGCCCCGGCGCGCTGCCAATGCCGCTGCAAAGCATCATCAGCCGCGACGCCCTCAACTCCATCGACCGCGCGGCGGCGAGCGGGAATGCGAAAGCTCGCGATCTCGTCAGCTATTTCGTCGGCCAGGGCGTCGGCCTGATCGACAGCGTGAAATCGGCCGGCGTGGTGGTACAGGAGTTCAAGGAAGAGTTTGCCGAAGCCGTCGAGCATATGAATGCACTGGTGGGGGAATGATGGTGTAGACCCTCATGGTGAGGAGGCGCACAAGCACCGTCTCGAACCATGAGAGCCCGCGGCCCATCCTTCGAGACGCCTGCCGCGCAGGCTCCTCAGGATGAGGTCGGAGAAATCTGAGAGAGTGAAAAGCAAGAACAATGACGACTGTTTCCCCTGACCGCATCCCCGTCATCGTCGGCGTCGGCGAGATCGTCGACCGCCCCAAGGAGATCACCGCAGGCCTCGAGCCACTCGACCTGCTCGAGCAGGCGCTGCGGCGGGCCGAGCAGGACGCCGGCACAAAGCTGCTCGGTGACGTGCAATCGCTCGACCTCGTCAATTTCCTGAGCTGGCGCTATCGCGATCCGGAGAGGCTTTTGGCGCAGCGGCTCGGGATCGCGCCTTCGCATTGTTATTACGGCCCCGTTGGCGGCGAGAGCCCGATCCGCTACATCCACGAGGCCGCAAAGCGCATTGCGCGCGGCGAATGCACTGTGGCGGCCGTATGCGGCGCGGAGGCGCAGTCGACCGCGACCAAGGCGGAGCGTGCGGGCGTCAAGCTGCCATGGACCCCGTTCGCCCACGACGTCGAGGAGCCCAAGCGCGGCGCGGCTTTCCAGAAGCCGCTGGCGGTCAAGCTCGGCGTATTCCGCCCCGTCACGGTCTATCCGTTCTATGAGGCGGCCTCCTCTGCCCATTGGGGACAGACGCCGCGCGAGGCCATGGCGGAGTCCGGTGTGCTGTGGTCGCGCTATTCGGAAGCCGCCGCGCAAAATCCGAATGCTTGGCTGAAGCGGCGCTATGGGCCCGAGGAGATCACGACGCCGACCGCCGACAACCGCTTGATCGCGTGGCCCTACAACAAGCTTATGGTTGCCAACCCGAGCGTCAATATGGGTGGCGCGCTGCTGCTCACCAGTCTTGCCAAGGCGCGTGAGGCCGGCATCGCCGAGGACAAGCTCGTCTACCCGCTCGGCGGCGCCTCGGCCGAAGAACCGCGCGATTATCTCCTGCGCGATCAGTTTTACGAGAGCCATCCGCAGAACGCGGTGCTGAACGCCGTGATGGACCTCGCCGGCGGCGACGGCAGAAAGTTCGATGCGATCGAGCTCTACAGCTGCTTTCCCTGCGTGCCCAAGATGGCGCGGCGGACGCTCGGCCTGGGCGCGGACGTGCAGCCGACCGTGACCGGCGGGCTTACCTTCTTCGGGGCGCCGCTCAACACCTACATGACGCATGCGGCCTGCGCGATGGTGCGGCGCCTGCGCGGCGGCGCCGGACTCGGCCTGCTCTACGGCCAGGGCGGCTTCGTCACCAAGCACCATGCCTTGGTGGTGTCGAAGAGCCCGCCGCGCGAGGCGCTGGCGCAGGAGACGAGCGTGCAAACGCAGGCGGATCGCAACAAGCGCGCGGTGCCGGAGTTCGTCACGGAGGCCGGAGGCAAAGGCAAGGTCGAGAGCTTTACGGTGCTCTATGGCCGCAGCGGCGATGTCGAGCACGGCGTGGTGATGCTGCGCACCGAAGATGACCGGCGCACGCTGGCGCGGATTCCGGCGACCGACGGCGCGACGCTGGCACGTCTGCTCAATATGGATCGCACGCCGGTCGGCTCACTCGGCGAGATCGCGATGGCCGCGGATGGCGTGCCGGAGTGGCGGGCGGCGTAGTTGGCCCTCGTGTCCCGGACGCGGTGCGGCATGTAATGCCGCTCCGCAGAGCCGGGCCCCAAAAAGGCAGCACGGCACAGAAGGAGAGATGGGTCCCGGCTCAGCAGCGCATCATTGCATGCTGCGCTGCGTCCGGGGCACGAGACCGTCTCAGCTCTTCGGCGCCTGCTTCTCCGACGCGGTTGTCGGCTTACTCTTGGCACCCGCGCCAACCACGCGCACCGCATCGCCATCCGACAGACCATCCGGCGGGGCGGTGATGACGCGATCGTCCGGCGCGATGCCCGACGCGAGCTCGATTTCGCGGCCGAGATCGCGCGCGATCGTGACCGGCTTGAACAGCACCTTGTCGTCGGACCCGACCGTCGCCACACGCAGGCCGCTGCCGTTGAAGATCAAGGCGCTGGCGGGGATGCTGAGCGGCGCGGAGTCACGCTGCAGGCTGAGCTTCACGCTGGCATAGCCGCCGGGCATCAACTCGCCTCTGGAATTGTCGAGCCCGAGCTGCATGCGCGTGGTGCCGGAGGCGACGTCGACGGCCTGCGAGGAAGCCTCCACAGTCGCCTGGAAAGTCCGATTGGGATATTCCGGCAGCGTGATGATCGCTCTGGCCCCGATTTTGATCGCCGGCACGTAGTTCTGCGGCACGTTGACGTAGACGCGCAGCTTGGTGATGTCCGAGATCACGAACATCGCCGGGCCCGAGCCGCCGCCGGCATTGATGAGCGCGCCGACGTCGGTGTCGCGCGCGGTGACGACGCCGTCGAACGGCGCTGTGATCTTCTTGTAGCCGGCGAGCGCTTCCAGGCGCTCGACATTGGCCTGCCCCGAATTGACGGCGGCCTTCTTGTTGGAGAGGTCGGCGGTGCGCTCGTCGATCTCCTGCGCGGAGACGAAGTTGGAGGCGACCAGCGTCTTGCGCCGGTTCAGCGTTGCCTCCGACAGCCTGGCGCTGGCCTGCTGGCTGGTAAGGTCGGCGCGGGCTTGCAGCAGCTGCTGATCGAGGTCGGGCGCCTCGATCTCGGCAATCACCTGGCCGGCCTTGACGCGGGCGCCGATGTCGGCACTCCAGCTCTTCAAATAGCCCGACACGCGCGCGAAGATAGGGGCGCGGTAGTAGGCTTCCAGCCGGCCCGGCAGGTCGATGGTGGCGTTGAGGTCCTTGGCATTGGGCAGCGTCACCGCCACGCTGGGAACGGCTTGGTCGTCAGTCCACTCTTTCAGCTTGGAGCCCTGCTCCTCGCGGGCACGGATGCCGGTGCCGACGACAAGGCCTGCCGCAATCAGCGCCACCACGCCGAAGATGCCCAGTTTCCGGTGCGACACCGGCGAGCGGGGTTCAGTGGGCGACATGCGGAGTCTCCAATGAGGCGGCGGGTCTGGCGCCTTGTTTCTTGTGAACCATGCTGAACACCACGGGAACAAACATCAGCGTGGCGAATGTTGCAAAGATCAGGCCGCCGATCACGGCGCGGCCCAGCGGCGCATTCTGCTCGCCGCCCTCACCCAACCCCAACGCCATCGGCGCCATGCCGATGATCATGGCAAGTGCGGTCATCAGCACGGGGCGGAACCGGACGAAGCCGGCTTCGAGCGCGGCGGCGACGGGATCGCCGAGTTCCTCGTAGCGCTCGCGGGCGAAGGAGATCACGAGCACGCTGTTGGCGGTGGCAACGCCCATGCACATGATGGCGCCGGTCAGCGCCGGCACCGACAGCGTGGTCTCGGTCACGAACAGCATCCAGACGATGCCGGCAAGCGCGGCCGGCAACGCGGTGATGATCACGAACGGGTCGGACCAGGACTGGAAGTTCACGACGATCAGGAAGTAGATCAGCACGACGGCCCCGAGCAGGCCGAACAGCAGGCCGGTGAAGGCGCTGTTCATGGTCTGCACCTGGCCGAGCAGCACCACGGAAGAGCCCTTCGGCACATCCTTCGCGGTGTCCGCGATCAGCTGGCGGATATCGGCGGCGACCGCACCGAGATCGCGGCCCGAGGTCGTGGCAAAGATCTGAACCATCGACTGGATGTCGTATTGCGAGACGACCGCACTCGACGTCGAGCGCTTGATGTCGGCGATGCCGCCGAGGATCGGCGACTGCGCATTGCCGGCCGCGGTGACCGGCAGGGTCTGCAGCGCGCTGAGCGAGTCGATCTGGTATTGCGGCGTCTGCATCACGATCGAGTAGGACACGCCGTTGTCGGGATTGAGGTAGTAGGTCGGCGCCACCTGCGAGGAGCCGGCGAGATTGACCACGAGGCTGTTGGTGACGTCGCGTTCGGTCAGGCCGACATATTGCGCGCGGGTGCGGTCGACATCGATGTTGAAGGTCGGGTGGTTCGGCGACTGCTGGATGCGCGCATCGGCAACGCCGGGAATCTTGCGGACCTTCGCCAGCAGGCTGTTGGCATAGGCGAAATTCGCGCCGACATTGGCGCCGCGGATTTGCAGATCGATCGGCGCCGGCGCCCCGAAATTCAGGATCTGGCTGACGATGTCGGCGGGCAGGAACGCGAAGCTGACGCCTGGGAACAGCCGCGGCAGCTGCTCGCGCAGCACGCGGACATGCTCCTCGGTCGGCTTGTGGCCTTCCTTCAGCTTGATCTGAATGTCGCCGTCCTGCGGGCCGACCACGCCGGTGTTGTTGTAGGTCATGTTGATGCCGGAGATCGGCATGCCGATATTGTCGGTCATGGTCTCGATCTCGCCCGGAATCAGCTTGCGCACCGCCTTCTGCACGTCGGCGAGCTGATTGGCGGTCTCCTCGACGCGAGTGCCGACCTGGGTGCGGACATGCATCAGGATGTTGCCGGCATCGACGGCGGGGAAGAAGTTGCGCCCCAGGAACGGCACCAGCGCGAAGGACGCGCCGACGATGCAGATGAAACCGATGACGAACACCGCCCGGTGCGCCAGCGCAAGCCCGAGCAGGCCGCGATAGAAGCCGCGGATGCGCTCGAACCGTGCCTCGAAGCCGCGCTGGAACCAGACCAGAGGATTGCGCGACTTCGGCGGTCCATCCTCGTGATGGACGTGCGCCTGCAACAAATAGTTCGCCATGGTCGGCACCAGCGTGCGCGACAGGATGAACGACCAGATCATCGCGAACATCACCGCTTCGGCCATCGGCACGAACAGGAAGCGCGCGACGCCGGTGAGGAAGAACATCGGCACGAACACGATGCAGATGCAGAGCAGCGAGACGAAGGCCGGCGTCACGATCTGGTTGGCGCCGTCGAGGATGGACTGCTCGACCGGCTTGCCCTGCTCCAGATGGTAGTTGATGTTCTCGATCGTGACCGTGGCATCGTCGACGAGGATGCCGACCGCGAGCGCGAGGCCGCCGAGCGTCATGATGTTCAACGTCTCGCCGATCGCCGACAGCATGATGATGGCGCCCAGCACCGACAGCGGGATCGAGACCGCAATGATGATGGTCGAGCGCCAGCTGCCGAGGAACAGCAGGATCATGACGCTGGTGAGGAGCGCCGCGATCACGCCCTCGAAGGCCACACCTTGAATCGCGCCGCGGACGAACACCGACTGATCACCGATGAAACCGATCTTCAGTGCGTCGGGCAGCTGGTCCTTGACGTCAATGACCTTCTGCTTGATGCCGGCAATGATATCGAGTGTCGAGGTCGCGCCCGCCTTCAGCACCATCATCAGCACCGAGCGATTGCCGTCGACATGGACGATGTTGGTCTGCGGCGGATTGCCGTCGCGCACCGTGGCGACGTCGCGCACATAGACCATGGCGCCGTTGACGGTCTTGATCGGCAGGTTACCGAGCTCGTCGATCCGGAGCGGCGAGTTGTTGAGCTGGATGTTGTACTCGAACTGGCCGATCTTCTGGGTGCCGACCGGTGTGATCAGGTTCTGGGCCGCCAGCGCATTGGCGACGTCCTGGCCCGAGAGGCCGCGGGCCTGGAGCGCTGTGGGGTTGAGGTCGATCTGGACCTGGCGCTGCTTGCCGCCGAACGGATAGGGAATCGCCGCGCCCGGCACCGTGACCAGGGGCGTACGAAGCTGGTTGATGCCGATATCGGCGAGATTTTGCTCGGTGAGCCCGTCGCCCGACAGGGCCACCTGTATGATCGGCACGGTGGAAGCCGAGTAGTTCAGGATCAAGGGGGGCGTCGCGCCCGGCGGCATCTGCTTGAGCAGCGTCTGCGAGATCGCGGTCACCTGGGCGTTGGCGGTGCGGATGTCGACGTTGGGCTGGAAGAAGATCTTGATGATGCCAAAGCCGTTGTAGGAGTTGGCGACGATGTGCTCGATGTCATTGACCGTGGTCGTCAGCGCGCGCTGGAACGGCGTGGTGATGCGGCCGGACATCTGGTCCGGCGGCAGCCCGGTGTACTGCCAGACCACGCCGATGACGGGAATACGGATATCCGGGAAGATGTCGGTCGGGGTTCGCACCGCCGCGAGCGGTCCGATGATCAGCAGCAGCAGCGCGAGCACGACGAACGTATAAGGCCGGCTCAGGGCAATACGGACCAGAGCAATCATGCGCCAGGCAATTCCAGGTCAAGCGAAATGAGGAATCCGCCCCCCACGGCGACCCCCTTTTCCCCTTTACCTGAGCACCGCCGGAAACGCTAATTACCAGAACTATCCTGCATTCACTTCCCTGCTACCGCACTGCAAAACGGACATCGCAGCCATGCGGCCACGTGCCGCTAGGCGGCACGGACCGAGTCCAGGAACTTGCCGACTTCGAGCTTGAGGCGGTTGGAATCGCGCGACAGCATCTGCGCCGCAGTCAGCACCTGCGAGGAGGCCGAGCCGGTTTCGGAGGCGCCGCGTTGGACGTCGCCGACGTTGGACGAGACCTGTTGCGTGCCCCGGGCCGCCTCCTGAACGTTGCGCGCGATCTCCTGGGTCGCCGCGCCCTGCTGCTCCACGGCCGCTGCGATCGCCGAGGCGATCTCCGACAGACGCGCGATGGTGCCGCTGATCTCGCCGATGGCTCCGACTGAATCCTGCGTCGCCGACTGAATGCCGCCGACCTGCTGGCCGATCTCGCCCGTGGCCTTGGCCGTCTGCTCGGCAAGCGCCTTGACCTCGGAGGCGACCACCGCGAAGCCGCGACCGGCCTCGCCCGCCCGCGCCGCCTCGATCGTGGCATTGAGCGCCAGCAGGTTGGTCTGGCCGGCAATCGCATTGATGAGCTCGACGACGTCGCCGATCCGCGATGCGGCTCGCGACAATTCACTGACACGTTCGGTGGTAGCGTGGGCCTGACTGACCGCCTCGCTCGCGATCCTGCTGGAATCCTGCACCTGGCGGCCGATCTCGCGCACCGAGGACGACATCTCTTCGGCAGCCGAAGCTACCGAATGGACATTGGTCGACGCTGCTTCCGAGCCGGTTGCGACCACCGTCGCCAATTCCTGCGCCCGACCGGCGGTCGAAGACAGCGTCGAGGCCGAAGCCTCGAGCTCGGTTGCCGCCGACGACACGGTCTCGACGATCTCGCCGATCGCGGCCTCGAAACCGTCGGCGAGCTTGGTCATGTCGGCCTTGCGCTGCGCCTCGGCCCGGCGCTGCACCGCCTGCACCTCGTCGCGGCTGAAGCGGACGATGGTTTGCACGGTCTGAAGGTTGCGCAGGGCCTCGCCGATCTCGTCGTCGCGCTCGATCACGATCCGGTTGTCGAGCTTGTCCTGCACGATGTTGACCAGAGTGTCGTTGAGCTGCCGCATCGGCTCCTGGATCGCACGCATGGTCGCAAAGCCGGCGAAGCAGAGGATGGCGGCGCCCACGGCGGCAAGCGCCGACAGGATCAGGCTGGCCGAACCGCCGGTGGAGAGCGCGCCGCCGATGCCGAGCGCGAGCATGAACAGCGCCTGGAGCACCATGGTCGTGACCAGGCGCGCCTTCAGCGTGCCGGTGAAGATGCTGAAGCGGTCGAGCCAGGAGCGGCGGCGGATGATGCCGGCGTCGATGCGATAGCCATGCGGCTTCTTCTCGCGGATGGCGGCGTAGACCTCTTCGGCGAGCTTGCGCTGGTCGGCCGGCAGTTTGGTGCGGATCGAGGTATAGCCCTTGACCTCGCCGTTCTCGCGGATCGGCGAGGCCGTCGCCAGCACCCAGTAGAAGTTGCCGTTCTTGCGGCGGTTCTTCACCGCGCCGAGCCACGGCTTGCCGCCCTTCAGCGTGTCCCACAGATTGTAGAACGCCTCCGGCGGCATGTCGGGATGGCGGACGATGTTGTGCGGCTGCCCCATGAGTTCCGCCGACGTGAAGCCGGCAGCGGCAATGAAGTCCTCATTGAAGTAGGTGAGCTTGCCCTTGAGATCGGTACGGGAGACGATCAGCGTCTCGTCGCTGACGGGATATTCGACGGCCGTGACCGGAAAATTCTTGCGCATCAGGGTCCCCCCAAATACCGATTCAGTGTGAGATCAATGGGAACCCGCCTCTTGCGGGGCTGCCCCCGCTCAATACTCGTAAATCCAGTTTAACCTTCCATGAAACGGCACGCCCGTAAGATTACTGGCAAAGACTTAGAATGCTTGCTGCAAGCGACATCATGCTACCGAAAAAAGAGCGGCGCTTTCGGCGCCGCTCAGGGGGTTGATTCATGGACCGTTTGATCGATGGACCGCGCTTTACGCCGCGCGGACGTTGGTCAGGAACTTGCTGACCTCGGTCTTCAGCCGGTTCGAATCGTTCGACAGCATCTGCGCCGCCGACAGCACCTGCGATGAAGCCGTGCCGGTCTCGGTCGCGCCGCGCTGCACGTCGGTGATGTTCGACGACACCTGCTGCGTGCCCTGCGCAGCCTGTTGCACGTTGCGGGCGATTTCCTGCGTCGCCGCGCCCTGCTCTTCCACCGCCGCTGCAATCGCCGAAGAGATCTCCGACAGACGCTCGATGGTCGAGGAGATCTCCTTGATCGCGCCCACCGAGTCGTTGGTTGCCGCCTGGATGCCGGATATCTGCTGGCCGATCTCGCCGGTCGCCTTCGCGGTCTGCTCGGCGAGCGCCTTCACCTCGGAGGCGACCACGGCGAAGCCGCGACCGGCCTCGCCGGCACGTGCGGCTTCGATGGTGGCATTCAGCGCGAGCAGATTGGTCTGGCCAGCGATGGTGTTGATCAGCTCGACGACGTCGCCGATGCGCGCGGCGGCCCTGGAGAGCTCGCTGACGCGCTCGGTGGTGGCGCGCGCCTGGCCGACGGCATCGCCCGCCATCCGCGCCGATTCCTGCACCTGACGGCTGATCTCGCCGACCGACGAAGCCATCTCTTCGGTCGCCGAGGCGACCGATTGCACGTTGGTCGAGGCTTCCTCCGAAGCGGAGGCCACCGTGGTCGCCAGTTGCTGCGAGCGTTCGGCCGTACCCGTCAGGGTACTGGCCGACGCCTCGAGCTGGGTCGAGGCGGACGAGACCGTTCCGATGATCTGACCGACAGCGCCTTCGAAATCGTCTGCGAGCCTGATCATGTCTTGCTTGCGTTGCTCCGCATTCCGTCGCTCAGCCTCGACCTGTTCCGCCTTCAACCGCTCGACCTCGATCGCATTTGTCTTGAACACCTGAACCGCCTGGGCCATCTCGCCGATCTCGTCCTTGCGTTCGGTGCCCGACACGACCACCGATGTGTCACCCTGCGCAAGAATCCCCATCTCCGTGGTGATGCGCTGGATTGGGCGGGTCACCGCGAACGCGACGCCGAAGGCGCCCACAAGCGATAGCAGCAGGGTGACGAGGCCACCGATCAGCATGGACAGAGTTGCGTTGCTGGACGCAGCGTCGGCAGCCGCGGCCCGCACCGACAACAACGATCGCTCTTCCTTGTCCATCTCCTGCACCACGGCGCGCAAGCCATCCATCGCTTTCTTGCCGGCGCCGGATGCTTCGAGCTCGCGGGCCTTTGCCTGAGTTGCCGGATCCTTCATCAGCGCGATTTCGCGCTGCGCGATGTTGGTCGCCCAGTCACTCGCGAACGCCCTGACTTGATCAAGGCGCTTCTGCTGCGTCGCGTTATCCGAGGTCAGGCTGCCGACCTTGGCCGCCGCCGCCTGAAACTGTTTTTGCCCGGCCTCATAGGGGGCGAGAAAGCCCGCATCGCCCGACACGAGATAGCCGCGAACACCGGTTTCCTGATTGACCATGGCGCTGACAAGGCCGGAAAGCTGCTCAAGCACCTCATAGGTATGAACGGTCATTTTCGCCGTCGAGCTCATCACGCTCAGCGAATTGTAGATTGCCCCGGTGCTGCCGGCGACGACGAGACAGATCGCGACAAACACCGCAGAAACCTTGATGGAAATGCGCAGATTATTGATCCAGGACATCAGATACCCCAAGCTTGCCGGTGCACCAATTGCTCATCGGGCGCACAGCTCCCCCCGAGTTGCGCACGAAGTTCGGCCCTGTCTTTATGCGCGCGACATGTGATGAAACCATTAGCCATACTCCGCATTCCTACGGAGGTCATGCGGAGCAATGCTCCGCATTCTTACTGGAGTATCGGAAACGGAAGACGGGCCACTCGGCTACAGGCTCGGACCCGCTGGGCGGCTCCGAGCCAAACTGTCAACGGCCGCCGAACGAGTCGCTCCGCTCTTTTGGTCGCTGAATTGCAACCAGTCAGGCCGCGCGGACGTTGGTCAGAAACTTGCTGACTTCGGTGTTGAGCCGGTTCGAATCGTTCGACAGCATCTGCGCCGCCGACAGCACCTGCGATGAAGCCGTGCCGGTCTCGGTCGCGCCGCGCTGCACGTCGGTGATGTTCGACGACACCTGCTGCGTGCCCTGCGCAGCCTGCTGCACGTTGCGGGCGATTTCCTGCGTCGCCGCGCCCTGCTCTTCCACCGCCGCTGCAATCGCCGAAGAGATCTCCGACAGACGCTCGATGGTCGAGGAGATCTCCTTGATCGCGCCCACCGAGTCGTTGGTTGCCGCCTGGATGCCGGATATCTGCTGGCCGATCTCGCCGGTCGCCTTCGCGGTCTGCTCGGCGAGCGCCTTCACCTCGGAGGCGACCACGGCGAAGCCGCGACCGGCCTCGCCGGCACGTGCGGCTTCGATGGTGGCATTCAGCGCGAGCAGATTGGTCTGGCCAGCGATGGTGTTGATCAGCTCGACGACGTCGCCGATGCGCGCGGCGGCCTTGGAGAGCTCGCTGACGCGCTCGGTGGTGGCGCGCGCCTGGCCGACGGCATCGCCCGCCATCCGCGCCGATTCCTGCACCTGACGGCTGATCTCGCCGACCGACGAAGCCATCTCTTCGGTCGCCGAGGCGACCGATTGCACGTTGGTCGAGGCTTCCTCCGAAGCGGAGGCCACCGTGGTCGCCAGTTGCTGCGAACGGTCGGCGGTCGCGGTCAGGGTCGAGGCGGAGGCTTCGAGCTGGGTCGAGGCCGACGACCGGTCTGGACGATCTCGCCGATCATCGCTTCGAATTCGCGGGTGATGTTGTCGACACGGCGGCCGCGCTCGATCTTGGCTTCTGCGTCGGCCGCGGCAGCTTCGTCGGCGGCCTTCTTGGCGATCAGGGCTTCCTTGAAGATTTGGAGCACGTCTGCCATGGCGCCGATCTCCGTCTTCTCGCCGCGATGCGGGACTTCGGGGGAGAGGTCGCCCTTACCCAGCGCCTGCATCGGCTCGATGATCGAGTTGATGCCGCGGGACACGTCTCGGACGAGATAGAAGCTGACGCCGATACCAAGGACGACGGCAGTGCCGAGAATGATCGAGACCAGCGTGAGCGCGAAGGAATAGCTGTCGGCCGCATTCTGCGCCGCCTGTTCGCCGCCCTTGGTGTTAAGCTCGATGTCCTTGTTCAGGACCTCGTCCGCCTGGAGCCCGATCTTGTTGACCGTCTTGGAGTTGAGTTCCTGGGCTTCGCGCGGGAGCTTGCCGGCCTCCTTGCGCGACAGCGCCATGACCTCCTCGGTGCCCTTCTTGTACTCGTCCCAGAGCTTGGACCACTGGTTATAGAGAGCTTGCTCTTCCGGAGAGCTGATCATTGCCTCGTACCTGCTGCGCACCTTGGCCAGCGCTTCCGTCACGGTGGCGGCGGTCTTCTCCACCGCAAGCTTGTCCTCCAAGCCTTCAGCCAGCATGTGCTGGCGCACCACGTTACGATACGTGATGACGCTGGCGCGAAGGTCGCCGATCACCCGCACGCTGGGCAGCCAGTTTGTGGTGATGTCCACGGTATTGGCATTCATCGACCGCATCTTCATGACGGCGAGCAGGCCCATGCCGGTCATCGCGACCAGCAGGAATGCCACGACACTGATGATTTTGGTGCGGATGGAGAGTTTGGCAAACATAATCGGGTCTCGTTGTACTGGCGCGGGCGCGCGTCCGGAGTTTTACGAATCAATCAAAGGGAGCAGCGCCGACATCCAACGGAGCATTTGTGCGGATGTTAACTGCGACTCCGTGCGAGTACGGAGCCCGAAAGAAATGAACAGTCAGCTAAAAATGTCCTGCGCTCAGCGCATGAGTCTAAGCGCGTCGGAGAAAAACTCTGCTCCGCCGAAATTTCCGGACTTCAGAGCGAGCAGCATGTCGCTTTCGGCGCCGACCGCGCGCAACACTGGAACGCCCGCGGCGATTTCCACTCCTACGAGAAACCCGGGAATCCTCAACCGATCTACTACGGCGCCGGATGTCTCGCCACCGGCAACGACCAAACGCCGCACGCCTGATTTGACGAGGCTTTCTGCAATATCAGCCATGGCCTGCTCGATCGCATGGCCGGCGGCGTCGCGACCGTGGCGCGCCTGCAGCGCGGCGACCTGATCGGGTGTCGAGCTCGATGCGATCAGCACCGGCCCCTCGGCCAGTCGTGGCCTTGCCCAGTCCAGCGCGCGCTGTGCTTCGCCCGCCCCCGTAATGATACGGTCCGGATCGAGATGAAGCACCGGCATGATGCGTTCGGCGTTGGCGATCTGCTGAAGCGTCGCCTGCGAGCAGCTTCCGGCAAGGCATGCCGCCGGTCCGCCGACCGGCGCGCCGGTTTCGGCGCTCCGTGACGCCGACCTGACCTTGCCCGTCGACACCAACGCACGCGCCAGTCCCAGCCCGATGCCGGAGGCGCCTACCGACAACCGATGTTCGCCAGCGACGAGACCGATGGTCTCGAGGTCGCGGTCGAAGACGGCGTCAATGATCGCGGCGCCGACGCCCTTGCCCGCGAACTCGGCCAATCGCGCCCGCACGGCGCCCGCGCCGCGCGTCACGGTGGCGAGATCGACGAGGCCGATCTGTGTCCTGCTCTGGCGCGCCAGCACTCGCACCAGGTTCGAATCGTGCATCGGGTTGAGCGGATGGTCCTTCAGCGGGCTCTCGTTGAGCGGCGCGGCACCGACGAAGAGGTTGCCCTGGTAGACGGTACGGCCTGTCTCCGGGAACGCCGGCGTCACCAGCACGACAGCTTGGCCGCAATCGGCGCGCAACGCGTCCATCACCGGGCCGATATTGCCGGCATCGGTGGAATCGAAGGTCGAGCAGATCTTGAACAACACGTGGCCCGCGCCGCGGCCGCGCAGCCATGTTTCAGCGGCGCGCGAGCGCGACACCGCGAGGCCGGCTTCGATCGAGCGGCTCTTCAGCGACACCACGACGGCATCGACCTCGGGCAGCGCGAGATCGTCGGCGGGCACACCGATGGTCTGCACGGTGCGCAGGCCCGCGCGCGTCAGCGTGTTGGCGAGATCGGAGGCGCCGGTGTAGTCGTCGGCGATGCAGCCCAACGCAAGGGTCACGGCTTCACTCCGGCATAAGGCTTGAACCAGGCAAGCCCATCGGTGGTCTTGCCGCGGGGATTGTATTCGCAGCCGACGAAGCCCGCATAGCCGAGCCGGTCGAGCTCGTCGAACAGGAACGGATAGTTCAGTTCCTCGCCGTCTGGCTCGTTGCGCGAAGGGATGCTGGCGATCTGGACGTGGCCGATGATCGGCATCATCTCGCGCAGCCGCATGGTGACGTCGCCATGGATGATCTGGCAGTGATAGATGTCGAACTGGAGCTTGAGGTTCGAAAGCCGCAACTCCTGGATCAGATCGCGGGCGAAGCCGAAATCGTTGAGGAAGTAGCCGGGCACGTTGCGTGCGTTGATCGGCTCGATCACGATGTCGATGCCGTGCGGCGCGAAGAATTCCGCGGCCCAGGCCACCGACTTGTAGAAGGCCTCGATCGCGACGCGCTCGCCGCGGTTGGCGATGCCGGCCATCAGATGCAGGCGCTTGACGCCGGTCGCCTTGGCATAAGGCAGCGCCGTCTCCAGGCTCGCCTTAAGATCGTTGAACCGTGACGGGAGTGCCGCAAACCCCTTCTCGCCGGCATTCCAGTCACCCGGCGGCAGGTTGAACAGCGCCTGGGTCAGGCCGTTGCGCTTGAGCCGCTCGCCCACCACCTCGGCCGGATGATCATAGGGAAACAGGAACTCGACCGCGGTGAAGCCGGCTTGCGCCGCGGCATCGAAGCGGTCGAGGAACGGCACCTCGGTGAACATCATCGAGAGATTGGCGGCAAAACGGGGCATCGGAGTTCCTCTTGCTTATTTGTCGCCGGGCAGCTTCACGCCGGTGACCTGCGCGTACATGCGCGCGACCGACGCGTCGTCGTCGCGGCCCATACCGGCGGCTGATGTCATCAGAAACATCTGGAGCGCGGCGGCGGAGACCGGCACAGGGAATCGGGCGCTGCGCGCCATGTCTTGAATGATGCCGAGGTCCTTGACGAAGATCTCCACCGCGCTGCGCGGCGTGTAATCGCCGTCGAGCACGTGCGGCATGCGGTTCTCGAACATCCAGGAATTACCGGCCGATGCCGTGATCACCTCATAGACCTTGCGGATGTCGAGGCCCTGCTTTGCCGCGAACGCCATGGCTTCGCTGGCGGCGGCGATGTGCACGCCGGCGAGCAATTGATTGATCATCTTGAACGCAGCGCCCTGCCCGGCGGCATCGCCGAGCTCGTAGAGCTTTGCCGCCATGGCATCGAGCGCGGGCCGCGCTTTCGCAAAAGCCGCGGGACTGCCGGAGGCGAGGATCGTCAGTTCGCCTTGCGCGGCGCGCTGCGCTCCGCCTGAGATCGGCGCATCGAGATAGTGCCGACCGGTCGCCTCGAGTTGCTTGGCCAGGCGCCGCGCCACGTCGGGATCCATGGTGGCCGAGGATACGAAGACGCTGTCCTTCGGCATGGACTCGGCGGCACCATCCTTGCCGAACAGGATCGCCTCGGTCTGCGCGGCATTGACGACGACGCTGACGACGATATCGGCCTCCTTGGCCGCTTCGGCCGGCGTGGTGACCCCCGCGCCGCCATCCTTCACAAAGCGCGCGACGGCATCGGTCGAAACGTCGCAGCCGGTCACGGCGTGGCCGGCTCGCTTCAGCGAGGTCGCCATGCCGTATCCCATCGAGCCGAGCCCGATGACGGCGATACGCTGATTTTGTGACGTGGAGGCCGACATGCAACTGATCCTTGCGAACGTTTCCCGGACGGCCGCCCTTTGCGGCGGCTCATCGAACCGATATCACGGCTTGGCCGCGCTGCCAAAGCGTGAGACAAGCGGGCATGACGGCCATGAAAACTGAAACGAGCGACGAAACAAGGCTGCGCGAGGATATCTGCCGCTTCGGACGGTCCCTGTTCGAGCGCGGGCTGACGCCGGGCTCCTCCGGTAATATCAGCGTGCGGCTGGACAGCGGCGGCTGGCTGGTGACGCCCACCAATGCCTCGCTCGGCTTCCTCGACCCGGCGCGGCTGTCGCGGCTGGATAGAACGGGACAGCTGGTCTCGGGCGATGCGCCCACCAAGGAAGTTCCGCTGCACACCGCGCTCTACGACACGCGCGGGAGCGCGCGCGCGATCGTGCACCTGCACTCCACCCATTCGGTCGCGCTCTCAATGCTGCCCGAGATCGATCCGCGCGCCGCGCTGCCGCCGATGACGGCCTATTATCTGATGAAATGCGGCGCCACCGCGCTCGTGCCCTATTACCGCCCCGGCGATCCCGCGGTGGCGGACGCCATCAAGGGGCTGGCGGGCAAGTATTCATCCGTGCTGCTCGCCAATCACGGCCCGGTCGTCGCCGGCGATACGCTGGAAGCCGCGGTGTTCGCGACCGAGGAGCTGGAGGAAACGGCGAAGCTGTACCTGCTGCTGCGCGGGATGAACCCGCGGTACTTGTCGCCGGAGCAGGTGACGGATCTGGTGAAGGTGTTCGGGGTGGCGCTGCCGGAGCACGGGCACGGACATTAGGCTCGGCTCTCACCTCCGTCCATCCTGACGTGCGAACCTTGCGATGCATCAGCATCGCAAGGTGAAGCCTCGAACGATAGGCTACAGACGCCCGCAGCCCATCCTTCGAGGCGCGCGAAGAGTGCGCACCTCAGGATGACGGCTGCGATTGCGGCGGCAGTCTAGCTACAGCCCCAGATACGCCTTGCGCACATCGGGATTGCCCTTGATCTCGCTTGCTGCGCCCTGCATCAGCACGCGTCCGGTTTGCAGGATGTAGGCGCGATCGGCGATCTCGAGGCATTCGGCCATGCGCTGCTCGACGATCAGCACGGTCATGCCGGCATCGCGGATGCGCTTCACGGCCTGGAAGATCTCATCGACCAGCTTCGGCATGATGCCCTGCGAGGGCTCGTCGAGCATCAAGAGGCGCGGACGTGTCATCAGCGCGCGGCCGATGGCGAGCATTT
Source organism: Bradyrhizobium sp. RP6 (assembly GCF_003837805.1). Lineage (GTDB taxonomy): Bacteria > Pseudomonadota > Alphaproteobacteria > Rhizobiales > Xanthobacteraceae > Bradyrhizobium. The sequence continues at coordinate 110,297 of NZ_RQIT01000008.1, read as the reverse complement.
GCTGCTCGCCGCCGGAGAGCGTCTCGGCGCGCTGCTCCAAACGTTCCTGTAGACGCGGGAACAGCGTGAAGACGAGATCGAGCGGCTGCTCACGGTTGGCTTCGCCCCGGTAGAGATAGCTGCCGAGGCGAAGATTGTCGCGCACCGACAGGCGCGGGAACAGGCGGCGGTTCTCCGGCACATAGGCGATGCCGGTGGCGGTGATGTGGTGCTGCGCCATGCCGTCGAGGCGCTTGCCGTCGAATGTCACCGTGCCGGAACGCGGGCGCTCGGCGCCGGCGATGGATTTCAGCAGCGTCGACTTGCCCGCGCCGTTGGCGCCGGCGACGCAGACGATCTCGCCCTTCTCGACCTCGATCGAGACCGCGGAGATCGCGACCAGGCCCTGATAGGCGGTGGTGACTTCACGCACCGACAGCATGACGATCTCCCAGATATGCCTTGATCACCTTGGGATCGCGGACGACGTCTGCGGGCTTGCCCTCGACCAGGACCTTGCCGAGATCGAGCACGATGGCGCGGTCCACCAATGGCATCACGATCTCCATGACATGCTCGACCATCAGCACGGTGATGCCGGCATCGCGCACCTTGCGCACGAGCGCGACACCGGTCTGCGCCTCCGTGGGCGTGAGGCCGGTGAGGACTTCGTCGAGCAGCAGCAGCTTCGGCTCGGTCGCAAGCGCCCGCGCGACTTCGAGGCGGCGCTTCTCGGCCGGCACGAGGTCGCTCGCGAGCACGTCGGCGCGCGCGGCAAGGCCGGTGAACTCCAGCACCTCATGCGCCTTGCGGCGCGCTTCCCGCATCACGGTGTTGCGCACGAGCGCACCGACGATGACGTTGTCGATCACCGTCATGGTCTCGAAGCTCTTGACCACCTGGAAGGTCCGGCCGATCCCGCGCTGGCAGCGCTCGGCCGCCGGCATGTGGGTGACGTCCTCGCCGTCGAACCGGATCGAGCCTTGCGTCGGCGGCAGGACGCCCGCGATGAGATTGAACAGGGTCGACTTGCCGGCACCGTTCGGGCCGATCAGACCGACGATCTCGCCGCGGCCGACCGAGATCGAGACGTCGCTGTTGGCGATGAGCCCGCCAAAGCGCTGCCAGACGCCGCGGGTTTCGAGCAGCGCACTCATCGCGTGGCTCCTTTCGTCTTGGCGCGGGAGAACAGGCTCACCAGTCCCTGCGGCAGCGCCAGCGAGATCAGCACGATCAGCGTGCCGTAGACGATGAGATCGACGCCGCGCCCGGAGCCGCCGATGTAGGAGCGCGTCAGCTCCGTCATCGGGATCAGGATGGCGGCGCCAAGCACGGGGCCCCAGAGCGTACCGATACCGCCGAGCACGGCCGGCAGCGCCATCAGCAGCGAGAACTGGAAGCCCATCACGCTCTCAGGATCGATATAGGCGAGAAACTGCGCATAGAAGGCGCCGCCGATGGCGACCAGGAAGGCGGAGACGGCAGCCGCCCCCATCTTGGAATTGAACACGACGACGCCGAGGCTCTCGGCCGCTTCCGGATTGTCCTTCACCGCGCGCCACCAAAAGCCCCATTTGGAATCTTCCAGCCACCAGGTGACGAACCAGGCGAGGCAGCACAGCGCCAGCGCAAAATAGAAGTACGGCAGCTTGGTGCGCAGGAACTGGAACTTCAGCCAGCTGTCGCCGCGGATCGGGATGGTGATTCCCATCGCGGCCCCCGCCCACTCCCAGTTCTGGAAAAGCAGCAGCCCGATCTCGGCGATGACGATGGTCGCGATCACGAAGTAATGGCCGCGCAGGCGGAAGAAGGGATAGCCGAGCCCCATTGCGATGAGTGCCGCGATCACGCCGCCGCCGAGCATGCCGAACCAGGGCAGCACGCCGAACTTGGTGAACAGCAGCTCGGTGGTGTAGGCGCCGATGCCGAAATAGAGCGCGTGCCCAAGCGAGATCTGTCCGCAATAGCCGGACAGGATGTTCCAGCTCTGCGACAGCGCTGCGTACATCAGCGTCAGGATCAGGATGTTCTGGACGTAGACGTCCTTGACGAACAGCGGCGCCAGTGCGGCGAGCCCGGCCAGTCCTGCGGCGATGATGAGGTCGCGGCGGCGCCGCGCGGCAAAATTCTTGTCCATCACATCGACCCGAACAGGCCGCGCGGCCGGATGAAGACGACGAGGAGATAGACGGCGTAGATGCCGACCGACTTCAGCGACGGCGGCAGCACCAAGGCGGTGACCGCCTCGACGAGACCGACGATGATGCCGCCGGCGAAGGCGCCGAACACGCTGCCGAAGCCGCCGAGCGCCACCGTGACGTAGGCGATCAGCGCAAAGGACGCGCCGACGTCGGGGTAGATGTAGAAGAACACCGCCATGATCGCGCCGGCGAGACCGACCAGCGCGGCGCCGAGGCCCCAGCCGAACGCGAACACGCGGTTCTTGTCGATGCCGACGAGAGCGACCGCACCGGGATCTTCGCGGGTGGCTTCGATCGCACGGCCGAAATCGGTGCGATGGATGAAGAAGTAGAGACCGACAAAGGCGAGAATCGAGACCAGCGCGCCGACCAGCTGAGGCTCCGGCAGGAAGATGCCGGCGACCGAGATGGTTTTACCGCCGAGCCAGGACTGCGGAATGCTGCGATAGTCCGGGGTGAAGAAGAACTGCGCGAGGCCGCGCATGACTATGGCGAGACCGAACGTGGTGAAGATCTGCACCATGCCGGCATTGGCCTTGGCCCGCATGGCGAAGCGGACAATGAGCAGGTAGATCACCGCTCCGAAAACGAAGAGCGCCGCGGCGACCAAGGGCGCCGACAGCAGGGGGTCGATGGCGAAGAACGCGAACAGGAAGAAGGACAGGTACATCGCGAGCATCAGGAACTCGCCATGGGCGAAGTTCGTGACGTCCATCAGGCCGAAGATCAGCGCGAGGCCGACCGCGATCAGTCCGTAGAGCAGGCCCATGAGGAGGCCGCTCGCGAGACTCTGGATAATGGCTTGGGCTGTCAAAAGTCTGTCCCCCGAAATAGATCCTCATCCCGAGGGGCGCGCATCAGCGCGCGTCTCGAAGGATGGCCCAGCCCTCGTCCTTCGAGGCGCGGGCAACGCCCGCTCCTCAGGATGAGGGCGGGAGCTACATCTGAGCTCCCGCTTCCCACGCTTACTTCATCGGCCAGATCGCCTCGGCGATCGCGGCCTGCGGCGGGAAGATGGTGACGAACTTGCCGCCGACATATTGCAGCAGCACCGGGTCGGCGTCGTTGTTCTGACCCATCTCGTCGAACTTGACGCGCTTCCAGGGCATGATGGTCTGCTCGCCCGGAATGTCGGTCGCGGCCAGCGCGTCGCGGATCTTCTCGCCGTCGGTCGACTTGGCGCGGTTGATGGCATCGGCGAGGATGATCAGGCCCATGAACTGGCGCGAGGTGAGGTCGTTGAAATCCTTGCCCGACTTCGCCTTGAACATCTCGTTGATCTTGCCGACCATCGGGCGCTTCTGCGCGAGGTCGAGCGAGAACGTGCCGCGCGAGATCACGCCTTCGAGCTTGTCGCCGACGGCATCATAGAGCGCCTTCTCGGAGAAGCCGGCGTCCTGCGCCACGATCGCATTCGGCTTGTAGCCGAGCTCGGCCATGGTCTTGACCAGGAGGATGCCGTCGGTGGTGTAGCTCGAGGGCATCAGCACGTCGGCATTGGCGGTCTTGAGCTGCTGCACCTCGGCCGAGAGCGAGGGCGAGTTGGCGCGGTACTTGATGTCGGTGACGATCTTGTAGCCGCGCTCGCCGGCGATCTTGGTCTGGGCATTGCCGGAGTCGGTGCCGAAGATGGTGTCCTCGTGGAACAGCGACAGCGTCTCGATCTTGGTGCCCTTCTTCTTCATCGCATCGAAGAAGTCGAACATCGCAGCCGAGTACATCTCGTCATGCGGCGCGGCGCGGAAGTAATATTTCAGGCCGCGGCGATGCAGGCTGGGCGAGGAATTATCGGCCGACACGAACGGGACCTGATAGCGTTCGCAGATCTGGCTGACGGTGACGGCGACGGCGCTCTGGTAGGTGCCGATGATGGCGCAGACCCTCTCCTGCGTGATCAGGCGCTCGGCCTCGGCGCGGCCCTTCTGCGGATCGGCCTGGTGGTCGGCGAACACGAGACGGATCTTCGCGCCGCCGAGGCCCGGCAGGCCTTCGCCTTTCGCCAGCGGCAGGTCGAAAGCGGTGTCCTTGTTGATGACTTCGAGCGCAGTCTCATAGGCCTTCTGCGCGTCGACGCCCTGCTGCGCGCTGCCGCCGGAGAACGGATAGATCACGCCGATCACGACCTCCGACGTCTGTGCGCGCGCTGCCAGCGGCACGAGAGCGGCAGTGGCGGTGGCTCCCAACAGCACGTCGCGGCGAGTGATAGTCATGGCAAAGTTCCTTGTTATCGAATTCGGCTGATCGAATGAAGCGATTGATGGATGCGGTAAAGCCTGAAGAAGCAGCAAACGCTGCCTACTAAATCACGGCCAGGTTTCTGTTCTTCAGATCCGTCACCAGCATCAGGCCGGGCGAATGCGTGATCGCGAACGGGAGCTTCGCGGCGTTGATCACCGATTGCGGTGTCACCCCGCAGGCCCAGAACACCGGAATCTCGTCATCGGCGACCGGCACCGGATCGCCGTAATCGGGCTTCGCAATGTCCTTGATGCCGATCAGATGCGGATGGCCGAGATGCACGGGCGCACCGTGCACGGCGGGATAGCGTGAGGTGATCTGCACCGCGCGGATGGCATCGGCCGGCTTGAACGGGCGCATCGACACCACCATCGGACCGGCGAACGGACCGGCCTCGCCGCAAGGAATGTTGGTGCGATACATCGGCACGCGCACATTGTGCTCGATGTGCCGGATCGGCATGCCCTCCTCGAGCAGAGCTTCCTCAAACGAGAAGGAGCAACCGAGCACGAAGGTGACGAGATCGTCGCGCCAATGCTTCTTCACATCGGTCGGCTCGTCCACCACTTCGCCATCGCGCCAGACGCGGTAGCGCGGCACGTCGGTGCGGACGTCGAGATCGGCGCCGAGCGATCGGATATGCGGACTGCCGACGTCCGACATGCCGATGATCGGGCACGGCTTCGGATTGAGCTGGCAGAAACGGTGAAAGGCGCCGGCATATTCGGCAGGCAGGATCGCAAGATTGCCTTGGACAAAACCCGGAGCGACGCCGGCGCTGGAGGCGACCAGCCCCTCGCGGTAGGCAAGCCGGGCCTTGCGGCTCGGAAGGGCGTCGGGCGTTTCAGTTTGCTGCGCTGCCACCAAAACAGTCATGTGATCGACCTGCCTATAAACTCGACAGGGACAAGCCAACACCAAGCGTGCTATAAAGTCTAATCGTCGTTTCTAATCAATATCGATAAATCCGATTTATCGACTGGGATACTCCTTCCAATGCTGGACTTCAGGTCGATCGAGACGTTCCTCTGGGTTGTGAAGCTCGGCAGCTTTCGCGGCGCCGCGCAACGGCTCAACACGACCCAGCCCGCGATCTCCCAGCGCATCGCCCAGCTCGAGCGCGAGATGGGCGTGAAGCTGCTCAACCGCGATCATCGCGTGGCCTCGCCGACCCCGAGCGGCCGGCAGATGATGGTCTATGCGGAGAAGCTGATCGGCATGCGGGCCCAGATGATGGCGGAGATCAGCGACGCCTCGGCGATGCGTGGCGTGATGCGGCTCGGCGTCGCCGAGACCATCGTGCACACCTGGCTGCCGCGTCTCGTGAAGAGCGTGAACCAGGTTTATCCGAACCTGTCGCTGGAGATCGAGGTCGACATCACGCCGAACCTCACCGCGCGCCTGCTCGCCCAGGAGATCGAGCTTGCGTTTGTCGTCGGACCGCTGTCCGCCTCCGGCGTGCACAATCGCGTGCTTGCCGATTATCCGATCGGGTTTCTCGCAAGTCCCTCGCTCGGCCTCGGAAAGGGCCCGGTGACGTCGGCCGACCTCGCGCGGTTTCCGATCATCACCTTCCCGCGCAAGACCAAGCCTTACGAGGTCGTGCGCGAGGTGTTCGACCGGCCGGAGCTGCCGCCGATCCGCCTTCACGCCTCCGCCTCGCTCGCGACGGTCATCCACATGGCGGTCGAGGGGCTCGGCATCGCCGTGATCCCCGACGCCATCGTCGAGAACGAGCTCGCCGACGGACGGCTGCAACTGCTCGACACCGATCTCGCGATCGCGCCGCTGACCTTCACCGCAAGCTGGCTCGCCTCGCCCGACGTCGTCGCCGTGGAGCGCGTCGCCGAGCTCGCAAGGCAGATTGCGCAGAGCAGCCTCGCGGTTGACGCGCCCGCGCTGGCGCGTCATTGAAAAAGGCGCCGGACAACCTGCAACGTCGTTCCGGGATGGTGCGCAGCACCAGACCCGGAATGACAACTGAGAGACTGACCGCATGAGCCGAGCCGCCAGCAACCTGCAAATCGATTCCGCCCGCCTCTGGGGCTCCATCCACGAGACCGCGCAATTCGGCGCGACCGCCAAGGGCGGCGTGCGGCGGCTGACGCTCAGCACCGAGGACAAGCAGGTGCGCGACTGGTTCCGCAAGGCCTGCGAGGATGCCGGACTGGAAGTCCACGTCGACGCGCTCGGATCACAGTTCGGCCTGCGCAGGGGCCGCGACATGTCGAAGCCGCCCGTCGGCATCGGCTCGCACCTCGACACCCAGCCGACCGGCGGCAAATATGACGGCATCCTGGGGACGCTCGGCGCGCTGGAAGTGATCCGCACGCTGAACGATGCCGGCATCGAGACCGAGGCGCCGATCTGCGTCGTCAACTGGACCAACGAGGAAGGCTCGCGCTTCGCACCTGCGATGATGGCCTCCGCCGCCTATGTCGGCGACTTCACCACCGACGACATTTTGTCGCGCAAGGATGCCGAAGGCATGACCGTTGGCCAGGCGCTCGACAGTATCGGTTATCGCGGCGACAAGCCGGTCGGCTTCCAGAAGCTCGGATGCTTCGTCGAGCTGCACATCGAGCAAGGGCCAATTCTGGAAGCGGAAGGCAAGACCATCGGCGTGGTCGATTCCGGTCAGGGCGTGCTCTGGTACGACGGCAAGATTTCCGGCTTCGAGAGCCATGCGGGTTCGACCCCGATGCCGCTGCGGCGCGACGCGCTGGCGACGCTGTCGGAGATCGTGCTGGCGATGGAGGCGATTGCGAAGAAGCACGGGCCGAACGCGGTCGGCACCATCGGCGAGGCGGTGATCGCAAATCCCTCGCGCAACGTCATTCCCGGCGAGATCGCCTTCACCATGGACTGCCGCAGTGCCGACGGCGCCATCATGGATGCACTCGATCGCGATCTTCGTGCGGCGATCGCCGAGATCGCGGCACGCCGCAAGGTCGAGGTCAAGCTCGACCTGGTCTGGCGCAAGCCGCCGACCCATTTCGATCCCAAGCTGATTGCAGCAGTCGAAAACGCCGCGAAGACGCTGGGCTACTCCTCCCGCCGCATCACCTCCGGCGCCGGCCATGACGCCTGCAATCTCAACACCGTCATGCCGGCGGCGATGGTGTTCGTCCCCTGCAAGGACGGCATCAGCCACAACGAACTGGAGGATGCCACGCAGGCCGACTGCGCCGCGGGCACCAACGTGCTCATGCACACCGTGCTGACGATCGCCGGCGTCGCATCCTGACTGGAGAAGAACCCCCATGCGCGGAGTTTTCGTCGACGCCAATGAAGCCCTCGCCGTGATCATGGAGCGGCTGGAGAAGCCCGGCGATCCAAAGGTGCGGATCCACAGGGATCCCGATATCAGGCCAGAACAATATCCTGAGATCCTCGACGGCGCCGAGATCGCGATCGTCGACCACACCGCGCTTCCCACCGAAGTGGCGAGGAAATGCACGGGGCTGAAGCACGTCGTGTTCCTCGGCACCGGCGCGCGCAGCTACATGAACCCGGAGGAGCTCGCCGAGCTCGGCATCTCCGTGCATCTGATCAAGGGCTATGGCGACACGGCAGTGGCCGAATGCGCGATTGCACTGATGTGGGCCTCCGCCCGCGTCATCGCGATGATGGACCGCGAGATGCGGGCCGGCAACTGGCTGCGCGAGGACGGCATGCAGCTCACCGGCAAGACGCTCGGCCTAATCGGGTTCGGCGGCATCGCCGCGGAAGTTGCGCGCATTGCCACGGGAAGCGGCATGAAGGTGATCGCCTGGAATCGCTCGCCGAAGAGCTATCCCGGTGTCGAATTCACCGATCTCGATACGGTGCTGGCGAAGAGCGACGTCGTGTCGCTGCATCTGCTGCTCAACGACGAAACCCGCAGCATGATTACGCGCGACAAGATCTTCGCGATGAAACGTGGTGTCATCCTCGTCAACACCGCCCGCGCTGCGATCGTCGACGAAGCCGCCATGATTGACGCGCTGAAGTCCGGGCACATCCGCCATGCCGGACTCGACGTCTTCAATACGGAGCCGCTGCCCGGCGACCATCCGCTGACGAAACTGCCGAACGTGACGCTGTCGGCGCATTCGGCCTTCCGCACGCCCGAGGCGAGCGAGAACCTCATTCATGCGGCGTGGGAGCACTGCCGCCGGATCGTGAAGGGATAAAGAGCAACAACAAATGGCTGACTATCGCACCATCAAGGCAGAGCCTCTCACCAACGCCATCAAGGCCATCGTCAAGGCCGGCGGCTCCTCGGACCGCGAGGCCGAGCTCGTCTCGACCAATCTTGTCGAGGCCAATCTCAAGGGACACGACTCGCACGGCGTCGGCATGATTCCGCGCTATGTCCAGAGCGTCACCAACGGGGGCCTCGCCGTGAACCAGCACGTCAAGATCGTGCTCGACACCGGTCCGCTTCTCACCCTCGACGGCCTCACCGGCTATGGCCAGGTGATCGGCCATGAAGCGATGGAGCTGGCCGCCGAGCGCGCCAAGCGCAATGGCGTGTGTCTCGTCGGCCTTTCCAACGCGCACCATATCGGCCGCATCGGTCACTGGGCCGAGCAGTGCATCGACCATGGGCTGGTCTCGATCCATTTCGTCAACGTGATCTCGCGGCCGATCGTGGCGCCCTGGGGCGGCAGCGATGCCCGTCACGGCACCAACCCGTTCTGCGTCGGCATCCCGCGCAGGGGCAAGGAGCCGATCGTGCTCGACTTCGCCACCAGCAGGATCGCGCAAGGCAAGACCCGCGTGGCCCACAACAAGGGCGTCGAGCTGGAGCCCGGCACCATCATCGACAATGAAGGCAAACCCACCGTCAATCCGCGCTACACCGTGATCCCGCCGTACGGCGCGATCCTGCCGTTCGGCGAGCACAAGGGGTCGGGGCTCGCGCTGGTGTGCGAAATTCTCGGCGGCGCGCTCTCCGGCGGCCAGGTGGTCAAGGGCCCGTCCGACGGCAAGTACAACGTCCTCAACGGCATGCTCTCGATCGTCATCGACCCGGGCAAGCTCGGCACTGGCGAGAACCTCGCGCGCGAAGTCGAGAGTTTCGTTGCCTGGCACACCGGCTCACCGCCCGCTGCTGGTGTCGACAAGGTGAAGATCGCCGGCGAGCCCGAACGCGAGACCAAGAAGAAGCGCCTCGCCGAAGGCATTCCGGTCGACCCGACCACCTGGCAGGAGATTCTGGACGCCGGGAAGAAGTTCGGGTTGGATCAGGCGGCGATCGAGAAGATCGTGGGCTGATTGCAACGAAGCAATCACAACCGCTGTCGTCCCGGACAAGCACAGCTCTCGACAACGCGCAGCGTTGCCGAGAGCTTTGCGCCGATCCGGGACCATAACCACAGGACGTGGTTTGGCGAAGACTCGCGGTTACCAGTTCAGACAACAGCCTCTCCCTGGGGTTATGAGTCCCTGCTTTCGCAGGGACGACGGGAGAGTTTGTTGCGACGGCGGAATTAGCTTTCGCTAACGTCCCCCGCTTCAATCCACCATGTCCGCGACCGCCTTGCCGCAGGCGGTGGTGTCGGCGTTGCCGCCGAGATCCTTGGTGCGGAGCGTGCGTTCAGCCAGCGTGCGCTCGATTGCGTCGACGATCGACCTGCCGGCTTCCTTCTCTCCGAGATGCTCGAACATCATGGCACCCGACCAGATCATGCCGATCGGGTTGGCGATGCCCTGGCCGGCGATATCTGGCGCCGAGCCGTGCACCGGCTCGAATACCGAGGGGAAATCGCCCTCGGGATTGATGTTGCCGGACGGAGCGATGCCAATGGTGCCGGTGCAGGCCGGGCCGAGATCGGAGAGGATGTCGCCGAACAGATTGGAGCCGACAACGACGTCGAACCAGTCCGGATGCAGCACGAAGTTCGCGGTGAGAATGTCGATGTGGTACTTGTCCCACTTCACGCCCGGAAACTTCTTGGCCATCGCCTCCACGCGCTCATCCCAATAGGGCATGGTGATCGAGATGCCGTTGGACTTGGTCGCCGAGGTCAGGTGCTTCTTCGGCCGTGACTGCGCGAGCTCGAAGGCGAATTTCAGGATGCGATCGACGCCAGTGCGGGTCATCACCGTCTGCTGAGTCACGAACTCGCGGTCGGTGTCGGGGAACATGCGTCCGCCGACGGAAGAATATTCGCCTTCCGTGTTCTCACGCACCACCCAGAAATCGATGTCGCCGGGCTTGCGGCCCGCCAGCGGCGACGGCACGCCGGGCATCAGCCGCACCGGGCGCAGGTTCACATACTGGTCGAACTCGCGGCGAAACTTGATGAGCGAGCCCCACAGCGAGACGTGATCCGGAATCTTGGCCGGCCAGCCGACCGCGCCGAAATAGATCGCATCGTGCTTGCCGATCTTCTCCTTCCAGTCATCAGGCATCATCTGGCCGTGCTTCTCGTAATAGTCGTAAGACGAGAAGTCGAAATGGTCGAAATGCACGGAGACGTCGTGCTTCTTCGCCGCCGCCTCCAGAACGCGCAGGCCCTCGGGCATGACTTCCTTGCCGATGCCGTCGCCGGGAATGACCGCGATCCGGTATTGTTTCTTGCTCATTGAGAACGTCCTTGGTTGGTCCGGCAGCCGCCGCGTTTTGATCGCACTGCAATGGACCAAAGTCGCGGGCGGTGCAACGCTGCACTGCAATGTTGACCATGGCGCGGCCGAGCGCCTACTGATTTGATCCTGTTCCCATTCTGCGAGTACTCCCATGGATCTGCATCTGCGTGGCAAGCGCGTCCTGATCACCGGCGCGTCCAAGGGCATTGGCGCAGCCGCCGCCGAGGCGTTTGCCGAGGAAGGCGCGCATCTCCTGCTCGCCGCCCGCAGCGGCGAGGCGCTGAAGGCGCTGGCCGACCGGCTGCGCTCCGCACACCAGATCGACGCCGCAACGAGCATCGTCGATCTGCGCAAGGAGGAGGACGTGGCGCGGCTAGCGAAAGAAGCCGCGGACATCGACGTGCTCGTCAACAATGCCGGCGACATCCCCGGCGGCTCGATCGACAAGATCGACGAGGCGACCTGGCGGCACGCCTGGGAATTGAAAGTGTTCGGCTACATCAACCTGACGCGGCACATCTATGCGCAGATGAAGGCGAAGGGCGGCGGCGTCATCGTCAATGACATCGGCGCGGCCGGCGAAAAGTTCGACGCCAACTACATCTGCGGTAGCGCCGGCAACGCCGCGCTGATGGCGTTCACGCGCGCGCTCGGCGGCAAGAGCCTCGCCGACAACATCCGCGTCGTCGGCATCAATCCCGGGCCCGTCGGCACCGACCGGCACGTCACCTTGCTCAAGACGCGGGCCAAGCAACAGTTTGGCGACGAGAGCCGCTACAAGGAATTCCAGAAGGGCTTGCCGCTCGGCCGTCCTGCGCACGCGCGCGAGATCGGCGACCTCATGGCATTTCTGGCGTCGGACCGCGCCGGCTATACGTCGGGCGTGATATATACGGTGGACGGCGGCATCAGCGCGGGGTGGGGTTAACTCGATCCTCGTCATTGCGAGCGCAGCGAAGCAATCCAGGAATGGATCCGCGGTGGGAATCTGGATTGCTTCGCTGCGCTCGCAATGACGAAACCAAGAACGGGCATAGGAGTAAGATAATTGTCTCAAGACCTGATCCGCAAAACCGCATGCGCGGTCGTCGACAAGCTGCGGTCCGGCGACGTCTCGCCGCTCGAGCTTCTGGATGTGCTGGAGAAGCGCATCAAGGAGGTCGACGGCAAGGTCAATGCGCTGCCGATCCTGTGCCTGGATCGCGCACGCGATAGCGCCAAGGCCTTGATGCAGAAGCCGGCCGGCGCGCGCGGCCTGCTCGCCGGCCTGCCGGTCCCGATCAAGGATCTCACCGACGTCGCGGGCGTGTTGAACACGCAGGGCTCGCCGATCTTCAAGGACAACATCCCCGCGAAGTCCGACCTCATGGTCGAGAACCTCGAGGCCAACGGCGCGGTGGTCTACGCCAAGTCCAACACGCCGGAATTCGGCGCCGGCGCCAACACCTTCAACGAGGTGTTCGGCGCGACGCTCAATCCGTGGGATACGACGAAATCGGCAGCGGGCTCCTCCGGCGGCGCGGCCGTGGCGCTCGCAACCGGCATGGCCTGGCTCGCGCAGGGCTCCGACATGGGCGGGTCCTTGCGCAACCCGGCGGCTTTCTGCGGGGTCGTCGGCATGCGGCCGAGCATCGGCCGTGTCGCGCACACCCCAAAATCAGGTATCGATCGCAATCTCGGCGTGGTCGGCCCGATGGCACGCAATGTCGAGGATCTCGCGCTGCTGCTGGATGCCATGAGCGGCGACTATGCGGACGATCCGTTGTCGCTGCCGACCCCCGCAACCTCGTTCCTGTCGGCGGCACAGGCGGGCAAGAAGCCAAAGCGCATCGCCTATTCACCCGACCTCGGCATCACGCCGGTCGATCCAGAAGTGAAGGCGATCACGCGCAAGGCCGCGGAGCGCTTTGCGGAAGCCGGAGCCATCGTGGAGGAGGCGCATCCGGACTGGCGCGAGGCGCATGAGTGCTTCCATGTGCTGCGCGCGTTCGACTTCGCGATCACCAAGGCCAACCTGCTGCGCACCAAACGCGACATGCTCAAGCCCGAGGTGATCTGGAATATCGAGGAAGGCCTCAAGCTCACGGTCGATCAGCTCGCGCGCGCCGAGGCGCAGCGCGTCGGCATGACTGCGCGGGCGGTCGAGTTCTTCAAGAGCTACGATCTCCTGCTGGTGCCGACGACGATCGTGCCGCCCTTCCCGATCGAACACCGCTATGTCGCCGAATGCGCCGGCAAGAGGTTCGACAACTACGTCGAGTGGCTCGGCATCGTCTACGCCATCACGCTCGCCTGCTGTCCCGCGCTCTCGCTGCCGTGCGGCTTCACGGCGTCGGGCCTGCCGGTCGGCGTGCAAGTCGTCGGCGCACCGCGGGCCGACGCACAGGTGATCGCCGGCGCGAAGGTGCTGGAGGATATTCTGGGCCTGCGCGGCACGACGCCGATCGATCCGAAGGTGAAGAGCTGACATATACCTGATGACGAATCCGCCTCGCGTCGCCCTCATCCACGCGCTCAAGCACTCCATCGCGCCGATCGAAGCCGCATTCGCGAAGGCGTGGCCCGAGGCACGGCTGATGAACCTGCTCGACGACAGCCTGTCTGCGGATTTGGCGCGCGACGGCACGCTCAACGATGCCATGACCGAGCGCTTCCTCGCGCTGGCCGATTACGCAGCGGCGACGGGAGCGGATGGCATCTTGTTCACTTGTTCCGCGTTCGGCCCCTGTATCGAGGCGGTCGCGCGCGCACATGCGCCGATGCCGGTGCTGAAGCCGAACGAAGCCATGATCGAACGCGCCGTGACCATGGGTCGGCGCATCGGCCTGCTCTCGACCTTTCCGCCGACGCTGGCGTCGATGCCGTCCGAGTTCCCTGCCTCCGTCCAAATCACGCCGAAACTGGCCGAGGGCGCGCTGGCCGCGCTCGATCGCGGCGACCGCGCCACGCACGACCGGCTGATCGCGGAAGCATCTCGCGATCTACGCGACTGCGACGTCATCGCGCTCGCGCAATTCAGCATCGCCGCGTCTGCGCCGCTGGTTGCAGAGGCCACCGGCCGCCCGGTCGTGACGACGCCGGACAGTGCCGTCGACAAGCTGATGGGGCTGCTGAAGGTGAAGGCTTAGGCGCCGGCCTTTGTCCGGCGCCGCGCATCCTTGATCGCCACCGCGAGCGCAGCCTTCGTCTCGTTGACGAAATCCTCGACCAGTTCCTCGCGCGTGGCATGCGCCGCCTCGCCGGTGAACAGGCCCTGCTCGGCCAGCATCACGACGCCGTGCAGCGCCGCCCAGATCTTGAGCGCCTGCCGCTCGCGCAAGTAGCCGACCGCCGGGGCCTCCAGTGCCTCGATCACGAGCGCAAAGGTTGCGCGTGTCGCCTCGTGCAGCTCGCTGCCCTTGGCCGCGCAGGACACCGTTCGCGAGGCGAACATCAAGCGGTAGATCCCATTACGGCGCAGACCGAAATCGAGCGTCGCCAGCGCGAGGCGCGAGAGTTTCGACTGCTTCGACGGCTTTGCCATCGCCTCGCGCAGAAGCGTCGAGAATTGCCTGAATGCCTCCGCCGTGACTGCCGCGAGCAACGCCTCACGGTCCGCGAAATGCCGGTATGGCGCCGGCTGCGAGACACCGAGCTGCCTGGCAAGCGCCTTGATGCTGATCGCCTCGGCGCCGCCCTGCTCCGCTTCGCGCAATGCGGCCTTGATCAAGGCGTCGCGGAGATCGCCATGGTGATAGGTCTTCTCGGATTTGCGAGCGAGTTGTGAACGCATGTTGAGTCGAAGCCTATGAGTTTGCGCTTGACAGGGGAAGCCCGCCGCGAATGTAATAGGATATAACTTAGAACAATCCCAGATGAGGAACGCGCCGCCCTTCGGGCCCCGCGCGCAAACGACCGAGGAAGCCGCAATGTCAGAGCGACTAAGGGTTCACGTCGATCCCGACAAATGCCAGGGCCATGCCCGCTGCAAGGCGCTCGCGCCGGAACTTTTCGAGCTCGACGAATATGGCAACGCGCACGAAGCCGGCGACGGCACTGTCCCGCCGGGGCTCGAGGACAAGGCCTGGCTTGCAAAAGCCAACTGCCCGGAAATCGCAATCGATGTGATCGAGGAGTAGCGCGGCCGCGGCCGCCCCGCGTGCTTTCAGCGAACACGAGCCAAGGGATTCCCTGCCATGTCCGACGTCAACCAGCCCGCCGCCCATCCGCCCGTGACCGACTGGGTCCATGATTTCGACCACACCGATCCGCAATGGACGGAGGATCCCTTCCCGATCTGGGACGAGCTGCGGGCCGTAAGTCCCGTGGTGCACACGAAACGCTTCCTCTGCTGCTACCTGCCGACGACCTATGAAGCTGTGCGCGAGATCGCCAACGATACCGAGCACTTCTCCTCACGCCGCATCATCGTCCGTGACGTGCGGCCGGAAATCACCAGCAGGAACGCGGCCCCGCCGATCACCTCCGATCCGCCCGAGCACAAGCCGGCCAAGCAATTGCTGCTGCCACCCTTCACGCCGGACGCGATGAAGAAGCTCGAGCCGAGGGTCCGCGCCATCTGCAACGAGCTGATCGACGACTTCATCGCCGATGGGAAGGTCGACGCTGCCACGCGCTACAGCAAATACATCCCGGTTCGGGCGATCGCGCACATGCTCGGCATCCCCGAGAGCGACAGCGACCTCTTCATCAACTGGATCCACATGATCCTCGAGCTCGGCATCAAGGACGAGAACAAGCTGCTCCAGGCCGTGCAGGAGATGACGGCCTATTTCAGCAGCCACATCGAAGCGCGCAAGAACAAGCCCACCGAGGACCTGATCTCCTACCTGATGAACGCCCGGGACAAGGACGGCAATCCGCTCGAGGACTCCCATGTACTGGGCTCGTTGCGCCTGCTGCTGATCGCCGGCATCGACACCACCTGGAGCGCGATCGGCTCCTCGCTCTGGCATCTTGCGAAGACGCCGGCCGACCGCGCGCGGCTGATCGCCGAGCCCGGGCTGATCCCAACGGCGGTGGAGGAACTGCTGCGCGCCTATTCGCCGGTGACGATGGCGCGCGAGGTGGTCAAGGAGACGACGGTTTCAGGCTGTCCGGTCGAGGCGGGCAATATGGTGCTGCTGTCCTTCCCAGCCGCCAACCGCGATCCCAAGATGTTTCCGGACGCTGACAAAGTCGTGATCGACCGCCGCGAGAACCGCCACGCTGCCTTCGGCCTCGGCATTCATCGCTGCGTCGGTTCCAACCTTGCGCGAATGGAGATGCAGGTTGCGCTGGAGGAATGGCTGAAGCGGATTCCGGATTTCCGCCTCGATCCGACAGGCACCGTGACCTGGTCGCAGGGCACGGTGAGAGGCCCCCGGCAGTTGCCATTTTTGCTGGGAAAGGCGATGTAGGCCTTCCTCAGACGAAGGAAGCGGAAGGCCGGACGTGACAGAGCAAGCAATCCAACCGGCCTCCAAGACTTTTGACGTCGCCGACGCCGAGCGGCGGATCAAGGCAATCTTCATCGGCTCCATCGGCAATCTCGTCGAGTGGTACGATTTCTACGCCTATACGGCATTCGCGCTCTACTTCGCCCCAGCCTTCTTCCCTGGTAACGATCCCGTCGTCCAGCAATTGAACGTCGCCGTCGTATTCGCGGCGACCTTCCTGATGCGCCCCCTCGGCGGGTGGTTCTTCGGCTATCTCGCCGACCATTTCGGCCGACGCATTTCGCTGACCCTGTCCGTCGTCTTCATGTGCTTCGGCTCGCTGATCATCGCGCTTACGCCGACCTATGCCACGATCGGCTTCGCCGCACCGGTGATCCTGGCGCTCGCTCGCGTCATCGAAGGCCTCAGCCTCGGCGGCGAATATGGCGCCAGCGCCACCTACCTCAGCGAAGTCGCCGACCCCAAGCACCGCGGTTTCTATTCCAGCTTTCAGTACGTGACGCTGATCGGTGGCCAGCTTACTGCGATCATCGTGCTGCTTCTCCTGCAAAAGGTCTTCCTCACCCCGGAGCAGTTGAAGGACTGGGGTTGGCGTATCCCCTTCGCGATTGGCGCGCTGCTGGCGATCTTTGCCGCGGTCATGCGGCGCGGCCTGCACGAGACCGAGGCGTTCGAGGAGGCCAGGAAGGTGGTGAAGCCGACCGGCTCGCTCGCCAACCTGTTGCGATATCCACGCGAGCTCTTGCTTGTCGTCGGCCTCACCGCCGGCGGCACTGCGGCGTTCTACACCTTCACCACCTACATGCAGACCTTCGTCAAGCTTTCGGTCGGGCTGACCGAGGACCAGACCACTTTCGTGATCTTCGGCACGCTGATCTTCGCGACCATCCTCCAGCCGATCTACGGCGCGATCTCCGACAAGATCGGCCGCAAGCCGCTGCTGATCTTCTTCGGTGTTGCCGGCACCCTCGCGACCGTTCCGCTGCTGATGGCGCTGAAGGAGACGAAATCGCCCTTCATCGCGTTCATCCTGATCTGCGCCGCCTGGCTATTCGTGGCCGGCTACACCTCGATCAACGCCGTGGTGAAGGCGGAATTGTTCCCGACCAATGTCCGCGCGCTCGGCGTCGGTCTGCCCTATGCCATCACGGTCTCGATTTTCGGCGGAACGGCGCCGGCGATCGCGCTCTACTTCAAGAGCATCGGGCACGAGGAATGGTTCTATTTCTATCTCAGTGCCATCATCTGCCTGTCGCTGATCATCTATGCTACCATGCGAGACACCAAGCACGCCTCCGCAATGCATCGCCACGAGTAGGCCATGACCAACGAGACGCCGTCCGACAACAAGCTGACGCGCACCAAGGAGAAGTGGGCGCGCGAGGGCCGCTTTCTCACAGGGAAGATCACGCGGCCGGAGGATCAAAGACTGCCACCCGGCCAGCACCTCACCAAGGACTGGCCGGTGCTCGATCTCGGCGTCGTGCCGCCAGTCTCGCGCGAGCGCTGGCGGCTCGACGTCTACGGCGCGATCGAAACTCCCGTGTTCTGGACTTTCGACGAGTTCATCGCACAGAAGCAGGCGCGGTTCACCTCCGACATCCACTGCGTGACGACCTGGTCGCGCTATGACAACGAGTGGGAAGGGCTTGCGACGCGTGAGCTGCTCGCAGCCTGCCAGCCGCGCGAGGACGCGCGCTTTGTCGTGCTGCATTCCTCTGACGGCTACACCACCAATCTCGCGCTGGAAGACTTTGCCGCCGAGGACGCGCTGCTCGCCCATAGCTGGTCGGGCAAGCCCCTGAGCGAGGAGCATGGCGGCCCGGTGCGGCTGGTCGTGCCGCACCTCTATTTCTGGAAGAGCGCCAAATGGCTCCAGGCCATCGAATTCCTGACCGAGGACGCGCCGGGCTTCTGGGAAGTCCGCGGTTATCATAACCGCGGTGATCCCTGGGCCGAACAGCGCTATTCGGGCGATTAGGTTCAAGCAAGGACGGGGGAAGCCCATGCCGACGGAACGCTTTCAATTCACTGGAGAAGGCGGCCATCAGCTCTCGGCCGCGCTGAACCTGCCTGACGGCGAGCCCGCGGCGTTCGCGCTGTTCGCGCATTGCTTCACCTGCGGCAAGGACGCGCTGGCGGCCAAGCGCATCGCGGTCGCGCTCGCCGCCAAAGGCCTTGCGGTGCTGCGATTCGACTTCACCGGACTCGGCTCCAGCGAGGGTGATTTCGCCAATACGACGTTCTCCTCCAACGTCGCCGATCTCGTGCGCGCGGCCGATCATCTGCGCAGCGTCCGGAAGGCGCCGTCAGTCCTGATCGGCCACAGCCTCGGCGGTGCCGCGATCCTCGCGGCAGCAGGACAGATCCCCGAAGCCAGGGCGGTCGTGGCCATCGCGGCACCGTCCGATCCTGCCCACGTCACCGGCCTGTTCAAGGAGCATATCGACAAGATCCGCATTCAGGGCGAGGTCGAAGTCTCGCTCGCGGGACGTCCGTTCCGGATCAGGCGTGAATTCCTCGATGACATCGCCGAGCACGAACTGATGAAGGACGTCACCGGCCTGCACAAGGCGCTGCTGGTGATGCATTCGCCTGTCGATGACACCGTCGGCATCGACAACGCGACAAAGATCTTCGTTGCCGCGAGACATCCCAAGAGCTTCGTCTCGCTCGATCATGCCGATCATCTGCTGACGAAGCCCACTGACGCGCTTTACGCGGCAGACGTGATCGCGGCCTGGGCGAGCCGTTACATCGACACGGCAAAGCCCGCCAAGGTGGTAGATCTCCCTGAGGCGCCGCGCCAGGTCGTGGTGCAGGAGACCCGCAAGAGCAAATTCAACCAGATGATCACAGTCGGGCCGCATCGTCTCGTAGCTGATGAGCCGGTGGCGGCCGGCGGCGAGGATACGGGTCCCGGTCCCTATGATTTCCTGCTCGCCGGCCTCGGCGCCTGCACCTCCATGACCATGCGCCTCTATGCCGACCGCAAGTCAATGCCGCTCGACCGCGTCACAGTCACGCTGAAGCACTCCAAGATCTACGCCAAAGATTGCGCGGAGTGTGAAACCCGCGAGGGTATGCTCGACCAGATCGAGCGTGACATTACGATGGACGGCGCCCTCGATGCCGACCAACGCAAGAAGCTGATGGAGATCGCCGACAAGTGCCCGGTGCACCGGACGCTGACGTCGGAGATCCGCATCGTGACGAAGGCGATTGATTGACGCGGTCGTACAAAGCGCGATGCGATGAGGATGAATCGTCATCGCGCTTTAGGTCGTTGTTTAAGCATGGTCTTTTCGGAAAACCGCTGCGCACTTTTCCGGATCATGCTTTAGAAGCACGATGCCATCGTCCGCACGGCTGCGCTGATCTCGCTCTCGTGCCAGGCCGCAAAGCCGAGCAGCAGGCCGTGATCGCGGGGCCGGCCAAGCGCCAGGCTCGACAGGGCGCGAGTCTCGACCCCCGCCGCAACCAGCCGCTTCACCGCCGCCTGATCAGTGCGACCGCGCTTGAGGCGGGCGACAAGCTGGATGCCTCCAGGGGGCACCTCGATCGAGAGCATCCCGCCCAGCTGTCGCTCCAGTTCCTCGACGAGGTGATCGCGGCGGGCGTGATAGAGCCGGCGCACCCGGCGCAGATGCGCGAGAAAATGGCCGTCAGCAATGAACTCGGCGAGCGCCTCCTGGATGTGACTTGAAGCGATCAGCCCGATATGCCGCTGCGCGATCTCCAGGGTGCTGGCCAGTGCCGGCGGCGCCACAAGATAGCCAAGCCGGATATCCGACGTCATCGCCTTCGAGAAGGTGCCGACATAGAACACGCGGCCATGGGCATCGAGTCCCTGCAAGGCCGGCACCGGCCTGCTGTCGTAGTGGAATTCGCCGTCGTAATCGTCCTCCACGATCCAGGTCTTGCCGGGCCTGCTCAGACCGAGAAACTCGGCGCGACGGGCCAGCGACATCAACCGCCCGGTCGGATGCTGATGCGAGGGCGTCATGAAGATCAGCTTTGGTGCCGCAAGCCCCGGCATCCGTTGCATACCCTGCTGGTCCAGTCTGATGCCGGTCACGCGTGCACCGGACGCCCGGAAGGCAGCCGCAGCACCGGGATAACCGGGATCCTCGACCCAGACGTCATCGCCGGGCGTGACGACGGTCGCGGCAATCAAGGTCAACGCAGCCTGCGCGCTCGGCAGGATCATGATCTGGTCTGCGGTGGCCCGGACACCCCGGCTGGTCGCCAGATAATCCGCGAGCACCTCGCGCAGGCGCGTCCGGTTAACCGGGCCGAGCTCGCGCCTGGCTGCACGCACGGCATTGCGGCGCAAGCAACGCGCCCAGACCTCGTCCGGAAACTCTCTGAAATCGCCGTGCCCCGGGCGCAACGGCCTTAGTGATGCCTGATAGGACATCGGCCAGTCGGTCTGCTTGAGATTCAAGGCCCAGGGCGACAGTCGCGGCTTACGGGAGCGTTCGCGCACCACGGCAGCACCCACTCCTATCCTACGTCCGCCTCCATCGACCGTGACCACCGGACGGCGGCCGTGGGACGCCTCAATATATCCCTCGGCGGCAAGCTGCTCGTACGCATAAGTGACGGTGTTGCGGGAGACGCCGAGATCGCTCGCGAGCCGACGGCTCGACGGCAGCGCCCGCCCCTTGCCGAGACGGCCGCTCGCGATCAGGTCTCTGAGCTGGCTCGTCAACTGCGTCACCAGCCCCGCGTCGTCCGTCCGTTTCAAGTCGACCAGAGCGGAGATCACGCCTTCCAGAACTGGCATCGTGCTATTCTCCGCTCTGGTACTTTTTCAGGTACCAGCGCAATGCTATCGGGCGACGTGAACTGCTTCAAGGACTCCGAGATGAACTCACTCTCGTCCCGCGCGGCCGTCGGCCTCTTCCTCATCGTCGTGCTGGCCTGGGGCGTGAACTGGTCGGTGACGAAGCAACTCGTGCAGTTCGTCTCACCGCTATGGACCGCCGCGATCCGAAGCTGGATCGCGCTGGTCGGCCTCATCACGATCCTCGGATTGAGCAAGAATCTGGTGATCCCGGAACGACGCGATATTCCCGTGATCCTCAGCGTCGCGCTGCTGCACATGACGCTGTTCTCAACCCTCGTCGCCGCGGGCCTGCGCTTTCTGCCTGCGAGCAAGGGCGTCGTGCTCGGCTACACCACGCCGCTCTGGGTTGCACTCGCCGCGCCCATGCTCGGAAAAGAGGCGCTGACCGCGCCCAGGCTCGCCGGCGCTCTGCTCGGGCTGATCGGGCTTGCCGTCATCCTGAATCCGTCCTCGATTGACTGGACCAATGCAGGAGTCCTGCTCGGCGCCGGGATGGTCATCCTCGCCGCGATCTCCTGGGCAGCGAACATCATCTATATCCGCGCACATCGCTGGATCGCATCTCCGCTCCAGCTCCTGCTCTGGCAGGTGCTCGTGGCCACGGCCGTGCTATCGACCCTGGCGTTGATCGTCGACGGGCTGCCGCACGTCGAGTGGTCATGGAGGCTTGTGTCGCTCTTCCTGTATTCGGGCCTGATTGGGACGGCGCTGGCCTATTGGGCGATGTCAATGGTCAACAAGAGCATCTCGGCGCTGACGACGTCGCTCGGGACCACTGCGACGCCGCTTGTCGGCATCGCCAGTGCCGCGATCCTGCTGAGTGAGCCGATCGACACGAGCCTTGCCATCGCGGCCGGACTGATCGTTACCGGCATCGGCCTTGCGACGCTAGGCGATCGACTGCTGCGTGGTCAGGCCACTGCGAGGGGTTGAACCCGCAAGCTTCCGCGAAGGCCCGCCGTCGTACCGAGCAGGATGCCGGCGAGCGCCACGAACGACCCTAGCGCGAGCGTCGAGACGCCGGTGAGCCCCTGCCCGATCGAGCAGCCGAACGCCATCACGCCGCCGATGCCCATCAGCGCCGCGCCGCCGCCCGAGCGCAGCATGTGGCGCGGTGAGGAATAGCCCTCAAGCTTGAAGCGGCCCGTAGCGAGCGCCGTCGCCAAGCTACCGGCGAAGATGCCGGCCACCGTCGCGATGCCAAAATTGAGCGTCAGCCCGGTGGAGAGCATGGCGTATTGCAGCGCATCCGCAATCGGCGCGATGAAGGTGAGCGAGGTCACCGGGACGGGGTTGAAGTCGTCAGCGCCGAGATCGCCGGTGACGTACCAGCCGCCGGCGACGAGCAGGCCCACAATGACACCTGCCGCGATCTGCCCCGGCGAACGACGAAACGCCGAGTGCGCGAAAGCAAACAGGATCAGCGCGACGACCGTCGCGACGGCGGCAAGCGCGCGCGAAAGCGATTCCGTGAGACCGAGCTTCATCAGCACGGACGGCAGCGAATTTGCGCTGACGGTCGTTTGCGAGGCCTGGACCAGCGCGATACGAGCCGGCGCGATCAGGCCCTTCAGCGTCATCTGCGCGGCTATGGCGAGCACGATCACGACGACGAAGGAACGGAGATTGCCGCGCCCGAGCAGGACCAGCGCCCGCGAGCCGCAGCCGTTCGACAGCACCATGCCGTAGCCGAACAGCAGGCCGCCGAGGAAAAGCACAGGCACTGAGAATGACTGCTGCAGGTAGATCGACTTGCCGAGATCGACCATGCCGTTACCGGCAAGGAACTGGCTCGCAGCGATCGCAACGGCGATCGCCAGCGCATAGCTCCGCACCAGCCGCCCGTCTCCCTCCGCCAGAAAGCCTCGCATGCTGCTCATCAGGCAGAAACCGCTGAGCAAACCGACAACGCCGTAGACGAGCCCGATGACGAGGCCGGCAAAGATGACGAGTTGGGCGGATTCCATCGACTGTTCTCAGATCTCTCGAGGTCCGTCATTGCGAGCGCAGCGAAACAATCCAGAAATGCATCCGCGGAGACAGGCTGGATTGCTTCGCTGCGCTCGCAAGGACGATTTGCTACGGCTTCAGGATGACCCGGTCGCGCGAGGAGCCGGCGACGGCAACATAGGCTTCCTTGGCGCGCTCGAGCGGATAGATCGCATTCGCCCTGATCGGAAACGGCTTCAGATGTCCGCTTGCAAAGCCCGGGCCGAGGTCGCGCAGCACCGCGCCTGTGGCGGCCGACGACAGGCCCAGCGTGTCGATGCCGACATAGGTGTGCTGGCCGCGGTAGAATTCGAGGATGTTGAACTGTACGATGCGGTCGATCGCGGCGATCAGGATCTGGCGGCCGCGAAGCGCAAGCGATTTGTGTGCGGCCTGGAAATAGGGATCGCCGACCGTGTTGAAGACGATGTCGGCGCCCTCGCCGCCGGATAATTCGCGCACGCGCGCGGCAACGTCGGTGGCGGAGGAGTCGATCACCTCGATGGGCGCGTTGGCGTGGCCTTCATAGGCTTCCGCCTTGCGCACGACGCCGATCACGCGCGCGCCCCGCCAGGTTGCGATCTGCACCGCGGCCTGGCCGACCTTGCCGTTGACGCCGAACACCAGAACGATCTCGCCGCTCTTCGGCACGCCGGCGCGGCGAAAGCCTTCCATCGCGGTGACGAACGGCACGCCGATGCCCGCGGCCTCCTCCCAGGACACCGTCTTGGGCTTCTCCACGACAGCATCAGCTTCGACGACGAGATGGCTCGCATGCGTGCCGTCGCGGCGGATTCCGAGATCGCCGGACGAGCCGAACACCTCGCGGCCGACTGTTCCAGACGGCCCGTCGATCGCCACGCCGGCGTAGTCGCGGCCGGGGGTCCGGGGAAACACGGCATAGGGCATCAGCCCGGTCGCAGCCTTGACGTCGGATGGATTGACGGCGGCGGCTTTCACCTCGATCAGAACATCGTTCAGACCGCGCGTGAGCGTCCGGCGCTCGACGACGGGCGCAAGCGCCGGGGCGTTTTCAGCTTTGGCGTCAAGGCGCACACAGCGCGCTTCGACGGTTTTGGTACCGGCTGGTGACATCGAAAGACCCGCGATTTCTCGCGGGCCTTGTCGCCTTTGGGCCGGGTCAAGTCAACCGCCTCCCCTCATCCTGAGGAGCCGCGGAAGCGGCGTCTCGGAGGATGAAGGCCCCGCTGCAGCATCCCGGCCACTATGGCTCGAGACGCGCCTTCGGCGCTCCTCACCATGAAGGGTGAGAGCTAATCCTTGGGGCGCTTGTCGTAGAGCCGCTTGGCCTTGCCGAGCGATCGTTCGAGCGTGGCGGGCGCAACCACCTGCACCCTGGAGCTGATCCCGATCGTGTTCTTGATATGCGTCGAGATCCGGTCGGCGTGGTCGAGGAGCCCTCTGCCGTCCCAGCTTTCGGGCCGCGCCTCCGCGATGATGGTCAGTTCGTCCATGCGGCCTTCCCGGGTGAGTTCCAGGATGAAGTGCCCGCCGCACCAGTCGGTCGCGAGCAGCACCTCCTCGATCTGGGTCGGGAACAGGTTGACGCCGCGCAAAATGATCATGTCGTCCGAGCGGCCCGTCACCTTCTCCATCCGCCTCATGCCGGGCCGCGCCGTGCCCGGCAGCAGCCGCGTCAAATCGCGGGTGCGATAGCGGATCACCGGAAAGGCTTCCTTGGTTAGCGAGGTAAACACCAGTTCGCCCTTCTCACCATCCGGCAGCACCGCGCCGGTCTCGGGGTCGATCACCTCGGGGTAGAAATGGTCCTCCCAGACGTGCAGGCCGTCCTTGGTCTCGATGCATTCCTGCGCGACGCCGGGGCCGATCACCTCGGAGAGACCGTAGATGTCGGTTGCGTCCATATCGAAGGCGTCCTCGATCTCGGCGCGCATCGCGTTGGTCCAGGGCTCGGCGCCGAAGATGCCGATCTTGAGCGAGCACTGGCGCGGATCCAGCTTCTGGCGCTTGAACTCGTCGAGGATCGCGAGCATGTAGCTCGGCGTCACCGTGATGATGTCGGGCCGGAAATCGTTGATGAGCTGCACCTGCCGCTCGGTCATGCCGCCGGAGATCGGCACCACCGTGCAGCCGAACTTCTCGGCGCCGTAGTGCACGCCGAGACCGCCGGTGAAGAGCCCGTAGCCGTAGGCGTTGTGGATGATCATCCCGGTGCGCCCGCCGGCGGCACGGATCGAGCGCGCCATCACCTCCGACCAGGTGTCGATGTCGCGCTGGGTATAGCCGACGACGATCGGCTTGCCGGTCGTGCCGGAGGAGGCATGCACCCGCACGAGCTTCTCGCGCGGCACAGCGAACATGTTGAAGGGATAGTTGTCGCGCAGGTCCGTCTTCACCGTGAACGGAAACTTGGCGAGATCCGACAGCTCGCGGAAGTCGGACGGATGCACGCCCGCCTTGTCGAAGGCCTTGCGGTAATGCGCGACATTGTCGTAGGCGTGCTTCAGCGACCAGGCCAGCCGCTGCTTCTGCAGCGCCATGATCTCGTCGCGCGAGGCGCGCTCATGCGCGTCCATCTCGGCGCTATAGGTGTTGCCACCTTCCTTGAGCTTCGTCAGAGCCATCCTCGTTTCCCCACATTGTATGTTCTTTTCTTCTTTGGTCTTATTGATCTTGCGCCGGCAGCCATTTGCCGGGAATGACGCGCGAATGTCCGCGGAATTCCGCGATGACGACCTCGCCCGCCATGACACGCACGTCGTAGATGCCGGAGCGGCCGCCGCGGGTGATTTCCCGCGCCTTGGCGATGAGACGATCTCCAAGCTTGCCGGGCTTGATGAAGGTGATCTGGCCCTGCGCCGCCACGGCGCGCTCATTGTGCGAGTTGCAGGCGAACGCGAAGGCGGAATCGGCAAGGGTGAAGATGAATCCGCCATGGGCGATGCGCTGGCCGTTGACCATGTCCGGCCGCACCGTCATGGCGAGCGTTGCGAAGCCCGGGCCGATCTCGACGACCTCCATTCCGAGACCTTTGGAGGCATCATCCTCGGCCCACATCGCATCGGCGCAGGCGCGGGCGATATCCTCAGGCGACAGGGCGGCTTTGACGTTCACGCGCTTCTCCCGGCCAGACGTTTGCTCATGATGTTGTTCTGGTTGGCTCGCACTGTCAAATAATGCGACGCATTTGCATTGCGGAGCCGCAGAACGCCTGATCAGACATGATCATAATCGACTACGACCCGCTCGGTGGACGGCTTGGCCTGGCAGGTGAGAACAAAACGGGCCTCGAGCTCCCACGGTTCCAGCGAATAGTTGATGTCCATCGGCGCCTCGCCCTCGACCAGTTTTGCGCGGCAGGTCGAGCACATGCCGCCCTTGCAGGCGAAGGGCAGATCGACGCCGGCGCGCAGGGCGGCATCGAGGATCGCCTCGTCCTCGGCGACGGGCACGTCGCGGCGCTTGCCGTCGATGATCAGCGATGCGATCGCCTTCGGCGGCGCGTCGGGCGCAACCGCCTTTTTCGGCCGCGGCTTGCCGCCGAACTCGGAGACGAAGCGCTCGACATGAATGCGTTCGTCCGCGATGCCGAGATCGCGGCAGGCCACCTCGATCTCCTCGCTCATGCCGAGAGGACCGCAGATGAAGACGTGATCGACGCTCCCCGCCGGCACCAGCGAGCGCAGCAGCACCCTCACCTTGTCGCCGTCGAGCCGGCCATGCAGGATCGGAATGTCCTGCTCCTCGCCGGAGAGCACGTAAAAGACCGAGAGACGATCGATGAAGCGGTCCTTCAGCTCCTCGAGCGCTTCGAGGAACATGATGCTGTCGGTGGTGCGGTTGCCGTAGAACAGAAAAAAGCGGCTGTCCGGCTCGCGGGCAAGCACACCCTTCACGATCGACAGGATCGGCGTGATGCCGGAGCCGGCGGCGAAGCCGACATGAACGCGCGCACGATCTGCCGGCGGGACCACGCCGAAGCGGCCGGTCGGCGTCATCACGTCGAGCTCGTCGCCGCATTTGAGATCTTCGGCGGCCCAGCTCGAAAACGCGCCGCCGTCGACCTTCTTGACGGCGATACGGATCTCGCCGTCGTCAGGGCCGGAACAGATCGAATAGGAGCGGCGCACCTCCTCGCCGTCGAGCATGGTGCGCAGCGTCAGGTACTGGCCGGGCGTGAAGGCGTAGTCGCCGGCGAGTTCGCCGGGAATGGCGAAGGTCATCGAGACGGCGTCGGACGCCTCGCGGCGGAGGTCATTGACGGCCAGGCGATGGAAGCGCGGTGCGGCTGCGGACATCACGGGCACCCTCGTTCGGTCTCCCCGTCGTCATTGCGAGCGAAGCGAAGCAATCCAGAATCTTTCCGCGGAAGCAGTCTGGATTGCTTCGTCGCAAGAGCTTCCCGCAATGACGATTGGGTTGGCATTTGTGTGCCTCAATGACACTTGAAATAATCGAAGGGTTCGCGGCAGGCCTTGCAGCGCCACAGCGCCTTGCAGGGTGTGGAGCCGAACTCGGACAACAGCTCCGTCTTGTCGGAGCCGCATTGCGGGCACGCGACGGCCTGCTCGCCGAACACCGCGCGGCGCGAGTTCGAGGGCTGCGGCGGCGCGATGCCGCAGGCGCGCAGCTTGCAGCGCCCCTCCTCGCTTATCCAGTCCGTGGTCCAGGCCGGCGACAGCACCGTGCGCACCTTCGGACGACGGAAGCCCGCGCGCTCCAGCGCGAGCTCGATTTCGAGCGCAATCATGTTCATGGCCGGACAGCCCGAATAGGTCGGCGTGATCGCGACCTCGACATCATCGCCGTCGAGCGCAACTTCGCGGAGCACGCCAAGATCAGCGATGGTCAGCACCGGGATCTCGGGATCGACTACGCTTGCCGCGGCGTTCCAGGCGCGTTGGCGCAGCTCGCTGTCACGCTCCAGCACGCTCACCATGTCAGCCCCGGGAACGTGCGCTGCATCGACTGCAGCTCGGACAGGAGGTGACCGAGATGCTCGCTGTGACGCCCGAAGCGGCCGCCCTGCTGCATCCATTCGTTCCGGGGCAGCTCAAGTGTCGCTTCGCCGGCAACGTCGGACAACGTCGTCAACCAACGAGCGCGCAAGCTGGCCGGATCAATGGCGATGCCGGCCTGGATCAGGGCGCGCTCGCCGTCGTCGACCGAGAACATCTCGCCGGTGAAAGCCCAGAGATGATCGATCGCGCCTTGCGCCCGTCGATGGCTTTCGTCCGTGCCGTCGCCGAGCCTGATGATCCATTCCGAGGCGTGGCGCAGGTGATAGGCGCTCTCCTTCTCCGACTTCGCGGCAATGGCGGCAAGCGTCGTATCGCGCGAGCTCATCATGGCACGCCAGTAAAGGTCGGCGAAGGCGGAATAGAAGAATTGCCTCACCAGCGTCTGGGCAAAGTCGCCATTCGGCTGCTCAACCAGCAGCAGATTGCGGTACTGCCGAACGTCGCGCAAGTAAGCGAACTTGTCCTCGTCGTTGTCCTTGCCTTCGACCTTGGCGGCGTAGCTGTAGAGCTCGCGTGCCTGACCAATGAGGTCGAGCGCGATGTTGGAGAGCGCCATGTCCTCTTCCAGCATCGGCGCGTGCCCGCACCATTCCGACAGCCTGTGGCCGAGGATCAGCGCATCGTCGGCGCGGCGCAGCGTATAGAGCACCAGCGGCGTTTCGGAGACCTGGATGTTGGCGCAAGACATCAGATCATCCCCATCACATGTGCCCCACTTCTTCCGGCACTTCGTAGAACGTCGGATGCCGGTAGATCTTGGATTCGGCCGGCTCGAACATCATGCCCTTCTCGGCCGGATCGCTCGCGGTGATCGCGCTCGACGGCACGACCCAGATCGACAGGCCCTCGCCGCGACGGGTGTAGATGTCGCGGGCGGCTTGCAGGGCCATGGTCGCGTCGTTGGCATGCAGCGATCCCACGTGCTTGTGCGCGAGCCCGTTACGGCTGCGAATGAAGACCTCCCACAGCGGGGTGTTCGGCGTGGCCATCGTGATCTCCCTATTCGGCAGCTTGCGCGGTCCGACGCCGCGCGCGCTTGGCGGCATAGGCGGCTGCCGCCTCGCGCACCCATGCGCCCTCCTCGTGTGCCTTGCGGCGCGCGGCCATGCGGTCGCGGTTGCAGGGGCCATTGCCGGCGAGCACCTGCTTGAATTCGGTCCAGTCGATCTCGCTGTAGCGCCAGTGTCCGTCCGCATCCTGCGTCATGCCAGGATCGGGAATGGTGAGGCCGAGATATTGCGCCTGCGGCACGGTGGCATCGACGAATTTCTGGCGCAGCTCGTCATTGGAGAAGCGCTTGATCTTCCACCTCGTCGAGGTGTCGCTGTGCTGGCTCGTGGCATCCGGCGGGCCGAACATCATCAGCACCGGCCACCACCAGCGGTTCAGCGCGTCCTGCGCCATCGCCTTCTGCTCCTCCGAGCCGCGGCACAGCATCACCATGATTTCGTAGCCCTGGCGCTGATGGAAGGATTCCTCCTTGCAAACACGGATCATCGCCCGCGCATACGGGCCATAGGAGCAGCGGCACAGCGGAATCTGGTTCATGATCGCGGCGCCGTCGACCAGCCAGCCGATCGTGCCGATGTCGGCCCAGGTCAGCGTCGGATAGTTGAAGATCGAGGAATATTTGGCCTTGCCCGCGAGCATGGCATCGACCAACTCCTCGCGAGACGAGCCGAGCGTCTCGGCGGCGGCGTAGAGATAGAGGCCGTGGCCGCACTCGTCCTGCACCTTGGCGAGCAGCGCGGCTTTGCGGCGCAGCGTCGGAGCGCGAGTGATCCAGTTGCCTTCGGGCAGCATGCCGACGATTTCGGAATGGGCATGCTGGGAGATCTGGCGGGTGAGCGTCTTGCGGTAGGCCGCCGGCATCCAGTCGTTCGGCTCGATGCGTTCCTCTGCATCGATGCGGGCCTGGAACTGCGCAGCCCTGGCCGCGTCTTCGAGACCGCGATCGTCGGTCTCGGCCGTGTTCAGCGCCTGGGTGTACATGCGCATCCTCCCGATTTATTGGGAGAGAATATATAACATAAATTATATCATGCAAGATATTTCTGTAACATATAAGTCAGGCGCCGAACCTCCGTTCCAGGAGCTTCCGGGCCGCCGGCAACGCCCCCTTTTCGTTGATTCCATGGCCGTCGAGCCATTGTTCCGAGGGAGCGAGAAGCGCGCGATAGATCTCGCCGCAGAGCGCGCGGGCCGCCCTTCCCGGCCAATCCGCCGGCAACAGGCCTTCGGGCAGCAGCGGGTCGCGTAGCACGACACGGCGATAATAGTGGATCAGCAGGATACGTGCGGTGAAGGCATCGGCCTCGGACAGCTCCGTACCGCGCGCGATCGCGGCACGGAGCGGCTCAAACGTCTTCATGAACTTCAGATAGGCATCCGCGGTGCGATCGAGCGGCCAGCTCGCGCTGAGCAGACGACGCCCGCTGTCGTCCCCCGCCGAGACTTCGAGACGGATGGCGCCCGCAGCCTCGTCCGGCACCGGCACGCCCGACGGCGCGACCCAGACGCCCGGCAGCGGGCTGCCGAAGCCGACATTGCGCAGCGCCTCCCGCGAGGCGTCGCGGTCCTCGCCATTGCCGATCAGCAGCAGTTCGAAACGGCCGGTCCAGTCCGACGGCGGCGGATCGTAGATGTGGCGCGTGGCAGCTTCAAACGTCTGCCGACCCTTGTCGGCCAGGCGATAAAAGCTGTTCCGCCCGACCTTTTCGCGCGTCAGCCACCCGTCGGCGGCAAGCCGGGACATCGCGGTGCGGACGACGCCGCTGTCGATATCCAGGCTTTCGAAGAATTCCAGCAGCGTCCCCAGCCACACGGAGCCGCCGCGCGGCACGATGGCGTCGCCGAACACGGTGATGACGATCGAGCCGGTGCGCGACGGCTCGCGCTTGAGCTGGTCGATGATGCGGGAGAGCGGATGCGCCATGCACGAGCCATAGCGCGTTTGATGCGGGCCCGACAATGGACGAGGCGACCATCGAAGCAGGAGCCGGGCTCGATCCTTCGAGACGGCGCTTCGCGCCACCTCAGGATGAGGTCTGCCTGTCTTTGCGCGGCATCACTTATTTCGACCCTCATGGTGAGGAGCGCGGCAAAGCCGCGCGTCTCGAACCATGAAGGCCCGACTACCGATGCGGATCGGGATAGGCCAGGCTGCGCCAGCCGCTGCGGTCGAACGGACGCCACTGGCCTTCCTTCTGCGCGAGCCGATCGGCAACGGCGTAAACCGCTGC
Source organism: Bradyrhizobium sp. RP6 (assembly GCF_003837805.1). Taxonomy (GTDB): domain Bacteria; phylum Pseudomonadota; class Alphaproteobacteria; order Rhizobiales; family Xanthobacteraceae; genus Bradyrhizobium. Next base: position 78,776 of record NZ_RQIT01000008.1, on the reverse strand, counting down.
GGGATGATGGCCCATGCCGCAATGGCTGCTCTCGACCTCGATGCTCTCGGTCTGCGCGCCCGTCTTCTCCATGCAGCCCTGCCAGGCGCAAATGCCGTCGGTGCGGCTGAAGATGGCGGTGGTCGGCACCGGCGGTGGAGCGGCGAGCTCGCCACCGAACTGCGGATCGACCTCGTCAGACTTCCGTCCGCTCGCCCATTCGTAGACGCGCCAGGCGTTGGTCGAGCGCGGATCGCCGGCAAAGGGGCTGCCGAGCGTGATCACCTGGCGCACGCGCTCCGGCATCATCTTGGCGAGCTGGCGGGCATAGAGGCCGCCGAGGCTCCAGCCGACAAGGCTGATCTTGCGTCCGTGCTTGTCGCTGAGCTCCCGGACCAGATCGAGCATGGCGTCCTGCACGCCCTCGCGCAGGCCGTAGTTGCGACCCTGACGCCAGCCGCTCACCGCATAGCCCTTGTTCGTCAAAAACGCGCGTAGCGCGCGCGTCGACGCATCGGAAGCCACGAGGCCCGGCAGCACCAGTACCGGATGTCCATCGCCGTGTGGCGCAAGGCTCAAGAGCGGCAGCGCGCCCAGGAATGCGCCGAACTCGTGGATCGCGCGCCCTTCCAGAAACATCAGGGTACGGGAGGGCGGACGCAGCGTCTGGGCAGTTGCGGTCATCGATGTTTCCCCCTGGGAAGACTTCTGGAAAGGACGCCGACTGCGATGCCGGCAAATAGCCATGAATTCCAATGCACCGGCTTCTCGAACGTTCCGCAGCGCAACATGAATCAGCTAGGCGGCCGGTTCCCGACATTCAAGCGGGAGAGATGTGGAGCGACAATAGGCCCGGAAGGTAATGCTGACGGCCGTGACGCAAAAGTCACAACAATCGAAGCAGGAATTCCACGGAATAGAGCGCAAGACCGGCGAGACCGCCGATCAGCGAGCCATTGAAGCGGATGTATTGCAGGTCGCGCCCGATGTTGATTTCGATCAGCGCAATCAGCTGCGTCATATTCCACGCCTTGACCTGATCAGAGATGAAGGTGGAGACGCCGCTCTTCTGGTCGGCCACGAAGCTGCGCAGCACCGCCACCAGGCCTTTGTTGATCTCGCCGCGCAGTTCGGCATCGCCAGCGAGCGCCTCGCCAGCCGCGACGAACATGCCGGCGAGATGATGCTGCAGCACTTGCGTCTCGCCGCTCGCGCTGCGCTCGATGAGGGCGCGCGTGTTGGCCCAGACGGTGCGGGCGAGTTCGGCAAGCTCGGGACGCGCGAGGAGATCGCGCTTCAAGCCGTCGATGCGGTCGATATAGGCTTGATCGGTGCCGAGCCGATCGACGAAGCTCAGCACCATGCGATCGAACTCGCCGCGGAACGGATGCTCGGGATCGCTGCGTACCTCATTGAAGAAGGCGGTGGCCGAGGCCACGATCTTGTTCACCAGAAACTTGTCGGCGCGATAGAGCTTCAGCAGGGTCGGCAACTCCGCGCGCACTTTCCCGCGGATCATCGCCATCGTTTCCTTCTGGTTCAGCGTCTCATGCATCACGCGCAGGAGATCGTCGAACAGGATCTGGTGCCGCCCCTCCGCCACGAAACCGCGTAGCGTGCCAGCGGCGAGCGGCGCAAGATCGATCGCCTGGAGCTGCGATGACATCCGGCGGATGATGAAGGTCATCAGGCCGGAGCTTTCGGTGGCGGAAACGGCCTCCGGCAGCAGGCGCAGCGCGAAACGCGCCAGATCATCGCTACGGTTGCGGTCACGCAGCCAGTCCGCAACGAAGGAGCCGAAATCGATTTCCTTCAGCTTGGCCTCGACGGGACCGGCGTCGAGGAAATGCATCTGGATGAACTCGCCGAGCTTGTCGGCGATGCGAGCCTGATTGCTCTGGATGATCGCAGTGTGCGGGATCGGCAGGCCGAGCGGCCGCTTGAACAGCGCCACCACCGCATACCAATCGGCGAGGCCACCGATGGTCGCGGCTTCCGCGAAGGCTGCGACGAAGCCGAACACGGGATGCACTGGGACAAGCCATTTCGCGACGACAAAAAGCAGAAGCGTCGAGGCCAGCACCAGCGTCGCCAGCGCCTTCACGCGGCGCAGTTCGGCCGCGCGTTCGGCATCGCCGGGGGTGTCGAAGGAGAAGGTGGCGGGTGGAGTCATTGTGAATTGAAGACTACGTCATTCCGGGGCGATGCGAAGTATCGAACTATGGTGCGCAATTGCGCACCTGAGAATCTCGAGATTTCGGCTTCGCCCTTGGGGCGCCCCGGGATGACGGTGGATGTGCTTACGGCAGCTCAAACAAAAGGCCCGCCGAAGCGGGCCTCAAATTCAGTTTTGACTCAGGCGCCAGGTCAGGCGGTCTTGTTGTAGACCTTGGCGAAATTGTCCTGAGCGGACTTCGCACCGTTGGCGGCGAGGTTGCCGAGATAGTCGGCGGTCGCCTTCGCACGCGAGACGAACACTTCGCCGCGGGAGCGGAGCAGGCTCGACTGGATCTCGATGGCTTCGCTGATCGATTTTGCCGACGCCAGCTTGTCGATGCCCGAGAAGAACGCCTCGGCGTCCTCGTAGATCGCCTGCTGGATGTTCCGACTGATCTTGCCGGCCTCGGCGACGGATTCGGCCACTGCGTTCTCGACAGCGGCGGTCACCCGCTCGGAGCCGGCGAAAGCCTCGGCGGCACGGTCCTTGGCAGTGTTGGCAGTCTTCTTGACGAATTCGCGGGCGGCTTCGGGAACTTCCAGATTCTGGATGTTCTTGAAAGCGTCCTTGAAGCCCTCGAAAGCGGTGGTGGTTTCAGTGGTCATGGGGGTTCTCTCCATCCTCATTGATCTGAGCTATGGGCTCACCCCGTCCTCATTGGCCCGGGGTATGGTTTATATGGCGCGGTCTATTGTGCGATGCAACAACATATTGCAGTGCGGCATCACAAAACTGTGACATTCGTTGCAGAACGGTATCATGATAGTTCTTTGTTCAAATGGTCCGACGATCGCCCGATTTGGATCCATTGTCGCGGCGCTCTCAGTGCTGGACGGCGCCCGGCACCCCATACGCCTCCATCTGAGCCTGGACCTGCGCGATGTTGTGACCGAGCACGACGATGTCGTGGGTCTTGCCGTCGACATCCCGGACATGGTCGCGCAGCAGCGCCTCGGCCTTGAAGCCGAGGCTTTCGAACAGGGCGATCGCCGCCTGCTGATCGACCGTCATCTGGACCGAGAGCTTCTCCAGGCCGGCGCCGAGCGCGAGCGCAAAGGTCTCCTGCGAGAGCGCCTTGCCCACTCCCTTGCCGCGGACATTGGGCAAGACCACCATCCGTATCTCGCCGACGTGCGGCGACCAGGAATGCGGATCGCGCACCAGCGTGCCGCAGCCGACGACCCTGCCCTCTTTCACCGCGAGCAGGCTCTGAATCGCGCCGCCCTCGATCTCCTTGACCCAGGCCGACAGCACTTTCGGCTGGCTGATATTGCGGGGGAGGAACAGCAGATCGTGGGTCGGCAGGCCCTTGCCGAAAGCCAGCACCGCGGCCTCGTCCGCACGCGACATCAAGCGGATCTCGACATCGCCCGCGTCGGTCTTGACCTGACGCGGATAGGAACGCTGCTCATTCATGTCGATCTCTTTCCTAGCCAGGAGTCCAGTTTCGGCCACAGCCGCTTCACGGCATTGGCGCCCGCCACGAGAGAGACGTGACCGCCCTTCAGGATCACCTCTTCCTTGTCGGTCGACCCGATCTTGGCGATCAGGTGCTTTGCGGCTTCATACGGCACGATGTGATCGTGCTCCGCGACCGCATGCAGGATCGGCACCTTGATGTCTTCCAGCTTCGCCGCGCGGCCGCCAACCGACATGGTGTCGTTGAACAGCTTGTTGTCCCACATCAGGTCCTTGGTGATGGCGCGGAAATACTCGCCCGCAAGCGGCAGGGTGTCGGTCGCCCAGCGGTCGAACATGCGATAGGACTTCACGAACTCGTCGTTCCAGATGTTCTCCCAGAGCTGGATCTGACTCACCGTGCGCGAGGCCGGGCGCAGCATCTCGAACGAGGACAGGATCATTTCCGGCGGCACGTTGCCGACGCTGTCGACGAGATGGTCGACGTCGAAATAGCGCCGGTCGGAGAAGTTCGAGAACAGCTTCATCTCGCGGAAGTCGATCGGCGTGGTGAAGCAGATCAGATTCTTCATCGGCCCGTCCTTGTGGATCGAGCCGTAGAGCAGCGAGAGCACGCCGCCGAAGCAATAGCCGATGACGGAGACGTCCTGCTCGCCGGAATCGGTTTGCACGCGGCGGACGCAGTCCGGGATGAAGTCGAGGACGTAGTCCTCCATACGCAGGCTCTTCTCCTCCGGTCGCGGGGCGCTCCAGTCCAGCATGTAGACGTCGTAGCCGCGCCTCAGCAGGAATTCGATGAAGCTCTGGCCGGGCACGAGGTCGAGGATGTAGCCGCGGTTGGTGGTCGCCATCACGATCAGCACCGGCACGCGGTAGATCTCGTCCGACATCGGGCGATAGTGGTAGAGGCTCATGGTTCCGCGCGAATGCAGCACATCTTTCGGTGTCGAGCCGAGCGAGGGCCCCGAGGTCGAGAAATACTCGACGCCTTTGATGCTGCGCTGGATCGCGCGCTGCACTTCGGACTGGATCCGCTCCGGGATGGACGCGAAATCAAGTCCCGCCGGCGCGTTCATTTTTGCTCTCCGCCTTCGGACGGCGGACGTTTGGTGCGCGGCGGCCGCGGAGCGGCGCCGACCTGCTGCGCACCCGAACTGGTCGACATCTGGCTCAACATCGACTTGATCTCGCCGAGTTGGCCTTCAATCGACTGAAGCCGCTCCGCGATGCCGGTCATCTGCTCGCGGCTCGGCAGGTTCATGGAGAGCAGGTATTTCTCCATGAGATCGCCGAACTGCTTCTGAGCACCTGCAGCAACGCCGCCGGCGCGGTTCACGGCTTGCGAGAACTCGGGCGTCTCCATCGCCTTGTTCGCGAAAGAGTTGAAACCCTTCTCCATCTCGCCGACCATCTTCTGCCACAAGGCGACCGGATCGGTGATCTTGTCGGTCATCAGCGTCCTCCCATGTGGAGGGCTTTGCACCCTTCTTTTCTTGCCATACCACACCGTTGCGAGATGCCGGTCAACCGGCAAGCAGCGGGCGCGGTGTCGCGCACGCGGCTTCTTTGCGGAACGAAACCGTGCGATACAGCATCGACCAGCAGGAGGGACCACGCCCGTGATCGCCCATCAGTCGCCCCAGACCGTCCGCGCCAATGGCATCGACATCTGCTACGAGATCTTCGGCAGCGACAATGCGGAGCCGCTGCTGCTGATCATGGGGCTCGGGGCGCAGATGATCCATTGGGACGATGCGTTCTGCGAGCAGCTCGCCGCGCGCGGCTTCCGCGTGATCCGCTTCGACAACAGAGACATCGGCAAGTCGAGCCATCTCACGGGCGGCAAGCGCCTGACCCCGCTCGAGCTGCTGAAGCTGCGTTTCCTCAGGATTCCCGTTGCCGCAACCTACAAGCTGATCGATATGGCCAAGGACACGGTCGGCTTGATGGATGCACTCGGCATCAAGTCGGCGCATCTGGTCGGGGCATCCATGGGCGGCATGATCGCGCAGGAGGTGGCGCTGTCGTTTCCGCATCGCGTGCGCTCGCTGACCTCGATCATGTCGACGACGGGCAATCCGCGCGTGCCGCCGCCGACCCGCGAGGCCGCGGCGATGCTGATGGCCCCGCCACCGCGCAGCAAGGAGGAGTTCATCGTCCGCTACGGCCAGACCTGGAAAGTGCTGCGCGCCGGACATTTTCCGGAGGAGGAAGCGCTCGACCCCGGCCGCGCCGAGCGCGTGTTCGCGCGCGGGCTCAACCCGGCCGGCGTCGGCCGCCAGCTCCGCGCCGTGCTGGCGTCCGGCAGCCGCAAGGAACGGCTGCATAGCGTGAAGGCGCCGACGCTGGTGATCCACGGCACAGTCGATCCGCTGGTCCATCCCGAGGGCGGCAAGGACACGGCGGCGTCAATCCCGAATGCCAAGCTGTTGATGATCGAAGGCATGGGCCACGCCCTGGCGATGCGCTTCTGGCCCGAGATCATCGACGCCATCGACAAGCATGCGCACGGCGCGGCGGCGCAAGCGGCTTAGTTCTTCCGCGCGATCCAGATCACGTGGCGCGCGCCGCCGCCTCTGCCGGTGGCGCGGACGTTGACCTCGTTGACGTCGAAGCCGGCGGTACGGAGCCGCTTGGTGAAAGCGGGGTTCGGGCCCGACGACCAGACGGCGAGCACGCCGCCCGGCCGCAGCGCGCTCTTCGCCGCCTTCAATCCGCTCGCATCATAGAGGGCATCGTTGCCTTTCCGCGTCAGCCCTTCCGGCCCGTTGTCGACGTCGAGGAGGACCGCATCGAAGGCGGACCGCCTTGCCCGGATAATCTCGCCGACGTCGGTCTCCAGGATGCTAAGCCTGGCATCATCGAGACTGTCGCCGAAGACCTCCGCCATCGGGCCCCGCGCCCAGGCGACGACCGCGGGCACGAGCTCGGCGACCACGACCTTCGCCTTAGGTCCAAGCACGGCCAGCGCCGCCCGCAGCGTAAAACCCATGCCGAGGCCGCCGATGAGGACGACGGGCCTTGCAACTTTCTCGATCTGCTTCGCCGCGAGCGTCGCCAGCGCGGCTTCGGAGCCCGACATGCGATTGTTCATCAGCTCGTTGGTGCCGAGCTTGATTGAAAACTCCTTGCCCCGCCTCATCAGGCGGAGCTTTTCGTCAGAGCCGGGGATTTCTGCGGTGTCGATCTTTTCCCAGGGAATCATGAGAGACGTTTAGCACGATCGGGCGGGCCGTCACCCACCTGCCCAGACATCCAGCACATACCGGTTGGCCGCGCCCATCTCCTCGATCCAGCGCGCAGCCGTGGTGGTGTCGCTGCCGGTCTTCTCGCGCTGGATCGCGACCAGCGCCGCCTTCACGTCGGGCTCCATCCTGCCGCCGTCACCGCAGACATAGATGATGGCGCCCTGCTCGATCAGCGGCCAGACCTTGTCCTTCTGCGCGGCGAGCACATGCTGCACATAGGTCTTCGGTCCATCCGCACGCGAGAATGCCGTGAAGAGCTCGGCGATGCCGCCTGCCGCCAGTGCCTTCAGCTCGTCGGCATAAAGAAAATCCTGGTCGGGATGGCGACAGCCGAAGAACAGCATGGCGGGCCCGAGGACGGCACCCTTCGCCTTGCGCGCGGCGCGCTCCTGAAGGAAGCCGCGGAACGGCGCAAGCCCCGTACCCGGGCCGATCATGATGATCGGCACGGATGAATCATCGGGCAGCCGGAAGCCCGCCTTGGTCTCGCGCACCGTCGCATAGATCACATCGCCCGCACGTCGATTGGCGAGGTAGTTCGAGCAAATGCCTTTGTAGACGCCACGGCCAGAGGCGGCCGGCCCCTCGACCACGCCGACGGTGATGCTGCAACGCGCCGGATCGACCGACGGCGAGGAGGAGATCGAGTAATAACGCGGCGCCAGCAGCGAAAGCATTTCGAGATAGACGTGGAACGGCAGTTCGCAGGCTGGATAGTCCAGCAGCAGGTCGAACACCGATTTGCGTTTGGCCAATATCTCACTGCGGTGGCGTTCGAGCGGCTCGGCCTCCTCGCCGATGAAGGCCAATAGCTTCGGCTTGGTGACAGGGCAGCGGGTGTGCTCGGCCATGATCTGGATCTGCCTGCGCGTCGCGACCTGCTGCAGCTCGACAAACTCGCTGAGCAGGCGGCCGACCGACACCGCCTCGCCCACGGGTAGTTGCGCACGGCGTCCCTCGGCCACTTGCAGCCTGATCTGGTCGGCCGGCAGGAAACCGAAGCGGCGGGCCACAGAATCCACCAGCGTCGGATCGTTGCGCGGAACCACGCTCAAATGATCCCCGACACGGTAGGTGACGTTGGACGGCAACTTCACTTCGATGTGGCGTGTCGAGCGCTCCGACGGATTGGGGCCACTCTTGTTCTGCAGCTCGTCATTGACCAGCACCTTCATCGCCACCGCGCCGCCCTGGGCGACGATGGTGTTGACGGCGGTCACCGCCACCGGCTCGATCGCGTAGAGCGGATCGTCCTCCGCCGTGCGGGTGAAATTCCAGTCGATGCCAAACTCCTTGGTCGCGACTTGCGCGGCCGCAGGGAACCATTTCTGGAACTGGCCGTCGAGATCGCTACGTGCATCGCCCTCGCCGCGCGGATAGACCGCGCGCGCACCGTGCTTCGACAATTGCTCGTCGATGAAGCGCGGCACCGATTGATAGGTCGCCGCCCAGTCGCTGTTGCCGCAGCCGAACACCGCATAGCGTACACCGGCAAAGACGTCCTTCGGCAGATCCTCACCAAGCCATTTGACGAACTGCGTGGCGTTGTCGGGCGGCGCCCCGTTATAGGAAGCGCAGATGATCAGCACACCGCCCTCCTGCGGCAGCTTGCCGACATAGCCGTCGAGCGGCCCGAGATGCACGGCAAAGCCGTTGATCTCGGCGAGGTCCGCCATGCGCGTCGCCAGCTCTTCGGCCGTGCCGAGATTGGAGCCGTAGAGCACCAGCATCGGCGTGTTGTGGCCCGGGCGCGCGGTCGGCTGACGCGGCGCCTTCGGAATCGAAACCGTGGCGGCGACAGGGCCGCCATAGGCGCCGCGCTCGCGATCGGCGCGCGGACGCACCTTGATCTTGAAGCCTTCCGGCTTGATCGTCAGCGTCTCTTTCAAGTGCATCTGGTAGCGCTGATGATCGATCAGCTTGAAACGTTGCAGGATCATGCCAAGCGCGAGCGCGGCCTCGTGCATCGCAAAGCCGCGGCCGATGCAGGCGCGCTGGCCGTTGCCGAACGGCTTCCAGGCATTGATCGGCCGCTTGGCCTCCGCCTCGCGGCTGAAGTTCTCGGGATCGAAGACGTCCGGGTTCGGCCCCCAGACAGAGGGATCGCGATGTAGCGCGGTCACCAGGATGGTGGTGAATGTGCCTTTCCTGAGCTTGTACTTGCCGCCGCCGATGGACTCGTCCTGGAGCGGCGAGATGCCGTAGGCCGGCGCCGGGGGCCACAGCCGCAGCGCCTCCTTCAGGATCTGCGTGATGTAGGTGAGCTGCGTCACCTGCTGGTAGGACGGCTTCGCATTAACATCCGGGCCGAAGACGCGGTCGACCTCGTCATAGGCCTTCTTGAGAATGTCCGGATGCTTGAGCAGTGCATAGAGCGTGTAGGACAACAGGCCGCTGGTGGTCTCGTGGCCCGCGATCAGGAACGTGTTGATCTGGTAGCGGATATTGACGTCGTCGAGCTGCTCGCCGGTCGCGCGGTCGACGCCGGTCATCATCGCGGCGAGCATGTCCTTCTTGTCGTCGATGCCCTCCGCAGTTTTGCGACGCTCGGCGATGATCTCGTCGACCATCCTGTTCATGAAGGCGACATCTTCGGCGAGCGTCTTGCGGCGCTTCTGCATCCAGAGCTGCTCGAACGGCAGGCCGCGCGTCATCATGATGGTTTCGAGCGAGCGCACGAGCGACTCGACGAACGGATGGTAGTCGCGCCGATAGAAGGAATTGAAGCGGTAGTCGAAGCCGCACAGGCCGATCGTATCCAGCGTCAGCGCAGTCATGTCGTGGACGACGTCGATCTCGTCATCGGCGTTGAGCCGCTCCCATTTGTTGACGAGCTGCTCGGCGATGTCGACCATGCTCGCGTGGTAGGACTGCATGGCGCGGTTGCCGAACGGCTGGAGCAGGATGTTGTGCGCCTTGCTCCAGTTCGGCTCGTTGGTATCAGCCGTGAAAAGGCCGTCGCCACCGACCGCACGCACACGCCGCAGCGCACCGCGCACGGTCTTGTCGAAGCGTTTTTCGTCGGAGAGCTCGTCGACGAGGTCGTGGCCGGAGACGACGACAATCGGCGAGCCCATCATGTCCAGCCAGAAGATCGGCCCCAGCTCCTTCGCGAGCCGCGTCAGGTGCTGCACGGGCGCAGACGAATCCAGCGACAGCATGTTGCCGACCACCGGCTTGGTCGGCGGGTGCGGGATCGGGTCCAGACGGTTCTTGGATAACATCGAAATGTAGTCCCCCCTGCCTCAATGTCGTCATTGCGAGCGAAGCGAAGCAATCCAGAAATATATCCGCGGAGGCAGTCTGGATTGCTTCGTCGCTTCGCTCCTCGCAATGACGCGTTCGCAATGACGCGCGCTAGCCAAACCGCCTTCTACGCCATTCGATCAGCTTGGCGCTGACCTCTTCCGGCTTCTCCTGCTGCGTCCAATGGCCGCTGTCCCTCACGAGATACTTCTCGAGGTCATCGATCAGCTTCTCCATGCCGTCGGCCGCCGAGGGCGGCAGCACGGCATCGTTCTCGGCCATGATCATCAACGACGGGCCGTGGATGTGATGATCCAATCCCTTCGCGCGCTCCCAATTGCGCGTAAAATTGCGATACCAGTTGATGCCGCCGGTGAAGCCGGTTTTCGTGAACGTGTCGACGAACACTTTCTTCTCCTCCGCCGACAGGATCGGCGTGCGCGGATCGACGTTGGCGTCGTACGCCGCGATCATCTGCGGGAAGGCCAGATTGGTCTTCGACGAAGCGCCGACACCCGCGATCGGCGGCTCGTCCGGTTTCGCCGCTGGCTTTGCCAGCGGCTTGCGCATGAAAGCGTCGAAGGTCTGCTCGACGCGGCTGCCGAAGATCCTGTCCGGCTCCCGCGCGGGATCCTGGAATTGGACGATGTACATCTGGTCGCCGTAACGCTGGCGGAACAGCGCGATCGGGTCGATCGGCATACGATCCCAATGCGGCGTGTTGACGCCGACGACGCCTGCGACGCGCGTGGGATGCCGCAGCGGCATCTGCCAGACCACGAAGCCACCCCAGTCATGGCCGACGAAGATCGCCTTGTCGATGTTCAGGTGATCGAGCAGACCGACGAGATCGCCGGTCAAATGCTCCATGTCATAGGCTTCGACCGGCTCGGGCCGATCGGTCGCGCCATAGCCGCGCTGGTCCGGGGCAATCACCCGGATGCCGGCCTCGCTCAGCGCCTTGATCTGGTGACGCCAGGAGAAGGCAAGCTCGGGCCAGCCGTGACACAGCACGACCGGCGGCTTGTCATTGGCCGGGCCTGCCTCGTAATAGCCCATGCGGATTCCGTTCGTCTGCGCGAACTTGAGCGGCGGCATTTCAATCATCGTGGCTTCCTATTCCGCCGCGCCCTTGATGTCGGCGGCCGGCGGCGCATACGCCGCCTCCAGCGCGGCAAACTCCTCCGGCAGCATATCGCACATCACCTGCACATGCGGAATGATGTTGGCCCCGACGATGAAGCCGAAATCGAGCTGGTCGCGGTAGCTCTGCACGGTGATGTTCAGCGCCTGCCCATGCGTCGAGATCGACACCGGGAAGATGTGCAACAGCTCAGCGCCGGCGGCATAGAGCGTCTGCCGCGGCCCGGGCACGTTGGACACCGTGATGTTGGCAGCCGGCGGCAGCACGTCGGAGAGATTCGAGCGGCTGTAGAGCAGCGCCAGGATCTGCACCATGATCGGCGCGCCTAGCATCGAGATGTTGGAGACCTGTGGCATCAGGGCGCGCAAGGGATGCGACATCTCCTTGGACCTGGTCGATTGCGCGATGATGGCCTCCAGCCGTGCCTTGGGATCCTCGATGTTGGTCGCGATCGCGCAGATCATGCCGAACACCTGGTTGTTGGCCTCGGTGTTGCCTTCCTCGCGCAGCGAGATCGGCACGGCGGCAGTCAGGGATTTCGCCGGCAGCGTGCCATATCGCAGGAGATAGCGCCGGACCACGCCGGACGCCAGCGCCAGCACGACGTCGTTGAGCTTGCCGCCGGCCTGCTTGGCCAGAGCCTTCGCCCGGGACAGCGGGATCGACACGCCGGCGAAGCTCCGCTCCGAGGAGATGGTCTTGTTGAGCATGGTCGCCGGCGAGACCATGCTGGCGAGACTCTCGCGCGACTTCGGATCGGCGATCTTGCCGAGCACATCGGACACGCTCTTGAGCACGGCCGGGATGTTGCCGGCGAAGCGCACCGCGCTCTCGATCTGGTACATCGCATTGTCGAACAGGATCGAGCCGATGTCGCTCTTGCCGGTGCGCGGCAATTGCAGGTTCTTCGCCGCCGCCGAGGCATCGAGCGGCTGGCTGAACAGCTGCTGATAGGAATCGAGCAGGTTCGCGGCGATGTCGCGCGGCTCCTGTCCGGGCTTGCTTCCAGCCGTGGGCGGATCGACCTTCCGCGGGATCGGCGAGATGTCGTAGATCATGTTGGTCAGCGCAGCCCCGGCGCCGCCGTCGATCGCTGCGTGGTGCATCTTCGAATAGAGCCCGACCTCGTTGTCCTTCATGCCCTCGAAGACGTAGAACTCCCAGAGCGGGCGGGCGCGGTTCAGGAGCTTGGCATGCATCCAGCCGACGATGCGCTCCAGCGTGGCGCGGTCGCGCGGTTGCGGCAGGCTGGCGCGAAAAATGTGACGGTCGATGTCGAACTGATCATCCTCGACCCAGGAGGGGTGATCGATGTCGAGCGGCGCCTTCTCCAGCCGTGCCTTAAGGATCGGCGCGATGTGCAGGCGCGAGACGATCATCGCCTTGAAGTCTTCGAAGAAGTCGCCCCTGTAATCGTCGGGCAGGCGAAAGATCGCCATGCTGCCGACATGCATCGGCATTTCGGGCGTTTCCAGATAAAGAAACGACGCGTCCAGCGACGACAGCTTCTTCCCGTCTGCCATGGCTCCCTCCCGCAAGATTTGACGGGCGCCTTAGGCGGCGCTTCTCGTCAGGCGGATACTGCCTGTTCCGGCGGGGCATATGCAATGGCAAACGGCCCTGCCCGGTCAAATGGCCGGAATTCCCCCTCCGGTTGCGCCAGGCGATCCGCCACGGCCCACAGCGCCGCGGGGTTGACCCCGAGCCCGATATGGCTCGCCAGGTGCACCTCGATGTTCTCGGCACGCGCGGAGGGACGAAGCAGACAGGTCCGCCAGTTCACCATACCGTCGGCGCGCGAATAGATCGAGGTCGTCGGCACCGGCAGATCGCCGGCAATCGCCTCGCGCGCTTTGACAAAATCCTCCACCCGCTCGCCGGACAGCGATTCGTAAAGCCGCGTCGCGTTGGTCGCCCGCACGTCGTTCGCAAAGGGGCTGCCGAGCGTGATGACGTAACGGATCTTGTCGGGTGCCCAAAGCGCGAGATCGCGGGCATAGACGCCGCCGAGGCTCCATCCGACCAGGCTGACCTTGCGTCCGCTCGCGCCATGGATTTCGGACAAGCGAGTGCGCAGCGAATCCCGCATCCGCCCGAGCCCGCCGAGATTGCGGCCCATCCGCCAGGCATGTGCCTCATAACCGAGCTCGCTGAGGTAGTGCCGCATCGGCGCCATCGAGAGGTCGCTGGCGAGAAACCCCGGCAGCGCCAGCACCGGATGGCCGTCGCCCCTCGGCGCGCGCATCAGGAGCGGCGACAGCAGCAGGCTTGCATTCAATTCGAACAGTCCACGGGCTTCGGCCAGCAGCAGGCCGAGACCTGGCGGACGAAGCCGGCCCGATTCCAGCGCCCCGTCCGGTCCGGTCGACACTATTTTTTCTTGTCGCCGCCGCGGCTGCCGCCGAGGCCGGCCATCGCGACGAACATGTCCTGAAACCGCTCGGCGATCTTGGGATCGAAAGTGAACCAGCTCTGGATCAGGGATTCCGGCGAGACCTTGTCGATGTTGCTGAGGACCTGCTGCTGCAACTTGTCCATCACCGCCGTCTGCATCGGCGCCACGTCCGGCAGACCGAAGAACTGGCGGGCCTCGAGGGGGGTGCAGTCAATTTCGATGTTAACCTTCATGTCCCCTCCAGATGAGATTCGAGCGGCCTGTCGGAGTATCGCCGCGAGTTGTGGTGCAACGCAAGCGACCTGATGCCGGCCGGACATGCCCCGTCCTACAATCAGTCGGCATGGTCAACCAAAGTCGGAAGGCACGGTCCTCCATGCCTGGCAACACGGTCAGCATTGCTGCACAGCGGTGCAACTTGGCGCGTTCCTTGCTGGAATGGCGCTTGCACGGGTCGAGAACTCTGGGCAACATGGATCAGTCAACCCCGCCGAACAATCAAAAATCACCGGCGTGGCAGTGCGGAGAGGGTCAAGAATGTCAATCGGTCAAAGTCTGTTTGCGGCGACGCTCGCCGGTACGCTTGCGTTGGCAATCGCGCCGGCGTCAAGCCAGACGCTACGTTATGCCAACCAGGGCGACCTGAAGTCGCTCGATCCCTACACCCTGAACGAGAGCACCACCCACGCCCATCTGGGCCACGTCTATCAGGGCCTCACCGCGCGCGACAAGGATCTCAAGATCATTCCGGCACTGGCGGAAAGCTGGGAAACGCCGGAGCCGACCCGCTGGCGCTTCCATTTGCGCAAGGGCGTGAAATTCCACAACGGCGATCCATTCACCGCCGACGACGTGCTGTTCTCGGCCGACCGCGTCCGCAAGAAGGGGTCCAACATGCAGACCCGCCTTGCGCCCGACGTCAAGGTGGTCAAGGTCGACGATTACACCGTCGATTTCATCCTGCCCTCGCCCAATCCCATCCTGCATAACTCGTGGGATGTCTGGTACATCATGGACAAGAAATGGGCCGAGCAGAACAACGTCGTCGATCCGACGCCGGTGGCGGCGACCACGCCGAGCTACGCCTCGCTGCACGAGAATGGCACCGGCCCCTTCATCATCGAAAGTCATCAGCCCGGCGTGAAGACGGTTTTCAAGGCCAACCCCAACTACTGGGGCAAGGTCGAAGGCAACTTGAAGGAGATCATCTTCACCCCGATTGCTTCCGACGCCACCCGCGTCGCCGCGCTGCTCTCGGGCGAAGTCGACGTCATCGAGCCGGTACCGATCCAGGACATCTCCCGCGTCGATTCCAGCCCGAATGCCCAGGTGCTGAAGGGGCCGGAGCTGCGCACGATCTTCATCGGCTTCGACCAGACTCGGGACGAGCTGCTCTACTCCAACATCAAGGGCAAGAACCCCTTCAAGGATGCCCGCGTGCGCGAAGCGTTCTACAAGGCCATCGACATCGAGCTGATCAAGACGCGCGTGATGCGAGGCCTGTCGACGCCGTCGGCTCTGATGATCGCGCCTGAATTGTTCGCACTCTCCAAGGATTTCACGCGGCCGAAATTCGATCCTGACGGCGCCAAGAAGCTCCTGACCGAGGCCGGTTACCCCGACGGTTTCGAGGTCACCATGGACTGCCCGAACGATCGTTACGTCAACGACGCCGCGATCTGCCAGGCCGTCGTCGGCATGCTCGCCCGCATCGGCGTCAAGATCAATCTGCTGGCGCAGCCGAAGGCGCAGTACTTCGCCAAGGTGCTCAAGCAGGGCGGCTACCAGACCTCGTTTTACCTGCTGGGTTGGACGCCGAGCACCATGGATTCCCACAACGTGCTCTACGACATCATGGGCTGCCGCGACGATGCGAAATCCTCGCGCGGCGAGGCCAATCTCGGCGGCTACTGCAACAAGGAGTTCGACGCCATCACCGACAAGGTGCTGGTCGAAACCGACACCGCCAAGCGCAACCAGCTGATCAAGCAGGCCTATGAGATCGGCAACAAGGACTGGTCCTACATCCCGCTGCACCAACAGGCGCTGGCCTGGGGCGTATCGAAGAAGGTCAACCTGCCGCAGCGCGCCGACAATCTCGTCATGTTCCACTGGGCAACCAAGAAGGAATAGCGTCCGTCGAACACAAGGTCCCGGCCGCGTGAGGCGCCCGGGACCATTCCTTTTCCGGCTGACAGAGATGTCGGCCGCACGCACACCCAAGGACGGTGGAAGGCATGCTCGCTTTCACTCTTCGCCGCGCCGTTCAGGCCATCGGCGTCATGTTCGCCGTCGGCATCATCGCGTTCTCGATGTTCCGCTTCGCCGGCGACCCCGTCAACCAGATCGTCTCGATCGATACCTCGGCGGCCGAGCGCGCGATCGTGCGCAAATCGCTCGGCCTCGACGATCCCGTGCCGGTGCAGTTCGCGCGCTATTTCGCCGATGCCGCGCAATTCAAGTTCGGCGTTTCCTACCAGTTTCGCCAGCCGGTCTCGGCGCTGTTAATGGAGCGTATGCCCGCGACACTGGAGCTTGCGATCTGCGCAACCGTCTTCGCGATGGTGTTCGGCATCCTGATGGGCGTCTATTCGGCGCTCAAACGCGACACCGTGCTGGCCAAATTATTCCAGGCGGTCTCACTGATCGGCATCTCGCTGCCAACCTTCCTGATCGGCATTCTCCTGATCTACCTGTTCGCGGTGACGTTGGGCTGGTTGCCCTCGTTCGGCCGCGGCGAGGTGGTCAAGCTCGGCTGGTGGACGACGGGCCTGCTCACACTCTCCGGACTGAAGGCACTGATCATGCCCTCGATCACGCTCGGCCTGTTCCAGATGACCCTGATCATGCGGCTGGTGCGCGCGGAGATGCTGGAAGTGCTGCGGACCGACTATATTCGCTTCGCACGTGCCCGGGGACTGACCACCCGTGCCATCCATTTCGGCCACGCGCTCAAGAACACGCTGATTCCGGTGATCACGGTGGCCGGACTTCAGTTTGGCTCGGTTATTGCATTTTCCATCATCACCGAAACCGTGTTCCAGTGGCCGGGCATGGGACTTCTGTTCGTCCAGGCCGTGCAAAATGTCGATATCCCGATCATGGCCGCCTACCTGCTGATGGTCTCGCTGATCTTCGTCACCATCAATCTGGTGGTCGACATTCTCTATACCGTGGTCGATCCGCGCCTGCGCTCGACCGTCGGTCGCGCCGCATAAGGCAGCCTGCATGTCCGACGCAGCCGTCTCCAATTCCGACAAGCAGGGCGCGCAGCCGACGCATGCCGCCCAGAGCTGGTTCAGCCGCGCGCTCGGCAGCGATCTCTTCTATTCGTTCCGGCGCTCCAAGCTCACCATGGTGGCGGCGGCCATCACGGTCGTGTTCTTTCTGCTGGCGATCTTTGCATCCGCGCTTGCGGTGCAGAACCCGTTCGATCCGGCGCAGCTGCAATTGATGAATTCGCGGATCTCGCCGCTGTGGACCGCCGACGGTCAGAGCCCGTTCCTGCTCGGCACCGACGAGCAGGGTCGCGATGTGTTCTCTGCCATTCTCTATGGCATGCGCATCTCGCTCGCCGTCGGCGTCGCCGGCGTGATCTTCGCCGGCGCGCTCGGCATCGGGCTCGGCCTGATCGCCGGCTATTTCGGCGGCGCGATCGACGGCGTGATCATGCGGATCGCCGACGTGCAACTCACCTTCCCCGCCATCCTGATTGCGCTGCTGGTCAACGGCATCGCGAAGTCGATCCTCGGCAACCGGCTCGATGCCACCAGCATGCTTGTCGTGCTGGTGATCTCGATCGGCCTGAGCTTCTGGGTGGGGTACGCGCGGACCGTGCGCGGCTCCGTGATGGTCGAGAAGAACAAGGACTATGTGGCTGCCGCGCAGCTGATCGGCCTGCCTGCGCCGAAGATCATGCTGCGGCATGTGCTGCCGAACACGATGGGTCCGATCCTGGTCATCGCCACGATCAACCTCGCGCTCGCCATCATCACCGAGGCGACGCTCTCCTTCCTCGGCGTCGGCCTGCCTGACACAATGCCATCTCTCGGCACACTGATCCGCATCGGCAACAATTATCTGTTCGCCGGCGAATGGTGGATCGTCGCCTTCCCCGGCCTTGCGCTCGCCGCATTGATCCTCTCGATCAACCTGCTCGGCGACTGGCTGCGCGACGCGCTCAACCCGAAGCTTCGATGAGTACGCCTCGCCCATGATCGAACCCGTTCTCTCCGTGCGCAACCTCCAGGTGGAGTTCGCCTCCCGCCGCGGCACGCTGCGCGCCATCGACGATGTCTCCTTCGACATCGCCAAGGGCGAGGTGCTCGGCGTCGTCGGCGAGTCCGGCGCCGGCAAGTCCGTCACCGGCCTCTCCGTGATCGGCCTGATCGATCCGCCCGGCCGCATTGCCGGCGGCGAGATCCGTCTCGCCGGCCTGCGCATTGACAATCTGCCAGCGGAGGAGATGCGCCGCATCAGGGGCAAGCGGATCGGCATGATCTTCCAAGACCCGCTCACCTCGCTCAATCCGCTGTACAAGGTCGGCGACCAGATCGTGGAGACGATCCGGACCCACCTCAATCTGTCGGAGCGGGCGGCGCGACGCCGCGCTATCGACCTGCTCGCCGAGGTCGGCATTCCCGCACCCGAAAAGCGGATCGACGGCTATCCCCACGAATTCTCCGGCGGCATGCGCCAGCGTGTGGTGATTGCGCTGGCAATCTGCGCCGAGCCCGAGCTGATCATCGCGGACGAGCCGACCACCGCGCTCGACGTTTCCGTGCAGGCGCAGATCATCGCGCTGATCAAGCGGCTCGGACGCGACCACGGCACCGCAGTGATGCTGGTGACCCACGACATGGGCGTGATCGCGGAAACCTCCGACCGCGTCGCGGTGATGTATGCAGGCCGCATCGCCGAGATCGGCCCGGTGCAGGACGTCGTGAGAAACCCGCTGCATCCCTACGCCAAGGGCCTGATGGGGGCGATCCCAACGCTGGCCGGCGAGGACAAGCGCCTGGTGCAGATCCCGGGCTCGATGCCGCGCCTGTCGGCGATCCCGCCAGGCTGTTCGTTCAACCCGCGTTGCGCCTTCGCCTTCGATCGGTGCCGGGTCGATCGGCCGGAGCCGCTGCCACGCGGCGCGCAATCGGTCGCCTGCCATCTCTACGACAATGTGCCGGCGGAGAGCGCGGCATGAGCGTTCCCTTCGTCCAGGCCACAAATCTGCGCCGCGTTTTCGACGTCTCAAAGCCCTGGCTCAACCGCTTGCTCGAAGGCGGCCACCTCGAATACCTCAAGGCGGTGGATGGGGTCACCTTCGACATCAAAAAGGGCGAGACGTTTGCTCTGGTCGGCGAGTCCGGCTCCGGCAAGACCACGGTGGCTCGGATGGTCGTCGGCCTCCTGCCGCCGAGTTCCGGCGATGTCCTGATCGACGGCGTCTCGATGACCGATCCGCGGCAGGCGCCGGCGCGGCGCAAGCTGCGTCGCCGCATTCAGATGATCTTCCAAGATCCCTATGCAAGCCTGAACCCGCGCTTCCGCGTGGATGCCATCATCTCCGAGCCGATCCGTGCCTTCGACTTGATCCAGGGCGAGCGTGACATCCAGGCCCGCGTCGGCGAGTTGCTCAGCCTTGTCGGCCTGCATCCCGACGACCGCCTGAAGTTTCCGCATGAGTTTTCCGGCGGCCAGCGCCAGCGTATCGCGATCGCGCGCGCGCTCGCCTCCGATGCCGAGTTCATCGTGTGCGACGAGCCGACCTCCGCGCTCGACGTCTCGGTGCAGGCGCAGATCCTGAACCTGATGCGCGACCTCCAAGACAAGTTCGGCTTGACCTACATGTTCATCAGCCACAACCTCGCCGTGGTCCGCCACATGGCGAGCCGGGTCGGCGTGATGTACCTCGGCCGCATCGTCGAGATCGCGGAAGGACGCGAGTTGTTCACCCGCCCGCGCATGCCCTACACCAAAATGCTGCTGGGCGCGGTGCCTGATCTTGCCATGAGCGGCCGCCAGCGCATTCCGGTCAAAGGCGAGATCCCGAACCCGATCAATCCGCCCTCCGGCTGCGCCTTCAATCCACGCTGTCCGCTCGCGTTCGATCTCTGCCGCAAGGAGACTCCGGAACTGATCGACGGGGTCGCCTGCCACGCCGTCAACACCGCGCCGGTCCCGGCGTGACGCGCGCGTGCCATGCAGCCTGCGCATTTGGCGGCGGCGTGGCCCTGTGATCAATTGCGCGCGCCGGAAATAAGGTGGTGAAGTCCATGGGCAGCAATATCAATCCCGATCCATTCACGACGAGGCCCGAAATCGAAGGCACGTTCGGGGTCGTTGCCACCACGCACTGGATCGCGACCGCCGTGGGCATGGCCATTCTGGAGAAGGGCGGCAATGCCTTCGATGCCGGCGTCGCCACCGCTTTCACGCTCCAGGTGGTCGAGCCGCATCTGAACGGTCCCGGCGGCGATGTCCCCATCATCGTGCATGACGTGAAGCGCGGCCGCACCGAGGTGATCTGCGGTCAGGGCCCGGCACCCGCACACGCGACCATCGCGCACTATAGAAGCGAAGGTCTCGACATGGTGCCCGGCACCGGCCTGCTGGCGGCCTGCGTTCCCGGCACTTTCGAATCCTGGATGATGCTGCTGCGCGACTACGGCACGATGCGCGTGCGCGACGTGCTGGAGCCCGCGATCTCCTACGCCCGCGACGGCTATCCGCTGGTCGAACGCGCCTGCGCCACGATCCAGACCGTCGAGCAGCTGTTCCGCAAGCATTGGCCGACCTCGGCTGCGGTGTATCTTCCAAAGGGCGAAGTGCCGAAGCCCGGCACGCTCTTCACCAACAAGACGCTGGCCGCAACCTACGCCCGCATCCTCAGCGAAGCCGAGAGCGGCGGGGGTGGCCGCGACGCCGAAATCGAGCGCGCGCGCAAAGCCTGGTCGCAAGGCTTCGTCGCTGAGGCCATCGACAAGTTCTGCCGGACGCAGGAGGTGATGGACGTCAGCGGCTCCCCGCACCGCGGCGTCCTTTCCGCCGACGACATGGCGCGCTGGCAGCCGACGGTCGAGGCACCGCTCACCTACGACTATGGCCGGTACACCGTCTGCAAGGCCGGCGTCTGGAGCCAGGGCCCCGTCACGCTCCAGCAACTTGCGCTACTCAAGGGCTTTGCGCTCGACGGGCTCGATCCGACCGGACCGGAGTTCATCCATCTCCAGATCGAATGCGCCAAGCTCGCCTTCGCTGACCGCGAAAAATTCTACGGCGATCCCAAGTTCAACGAGATTCCGATCGAAACGCTGTTGTCGGATGCCTACAATGACGAGCGGCGCAAGCTCATCACCGACAAGGCTTCGCTCGATCTTCTCCCCGGCTCGGTCGAAGGCTTTGGCGGCGAGGTGAAGCTGCGTCGCGCCGAGGGCCAGCGCGAGGCCGTCGGCGCGCTCGGTGCCGGCGAACCGACGGTGGGCCGCTTCGGCGAGGTGCGCGGCGACACCGTGCATTTCGACATCATCGACAAGGCCGGCAACATGGTGTCCTCGACGCCGTCGGGCGGATGGCTGCAATCCTCGCCGATCATTCCCGAGCTCGGCTTTTGCCTCGGCAGCCGCGCCCAGATGTTCTGGCTGGAGGAAGGTCATCCCGCCGCGCTCGCTCCGGGCAAGCGGCCGCGCACCACGCTGTCGCCGACCATGGCATTGCGCGACGGCGAGCCGTATCTCGCCTGGGGCTCGCCCGGCGGCGACCAGCAGGATCAGTGGATCACGCAATTCTTCCTGCGCCACGTTCATTGCAATCTGAACCTCCAGGAGGCAATCGACGCGCCGGCCTGGCACTCCGAGCACTTCCCGATCTCGTTCTGGCCGCGCACCGCGCGCCCCGGCGTGCTCGTGGTCGAGAACCGCGTGCCGAAGGCGACGATCGAGAATTTGCGCGAGCGCGGTCATATCGTCGAGGTCGGTCCCGACTGGTCGGAAGGCCGCCTCACCGCGGCCTCGCGCGTCGGCGTGCGTCGCCGTGCCGCCGCCAATCCGCGCGGCATGCAAGGCTACGCCGCAGGACGTTGAAGGCAGCCCATGACCTGGTCGATCATCGCGCGAGACCCTGCCACCGGCCAGTTTGGCATTGCGGTCGCGACCCGCTTCTTCGCCGTCGGCGCGCGGGTTCCGTACATTCCCGCAGGGCTCGGCGCCATCGCAACGCAGGCCTTCGTCAACCCCTATTACGGCATCGACGGCGTCAAGCTGCTGCGCGAAGGTTTGAACGCGCATGACGTGCTCGCCACTCTGCTCGCGAGCGACGAGGGCCGCGAAAGCCGCCAGATCCACATCATGGATGCCAGCGGCGAGATCGCCGCGCATACCGGGCGTGATTGCATCGACTGGTGCGGCCACATCGCGGGCAGCGGCTTCTCGATCGCCGGCAACATGCTCGCCTGCGCCGACGTGCTCGACGAGACGGCAAAGACCTACATCGCCAATGACAGCCTGCCCTTCCCGCGCCGCCTGCTCGCGGCGATGCGCGCAGGTGAAGCCGCGGGCGGGGACAAGCGCGGCAAGCAGTCCGCCGCGCTGCTGATCCACGGCGAAGAGGAATGGCCGGCGCTCGACATTCGCGCCGACGATCATCCCGACCCGCTGGGCGAGCTCGAGCGGCTCGAGCGTGTCAGCCACGAGCTCTGGGTGCACTTCCGCGCCTCCATGCCGACTCGGCAGAACCCGGCCGGCAGCACCGATCGCAGCGTCATCGAGGCCAGCATCGCCGCCGCCCGGGCAAGGCAGTCATGAGCACGAGCCCGCTCATCGAGATCCGGGATCTGCGCATCCGTTTTCACGGCGACGACGGCCGTATCACCCACGCCGTCGACGGCGTCGATCTCAGCGTCGCCAATGGCGCCACGCTCGGCCTCGTCGGCGAATCCGGTTGCGGCAAGAGCGTGACGTCGCTGGCCATCATGGGCCTCTTGCCGAAGCAGAGCGCGGAAATATCGGGCGCGATCCGCTTCGACGGTTTCGACCTGCTGAAGACCCCGGACCAGACGCTGCGCGATCTGCGCGGCATTCGGCTGGCGATGATCTTCCAGGAGCCGATGACCTCGCTCAACCCGAGCTTCACCATTGGCGACCAGATCATCGAGGCGATCCTGCGCCATCGTGGCGGCTCGCAAAGAAGCGCGCGCGAGCGCGCGATCGAGCTGCTGCGCCGCGTCCACATCCCGTCGCCCGAGCGGCGCATCGACGAGTATCCGCACAAGCTCTCCGGCGGCATGCGCCAACGCGTGATGATCGCGATGGCGCTGGCCTGCGATCCGCGCCTGCTCATCGCCGACGAGCCGACGACCGCGCTCGACGTCACCCTGCAGGCCCAGATCCTGGAGCTGATGCGCGAGCTGAAAGCCGCGAGCGGCGCCGCGATCATCCTGATCACCCACGATCTCGGGGTCGTCGCCGAGGTCTGCGACGAGGTCGCGGTGATGTATGCCGGCGAGATCGTCGAGCGCGCGCCGGTGGACGAGCTGTTCTCGGCGCCCCAGCATCCCTACACCGTCGGTCTGCTCGGCTCGATCCCCCGGCTCGACCATCGGGCCGAACAGCTTGCGACGATCGAAGGCATGGTCCCGAACATGGCGCAGCCACCCGCCGGTTGCCGGTTCGCCGCGCGCTGTCCCTTCGTGCTGGACGCCTGCACGAAGACGTCGCCGCCGCTGCTGGAAGTCGGCCCCGGTCACCTCTCGCGCTGCATCCGCGCGCCGCTCGAACTCCTGGTGTCGTGATGGCCCTGCTCGAGGTCGAAGGGCTGGTCAAGCATTTCGTCGCCGAGCGCTCGCTGTTCGGCCGCGCATTGGCGCACGTCAAGGCCGTCGATGGCGTTTCGTTCTCGCTCGACACCGGCAAGACGCTGGCCCTCGTCGGCGAATCCGGATGCGGCAAGTCCACCGTCAGCCGTCTGGTGCTGCGGCTGATCGAGCCGGATGCGGGCGCGGTCCGCTTCGACGGCCGGGACCTGCTCTCGCTCGACGCCAACGGCTTGCGCTCCTTCCGGCGTGAAGCCCAGATCATCTTCCAGGATCCCTACGCCTCGCTCAATCCGCGCATGACGGTCGGGCAGATCCTGACCGAGCCGCTGGCGCTGCACGATCTCGTTCCGGCGCCGCGCCGATCTGAGCGCGTTTCCGAGCTGCTGCGGCTGGTCGGGCTCGAGCCGCGGCTGGCGCGGCGCTATCCGCATGAATTCTCCGGCGGTCAGCGCCAGCGCATCGCCATCGCGCGCGCACTCGCGGTCGAGCCGAAGCTGATCATCTGCGACGAGCCGGTCTCGGCGCTCGACGTCTCGATCCGCTCGCAGATCCTGAATTTGCTGAGCGAGCTGCAGGACCGGCTCGGCCTCGCCTACATTTTCGTTTCGCATGACCTCGCCGTGGTCAAGCACATCGCCGACTACGTGGCGGTGATGAATCTCGGCCAGATCGTCGAGACCGCGGAGGCGGACACGCTGTTCGCCGCGCCGCGCCATCCCTACAGCCGGGCGCTGCTGTCCGCGATCCCTGTGCCTAAACCGCGGGCAAAGAGCAGCCGGATTGTGCTGCAGGGAGAGATCCCCAGCGCGATCAATCCGCCGCCGGGATGCCGCTTCCACACCCGCTGCCCTTATGTCGTCGATCGCTGCCGCAGCGAAATGCCTTGGCTCGTCGCGGATGGCATCGGACATGCAACGGCCTGCCACCGAACACCGGAACTGCCCTCCTCGGAGGCGATCGTCCCCATGGACGGCGGCTTCTCGCCGGTCCTGGAAAAACTGGTCGCAGCCTTCAGCGGCGGGCCGGAAGCAGCACGCGGCGGCGGGGTTCGTTCATTGGGGGCGGCCCCCACAACGCCGTGAAACAGAGGTTGAGAACGATGAGCTTTATGCGTTTGACAATCCTGGCGTCGGCTTTGCTGACGTCGCTCGCGGGCACCGCCCAGGCGCAGACCACGCTTCGCATCGGCATCGCCGAAGACCCCGACATCCTCGATCCTAGCATCGGCCGCACTTATGTCGGCCGCATCGTCTTCTCCGCGTTCTGTGACAAGCTGTTCGACATCGACGAGAAGCTCAACATCGTGCCGCAGCTGGCGTTGTCCTACGAGACATCGGCCGACGGCAAGGCCATGACGATCAAGCTTCGGCCTGGCGTCAAATTCCACGACGGCGAACCGCTGGATGCGGAAGCCGCAAAATTCTCGATCGAGCGTCACATGACGCTGCCGACCTCGTTCCGCAAGTCGGAGCTCGCCAGCGTCGACCACGTCGAGGTGGTCGATCCTCTCACCATCAAGCTGGTGCTGAAGACGCCCTACTCGCCGCTGATCGCCCAGCTCACCGACCGCTCCGGCATGATGGTCTCGCCCAAGGCTGCGAAGGAGGCCGGTGACAAGTTCGGCCTGCATCCGGTCTGCGCCGGTCCCTACAAATTCGTCGAGCGCGTCCAGCAGGACCGCATGGTGTTCGAGAAATTCGCCGATTACTGGAACAAGAACAACATCCACATCGACCGCGTCGTGTTCCAGCCGATCGTCGACGCCACCGTGCGCCTCGCCAATCTGAAGTCCGGCGCGCTCGACCTGATCGAACGCGTGCTCGCCACCGACATCAAGGACGTCCGCGCCGATTCCCGCCTCGTATTGTCGACCGCGCCGGAGCTTGGCTATCTCGGGCTGACCATCAACATCGGCAACGACAAGAACAAGGGCCCGCTGAGCCAGTCGGCAAAAGTCCGGCAAGCGCTGGATCTGTCCATCGATCGCGAGGCTCTCAACCAGGTCGTGTTCAACGGCGAGTTCACTCCGGGTAACCAATGGGTCAGCCCGACGCATCCCTATTACCAGAAGGCATTCCCGGTTCGCGGCCGCGACGTTGCCAAGGCCAAGGCGCTCCTGAAGGAAGCGGGCGTCACTTTGCCGGTGACGGTGGATTACATGATTCCGAAGGGCGCGGAAAACGAGGCGGTCGCCCAGGTTGTCCAGTCGATGGCGGCGGAAGCTGGCTTCGACATCAAGATCCGCGCGGTCGAATTTGCGACCACCTTCAAGCAGGCCCAGGCCGGCGAGTTCCAGGTCTTCCAGATCAACTGGAGCGGCCGGATCGATCCCGACGGCAATTCCTACATCTTCATGCGCAGCAAGGCGCCTCAGAATGACGGAGGTTATTCCAACCCTGAGGCCGACAAGCTCTTGGAAGAGGGGCGAGCGACAGCGAACGTCGACGAACGCAAGGCGATCTACGCGAAGCTGACCAAGGTCCTGCTCGACGACCTGCCGATCATCTACATCTATCACCGCACGCTCCTGATCGCGCACACCAAGAAGCTCGAGGGTTACCGGCAGATGCCCGATGGCCTCGTGCGCGTGGTCGGGCTGAAGTTCAAGTGATAGATCTGATGACGACGGTGGCGTGTCCCGGACGCGGCGCAGCGCATAAGCGCTGCTCCGCAGAGCCTGGACCCACAGCAGCAGCGAACCGCGGCCGTTGGGTCCCGGTTCAGCGGCGCAACATTGCATGTTGCGCAGCGCCCGGGACACAAGCCGCACCATGCTGAACTTCCTCGCCCGCCGGATCGCGCAGATCGTGCCGACACTGTTCTTCGTGTCGGTGCTGATCTTCTCGTTGCAGCAATTGCTGCCGGGCGATCCCGCGCTGGTGATGGCCGGCGAGGAGCGCGATCCCGCCGTGATCGAGCAGATCCGCCAGCAATACAAGCTCGACCAGCCGGTCCCGGTGCAGTACGTCTACTGGCTCAGGGGCGTGCTGACGGGTAATTTCGGCGAGTCGCTGCGCAACAAGATGCCGGTGCGCGAGCTGATCGCGCAGAAGCTGCCGGTGACGCTGCAGCTCGGCTCGATGGCGATCCTGATCGCGTTCTGCATCGGCATTCCCGCAGGCATCATCTCCGCGGTGAAGAAAGGCACGGCCTGGGACTATGGCGCCAATCTGTTCGCGCTGTGGGGCATCTCGACGCCGAATTTCTGGCTCGGAATCCTCCTGATCTTCCTGTTCTCGATCAAGCTTGGCTGGCTGCCCGCCTCCGGCTACGTGCCGCTGACCGAGGACTGGCGCGCGAGCCTGGCCGCCACTATCATGCCGGCCTTCGTGCTCGGCAACGCGATTTCCGCGATCCTGATGCGGCATACCCGCAGCGCCATGCTCCAGGTGCTGGAAAGCGACTATGTCCGCACCGCGCGGGCAAAGGGCCTTTCCGAGCGCTCGGTCATCCTCAAGCACGCCATGCGCAATGCGCTGACGCCGATCATCACGCTCGGCGCGCTCGAGCTCGGCACGCTGCTGTCGGGCGCGGTGCTGACCGAGCAGATCTTCTCCATTCCCGGCTTCGGCAAGCTGATCGTCGATGCCGTCTTCAACCGCGACTATGCGGTGGTGCAGGGTGTGGTGCTGGTGACCGCCACTGTCTACATCACGCTGAACCTTGTCGCTGACGTTGCCTATATCCTCGTCAATCCGCGGCTGCGAGGCTGACCCATGACCGACGCCGCGCTGCCCAGTTCCGTCACGCAAGCCTACGAGCTGGATAGCCCGGCCCGCCGCGCACGTCGGCGGCTGTTCAAGCGCAAGGCAGCGGTGTTCGGGCTTGTCGTGATTACAACATTCATTCTTCTCGCACTCCTCGCGCCAATCGTCGTGCCCTACGACCCCATCGCGACGAGCTGGGGCTTGGTGCGCAAGCCGCCGACCGCGGCGCACTGGTTCGGCACCGACGAGCTCGGCCGCGACATCCTCAGCCGCGTCGTCTACGGCGCGCGTGCCTCCCTGCTCGCGGGCCTCATCTCGGTCGCGATCGCGCTCGGCATCGGCGTGCCGCTCGGCCTTCTCGCAGGCTATCGCGGCGGCTTCACTGACGCGCTGATCAGCCGGATCACCGATGCGATGCTGGCCTGCCCGTTCCTGATTCTGGCGATCGCGCTCGCGGCATTCCTCGGGCCGAGCCTCGGCAATGCCATGATTGCGATCGGCATCTCGGCGACCCCGATCTTCATCCGCCTGACCCGCGGCCAGGTGCTCGTCGTCAAGGCCGAGGACTATGTCGAAGCTGCGCGGGCGCTCGGCAATCCGCCGTGGCGGATCGCGTTCTCCCATATCCTGCCGAACATCCTGCCCGCGCTGCTGGTGCAGGCGACGCTGTCGATCGCCGCCGCCATCATCGCGGAAGCTGCTCTGTCCTTCCTCGGCCTCGGCCAGCAGCCGCCCGCGCCGTCCTGGGGCAGCATGCTCAACGCCGCGCAACGCTTCCTGACCCAGGCGCCCTGGATGGCGATCTGGCCCGGGCTTGCGATCTTTCTCGTGGTGCTGTCGCTGAACCTGCTCGGCGACGGCCTGCGCGACGCGCTCGATCCGCGGCAGCGCTAGTCATTCCTCATGGTGAGGGGCGCGTTCTTGCGCGTCTCGACCATGAAAGCCCAGTTGCAACCCGCGGCCATCCTTCGAGACGCGGCCTCACGGCCGCTCCTCGGGATGAGGACCTCAAATCACTACTTCCCGCATCACCCGCCGGCAATCCATCTCGTATTCGAGATCGATCACCGGCGGCCGGGCAAAATGCCAGGTCAGGCCGGAGCGCAATGCGCCGCGGCGGACCAGTTCGTCGACCAGCGCGTGGTGAAAATCGTGCACGGAATAGGCTTGCACGCCGGTCGTGTCCTTCCAGCCGAAGCCGAAGGCCGCCATCCGACTCTCCATTTGCGAGGTCGTGGTGAAGCGAACCTTCTCCCGCAGGCCTTCCGGACTGAGATCACGGTAGCGCACGGTGCGCTCGACATAAGTGCCGCTACCCTCACGGGCCTCGGCGCCGCCGGCGATGACGAAGCTGGGCGCGTTTGACTGCGTCGGGCGCGTGAAGGAGAACGCGTAGAAGGACGGCTCGGACGGCGGATCGATCTCCGGACAGACATTGCTGCGCGCCACCGGATTGGTGGTGCCGTCGAAGATACCCCACTCGGAGAGCGTCTTCACATAGTGCAAGTTGAACGTACGAAAGCCTTCCTCGCTGAAGGCCGCTGGTGAACGCAGCTCGCAGGCACAGAATGCCGTCAACGGACGCCCCGCCTCCTGAATGAACCTTGCGGCCAGCGCAAAGCCTTCCGCGAGCGGCACAAGGCGGTCGAACCGGACGCGCTCGATCTCGTAGCCCTCATCCGCAGCGGCGCCGGCGGAATACTGGAATACGGATGGAATGAAACGATAGTTTCCGGCGGAGAATTCGCGCATCATGACAGGACTCCTATTCCAATTGCATGCGAATGCCCTTGGCGCCGTTGAGCAGGCGCTTCAGGTGAAAACCGGCCAGCGGATCGTCGGCATGCATCCCGACCAGCGCGGCAAAGGCCGGCATGGCGGCGGCATCGCCGGCCTCCATCTTGGCAAACGCTTCGGAATATTGCGCCGTCGCCGGGGCTTCGAATTTCGCCTGGGGCAGCGGTTCGAACGCGCGCAGCGGCTCGCTGCGTCCGCGCAACATCAGGTCGCCCACGGGACGTCCATGGAAGTTCACAGCCCCCTTGGCAACGCTGGCACTGACGCAGATGCGCGTTCCCAGATGCTTGTTGGCAGCCTCCAGCCGCGACGCCGTATTGATGGTGTCGCCATAGGCCGTGTAGTCGAAGAAGCGGTTGCCGCCGAAATTGCCGACCAGCGCGGGGCCAGCATGGGCACCGATGCGGGTGGTCCCGAAATTCACGCCTCTCGCGTTCCAGCGCGCCGAAAAGTCCTCCGCCCAGGCGTCGAGGTCATGGGCGCAGGCGACTGCACGCGTCGCATAGTCCGGCTGGTCGCCGGGTGCGTTGAACAGCACCTGGATCGCATCGCCGATGATCTTGGCGACCGTCCCCTCATGAGCGAAGACAATCTCGGTCATGCCGCCGACATATTCGTTGAGCAGTTCGCCCAGCGTCTGCGGGACCGCGGTCTCGACCAGCGAGGTGAATCCGGTGATGTCGGTGAAGAGGATGGCCACATCGCGCCACTGCACCTCCATGCCGTCGCCGTCGACATCCGCCGCCAAACGCCTTGCGATCTCCGGCGAGAAGAAACGCGACAGCGAGGCATGGGCGCGCTCGGCTTCCATCTGGCGTCGTCGCACTTCGCGCAGCATCTCCACGTGACGAATGGTCTTCTCGATCGTGGTCTCCAGATCGGCGAAGTCGATCGGCTTGGTCAGGAAGTCGAACGCGCCGCGGTTCATGGCGATGCGGATGTTGCTCATGTCGCCATAAGCGGAGACGATGATGGTCGACTTCTTGTCCTCGGATTCCTGGAGCTTCGCCAGCAGCGACAACCCATCCATCCGCGGCATGTTGATGTCGGAAACCACCAGGTCGACATGCGGATTCAGCTCGAGCGACTCCAGCGCCTCCAGGCCGTCGCGCGCGAAGATGAGAGCGAGCTTCCCATCGCGAATCTGCCTGCGGAATTTCTGCAGGATCAGCGCCTCGAGGTCAGGCTCGTCGTCGACGAAGAGGATGGTCGCAGTCATGCGGCTTGCTCGAGCCTCGTGTCGATCTCCTGCCGCAGCAGCGCGAAGTCGATCGGTTTGGTGAGAAGCCCGACGGCACCGCGCTCGATCGCCTTTCGGCGCGTCTCGGCGTCGCCATAGGCCGTGATCATGATGACGGGAACGTCCGGATGCGCGGCACGCACCTTCGGCAGCATGTCGAGCCCGCTCATGCCGGGCATGTTGATATCCGACAGGATCAGGATCAGCGAGGGATCCCGAACTTCGGCGGCGCGCTTCAGCGCCTCGGAGGCCGAGAGCGCGAACTCCATCTGGAAGCGGCCGGCGCGCAGATCGCGCCGGAACTGTTGCCGAAAGAGCGCCTCGACATCGGGCTCGTCATCGACGACCAGGATGTAAACGTTCAAGACTTGCCTCCGGGTGTACTGCCAGTCGCGCTGCCTTTTGCCATCGCCCGCGGCAGGGTGATGATGAATTCGGTGAATACACCGGGCTCCGTGTTCACGTCGATCGTGCCGCCGTGCTGTTTCACGATGATATCATGGCTCATGGACAGACCGAGCCCCGTCCCCTCGCCGGCCGGCTTGGTGGTGAAGAAGGGGTTGAACATTCTCTCCTTCACCTCGGCCGGAATTCCCGTGCCGTTGTCGCGGATCCGGATCTCGACGCTGCCGCCGAGATTCTTCGTTGTCGCGCTCAAGGCAGGCGCGAAGGCGTCGCCCTCGCTCTCCTTGCGCTTGGCCGCCGCGTAGAAGCCATTCGAGATCAGGTTGAGGAAGACGCGCGTGATCTCCTGCGGATAGATGTCGACCACGCCGGCAGCGGGATCGAACGCGCGCTGGAGCGTGACTTGGAAGGCCGGTCTCTCGGCGCGCGCGCCGTGATAGGCCAGATTGAGGCTCTCCTCCACGACGGCATTGATGTCGACGTCGCGATGCTCGCCGGAGCCCTCGCGCGAATGCAACAGCATATTCCTGACGATGGAATCGGCGCGCTTGCCGTGCTGCACGACCTTCTCGAGGTTGCCCCTGAGCATCCCGGTCAGCTCGTCAACCTCCTCCTTGGTCTTGCCGTCGAGAGCGGCGGATCGCAGTGTTTCGTTGAGCTCGTCGATCAGCTCCGTCGACACTGCGGAGAAATTGTTGACGAAGTTGAGCGGGTTCTTGATCTCGTGAGCGATGCCGGCGGTAAGTTGGCCGAGAGACGCGAGCTTCTCGGTCTGGATCAGGCGGTTCTGCGCGGTGCGCAGATCGTCGAGGGATTGGCGGAGTTCCGCCGTCCGCTGCTCGACCTTGTTCTCCAGACCGGCATAGGATTCCTGCAAGCGCGCACCCATGTCGTTGAACTGGTCGGCGAGCTCTTCAAGCTCGTCGCCGGTTTTGATCGAGATGCGCTGCGAGAAGTCACCGCCCCCGATCCGTTCGGCGCCGCTGCGCAGTGCCTGGATCGGCCCCACCATGCGGCGCGCGAGAAATACCCCCGCAAGCACGGCAAAGATCGACGCCGCGAGCAGGACGACCGCAAGCCGCTGCAACGATGCATAGAGCGCGGCATAGGCCTCCTCGACCGGCAACTCGACGAACATGGTCCAGTGCAGCGGCTCGATCGGGGCCGACGCGGTCAGCACCTTCTGGCCCTGGATGTTGTGCGCTTCGGAAAGCGCCTCGTTGACGGTACCGCTCCCGGCCAGCGCGGCCCGCACCTGCGGGAGCCCGGACATGTCGGTATTGCGCAGGACGAGGCTGATGTCGGGATGCGCGATCAGTCGTCCCTCCGCACCGACCACGTAGGCGTGTCCGTGCTCGCCAACCTTGATCTGGGACACAACGTCCCAGATCAGCTTGAGATTGACCTCCGCGATGCTGACGCCGGCATCCCTGCGCACCCCCGCCAGCGCCAACGTCATGTAGGGCTCGGATTCCCGGCGGAAATAGACCGGGCCGTAGTAGACCTTATGCGCGACGGCCTCGGTGAACTTCGGATCGCTCGACAGGTCGATCCCGCTGTCAAGCGCGTCCATCGCCAGCCGCGAGACCCGCAGCCTCTCCTTGCCGGTCGAGTCCACCTGGGCAAGCTCGGTAATCGCAGGCACCTGGCGCAGGAGGCGCAGCGCGTCGAACCGGCGCTGCTCGATCGAACCGCCCGACCAGGGCAGTTGCGTGGTCCAGCCGAGCTGGCTCTCGATCTCCTTGACGAACTGGCCGATCTTGGCCGCAGCCGCCTCGGCCTGCTCATGCTGGACCCGGATCAGGGAAGCCTTGTGCTCGCGATAATAGAAGAAGACCTCGAACAAGCCATTGGCGAGCAGAGCGATTGCGACGACGGCCACGAACAGCGCGACGTATTTGGTGAAGAGCCGGGTCCGGATTCCACGGCCCGCCGTCTCCCCGGAGGCGGCCTCGCTTCGGGCCGCGCTCGGCAGTGTCCCGGCTCGGGGGGTGTCGGGGTGAACGGACAGGCTCATCCCGCGGAACCTAGCAAGAAGACCGGACCTTGTCTCTCGCAAGAGCGGCAAACCGTTTTTGCGAGAGACAAACGAAAGGGGCGGCAGCGGATAACCGCTGCCGCCCCTGATCTGGCTTGCCTTGCGGCCTCAGGTCGGCCGCAGCGCCTTGGAACCGAGGTCGAGCTCGTTGACCTGCTTGTTCCGCTCCGAATCGGCCGCCGCGCGATGGTCGGTCGCCAGCACCACATAGACCGCCGGCAGCACGAATAGCGTGAACAGCGTGCCGATCGACATGCCCGCCACGACCACGAGGCCGATCGAGAAGCGGCTGGCGGCGCCTGCGCCGGTCGCGGTCAGGAGCGGGATCAGGCCGGTGACCATCGCGGCCGTCGTCATCAGGATCGGCCGCAAGCGGATGCGGGCCGACATTTCGATGGCGGAGCGGCGGTCGAGCCGCTCTTTGATCTGGAGCTCGTTGGCGAACTCCACCATCAGGATGCCGTGCTTGGTGATCAGGCCGACCAGGGTGAGCAGACCGACCTGGGTGTAGATGTTCATGGTCGCCGCGCCGAAGAACAGCGGGATCAGCGCGCCGACGATCGCCATCGGCACCGAGATCATGATCACCAGCGGATCGCGGAGGCTCTCGAACTGTGCGGCCAGCACCAGGAAGATGATGATCAGCGCGAAGCCGAAGGTGATCGCGAGTTGATTGCCTTCCTGCACATATTGCCGGGAGTCGGCCAGATAGTCGTGGCTGAAGCCCTGCGGCAGCTTCTTGGCCTCGCCCTCGAGGAAGTCGACCGCCGCGCCGACAGTCACACCCGGCATCGGCACGGCCGAGAACGTCGCCGAATTGAGCTGGTTGAAGTGAGTTAGCGAATTCGGGTCGGTCTTGGTTTCAATGGACACCACCGTCGACAACGGCAGCTGCTGGCCGGTATTGGTCGTCACGTAGTAGCCGCCAAGCGATTCCGGCGACAGCCGCTTGGCGCGCGGCACCTGCGGGATCACCTGGTACGAGCGGCCCTCGAGATTGAAGCGGTTGATGTAGTTGCCGCCGAGCAGCACCGCGAGCGTGGAGCCGAGGTTCTGCATGTTGACGCCGAGATCCTGTGCCTTGGTGCGGTCGATCGTCACCTTCACGTTCGGCTGGTTATAGGCGAGGTCGCTGTCGGAAACGATGAACATGCCGCTCTTGCGCGCAGCTTCCTTCAGCTTCTCCATCTGCTCATAGACCGTCTGGAACCCGGCGGTGGAGTTGATCACCATCTGGATCGGCAGGCCGCCCGGGCCACCCGGCAGCGGCGGAAGGTTGAAGGCGAAGGCCTGCACGCCCTCGATCTTGGAAAGCTCGGCTTGCACCAGCGGCTTCAGCTGGATCGACGAGCGCTTGCGCTCGTCCCACGGCTTGAGCAGCATGCCGGCGATACCTCCCTGCGGGCCGTTGATGCCGTTCAGCACGAAGCGCAGGTCGGTCTCGGGGAATTTCGCGAATTCCTTGTCGAGCTTTTCGCCGTAGAAATCGAGATAATCGATGTTGGCGTATTTCGGGGCCTTGGTCACTGCGAACACGATACCCTGGTCTTCCTCGGGCGCCAGCTCCTTGGAGGTGTGCATATAGAGGAAACCGACGAGGCCGAGGATCGTGATCGCAAACAGGCCGGTGATGGCCTTGTAGTCGAGCGAGCGATCGAGCTTGCGGCCGTACCAGCGCGTCATCGCGCCGAACACCCGGTTCACGAGCTTTGCGAAGCGGCCCTCCTCGGTGTTCTTCAGCAGCATCGAGCACATCATCGGCGACAGCGTCAGCGCGATCACGCCCGACACGATCACCGAGCCCGCGAGGGTGAAGGCGAATTCGCGGAACAACGAGCCGGTGAGGCCGCCGAGGAAGCCGATCGGCGCGTACACCGCCGCGAGCGTGATCGTCATGGAGATGACGGGGCCCACGATCTCGCGCGCACCTTGCAGCGAGGCCTGAACCGGTGTCTTGCCCTCCTCAAGGTGGCGATGGATGTTCTCCACCACGACGATGGCGTCGTCGACCACGAGGCCGATCGCCAGCACCATCGCGAGCAGGGTCAGGAGATTGAAGCTGAAGCCCAACGCCAGCATCAGGGTGCAGACGCCGATCATCGACAGAGGAATAGTGACGACGGGGATGATGACCGAGCGCAGCGAGGCCAGGAACAGGAAGATGACCACGATCACGATGATCACGGCCTCGCCGAGCGTCTTCTCCACCTCGTCGATCGAGGACTGGATGAACTTGGTCGAGTCGTAGGCGACCTTCATCTTCATCGATGGCGGCAGATTGCGCTCGAGCTCCGGGAACAGCGCACGCACACCCTTCACCAGCGTCAGCGGATTGCCCTGCGGGGTTGCCTGCACGCCGATGAAGATCGCGTGCTCGCCGTTGAAGGCAACGCTGGCGTCCGTGCTCTGGGCGGCAAGCTCGACGGTGGCGATATCCTCCATCCGCACGAAGCCGCCGTCCTTGGCCTTGACGATCATCTTCTTGAACTGATCGACATTGGTCAGGCCCGTGTTCGTGGAGACGTTCGAGACGATGAGATAGCCCTTGGTCTGCCCCGCCGCGGACTGGAAGTTGTTGGCGGTGATTGCCGCGGCGACGTCGGCCGGCGACACATTGCGGCCGGCCATCTTCACGGGATCGAGCCAAAGACGCATCGCGAAGGTCTGGCCGCCGAGAATGTCGGCCGAGGCGACGCCGTCGACCGTCGACAGCACCGGCTGCACCACACGCGTCAGATAATCGGAGATCGCCGAACCGGACAGTTCCTCGGACGAGAAACCGAGATACATCACAGCCGTGGTCTGGCCGGTTGTCTTGGTGACGATGGGATCGTTGGATTCCTTCGGGATCAGGTACTTCACCGAGTTCGTCTTCGCCAGCACCTCGGTGAGCGCCTGGTTCGGATCGAAGTTCAGCTTGATGTAGACCTGGATCGTCGAGGTGCCGAGCACGGAGGACGAGGTAATGTAGTCGACGCCCTCGGCGGAGGCGACTGCCTGCTCGATCGGCGTGGTGATGAAGCCCTGGATCAGGTCCGCGGACGCGCCGGGATAGACGGTCGTGATGTTGATGACCGTGTTCGACAGTTTCGGATATTGCCGAATCGGCAGCACCATCGCCGCGCGCAGGCCGATCAGCAGGATCAACAGGCTGACGACGACCGACAGAACCGGGCGCTTGATGAAAATATCGGTAAGGGCCATCGCGGCGATCTCGATTTCTTTATCTCAAGAGACGTGATCCGGCCGAGCCGGATCACGCGAGGATGTTGTCAGTAGCGCGGCGGCTGCGCCGGGATCGGCGGAGCCGGGTCGGTCGAGATCGATACCGGCGCGCCCGATTGCAGCTTGAGTTGGCCGACGGCAACGACCTTGTCGCCCGCCTTCAGGCCCTTGACGATTTCGACGCGACCGTCGACCCGGTTGCCGGTCTGCACGAAGGTGCGCACCGCCGAGAGGCTGGACTTGCCGTCCGCTTCCTTTTTCTCGGCGATCACGAAGACCGAGTCGCCGTACAGGGTGTAGTCGACCGCCGTCTCGGGCACGGTGATCACGGCCGGCTTGTCCGGCAGCACCACCGTGGTGGTCACGAACATGCCGGGCTTGAGGATCTTCTCCGGATTGGCGATCGTCGCCTGCACGCGAATGTTGCGGGTGTCGGCCGCGATTTGCGGCTCGATCGTGGTGATCTTGCCCTCGAAGGTGCGGCCCGGATAGGCGTCGACCTTGAGCCGAACGGCCTGGCCGACCTTGAGGTGGCCGGAGTCCTTTTCCGTCACCGTGAAGTTGGCCCACAACTCCGACAGATCGGTCAACGACACGATCGCCGTACCCGCCGTCAGATATTGGCCGACCTCGACCTTGCGCATGCCGAGATCGCCGGAGAACGGCGCACGCACCAGCTTCTGCGAGATCAACGCTTCGGTCTTGGCGATGCCGGCCTGCGCCTGGTCGTAGGCGGCCTGCGCGGTATCGACGGTCGCCTGCGGTCCGAACTGGCGCGAGGCCAGCTGCTTGGCGCGATCGAGCGACAGCTGCGCGACGGTCGCCTGCGCCTTGTAGTTGGCGAGGTCGCCCTGCTCCGGCGCGTCGAACAGCTGCACCAGCGGCGTGCCGGCCTCGACACGCGTACCCGGCTCGAACTTGATCTCGGTGACGCGGCCGTTGACGTCGGCGCTGACGTCGACCTGATGCACGGCGACAAGGCTGCCGACCGCGGTGAGCAGGTTCGGCACCACCTCGGACTTCGCCTCGGCCGCGCTGACGGCCGTCGGCGGCGGCTTGTTGTTGGCGAAGAACTGCTGGATCATCTGGCCGCGGAAATAATTGAACCAGACGAGGCCACCGACGAGCGCAGCCAGAAGCGCGCCGACGATGATGAACCAGAGCACTGGCCGGACCGGACGCTTGGGAGCCTTGTTGTCGATCGGTTGCCCCGAAATCTTGTGTTCGGCTACGATGTTCATGTCATGCACTTTCTGCAATCGCCGCCTTGCCGGCATCTGCGGCCTGATCGCGGCCCAGATGCGAAGCAATTGCGGCGTCGTTAAGTCCGATACCCCTCAGGAGAAACTCACAGAGCTGCCGCTGCAGGTCGTTCGCCTTGCCGTAAGCGAGACAAGGCGTGGCCGGCAGCCTGGTCAGCGCCGCGGTCATCACCGAATGATGCGCGAACCAGAACAGATTGAGCGGTTCGCCAACGCACGGCCGCGCGTCACCGCTCGCAATCGCGCGCTCGAGCGAGGTGACGAAGACAGCCCCGATCAGCGTCTCGATCTTGGCATACAGCAAGCGCGCGAATTCGCCATCATCCAGATGGCTCGTGGCCATCAGCCGCAGGCGCTGCGCCTCTTCCTGGTCGGGCCCGTCCGCGATCGCGAGGAAATGCTGAACCATGCCGCGGATCACTTCGACCAGCGTGGCGGTCGACGGCTCCCGTTCGAGCAGCTCCATCAGGGCCGGGTCCGCCTCGCATTCGTCGCTGAGGATCTCGGCATACAGCGCCGCCTTGGACGGGAAATGCTTGAACAGCAGCGCCTCGGAAATGGCCGCAGCGGCCGCCACGCTCTTCGTCGTGGTGCCGGTATAGCCATGTCGGGCAAAGCAGCGCTTTGCGGCACCGAGGATCAATTGACGCCTCAGGTCGCTTGTCATACGC
The DNA here is from genome assembly GCF_003837805.1 of Bradyrhizobium sp. RP6. GTDB lineage: Bacteria > Pseudomonadota > Alphaproteobacteria > Rhizobiales > Xanthobacteraceae > Bradyrhizobium. The sequence goes on along the minus strand of NZ_RQIT01000008.1, from coordinate 40,974 downwards.
AATGAGCTCATGCCGGGTGAGTAAGCACTCACCCACGCAGAAGTCAAGCACTATGTTGCATCGCAACCTGAATGCGCTGCGAATTCAGGGGAAATTCGCCCGCCACACGGCCTCCGTGCAAGGCACCCTGTTGAGGAGCAGCGCCGGGCTAGATCGGCTGGAAGCCGAGGTCGCCGCGGATCCGGTTAACGATGTAGGTCCCGTCCCGGCTTGGCAGGATCCGCTCCAGGCTGGCGCTGTCGATCTTCACATTGGCAAAGCGCGGCCCGGCCGAGACGTCGTGAACGGCTTTGGCGAAGGCCTCGACCTCGGCCATGGTCGTGACGGCACGGCTGTCCGCAATGCCGCATGCCTTGGCGACGCCGACAAGATCGGCGGCGGCCGAGGTGTGGCTGGTCTGCCCACCGGTCTCGCCATAGGCCTCGTTGTCGAGCACTACGACCGACAAGTTGGGCGGCTTCTGCAGGCCGATGGTGGCGAGGCTGCCCATGCCCATCAGCATCTCGCCGTCGCCGGTGATGACCAGCACCGGCAGCTTCGGCTGCGCCAGCGCGAGGCCGAGCCCGATCATCGCGGCGCCACCCATGCCACCCCACAGGTAGAAATTACGGGCGTGGTCGCCGGCCGCGCAGATGTCGTTGGTGGAGGCACCGAGGCCGCCGATCGCGACGACGCCCTTGCGGTCCGCGAGCAGGGTGGACACCACCTGGCGGCGGTCGAGGAGATTGGCCTTGCTCATTTGGTGAAAACCTTGGCGCCGATCAGGCGCTGCGACAGAAGGACGGCGGTCGGGGTGAGCGCGTTGTAGGCCTGCGCCGCGGCGGCTTCGAGCACGGCGGGCACCTCGGCCGCGTTCGAGGCGCGCAGCACCTTCACGCCGGAGAGCTCGAACACGCCCTGCGTGGTCGATCCCATCGGCACCTGCCACGGATTGAACTCGCCCCACTCGCCGCGCATGGTCACGAGCGTGAGGAAGGGAAAGCGCAGGATCGGGATCAGCGACAGCATGTTGATGCAATTGCCGACGCCGCTCGACTGCATCAGCAGCACGCCGCGCTGTCCGCCGGCCCAGGCGCCGGCGAGCAGCGCCACGCCCTCCTCTTCCGTCGTCAAGGGAATGCCGCGCATCGTGGAGGAGTCCAGGACGCGCTGGATCAGCTTGGAATGACCGGCGTCGGGCACGTACGGCACCTGCCGGACGTCGAAGCGTTGCAATGTCGCGAAAATGTCGTCAGGCCAACTCGGCGTCATGTCGGCAGCGTCAGGGCGTGCGTGCATTTTCCTGTCCGGTCGGCTAGCAAGGTGCAAAGACTGTAGACGCATGCACGCGCCAACCAGAACAACAAAAACGGCATATCGGCTTTAACCGGCGAGTATAACGGGATGAACGCAGATGCGAAGGCGCTGGCCGCCAGCTTCGACCTCGAGAAGCTGACGCCGGAGTTCTACGAAAACCCCTACCCCACCTATCGTGCACTGCGGGAAAACGAGCCGGTCAAGCGCCTGCCGAACGGCACCGTGTTCCTGACCCGCTACGACGATCTCGTCACCACCTACAAGAACACCAAATCGTTCAGCTCGGACAAGAAACGCGAGTTCGCGCCGAAATACGGCGACACCCCGCTCTACGAGCACCACACCACCAGTCTCGTCTTCAACGACCCTCCCTCACACACTCGCGTGCGCCGCCTGATCATGGGCGCGCTGTCGCCGCGCGCGATCGCAAGCATGGAGGGCGATCTCATCAAGCTGGTGGACGGCCTGCTCGACGCTATCGAAGCCAAGGGCGTTTGCGAGCTGATCGAGGATTTCGCTGCTTCAATTCCCATCGAGGTGATCGGCAATCTGCTCGACGTGCCTCATGACGAGCGCACACCGCTGCGTGACTGGTCGCTGGCGATCCTGGGCGCCCTCGAACCCGTGGTGTCACCCGAAGGCGCAGCGCGCGGCAACAAGGCGGTGACGGACTTCCTCGCCTATCTCGAAACTCTGGTGGCACGGCGGCGCGCCAAGCCAGGCAATCCCGAGCGCGACGTGCTGACGCGGCTGATCCAGGGAGAAGGTAACAGCGAGGAGAACGGCGAGCGGCTGTCCGAGAAGGAGCTGCTGCATAATTGCATCTTCCTGCTCAACGCCGGGCACGAGACCACCACCAACCTGATCGGCAACGGCCTCGTCGCGCTCGACCGCAATCCGGATCAGAAGCAACGCCTGATCGGCAACCCCGACATGATCAAGACCGCTGTCGAAGAGATGCTGCGCTACGAGAGCTCGAACCAGCTCGGCAACCGCATGACCACCGAGAAGGTCGAGCTCGGCGGCGTCATGCTCGATGCCGGCACGTCGGTGACGCTGTGCATCGGGGCTGCCAACCGCGATCCCGCGCAGTTTCCCGACCCTGAGCGTTTTGATATCGCACGCACGCCAAACCGGCACCTCGCCTTCGCCACCGGCGCGCATCAATGCGCCGGCATGGCGCTGGCTCGGCTGGAAGGCGCCATCGCGATCTCGCGCTTCCTGGCGCGCTTCCCGAACTATGCCGTGAGCGGGCAGCCGGTGCGGGGTGGACGGGTCCGGTTCCGCGGGTTTTTGAGCGTGCCCTGCACGATCCGCTGAGGCCTCCAAAACAAAAAGACGAAAACAACCCCATGCACAGTAGGGGCGGGGTCGATGAACGATACCCTGCGGATCCGCAGAACTATCGGACGTTTCAGGCAAATCGGGCTGCGCCACGCCATCGGCGCATGAAGGCTTCCAAGGAGGCCGGCGGATACCCAAATCAAGCTGAAGACCGCCGGTGCAGTCAGTTGAGGACCCCGTGCGCAGCAATGGAGTGACGACAGATGAGCTCGTCGGTCATTGATTTCATCACCACGGAAGCACGGTTCGGAGCCCATAATTACGAGCCGATCGGGGTCGTCCTGTCGCGCGGCGAAGGTGTCTGGGTCTGGGATACCGAAGGCAACCGGTATCTCGATTGCCTCTCGGCCTATTCGGCGGTCAGCCAGGGCCACTGCCACCCCAAGATCCTGGCGGCGATGGTCGAACAGGCGCACAGGCTGACGCTCACCTCGCGGGCCTTCCACAACGACCAGCTCGCCTTGTTCTACGAGGAGATCGCAGCGCTCACCGGTTCCCACAAGGTGCTGCCGATGAACAGCGGCGCGGAGGCGGTCGAAAGCGCGATCAAGTCGGTCCGCAAATGGGGCTATGAGGTGAAGGGTGTGCCGGACGGCCAGGCCGAGATCATCGTCTGCGCCAACAATTTCCACGGACGCACGCTCGGCATCGTCGGCTTTTCAACCGACCCCGAGACACGCACACATTTCGGGCCGTTCGCGCCTGGCTTCAAGATCATTCCGTTCGGCGACGCCGCGGCGCTGGAGAAGGCAATCACCCCAAACACGGTCGCCTTTCTGGTCGAGCCGATCCAGGGCGAGGCCGGCGTCGTCATTCCTCCAGCCGGCTATTTCACTGAGGTCCGCGAGCTTTGCACCGCCAACAACGTGATGCTGGTGCTCGACGAGATACAGACCGGGCTCGGCCGCACCGGCAAGCTGCTCGCCGAACAGCACGAGGGTATAGAGGCGGACGTGACGCTGCTCGGCAAGGCCTTGTCCGGCGGCTTTTATCCCGTGTCGGCCGTGCTCTCGAACAACGACGTGCTCGGGACTTTGCGACCCGGGCAGCATGGTTCGACCTTCGGCGGCAACCCGCTTGCCTGCGCTGTGGCGCGCGCGGCCATGCGCGTGCTGGTCGAGGAAGAGATGATCGAGAACGCGGCAAGGCAAGGCGCGCGCTTTCTGAAAGGCTTGCAGGACATTCGTGCCAATACGATCCGCGAGGTTCGCGGGCGCGGCTTGATGCTGGCCGTCGAGCTGCATCCCGAGGCCGGCCGCGCCCGCCGCTACTGCGAGGCGCTTCAGGGCAAGGGCATCCTCGCCAAGGATACCCATGAGCAAACGATCCGCATCGCCCCGCCGCTGGTGATCACAAGCGACCAGGTCGACTGGGCGCTGGAGCAGTTCGCCACCACCCTGACGCGGGATCTCTCTTGAGATTGCCTGCGTCGGAAGATCGCAATGCCGGCCGCTGCCAGGGACGAACCATTCCACGGTCTGTGCGTTGAAAGTCGTGGGCAATTACGAGTTGGGAGCGAAGATCATGCTTCCGCATGGCGTTTGCCTGACGGCTGTTTTGGTTGGCGTCTCGATGCTGACGACGAGCGTGTCGGCCCAGGGACCAGGACACGGACGGGGTGGACCACCAGGGCCAGCCGCAGCGCCGCCATCAGCACCACCGGCCATGGCCCGCCCGGCAGCACCACCGGCTATGGCTCGTCCAGCAGCACCGCCAGCCATGGCGCGTCCCGCCGCGCCGCCAGCCATGCCGCAGCGACCGGCGATGGCGCCACGTCCGGCGCCGCACATCGCCTCACCGCCACCGCGTCCGACCCCACATATCAGTGCCCCCCGAGCCGCCCCGCAGGTGGCAGCGCCCCGGCGCGAATTCCATCGCCCGCCGGCAGCGCCGCAACGTCCGGCCATGGCGCCGCGGCCGACGCCGCATATCGCCGCCCCTTCGCGCCCAAGTACACCCCCGGCCCTGAGCGAGCGTTCGGGACCGCCGCGTGAGATGCTTTCGCGCCAATCCGCCGAACGCCAGGACCGCATCGACCGCTTGCAGCAGCGCGTGCAGCAACTGCAATCGCAGAAGCCGAAAGGCGCAAGGGCCCAGCAACAGCAGCAGCGGTTGCTGCAGTCGCAGAGCCGTCTTCTAGAGCGTGAGCAGCGTGTCCAACAGCGCTCGCAGCAGGTCGAGCAACGGCAGCGCGAGATGCTGTCGCGCCAGACGACGGAGCGCCAGGCTCGCATCGAACGCCTGCAGCAGCGTGTGCAGCAATTGCAGTCGCAAAGGCCGGAAGGCGCGCAAGCGCAACGCGCACAGCAGCGACTGCTCCAGGCGCAGAACCGCTTGCTTGGCCGTGAGCAGCGCGCGCAGCAAATTGATCTGGCGCGCCAGCAGCGGCTTGGATTGCAGGCTCCGGCGGAGCGCGCTCCGGCACTTGCGGCCGCCGCGCAGGCCGCCGAGCGCGGACGGTTTGCGGCGCGCTTCCGCGAGCAGTCCACTTCGCAGACCCAAGCGGCTCTCGTCACGCGCCAAAGCGGCTGGGCTCCCCGACAGGCCTGGCGTCACCGTCATCCCGCGGTGTTCGTGGCGTGGCTTGGGCCCGTCTTCTGGCCTTACGCCTATTCCGACATCTTCAACTACACGTTCTGGTCCTATGGCTACGAGCCCGGATATTGGGCGTACGCCTATGACGACTTCGTCGACACCGTGTTCTGGGGTGGTGACGGCACCTATTCCGCCTACGCCAGCATCAACCCGTATGACTATCCGCAAGCCGGCGGCGGCTACCGCGCGCGCCAGCGTGCCAGCGTGAGCCCGCAGACGCTTCAGCAGTTGTGTGCCACGCCGGACAAGGGCGTGACCGCCTGGCCGCTTGCCGATATCGCACGGGCGGTGCGGCCGACGCCGGAGCAACGCGCATTGTTGGACGAGTTGAAGACGGCGGCGGCCAACGCTGCCGGTGTGTTCAAGGACTCCTGCACGGAGACTTATGCGCTGACCCCTCCTGGCCGCTTGCGGGCGATGATGAACCGCATCGGCGCGACGCTGGAAGCCGTCAAGATCGTTCGTCCGGCACTGGAGAATTTCTACAACTCGCTCAATGACGAACAGCAGGCCAGCTTCAACGCGCTTGGCCCCAATGTCGGCGAACGATCGCCGCAGCAGCAGGAGGCGAGTAGCGAAGGCTGCGCCGATCCGAAGTCCGGGCTCACGCAGTTGCCGATCCAGAGGATCGAGGCTGTGCTCCACCCTGCAGGTAAGCAGAAAGAGGCGCTCGATCGCCTGAGCGAAGCGACGGCGAAGGGGGTTGAGGGCCTGCAGGCGGCCTGTCCGAACGATGCGCCGCTGACACCGGTCGGACGGCTGGAGACGATGCAGCACCGGCTCGAGGCCATGTTGACCGCCGCCAAGCTGGTCGAGCCTGCGCTGGACGAGTTCTATGCCACACTGAGCAGCGAGCAGAAGGCGCGCTTCAACACGCTGCAACAGGTCGCAAGCCCGTGAGGATGGCATCGCGTTCTCGCGCTGCAATTTGCGCAGCGGTCGAACGACGCCGGGTGACTGGGGCATGTACTCATTGATCGGCTGGCCGACTGGTGTCGGGTTAACCCCCAACAGCGGACGAAGCGCGGACATTCTCCGAGGTCGCAGGTGGGCCAACAACGGACTCATGCGCCGCGGTAAATTTCATCCTATTTTGATCAGCCTGTCGACGAGGACGCGCACGGGCTCATTCGGGCAATCCCGCCTTCCGAAAACCCTCGATCATCAGCTTCGCATTTATTGATAGTCGGCTCCGACCGATCCAGGCCGATATCGTGAAAGCGGGGTCGATCTCAAGCATACGAGCCGCCGCCTCACGGGCATCAGCGTCGCGCCCAAGATGGGCGAGAGCGGATGCGAGGCAGCGGTATGGTCCTGGATAGGAGGGGTTGTGACGCTGGGCTTTCTTCCCTGCACTGATGGCCTCGTCAAAGCGACGAAGCTCAATAAGGGCAAATCCCATCCCGGTTAGGACTATGTATTGTTGCGGGTCTAAGGGGCTCATTCGCACGGCACGTTCAAAGCTCCGGATCGCTTCTTCCGGCTGACCCGCAACCTTGTAGACCCAACCTCTGCAATTCCATGCACGATATGAATTTGGGTTGAGCGTAACCGCCCGGTCGGACATCTCGATCTCTGTCTCCCAATCACCGACCAAAAGTGCCGAGATCAATGCAGCATTTGCTAACGTATCTGGATCGTCATGGTCGAGTTTCAATGCCATGCGTACAAGCCGAACGGCTTCCCGGCTTTCGAATTGGGCATCGACGGCATAGCTCCTGACCACATTTTCCGCGTGACAAGCACCTGCCAGAGCAGCGGCAGCAGCAAATTCAGGATCAAGCTCCAAGGCGCGCTGGACCAGTCGGAGCGCCTCGGCCAACCCTTCGCGGGTCGTTCGGAAGGCCCGCTGTATAGCCCGGAGATAAAGATCATACGCGGTGAGATCTTCCGGTCGCCGCCGCTTCGCCATTGCAATTTCTGCTTGAAACAACCTGGGCTGAATAGCGGAGACAACGGCGAGCGCGACGTCGTCCTGCAACGCGAAAATGTCCGTCATGTCACGCTCGAACTTTTCCGCCCAAATGTGTGCGCCCGTAGCCACTTCAATCAACTGGGCCGTGACGCGAACTTTCCCGGGCGCCTTGCGCACCGCTCCCTGAAGGACATAGCGCACGCCAAGCCTGCGCCCGACTTCCTTGATGTCGACGGCTTTGCCCTTGAAGGTGAAGCTCGAATTGCGAGCGATCACGAACAACGATTTGAACCGCGAAAGCGCGGTTGTGATCTCCTCAACCATCCCGTCCGCGAAGTATTCCTGTTCGGGGTCACCGCTCATGTTCTCGAACGGAAGCACGGCGATCGACGGCTTGTCTGGAAGCGGCGGGACCGCATTTAGTCTCTCGGTCAGCGCGCTAGACGCTCCAGCGCGGACATCGTAAGCGCGAACTGGCCTGGAGATGTTCTTGAGCTGCTGCTCGCCGCGATCCTCGAAGCTAACCGCCAGCTTGCCTTCGACTTCGCTGTACACCTTCTCGGAAATCAGTATGCCACCCGGATCGGCAATCCCCTCCAGCCGCACAGCAATGTTGATCCCGTCGCCGTAGAGTTCACCGTCCTGCCCTACGATAACGTCACCAAGGTTGAGCCCGATGCGTAGCCTGAAGGGACTGGTGCCCGAGGCGAGATAATCCTGTATCTCAACCGCGCATCTCACGGCGGCCAAGGGACTGGCGAACTCGACGAGCGCGCCATCACCCGTTGTTTTGATAAGTCGCCCTTCGTTGCGGTAAAGGCTGGGTTCAATCAATTCTTGCTTGAGCCGCTCGAACTCGGCGTATGTGGCTTCCTCAGCGCGTTGCATCAACGCGGAGTAACCGACCACGTCGGCGGCCAAGATTGCCGCTAGTCGCCTCTGAACCCGCTGCTCGGTCACAGCTCCTCCGAACGACAGACTAGCCACGCCGCTGCAAGGATGAGCCTAGCACTTTGTTACGGACTTGTGGGCGGTAATCGCGAGAGCTTCACTTGCTCTAAGCAGCGTTTACCTGGCCCATGCAGGGGCTGCGTTCGGCGGCCGCGAATAACATCGTGGATCAGGCTGGGACGCTGACCAGGGGTCAAGCGGCGATAATGACCGCTCAGGGTCATTCGCGACGATTCGGCCGTCAGCCAGCTACGTCCGGTCTACGACCGATAACGGACATCCCAGCCGGGCATTGGAATGGCAGCGATGGCCAAAAGGAGACCTCAATTACTGCTCTTGTCTGCCGTAACCAAACCACGAAGGTTCCTGCCTCATTGCTCGCGAACGCCAGCTTTTCTGAGTCCTTCGATGATGTCGTCGTACTCACGACGAAACTGCGGATTGCTCGAACGTGCGTAGCCGATTTGCCGGAACCACTGGATCGTGAAGTCCTGTCTGATTGCATTCAGTTCGACCAGTACTTGCTGGGCCATTTCCAATTGGTCAGTGGCTCCGTAAGCTGAAATCAGATCTACATACGGAAACCAGTCCCATTTATTCAAATTGATGGAGCGCCTACATTCCTCAATACCTTCCTTGTACTGGCGCAGATGGACATGAGCATGACAGAGGAAAAAACGCCAAGTGCCAGCGCCCGGATCTTTGGGGCTTAGGCGCAAAGCGATTTGAATCGGAGTAAATGCTTCGCGCGCGCGTCCCGCCGTAATGAGTACGATCCCCTTGGATGCATACGCGACAGGCGAATTAGGATCGATTTCCAAAGCCGCGTCGTATTCAGGCAAGGCTTCCTCAGGATTTCCGTAGTTCAGAATGTTTCCCTTGGCTACGTGCGCATTTGCGGTCGCCGGGCGTTTAGCAAGAACTTGATCGATCAGCTTGATCGCCATTTTTTTGTCTTCGACCACGGATTTCGACCAGCCGTAGATCACGCCATCCGCTATGCACAACGTCTTACCAATCATTGCATCTATGTTGTCCGGATCGAGGCGCAGTGCGCTGTCGAACAAGTCGTTTGCCTCCGCATTCATTACTTTGGTCCGAGGACCGTAACGCTTCGCCCAGCCGCGCATGCTGAAATCCACAGCGTCTGGATTGGTTGGCCTGTCCATTTGGCTGCGTCGGCTTTCGGCCTGGATGAGTTCGACGTTGAGTGAGCGGGCGAGCCGAGCCGTGACCTGTTCCTGCAAGGCCGCAAGATTAGTCCGATCGCCGTCAAAGCGGTCCGACCAGACATCGCGACCAGTCGACAGGTCGGAAAGTGATACGTTCATACGGACCCGATCTCCGGCCCGCTGCACCGCGCCCTGTACCGCCCATCGGATACCAAGGTCCTTGCCGAGCGTCTTGAGATCGACTTGCTTATTCTTATAGGCGAAAGCCGTCCCGCGCCCGATCACGAATGTGTCGGGCATTTGCGCGAGGTCTGTCGTCAGATCGGTCGTAATGCCGTCGGCGAAATAGTCCTGCTCAACATCGTTGTTGAGGTTTGCGAATGGCAGGACAACGAGGGACAAACGGGGAGCAATGTCGGGCCGGGCCGTAGCCTGCTTCTGTGTCTTTTGGCTTTCCGGAAACACGTCTGTGCGGAGCGTCTTCCAAACAGTCCAATACCCGACGAGTCCGCCCGCGATCGCACCCACGGCGGCGATCGAGGCGAGCGCGCCCCCGATCAACTGCAATCGTGCCCGCAAGCGACTCTTCAAATTGCGAGCGGATGGCGGCTGCCCCGGTCGTTCCTCATCGGATGCGGCTTTGTCCGGCTGCTCAATATCGGATGGCGGTTTGCCAGGTGGATCGTTGGAGACTTCCGAGTTTTTCACCGTAGCTCCCTATACGGGTCACACGCCCACGCTTCTTATTCTAGCAGAACTGCACGACCTAGGTTGGTCAAGCCTTCTGACTCATTCGCAGTACGCGCAACAATCCTTAGCTCATCTTCCGTCGAGGCTTTACGAGGCTATGAACGAAATTAGGACAAGCGTTCTGTCCGAGGCATTGGAATTATTCGTCATATCGAATTGCTGGACGTTGAACCTCACAGAACCTGGCCAAACATATCTTGTATGCCATCGCCTCCAGGTTGAGAGCCACTCGAGACCTCCTTATAGCGAGAGGGATCGTCCATGTCTTTATCCAGACGAGAGACACTGAAGATTCCGGCAGGAGTAATCTTAGCGTCAGCACTTGCGCGGAGCCCTGTAGCAGCACAATCGTCACATACTAAAATCGTGTTGTTGGGCACAACGGGAGGCCCCCCCCTGCAAGTTGCGCGCGCTGCACCGTCAAACGCCATCGTAGTGGGGGGAGCTCTTTACGTTGTCGACTGTGGTAATGGCGTCGCCCGACAAATAGTGCAAGCCGGCTTGAGGCTTAATGCATTGAAGAGCATCTTCATTACCCATCACCACTCGGATCACAATCTGGACTATGGGAACTTGTTCTATTTTGCGTGGTACTCGAGCCTCCGAGATCAAGTGAATTCCTACGGACCACCCCCACTAGCAGAGATGACGAGTAAATATTTCGAACTGAATGCCTTCGATATCGATATCCGGATGCGCGATGAAAAGAAGCCCGATCCCAGGAAGCTGCTTGTTCCGCATGAGATGACGTCCGCGGGAGTTGTGATGCAGGATGACCATGTAAAGGTCACATGCGTATTGGCCGACCATCCTCCGCTTCCGGTGGCGTTGTCTTATCGTTTTGACACGGATGATCGTTCGGTCGTTTTTTCAGGAGATACTCGAAAGACCGGCGCTCTGATAGAGCTTGCCAAGGGTGCCGATGTGTTCGTGTGCGAGGCGCAGCATCTTCCGGGAGTGCGCAGTGCGCTCGACCAAGCTGTGCAGGCGGGCAGGTTCGATAAGGACACTGCAGCTGATCTTTTCAAGAGCATTTCAGGAAACGCTCTCACCGTCGAGCAGGCGGGCGAAGTCGCTCAAGCCGCTGGCGTCAAAAAGCTGGTGCTAAGTCATTTTGTACCGGGGAATGGTGCCGTGCCCGATCAGGTGTTCGTGGATGAAGCTCGCAAAGCGTTCTCCGGCGAAATTATAGCTGGACGGGATTTGCTCGAACTCTAGGTGGTCGTGGCGCTCAAGGTCCGCTTTGAGTCAAAAGCGCCAGTTTGAGCGGCGCCGTGTCACTTCCGGTGTGCCCTGATCAGCAGACTATATCTGAGCCAAACCGAGCTTCGCCATCGGGGTCACTTGCAGACATCGCGCGAGCGGTCTGCGTTAGGCATCCGTATTTCGCTTTCGGACCGACGTGCAGCAAGATCAAACGCCCACCCTCAAAGAGGATGGGCGCGGTGGTGACTTACGACATGATGACGTCCTACTTCTTCTCGGCGGTGTTTGACGGTGAATCGATGACAGCGCAATGGTCTGACTTTTTCACCGAGACGCTCGAGGCAACTACACCACCGTCCTATGCCGCGTGATGCAGGTGCGAAGCACCTCGTCCATCGGCTTGCCCCACCAGTCGTTGGAGAAGATCTCGACCTCGCAATAGCCGGCAAAGCCCTGCGCTTCGACCGCTTTGCGCACCGATTTGATGTCGATGACGCCGTCGCCCATCATGCCGCGATCGTTGAGGATGTCCCTGGTCGGTACCAGCCAGTCGCAGACGTGGAACGCGAGCAGGCGATCCTTGCCGGCGCGTGCGATCTGGTCCATCAGCTCCGGGTCCCACCAGATGTGATAGACGTCGAGCGCGACGCCGAGCATGCCGCTGCGGCCGGGGTCGAGCCGGTCGCAGATATCGAGCGCCTGCTTGGTCGTGTTCACGCAGGCGCGGTCGGCTGCATAGGCCGGATGCAGCGGCTCGATGGCGAGCGGCAGGTTCGCCTGCCTGGCGTAGTCGAGCATCTCGGCAAGCGCTTCCTCGACCTGCCCGCGCGCCGCCGCGAGATCGTTCGAGGCCTCGCTGCCCGGCCGCGAATATTGCGGCAGGCCGCCGACGACGAGGACGATGCAGGGCGCGCCCAGCGCCATGGCTTCGTCGACGCAGCGCCGGTTGTCGTCGCGCACTTCGGTACGGCGCGAGGCATCCGAGGTGAACATGCCGCCGCGGCAATAGCCTGAGAGATCGAGGCCGGCCTCGCGCACCGCGCGCGCGGCGCGCTCGAGACCGACAGATGCGACCTGGTCGCGCCAGGGATCGATTGCGCGGATGCCGTGGCTGGCACAGGCCTCGATGATCGCGACGAGGTCACCCTGCCTGCGAACCGTCGCCGTGTTCAGCGACAGCCAGCGGTGATCGGACGAAAAATCGCGCATCAGCATTCGATACCGTGAGTGGCGAGCACGGTTTTCATCCGCTGCGTCGCGAGTTCAGGGTTGGCGAGCAGGCCGGCCTTGTCGGCCAGACGGAACAGCTCGGCGAGGTGCAGCGTGGAGCGCGTGCTCTCCTGCCCGCCGACCATGGTGAAATGATCCTGATGGCCGTTGAGATAGGCCATGAACACCACGCCGGTCTTGTAGAAGCGCGTCGGCGCCTTGAAGATGTGGCGCGACAGCGGCACCGTCGGGCCGAGCACGTCGTGGAAGCCGGCTTCGTCGTCGGCCGCCAGCCGCGACAGCGCATAGGACGCCGCCGGCGCGATCGCATCGAAGATACCGAGCAGCGCATGCGAAAAGCCTTGGCTGTCGCCGGCGATCAGCTCGGCATAGTTGAAGTCGTCGCCGGTATACATCTTGATGCGCTTGTCGAGCCGGCGACGCATGTCGATCTCGCGCTGCTTGTCGAGCAGCGAGACCTTGACGCCGTCCACCTTGGCGGCGTTGGCGTTGATGATTGCGACCGCCGTGTTCATCGCCTGATCGAGATCCCTGGTGCCCCAGTATCCCGTCAGGGCCGGATCGAACATGTCGCCGAGCCAGTGGATGATCACGGGCTCGCGAACCTGCGACAGCACGCGGTCATAGACCTTTGCGTAATCGTCCGCATTGCGGCCAAGCTTGGCGAGCGCGCGCGACGCCATCAGGATGATGCGACCGCCGACCTTCTCGACTGCCGAGATCTGCTCTTCGTACGCACGGATCACGTCGTCGAGGCTTTTCGCATCCTCTACCGCGAGATGGTCGGTGCCGGCGCCGGAGAACACCAGCGCGTTGCGGCGCTTGGCGGCGGCAACCGAGCGCGTTATCAGCTCCAGCGACGTCGGCCAGTCCAGCCCCATGCCGCGCTGCGCGGTATCCATGGCTTCGGCCACGCCGAGGCCGAGGTCCCAGACGTGCTCGCGGAAAGCGATGGTCCTGTCCCAGTCGACGGCGGCCGACAGCCAGGGATCGTTGTCGGCAAAAGGATCGGCGACGGTGTGCACGGCCGAGAAGGCGATGCGGTTCAGCGGTCCCTCGAGCTTTGCGGGAAACGTGCGCGAGGCAGCTAACCGATAGGTCTCGATCGAGCGATCGGCCTTCGGCAGCTTCAACGATAGGGATGACATCGGTTGGACGGGCTTGTTCATGCGTCCCTCCTCAGACCTTGATCGGGGCGACGTCGATCCAGCGCCGCTCCTTCCAGCTCTTCAGCGCGCATTCGGCGAGCTGCACGCCCTTGGCGCCTTCGAGCAGGGTGAACTTGTAGGGCGCATCCTCGTAGACGTGGCGGATGAACATCTCCCACTGCTCCTTGAAGCCGTTGTCGTAGGTGACGTTGTCGGGCAGCTTCTGCCAGTCACCGTAGAAATCGTGCAGCCGCTTCTCGTCGGGATTCCACACCGGCCTCGGGGTCGCCTGCCGGGCCTGGATCATGCAGTCGGTGAGCCCCGCGACCGCCGAGCCGTGCGCGCCGTCGACCTGGAAGGTGACGAGGTCGTCGCGATAGACGCGCGTCACCCAGGACATGTTGATGTGGGCGATGATGCCGCCCTCCAGCTGGAAGGTCGCATAGGCGGAATCATCCGCGGTCGCCTTGTACTTCTGGCCCTGCTCGTCGAAACGCTCCGGAATGTCGGTGTTGCCGATGCAGACCACGCTCTGGACATTACCGAAGAGGTTGTCGAGCACGTAACGCCAGTGGCAGACCATGTCCAGAATGATACCGCCCCCGTCCTCGCTGCGGTAATTCCAGGACGGCCGCTGCGCCTCCTGCCAGCCGCCTTCGAACACCCAATAGCCGAACTCGCCGCGCACCGAGAGGATGCGGCCGAAGAAGCCGGAGTCGCGCAGGAAGGCGATCTTCTTCAAGCCCGGCAGGAACAGCTTGTCCTGCACCGTGCCGTGCTTGACGCCCTTGGAATTGGCGAGCTTGACCACTTCGAGCGCCTCTTCGAGATTCGTGGCGATCGGCTTCTCGCAATAGACGTGCTTGCCCGCGTTGATCGCCTGGGTAAGCAGGCCGGGGCGCGCCTGCGTGGTCGCGGCGTCGAAGAACATGGTATCGTTCTCGTTGGCGAGCGCGGCATCGAGATCGGTGGTCCAGCGCGTGATGTTATAGCGCTTGGCGAGCGCCTCGACCTTCTCGGCGCTGCGGCCGACCAGGATCGGGTCGGGCATGACACGGTCGCCGTTCTTCAAGCGGACACCGCCCTGGTCGCGGATCGCGACGATCGAGCGGATCAGATGCTGGTTGAGCCCCATGCGGCCGGTGACGCCGTTCATGATGAGGCCGAGGCGTTGGGTGGTCATGCCGATTGCTCCAAGAGTGATTTTGGCTGTTCGAGCGGGCGCAGCGCCGACCAGTCCGGATGGACCGAAGTCGCAAAGCCCGTTGTGTTGAGCGATCCCGTCAGGAGATCGCCGTCGTGAATGGAAAGCCGGATGCCGCGCCCGGCATCGGCGTAGAGATCGGAATGCGCGGCCGCGAAGGCCTGTGCTTCCGCGGCAGGCGTGTCGCCAAAACCGTCGACATAGTGATGGCCGTTGCGCTCGGCGTGTTCGAGGCAAAGGAGCGCGCCGAGTGCCAGATCTTGTTGCAGAGCGAGACCAGGCTGGCAGGTCAAGTCTTCGCCCGTGACGAAACACTCCGCTCCCTCATCGTCCAGCTTGGCGATGCGGGTGAAGTTCACGATCGACTTGTAGATGCCTTTGCAGGATTTCGACGAGATGCCGCTGTAACCGAGCTTGCGCGCGATCGGCCAGGCATCATAGGAGTCGTCCGCTTCGTCGATGATGAAGTCGCGCCAACGCAAGGCTTCACTGAGCGGCGATTGACGCGTGACGTCGCGCGGCATCGGCTGCTCGATATAGAGCAGCTTGAGAAAGATCGGCTGTAGAGCGCTATCGTGCTCCAGCTGATGGACCAGCGACGCAAGCGCCGTCAGGTCCGCATACTGCTCATTGCCGTCGAGCGTCACCTTATAATCGAAGGGCAGCGCCGCCAGTTCGCGGCCGATACGGATCAGCCGGGCAGCATCTGCCTCGGGATCGCCGCCAAGCTTCAGTTTGAAATAGCGTGCGCCGGCGTTCTCCCTCGGATCAGCCACGCCGCCATCTCCCTCGACCCTGTCGTCGAGGCCGACAGTGTGGCGGATCGCAACCCGTTCTGATCGACACTGATTGGCGAGCGTGAGGAATCGCGTGATATCGCCATCATTCAAGTCAGGCGACAGTCGCGCATCGATGCCGGCGATGTTGCCGGCCATTCCGTCGAAGAAGTTGATCTCCACGCCGCGCAGCAGCGCATCGAGGATGGCTTTGTCGATTTCAGCGGGACCAAAAGCAGCGGCAAGCGCCGGAATGTTCTCTTGTGCACAAGCAGCGACTTGGTCGCCAATGCAAGATGCATGCAGATCGAACGCCGTCTGGAAGCCGGTCCGTGCCAGATAGAGCCCGCGTGCGATCTGAAGCGAGCGTCGCAGACCGTCGACCGTCTGCGCCGGCGACAGCTCCGGCCGCTTGTCGAACCACTTTGGCACCAACAGCTCGGCGCTGGCGCCGACCGCGCTTCCCCTGCCCTCGACCTCGATCTCGGCCCGCACGAACAGCTGCGGCGTCGCGTTGATCGTGATCGCGCCGAAGCGGAACGGCCGCGCGAACTGCACGGGACGTTCGAAGAAGGCTATGTCTCGCAGCTTCAGGCGGAGGGGCATGGTGTTAACTGGCTTCCGAGATGTCGCGCAGGCGGCGGTGCACCTCTCCCGCCTGCGGGAGAGGTCGGCGCACAGCGCCGGGTGAGGGTTTTCTCCTCTGGGGGGTTCTCGCGAGCGGAGACACCCCTCTCCCCAACCCTCCCCCGCAGGCGGGGGAGGGAGCGCACCGATCGTGCAGCTGTCACCGGGATTCCCATCGCCCTAATCCAACGCACCTTGCGAGAAGAAATGCTTGCGGATGCGTTGCACGAGCTCGGTGAAAGCAGGATCGGCCATCACGTCGAGCGAGCGCGGGCGCGGCAGCGGCACGTCGTAGATTGCGGCGATCGCGCCGGGGCGCTCGGTCATCACAAGCACGCGGTCGGCGAGGAACACGGCCTCGGGGATCGAATGCGTGATCAGCAGCACCGTCTTCCTGGTCTCGCGCTGGATCCGCATCAATTCGACATTCATGCGCTCACGCGTCAACGCATCGAGGGCGCCGAACGGCTCATCCATCAGCATGATCCTGGGATCGTGCACCAGCGCTCGGCAGATCGAGGCGCGCTGCTGCATACCGCCGGAGAGCTGCCACGGCAGCTTCTTCTCGAAGCCTTCGAGGCCGACCAGCTTCAACAGTTCCTTGGCACGGGGAAGATACTTGTCCCGCGGCAGCCGCTTCATGTCGATCGGCAGCATCACGTTGGACAGGATGTTGCGCCATGGCAGCAGCAGCGCGTTCTGGAAGACAATGCCGACATTGCCGTGCGGCGTCGTCACCTTCTCGCCCTCGACCAGGATCTCGCCCGTGGTCGGCGGCAGCAGGCCCGAGATCAGCTTGAGCAGCGTGGACTTGCCGCAGCCGGAAGGGCCGACCACGACGAAGAACTCGCCGTCGTTGATGTGGAAGTCGAGCGGCCGCAGCGACGGCACGTCGCCGTCGCGTGTCCGGTATGTCTTCGACACGCCTAACAGCTTGATGCCCGACGCATCGCCCGCCCGGTCGCTCACCAGTCTCAGATGCGCGGCCGGCTGGTTGATATCGACTGGCTTGGTCGCAGGGTTCGTCACAGCCCTCTCCACGCGTCGTCCCTGCGAACGCAGGGACCCATACGCCGTGCCGGAGCGTTCGGGCACGCGGGTTGAGACCTTCCGTAACCATCAAGGCCGGTGGTTATGGGTCCCTGCGTTCGCAGGGACGACAGCGGAGGTTTGTCGCTCACGAGCCGCTCTTCGGCAGGTAGTCGTTGGTGTAGAAGGCCTTCGGGTTCTCCTTGGCCTTGGCATCGAGGCCGCCATATTCGACCATCAGATTGACCGTATCAGTCATGTTCTGGTCGGTGACCTGGAACGGCCGCTTGCTCTTTGTCTCCGCGGTTCGGTAGAGCGGAATGGTCAGCTCAAAGCCCTGCGTCAGCGTGTCGATCTTGCCGCCCTTGGGGTTGGCATCGAGGATCGCCTGCGCCGCCGCCTTCGGCTCCTTCTCGGCGGCTTCGACCGCCTTGGTCGTCGCCGACATGAAGCGGCGGACGAGATCGGCGTTGGCCTTCACATAGTCGGAGTTGGCGATGATGCCGGACGAGACCATGTTGATGCCGTAGTCCGCGAACTTGATCGGGAAGACGTCCTTGCCGGTGGCGTCCTTTATCTTCATCGACTGATCCATGACATAGCCGAGCAAGAGATCGGCCTGGCCGTTGATCACGGCATTGAGCTTGGTCTGGCCGTCGCCGGCGACGGTCTTGAAGTCGCTTTCCTTCAGGCCCGTCTTCTTCAGGAATAGCGGCCAGATCTGCGTCATCGAGTCGGCCGGCGTGATCGCCACCGTCTTGCCCTTGATGTCCTCGGGCTTCCTGATGTTCTTCTCGGCAAAGCCCATGGCGGACATCGGTGAGGTCTGCAGCAGCACGCCGGTCGCCACCACGGGCGCGCCCTTGATCGCGGCGCGCATCATGGTGGGCACGTCGACATAGCCGAAATCGGCGGTCTTGGCGGCAACGGCCTGCGTGGTCGCAGCCGAGCCGCGGCCTTCCTGAATCTCGAGGTCGATACCTTCAGCGGCATAAATGCCCTTGGCCTTGCCGTAGTAGAACGGCGCGTGCTCGCCATAGACGTACCAGTTCAGCATCAGCACAACCTTGTCGGCCGCCTGCGCCGGCATCGCTGCGAACACCATCAGTGCCACGGATGCAGCGCCAATCCACCGTTTCATCGTCACTCTCCCTTGCCGTTGTTGCGTCGGCCGTTGGTGGCCGTTCGTTGCTATCTAGGACGCAAAGATCACGTCCTCGCGCTGGCTGACATGCCAGGGAATGACCAGCTTCTCGATCCGGTCCACGATCCAGAACAGGATCACGCCGAGCAGCGCCAGGATCACGAGTGCCGCGAACATCGTCGGCAGGTCGAAGGTGCCGATCGAGCGCTGCATGACGTAGCCGATGCCGGAATTGGAGCCGACAAACTCGCCGACGACGGCCCCGACCACGGCCAGCGTCACCGAGACCTTGAGGCCGGAGAAGATCGCCGGCAACGCATGCGGCAGGTTGACCGCGCGGAATACCTGCAGGCGGCTGCCCTGCATGGCACGGGCGAGATCGACCATATCAGGGTCGACCGATTTGAAGCCCTGCACGGCCGAGACCACCACGGGGAAGAAACCGAGCAGGAACGCCGAAATGACCTTCGGAATGATGCCGAAGCCGAACCAGACCACGAACAGCGGCGCGATCGCGATCTTGGGCACGGATTGCGAGAACACCAGCAGCGGATAGACGTAGCTCTCCACCGTCTTCGAGCCCGCGATCAGCATCGCGACGGGAATGCCGAACAGCGCCGACAGCAGGAAGCCGCAGACGGTCGCATAAGTGGTCGGCCAGGACTGGCGCAACAGCTCCGGCCATTCGGTGCGGAGCACGGCGACGACATCGAGTGGCGACGGGATCTGGTAGGCGGGAATCTTGAAGATCCGGATCGCCAGATCCCAGGCGACGACGATGAAGACGAGGAACAAGAACGGCCGAACCCAGGCCGCATTCAGCAGCTTGGAAACAGCGTTTTGCGGCTTCGGCTCGGCCAATTTTCACTCCCGGCAGTCTTCTTCGTTGTGGCAAGAAATTAACCCGTTGGATAAATACTGTCCAGAGCTTTCCCTGTGACGTTTTGCGCCGGGTTCCGAAACTGTGGGCGCGGACGCGCTGCAGGCGAAGCGTTGCTGCGCTGAGCCGGGACTCAGCGGCGATGTGCTCGGCGGTGAGATGCGCCCCGGCTCCGCAGCGCACGTCAAAAGGGGCGTGCGCTGCGTCCGGGGCACGAGAGCGGAGTGAGGTGCACGCCCGCCTCCACGTCGTCATTGCGGAGCAAGTCGCCCCATCATGGCTACGGACTACACCGTCTGCGCCACCACGGCGCGCGACTTCGGGGCCTTCGCGATATCGAACAGCGCCGCGGACTGCCCTGTCAGCGCGGCCAGCACGAGGCCAACCATGTGGGCGAGCCGCTCGTCCTTGGCCTTTTTGTCCAGGAGATCGCGGCCGAAGATCACGCTCAGCGTCGCCGAATTGGAGAGATAGAAGAAGCAGAGGCCCGCGATCGAGATGTAGAGCTGCACCGGATCGACGGCGACCTGGAAATCGCCGCTGTCGACGCCGCGCCGCACCACGGTGCGGATCATCTCGACAAAGGGCGAGTGCATCGACTTGACCTTGGTCGAGCGCTTCAGGTGCTTGGCGCGCGCGAGGTTCTCAGTCTGGAGCAAAGACAGGAACTCGGGATTGCGCAGGAAGTAATTCCAGGTGAATTCGATCAGGCGGCGGATGGCCTCGGGGGGATCGAGATGCTCGAGATCGAGCCCGCGCTCCTCGCTGCGGATCTTGTCATAGGCGCCTTCGAGCACCGCGAGATAGAGCTCGTCCTTGTTGCCGACGTGGTAGTAGAGCATGCGCTTGTTCGCGCCGGCCTTGGCCGCGATGCGATCGACGCGCGCGCCGGCGAGCCCATGGGCGGAAAACTCCTGCTTGGCGGCTTCGAGAATGCGCAGCCGCATCCCCTCGGGGTCACGCTGCCATTTCAGAGTTCGCTTTGCCTTCGCCTTTGCCAAACCGGATGCTCGCTGGAGGTTCTCGGGTCAGCGTGTAACACGAGGAAGCCGTCATTGCGAGGAGCCCTTGCGACGAAGCAATCCAGACTGAGACCGCGGAGGGATTCTGGATTGCTTCGCTGCGCTCGCAATGACGGAGGAGAGACCGCCCTACTCCGGTTTTGGCGAGCGCTCCAACAGCACCGTCTGGATTCCGCAGGTGCCGCTGCGCACCGTCATGATCCGCGTGCCCGGCTTGCGGCCATTGCGGACTTCGCTGACGTCGAGGCCGGCAGCGATCAGCCGGGCGCGGGTGGCCTCGATGTCGGCGACGCGCCAGCTCAGGCCCCAGAGGCGGTCATGCGCGGCATCGCCGCCGGCGACCGGGCGGCGCACGACCTCGACGATGAGGTCGCCGCAGCGGAAGAACATCAATTGGCCCCAGTCCTGGTGCGAGCGGTCGAGCGCGAGATCAAGCCCGAGCCGCGCCCCGTAGAGCGCGGCGGCGCGCTCGGAATCCTCGGTGGTGACGACGACATGGTCGAGCGCGTTGATCGGCGCGATATCGGTCGCGACCGATTTGGGGCGCTCATCGGCCAGTTCGAGGAAGAACATGCGCACGCCGCGCGTGAGCTCCGTGGCCGCACGCGTGCGCTTCCAGTGCAGCACGGCATTGCTGACGGCGTCGCTGCTTTCGACCTCCGCAACGGGGTCCGGCCTCAAGGCCACCCGCTCCAGCCGCCGGTGCATCTTGCTGATGTCCGCGACCCGAAAGCACAGGCTGGCGAGCACGCCCTCCTGATCCTCGAGCAGTGCGCGCATGCGGTCGGCGGTGACGCTGAAGCCGTGAGGGGCCATCAATTCGATCGTCATGTTGTCGAGGGTGAACAGCACCCGGTCAGCGCCCTCGCCGGAGTTCTGCCAGGCCGGCGCGCGGGCGAGCAGCGTCTGATAGGCCGCCTTGGCCGCACCGATATCGCTCACCAGAGCGACGATGTGATCGAGGCCGGTGATCATCCTGCACCCTTTTGATCGACTTGGAACCCATGGACCGACAGACGGCGTTTGTCCGGGCTTGGCATTGGCCCGACATGGTCGTATTCCGGCACCATGCTGACCTCAAGCGCTTCGGGCGGCAGTTTTGCGAATAATTTCAGCGTCCCTCCGGAGCGGAACCGGTGCTAGAGTAATCCCGCCGGCCGGGACCACAAGCGCATCACGGACAAGCAATGCAGGCTCTCTTCATCGGACAGACCTATATCGACGTCGTCTTCATCACCGACCACATGCCGACCGGCGACGAGAAGCACGTGGCCTCGGACTACGCGGTCTCCTTCGGCGGCAATGCGGTGACGGCGGCCTTCTGCTGCGCCAAGCTCGGCATCGTGCCCGATCTCATCGCCACCGCGGCCAATGACTGGCTGGGGCGCATGTTCCAGGACATGTGCGCCAAGTACGGCATCTCGCTGCACGGGCGCAAGGTGAACCAGTCCTCGCTCTCCTTCATCATGCCCAAGGACGGCAAGCGCGCCATCGTCCGTTGCCGCGACGACGAGCACATCCACCCGTTCCCGATGCTCAATCTCGGCGGCTGCCGCGCGCTGCATGTCGACGGCCACCAGCCGGACGCCGCGATCCACTACGCCAAAGTGTGCCGCGAAGCGGGTATCCTGACCTCGCTCGACGGCGGCGGCCTGCGCACCAACACGCATGAGCTGCTCGAATATATCGACGTCGCCATTGTCGCCGAGCGGCTGTGCGAGCAGATGGACCTGACGCCGGAGAAGATGCTCGACTACCTCAAGGGCCGCGGCTGCAAGATCGGCGGCGTCACCATGGGCGAGAAAGGCCTCTTCTGGTACGACGAAACAGGAACGGTGCAGGTGATGCCGGCGATGCCGATCCCGCGCGAGCGCGTCATCGACACCAACGGCGCCGGCGACGTCTTCCACGGCGCTTATGTCTATTCCTATCTCGCCCATCCCGGAAAAAGCTGGCGCGAGCATTTCGACTTCGCGCGCGCCGCCTCCACCTTCAAGATCCAGCGCCTCGGCAACGAGGCCGGCTTGCCGACGCTGGTCGACATCGCCAAGGTCAGGCACGAGTTCGAGGTCAGGGTCTAGCGGTCGCTGAGGTCTGCTATGGGACGCGTCTTCGTCGCCGGCAGCATCAACATGGATGTGGTGGCGACCGCCGATCGCCATCCCAGGGTCGGCGAGACCGTCGCCGGCCGCCAGGTGCTGTATTTTCCGGGCGGCAAGGGCGCGAACCAGGCGGTCGCGGCATCGCGGCTTGGCGCGCGGACCACGCTGGTCGGACGGCTGGGGAAGGATTCATTCGGGGCCGAGCTGAAGACCTTTCTCGGCGAACAGGGCATCGACCTCGGCTATGCCGTGGAGACGGCGGAGGCCCACACCGGCACGGCGATCATCACGGTGGCGGAGGCCGACAACACCATCGTCGTCATTCCCGGAGCGAATGGGCTGGTCGGCGCTGACGATGTCGACGTCGTGCCGCTGCTCGCCGGCGACGTCGCCGTCAGCCAGTTCGAGATTCCGCTGCCCGCCATCGCCGCGTTCTTCAAGCGCGCGCGTGCGGCCGGCGCGACGACGCTGCTCAACCCGGCGCCGGCGCAGAAGATGCCAAGCGAGTTGCTCGCGCTCGTCGACATCCTCGTGCTGAACGAGACCGAGCTCGGCGTCCTCGCAGGCGCGGAGCTGTCGGACGACGATGAGGCCGCAAAGCTCATCGACGTCGCGCGAAAACTTCAGGCGCGCGAGGACCAGACCATCTGCGTCACGCTCGGCAAGCGCGGCGTGCTCGCGCTCGCGGGGCGTGAGGAGATTGCCGTACCCGGCCGCCCGGTGAAGGCGCTCGACACCACAGGCGCCGGCGATTGCTTTGTCGGCGCGCTGGCCGCGCAACTGGCCGACGATGTGCCCTTGCGCGCCGCGCTCGCCTTCGCCAATGCCGCCGCCTCGATCAGCGTGCAGCGCATGGGCGCCGGGCCGTCGATGCCGACGGCGGCGGAGGTGGCGGCGGTTTTGGAGCGCTAAGCGCTCACGCCAGCGCGCTCTTCAGGTCGAAGCTCTCGTCCGCGGCCTGCTCCGGCGTGATCGAACGATCCATGGCCTGCAGGCGGCGGCCGAACATGTGATCGCCGGCGCGGTTGATCGATTCGATGCCGAGCAGCTTGTCGCCCTTGTAGCAGAACGCCGAGAACGCCTTCTTCGTGGGGTCTCCGCGCAGCACGACGCGGTCGTAGCC
This sequence comes from Bradyrhizobium sp. RP6, assembly GCF_003837805.1. Classification (GTDB taxonomy): domain Bacteria; phylum Pseudomonadota; class Alphaproteobacteria; order Rhizobiales; family Xanthobacteraceae; genus Bradyrhizobium. The sequence continues at coordinate 17,460 of NZ_RQIT01000008.1, read as the reverse complement.
GGTGGTGAGGCCTGCGATCTGGAGCTTGTCGTCGCCCTGGTCGCTCCAGAACCAGGGATGACTGTCGTAAGGCTTCCTGTCGCCGGTCAGCCGCGCCGCGAGGCAGCGGGCGTGATCGGTGGCGTTCTGCACCGATTCCAGCCGCAGCGATCCGCCGAAGCGCGGGCTCGCGAACAGCGCGCAATCGCCGATCGCGGAAATGTCTGGATCGGCCGTCGCAAGATATTCGTCGACGATGATGCCGGCCGCCACAGGGAGCCCCGCTTCCGCCGCAAGCTCGATATTCGGCAGCACGCCGACGCCGACCACGACGAGGTCGGCCGGCAGATGCTGGCCGTCGCTTAAAGAAACGCCCGTGACCTGACCGCCCTCCGCCTCGATCGAGGTGGCCTGCACGCCGAGGTGAATGCGGATGCCGGCCTCGCGGTGGCGGTCCTGGAAATACTCCGAGACCTCTGATGTCACCGCCCGCGCCATCACGCGCGGGGCGAGCTCGAGTACGTCGACCTCGAGCCCCTTGATCCGGGCCGTGGAGGCGAACTCGAGGCCGATGAAGCCGGCGCCGATGATCACGGCGCGCTTCTTGGTGGGCATGATCCTGCGCAGCGCCTCGCTGTCGTCGAGGATGCGCAGATATTTCACTTCGGGCAGATTGGCATTGGGCAGATCGAGCAGGCGATTGCGCGCGCCGGTCGCCAGCACGAGGTGCCAGTAATCCAGCGTCTCGCCGGATGCGAGATGCACCTTGCGCCCCGCGCGGTCGATCGAGGCGGCGCGGCCGGCGATGAGCTCGATCTTCTGGTCCTGATAGAATTTCTCTGGCCGGAACATCAGGCTCTCCGGCCCCGCGGAGCCCTTGATGTAGGCTTTCGACAGCGGCGGGCGCTGATAGGGCAGATGCGCCTCGTCGTTGATCAGGCAGATGCGCTCCGAAAAGCCGGCCTGGCGCAGCGATGCCGCGGCCTGATAGCCGCCATGGCCGGCGCCAACGATGATCACCGGACCGCCCGTCATTGGACAGCCCATTTCCGGAAGACACGAGCGTAACCCATGCCGTCTCCTCTCTCGCTAGTTCTGGTTGCTGGCCTTAGGAGGAGCCGGCGCTCGTGTCCGTCCCTTGACGAAGGCAGCCCCATTTGAGCCGATCGTTCCGTCCGGCGCAAGAGCGGCGGCCGGGGATTGTCACCCCTGCCCTTCTGCGATTTAGTTCGAGTCTCGACCTCCTGCCGGAGATTTTTCAAATGACCGCTCCCGTCTCAACGCCTGGTGATCCCGCCCTGCTGCGGATCGACGGCCCAATCGCGACCATCACGTTGAACCGCCCTGCCGCGTTCAACGCGATCAACCTTGCGATTGCGCAGAAGCTCGAACAGCTCGCAGCCTATATCGAAGGCGCGGACGACATCCGCGTCGTCGTTCTCGAAGGCGAGGGACGCGCGTTCTGCGCCGGCGGCGATCTGCAGACGATCGGGGCCGCCGCCGAAGCCGGCACGGTGACACCCGTCGTCGGCGAGCTGCTCAAGCACTATCATGCCTTCATCGAGATCATCAGGCGCATGCCGAAGATCTCGCTGTCCAGCGTGCAAGGCTCGGCCGCCGGCGCCGGCATGGGCCTCGCCTTCGTCACCGATCTCTGCATCGCCGCCGACGACGCCAAGTTCACGCCGGCCTATGCCAAGATCGGGGTGTCGCCGGACGGCGGCTCGACGGTCGGCATCGTCGGCACGGTGGGCTCGCGCCGCGCGCTGCAGATTTTTCTCGCCGAGGACAATTTTACCGCTCAGCAGGCCTCTGAATGGGGCCTGGTCGCCAAGACCGTTCCCGCAACCGAGCTGAAGGCCGCGACGCGGCAGCTTGCCGAACGGCTGGCACAGAATCCGCCGGCCGCGGTCGCCGGCACCAAGCAGCTGGTCTACCAGGCCGCGACCACGCCGGTGAAGCAGCAGCTGGATGCCGAGGAGCACAAGATCATCATGGCGATGAACACGGAGGCGTTCCGCACCGCCGTGAAGAAGTTCACGAGCAAGTCGAAGTGACGAGGCCCGCGCGCACGTTCTACGGCCTCCGTCACGGTGCGACCGACTGGAATCGCGAGGGGCGATTCCAGGGCCGCACCGACAATCCGCTGAACGACGATGGCCTGCGACAAGCGCGCGAGGCCGCGCACCTGCTGCGCGGCGTCGGCATCAGCCGCATCGTCGCAAGCCCCCTGGTACGCGCGGCGCGGACGGCCGAGATCATCGCGGACGTGATCGCGGTGCCGCTCGCGATCGACGACGGCATCATCGAGTTCGATTTCGGCAGCTTTGAAGGCCTCCCCGTCCGCGACCTTATGATCAAGCACGGCGTCAAATCCGCGACGGGTCTCGTGTCGATCCTGCCGGCCGACGGCGAAAGCTGGGACGCCATGGTCGGACGGTCGCTGACCTGCGTCTCGGAGTGGCTCGCGCGCCATCCCGACGATAATCTCCTGTTCGTCTGCCACGACGCCGTGATGCAAGCCATGGCAAACGCACTATGTGGCAGCTATTTCAAGAACAGCCACGGCACGCCGTTCCGCTACCTGCACAAAGACCCGCAGTGGCGGATCGAGCAGGTCGTTACCTAGGACAGATGCGGCCTGTCTCCGCCGGCAATTTGAAGCAGCCGATCCGAGCGCTCGTTTGCGCGGCCGATCAACGCTTCTCCGTCTGCTTCCCGGTCCTCTGCATGAAATCGAAGTCGCAGCCCTCGTCGGCCTGCATGATGGTCTCGTTGAACAGCCAGGCGTAGCCACGCCGCGTTTCCTCGGGCACGGCGGCCGGCTTCAGCGCGACGCGGCGCCGCTCCAGTTCCGCGGCATCGACCAGCAGCTCGATGCTGCGCCTTCCGACGTCGAGGCGAATCATGTCGCCGTTCTGCACCAGCGCCAGCGGCCCGCCGACGGCGGATTCCGGGGTGATGTGCAGCACGATGGTGCCGAACGCGGTGCCGCTCATGCGCGCATCCGAGATGCGCACCATGTCCTTGGTGCCGCCGCGCGCGAGCTTCTTCGGAATCGGCAGATAGCCCGCCTCGGGCATGCCGGGCGCGCCCTTCGGGCCGGCATTGCGCAACACCAGCACGTCGTCGGAGTTCACATCGAGATCGGGATCGTCGACCCGCAAGGTCATGTCCTCGACGGATTCGAAAACGACGGCCCGCCCGGTGTGCTGCAACAGTTTCGGGCTCGCGGCCGACTGCTTGATGACGGCGCCGCGCGGGGCGAGATTGCCGTGCAGGATGGCGAGGCCGCCCTCTTTCTTGATCGGATTGTCGCGCGGGCGGATTGCATCCTGGCCGGGCACGTCCTCCGCATTCGCCGCGACATCGCGCAGCGTCTGGCCGGTGATCGTCCTGGCATCGAGATCGATGAGATCGCCGAGCTGCGCGAGCAATTTCGGCACGCCGCCAGCGTGATGGAAATGCTCCATGTAATGCTCGCCGGACGGCTTGAGATCGACCAGCACCGGCACCTCGCGGCCGATCTGGTCGAAGGCTGCGAGATCGAGCCGGTGCGGCGAGCGATGCGCCATCGCGGTCAGATGGATCAGGCCATTGGTCGATCCGCCGATCGCCTGGAGCACGACCTGCGCATTCCTGAAAGACCCAGGCGTCAGCAACTCGCTGGGCTTGGGCCCCTTCGTCTTCGCCATCTCGGCGGCCACCTTGCCGCTCGCCTCGGCGAGGCGGAAACGCTCGGCATGCGGCGCCGGAATCGTCGCGCTCATCGGCAGCGACAGGCCCATGGCTTCGATCATGCAGGCCATGGTCGAGGCCGTGCCCATCACCATGCAGGTGCCGACCGACGGCGCGAGGCGCCCGTTCACCGCCTCGATCTCGGCATCGTCCATGTCACCGGCGCGATATTTCGCCCATAGCCGGCGGCAATCGGTGCAGGCCCCCAGCACCTCGCCCTTGTGATGACCGACCACCATGGGGCCGACGGGGATGACCACCGTCGGCAGATCGGCGCTGATCGCCGCCATCACCTGCGCCGGCAGCGTCTTGTCGCAGCCGCCGATCACGATCACCGAATCCATCGGCTGGGCGCGGATCATCTCCTCGGTGTCCATCGCCATCAGGTTGCGCAGGTACATCGAGGTCGGATGCGCAAAGCTTTCGGCGATCGAGATGGTCGGAAACACGAACGGCATCGCGCCGGACAGCATCACGCCGCGCTTGGCGGCTTCGATGATGTCAGGGACGTTGCCGTGGCAGGGATTGTAGTCGCTATATGTGTTGGTGATGCCGACGATCGGGCGCTCCAGCGCGTCGTCGGAGTAGCCCATCGCCTTGATGAACGCCTTGCGCAGGAACAGCGAGAAGCCGGCATCGCCGTAGCTGGTCAAACCCTTGCGCAAGCCACTCGTCATCAGGTCGCTCCCTTCAGCTTTGTCGCTCGTGGTAAGGCCAGCCCCCTGATTGTCAATAAGCCGAGTTGCAGGCCTGAGGCTTGGTGGCCGGGCCCCTCTTCAAGCGAGCATCTCACAGCACTGCTGGTCGCAGGTTCAACTCCCGAAATTGATCCTGCATCCGATCTCGACGGCTCCCGAACGCGTGCGGAGTGCTCCAGTTTTCCGACTTCTCCGGCGCGGATCGGTGGAACTCGGCGCAGCTCCAATTCTCATGGCGCAAGCAGCTGAACTTCGCGGACCGCCAGCACGGGTGCGTCATCAGACTTCCCTCGCATTTCGAGCCGCCTGCGGCGGAAGATATCGAACGCAACTAAGAATGATTAGCAAGTAGTTGCATCCCTCGCCAAACTGTGAAATCTTATTGCGAATGACTTGCAATCGCAGGGGGATTGCGCGCGAACCCAAAGCCCCTGCGTCGATCAGTGCCCTTGGTTTGCTTAGGTTGGTGGTTGTCGTGGTGAGAAAATCGAGCTTCGCGGGCGCAATAGCGGCGGCGATCATCGTCGTCGGTCACCTGGCAAGCTGCGCCTCCGCCTCCGCCGACGAGGGCGCACGCAGCCTCGCATATGCCGCTCCCTGGCCCGGCTCCGCACCAGGCCTCGGCATCAACAAGCTGGCGGGCGGGTTGCCGTCGACCCATGCGGATATCGACACCGAGCATATTTTCGGCTTCAGCATGGGCTCCGACATCGGCAAGCCCGGCGAAATGGAGATCGAGTTCGAGAATGTCGGCGCGTTCGGCAAGCGCTCCGGCACTTACGCAGCCTGGGCCAATCTTAATCAGGTCAAATACACGGTCTCGGACAACTTCCGGATCGCGCCCGGATTTGCACTGACCGGACAGCACATCAATGGCGTTCCGGGCCTTGCCGATCATCGCGACGTCGCTTTCGGCGGGGCGGCGCTCGAACTTCGCTACAAGCTGGTCGATCGTGCCGTCGCGCCATTCGGGTTGACACTCCACGCCCAGCCCGGTTGGAGCCGGATCGACGACGCCAGCGGCATGCACATCGCGCAATATGGCGCAGAGTTTGCCGCGCTGTTCGATCGCGAGTTGGTCAAGGACAGGCTGTTTGCGGCCTTCAACGTCTGGTACGGGACCGGCGGGACCCGCGAGACCCTAACCAATCTTTGGCGACACGATTCCGAGATGCAGCTCCAGGCCGCGATCTCCTATGTAGTGCAGCCCGACCTCGTGCTCGGCCTCGGCGTACGCTACGCGCGGGCCTATGACGGCGGCGCCCTCGACCGCTTTTTGGGAGACGCAGTCTTTGCCGGCCCGACCTTCTCCTACAACATCTCGAAGGAGGTCGGCATCTCCGGCACCTGGCAGATGCAGGTTGCCGGCAAGGAGATCGGCGACGTTCGCAGCCTCAACCTCGATCAGTTCGAGCGGCACCAGGCGCTACTGCGTCTCAACTTGCACTTCTGATGCGCGCGCCCGACCCAGCTACGCCCGTTGCTTCCGCGACGCCACGTCCCGGGGCATGTCGGCCAGGCGCGCCCTCAGGCGCGGTACTGCAAAATCGAGAAAGGCTCGCAGCTTGGCCGGCATGAAGCGGTTGGGCGAATAGACGAAGTTGACCGGTTGCGGCGGGGGCTGAAAGTCCTGCAGAAGTGCGACGAGCTCTCCCGACCGCAGCGGGTCCGCGATGAGGTATGAGAACGCGACAGTAACCCCGATGCCTGCGCGTGCCGCGTCGAAGGCCGATTCGAGATTGCTCGCAATGAAGCGTGACCGCACGGGCACCGCATACTCGGTCTGCCCACGTTTGAACCTCCAGATGTTCGGCGACTGAAGCGGAGGATAGCTGATGCAGTCATGCGCAGAGAGATCGTCGGGAGACTTCGGTATCCCGCGCAATTCCAAATAGGTCGGACTGGCGCAGGCCACGCGGCGAATTTCTCCCGCTCGCAAGGCGATCAGGCCGCTGTCGGCGAGATCCCCGACGCGAAGCGCGACGTCAATATGCTCGTCCAGGAGATTGAGCGTCCGGTCCTGCAAGTTGAGCTGAACGTCCACTTGCGGGAATGCCGCAAGAAACTCGGCTAGAATCGGCTGCAGGCACAAGCGACCGAGTGCGACGAGCGTCGTGACACTCAAATCTCCGCGCGGCGTGGTGTATTCGCCGGAGGCAACGCGCTCGGCCTCGGCGAGATCGGCAAGAATTCGCTTGGCCGCGGCGATGTAGGAGCGTCCGGCATCGGTGGGAACGAGGACGCGGCTCGATCGGTGAAACAGCTTGGTGCGCAGGTGCTCCTCGAGCTCCGACACCTTCCGGCTCACCGTTGCCAACGGCATTTTCTGACGGCGCGCGGCGGCGGACAGGCTGCCCGCCTCCGCCACCGCCAAGACCACCGACATGCTTTCAAAACGATCCATGGGACGCTTCCATATTCTGGAAGGATAGATCCCGATTTTGCCAGATATCCCTCATTTCCGGAAGTGCCTATTCCTCTCCGCACCGAAACGGAAAGGAGACGAAAATGACCCAGACCAGAAAAGGCACTGCGCTCATCACCGGTGCTTCGACCGGAATCGGCGCGATCTACGCCGATCGCCTGGCGAAGCGCGGCCACGACCTCATCCTCGTTGCGCGCAACAGGCAGCGGCTCGCGTCGCTGGCGCGCAGGCTCACCAGCGAAAGCAGCCGCAAGGTAGAGACGGTGGAAGCCGATCTCACATCGCTGGCCGACCTGCGCCGTGTCGAGCAACTCCTCAGAACCGAGCCCGCCGTCTCGGTGCTGGTCAACAACGCAGGCGTCGGCGCCTCAGCCCCGCTGATCGCCTCCGACATCGACAAAATGGAAGACATGATCCGCCTCAACGTCAGCGCGCTGGCGCGCCTGACCTACGCGGCGGTCCCCGGATTCATCGAACGCGGCCATGGCACCATCATCAACATCGCCTCCATCGTCGCGATCGCGCCGGAGCTGCTGAACGGCGTCTACGGCGGCTCGAAAGCGTTCGTGCTCGCATTCACCCAGTCGCTCGTTCACGAGCTCGCCGGCAAGGGCATCCGCGTACAAGCCGTGCTGCCGGGCGCCACTGCGACCGAGTTTTGGGATACCGCCGGTACACCGGTTCACCAACTGCCTGCCGGGATCGTCATGTCGGCCGACGACATGGTGGACGCGGCGCTCGCCGGTCTCGATCTCGGCGAGGTCGTGACGATCCCGGCGCTCGCCGACAAGTCCGCATGGGATCGCCACGAGAGCGCGCGGCTCGCCATGACGAACAAGCTCTCGAGCGCCATTCCCGCCCCTCGCTACAACCTGCACACGCACCTGAATGCGTGAGCGGATAACCCATCATCAAAACGGAGATCACCATGTCACGCATCATCAGCCACCCGTCCACCTCAGCCATCGCGCTGAGCCGCACCATCAGCTGGCGCGATCAGTCTGAACGCCTGCTCGCCTACGCCGAACCGGTCAGCCGGATCGGTCTCTATGCGTCACTTGCAATCATCTACGCCTGGTTCGGCGGGATGAAGTTCACCGACTACGAAGCGCAGGGGCTGGTGCCCCTGGTGGAAAACAGCCCGCTGTTGCGCTGGTTCTACGCGCTGTTTTCGATCCGCGGCTTCTCCACGTTTCTCGGTTTCGTCGAACTGAGCATCGGGCTTCTGATCGCGCTCCGGTCGGTGAGCCCGATCTATTCCGCAGCCGGCGGCCTTCTCTCGGCCGGACTGTTCGTCACGACGCTGAGCTTCATGATCTCGACGCCTGGCGTCGTCGTGCCTGAGCTCGGGGTGCCCGCGATCACGGTCGCACCGGGACAGTTCCTGCTGAAGGACGTCGGCCTGTTGGCTGCTTCCTTCTGGGTGTTCACGGACTCGCTGAAGGCCGCCATCCGCAGGTGAGAACTCGCGTCACAGCGCAACAACCGAACTCGAAACAGGAGCCCCGCCATGAGAATACGATTCATCCTCGGCGGGGCTCGCGCTGCTCGCAGTGTCGTCGTCGACAGCGGCGAGAAGGATCCGACCACTGCCGTCCAGCGGAACATCCTCAAGGAGAAGAACATGAGTAAGCGTCTCGACTACAACCAGATCGCGCCGGCAGGCATCAAGGCGCTAGGTAGCGTCTACGGCTACATCCTGCAGAGCCGCCTTTCCCCCACGCTGATCGAGCTGGTCTATCTGCGGGTCTCCCAGATCAACAATTGCGCCTACTGCCTCGACATGCACACGCGCGAGCTGCTCAAGAAGGGAGAGAAGATCGAGAAGATCGCGCTGCTGCAGGCCTGGCGCGAGGCCGGCAACCTCTTCGACGAGCGCGAGCGCGCCGCGCTGGCATGGGCGGAAACGGTGACACGGGTTGCCGAGACCGGCGTTCATGACGAGGCATACCAGGCCGCACGCGCCGTATTCGAGGAGCGTGAGCTCGTGGACCTCACGATCGCGATCAGCCTGATGAATGCCTACAACCGCATGGCCATCAGCTTTCGCGCAACACCCGCGGCAGCGGCCGCCGCCTGATCGACACAAGCGCAACGTCGCGCACAACCGAAAGCCCATTCACATGAAGAGATATGGAATCATCGTTGCGGCGGCGCTGATCGCCGCAACCAGCCTGGCTTCGCTCCCCGCCCGGTCCGAAGAGCCTCGGCTGGGAGACATCAAGCGCACACATCTCATGAAGGAAGCTCTGAGCGTCCCCGGACGCGAGGTCGTCCAGGTCCGCGTCGATTTTCCTCCGGGCGTTGTCGCCGTCAGGCACAGTCACCCGGGCGAAGAGCTCGTCTATATGATCGAAGGCGAGCTGGAATATCGGCTCGACGGCAGGCCGCCGGTGATCCTGAAGGCCGGCGAGGTGCTGCTTATTCCTCACGGCGTACATCATGCGGTGACGAACCTCGGCAGCGGAAACGCGGCGGAGCTCGCGACCTATATTGTCGAGACAGGCAAGCCGCTGTTGACGCTCGGCAGGTGAGCCGCTTCTAACGCTTGGTCCAGTCGATCACGCGGCCTGGGTCGGCATCGAACTCCATGCTGCAGAACGTGCCGCCCTGGAAATAATCGCCGACCGGGTCCGACTTCAGCTTGGCCTGCTCCGCCATCGCGTGCTCACGGAAATCCTCGGCGCGACCGGTCGGGCGATAGCCGAGCTCGTAGGCGCGGTGATTGTCCCACCAGGCGCGCTCGTTGAAAGAGGCGCCGTAGAAGACCTCGAAATGGATGTCGGGATGTTCGAGCCCGATGCGGCAGAGCTGCACGAGATCATCGGGCTTGAGCCAGATCGCGAGCCGGCGCTGGTCGAGCGGCATGTCGCCGAAATTGCCGATGCGCAGGCAAGTCACCTTCAGGCCGTGCTTGTCGGCGTAGAGCGCGCCGACGGCCTCGCCGAACACCTTGCTGACGCCATAGCGGCTGTCGGGCCTCGCGGTGACGTCAGTGCCGATCCTGTGGTGGCGCGGATAGAAGCCGACGGCGTGGTTCGACGAGGCGAACACCACGCGCTTGACGCCCTTCTTGCGTGCGGCCTCGAACAAATTGTAGCCACCGATGATATTGGACTGGAGGATGTCGTTCCAAGGACCTTCGACCGAATAGCCGCCGAAATGCAGGATGCCGTCGACTCCCTCGCAGATCGCTTCAACTTGAGCGAGATCGGCGAGGTCGGCGGCCTTGAACGTTTCGTTGGCGCCGAGATCGGCGGGCGGCTTGAGGTCGGACAGCAGCAGGTCCGGATAGAGCGGCGGCAGCAGCTTGCGCAGGCGCGTTCCGATTCCGCCCGAAGCTCCCGTCATCAAGATGCGCGGCATATCTCTCCCTCACCTCTAGCGGCCGATTTGCGGCCATGGATATCTGATGCTAGCAGACTTGGACAGAGGGAACGCAACAACGAGAACCGCACATGAACGATGCCTCGTCCCATAACCAAGGCTGGCGGCCGGCGACCTATTACCCTGATCCAGCGATAAAAGCGCTCGATCCCCGCTTCGAAAAATACTGGCTGAAACTTTCGGCCGTGGAGCGGCTGACGACCGGCCTGCGCTGGGCCGAGGGGCCGGTGTGGTTCGGCGACGGGCGTTATCTGCTCTGCAGCGACATTCCGAACCAGCGCATCCTCAAATGGGAGGAGGAGACCGGCGCGGTCAGCGTGTTCCGCAAGCCCTCCAACTTCGCCAATGGCAACACGCGCGATCGCCAGGGGCGGCTGATCACCTGCGAGCACGGCGGCCGCCGCGTGACCCGCACTGAATACGACGGCAGCATCACCGTGCTGATGGACTCGTTCGACGGCAAGCGGCTGAACTCGCCGAACGACGTCGTGGTGAAGTCCGACGGCTCGATCTGGTTCACCGATCCCACCTTTGGCCTGCTCGGCAACTACGAAGGCTACAAGGCAGAACCCGAGATCGAGCCGAACGTCTACCGGCTCGATCCCGCGACCGGCAAGGCAACGATCGTCGCCGAAGGCGTGCTCGGTCCGAACGGGCTGTGCTTCTCGCCGGACGAGAAGATCCTCTACGTCGTGGAATCCCGCGGCGTGCCGAACCGCAAGATCCTCGCCTATGACGTCTCGGCCGACGGCACCACGACTTCCAACAAGCGCGTTCACATCGATGCAGGTCCGGGCACGCCCGACGGCATGCGCTGCGACATCGATGGCAATCTCTGGTGCGGCTGGGGCATGGGCGATCCCGAGCTCGACGGCGTCGTGGTGTTCGCACCGGACGGCGTCATGATCGGCCGCATCGCCCTGCCCGAGCGCTGCGCCAATCTCTGCTTCGGCGGCGTCAAGCGCAACCGCCTGTTCATGGCCGCGAGCCAGTCGATCTACGCGCTGTATGTAAACACGCAGGGCGCGGCGGGCGGATAGGCGCTCTCTTCCGGCATTGCGAGGAGCACCTGCGACGAAGCAATCCAGACTGCCTGCGCTGAGAGATTCTGGATTGCTTCGCGGAGCCTGTCATCGGGCCGGGCTTCGCCCGGACCCGTTGGCGCGCAATGACGAAACGCCGGAGCGGTTGCCCGCTCCGGCGTCATGTTTGATCAGGCGGTCCGGCTTACGCCGCGTTGAAGCCGGCGACGGCCTTCACTTCGAGGAAGTCCTCGAGGCCGAACTTGCCCCACTCGCGGCCGTTGCCGGACTGCTTGTAGCCGCCGAACGGCGCAGTGCGGTCGTTGGGCACGCCCTGCAGGTTGACATTGCCGGCGCGGATCTGACGGCCGACGCGCTTGGCGTCCTCGACCGTCGCGCCCGTGACGTAGCCGGCGAGGCCGTAGGGCGTGTCGTTCGCGATCTGCACCGCGTCGGCCTCGTCCTTGGCGCCGATGATGGTCAGCACCGGTCCGAAGATCTCCTCGCGGGCGATCGTCATGTCGGGCGTGACGTCGGCGAAGATGGTCGGGCGGACGTAGAAGCCCTTGTTCACGCCTTCGGGCAGGCCCGGGCCGCCGGCGACGAGGGTCGCGCCCTCGTCGATGCCCTTCTTGATCAGACCCTGGATCTTGTCCCACTGGCCGCGGTTGACGACGGGGCCGATCGTGGTGCCTTCGGCGCGCGGATCGCCCGCCTTGGTCTTGTCGGCGACGGCCTTCGCGATCGCGGCGACTTCCTTCATCTTCGACAGCGGCACGATCATGCGCGAGGGCGCGTTGCAGGACTGGCCCGAGTTGTTGAACATGTGCATCACGCCGCCGGTCACCGCCTTCTGAAGATCGGCGCCTTCGAGGATGACGTTCGGCGACTTGCCGCCGAGCTCCTGGCTGACGCGCTTCACGGTGGGTGCCGCGCGCTTGGCAACATCGATGCCGGCGCGGGTCGAGCCGGTGAACGAGATCATGTCGATGTCAGGGTGCTCGCTCATGGCAGCGCCGACCTCGGGACCGAGACCGTTGACGAGGTTGAACACGCCCTTTGGCACGCCGGCTTCATGCAGGATCTCGGCAAAGATCAGCGCCGAGGTCGGGGTGAACTCGCTGGGCTTGAGGATCATCGTGCAGCCGGCGGCGAGCGCGGGCGCGACCTTGCAGGCGATCTGGTTCAGCGGCCAGTTCCAGGGCGTGATCATGCCAACCACGCCGATCGGCTCGCGCAGTACCATGGCGGTGCCGACCGGCTCCTCGAAATGATAGTTCTTGAGCACGTCGAGCGTGGTCATGAGATGGCCGAGGCCGGCGCCGGCCTGGAGCTTCTCCGCCATCGGCAGCGGTGCGCCCATTTCGTCGGAGACGGCAGCGCCGATCTCCTTGAGACGGCCCTTGTAGACCTCGATGATCTTGCTGAGCAGCGCGACGCGCTCCTCGCGGCTGGTCTGGGAGAAAGTGGCAAAGGCGCGCTTGGCGGCGGCGACAGCCTTGTCGACGTCAGCCTTGGAGCCCAGCGCAACCTCGTACATCGCCTCTTCCGTCGCCGGATTGACCACGGCGGTGGACTTCTTGACGGCGGGATCGACCCAGGCGCCGTCGATGTAGAATTGCATGCGATTGACCATCGTTAACCTCTTCTTGGGGCTTGGAGGGGGCGTTTCGGCAGGCATCCTTGCACGAAAGCGCCAGTAATTGAACCCGCCATATGCGGGGCCAGCGTTGCGGCGGACGGAATATGTGACGCGATTTGAAGCGAGGCAAGCGGCCATCAATCGCAAGAACCTGGCTCCCGGCTCTGCGTCGCGACATTTCATGTCGCGCCTTGTCCGGGACGCGAGATTGGAACGAGCGCAAACAGTCTCGTGCTCCGGACGCAGCGCAGCACTTCCCTGGCGATGCGAAGCATCGTCCAGTTCAGTGATGCGCTGCAGAGCCGGGGCCCATGCGACGGGTTACCGCCGCTACACCGCCATCTTCCGGTGCAGCACCGGCGCACCGGTGGTGAGGCTTTCGGCCGCATCGATAATGGCGTTGGCGTCGATGCCGTAGTGTCGATACAGATCGGCGATGGCGCCGGTCTGGCCGAACTGCTCGACGCCGAGCGCCTCGACGCGATGGCCGCGGACGCTGCCGAGCCAGCCGAGCGCGGCAGGGTGGCCGTCGATCACGGTCACGATGCCGCAGTCGCGCGGCAGCGGCGCCAGCAGCTTCTCGACATGGCTGAGATGCTGCACGCCGCGGCGGTCGCGCCGCAATTTCCGCGCGGCGGTCCAACCGGCATGCAGGCGGTCCGCCGAGGTGATCGCGAGCAGGCCGATGTCGCGGCGGCTCTCGCCGATGAAGCCGGTGGCCTCGATCGCCTCCGGCGCGACTGCGCCGGTATAGGCAATCACGACTTCGGCATTCGGACCCGGCTTGCGCAGCCAATACGCGCCGTCGGTGATGCCCTGCCTCAGCTCCGGCGTCATGATCCGCTGCGCCTGCTCGATGCTGCGCGTGGAGAGCCGCAAATATACCGAGCCGCCCTCGCCCGCCTCGCGCTGCATGTGCTCAAAGCCGAAAGCCATGATGACAGCGAGCTCGTCGACGAAGGCCGGTTCGAACGAAGCGAGCCCGTCCTGTGCCATGCCGATCAAGGGCGTCGCGATCGATTGATGCGCTCCGCCTTCGGGCGCGAGCGTGATGCCGGACGGCGTCGCCGCCACCATGAAGCGGGCGTCCTGGTAGCAGGCATAGTTCAGGGCATCGAGCCCGCGCTCGATGAAGGGATCGTAGAGTGTGCCGACCGGCAGCAGCCGCTCGCCGTTGATCTGGTGCGACAGGCCGAGCGCGGACAGCATGATGAACAGGTTCATCTCGGCAATGCCGAGCTCGAGATGCTGGCCCTTGGGCGAGGCGTCCCAATTGTAGGTCGAGGGAATTTTCTCGCTGCGGAACAAGTCCGCCTTCTCGGCGCGCGCGAACAGCCCGCGGCGGTTGACCCAGGGACCGAGATTTGTCGAGACGGTGACGTCGGGCGAGGTCGTGACGATGCGCCTCGCCAGCTCGCTGTCGCTGCGCGCGATCTCGTTGAGGACGAGGCCGAAGCCCTGCTGGGTCGACATCTGCGGCGACGGCTTGAAGGCGAGCTGCTGGGGCACCTCGACGACGGGAGCCGTCAGCCGGCGGCCGTCCCGGTTGAAGGGCACGCGCGCGAGGAACGCTTCGAGTTCCGCCGTATCCTGCGTCAGCCCTTCGAACTTGTCCCATTCATGCCCGGGCCGGATATTCTGGCTGTCGCGGTACTTCTCCATCTGCGCGACCGTCATCAGGCCGGCGTGGTTGTCCTTGTGGCCCTGGAACGGCAGGCCGACGCCCTTGATGGTGTAGGCGATGAAGCAGACCGGGCGATCGTGATCGATGGAGTCGAACGCCTCGAGCATGCTCGCCATGTCGTGGCCGCCGAGGTTCGACATCAGCGCGAGCAGTTCCTCGTCGCTGCGCTTGTCGATCAGCTTCGTGATCGGGCCCTGGTCGCCGATCTCGTCGTGCAGATGCTTGCGGAAGGCCGCGCCGCCCTGGAAGCACAGCGCCGCATAGAGCGCGTTCGGGCAGTTGTCGATCCAGCGCTTCAAGGCTTCGCCGCCAGCTTCCGCGAACGCCTCGCGCATCAGGCGGCCATATTTCACGATCACCACGTCCCAGCCGAAATTGCGGAACATGGTCTCGAACTTTTCCCAGAGACCTTCGCGCACGACGGCATCGAGCGACTGGCGGTTGTAGTCGACCACCCACCAGGTGTTGCGCAGGCCGTGCTTCCAGCCCTCTGCCAGAGCCTCGAAGATGTTGCCCTCGTCCATCTCGGCGTCGCCGACGAGCGCGATCATCCGCCCCTCGCGGCGGTCCTTCATCCAGCCATGCGCCTTGACGTAGTCCTGCACCAGCGAAGAGAACAGCGTCTGCGCGACGCCGAGGCCGACCGAGCCGGTGGAGAAATCGACGTCGTCGACGTCCTTGGTGCGCGACGGATAGGACTGCGCACCCTTGAAGCCGCGAAAGTTCTCCAGCTTCTCGCGGCTCTGGCGGCCGAACAAATACTGGATGGCGTGGAACACCGGGCTCGCATGCGGCTTCACCGCGACGCGGTCCTCGGGGCGCAGCACGTGGAAGTACAGCGCGGACATGATGGTCGCGAGCGAGGCGGAGGAGGCCTGGTGGCCGCCGACCTTGAGGCCATCCGCATTGGAACGGATGTGGTTGGCGTGGTGGATGGTCCAGGACGACAGCCACAGCGCCTTGCGGGCCAGCGCGGTCAGGGTGTCGAGGCGAACGGGGTCAGCGGGCATGGCGATGCTCCGGGAAATAAGCACCGATCATACGCCCGCGGGCGGCGCCAAACTTCTCAAAATTTCGCGCCATACCGGCCGTTATTGGGATATTTTACCAATCAGACGCCTCCTGACCCAGGTTCCATCGCAATGCCAGAGCTCGACGCCATCGACCGGAAGATTCTCAGCCATCTCCAGAACGACAGCCGGATGACCATGCAGGAACTCGCCGACAAGGTCGGGCTCTCGGTCTCGCCCTGCCATCGCCGGGTCAAGTTGCTGGAGGAACGCGGCGTCATCAGCCGCTACATCGCGACCGTCGACCAGAAGGCGCTCGGCCTGCATGTCAGCGTCTTCATCTCGATCAAGCTGGCGCGGCAGAAGGAAGAGGACCTCAATCGCTTCGCCCGCGCGATCTCGAAATGGGACGAGGTGCTCGAATGCTATCTGATGACCGGCAATCGCGACTATCTGCTCCGCGTCGTCGCCGCCGACCTCGCCTCCTACGAGACATTCCTCAAGACCAAGCTGACCCGGCTCGACGGCATCGCCTCGATCGAGTCCAGCTTTGCGCTCAGCCAGGTGAAATATTCGATCGCGCTGCCGGTGTGACCTGCGTCCCACGTTGTCACATGGTCGCAACAAACCCCGCCGATGGTCGTTGTGACTGGTATTCGAGCCGAGAGAAGCACCCATGACCGCAGCCGATCGCAAATCCGAGATCTCCAAGCGCGCGCGCATCATCCAGGAAATGGCCGACGATCTCGACGAGGAACTGGAGATGGAGCTGGATGATGCCCGGCTCGACGAGCTCCTCGACGAGACCGGAACGCTGAGACCGACGGTCGATCGCAGGCTCTATTTCCGGGAGCTGCTTCGCCTCCAGGGCGAGTTGATCAAGCTCCAGGACTGGGTGCAGAGCGAGAGGAAGAAGGTCGTGGTGCTGTTCGAGGGCCGCGACGCCGCCGGCAAGGGCGGCGTGATCAAGCGCATCACCCAGCGCCTCAATCCCCGCATCTGCCGCGTCGCGGCGCTTCCGGCGCCGAACGAGCGCGAGCGCACGCAATGGTATTTCCAGCGCTACGTCGCGCATTTGCCGGCCGGCGGCGAGATCGTGCTGTTCGACCGTAGCTGGTACAACCGCGCCGGGGTCGAGCGCGTGATGGGCTTCTGCTCGGAGGACGAATATCAGGAGTTCTTCAAGACGGTACCGGAGTTCGAGCGCATGCTGATCCGCTCCGGCATCATCCTGGTCAAGTACTGGTTCTCGATCACCGACGACGAGCAGCAGTTCCGCTTCACCATGCGGATCAAGGATCCCTTGAAGCAGTGGAAGCTGAGCCCAATGGACGTCGAGTCCCGCAGTCGCTGGGAGGCGTACACCAAGGCCAAGGAGACGATGCTGGAGTACACGCATCTGCCGGATAGCCCATGGTGGATCGTCGATGCCGTGGACAAGAAGCGCGCCCGACTCAATTGCATCGCGCATCTGTTGACTCAGATCCCGTACCAGGAGGTGCTGCGGGCTCCCGTGACGCTGCCGCCGCGCGTCCGCAACCCCGACTATCAGCGAGGCCCGGTTCCGCCGGAGATGTACGTGCCGGCGAAATATTGACGGTGGTCTCGCCGTTACCTCTCCCGCCTGCGGGAGAGGTCGCGCCGCAGGCGCGGGTGAGGGCTTTCTCCTCGAAGGGAATCCCAATGCGGAGACACCCTCTCCTCACCCCTCTCCCGCAAGCGAGGGCTTTGCACAAAGGGGAATTTTGCGATTCTCTAGGATCTGTCGTTGGAGGCGGATTGGGATGGCATATCGACAGGTGGGACAACCGAGCTTCGCAGATGCGCTGGTGTCGCGGCGAGGCAAAGGTAGCGCTGTGCTGAGGCGGATTGGCG
>NZ_RQIT01000085.1 GCF_003837805.1 Bradyrhizobium sp. RP6 | reverse complement strand
CTGCTTTCTAGCGCATCCAGAGTCTCTCACGACCAGAATCGGGGAGCGACTCATGTCACGCCAGACGGCAATGCCAGGGAGCGGATACCGACACAATCGACAACCGCGGCCGCAGCCGCAGCCGCAGATGGATCTGTTCGGGAGTGGCCTGTCAAACGGCGCCATCGGCGCGCCCGCATGACTGGAGTTGCCGGCGGAAGCCCGGGCGGCCCTCACGAGCCTGATGACGC
>NZ_RQIT01000084.1 GCF_003837805.1 Bradyrhizobium sp. RP6 | reverse complement strand
GGGCCGGGCAAGCCCATGCAGAATGCCTTTATCGAGAGCTTCAACGGCCCGCTGCGGGATCAACTGAACGAGACGCTGTTCACGTCGCTGGCCCAGGCTCGCGTCGCACGCGGATGCTGGCGGGCCGCAACTGCGCATCAGAACACCCATCTGGCTATGTGATTGAAGAGAAGAGATTTTGTTGAGCGGGATGC
Organism: Bradyrhizobium sp. RP6; assembly: GCF_003837805.1. Taxonomy (GTDB): domain Bacteria; phylum Pseudomonadota; class Alphaproteobacteria; order Rhizobiales; family Xanthobacteraceae; genus Bradyrhizobium. The sequence continues at coordinate 60 of NZ_RQIT01000084.1, read as the reverse complement.
GATCCCGCGGGGTATTTTGGGTTCTGTCGCGCTCGTTCGGCGATAGATCGAGCAGCAGTT
>NZ_RQIT01000083.1 GCF_003837805.1 Bradyrhizobium sp. RP6 | reverse complement strand
CTGCTTTCTAGCGCATCCAGAGTCTCTCACGACCAGAATCGGGGAGCGACTCATGTCACGCCAGACGGCAATGCCAGGGAGCGGATACCGACACAATCGACAACCGCGGCCGCAGCCGCAGCCGCAGCCGCAGCCGCGGCCGCAGCCGCAGCCGCAGATGGATCTGTTCGGGAGTGGCCTGTCAAACGGCGCCATCGGCGCGCCCGCATGGCTGGAGTTGCCGGCGGAAGCCCGGGCGGCCCTCACGAGCCTGATGACGC
>NZ_RQIT01000082.1 GCF_003837805.1 Bradyrhizobium sp. RP6 | reverse complement strand
GCGGCACATTGCCGGAACGGCGTGGTCGACCAAATGCTACATGAACATGCGACCGCTCTATCAGCCACAACTCTCTGAAACCGGAGCCGTCGCCTGATCAAAAGTGCGAAAGATTCTGGACAGTACCGAGTGCGGTCGTGTGTAGTTATAATCGGCGAGCCACGACGCGGGTCTGAGCCAGCGACGTGAACAGCGTCTCGTTCAGCAATTCATCCCGGAGCCGACCGTTGAAGCTTTCGATGAAGCCATTCTGCATGGGCTTGCCCGGAGCGATATAATGCCAGGCGAC
>NZ_RQIT01000081.1 GCF_003837805.1 Bradyrhizobium sp. RP6 | reverse complement strand
ATCTTCTACCAATCAAGCACCTCGTAAAGCAACACCTGGATTTGCTGGTGAGACAAGAAATATCAAGCTTGAGCTTAAAGTTGTGGCCGATGTTGGTTTGATTGGTTTGCCAAATGCAGGTAAATCGACCTTTATTCGTCAGGTCTCAGCTGCCAGACCTAAAGTGGCTGATTATCCGTTTACAACACTTGTACCAAACTTAGGTGTGGTAGATGTTGGCTCGCATCAATCTTTTGTCATGGCAGATATCCCAGGTTTGATTGAGGGTGCATCTGATGGTGCAGGGCTTGGCATTCGATTTTTAAAGCATGTAGCACGCACGCGTCGTTTGTTACATATTGTTGATGTTCAACCAATTGATGAATCAGATCCTGTTGCTAATGCAC
>NZ_RQIT01000080.1 GCF_003837805.1 Bradyrhizobium sp. RP6 | reverse complement strand
CTGCGCTTCTTCATGGTCGTTAAACAGCACGTCCCAGAAGCGTTGCCCAAACTGCGACAGTGGTCCATTCAACTGTTTGTGGATCTGAATGTCTTTGACCCGCTCGACAGCGTTGGTGGCTTTAGCCGGCAGAATAAACTCGTTCAGTTCTACCGTTTTATAACCGAGACTACGCACCACCAGTTCGTCATTCAGGTGCCACTCCGGCCCCGGAATCGTTGCCTGCTGGCTGCGAGAGGCCAGCGTCATCACGCGATCGGTATCAACCCCCATTTCCATGGTGGTGGAACAGTTGAGAACATTTAGTTGCCCATTCTTGAACATCTTTTCATAGCTTTGCAGACGTTCTGACGACTGCTGGGCAGAGTGCTCGGCAGTACGATAGTAG
>NZ_RQIT01000079.1 GCF_003837805.1 Bradyrhizobium sp. RP6 | reverse complement strand
CTTCTATGCTTGCTAAAGGACATGATTATCATAGTGTGGATTTGAGTGTGATTTTAGGGCTTGATGAATATTTGTTGCGTCCTAGTTTTAGAGCGAGTGAAGAAACTTTAGCTTTAGCTATGCAAGTTGCAGGCAGGGCAGGGCGTAAAGGCGAAGCAAGAGTACTTTTGCAAACAAAAAATAGAGCTTTTTTTGAAAGGTATATAGAGAATTATGATGCTTTTTTAAAAGATGAGTTAGAAAATAGAAAAGATCTTTACCCCCCATTTAAACGCCTTTTAAGAGTTCTTATAGAAGATAAAGATCAAAAAAGTGCACAAAAACTTTGTGAAAAATTTGCTTCTCAATTTAGAAATATCAAACAGGTAGAATTGGTAGGCTATGGAATTTGTGG
>NZ_RQIT01000007.1 GCF_003837805.1 Bradyrhizobium sp. RP6 | reverse complement strand
AGGCGGAAGATGTTATCCAGGATCTTGGCGTTGTTCGGCTCCTGCTCGAACTTCACCAGCTGATTGTCCACGGTGTCCAGGCTCTCGCTGGTCTCCGTCAAAAACTCCCGCAACAGATCATCCATGAAAACAGGCCTTCATACAGGAAGGGCGCGCACGAGGCGTGATGCGCCATTTCGGAATAGGGCCAGCTTCACCGCAAAGCGTTTAATATTGGTTGAGTATGTGCAAAAGAACGGGACCAACAAAGAGATAAGGCGCTCCGGACAAGCCGAAGCGCCCCGTAAAGATTCGATTAAGAAGCCGAGCGCGACGCGTACGTTTACGACGCGGTAACGATGATGGCTTCGCCTTCCGCTTTAAGCGTCACCGTGAGCCCGCAGGCCTGCGCGAGCAGGCGCGTATAGTAAGGCTGGATCGCATGCGCATCCGCGGCAGGGCCGCGCTCGCCGCTCAGGAGCTCGGAGATGTTCTGCGGCAGACGCGCATTGTGTCCGGTCGCGGTAATGCGAAAGCTCATCGTCTCGCCCTCGCCAATCGGGTCGATCGTCAGCATGCCGCCGCGCGGGATCGTATGCTGGGCGACGACCAGCATGTTGAGCAGCAGCTTGACGCGATTCTTCGGCAGCAGGAGCCGCGGCAAATTCCAGGTGATCGAGCACTTGCCATCCTCGATATGGCCGCGCGCCATGGTCTGGGCATCGCCGAGATCGATCTGCGCGCCGGAAGAGCCGGCGGCGCCGAAGGCAAGGCGGCAGAACTGGAGCCGGGCCGAGGCGGTCTTGGCGCTCTTGCGAATCAGCTCGAGCGCGAACTCGCGGTCTTCGGGCTTGGGATCGTCGTCGAGCACTTCGAGCCCGTTGACGATGGCACCGACGGGGCTGATGAGATCGTGGCAGACCCGCGAGCACAGGAGCGCTGCGAGTTCGAGCATATCGGGAGCGGTAACGGGCGCGGGCGACGAGGCGTCAGACATATAAAGGGGTCCTGGAGGGTTCCTGGAATTGCACGGCGCCGGACGCCGCGAATCACGCATGCTTGACGGATGCTGCGGGTTTTAACATTCGCAAGCCCGCGGCAGCTAGCTTGCGATCGGTTCGAGCAGGCCATAAAGCGAATCAGTGGACGAGGAGCGGAATTGCCGATGAATGAGGCATGCAGGTGATGCGGATCATCGACGGGGCGGCCGCATTCGGCCTGATGGAGCCGCTGACGGGGCTGGTGGTCAAGGCCGGCGAGGCGATCCTCGGCATCAACCGCGCCGCCATGCGGATCGAAGGCAAGCAGGACGGCTCGCCGGTGACCGAGGCCGACCTTGCCGCCGATCGCATCATCGCAGACGGCCTCGCGCAGCTCGCGGGCGACGTTCCGACGCTGTCGGAAGAGCGGGCCCAGCACGCCTCGCCGCCGTTTCCGGGCAGCTTCTTCCTGATCGATCCGCTCGACGGTACCAAGGAGTTCGTCGCCGGCCGCGACGAGTTCACCGTCAACCTCGCCCTCGTGACATCGGGTATTCCGCTGCTCGGCATCGTCAGCGCGCCCGCGCTCGGCCTGCTGTGGCGCGGAATTGTAGGCCGCGGCGCCGAGCGGGTGAGGTTCAACGGCGCGACCATCGGGGCGGCCGAGCCGATCCACACCCGCAAGCTGCCCGCGCGAGGGGAGCCCTGGATCGCGGCGGTGAGCCGCTCGCATGGCGATCCCAGGAGCGAGGCGTTCATCGCCGAGAGGCCCAATGCCGTCCGAAGAACGATCGGCTCAGCCGTGAAATTCGGCCGGATCGCGGAAGGCAGCGCCGACATCTATCCCCGCTTCGGGCCGACCTCGGAATGGGATGTCGGGGCCGGCTGCGCGGTCGTGACCGCGGCCGGCGGCAGGGTGACGGACGGCAAGGGCGGCGAACTCCGCTTCGGCCAACGCAGCGACACTGGCTTCATCGTCCCGGAATTCATCGCCTGGGGCGATCTGCAGGCGGTAGGTTGCTACTGACTGAGCTGTTCCTGAAGCGCCGGCCAGCGCTTGCCTACCTCATAGAGGAAGCGCTCGGGATCGGCGGCGAAAGCGTCGCGATTGGCTTCCCGGCTGAACAGATAGAGCCGCTGCGCCACGATCGCGAAGAAACGGGGATTGCCGGCGACGGTGACGCCGCGGGCGATGTCGGCCGGGTCATAGCCGCCGAATTGCGGTCCGTAGATCTCGGGATGGGCTAGGAAGGAGGCGCGGTTGCCCTCGTTGCGGAAGCGCCAGACGGCGCCCCAGAGATTCGCCTCGAACTCCGCCGTCCCCCGCACGGCCGTGCCTGTGACGAAATAAGCGACGGGGTCGAAGCCCTCGATCGCGACGCCGGTGAAGCGATTGGCGACGATCCGCTCGGTGGTGGCGGTCCATGCCGGCCGCCCCGGGCAGATGATCCAAAGGCCCGCCAACAGGCAGACGCGAAGGCCGATCAAGGCAATTCCGGGGCGCAAAGGGCTATCTTCCTGCCGTTGTGCCGTCATAGTTGCTACGGATAACATCCGAGTCGAGGGGACATCCGGCGCAACCTAGAGCCGCGCCTGTTGGCGTCAGGTTAAGGAAGCGACCGGATTCGGTACTAGGGGTTCTTCATGACTTTCGCATCACGCCTTGCTGCGCTGGCGCTTGCCGCGATGATCGGCTGGATCGTGCCGGCCTCCGCCCAGCAGGCGCCGCCGCCCGACCTGCCGCCGCCGCAGCGGTCCCCGACGCCCAATACCTATGGGCCGGACGAGCTCGTCACGGCCGGCCACCGCTTCTTCGGCAACGTCTCGCGCGGGCTCGCCTCGATCATCGAGAAGGCGGTCAGCCAATGGGGGCTGCCCAACGGCTACATCCTGGGTGAGGAAGGCTCCGGCGCTTTCGTCGCCGGCCTGCGTTACGGTGAAGGCACGCTCTACACCAAGAATGCCGGCGACCTCAGAGTCTACTGGCAGGGCCCCTCGCTCGGCTTCGATTGGGGCGGCGACGGCGCGCGCACCATGACGCTGGTCTACAATCTGCCCGCCACCAACGCGATCTATCAGCGCTTCGGCGGCATCGACGGCTCGGCCTATATCATCGGCGGCTTCGGCATGACGGCGCTCACCGCCAACAACATCGTGCTGGTGCCGATCCGCTCGGGACTCGGCCTGCGGCTGGGAGCCAATATCGGCTACCTCAAATATACCCCGCGCGCGACCTGGAACCCTTTCTAGGATTCGCTCCCAGTCCCCCTGCGGATCAAGGTTAACGACAGGCCGGGGCTGGCTTTTTGCCGGCCCCGCATGCATTGTCGTTGGTAAATTTTTCCTTAGCTCTGGGAGTTCTCATGGTCGAACCGATCATGTACCTGGCGATCGGTTTCCTGCTCTCGATGCTGTGCGGGCTCGCGATCGTGCCGCTGGTGCATAACCGCGCGGTGCGCCTGACCACGCGGCGGCTAGAGGCCGCCACCCCGCTGTCGATGGCCGAGATCCAGGCCGACAAGGACCAGCTCCGCGCCGAATTCGCCATGTCGGCGCGGCGGCTCGAGATGAGCGTCGAGCAGCTCAAGAACAAGACCACGAGCCAGCTCGCCGAGCTCGGCAAGAAGAGCGACGCCATCAACCGCATGAAGATCGAGCTTGGCGAGAAGAACGCCACGATCTTCGCGCTGGAGGCGCGCGAGAGGGCGGTGAAGGAGCAGCTGCGCGCCACAGAGGAGGAATTCAACGCCAAGACCGACGCCTTGCGCGAGGCCGAGATCGCGCTGGCCGACAAGCAGGCCGAGCTCGCCAAGATCAATGCCGAGCTGTCCGACCGCTCGATGATGGCCGAGACCCGCCAGGTCGAGCTCATCGCGGTACGTGCGCAGATCGAGGAATTGAAGAACCGCGTCGGCGATGCCGAGAAGGAATTTGCCGCAACGCAGGCGCGCCTCGCGCAGGAGCGGACCGAATCCGAGACCGCCTCGCGCGAGCTCGCCGAGGCGCGCGGCCGCGTCGAGAATCTGAGCCAGCGCGTCACCGAGCTCGATCGCCAGCTCATCGTGCAGGTCAAGGAAGCCGAGATGCTGTCCGGCCGCGTCGCCGACCTCGAGGCACGCCTCGCCACGCAAGGTAAGCTGCTCGCCGAGCGCGACTATGAGAACAACCAGCTGCGCCAGACCAATGAGAGCAATGAGCGCACCATCAAGGAGCTGCGCGTCGAGATCGCCGCCTTGAGCGGCGGCAAATCGTCGGCTGCAGTGGAATCGCTGCGCGCGGAAAAGGCCGCGCTGGAGGAGCAGCTGCGCACCGCACGCGACGAGCGCGCCAAGCTTCAGCGCGACGTCAACGCGATCCAGCAGCAGGCGGAGAGCTCCTGGGCCACCGAGCGCATGGAGAACGCGCTTCTGCGCGAGCGGATCAACGACATCGCGGCGGAAGTCGCAAAACTCGCGATGCAGCTCGAAGGCCCGAACTCGCCGATCGAGGCCCTGCTCGCGGCCGAGGCGGGCCAGCCGGCGAAGCCGGCACCGCGCCCGGCCAACGACGCAAAGACGGGCGGCGCTCCCGCCGCCCGCCTTCCCGAAGGCGGCGGTACGCTCGCCGAGCGCATCCGTGCGCTCCAGGCCCACGCCTCCCGTGCCCGCCAGCAGGGCGCGTAACCAACCCAGAATCCGGCTTCCCCTGCGAATCGGGCGGTCGAGGCAAGGTTTCCGCCCCCGCTGCGCCTGAAAACTTGACACCTTCGGCCCGCACTTCTAAATCGCGGGCTCCGATGCACCGGCCGACAGTTGCGGCCGCCTGCATGATGGTCCCGGGCGCATAGCTCAGCGGGAGAGCGTTCCCTTCACACGGGAGAGGTCCAAGGTTCGATCCCTTGTGCGCCCACCATCCATCTTCCTGCCCCTGCAGTATCGAACTATCCCGGACCGTTGACGGGCTCAGTTGGCACTTGCCGAGAGCCGCTCCGACAAAAATCGAAAAACAACCCCATGCACAGTAGACGGCCCTAGCCGGATCAATGAATTGCGCCTTTTCCGAATCTGAATTTGACTTATCGGGCAAAACAGGGGCAGGATGCGATCATCCGATGAGACGCACGCCGCCTGACGAGCAGACTGCGCCCGCGGTCTCAGGTCGCATCGCCGGATTGTCGGAGTACAGGGCTGGCCTGAGCAGGATGCCGCTGTCAGCCAATGACCATGCAACACTTCAAATCAGCAAGTCATGAGGCGCAGGTGCAATGGCATGATGCGGATCATTATTGCCGTGGTTGGCCGCGTGTTCGTCGAACGCACTGGGGATCGTCTTGACGACGATATCGATATCCGCATCGTGAGCGGGCGGAACGTGCGGATTATCGAGCTCTTTTGGCTCAACTGTCGCGACGAGAGTGGAAGGAGTTGCCACGGTATGGAAGCGGAACACCAGTTCTTGATCCGCGCCGCCATTCTCAGGCGCAGCTTTGGCCGGCTGTACGGTCTCTGATGCGATTGCAGCAGATGGCGCAACCTGCTGCGAGTTTCCGTGTCCGGTGTCAACGCCGACTTTGACGCTCGCTTCGACAATTTCGGCACCTTCCGCTGCGATTGCAGAGGTTGAGGGTAAATCGTGCCGCGAATTGCCGTGTTCCACGACGGCCGGTTCTGCCGTCTTCACTGCCGCTGACGTGCTCGCAGCGTCCGGAGCCGGAGCGCGATGCTCAGTGCCATTGCCGACACCATGTCCGGGTATGAAGTCAGATTCAGCCAGCTCCGTGGTTGCCGCCTTTGCAGACCCTGTCTCCGAAGCGTGCTGCGAGCCGGCCGTTGCGTCGCCCGGTTCGACGACCTCGTCTGCTCCCGGCGCTTTTGCAGAGCTTGAGTGGCCCGGATTGCCGTGCGCCACGCCGCCTGGTTCTGCCGACTTCGTAGCGCCTGGCGAACCGTCCGAAGCCGGGGAATGAAGCTCATTGTCGTGGCCGCCGCCGTTGCCCGGTATGGACTTCGCTTCAGCCATCTCCGCGGCCGCCGCCTTTGCAGACCCTTTCTCCGAAGCGTGCTGCGAGTTACCGTGGTCCGCGCTGCCGGCCGTTGCGACGCCCGGTTCGACGATCTCGTTCTGCCTGGTCAACCAACCGCTGGTGTTCGCATTGATCGGCTCACTGTTCGACTTGAGATTTTCAACTGCCGGAACCATCGCGCTATGACCGAGCTCGAATGATGATCCGTGGGCCGATACACCAGACGCACCGGCGTTCTCTTCCGTTGCATCCGCCGAATCGCTCGTGAAGGTCCTGAACCTCACGGACGCCCCCAAGTCGGTCCGAATCTGCCTGAATTGGAAGCTCAAGCCGTCGTCGGCCAGAACGCTCCAAACTCCCGCCGTCTCACATGTGCTGTCGCTCGTCTCGACAATGGCATGGGTGTCATCCGTACTCAGAGCGGTCTCATGGATTGCGGCCACCGACATCAGCAGTTCTTCGAGCTTATCCAAGGTGGCCGCGACAACCACGCCTTCCTGCTGGTAAACGGAATCCGACTCCGCAATGGATACGATCCCCTGCAGATGAATTTCCAGCAGGCGGCGATCTCCGATATCGAGGATACGATCGGTCGGATTCACATAGACGATCGTTTCATTGCTGGCGGCGTTGTAGACCCAGGCAAGGGTATGTGGCGGTATGGACTTGCTTGCTGCTGCCATATGCAGCCAAGCAAGCCCTCCGAAAGCCGCTAGATTGATCCTGCTCGGCCCGGATGCGAAATCGAAGACAGAGTCGGAGGCGGTAAACTCGGAATCGATCGGGACGCGGTAAACAGCGTTTTCAACGTTGCCACCCATCAGCTGATCGCGGCTATATCCGCCCATACCGGCATCGTGGCCAAAATCCAATAAGCCAGGAGGTTTTTGGAGGTTGTCATTCGCGGCGCCTGGGGCCATTTCGCCGCGCGCGTCTTCTCGAGCGACGCCCTCGTTTCCAGTGGCCACGACGGCGGAAGGCAGGCTGAAATCGTGCGAAGGCAAACCCGGGGCTGAGTTGTCTCCACCATTGGCGTGCTCACGGGTGACCGCGGCCACTCTCGTGGTCGCATGCTCTCCGGTGAGGGCCAGGAAGCTGTCGATCGACGCTTGACCCCGGTCATGCGATTGCACGGAGAGATGGGGGTCGTGCAGTGCGTAGATCAACGCACCGGCGAGAGTGGCGAAGGTGCCATACTCTCCCTGCATCAACATCGGATGGGAGGTAAGCCTCGGGAATTGGTGTTCCTGAGCCGGGTCACCTTCAATCCGGGTGTCGCTGGGTCCTCGCGATAGAGGCGCGCTCGATCCAATAGGACTGTTGTCTTTCCACGATTTCGTGCCGACAGATTGCTCGGCCGTGCGCTGCGCTTCCATTGCCGCCGGATTCGGGACGTGGCTCACCTTGGCAACGGAGCCTCTTTGGGTGAGCGGAGGCGGCTCGGCGAATTCCCAGACGATGAGGTGCCGGAGAATGGCTTTTTTCCACGGCTCATAGTCGGCGTGCTCTCCCACGTGGCCGATGCCGTCGTCATCCGGAAGCATGTCGTTCGCTTCCGACGCCTTAAGTTCGTCCGCAATGGCGATCGCCAGAAAGGCCAGCGCGAGCGTGCCGGAGCCGGAGGGCCCTCGCAGCAACGCGAGGGTAGCGAGCACAGTCCTGTTGGTGATCTCGAGCTTCTGGAAGATATTGTGGAGGTGTACCTTGACCGTCCCCGGGGAAACGTCTAGCTGGCGCGCGATCTCCTTGTTCGACATTCCCTCTGACACCAGTCGTGCGATCTGATGCTCCCGGGGCGTCAATAGCTCCAGCATCTTTTCGATTTTGCCGCCGCCGTCAGCTTCCTTGCCGGTTGGACAGAGATCGGACTGCTCCGAGCCTACACTGCGTTTCGTCATCAGTCGCAGTGATCGCAGCATGGTGTCGGGGGAGGCATATTTCGAGATTGCGCTGCACGCGCCAGCAGCAATCGCTGCGGTTAGATGGTGGTCGGATTCGGACTCGGTAAAGAACACCAAGCGCGTGGAAAGATCCTCGGCTTTCGCAATCGCGAGGAACTCGGATACCGTCAGATCCGGCAGCGTCTCGGCAAGTAGCGCGACGTCGGGCGTCAAATTCCGGATTGCTTCGAGGCAGCTTGTCCCATCGCTGCATGCTGCGACAACGTCGAAGTCCTGCTGCGCCCCGAGTACCGATTTCAGTCCGTGGAGAACGATCGGCTGTCGATCTACGATCACGAGCCGGATGCGCGCGGATGTCCCCTGCTTTGCAGACACATCTAACATGGACTCTGCCTCGGCCCGGCCGCCTATGCGCTTCGGCATATGGCTGACGCCCGGTGAGATACTAAAATACAACTAACCGTGCGAAGAAAGTGACTTAGCGCGGTCAACCCGACCTGGAATCGCAAGTTTTTGACGGCTTTTAGGTGAGAAGAATGTCATTTGACCCGATGGCCGTTGCGATTGACTGGCTCGACGCCTACCGCGCGGGCGATATCGAAGCGATCCTGGAAATGTATGCCGAAGATGCCGTGGTTCACTGCAGCTGCGGCGGCGTCAAAACCATTACGAGCCGCGAGGCACTTCGCGCCTATTGGGTCGACCGCCTCCAAGACTATCCGGCAGGCCAGTTGGACGATCTCAATCCTTCGCACGAGGGAGCCATTATCTCCTACATTACCAGTACCGGTGTCATGAGTGCGCTTTTCACGTTTGATGCCGCCGGGAGGATCAAGGAACTGAACTGCAGCCCTTGCACTAAGGGCGCGATGCCGCGGCAAGCCGGCAACCTGCCTCGTATGATCCCGGGGCTCAGTCATCCGGCTTTTCGCGCGTGATGACGCCCGTCCTAGGATCGGCATGGAATTCCGTTTTTGCCCGTTCTTGATGCCTTTGCCCTCCCACCGGCCGTCGTCGACTTCAAGCTTGGTGACCTGCGAATAGCCGGACTCCATAACTTTGGCCTTCACCTGCTCCATCGGTATCCAGTCAGGCCCGGGTTGATCTGCTCTCGCAGCCGAACCCATGGCGAGGGAACCGAGAACCAGAATTGTGGCAAGCTTCATCACGAGCCTGCTTCGATATGGAGCCTCAACGGGCACGCCGAACTGAAGTTCCTCGGTCAAGCGCACGACATTGCGTCGATGCATTGCAAACCAAGTGATCGTGGCAATGGGCGATCCGGCAATTTGCGAAATGCTTCGAGCTTGCGAATGCGCATCATCGCCGATTTCGTCTGGAACACCCGCTTGCGCAGGGATCGGAGCCAAGAGGTCTAATCGGGCATCGAGCAACGACGGTCCATTCTCGCGTCTTGCCCGTCGTTCGAGCCTCACTTTCCGGCAATCGACAAATTCTCGCTTAAATGGCCCGCTCCGCCCGCCAGGCCGCGTAAAGACCGACGAGAGTCCCGATAGAAACCAGCCCTGCCGCCAGCAGCAGCTGCAATTGTCCATCATCGGTCGGGCCTACGGACGACACGAGGCGGGTCACGATGACGAACAGCACTCCGACGGAGGTTGCTGCACCCAGGCAAAGATGGGCGAGCTCTCGCGTCAGGTTTCCGCCGAGAAGTCCGAGTGCCGTGAAATACATCGAGCAGGCGTTGGGATGAACGAACAGGGCGACGCGCGCGTAGGGACCGTAGGCATGAAGAAGGGACTCACATCGACGCAGCGCCGCTTTCGAGGCAACCCGCTGCAAGAGCGGCCTGAAAAAGCGAGCCTGTCCGTAACTCAGAACGGCACCGACGATGATGGCCAGCCACGCCACGGTGAAAACGGAGACATCCGCGGACTTCGGATTGAGCGCCACGGACATCAGGATGAGGGCGGTCCCCGGAAAATAGCCGAAATACGGAAAGACCGACTCCAGGAGCACGCAGACGAACATGAAGACCAGAAACCATGACGAGCCGGTCGCACCCCGGACGATGGCGTTCAAGTCGAAGAGGTTCGTCCTGTACAGGACGAGGTACATGCACATGGCTAGTGCAGCCAGCGCGTAAAATGGTACCGCTCCCGCCAGAAAACGTCTCATCCAACCAACGCGCTTTGTTTGACGGACACAGCGGCGACCATCGGTATCGACAGAAGACAACCGAAATGTCTCGCAAGCCGGATTCCGGCACGGCTGCCGGGGCTCTGCCTTCTTCGTGCTTCAGGTACCATGGTCTCCGTTCCGGACAGCTCTGGCGCGATGGACATCAAGGTGGATCGACTTCGCGCCTCAGCTCCCTGTTGGCGCATGATATTTCCGGAGAACCGTTTTGCATTTTGCGCGACCGCGGTCCTTGTCCGGCTCATGCTTTAGGCGAATGAGATTGCTCCTGTCGAGCACCCTTTGCTCATGCAATCCCCGCCTCACCCGAGCGCGCCTACGCAATCGACAGAATCTCGATCTCCTGGCTGCCCGAACCGACGACGTCTCCGACCGCCTTTCCCATCAGAGACCTCGCCACCGGCGAGACGAACGAGATCGAGCCGGCTTTTGGATCGGCTTCATCCTCGCCGACGATGCGGTAGGTCTGCACGCGGCCATCGTTGCGGCTGAACGTTACCGTGCTGCCGAAGGCCACGACGTCGGTCGCGGTCGGATCAGGCATGACCTGTGCCGTCCGCAGCCTTTCGGTGAGATAGCGGACGTCGCGCAAGGGCACGGCCGACTGCCGGCGCTTCTCGTTGACGTCATCGATGCGTTGCGCGGCTTCGTAGGCCTCGCGCGCTTCGGCAAGCTGCGCCTGCAACGCCTTGTAGCCTGCTTCGGTCACGAGGTTCGCATGCGGCGAGATCGGGCGATCCGGCAACAGCGTCTCGGACGCGGTTTCGGCACTCTCTTCCTTGGTAAAGGCGACGCTCAAGTGAAGATCCTGTCGGGCTTTTCGGAAGACGACGCCGCGCGCCGCCGATTGCACTGAACTATATATCAAGTTCGACGAAACGGCGCAGCTTGAAGACAAGGTCCGGCATGGCCTGGCGGAACCGCGTTGCATTCTGGAACGTGGTCGAGAACGGCGCGAAGGTGAGCATGGCGTTCCAGTTCCGGTAGCCGTAGACCGTAACCGAGACGCCAGAACTCGGGAAATTCTCCAGCTTGCGCAGCTCGCCGAGCACGAGATCGGCGATCGCCTCGGCCGGCAGCAGGCGCTTGCCGTCCCGCGTGGTTGCGATTTGCGCGGGCGGCTCGACCGGCTTCGTGGCAGCCGGCGTGTCATCGGCCGCGCTCTCGGCGTTGGCCGCTACAGGAGCGGAGCTGGACGTCTCGACCGGCTCCGATCCGTCCGCCGGCACAGTCGGCGGAACATCGGCGATCGGCAGCGGCGCAAGACTGTCTGCACGCCTGTTGCCTCCCAGGATGCCGCTGATCATCGCCACAAGACCAGCGTCCTTCACCTCGTCATTCATCGCTCCCCCCGGGGCCTCAGCCTACTCTAGCACTGCTCCCGCAGACCGCCACCGGCGACGTGGGCCGGAAGCCGCCCGGCCAAAACCGCATCACCAAGACGGTATTATCAAGGCCGTATTTCAATTGCGCCTCGGGATGACGCCGGCGGCATGACGGTCGATCGCGTCACGCCGCTGTGCGATCCGCTACCGCTTGTCGAACGGAATATACTGCTGGTACTGCTTCGGCACCGAGCTGCGGTAGCGCGCCGGCACGGTGCCGGTGTCGATCGAATGATCGATCTCCTGCCGCCGGGTCATCTTCTTCTTCGCAGGCTTCTTCGACGCGCTCTTCTTGGCGTCGGTCGGCTGGCTCGAGCTGTCGGCGGTGGCGCCTGGCGCTGTCGTCGTCGCGGCCGGCGCAGCATTTGTCGCGGGAGGCGTAGCGGTTCCGCCGACGGCCGGGGCAGTCTGCGCCAGCGCAAGCGGCGTCTGCATCACGAGCAGCAGCGCGGCCGTCGCAGCCAGCAAATATGAATTCTGCATCAGAACCTCCAAAATGCCTGATCCAAATAAGGGCAAGCCTAGCCCCGCGGGATCGAGGCGTGCAAGTTCGTCGAATAGCTCGGAACCCGCGCGCGAACTGTGGTGGAGATCACATTGCCCGGCACCGGCTGCGTCAGGATGTATCTCACCTCGAACGCATCCGGCGTCGCGGACACCAATATAGGCATGACCGTGTATCAGACAGTCCAGCGGGAACGCCAAGGCACGGCCGTTCCTTCCCCATGCTTGAAAGGAAAATTGAAATGCGTCGCACCATCCTCACGCTTGCATCGTTCGCGACCTTGATCGCCGCGTCATTGTCGACGGCACCGGCCCAGGCCGCAAACGACAGATATTGCCTGCAAGGCCGCCACTGGGGTTACCCCGGCAACTGCCAGTTCGCCAGCTACCAGCAATGTGCCGCCACGGCCTCCGGCACGTCGGCCTATTGCGGCATCAACCCGCGCTACGCCTACTCGCAGCCGTATCATTACTGAAGGGCGGCGGCTGAAGACATGGCGGCGTGCGTGATAGCGCACGCCGCGCGGTGGGCTGCGATCAACCTCTCGACCGTCGCGCGCGCAGCGACATCGGCGCCGGGCTCTCGCGTGTGGTGCCAAGTTATCACAACCGTCCTAAATCCGCTGCGCGGGCGAGGTGGCGGATTGCTCCCGTCGCAGCAAATCACCACAATCCGCCGCAAGGTTTCACTCCGATTCGCAGGATATCCGGACAAGCAGGCTGAGCACGTCGTGCACAAGGCAGCATTCATCGCATCCGGCCTCTTCATGCTCGTCACTCCGGCAATCGCCGCCGATCTGCCGATCAAGGCTGTCAGGGCTCCCGAGCCGCTCAATCTCTGGCAGGTCGAGGTCGGTGCGCGGTACTGGTACAGTATCGGCCGCACCGCCTACGACTTGCACACCAGCGGCTCGCGATCTTCACCGGTCATCTCACGGCTCGACTATCACAACATGAGCACGCATTCGGGGGAGGTTTTCTTCCGGGTCGACAGCCCCATGAAGTTCTTCGTGAAGGGCTACGGGGGATTTGGAGGCATCACCGACGGCACCATGAACGACGAGGATTTTCCTCCGTTCTTCAACGGGCCGTACACAAAGACGGAGAGCCAGACCCGCGGTTTTCTGGGCTACGCCAATCTCGATATCGGCTACTCCTTTTACGAGTCCCACCCGGTCAATGCGGAGCCGCGCCTTCGTCTGGGTGCCTTTGTCGGCTACCATTACCGCGGCGAACTGGCCGATGCATGGGGTTGCCGACAGACCGTGTCTGGCGGTCAGATCTGCGAAGGTGCCGGCGTCCTCGCCGGCAACGTCAGGGTCATCACCGAGCGAGACATCCTGCACACCGTACGCGCCGGCGCCGTTGCCGATCTCTGGTTTACGCCGGCGCTCAAGCTGACCGTCGATGCCGCCTACACCTATTCCGACGTGAGAGCTTTCGACACGCACTACTTCACCTTCGGCACCGAGCCCTCGCGTGGCTACGGCCATGGCTTCCAGCTCGAGACGGTCATGTCCTACGCTGTCACGCCCAACGCGAATGTCGGAATCGGCGCCCGATTCTGGCACACCGGAATCAACGACTTCACCGAGCCTGCGAGCGGAGCAGCGGGGCAGGCGCAGACTTATCAGGTCGACCGATACGGCACCTTCGTCCAGAGCAGCTTCAAGTTCTGAGCGAGGAGATTCGGGCCCGAACCCAACAGGGACCTCGCGGCTGCGTTCCGCTCGCCGGCGCCCTCACGAGGTCCCGGCAAGGCCGGCGTCATTCAGCCGCTTGGCGAACCACACCGCCATTGCCCGGTCGGGCTCGCCGCCGAAATAGACGTCCGACAACATGACTCCGGTTCTATCCAGCACCAGCAGCACGCCGATCGTGTAGGCGAACCAGACATTCGGATCGGTGAGCGCCCGCAGCTTGTGCTCGTCATGCTCCAGCGGCGTATGATTGCTGGCCTTGCGGATCTCGACCGCGAGCAGGTTGTTCGGGATCTCGCGCTGATGCACGACGACATCGGGGTAGATCGACTTGCCGAGATGATCGTCGGTCGAGATGATGGTGCCGTGCGGCAGGTGCAGCGTGCGCTCGCCGAGCCGGTCGTAGTTGCAATCGACCGACCAGCCCGAAAACTGCTTTTCCAGATGCACGGCGAAGCGGTGCGTGACCGCCCGCTCGCCGATGTCCTTCTCGAACAGGAAACCCTCGTGGGCGTAGAAGTCCTGGAGCGCCGCGATCACCTTGTTCAGCTCGGCCTGCATCATGCCTCCCGACCAACTCGCGTGCACGCCACATTCTCGGTGTCGGGACCCATACCGCGAGGTCTATCGAGTACGCGCGGTGCGCGTACCGGACCCCGAGTCTTCGCCAAACCTCTCCCTGGGGTTATGGGTCCCGGCGAACGCCGGGACGACATGGAGAGAGAGCCTGGCCAACCAACGCTCCTACATCTGGACTTCGATCAGTCGCGGCCCGGGCTCGGCGACCGCCTCGGCCAGCGCCTTGTTGAACTCGTCGGCATTGGTGACGGCGCGGCCCGGCACGCCCATGCCCTTAGCGAGCGCGACGAAATCGAGCGTCGGACGGTCGAGCCTGAGCATGTCGTTGGCGCGCTGGCCGGGCTCGCCCGCGCCGACATTGTCGAACTCGCCGCGCAGGATCTGGTAGATGCGGTTGGCGAACACGATGGTGACGATGTCGAGGTTCTCGCGCGCCTGCGTCCACAGCGACTGGATGGTGTACATCGCGCTGCCGTCGCCGACCATGGTGATCACCTTGCGATCCGGGCAGGCGATCGCAGCACCGATCGACAGCGGCGTGGAGAAGCCGATCGAGCCGCCCATGTTCTGGAGCCAGTCGTGCGGGGCGGCCGCCGCCGTCGGCGGGAAGAAGCCGCGGCCGGTGGTCAGGGATTCGTCGACCATGATCGCGTTCTCGGGGATCGCACAGGCGATCGCCTGCGCGATCGAGGCGAAGGTGAGCGCGCCGGTCGGCTGGACCAGTTCGGCCAGAGCCTGCGGCTTGACGTCCCTGGCACTGGCCTTCACCGCGCCGGCGAGCCCCTCCAGCGCCGCGACCGAGTTCTCGCCCCAGGAGGTCATGCGATGGACCTCGCAGCCCTGCGGCTTGAGCATGCTCGGCTTGTTCGGATAGGCGAAGAAGGCCACGGGATCGTCGGATTCGACCAGCACGATGTGACGGAACTTCGCCAGCATGGGCAGGGCCTGATCGATCACATAGTGGATGCGGTCGATCGAGAAACGGCCGCGGCCGCGTGCCATCTTCGGACGGAAGGTCGGGCCCATCACCGTGCAGCCGGTCTTGCCGGCAATGCGCTCGGCAAGCGCGAGGCCCTGCTCGCTCAGCGCGCTGCCGGTCATCAGGAGCAGCGTGCCCTCGCCGTCGCCGTGCAGTATCCTGGCGGCCTGCTCGACCGCCTGCGGCGAATAGCTCGCGCGCTGCTGCTCGGCCGGAACCTCGGCGATGCCGTCGGCTTCGTTCCAGGCGGTGTCGGCGGGCAGGATCAGGGTCGCGATCTGGGGCGGTGCGCTCTTGGCGGCCGCAATGGCAGCGGCACCGTCAGCGGCGACCGATTGGGCATCCGGCGAGGTGCGGACCCAGGACGACATCGGCCGGGCCAGGCCCTCGATGTCGGAGGTCAGCGGCGCGTTGTAGCCGATGTGGTAGACCGCGTGCTGGCCGACGATGTTGACGATGCCGGAATTCGCCTTCTTGGCATTGTGCAGATTGGCAAGACCGTTGGCGAGGCCGGGGCCGAGATGCAGCAGGGTCGAAGCCGGCGTGCCCTTCATGCGGAAATAGCCGTCGGCGGCGCCCGTCACCACGCCTTCGAACAGGCCGAGCACGCAGCGCATGCCCGGCACGCGGTCGAGCGCTGCGACAAAATGCATTTCGGAAGTGCCGGGGTTGGTGAAGCAGACGTCCACCCCACCCTTGACCATCGTCCGCACCAGGCTTTCCGCACCGTTCATTCCAAAGCTCCCGTAGCCGGCCATATCCAGATATCCGTCCGATCAATCATTGTTCGCGCGTCCCGTCAAAGCAATAGCCGCCATCGCCGCCCTGCCCCGCGCGACGATGCGCCGGTTTGGCTAATGGATCTCGGCAAATTGTGGTTGCCGATTTGGTAACGTCGATCGTCGAGCATGGCATCCCTCACGAGCCCGTGGCTTGCGGAATGCCTGCAAATATGGCCTGTGGCATTCATTGAATCGATTGCTTTCCGGGGGAGACAATGATCCGGTTTTTTGCCGCGCCGATTGCCGCCATCGCACTGCTGTCGGCCACGGCGGCTAGCGCGTTCGCCGAAGAGTTCGACACGCGCGACATCATGGGTGGCGGCCCGAACTTCTTCCGTTCCGGCGCAAATCCCGTTCCCCGCACCACCGTCATGTACAACGGCAACTACGCCCCCGGCACGGTCGTGGTGAACACCAGCGAGCGCCGGCTCTACCTGGTTCTCCCCAACGGCCAGGCCCTGCGCTACGGCATCGGCGTCGGCCGCGACGGCTTCCGCTGGGGCGGGGTGCACAAGATCACCGCCAAGAGGGAATGGCCGGACTGGACGCCGCCGTCGCAGATGCTGGCCCGGCGGCCCGACCTGCCGCGCCACATGAAGGGCGGCGTCGACAATCCGCTCGGCGCCCGCGCGATGTATCTGGGCTCGACGCTGTACCGCATCCACGGCTCCAACGAGCCGGAGACGATCGGACAGGCCGTGTCCTCCGGCTGCTTCCGCATGACCAATGACGATGTCACCGACCTCTACAGCCGTGTCGCCGTCGGCACCACCGTGGTGGTGCTGAACAACTAGCCGAACAGCCGCAGCGGGAACCGGCAAGGCGCGTAGATTTGTGGACTTGTGCGCGCGGCGTGAATACGGCAGCGTCGGGCAAATATGAGCGCATTCACTCCGTCCTCGCCCGCCCTTCGCATCGCCCTGCTGGCGCTCGCCGCGCTCACATTGGTGCCTGACACCGCCCCAATGGCTGCCGCGGGCGAACTGGCCGCGATCTCCTCGCGTCAGCGCGCCGAGAAGAAGAGCTTCACCGACGGCGAGATCGTCGAAGGCTTCCTGAAGACGGCATTCGGCGCCGAATATCATCTCGCCGGCCGCGTCGACCGCATCCGCAAGTTCGACGGGCCGGTGCGCGTGTTCGCCGAGAGCGAGCGCGCCGACCGCAAGACGCAGCTCGCAAAGGTCGTGGCCGACATCGGCAGGCGCGTGCAGCATCTCGACATCGCCATGATCGACACCAACGAAGCGGCGAACGTCCGGGTGAAGCTGGTGCGCGACCGCGATCTCTTCCGCACCATCACGAGCTTCTACGGCGCGGAGAAGGCGCGCGAGATCCGCACCTCGCTCGACCCGCAATGCCTGTCCGGCTTCCGCAAGAACGACAATTTCGAGATCGAGCATTCCGACGTCATCCTCACCGTGGACAACGGCGATTTCGTCTTTCTCGACTGCGCCTATGAGGAGCTCCTGCAATCGCTCGGGCCCATCAACGATACCACGAGCGTGCCGTGGACCATGTTCAACGACAACGTCTCGATGGGCTATTTCGACGTCTACGACCAGTACATTCTCAATCTGCTGTACGATCCCCGCATCAAGGCCGGCATGACGGTGGCTGAGGTCAAGGCGGTCCTGCCCGCCGTGCTCGCGGATGTGCGCGCGTGGGTGAAGCGGGTGAATGACCTGAGGGAGTGAGGTCGTACTTACCCTCCTCTGGAGGGTAAGAACGGCGCCCCGCTCCGACCTATTGCACCAGATCAGCCACAGTGGTCGCGGCCTTCAGCCCGGTGCCGGTGAGGACCGCCACCGTAGTCTCGGTCGGCTTGATCGCACCAGTGGCTGCGAGCTTGTCCAGCGCGGCCGCCGCGCTGGCGCTGGTCGGCTCGGCGAACAGGCCCTGGCGGGCGAGACGGCGCAAGGCGGCGACGATTTCGTCCTCGCTGAGGGCAATCGTGCTGCCGCCGCTCTCGCGCAGAGCTGCGATGATCTCGCGCAGGCGCAGCGGGCTCTTGATGGCGGTGCCTTCGGCGATGGTCTTGTGCACCTCGCGCGCGACGGGCGTATCGACACCGGCCTTGAAGCTCGCATCGATCGGCGAGCAATTCAGCGGCTGCGCCGCGAACAGGCGCGGCAGTTTCGATATCTGCCCGGCCTTCAACAACTCGCGGAAGCCGAAGGCGCACCCCAAGAGGCTGCTGCCGGCGCCGACAGGAACGATGACGTTGTCGGGTGCGCGGAAGCCGAGGTCTTCCCAGATCTCGTAGGCGAGCGATTTGGTGCCTTCGAGGAAGAACGGCTGCCAATTGTGGCTGGCATAGAAGGTCTGGCTCGACTGGCGAATGGCTTCGGCTTCCGACTCCTCGCGCGGGCCTTCGACGAGTTGCACCGTCGCGCCGTAGGCGCGGACCTGCGCGATCTTGGCCGGCGAGGTGGACGCGGGCGCGAGGATCTTCACGCGCATGCCGCCGGCGGCGCCAAGCCCTGCCATCGACGAGCCGCCATTGCCCGACGAGTCCTCCAGAATGGCATCGACACCGATCTGCCGCAGGAAGGAGAGCATCACCGAAGAGCCGCGGTCCTTGAAGCTGCCGGTCGGATTGAACCATTCGAGCTTGAAGAAGGGCCGCAGGTCACCCCAACCTTGCTGGATCAGCGGCGTGCAGCCCTCGCCAAGCGAGATCGGATCGGCGATCTCGACCGGCAATGCCGCCCGGTAGCGCCACAGCGACCGCGTCCGGCCATCGATGTCCTCGCGGGAGATGCCGGCACCGGGCGTCACCAGCAGCGGCGTACGCTCGTCCGAGCACCAGCGCGGCTGGTCCAGCGGATAGAGTTTTCCGTTGCGAGGGTCGATGTAGCTGGCGGCGGGCATTGGGGTCTCCAAGACAAGGACGATCTGCGATTGGACGAATGACACGTTTAGTCCGGGATTCGACGCTGGCCGAGCGAAAGGATAAACAACCCCTTGAAAACATGAAAAGTATAAATACTTCAATTCCTTAAGCAGATGCCGCCGGCAGAGCTGCGCGCTTTGGCCAGCGCGTGCGCCCGGCGCTGAAGGCGAACTTTGCAGGGCCGTTGATGACAGGAATTTGGTCGCAAATGGCCCTGCCGCCCGGCACGATTAACTTGTCTGTCGTCGCCGGCCGCTACAATATGTTGGATTGAGCTTGCGTCGCCGCTGTTCCTGTCAGGCAGCGCAAGCGAGCCAGGCCCGTCCCAGCGGCGGGCCGTTGGCTTTTTGGGAGCCTGGACATGAGCCGCGCCAACCGTACCGACCACATCCGCCTGACCTCCCATCCGGAGCCGGGCAGGAAGGCCGCCTTTCCGATCCATTGGGGCGCCACCGATGCGCGCGCCCGTGGGCCGATCGTCGGCACGGTGTCGCGCGCCGGAGACCGCAACGTGATCGGCAGTCATGGCGGATCCTATGCGATGTACCGCGCGCTCGCCGTCTCCGCCGGCGCGCTCGATCCCATACGGCGTCCCGATCTCACCAACACGTTTCCCGCCGCGACCATTGGGCCGTTCGAGCAATGGAGCGATCCCACAAAAATCGTGGCGCTCGATCCCTGGGGGCATCTCGTCGCCGAGAACTTCCGCCAGGAGATCGCCGAAGGCGCCGATATCCGCCCGAGCATCGCGGTGACGCGGGCGCGGCTCGACCTGCCGGAGATCCGCGAGGCGCTGGCCGCAAAGCGGCTGCGCGCCGACGGCGAGGTCGTGCATGCCAATGGCAGCGTATCCGTGGTGAAGATCGCGATCGATCCGGTGTGGCACCTGCCCGGGCTTGCCGCGCGCTTCGGCACCGGCGAGACCGAGCTGCGGCGCACACTGTTCGAGCAGACTGCCGGCATGTTCCCGGAGCTGGTGACGCGGCCGGACATGAAAGTGTTCCTGCCGCCGATCGGCGGCACCACGGTTTATCTGTTCGGCGACGTCACCAAGCTGCCTGACCATCGCACCAGGATCACCTGCCGCGTGCATGACGAGTGCAACGGCTCCGACGTGTTCGGCTCCGACATCTGCACCTGCCGTCCCTACCTGATCCACGGCATCGAGGAATCCGCGCGCGGTGCGCAGGAGGGCGGGCTCGGCCTCGTCGTCTACAACCGCAAGGAGGGCCGCGCACTCGGCGAGGTCACGAAATTCCTGGTCTACAACGCGCGCAAGCGCCAGGAGGACGGCGACGCAGCCGCGGCCTATTTCGAGCGCACCGAATGCGTCGCCGGCGTGCAGGATGCGCGCTTCCAGCAATTGATGCCGGATACGATTCATTGGCTCGGCCTCAAGCGCATCGACCGCTTCCTCTCGATGAGCGACATGAAACACGACGCGCTGACCTCGCAGGGCATCGACATCGTCGAGCGCGTGCCGATCCCGCCGGAGCTGATTCCGGCCGACGCCTATGTCGAGATCGCCGCGAAGAAGGCCGCCGGCTATTACTCGACCGACATCGCGCCGGAGCAGGACGTGAACGGCGTGGTCGGACGCTCGCTGGAAAAATACTGATCGCGTGATGTCGGACTCTTTGGAACGAGAGGCACGCTCGCTGCTCACCGCAAGCGCGGTCCGCGCGCGGGCGGGGCAGATGCTCGAGATCGGCCTCGCCGGCGGGCTCTCGCACTTCACGATCGATCTCGACCGCATGGATGGCGTCGCGGAGGCGGTGCTTGCGGTGACGCGACAAGCCTATCCGACGCTGGATGTCCCCTTCCACGCGCGGTGGAGGCACTTCGTGCTTGGCGGCGTCGACCGTTGGGCGCGGCTTGCAGACGCTGCGTCCTGGCCGGATCGCGCCGCGCGGGCGCGCGCGGAGTTCGATCTTGCGATCGTCAGCGTGCTGCTCGATGCCGGCGCAGGCGCTGCGTGGCGATACCGCGACGCCGCGACGGGCGAAGCGATCGGCCGCTCCGAGGGGCTTGCGATCGCCAGCCTCGACATGTTCGCGAGCGGTCTCCTCGCGCGCGATGCGCGTGCGCCATTCAGGGCCGATGCGGATGTGCTCGCCAAACTGCCGCTCCCCGCACTCACCTCCGCCTTTCAGGCGAGCGATGCCAATCCGCTGCTCGGCCTCGAGGGGCGCACCGATCTGCTGCAGCGTCTCGGCAAGCTGGCGACAGAGCGTGCGGAGGTGTTCGGCCTCCACGACACGCCGCGCCCGGGAGGCCTGTTCGATCACATCGCGGCGCAGGCTTTCGGCACCACCATCGCCGCGCCCGCGATCCTGTCCGCGGTGCTGAACCAGCTCGGACCGATCTGGCCCTCGCGACTCGAGCTCGCGGGCGTCCCGCTCGGCGATTGCTGGCGCCATCCCGCGATCAAGACGGATGGCGCTACCGCGGGGCTCGTGCCCTTGCACAAGCTGTCGCAATGGCTGAGCTATTCGCTGATCGAGCCGCTGCAGCGCGCCGGCTTTGACGTCACCGATATCGACGGCCTCACGGGGCTTGCCGAATATCGCAATGGCGGCCTGTTCGTCGACCATGAGGTGCTGCGCCTGCGCGATCCCACCGATGCCGCGCGTGCGCATGCGGTGGATTCGCTGCTCGTCGTGGAGTGGCGTGCGCTGACGGTTGCATTGCTCGACAGGCTGGCGGAGCGCATTCGCGCAAAGCTTGGCCGTACGCCTGAAACCTTGCCGCTTGCGAGCATCCTCGAAGGCGGCACCTGGGCGGCGGGCCGCACAATTGCCTTTTCGTGCCGTCCGGATGGTTCACCGCCGCTCAAGGTGATCAGCGACGGCACGGTGTTTTAGAGCATGGACGAAGATTTGCGACCACCCGCGTCATTGCGAGCGCAGCGAAGCAATCCAGAATCCTTCCGCGGTGAGACTCTGGATTGCTTCGCTACGCTCGCAATGACAGCTCGATGAATTTCAGGAGCATCCCATGGAAGGCGTCACGATCGTCGATCATCCCCTGGTGCAGCACAAGCTGACGCTGGTGCGGGACAAGTCCATCTCGACCAAGTCGTTCCGCGAACTGATCAAGGAGATCGGCATGCTCCTGTGCTATGAGGTGACGCGCGACCTGCCGCTCGCTGACACCGTCATCGAGACGCCGCTGGCGACGATGCACTCGGCCAAGATCGCCGGCAAGAAACTCGTGTTCGTACCGATGCTGCGCGCCGGCACCACCTTCGTCGACGGCATGATGGACCTGGTGCCGACCGCGCGCGTCGCGCATATCGGGCTCTACCGTGAGCCGCACAGCTTTGCCGCTGTGGAGTACTTCTTCAAATCGCCGTCCGATCTCAGCGAGCGTCTGGCGATCGTGGTGACGCCGGTGGTCGCCACCGCCAACACCGCCGTCGCCGCCATCGACCGGCTGAAGGAGCGCGGCGCCAGGGACATCCGCCTCGCCTGCCTGATCGGCGCGCCGGAAGGCCTCGAACGGCTGCGCGGTCTGCATCCGGACGTGCCGATCTGGACGGCGGCGGTGGACGAAGGTCTCGACGAGAACGGGTTCATCCTGCCGGGACTTGGCGATGCCGGCGACCGCGCCTACGGGACGAGGTAATGCTGCGCGTCCACCCCGCACCACTTTAGGAACAGCTTGCATCGCGCGATGTTCTCCTGCTTTGCGATGGAGAGCACGATGACCTATCAGAATGACGACCGCAGGGCCGACAGAGCACGCCGCAACAGCCCGGTCGGCTGGGCGATCGGTGCGATCTTCGTGATCGCCGTGGTCGCGGCCGTCTTCTTCTACAATGGGCGCGAGGTGGGGCCACAGGCGACGTCGACCAGTCCGAACAACGCGCCGAGCGTCACCACGGGCTCGAACGCGCCGGCCACGCCGGCGAAGTAGCCGTCAGGTGGGCGGCCTTGGCGGCAGGTCCTTTGCATCTGCCGCCACCGGTTTCTCCTTCAGCTCGGCGATCAACCGCTTCATCTCGCCGATCTCCCGCACCTGTGCCGCGATGATGTCATCAGCCAGCTTGCGAACGCGGGGATCCCTGATGTGCGCGCGCTCGCTCGTGAGCACCGCGATCGAATGATGCGGAATCATCGCCTTCATATAGGCGACGTCGGTCACCGTCTGCTGGCTGCGAACGAGCCATAACGAAACGGCAAACACCACGGCGCTGGCGGCCAAAATCGCGATGTTCGCTGCACGGTTCCTGTACATGCCCCACATGAAAGCCAGCATCACGACGGCCATGACGGCGCCCATCAGCAGCGCCATCCAGGTCCGGGTCTGGCTGTACCAGACGTGCTCCAGGGCGAACGTGTTGAGATACATCAGCCCAAACATGATCAGCGTGGAGGCCGCGATCATCACGGCGAAGCGACTGTAAGACATGCGGTACATCCTGTCGTTCTCAGAGAGGATATGCCGGTCTGGTGCGATTGTTCCTTTCCGCTCACATCTTCCCGCTGCCGCAAATGCCCTTCAGTGCCTGCCACTCCTTGTCGGTCAGCAGCGGCGGGCCGCTGGGGGGACGATCCTCTTTCGTCATGCGCGCGAGGCGGTCCTCGGTCAGCGGGTGGCTGGCAAAGATCGTGGCAAGACCGGAGCCCCCCTCCTTGCCGGTGATACGAAACATCAGCTCAGCCGCGGGTTTTGGCGAGCGGCCGAGCTTGTGCATGATCTCGATAGCGAAGGTGTCGGCGCCGGTCTCGGCCTCGCGCGAATAGGACGCCTCGACCAGGCTGCGCGAGGCGAAGATCACGGCCGAGGAGCCGGTGACGTCGCCAAACAACAGGCCGATCAGGAACGAGGTGCCGCCGTTGTAGATCAGGCCGCGCATGTTGTCGTGATGCTTGAGATGGCCGAGCTCGTGGGCGAGAATGCCTGCGAGTTCGTCGGGGCTTTCGGCCTTGTCGAACAGGCCCTTCAGCACGAACACCTTGCCGCCGGGCAGCGCGAAGGCATTCGGCACCGAGGTCGGCAGCACGCCCGCCGTCATGGTGTCGTCGAGGCCGGCGGCATCGCGCAAGCGGTTGACGAGCTTCGTGAAGGCGGCCTTGCCCGCGGGGTCTTCGCAGACGCTGCGGCCGAAGATCGTTTTCATCTGCACTTCGGCGGCATCGCCGATGCGGCGCTCGACCGGCTTCGGCACCAGCGGTGCGAGACGATCGGCGGCGAGCGGCACACCAAACAGGACGACGCAGACGATGGAGACGGCGGCAGCCACCGACCAGCCGACAATCTTTGCGACACCGCGGCGCGTGGTCCGGTGCTCGTCGAGATGCATGCAGCGCGCGGTCACATCTGCCGCCAGCACTCCGTCACGGATCTCGAGCCGCGCCAGCGGCGGTGCGGACATCGCGGCCAGGCGCAGGATCCCGGGGGGACTGTCGGCACGGCGAATCTCGGCATAGGCCCAGCGAACGGGCGTCCCACCCTCTTCGCATATCTCGAGCGCATCGCCGAGCGTCAACGTAACCTGCCGCTTGCGGCTGGACACGCCGTCGAAGAAGACGGTCGGCTTGGCGGACTGCGCCGGCGCCTCGGCAAACACGTCACTCACAGCTCAAAATCCCGCAACGTCGAGTCCGTCGGCAAAGCCTTCGCCGAGCGCGCTGGCAAGCTGACCGCTGCCACGCACATCCGCCGCGGCCGCGATATCGTGCACCTCGACGGTCTCCAGCACCTTGGCCCAGAGATCGCGCTGAAGATAGACGCGCATGACGATGTTGACGGCAAGCGCGACGGCGAAATAGCCGATGACCATCATTGCCACCACCGGGATACTCTTCGCGCCATCGTCAGGCTCGAATACCCGATCGACTGGCACGCCGGTGAGCTGCACGACGAGCAAGGTACCGCCGATCATATAGGCACCGAAAACGGCCGAGAGCAGCGTCCACCAGCCGATCACCTTCCAGTACAGGCCATAGAAGGCGTCATGAGGCAGGTTCGAGGACAGGCTAACGCCGCCGATGCGGATGCCGTCGAGCCACCAGCGCCATTCGCGCGCCCTGAACTCGGCGTAGAGGAACGGTACGAGCGGAAAGATCACGAGCGCGACCGGGCTGAGCAGCCACAGCCACCAGCCGCGCTTGAAGAAGGTCCAGCCGTCGCCTTCGAAGTCGCCGGAGAGCTCGCCATAATGGGTGTGCTGCATCTTGTAGCGCTCGAGCGCAGCTGCGCGCCACGGCAGCGCCAGGCCGAGCGTCAGGACCACAAGCAAGCCCCACAGCATGGCACGGAGCGCATAGGCCCAGCCCGAACCGTCCATCCAGAACCGCACGCCGCGCCAGATCGTGCGCGTCAGTCGGTAGCGCCGCGCACGAAAAATCGCGAATTGGCCGAAGGCGTAGAAGCCGATAAACAGTGGCAATGAGGCGAAGCCCTGCCAGCGCTCGAACTCGATGCCGATCAGAAAGTAGGCGAGATAGATCGGCACCAAGATCGCGAGCGCGACCAGGAAGCCGATCAGGAGCTCCTTCGCCCGTCCGGTGTATTCGGCCGCATCGCCGTCGACCGCGGTGTGCGTCCACAGATGGCGGCGGATGTCGGTGACGAGCCAGAACCGGTAGAAACCGAAGGTGACGAGCTCCAACATGGCACCCTTGGTGACCAATTTACGGAACTCGGAACGGTTGCCGGTGAATTCGACCTGCGTGGGCGGCAGCGGCGGGGGTAAAGGTTCGGAGCCAATGGGGACCCACTGCATGTTATTCACGGCGGCAACCTCGAGATGCGGATCTGTTCCGGTCAAACTATAGATCAGAGGTTAGTCGATCCCCAAGATGGCCGGGTTCGATTAGCTCGATTCCAGTCGGTTTCTTGCACGATTCCGACTGATCGGCGTGCGGGAGGTCACGCTTGCGCGGCAGCATGAGCACCGTCCGACGCTCTCGTGAAGGTTGGATGTGGCAAAACTCTCCCTTGCTCCGACGCAGACAACCGGCTGTAATTGCAAATCAAATACCGCAGCGCAGAATTCAACGAGAACGCGCGGTTCAGGTCAGGGAGAACGGTCATGCATGGGACCATCGAGAGCGCGGCCAAGCTCGACGCACTTCGCGCGCGCGCCACGTCGCTGCCGCTGGAGCAATTCGATCCGGGCGATCCTGAACTGTTCAGGACGGATACGTTCTGGCCCTATTTCGACCGGCTGCGCCGGGAAGATCCCGTGCATTACTGCAAGGACTCGATGTTCGGGCCGTACTGGTCGGTGACGCGCTACAACGACATCATGGAGATCGAGACCAACCATGCGGTATTCTCCTCGGCCTCCGCGCTCGGCGGCATCACCATCCGCGACATCGATCCGGATTTGCGCCGCGAGAGCTTCATCTCGATGGACCCGCCGCGCCACGCGGCCCAGCGCAAGACCGTGGCGCCGATGTTCACGCCGACGCACCTAGACAATCTCGCGATCAACATCCGCAAGCGCTCGGCCGAGTGCCTGGACAACCTGCCGCGCGGCGAGGTGTTCGATTGGGTCGACAGCGTCTCGATCGAGCTGACGACACAGATGCTCGCGGTCCTGTTCGACTTCCCCTGGGAGGATCGCCGCAAGCTGACGCGCTGGTCGGACATCGCCACCACCATTCCCGGCCCCGATGGCCTCGTCGCGACCGAGGACGAGCGCATGGCCGAGCTGACGGAATGCGCGGCCTATTTCTCGCGCCTCTGGAAGGAGCGCATCGAGCAGCCGCCGAAGAGCGATCTCTTGTCGATGATGGCGCATGGTGCCGCCACGCGCGACATGGACGCCAGGAACTTCCTCGGCAATCTCATCCTTTTGATCGTCGGCGGCAATGACACCACCCGCAACACCATGTCCGGCTCGCTTCTCGCGCTGAGCCAGCATCCGGAGCAGTACCGCAAGCTGCGCGAAAACCCTGATCTGCTCGACAGCTTCGTGCCCGAGGTCATCCGCTGGCAGACGCCGCTCGCGCATATGCGGCGCACGGCGCTCTCCGACTTCGAATTCCGCGGCAAGCAGATCAAGAAGGGTGACAAGGTCGTGATGTGGTACGTCTCGGGCAACCGCGACGAGGAGGCGATCGAAAAGCCCTACGATTTCATCATCGACCGCGCCCGCCCACGCACGCATCTCTCCTTCGGCTTCGGCATCCACCGCTGCGTGGGCTTGCGGCTTGCCGAACTCCAGCTCAAGATTATTTGGGAAGAAATTCTCAAGCGTTTCGACCATATTGATGTGGTCGGCGAGCCCAGGCGGGTCTATTCGAGCTTCGTGAAGGGTCTCGAGACGTTGCCGGTGAAGATTGCGGCGTAAGTTGCAGTAAGATGGGTTCGAGGTCGCCTACAAGGAAGGTGCGCCCCCTCTCCCGCTTCCGGGAGAGGGTTGGGGAGAGGGTATCTCCACAATGGGATAATCCCCAAGAGGAGAAAACCCTCTCCCGGCGCTACGCGCCGACCTCTCCCGCAAGCGGGAGAGGTTAAGCAGAAGCACTGGAGCACGCCACGATGAACATCCAGACCCCGGTCAAGTCCGACAAGGCCGAACGCATGCGGAAGGCGCGCGAGGAGGCCTATGCGACGCCGCTTTCGCAATTCCACCCTGGCGCCCCGAGGCTGTTCCAGGACGACACGCTGTGGCCGTGGTTCGAGCGGCTGCGCAAGGAAGAGCCGGTGCACTACTGCACCAACGCGCCGATCGAGCCCTACTGGTCGGTGGTGAAGTACGACGACATCATGCATGTCGACACCAATCACGGCATCTTCTCTTCGGATTCGAAGCTCGGCGGCATCTCGATCCGCGACGTGCCGGAAGGCTACGACTATCCAAGCTTCATCGCGATGGACCAGCCCCGGCATTCGGCGCAGCGCAAGACGGTGTCGCCGATGTTCACCCCTCAGCATCTGGACGAGCTGGCAAAGCTGATCCGCCAGCGCTCGCAGACCGTGCTCGACAATCTGCCGCGCAACGAGACCTTCAACTTCGTCGAGCGCGTCTCGATCGAGCTGACGACGCAGATGCTGGCGACGCTGTTCGACTTCCCGTGGGAAGAGCGGCGCAAGCTGACGCGCTGGTCCGACGTCTCGACCGCGCTGCCCAAGAGCGGCATCGTCGCATCGGCCGAGGAGCGCCGCCGCGAGATGGACGAATGCTACGCCTACATGTCGAAGCTGTGGAACGAGCGCGTCAACTCCGCGCCGCGCAACGACCTGTTGTCGCTGATGGCGCACAATGAGGCCACGCGCCACATGGACCCCGACAACCTCATGGGCAACATCATCCTGCTCATCGTCGGCGGCAACGACACCACGCGCAACACCATGACCGGCTCGGTGCTGGCGCTGAACGAGAACCCCGAGCAATACGACAAGCTCCGCGCCAATCCGGCGCTGATCGATTCCATGGTGCCGGAGGTGATCCGCTGGCAGACGCCGCTGGCCCATATGCGGCGCACCGCATTGCAGGACACCGAAATCGGCGGCAAGCACATCAAGAAGGGCGACCGCGTCGTGATGTGGTACGTCTCCGGCAATCGCGACGAGGAGATGTTCGAGAAGCCGAACGAATTCATCATCGACCGCCCGCGGCCGCGCACCCACCTCTCCTTCGGCTTCGGCATCCACCGCTGCGTCGGCATGCGCCTCGCCGAGCTGCAGCTGCGCATCGTCTGGGAGGAGATGCTGAAGCGGTTCGACCGGATCGAGGTGGTCGGCGAGCCCAAGCGGATCTATTCGAGCTTCATCAAGGGGTATGAGTCGCTGCCGGTGCGGATAGCGGCCTAAGCTCTCTCCTCCGTCATTGCGAGGAGCTCTTGCGACGAAGCAATCCAGGCCGTCACCGCGGAGGGATTCCTGGATTGCTTCGCTGCGCTCGCAATGACGAGTTCCGGGCAGATGCGAGTCTCATTCGCAGTACCCTTGGCCCGGCTATAAAATTCCGGCATGACAGGTCGCGCCAGATGCGAAGGCAAGACGGCGTCTGACTGTTCTACCACACGCCATCTAACTCAATTTGATGTCCCACACGCCTTCCTTGCGGCAGGCGGCGACTTCCTCGCGCAGGAGGGCGGTGATGGCGAGCGAGGCCGTCGAGGCCGGGCGATCGATCGGAGAGGCAAAGATGAGCTCGCGCGTCATCGGCCTGGATACGGGCGCGGTTTCAAGCCGCCCGTCCGCGACCTCGCCGTGGACCGACGAGGGCGGCAGCAGCGCGAAGCCGAGGCCCTCCTCGACAAGGCTGGTCAGCACGCGGAACGAATCCGCCTCTAACTGGACGTTGAGCTTGATCTTGCGCTGGGCCGCCGCGTGCTCGATCAGCGCACGGAGACCGTGGGAATGACTGGGCAGCACCAGGCGCTGGCGCAGC
Source organism: Bradyrhizobium sp. RP6 (assembly GCF_003837805.1). Lineage (GTDB taxonomy): Bacteria > Pseudomonadota > Alphaproteobacteria > Rhizobiales > Xanthobacteraceae > Bradyrhizobium. The sequence continues at coordinate 256,310 of NZ_RQIT01000007.1, read as the reverse complement.
AGCCAGCCGACGTCGACGCTCTTCTTGCGCGCCAGCCCACAGCCCCGCGGGCCGACCGCAACGATGTTGTCGCGCCCCAGGCTCTGCACATTGAGATGCAGATCGGCCGAGCGGCCGTAGAGAATGGCGAGATCCATCTCGCCGCGATGGAGCCATTCGACGAGATGGCCGCTGTAGCTCTCGACGATGCGCAGCGAGATGCCGGGAAACTTTTCGACGCAGCGCCGCGCGAAGCGCGCCGACAGCACGCAGCTGACGGTCGGAACCAGGCCGAGCACGACCTGGCCCGACGGCGGTCCCTTGGCGGACTGGATGTCGTCGCGGATCTGGTCGATCTGCCGCACGATGCCGGAGGTGCGCGCGAGCAGAAGCCGGCCGGCCTCGGTCAGCACCATGCCGCGGCCGTTGCGGGTGAAGAGTTCGGTGCGCAGCTCGTGTTCCAGGAGCTTGATCTGCCTGGAGAGCGCCGGCTGCGCCACGCGCAGCGTGTCGGACGCCTTGGAGAGGCTGCCGAGCTCCGCCACGCAACTGAAGGTCCTGAGCTGCCGGAAATCCACGCTTGCCAATCCTGGAAGGCTACTTCATACGCTATAGCAAATGAGCATAGGGGGCTGGCGTTGTTTTCACAACGCCAGGGGATTGGCCGGCGTTATCTTAACTGCCGCTACGAACAGGAAACGCCATGAGTCAAGAACACCACATCGAAGATCATGCCGACATTCGCGAAGCCGTCGCCAAGCTGTGCGCGCAGTTTCCCGGCGAATATTGGCGCAAGCTCGATCGCGAGATGGCCTATCCCAAGGCGTTCGTGGATGCACTGACCGAGGCCGGCTATCTGTCGGTGCTGATCCCCGAGGAATATGGCGGCGCGGGCCTGAAGCTTTCGGCGGCCGCCGCGATCCTCGAAGAGATTCAGCGCGCGGGCTGCAACGGCGGCGGCTGCCACGCCCAGATGTACACGATGGGCACGGTGCTGCGGCACGGCAATGCCGAGCAGAAGGCAAAATATCTGCCGAAGATCGCGAGCGGCGAATTGCGGCTGCAGGCGTTCGGCGTCACCGAGCCGACCAGCGGCACCGACACCTCCTCGCTGAAGACCTTCGCGCGCAAGGAGGGCAACGACAGCTACATCGTCAACGGCCAGAAGATCTGGACCAGCCGCGCCGAACATTCCGACCTGATGGTGCTGCTGGCGCGCACCACGCCGAAGGAACAGGTCAAGAAGCGCACCGACGGCCTGTCGGTCTTCATCGTCGACATGCGCGAGGCCAAGAACAACGGTCTCGAGATCCGCCCGATCCGCACCATGATGAACCACGCAACCACCGAAGTGTTCTTCACCGACATGAAGGTGCCGGCGGAGAACCTGATCGGCGAGGAAGGCAAGGGTTTTCGCTACATCCTCTCCGGCATGAATGCCGAGCGCATCCTGATCGCGGCCGAATGTGTCGGCGACGCAAAGTGGTTCATCGCGAAGGCGACGAACTATGCCAAGGAGCGCAGCGTGTTCGGCCGGCCGATCGGCCAGAACCAGGGCATCCAGTTCCCGATCGCAAAAGCCTACGCCTCGATGCGCGCAGCCGAGCTGATGGTGAAGGAAGCCACACGCAAATACGAGGCCGGCCTCGACTGCGGCGCGGAAGCCAACATGGCCAAGATGCTTGCGGCGGATGCGTCCTGGGAAGCGGCCAATGCCTGCATCCAGACCCATGGCGGCTTCGGTTTCGCCGAGGAATACGACGTCGAGCGCAAGTTCCGCGAGACGCGGCTCTATCAGGTGGCGCCAATCTCGACCAACCTGGTGCTGTCCTACGTCGCCGAGCACGTGCTCGGCATGCCGCGCTCGTACTGAGGTCGCGGCCATGGGAGCACTTGACGGGATCAGGGTGATCGCGGTCGAGCAGGCGGTCGCGGCGCCGTTCTGCTCCTCACGCCTGGCCGATGCCGGCGCCGATGTGATCAAGATCGAGCGGCCCGAGGGCGATTTCGCCCGCGGCTATGACGCAGCCGCCAAGGGCCAGAGCAGCTATTTCGTCTGGCTTAACCGCGGCAAGCAGTCGGTCGTGGTCGATCTCGCAACAAAAGAAGGCTGCGCCGAGCTGGAGAAGCTGATTGCAAGCGCCGACGTGCTGATCCAGAACCTCAAGCCGGGCTCGATGGACAAGCTCGGCTTCTCGCGCGAGCGCTTGCTAAGGGACTATCCGAAGCTGATCTCGTGCACCATCACCGGCTATGGCGACGAAGGCCCCTACGCGCACCGCAAGGCCTATGATCTCCTGATCCAGGCCGAGAGCGGGCTCGCCTCGATCACCGGCAATCCCGATGGCGCCTCGCGCGTCGGCATGTCGATCGTCGACGTCGCAACCGGCGCCACCGCGCATGCGGCGATTCTGGAGGCGCTGATCGCGCGCGGACGCACCGGTAAGGGCGCCGACATCCGCATCTCCATGTTCGACGTGATGGCGGACTGGTGCACCGTGCCGCTGCTCAATTCCGAAGCCGGCAATCCGCCCAAGCGCATGGGCCTGCGCCATCCCTCGATCGCTCCTTACGGCGTGTTCACCTCGAAGGACGGCAAGGACATCCTGATCTCGATCCAGAGCGAGCGGGAGTGGAAGACGCTGTGCCTGAAGGTGCTGGACCAGCCGGATCTGCCCGCCGATCCGCGCGTCGCCAACATGGTCGAGCGCGTGCGCAACCGCGACTTCACTGACAAGACGGTCGCCGACGCCTTCGGCAGGATGACGCGCGACGAGCTCTTGAAGCGGTTATCGGATGCCGACATTGCTTTTGCCGAGGTCAACACCATGGCCGACCTCACCAACCATCCGCATCTGCGCCGCATCGAGGTCGACACGCCGAACGGCCGCGTCAGCTATCCCGCGCCAGCGCCGATCATCGTCGGCGAGACGCGCAGCTACGGTGCCGTGCCCGCGATCGGCGAAAACCCAAAGTCCAAGAAGTAAGAGAGCGAGGCGTCATGACCGAGAAGCTCGACATCGATCATTTGCGGCAATGGATTGGCCGCAGCCAGGAGGCAACCGACATCGTCACCGCGCAGCTCGTGAAGGGCCTGCGCGCGACGCTGTTCCAGGAGGTCGGCGAGCCCAGGACAGGTGACGCCGCGCCGTTCACGGTGCATTGGTGCCTGGCGCAACCGGTGTTTCCGATGTCGATGCTCGGCCCTGACGGTCACCCGACCCGCGGCGGCTTCCTGCCGCCGGTGCCGCTGCCGCGCCGGATGTGGGCCGGCGGCGAGATCGAGTTCCTGCAGCCCTTGCGCGTCGGCGACGAATCGACGCGAACCTCGCGGATTGCCGATGTGCAGGTCAAATCGGGCTCGACCGGCACGCTGTGCTTCGTCTCGGTCGAACACAGCATCTCCTCGCCGCGCGGCACGGCGATCCGCGAGCGGCAGGACATCGTCTATCGCGAGATGACGAGCAGCGCGCCTGCGACCGCCAAGGCCCCCCCGCCGCCGCCGAAGGCGCAGCATCGCGAGACCCATGTGTCGGATCCCGTGCTGCTGTTCCGCTACTCCGCACTGACCTTCAACGGCCACCGCATCCATTACGACCGGGACTACGTCACCAAGGTCGAGGGCTATCCGGGCCTGATCTTCCACGGGCCGCTGCAGGCGGCGCTCATCATCGAAATGGCGGCCAAGCTTCGCGCCGGCAAGGCGCCGAAGAAGTTTACCTATCGCGGCCTGCAGCCGCTGTTCGAGGGCACGGAGTTCTCCATCAACGCCAACGAGATCGAGACGGGGATGGAGTTGTGGACCGCGAACGCGGAGGGGCAGCCGACGATGAAGGGCACGGCGGTGTGGTGACGCTCTCTCCTCGTCAGTGCGAGGAGCGAAGCGACGAAGCAATCCAGACTGCCGCCGCAGAAAGATCCTGGATTGCTTCGCTTCTCTCGCAATGACGAGTGGGATTGGCGGCGTCAATCAACAACAGGGGACGGAAACCATGGCGAAGAACGGCAAGACCGGCAGCAAGTCCGTCACCGTGAAGCAGGCAACGCTCGACCTGCTGCGGGCCTTTGGCATCGACAAGGTGTTCGGCAACCCTGGTTCGACCGAGCTGCCGTTCCTGAGCGACTGGCCCGACGACATCGACTACGTGCTGGCGCTGCAGGAGGCCTCCGCCGTCGGCATGGCCGATGGCTACGCGCAGGCGACGCGCAATGCCGGCTTCGTCAATCTGCATTCGGCGGCCGGCGTCGGAAATGCGCTCGGCAATATCTACACCGCGCATCGCAACCAGACACCGCTCGTGATCACCGCGGGCCAGCAGGCGCGCTCGATCCTCCCGCTGCAGGCGTTCCTCTATGCCGAGCGCGCGTCGGAATTCCCTCGGCCTTACGTCAAGTACAGCATCGAGCCCGCGCGGCCCGAGGACGTACCGGCCGCGATCGCGCGGGCCTATTACACCGCGATGCAGCCGCCGTGCGGCCCGACCTTCGTGTCGATCCCGATCGACGACTGGGCGCATGCGGTAGCTCCCATCGAGGCGCGCAAGGTCAGCCGGGAGATCGGTCCGGAGGCTGACGCGATGAAGGCGCTGGTTGCCGCGCTCGGCTCCGCAAAGCACCCTGCTCTCGTCGTCGGTCCCGGCATCGATCGCGCCGGCGCGGTCGATCTGATGGTGCGCGTCGCCGAGAAGGCTAAGGCCAGCGTCTGGGTCAGCCCGTTCTCGGCGCGCTGCTCGTTTCCGGAGCGGCATCCGCAATTCGCGGGCTTCCTGCATGCATCGCCGGCACAGCTCTCCGATGCGCTGCGCGAGCACGATGTCGTCGTCGTCGTCGGCGCGCCCGTGTTCACCTTCCATGTCGAAGGCCATGCCGCGATCTTCGATGGCGGGGCGACGATCTTCCAGATCACGGACGATCCGGATGCGGCGGCGGTGACGCCCGTCGGCACCAGCATCATCGCGACGGTGAAGCCGGCGCTCAGCCTGCTGCTCGACCTGCTGCCGGAGAGCAAGCGCGCGGCCCCGAAGGGCCGCACGCTGCCGCCGGCACCGCAGGCCGCTGATCCGCTGCCGGTGGAATTCCTGCTGCACGCGCTGTCGCGAGCGATGCCCGAGGGCGCCTCGCTGGTCGAGGAAGTGCCCTCGCACCGGCCGGCGATGCAGAAGTTCATGCCGATGCCCGGCCAGGATAGTTTCTACACGATGTCGAGCGGCGGCCTCGGCTACTCCCTGCCGGCTGCCGTCGGCATGGCGCTCGGCAAGCCGAAGCAGCGCACGGTTTGCCTGATCGGCGACGGCTCGGCGATGTATTCGATCCAGGCGCTGTGGACCGCCGCGCAGCGCAAGCTGCCGCTGACGGTCGTCGTCCTCAACAATTCCGGCTACGGCGCGATGCGCTCGTTCAGCCAGGTGATGCAGGTGCGCAACGTGCCCGGGCTGGAGCTGCCGGGCATCGATTTCGTGCGGCTCGCGGAGGGCATGGGGTGCGACGCCGTGCGCGTGACGAAGGCCGCGGAGCTGGGCGAAGCGCTAAAGCGCGGGATGACGCATGCAGGCAGCAGCCTCGTCGAGGTCGTCGTGGATTCGGCCGTGCCGGTGCTGTACGGGCAGAAGCATTAAGGCGCACTCATCCCCGCTACGACCATCACGACGCCAAAAATCCTCCGTCGGCCGCGAGCACGTGGCCGACGACATAGGACGATGCATCCGACGACAGCCACACCACAGCTTCCGCCACCTCCTCCGGAGTTCCCATCCGTCGCAGCGGCAGGCCTGCACTCACCGTCGCGACGTCACCGACGCCGGCGCGTAGCATCATGTCGGTGACGACGCGGCCGGGGGCGATGGCATTGATGCGAATGCCGCGCGGCGCGTTCTCCATCGCGGCCGAGCGCGTCAGCGAGATCGCGGCGGCTTTCGAGGCCGAATAGAGCGAGAAGCCGGGATTGGGATTGCGCACGCCGCTGACGGAGGCGTTGACGACGATGCTGCCGCGGCCCTGCGCCAGCATCGCCGGCAGTTGGTGGCGCAGGCACAGGAACAGCGCGCGGACATTGGTATCGAACACGCTGTCGTAGATCTCCGTGCCCTGCTCCTCCAGCGGCGCGCGGCGCTCCTGGAATCCGGCATTGTTGAAGGCGACGTCGAGCCTTCCGCAGCGCTCGACCGCCGTGCGCACCAGCCGCGCGACGTCGTCCTCCTTCGTGATATCGGTCTTGACGGGGACAGCCTCCACACCGAGCTCGCGGCACGCTGAAGCGGTGGCGTCGATCTCGGCTTCGCGCCGGCCGGCGACGAAGATCGCTTCGGCGCCTTCGGCCGCCATCCTCAGCGCCGTGGCGCGCCCGATGCCGCTGCCGCCGCCCGTGACGAGGCAGACCTTGCCCCTCATCCGCATCCCGGTTGGCAAAGTTCCGCTCATCGTCGACTCCAAAACGCTTGCGCGCGGCGTTGGGCTCATATAGTTGTATGATACAACTATATGCCGAGAGTCAAGATGGCCGAGCTTTCGCTGATCGATGACATCCGCGCCGCTTCGCGCCTGATGGTGCGCGAGCTCGGCTTCATGGACGCGACGGTGGCGGCATCGGGCTACCCGCCCTCGGCGGTCCACACCATCCTGGAGATCGGCATCCGCGGTCCGATGACGTCGGGCGAGCTCGGTGATTTCCTGCGCCTGGAGAAATCCAGCGTCAGCCGCATGGTGCGCAAGCTGATCGATTGCGGCGAGCTCAGGGAGACGCCGGACGAGCTTGATGCACGCAGCAAGCTGCTGTCACTGACGGCGAAGGGGCGACGCACGCTGGAGGCGCTGCATGCATTCGGGCGGCAGCAGGTGCGCGGCGCGCTGGCGGCGTTGACGCCGGCCGAGCAGCGCACCGTGCGCGAGGGCATGATGCTCTACGCGCGGGCGCTGCGGGCGAATCGGGAGGAGAGCGAGGCGGCAGCCTAGTCACCGGTGTCGTCCCTGCGAACGCAGGGACCCATACCGCGTGATTTATCTGGGAAGTGAAGGTCCCAGTACCGCGGGGCAACGACAACGACCAGCCTTCGCCAAACTTCTTCCTGTGGTTATGGGTCCCTGCGTTCGCAGGGACGACACCGAGTATGTGGCGTGGGCGTGCCTATAAGCGATGCCGCTTCTAGGTCACTTCCCGAACTCCTCCCGCATCTTCGCCTGGATCTTGGCCATGCCGCCGATCCAGCGGTCGTAATTCTCGGTTTTCTTACGCATATAGCCGAGCACCTGCGGATGCGGCAGGATCAGGAACGTCTCCTGCTCGAGGCCGGCGAGCACGTCTTTCGCCACCTGCTCGGGCGTCAGGTCGCCATCGCCGGATTGCGGCCCCTTCGGGATCGAGCGCAGCATGTTGGTGTCGACGCCCTGCGGGCAGAGGATCGAGACCTTGATGTTGTGGGCCTTGTGCGAGATTGCGAGATTCTCCGCAAAACCGACCGCGGCGTGCTTGGTGGTGGAATAAGCGGGGCTGCCGACCTGCGACAACAGGCCCGCCGCCGAGATGGTGTTGAGGAAATAGCCGCCGCCGCGGGCCCTCATGCGCGGGACGAGATGCCGCGCCGCGTAGACATGGGCCATGACGTGGATCGCCCAGCTGCGCTGCCAGGGTTCATCCGAGGCGCCGCCGGCGTTTTCCGACATCGGATCGAAGCCGCCGCCGATGCCGGCATTGGAGCAGAACAAGTCGATCGGCCCGAACTGACGTTCGGTCTCCTCGATGACGTGAGCGATATCCTTTTCCTGCGCAACGTCGCATTTGAAGGCGGCGCCATCAACCATGGCCGCGACCGCCCGCGCATTGGCGGCATCCATGTCTGCGACCACGACCTTGGCTGCGCCCGCATGATGAAAGGCCTCGCACAGCGCCTTGCCGATGCCGTTTGCGCCGCCCGTGACGACCACGACCTTGCCGGTCACCTGCATGCGACGTCTCCTCTTGTCCTGGACCGCGTCTCTTATACCGCTTCGCGGGAATCTTGCTCAGCTCAACACGAGATCGAGCACCGCGGTATAATGACATGCCGCGCCGGCCAAGACAAAGCCGTGCCAGATCGCGTTCTGAAAGCGCAGCCGCCGCCAGGCGTGGAAGATCACGCCAAAGCTGTAGAGCAGGCCGCCCGCAACGATGAAGCCAAGCACCAGCGCAGGCAGCGCCCTGACCACGGCGTCGTAGAGCATCATGCCGCTCCAGCCCATCGCGAGGTAGATGCCGACCGAGAGGCGGTCGAACCGGCCGGGATAGAGAAGCTTCAACACGATGCCTGATATCGCCACGCACCAGACCCCGGCGAGCAGCACCAGCGCGAACACGCTGTCCTTCAGCTCCAGGATGAACGGCGTGTAGGTCGCCGCGATCAGCAGATAGATCGCGGAATGGTCGAACCGGCGCAGCAGCCATTTGGCGGGCGAGATCGGCCAGAGATTATAAGTCGCCGACAGCACCAGCATCGAGAGCAGGCCGGCGACGTAGATGGAGACGCCGACGACGTCGGTCGCATCGGCATAGATCGCCGTCAGCACCACCAGCACGGTCGCGGCGACGATACCGGCGAAGACGCCGATCGCGTGGATGACACCATCGGCGATCAGCTCGGCGCGGTCGTAATTCCAGCCGATCGCGTCGGCTGCGGCGTGGACGGAGCTGGATGCGAACTCTTTCAGCTGGAAGACCGTCATGGCAATCCGCTAGGTGTGGCAATGCCTCTTGTATGGGTCTCTCGGGATCGGCAGGTCGTTCAAGCGGCTGACTCGCCGATAAAGGCGGTGGAAGTATGGAGCTTGATTTTCCTCACGCAATTGCCACTTTTGTGAACAGTCGCACACATCTGCCCGCCGAGATCACCTAACGTTCATATGGCATTCAGTTTCCAGGATATGGTCGAAGAGGCGCGGCTGTCGGCGAGGGCGCTGATCGACTATGGCGAGCATTTCTTCAACCCGACGGTGCGGCTTGGCGTCACCGGCCTGTCGCGGGCCGGTAAGACCGTATTCATCACAGCGCTGATCCACGGGCTGACGCGCGGCGGGCGGTTTCCGGTGTTCGAAGCCTATGCCTCCGGCCGGATCGCCCGGGCGCATCTGGCGCCACAGCCGGACGATGCCGTGCCGCGCTTTGCCTATGAGAACCACCTGCGCGCGCTGATCGAGGAACGGCGCTGGCCGAACTCGACGGTCGACATCAGCGAGCTCAGGCTCGTCATCGAGTACCAGCGCCCGAACGGAGCGGACCGCAATTTAACGCTCGACATCGTCGACTATCCCGGCGAATGGCTGCTCGACCTGCCGCTGCTGCAGAAAAGTTATGAGCAATGGTCGGCGGAAAGCCTGGCGCTGTCGCGCGAGACACCCCGGGCGCATCTCGCGGCGGACTGGCACGCGCATCTCGCAGCGCTCAAGCCCGAAGCCCGCGAGGACGAGCAGGCGACGCTGACGGCCGCAAAGCTGTTCACCGATTATCTGCGCGCATGCCGCGAGGAGCGGTTTGCGATGAGCCTGTTGCCGCCCGGCCGCTTCCTGATGCCCGGCAATCTCGCAGGCTCCCCCGCGCTGACCTTTGCGCCGCTCGATCTGCCCTCTGGCGGACAGGCCCCCGACGGCTCGCTCTGGGCGATGATGGTGCGGCGCTTCGAGGCCTACAAGGACGTCGTGGTGCGGCCGTTCTTCCGCGATCATTTTGCGCGGCTCGATCGCCAGATCGTGCTGGCGGACGCACTCGCCGCATTCAACTCGGGCCCCGAAGCGCTGCACGATCTCGAAGCCGCGCTCGCCGGCATTCTCGACTGCTTCAACATCGGCCGCAGCACCTTGCTCTCCAGCCTGTTCCGGCCGCGCATCGACCGCATCCTGTTTGCGGCGACCAAGGCGGACCATCTGCATCATTCCAGCCATGACCGGCTCGAAGCCGTGCTGCGCCGCGCCGTTGTGGGCGCCGTCGCGCGCGCGGAAAATACCGGCGCGGCGGTCGACGTCGTGGCGCTGGCCGCGGTCCGCGCCACGCGTGAGGCGCAGGTGGCGCGTGGCCGCGACAAATTGCCGTCGATCCTGGGCACGCCGGCTGCGGGCGAAAGCGCCGGCGGCGAGTTCTTCGACGGCAATACGGAAGTTGCGACCTTTCCGGGCGATCTGCCCGTCGATCCCGAGCCGCTGTTCAACGGCACGGATGCGTTCCGCGGACTCGCGACGGAGGCGGCCGGGAAAAGCGACTTCCGCTTCCTGCGCTTCCGCCCGCCCAAGCTGGAACGCGGGGGCAACGACGAGCCGGCACTGCCACACATCCGCCTCGACCGTGCCTTGCAGTTCCTGATCGGAGACAAGCTGTCATGAACGACCGATCCCAGCAGCGGCGGCCGGCGACGTTCCGGCTCGACGATCCCGGCGTCGTCGTCACCGAGGCCGACGAGACGGGACGGCTCGGTCGCGGCACCATCCAGATCACGCCGGAGCCCGACCCGGCGATGCTGCCGGTGCCGGTGCAAGCCGCGGTCCCGGCGCGGCGCGGCTTTCCCTGGGGCACGCTGTTCTGGTCGGGGCTCGCGGGCTTGACCCTGCTCGGCACCGGGCTCGGCGTGGTGCATCTGATCGAGGATCTGTTCGCGCGCAGCCAGACGCTCGGCTTCGTCGGACTTGCCTTCGCCGCCGTCACCGCGCTGGCGCTCGCCGTGGTGATCGGGCGCGAGGCGTTCGGTCTCGCGCGTCTTGCGACCATCGAGAAGCTGCATCAGCGCGCGGCCGCCGTGCTTGCCAGTGACGATCGCAAGGAGAGCCGCGTCATCGTGCAGGACCTGCTGAAGATCGCGCACCAGAACCCGCAGCTGGCGCGAGCCCGCGCCACGCTGGAGAGCCATGCCGGCGAGATCATCGACGGAGCCGACATGATCCGCCTGGCAGAGCGCGAACTGATGTCGCCGCTGGATGCGGAAGCGCGGCGGCTGGTGTCATCAGCCGCGCAAAAGGTTTCGATCGTCACAGCGGTCTCCCCCCGCGCGGCGATCGACGTGCTGTTCGTGTTCGTCGCCGCGCTGCGCCTGATCCGCCAGCTTGCCTATCTCTATGGCGGCCGCCCCGGCGCGCTCGGCATGATCCGCCTGCTCCGTCACGTCATCGCTCATCTCGCCATCACCGGCGGCATGGCCGCGAGCGACAGCCTGGTGCAGCAGATGCTCGGCCATGGCATCGCTGCGAAGCTTTCGCAGCGACTGGGTGAAGGCGTGCTCAATGGTTTGCTGACGGCGCGACTGGGGCTAGCTGCGATCGACGTCACGCGGCCGCTGCCGTTCGCGGCACTGCCGCCGCCGAAGCTGTCGGATTTGGCCACGGATCTGCTGCGGAAGAAGGATGGAGAAGAGTAGTTTCTCGTGCCACACGTTCGCCGCCCCCTCTCCCCCTGCGAGACGTCGAGGGGTATCTCTGCATGTACGCGGCTCTTGCCGTGTGGATAGAGACCCCTCATCCGGCGCTTCGCGCCACCTTTTCTCCCGCAAGGAGAGAAGGGAAAGAGTCCGAGCTTGCGGCTCTATCCAAGCGAACCTTTCTCAAATTCCCCCGCCAACACCCGCCACTGGAACAATGGCGAGTCCTTCGGCGGCGACAGCTCCGGGGTCCAACCGGTGAGCTTTTCCAGCACATAGGTGTCCATCACCCGGCCGCGCCAGCTGCGCTCGACTTGGCCGAGCTGCTCCCGCTTGGCCGGGATGTTCTGCCACAGCGACGAACGATCGTCCGGCGCGCGGCCGACATAGACGCCCGCGTGGTCCTTGATCTTGTCCATGCCGGGATCGCGGAAATCCTGGAAACGGCCGCGCTCGTTGATCTCGATCACGGGCGCGCGCCCCCTGAACAGCCAGCGCATCATGGCGTAGGTGCGGTAGTCCGATGTTGCGATCCAGGTCGCGCCGGTCTCATCCAGCGCGGCCTGCACGCGCGCGGCGACCTGCTCATAGCCGGCCTCGGCGCCGATCGGATCGATCCTGCCCAGGAAGTTCCATGGCGCGGCGACGTAATAGAGAAACACGATGACGACGAAGGCGATACCCGAGACAATTGCAGTCCTGGCCCAGAACAGCGACGATCTGAGCATTCGGGCCGACCATCCCTCTTTCGTCATCGTTGCGAGGTTCAGCGCGGTGGCCGCGAAGCCGACCGGCCACATGAACATCGGCCAGGTGTCGCCGACCCGGAGCGTCATCGACTTCGCAAGGAAATAAAGAAACGGCACCAGCACGGCTGTCGACAGCAGGATCGCCACCGGCTCGCGCGTGCGAAAGCCGCGCCATGCCGTCAGCACCAGGCCCGTCAGCACGACCGGCAGCATGACGAAGCCGACCAGGCCGAATTGCAGGCCGATGTAATCGCCGATCGTCCGCAGCGAGATGCCGTAACTGGCGGTAGCGCGCACGCCCTGGAAACGGAACGAGGCCCAGTCGTGCTGCGCATTCCAGATCAGCACCGGCGAGAACGCGGCGATCGCAATCAGGACGGCGAGGTAAGGGTAAGGGCTCCGAAGCCAACGCCAGCGCCAGTCCGGCACCAGCAGAAAGGCGGCAACCGCCGGCGCGAACATGATCGCGGTGAATTTCGACAGCATCGAGAGGCCTGCGAACAGGCCCGCCGCGAGCCACCAGCGGCCGTCGCCGCCCTGTGCGAGCCGCACCAGCGACCACATCATCGCGACCGCAAACGGGATCATCGCGACGTCTGGCGCGACCTTGGCCATCAGCAGGCCGTAATAGAGCGCGGCCTCCGGCATCAGCACCGCGAACATGACAGCGCGCGCATCATGGGTAAGGCGGCGGACGATGTCGGCGAGCAGCAGCTGCGTCACCAGCATTGCGACGATGCCACCGAAGCGGACGCCGAGCGCGGTATCGCCGAAGATCGCGGTACTGAGGCGGATCATCCAGGCGATGCCGGGGGGATGATCGAGAAAGCTGAGCGCCGTTTCCTTCGACCAGGTCCAGTAATAGGCTTCGTCCGTGCGCAGCTCGATCGCGGAGGCGTAGACGATGCGCAGCACGGTCATCGCGGCGATGATCGCTGCGGCAACGAGGATGAGACGGCGCTCGGCGCCGTCTGGTTCCGCAGAAATGTCGGGAGCGGTCGTCACGGCCGCGCTTTTCCCCGACTTGAGAGGGGGAGTCAATGTAGGCGTCGTGGTCCCGGCGAGGGCCGGGACGACAGCGGAGGGTGACCGCGAAATGGTGGGCACGGCGCGCAAGAGCGCGTCCTTTCCCGCCTGCGGTTCTGTAACCTTGCCGCGCATGTGATCGGGCAAGCTGTCCGCGGGCGGAATTAAACGCTAGGCTGGCTGTTCTCCTCCATGAACTGATACAACCGAATCATGGCCACCGCTCCCGTACACATGCCCGAACTTGTCTGCGCCACCAGCGCGCGGCAGGTGCGGCTCATCTGCGGAATCATCCTGTTCGCCTATGTGGTCAGCCACTTCCTCAACCACGCGCTGGGCAACATCTCGGTCGATGCCATGGAGGTCGGGGTCTACTACCATACCCTGTTCTGGCAGTTCCTACCCGTCGCGATCGTGTTCTACACGGCTGCGCTCACCCATATGGGCCTCGGCATCTACGCCCTGTATCAGCGCCGGCAGTTCCGCTGGCGGACGGTCGAGCCGCTCCAGCTGGTGCTGGGCCTGAGCATCCCCGCTTTGGTCATGGGGCACGTGATCGGGGTGAGGCTCGGCTACACGCTGTACGATCATCAGAAGCTCTATCCGCAGGAGCTCTATCTGTTCTTCGTCGCAGCGCCGGGCCGGCTCTGGCAGATGACGATCCTGCTCCTCATTGCCTGGGTGCACAGCTGCATCGGCATTTTCTTCTGGCTTCGCCTGAAGCCGTTCTTCACGCGCGCGGCGCCCTATCTGCTCGCGGCCGCCGTGCTGATCCCGACGCTGGCGCTGCTCGGCATCTATCAGGGCGGCCGCAGCGTCGCCATCGAGAGCGATGATGGAGAATGGCGCACGCACAATCTCACGCGCCGCCAGGTCGGCACGGTAGCGGAAGGCAACACGCTCGACCGCATCGCCGGCGGGCTCACCATCGGTTATTTCGGTCTGCTGGGACTGGTGCTGGCGGCACGCGGCGCGCGGGCCTTGCGCGAGCGGCGCGGCGGCATGATCGCGCTGTCCTACGGCAACGGCAAGACGGTGCGGGTCCCCAAGGGTCTCTCGGTGCTGGAAGCGAGCCTGCGCCACAACGTGCCGCATGCCAGCATCTGCGGCGGCCGCGCCCGCTGCTCGACCTGCCGCATCCGCATCATCGGCGATCATGATGCCCTGCCCGAACCGTCGCAGCGCGAGGCCTTCGTGCTCACCCGCGTCGGCACCACCGATCCCTCGATCAGGCTCGCCTGCCAGCTGCGGCCAACCTCCGACCTCTCCTTCTTCCAGCTCTTCACACCGCACACACTCTCCGCCAACGCGCAGGCTTCGACGCCGGCCAGAATCGGCCAGGAGCGCTATCTCGTCAGCCTGTTCGTGGACATGCGCGGCTCGACGCAGCTTGCCGAGAAGCGGCTGCCGTTCGACACGGTCTTCATCGTCAACCGTTTCCTCGGTGCGGTCTCGCAGGCCGTGATCGAGAACGGCGGGCAACCGAACCAGTTCGTCGGCGACGGCATGCTGGCGCTGTTCGGGCTGTCGGCCGACCCGCGAACCGCGTGCCGGCAGGCGCTGAAGGCCGCCGCCGGAATCGCCGCCCATATCGACGAGCTCAACGAGCTCCTGAGCCACGATCTTCGCCAGCCGATCCGCTTCGGAATCGGCATCCATGGCGGCGAGGTCATCATTGGCGACATCGGTTATCGCGATCATATCGTCTTCACCGCGCTGGGCGATGCAGTCAACGTCGCCGCCCGCCTGCAGGACATGACCAAGACTCTGGCCTGCGAGGCGATCGTCTCGGAGGAGATCCTCCGCACCGCGGACCTCGCCGACGACGCCCTGCCGCAGCAGGAGGTCGCAATCCGCGGCCGCGACGAGCCGATGGCGGTGCGCGTGGTGGCGGATGCGAGGAAGTTGACGGCGCTGGTTGATCGCAGCGAGCGGGTGGCGGCGTAAGGCAGCCACGGCGGCAGTGCCCGGCTCCTCCCTATTCACCGCGTAACACCGGCCTGCTGCAACACAGCGGCATGGGCTTGCTGCGAAAGCACCAATTGACATCATCCAGATCATTGCGACAGATGAGCGCAGGATCGCGGTGATGACCGCGATCCAACGAAAAGCTCCGGGAGGAGACCAGAATGTTCGACCGACGCGACCTGCTCAAGGGAGCGGGCGTTGCCGCCATTGCGGCCACATTGAATTCCACCAAGGCGCTGGCGCTCGACACCGTCACCCTGCCTTTCGCCAATGGCGAACGGCCGCTGGTGAAATATCCGCAGAAGCGGCCGATGATCGGCCTGACCAGCCGGCCGCCGCAGCTGGAGACGCCGTTTGCGGTGTTCAACGACGGTCCGATCACGCCGAACAACGCGTTCTTCGTGCGCTATCACCTCTCCGACCTGCCTTACAATCTCGACCCCGACAAGTTCACGCTCGAGGTCAAGGGTAAGGTCGACAAGCCGCTGAAACTTTCGCTGAAGGACATCAGGAAGATGAAGGCGACGGAGATCGTCGCGGTCAACCAGTGCTCCGGCAACAGCCGCGGTTTCTTCGAGCCGCGCGTTGCAGGCGGCCAGCTCGCCAACGGCGCGATGGGCTGCGCGCGCTGGCGCGGCGTACCGCTGAAGGCCGTGCTGGAGACGGCCGGCGTTCAGAGCGGCGCAAAGCAGGTCACGTTCAACGGCATGGACGGACCGGTCAGCGACAAGACGCCCGATTTCGTCAAGGCGCTCGATCTCGATCACGCCACCGACGGCGAGGTGATGCTGGCCTATGGCATGAACGGCGAGGACTTGCCGTTCCTCAACGGCTTCCCGCTGCGCCTGATCGTGCCCGGCTATTTCGGCACCTACTGGGTCAAGCACCTCAACGAGATCACCGTCATCGACAACGTCTATGACGGCTTCTGGATGAAGTCGGCGTATCGCATTCCCGATACGCCGAACAACGCGGTCGAGCCGGGCACCGCGCCGAAGGCGACGATCCCGATCAACCGCTTCACCATCCGCTCCTTCATCACCAGCGTCCCCGATGGCGCCAGGCTGAAGGCGGGAACGACGACCCTGCGCGGCATCGCCTTCGACGGCGGCAAGGGCATCAAGGAAGTCCAGGTCTCAACCGACGGCGGCAAGACCTGGACGAGTGCCAAGCTCGGCAAGGACCTTGGCAATTACGCCTTCCGCGAATGGAAGCTGCCGGTGAAGCTCGACGCCGGCAGCCATGAGCTCAAGGTGCGCGCCACCGGCAATGGCGGCGAGACGCAGCCGGACACGCCGCGCTGGAACCCGGCGGGTTACTTACGCAACGTCGTCGAAACCGTCCGCGTCAGCGTGGCCTGAAGGAGACTGATCATGCAGCGCACCGTTCTCCCCGCCGTCACGCTCGCCCTAGCCACCGCAGTGGGTTCGGCGTTTGCCGCGCCGGTCAATTACAAGACTCCCGACGAGGTCGCCGCCTTCAAGCCCGGTCCCAATCTCGAGGTCGTGCAAGGCAATTGCAGCGCCTGCCACTCGTCCGACTACATTGCCACGCAGCCGCCGATGAAGGACAAGAAGGGCTTCTGGCAGGCCGAGGTGACGAAGATGATCAAGGTCTATGGCGCGCCGATCGACGATGCCGATGTCGGCAAGATCGTCGATTATCTGGCTGCGACGTATTGAGGGATGCGGAGGACGCATGCGGGCCATTTGACCGCGAAACGGGCAAAACCGGCAAAAACGCCGCGAAGTTGAGCGGAATTCAGCGAAATGGCGATGTGGTTTGAGCTACCAAGCCTGCCACATTCCGCGTATCCTATAGGACCGAACCGGCCGGTTGGCGGGGACTGGCGGTTCGCGATCTCGGAGGAAGACCCGCGGAGAAAGTCGTGATGGCTAAAGGTACGGTCAAGTGGTTCAACCCGACGAAGGGTTATGGATTTATCCAGCCTGCGTCGGGGGGCAAGGATGTGTTCGTGCATATCTCGGCGGTGCAGAAAGCCGGTCTGTCCACCCTCAACGAGGGACAGACGGTGGAATACGAAGAGATCGCAAACCGGGGCAAGACCTCCGCAGAAAACCTCAAAGTATAAAGCCCACCAGCTATTTGCTGCCTCCCAGGCCAATCCGGGAGCCGGGCCAAGAAAATTCAGTAGACGGCCAGTGCAGTCGACGACAGGCGTTGCGATTGCACGGGGGATAGTTATTTTCCTTGGAAGACCGCTTCTTCACGCCACAGCAATGACAATCGCGACGGCATGTCGTCAGCCCACCGGCAACGGTGCGTCGCGCTTGATCTCCTCCATCACCGCATAGGTCCGCGTCTCGCGCACGCCCGGCATCGACAGCAGGGTCTCGCCGAGAAAGCGTCGATAGGCGGCCATATCCGCAAGCCGCGCCTTTACAAGATAGTCGAAGCCGCCGGCAACCATGTGACACTCCAACACCTCGGGCGCGAGTTTCACCGCACGCGCAAAGCGCTCGAAATTGTCGGGCGTGGTCTTGTCGAGCAGCACCTCGACGAACACCAGCAGCCCGAGACCGAGCCGGTGCGGGTTGAGCCGCGCGCCATAGCCTTCGACAACACCCTCGCGCTGCAAGCGCTTCAGCCGTTCGCCGATCGACGTCGGCGACAGCCCGATGCGCTCGGCGAGCTCCACATTGGCGATGCGGCCGTCCTGCTGCAGAATCGAGAGGATCTTCCGGTCGACGCGATCGAATTCCATATTTTACTCGGCCATTCGCCCCATGAACTTTATTTTCTAAGGCAGAACGGCTAATTTGTCTATCGAACGACGGTCATGCGGGCCTTATCCTGAAATTAGCCACAGGACACGCCATGCCGAACAACCCGCCTCCCTTCACCGCCCCCTATGCACCTGACGACGCCGACATTGCCGCGCGTCTGTTGCCATCGGCACATCTGAGCCCGCCGCAGGAGGCGCGGATCGACCGCACCGCGACGCGGCTGATCGAGGCGATCCGCAAGCGTGACGACCGCCTCGGCGGCGTCGAGGACATGCTGCGGGAGTTCGCGCTCTCGACCAAAGAGGGGCTCGCGCTGATGGTGCTGGCCGAGGCGCTGCTGCGCGTGCCGGATGCGCGCACCGCCGACCAGTTCATCGAGGACAAGCTCGGCGAGGGCGATTTCATCCATCACGAGACGAAGTCCACCGCGTTCCTGGTCAACGCCTCGGCCTGGGCGCTTGGCCTCTCGGCGCGGGTGATCCAGCCCGGGGAGACGCCCGACGGCACGATCGGCCGTCTGGTGAAGCGGCTCGGCGCGCCGGCGGTGCGCACCGCGACGCGCCAGGCGATGCGGCTGATGGGCAATCATTTCGTGCTGGGCGAGACCATCGAGCAGGCGCTGGAGCGGGGCGGGCCGCGCTCCAGCCAGAAGACACGCTATTCCTTCGACATGCTCGGAGAAGGCGCACGCACGGCGGCCGATGCGAGACGCTATTTCGACGCCTATGCGAGCGCGATCGAGACGATCGGCAAGGCGGCAGGCAACCATCCCCTGCCCGACCGGCCCGGCATCTCGGTCAAGCTCTCGGCGCTGCATCCACGCTTCGAGGCGATCAGCCGTGGCCGTGTGATGACCGAGTTGGTGCCGCTGGTGCTGGACCTCGCACAGCGCGCCAAGACTCACGATTTGAACTTCACCGTCGATGCCGAAGAGGCCGACCGTCTGGAGCTGTCGCTCGACGTCATCGCGGCCACGTTGGCCGATATCTCACTTGCCGGCTGGGACGGGTTTGGCCTGGCGGTCCAGGCCTATCAGAAGCGCGCCTGCGCGGTGATCGACTATGTCGATGCGCTTGCCCGTGCACATGACCGCAAGCTGATGGTGCGGCTGGTCAAAGGCGCCTATTGGGACACCGAGATCAAGCGCGCTCAGGAGCGCGGGCTCGGCGGCTATCCCGTATTCACGCGCAAGGCGATGACGGATCTGAACTACGTCGCCTGCGCGACGAAACTGCTGGCCTTGCGACCGCGCATCTTCCCGCAATTCGCCACCCACAACGCGCTGACGGTCGCGACCGTGCTGGAGCTTGCCGCGGACAGCGGCGGCTTCGAATTCCAGCGCCTGCATGGCATGGGCGAAGCATTGTACGAGCAGCTGGCCAAAGATCGCCCGGACATCGCCTACCGCACCTACGCGCCAGTCGGCAGCCATCGCGACCTCCTCGCCTATCTGGTGCGGCGGCTCCTGGAGAACGGCGCGAACTCGTCCTTCGTGGCGCAGGCCGCGGACTATCGCGTGCCGGTGTCGGCGCTTTTGCAGCGTCCGGCAGATGGCATCGCCCGGCCGCAGGCGGCGGCCCATTCCAAAATCCCATTGCCCTGCGATCTCTTCGCGCCGGAGCGGCGCAATTCGCGCGGCATCGAATTCGGCGAACGTGCCGCGCTCGACCGGTTGCTGACCGACGTCGAGGCCCAGGCGGCCGGCCTCAAGCCGATTGCCGATGCGTCGCCGGATCAGGCCAGTGCGGCGGTCGCCGCGGCACGCGCCGGCTTTGCCGCCTGGACCCGAACACCGGCCGGTACGAGGGCGGCCGCGCTGGAGCAGGCCGCGCATCTGCTGGAGAGCCGCGGCGCACACTTCATCGCGCTGTTGCAGCGCAAGGGCGGCAAGACGCTTGACGACGCGCTGTCGGAACTGCGCGAGGCCGCTGACTTCTGCCGCTACTATGCCGCGCAGGGCCGCAAGCTGTTCGGGGGCGACGCTGCCATGCCGGGTCCGACCGGCGAGAGCAATGTGCTCGCCATGCGCGGCCGAGGCGTCTTCGTCGCGATCTCGCCCTGGAATTTTCCGCTGGCGATCTTCCTGGGACAGGTCACGGCCGCGCTGATGGCCGGCAACAGCGTGGTCGCAAAGCCCGCCGAGCAGACGCCGCGCATCGCAAGCGAGGCCGTTGCCCTGCTGCACGAGGCAGGCATCCCCAAGAGCGCGCTGCACCTCGTCACCGGCGATGGCCGCATCGGGTCCGTGCTGACCGCGCATGCGGATATCGCGGGTGTCGTCTTCACCGGCTCGACCGAAGTGGCCCGCAGCATCAACCGGACTCTCGCCGCCAAGGACGGACCGATCGTGCCGCTGATCGCGGAAACCGGTGGCATCAACGCGATGATCGCGGATGCCACCGCGCTGCCCGAGCAGGTCGCCGACGACGTCGTGACCTCGGCCTTCCGTTCAGCCGGCCAACGCTGCTCGGCGCTACGGCTGCTGTTCGTGCAGGAGGACGTCGCTGACCGCATGATCGAGATGATCGCGGGCGCCGCGCGCGAGTTGAAGATCGGCGATCCCTCCGACGTTGCGACGCATGTCGGGCCGGTGATCGACGGGGAGGCCAAGCAACGCCTCGATGCGCACATCGCGCGGATGAAGCGCGAGGCGCGGCTGCACTTTGCAGGCCACGCGCCGGACGGCTGCTTCGTTGCGCCGCACATCTTCGAGCTTAAGGACGCAGGTCAGCTCACCGAGGAGATCTTTGGCCCGATCCTCCATGTCGTACGCTATCGCGCCGAGAATCTCGAACGCGTCCTGCAGGCGATCGAGCGCACCGGCTACGGGCTCACCCTCGGCGTCCATTCCCGCATCGACGACACCATCGAGGCGATCATCGACCGCACCCAGGTCGGCAACATCTACGTCAACCGCAACATGATCGGCGCCGTGGTCGGCGTGCAGCCCTTCGGCGGCAACGGCCTGTCCGGAACCGGCCCGAAGGCCGGCGGCCCGCACTACCTCGCGCGCTTCGCCACCGAGCAGACGGTGACCATCAACACCGCAGCAGCCGGCGGCAATGCCGCCCTGCTTGCGGGGGAGGAGTGAGGCCCTGCACCTGGCGCCGTTGCATCCAGCCGAAACATCGGTCTAATGCTCGACGATGCGCCCGCGCCAATTCCAGCGCGCGGGAAACGACAAGAGCGAGGGAGCAACGCCGCGATGGACAAGGGCATTTTTGCTGGGCTGAAGGTTCTGGACTGCGCGAGCTTCATCGCAGCGCCCGCGGCCGCGACCGTATTGTCGGATTTCGGCGCCGACGTCATCAAGATCGAGCCGCCGGGCGCTGGGGATCCCTACCGCAATCTGCCGAACCTGCCGGGCTATCCGACCGGCGAGCACAATTTCGCCTGGCTGCTGGAAGCCCGCAACAAGAAGAGCATCGCCCTCGACCTCGCAAAGCCGGAGGCGCAGGCCGTGCTGTACAAGCTGGTGGCGGAGGCCGACGTTTTCATCACCAACATGCCGCCGCCGGTGCGCGCCAAGCTCGGCATCACCTACGACCATCTCGCCCATCTCAACGACCGGCTGATCTATGCGTCCTTCACCGGCTATGGCGAGAAGGGTGAGGAGGCCAACAAGCCCGGTTTCGACAGCAACGCCTATTGGGCCCGCTCCGGCCTGATGGACCTCGTCCGCGCCGACACCGACACCACGCCGGCCCGCTCGGTCGCCGGCATGGGCGATCATCCCTGCGCCATGGCGTTCTACGGCGCCATCGTCACCGCGCTCTATCAGCGCGAGAAGACCGGCAAGGGCTCGCACGTCGCCTCCAATCTGATGGCGAACGGGGTGTGGGCGGCGAGCGTGCTGGCGCAGGCAAAGCTCTGCGGCTCCAAGTTCGGCGAGCGGCGGCCGCGCGAGCGCGCGCTGAACGCGGTCGCCAACCATTATCAGTGCAAGGACGGCCGCTGGCTGATCCTGTCGTTGCTCAACGAGGAGAAGCAGTTTCCGACGCTGGCCCGCTGCCTCGGACGCGAGGATTTGATCGATGATCCCCGCTTCGCCACGAAGGCCGACCGTCACGCCCGCTCGGTCGAACTGATCAAGATTCTGGACGACATTTTTGCGACCAGGGATCTCGCCGAATGGCGAAAGATCCTCGACGGCAGCGGCCTCGTGTTCGGCGTCGTCGGCATCCTGGACGACATCCCGAACGACAAGCAGATGCTCGACAACGAGGTGCTGGTGCCGTTCGAGAACGACACCATGCTGACCATCAACAGCCCGATCTGGATCGACGGCGCCAAGAAGGTGCAGCCGCGCAAGCCGCCAGCCGTCGGCGAGCACAGTGACGAGATTTTGCGCGGCGCGGGATACGACGAGGCGGCAATCAAGCAGCTGCGCAGTTCGGGGGCTGTGGGGTAAGGCGGCGCCTCGCGCTCCACTGTCGTCCCGGGGCGCGCAAAAGCGCGAACCCGGGACCCCATCTGCGCCCCGCTTCGCTGCGCTTGTCCGGGACGACGATCGGGAGGCCGCCCGTGCAACAAAGCCCCGTCATTGCGAGCGCAGCGAAGCAATCCGGAAAGCCGGCCTATGAACTGCTGCCAGGAAAGCGGATGACGAATTACGCAAAGTGAGGGGCTTTGATCACCTCAACGACAGCCAGCCGAGCGTGAACAGGATGCCGCCGATGATGAAGGCGACCGCGATCGCCCAGGTGCTGACGCGGACGCTGCCGGTGACCTGCTTGGCTTCCTCATTATGAGCGATCTCGCGATTGCGCTCCTTGTTCGCTTCGCTCGTATTCGTCATGGGTCATCCAAATCGCTTGTTGGTTTAACGCGTCTTGATGAAGCACATGCCGATGCGGCGCGAGGCCGCGGCAGCCTGACAGGTGAGACCGTTAGCACAGCTCCATGACGTAAAACTCTTGTCCGGCGCTCCCGATCCCGCATCTTGCAGGGAACAATGCGCGCCCCAGCCGTCCTGATATTCGGTGCCGGCGAGTTCCTTACCTCCGCGGGTCTGCGGCCGGCTGGCAAATCCGCGTGAGAAATCAGGCCTTTTGCCGGAGGCGAACGCGACCAGAATGTCGCGGCGGCGGAGCTGGTCGCCGAAAAAATGCGGCGAGGCCGGCACGATGGCGGAATTGGGGGGCCTGTCCGCGAGCCAATCGACGCCGGGGAAATGGAAGCCGCCGATGCCGCGGGTCTGGTGGCAGCCGGCGCAGGTGACGTCGTTGAGACGGCGTTGGAAGCCTGCGACCGAGCGGACGTTCTGCATGTCGACACCGCGTGCCGCCGCCTGCTTCAGCGCACCGATCACGTCGCCAGCGGTGAAGACCGGATCGCCGCTACCCTCACCCTGCATCATGCCGAACTCGGGCTGCAGCGCCGAGGCATCGAGGCCGGCTGGGGTCGGCACCACCGCGGCCCTGGCCAGGAATTTTTCTGGGATCAGCACGGTGCCGAGATCGAATTCGCGCAGATGATCGGGCGCGAGCAACCAGGCCTTGAAGTCGCGCAGGAGCGCATCGTCGGCGTGGATCCTGTCGCGGTCGATCTGGTTCTCCAGCGTCGATTCCCCGAACGTCTTCGTGGCAGCGTCGTACTTGAACACCTTGAGCAGATAGTCGGAGCGAAAATCGTGCAGCGCCGATTTCGGCGCGACCGAGACCTGGATGTTGGTCTCGATGCGGTCGAGCATGGCGTCGTAAGGGGGGATTCGACTGCCGATCAACCCCTGCCAGTCGCCATTGTCGAGCCAGCGCCGGGCAACCTCGGCGCAGGTGACCGGCGTGCCGTTCGCATCGGTCTGACGCGGATCGCGCGCCTTCATCACGAGGTTGAGCGTCATTGGCAGGCGCGTTGCGGTCTTGCCGCCATTCGGCCCGCCGTCGAAACGCGCCAGACGATAGATCAGCCGGATCTCGCCGCAGGACTCTTCCGACACATAGGCGCGGTCCATGCGGTTGACGATCCCGGCCAGCACGAACCGCGTGTCACGCGACTTCAGATTGGCCCGATCGAACAACTGGACGTCGAAGCCTTCGCCGACGCCGATGGTCTCGGTCGGATATGTCGCGCTGTACCGAGCGATGTAGCGATCGAGTTCAGCATCGATCGCCGGCGGAATCTCCTTCAGCTGCGGCAGCGACGCGAACATCAGGTCTGTGGTGAGCGGGACGTCCGCGTTCCGCTCCGGCGAGAGCAGACGCGAGATCGTCAGCGTGCTGTTCTGGTCGAGCTTGCGCAGGAGATCGGGATCGGTGATCGCCGTGCCGCGCGTCAGCGCCGTATTCTCCGCTGCGAATAGCGAAACGACGCCGCCCAACAATACGGCGACAGCAAAGAGAATTCGCAAGGCGCGGCTCATGCCTCAGGTAACACCGCGCAGAGACGCCTATTCAAGTAAAAAGGCGCCTCACATCGTGGTGAAGCGCCTTTTCGAAAGATATCGAACGCTCAGCGCGACACGATCAGGCCCCTGCTGGTGACGACCACCCAGCGGCCGTCCTGACGGCGGATCGCATCGACGCGGCCGACGCCGGGGATGGGATCGCCGGGATAGACCTCGTAGAGCCCGTCGCGGCCCTCGATCAGCGCACCGCCATTGCCGGCATTGCGCAGCCTCCAGCCCTCGATTGTCGGCAGACGGCCGACTTCGGTCCTGGGGGCGGCGGGAGCCGGTGCGGCTGCGGCGGTCGCAACCTGGGCCGGCGCGATCGAGCCGGTGGTCTCCCTGGCGGGAGCTGCTGCAGCCTGCGCGGACGCTGCGGGCGGCGTGGCGCGAAGCTTGTCGACGGTCTCGGACAGCTTTGCGATCTTGGCCAGCGGCTCGGCCTGCGCCTTCTCGAGCTTGTCGAGGCGGTCATTGGTCCGGTTGAACTGGCTGACGCCGGTTTTCGAGCTCTGCTCGACATTGGCCTTCAGTGCGACAAGGTCGGCATCGATCCGCGCGACCGAAGCATCCAGCGCGCTGGTGTCGGCGACCTGCACCGGCGCCTGGGCCGGGGCGGCGAGACGCATCATGCCGGCGGTCGCAAGCGCGCCGCTGATCGCGCCGACGCAAGCGGCGATCGCCACCACCGCGGCCATCGCCGACAAGCGGCGCCTGCCGGTCTGGCGCGGCTCGTCCGCCTTCACATGGGGAGCGAAGTCCTCGCGGTCCCAGGACCGGTCCGAGGGCGCCATGACGATGAGCTTGCCCGGCTTTGGCTCGGCCTTGGGTTCGGCCTTGGGTTCGGCTTTCGCTTCGAATTTCGGCACGTCGATCCGCGGGGGCTCGACCTTGGGAGCTTCCGCCTTGACCGGATCCGGCTTGGGCGGCGCCTCGTGATCGGGGGCGATCGAGGGGGCGTCGATCCCGGCAGCAGCCTCCATGGCCTGCGGCGCGGTCGCTATGGATTCGACGGCGCCATGATCCTGGGCAGGCTGCTCGGGCAATGGTTCGCTCACGGCTCAAATACTCCAGTCTGGATTGACCTTTTGGTAACTTTCATTGCTTGCGAAATCCTTACCTTGGGACCCGCTTACCGAAACTTTAGGAATTGATCCGGGGCCGAATTTGGCCGGGAAGATGGAACCGGCGTGGCGGGTGTGAAACAGTTTGTAACCGGGGGAAGATGAACCGCGGCGGAATGGACCCCAGCAGCCTTCGTCGGTGCGGCTTCGTCGTCGCGCGGGGGTCGCCGACAGAGAGTAAGCCGCGGGGCCTCACGTCATCATTGCGAGGAGCGGAGCGACGAAGCAATGACGGAGTCTGGACTGTCGCGCCGCCTCCAGTCGCGCGTCCGTCACATCACGACCGGCGCGTCCGGCAGTTCGTTCGAATGCGATGCGCCCGGCGGAAAGTGCCTTGCCAGCTCTTTCGACACCGCTTCGATGCCGGCGATGACGCCATGCTCGAAACGGCCCGATCTGAACTCGCCCTCCATCGCGCGGCAAATGCTCTCCCAGCCTTCGGCGCCGACCTTGGCATCGATGCCGCGATCGGCGACGATCTCTACGTCGCGGTCGGCGAGCAGGAGATAGATCAGCACGCCGTTGTTGTGCGCGGTGTCCCAGATGCGCAGATGCGAGAACACGTCAAGCGCGCGCTCGCGCGCCGGCTGGTTGCGGAACAGCGGCACGCCGTCAAGCGCGCCTTCGACGACGAAGCGGACCTGACCGGAATGGGTCGCCTCGCCGCGCTTGACGGCGTGCTCGATGCGGTCGAGCACGGCTTGCGGGAAGATCTGCTTCACCCGCCAATGATGCTGCACGAGATGTGTGGCAATGCGCTTGATGCTCATGATCGTTACCAATTCCCCGAGGCGCCGCCACCGCCGAAACTACCCCCGCCGCCGCTGAAGCTGCCGCTGTCGCTGGAAGACGATCCGCTGCTCCAGCCGCCCGAGCCACCCGACCACGAGCTGCCGCGCGACGACCTCGTGCCAGGCCCCATCGCCGAAAAAAGATCGGCGATGAACCCGATGATGAAGCCGAGCACGCCGACGGCCGCGGCGATCGCGGCGGAGCCGAGGATGAGCCAGGTCACCGCCGCGATGATGCCCCCGGTCACCAAGGATCCGAGCAGCCGTCCCAGGATCGCGCGGAAGAACCCGCCGACGCCTATCGAAGCAAACAGCGCCACGGCAAACACCGGCATAAGGTCGTCCAGATTGTGGGCGAAGTTTGCGCTGCGCGACGGCGACGGCAGCGGCTCGCCATCGATCACCCGCATCATGCGGTCGACGCCTGCGCCTATGCCCGCAGCGAAGTCGCCGCTCCTGAACTTGGGGGTGATATCCTCGTCGATGATGCGCCGTGAGGTCACGTCGGTCAGCGCGCCTTCGAGGCCATAGCCGACCTCGATGCGCAAGTGCCGGTCGTTCTTGGCGACGACGAGGATCGCGCCGTCGTCGACCTTCTTGCGGCCGATCTTCCAGGCCTCAGCGACCCGGATCGAGAATTGCTCGATCGTCTCCGGCTGGGTGGTCGGGACGATCAGGACCGCAATCTGACTGCCCTTGCGGTTCTCGAAGTCACTCAGCTTTTGCGACAGCGCTGCGATGTCGCTGCTGGACAGCGTGCCGGTCTGGTCGACGACGCGGCCGGTGAGTTGAGGTACGGGGACGTCGGCGAAGGCGGGGAACGCAAGGATAAGGAAGAGCGCGATGACCGCTATCGTCCGCAACAAACTCGCCGTCATCGCCCGCGAAAGCGGGCTATCCAGTATCCCAGAGGCAGCCGTGCCTGAACCGAGAAGCCGCGGCGTACTGGATTCCCCGCCTTCGCGGGGAATGACAGCACTGTGTGGGGCGCGCATGAGAGGCGAACGCGCTTACTTCGATGGCGCCGGGGCCGGGTTGAAGTCCACCTTCGGCGCGGTCGAGATCGCCTTCTCGTTCTCGACCGAGAAGTTCGGCTTCTCCTTGTAGCCGAACGCCATCGCGGTGAGGTTGCTCGGGAAGGAGCGGATGGTGACGTTATAATCCTGCACCGACTTGATGTAGCGGTTGCGCGCGACCGTGATGCGGTTCTCGGTGCCCTCCAGCTGCGACATCAGATCCTTGAACAGCGCGTCGGACTTCAGCTGCGGATAGTTCTCGGTGACGACCAGCAGTCGCGACAGCGCGCTGGAGAGTTCGCCCTGGGCGGCCTGGAACTTCTGGAACGCGGCGGGATCATTCAGCACCTCGGGCGTCGCCTGGATGCTGCCGACCTTGGCCCGGGCGTTGGTGACGCCGAGCAGCACGTCCTTTTCCTGCTGGGCAAAACCCTTCACCGAGTTGACGAGGTTGGGCACGAGATCGGCGCGGCGCTGATACTGGTTCACGACCTCGGACCAGGCAGACTTGATCTGCTCGTCCTCACTCTGGATCGCGTTGTAGCCGCAATTGGTCAGGCTCAGCGAGGCCAGCGCCGCCAGCACGGTCAGGATCTTGCGCATCAAATTTCTCCCGGTGGAATCTGATACAAACTACCAGATCGAGCACGCGAGACGCCAGAGCGCTCGAAAGCAGCCGGCTGACGCAAGCCTCTTGCCTATCGCAGGCCGACATAGTCAACTCCGGCAAAAAGCGGAAAGGCCGGAGGAAACACGATGTCCTCGTTCGAGACCATCCTCGTGGAGAGGCCGGATCCGGCGATCACCCGGGTCGTGATGAACCGGCCGGAGGCACGCAACGCGCAGAACCTGCAAATGACCTACGACCTCAATGCCGCTTTCGACGCGGCGGTGCAGGACGATGCGGTCAAGGTGATCATCCTCGCCGGCAATGGGCCACACTTCTCGTCCGGCCATGACCTGCGGCCCGGCGCCAAGAATGCCGCAGGCGTCGATTTTCCGCCGATCGGACATTGGGGCGGCTTTGACGAGGCTGGTGCCCATGGCCGCTTCGCGCGCGAGCAGGAAATATATCTCCAGATCACGCGGCGCTGGCGCAACCTCGCCAAGCCGACCATTGCCGAGGTGCATGGCAAGTGCATCGCCGGCGGGCTGATGCTGGCCTGGGCCTGCGATCTCATCGTCGCCAGCGACGACGCGCAGTTCTGCGACCCCGTCGTCACCATGGGCGTCTGCGGCGTCGAATGGTTCGTGCATCCCTGGGAGCTCGGCCCGCGCAAAGCCAAGGAGTTCCTGTTCACCGCCGACAGCTGGAGCGCGCAGGAGGCGCACCAGCTCGGCATGGTCAACCAGGTCGTGCCGCGCGCCGAGCTGTCGTCGCGCGTGCTCGAGCTGGCGCGCCGGATCGCGGCAAAACCGTCCTTCGCGCTGAAGCTGACCAAAGAAGCCGTCAACCGCTCGATCGACGTAATGGGCCAGCCGGCCGCAATCGACCAGGCTTTTGCGCTGCACCAGCTCTGTCACGCCCATAATCTCCAGGAGTTCGGCATGATCGTCGATCCCGCCGGACTGCATCCCTCCGTGCGCAAACCGCCGGCGGCCGCGGAGTAAACACGATGGACCTCAATCTCAGTGACGAGCAAAAGCTGCTGCGCGAAAGCGCCGAACGCTTCGTGGCCGAAAGCTATGACGCCGATCACCGCCGCAAGATGGCGAACGATCCGCTCGGCTTCAGTCCGGCCGTTTGGAAGCAGTTCGCCGAGCTCGGCTGGCTCGCGCTGCCGCTTCCCGAAGAGTTCGGGGGGCTCGGCGGCGGCGCGGTCGACATCGGCATCCTGATGGAGGCCTTCGGCCGCGGGCTGGTGTCGGAGCCCTATGTCGCCACGGCCGTGCTGGGAGCCGCGCTGATCGCCAAATGCGGCACCAGTGAGCAGAAGCAAGCGAGCCTGCCCAAGGTGGCGGACGGATCACTGAAGCTTGCCCTGGCGCATTCCGAGCGCGCGGCCCGGTTCGATCTCGCCAAGGTCACGACCAGCGCCAACAAGACGGCGCAAGGCTGGCACCTGTCCGGCAGCAAGGTCGCCGTGCTCGACGGACATGCCGCCGACGACATCATCGTCTCCGCCCATATCCACGATCATCGAGGACCGTCGGGGCGGATCGGCCTGTTCCTCGCGCAGGCGACGACGCCGGGTCTCGTCATCAGCGATTATCCACGCCTCGGCGGCGGACGAGCCTGCAACATCGAGCTGTTCGACGCGCATCTGCCGGAAGACGCCCTGCTCGGCGACGGCAGCGACGCCCTGCCCGCGATCGAATGGGCCGTCGACCGCGCCATGGCAGCACTAGGTGCGGAAGCCGTCGGCATCATGCAGACGCTGCTCGACACCACACTGGAATATACCAAGATCCGCAAGCAATTTGGCCGGCCGCTCTCCGCCAACCAGGTGATCCGCCACCGCCTCGCCGACATGGCGATGCAGGTCGACGAGGCCCGTTCAATGGCGCTGCGGGCTGCGTTGAAGGCAGATAGCGCGCCGATCGAGCGTGCCCGGGCGGCATCGGGCGCGAAGGCGAAGATCGGCAGATGCGCGCGCTTCGTCGGCGAGCAGTCGATCCAGCTCCACGGCGGCATGGGCGTCACCGAGGAGCTCGAGGTCGGCGGCTATTTCAAGCGGCTGGTCGCCTTCGACACGCTGTTCGGCGGCAGTGCACATCACTATGCCCGCCACGCCGAGCTGGGACGCAGGGCCGTCTCGGCCTGACAAGGAGCGCATCATGGACCTCTCGTTCAATGCCGAGGAGCGTGCCTTCCAGGACGAAGTGCGCGGCTTCATTGCCAAGAACCTCACCGAGGAGATGAAGCGCGCGACCGCGCTGACGCCGTCGGTGTTCTCCGACCCCGACATCGGCATGGCCTGGCAACGCGCGCTGCACAGGCAAGGCTGGGGCGCGCCGGGCTGGCCGGTCGAATATGGCGGCCCGGACTGGACTCCGGCGCAGCGCTGGATTTTCGAGACCGAATGCGCGCGCGCCGGCGTGCCCAATGTCAACGTGATGGGCGTGAAGATGGTCGGGCCAGTCATCATCGGCTTCGGCTCACCGGAGCAGAAGAACTTCTACCTGCCGCGGATTCTCTCCGGCGAGGATTACTGGTGCCAGGGCTATTCCGAGCCCGGCTCCGGCTCCGACCTGTCGTCCCTGAAGACGCGCGCGGTGCGCGACGGCGACGACTACATCATCAACGGCACCAAGATCTGGACCACGCATGCCCATCACGCGAACCGCATGTTCGCGCTGGTGCGCACCGGCGACGGGCCGCGGCAGCAGGACGGCATCAGCTTCATCCTGATCGACATGAAGACGCCGGGCATCACCACAAGGCCGATCCTCACTATCGGCGGCGATCACGAGGTCAACCAGGTGTTCTTCGACGATGTGCGCGTGCCGGTCGCCAACCGCGTCGGCGAGGAAGGCAAGGGCTGGACCTATGGCAAATATCTGCTCGAGTTCGAGCGCGGCTCGGGGATTGCCTCGGCCAAGCTGCGCGAGGGGCTGAAGGCGATCGCGGACCTTGCCGAGTCCGACCTCACGGGACGCGCGATCGACAGCCCCGATATCGCGACGCGCCTCTCCGAGGTCGAGGTCGACATCGACGCGCTGGAGATGACCGAGCTGCGCGTGCTCTCGGCACTGCAAACCGGGCAAAATCCCGGCGCGGTGTCGTCGATCCTGAAGCTGCGCAATAGCGAGATCCGCCAGGCCGTGACGCGGCTGGGCGCCGACGTGATCGGCCATGACGCCCTCGCCGTGGAGCCGATGCGCCCGCTCTACAAGCTCAACCACGAGCCGGCGACGCCCGAGGAGATGCTGACGGTGATCCCGGAATATCTCAACGGCCGCGCCTACACGATCTTCGGTGGCACCTCGGAGATCCAGCGCGACATCATCGCGAAGATGATGTTGGGGATTTGAGGGCTACGGCTTTCTCCTCCGTCATTGCGAGGAGCTCTTGCGACGAAGCAATCCAGAATCTTTCCGCAGAGAGAGACTGGATTGCTTCGCGGAGCCTGTCATCGGGCCGCGCTTTGCGCGGACCCTGTGGCTCGCAATGACGGTGCTAACCGGCCGCCTTCGCGTCCCGGATCGCCTGCCAGATCTTCTGCGGCGTGAGCGGCGTATTCAGCTGGGTGATGCCGAGCTCGGCGAGCGCGTCCATGACGCCGTTGGTGACGCAGGGCGGGCCGCCGATCGCGCCGGATTCGCCGCAGCCCTTGGCGCCGAGCGGATTGGTGCGGCAGGGCGCGGAGTCATCCAGCGTCACCACGATCGGCGGGACGTCGTCGGCGCGCGGGATGCAGTAGTCCTGATAGCTGGCGGTCAGGAGCTGGCCGTCGGCATCGTAGGACACGCCTTCGTACAGCGCCTGGCCGATGCCCTGCGCTACACCGCCATGGATCTGGCCGGTGACCAGCATCGGGTTCACGGCGACGCCGACGTCGTCGACCGTGGTGTAGCGCACGACCTTGGAGACGCCGGTCTCGGGATCGATCTCGACCTCGCAGATATGCGTGCCGTTCGGCCAGCTCGGGCCGTCGACCTCACCCTCGGAATCGACGCTGAGCTTGGCGCCGTTCTCCTTCTCGGCGAGATCGAACAGGCTGATGC
The DNA here is from genome assembly GCF_003837805.1 of Bradyrhizobium sp. RP6. Classification (GTDB taxonomy): domain Bacteria; phylum Pseudomonadota; class Alphaproteobacteria; order Rhizobiales; family Xanthobacteraceae; genus Bradyrhizobium. The sequence goes on along the minus strand of NZ_RQIT01000007.1, from coordinate 224,494 downwards.
GGCGGTCGGTGCCGACCACGGTGAGCATGCCGCCCTGGTACTCGATATCCTCGACCGAGGTCTCCAGCACGTTTGCCGCCTTTTCGCGTGCCTTCTGGATCAGGTCGTTGGAGGACACAGCAACCGCGGTGCCGCCGACGAACAGCGAACGCGAGCCGACGCTGCCAAAGCCCATGGCGAGATCGGTATCACCCTGGACCACATCGATCTTGTCCATGGGAATGCCGAGCGTGTCGGAGATCATCTGGGTGTAGGTGGTCTGCAGCCCCTGACCCATCGCCATCGTGCCGGAATGCAGCACGACGCGCCCCTGCGATGTCGCGTGCAGGCTGACCTTCTCGGTGTGGGCGCGCCCGCCGGTCCATTCGATGTAGGAGGTCAGTCCGCGGCCGTAGAGCAGGCCCTTCTTCTTCGCCGCCCTCTTGCGCGCGGCAAAGCCGTCCCAGTCGGCAAGCTTCACGGCGCGATCGAGCATGTGCGCGAAGGCGCCGGAATCGTAGACCTGGCCCGCCGCATTGGTGTAGGGCAGCTGCGCCGGCTTGATGTAGTTGGCCTTCCGGATCGCACGCGGATCCATGCCGATTTTTCGTGCGGCGGCGTCGAACAGGCGCTCGACGATGAAGACCGCCTCGGGGCGACCCGCGCCGCGATAGGCACCGACGGGCGCGGTGTGGGTCATCACCGACTTCACCTCGAAATGCACCAGCGGCAGATCGTAGACGCCGGTCTGCACGAACGGTCCGAGCACCAGCGGAATGATGTTGGCCGCGCCCGAGGAATAGGCCCCGGTGCAGCCGATCGACTTGACGCGATAGGCCAGCACCTTGCCCTTCTCGTCCAGCGCAAAGGACGCGGTCGAGGTGAGGTCACGGCCATGGGTGCCGCCGACGAACTCGTCGGTGCGGTCGCCGCGCCAGCGGATCTTCCTGTTCAGCTTGGTCGCGGCATAGGCGACGATGCCGTCCTCCGGATAGAGATTGGTCTTCTGGCCAAAGCCGCCGCCGATGTCGCCGACCAGCACACGGACGCTGTCCTTCGGGCGCTTCAGCACGGCTTCCGCCAGCACGTCGCGGGTCGACGCCGGCGTCTGCGACTGCACATGCAGCAGGAGACGGCCTGTTTTCTTGTCGATCTCGGCAATGGTCGAGCGCGGCTCCATCGCGGAGGGCACGAGGCGCTGGCTGACGAGATCGAGCTCGACGGTGTGCGCCGCCTTGGCAAAGGCCTCGTCCACCTTGGCGGCATCGCCATAGCTCATGGCCCCGACGATGTTGTCGGGCGCCTCCGGCCACACCACGGGCGCACCGGGCTTCACGGCCTCGATGGGATCGACCACCGCGGGCTGAACCTCGTACTCGACGACGATCGCTTCGGCGGCGTTCTGCGCCTCCGCGCGAGAGGAAGCCACCACTGCGGCCACGGCCTCCCCGGCGTAGCGCACGATCTCGTAGGCGAGCAGCCGGCGCGGCGGCACGGTCATCGGCTTGCCGTCGGGGCGCTTGAAGATATTGAGCGTCGGGATGCTGCCGACGTCGTCCTTGACGAGGTCGGCGCCGGTGTAGATTGCGGTGACGCCGGGCATTCCGGCCGCGGCGCTGGTGTCGATCGAGACGATCTTCGCGTGGGCGTGCGGCGAACGCAGCACGTGCAGCCACAGCGCGCCCTCCTCCGGCTTGTCGTCGATGAACTGTCCCTTCCCGGTGAGCAGCCTCTGGTCTTCCAAACGCTTGACGGGCTGGCCCGCTCCGAAACGCAAATTGCCGGGAAGAATGTTCATTCCGTTATGTCCTCGAAATCCGGAAAACGACCGCGGCGGTTTTAACCGATTTTGCGGGCCAGACAACCGAGCCCGGGCACATCTGCAATGCGCGTCAGGGCCTCTTTGCTGGCGCGGATCGGCCGGCTAGGACCTATCGATGTCGATGATGCCAATATTCACGTCACGAGTGTCCGAGCCCCGCTTGACAGTGAGGCGAACGGTCTTCCCGGCGCCGGCCTGCTCGAGCGCATCGGTCAGGTCGGAGAGGCGCCGCACCGGCTTGCCCTCGACCGCGGTGATGATGTCTCCGACCGCTCCAGTCGAAAAATTGACACCGCGGATTCCCGCCCGCTCGGCAGGGCTGCCGGGGGCCGTCCGCACCACGATCACCCCTTCGACGCCAAGCCGGGTCGAAACATCCTCGCCGGCGGCCACGATGCCGATGCCGGGCGTCGGCACGCGACCGTTGCGAATGAGCTCGGGCACAATCCGGTTCACGACGTCGACCGGGACCGCAAAGCCGATGCCGGCGTTCGAACCGGACGGCGAAATGATCGCAGTCGTGACGCCGATCAGCCGGCCGGCAGAGTCGAGCAACGGTCCACCCGAATTGCCGGGGTTGATCGCGGCATCGGTCTGAATGACATTGGCAATCTCCCGACCGCCATGGGTCGGAAGCCTGCGCTTGAGCGCGCTGATAATGCCGCTCGTCATCGATTGATCCAGTCCGAAGGGATTACCGATCGCGAAGGCGGATTGCCCGACCTTCAGGTCGCTCGAGCTGCCGAGAGCGATCGGCGGTGGAAGCTCGCGCACGCTGCGAATCCGCAGCACCGCAAGATCGTAATTGGGAGCCGTGCCGACGAGATCGACCTGGGCCACCTCTCCCGAGGCAAAGCGCACGGCGATTTCGCCGCCACTGGCGACGACGTGATTGTTCGTCACGAGATGCCCGTCGCGATTCCAGACGAATCCCGTGCCGGAAGAGCCGCCCTGGCCTTCCTCACCCATGAGAGGATTGGTCGCCGATTTCACCGCCACCTGGACGACCGAAGGAGACACGCGCTCGAAGATCTCGATGGTCGCCTTTTCGCCATCGGACAGCGGACCGCGCTGCTCGACCGCGCGCGCGGAGGGCGCAGCCCATGGGACATGCAGCGTCGGGACATGCAGGATCTTCGCGGCAGTGACGGCAAGCAGCAGGGCGGCGAAGGCTGCCGCGGCAATCGCGTAGCGACGATTCATCGGTGACCACCGTCTCCAGTGCTGAATACGGCCTTGGGATGCACATGCATGGAGTGACAGACCTCGCTCACGCGGCAACGTCGCAGACGAACGGAAGTTTCCCGGTTGGGAGGTAAGGGCTTTTCTGGCTCATGCACGGGTGCCGGGGCATATTGCCGCGTGCCAAACAGCTAGGTCAGCTCGCGCAGCGCCATTTCCACCACCTTCCGTGCATCGGCCGTGAGCGGCGCCTGCGGCGGGACGGGGTCGCCGACATCGTAGCCCTGGATCGCAAGCCCCGCCTTGATGCAAGCGGCGAGGTTGTAGCGGGCGAAGGCTTCGTTGATGCGCCACAGCCGCCGCTGGAGCACCATGGCCTCGTCCCAACGGCCGGCCTTGCAGAGCTCGTAAAGCGCAACGCTCTGGCGCGGGATGATGCAGGCCGGTCCCGCCATCCAGCCGCGGCCGCCGATCAGCATCACTGCGGCGGGGATATGAGCCGAGGCCGAGAACACGCGCAAGGCATCGCCGCAGCGGCTCATGATCGAGAGCAGCCGGCCGGTGTTGGTCGAAGCATTCTTGATGTAGCCGATGCGCGGATGTTCGGCGAGGCGCGCAATGACGTCGAGGGTGAGATCGGAACGCTGAAATTGCGGATTGGTGTAGATGACGACGGGGATGTCGACGGCATCGGCGATGGCGCGGAAGTAGGATTCGACCTGGACGTCGGCAAGCGGGAAATAGGCTTCCAGGATCGCGAGGATGCCGTCGGCGCCGATCTTCTGGTAGGCCTTTGCCTGCGCCACGGCATCCGTCGTGGAGGTGGAGGCGACGCCGGCCACGACAGGTACGCGGCCCTGCGCGGCCTCGATCGTGGTCTGCACGACCACCGCGCGTTGCTCGGCGTTGAGATAGGCGAATTCGCCGGTCGAGCCCAGCGGCGTCAGGCCGTGTACGCCGGCGCCGATTAGGTCGTCGCAGAGCTTTGCCAGCACGTTGGCCCGCACCGTGCCGTCGGCACCGACGGGCGAGACGAGATAGGGAAAGACACCGTGGAATTCGGACATGTCAGCTGCATTCAGGACATCAGGCCGCCGTTGCGCGCCTCACCGCTGCTAACACGGGGAAAAATCGCCAGCAACCCTGTGCATTGACCACTTCTTAAGGACGTTGCGCACCAACATCGTCTCGCGCCCCTTCCCCTACCCCTTGTTAGGAAGAAGCGGAGATGGTGCCGGCCATGACTCTGACAATGTTGTCCAGGTTCCTGCATCCCGATCCGCGCATCCGGCGCGAGCTCGTGGATCTCCTGTACACGTCGCTGCCGCAGGTGTTCGCGATTGGCGTCACGTCGGTGACGGGCGCCGCCGCGCTGGCGCTCATGAGCGGCGATACCGGCTATGCGGTGATCTCGGTCTTCATCTTCATCACGGCCGCAGCCCGGATCGCATCCCTGTTCCGCTACAAGTCGCGCGCTGCGCAGTTCTCCGATGCCGACGTGATCCGCTGGGAAGGGCTTTACGGCGCCGGCGCGTCCGCTTTCGGCCTTGCGCTGGGCATGTTGTCGTATCGCGCGCTCGAGCTCGACGATGGACCCGGCGCCTGGATCGCGTTCGGCCTTTCGATGTCCTTCTGCGTCGGCATGGTCTCGCGCGCGGCGATCCGCCCCTGGATCATCCTGACCACCGCCGCGGTGCTGTTGACGCCGACCATCCTGGCCGGCCTGCTCCGCCCCGAGTTCGCCTACAAGCTCGGCGCGATCATGCTGGTGTTCTTCTGGCTCACATTGCGCGAGGCGTCGAAACATCTCAGCGCCGCCTTCGTCGAGCGGCTCGAAGCAAAGCACCGGCTGGCGCGCCAGGCGACCCACGATTTCCTGACGGGATTGCCGAACCGCGCCGCGTTCTTCCAGGCGCTGGCGGAGACCCGCGGAAACTTCGCCATCATCGCCATCGATCTCGACGGCTTCAAGCCGGTCAACGACCGCCACGGCCATCACGTCGGCGACGATCTGTTGCGCCAGGTCGCAGAGCGGCTGTCGGTCTGTATCGGCAATCCAGGCATAGCCGCACGGTTCGGGGGCGACGAGTTCATGATGCTCAAACCGGTTGCTTCAGGCGATGCCGGCTGTGAGCAAGCGCTCGCGCTGGCCCGCCAGGCCATTCGCGATCTCTCGATGCCGTTTTTGCTCACGGACATTCCGGTCCGCATCGGCGCAAGCGCCGGCATTCTGGTCAGCGCTGATCCGGCCACCGCCGGCTCAACGTCGCAGCTCATGGAGCGGGTCGATCGTGCGCTCTATACGGCGAAACGTGCCGGAGGCGGCCGTTGCGCTTGGTCGGATGAGGGCGCCGAGCTGGAACGCGCAGCGGGCTGAAGCTGCCGCTTTCGATCACGCCTTGAGCAGCCGCACCCGCGTGCCCCATGGATCGATCGCCTCCACGCCATTCGCAAGCGTGGTGAGCTGCGCACCGCCCTTGCGCAGGCGTTCCTCCTGTGCGGCGAGAATATCCTGCTTCGCCGTCACGAGCGAGAACCATGCAAGGCCCGTGGTGGCATCGTCGCGCCGGCCGGCGCCCTGACTCTGCCAGACATTCATGCCGAGGTGATGGTGATAACGGCCCGACGAGAGGAACGCGGCGCCGCTGCGCTTGCGCGTCGGATCAAGGCCGATCGTGCCGTGATAGAAGCTCTCGGCCTGCGCGAGATCGCCGACGCGCAGATGCATGTGGCCGATGCGCATTCCGTCCGGCGCCTTGGCATAGTCGGCGACGCGTGTATTGGTCAGCGACAGCAGGTCGGGGATGTTGAGCTCGTCGGTCGCCATCCTTACGCTGCCCTCGCTCCATTGCCATTGCGAGGGATCGCGGTCGGCATAGACCTCGATGCCGTTGCCTTCGGGGTCGTCGAGATAGACGGACTCGCTGACGAGGTGATCGGCAAAACCCGACAGCGGCACGCGATGCGAGGCGGCATGCACCAGCCAGCGCGCGAGGTCTTTTCGCGTCGGCATCAGGAAGGCGGTGTGGTAGAGGCCGGCGGCATTGCGCGGCTCGATTTCCGCGTCGGGACGGGCCTCCAGCACCAGCAGCGCTATTCCGGCCGTGCCGAGCTTCGCGGCGATCGCCGAACGCTCCATCACGGCAAGCCCGATCACGTCGCGGTAGTAGTCCGCAACCTTGTCGAGATTCTTCACCCGCAGCGTCACCATGCCGACGCGCATCGGCGTGCGGCTGGCAAAGGTCGGCCCGCCGCCTTGAGGAACGCCCTCGGCGCGCGCCGCGGCTGCAGCCGCCATCGCGAGCGAGGTTGCACCGGCAAGTTGCAATAGGGTGCGGCGGGTGAGATCGATGGTCATCGGTCAGGGCTCGTTCAAAAGGGTTGAGGCCAGGCGGCGCAATGTCGGCCGATTGCTACACGTTGCCGTGAGTGGGTCCCAATCACATGTTCGTCGGCCGCGCGGAGAGGAGTCCTGGCCACCCGGCCAGTTTCGCGCGCGCCTGCGATATCCCAGATTGAGGACAGCTTACAGGAGCCTGCCATGACCGCCCCTACTCCCCTGCCTTCCCTGTCGTCCGCCCTCGCGGACGTCGTGGCGCGCACTGCGCCGTCCGTCGTCTCCGTGCATTCGCACCGTTCCCGCGCCACCGGCTTCGCCTGGAAACCCGGCCTGATCGTCACTGCCGACGAGGCACTGGCGGACGAGGGCGCGGTCGAGATCGGCCTTGGCGACGGAAGCACCGCGGCCGCCACGATCGCCGGCCGTGACCATACGACTGACATCGCGCTGCTGCGTATCGATGCCGCCGTCGCGCCGGTCAAACTCGCCGCAACGGTTCCGCCGCTCGGCGCCTTGTCGGTGGTGGTCGCCACCAATCGCGAGACGCCGAGCGCCGCGCTCGGGATGGTGTCGGCATCCGGCAAGAGCTGGCGCTCCCTGCGCGGCGGCGACATCGATGCGCGCATCGAGCTCGACGTCCGCCTGCGCGGTAGCCAGCAGGGCGGCCTCGCGCTCGATGCATCGGGCGAAGCCTTTGGCATGGCCGTGCTCGGACCGCGGCGCGTGCTGGTGATCCCGACGGCGACGATCGAGCGCGTCGCGGCGCAGTTGGAGGCGCGGGGCCGCATCGCGCGGGGATATCTCGGCCTCGGACTTCAGCCGGTGCGGCTCGACGACGGCGTCGGCGCCATGGTGATGAATGTCGACAAGGCCGGTCCCTCGGCCGCGGCCGGCATCCGTCAGGGCGACGTGATCGTCGCGGTCAACGACCAGAAACTGTCGGGCGTGCGTGCGCTGTCGCGGACACTTGGACCTTCGAGCGTCGGCACGGTGGTCGATGTCGCCGTGCGGCGCGGCGGCGAGCCGGCCAGCTTCAAGGTTACGGTGGTCGAGAGGCCGGAGGCGTGAGCGAGGACAAGACGGCCGAGATCGTGATCGCCCTGGAGGTCGGCGACCCCGCCCTCGCCGATCGCCTGGCGGCGCTCCTCGGCAATATCCCTGGGCTTCGTCTCGCTGCGCCCGACGAGCAGGCCGCCGCAGCGATCATCGCGCGCGATTCGCGCATCATGCCTGAGGACATTGCCCTGACACAGCGCGAGCTCGACGTGCTGGCGTTGATGGCGGAAGGTGCCTCGAACAAGATGATCGCGCGTCAGCTCGGCATCTCCGTGCACACCGTGAAATTCCATGTCGGCTCGCTGCTGCACAAGCTGGACGCGACCGGCCGCACCGATGCAGTCGCGCATGCGGCACGGCGCGGCGTGATCGAGCTTTGACGCCGCCAACCCTCACGGTGCTGACGCCGCCGGAAAGCTGAGCGCGACCGTCAGGCCCGGCGCATTGTCATGCAGCGCAATTTCGGCGCCATGAAGGTGCGCGACCGCAGCGACGAGGCTGAGGCCGAGGCCATTGCCCGGCGTGTAGCGGCTCCGTTCGAGCCGGTAGAAGCGCTTGAAGACGTGTTCGCGCTGCTCGGCCGGAATGCCCGGACCGTCGTCGACAATCGCGATCACCGCAGCGCCATCGGTTCTGCGGCAGGTCACGGTCACCCGCCCGCCCTTGCAGCCGTGCTTGATCGCGTTGTCGACGAGATTGGCAATGGCGTCGAACAGCAGGTCGCGGTCGCCCGTGATCGCCACCCCACGTTCTCCGGCAAGGCTGAGCTTTGTAGCAACCTGCTCGGCGGCGGCATCGTAGAGCTCGACGACCTCGCTGGCGATCTCGGCGAGATCAAGCCCGCGGAAGGCGCCGGTGCGGGCGCGGGTCTCGATCTCGGAGATCCGGGTGATGGAGGCGAACATGCCGAGCACGGCATCGAGATCGGCGATGGTGTCCCCGATCAGCGCGGCGTCGGTCTCGCTGTTGCGCGGGGCGTGATAAGCCTTCTCCAGCCGGCCGCGCATGCGCGTCAGCGGGGTGCGCAGATCGTGCGCGACATTGTCGCTCACCTGCTTAACCTCCCCCATCAGCGTCTCGATGCGGTCGAGCATCTGGTTGAGGTTTTCGGCGACACGATCCCACTCGTCGTTGCTGCCGCGCATGGGGATACGCTGGTCGAGGCCGGAGAGCATGATGGCGCGGCTGGTGGCGTTGATCTGTTCGATCCGCCCCACAGTGCGCCGCGTCACCAGCACGGCCGCGAGCCCGGCGAGCACCAGCAGCAGCATGGCGACCGCGACCATCGCGAGCTCGATCATGCCGGTGAAGCCGTCGTGGTCGGCGACCGTGCCGAGCCGGCGCTCGACGTAGGCGAGCGTCCCGAAATAGACATAGGCCATGATTGCCGCGACAATCAACCCGAACGCCGCGATCGCGATCAGCGCGAGGCGGAAGGTCGAGGAGCGAAGGGTCTTAGCCAGGAGCACGGAGGCAATATCCGATGCCGCGGATGGTATGGATCAGCGGATAGGCCTGGGCATCGTCAACCTTGCGACGAACGCGCCCCACATAGACGTCGATGATATTGGTCGACGGATCGAAATGCAGGTCCCAGACGTGCTGAAGCAGCATCGCGCGAGATACGACGCGGCCCTCGTTGCGGACGAGATATTCGAGTAGCTGGAATTCGCGCGGCAGCAGCGGAATCTTGCGGCCGCGGCGGGAGGCAGCCCGTGCGATCAGGTCGATCGCAAGATCGCCGACGCGCAGAAGCGTCTCCTTGGCGATGGTCTCGCTGCGGCGGCCGAGTGCTTCGAGCCGCGCCAGCAATTCGGTGAAGGAGAACGGCTTGACGAGATAATCGTCGCCGCCGGCGCGCAGGCCGCGCACGCGGTCGTCGACTTCGCCGAGCGCGGAGATGATCAGGAACGGCGCGGCGATGCCGTCGTCGCGCAACTGGCGCATCACGCTGATGCCGTCGATATCAGGCAGCATGCGGTCGATGGTGATCACGGCATAGTCGCGCGCGGCGCCGTGGTTCAGGGCTTCGCGGCCATTGGTTGCGAGGTCGACGTCGTAGCCCGAAACCGTCAGCTCCTCGACGAGCTGACCTGCGGTTTCCGGATCGTCCTCGACGACCAGGATGCGACTGTGACCTCCGCTCATGACAAGCTCCGCGCGACGATCGCCACCAGACTATCCCGTTCCGGGGCTGAGCGGAACCGCCCGGTGGCGATCGCGACAATGGTGCGGTACGGCGATGCGACTACCAGTAGTCTCCGCACACATTGACCCATTGCCACCCATAGGGCGTCCAGCTCCTGCTCCAGCAGCCGTCATTGTAGCCGCCGTAGAAATAGGGCGCGCCGAAGACGGCGAAACGACGGAAATGGTGGTGACGGAAGCCGTGGCGGCCGTGCCAGCCTGCGCCGGCGAAGCGCGGCCCGATCGCCGCGTGCGCGAAACGCGGGCCGCCGAAGGCGGGCCCGCCGACGTGAGCGAAACGTGCGCCGCCCATGCCGCCAGCCCGCATGCCGCCGAAGCCGCCGAAACCGCCGGCGTGCATGCCACCACCGAAATGGCCGCCACCGCCGAAATGCCCGCCGCCGCCGAAGCCGCCATGGCCCCCACCGCCGCCACGAGCGAGCACCGGTGAAGCGAGCGCCATCATCGCGGCGACCGCCGCCACGGTGAGGCCCTTGAGAAGCCTGCTGTTCATCGAAACATCCTCCTTGCAGTGCGGCGGTCAGCGCGCCGTACGAGGATGATCAGATGAGGAGAACAGGCTGCCGCCTTCAACTTACAAATGCGCCAGATTCTGACGCGGATGTTAGAGAGAGGGAGTTTAGCTCCCTCCTCGTTATTGCGAGCGCGGCGAAGCAATCCAGAATCCGTGGAAAAGACTCTGGATTGCTTCGCTGCGCTCGCAGTGACGACGTGGAGAAGGTCTTCCATACGTCGAGCAGCGAACCTCTCCCGCAAAGAGCGGGGAGAGGTTAAGAGGTCACACCCGCTTGCCGCCACTCTTCTCCGCCGCACGGCGCAGCGCTTCGGCGAGAGCACCGCCGCCGGAAGACTCCTGCTTGCGCGGAGCCGACGAGGTCATGCGGGAGGGATTGCGTGAGCTGTTGTCGCGCTGCATGCCGGGGGCATCCTTCTTGGCGCCGACCTCGTCGTCGAGGCGCAACGTCAGCGAGATGCGCTTGCGGGCGACCTCGAAGTCCAGCACCTTCACCTTGACGATATCGCCCGGCTTCACCACCTCGCGCGGGTCCTTGATGTAGGTCTTGGACATCGCCGAGATGTGCACGAGGCCGTCCTGGTGCACCCCGATGTCGACGAAGGCGCCGAAGGCGGCGACGTTGGTGACGGTGCCCTCGAGGATCATGCCCTTCTTGAGGTCCTTGATCTCCTCGACGCCCTCCTTGAACACCGCGGCCTTGAACGCGGGGCGGGGGTCGCGGCCCGGCTTTTCCAGCTCGCGCAGGATGTCGGTGACGGTCGGCAGGCCAAAAGTCTCGTCGACGAAATCCTTCGGCTTGAGGGTGCGCACGATCTCGCTGCTGCCGATCAGCGCCTTGATGTCGCTCTTGGTCGCCGCGAGAATCCGGCGCACCACCGGATAGGCTTCCGGATGCACGCCGGAGGCATCGAGCGGGTCCTCGCCGCCGAGGATGCGCAAGAAGCCCGCGCACTGCTCGAACGCCTTGGGCCCGAGCCGCGGCACGTCCTTCAGCGCCTTGCGCGACTTGAACGGGCCGTTGGCGTCGCGGTGCGCCACGATGCTCTGCGCAAGGCCCGAGCCGACGCCCGACACGCGCGCGAGCAGCGGCGCGGAGGCGGTGTTGACGTCGACGCCGACCGCGTTCACGCAGTCTTCGACCACCGCATCGAGCGACTTTGCGAGCTTGGCCTGGCCGAGGTCGTGCTGATACTGGCCAACGCCGATCGCCTTCGGCTCGATCTTGACGAGCTCAGCCAGCGGATCCTGCAGGCGTCGCGCGATCGAGACCGCGCCGCGCAGGGTGACGTCGAGGCCGGGCAATTCCTCCGAGGCGAAAGCCGAGGCCGAATAGACCGACGCGCCGGCTTCCGACACGACGATCTTCGTCATCTTCAATTCCGGCAGGCCCTTGACGAGGTCCGCGGCGAGCTTGTCGGTCTCGCGCGAGGCGGTGCCGTTACCGATCGCAATCAGCTCGACGCGATGCTTCAGCGCGAGCCTGCCGAGCGTCGCCAGCGACTCGTTCCACTGCCGCTGCGGCTCGTGCGGATAGATCGCGGTGGTGTCGACCACCTTGCCGGTCGCGTCGACGACCGCGACCTTGACCCCGGTGCGGTAGCCGGGATCGAGCCCCATGGTGACGCGGGTGCCTGCCGGCGCGGCCAGCAAGAGGTCCCGCAGGTTGGAGGCGAACACGCGCACGGCCTCGGTCTCGGCCGAATTCCACAGCCGCATGCGCAGGTCGATGTTGAGATGCACCTGGATCTTGGTGCGCCAGGCCCAGCGCACGGTGTCGACCAGCCAGCGGTCGCCGGGTCGCTTGAGGTCGGCGATGCCGAACCGTTTCATGATCTTCAGCTCATAGGCGCTCGGCACGCCCGGCGGCGGCGCCTCCGCCTCGGCCTGGATCTGAAGATCGAGGATCTCTTCCTTCTCGCCGCGGAACATCGCGAGAATACGGTGCGATGGCAGCTTGGTCAGAGGCTCGGAGAAATCGAAATAATCGGCGAACTTCTCGCCCTCGGTCTTCTTGCCGTCGCGCACCTTGGAGGCCATGCGCGCGTTGGTCCACATCTCCTCGCGCAAGGCGCCGATGAGGTCGGCATCCTCGTCGAAGCGCTCGACCAGAATGGCGCGGGCGCCGTCGAGCGCGGCGGCGGCATCCGTAACGCCCTTCTCGGCGTTGACGAAGCCTTCTGCCACGACCTTCGGATCGTTGCCGGGTTCGGCCAGCAACTGATTGGCGAGCGGCTCGAGACCGGCTTCCTTGGCGATCTCTGCCTTGGTGCGGCGCTTCGGCTTGAACGGCAGGTAAATGTCTTCGAGGCGTGCCTTGCTGTCGGCGGCCATGATCGTGGCTTCGAGGGCTGCATCGAGCTTGCCCTGCTCGCGGACCGATTCGAGAATGGCCTTGCGGCGGTCTTCGAGCTCGCGCAGGTAAACCAGGCGCTCCTCCAGGGTGCGCAACTGCGCGTCGTCGAGCGCACCGGTCGCTTCCTTGCGGTAGCGGGCGATGAAGGGAACCGTGGCGCCGCCGTCGAGCAGCGTCACCGCCGCCTCGACCTGCTCGGCGCGAACCCCAAGCTCCTGCGCAATTTTGTGGTTGATATTTGCCACGCGAGATTCCCTCTATCAAAGCACGCGACGCAGGGCGAAAAGCACCGGCCGCGGGACGCCGCTTATGGACCAACCGAGGTTGATTCATCAAGGTGGGGCGCGCAACCGTCGACAGAGGATTTTTTGTCGGATCGATGCGATCTCGCCACATTCGTGGGGACGCGCGACTTCTCTCTTGCGTCGCGGCAGACCAGGATAACTGGCCCGTCATCCGGCTTGACAGGAGTCGCCGTTCAGCGGCTGTTTGCTCCGCCGGGCCCCTGAACTCCACGAGGACAGTCATGCGTACAACATCGGTCGGCGTCTTCAAGGTCGCTACCACGGGCCCCGGCGATGTCTCCGGCCTCATGGCCATGATCGGCTCGGGCGCGACCGACCCGCGCGAGATCCTGGCGATCCTCGGCAAGACCGAGGGCAATGGCGGTGTCAATGATTTCACGCGGGAATACGCCGTCAGCGCGCTGTGCACGGCGCTGGCGCCACACCTCAACCTGCCGCCGCATGAGGTCGAGCAACGCATTGCCTTCGTGATGTCCGGCGGCACCGAAGGCGTGCTCAGCCCGCACATCACGGTGTTCACGCGTCGAACCGTCGACACCCGCCCGGTGGGCCCCTCCGGCAAGCGGCTGAGCATCGGCATGGCGCAGACGCGGGATTTCCTGCCCGAGGAGCTCGGCCGCTCCGCGCAGATCACGGAAACGGCGACGGCCGTGAAGGCCGCCATGGCGGATGCCGGCATCAGCGATCCCGCCGATGTCCATTTCGTGCAGATCAAGTGCCCGCTGCTCACCAGCGATCGCATCGAGGCGGCAGCGGCGCGCGGCAACAAGACTGCGACGACCAGCGCCTACGCCTCGATGGCCTATTCCCGCGGCGCCTCCGCGCTCGGCGTAGCCGTTGCGCTCGGCGAGATTGCAGCCGATCTGCGCGATGATGACGTGCTGCGGCGCTACGATCTGTTCTCGTCCGTGGCCTCCACCTCATCGGGCATCGAGCTGATGCACAACGTCGTCATCGTGCTCGGCAACTCGGCGGCATCCGCGAGCGAGTTCGAGATCGGGCATGCCGTGATGAGCGACGCGATCGACGCTGTCGCGGTGAGCGCGGCGCTGGAAAACGTCGGAGTGCGCGTCGCGCCGCAAGCAACGAAGGGCCGCGAGCTCGTCAACATCTTCGCCAAGGCGGAAGCCTCGCCCGATGGCAGCGTGCGCGGCTTTCGCCACACCATGCTGGAAGACACCGACATCAGCTCGACGCGACACGCCCGCGCAGCGGTCGGCGGCCTGATCGCTGGCCTTGCCGGCACCGGGGCAGTCTACGTGTCCGGCGGCGCCGAGCACCAGGGCCCGCCGGGCGGCGGGCCGGTTGCAGCGATCGCAAGACTGTCGGATTGATACGACCGGCATCTCCGGTCTTGCGACCTGTCCGTCCCACGCAACCCTGCCCTTCGGCCGGCTCGGTTGATTCGGACTGTTCCTTGCGAAAGGAAGATAGCCGCCGCATCAACAGGATTTGAACGTCATGACTTTGCCGATGAGCTGGAATGAATGGGCGCAGCACGATGGAGTCGCGCTGGCGGGACGCGTCCGCAAGGGCGAGCTGACGGCGAAGGAATTGGCGCGGCAGGCCGCGGCCGGCGTTGGCAAGGTCAATCCGGCTCTGTCAGGTGTGGTCGAGCTGTTCGAGGACGTGATCGCCGACCCCGCCAAGGATGGCGCCAATCTCGCCGGCCCGTTCGCGGGCCTGCCCTTCCTGATGAAGGACCTCGGGCCGACCATGAAAGGCCGGCTCCAGGAAATGGGCTCGCTGTTGATGCGCGGCAACCGCGCCAGCGCCGACACGTTCCTGACCGGAAAACTCCGTCAGGCCGGGCTGAACCTGATCGGACGCACCACGACGCCGGAGTTCGGCGTGTGCAGTTCCGCCGACAATCCCGCCGTCTACGTCACGCGCAATCCCTGGAATACCGACTACACCACCTGCGGCTCGTCCGCAGGGAGCGCGGCGATGGTCGCCGCGGGTGTGGTGCCGATCGCGCATGCGACCGACGGTGGCGGCTCGATTCGCATTCCCGCCGGCGTCAATGGCAATATCGGGCTGAAGGTCTCGCGCGGCGTGTTCTCGCTCGCCCCGCACATGTCTGACCTCACCGGCCTCGTCTCGATCCAGGGCTGCCAGTCGCGCTCGGTGCGCGACACCGCCGCCTTCGTCGACCATGCGCGCGGGCCTGCGCCCGGCGAGTTCATGCCGTTCTGGACCACGGCGCAGCCCTATTCCGAGATGATTAAGCGCGATCCCGGCAAGCTCCGCATTGCGCTCTCACACACGTGGGGCGACTATACCGCCACGCCCGAGATCGTCGCCGAGCTGGAGAAGGCAGGACGCTTCCTCGAAGGCCTCGGCCATCACGTCGACTACGCGCTGCCCGAGCTCGATTTCCGTGCCGCGTTCGCGGCGCAGACCACCTGCTACATCTCGAACTTTGCTGTGGTGATCTCCAACATGCTCGCTGCGCGCGGGCTGGAAAGACCCCCGGAAGATCTGATCGAACCCGTGAACATTCGCATCTGGGAAGCCGGCCGGCACACGAGCTTCGCCGAGCGGGCGAAGATGCAGGGCGTATTCAATACGACCTCGCGCAGCTTCGGCGCGTTCTTCGAGCAGTGGGACGTGATCCTGACGCCGATCACGGCGCTGCCGACGCCGAAGGTCGGCACCAGGGAATACCTCACCATCTCCGATAATCCCGACGTGCTCGACTGGTTCGGCAATCTCTGGCGTAACTTCGCCTTCACACCCCTCGCCAATCTCTGCGGCATGCCCGCGATCTCGATGCCGATGGCAACCCAGGACCACGGCCTGCCGCTCGGCATCCAGGCCATCGCCAAGCAGGCCAATGACGGCCTCTTGCTGCAGCTCGCCGCACAGATCGAGCGCGCGCTCGACGGCAAGTGGAACGGCGGCAAGAAGCCGAAGGTGCATGTCTGCTGAGGCAGGCCTATTTCTCGCAGTCCCCGCGCTTGCGGCCATCCTTCGAGACGCCCGCCGTTGGCGGGCCCTCAGGTCGAGGTCTGATTTCGCGGCCATCTCTTAGACCCTCATGGTGAGGAGCGCCGCCTCGCGGCGCGTCTCGAACCATGCAGGCCGTACGGCGGTCCCTAGTTCTTCACCGCCGGTATTTCCTCCGGCCGCGGCTGCTGCTGGCCCTGCTGATACATCGCGAGGGCCTTGTCGAGCGCTTCGCGCAGCGCCAGCGCCGCGGCCACACTGCAACGCAGGTGCGCAGTCTGGACCACGTCGACCCTGACGGCGGCACCGACCGGCATCAGGAGGTTGGCGGCAAGCTCGATCTGGATCGCGCCGTTGTGGTGGCCGAAGCAGGATGCGCCGTCGAAATAGATGATCGGCGCCCGCTCCGAGCTTGAGGTGGAAATGGTGACGGGCCCCTGGTTGGTGCCGGGTGTCTCGGGGTCGGTCATGGGCGCTCCTTGCGGGCATGGGACGAACGAAGCGCCCACCATCGTTGCTTTGGCCCGCCCTGTCGAGGCCAAACCGCCCCCGGCAGGCGTCCCGGACAAGGCACATTCGGGGGTTTTGCGCGGCGCTCGGCACTGGTTTAAAACAGCGCCATGTCCACTGTACCTGTCACGCTCCCATTCGAGGAACTCGCCGAAGCCATCAAGGGCCGCCGCTCTGATTACGGCCATATCAGTGGGCTCCAGCTCGACCGCTTCGCGCCAGCCGAGGCCTGGTCCAGCCTGCCCTACCGGCCCGTCTTCGTCGGCGACACCGAGACCGGCGTGCTGCACGGCGGTATCGTCACGGCAATGCTGGACGAGAGCTGCGGCATGGCCGTGCAGCTTGCGCTCGACGGCACGCGCGCGATCGCAACCCTGGACTTGCGCATCGACTATCAGAAGC
Organism: Bradyrhizobium sp. RP6; assembly: GCF_003837805.1. GTDB lineage: Bacteria > Pseudomonadota > Alphaproteobacteria > Rhizobiales > Xanthobacteraceae > Bradyrhizobium. The sequence goes on along the minus strand of NZ_RQIT01000007.1, from coordinate 207,871 downwards.
CGGCGACGCCGGGCCTCGACATCAAGGCGCATTCGGTCTGCTACCGCACCACACGCTCGATTGCCTTCGTGCGCTCCACCGCCTATCAGGAGTCGGAGGATGATCCGGTGGCGACCGCCACCGCCTGCTTCATGATCGGCGCCAACCGCACCAACATGCTGGCCGACCGCCGGATGGATGCGCGCAGCATCCCATCGCTGGAGGCTCCTGAGGATCCGGATGGGCCGTTTGCGCGTAGCCCGTTCGCGCGCTGTCTCGGCATCCGCGTCAACGACGACGGCACGCTGACGATGCCGTTCTCGCCGAAGATCATCGGCAATCCGATCCTGCCCGCGATCCATGGCGGCATGACCGGCGCCTTCCTGGAGACCACCGCGATCGTCGGGGTGGCGCGCGAGCTCGGCACTGCGGCGCCGCCCAAGCCGATCGGCCTCACCGTCAACTATCTGCGCTCCGGCCGTGCCCTCGACACGTTCGCCGACGTCTCGATCGTGAAGCAGGGCCGGCGCATCGTGGCCTTCGAGGCGCGGGCCTGGCAGGATGATGCCACCAAGCCGATCGCCACCGCTTTCGGTCACTTCATGCTGCGCCCGACGCCGGGAAGTGACGATGAATAAGCGGATTTTGACTTGACGGCCGAAGTTCCGGCAACAACGATAGCACGTCCCCGCGAGAGGTATTGGATTGCGGCACCCGCTCGACATCGTCGCCATGTTCGCCGCGCTCTGGCTGCTGGCATCGATGATGCTCGACGCGCTGACGCCGAAAGATCTGACGGCGGTGACGATCGCGGTCGCGATCGGACCTGCGATTGTCATCACGGCCGTGTTCTACCATCTGCGCTGCCCGCGCATGGATTTTGCCGTAGTGTTTGCCGCGCTGTGGCTGATCTCGGACATCGCCATCGCCTTCGTCGCAGCGAAGCAGTTGCCGCCTTTCCTGATCGGGCTCGGCTTTTTGCCAGCCCTGCTGGTCGGCGCCGTGCTGCACTGGCGACGCTTCCAGAACCGCCATGATCGGCTGGCCACGCCATCGGTGAAGCGCGGCTGAGGCCGCGCACTCGGTGTTCACCTCTCCCCGTTGGGAAGAGGTGAACCGAACCGCCTCAGCCGAAATCAGCGCGGCAAGAGGTTCGTCTTTGCGAGATCGAGCACCTCGTCGCCGCGACCGTTCATCACCGCGCGCAGGACCCAGAGGCTGAAACCCTTGACCTGCTCGGCCGTGATGGTCGGCGGCATTGACAGCTCCTGCTTGGCGGTGACGACGTCGAGCAGTGCCGGCCCATTGTGCGCCAGCATCTCCTTCACCGCGCCGGGGAGCTCGCCGGGATCCTCGACGCGTTTCGCGAAGATACCCATCGCGCGCGCCATCGCAGCGAAATCGGGGTTCTCCAGATCGACGCCGGTGTCGACGAAGCCCGCCGCCTTCATCTCCAGCGCGACGAAGCCCAGCACGCCGTTGTTGAACACGACGACTTTCACCGGCAGCTTCATCTGCGTCAGCGTGATGAGGTCGCCCATCAGCATGGTGAAGCCGCCGTCGCCGGAGAGCGAGATGATTTGGCGGCCGGGCTGCGCGGCTTGCGCGCCGATCGCCTGGGGCATGGCGTTGGCCATCGAGCCGTGCACGAAGGAGCCGATCAGCCGGCGGCGGCCGTTCATGTCGAGATAGCGAGCGGCCCACACGGTCGGCGTGCCGACATCGGCGGTGAACACGGCATCGTCGGACGCATGGTCGCTGATGACCTTTGCGAGATATTGCGGATGGATCGGCTTGGCGCCCGGCGTGCCCTTTGCAAGCGAGTCGAGCCCTTCGCGGGCCTTCTTGTAGTGCGCGACGGCGTCGTCGAGATGCTTGCGCTGCATCTTGGTCTTGAGCAGCGGCAGCAGCGCCTCGATGGTGAGCTTGACGTCGCCGACGAGGCCGAGATCGATCCTGCAACGCCGGCCGAGATTTTCGGGACGGATGTCGATCTGCGCGACCTGGCAGTCGGTCGGGAAGAACTGCTTGTAGGGAAAATCGGTGCCGAGCATCACCAGCGCGTCACAGGCGTGCATAGCGGCGTAGCCCGATGAGAAGCCGATGAAGCCGGTCATGCCGACGTCGTAAGGGTTATCGTACTCGACATGCTCCTTGCCGCCGAGCGCATGCACGATCGGGCTCTTCAAAGCTTCCGCCAGCTGCATCAGCGGCGCATGCGCGCCGGCGCAGCCTCGGCCGCAGAACAGAGTGATGCGCTCGGCACCGTTCAGGAGGTCCGCCAGCGCCTTCAGCTCATCGGCCTCCGGCACGACCTTCGGCGCCGACAAGGCAAGGCCGCGCGCCGTCGACAGCGCGCGCTTCGGGGGACTGCGGAAGGCGACGTCGCCGGGCATGGCAACCACGGCAACGCCGCGCAAGCCCACCGCGGCGCGAATCGCATTCTCCAGCACGTAGGGAAGCTGGCTCGAATCCGAGACCAGCTCGCAATAATGGCTGCACTCGCGGAACAGGTTTTGCGGATGGGTCTCCTGGAAATAGCCGCCGCCGATCTCGGCGGTTGGGATTTGCGCCGCAATCGCCAGCACCGGAACGCGGCTGCGATGCGCATCGAACAGCCCGTTGATCAGATGCAGATTGCCCGGGCCGCAGGAGCCCGCACACACCGCAAGGCTGCCCGTCATCTCGGCTTCGCCGGCGGCTGCAAAGGCTGCAACCTCCTCGTGCCGGACATGGATCCATTCGATGGTGCCGCGGCGGCGCAGCGCCTCGGTCAGCGCATTCAGACTGTCGCCGACGATGCCGTAGATACGCTTGACGCCGGCCTGCTCGAGCGTTGCCACGAACAGATCGGCTACGTTGTTGATTGCCATGTCGGTCTCCTGCTCCAGCCAGTCGCATATGTACGATGCGCAAACATCGGTTGCGACACCGCGAGGGACAATAAGCTATGACACGATCACGGCTTGTCTGTTCCTGCTCAATTTTGCGCAATCGCCCGATCGTAGGCCGCGATCGTCATCTTTGCACGAGCTGCGACATCCGCTGCCGTCGTGCCGGGCTTGTAGAGGCTGGAGCCGAGCCCGAACGCCGTCACGCCGCCCTTGATGTACTCCGCGAAGTTCTGGTCGGAGACGCCACCGACAGCCGCGATCATCACGCCTGATGGCAGCACGGCTCTGATCGCGGCGATGCCGGAGGCGCCGAGCACGCTCGCCGGAAAGAATTTCAGGCTCGACGCGCCCGAGCGCGCGGCGAGCAGCGCCTCGGTCGGCGAGAACACGCCGGGCATCGTCACCATACCGTGCTGATGTGCGCGCACCAGCACCGCGGTGTCGACATTGGGCGAGACCATGAGCTTGCCGCCGACGTCGTTGAGACGATCGACATCTGCCGCGGTCAGCACTGTACCGGCGCCGATCAACACGCCTGATGGCGCCTGCTTCACCGCCGTCGCGATGGAGCGGAACGGATCGGGCGAGTTCAAGGGAATTTCGATCGCAGTCATGCCGGCTTCGATCAGCGCGCCGACAATGGCCTCGGTCTCCTCGGGCTTGACGCCGCGCAGGATCGCGACCAGCGGCCGCTTCATCGGCGGAAATGGAACGGTCATCTCAAGAATCCTTCTACTTCGTCCAGATCGCGGCAGCCGCCATCGACAAACCGCGGCGGACGGCTTCATCCGCATCGGCCGGCCTTGCGGTCATCGATAACGCCTCGAAAGCCAGCCGGTACAATGCCGCGAGCTGTCCCGAGGCGATCAGCATGACACCCGCCTGCGGCACGGTGCCGGAGAGCCCTGCCGCCAGCTCGACACCGATCAACGTGCCCGACAGCGTCTCGCGCGCCGCGGCCGGCGTGCCGCCGAACAGAAGTTGTCGCGACCGCGCGCCGAACAGGAGATTGGCCGCGAAGGCCGGCGCATCGTACGCAGCTTTCACGGCCGCCTTGAAGCTCGCGACATCCTCGGCGTCGTCCGCGCCGGCGACCGCGAGCGACAGGATCGTCTCGCGCGAAACAGCACTGAACAGCTCGCCGGTCATGAAGGTGGAGAAGTGCGCCACCGTGCCGTCCTTCACGCGAACCCATTTCGAATGCGTGCCGGGCATGCAGACCAGCGCCTCGCCCGCGGCGTCGAGGCCGAGCGCGCCGAGCAATTGCGTCTCCTCGCCGCGCATGACATCCGGCGCCTTGGCGTCGCGCTGCGCGATGCCCGGCAGGATCCGGATGTCGCGTGCCTCGCCCGGCACACGCACCGCCTGCTTCAGAACGGCAGAGAGCGGCGCCGGCGTGTCGACATAGCCGGCCTCGACCCAGCCGGTGCGGGCACCGGCCATGCCGCAGACGAGCACCGGCAGATGATCCGGCGCTTCGACCGCCGCAAGATGCGATCGCAGCACCGCCGGGAAGCCGGCCTTCGCAGCCGCCAGCATGCCCTCGCCGCTGCGGCGCTCGGTCAGCACTTGGCCGGCGCCATCGATCAGCCAGAGCCGGAAGCTGCTGGTGCCCCAGTCCACGGCGACATAAGCGGATTCGGTCATGTCAGATCTCGTCCTCGTCTCACGGCTGAGACGCCGTCTCGCGACGAATGAGACGACGTCTTGCAGGCTCTCGTCGAGATACCGGCTATTGCGCGGGCAAACCAGCGCTTTCTCTCCAATTTGCGGCTCCGCCATGCTGGCACACCGCTTGCTGAAGACTGGTCGTTCAACTCCGTCAACGCGCGACAAGACGCGTCAACATCAGATGAGGAAACCCATGGAGATCGGCTATTTCACGATGCCCTCGCATCCGCCGGAGTGCGGACTGAAGGAAGGGAACGACTGGGACCTGCAAGTCATGCGCTGGCTCGACGAGCTCGGTTATCAGGAAGCCTGGGTTGGCGAGCACCACACCGCCCCCTGGGAACCCAATCCCACGCCCGACCTCCTGATCGCGCAGGCGCTGATGCAGACGAAAAAGCTTCGCATCGGGCCGGGCGGCTTTCTCTTGCCCTATCATCATCCGGCCGAGCTCGCCAACCGCGTCGCCATGCTGGACCACCTCTCCGAGGGCCGGCTCAATTTCGGTGTCGCGGCTTCGGGGCTCCCGAGCGACTGGGCGATGTTCAACGTCGACGGCATGAGCGGGCAGAACCGCGACATGACGCGCGAGGCGCTGGAGATCATCCTGAAGCTATGGACGGAGCCGGCACCCTTCACCCACAAGGGCAAGTACTGGACCGTGACCAAGCCGGACACAATGTTCGACTTCCTCAAGCCGCACATCAAGCCGCTGCAGGCGCCGCATCCGCCGATCGGCGTCGCCGGGCTGTCGAAGAACTCGGACACGCTGAAGCTTGCGGGCGAGCGCGGCTTCATTCCGATGAGCCTCAACCTCAACCCGGCCTACGTCTCCAGCCACTGGGACTCGGTCGAGATCGGTGCCGCCAAGACCGGACGCAAGCCGAACCGGCAGGATTGGCGGCTGGTGCGCGAGGTGTTCGTTGCCGACACCGATGAAGAGGCCTGGAAGCTCTCGACCGGCGACATGATGGGCCGGATGATGAGCGAGTACTTCCTGCCGCTGCTCGGCCATTTCGGCTTCAAGGACTATCTGAAGCACGCGCCCGACGTGCCTGACAGCGACGTCACGGTCGAATATTGCGCCAAGCGGAACTGGATCGTCGGCTCGCCCGCGACGGTCGCCGAGAAGATCGAAAAGATCTACGACGAGGTCGGCGGCTTCGGCGTGCTCCTGGTGTTCGGCTTCGACTACAAGCACAAGGCCGAGGCCTGGCACCGTTCGCTCTCGCTGCTGAAGAACGAGGTGATGCCGCGTCTTGCGCATCTCGGCTCGGCGAAGAAGGCGGCTTGACCGCCTGCGGGTGCGGCGCGATCGTGCCGCACCCGCATTCATTTCGGAGACTTCCGCGTGACGGTCGATGCCAAGGATTTCAAGCAGGCGATGCGCCAATGCGCCGGCGCCGTCGCGTTGGTGACGGTGGGTGCCGAGCACGGCAAGCGCACAGGCCTGACAGTGACCTCGGCCTGCTCGCTGTCGGATAATCCGCCCTCGCTGATCGTCTGCGTCAACCGCAACGCCAGTGCCCATGCGCGCATCCGCGAGGAAGGCGCGTTTGCGATCAACTTCCTGCACGAGGATCATGCGCTGCTCGCGCTGACCTTCAGCGGTCAGAAGGGCGTCAACGGCGACGACCGCTTCGCCTTCGGGCAGTGGACGCGTGGAGCAACCGGCGCGCCGGTGCTGACAGACGCGGTTGCCGCGTTCGACTGCGTGCTGGCGCAGGAATTCGAGACCAGGACACATTCGATCTTCGTGGGCGAGGTGCGTAGCGCGACGCATTCGGCCACGGCGACGCCGCTCGTGTACTTGCGCAGCAACTTCCATACGCCGCGGGAGATGCGCGAGGGCGTAACGATCGGCGATCTTGACGCGCGGCATCTGAGCTGGACGGATTTTTCCTGACGATGCCGGACAGGGCGATCTAGAACAGCTCATAGCTCGGAGTAAGATGGCTGCCGGGATCATGCCTGCCCTTGGCTTCGCGCAAGAGCGACCATCGCGCACCGAAATGATCCGCCCAATCGCTGGACGACATCGGAAACGCGCTCACCGGATACAACACACCACCTGCGCTGCGAATACGCTCATAGAGCTCGCGGTTTCGCATGACCAGCCGTTCCGCATTCGCTCTGTCCGCCGACGCGGGGATACGGATGAGATTGAACGGGAACACAACGCGTTCGTCAGGAAGCCGAAGCAGGGGCGTGCGGCATCCGTCGGTGAACATCGGATAGTAGGTGATGCGCCCGAACGGGCCCAGATCATCGGTGTTCAATTTGGCAATGACATCGCTCGCGATCTTCCGCGCGTTGCTGCCCGGCAGATAGGTCAGGAGCCAGGGATGCGGATTGAGCCAGTGGCCATTCGCCCGGAGGATCTTTTCGAGCTTGGCGAATGCGTTCGCGTCTTCGCCGAAAGTCAGGTCGGAGACGATCTCGCGCTTGTCCACCAGGCCCGCAAGCAAGCCGCCGTCGTCAGGAGGCATCTTGTCGCCGTAGAAGACACCCGCCTCCAGTTGATAGCGCCAGCCACCGGTGCCGTCCGGCACGACAGCCCCCTGCAACTGATCGAAGCGCGCCTCTTCCAGAACGCGCCGTTGATCTGCCGTGAGCGAGGCAAGATCGGGATAGGACAGCCGAAATCGGCGAACCCGCTCGGGTGCGCGCATCAAGCGAAGCGTCGCTCTGACGATGATCGCGCATTGCGCAAGGCCGGCTCGAACCGCATCGAAGAGCTCGGGATGCGAGGCCGGCGAACAGGTCAGTTCCACGCCTTCGCCGGTGACGACGTCGAGTTCCAGAACCTGATCGGTCTGGAGACCGTGCCGGGATGAGGATCCCCCGATTCCTCCGACGGCAAGCGTGCCGCCGACGGGCAAGTCGAGGTAATTGGTCAAGACCAGCGGGACAAGCCCTTTAGCCAAGGTCGCCTCCACCACCTTGTGCCAGGTCGTACCGGCATCGACCACGACACGATCCGGCTCGATCCGATGGATCGTGGCCAGCATGCCAAGATCGATCACGATGCCATCTTCGGCCATGGCCCGGCCATAGGTTGCGTGCCCTTGCCCGCGCGCCGCAACCTTCAGGCCTTGGGCTTTTGCCCAGCGCATGATGTCAGCGACCTCGCCGCACGTCGCAGGCTTGCAGACGGCGCGAGGCCGTCTATCCACGATGTGGCCGAAATCCTGCGCGGCCGCCGCGCGAGATTTTGCATCGGTCGCGAGCAAGGGCTCGGGCGATTGTGAATCGTGCGCGCCGGACGACTGTCCGGCAAAAGTAGCGGAGGCCAGCGTCGCGGTGACGCTGACGCCCGCATGGAGGAGTGTCCGTCGATCGGGAGTCATGGCGCAGTCCTTCTCGCGGGGCGAAAGTGCCCTTGCGCTTCAAGCTGCGATGGCCCCGACGCCGGGACAACGGGCGCGGCGCGGGATAGACATTCCCGCCAGCCGGTAGAATGGGTTCCCGAACGTCGCTTAAAGCCGCTCGAGCTTCAGCCTCTCCGCCAGGAGATCGACGAAGAGCTGCGTCTTGGCCGGCGGCATCGCACTGGGTGGAAACACTGCGCCCACGGGCGTTCGCGGCGCCTCGAAATCCTCGAGCACGATTTCGAGAGCCTGCTGGTCGACGAGATCGCGGATCTGCCAGAACGGGCCATATCCGACACCGATGCCATGACGAGCGGCAGCATGTGCTGCCGTCGTGCTGTCGGTGCGAAAGCGGCCATTCACCTGCACGGTGGTCAAGCGGCCGTCGATCCGAAACCGCCATGTATCGGCTTCGCCCTCGGCAGTTCTGCGCAGGATGCATTGATGATCGGCGAGATCACAGGGCTGACGCGGGCGGCCGTGGCGCTTGAAGTAGGAGGGCGCGCCGTAGACAACGGTGCGCAGCTCTCCCAGCCGCCGGGTCTTGAGCGAGGAGTCCGGCAATTCCCTGATCCGGACGGCGAGGTCGAAGCCGTCAGCGACGAGGTCGACGGGCCGGTCCGACATGTTCACGTCGGCCTCGATCTCCGGAAAGCGCGCCATGAATTCGGCAATGGCCGGCACGACATGGGTGGCCCCGAACAGGATTGGCGCGGCGACCCTGAGCAGCCCGGAGGGCTCGACGCGCCGGTTTGCCGCCTCGAGGCGCGCTTCGCTGATTTCGGCAAACGCTGGCTTGACGCGACGATAGAACGCAAGCCCCGCCTCCGTGGCCACCGACTGCCGCGTGGTCCGCCGAACCAGTTCGACGCCGACGCCACGTTCCAGCGCAGCCAGCGCCCGGTTGACCGACTGGAGCGAGCGCCCCAACCGCCGCGCAGCCGCGGTCTGGCTGCCGGCTTCGACGACAGCCAGAAAGACTTCGATCTCCTCCATCGAGCCTCCTCTCTCGCAATTTGCGGCAATGCCCGTTCGCGGCGGCCCATCGGCGCGGGACGATTCAAGCGCTGCCCACGTTCCGAGCTTGTTCGGCGGAAGTGGGACGTCGTGCCGGGCCAAGGATCAAACGGGCTCGATCTTCAATTGCTTGATCTTCCGATACAGCGTCGCGCGGCTGAGCTTCAGGGCGCGAGCCGCTTCGCTGACGCGGCCACCATGCGCGCGCAGGGCGCCGACGATCGTCCCGCGTTCGGCGGCCGCGAGATCGGGCTCCGCCGCCCGTCCACCGAACGGCGGCAGATCAAGGTCGGCATCCGTGATCGTGCCGTCTTCCGCTGTGCAGCCGGCGAGCCGCAACACGTGACGGAGCTGACGCATGTTGCCGGGGAACGGATAGGCCGCGAGCTGTGACCAAGCCTCGTCCGACAAACGACAATTCGGCGCCTCCTCGCGGGCGATCTGGCGAATGACATCGTCGCGGTCGGCGCGCTCGCGCAGCGCCGGCAGCCGCACCTCGATGCCGCGCAGGCGGAAGTAGAGATCGGCGCGGAACGCGCCCTGCTCCGCCATACGGCCGAGATCGCGATGCGTGGCGCTGATCAGGCGGATGTCGACGGCAACAGGCTTGAGCGCGCCGAGCGGCCAGACCTCTCGGTTTTCCAGAACCCGCAACAGGCGCGTCTGCAAGCCGATCGGCATGTCGCCGATCTCGTCGAGGAACAGCGTGCCGCGATCGGCCTGCACGATCAGGCCCTTCGAACCGTCGCGCCGGGCGCCGGTGAAGGCGCCGGCCTCGTAGCCGAACAGTTCGGCGTCGATCAGGCTCTCCGGCATCGCCGCGCAATTCAGTGCGACATAGTTGTGACGCGCCCGGTTGCTGGCGGCGTGAATGGCGCGCGCGAATACGTCCTTGCCGACGCCGGTCTCGCCATGCAGCAGCACCGGCAGATTGTGATCTCCGATGCGCCTGAGCCGGTTTACGCTCTTGGTCAGGCCGGGATCGCGGCCGGCGAGCCGATGCAGTGCATCGAAGCGATCGACAGGCGCATCGCGGCGCGGCGCAAGCGGGCGCGTCCTCTTGCGCAGCGGCGGCGCGACATGGCCCTGGCCCAGGGCGCTGCCGTCGGCACGGCGCAGCCGAACGACATCCTCCGCGCCACCTTCGGCCTGATGGTCGAACTCGATGTAGCGCGACAGATCAATGCCGGCGGCGATCATTCCGTCGGTGAGGCCCAGCAGTAGACGCGCGGAACGGCAGGCCCCGATGATGCGACGGTCGTCGTCATAGGCGATGAGGCCGCTGCCGCCGTCGCCGGGCACAGTGGCGATCCAGGCATTGTGGAAATGGCCACGGAAGATGGCGCCCTCCATGCGCCGCGTCGCCTCCATGGTCACAGCCAGCGCAAGCTGGTGCGCGGTGCGTTCGAGATCCTCCCGGCAGGACGTGATGTTCACCGCGCCTGCGAGACGACCGGCCTGGTCGAACAGCGGCGCCACGGCACAGGAGAACATGTGCCACTGCGCGCGAAAATGCTCGTCGCGATGCACCAGGATCGGCTTCTCCTCCGCGAGCGCGGTCCCGAGCCCATTCGTGCCCTCGAAGGTCTCGGCGAAGTTCGAGCCGGTGTAGATCTTCCAGTCCAGAAACATCTTTGCATCGGCTTCGCCCGGCAGGCGGCTGAACAGCATGGTCGCGTTCGCATCCGCGAGATTGACGCAGTAGCCAGCGTCGCGCAGCACACGGGCAAGATCGTCGAGCTCGGGCATTGCGAGCCTGATCATCTGCTCCATCGGTTCGGCGGCGTGCCGGATCTCGGCTTCGGTCAGCGTCTGTGGCGGACCCTGGCGGGCCGGATCGAGCTTGTGATTGACCAGGCAGCGCCGCCAGGAACTGGCGATCCGCGACGAGGCGTCGACGTCGGCCAAGCGGTCTGTGACCTGATTGGCGACGGACAAGACACGGGCGACATGGTTCGAGGCCGAAAGGCTGGCCATCGCGGACGTCTCCACCCTGTATTATTGTGCAAAGTCTGGCACCACGGGGCGGGATGTCAATCGGGAACCGGGAACGGGAACGCGGTGTGCTGTCTCTTCTCGTCATTCCGGGGCGATGCGAAGCATCGAACCCGGCATGACGGGAAGTGAATCATCAAAATTGCTGCACCGCCCTCACCACGTGTCGATGCACGGCCGCTTCTTCGCCGTCCTCGGCTCGGGCTTCGGCACCGATCGCAGGCCCGCCATGATCCATTGCCGGGTCTCGGCGGGGTCGATGACGTTGTCGATCTCGAACACGGAGGCGATCGAGACCGCCTTGCCGTTGGCGTAGAGCTCGGCGACCTTGTTGCGGTAGTAGGTCTCGCGTTCCTCGGAATCGGCGATCGCCTCCATCTCCTTGCGGAAGCCGAGGCGGACATAGCCCTCGAGGCCCATGCCGCCGAACTCGCCGGTCGGCCAGGCCGCGGTGAAGAACGAGGCGTGGAAGCCACCGCCGATCATGGACTGCGCCCCGAGCCCATAGCCCTTGCGCAGCACGATGCCGAACAGCGGGACGGTGAGGCTCGCGCCCGTGACGAACATGCGCGAGACGTGGCGCACGATCGCGGTCTTCTCGGCCTCCGGGCCGACCATGAAGCCTGGCGTGTCGCAAAGCGAGACGATCGGCAGATCGAAGGCGTCGCAGAGCTGGAGGAATCGCGCGGCCTTGTCGCCGGCATCGGCATCGATCGCGCCGCCGAGATGGCGCGGATTGTTGGCGATCAGGCCGAACGGCTTGCCCTCGATGCGGATCAGCGCGGTGATCATGCCGACGCCGTAGTCGCGTCGCAGCTCAAGCACGGAATCCTTGTCGGCGACGAGGTCGATCACGCTGCGGATGTCGTAGACGCGCAGCCGGTTCTCCGGGATCGCGCGGCGAAGCATGCGCTGGTCGGCGGCTTCCCAAGCCGTAACCGCGCCCTGGAAATAGGACAGGTATTTCTGCGCGACGGACGTCGCCTCCTCCTCGTCCTCGACCAGGATGTCGATGACCCCGTTCGGCGCCTGGAACGAGACGGGGCCGACCTCGGCCGGATGATAGACGCCGAGCCCGCCGCCCTCGATCATGGCCGGACCGCCCATGCCGATCGAGGCGTTCTTGGTGGCGATGATGACGTCGCAGCAGCCGAGCATCGCGGCATTGCCGGCGAAACAATAGCCGGACACCACGCCAACGACCGGCACGAGGCCCGAGAGCCTTGCGAACTGCACGAAGGACGGACCGTCGAGCCCTGTCATGCCGAGCCGGTCGGTATCGCCGGGCCGGCCGCCGCCGCCCTCGGCGTAGAACACCAGCGGCACGCGCCAGTCTTCCGCAAGCGTCAGCATGCGGTCGATCTTCTTGTGGTTCATGTGGCCCTGCGTGCCCGCGAGCACGGTGTAATCATAGGCCACGACGATGCAGCGCCCGCCCTCGGGGCCGAACTTCCCGGCATTCACCGTGCCGACGCCCATGACGAGGCCGTCGGCCGGCGTATTCTTGATGAGATCGTCGAGCTTGCGCCGACGGCGCTGTGCCGCGATGGCAAGGCTGCCGTACTCCATGAACGAGCCTTCGTCGACGAGCTGGGCAACGTTCTCGCGCGCGGTGCGCTGATTGGTGTTGCGGCGGCGCTCGACCGAGGCCGGACGGTTCTCGTCGAGCGTATTGGCCTGGCGCGCGATGAGCTCGGCGAGATCGGGGCGGATGTAGTCGAGATCGATGTCCGCTTCCGCCGCGGTGCTATCAGCCGCAACATCGAGCGGCTCGAGATAGAGGATCGGCTCGCCATGCATCAGCGTGGCCCCGTCACCGGCAAGGAGCTTCATGACCCGGCCGCCCTGCTCGGCCATGACGAGATGCTCCATCTTCATGGACTCGATCACGGCAAGCTGCTGGCCGGGGCGCACGATCTCACCTTCCTTGACTTGGACCGTGACGATGGTTCCTTGCAGGGGCGCTGCGACCATCACCGCGCCTTCGGGCACCACTTGCGCGACGTGGGCCTCCGTGCCGTGGGCGCCGCTCCGCTCGGTCGCAGCGAAGTAGAGCGGCTTTGCCGCGCCCTCGGCCGCCCCGACGAGTTTGCCGATGTTGCGGTGGATGAAATCGGTCGCAATGCGGTTGATCCTGAAATCGGGATGCGCGAGCACCGCCTGGAGGAAAGCGATGTTGGTAACGACGCCGTCGATCCGGAACTCCCGCAAGGCGCGCGAGGCTTTCGCGACCACGTCATGCCAGGCCTCGCCCGGCGTGTGCACGATCACCTTGGCCAGCAGTGAATCAAAGGCGGCACTGGTCTTGTAGCCGGCATAGCCAAAGCTATCGACGCGCACCCCCGGGCCCGACGGCGGCTCGAACACGGCAAGCACCCCGCCAGTCGGATGGGTCGCGCCCGTCTCGTCCAGCGTCTCCATGTTGACGCGAAGCTGCATGGCATAGCCGCGCGGCTTCGGGATCGATCCCTGCGCAAGTCCCAGCGAGGCCAGCGTGCTGCCTTCAGCGACCGCGAGCTGGGCGCGGACGAGATCGAGCCCGAGCACCTCTTCCGTGACGGTGTGCTCGACCTGGAGCCGCGGGTTGGCCTCGATGAAGGCAAAGCTGTCGTCTGCCGTGCCGTCGACCAGGAACTCGAAGGTGCCGAGATTGTCGTAAGAGGCCGCCGCCGCAAGCTGCTTCGCCGCCTCGATGATACGACCGCGCAAGGCATCGCTCAGCGACGGGCTCGGCGCCACCTCGATCAGCTTCTGATGGCGGCGCTGGATGGTGCATTCGCGCTCCCAAAGATGTGAAATCGCACCATGGCGATCGCCGATGATCTGCACCTCGATGTGGCGCGCCTGCCGGATCAGCCGCTCGGCATAGACGCCATCGAAACCGAACGCCGCTTTGGCTTCGGACTGGCAGCGCGCATAGGCTTCCGCGAGATCGGACGCGTTCTCCACCACGCGCATGCCGCGACCGCCGCCGCCGGCCATCGCCTTGATCACGATCGCCGCGTTGCTGCCGAGCGACGCGAAAAAGGCCGCGATCTCCTCAAGACTCGACGGCCCGCTGGTGCCGGCGATGATTGGCACGCCGCAGCGCTTGGCCAGTTGCCGTGCCGCGACCTTGTCGCCGAACAGTTCGAGCGCTGTCGCCTTGGGGCCGACGAAAGTGATCCCTGCGTCGGAGCAGGCCTTTGCGAAGGCCGCGTTCTCGCTGAGAAAGCCATAGCCGGGATGCACGGCGTCACAGCCCACCGCTTTGGCCGCCTTCACTACGGCGTCGATGTCCAGATAGGCCCGAGCGCCGCGGCCGGGGATCTCGATCGCCTCGTCCGCAACGCGCACATGCAGCGACAGCGCATCGTCCGCAGGATGGATCGCGACCGTCGCGATGCCGGCGTCGGCCGCCGCGCGCGCTATTCGGATGGCGATCTCGCCGCGATTGGCGATCAGGAGCTTCTTGAACGACATGATCCCTCTCACTCAGACAGCAGCGGGCAGGCTTGGATTGAGGTCCTGCTTCTTCACTTTGCCCGTGGCCGTCAGCGGCAGCGCTTCGATGATACGAATCTCCGGAACCTTGTAGACGGCCATGCGCTCGGCGCACCAGGCGCGCAGATCCTCGGCAGAGACGCTGCCGGCGGCCTCCGGCTTAAGTTGGACAAAGGCCACCGGCACCTGCCCCTTGTCGGGATCGTCGCGGCCGACCACGCCCGAGCCCAGCACCTTCGGGTGTTGCCCCAGCAGCGCCTCGATCTCCGGCGGAAACACGCTCATGCCCTTGACCTTCAGCATCTCCTTGCGGCGGCCGAGGAAGTGCAAGAAACCATCCTTGTCGATGGTGCCAATGTCGCCGGTGCGCAGCCAACCATCGATCAGAGACTCCGCAGTCGCCTCCGGCTTGTTCCAGTAGCTCTTGAGCAGCGACGGCGTGCGGACGCGGATCTCGCCTTCGGCGCCGAGCGGCAACAGCGCACCCGTTTCGAAATCGGTGATCTTGAACTCGGCACCGGGGACCGGTAGCCCGACAAAGATTGGCTGGTTGTTGAGGTCGAAATCGTCGTCCTGAAAGCCAGCCGTGAAGGTGTTGGAGGTGTGGGTTTCCGTCATGCCCCAGGCCGCCTCCATCAGGATTGTGCCGGTGAGGTCCTTCCAGCGCCTGCGATAATCGGCATTGAGCTTCTTGACGAAGGAGACGACGCGCACCTGCTTCAAGGACGACAGGTCGAATTCGCTCCAGCGCGGATGGTCCATCAGCTCGACCGCGCCGTCCACCGGCATCGCGGTGATCGTGACCTTGTATTTGTCGATCGCCGCCATCGCGCCGATGGCATCCCAGCGCGCGAGCAGCACCAGCGTCGCGCCGGAGAACAGCGGGAAGATCAGGCCAAAGTTCTCGCCCGCGATCCAGAATTCCGGAAAGAACGACAGGAACACGCTGCTCTCGTCGGACAGGACCGAGATGCCGTAATTGGCGGCGGCCGTGTAGACCATGTCGCGATGGGTGTGGACGCAGCCCTTGGGCATGCCGGTCGTGCCGCCGGTGTAGTTGAGCGCGGCGACATCATCGAGGCCGGGCGGCGGTAGCGGCACAGGAGTCGGCATCGCGGCGAGCGTCGGCAACAGATCGGTCGCGCCAGCGATTGCAACACGCGGCGCGCGGATCGAGTCTGGCGCCGGAAATGCCGGCCTTGCAGGCACGACGTCGGCAAAGCTGGTGACGATGATCTCGCGCAGCCGCACCTCGTCCCTGACTTGCTCGACGACCGGCATGAGCTGGTCCAGCGCGACGATCACCTCGGCCTTGGTGTCGTTGAGCTCGTAGGACAGCTCGAACGCGCGCGAGAGCGGGCTGACGGGAACGTGGATCGCACCGAGCTTCAGGATACCGAAAAACACGATGTGGAATTGCGGGCAGTTCGGCAGGAAGACGGCGACGCGGTCTCCGTTGCGCACGCCCTTGGCTTGCAACAGCGCCGCGAAGCGGTCGCTCTGCCGGTCGAGCTCCGCGTAAGTGGTGACGTGACCGTAGAAGATCACGGCAGCACGCTCCGGACTTTGTTTCGCCCAGGCGCGCAGATATTCCGTCAGGGGAACTTCGCCGTGCAGATAGTTCGGCGAGCGCGGCATGCCCTTCGGCCAAGCCTTGTCCCACAACCCGCGCAAAGCGGCGAGATAGTCCTTTTCGTTGAGGCCTGCACTCATGGCGTCTTTCCCGTGCTGCTTTTTCTTATCGTGAGGGACGCAACCTGCCATCACGCGACCTCGTTACACGTCGAGCACGGCAGAGTTCATGTCAAGGAAAACAGTTTTCCGCAGCACGGCCGATGCCGCAGCGCGGAAAAACCAGACGTTACGCCGCGACGAGGCGAATGATCCGCCGCACGGCTGACGTGATCGGCGCGATGACCGCCACGGTGAAGATCGGCTGAAGATCGCGTACTGCTTCACCCAGCGGCCCACCGCCGATGATCACCGCCTCCGCGCCGTCCTGCGCAATGCAAGCCTCGACCGCGCCGGCAAGAGCAGTGCGCAACAGCGATGGATCACGCATCAACTCATGCGGATCGCCTTCGGCGAAGCGTGCGCCGGTGTAGTGCGATCGCAATCCCAGCGCGTCCGTCAGTGCATCGATTTTCGCTTTCAGCAGCGGCGTCGTGGTCGCCACGCCGAAGCGTCGGCCGTTCTCCGCGGCCTCCAGCATCGAGGACTCGCCGATGCCGACGGCAGGCAATTTCATCCTCGCCTTGATTCCGGCGAGACCGGGATCGCCGAATGCCGCGACGATGATGCCGTCGCACTCGCCGCTGCGGGCATGCGCGATCTCCTCGACCTCCGGCGCGGCTGCCTCCAACGCATCCGCCGAGACGATCATCGTGGGCGCACGCGTTGCCGTGGCACCGGCAATGTGGAAGCCATCCGCGGCTGCAGACTTGGCAATCGCCACCATCATCGTGGTGGTCGCCTCGAGGCTGTTCGGATTGATCAGGAGGATACGGCGGCCCGCCATGCTATCCGCCCGCCCGCGCCCGCGCGCCGATCTCCTTGAAGATCGCGGTGAGCTCGTCAACCTCGTCCTCGCCTTCCTTCGGCCGGATCCGCTGCTCCATCTCCTCGATGTGATGACGCATGGCATGGACCGCGCCGGCCTTGTCGCGGGCGAGGATCAACGCGCCGATGTCGGGGTGAGCGTCGGGCGAGCAATCCGGCTCTCCCGGCTGCTCGAAGGTCGCGATCGCCAGCGATGTCCGCAGCATCAGCTCGCGCGACATTTCCAGCAACACGCGGTTGCCGGCGAGCTTGGCAACCAGGATGTGGAACTCGGCCGTCAGCGACAGCGAGGCCCAGCGGTCATTGCGATCGTGACGCGCCTCCCGCTCCATATGCGCCTTCAGCTCCGCCTTGCCGGCCTTGTCCAGCCGGTCGACCGCGGCGCTCACAGCTGCGGTCTCGATGATCCGGCGCGCGGCAAAGATGTCCTGCGCCTCCTCCCAGCTCGGCCGGTACACGAAGGCGCCGCGGTTGGGGATCTGCATCACCACCTTGCGCGAGGCGAGATGGGACAACGCCTGGCGGATGTGAATCCGTGTGGTACCGAAGGCCGCGGCGAGCTTGTCCTCGCCGAGCTTGGCGCCCGGCTTGAGCCGCTTCTGGCTGATCGCGGTCAGGATTCCCTGAACCACCGGATCGTCGTCGATGCTGCGCGGGTCGACGGCCTCCGGCTCCCTGTGTTTCGGCTCGGTGCGCTTCGGCTTGCGCTTGAGGGGACGGGTTCGCTTCATGCGTCGCTCTTACAGGATTCTGGAATGCTGCCGGAGCCCATCTTTTAGACAAACTGGCCGCACGACTGTTTACAATATAGCCAACAGATTGGCGCCAATATTTGTTGCCTGAAAATTATCGCAATGATCGCAATGCCTTATTGGACGAGCCGCACTGGCACGGCGATTGCTAACTTCCCTCGCGCAGGACAATTCGAAGGATGGAGCTGGCGTTGAGCGATGTACGCGGACTCTCGCTGGATCTGAAGGGCATCGGCCACGCCTTCGGCGCGACCGTTGCGCTGGACGAGATCGATCTTACCGTTGCAGCCGGTGAGTTGATCGCCCTCCTCGGCCCGTCCGGCTGCGGCAAGACCACGATGCTCCAGATCATCGCAGGCTTCCTGCGTCCGTCCCGGGGCGAGGTGCGCTTCGACGGCGCGCGGGTCGAGCATATTCCGGCCAACCGCCGCCGCATCGGCATGGTGTTTCAGAACTATGCGCTGTTTCCGCACCTGACTGTGTTCGAAAACGTCGCCTATGGCCTGCGGGCGCGCAAGACGGCGAAGGACGTGGTCGCGGCAAAGGTCGAGCAGATGCTCGGCCTCACCCAGATGGCGTCGTTTGCGCGAAGACTGCCCGGAGAGCTCTCCGGCGGACAGCAGCAACGCGTCGCGCTGGCGCGGACGCTCGCGATCGATCCGGGCCTCGTCCTGCTCGACGAGCCGTTCTCGGCGCTGGACAAGAATTTGCGCCTCGACATGCAGATCGAGATCAAGAGCCTACTGAAGACATTTGGCGTCACCTCCATCATCGTCACGCACGATCAGGAGGAGGCGCTGTCGATGGCCGACCGCATCGTCGTGCTGAACAACGGACGCATCGAGCAGATCGACAGCCCGGATGCGCTCTACGACCGCCCGGCGAGCCTGTTCATCTCGAGCTTCATCGGCCATACCAATCTCCTGCGCGGTACCGTCACCGATGCCGATCGCGTCCAGCTGGACGCCGGGCCCGAGATCGACCTCGGCCGTTCGACCCAGCGCAGGCGCGGCACGCAGGTGACGATCTCGGTTCGGCCTGAGAACATCGCGTTCGGCGCCGAGCGGCCCGGCGCCATTCCCATCACGATTCGCGCCACTTTGCCGCTCGGCGCCGTCAGCGTCACCGAGGGCGTCACCGCGAGCGGTGAAGCCGTGAAGGTCAGCCAGGCCCGCGCCGCCGGCATCGCGAAAGCGCAGGCCGGGGAGACGGCCTGGCTCGCGATCTCCGATGTCTCGCGCGTCAGCATTTTCAGCACGCCCGTCGACGACGTTTCCAAGTTTCAGCAAAGGAGTGTTTGACATGAGCCTATCCCGGAGATCGCTGCTCACCTCAGGTTCGGCCGCGCTTGCGGCAGCTGGTCTCGGATGGCCGACATCATCGCGGGCGGCGCCCTCGATCGTGGCAACGACCTATCCCGGCAGCTTCGATGAAGCCTTCCGCGCGGTGGTCGGACCGGCTTTCAAGAAGTCCAGCGATGGCGGTGTCACCTTCACGCCCCTGCTCGGCGTCGACCAGATCGGCAAAATCCAGGCCTCGCGCAACGCGCCGCCGTTCGATGTCGTGCTGTTCGACGAGGGCCCGCTGATCCCTGCGATCGCGAGCGGCGTGCTGGAGAAATTCCCGGTCGGGCAATCGAAGTCGTTTGCCGACATTCCAAGCGCATTCCGTCATCCCGACGGTTACGCGCCTGTCATCACCTGTCAGTTGATCGGCATCGCCTACAATCCCAAGAAGATCACGACGCCCCCGACCTCGTGGGAGGATCTCTGGAAACCGGAGTACAAGGGGCGCGTCGGTATCACCGGGCTCGGCTCGAGCCTCGGCACTGCCTTCATGGTCGAGATCGCGAAGCTGAACGGCGGCTCCGAGACCAATATCGAGCCGGCCTTCGAGGCCATCAAGAAGCTGCTGCCCAACGTCGGTGCGATCGCGGCCTCGCCCGGCGCGCTGGCTGCGCTGTTCCAGCAGGGCGAGATCGAAATCGCCTTCAATTTCTGGAACAACGTCGCGCTGCTCGCCGCCAAGGGCGTCGACATCGCCTTCGCGAAGCCGAAATCCGGCGCCGTCGTGATCCGCACCAGCGCCCAGATCGTCAAGAACAACCAGGATCCGAAGGCGGTGCTGGACTATCTCGACACGGTGATGTCGGTCGAAACGCAGAAGGGCCTCGAGGCGGCCCCCTGGGTGATGATGCCGACCAACAGCAAGGTGGCGCTGACCGGCGCCAATCTCACCGTCGCCAAGAGCGTCGACGACCTCGTTGCCAGCAATGTGCTGCTCGACTGGACCAAGTTCCAGCCGCTGCGCGGCGAATGGATCACCCGCTTCAGCAAGGAAGTGAAGATCTAAATGACGCCGGCAAGCACGACTGCATCACGACAAATGCTGCCGGTGATCCCACTGGCGGCGTTGTTCCTGGCCGCCTTCGTGCTGCCACTGATTGCGCTTGTCGCGATCAGTCTGTTCCGCACGCCACAATTCGCGGAGCTGTCGCCGGCGCAGTATTTGCGCTTCTTCTCGGACCCGTTCAGCATCAAGGTGCTGACGGACACGATTTGGCTGGGGACGGAGGTCGCATTGGCGACGCTGATCCTCGCCTACCCGCTCGCACTTGTTTACGCCGCGAGCGGCCAGGTCATGCGTACCTTGATCACGTTCCTGATCATGCTGCCGCTCCTGACCAGCACGGTGGTGCGCACCTTTGCCTGGATCGTCCTGCTCGGCCGCGACGGCATCATCAACACGGCGATGCTGTCGCTCGGGCTCTGGCAGGCCCCGGCTCGCTTGCTGTACACGTGGGAGGGCATGGTGCTGGCGCTGACCCAGATCCAGCTTCCCCTGATGGCGCTGCCTGTCATCAACAGCCTGCTGCGGCTCGACGGCAATCTGACGCGTGCGGCAGAAGGGTTGGGTGCAGGCCGCGCCCGCATCTTCGTCACCGTCATCCTGCCGCTGACGCTGCCAGGCGCGATCGCCGGCTGGCTGCTCGTCTTCGCCGCCGCTGCGACCGCCTTCATCACCCAGACGCTGGTCGGCGGCGGGCGCATTATCCTGATGCCATCCTATATTTACCAACAGGCGGTCGGCGTGCAGGACTGGCCGTTCTCGGCGGCGCTGTCGCTGATCTTCACGCTGGCCGTGACCGGCATCGTCTTTGCCATCGGTGCGCTGTCGCGCCGCTGCGTGCGAGGCGTCGATGCAGCGTAGCCTCATTGATCGCGCCTATTCCACCATCATTGGTGCCATCACCGCATTCGGGATGCTGCTGCTGCTGGCACCGACGCTGGTCGTGCTGATCATTTCCTTCACCGGCGGCATCACGCTGAAATTCCCGCCGCCGAGCTGGTCGTTGCGCTGGTATGTCGAGCTGCTGCAATCGCAGGAAATCGTCGCGCCCGCGTTGACGAGTCTCAAGGTCGCTGCGGCGGCGACGATTCTTTCCGCAGTGCTGGGCGGCGCGGCGGCACTCGGACTGGCACGGAGCCGGCTGAAGATCGCGCGCGTCCTTGATGCCCTGTTCATGTCGCCGATGGTGCTGCCGGCGATGGCCTTCGGCCTGTCGCTGCTGCTGGTCTTCAACCTGCTCGGCATCCGCCTGTCGGCGGCGACGCTGGTGCTCGGCCACACCATCATCTCCGTTCCCTTCGTCATCCGCATGGTCGGCGCCTCGGTGCAGCAGCTCAATCCGGTGCTCATCACCTGCTCGTTGAGCCTGGGTGCCAGCCGCTGGTACACCTTCCGCCGCATCACTCTGCCGCTGATCCGCCGCGGCATCGTCGCGAGCTGCTTCGTCGCGTTCCTCACTTCGTTCGACAATGTTCCGGTGTCGCTATTCCTCGCCGACGCGCGCACCGAGGTCCTGCCGATCAAGCTCTGGGCGATCCTCGAAGGCAGCCTCGACGTGCGCGTCGCCGCCGTCTCCGGCGTGATCGTGCTGCTGACTCTGGCGGGCCTCGTCTGCGCCGAAATCTTCGGCGGCGTCAGCCGCCAGATCGGGAGCCGCTGATCATGCCGATCGAACGCGATCTTCGCGGATATGGCCGGGCGCAGCCGGATATCGTCTGGCCCAACGGCGCCCGCGTCGCGGTGTCGCTGGTGGTGAACTTCGAGGAGGGCGCCGAGCTCGCGGTCGAGCAAGGCGATGCGGAGACGGAGCGCTATGGCGAGGTCGCCTCGACATCGCCGCCCGGCGTGCGCGATCTCGTGCAGGAGCAGGTGTTCGATTATGGCATGCGCGCCGGCCTGTGGCGATTCCTCGACGCCTTCACTGAGGCCAAGATCCGTTCCACCTTCATGATGTGCGGCCGCGCCGTCGAGCGCGTACCGGACCTTGCCCGCGCCGTGGTCGAGGCCGGCCACGAGCCGGCGGTGCATGGCTGGCGCTGGCTGCCGCACGCCCTCTATGGACATGCCGAGACGGAACGTCGTGACATTGAGAAGACGCGCGACGTCATCGCCCGCGCGACCGGCCTTACGCCGGTCGGCTTCATGTCGCGCGGCAGCCAGAGCGCATGGACGCGCGATATCCTGATCAGGCTCGGCTTCGCCTACGATTCCAACGCGCTCGACGACGATCTGCCCTATTGGAGCCGGTCGCCACAGGGAGCGATGCTGGTCCTGCCCTATGGCTTCGATACCAACGACATGAAGTTCTTCCATGCGAACGGATTTGTGCAGCCGGAGGATTTTTCAAACTATGTCAGCGCGGCACTCGCTACACTGGTCGAGGAGGCAGAGCGCGGCCGCTCCGCGATGCTGTCCGTCGGATTTCATCTGCGCATCTGCGGTCGGCCCGCGCGCTTCCGCGCGGTGAAGGCCATTCTGGCCGAGCTGGCGCGGCTGGAGGGCCGGGTCTGGGTCGCAACACGCGCCGATATCGCGGCGCATTTTCGTGAAGTCGCGCGCTAGGCCGCTCGATTGCAGCACGAGGTCGGCGGCCTGGCCGGTCTCCGCCGTCACACTGCCGCAGATGTTTGCCCAGTAATTCCGCGGGAGAACTGCCGGCATGCGGCTTCCAGGATACGAATTCTTCCAATCTAGAACACCTCGACATCGCCTCTCCGAGCGTTGACTTGGAGAGGTCTCTGGCGGAACGATCGGCACAGATCATCCGCGCCAGCTCTGCCGTGAGCGCAGCCAGAGGCCAGAAGCCCAATGCATCAATCGACACATACTGGTCCCCTCGATCTTCCTGCGCTGAGCGCAGCGGAGCGGCTCTTCATCTGGGGATTCAGGGCGAAGGCCCGCAGCGGAGGCGCCGTTCCGACCGCAGCCGATATCAAGGAGGTGTACGACCATTTCCGCGTAGGCGACGCCGTGCCCTCGCTGGAATCCATCATCGAGATATTCGCCTGCACCGCCCATACGGCCATCGAGGTGCACTGCCCGACTTGTCCGCGCATGTCGGACAGCGAGCGCGAGATTCTGTGCGCCATCGCCGCAGCACAGCAGGATCGCGTCGATCTCGCCCGCGAGCAGTTCGAGCGCTGGCTGCCGCCTGTCGGCGCCGACTGGGCGCTTGCGCCGGTCCAGGGGCTTGCAACGATCTTCCGCATGGCCGGTCTCATCCTGCCCGACCGGCACGTGCGGTCTTTCAACCATGATCGGATGATGCCGATGAAGAGCTGGCTGATCGGAAGCCCCACGCTGCACTGACGAGAACATTCACGATGCAGGATCCATGCGATTCCGTGGCAGCCCCGGACGCCGTCCGGCCGCAGCTCTGTCCGCTCCGGGCCGCGCTTGCGGCGCCACGAAGCGTCGAAAGCTACGATGACTTCTGCCGCATCGCGCTGTCGCTGTTCCGGTTCATCGGAGCGGCCTACGCGACCGGCACATCCGATTGCTGGGA
Source organism: Bradyrhizobium sp. RP6 (assembly GCF_003837805.1). Taxonomy (GTDB): domain Bacteria; phylum Pseudomonadota; class Alphaproteobacteria; order Rhizobiales; family Xanthobacteraceae; genus Bradyrhizobium. Next base: position 184,299 of record NZ_RQIT01000007.1, on the reverse strand, counting down.
AGCGGCCTATCGCTTCGCGGACGAGGCACCTGGCGTTGCCGACAGCCCGCTGCTGGTCGCACGGGCTGCCGCGCTCGTCAGAATCCTGCGGAGCGGCCGGCCTTGCGAGCTGTGCTTCATGCCGCCGTCCTCCCGGCGCCTGTCGAAGGACGAGGCGGAGCTGATGCGGCTGCTGGCGGTGGCGCGCCGCAAGCAGCCGGGCGAGCTCGAATCCGTCGTCTGCCAGTTCGTCGGCAATGAGAACGAGATTGCGACCACGCGGGCGGTCAACGCGCTGGCGTTCTGCTGATGTTTTGACGGGTTCCAGTCGCATCTGAAGCGGCCTTGCGCTATCATATCCTCATGGAGGCGCAGTGCTCGATGCCCTCCATGAAACCTCCAGACGATCCCAGCGCGACCACCGCTGGGATCGTCATTCTGGATAGGGCCGCACGATCGGGGCGGTCCCCTCTTGAGAATTGACCGCCGGAAAGGTCTGATGGGGTGCGGGGAAAGGACTCCCGCGAATGCAGCTGCGCCGCGCACGGCGCGTCCGCCAGTCGACGAAGAGGCGGTCGAGAAGCCGGTCGAGCCGGCGGGAGAGTGACATGGCCGCGTTCCGCGGGAGCTGCCTGTGCGGCGAGATCGCCTTCGAGGTCGAGGGACCCTTCGAGCGCTTCCTCAATTGTCATTGCTCGCGCTGCCGCAAGGCAACCGGGACGGCGCATTCCTGCGAGGTGATCGTGAGGGCGCAGGCACTGCGATGGCTGCGCGGTGAAGCATCCGTCATGCGCTTCGACCTGCCCGATGCCCGGAGCTTTGCCACCGCATTCTGCAAGATCTGCGGCAGCCCGATGCCGCACCTCACACGCAGTGGGCGCGAGGCGATCATCCATGCCGGCGCATTCGACGAGAAGCTGGCTGCGACACCCGACCGGCATGTGCATTGGACTTCCCGCGCCGATTGGTACGCACACGGGGATGCGCTGCCGGTCGAGGATTGAGGCGGCGCCCGGTTTGAGCTGATACGCGTGCAATCGGTGCGGATCGCGCTACCCGCCCGCGACGCACGCCTCCATGATGCCGTCGATCTCCGCCTTCGAGAGCACCCCAAGCTCGGCAATGAAGACGATCCGCGTCCGTGCCCCGCCCGCCGCCAGCGCATCGCTCGGTGCGAGCGTGGCGCGGCCGCCGGCGAACTGAAACACCATCGGACGGCCGGGCTGCTCGATCGTCTCGAACAAGCCTTTTGCGCGCGCCAGCTTAGGCGCCAGTCGGTTGATAGCCTGCTGCAAACGGGGCAGCGAGACCGGCTTGTCCGAGGTCCAGCTCAGCGTCTCGAAGCGCTCCTCTGCCGGTCGCCGCGGGCCCACGTCGCGCGGCGCGGGCGGGCGATCGACATCCGCGGGAAACAGCAGGGCGGCAGGAATCTCGCCGTGCTGCGCATCGACCACGACGGCGGGAACACGCAGCGCGCGGATGGCCACGCGCATGCGTGCCCCCGCGCCTGCATCCGCCAGATCCAGCTTGTTGAGCGCCACGATATCGGCGACGCGCAGCTGCGATCGATGCAGCGCATCTTCAAGTGCGGCGGGCGGCGCCGTCGCGTCCATCACGCAGAGCACCGTCTCCAACCGCGCCTCGCGCAGGATCACCGGATCCATCAGATTGCGGACGATGTCGGCGGGATCGGCGACGCCGCTGGTCTCGATGACGATATAATCCGGCTTGGGATCGCGCCGCAGCAGCGTCGAGAGCGTGCGCAACAGATCGCCCTCGAGCGAGCAGCAGATACAGCCATTGGCAAGGCTGACCACGCCCTCGCTCGCGCCCGCGATCAGCTCCGCATCGATGTTGATCGCGCCGAAATCGTTGACCACGGCGGCGATCCGCCGCCCCTCCGCATGCGCCAGCAGATGGTTGACGACCGTGGTCTTGCCGGCCCCCAAAAAGCCCGTCACCAGGAGAATGGGGACCGGCATGGGTCAGCCCTCGACGACGGGGCGGCGCACCGGTTTGCCGGGCCGCGCCGCCACGTCCAGCACGCCGTCGGAGATCAGCGGCTGGCCGCTGACGACGAGATGCCGCACGCCCTCCGAGGGACGGTTCATCGCAGTGAAGGTCGCGCGGTCAGAGAGCTTCTCGTAGTCGAACACGACGATGTCGGCATCGGCGTCTTTCGCGAGCCGGCCCTTGGCGCGCATCGCCGGCGTGCTCTGCGACAGGATCTCCGCCGGGATCAGCGCGCATTTGCGCACACCTTCCAGCAGCGACACGGTTTTGCGCTCGCGCACCCATTCGCGGATGAATTTCGTGAAGCAGCCAGCCGAGCGTGGATGCGAGGTGGCGTCATCCGGCAGCGGCCAAGCATCTCCGGTGTAGGTGGTGCCGTCGGAAAGCGTCCACGGCATCGCATCGGACGCGATGGCGCCGCCGGGATACAGCACGGACATGTCGAGCAGGTCGCGGTGATGCGCATTGTTCTCGGTGTCGAGGATGTGCCAGAGCACCAGCGAGGACGGCTCCTCGGCCTGCGCCTTGAGCAGCTCCTCGCGGTCGTGGAAACGGTAGCCGTCGGTCACGCGCTGCACGGAATCATAGCCGGTGCCGTTGCGCTCGACGAACTCGGGATCGCTGAAGAAGGCGGCGGCCAGCACGGTCGAGCCCGTGCCGTAGGGATAGGCCTCGACCGTAATCGGCAGACCCTGCGCCTGCGCCTTCTCGATCAGCACGCGGCAGCGCTCGACGTCGGTCTTGCTCGACGAGTTGAAATGGCAGATGTGCATGTGCGCGCCGGTGGCGCCGGCATATCCGATCAGGCGGATATAGGCTTCCGCCGCGCTCTCGGGATCGATGCGCGACATGAAGGCGACGTGGGTGAAAGTCGGCACGTCCTTGGCCGCAGCCAACTGGCACACCGCCGTCAGCTCCTGCACGCCCGCGCCCGGCGCATAGGCGTTCAGGATGCCGATACCGATGCCGCCCTCGTTCAGACCGCGGGCGAGGCGATCGAGAATGCCCGATACCTCCGCATCGGTCGCCACGTTGTCCATCCAGCGCCGATCGCGCATGGCATTGCCGAATGCCTCCAGCGAGCTCTCCGCATTAGAGCCCGTCATCGCGCCGATGCGGGCAAAGGCCCAGTTGGTGGCGGCGCCGTAGTTCAGCACGCGGCCTTTCCGCGCCTGGCGCTCGTACCAGGATGCAACCGGCAGCACGCCGGCCTCGAGATCGAGCGTCGTCGTGACGCCGTCGAACGCCTGCATGCGGTCGGCCGGGATCGACTGGCCATGCGCATGCAGGTCGATGAAACCGGGCGCCACTACGAGCCCGGTCGCGTCGATCACCCGCTCGGCGCCGCCGAGGCCCGTGCCGACAGCGGCGATCTTGCCATCCACCACCGCCACATCGCCAACGGCGTCCATCCCGCTCGCGGGATCCACCACCCGGCCGCCGCTGATCACCAAACCGCTCATATCGTCACTCCGAAAAGCCATTGCCAAAACCTCCAAAGGCCCGGCGGCCGCTTCGGGGGCGTATCGGCGCGCATAGTGCAGATTCTGGGGAGAACGACCACCACCACCGATGCCGATGCTGCATGCTTGCAAGTAAGACCGGTGAACGCAGGAGAGTGTATCGGGACCGGAACGCAACAACGCCGCTGCGTCAATTCGCCGGCCCAATCGCCATGCGCTCGCATCTCGCGGCATGATTTGCCCGAGCTGTGCTTCGCTTCGCACCCATTCAAGGAAAGGGCGCAGGGAAGGCCGGGCGCCGGCTGGCACCCATAAGACCCCTGCGCTGAACGAATGCACACGCAATGCACAGGGGAGACACAGGGCAGCCGAACCAGGCCTCCCCTGCGCGATGGTTTGACGGCCTATGCCGCGCTCTCCTCGGAGCCGAATTCCTTCTGGCCTCCGTCACCTCCGCGAAATTCACGCTACCCGCGCCGGTTGACGCGAGTGACGCCTTCGTCAAGGCTTGACCGTAGCAACGACGGCCAGGACCACACGGTTTCGCCGTACGCAGGCGATCCTGCGTCGCCAAGAGGCTTCGCAAGACATTGAGCGCCGTTCGTCTGCGCAGGAAGCGCCATGCTCACGAGGTTCATCTCGCCCTGCACGCGCAAGCCCGCCTTTAACGCCGCCCGCGTCCACCGCAATCCAGCCCGCGTTCGTGACGACGTACGACCGCCCCTATGGTGGCCTGGGATGGCCAAGTCATACGATAAATCCGAATTTCGGTAAAGTGGAATATTTTGCTGGGAGGGGGTTGACAGCGACCCGGGTGTTTTGCGGATGTCCACTGAGGCCGAGAACCGGCGTGCGGCTCTGCCGTCTTCTCGCCCCCATTGTCATTCAGTGAGCTGGCGGGGCGGCGTTACGGTGGGCAAAGTTCCCAAAGGTTCCATGTGATCGTCCGACGTCTCCTGCAACGCGACTCCTACCATTCTGTTTCGCGCCGCACCTTCCTCGGTGGATTGGCGTCGGCAGGGAGTGCCCTTGCGCTCGGCGGATGCGCCGGCCTGGGCGCGACCGGCGCGCGCTTTGACGCATCGTCCCTCTCCGCCGATCCCACCGTGCTTGTCGCTACCACGCGCAAGCCCGCGAACGGCGGTCGTACGAAACCCTGGTTCGGGCCGGAGCGAGCGACGAGCATGACGGTCGCGCGGGCCAGGCTGGTCGCCCCGGACGAGAGCCGTCTCTCTCTCGCCTCCGTCGGACTTGGGGATTGGCGTCTTGATCGGATCGAACCGGTGTCGGCCGACGCCGGCGATCTCGCCGCGCAGGCCGGCGGAGGAGACGTGCTGATCTATGTGCACGGCTTCAAGCAGACATTCGAAACCGCGGTGCTGGACACCGCCCATCTCTCCGATGGGATCAAGTTCCGCGGCCGGACCATCGCGTTTTCCTGGCCGTCCAGGGCAGGATTGTTCGACTATGCCTATGATCGCGACAGCGCGATGTGGTCCCGCGACGATTTCGAACGCGTGCTCTCGGCGCTCGTGTCGGCGCCAGGCGGCGGCCGCGTGCACATCGTTGCGCACAGCATGGGAACCATGCTGACGCTGGAAAGCCTGCGTCAGCTCTATGGGCGATACGGCGACACAGTCACGAGCAAGATCGGCGCGGTGGTGTTTGCCTCGCCCGACATCGACATGGACGTTTTCTCGTCGGCGATCCAGCGCATCGGTCCGCTCGCCGGCAAGATCACCGTGATCGCCGCGACGAACGATCGCGCCCTGGCGCTGTCGGGGCAGATCGCAGGCGGAATGACGAGGGTCGGCGCCGCCGAAAAGGCCGCCATCGCGCGGCTCGGTGTGCGCGTGGTCGACGCCTCGCAGGAAGGCTGGGGCATCATCAACCACGACCTGTTCCTGTCGAACGCGGAAGTACAGCGGGTGATCCGCCGTTCCATCGACGGCACGACCGCGTGAGCAGCGCATCTATGCTGCTTTCGCAATCACGGCGCCGGTGCCGTTAGGTCCCCAGAAACGCAATCATGTGTGCACACAACTTCTCGGACCGGGAAAACGATTCTCATGGGCGCTGCGCATGTGCACCTGAGATGCGCGCCGGGCGTCAAACGGTCGCTATCCGCCACGAGACGCGAAATGGCCATGCCACTCGCTCCCTGCGTCAAGCCAACGAGCGTGGCCGAAGACGAAGTATTTCGCAACAATAGAACGAGCAGGCAGGTGATCCGAAATGCGGCTCTACGAAGAAGCCGTCCCTTTGTGGCGTCGCCGTCATCGTGCCCGACCGTTGAGCCTCTCGAGGTTTCCAGAACTGCTTCGTGAGAAACCGCCTCCATCGCGCACATGCAGCGCTCCTGTCCGGTTGAACATGCGCACGATGGGATCCGGTTGTCGCAGAACTTTGCCGACGGCTACCGGAAATTGTCGCGATCGGTCTCAGGTATGCTGCCTCGCACAGTTCGCGACAAAGTGGTCCTCTTGACCTGCCACCTCCTCTCCTCTGCCGTTCTTTCAATCACGTTGCTTTCAGTGCGGCTTCCGGCATCGCATCAGATCCCGATGGACATGCGCGCTTGCGACAATTTGCGACAGAAGCGGCCTGCCGGGACAAAGTTCTGCGACAGCTTGTGGCCAGGATGTCTCGGCCATGGTCGGAAATCGTTGCAGATGAGGGCAGTTCCCCGGAACAGGCCGGCATCTTGCGATCACGATTTGAAGCCACGTTCCTTTCAGGGAAGCCATCCCGCAGGGATGTGATTTCAGCCGATCGTGCGCGACAGGTACATTCTATTACGCTCTTCCGATCGGTTGGCTAGTGGAATTCATCATGATGCGGAACGGAGCAATCGGATGGACTCGGCACCGCACATCGCCGTCGTGGACGATCATCGTGACATCCGCGACCTGGTCGGCAAATACTTGATGCAGCATGGCTACCGGATCAGCCTCGCGGAGAGCGCTATCGCATTGCGCCGTTTGCTCGAACGAAGTGCTCCTGACCTGATCGTTCTCGACATCATGATGCCGGGCGAGGACGGATTGTCCCTCTGCCGCCATCTGCGCAGCACCACGGAGCTTCCTGTTATTCTCTTGACTGCCATGGCGGAGGAGACCGACCGCATCGTCGGTCTGGAAGTGGGCGCTGACGACTACCTGTCCAAGCCATTCAATCCCCGCGAGCTGCTCGCCCGCATCAAGGCGGTGCTTCGGCGAGTGCAAAGCCTGCCGCCGCGAAAAGGCCGGCTGGCCAGCAAGATCGTACGTTTCGACCGGTGGACCTTCGACGTCAACCGGCGCGAATTGCTGGGAAGCGACGGCGTTGCCGTACCGCTCAGCACGGCTGAATTTCGTCTCTTGTGCGCGTTTCTCGATCATCCGGGCCTGGTACTCAGCCGCAACCAGCTCCTTGACCTGACAGTCGGCCGAGATGCCGATCCGTTCGACCGGAGCATCGACAATCAGGTCAGCCGCTTGCGGAAGAAGATCGAGGCCGATCCGAAAGTACCAGCCTTGATCAAGACTCACTGGGGTGGTGGATACAGTCTCGTCGCGGAGATCGGGCAACCATGACGAACTTGTGGACGCGCAGTCTTGCGGCCCGTTTCATCTGCTTCACGCTGCTGTCCCTCGTGCTGTCGCAGGCAATCGTATTCTTCATTTCCTGGGACGAGCACGGGCAATCGATCCGGAAGGCCGCCAAGGGCGAGATACTCAGCAGGTGTGCCTCGCTGGCCCGGGTCCTGGAAGCGACTCCTCAATCGCTCCAGACCGACATCCTCAATGCCAGCAACACCAGTTCCGCGAGATATTGGATATCGACCAACGGTCTGAAGGATGCCTCGGAGTGGCGAGAGGAGGCATGGGAGCGCCTGGCGCAGCCACTGCCGCGCGTATCCTTTCCCGGCCACAACGTGCCCGCCGAGGTGAGACCGGACTTCACCCGAAACACAGCCAGGAGCAGCGGCGCCACCTCCTCCCAGTGGCTCGACCTGAGACCGGAAGCCTGGCCACTCTCCCGGCCGGCGAAGTTCCTTTATCTCGATGACACCACCGGCATGGGCCTGGCCGTTCAGTTGGCGAATGGGGCGTGGCTGAACACTGCATTTGCCAAACCCGCACAAGACGGCTTCTGGACCTCCAAATCCACCCTCGCGCTCGGCCTTTCAGCGTTGTCGTTGTCCATCATAGCCGTGTTTGCCGCACGCGGCATCGCGCAACCCTTGCGCCGCCTCGCCGTAGCGGCCGAGGCGCTTGGCCGTGGCCAGGAGGTCGTGCCGCTGCCGGAAACCGGCCCCGACGATATCCGACGCACCGCCGAGGCATTCAATCGCATGCAGGCGCGCCTGCATCGTTTCGTCGACGACCGCACCAAGATGCTGGCTGCCATCGGTCATGATCTGCGCACACCTCTGACCTCGCTCCGTTTGCGTGCGGAATTCGTGCGCGACGAGGACGTCCGCGAGAAAATGCTTTCCACCATCGCCGAGATCCAGACAATGACAGAGGCTACCCTCGCATTTGCTCGCGAAGATGCAACTGCGGAAAGTACGCGCACCTTGGATCTCTCGGCTCTCGTGGAAAGTCTCTGCGACGATCTCGCCGAACTCGGTCATGACGTCTCTTTCTCGAACGGACAGAAGATCGGCTACAGCTGCCGGCCAGACGCACTTCGCCGCGCGTGCCGTAACCTCATTGAGAATGCCATCCGCTATGGCGAGCGGGCGCGCGTTACCTTGGAGCGACGCGCAGACAACATCGAAATCATCGTCTCTGATGATGGACCCGGCATTCCCGACAGCGCCCGCGAGCAGGTTTTTGTGCCCTTCTTCCGGATTGAGAACTCGCGAAATCGCGAAACAGGAGGCGTGGGCCTCGGCCTTTCCATTGCCCGGACCATTGTCCGCCACCACGGCGGAGACATCGTCTTGACCAACGGGCCGAAGGGACTGCGCGCGGTCATCAGCCTGCCGGCGCAGGAGGGCGCGCCGCCTCTCGTCAGCCGCCCGATCACGGCCGCAGCAGCGAAAGACGTTATCAACGATCTCGAACCGGCATCGCGCGGCATCTCTGCGTGAAGCCCGGCGAGGTCGTGACAGACGTCAGAAGTCTGGACAAGGCTCAGCAGTGACAGATGCGGAACCGCCGCCTCGTGGGGGATAGACTGTGCCAGCGATCGCCGCGGCATTGCCTGCCGCGAACGCTGCACATGATCGCGCGCGCCATTATTACAGAGGTAACCATTTGGTCTCGACCAGACATCATTCAGTAGCGGCATTGCCCCATCGTTGGCGCGGCCCGCGCGGCTACACCCGCGGTCACGCAATTATCCTATCGCCTGCTCCGGGTCGCGAAAGAAACGATTGTGTCAGCGAGTTTCGCGACCTGATGAGGCTTCCGGAATGTTCTACCATTTTCTGCTGGCGTCGTGGGGCACATTGGGAAACCTCAGCCCTCTCCTGACTGCGGGACGGAAACTGCGCCGGAATGGTCATCATGTCCGGGTGATGGCCGATCCGTCCATGCGTGCCGAAGTCGAGAGCGCCGACTTCGAATTCGTGACATGGCGCCGCGCTCCGACGGGAGAGGCCGCCGATCCGACAGATCTCTCGGAGATACCGCAATGGATACGCCGCGTCGTATTCGACCCCTGCTCGGCCTATGCGGCCGATATCCGGGACGAAATTCGCGGCGGACCGACGGATGCGGTTCTCAGCTTGGACGTATTGTTCGGCGCCGCGCTCGGAGCGGAGGCATCGGATGTGCCCCTCGCTCTTCTATCCCCCCATGTCAGCCTGCGGACCCTGCCGGGAATGCCGCCGGCCACGAGCGGGTTGGGCCAGCCGAAAACTCCGCAAGAGCGTGCTGAAGTCGACGTGGCCAATGCCGCCGTATCCCAGATGCTGAATTCGTTTCTCCCTCTTCTCAACCGCGCCCGCGTCGATCTGGGACTCGCCCCGCTCGCGGATGTCATGCACCTGTTCGATCGGGCTGACCGGCTTCTGCTCGCAACCAGTCGGGCGTTCGACTTTCAGGCTGATGCTCTGCCGTACAATTTCCGGTATGTCGGGCCGCTGCTCGACGTGCCGAACTGGTCCAAGGCCACGCAACCGAATTCGCGGCAGGCCGCCACCTGGCCAGCATCGTCCATGCGATCGGGGCGCCCCCGCGTCTTGATCGCTTGCAGCACCGGCGCTCAAGGCCAGCGCGATCTGTTTCAACGCGTCGTCAACGCGATGGGCATGCTCGAGATCGATGCCATCACGACCACTGGGCCCAATCTGAAAATTACAGATCTGCGGGCTCCGCAGAACGTGCAATTGATCAGTGGAGCTCCCCATGACCTGATCATGAAAGACGTTTCTGTGGTGGTGTCGCAAGGCGGCCACGGAACCGTTACTCGTTCGCTTCTCCACGGCTTGCCGCAGTTCGTTCTTCCGACGGGACGGGATCAGGCTGCGAACGCCGCGCGGGTCGAGACCAAGGGCGCCGGGCTTCGATTGCCGCCAACGGCCTCGGAGATGGAGGTCGCCGCGGCAGTGGACCGGCTGATCACCGAGCCGCAATTCACGACGACGGCTCGCTTCCTCGGCGAGGCCATCAAGGTCGATATCGATCGGTCCAGCCTCGTCGACGAGATGGAGACCATCGCCGCCGCTGGCCGCCGAATGAGACGGCCGTCTCCTGCAACGACAGCGCTTCATCGCGCCTGACGAACCTCGATGCCGCCGCCCGCCCATGGTGCGGCGGCAGATGCTATACGAGACCTACATTCTGGCGATCACCCCGGCTGAATGGGTTCGTCATCAGCCGCTCCTCTATCGATATCCTGGCAGACGCTGGCGATGATCTGATAGGAGCGATAGGCTGCGGCGGTGTCCTGGATGAACGTGATGATCATGAGTTCGTCTGCCTGCGTTCTCCTGATCATCGCCTGGATACCGGAACGCGCCGTTTCCGGCCCGCCAACGATAGCGTAGGACAAACGATCGGGCACGTCGGCGACGGGCGCCGCAGTCGCGTCCGTCGCCGACGCCGGCAGCTTCTTGCGAAACCATTGCACCAGGATCGGCCGGACGCCGGCCGTCATTTCCTCCGCTTCTGCATCCGTGTCCGCCGCAATGATAAAGGCCGACACCATCGCATGCGGAGATCGCATTGTGGCGCCGGGCCGGAAATGCGCGCGATACGCCTGCATGGCAGGAATCAAATCATCGGGCGCGATATGGGTCCCGTAGGAGAACGGCAGGCCGAGTTTGCCCGCCATTGCCGCCGAGGCCGTTGAAGACCCCAGCAACCAGACGGGTACATCGATGCCGCGCCCGGGTGCATGTGGACTGTCGCCCGATTGCGGCTCGCGCAGGAGCGCCAACAATTCGCCGAGGTCAGCGTCAAATCGCATGCGCGCATCGGGCGCCTTGCGTAGCATCCGCAGCGTGTCTTCGTCCGACCCTGGTCCGCCCGTAGCGCGTCCGATTCCGAGATCGATCCGGCCGGGATGAAGCGCCGCCAATGTTCCGAACTGTTCGGCAATCAGAAGGGGTGAATGGTTGGGCAACATTGCGCCGCCGGAGCCGACGCGGATCGATAGCGTGCGGCTCGCAACATGTGCAAGCACGACAGGTGGCGCCGCATTGGTCAGCCGCGGCACGTTGTGATGCTCGGTAAACCAGAAGCGTCGATAGCCCAATGCCTCCGCATGCTGCGCTCGCTCGACAGTGCGGCCAGGGCCTGACGTATGCCGTCGCCATTGTACTCGGGAGAAAAATCGAGCATCGAGATCGGAAGCGATCTGTCCATCATGAATCCTTTCGTGTTGTCCGGCACGGTCCTCCGGCCATGGGGCTGCCAATGAAGCGGCGTCGTGACGACGCCTTCACTGGCCGCGATCTCCAAGGCCCGGGTGCTCGGCCGATATTCTGTCGCAAAGGCGTGCAACGCATAGCCTGTGCTTCTGAACAGAACGGCCAGAAGAATCGCCAATCGGCGCTTAGGCGACGGCCGCTTTCAGATGACGGGCAAGTATCTCTGCGAACACCTTTACCTTCGAGGAGATGTCGACGCGCGAGGGATAGGTGAGTTGGAGTCTCCGAAGCCGAAACCGGGAGGGCCTTCACGAGAGCGCCGGACGCCAACGCCGTTCTGCATAGCGACCTGGGCAGGAGGCCGATGCCCTGACCGAGCAGCACCAGCTCGCGGATGAATGTGAAACTGTCGACCGTAACGTGGAACTGAGGCAGGACCCCGCCATCGAGGCACTGTTCGAAAAGGCGGCGCAGTTCCGGCTGCTGTGGGCCGATCAGCCGCGTTGCCTTGGCGATGCTCGCCGGAGCACCGTGACGGCGCATATAATCGGCGCTCGCATAGAAGCCCAATTCCATGTCGAGCGCCCCCCGCACGACGGCATCCTGGGGATTGGCCGCACCGATCCTAAGTGCGATATCGACATTCTCGGACACGAGGTCGAGCACCGCGTTGGTCGGAACCACATTGATCCGCACCTTCGGATATGCCGCACAGAACTCCGCGATGGCCGGAGCAACGATCTTTGCAGGAAAGTCCGCGGGCAGCGTCATGCGGATCTCGCCTGTATGAGATGGTCCGACCTGCTTCAGATCGGCGAGTGTATCGGCCAGGGACACCAGGGCGCCCTCCGACCGCTGATACAGATCCTGCCCTTCGGCGGTCAGGGCGAAGGCGCGTGTCGACCGTCTGAACAGGCGAACGCCTAGCGAGCTCTCGAGGTTGCGAATGCGCAGGCTCACGGAAGACCGCGGCATTCCTGTCCGGCGCGCGGCTCCGGAGAAGCTGCCCGCGCGAACAACTTCAATGAATGTCTTGAGTGCGTTGAGATCCATCAGCGCACCCACAGCGAACCGTGACGTCTGATAGGATCACGGGTGAAATGGCGCGCCACCTCCGAAAGCGAGCGACGAGCCCTCCGGCGGCCATCCCTAAGCATGGACGAGCGGCGGGATCGGGAATGTTTGAGAGTCCGCATCTATCGCGGGATAGTACGATATCGGGCGCTGCCTCTTTTTCACATCCTCGTTTTCACGAATGCCCGCCGGAAGATGGGTTGGTCAAAGCCAGGATTGAGACATCCGGGGATCGGGAGACCTCCCCACCATCGCTCGTCCGATTTCCTCGCTCGAAGCGAGCGCTATGGCAGAGGTCCGACGATCATTTGATCGTGCCGTTGTGCGATACCAGGCAGGAGATTCATATTCTGCTCCCGTGGTTCAGGGATGTCGCGGAGATCGCGAAAGAATTCCTCGTGCTTTCGCGGCGTCGAAACCAGGATGTGGCGCGCATCATGGGAGCCGACATTCGTGAATCCATGAACCATGCCTTTCGAAACCTGCACGCGTGCCCCGGGCTCTACGACCTCGGTCTGGTCGCCAATGAGATATTTCAGCGTTCCCTCAAGCACGACGAACAGCTTGTCCTCGGACGCGGAAATATGGGCCGGTGCACCGAAGCCTGGCTTGATCGTCATGTCCAGAATCGTGAATGGGCTTGTGCTGGAATTGATGATCCTGGTGCTGATTCCCGCGAAGTCAGTCTGCTCGAATGTGGTTGCGATGCCAGCTTCCATGTCGGTCTCCGAGGCTCGAGTGGGCGTCGGTCCATACTTCGTCGCTCCGGCGCGCCGCGCATAGCCCAATCCTCTGGACAGACCGGCCAAGACAATCGCCAATAGCCTAATTGTCGGCCGTTTTGCCGAGCTCAGCGTGGCTCCAGTGGAGCCTGAGCGTGCGACCCCGGAAGCCCTTGAAGCCTTTCTGAAGCTCGAGATCGGCAAGTGGGGACGGATCGTCAAGCCGGCCGGAATCGACCCGCAACAGACGCCGGCGTCGAAGAGGCGGCGCCGGTTTACGCTGCCGGGAAAGCAAAAGAAAACGTCGCGCCGCCATCCGGCTCATTCGTCGCGAGGACGGCCCACAGCACAGCGGTGTTGATCAAACGCTCGATATCGACACGCTCGACCTCGCCGAGCTTGCTCAGACACTACCTACGTCGGATTTGATGGGCTATCGCGAAGCGCAAGAGAAACCGCTTGCGCTCGATACTCGGCTCCAACTTCGTCGGCGACGGAACGGGAGAAAATGGGACCAGCTAAGTAACTGAAATCGCTGGCGCTCCCTAGGGGAGACGAAGAGCGACCAAGGAAGACTTTGAAAAACAAACAGAAATCAGCTTAGCTGCCAGCGAAATGCTACCACGCGCTGCTACCACCGGCAAGGCGCCAATTGCGGGCTATTCGCGATTCCATGTAGCCGATAAATACCTCAGCTCGCTCGTACACCCGCGTCATAGCTTGCAATCCAACTCACTAACTCGCCTTCGTCATGGAAAATCTTCCGGAGAGCAACCTCAATCATGGGATTGTCTCCTATTGGAAGCAGCATACGGGGGTCAGTTTTGAGACCAACGCAAATCTTTCCGGTCGCGAATGCGTATCCCAACTCGAACGCCGCCCCTTCATCAACGGTTCGCCCGTCCAGTACAATGACGAGCACGTCACAAGCCGCTATGGCGTCAATGTCGAGCTGAAATACTTTGGCTTTCGCCTCCTCTACTGACATTCCGTCCCGCACAAGGTCCAGGATAAGACCTCCGTCCTCCTGCGGTAGGTACACATTGGCGAAGCGCGAAATCGCGTCTCTGAGCGACTTGTTCCTTACGCGCTCGGCCTGCGAAAACAACGGAGCCGCAAGATACACTCTAGTTCCGTTGGCCTTCACACCTTTCCTCCGCTCCCGAGCAGTTCGTCTATGCGCTTCTCAAAATCAAATGGCTGATAGTCGCCTAGCAATATCTGCCTAGCAATCCTGCGCGATGTCTTATCACTGCCCTCGCGAGAATTATCGAACGTGAATTGAGGCTCCGGCTTGTAGACCGACTTCAACGTGGCAGATTGCTTCACGAGAGAGGCGCCATCGTAATCAATCACCATGGTAGCGCCTCTAAGCTTCCCGCGCCTAGCCTGCCTGTCGCTAAGTGCGTGCTCATCAGCTTCCAAGAAGATTATTTGGCCAGCCTCAAGTGGGCCGCTATGCTTACATACACGTGCGCGCAACTCATTCAACTTCTCAACGTTCTCAATATCTGTTTTGGAGAATGCACAAAAGTCAAGATAGCACCTATCCATAACGTGCATGCCAACTCCAGCACGCCGCATCTTATCGTTCTTCTCGCGAAGCTGACTATAAAGCCACTCGTCTATTTCCTTCCTCTCTGCTGCAGTCAGCGTCATATGGTCTTGATACATCTTTTCCGGTGCTCGCCCCGACCATTCCTCGAAGGTTGAGAAGCATCTCAATCCCTCCAGATTGCTCGACTTTCCGGCGACGACGGAGCCCACCAGATAATACTTACGCCGTGCAGGATGTGGCGAAAACCTCACCAGCTCTGCCTCGAACAGCCCGGCATCTTCTTCGTTTAGAAGATCGACGAGCTCCGCAATCTGCTTCGTCTCCAAGAAAATAGAAATCAGATTGTACACGTCAAGATTCACATCAAAGATGTGTTTGCGCTCCTCATCGCTCCTTCGGCTAGCAGGATTTTCCCAATAGATAATGTAGTGATGATTGGCCGGATTGCGCTTCATTCCAGCTCTAAGCATGTTCTTGAGCGAGTTGTCGTTGAGCGATGTCCCCAACAGCAAAAATGTTGTTGTCGCGAAGCGCGACATCAAGAAGTCCGACTCGTGGAGGGTTGGCGATATCAAGACGTCCGCAAAGGCATCCTCCGTGAAAACTAGACTTTCGCTTCGGCGCCGCCGCTTCTCGCGAGGAAGAAAGCCATTAATGTGATAGATTACGGATGCATCGCGCCTCGTTTCGATTTTAGGACGCGAAATAACTTCGGGCTGAACCTTGTTCCTGGTGCGCGCGAAGTTAATTGCCGCTTCGTCAACCAAATCGTCAAAATTGAAATTAACGCTCAGCTCGGTCCTGCATATGAGCTGCCCCAGCGAGCTCAGATAGGAATGCCGCTGAAGTATTTCTTCATACTTCAGGCTTTCGATATCGCGATAAAGCTCTTGATGGACAAGCTCCATCCAGGTTGAATCAACCTGATACTGTTCAAACTGCCTGGGAAGAGCAGACGGCGCGCCTTTTATACTCGCTTGATGAAGCGCGTAAGCGATTTGCGTAATGTAGGTCTCCTGCAATCCGGCGCTCCGATGTGCATCGAACGCACTTTTCACGGCCGGGAATCTAGTAGTTAGCCGCTCGACCAAGTCCTTCCAAGTCGGAAGTCCTGCATCGATGGAGACGCCAGCGCCAAGAATGAGACCCAAGCGCCTTCGATCAAGCCTTTGCCACATGTGACATAGCCAGACGGGAAGCTGCGACTGCGTTTTGGAGGCTTCTTCAAGGGCAGTAATTGAGCGAGGCATGCTGCTATGTTCCCGCAACCCCAGACTTCATTATGCGAGCATTGATCAATTTCGATATCGATGTATCCGCCTTGCTGCCGGCATCTCGGAGATTCCAAAGTCCCGTCTTTACAATTACGTCATGCTTGGAATGTAGCCCCAACCAATGCTGGCTTGGGGCCTCAACCGGAAGCAAGTATTCGGTAAAGAGAGCGATTGAAAGGCGTTCGATAAGAGACCGAGCACTCTCTTTGGCGGATTTGTCCGCCACCGCCACGCAACAAATTAAGAGACTGCCAATAATCTCTGACACCATCTTTTCGAGGGGCTTTTCACTATCTCGAATAGCGGCCGTGGAATTTTGCCCAATGCCCCAGTTAGGATAGTCGTCTCGCAAACCGTCTCGTCGGATGAGCGCTTCACCCAAATGAAGTCGGAACACCGAACTACGGTGATTTCCATACCCGTCAGAAGTGCCCAAGTGTGTTCGAAGACGGTCACGAAGTGTAGCGCGTGATCCTGCAGAGACGCCGTGAGTACCTACTCGGACAAGCCGAGGCAAAGTCCTCGAGAACCTGGTCTGTTCGGTCGGATCGAAGAAGAAATAGACGCCCTGATCGGGAAGCGTTCCGCGAACAGCTTCTCTCAGTGGCTTAACGTGACCCGCGGCGCTCATTCTTTCAAAACTCGCATACACCTCTTCCACCCCGCTAATCCGATCAAGGTAATGGTGACACTCCTTCAGAAAAAGCAGGCGCGCGCTGTTAGAGAGCCTGCTTAGCGGTTGGATCACTTTGAAACCCACCGACTCTAAGCGCTGATCCAAGGGAATTGCATAATCATCATCTGCAAGTAGGACTACAACCGAGCTACGGCCTTTAGCCCGCTTCAGCTTTGACACGACCTCGGATTGCCACGCGAGGCGGCGCTCCTCATCCAATGAGCTCAAACTAACATCGTAAGGATCGATAGCCGTGGTGAGGGCGAGAAGCCCGTGCTTTGCAGACAGAACGAACGCGCGCTGCTGTAGCCGAGTGATTAAGTTCATCGACATCCGAAAGCGCGGCGAAGTATACAATTCGGAAGCGATGGACCGGGTTTGCTTTTTATGCTTCCCGCACGACACGAGGACAACCGCGCCGCCGGTGAGCAGCTTCAGCTCGTCAACCAGCTCTTTTGCCGCACGCGCAAGTTCGTCTCGATCAGGGTCGAGCCAGTCGAAGGCCAATTGATCAGACTTGGCGGAAGGAGAATGGCTCATGGCTCCCGCGAGCTGTTGCGGCATATCAGGCGCTCTCAGGTGTCCCTAGGTAGTATACCGGCTACTCTTGCGACACGACCTCCCCGGATCGCTCCTGGCCTTTATCCACAGGTCTTCCTTTTCGGTCCCGCCAGAACTTGTTGTAGTCAGGCCCCTTGGAATCAGGCGGGACTTGCGGCTCGTGAATTTGAACGGGCATTGGGGCGGGGAGATCGGGACCAACGATGATGGCTTCGCCCGGCGCAAGGGATGGAATAAACATCGCGGCGTTCTTGTCCAAGTCGCCGCATGCGCGCTCGACTGCGTGCCGGTCTTCATCGTTTGTGAGACGATGCACAATGAGAGTACCCAACTGACTGAGCACATCGTGGGGAATGTCTCTCGGTCGCTGTGTCGCCATTATAGACGTAAGTCCGTACTTTCGTCCCTCCTTCGCCACGATACCGAAGGACTCCAGCCTCACGCTCGCGTACTCGTCGCCTACAGTCCTTCCGAGAAACTGGTGAGCCTCATCTAGGATCGCAATGATTGGGCGCACCCGGAACAATCCCTTCCGTGCTTCACTCAACAGATAACGCCCAATAACATTCAGAAGTATTTCTCGGGTGTTGTGTTCGAAGTGAACCGAGCGAAATGAAATGCGAATGATGTCATCACCGTCTTCCGCAAAGAACTTCGTCAACACGTCAACCAATGAAAGACCGGCCGTTTCGAAGAAGCATGATAATTGATGCGTACCCACCAGCGTCCTGATTCGGGCGACAAGCGTTTCGCAATGAGCAACGGAGTTGTCGGGGCCTCCCCAGTTATCCGCATTTGCACCCTGACCGCTAGACCAAACGCATTCGGCAATTACCTGCTCTGCAAGTCCTTCGATTCTGAAGTTGCACAACGGCGAGTTAATCGCATCGCGATGAAACTCAAGTGCATTGAAAAACGGCTCTCTAGGCTGAAATGCTTTTTCTACGTTCCCTCGCCCCGTAAATCGGACGCCCTCGGGGGGCTGTCCTCGGCAAGCACGTATCAACTTAAGGCTTCGAATGGCTTCTCTGAGCTTTGGCCCCTGAGATTGACCCGAGGGACGAAATAGGGCGAACAGATCCTCTTCGGTTGCTTGAGTATAGGGAAAGTGCACCCGCTCCGTCCCTTCTTCGCCTTCGTTGAAGGCATAATGCTTTGTGATGGACGGCAAACCAGCGAACTCACCAGTGGGGTCAAAAAGGACGCACTTCCCGCCATTGGCTTTGATCTGATCAAGGATGGTGGCAATCGTCCAACTCTTCCCGCCTCCCGTGGCTCCGAATACACCGCAGTGACGACCGAATAGTTTCTCCGGAGGTAATCGCAAGTGCATTTCACCACCGGCACTCAAAACCCCCAGATCCACTGAAAGCTGCCCTTCATTTGAAAGAGCATTTGCAGCCAGTTCTCCGAACAACTCAGGCTGGGCAAGATACACTGCATCGCCTACACGGGGATGCGTCCTAAGCCCGCGGACAAGTCGACTCCGCTTCTGATCCACGGATGCAAGCAGTTGAATACGACCGATAGGATGCGGCTCAGGAGCAAGTCCCATCTGCGGCTCAATGCTCAAACGCTCATTGTCAGGGAGTTTGACTTCGATGATGCGGCCTAGCAATTTCGCGCTCTCGCAATCGACAAACACAAAATCTCCGACAGAACCTCGCGCGAGTGCGCGACGCTCGGGACGCGCCGTGGCGTAGGGAAGATTGGCGTGGACAATTGATGCGCTAACAAAGGTAATTGTTCCGGCGTAGCGGCTTGGGTCGATAAGACTGCGCATCATGGTTTAGACCGCTGAGGGTTCATTTAAAATCTTGATCCGCTCCGCATGACGCTCGCGTTCCGTTTGTGCGACAAGATCTGGAATCGCTTGAGCAAGATCATCAAATCGAGCATTTAAGAGCGTGACTCGTTGGTCGCCAATGTCTGCGAGCCGTTTCAACCTGGAAAAGCACGGGCTGGCCTTTGGTCGAGCTTCCGCAGTCGTTGGCAGCAAATGCTCATTCTTTTCCAACTCCTCGTCGGTGAGGAATGCGATGTCGCAAACAACTAAGCGTAGCGTCATATTGGCTTCAAGAGCGGCCATTATGGGCTTGCTGATGTGATCGTCGTTGAAGCCAAACCCCGAGACGATCAGCGCGGTATCGGGTTGACGCAAGGCGGTTTGCAAGGCCGACATCATGTCTAAAAATGGCGTCTCGAATGCTTCCTGATACTTGCTGTCGCGTGGATAAATAAGGACCGCCGGTCCGTCGACCTCGCTGCGAGACCGTATCAACTCTGCTTCCTTCCGGCGCCAGTCTATGGAACCGTGAAGCTTGTACAGATGGAAAACACTTTCGATGTACTCTGGCCCTTCGCTAACAGAATCTCGACGGACGATGTCGTAAGCGAAATTGCCGGCGTCATAGACTTGCGGCATCGTATGGGTGAAGCCGTCGACAACTGTAAAGCGGAGTGCCCTCGCCGCGTATTCAAAACTCAAATCATAGTTTGTAGTGAACAAGCGCGCCCTTGGCTTCCTTGCACCGCGCCGAGCGATTTTTCTTAGAATCGCCTGATGTGCAGACAGGTCCGTTTGCTCGCTCACAAAGTCGACGCGAGCCGCAATAGACTGTTCGGCTGATGCGATAAATGCAGCAACGTCACGAGCTTCTTCGCGTCCGAACAG
Source organism: Bradyrhizobium sp. RP6 (assembly GCF_003837805.1). Lineage (GTDB taxonomy): Bacteria > Pseudomonadota > Alphaproteobacteria > Rhizobiales > Xanthobacteraceae > Bradyrhizobium. The sequence continues at coordinate 164,498 of NZ_RQIT01000007.1, read as the reverse complement.
CTCCAGGTAAATCTTGCATTGAGTTAAGAGCTTTTCGATGTTCTTTTCTGCAATAGCCTGATTAGAAAGAGGCATACGGCGAGCAATTGCGTCGACCGAGTCTTGGCTCGCTTCAGCAAGCACCGCGTCCCAAAGGTCTTTCATGCCGGGCGCTGTAATGCCGTTCTGAGCATTATTCTTTGCACAAAATGAGGAGCCTGCCCCCGTTAATAGGATCAGGTTTGAAGCGTTTAGACTCGCGGTCAAAGATTCTTCGATTAGGCGCGCGCTGCCACGTTCGGTTACTTGCCCCTCTCCGTTCTTTGCGTCGTCATGAGCACGCCAACCGTCTTCGCGCTTATAGAAGCGTACATTGCTCACCGACGCTGGACGATCATCCCAGTAGTTCATCGCTCCCTCGCACGCGCGCTCCCGCACCTGTCAGGGCGACCTTGATATCTGCGGCAGACACATCGGCCTCCAGCGCCCTCATAGGTTGTCCCAAGATACCGTAGGATCCGAAACCGAACAGGTATGCGTCTGACGTATCCCCCGGATTCCGAAATGGAGGCTGTCTAAATCCTAAATGGTCGATAAGGTTCTTTACAGACCAGCTCTGGAGGACCCTTACGTGGCCACGGCTCCCCTGATCACGTACATCCGCGTCAGCACATCGGGCCAAGGCCGCTCAGGCTTGGGCATCGAGGCCCAGCGGCAGAACCTTGCCCACTTCGCCGCCTCCGAGGGATACGAAGTCGCCCGCGAGTTCGTTGAGGTGGAAACAGGCAAGGGCTCGGATGCTCTCGACCGCAGGCCGCAGCTGAAGGCCGCCCTGGCCGCCGCACGCAAACTCAAGTGTCAGGTTGGTGTGGCCAAGCTCGACCGGCTCAGCCGCGACGTTCACTTCATAAGCGGGCTCATGGCTCACAAGGTCCCTTTCGTGGTCGCTGAGCTTGGCCCGGACGTAGACCCCTTCGTGCTGCACCTCTTCGCCGCCCTGGCCGAGAAAGAACGCGCGCTGATCTCCACCCGTACCAGGCAGGCCTTGTCGGCCGCCAAGGCTCGCGGGGTCAGCTTGGGCAACCCTAAGCTCCACGCGGCTCGCAAAGGAGCTGTGGAAGCCGTTAAGGCCGAGGCGGACCGCTACGCTGCCAACGTGCTCCCTATCATTCGTGAGGCTCAGAAGGCTGGCGCAAGCACGCTCAGGCAGCTGGCGGACGCGTTGAATGCGCGGGGTATCCCTACGGCCCGAGGTGGCCAGTGGTACGCTCAGTCCGTCGCGAACATCCTACAACGGGCATAAGAGGAACTGTGATGTCAGCTCTTGGCACAATATCGGTGCTACTCGCGTCACTGCTGTCAATTGTCCCTGGGGCGACATGGCCCGCAAGCGTACTTTTCATCATTGGCCTGTGGATGGTGTATTCGGGGTAGGGCGTGGGTGCGCCCCCCAGTACCTTGGGCGAAAACTTCGGGTCCCATACGCCGCAAGGGATCCTAATCTGAAACGTTGCCTCGACCGACTTCAAGCTCCTCGGCTTAAAGCCTCCGCCGCCGCCAAGCTCCTTGCTGCGGTGTTCACTCTATTGCGCAACTGCGCGTGGGCTTGAAGCAGGTGCTGAATCTTCGCTAGGCTTAGGTTCCTGAGGGGGGAGTATCGAATGCGCGGGCTGATGATCATCGCAGCTATAGCGGCGTACCTGTGGGTCTTTGGGACCCCATCGTTCCTGAGCCCGTACACCTACAGGGCCGAGGTGGGATACTACAACGGCGGCGCTCAAGCATGGTACGTTGGAAACGATACCTCTTTCGACAGCTGCATCTCGGAGGCACAGGCGATGTTCAACAGCTACAACACGCCGAAACCCAATCGGGCGTTCTCCTGGGCATGTCGGAAGATGCAGGGTGAGAGCTTTCTGGAGCGTGTTCGTTAGCAACGAAAGCTCCGTCTTCGGGTCCCATGGCCAACACTGGTTCTCGCGGGTCCCATCGGGCCCCAGTTACAGAAATCCCCTCTGATTTCGTTAGGGATCTGCGAAGTCATCAAGCACTTAGCGACCAACGACCCTGACCTTCACCAGAAGGCGCTCGGCCTGACGGGCGGCGCCTCTCGCTCCTGACGCTCCCTTGACTTTATGTTCTCTCTTCGTTCTATTGGGAGAATTCCCAGGTTCGCCATGCCCACTCTCGAATATCTCCGCTCGGAAATCGAGCATATGCGGCGTCAGATCGGCCGCCAGCAGAAGGAAATCCAGTCCCTCCGGCGTGCCGGGCTGTCCACGGCGTCCGCTGAGAGCTTGCTCGGGAGGATGCAGGCCAAGGTGGACGGCCTATGCGACCAGCGGGACCAGCTGAGGAAAGCCGAACCCGGACCGGTAAGAGGCAGGGTTCTCGGCGGCCGGAAGTGGTAGCGGACTGAGCCGGACCGGCGATAATATACGCCTGGGGGCGAGATGGATTGGTCACTGATATTGCTGATTGCGCTGGTCGGCGGATTCTTCCTATGGCGCCAATCGAAGAACACGGAAAAAGCAGAGGCGGCGAGGGACCGTCTCAAGCGGGATGACCGGCTCTACCAGGCCATCAAAGCGGGGATGCGGGAATATCGCTGGAAGGAGCGTGACCATGACTTTTGGGACGCGAAGCACGGCCAGCGGCTGTTCGAAACGGCCCACCTCATCGCTTTCCATGTTGATCACTTCGCGGAAAGCCGCGTCGGGTTCTTTTTCAAAGATCTGAATGAGTACGGGATGTACGGCGCGTTTGCCGGAAACGGTGACGAGTTCATCGAGAGCTATTACCGCACGGACAGCACCTTAAAAGAAGAAGGTATGCTTCTGCACGATGACGCCTAAAAGCTCTCCATGACCCGCGTGTAGGCCGGGTGATTGCGGTTCTTGTTTTTAATCCAGTGGTCGCACCGGCCGAACCGGTAGGCCCGCTCCCTGTGCTTCGAGACCAGTCCCTCCAGCCCCATCTTGCACGCGGCGTCGAACAGCTCCGGCCCGATCGGTCCGGCCTCGAACGGGGCGACGAAGATCCCTTGGCTTCGGCCGCGGAGGAGTTGCATCAGGTTGGTCTTCCGCATGTGCAGGGGCAGGCCGGTTAGGTCGTCGCCGCCGAAGGCCAGACAGTCGAAGGCGTAGAGCTGAACCTCATGGTCTTCCTGGCGTGAGTGGAGGGCGTCGAAATCCGACATTCCATCCACGCCCAGGATTACCGCCTCGCCATCAATGACGAAGTGCTCCTCGCGGATGTTCAGCGCGGTCTCGACTATCCACGGGTATCGCTTGGTCCAGTCGTGCCCGTTTTTGGTGATGAGCTTCACCCGATTGCCATTGCGGACTACTCTAAGGCGGTAGCCGTCGTATTTGACCTCGTGAATCCAGTCGTTACCCGCGGGCACAGATTCGCCTATGACCGGCAACGCAAACCCTATCTCTTTCGGCATCAGTTACTCAGGGGCAGAGCCAATTGAACGCCGACCTTCCGGCCGAGCTGTCCTTCAATGAAGTCCCGCAGGACGTCGGGTATGTCCCCGTCCAGCCGCCTCTCCAACTCAAGGGCGATGTCTTCGGAGGCATCCCGTGCCCACCCCTCCACAGGATTGAACGCCACCACACGGAGGACGTGGGAATACTGCCCGGAGAGGAGGTCGGAAATCATAGTGGTGTAGTCGATGCCTTCCTCAGTCTCGCGGAATGCGGCACCGGTCCGGAAATCCTCAAGCACGATGTAAAAATCACGGTCCAAACGGTCGTTCGGCACAATCGAGGGCGAGCCCATCACGCAACTCCACTCAAACGAGTCCTGCGTAGGTGACGTCGAACCGATTGCGAATCATGCCCAAGCGTCTTGAATCGCATGATTTGGAACTCGGAACACCCCAGCGTTCTTCGTCAGGCACTGGAGGTTGAGAATGGCGAAGAAAGCAAAGACCGCGCGTGGGCGTAAGCAGGACCGTGCGCGTGGGCCGAGTGGGATGCAGGGAGCATCAGGTGCACCGAGAAAGGGATTGAGCTTGCTCACCAAGTCCATATCGCTGCTCGGAGCGGAGGCCCCTGGGCCCAGCGGCTAAGGAAGAGAACCTAAAGCGGGCAAACGGTCCCCCGCAAAAACCGAATTCTCGGGGGCCCTATGAAACACCGGGGCGCCTTTGTGCTACCAATGACTCGTCAGGCCCGCTGCGGAGCCGCCGAAACGCCTCGTGGGTTTGACGACAGATAGGCACCACGCGCCAGCAACGAATCCTAAGGCTCCTCTGGGAGACTTAGGGGCTACCTGGAGAGAACTCTCAAGCGGAGATAACACCATCACTTTTGTAATTATATCAGAGCTGATTTCCGTGGCTCATAAGATACCTGAGGCGCCAACAAACGAAGTAAGCTCCTCTCGGAGGAGAACACCACAGCTCAGCACCTCGGAAAGGTCCCCCTGAGACCTCTAATGGATGTATCTCTTAGAGACTTCGAGGGGTGTTTTCTACACCGACCCACTATTCCTACCCCTGAGACCAATTCGGTTCTCTTAGAGCCTTGAGGGGCTCCTTCTAACTGGTCTTTGTCAGACCAATTCAATTCTCCACTCAACATTCACAAGCACACCCTGGTGTCTCTTAGGATCACTAGGTGGCTTGTCGTGTCCCATACAGGAACACCAAGCATGACCGACATTCTACTATCTCCGACCGATTACGCCCTCGTGTGTCCGGAAGATTTCTCATCACGGATGAACGCATATTGGACCTCGCCTCGCCCAGGTGGCCTTGGGCAGCACTCCTCCGCACCACTGAAGCTCCTCTGGAAAATTATGGGAGAGAATTTCAGGGGCGCCATTGAGGAAGCTATCCTCGGTGTTGAATCACCATGGCGCATCTTGCAGCCGCCCACCGGCAGCGGAAAGACCCAAGGGACCTGCGTGTATGCGGCTATGCAGGCCCAAAAGAATCTCGAGAGCCACCTCAATCCCGTGGGGATGCTCGTGGTCACCCGGCTGATTGAGGAAGCCGACAAGATCAGGGACACCATCAACGCTATTGCTGGGCGTTCTGTGGCCGTTGTGAACCACTCCCGCAACGCAGCCAGCCTTCAGGCGCTGCAAACGAGTGACGTTGTGGTGATCACACATTCAGCATTCCTCAATGCCAAAAGGAGCCTCAAGGACGATAACTGGGCCGCCTGGGAACGACTGGTGTCGTGGCGGGGCGGGAAGCGCCTTCTGACGGTGATTGATGAGGCCTTGGCTAACGTAGTCGACGAGAGCAGCGCGACGGCGGACAACTTGGCTTTCGTGCTAGGCATCATTCCGCAAACTGTGCGTCAGGCCCTTCCCAGGCAGGTGCAGGTGCTCGAGCAGGTCTATCATGTTCTGCTCGCTTATGTATCCGAGCAAGACGGTGACAGCGCCATGTCGATGATTTGGGGAGAGAAGGAGGCCCCTGGCGCCGTAGACTTCTCACCGCTCTGCGCCGCCATGAGCGAGGTGCGTTATGACCGCCTGGTGGGTAACCGTAGCAGCCACAAGAACCACGCCTGGATGGCCGCGCGCGTAGCCGAGACGTTGGAAGCCGTTCAGTCGTGCCTCGATCAGTTCGCCTATTACGCCAAGGAGGGGAAGTATCACTCAATCAACTCAGCGGCCCTGGCGGTGCCATTGAACACCCCTGGCCCCGTGGTGCTCGATGCGACCGCCAAGAGCAACTTCCTGTGGGACCTGTTCGAGGAGCGGCACGTGTGCCCTCCGGTGCCGAGCCACGCGCGTGACTACAGCAACGTGGCACTTCACGTCGCTCGTGGCACCCGGCTTGGTAAGAACGCCATGATCGAGCACGTCAAGGAACGGCTCCCACGGATCCGCCGCGCCATGGAGGAGGCATTGGGTGACGAGCGGTCGCTCTTCGTTTGCGCTCACAAGGACGTAGAAGATGTCATCGCGAAGCGGTGGGTCGAGAAGTCGGCGATGAAGGTGGCAGTTGGTCATTGGAACGCGGTCGATGGGAGAAACGATTGGCAAGATTTCGATGCTGCTTTGATCCTTGGGCTCCCCTACCGTCCCCAAACCTGGGCCACCAACATGTTCTGCGCGCTGCAAGGTTCTCAGGACGACAAGTGGCTCCAGTCCCCCGAGTGGAAGCAGTTCAAGAACGTGCGCAAGGAGATGGAGCAGCGGCAAATGTCGGTGTCCGTGATCCAGGCCATCAACCGCATCTGCTGTAGGCATGTCATCGACGCCGAGGGCAACTGCCCGCCTGCTGATATTTTCATCGTGCTCCCGCAGGACGCCATGGGGGAATCCGTGCTGGATGCCATCAAAGCGGACATGCCCGGTGTCGCTGTGCGCCAGTGGGACTTTGAGCTCGATCCGCCGAAGGCAAGGAAGCCGCGGGAAAGCTCTCACACCCGCCTCATCGCTTACATGGAAGGGCAGTCGGCCGGAACTGTGTCTCTCACGGAGATTCAGCACGCCCTGAAGCTCACCAGCCTCAAGAAGCTACGCGAGACCCTCAACGCGGCCGGCCATCCCACCACGCAGGCGCTCGCTGAAATAGGCGTCACTTATGTCCCTGGTGTCGGGCGAGGCTCTAAGAGCTTCCTGATGAAGGCGGCTTAGGCCATCAGAGCCGAGGCAGGACAACGGCAGAGCGATTCTCTTACTGTTTATCGCGCAAGCCGTGAACTTCTTGCTATTATGTAAAAGGAGCAATCTCGCTCAATTGGGAGAGCCCCGTTCATGAAAATTCCGACCGCATCAGACGGAACTTCGTTCCACCCAGTCACCTGCCGACGCGCTGGCGGATACTGGGTAGGTCCGAAGGGTCGGGAGCTTAAGTTCACTAGTTACCGAGATGCCCTGGCCGCCCTCAACCTGATGGCCGAGCCACATTGGCGCCGCCCGAACTCGAAAGGAAACTGGGGCATCGTCGCGGCGGTTTCTTGGACCTAGCGCCTTCGTCCCAACCCTAACGATACAGACCGGCCGCACCAAAGGTTTCCGTCAGGACCCCTCGGGTGCGGCCTTCTCTTCCTGAAACGCAGCACATTGTCCGCTTAGAGGTGAACAGCGGTCTACGCGCGGACCCGCTGGAATGATCGCGATGGGCCAGAAGCGGGCTTGCTCGACTTACCCGAACGCGAAAGACCGGGGCTCTTAATCTTTCGCTACCTTGATTTCCCGGACTGTCATCTCGGCAAGAGCGACGGCATCGGTAACGCCGCGCATGTGAATTTCGATCATCCTCTTGGCAACGAGATCACAGAGCGGATCGCTTCGACCAACCAGGTCGAGCTTGCGCAGGGCGTGGTTGAAGGCCAATTCAAGAACGTGTTCTTGTTCGCGGGTGAGATCGATGTTCGCAATCAGCCGTGAAATCGGCATGACGGTTGCTCCCTGTTTGAGCAGGCGGGAGCACAATTGGTCTCTCAGTCACCGATAGAAGCCACGAACCGGACGATGATGGAACGATGCTGTTCCTCAGCGGCTTGGCAGTCAATCCTCCGAGAGTGCCAAAAAGCGCGATGAGGGGCCCTTTCAACGTCCTGTCTCAGTCGGTTTGCCGCTTTGGGCCTCAAGGTAGTCGGCGCGTTGCCGGTACTCCTCCGCGATTTCGAGCAAGGCCGCCCTTGCGCGCTCGTCCGCAGACAGAGCTGCTTGATGGCGGGCGTCCCGTTCGAGGCGTCGGAGTTCTCGTTCCATGGGAAAGGACTACCCGGCCGACACGGCCGCCACATTAAACTGTGCAAATGCAGACGCATTGTCCACTTACTCAAGAGATTGAAGTCGCCTTCGGGTCACAAGAAGACCTGTCGGTCTTCTCGGTCCACGTCCGCTTCTCCCAGACCAGCCGCCAAGGCTAGATTCTGCAAAGACCGAAAGGGCCTCCGCGTCATTGGTTTCCCTTGGGCCCCTGCGCGCGCCTCACAGGACCGACGTTCTCACGCGCGAGACGTCCAAACCGGGATAGGAAATGTCGTCGACCGCTCGCTTTAGGACCTTAGCACCCCATCGCTGCAACATCGCCTTGGCGCCGTAGGTGCGGCCTACGGATTTCCCGCTGCTCCGGCCCGTCAGAGCGTCGCGCAGTTCTTCGTCGGGCGTAGTACGGCGGAGCGCGTCCTGAAAGCCATGCCTAAAGCTGTGATAGACCTTGTTGCGGTCGTGGATTCCAACATGCGTGCGCAGATAACGACCCCACCATTTTGACCAAGCACTGAGGGCACCCTTCTGGTCCGGAGCAACAGTGGGAAAGAGCCACGCCTTGTCGCCTACCTGACGCCGTGCCTCCACGTACTTCAGGAATCCTAGCGCTACGAGCTGCGGATGGACAGGCACAACGCGCTCGGACGTCTTGGTCTTGAGCCGCCGTCCCGCCTTCGGGTCGCGAGAGAACCACATCAGCGGAATGCCTGTTTCCTCATCCGTGCGAATGTCAGACACGCGAAGACCGGCGTATTCGGCCTGACGGGCACCTGCGAACAGTGCAAGCAGGGGCAACCACACACCCGCCTCCCCCTTAGCTCCCGCGGGCAGCTTTTGCTGGGTAAAGAGCGGAGCGTCGAAGATGGTCTGGAGGTCGCGAGCGTCGAAGGGCTCGCGCTCCGACTGTTCCTCTTCAAGACGCATCTCGGCGAACGGGTCCGCCCATGGCACATCATCAGGCACTAGGCCGTGGTGGTGGCCCCAACCTGCTATGGCTTGCAAGGCGCCCAGTTGCTTGTTCACGGTCCCTGGGGACACCTTCGGGACCGTTGGGTGCGCGCTGCCGTAGTCGCGCAGCTCCGGAAGAGATGCCTTCAGGAGCGCGCCTCTGCGCGATTTCGGCACCAACTGCAACGCCTCACGAAATGTGCGGGCGTGTGATCGCCTCATTTTCAATACGGGAAGATCACCGTGCAGTTGGATGAACATCTCCACAGCCCGACCGTACTCATGCACGGTGCCCTCAGGCCTATCGCGCTCTTTCTTCCAACCTTCGAAGGCTTCGCGTAGCGTGCCTCCCTGTTCGCCTGAAGGAGCCTCAGGGGACGCATAGGCAGACGCGGGCGTCTCAACCGGTTCTCCCGCATTGCGCCTCTCAATGTCCCTGAGGGCGCGGACGTGTGCGGCTAGCACCGCCATTCCCAGCTTTCGGTATGAAGCACTTTTGCGGTCGAGGTTGAGTTGAAACTCGTCCAGCAGCTGATCCAGTTCCTCTCCGATGACGCTGACGTCACCTCGAGCCAACGCTGGAGCGCTGACCGCCAAATCGAACTCCAGCGTATCCGTCCTCTTGTAAATCTCGCGGTCAGAGAGCCCGAACTCGGGCACTGAACCAACCTTGAACGGCGTGCTGTACGGAATACCGGCATCGCTGAGCTGCTTCGCGATATTCTGAAACAGGGGCTCTGACCCAGTGCCCTCGCTGCGCTCCTCCTCATCATGGGCCAACAATGCAGCGTAATGCATCTCGGCCATACGCCTAATTTGAGCATCGGTGAGCGACTCTATGACGGGCCGCTCCTTCAGCAGCGCCTCGGCATTCGCCAGGGTCCGATTGAAGTCTGCCAGCACATGAGTGGCAGCAACGTTCGCCTCCTTCAGCACCTTGGTGCCGAGGGACTTCTTGAGAAAGACCTGCTTGGATTTCCCGGAATTGAGAACGCGCGCAACGGCTTCTTGGAGGCGTTCTGGCACCTTCCTTTGGACGTAGTAAGTCCCGTATCTATCTTGGATCAGTCCCGGCATTGCGCGCATCAAAAGCTACGTGTCCCTGCTACCACCTGACAGCAGACAAAGCCATGATTTGCGTGATGTTTTTGAAATCTCAGCGCTTCTAGAGCCGCTGGCGCTCCCTAGGGGAATCGAACCCCTGTTTCAGCCTTGAGAGGGCCGCGTCCTAACCGCTAGACGAAGGGAGCGTGAGGGCTAGCCAATAACCTCGAAACTTGTCCGCCGCAAGGACCCCGACGTGCCTTTTACGGCTCGTTGGCAAATTTCAGCCTTCCGGCCGGCTTGAGGGTGTGGGCGTGGAAGGTGCGGATCTCGGTGGCGCCGCCGACGTCGAGCGTGATAACCAGCTGGTCGCCGGCGACGCCGGTCGAGACAATCCTGGCGCCCTTCGGCAGGGTGGCGATGACGTCGCCCACCGGTTCGGGCGCCCTTCCCTCCGACTTGAAAAGGCGGTAGCCCACCGCGATCAGCACGGCGCAGATCGCCAGCGCCGTGGTCAACCCCGCGATCAGCATCATCCGCCGCACCCGCGCGAACAGCGCGGCCTGCTCGGGGGTCGGTTCGGGAACAGCGGTATCAGACGTCGTCATGGAAAGCTCTGGGTCTGCGCAAAGGTTGGAGGTGGTGGTCGCCGGCGACGAGGGCTCGTCCCGCCTCGACCGCGTGCTGGCGGCGCGCCGGCCGGAGCTATCGCGATCGAGGCTGAAAGCCCTGATCCTGGCGGGCGCAGTGCACCTGAAGGCCTCCGCGGTCCGCGACCCCGCTTATCACGTCAGTCCCGGTGATACGATCATAATCGACGTGCCGGAGGCGGCGCCGGCCGAGCCCATGGGGGAGGATATCGCCCTCGATATCGTGTTCGAGGACGACGACATCGTCGTCATCAACAAGCCGAAGGGGCTGGTGGTCCACCCCGCGGCCGGCCACGAGACCGGCACGCTGGTCAACGCGCTGATCGCCCATTGCGGCGCCTCGCTGTCCGGCATTGGCGGGGTGCGCCGGCCCGGCATCGTGCACCGGCTCGACAAGGACACGACAGGGCTGATGGTGGTCGCCAAGAACGACCTCGCGCATGCCTCGCTGTCAGCCCAATTCGCCGACCACGGCCGCACCGGCGCGATGCGCCGCGGCTACATGGCCTTTGCCTGGGGGGTGCCGAACCGGCATCGCGGCACGGTCGATGCGCCGATCGACCGCCATCCGCATGCGCGCGAGAAGATGGCGGTGCGCCAGGGCGGCCGCGAGGCGGTGACGCATTGGGAGATCCTGGAGAGCTTCGCCGGGCGCGACGGAAAGCCGGTCGCCGTCCTGCTCGCCTGCGAGCTCGAGACCGGCCGCACCCATCAGATCCGCGTCCACCTCGCCCATATCGGCCAACCCCTGATGGGCGATGCCGTCTATGGCCCGCATTTCAAGACCAAGGCCAACCAGCTGGCGCCTCAGTCGCAGGCCGCTTTGGCGGCGCTGGGGCGGCAGGCCCTACATGCTTACCTGCTGGTGTTGGAGCACCCGAGGACAGGAGAATTACTCCACTGGGAAGCGCCTTTGCCGGAGGATTTGCTTCTCCTCGAACGCGCCCTCAAAGCGGCGCTATGACGCAGGCCGCTTCAGAAAGTCTTTACATTACAAAAAGTTATAGCTGCCACACGGGGACGTGACGTCAGCAATCCTTCCCTTTTCGGCCCCCGATAGGGTATATTGCGTCTGCGTTGAAATGACCAACGCGGAACATCGCAGCTACGGCCGGCTTTAACACAGCGGTCGTCTGCCTGGCCCGCCGCTATCGGGGGCCTGAACCTTTTGGAGGGCGCACTATGGCCCGTACCGCTGCTTTGCCGGTCCTCAATGGAGAATCCGGCCTTTCTCGCTACCTCGCCGAGATCCGCAAGTTTCCGATGCTGGAACCCCAGCAGGAATATATGCTCGCCAAGCGTTGGCGCGAGCATGACGATCGCGACGCGGCGCACCAACTCGTCACCAGCCATCTCCGGCTCGTGGCCAAGATCGCCATGGGCTATCGCGGCTACGGCCTGCCGATCTCCGAGGTCGTCTCGGAAGGCAATGTCGGCCTGATGCAGGCGGTGAAGCGTTTCGAACCCGAGAAGGGGTTCCGTCTCGCCACCTACGCCATGTGGTGGATCAAGGCGTCGATTCAAGAGTACATCCTGCGTTCCTGGTCGCTCGTGAAGATGGGCACCACCGCGAACCAGAAGAAGCTGTTCTTCAACCTGCGCAAGGCGAAGAGCAAGATCAACGCGCTGGACGAAGGCGATCTCCGCCCCGACCAGGTGAAGATGATTGCCAAGCGCCTCGGCGTCACTGATCAGGACGTGATCGACATGAACCGCCGCCTCGGCGGCGACGCGTCGCTGAACGCTCCGATCCGCGATGACGGCGAAGCCGGCGAATGGCAGGACTGGCTGGTCGACAACACGCCTAACCAGGAAGCCATGATGGCGGAGCACGAGGAGTATGATCACCGCCGTGATGCGCTGAACGGCGCCATGGGCGTGCTCAACCCGCGCGAACGCCGCATCTTCGAGGCGCGCCGCCTCGCCGATGAGCCGATGACGCTGGAAGACCTTGCCGCCGAGTTCGGCGTGTCGCGCGAGCGCGTCCGCCAGATCGAGGTCCGCGCCTTCGAGAAGGTGCAGTCCGCGGTCAAGGGCACGATCGCGAGGGCCGAACAGGCCGCGCTGGAAGCCGCGCACTAAGCGGCAGTTCAGCAGAAGAGATTGGCGGATAGAAAGAGAGAAAAAGCCGGCGGCAACGCCGGCTTTTTTGTTTGCGTGACACGGTTCGGCGGACGGCGCTCCGCTGTCATTCCGGGGCACGCGCGCGAGCTATGGTGCGCAATTGCGCACCTGAGAATCCATCAGGCCGCAGAGTTGGTGGACGAATGGATCCGGGCTCGCGACTTCGTCGCGCCCGGAATGACGGAGGAGACTACTCTCCCCACTGCCTTGCCAGCGTCGCGAGCGTGCAGCCTTCGCAATAGCGCGCGTCCTTGTAGTCGATCCAGTTGTGCGCATAGACGCGATCAAGCGGGATGCCATAGCGCGCGCGCAGCACCTGCACGAGAATCTTCCACGCCGCGACCTGCGCCTCGGTCGGCCCCGTCGTGACATCGGGATAGTTGCCGGCGAACTCGACGCCGATCGAGTTGTCGCGCACCACCTGGCGGTAGGTCGAGCTGTTGTCGATGTACTTGTTGTCGTTGCGGTTGGCGCCATCGCCGTGGGTCGGCACCAGGTTTTCGGCGACGGCCCAATAGACCGTGCCGTCGGTCTCGACCCAGACCGTGACGCCGCGCCGTGTCGGGTTCTTCGCCTGCGCTTGCGCGCCGCCGCGCGCCGAGCCCGCAGGTCCCTCGGTCTGGTGCACGATGATGTTACGCCAGGGCTTGGCGTTGCGGACGTCGCCCCACGGCGCAAGCCAGACGATCTTCAGGCCGGGAATGTCGGGCGTGCCGGAGGCGCGCGCGAGCTTCACGAGCTCGGCGTCGTCAGCGGCGGCGGGACTGATCAGAAGAGCGGCGAGAATGACCGCGAGCAGGCGAAACATCATATGCAAGGCCCAGTGCGATCCAAGCCTAGCAGGCTTTACGCGAATTTCCTCAACGCCTCGATCGTGTCGGGCGAAAGCGGCGGGGCGGGATCATAGATCGCGAAATCGTTCTTGCCGTTCTTCTTGGCGGCATAGAGGGCATGGTCGGCGTTGGCCATCAGGCGATCCGGGAACTCCCCGACATCGCGGTCCCACTGCGCAACCCCGATCGAGATCGCGATCGGAATGTCGCTGCCGGTGCAGGTGGCGGCATCCTGACGGCAGACCTCGATCACGCGGCGGGCGATCGCGGAGGCCTCGCGCAAGGACGAGGACGGCAGCACGACGCAGAACTCGTCGCCGCCGGTGCGGGCGAGCATGTCGCCGGGCCGGAGGCGCGTCTGCGCCATCAGGGTGAAGTGCTTCAGGCAGGCATCGCCGGCGGCATGACCATGGGTGTCGTTGACGGTCTTGAATCCGTCGAGATCGATCAGCAGCAGCGAGAACGGCGCGCCGCTGCGCGTCGAGCGGGCGCATTCCTCGGTCAGGCGCTGCAGCAGATGCCGCCGGTTGGCGACGCCGGTGAGATCGTCGAGCAGCGCAAGGTCAGCAACCTCATTGCGCAGCCGCTCGATCGCCATGAGCAGACAGGCGAAATTCCAGCCCATGGCCAGGAACACCAGGAGCAGGATCATCACGGCCTGCAGGCCGTTGAAATTGATCGCGGTGATGGCGCCGCCATAGCCGAGCAGCGCCGCGCCGGAGCGGACGACGTGAATGGACAGGAGCAGAAAGCCCACGATCGCAGCGAGGCGCGCCCCCGGGTTCTCCCGGCCGTTCTGCTGGCCGAGCAGCAGCAGCGGCAGCATCAGCGCAATTGGGGTCGATTGTGCCAGCGAGTAGATCACGACCCGCATCGGCATGTTGTCGGTGACGACCAGGAAGAAGGCGAGACCGGCGCTGGCTAGGACCGAGTTGGCGATCGCCGCTGGCCAGGACACCGGGCGGTGATAGAACCGGGCGACGCCCATGCAGGCGAGCCACGACGAAAAGATCATCAGGCCGCCGCCACCGATCAGCGGAAAGCGCGGATCCATGACGTCACGCAGCATCGAGATGGCCGCGCCTGCTGCAGCCAGCACCGCCGCCGCCGTCCAGTACCGCGCCGCCTCGAATTTGGGATAGGCGCGCGCCACATAGGCCCAGACCAGGCCCAGCGCCAGGAAATTGATGACGATGACGGTCCAGAGTGTCGGCACGCTCAGCATGGCGACTGCGGGACGCGCATGGTCCCGCCCTCTTCGTTTGGCAACTGCCCGTACATACCCGCCCCCGTGTTCTTGCGGGCGATCATGTGCGCGGCGCGCTTAATGGAGTCTCACCGCAATCGCGCAAAGCCGGGCGTTGGTTTTGGATTGATGAATCCGCGAACGGATTGCGGCATCGTTAATCAAACCTTGCTGCGGAGAGCGGGCGGCGACGCAGCGGATTCGGGGCCAAAGATCACGCAAGACGCATCTGAGCTGTGGATAACGCAATGACGGAGATATGACGGCGCGGGGCAGCCGGCTCCGAATCTGCTGAGTTTGTATCGAGGATGTTGCGAGGCTGGCCCTCCGCCGAGCATCCCTCGTGTCGCGTTCCACCATTAACCCCTAAGAGGATACTATGGCTAAGAAAGCGAAGAAGGCGGTGAAGAAGAAGGCGAAAAAGGCCAAGAAGGCGAAGAAGAAGTAACGAGGCTTCTGTTTCTTTGCCCGGGTGGAGTCTCGCTCCGCCCGGGCGTCGGGTAGAGTCGGGCAGGTTGGAAGGTGGCGGGCGCAAGGCCCGCTTTTTTATTGGGTGAGTGTTCGAGGCGCGTTGCCTGGGACAAGCCGTGGCATGACGACCTTTCGAGAGGTGAAGAGAAGACTCTACCGCTCCGCAAACGCAAGCTTGGCGCCGAGCGCGGCGAAGCCGGCCGCAAAGCTGCGGCGCAGCCAGGCCATGACGCGGGGACGGGAGATGACGCGCTCGCGCACGGAGGCAGCGCAGAGTCCATAGAGGACGAACACCGCAAAGGTCATCGCCATGAAGGCGCCGCTCAGCTCCAGCATGCGAGCCAGGACATGGGCCTCGTCCGCCGCGATGAACTGCGGCAGGAAGGCGAGGAAGAAGATCGACAGCTTTGGATTGAGGATATTGATCAGGAAGCCGGTGACGATGACGCGGCCGCTCGACCGCTCCTTGATCTCGCCGCCAACCGCGAGCGCCCCCGTCTCACGCAGCGCCTGCCAGGACATATAGAGAAGATAGGCGACGCCGCACCATTTCAGCACGGCGAAGGCGAGTGCGCTGGTGTGGAGCACGGCGGCAAGGCCGAGCATCGCCGCCACCATGTGCGGCACGATGCCGAGCGTGCAGCCGAAGGCGGCCGCTATACTCGCGCGCGAGCCGCGGGTCAGCGCCGCCGCGAGCGTGTAGAGCACGCCGGTGCCAGGCGATGCGACGACGATGAGCGAGGTGAGCAGGAAGGACAAGGTCATGGACCGACCTTATCACCGCGGCTCGCGGCGAGAAAGCGCGCCCGCGGGGCTGCCGTCAGGACAGCTGAGCGAGCTCGGCCTCGCGCAGCACGTCGAGCGGCGCCCAGGGTTTGGCCCAGAACTTGGCGCCATCGGGCAAGGGCTGCTTCAAGGGGCGGCCGGAGGTGACGACGACGTCGAGGTTCGGATTGCGGTGCTTGGCGACGTGCGCGAGCTCGACACCGTTCATGCGGCCTGCAAGCTGGACGTCGGTCAGCATCAGACAGAGCGCGCCTGCGCTCTTGTCGAGGACGCGCTCGGCGGCCTCCGCGCTTTCGCACTGGATGACCTGGTAGCCGCTCTCTTCCAGGAGAACGCAAAGCATCTCCCGCTGCATGACGTCGTCTTCAACGATCAGCGCTGTCGCGCGAAACGGCTTTGCTTGTCCCATCGGCGGCTCCCAATGCATGCCTCCATAACGCATGTTAAAAACCGAGGCCGGCAACGGTTCGGTTTCATTTCAAAAAAAAGTAATTCATAGTTCCACGTTCGGGGACTTGACGGGGGAATTCATGACGAAGATTCGGGGCGCCGCCGCCATCACGGGAGCCGCGAGCGGCATCGGCCGGGCGCTGGCGGTTGAGCTGGCGCAGCGCGGCTGCGATCTCGCGCTGGCCGACCGCGACGAGGCCGGATTGAAGATGGTCGCGGCGGAGATCGGAACAACGCGCAGGGTCAGCGTGCATCGCGTCGATGTCGGCGAGCCCGCCGACATCGCGCAGTTCGCAAGCGAAGCAACCACCGCGCATCCCGCCCTCGGCATCGTCATCAACAATGCCGGCGTGGCGCTCATGGGCTCGTTCGAGGAGATCGACCAGGCCCAGATGGACTGGCTGTTCGACATCAATTTCTGGGGCGTGGTGCACGGCACGCGCGCCTTCCTGCCACACCTGAAGACGCTGGCAGAGGCACACATCGTCAACCTCTCCTCGATCTTCGGCATCATCGCGCCGCCGGGGCAATCGGCCTATGCGGCGGCGAAGTTCGCGGTGCGCGGCTTCTCCGAGAGCGTGCGGCACGAGCTGGCGATGGCGGGAAGCCCGGTCAAGCTGTCGGTCGTCCATCCCGGCGGCGTCGCCACCGCGATCGCGCGCAACGCGCGCACCGGGATCGGCGTCACCGACAATGACCGGCGCGCGCAATCGATCGACCGGTTCGAGAACGCAGCGAAGACCACGCCAAAGGATGCCGCGCTGCGCATCATCAGCGGCATCGAGAGGAACGAGCCGCGCATCCTGATCGGCAACGACGCCCGCTTCATGGACCTGTTGCAGCGCTTCCGCCCGGGAACGTACTGGGCGCCGCTGCAGCGGCGACTGGAGAAGATGGCGAAGGGGACGTGAGGAGAGACAATGTCTCTCCACCGTCATTGCGAGCGCAGCGAAGCAACCCAGACTGTCTCGGCAGAAAGACTCTGGATTGCGTCGCTGCGCTCGCAATGACGAGTATGGCTGGCGGCGCGCCGCTCCTCACTGCCCCGCCAGCCGATCGGCGAAATACCCGATCGTCTTGCGATAGACCACCGCCCTGTTCCACTCGCGCATCGCCTCGAAGTTCGGCGTGCCTTCATCATAGGGCTGGCCCATCTTGAAGCCGTTGGTGTGCAGGAGGTTCGCGGTCGAGGCGAGCACGTCGGGGACGCTGTGGCGGAGGTCGACATGGCCGTCGCCGTCGAAATCGACGCCGTACTTGATGTAGGACGACGGCAGGAACTGGGTCTGGCCGATCTCGCCGGCATAGGCGCCGATGAGGTCGCGCAGCGGCAGGTCGCCGCGCTGCACGATCTTGAGCGCGGCGAGCAGCTCGCCCTGGAACAGATTGGTGCGGCGGCAATCATGCGCGAGCGTCGCCAGCGTGCGGATCACCGGCAGCTTGCCGGTGTCGCCCTTGCCGAAATCGCTCTCAAGGCCCCAGATCGCGACCAGGATATAGCGCGGCACGCCGAATTGCTGCTCGACGCGGGAGAGCAGCGCGGCGTGACGCTGGAGCAGCGCGCGGCCGCCATTGATGCGGCCGGGGCCGACACGGGTCGAGACGTACTGCTCGAAGCTCTTCTTGAAGGTGTAGCGCTGGCGCCGGTCGAAGGCGAGCACGGCAGCGTCCTGGGTCACGCCGCCGAGCGCCGCATTGGTCACGCCCGCCGAGACGCCGGCCGCCTGTGCTTCCTGCGCCATGCTGGCGACAAAGCTGTCGAAATCGCCGCCGCAGCGGGCGGCCTGCGCCGACCCGCCGGTCAGACAAACGACGACGGCGGCGGCGAGAAGCGGTCTCAGCATGTGCAGCAGTTCCCCAAATTCCTTGCGCGAAGCAGGCGGCCGATCATGCCCGGGAACGCAGCGAGCGTCAAAGCGGCAGGCTTGATCCGCATCAAACCGTCTCACGCCGTGCTTTCTAGATTGAGGCAAACAGGAGAACCGCACATGACCGGAATCACCTTGACCGCCGAGCAGATCCGCAATGCCCCCGCCCCGGTGCGGCAATGGATCGAGCAGGAGGTGATGGCCACACTCGGGCTGGCGCCACGGACGCCGGAGGCCGCGCCGCCACCACAGGCGGCCCATCTCGTCGCCTGCAGCGTGGAAGACATGGCCGGCGTGCTCGAGCACATCCGCGGCGTGCTTCCTGCGGTGAACGTGCTGTTCGAGCTCGGCCGCCCCGGCATCAGCTTCGGCCGCCCTGCGGTAATGACGTTCCGCCTGATGGACATCCTGCATCACACGCGCCTGCAGGATATCGGGCAGGTGATGACGTGCCTTGAGATGATCAACCAGGCGCTGACCGAGGTGAAGAAGGACCCGTCGGCTCGGTTCTGCGGCTTCGACAATGAGGGGCACTGCCTGATCGCGCCGCAGACGCAGGTGAGCATCGCAACGCTGTGGCAGACCATGATGGAGCGCCAACAGGCCGCGCAGGATTCGGGTAGCCGGGTCGCACCGGCGGCGTGAGGCGGATGATATCGTCGCGCCCCGGAATGACGAGCGGAGAGAGTTGGCGCTAGAATGCCGATGCCTGAGCAACCGTCAGTCACTGCATCAAAGTCGGCGCGAAGCAACCACCCATGTCCAACCATCAGCATCCTCGCCGGCCAACCCCCGCCCTCCTCCGCATCCCGCTGTTCCGCCTGCTCGCCATCAATCTCGCGATCGGCGCCGGCGCCGCCGCGCTGCTGGTCGGCGGCCTGCTCTGGCTCAATCCCGGACATCTGCGCGAGCTGATCTTCGCCGACCGCGCGCCCGGCGTGGCGCTTCTCCTGCTGCTCGCATCCTTTCTCATCACCTTCGGCTCTGCCGCGATGGGCACCGCGATCATGGCGCAGGGGCGCAAGGAGGACACCGACAAGGGCGGCGGGCACGGATCGCGACTCGCCGTGCCGGAATTGACGCAGCGCACACACACGCATTGAGATACGCGTTCGGAGGATGGCACCGGCTTTGCTTTGCAATCACAGGGCACGCCGGCGGGAATACGTGCAGGCCAACGCGTTTTCCTACAGAGCGCCTCGCTCTCGCTGGGTCGCAAGAGCAAGCGAGATGAACAAAATGATTTGGCAGCTCAAAGCATGTCTCTATGCATGACCATGTCGCACATCGGAACAAACGCATATCTGATGCGCTGGCTGCGACATCGGCACCACCACGATTTACCTTGCCATCGCAGCGCGCCTTCTATAGTATTCTATCTTAGGTTGTCGCCCTGCCAGCCCCGGGCGGCGCTGAAGACCAAGATAAACGGCGGGCTTCGGGCCCGCCGTTTATTGGAGACGAAAGTCTTCTCGAAGGGCCGCAGAAGATCTCTGGCTCCTCCTTCCTCCCCACATCAGGTACCTTCACAGCCGCGCCAAGCCCGCCGCGTTCGGACGCGGCGGAGGTCGATCAGCGCCAAAGTCATTTGACTGCGGCGTGGCTATCGACGAAAAGCCGCCATGGCCAAGAAACCCGGTACCAATCTCAAAGGCGAATTCGCCTTCTTCAACGTCGTCTATGAAGACGATTCCCAACGCTCCAACCGCCGCGTGCCCGCTGAACTCCTCGGCGGCCTCGACGGCGACGAACCCGCCCGCAGCTTCATCATGGAGCAGGACCGCGAGATCGCCGAGAAGAGCGGCCGCCCCCCGCTGGAGATCAAGCGGATCGAGCGGGTGGGGGCGAAGAAGAAGTAGGGCGGTTGGACGCGTGATACTCCAAGCTCCAACGCAAACAAAAACGGCGGGCTTTCGGCCCGCCGTTTTTTGTCTGGGGTGGATGCCCGGGTCAGGCCCGGGCATGACAATCCGAATTAATTGTCCAGGAAGCTCCGCAGCTTCCGCGACCGCGACGGATGCTTCAGTTTGCGCAGCGCCTTCGCCTCGATCTGCCTGATGCGTTCGCGCGTCACGCTGAACTGCTGCCCCACCTCTTCCAGCGTGTGGTCGGTGTTCATGCCGATGCCGAAGCGCATGCGCAGGACGCGCTCTTCGCGCGGGGTGAGCGAGGCCAAAACGCGCGTGGTGGTCTCGCGCAGGTTGGACTGGATCGCGGCGTCGATCGGCAGGATCGCGTTCTTGTCCTCGATGAAGTCGCCGAGATGTGAATCCTCCTCGTCACCGACCGGCGTCTCCAGCGACAGCGGCTCCTTGGCGATCTTGAGGACTTTTCGCACTTTCTCCAGCGGCATGCCAAGCTTTTCGGCGAGCTCTTCCGGCGTCGGCTCGCGGCCGATCTCGTTGAGCATCTGGCGGCTCGTGCGCACGATCTTGTTGATCGTCTCGATCATGTGCACGGGGATACGGATGGTGCGGGCCTGGTCCGCGATCGAGCGCGTGATCGCCTGCCGGATCCACCAGGTGGCGTAGGTCGAGAACTTGTAGCCGCGGCGATACTCGAACTTGTCGACCGCCTTCATCAGGCCGATGTTGCCTTCCTGGATCAGGTCGAGGAACTGCAGGCCGCGGTTGGTGTACTTCTTGGCGATCGAGATCACGAGGCGGAGGTTGGCTTCCACCATCTCCTTCTTGGCCTGACGTGCCTCGCGCTCGCCCTTCTGCACGGAGTGCACGATCTTGCGGAACTCGACGATCTCGAGGCCGGTGAGCGCGGCGAGCTGATGCACCTCGTGGCGAAGGTCCTTGATGCGGTCCTTCTCGTGGTGGACGAAATTCTTCCAGCCTTTTGCGGACAGCTTCGAGACGCGGTTGAGCCAGCGCGGGTCCAATTCAGAACCCGTGTAGTTGCGCAGAAAATCCTCGCGCGCGACGCCGTGGCTGTCGGCAAGGCGCATCAGGCGGCCCTCATGCGAGACGAGGCGCTTGTTGATGTCGTAGAGCTGCTCGACGAGGCTGTCGATACGCGCCTGGTTGAGGCGCAGCGACTTCACCTCGACGATGATCTCGTCCTTGAGCTTCTTGTACTTGCGCTCCTGGTGCGGCGAGAGCGACTCGTTCTGGAGCTGGTTCTGGATGTCCTGCTCCTGAAGCTTGCGCAGCTTCTTGTAGCTGTCGGCGATCTTGTCGAAGATCTCGACCACCTTCGGCTTGAGCTCGGCCTCGATCGCCGCGAGCGACATCTGGTTCTCGAACTCGTCGTCGTCCATGTCGGCTTCGGCGGCGGCCTCCCCCGGATCCTTCTCCTCGCCGGCCTCGGCGCCAGCGGCTGCAGGCGCGGCACGGAACGGGGTCGGCGCCGGCGGCGCCGCAGGCGGCGCCACATGCGCGGGCGCAGCGGTGGCGGCGGCCTCGCCGCCCTCGGCCGAAGCTTCACCGGTCTCGCCGCTGGGACCTGCGATCATCGCATTGTTCATTCCGCCCTTGGCGTCCGGGCCGGCATAAGTTGCTTCGAGATCGATGATGTCGCGGAGGAAGATCTTGCCCTCGTTGAGCTCGTCGCGCCAGATGATGATGGCCTGGAAGGTCAGCGGGCTTTCGCACAGCCCTGCGATCATTGCCTCGCGGCCGGCCTCGATGCGCTTGGCGATCGCGATTTCGCCTTCGCGGGAGAGCAGCTCGACCGTGCCCATCTCGCGCAGATACATGCGCACGGGATCGTCGGTGCGTTCGCCCGGCTCGCTTTTCTTGACCTCGGTGACGGCCTTCTGGGTGACCTCGACGAGCTCGTTATCGGTCTCGTCGTCGCCCTCGTCCTTCTCTTCCTCGCCTTCGGTGTCGTCGGCTTCCGTGACGTTGATGCCCATGTCCGAGAGCATCGACATGATGTCCTCGATCTGTTCGGGCGAGGTCTGGTCGGACGGCAAGACTTCGTTGAGCTGATCGAAGGTCACGAAGCCGCGCTTCTTGGCCTGCTTGATCATCTTCTTCACGGCGGCGTCGGACAGGTCGAGCAACGGCGAGGGCGCGTCCTGGGAGTCCTTCTCCGGCGCATCCGCTGCCTTGTCGTCTTTTTCCTTGTCCTTCGCCTGCAGCGTCTTTGCCTTGGTGGCCATCCATTGCTCCTAAACGCGCTTCACGCGAGACGCCCGCAGCGCCTGCCTGAATTCACTTGAACCTGTTGCTCGACGCTCTCGCTTCGGCAGCTCTCGACACGGAAAGGGCGGCGCACAAACCTCTCGCCACCCCCAACTTTCTCTCGCCGGAATTGCCTAACGCTTCGTCAGCCTCTTTGTCGCGGCGGATGCAGGTGTAGTGCCAACAGCGATTGCGCGGATTCATTCCTGACGCGTCTGTTCTGCCTGCGGCCGCCTCTGGGCCAAAGTGCTACAAGACCGTTAAGCCTCGATTAACCCTGTTTGTGCCGCCAAACCTTGGATTTGGCGAGTCTTTTAGCGGTTCCGACCCCGGCCGTCCGCATGATTCTTTCATCATACGCTCTTCTGAAGCCGGCCCGACAGCTCGCCAAAACCCTCGATCAGGGCCTCGGTGCCGTCGACCTCGGCCATCCGGGCCTTGACGTCACGGAGCCATGCCAAATTGGCCTCGCTGGGATCCTCCCCCAAGGCCAGCTCGGCGTCCTTCAGCTCCCTAAGTAGTGAATGCCATTGCCGATGCAAGACAACGAGCTGGTGCCACGTCGCAAGAACGTCATCCCGCGCCGCGCCTTCGCGGGCACCCCACACCGCCTGGGTCGTGATGCCATTCTCAACCCTTTGAAGAACTTGGGAAAATCCGCCCCGATCGAGATCGCCACGCATCTTTTCGGCCTGCTCGCCGGGCTCCGGCAAATGATGGTGGTCGTTGGCGAAGGCGGCGATGATGCCGGCCCGCAGCTTATGGGCCTCCGGATGGGCCAGCTCCAGGGCGGCGACCTCCTCGAGGTGGTCGTGCAGCAGCCAGGGGTGGTTGATCAGACATTGCAGGATCAGGGCCTCTCGGCGGGAGATCGCGCTGCGCTGGCCCTTCATGATCGGGCTTGCCGCCAGCTGGGGGCTCGCCGCCTGATAGGGGCCGGACGGGAGCGGGGTCGGGCCGGGGGCGCCGCGGCGGCCGCCGCCAAATCCCTGTCCACCAAATCCCTGGCCGCCGAATCGATTCGCGCTTCCCCCTGCCCTCGGCTGGAACGGCCGGCCGCCGCCGGAGCGGAAATTGCCCCGGCCGCCATAGCCGCGTCCAGCTTCGGGCGCGAAGGTGCGCTGCAGCCGCTCGACGAATTCGTCGCGATAATAGCGCCGCACCACCTCGTCGCGAATGCCGTTGGTGAGCTCCCTGATGCGCGCCTCCAGCGCGGCGCGGCGCTCGGGGGTGGCGAAATTGCCGCCTTCGAGCTCGCGCGACCAGATCATGTCGGCAAGCGGTCGCGCCGCCCCGATCACCTCCTCGATCGCACCGCGTCCGCCGGAGCGCACGAGATCGTCGGGATCCTGCCCCTCCGGCAGCAGCGCAAAGCGCAGGCTCTTGCCGGGGCTGAGGAACGGCAGCGCGAGGTCGGCGGCACGATAAGCCGCCTTCTGTCCGGCGCGGTCACCGTCGAAGCAGAGGATCGGCTCGTCCGCCATCTTCCAGAGCAGCGCGAGCTGGCTTTCAGTCAGCGCGGTGCCGAGCGGCGCCACCGAGCCCGCAAAGCCCGCAGTGACCATGGCGATGACGTCGACATAGCCTTCGACGACGATCAGAGCGCTGCCGTCGTGCGTGGCCTTGCGCGCGGTCTGGTGGTTGTAGAGATTGTCGCCCTTGTGGAAGAGCGGCGTCTCCGGCGAGTTCAGGTATTTTGCCGGAACGTCCTTCTCCAGCGCGCGTCCGCCGAAGGCGATGACGCGGCCGCGCAGATCCGTGATCGGAAACATCACGCGATCGCGGAAGCGGTCGTACGGCACGGGGATGTCGTTGCCGGCGACGAGCAATCCCGTCTCGACCATGTCGTCGACGGAGATGCCGAGCTTGCCGAGATGCTCCTTCAGCGCGAAGCGATCGGGCGGGGCATAGCCGAGGCGGAACTGCAATTGCGTCCCCGGCGAGATGGCGCGGTCGGCGAGATAGCCGCGCGCCTTGGCGCCGAGACGCGAGGCCAGCGTCTCCGCGAAGAATTTTGCTGCGAGATCCATGACGTCATGCAGCGATTTGCGTCGCTGCTCGTGCCGCGCCGCATCGGGCGTCACCGCCGGCAGCGGCAGGCCCGCCATGTTGGCGAGCCGCTCCACGGCCTCGGCGAACGGCAGACCGTCGGTCTCCATCACGAAAGTGATGATGTCGCCGTGCTTGCCGGAGGAGAAGTCGTGGTAAAAACCCTTCTGGTCGTTGACGTAGAAGGACGGCGTCTTCTCCTGCTGGAACGGCGACAGCCCCTTCCACTCCCGCCCCGCCTTCTTCAGCTTGACGCGCTTGCCCACGACTTCGGAGACCGAAAGCCGGGCACGAAGCTCGTCGAGGAACTGGGGCGTGAAGCGCATGGATTTTGTCTAGCGCGAAACCGGGTGAGTCGGGCGAAAGATCAGGGATATAGGTGCGGCGCGGCCAAAGGCCAGGTTTGTCGGGTTTATCCGGGTTATTCGACCTATGCACAGGCCTTGGCCCGTCATTCGGGGGCGCCTAGCCCCCTCACCCAGAGCGCCCGTATCTTCGGCCGGCCTCGACGGATGACGGAGCGGGCGCCCGGAATGACAGAAGGCTTGAACCGCGCCCGGTTCCACGCTTCCATACGCCCATGTTCAAGACCTTTCGAGGCGGCCAGAGCGGGGGCTGGCGTGTGACCTCGCTTTCGCCCGTGACGGGCGAGCCCCTGCCCTTCGTGCCGGCGCTGTCGGTAACCGACAGCGATGCCGTTTCGTTGCCGCTGGTACCCTCGCGCAATGCGTGGCGGCTGGTGGGTGTCGAGAGCAGCTTGCGCTACACCGAGCGAACCGAGAAGCAGCAGCTCGTGGCCGTGCAGGCTGACCTCGGCCGCATCGAGGCGACCAGCGCTGCGCTGATTCCGATCCGCAAGTCGCAGGCCTGGTGGGAGCTGACCCAGGAAGAGCGCCGCAGGATCTTCGAGGACAAGTCGCATCACATCGCGAGCAGCCTGCGCTTCCTGCCGGCGATTGCGCGCCAGCTCTATCACTGCCGCGACCTCGGCGGGCCTTTCGACTTTCTCACCTGGTTCGAATTCGCCCCCGCGCACGCCGCGCTGTTCGAGGAGCTGGTGACGATGCTCCGGCAGACCGAGGAGTGGACCTATGTCGAGCGCGAGGTCGACGTGCGCCTGGTGAAGGAAGTGCTGTCGGCCTAATGCTCGAGGAAGCGGCCCGACTCGATGCGCGGCAGATCGGAGACGGGCCAGTTGTAGACGTAGGTCCAGGCCTTCTCGGTGGCGCCGTCGGCCCGCGTCACATCGACCAACTGGCGCAAATATTCGGTCGGCTCCGGAAAGCCCTCACCGCAGGCTTCGTACATGTCGAGCTCGCGCAGGAGCTCGCCCGCCACGCGCAGGCGGAAGAGCTCGCCGTGGACGATGTCCGTCGGCACGTCGGAGAGCAGCAATCCCGGATAGTGCTTCACCAGAACGAGCCGGCCGCGGCAGGTCGCTTCACCCAGAAAATCCGCATGGCCCGTCAGCAGCCGCGCCATCGGATGGTCGAAGCCGCGCATCAGGGTGCCGTAGACGAAGAGGCGATCGAAGCTCATGGGTGTTCCAACGTTGCGACGACGGCGCAATACCGTTACTCCGTTTACACACGTTGCTCTTCCATAGGCAAATCTAGATGGATTTCGAGACAGCCGAGGTAACCGATCAACTGCTCGGCGAGGGCGACAGTCCGCCCGTGCATGAGGTGAATGCGGCGGGGGCATCGCCCTTCCTGCTCACCGCGGATCATTACGGGCGGGTGCTGCCGCGCGCGCTCGGAGATCTCGGTCTGGCGGAAGGCGAGCTTGTCAGGCATATCGCCTGGGACATCGGCATCGCCGGCGTCGCCGAGCGGCTCGCCAGGATGCTCGACGCGCACCTGATTGCGCAACGCTACTCGCGCCTCGTGATCGACTGCAACCGTCCGCCGGGCGTCGCGAGCTCGATACCTGTGATCTCCGAGGCGACCGCCATCCCCGGCAACGAGAATCTATCGGCCGCGGCCAAGGAGATGCGCCGGCGCGAGATCTTCGATCCCTATCACGGCCGGATCGGCGCGGCGATCGATGCGCGCGTGCACGCCGAGCGACCAACCGTGCTGGTGGCGCTACACAGCTTCACGCCCGTCTATTACGGCGACCCGCGGCCCTGGCACATCGGCACGCTCTATCACC
The DNA here is from genome assembly GCF_003837805.1 of Bradyrhizobium sp. RP6. Lineage (GTDB taxonomy): Bacteria > Pseudomonadota > Alphaproteobacteria > Rhizobiales > Xanthobacteraceae > Bradyrhizobium. Next base: position 138,065 of record NZ_RQIT01000007.1, on the reverse strand, counting down.
GCGATACGGTGCTGCCGCGGCTGATGCTGCAACACCTGCGGGGGGAGAGCGATCTCGTCGTCGGCGATAACCAGCCTTATGCGGTGAGCGACATCACCGACTACACCATCCCCGTACACGGCGAGACGCGCGGGTTGATCAACACCGGCATCGAAATCCGCCAAGACCTGATCACCGACGAAACCGGCCAGCAGCAATGGGCCGAGCGGCTGGCGCGGATCCTGCGCGAGATCGCAGCAACGCTGCGCGAGGACGGAATGGCGTGATGCTCACTTCGCCCGAGTCAGCGCCAGCCAGATGCCGCCGCCGATCATGAAGCCGCCGGAGATGCGCGACATCATCCGCGTGCGGCGCGCCGAGAAGAATTTTCGGGCCCGCCCGGCGGCGATGGCGTAGAGCGCATCGGTCATGACCGCCGTCACCATGAAGGTGGCGCCCAGCAGCGCGACTTGCGGAAAGTGCGGCTGGTTCATGTCCATGAATTGCGGAATGAAGGCGCCGAAGAACACCAGCACCTTGGGGTTCGACAGCAGCACCAGGAATCCCTGCAGGAAGAAGCCGCCGCGCGGCGGCGGTGGCGGCGCCTCGAGATCGACGCCCTCGACCGGCGCCCAGATCAGCCTGATGCCGAGCCAGATCAGATAGGCGGCGCCGGCAAAGCGCACCCAGTCGAACCAATAGCCCATGGTTGCCATCAGGGAGGTCAGGCCGACCGCGACGATGCCGATCACGATGGCAAGGCCCGCTTGCGCGCCGGCAACGTTGGTGAGCGCGGCGCGCGTGCCGTGGCGCAGGCCGTTGGCGATGACGAGGGTGACGATCGGTCCCGGCAGCAGCGCCAGCGCAATACAGGCGGCGACGAAGGCGAGATAGGCTTGCATGGACATCATGGGGAGGACTCGCTGACAGCGGTTTTGCCGCATTAATGCATGGCGAGGGCTGGAACGGAAGACGTTCCCTCTCTCCTCGCTTTCGCGACTTGACATGCAACCATTTGGTTGCTTATTATCTCGACCATGGATGAAGTCTTCAAAGCGCTCGCCGACGCGTCACGACGGTCGCTGCTCGACAGGCTTCACGCCAGGAACGGCCAGACATTGAACGAACTTTGCGAGGGCCTCGCCATGACGCGGCAGGCTGTCACGAAACACCTCGTCATTCTGGAAGAGGCCAACTTGGTGACGACCATCAGGCAGGGCCGCGAGAAGCTGCACTACCTCAACCCGGTGCCGATCCATCAGATCGGTGAGCGCTGGATCAAGAAGTTCGAGCGCAGCAAGCTCGCTGCGCTCAGCGAATTGAAACGTCAGTTGGAGAAACGCGATGAGTAAGCCGGAGTTCGTCTACGTGACCTACATCGAGACCACGCCCGAGAAGCTGTGGCAGGCGCTGACGTCGAGCGAGTTCACCAGGCAATATTGGTTCAGCGCCGAGGTCAGGTCCGACTGGAAGGTCGGCTCTCCCTTCGCGCTCACGCTCGACGGCGAGGTCACCGATTCCGGCGAGATCCTGGAATCCGATCCGCCGCGACGTTTGTCCTACAGCTTCAAGCACCAGAAGTACGAGGAGCTGCGCGGCGAGCCGATCTCTCGTGTCGTCTTCACCCTCGAACCATTCGGCCCGCTCGTGCGTTTGACCGTGCTGCATGACGGCTTCGCCGAAGGCGGCAAATATCTCGGCGCCGTCTCGAATGGTTGGCCGGCGATCCTGTCCGGGCTGAAGAGTCTCCTGGAGACAGGCAAGGTTCTCGCCATCCCGCGCGCGGCCCTCAACAAGGGATTCGACGCAAAATGAACCTCGATCAGTTCAAGCCGCTGACCGTCTACACCATCTACATCGTCTCGACGCCGGAGAAAGTGTGGGAGGCGCTCACGTCCGCCGAGTTCAGCCGGAAATATTTCTCCGGCTTTGCAGTGGAGATGGAGCCGCAGCTCGGCGGCAGCTTCATCGTGCACGCGCCCGACGGCTCCGAGCACATTCGTGGCGAAGTGTTCGAATACGATCCGCCGAGGAGGCTCACGGTGAGCTGGAACGTCAATTGGCCGGACCTCGTGGAAAAGCTCGGCACCACCATTGTCACCTACGAGATCGAACAGGCCGGCGAAGCCGTCCGCCTCACCCTGAGCCAACGCCACGACCGCGAGCTCAGCGACGACATCCTTTCCGGCGGCCGTACCGGCTGGCCCGCGATCCTCTCCGGATTGAAGAGCCTGCTGGAGACCGGCAAGGCGCCGCAGATCGAGATGTCCCCGCCGGTGCGGTTGCTGGGGGCGCTGAAGGCGATGGGCATCAAGACGCCGTAGGACGCTGTATCATTCCGGGGCACGCGTAGCGCGAGCTATGATGCCGCAATTGCGCATTTGAGAATCCATCAAGCGGTTGAGCTAGGCGGGCACCGGCGACACCAGCCGCCGGTACAGATGCCAGGTCGCATGTCCCAGCACCGGCAGCGTCACGATCAGCCCTAGAAAATAGGGCAGCGCCGAGACGATCAGCAGCATCACGATCACAGCGGCCCACGAGATCATCGGCAGCGGGCTCGCGACGACGGCACGTACGCTCGTCACCATGGCCGTGACGAAATCAACGTCGCGATCGAGCAGCAGCGGGAACGACACCACGGTCAGCGAGAACAGGATCAGCGACAGCACGGCACCGACCGCGTTGCCGATGGCCAGGAACAGCAGGCCCTCGTTTGTCGTCAGCACCACTGTCATGAATTCCTGCAAGCTCGAAAACGAGGCATTGAGGCCGAGCAGCAGCGCGATTAGGAGCCGCACCTGGTACATCCACACCACGAACACGAACAGCGTCACGAAGGCCATCCAGCCGATCTCGCTGCGTGAACGGATCGCCGACCAGATCGCACCGAATGAGACCGGCTCGCCGCACTCGCGGCGGCGGCTGATTTCGTAGAGGCCGATCGCCACGAACGGCCCGATCAGCGCAAAACCGGCGGCCAGGGGATAGACCAGATAGACCATGCCGAAGGCGGTGAGACAGAGCATGATGGCGATGCCGCCGGCAGCATAGAGCGCGCCGAAGCAGAGACCGTAAAGAGGCAGCGCCTGAAAATCGCGCAGGCCTTCGACCAGCGCCTCGGCGATGTCGACCGCCGCCACGGGACGCACCACCGGATCGACCTTGCCCGAGATGGACATCAGCTTCCTCCGAAGATCGGCGCGATCTCCCGTCGCGCTTGGACCGAACACGATATTAGCGCCGCCGCACGGAGGTGCAACTTGATGCCGGCCGAAGAGACCGGCAACGAGACAATGATCGCAATGAGAAATCCTGGCCTTTGGTGTGATATTCGCGGCGATGACTATGGACGGGGCAGATGATCGTGCCTCAAATTGTACCTCCGACCACCCTCGCCTGGGAGCCGATCGCCAACCGATGAGCCTGCGTACCCGGTTACTGATCCTCGTCATCGCGGCCATGCTCGTGCCAGCGATCCTGGTCGGGCTCCGTTTCGTGCAAAACCGGGCCAGTGAGATCGACGCGGCGCTGGCCAATCTGGTCGCATCCGCCGACGACATCGCGGGAGATTTGGACGAGAAGATCAAGGGCACCGCCCAGCTTCATTATGGGCTCGCCCGTGCCCGCGATCTCGACACGCGCGACAAGGCGGCGTGCTCGGCATTTCTATCTGATGTCCGCGAAGAATACCCGCAGTTCACGGGCATCCTGACCATCGATCCCGACGGCCGTCTGTTCTGCGACTCGCTGCGGACCAACCGCGCGCTCGACCTGAATGACCGCGGCTATTTCAAGCAGGTGAAAGGTCTTCACGGCGTCGTCGCAGTGGAGCCGGTGTTCGGCCGGCTCACCGGGCTATCGGTGCTGCAGATCGCTTATCCCGTACGATCGGAGGCGGGTGCGCTGAAATTCGTGCTGCTCGCCTCGTTCAACCTCGACAAGTTCGCAGAATTTCACGATAAGCGGCTGCTCGCCGAGAAGGACATCCTGCTGATCGACGCCAAGGGTACAGTGCTGGTCGCCCCCAAGGGCGGCAGCTGGAGCGAGCCCGTCGGCGGATCCATTGCTGGTTCCGACCTGTTCCGCTTTGCGGCAGCGCCCGATCGCGAGCCGTTTCGCGAGGTGAGCGACCGCAACGGCCACACGCAGATCTGGGCCGTTGCCCGCTCACCTTCGATCCGCAAGGCCGGCCTCACCGTCCTGGTCGGACGATCCAAGGACGGACTGGTGGCGGCGGCCAATCGCCGGCTGTTGGAGGACACGGCCATCCTTGCGGTGGCTTCGCTTCTGTTGCTCGCCGGTGTCTGGATCCTTGCGACCATGAGCGTCGGCCGCCAAGTCGGACGGCTCGCCGCCATGGCCAAGAGTCTCGGGCGCGGCGATCTCAGCGCGCGCATTCCGGAGCCCCACTCGGGCGGCGAACTCGGCGGATTGATGACCCTGCTCAACAGGACGGCCGAATCGCTCGAGCAGCAGCGAGTTGCCATCGCGGATCTCAGCCACAAGCTCAGCCAGTCCCAGAAGATGGAAGCCATGGGCCAGCTCACCGGCGGCGTGGCGCACGATTTCAACAATCTCCTGACCGTCATTCTCGGCAATGCGGAGCACCTCGCCGACAGGCTTGCGGGCAACAAGGAATTGCGGCGGATCGCTGACGACATCGCGACCGCCGCCGAGCGCGGTTCCGACCTGACGCGGAGCCTGCTCGCCTTCGCGCGCAAGCAGCCGCTGCGACCGCGAGAGATCGACATCGCCGAGCAGGTGACCGGCATGAAGCAGCTTCTGCGGCGGACCTTGGGCGAGCACATCGACTGCAGCTTCGCGCTCGCGCCGAATCTATGGCTCGCCAGCGTCGATCCCAGCCAATTGGCGACGGCCGTGCTCAACCTCGTGCTCAACGCACGCGATGCGATGCCCGACGGCGGCAAGCTGATGGTCGAGGTACGAAACATCTCGCTCAGTGACACCGACCTCGACGTCAACGGCGAGCCGCGGCCGGGCGACTACGTGATGCTGGCCGTGAAGGATACGGGGACCGGCATGAGCAGCGAGGTGTTGGGGCGCGCGTTCGAACCGTTCTTCACCACCAAGGAGGTCGGTAAGGGGACCGGTCTCGGCCTCAGCATGGTCTACGGGTTTGCGCGACAATCCGGCGGACTGGTGCAAATGCAATCCGAACCGGGTCAAGGCAGCGTCGTCAGGCTGTTCTTTCCGCGCCTCGCGACGCCGCCGAATGAGGAACCGCTGCCGGCAGAGCAGGTCACCGCACCCGACGGACACGAGACGATTCTCGTCGTCGAGGACGACGATATGGTGCGAGCCTATGTCGCAAACGAGCTGAAGTCGCTCGGCTATCGCGTCATCGCGACATCGAACGGGCCGGCGGCGCTGGATGTGCTGCGCCAGCCCGGAGACATCCAGTTGCTGTTCACTGATGTCGTGATGCCCGGCGGGATGTCCGGACCGGAGCTGGCGAGGCAGGCAACCGGGCTGCGGACTGGTCTCAAGGTTCTCTTCACCTCCGGTTACAGCCAGAGTCCCGTCAGGACGCCCGACCAGATCGGCGGTGCCCGCATTCTGACCAAGCCGTTCCGGCGCAAGGATCTTGCTGCGATGCTGCGGGCCGCCCTCTCGGAGCCATCGCGGTAGATCAGGAGCCGATCGCGAGCTGGAGCGCCACGCCGAGATTGGCCGCGAACAGGGCCGCGTCGATGACAAAGATCCGGAGCATCGGGCCCTTCAGCACCGGCCAGTAGGCCACTCCGACGCGGCCTCCGCGCATCAGCACCGGAACGTTATAGGCGAACTGGCTGAAATGGCAGGCGGCGAAGAACAGGAACAGCGCGAGCTGCGCTTCGCTCGGCTGGAAGAAGGATGGGCGGACGGCCAGAAGATAGAGCGACAGGAGCCCGATCGGCAGATTCATCCCGCCCAGGAACGCCACGCTGGCCGCCAGGGTCGGCGCGATCGGATTGCTGCGCTCTTCCCGCGGCAGCAGGATCTTCAACGTGTTCGATTGCGCGACACTGAACTGGATGAAAGCGCCGACGAACCAGAGAGTGTTGAGAAGCAGAACGAAATCAGAAAGGCGCATCGTCATTTTCCATAGAAGGCTTCGCTGCGCACGACGCGGCCAGCATCATCGAAATCCATGCATTCGCTGGCGCGCGTATCGCCCAGCTGCCACCACACCGTCAGGCGCGCGATCGCCTCGTCCCAGCTCCAGCTCAGGATGTTCAGGTCCGCGTGCTCGACGTGGCCATAGGCCTTCCGCCAGTAGGCACGGATGCTCTCGGCGCCGTTGACGACAGGAGACCCCGTCAGCGTGAGAGCGAGAGGACTGCGCATCTGCGCATCGTCGGTGAAATGCGCGACGACAGCGTCGATGTCGACCCTGCGCCAATTCGAACACCACGCCGCAACAAAGCCTTCCGCGGTCGCGCGGTTCATTGCCTGTCCGCTCATGGCACGGATCCTCCCTGGCTCGTGGCAGGGAGGGTGGCAAAGCCCGCGCCTCATGTCAACTACGTTGACTTGAGGATTCCGTCAGTTGTTGTCGGCGATCGCCTCCATCACGCCCATCCACCCGGCCGCACCCGACGCCCCGACGCGATCGAACGCCTCGCGCAGCACCTTGCGCTCGTGGTCGGAGGCCCGCTGCTCGATGCGCCGCCCCGTTTCCGTCAGGCGCAGCAATTTCGAGCGGTGCTGCTCGGGCGAACGCTTCGACGTCAGGAGCTTGCGCTCCACCAGCAGATTGAGCGGCCGGTTGAGGGCTTGCTTGGAAATGCCGAGGATCTCGATCAGCGCGCCGATCGCGATGTCGGGCCGGCGCGCCACCACGTAGAGGATACGATGGTGCGGACGCGAAAGACCCTGCTTCGCAAGATATGCGTCGGCCTCCAGCGTCATCCCACGCCAGCCGTAATACATGAGCTCGAGCGCCGCATCCAGATCGTGCAGCTTGGTCAGTGAGGCGCGGTGGAGTCCCGCGGCTTGAGGCGCCTTTGCCATTGCAGGAAGCTAGCCTCTCGCCCGCAGCTCGCGCCGCAGCACCTTGCCCGTCGCCGTCATCGGCAGCGTCTCGGCAAACTCGACGAAGCGCGGATATTCGTGGGCTGCGAGCTGCACCTTGACGAACTCCTGGATCTCGCGCGCCAGCGCATCGCTGCCGGCAAATCCGGGCCGCAGCACGATCCAGGCCTTGATGGACTCTGTTCGGATCGGATCGGGGATGCCGACGACGGCTGCCATCGCCACCGACGGATGCTTCATCAGCGTGTGCTCGATCTCGGACGGCCCGACGCGATAGCCGGCGGTGGTGATGACGTCGTCCTCACGACTGACGTACCAGAAATAGCCGTCCTCGTCCTGCACGCCGAGATCGCCGGTCAACAGGAACTCGCCGGCATATTTCTTCGCCGTCGCCTCCGGATTGCGCCAATATTCGAGCATGGTGACGGGGCATGGCTGGCGCACGCCGATGAGGCCGCGCTGTCCCCGCGGCAATTCCTCGCCCATGTCGTTGACGATGCGGACATCAAAGCCCGGCGTCGCCTTGCCCATCGAACCGGGGCGGATCGGAAACAAGTTCGAGTTGCTGCCGATCACGAGATTGCACTCGGTCTGGCCGAACACTTCGTGCGCGTCGATGCCGAAGGTTTCGCGCACCCAGCCGAGCAGTTCGCCGCCCAGCGACTCGCCGCCGGTGAAGATGCTGCGCAGCTTGACGCCGGGATGCTTCACTCCGGCCTGCCGCATCAGCTTCAGCGCGGTCGGCGGCAGGAAGACGTTGCGCACGGAAAGATCGGCCATCATCTGCATCGCCGCCTGCGGCTCGAATTTGCGTGCGCGGTGACCGACGAGGGGAATGCCGTGATACCAGAACGCGAACAGGCCGTTGATGAGCCCGCCGATCCAGGCCCAGTCCGCCGGCGTCCACATGAGATCGCCGGGGCGCGGCAGGAAGTTGTGACACATCTCCACGTTCGGTAGATGACCGAGCACGACGCGGTGCGCATGCAGCGCCCCCTTCGGATTGCCCGTTGTGCCCGAGGTGTAGATGATCAGCGCGGGATCATCGCACGAGGTGTCGACCCGCGCGAAGTCGGCCGACGCGGCCTTCACCGCGTCCCAGAACGACGTCGTTCCCGCCGGCGCGCGCCCACCGACCACATAGATCGTCTTCAGGTCGGGCAAACGATCGCGAATTTTTGCGAGCTTCTCCCAGCCGCCTTCGTCGGTGACGATGGCCTTCGCCTCCGAATTCGACAGGCGGAATTCCAGCGCGTCCTCTCCGAACAGCGCGAACAACGGGATCGAGATCGTCCCGGAGCGGAACGCCGCCATATGCGCGATCGGCAATTCCCGGGACTGCGACAGAAACACCGCGACGCGGTCGCCACGGGAAAGCCCGTCCGCCTTCAGCACATTGGCGAAGCGGCGCGACATCTCGGCGACCTCGTCGAAGGAGGTGCGGCTGGTCGCCCCGTTCTCGTCGACATAGATCAGCGCGAGGCGACCGGTGCCGTCGGCATGGCGATCACAGCACGCTTCCGCAATGTTGAAGCGCGCGGGGATGTCCCAGCGAAAATCGCGGTAGAGTTCGTCGTAGGTTGCGGCTTCGGTGAGCATGGCTGCAGGCGCTTCCTGGAGGGAACGTCATGGCCGGGCTCGTCCCGGCCATCCACGTCTTCTTGCTTTGGCGACATTCTAGGGCCGTGGATGGCAGGGACAAGCCCGGCATGACGGCAGGAGCTATCGCACCGTCGCGAAAAACTTCCTGACATCGCGCACGAACAGCTCCGGCTGCTCGAAGGCGGCGAAATGACCGCCCTTCTCCATCTCGCTCCAGTGGGTGATGTCCGGGAAGTTCGGCTCCATCCAGCGCCGCACCGGCGTGACGATCTCCTTGGGAAACACCGCGACGCCCGTCGGCACCTTCACCACCGGCGTGGTGCGGCGCTTGCCAAAACTCTCCCAATAGAGCCGCGCCGAGGAGGTCGCCGTCTGCGTCGCCCAATACAGCATGACGTTGTCGAGCAGCTCGTCCTTGCTGAAGATGTTCTCGGGGTGCCCGCTGCAATCGGTCCAGGCCCAGAATTTTTCGAGGATCCAGGCCGCCTGCCCGCTCGGTGAATCCGTGAGGCCATAGCCGAGCGTCTGCGGGCGCGTCGACTGCTGCTTGGAATAGCCGGAGTCGAGATCGACATAGTGCTTGAGGCCGGTGAGAGCGCGCTTCTCCTCAGCCGTCGGCTCGCCCTCGAGCTTGGGCGCCGCATTGAAGGCGAGCGTGATGTGAATGCCGGCGCAATGCTCGGCGTCCTGCGCCCCGAGCGAGGTCGTCACCGCCGAGCCCCAATCGCCACCTTGCGCGCCGTAGCGCGCATAGCCGAGCCGGTCCATCAGCTTGGCCCAGGTCGCGGCGATGCGATCGACACCCCAGCCGGTGGTCTTTGGCTTGGCCGAGAAGCCGAAGCCCGGCAGCGAGGGACAGACGACGTGAAACGCATCAGCGGGATTGCCGCCATGCGCGGCGGGATCGACCAATGGCGCGATCACCTTCTGGAATTCGACGATCGATCCCGGCCAGCCATGGGTGATGATCAGCGGCAGCGCGGACGGCGCCTTCGAACGCACATGGAGGAAGTGGATGTCGAGCCCGTCGATCTCGGTGGTGAACTGCTCGAAGCGATTGAGTTTTGCCTCTCGGGCCCGCCAGTCGTAATCGTTGGCCCAATAGGTGCAGATCTCCTGGATCCACTGTAGCGGCGCGCCCTGGCTCCAGTCGTCGACGAGCTCGGCATCCGGCCAGCGCGTGCGGACGAGGCGTGACCTGAGATCGGAGAGGACGTCGTCGCCGATGGCGATGCGGAACGGTTTGACGGCGCTCATCGGTTGCCTCCCTTGTTCTTCTTGTCATTCCGGGGCGCGCGTAGCGCGAGCTATGATGCACAGTTGCGCATCTGAGAATCCATCAAGCAACGGACTCAGCAGCGCGATGGCCGGGTTCACGCTACGCGTGCCCCGGAATGACGACTTAGCCCGACAGCGCAGCCTTCACCAAGCCGCTCGCCTTGCCGAAATCCATCTGTCCCGCATACTTCGCGCGCAGCACGGCGATCACCTTGCCCATGTCCTTCATGCCGCTAGCGCCGGTCTCAGCGATCGCGTCCGCAATCGCCTTCTTCACGTCATCCTCCGACATCTGCTTCGGCAGGTAGGCCGAGATCACCGCGATCTCCTCGCGCTCCTGCGCGGCAAGCTCGGCGCGGCCGCCCTTGTCGTAGAGCTCGACCGCCTCCTGGCGCTGCTTGATCATCTTCTGCAGCACCGCGAGGATGTCGGCGTCCGACAGCGGCGGCTTGCCGCTGCCGCGGGCATCGATGTCGGCGTTCTTGATGGTCGAGTTGACCATGCGCAGCGTGGACAGCTTGCGCTCGTCCTTGGCCTTCATGGCCTCCTTGACCGCATTGTTGATGTCGTCGCGCAGCATGATCGTGATCCCTTCGAATATCCGACGCCTGATCTAGGCCGTTCGCGCCCTTGAGACAACCTCGGTTCCGAGCCATTCCGCGAGCGCCCGCACTGTCGCTTGCGGCTGTTCGGCTTGCGGCAGGTGCCCGCAGTGATCGAGGATCACAAGCCTCGCGCCGGCGATGCCCTCGGCCATTTCCTTCGAGAAGGCGTTCGGGATGGTGTTGTCGGTATCGCCCGTCAGCACCAGCGTCGGGCATGCGATCGCCGCCAGCGTCGGGCGCGAATCCACCCGTGCGATGATCGCGGTCTGCTGCCGCAGATAGCCTTCGACGCCGACGTCCTCGCCCTGCGCATGCACGAGCGCGAGAATATCGGCGTCATCGCGCCGCGACGAATGCACGAGCTCCGGAAAACTCTCCTCGCGGACGGCACGGAGCTCGCCGCGCCTGACGCGCTCCATCTGGGCATATCGGCGCGCGGTCGCCTCCGGCGTGTCGGGCCGGGCCTGCGTGTTGATCAGCGCGAGCTTGGTCACGCGCTCGCCCGCCTGGCGCATGATCTCGAAGGCAATGTAGCCGCCCATGGAATGGCCGGCGAGAGCAAAGCGCGGCGGCGCCTCGGCGAGGATGCGGCGGGCGATCGCCGCGATGCTGTCGTCGCGGATGTGGTTGGCAATCATCACGGGGCCAAACCGCCATAACGCCGGAAGCACCGGAGCGTAGATCCGGGCCGAGGAGGCCAGCCCCGGAACCAGCAGAATCGGGGTGGTCTGGTCCATTATTGCCTCGCAAGCCCAGGAAATTGCCGGAAATTGTGCGCCTGAGCTTAAGTGCCCGAGACGGGCTGTCAAATATGCAAAAACGCATGTGAATCGGCCATTCTCCGCTTTGACGGCGGCGCCTGTGGGGACTATGAAGCGGGCTCATGACACAACATGACAACGATCCTGCCTGGCCGGACCACAAACCGACCGCGCTCCTCGTGCTTGCGGACGGCACGGTGCTCGAGGGCTTCGGTCTCGGCGCAGAAGGCCACGCCGTCGGTGAAGTCTGCTTCAACACGGCGATGACCGGCTATGAAGAGATCCTCACCGATCCGTCCTATGCCGGACAGCTCATTACCTTCACCTTCCCGCATATCGGCAATGTCGGCACCAACGAGGACGACATCGAAACGGTGAACATGGCGGCGACGCCGGGCGCGCGCGGCGTGATCCTGCGCACCGCGATCACCGATCCCTCGAACTATCGCGCCACCAGGCATCTCGACGCCTGGCTGAAAGCGCGGGGCATCATCGGCCTCTCCGGCATCGACACCCGCGCGCTGACCGCGCTGATCCGCTCCAAGGGCATGCCCAACGCCGTGATCGCGCATTCCAGGACCGGCGAGTTCGATCTGCATGGCCTGAAGGAAGAAGCGCGCGAATGGCCGGGCCTCGAGGGCATGGACCTCGTGCCGCTGGTCACCTCCGGCCAGCGCTTCACCTGGGACGAGACGCCGTGGCTGTGGGACAAAGGCTTCGGCCGGCAGGAGAAGCCGGAATTCAACGTCGTCGCCATCGACTACGGCATCAAGCGCAACATTTTGCGTCTGCTCGCCGGCGTCGGCTGCAAGGTGACGGTGGTGCCGGCGACGACTTCAGCCGAAGACATTCTGGCAATGAAGCCGGATGGCGTGTTCCTGTCCAACGGCCCTGGCGATCCGGCTGCGACCGGCAAATATGCCGTGCCTGTGATCCGGGACGTGATCAAGTCGGGCACGCCGACCTTCGGGATCTGCCTTGGCCACCAGATGCTGGGCCTCGCCGTCGGCGCCAAGACGAAGAAGATGCACCAGGGCCATCACGGCGCCAATCATCCCGTCAAGGACGAGACCACCGGCAAGGTCGAGATCACCTCGATGAATCACGGTTTTGCCGTCGACGAGACGACGCTGCCGAAAGGCGCGACGCAGACCCACATCTCGCTGTTCGACGGCTCCAATTGCGGCATCCAGCTCGATGGCAAGCCGGTGTTCTCGGTGCAGTACCATCCCGAGGCCTCACCGGGCCCACGCGACTCGCACTATCTGTTCAAGCGCTTCGCCGACCTGATGCGGCAGAGGAAGAGCGCGTAAGGCGACAACACCACCCGGCGGAAGAGTCCGTCGGGGCCCGGCTCCGTCATGGACGCATGAACATGAAGTCGGTGTCGGGATCGCAGTTCTCGGCGATGAAGCGCAGTTCCGCCTGGATGTCGGCGACCGACCTCGTTTCCAGATATTTCGAAACCACCAAATTGAGCAATGCCCGGCAGACGGCTTCGTGCCCCAGGCCCGCTGTCTCCGCCTCGTCGACGGCGGCCGAAAAATGACGCTGCGCAACGTCGGATGCGTACATGGCGTTCCCCCTCCTTCGCTTCGATCTGCGTGCCCGCCATTGGCCGCCGGCGCCTTGATCTCGGTCAAGCCGACGTATGGAGTGTCGTGCGGAACAAGAGGGCCTGTGCCCTCTTGATTCCGGTCCGTTGCCAGTGGGAGCCCCCATGTCCGTCGCCCGCGACAATGCCGAGCCGCTCGCCATCGTGTTCGAAGACGATGGCCTCGTGCCGAACAACATCCTTCCGTTCCTGGTCTACCAGGGCGCGTTGAAGCTCGATCCGAAGCATCCGGAAGAGACCATCGAAGACCTGTTCGAAGGCAACGGCTGGGGCGGGACGTGGCGCAACGGCGTCTACGACTACCTGCATTATCACGCGACGGTGCACGAAGCGCTCGGCGTCGCGCGCGGCAATGCCCGCGTTCGCTTCGGCGGCGACCATGGCCAGGAGCTTCGGATCAAGGCCGGCGACGTCGCGATCCTGCCGGCCGGCACCGGGCATCAATGCATCCAGGCGAGCGAGGATTTCTGCATCATCGGCGCCTACCCGCCTGGCGCGAGGATGGAGATCACGCGGGCGACCCCGGAGAATCATGCCAGGGCGCTGAAGACGATTCCGCAAGTCGCGCTGCCGCCGGCGGATCCGGTGACGGGCAAGGATGGCGCACTGATGCGGCTGTGGCGGTAGCCGCAAACGCAGTACCGTAGGTGGATTAGCAAAGCGTAATCCACCTCTTCCGTTCCGCCGAGGCACACGTGGTGGGCTACGCCTTCGGCTAATCCACCTCAGGATCCCTGCTACGCCACGTTGGCACCTTCCTGCCGGGTCGCCTCGAACAGGAACCAGGTGCGGCGCTCGGTCTCGTCGATGAAGTTTTCGAGGATGCTGGCGCTGGCGACGTCACCGGCCTCGTCGCAGACCTCGTGCGCCTTGCGCATCGCGGCGGCGACGTGCTTGTTGTCCTGCATCAGCTCGCGCAGCATCTCGCGCGGCGGGACGTAGTCCTCGTTGTTGTCCTTGATGGTCTGGAGCTTTGCGACCTGGCCGATCGACTTCAGCGTGGTGCCGCCGATCTTGCGGACGCGCTCGGCGAGCTGGTCGGTGGTGGCGAAGATCTGGTCGGATTGCTCGTCGAGCAGGAGATGGTAATCTCGGAAATGGCGCCCGCTGATGTGCCAGTGGAAATTCTTGGTCTTGAGATAAAGCGCGAACGCGTCGGCCAGAAGCACGTTGAGCGCCTCCGAGACCTTCTTGACTCCGTCGGACGACAGATCAGTGGGGGTATCGAGATCGGGCGAGACCTTGCTGGTTTTGCTCACGGGAGACCTTCCTGTTAGGACGCGGACATTGACGGCGCGCCGTCGCACCCCTAACGCAAGGTGGGCAGCGCCGGTTCCTCCATCGGAACCGTTTGCCGGGACCTTTGAATAGCATGGACGATTGGATCGATTATTACGACTCGACGCATACGATCTATGTCAGCAAGCTGCATCGCGACTTGCACTTCCAGATCATTGCGCGGGACATCATCGGCTACATCCCCTCGCCCGATGCGACGGTGCTGGACTATGCCTGCGGGGAAGCGCTGTCGGCGAGCGAGGTGGCAGCGGCCTGCGGCAAGCTGATTCTGGCCGAGCCCGCGCCGGGCGTGCGTGGCCGGCTGATCGCGCGGTTTGCCCCGAACACCAAGATCCGCGTCCGCTCGCTCGACGATGTCCGCAAGATGCAGGACCAGTCGATCGACCTCGTCGTGATGAACTCGGTCGCGCAATACATGACGCCCGAGGAGCTCGATGCCGCACTGCTCAACATCCGCCGTATCCTGAAGCCCTCCGGCAAGCTGGTGCTGGGCGACATTCTCCAGCCCAATGTTGGCATGGCCAGAGACGTGATGGCGCTGCTCAGCTTCGGCCTGCGCCACGGCTTCCTGAAGGACGCGCTGATCGGGCTGATCAGCACCGCGCTGTCGGATTACCGGCAGTTGCGTTCGAAGATCGGGCTGCAGCGCTACAGCGAGGACGAGATCACCACCAAGCTGAAGGTGGCCGGATTCGCGGTCCGGCGCGCCGATGGCAATATCGGCCACAATCGCTGGCGCATGACCTTCATCGCGCGGCCGCCTCTGGTTCGTTAAGCATAACAATTAGCCGTTGTAGCTTGTCGCACTGCAATCGGACATGATTGCCGCGGCCCGGTGGCGGAAGTGTCTACGCGGGGGCGGTGCATCGCTCTTCATCCTGGTTCAAATCCAGGCCGGGTCTCCAGCCTTCGCTGCTTGCGCAGCTTCGGCTCGGCAAGCCCGCTCGTGGCGAAGGCTGCCGCGGCGAAGCCCGAACGGGCGGAGCCGGACCTATGTCAGCAATCCGCTCAGCTGCGATCCGCCTCAACCACTTTGCACTCCGGCAGCAGTTGAAGCCGGTCCGCATCCTTGGCCGCGGAGCTGATCACCGCATCGAGCAGACCCGGAAACCGCGCGTCCAGATCCTCGCGGCGCAGGCGCATGAACCGGTTGGTCCCCGCCACGCGCGTCTGCATCAGGCCGCATTCGCGCAGCTTGGCGAAATGGTAGGCGAGGTTCGACTTGCCGCCGAGGCCGCTGAAGTCGCCGCAGCATAGTTCGCTGCTGACACGTTCCTGCAGGGCGAGCTGGTAGACGATGGCGAGCCGGATCGGATCGCTCAGGCAATCCAGCACCATCGGCAGCTCGATCTGCCCGCGGGTCGGGTGAAGTGGCGTGCGGCTCATGTTCAGATCATAGCGACGCGGCCATTATGTTCAATAGTTCTTGAACCAATTGACTCCTGGGCCGCAGCATTGAATAGTTCAATAACCGTTGAACATATGGACTTTTCCAATGAGCGTGGTCTGGCTGGCCCTGGCGGCCTTTGCGATCGGCACCGAAGGCTTTGTCATCGCAGGACTTTTGCCGGCAATCGCGAGCGACCTCTCAGTTTCGGTTTCGGCCGCGGGCCAATTGGTCACCGCCTACGCCCTCACCTATGCGGTGGGCTCGCCGATCCTCACCGTGGCGCTGAACAACATCGACCGCCGCACCGTGCTGGCCCTGGCGCTGGCGACCTTCATCGCCGGCAACCTCGCGGCCATGGTGGCATCCAACTACGCCCTGCTGCTGGCCTCGCGGATGCTGATGGCGCTGGGCTCGGGGCTGTGCATGCCGACGGCGCTTGCGGTGTCCGTGGCGGTCGCCGCGCCCGAACGGCGCGGCCGCGCGGTGGCGCTCGTTACCGCGGGGCTCACGGTTGCGACCGTGGTCGGCGTTCCCTTCGGCAATCTCGTCGGCAGCCTGCTCGGTTGGCGCGCGACATTTGCCATGGTCGCCCTGATCGGCACTGTTGCGCTCGCCGGCCTCCTGCTCGGTCTGCCCCGCGGCCTGCCGCGCAATACGGCCTCGCTCGGCGAGCGGCTGGCGGTGGCGCGACACGGCCATGTTGTGACCGCCCTGCTGATCACGATGTTGTGGGCACTGGGCGGCTTCACTGTGTTCACATATTTCGCGGTCCCGCTGCGCGGGCTCGGCTTCGACGCCTCGCAAATCAGCCTGGCACTGCTGGTGTTCGGCGGCGCCGCCGCGATCGGAAACATGCTTGGCGGCGTCCTGGCCGACCGGCTCGGCACGCTCGCCACCGCAGGCCTCGGGCTCGCCGGCATGGCGGGCGCCCTGTTCCTGCATTCGCTGGTGCTGAAGCTGATGCCCGGACAGGCGCATTACGCCGTGCTGGGCGCGATCTTCCTCTGGGGCATCTCGGGATGGGCGTTCTATCCGGCCCAGCTCGCCAGCATCATCCGGATCGAGCCGCAGGCTTCGATGATTGCGCTCTCGCTCAACGCCTCGTCGATGTATCTCGGCTTCGCGATCGGCGGAGCCCTGGGCGGCGCAGCGCTGGTCACCCTCTCACCGACCGACCTCGGCTGGATCGGCGGAACGAGCGTTGCGGCCTCGCTCCTGGTGCACCTCGCCCGTGGCTGGCAGGTCCGGCCAAAACCCGTCAAAATTGCCGGTTGATGGGCGTTTTTCGGGGTTTCGCCGCCCCTAAAACTGGTCTAAGACCCACCCGCGCGCGAGGGAGACCACCGCGCTCTCGGCCAAAGGGACGCGCAGCAGCGCGCCTTTTTTTTGTGCCAAAATTCCACTTCGGCGAGAGTTGATGCCCAAACGTACAGACATCACCACCATCCTGATCATCGGCGCCGGTCCCATCGTGATCGGCCAGGCCTGTGAGTTCGACTATTCGGGCACGCAGGCGGTGAAGACGCTGAAGGAAGAGGGCTACCGCATCGTCCTCGTCAATTCCAACCCGGCCACCATCATGACCGATCCGGAATTGGCCGATGCGACCTATATCGAGCCGATCACGCCCGAGATCGTCGCCAAGATCATCGAGAAGGAACGTCACGTCATTCCCGGCGGCTTCGCGCTGCTGCCGACCATGGGCGGACAGACCGCGCTGAACTGCGCATTGTCGCTTCGCCGGCAAGGCACGCTGGAGAAGTTCGACGTCGAGATGATCGGCGCCACCGCCGATGCGATCGACAAGGCCGAAGACCGGCAGCTCTTCCGCAATGCCATGGAGAAGATCGGGCTGCAGACGCCGAAGTCGCGGCTCGCCAACGCGTCCGAGCTGAAGAAGTCGTTCCGCGACAAATACCAGGCCGAACGCGAGAAGCTGTCGGGCGCGGCGCTCGAAGAGCTCGAGCGGCAATGGACTCTCGGCGAAGGCGACCGCCGCAAGCGCTATCAGGAATATGCGCTCGGACAGGCGATGATGGCGCTGTCCGAGATCGGCCTGCCCGCGATCATCCGCCCCTCCTTCACCATGGGCGGCACCGGCGGCGGCATCGCCTACAACAAGGAAGAGTTCCTCGACATCATCGAACGCGGCCTCGATGCGTCTCCCACCAACGAAGTGCTGATCGAAGAATCCGTGCTCGGCTGGAAGGAGTACGAGATGGAGGTGGTGCGCGACAAGAAGGACAATTGCATCATCGTCTGCTCGATCGAGAACCTCGATCCGATGGGCGTGCACACCGGCGATTCCATCACGGTGGCGCCGGCGCTGACGCTGACCGACAAGGAATACCAGATCATGCGCGACGCCTCGCTGGCGGTGCTGCGCGAGATCGGTGTCGAGACCGGCGGCTCCAACGTGCAGTTCGGCGTCAATCCCGAAGACGGCCGCATGGTCGTCATCGAGATGAATCCGCGCGTGTCGCGTTCCTCCGCGCTGGCCTCGAAGGCCACCGGTTTTCCGATCGCCAAGGTCGCCGCCAAGCTCGCCGTCGGGTACACCCTGGACGAGATCGCCAACGACATCACCGGCGGCGCCACGCCGGCCTCGTTCGAGCCGACCATCGACTACGTCGTTACAAAGGTGCCGCGTTTTGCCTTCGAGAAATTTCCCGGCGCCTCGACCACGCTGACCACGTCGATGAAGTCGGTCGGCGAAGTCATGGCGATCGGGCGCACCTTCCAGGAAAGCCTGCAAAAGGCACTGCGCGGGCTCGAGACCGGGTTGACCGGCCTCGACGAGATCGAGATCGAGGGCCTCGGCCGCGACGACGACAAGAACGCGATCCGCGCCGCGCTCGGCACGCCGACACCCAACCGGCTGCTCCAGGTCGCCCAGGCCATGCGGCTCGGCTGGTCGAACGAGGACATCTTCAACTCCTGCAAGATCGATCCATGGTTCCTCGGCGAGATGCGCGGCATCGTCGACATGGAGCAGAAGGTCAGGAAGAACGGCCTGCCCGGCAACGCCTTCGGCATGCGCACGCTCAAGGCCATGGGCTTCTCCGACGCGCGGCTCGCCGTGCTGGCCGAGACGACGGAGGCCGAGGTGACGGCGAAACGGCACGCGCTCGGCGTTCGCCCTGTCTACAAGCGGATCGACACCTGCGCGGCCGAGTTCGCCTCGCCGACCGCCTACATGTATTCGACCTATGAGGCGCCGTTTGCGGGCGCCCCGGCCGACGAGAGCACGCCCTCCGATAAGAAGAAGGTCATCATTCTCGGCGGCGGCCCCAATCGCATCGGCCAGGGCATCGAGTTCGACTATTGCTGCTGTCACGCCTGCTTCGCGCTGCATGACGCCGGCTACGAATCCATCATGGTCAACTGCAATCCGGAGACGGTGTCGACCGACTACGACACCGCCGACCGGCTCTATTTCGAGCCGCTCACCGCCGAGGACGTGCTGGAGATCATCGCGAAGGAGCGCAGCAAGGGCACGCTGCACGGCGTGATCGTGCAGTTCGGCGGCCAGACGCCGCTGAAGCTGGCGCGCGCGCTGGAAGCCGCCGAAGTGCCGATTCTCGGCACCTCGCCGGACGCCATCGACCTTGCGGAGGACCGCGACCGCTTCAAGCGCGTGCTCGACAAGCTTCGTCTCAAGCAGCCGAAGAACGGCATCGCCTATTCGGTCGAACAGGCGAGGCTCGTCTCCGCCGATCTCGGTCTGCCGCTCGTGGTCCGCCCGTCCTACGTGCTCGGCGGTCGCGCCATGCAGATCATCCGCGAGGAGAATCAGCTCAACGACTATCTGCTCGGCACGTTGCCGGAGCTGGTGCCGGCCGACGTCAAGGCGCGCTATCCGAACGACAAGACCGGGCAGATCAACACGGTGCTCGGCAAGAACCCGCTGCTGTTCGACCGCTATCTGTCGGACGCGACCGAGATCGACGTCGACTGCCTCTCCGACGGCAAGGACACGTTCATCGTCGGCATCATGGAACACATCGAGGAGGCCGGTATCCATTCCGGCGACAGCGCCTGCTCGCTGCCGCCGCACTCGCTCGATGCGAAGATGATCGAGGAGCTGGAGCGCCAGACCCGCGAGCTCGCGCTCGGCCTCGACGTCATCGGCCTGATGAACGTGCAATATGCCATCAAGGACGGCGAGATCTACGTGCTCGAGGTCAATCCGCGCGCCTCGCGCACGGTGCCGTTCGTCGCCAAGGTGGTCGGCACGCCGGTCGCCAAGATCGCCGCGCGCATCATGGCGGGCGAGAAGCTCGCCGATTTCAAGCTGAAGAAGGCCAGGCTCAAACACGTCGGCGTCAAGGAATCGGTTTTCCCGTTCGCGCGCTTCCCCGGCGTCGACACGGTGCTCGGCCCCGAGATGCGCTCGACCGGCGAGGTCATGGGCATCGACCGTTCGTTCGCGGTGGCCTTCGCCAAGAGCCAGCTCGGCGGCGGCACGCGGGTGCCGCGCAAGGGCACGGTGTTCGTGTCGGTTCGCGAAAGCGACAAGACGCGCATCGCCGAGGCCGTTCGCGAATTGCACTCGCTCGGCTTCAAGGTGCTGGCGACCTCGGGAACTCAGCGCTTCCTGACCGACCAGGGCATCCCGACCGAAAAGGTGAACAAGGTGCTGGAGGGGCGGCCGCACATCGTCGACGCCATCACCAACGGGGACGTCCAGCTCGTCCTCAACACCACTGAAGGCCCCCAGGCGCTGGCCGACAGCCGTTCGCTGCGGCGCGCGGCCCTCTTGCATAAAGTGCCGTATTACACCACTCTTTCCGGGGCCGTGGCGGCCGCGCAGGGCATCCGCGCCTATTTGGGCGGGGATCTTGAGGTTCGTACCCTGCAGAGCTACTTTTCGGAAACCTGATCGCTAGCTCCGACGAAGCCGCAGCTAAGTGATTGGCGATGAAGCCACAATGGCCGGAGGAACTGTCCGGCCAGGTGGTGGTTCTGTTCCGGCGCTAAAAGCCCATATCTGTCAACGTCCGGCAGCCCTCGCGTTGGGCTCCGGAGACACTGACGAATCAAGGTTGCGGCGCCCATCGCGTTTCGGGCGCACGATCGAAGGACGAGAGAGACGATGGAAAAGGTTCCGATGACCCAGGCCGGCTTTGTCGCGCTCGGGGAAGAATTGAAGCAGCGCCAGTCCGTGGATCGTCCGCGGATCATCGAGCATATCGCGGAGGCGCGCTCGCACGGAGACCTGTCGGAAAACGCGGAATATCATGCCGCGAAGGAAGAGCAGTCCCACAATGAAGGCCGCATTGCCGAGCTCGAGGACAAGCTCGCGCGCGCCGACATCATCGACATCTCCAAGCTCTCCGGCGACACCATCAAGTTCGGTGCTACCGTGACGCTGGTCGACGAGGACACCGAAAAGAAGACGGTGTGGCAGATCGTCGGTGAGGTCGAGGCCGACGCCAAGAAGGGCCGCATCTCCATCACGTCGCCGCTCGCGCGCGCGTTGATCGGCAAGAAGAAAGGCGCCTCGGTCGAGGTCAACACGCCGGGCGGCGCCAAGGCCTATGAGATCACCAAGGTGGAGTGGCGGTAAGCATTTGCCGCCTGCGCTGAGATGATATCTTCGAAAAGGCCGCGCAGTGCGCGGCCTTTTTGTTTCTGCGTCTCGTGTCCCGGACGCACTGGCACGCCCTTAACGTTGCTGCGCCGCGTCCGGGGCACGAGTTCGCGGGACTTACCTTCTTCCCTTCACATCGAGCGGCACGGCCGCCTCGTACTTCGAATTATGCAGCACCAGCGAGGTCCGCACGTTGCGGACATGTGGCGCGGCAGTCAGGTGCGTGACGAAATCCTGGAAGGTCGCCATGTCAGGGGCGACGCATTTGAGGATGAAATCGACCTCGCCCGACAGCATCCAGCATTCCCGCACCAAGGGCTCGGCGCGGACGAATTCCTCGAAAGCACGCAAATCCGCCTCGGCCTGGCTGGACAGGTGCACGGCCGCGAACACGGTGACGTCGAAGCCGAGCTTGCGGGCGTCGAGCAGGCCCCGGTAGCCGTGGATGTAGCCCTCCTCCTCCAGCGCCCGGACCCGGCGCAGGCAGGGGGGCGGAGAGATGCCGACGCGCTTGGCCAGCTCGACATTCGTGATTCGACCGTCGGCCTGAATCTCGGCGAGAATTTTCAGGTCGATCTCGTCTAGGTTCCGCGACACGTGATTGGAACTCCTGCCCTTTGCAGCGGTAGTGGATGGTTTCTCGAAATCGTCATAGCCCAGTCCGCACCGCCAGCGCAATTTTGTTGCGCGCGCAGCGCAATCGACTTTTGTTCCCTGTTGGAAAAATCCGCCGAGAGGGAATGCAATTCTTGCATAGCTCACCAGAAGGCTTAGATTAGCTCTGATATTTCAGCGCCTCCGCGAGACCTCCCGGCACGTTCCGCGCTCGCGCTGCAGATCCCCCGTGAAAGGCCTCCATCGAAATGTCCGCTCCTGTACATGCAAAGGTCGTCATTATCGGCTCTGGCCCTGCTGGCTACACGGCGGCGATCTATGCCGCGCGCGCGATGCTCGAGCCGATTCTGATCCAGGGTATCCAGCCCGGCGGCCAGCTCACCATCACCACCGACGTCGAGAACTATCCGGGCTTCGCCGACGTGATCCAGGGCCCCTGGCTGATGGAGCAGATGGAGAAGCAGGCGGTCCATGTCGGCACCAGGATCGTCACCGACCTGGTCACCAGATTAGAGACTGCGCAGCGGCCCTTCCGCCTCACCTGCGACAGCGGCGACGTCTATCTCGCCGACACCGTGATCCTCGCCACGGGCGCGCAGGCGCGCTGGCTCGGGCTGGCGTCCGAAGCCAAGTTCCAGGGCGGCGGCGTATCGGCCTGCGCCACCTGCGACGGCTTCTTCTACCGGGGCAAGGACGTGATCGTGGTCGGCGGCGGCAACACCGCGGTCGAGGAAGCCCTGTACCTCACCAATCATGCCTCGCAGGTCACCATCGTGCATCGTCGCGATCACTTCCGCGCCGAGCGCATCCTGCAGGAACGCCTGTTCAAGCACCCGAAGATCAAGGTGATCTGGGACTCGGCCGTCGACGAGATCTGCGGCACCGAGACCCCGAACAAGGTCACCCATGTCCGGCTCAAGAACGTCAAGACCGGCGCGCTCACGGACGTGAAGACTGACGGCGTCTTCATCGCCATCGGCCACGCACCCGCCACCGAGCTCGTCAAGGACCAGGTCAAGCTGAAACCGTCGGGCTATGTCGAGGTCGCCCCGAACTCGACCGCCACCTCGGTGCCCGGCCTGTTCGCCGCCGGCGACGTGGCCGACGAAACCTATCGCCAGGCCGTGACGGCCGCCGGCCTCGGCTGCATGGCCGCACTCGAAGCCGAACGTTTCTTGGCCCTTCGCGCCAGCGAGCGCGCGGCAGCGGAATAACATCATGCCTCGAACACGCGACGGATTTACGGATATGGATTGGGACAAGCTGAAGGTGTTTCACGCGGCGGCGGAAGCGGGCAGCTTCACGCATGCGGGCGAGCAGCTCGGCCTGTCGCAATCGGCGGTGTCGCGCCAGGTCTCCGCGCTGGAGCAGGAGCTTTCAGTCTCGCTGTTCCACCGCCACGCCCGCGGCCTGATCCTCACCGAGCAGGGCGACCTGCTCTTCCGCACCGCGCATGACGTGTTCATGCAGCTGCAGGCGGCTCGCGCCAAGCTGACCGACAGCCGCGAGCGGCCCAGCGGCGACCTCAAGATCACCACCACGCCCGGCGTCGGCATCAACTGGCTGATCCCGCGGCTCGGCGAGTTCACTGCGCTCTATCCGGAGATCCGCATCTCGCTGATCGTTACCGACGAGGAGCTCGATCTGTCGATGCGCGAGGCCGATGTCGCGATCCGCACGCGCAAGCCGACCCAGCCGGACCTGATCCAGCGCAAGCTGTTCGCGATGGGCTTCCACGCCTATTGCTCGCCGGAATACATCAAGCGCTTCGGCACGCCGCGCACGCTGGAGGAGCTCGACTCCCACCGCATCATCACGCTCAGCGACGGCAGCTTCGCGCCGCATCTTCAGAACCGCAATTGGCTGATCGAAGCCGGGCGCAACGGCTCCGGCCCGCGCGAAGCCTATTTCAAGGTCAACAACATCCTCGGTCTCGTGCGCGCCTGCCAGCAGGGCCTCGGCATCGCCGCGCTGCCGGACTATCTCGTCGAGGAGCAGAACAAACTCGTGCAGCTGTTCGGCGAGTCGGACTCGATCCAGCTCGACACCTACTTCGTCTATCCCGAGGAGTTGAAGACCGTCGCCCGCGTGCAGGTGTTCCGCGACTTCGTGGTGAGCAAGGCGCAGCGCTGGCCGTCCTAATTTCCGCATGACTGACATGCGACCTCGGCTGTTGCTGCGCGGCACTCGGCAAGCCCATAATGTTTGCACGCTGAGCCTTCGCGTTGCGCATTTGTCCCCCTCCTCCAGTGGCGCGGGAGTTCAGTAATCCCTCTTGGAAGGTGATTGTGTCGGCCTCACGTGGCCAATACCTAAGCCGGGCCCTTCGGGTCCGGCTTTTTTTCTGTCGCATGCAGCCTTCGCCCTCCGCGTGTATTGACAGTTCCAGGCATACCCCGCATCATTTGCGGATGATCACGAAGTCGTGCGCAGCAATCTCGAAAAAAGGTCCCCATCCGGGGACCTCGGTTTTTTGCGCGCACTAGGCTGATATCGTCATCGCTGCAGATCCCGAAATCCCCGCCCGCCTGGACGGGGTTTTTTCATGTGCCCTCCGTCTCAGGTTTCCCGAGAAGGAGATGGAACATGACCGGACTTGAAGATCACTTGCACGGACTGTGGCTGCCGCTGGTGACGCCGTTTCACGGCGGCGCGCTGGATGAGAGATCGCTGCGGCGGCTGACGCGGCACTACGGCGCGGGCGCCGTCGACGGCTTCATCCTCGGCGCGACCTCGGGCGAAGGCATGACGCTGCGCGAGCCAGAGCTCGAACGTCTCGTCGCCGTGGTGCGCGACGAGATGGCGGCCAGCGGCCGCATCGTGCCGATCTGCCTCGGACTCTCGGGCGCGGACACCTCGCGGCTGAAGGAGCGCCTCGACGAGACCGCGGACTGGCCGATCGACGGCTACCTGATCGCCAGCCCCTATTATGTGCGGCCGTCGCAGCGCGGCTTGCTGGCGCATTTCGAAGCGCTCGCCGATCACGCGGCATGGCCGCTCGCGCTCTACAACATCCCCTATCGCACCTCCGTCAACATCACCAACCAGACGCTGCTGCGGCTTGCCGAGCACAGGAACATCGTCGGCCTGAAGGATTGCGGCGCGAGCCGCGAGCAGTCGATCGCGCTGCTGCGCGACAGGCCAAAGGCATTTCGCGTGCTCACCGGCGAGGATGCCAATTATTTCGAGGCGCTCTGCGACGGCGCCGACGGCGGCATCGTGCTGTCGGCTCATGTCGAGACCGCGACGTTCGCAGCCGTCCATGCCGAGCTGAAGCGCGGCAACCACGATGCGGCGCTGGCGCGCTGGCACGAGGTCGCCGAGCTGACCCGCCTGCTGTTCGCCGAGCCGAGCCCCGCGCCGGCGAAGTACTGGCTGTGGCGCAGCGGCCTGATCGACAGCCCCGAATTGCGCCTGCCGATGGTGGAGGTGAGCAGCGAGCTCGCGGCAGCGATCGATCGCGAGATCGAGCGACGGACGAAGGTCGCGGCGTAGCGCTTCGCTTACCCTCCCCTGGAGGGTCCCTCCAGGGAGGTAAGAGCCCCGCCCCGTGGTTAACGTCCTTTCAACGGCCTTCGCTGTCGCCGCATGGCGCATCCACGGCTCGTTTACACAGTCGCGCCTATCCTTCGGCACCTACAGAGGGGGAATGACCATGGGACATCGCATACGGCCTACGGCCGCGCGGCAATTCGCGCCCGCCGATCTCGTGCAGGGAATTCTGGTGGTGTCGTCGTTCGGGTTCTGGGCGGTGATGCTCGGCCTGATGCCGGTGCTGCTGTTTCGGCTCTGGCTGGTCGGCTGACGCAAAGCGAGCGCGGGATGGTTAATCCGTGGTAGCACCTGTGCTCAAAATGCACTGGCAGCTGCGATCCGGATCTTAAAACATCCCCGCTAACACTTGACGCCCATAAGCGAAGAAATCGCGGAGGCGTTTGTGAATAATCATAATGAACTGGCGTCGCATTACGACGCCGGGCAGCAGGCCTTTACCACCGAGGACATTCTCTGGGCCGTCGGCATCTGGTCGGTGATCCTGACCTTGTCGCCGGTCATCGTGTTCTACATGCTGCTGGTGGCGTAGCCCAAACAAGTTCCCGAACAACGCAAGCTCGGGATTCCGGGTCTGGCGCGTGCGCCATCCCGCAAATGACGGGCCAGGCAGAAACGCAAAACGCGCGGCTTGTCCGCGCGTTCGTCGTCCGGGGAATGAACAATGAAAATTAAGCCGCCTGCTTGTGCATTGCGCCGGACGCCGACGCCGTGCCGCGAATAGCCTTGACCGAACGCTCGATCGCCGCCCACAGCCTTGCAATCTCCTGGGCTGCCCGGCTCTCGGCCTGATACTCGCGCGCACCTTCGCCGTGGCTCAGCGCCATCAGCAGGTCCGAACGATTGGTGATCTGGCCACCCCAGACCGGAGCACGGAATTTCGCCAGCGCTTCGCGGGCGATGGTGACGATCGGGCTTTCGGATTCGTCGCGCTTGGCCGGCGCACCGTTGAGCACGACGGCGTAGGGCTTGCGCGCGGCGCGGCACATCTGGATCGTTTCCTGCACCGCGTTGACGTCGAACACGCCGGGACGGGCGGGGATCACCACCATGGTGGCGTTCTTGATCGCGTCGTCGACGACGGCCGACAGGTTCGGCGGCGTGTCGATCAACACCCATTCATAGCCGTCGCGCTTGGCAGCGGAGACGATGCCGCTGACGGAGTTCACGGCAGCCTTGATCGGCGGCTCGTTGGTGCCGCGCAGCTTGTGCCACAGCGTGAGCGAGCCCTGCGGATCCGCGTCCACGAGCATGACCTGCTTGCTCGCCTTGATCTGCGCGGCGAGATGTGCAGCCAGGGTACTCTTGCCCGAGCCGCCCTTGCGCGATGCAAAAACAATAACGTTCATACCTTCCGCCTCCAATTGACCCCAGGCCGCGAAAATGAATCAGCGCGCTGATTCGGGAAAGAAAAATTTATCAGGGGTTGCGTTACGGCCACGAAATAACAAGGCGTGTTGGCTTTTGAGTCACACTGCATCGCAGGAGAAAGACGCAGCTCCCTGCGAAACACCGCTTGCGCGGACATTTGTGCGTTTTTTGAGCAACAGACGGGACGACGCAACCTTGCCGCGCAAACCTGCGGGCGACTCTTTCCCGTCGCGCACCGGCCGTAATTACAGCAAGCCTGCGCAGCGTCGCGCGAACAAAACGAGTCCGGAGGCTGGCGCAGAGCCGATGTCGGTCATGGCGCAGGTTTCAAGCAAGGGGCGCTCCGCCCCGGCTCAAAATGACTCGGCCTTTTTCTTCTTGGTCGCCTTCGCCGGCTTGGCGCTCGTCTTGGTGGTATTGGTCGGCTTGCCGGCGCGGACCTCGCCCGGCTCCGGGCGGAAGAACACCCGGCATTGCGGCGAGAGCTGCGCCTTCTTCTTGATCATGCAGGCGGTGATGGCATCGACGTTCGGAACGAACTCGCTGCACAGCCGCATCGCATCCGGCGAGCAGGCCTGCTGCTCCTCCTGGGTGTAGGCGAAGCCGGCGCGCGGCAGAGCCAGGACGGCCAGGGCAAGGCCGAGCGTTGCGGCGGCCAATGACTTGTTCAAGCGAAATGCCGGCATCGATGTCCCCACGTCATGAGTCCCTGGGAATAGTGGGTGAACGGCGGTGCGTTGGCAACGAGGGCAGATGCGAAAGCCGGGACGTGTGCGGTCTCGGCAACAGGGGCGACGGGCAGTCTTCCTTACCGTCGTCGTCCGGCCTTGTGCGCAATTGCGCACTGGACCGACCCGCAGTCATCCAGAAAGCGATTGAGACACGGAACTCGCCACGACGTCATGGCCGGGCTTGTCCCGGCATGACGACCACTGTGTCGCGGTGGACTGGCGCCGGAGTTTCCGGGCCTCCAACACAAAACTCCGAAAACAACCCCATGCACAGTAGCCAAGGGACGGCAATCCCTCGGCATTTCCATTCTTAGGATTTCACGAAGTCAAATTTGACTTGTCGGGCAAAACAGGGGCATGATGGCATCATCAAAAAAGATGCGCGTGGGGTGGTCGGCCTGTCTCCTGCGCTGATAGAAAGCGTTGGAAGTGGAGGCGAGCGCATGGATGGGAATGAGGCGGAACTTCCGCTCGCGGGGGTGACGGTGGTCTCGCTTGAGCAGGCGATCGCGGCGCCGCTGGCCAGCCGGCATCTGGCGGATTGGGGCGCGCGCATCATCAAGATCGAGCGGCCCGGAAGCGGCGATTTCTGCCGGGACTACGATCATGTCATGAACGGCATGTCGAGCCAGTTCGTCTGGACCAACCGCTCCAAGGAAAGCCTTGCCATCGACATCAAGAGCCCCGAGGGGCGCAAGGTGCTCGACGCCCTGCTGCCGCGGGCGGATGTGTTCATCCAGAACCTCGCGCCCGGCGCGGCGGAGCGGCTCGGCCTCGATGCGGCATCGCTCGTGCGGAAATTTCCGCGCCTCATCGCCTGCGACGTCTCGGGCTATGGCACCGGCGGCCCCTACAGCGACAAGAAGGCCTATGATCTCCTGGTGCAGTGTGAGGCCGGCGTGCTCGCCATCAACGGCACCGAGGCGGAGCCTGCCAAGGTGGGGCTCTCCGTGGTCGACATCGCCACCGGCATGTACATCCTGAGCGGCGTGCTGATGGCGCTGTATCGGCGCGAGCGGACCGGCAAGGGCACGGCGTTCCAGGCCTCGCTGTTCGATTCCATCACGGACTGGATGAGCTATCCCGCCTTCTACACCGAGAGCACGGGCCGGCCGCTGCCGCGCACCGGCGCGAAGCATGCGACGATCGCGCCGTACGGACCGTTCCGCGTCGGTGACGGCAACACGATCTTCTTCGGCATCCAGAACGACCGGGAATGGCGGTCGCTGTGCCGCATCGTGCTCGGCGATGCCGCACTTGCCGACGACCTGCGCTTCCGCACCAATCCGCTGCGTATGCAGAACCGCGACGAGCTGCAGGCGCATATCGAGCAGCGCTTTGCATCCATGACCAGCGAAGAGGTGCTGCGGCTGCTGGACGAAGCCGCGATCGCCAATGCGCATCTGAACTCGGTCGAGGCCTTCCTGAAGCATGAGCAGCTCCACGCACGCGCGCGGGTGCAGAGCGTGGGATCGCCGAGCGGGCCGGTGATGAGCTTCCTGCCGGCGCTCACCATTCCCGGCGTGACGCCGCGGATGGACCCGGTACCTGACGTGGGCGAGCACAACGACGCCATCCTCCGCGAACTCGGCATCAGCGGGGAGCATTGAGATGGCCTCGCAGCGGCCGAGCCGGGCCTATCTGGCTGTTCCTGCGCATCGCGCCCGCCTCGTCGCCAAGGCAGCGGCTTCAAGCGCGGATGCCGTGTTCATGGATCTCGAAGACGCGGTGCCGCCATCCGAAAAAGGTCTTGCGCTGGAGGAAGCCGTCCGCGCGCTGTCATCGCTCGACTGGGGCAACAAGCGCGTCGCGGTCAGGCTCAACGCCGTCGACAGCCCGTTCATCGGAGAGGAGATCCGCGCGCTGGCGGCGCTGCCGCGGCTGGATGCGGTGATCGTGCCGAAGGCGGAGCGCGCCGGCGACATCGTCGCCATCGCCGACCAGCTGCGCGCGGCCGCGCCGGATCGCGCTTCGTCGGTGGTGCTCGAACTGCTGATCGAGACGGCGCTCGGCCTCGTCAATGTCGACACGCTCGCCGCCGCGCACGCGAGCGTGGCCGCGCTGCATCTCGGCGTCGGCGACTTCGCGGCCTCGCTCGGCGCCCGCACCTCCGATGTCGGCATCTCGCCGGACGGCTACCGCCACGTCGGATCGGCGCAAAGCGGCTACGCCGCCGCGCCGCTCGACCTGTTCGCCTATCCCATGATGCGCCTCCTTGTCGCCGCGCGCGCCTTCGGCCTGCGCGCCATCGACGGCCCCTGCGGCGCGTTCCGCGACGCCAGGCTGACCGAGGCCAGCGCGCAAAAGGCCGCCGCGATGGGCTTTGACGGCAAGCAGGTCATCCATCCCGACCAGATCGAGCCGACGCTGCGCGCGTTCACGCCGTCGGATGACGAGCTGGCCCAGGCGCGGCGGGTGGTTGAGGCGATGGAGACGGCTGAGGCGCAAGGCCAGGGCGCGGTGACGCTGGACGGCAAGATGATCGACTATGCCAATGTGCGGATGGCGCGGCGGATTATCCAGCTGGGGTCTTAAGCGCGCATGGCGACCTTGCTGATCGTCGCGCCGGTGTTCGCGCTGATCGCCGCCGGCTACGCCGCTGTGCTGTTTCGCTTCGTCTCGGAGGGCGCGCACAAGGGCATCTCGGAATTCGCCTTCAGCATCGCGATCCCCGCGCTTCTGTTCCGCACCATCGTCGTCTCGGAATTCCCCGATGTCAGCCCCTACCGGATGTGGGGCGCCTATTACGGCGCGCTCGCGCTGACCTGGATCGCGGCGATGGCCATTTCGGCGCTGCTGCGTACCCCGCGCGGCAGCCGCGAGGACGGCGTCGTGTTCGCGATCGGCTCGGTCTACGGCAACATCGTGATGCTCGGCATCCCCCTCGTGCTCTCCGCGCTGGGAAACGAGGCGGCAGGCCCGATGGCGCTGATCCTGTCGGTGAACACGCCGCTGCTCTGGCTCTGCGGCATCCTGCAGATGGAGCTGGTCAACCAGAAGCGCACCGGCTCGCCGATCTCGGTGATCCGCCCCGTGCTCGCCGACCTCGCCCGCAACCCGCTGATGCTGGCGATCGGCTTCGGCGTGATCTGGCGCCTTACCCGACTCGGCCTCACCCCGGTCGTCGACCGCACCATCGAGCTGCTGGCGCAAGCGGGCTCGCCGACGGCGCTGATCGCGCTCGGAATAAATCTGTTTCGGTTCGAGGTGAAGGGCGAGAAGCTGAGCATCCTCGTGATGTGCGCGCTGAAGCTCGCAGCCATGCCGGCCGCCGCGTTCGTGCTGGCCAGACTGCTCGACCTGCCGCCGGTGGCGGCTGGCGTCATCGTGCTGTTCGCGGCGATGCCGACCGGCGCGAACGCATACATCTTCGCGGTACAGTATCAGCGGCTGGTCAACCCGGTGTCAGGCGCGGTGGCGCTGGGGACCCTGCTGGCGGCGGTCACGTTGCCCGTGGTGGTGTGGGTGGTGGCAGGAGGGAAGTAGGCGGCCTTTCGATTGCCGACACCGCTATGCAACAACCTGGCCGGCGCGCCAGGCCATCTCCCAGAAGTCTGCCTCCAGGTGGGTGGCTTCCTTGAAGATCGCAATCAGCTCGGCCTCGCGCGCCGGAGTGGCGTAGCGATCGGCGAGATTCTCCATATGCGCCTGCGCCTTGGCAGCGACTTCCTGGTATGGCGCGCCGGCATATTCTTCGATCCAGACGCGATAGGCGTTGCTCACCGCGTCGGCAGAGGGGCGCGAGGCGAGCCGCGTTGCGATCTCCGCGTAGCCGATCACGCAAGGCGCAAGCGCCACTTTGAGCGCCAGCAGATCGCCGCGCATTCCCGCGTCCAACACGTAGCGCGTATAGGCCAGCATCTCGGCCGCCGGAGGGGCTTGTTCAAGGTCGTCCGGGGACAGGCCCCATTCGCCACAGAGCTTCACATGCAGGTTCATCTCGACATCGAGGATGGCCGACAGGCCGGCCGCGGCTTCACGCATGTCGGCAAGCCTGGGCGACTTGTAGACCGCGAGCGCGTAGGCGCGAGCAAACTCGATGAGGAACAGATAGTCCTGAACGAGGTAGTGACGAAACGCAGCTTCAGGGAGCGAGCCGTCCGCCAATCCGTTCGTGAAGGGATGCTCCGTATAGGCCCGCCACTCAGTGGACGCGGCGGCCTTGAGACGCTCGAAAAAACTCACGATCTTTTCCGCCTGCTTGCTTGTCCATCACACTGGCTCGCTACCGATAGCGCATTGCCAACGAAGGAGCTACGGTGGTGGCGGACAAAGCCGGCTTTGAGAAACGGCGGATAGGCCCCGCGTCGAGCCGCACTGCCTTGGCATCAACCAGCCATCGCTTCGCCGTGAAGGGCGAGCCTGAGCATCCTGGTGAAGTGCGCGCTGAAGCTGGAGGCGAAGCCGGCCGCAGCGTTCATGCTGGTCCGACTGCTGAACCCGCCGTCGGTGGCAGCCGGCGTCATCTGCTGTTCGCGGCGATGCCGCCGGCGTGAACGCGTAAATCTTTGGCCGGCGACGCCTCACGGCCTCGCCGCGCCCCATCAACAATCAGCGCAGGCCCAGGAACGAGAGCACTGCACCAATCACGACGACCAGCCCGATGATATAGATAATACCGTTCATAGCTCAGCTCCCTCAGCGTTGTCAGTCCTGCTGCAGCTACAAACACCTGGGGTCATGAAAGGTTCGCCGGGACATCTCGCCGTTTTCTACCGGGGAGCCGGGAACGAAAACGCACTCTCTGCTCCGACGCGCCCGGGTCCCGTGCCACCTCCAGATGATTTTGCCTTTGCACGCAAAGGTCGCTAGTCTCTCCTGATACGTTCAGGGAGGTAACATGGCACAACGCGAAGAGATGCTCGCAGTGGTCCGGCGCGCCTATGCCGCACGCGACAACGATGACGCCGAGGGGCTGGTAGCCGCTTTTCACCCCAAGGGTCAGTTCGCCCTAATGGGCGACAAGACGGCACTCGAATTGACGGGAAGCGTGGAGGGACACGCAAGCCTGCGTGGTGCCTTCAGCAAATTCATTGAAGACTTCGGCTTCGAAGGCCGCGAGATCCTAGCTGAGCTGGTTGACGGAGATCGTGTCGCCATCCATTCCCGTGTCGATGTTCGATATCGCCCGACCGGAAAAGTTTCCAGCACCGAGATCCTGGACCTGTTCAAGCTTCAGGACGGCAAGATCGTCGAGCTGATCGAGTTTGCGGATACGGCGCAGGTCAAGATGATGATTGCGTGAGGACGACTTCGTAAAGTTTATTGCACTGTCACCGTAATCCGTCGGCCGGCGAGCTGGCCCAGGCGCGGCGGGTGGTTGAGGCGATGGAGGCGGCTGAGGCGCAAGGCCAGGGCGCGGTGACGCTGGACGGCAAGATGATCGACTATGCCAATGGGCGGATGGCGCGGCGGATCATTGGGCTGGGGGCGTAGCGGCGCATGGCCACCTTGCAGTATTGGGCTGACAACAAAACCTACCTGCCTTCCGAAGCTGCAATTCGCCTGCACCATGCCTTGTTAGGATTCATCCCTTTCCTAACGGCAACGGTAGGCACGCCCGCATCATGGCGGATTCGGTCCTCGACCGCGTCTACAATGCAAAGCCAATCGACTGGACAGGCGGACATGATCTTCAAAGGATGAATGAGCGGCGCGCCGCCTATATCGCAGCTCTCAAGGCCGCCGACCGGGATGACATTGGTCCCTTGATCAAGTTCGTTGGTCCTCGCGATGATCTCTGACGCGCGAAGCCCGCTAGATTTGCCCCCAATGGCAGCGGCATCATCGTGCTGCTCGCGGTGATGCCGACCGGCGCGAACGCGTACATCTGCGCGGTGCAGTATCAGCGGCGGTGGACCCGGTGTCTGGCGCAGTGGCGTTGGGCACGCTGCTGGCGGCGGTGACGTTACCGGTGGTGACGCTGATGCGAGGGTGAGGTAATTCAGCCGCGCGCATCCGCCTCACCCCGACGGAGTACGTCATGGCACAGAACATCTACGACAATCCGGATTTCTTTTCAGGTTACAGCCGACTTCCTCGGCAGGTGCACGGCCTTGCCGGCGCACCCGAATGGCCGGCGCTGTGCGCCATGTTTCCCGAAATGGCCGGCAAACGAGCCGTCGATCTCGGCTGCGGCTTCGGCTGGGTTTCACGTTGGCTGCGCGAGAATGGCGCCAAAGCGGTCCTGGGCGTCGACCTCTCCGAGAGCATGATCGCGCGGGCACGGCAGACTACAGCCGATCCTGCAATCGACTATCGACTCGCGGACCTCGAGACGATCGCCCTTTCAGAAGCGGCCTTCGATTTCGCCTTCAGCTCGCTGACGTTCCACTACATCAGCGACTTCGACCGGCTCGCTCGCATGATCCATCGCTCGCTCACGGCGGGCAGCCATTTCGTCTTCTCGATCGAGCATCCGGTTTTCATGGCCGCCACTCATCCCCGCTGGATCGAGGACGAGGATGGGCGAAAGACATGGCCGGTCAATCGCTATGCGATCGAGGGCGAGCGCCGCACCAATTGGTTAGCGAAAGACGTGGTGAAGTATCACCGCACGATCGCAACGACACTGAACGTGCTGATCCGGGCCGGATTTGTCATCGAGGCCGTCGACGAGTTCGCGCCGTCGGTGCAGCAAATCAGGGAGAACCCGGCACTGAAGGAGGAGCTGGAACGGCCGATGATGCTGCTGGTGTCAGCGCGGCGGTAGGGGCGTGCGGCCGGCGGGTAGGTCGCCTCGTGGCGTGCCGGGACAATGTGCTCACCCTTGAAGCTTTATGCACTGTCACCGCAATTGCCAGAGAACTATCAGGCTACGAGACTTGGCGCTCGCAACGACAAGTACGTTGGCAAGTATATCTTAGCACTCGATATATTGCGCGGTGCGTGCCGGCGAACAGCTCAAGAGCTTAATGACGCAATAAGTGATCTTGAAGCTGGAGGCTAAACCGCGTTCGCTGCTGAAACATCGGAAATGGGGGCAACATGACCAAGAAAACAATACCAAAAAAGGAAGGGATCGAGACGACCTGGCGCACAATTGCCTTCGGCGGCTTACTTATTTTGATTGGGCTATGCGGCTTCGTCACTGCCCTAGTCAACAAGAACTTGCTTCCCGCTGTGGGTGGTACGTTCCTCGGCTTGTTGATTGGAATGCTGGTTGGTTTCTACGCGCAAGAGGCAGACGATTGGACTCGTCAGGCAATGACAGCGTCCGTCGCTGTGCTAACCGGTGCGGGCGCGCTTGCGTTGCTACGCTACGATGCGGCTGATCCGCATGCCGTTTTTTTTACCCGATTGGTCTTGTAGTCGGCTTCGGGTTCGGGACTATTTGGGCCGCCATTGATGTACCAGACGAAGAGCCGGGTTAATCTAAGCCCTACCATCGCTGGTACAGTTGGGTGGGCTCGAACCACCGACCTCCTGTTCCACAGACAGGCGCTCTAACCAACTGAGCTACAACTGCATCCTGGCGAGCCGCGGCTCGGGACGCCCTTCCAGAGGGCTGGTGCCGAGGGGGCTGGACGGGGCGGAAACTAGGTGCAACGGGGGTTTTTGGCAAGGCCGCAGAGGGACGAAAAACCGGCGGAAATCACCGCCGGTGCGATGAAATCGGGCTTGATGGCAGCGATGAGGGTGTCTCTCCCGGCTGCCGGGAGACTCCCCGTGGGGCGAGAGCCCTCACCCGTCGCTTGACGATGCTTCGCATCGCCCAGCGCCGGCCTCTCCCGCACGCACGCGGGAGAGGCAAGAAAAAAAAAACCGGGCCTTTCGGCCCGGGTTTCTATTGTTTGGCATGATCTGATCGGAAAACCGCTACACACTTTTCCGGATCATGCCGGTCAAACCGGCCTCGCCGCTCAGGCGGCGGACGGATAGTACTTGGAGGCGCTGGCCTTGATCGGCTCGGCGGTCTCGGCGGCGACGCGCTGGGTGAGCTCGACCAGCTCCTTGGCCTGGGACTGGTAGGTCTCGAGCTGCTTGCGGGTATGGCCGGTCCACAGCTCCAGCGCTTCCGACGGCGACTTGGCGCCGAACAGCTGCTGGGCGAAGTCGAGCTGGGCGCTGGAATTGGCCTTCATGAACTCGAACAGCTTGGCGGTGTATTCGCTCGCGCCCTTGCTGGCGCAGGTGAAGACGGCCTCGACGGTGCCGTTGTGGGTCTCGGCGGCGTCCTTGAACTTGGCGTAGCTTTCGCGGGCCTGCGATACGCCCTTCTCGGCGAACGCACGCATCTGCTCGGGAACCTCGAACGGGATGATCGAGGCAGAAAACGGATCAGTCGCACCTGTCATGGTTGTCCCTCACGCTAATGAAAAAATCGAGTGAGCCTTCTGGCGCGCCCGCCGGCCCCGACCATGGGCCCTCGCATTCAGCGGGTACGACGACTGGAAAACACGAAGCGAATGAGATGGCTCGCCCGGCGTCCAGCACTATGACTGCCTATCATGTCAACATTGTGCATCGCAACGCGCCACGAGGGTGCGCTGCGAAATTTAATCTCGGGGAGGGCGAGGTTCCGGATCAGGGGAACCGGGGGTTGAGGTAGTCGGGTGCGCTGGCAAAATGGATCTTCACCTCTCCCGCTTGCGGAAGAGGTCGGATCGCGCAAGCGATCCGGGTGAGGGCATTTTCCTCTGGGAGAGTCTTCGTTGTCGAGACACCCTCTCCCCAACCCTCCCCCGCAAGCGGGGGAGGGAGCGCGCCTTTGTCGGGGCTCTCAGCGAGTCTAGCTCGTCAGGCCGGCCTGGCCCGCCTCGCCCCGCGAATCCCTTGGATGCAGCATCGCTGCGGCTTGCGGGGTTGGCACCATTAAGGTTATCGCCGCTTGGGGGGCCCTTCCGGGCTTGCGGCCGTGGACCTGCCCGCCCCTCTCGGGCGATAACTCTTTCTTAAGGCTGCCATTCCGGTAGCCGCCACACCTGATGCGTGAGCGACAGCCGGCCTTATGACGCGTTCGGATTTCCAGTTGCGAGGTGTGGGCGATCCGCGGCTGGCCGTGCATGCGACCTCGCCGCTGGCGACCTGGCTGTGGTCGGTCGACGGCGCGCGCGTGCTGTGGGCCAATCCGGTCGGCGCCAGCCTGTTCGGCGCGGCGAACAGCGCCGGCCTCGCGGACAAAGTGTTCGGTCCGGCGGACAGCCACCGCCGCCAGGTGGCCCGGCTCGCGGGTCGATTGCCGGCGAACGGCACCGTGCGGCTCGAGCGGCTGCGCGGCTTCGGCGCCCGGCTCGGCGCGCTGATGACCTGCGCCTGCGCGCGGCTCGACTTCGCCGGTGGCGGCCATCTCTCTGAAAGATCTGCCGTGCTCGTCATCGCCATGGATCCCACCTCGCGCCCGATGCCGCTGGTCGAGCGGCTGTCTCGCCTGGTCGCGGGCGCCAAGGTGCCGATGGCCGCTTTCGCGCCGGACGGATTGTTCGTCGGCGCCAGCGAGGCCGCCCGCTCCCTGCTCGGCTTCCGCGATCTGTTCGAGGCCGGTCTCGACCGGGCACGCAGCGATGCGCTGGCCACCGGCCGCGCCGCGACGCCGATCGGCATCGGCCAGATGGTGCTGCAACGGGTCGGCGCGGGGGCCGATATCGGCCTGGTCGCGCTGATCGAGCCGGCCGTCGACACAGCGGCGGCGCGCGAGGCCGCGCCCAGGACCACCCCCGTCGAGACTCCGGCCGCGGAGCGCGAGGACGCTCAGCCTGCGCCGTCGAACGTGGCGCCGTCCGCGTTCGCGCTGTTCGACGCCTTCGCCGAGCCGGCCGAAACGGCTGCAGCGGCCGCGTCCGAAACTGCCGCGTCCAAGACTGCCGCTGAAAACACTCCGGTTGAAAACCCGCTGGAAGCCATTGTGTCGCCGCAGGTTGCGCCGATCACTGAAGCCATGGTCGAGCCGGAGTCGGGCCAGGAATCCTCGGGCCAGCAACAGCCGCCCGCACCGCGTCAGCATCCGTTGCGCTTCCTCTGGCAGATGGATGCAGAGGGCCGCTTTGTGCTTCTCTCCGACGAATTCATCCGCCTGATCGGCCCGCACACGGCCGCCGGCTTCGGCCGGCCCTGGCGCGAGATCGCAGCCGACTTCGCGCTCGATCCCGATGGGCGTGTCGAACAGGCGCTTGCGAGCCACGACACCTGGGCCGGCATCACCGTGAACTGGCCGGCCGACAGCGGCGAGCGTCTCCCGGTCGAGCTCGCGGGCCTGCCGGTCTACGATGGGATGCGCAA
Organism: Bradyrhizobium sp. RP6; assembly: GCF_003837805.1. GTDB lineage: Bacteria > Pseudomonadota > Alphaproteobacteria > Rhizobiales > Xanthobacteraceae > Bradyrhizobium. The sequence goes on along the minus strand of NZ_RQIT01000007.1, from coordinate 100,418 downwards.
CTTCGCGGGCTTCAGGGGATTTGGCGTCTGCCGCGATCTCGACGGCCTCAACCGGCTCGAGGCGCTGCGACGCTTCCAGCTGCGCGCCGCGCCGCCGGCGCAGCAGGACCTCTCCGCTGACGCCGCCGAGCCCGATCCGGAGCCGGAGGCCAGGCCCGAAATCGAGCCTGAAGAGAAGCCGGAAGCAACGGCAGCGCCTCCGCCGATCGAGCCGCCCGAGCCCGAGCCGACACCCGAGCCTGAACCGGTAGCCGCCACAGCCGACGCGAATTCACACCCAACCGATCTGGAAACGCCCGTGGAAACGCCCCCCAATGTCGTGCCGTTCCGCTCGCCCGGCGACACGCGCTCCCCGACGCTGACGCCGGTCGAGAACAGCGCGTTCAACGAGCTGGCGCGGCAATTGTCCGAACGGCTCGAACGCGATCGCGAGACCATCGCGACTGACGCGGTCGATCCGGCGGCGGAGATCGCAGCCGAACCACCGGAGCCGGAGGCGCCGCAAGCCGCGGCCGAATGGCTGACCGAGCCTGCGCCGCCGGCGCGCGGGATGAGCGCGCGTGACCGCACGCTGCTCGACCTGCTGCCGACCGGCATCCTGATCTACCGGCTCGACCGCCTGCTCTACGCCAATCCCGCCTTCCTCGCGCGCATGGGCTATGCCGACCTCGGCGCGCTCGAGCATGAAGGCGGGCTGGATGCGCTCTATGTCGAGCCGGGCGTGTCGGCGGCCAGCAGCACGTCGCAGGGCGGCACGCCTGTCACCATCAGCGCGACGGTCGCGAACGGCGAAGCGCCGCTGGCGACGACCGAGGCGCATCTTCACACGATCGACTGGGACGGCGAGAGCGCGCATGCGCTGATCTGCGCGCTGCCGCAGGCGGCGCCCGTCATCGCAGAGACGGTGGTCGCGGAGACCGTTGTCGCCGAGTCCTTCTACGAACCCGAGTCCGCGGCGGGCGAAGCCGAGGCCGAGGATCTCGCCGCGATCCTCGACACCACGGCCGAGGGCATCGTCATGTTCGATGCCGAAGGCAACATCCACGCCTGCAACCGCAGCGCCGAGGCGCTGTTCGGCTATGACGGGCAAGCGCTGCTCGAGCAGAACCTGACGACGCTGTTCGCGCCCGAGAGCCAGCAGATCGTCGCCGACTATCTCGAAAGCTTGAAGAGCCAGGACATTGCGAGCCTGCTCGACCACGGCCGCGAGGTGCTCGGACGCGAGAAGAAGGGCGGCGTCATTCCGCTCGCGATGATCATGGGCCGCACCCGGCCCGACGGGCCGAACTTCTTCGCCGTGTTCCGCGACCTCTCGCAGAGCAAGAAGGGCGAGAGCGAGCTGACGCAGGCCCGCCGCCTCGTCGACGGCGCGGCCGGTGCCAAGGCCGACATGCTGGCGCGGATCAGCCACGAGATCCGCACGCCGCTCAACGCCATCATCGGCTTCGCCGAGGTGATGATCTCCGAACGCTTCGGCGCGCTCGGCAACGAGCGCTACGGCGAATACATGAAGGACATCCGCGCCTCCGGCGAGCGCGTCATCGCCATCATCGACGACCTCCTAGAGCTGTCGCGGATCGAGACCGGCAAGCTCGATCTCACCTTCGCCAACCTCAATCTCAACGACCTCGTCGAAGCCTGCGTCGCGGTGATGCAGCCGCAGGCCAACCGCGAGCGCATCATCATCCGCACCTCGCTCGCCCATGCCCTGCCGCAGGTGAGCGCGGATGCGCGCGCGATGCGGCAGATCACCATGAACCTGATCTCGAACTCGATCCGGCTCGCCAGCGCCGGCGGCCAGGTCATCGTCTCGACCGCGCTGACCGACCGCGGCGAGATTGCCTTGCGCATCCGCGACACCGGCCACGGCCTCACCGAGCGGGAGGTCGCCGCCGCGATGGAGCCGTTCCGCACCCCGCCGCCCGGCGATGCCGCGGACAGCTCGGCGCTGAGCCTGTCGCTGACGAAAGCGCTGGTCGAAGCCAACCGCGCCCGCTTCAACATCAAGAGCGCTGGCCATTCCGGCGCGCTGATCGAGGTGGTGTTCGCGCCAGTGCTGGCACAGGCCTGAGGCGCTCACTGGCTCGCGGGCAGACCGCGCGCAAGCGCCGCCGCCTGCTGCAGGCTGACGCCGTTGGCCAGCGGGTCGGCATGGCGATGCGCCAGGTGCCACTCGGTGCCCACGCGCCGGTAGACGAGCGTCACGCGCAACGCCCATTCCTGCGCCGGCAGCCCTCCGACCTCGACGCTGTCCCGCTCGATCAGCGCCAGAACGACCATGTCCTGCGAACCGTAGGTCTGGACGACCTCCTGCCGGTGCGTGCCATTCCTGAAGAACCGGCCCATCCGCTCCCACCTTTCGGGCGTGTACTCCGCGGCCTTCGACGGCACCCCGCCGAACGGCGACATCAGCACGAAATCGTCGGTGATGGAGATCATCTGGCGGTACGCCGCGACGTCGCCGCGCATCAGCGCCGCGTTCGCCTGCTGCGTATGGGCAAGCAGCTTTGCGATGACGTCGTCGGCCGTGGCCGCCTCGGCGACGACGAGCGGCATGCACGCCATGCCCGCGAGCGTGCGACGCCTGGACATCGGCGCCGGCGCAGCTGCGCGACGTGCATCTTGATCGTTCTTCATGCGAGGGCTCCGTCTTGATGGTTCATGCGGTTGCACGAGATGCTGGATGCCGCTTTGACCGTCATGAAGCCAGTGATAAGATCTCAGGACCATGCTGAATCCGGCTCAGCTTGCCCGCGTCGACGTCACGCTCCTCGTGGTGTTCAGCACAGTGCTGGAGGAGCGCCAGGTCTTGCGCGCGGCGGACAAGCTCAATCTCACGCCGTCCGCGGTGAGCCACGGACTGCGGCGGCTGCGGCGCATCTTCCATGATCCCTTGTTCCTGAAGACGCCGAACGGCGTGAAGCCGACGGAGCGTGCGCTCGCGCTTGCCGGTCCCGTCACCGAACTCCTGTCGCGCCTCGACGCGATCGTGTCGGCAGCCGCACCGTTTGACGCAAGCACGGCGAGGCGCTCGTTCACGATCGGCGCACCGGATGCGCTTGCCGCGGTGTTTCTCGGCTCACTTCTCAAGGCTCTCGCCCGGGAAGGACCGGGGATCGACATCCGGCTGCTGCAATTGATGCCGCAACGTCAGGGCAAGGCGTCGAGCCAGGCCTGGCAGGGCACGCTCTCGGAGCTCGATTCGCACCGGCTCGACCTCGCCGTGCTGCCGGTCGGCCCGCTGCCGTCACGCTATGCCGAACGATTGCTGTTCGAGGAAGACTTCGTCGTCGCCATGCGCAAGGGGCACCGCATGGCCCGCAAGGTCACGCTCGCGGCCTATCTGGCGGCACCGCAGCTGCTGGTCTCAGCCATCGGGGATGCGCTCGGCATCGTCGACATCCGGCTTGCCGAACGCGGCCATACCCGCCGCGTGGCGCTCACCGTGCCCAACTTCATGATGGCGCTGGCGCAGCTCGCCGAGAGTGATTTCATTGCGACCTTGCCGCGTCATCTGGTCGAACGCCATGCCGCGCGATTCGACCTGGTGATGCGTCCCGTGCCGTTTCCGTGGACGCCCGACCCGGTGCGTGTCGTCGCCTCGCAAGCTGCGATGGCGGATGCCGGTGTAGCCTGGCTGTTCGAGACGGTGGCGCGCTGCATTAATCCGACGACGCCGACAACGCCCAAGCGTCGCGTCCCGGCCTGAGGCCAGATAACAAAAGGGCACGGCGCGCGCCGTGCCCTTTCGCATTCCTGCCGCCTGGCCTCAGCTGTAGATCTCGAACAGGCCGGCACCGCCCTGGCCGCCGCCGATGCACATCGTCACGACGCCCCACTTGGCCTTGCGACGGGCGCCTTCCTGCAGCAAATGGCCGGTGAGACGGGCGCCGGTCATGCCGAAGGGATGGCCGATCGCGATCGAGCCGCCGTTGACGTTGTACTTGGCGGGATCGATCTCGAGCTTGTCGCGGCAATACAGGCACTGGCTCGCGAAGGCCTCGTTGAGCTCCCACAGGTCGATGTCGTCGATCTTCAGGCCGGTGCGCTTCAAGAGCTTCGGAATCGCGAACACCGGGCCGATGCCCATCTCGTCGGGCTCGCAGCCGGCGGTCGCCCAGGCGACGAAGCGGCCGAGCGGCTTGAGGCCGCGCTTCTCCGCGTCCTTGGCTTCCATCAGCACCACGGCGGCGGCGCCGTCCGAGAGCTGGCTGGCATTGCCGGCGGTGACGAACTTGCCGGGTCCCTTCACCGGCTCGAGTTTTGCCAATCCTTCCATCGTGGTGTCAGGGCGATTGCATTCGTCGCGATCGACGACGTAATCGACGATCGACTCGGCCTTGGTCTGCTTGTCCACGACCTTCATCTTCGTCTTCATCGGGACGATCTCGTCCTTGAACTTGCCCGCCTGCTGCGCCGAGGCCATGCGGCGCTGCGATTCCAGCGAGAACTCGTCCTGATATTCGCGGCTGAGCTTGTAGCGCTCGGCGACGATGTCGGCGGTGTCGATCATGGCCATGAAGATGTCGGGCGCGACCTTGAGCAGCTCCGGGTCGATCGATTCCTTCGGCGTGGCACCGCCCGGAATCGAGATGCTCTCGACGCCGCCGGCGACGATGCAGTCGGCGCCGTCCGAGCGGATCGAGTTGGCCGCCATCGCGATGGTCTGAAGCCCCGAGGAGCAGAAGCGGTTCACCGAGACGCCGGCGGTGGTCTTCGGCAGGCCAGCGAGCAGCGCGGCCTGGCGGCCGATATTCGGCGCGCCATGGGCGCAATTGCCGAGATAGCAGTCCTCGACATAGTCCTTCTCGACGCCGGCGCGATCGACCGCGTGGTGAATGGCGTGGGCTGCGAGCGACATCGGCGGCGTGATGTTGAACCCGCCGCGGCCGGATTTTGCCAGGCCCGTGCGCGCATAGGAAACGATGACGGCTTCACGCATGTGTTTTCTCCCTTGTCGAACGAATTTGAACGGAGCGTGGTTACGAGGCGTTCTGAGCGCCATTGGTACACAAAGTCAGGAGGTCGCGGGGAAAATAAAACGCCGCCTCCCGGTGAAGGAAGCGGCGTTGTTCCGCGGGTCGGAATATATGATCATCGTCATCCCGGGGCGGCTCGAAGAGCCGAACCCGGGATCTCGAGATTCCGGGTTCGATGCTTCGCATCGCCCCGGAATGACAATCCTCAGAACGTCAGCGCCTTGGCCTGCTTGACCTGCGGCAGGGCCTGCACCTTGGCGAGCAGGTCCGTGGGCACCGCGCCGTCGACCTCGACCAGCGCAATGGCATCGCTGCCGGGCGCGACGCGGCCGAGATGGAACGTGGCGATGTTGATCTTGGCATCTCCCAGAAGGCTCGCGAACTTGCCGATGAAGCCCGGCTTGTCCTCGTTGGTGACGTAGATCATCGACTTGCCGAACTCGGCATCGACACGGATGCCCTTGATGTCGACGAGGCGCGGCTTGCCGTCGGCATAGACGGTGCCCGAGACCGACCGCTCCTGCCGCTCGGTGGTGACGGTGACGGTGATCAGGCTCTCATAGTCGCTCTGGGCAGCGCGCACGATCTCGTCCACCACCATGCCGCGCTCCTTGGCGATGACGGGCGCGGACACCACGTTGATCTCGCCCAGCATCGGCCGCAGCAGGCCGGACAGCACGGCGGAGGTGATCGCCTTGATCTTCATCTCGGCGACATGGCCCTCATAGGTGATCTCGACCTTGAGGACGCCGGTCTCGGTGAGCTGGCCGGCGAAAGAGCCGAGCTTCTCGGCAAGCGCGATGAACGGCTTCAGCTTCGGCGCTTCCTCGGCCGTGATCGAGGGGAAGTTGACGGCGTTCGAGATCGCGCCGGTGAGCAGGTAATCCGACATCTGCTCGGCGACCTGGAGCGCGACGTTCTCCTGGGCTTCGGTGGTGGAAGCGCCGAGATGTGGCGTGCAGATCACGTTGGGATGGCCGAACAGCACGTTCTTGGTCGCGGGCTCCTCGACGAACACGTCGAAGGCGGCGCCGGCGATGTGCTTGGAATTGAGCGCATCGACCACCGCCTGCTCGTCGACCAGGCCGCCGCGGGCGCAATTGATCAGGCGAACGCCCTTCTTCATCTTGGCGATCGCGGCCGCGTCGATGATGTTCTTCGTCTTCTCGGTGAGCGGGGTGTGCAGCGTGATGAAGTCGGCGCGCTTCAGGAGGTCGTCGAGCTCGACCTTCTCGACGCCGATGTCCTTGGCGCGCTCAGGCGAGAGGAAGGGATCGAACGCGATCACCTTCATGCGCAGGCCGAGCGCGCGGTCGGCGACGATGGAACCGATATTGCCGCAGCCGACGACGCCGAGCACCTTGCCGGTGATCTCGACGCCCATGAAGCGGTTCTTCTCCCACTTGCCGGCCTGGGTCGAGGCGTCCGCCTGCGGGATCTCGCGGGCCAGCGCCAGCATCAGGGTGATGGCGTGCTCTGCGGTCGTGATCGAGTTGCCGAACGGCGTGTTCATCACGATGATGCCCTTGGCCGTGGCCGCGGGAATCTCGACATTGTCGACGCCGATGCCGGCGCGGCCGATCACCTTCAGCTTCGCCGCCTTCTCGAGGATCTTGGCGGTGGCCTTGGTCGCCGAGCGGATCGCAAGGCCGTCGTAATTGCCGATGATCTCGGCCAGCTTGTCCTTGTCCTTGCCGAGGTTGGGCTGGAAGTCGACCTCGACGCCGCGATCCTTGAAGATCTGCACGGCGGCGGGCGAGAGCGCGTCGGAAATGAGAACTTTGGGTTTGGTCATGGGGATGATCCGTGGTGCGAGCTGCATTTACGGAGCGTCACCCGCGGACAAAAGCGCGAAGCGCGTCTTCGCGCCAGAGACCCGCGGGTCCATCTTCTTGATCGATGGATGGCCGGGTCAAGCCCGGCCATGACGAGAATGGGGTGACGAGTTACGCCGCTTTCGCGAGCGTGGCCTTGGTCTCGGCGAAGGCCCAGTCGATCCACTGCGTCAGCAGCTCGACGTCCTTTGCCTCCACCGTGGCGCCGCACCAGATGCGCAGGCCGGCCGGCGCATCGCGGTAATAGGCGAAGTCGTAGCCGGCGCCTTCCTTCTCGACCAGCGCGACCAGCTTCTTGCAGAAGTCGGCTTGCGCATCCGCCGAGAGCGAGGTGATCGCGGGATCGGTGAACTTCAGGCACACCGAGGTGTTGGAGCGGATCGAAGCGTCCTTGGCCAGGAAGTCGATCCAGGGCGTCTTCGCCTTCCAGTCGGCGAGCACCCGGGTGTTGGCGTCGGCACGCGCGATCAGCGCCTTGAGGCCGCCGATCGACTTGGCCCAGTTCAGCGCATCGAGATAATCCTCGACGCAGAGCATCGACGGCGTGTTGATGGTCTCGCCGACGAATATGCCTTCGTTGAGCTTGCCGCCCTTGGTCATGCGGAAGATCTTCGGCAGCGGCCAGGCCGGCTTGTAGGTCTCGAGCCGCTCCACCGCGCGGGGCGACAGGATCAGCATGCCATGTGCAGCCTCGCCGCCGAGCGCCTTCTGCCAGGAGAAGGTGACGACGTCGAGCTTGGGCCAGTCGAGCGCTTGCGCGAACGCAGCCGAGGTCGCGTCGCAGATGGTCAGGCCTTCGCGGGTCGCGCTGATCCAGTTGGCATCAGGCACGCGCACGCCTGAGGTGGTGCCGTTCCAGGTGAAGACGACGTCGCTCTTGGGATCGACCTTCGACAGATCGGGAATCTCACCATAAGCCGCGTTGAGCTTGGTGACGTCCTTGAGCTTCAATTCCTTCACGATGTCGCTGACCCAGCCCTCGCCGAAGGATTCCCAGGCAAGCGTGGTGACGGGCCGCGCACCGAGCAGCGACCACAGCGCCATCTCGACCGCGCCGGTATCGGAGGCCGGCACGATGCCGATGCGGTAATCGGCGGGCACCTCGAGCACTTCGCGCGTCAGGTCGATCGCGAGCTTGAGCTTGGTCTTGCCGATCTTCGCGCGATGCGAGCGGCCGAGAGCTGCGTCCTTGAGATTTTGGGCGTTCCAGCCGGGGCGCTTGGCGCAGGGGCCGGAGGAGAAATGCGGCACGGTCGGCCGCGAAGCGGGCTTCGCTACATTCATGATCTACCCTTCCAGATAGTAAGCCTCCCGTTGGGGGGAGGTGTCCCGCCGCGGCTGATACGGGAAACGGAAAGGCCAGTCAAGGAAGTTCCGGGGCCTCACGTGCGAGTGATGGCGCCTCGGGCGCGATCTCCGGGGACTGGACCACGGCGAGCGCATTCAGCAAGTCCGTGGCATCGCTGATCAATTGCGCGGCCCTGCGGCGGCTGCCGACCTTCAAAATGCATTTGTCATGGGCCTGCACGACGTAGTCGTTGCCGACCTTGATCATTGAATAGCTTGTCATCGAAATCCCCGAACCGACCGAGCCCGGTACCAGAAGCTGCCGTAGCACCGTTCGTTCCCGATTCAACCTGAACGACGGACAGGTAGTTTACCGCCCATTAAGATGAACGAACGCGCGATCCGAATTTGCTGATCGTGCAAGGCTCGTGGCCAGAGCCCCATTCCGATACAATCGGAACTGGACTCTGGATCCTTGTATCGACGCGTTTTCCTTACGCGAACCGGTATCCACTTCGCTCGGAAACGCATCCGCTACCTCAAAAGCGGATAGTCATGCCCACATGGCTCGCGGCAAATCCGAGCCGCTTGTAGAAGCGCTGCGCGTCGATGCGGGTCTGATGCGTCAGCAGTTCGACGAGATTGCAACCGCGCGCCTTCGCTTCCGCGACCGCCCATTGCACCAATTGCTCGCCGATGCCGCGGCTGCGACAATCGGAAGCAACGCGGACGTCCTCGAGCAGGCCACGCACGCCGCCTTGGGAACTCAGGCCCGGCAGGATCGCGAGTTGCAGGCAGCCGACCACCCTGCCCGCGCTCTCGGCAACCACGAGCGTGAGATTCGGATCGCGCTCGACCCGCGCGAATGCGTCGTAATAGGACGCGGGCAACGGATCCTCCACGCGCTCGCGCGCGCGGCCGAGATGATCGTCGGCGAGCATCGCAACGATCGCGGCAACGTCCTCGCGGCGCGCGTGACGGATGGAGACGGCTTCGGCGTTCATGTCAGACAACTCCGCACCTCAACGCGCCGGCGAAAGGCCGAGAAACGCTTCGACTTCGCCGATCCAGCGGCGGACGGACGCATGGCGGCCGAGATCGAAGCCCCCTTCATGCGCGACACGCGTATAGGCGAGCAGCGACACGTCGGCGAGCGAAACCTCATCGCCGGCGAAGAAGCGGCTGGCGGAGAGATGCTGCTCCATACGATCGAGCGCCGCATAGCCGTGTTTGACCTTCTCAGGATCGAGCTCGGATGCATCCTTGCCCAGATAGACGAGGAGGAAACGGCACACCGCGATATAGGGCTCGTGGCTGTACTGCTCCCAGAACAGCCATTCATCCATCTTGGCCGCAGCAAAGGCGTCGCGCGGAATGAGCGTACTGTCGCGGGCGAGGTAGCGGATGATGGCGTTGGACTGTGCGAGCGTGCGGCCATCGTCGAATTCGACGGTCGGCACCTGGCCTGCGCCGTTCATCTTCAGGAATTGCGGCGTGCGCGTCTCGCCCTTGCGCGTGTCGATCTCGATCCACGCATAGGGCACTGCGAGCTTGTCGCAGACCCATCTCACCTTCAGACAGTTTCCGGAATTGCTATCGCCGTAAATCTTCATCGCTGCCGCCCCGCCGTCGGGCGACAGAGCATCAGGACGGCGTGAATCTGTCAACCACGGCGGGGCGCGGCGGTGTCAGAATTTGTAGCCGAGGCCGAGGCGCGCGTTGTTCAGTGTGACCTGCGTGTTCATGACGGGCGAGAATCTCACATACTCGTATTCCACGCGTGCGAACAATCCGTCCCAAATGCAATATTCGAGCCCGAGGCCCGCGGTCCAACCGACAGCGAAAGTGTTGGTCCTGTGCTGGCTCTGAGTCTGCGACTGCGCCGGAACAGCATAGGTATTGCTCGTGGTCGTCGTAACGCCGCCGACGGTTGTCGATACGATCTGCGTGAGTGTCACATCGCTCGTCACCGTGCGCGAGACGTCCATCCGCCCAACCGCGGCGCCGAAGAAGGCATACGGCATGAAATCGCCGCCATCCCAACCGACGCGGCCACGGAGCGAAATCATGTCCTTGACCTTCGCCGCGGCGGTGCCGATCAAGGTCACGTTGTAATTGTTGGTCGTTCCCTCAGGCGGGTTATCCCCAGGCGGGTTGGTGATAACGAGCGAGTTGTAACCGCTCGTCTGAGTGTAGAGATTGCCGAAGTAGCTGTAGGTGCCTTCAAGACCGAGAATGGCATCGTACCATTGCCAGTTGCGGCCGACGAAGCCGCCGAAATTGACACCTTGCGTGTTGGCTTTGTTGAGGAGCGACCAGTTCGCGGTCGGTTGCTGCAGCACGCTGTCGCGGAAGATGTAGTTGGTCAGGCCGACCACGCTCTGGCTGAAATCCGTCGCGTCGGTCGTGTAGCCGGCGTTGCCGCCGAAATAAAAGCCATCCCAGTTGTGGGCCGTCGTCGACAGGCCGTCGGTGAAGCCGCCGCGCAGGACGGGCAGGTCCGGCATGTCGGCCGCGTGCGCGACAGTCACCGTCCCCAACATCGCCGCTGCCAACAAAAGCCTACGCATCGCAACGCTCCATCGACTCTAACTTTCGCTCGTGATCATGCCTCGTTAACCTTAACCAATGGTTGCGGTAGGCAATTTCGTCACTGCGAGCCGTGAAAAATACGCAAAGCAAAACGGCGCGGGATGATCCCGCGCCGTTAAGAGACGTTAAGCGATGATGCTGACGATCAGCCCTTGGTGACGAGCGGCGGCGGCGCGTAGACCGGCGGGCTGTCGAGATTCCAGCGCACGCCGAGCTTGACGTCGTGCGAGGTGAGCTCCTTGAGCTTGATCGAGGTCGGGCCGGAGATGCTGTTGTCGAACGCGCGGAAGTTGCCCGGCGCGGCGTCGCCGAGGTTCATGTAGCTATAGGCCAGTTCGACAGTGAAGCCGGGATTGACCTTGTAGGCGAGACCGGCGTGTGCGGCCCAGGCGAAGTTCCACTTTCCGTTGTCTGCGTAGTAAGTGACGCTGTTGCTCGGGACCCCGGCCGGCACCCCTGCCGCGCCGTAGATCACACCGTCGTCGCGGAAGCCGCTGATCTTGTTGTACGAGCCGCCGATACCGGCGCCGATGAACGGCGTGACGCACCACCATGTGCCGAGATCGACATAGGCATTCGCCATGACGACCCATTCGGACTTGCTGCCGGTATAGTTGTTGGTCTCAGCGTAGCCGGGCAGAACGAGGTTGTTAGCACCGTGCAGGTTTGCCCTTCCGCGCCACTGGCCGATCACGTCGGCACGGAACCAGTTGTTGAAGCGATAACCGACGCCAAGGTCGAAGAGTCCGGCACTGTCGAAACCGAGGCCCTCGGTCGTGAACGGAAAGGCGGCCGCCGGCGCGCTTTCGATGCTCTTGACGCGCTGGTTGGTCATGCCGATGTCGCCGCGCAGATACCAACCGCCGAAATCGGCCGGCGGGGCCGGCGGCGCGTACATGGGAGGGGGCGCCGCGATCGGCATATCGGCGGCGAACGCCATCGACGAGATCAGGGTTGCCGCACCCGCGGCAAGCAGAGACTTAACGCTACGCATTGCTTCGTCCTTTTGGCCGGTGAGGCAAAGACGGGCGCCCCACGTTCTGGAAACTCACGACCCGGACGATGGCAGCAAATGTTTAAGCGCCACTTAACCCTAATTTTTAAGGTTGATTTTTCCTCACCGCACACGCCGATGCGGCGGCAGCGTTGCAAGAATGCAGCGCGGGGCGGGCCGCATTTCCTAACGATGTATGAAGCTGCAATGCAGCGAATAGTAATCCGTTAACGCGCGTGCCGCGGCAGCTTGGGCAGGAAGACCGCGAGCAGCCCGATCGCCGGCAGCCAGGCGCAGACCTGGTAGACGAACTCGATCGAGGTGTGGTCGGCGACCTTGCCCAGGACGGCGGCCCCGAGACCGCCGATGCCGAACGCGACGCCGAAGAACACGCCGGAGATCATGCCGAAGCGGTGCGGCACCAGCTCCTGCGCGAACACGATGATCGACGACGTCGTCGAGGAGATGATCAGGCCGATGGCGACGCTGAGCACGGCGCTGGCAGCGAGCCCGGCATAAGGCAGCGCCAGCGTGAACGGCAGCGCGCCCAGGATCGAGATCCAGATCACGATCTTGCGGCCGAAGCGGTCGCCCAAGGGACCACCGAGAAACGCACCCACGGCGTTCGCGGCGAGGAAGATGAAGAGATAGATCTGGGCTGCCTGCGTCGACACGCCGAAACGATCGATCAGGTAGAAGATGTAGTAGCTCGACAGGCTCGAGACGTAGAGCTGCTTGGAGAACAACAGCGCGACGAGCACGGCCAGCGCCACCGCGACGCGGCGCGAGCTCGGCGCGTCGGGATGGGCCTGAACCGTGGCCGTCTTCTTCGCCCTGATCTGCGGCGCATACCAGTTGCCGATGCGCCAGAGGATGAGGATCGCGAGGAACGCGATCGAGGAGAACCAGGCGATGCTGCCCTGGCCGAACGGCACTACGATCAGCGCGGCGAGCACCGGTCCCATCGAGGTGCCGAAACTGCCGCCGAGCTGGAACACCGACTGCGCAAAACCGTAGCGGCCGCCGGACGCGAGCCGCGCGATGCGCGCCGACTCCGGGTGAAACACTGCCGAGCCGAGCCCGACCAGAGCGGCGGCGACGAGGATGACGAGATATTGGTGCGCGGCGCTGAGCAGCAGCAGGCCGAAGAAGGTCGAGGCCATGCCGATCGCCAGCGAATAGGGCTGTGCCTTCTTGTCGGTGTAGTGCCCGACCACCGGCTGGAGCAGCGAGGCCGTGAACTGGAACGCCAGCGTGATCATGCCGATCTGCGCGAAGTCGAGCGCGTAGGTGTCCTTCAGGATCGGATAGACCGAGGCGATCAGCGACTGCATGGTGTCGTTGAGGAAGTGCGAGAAGCTGATGCCGGCGAGCACGATGTAAGCCGGCCCTGCCGCCTTGGCGGCGGCGGGCGTCACGTCGGCGACGACGACGGGCTCGGTCAGCGTTTCCTCTGAGACGACGACAGGCTTGTTCAAGGCAGCAATCCCGGCGCGGCAGATTGCCACGATCGCGTAGGTACGACGCGAGCGGCAGCAGAACCACCGTCAATCGCAAATGGCTGGGATGCGCCGGTCTTACCCTCTCCCCTTGTCGTGGGAGAAGGGAAGAGGACTTACGCCGCCGCTTGCCCCAGCGCCAGGACGATGGTGTCGACGACGTCCTCGACGAGGATGCGGTCCTCGCCCTCGCCCATGACGCGGATCACGGGCTCGGTGCCGGAAGAGCGGATCAGCAGACGGCCGTGGCCGTTGAGCCGCATCTCGCCGTCGGAGATCGCCGACTTGACGTCGGAATCGTCGAGCGGCTTGCCGCCCTTGTGACGGACGTTCTTGAGGATCTGCGGCAGCGGGTCGAAGCGGTGGCAGACTTCCGAGACCGGCCGGCGCAGCTTCTGCACCACGGCCAGCACCTGCAAGGCCGCCACAAAACCGTCACCGGTGGTGGCGTAATCGGACAGGATGATGTGACCGGACTGCTCACCGCCGAGATTGTAGCCGCCGTTCAGCATCTGCTCGAGCACGTAGCGATCGCCGACCGGCGTGCGCACGAGATCGAGCCCCTGCCCTTTCAGGAAGCGCTCGAGCCCGAGATTGGACATCACGGTGGCGACGATGCCCGGGCGCGACAGACGTCCGTCCTCTTTCCAGCTCTGCGCGATCACCGCGAGCAGCTGGTCACCGTCGACGATGTGGCCGCGCTCGTCGACCAGGATGACGCGATCGGCGTCGCCGTCCAGTGCGATGCCGATATCGGCGCGCATCTCACGCACTTTCTTCGACAGCGCTTCCGGCGAGGTCGAGCCGCATTCCTTGTTGATGTTGAAGCCGTCGGGCTCGACGCCGATCGGCACCACGTCGGCGCCCAGCTCCCACAGCGCTTCCGGCACCACCTTGTAGGCGGCACCGTTGGCGCAATCGATCACGACGCGCAGGCCATCGAGCGACAGGTCGCGCGGCAGCGTCCGCTTGGCGAATTCGATGTAGCGGTCGTGCACGCCATCGATACGGCGGGCGCGGCCCAGGCTCGCACTTTGTGCGAGCCTCCTGTCGAGAGATTCGTCGAGCAGCTGCTCGATCTGCCTCTCGACGTCGTCGGAAAGCTTGAAGCCCTGCGGGCCGAACAGCTTGATCCCGTTATCCTCGAACAGATTGTGCGAGGCCGAGATCATCACGCCGAGATCGGCGCGCATCGACTTGGTCAGCATCGCGACCGCCGGCGTCGGCATCGGGCCGACCAGCAGCACGTCCATGCCGACCGAGGTGAAACCTGCGACCATCGCGTATTCGATCATGTAGCCGGACAGACGGGTGTCCTTGCCGATCACGACCCTGTGGCGATGTTCACCGCGCTGAAACGCAAGGCCTGCGGCCTGGCCGACCTTGAGCGCGAGCTCCGGCGTGATCAGTCCGTTGGCGCGGCCCCGAATCCCGTCCGTCCCGAAATATTTGCGGCTCATATCGTCCCCCAAAGGCAACAACCAGGGGATCCCCTCTACAACCACGGGGTGCCCGAAAGGGCCCCGCATCCCTGATTTGCTGAGGGTCTTATAATGCTATCGCGCCTAACTTGCCTTCAAAAAATATGATGAATCATTACGGAACCGGGCGCGGACCGGCGCAATAAGATCCTGTTAACATTATATTTCCTGCCGGAACGCGGCGCCCGGGCGGAACCCGCTCCTAGCTGGTGCGCTTCACATGGCCGTCCTCGCGGCTCGGTGCCGGCTGGGTGACATTGACGGGATCGGAGCCCGGAAAGGTCTCTTCCAATCCCTCTTCCAGCGCCTCCTCGAGATCGTGCTTCTCCTTGATCTCTTCCGCGGAAGGTCCTGCGTGCGGCCTCGTCATTGCGCCCTCCTGCAAACCGTTCTGCAAACGATTTGGCTATGCATCCAACCATGCTAGATGACCCCGAAATCTTCCGATGCAAGACTTCCGATTAAGACTTCCGAGTAGGACGGGCCGGGGAAAAGACATGAAGCATATCACCTGTATCGACGATCTTCGTGCGCTGCATAAGCGCCGCGTTCCGAAGGCGTTTTTCGATTATTGCGACCGCGGCTCCTATGCGGAGGAAACGCTGCGCGCCAACCGCGAGGACATGCAGGCGATCAAGTTCCGCCAGCGCATCCTCGTCGACGTCTCCAAGCGCGACACCTCGACCACGATCCTGGGCGAGCCCTCGACCATGCCGCTGATGCTCGCGCCGGTCGGCCTGCTCGGCATGCAGCACGGCGACGGCGAGATCCACGCCTGCCGCGCCGCGCAGGCGGCCGGCATCCCGTTCACGCAATCGACGATGTCGATCTGCTCGATCGAGGACATCGCCGCCAATGTCGAGAAGCCGTTCTGGTTCCAGCTCTATGTGATGAAGGACCGCGGCTTCATCAAGGCGCTGATCGAGCGCGCGATCGCGGCCAAATGCTCGGCGCTGGTGCTGACCGTCGATCTCCAGGTGATCGGGCAGCGCCACCAGGACATCAAGAACGGCATGACGGTGCCGCCGGAATGGTCGCTGTCCAAGCTGATCGATTTCGCCACCAAGCCGGCCTGGGTGTCAGGCGTCCTCCAGGGCAAGCGCCGCACCTTCGGCAATCTCGCCGGGCATCTGAAGGTCAATGACGACATCACTTCTCTGTCGACCTGGATCAACTCGCAATTCGACACCTCGCTGAACTGGAACGACATCGACTGGATCCGCTCGATCTGGCCGGGCAAGCTGATCCTGAAGGGCATTCTCGACGTCGAGGACGCCGAACTCGCCGCAAAAACCGGTGCGCAGGCGATCGTGGTCTCCAACCATGGCGGCCGTCAGCTCGACGGCGCGCCGTCCTCGATCGAGGTGCTGCCCGAAATCGTCGATACAGTCGGTGAAAAGATGGAGATCATGTTCGACGGCGGCATCCGCTCCGGCCAGGACGTGATGCGCGCGCTCGCGCTCGGCGCAAAATCCTGCATGATCGGCCGCGCCTATGCCTATGGCCTGGGTGCCGGCGGCCAGGCCGGCGTCGCCAAGGCGATCGACATCATCCAGAAGGAGCTGCTCACGACCATGGGCCTGTGCGGCGTCAACCGGATCGACGAGATCGACGATCATATCATTGCGGTGTGAGGCGTCTGCCAGGATGTCGCAGCAATAATCACTGTCGTCCCGGACAAGCGCGCCCAAAGCGCGCGCCCATCCGGGACCCATAGCCACAGGCGGGTGTGGCTACGGGGACTCGGAGTGACCTGCTTCGCGTGACAACTTTTCCCTGTGGTTATGGGTCCCGGATCTGCACTGACGCTTGTTCGGGACGACGGCCGTATTTGAGGCGGCAGGTGCGCGTCTCACAGCCCCTCACATCGGCGGCGCCAGGCCGTCGCGACCGACGCTGACGCGGTTGGTCTCGAACGAACCGTCGGGCAATTGCTTCATGAAGGCGATGACCTTGGCACCCGGCTTCAACTCGGATTTGTCGCTCGGCACGAAGGTCACCACCGGCGTGTTGTCGGCGACGAACACCTTCTTCTCGCCGTCCTTGTACTTGACCAGCAGCGTATGACCGTCATTGCCGACGACGCTTTCGGCCACCGTCGCATTGGTCATGCTGGAGTTCGGCTTGAGGTCCCAGGGCCGGGAGCCCTCGCCGGTGCCGCGCATGCTCTCGGGAAACACGTGGACCTCGACCGCGTTCTGGCTGCCGTCCGGTCCCGGCACGGTGGTCGCACCGATGAACGAGCCCGGCTTGATGTCGGCGAGTGAAATCCTGGTGATCCCCGACACGTTCACGTCGGAGGCGATGTGAAGCTTGACGTCCTCACCACTGCGCGACTTGACCTGCATGGTGTCGCCATTGACGCTCTCGATCGTGCCGCGCACGCGCGTCGGCACCGGCGCCCGCTGGGCAAAGGCGCAGTAAGTCGAGACGGCCACCATCGCGACGGCGATCAGCGGACGTGTGAAGGTTGCACGTTGAACAGACATGACGGTCTCCGATTGTCCCACGACGGTAGAACTCCGGAGATGGTGTGCTATTCGCCGCGCCCCTCTCAAGTCTTTGTGAGATCGGCCTCGACCAATGCCCGCAACTCGGCCGTGACCTCGGGCCGCCGCCCGAACCACAGCTCGAAACCGCGGACCGCCTGGTGCAGCAGCATGCCGAGCCCGTCGGCGGTCTTCAGGCCGCGCGCTGTTGCTGCGGCCAGCAGCGGCGTCAGCAGGGGAACATAGACGAGGTCGGCGACGACCGCCGCCTGCGGCAGGCGCGCGACGTCGACATCGAGCGAGGGCTGACCATGCATGCCGAGCGAGGTCGTGTTCACGAGAAGTTTTACGCGCGGCAGCACGTCGCCGATCGCGTCCCAGGGCAGCGGATGCACGTTCGGCCCGAACTGCTTTGCCAGCATCTCGGCCCGCGCGACGGTGCGATTGGCGACATGCACGCACCTGATGCCGCGTTCCAGCAGGCCGAACACGACCGCGCGCGCGGAGCCTCCGGCGCCCAGCACCAGCGCCTCCTCGGCCGCTCCCCAGCCGGGCGCGCCGGCGTCGAGATTGTTGATGAAACCCTCGACATCGGTATTGGTCGAACGCAACTCGCCGTCGGCAAACCACAGCGTGTTCGCGGCGCCGACCGCCTTTGCACGGGCGTCGGGCGTCGACAGCGCCAGCACGGCCTCCTTGTGCGGGATGGTGACGTTGGCCCC
Source organism: Bradyrhizobium sp. RP6 (assembly GCF_003837805.1). Classification (GTDB taxonomy): domain Bacteria; phylum Pseudomonadota; class Alphaproteobacteria; order Rhizobiales; family Xanthobacteraceae; genus Bradyrhizobium. Next base: position 82,540 of record NZ_RQIT01000007.1, on the reverse strand, counting down.
GACGAAGCCGCGGAGCGACAGCCGCAGCACGAAATCGCGCAGATTCTCGGGCGGCACCGCCTCGATGACGTAGCCGCCTGCAATGCCGAGCGTGCGCAGCCAGTAATGATGGATCAGCGGCGAGCGCGAATGCGCGGCCGGCCATCCGATCAGACAGGCTGCAGGAGCCTTGGTCAGGGTCATCGGTCCCTCAGGAAGTGTGGGAGGCGATCCATTTCGCGTCCCGCAGGCCCTGTCAAGCGCGGCCCGAGCGGCCGCAGGGTCGGTCGGATCGGCCGGCGCGATAACAGCGTCGTCAGCTCGCGGCAGCCTCGTCGGCGGCCCGGCTCTTGATGTCGGCGATGGCGCGCTCGAGGCTCGTGCGATAGCGCGCGCGCGGCGGCGTCACGCCATGGGTGAGCAGCGCGCGGCGGACCGTGGGCGAGGCTCCCGTGATGAACAGCCTGATGCCCTGGCGGTGCGCCTTGGCTGCAACGCGGCCGAGCACGTTGGCCGCGGTCGAATCCAGGAACGGCACCGCGGCGAAATCGACCACGAAGGCCTTGCGCTTGTCGGCGATGCCGTCGAGCACGCCGCCGATCGCCGAGGCCGCACCGAAGAAGAACGCGCCGGTGATGCGATAGACCAGCACGTCGCGATCGACCGCGAGGGCGGGATCGTAGGGAACGCGATCGCCATTGCCGTCGTCAGGGCGATCGGCCGCCACCAGCGGCGTGCGTTCCTCGATGCCCGTCATCTCCGCCATGCGGTGGATGAACAGCACCGCGCCGAGCGCGAAGCCGACCAGGATGCCCTCGGTAAGATCGCGGAAGACCGTGAGCAGGAAGGTCGCGAGCAGCACGACGGCATCGCCCCATGACGAGCGCAGGAGCGTTGCGAATTCGTGCTTCTCCGCCATGGTCCAGGCCACCACGACCAGCACCGAGGCGAGCGCGGCCAGCGGAATGTAGCTCGCCAGCGGCGCCGCGATCAGCATGAACAGCAGCAGGAACACCGAATGCAGCATGCCCGCGAGCGGTCCGCGCGCGCCGGCGCGGATGTTGGTGGCGGTGCGTGCGATCAGGCCGGTGACGCAGATGCCACCGAACAGCGCCGAGCCGACATTGGCCGCTCCCTGCGCCACCAGCTCGCAATTGGAGCGGTGACGGCGCCCGGTCATGCCGTCGGCGACCACCGCAGACAGCAGCGATTCGATGGCGGCCAGCAGGGCGAAGGCGATCGCGTCGGGCAGCACCGCCTGTGCCTTCGCCAGTGAGAACGCCGGCAGGGCCGGCGACGGCAATTCGCGCGGAATGCCGCCGAAGCGTGAGCCGATGGTCTCGACCGGCAGCGAGAACACCGCAGTCGCCACCGCAGCAAAGGCCACGGCGATCAGAATGCCGGGCCAGGACGGCCGCCAGACCCGCAAGGCCGCGATGATGGCGATGCTGACGATGGCGACAGCGACGGCGGACGGATTGACGGTGTTGAGGCCGCCGGCAAGCGCCACGAGCTTCGGCACGAACTCGCTGGGCTCTTTCCCCGCGAGCGTGATGCCTGAGAGATCGCGGAGCTGGCTGGCGAAGATGATCACGGCGATGCCGGCGGTGAAGCCGACCGTGACCGGATAGGGGATGAACTTGATGTAGGTGCCGACCCTGAGCAGCCCGGCGGCGATCAGGAACAGGCCCGCCATCATGGTGGCGAGGATGACGCCGTCGACGCCGTGACGCTCCGCGGTCGCTGCGACCAAGACGATGAACGCGCCCGCAGGCCCGCCGATCTGGAAGCGGCTGCCGCCGAGCAGGGAGGCGATGAAGCCGCCGACGACGGCGGTATAGAGACCGCGGTCCGGCGTCACGCCCGAGGCGATCGCGATCGCCATAGACAGCGGCAGCGCGACGATCGCAACCGTCAGGCCGGCGAAGACGTCGGCACGAAAATCCGCGAGGCCGTAGCCTTCGCGCCAGACGGTGACGAGTTTCGGCAAATACAGTTCGGCAAAGGTCGGCTGACGCAGCTGGTGCAGCCGGCTTGCCTGATCGGTCGTGATGCTCATGCCCACAATGCTCCAAACCACCGTGCGCCCCTTCGTTGCCGAGGTGCGACGATGCGCCAGCCGATCCTGATCCCGGGCACGATCAACGCTCGATCATGCTCCGACGCGGCGCGGCTGCCCCGGCTCCTTCAGGCGAACGCCACGCCCGCCGCCGTCGCTACGGGCCTGCTCGCCGATCAGCTCGACGCCAGCCCGGTCGAACGCCTCGACCACCTTGATCAGGGTCTCGACCACGCCACGAACATTGCCGGTGCTGGCCTCCATCCGCTGGATGGTCGGCAGCGAAACGCCGGCGAGCTCGGCCAAGGTTTTCTGGTCAATGCCGAGCAGCGCCCGGGCTGCCCGCATCTGGAATGACGTGATCACCTTGGCCTCACATATCAGAGCTTATATATGATGCTTAGAACATATACAACGATGTATAATACATCAAATCCGCTCAAATGCAAGGCTCTGTGCACCCGTCTCCCCCATTGGGAGCAACTCCTGTGACGAAGCAATCCAGGCCGGCTCCTCGGAGACAGTCCGGGTTGCTTCGCTTCGCTCGCAGCAATGACGAAACGAGGCGGTCTGGCCGGATGGAATACCGCAATCCCGGATACAGCCTTTCCACCCTCTCCCGATCTGATCGATCAGGGCGGGAGAGGGGGTGAGGGAGGGGCGCCTCCCTTCCAAATCACGCCGCGTGTTGGTGCGCAGCGATGATCTGGTCGGCGGCGCGGCCGGTGACTTCGGCCATGTGGTCGAATTGGCGCGTGAAGCTGCCGGCGCCGGCGGTGGCCGAGCGCAGCTCCACGATCAGTTCGCCGATCTCCGCTTCCGGCATCATCGCGCGGACACAGTCCCAGCCGGTCCAGCCGTCACGGGTGTCGAAGCCGAGAATCTGGCCGCGCCGCGCCGACAGGATCGCATTGATCTTGGCGGTCGCGTCGGTCGGGCAGACGATCTCGACCATGTGGATCGGCTCCAGCAAGACCGGTTGGCATTGCGGCAGGCCTTCGTTGAGTCCGACCCGCGCCGCCGTGCGGAAGGCGAGATCGGAGCTATCGACGCTGTGATAGGAGCCGTCGGTCAGCGTCACCTCCACATCGGTAACGGGGAAGCCGAGCGGGCCGCGCGCCAATCCGTCGACGACGCCTTCTTCCACCGCCGGGATATAGTTGCGCGGCACCGCACCGCCCACGACCTTCTCGCCGAACCTGAAGCCGTCGCCGCGCGGCAGCGGCCTGATGTCGAGCACGACGTCGCCGAACTGACCGTGGCCGCCGGACTGCTTCTTGTGCCGCCCGCGCTGGGTGATCGGCTTGCGGATGGTTTCCTGGTAGCCGATCCCCGGTGGATGCGAGGTGACCTTGACGCCGAAGCGGTCGCGCAGCCGTTCACCCGCAACACGCAGATGCATCTCGCCCTGCCCCCACAGCACGGTGTCATGGGTCTTGGCGTTCTGCACGACGACGAGGGACGGATCCTCCTCATGCAGCCGCGCCATCGCCTGGCCGAGCTTGACGTCGTCCTTGCGATCGACCGCGGCAATCGAGATCGCGAGCACCGGCGGCGTCGGCTCGATCGTGATCAAGGCCGCGGGCGGCGTCTTGCCGTTCGACACCGTGTCGCCAGTCTTGATCGCATCGAGCTTGGCGAGCGCCACCGTATCGCCGGCTTCGGCCGAGGCACGCTTGGTGTCGTAGGCGCCATTGACGGCGAGGACGCCGGAGACGCGCCCCGAGCCTCCGGAGCCGGATTGCAGCGTCGCTCCGTCGTCGAGATGGCCGGCAAGCAGGCGTGTCAGCGACAGTTTTCCGCCGTGCTGCGAATGCACTGTCTTGAAGACGTAGCCGAGCGCATCCCTGGTCTCGGGGACGCCGAGACGTTTCGCCGTCTCCGCGATGCCGGGCGCCTCGTGGCGCAGCGCTTTCATCAGGCGGAGCACGCCGTTTTCGCGCGCAGCCGAGCCAAGCAGCACCGGACAGATAAAGCCTTCGCGCAATTCGCGGGCGAGATCGTCGAACACGGCATCGCGCGGCGGCTGGATGTCCTCGAGCAGTTGCTCCATCAGCGCATCGTCGTGATCGGCAAGCTTCTCCAGCATCGAGAAGCGGGCTTCCTTCTCGCGATCGAGATCGCCGCCTTCGAGCGCAACCACCTCGGACGCCTTGTGCTCGCGATAGATGAAGGCGCGCTCCAGCGCGAGATCGACGAAGCCCTCGATCAACTCGTCCTTCCAGATCGGGATCTGGCGCAGCACCAGCGGCACGCGCGAGGCGGGCTGCAGCATGGCGAGCGTCTCGCGGATGCGCTGGCTGGCGCGATCGATCTTGTTCAGGAACAGGAAACGCGGGATCTTCAGCTCCTCCAGCTCGCGCAGGATGATCTGAAGCTGCGGCAGCTTCTTCTCGTCGGCCTCACAGACCACGATTGCGGCGTCGACCGCGGGAAGCGCGGCGCGCATGTCGTGGGCAAACTCGACGGAACCGGGACAATCGAGAAAGGTGTAGCTGTCGCCCATGAAGCTCGTGGTCGCGGCAGTCAGCCCGACGGTCATCTTGTGATGACGGGCCTCCGGCGTGGCGTCGCCGACGGAAGTTCCGGCGTCGACGCTGCCGGCGCGCGGGATTGCGCCCGTTCGCGCCAGGATCGCTTCGAGAAGTGAGGTTTTACCGCTTTGGAAAGGGCCCACCAGCGCGATGCACCGTGGACCTCGGGGACTTCTGACGTCTTGTCCCATTCGCCGCCTCCTTGGTGTGGAGCTCGGCCCGTGATTGGGTCGGCAAACGCGGATGCTCTGCCCCTCCCCGAGATTTGGCAAGCATCAAACGTCGCTGCGGTGCGTCGTCAATTGGATCTAGTTTTATAGTGCCTGTTGGGTCCAATCGTCCACCGGCGGTGTTCCGCCTCTCCCCAGCGGGAGAGGTGAACGCAATACCAGCGTTGGAGCTCAACGCCCCGGACGCAGTTCCAGGCTTTCAAGTCCGGCGGCGACGTTGAGGCCGACCTGGCCCTGCACGCTGAGCGGCTGGAGCGCGATCGAGTTGTTGGAGCCGCCGACCAGAACGTTGCCGCCAAGGCCGACACCGACCGAAGCGCTGCCCTGCGCGCCCGCGTAATTGCCGGAGAGGTCGCCGGGGCCGAGCCGGTCGACCGGCGCGAACACGCCCCAGGCCAAGGCCGTCTCCTGGGTGATGCCGATGTCGAGGCCGACTTTGCGGATGGTCGCGACGTAGCGGTCGTCGGGCAAGCCGTCGGCGCGCAGAACGCAGCCGAGATGGGTTACCGATCCCACGATGAAGCCGACGCTGGCGCCGCCGCGGCACTCGAGCACGCCGACCCGCGTCATCCGCTGCTGCGCGCCGCTGTTCGCGACGGAGGCAAGAAGGCTGGCGGCGGTGAGCCCTGCGAGGAGGAATGAACGGCGCATGAATGTCTCCGGCGATGAAGTGATGCGAGCAGAGAGAGCGCCCCACCCGTGTTGCGTGATCGGTCTATGCCACAACAGCCGTGGTGGTGCCAGATCGCGCACGAGGATAAGCGTGCAAACAATTAAAAAGGCCCGCCAGAGGCGGGCCTTTTCGATATCCTGTCCGCGGCAGAGCCTCAGCGCAGATTGCCACAGAAGCGCTGGATGCGCTTGCAGGCGTCTTCGAGGTCCGAGGTCTTGGTTGCGTAGGAGATGCGGAACGCGGGTCCAAGGCCGAAGGCCGAGCCCTGCACCACAGCGACGCCCTCGGTCTCCAAGAGCTCGGTGACGAACTGCTCGTCGTTGGAGATCACATTGCCCGATGGCGCTTTCTTGCCGATGGTGCCGGCGCAGGACGGATAGACGTAGAACGCGCCTTCGGGGCGCGGGCACTCGATGCCGTTCGCCTGGTTGAGCATGGAAACGACGAGGTCACGGCGCTCCTTGAAGACCTTGTTGTTGACGGGAATGAACTCCTGCGGACCGTTCAGCGCCTCCACGGAAGCCCACTGCGCGATCGAGCACGGGTTCGAGGTCGATTGCGACTGGATCGTCGCCATCGCCTTGATCAGATGCGCGGGACCGCCGGCATAGCCGATACGCCAGCCGGTCATGCAATAGGCCTTGGAGACGCCGTTCACGGTGAGCGTGCGGTCGTACAGACCAGGCTCGACCTGCGCGACGGTGGTGAACTGGAAGTCGTCGTAGACGAGATGCTCGTACATGTCGTCGGTCATCACCCAGACATGGGGATGCTTCACCAGCACGTCGGTGAGTGCCTTCAGTTCCGAACGCGTGTAGGCAGCTCCCGTCGGGTTCGACGGCGAGCACAGGATGACCCATTTTGTCTTCGGCGTGATCGCGCGCTCGAGCGCTTCCGCCTGGAGCTTGAAACCGGTCGCGGCGGTGCAGACCACCGGCACCGGCTCGCCGCCGGCGAGCGCGACCATCTCGGGATAGCTGACCCAATAGGGCGCGGGAATGATCACCTCGTCGCCCGGGTTGATGGTCGCCATCAGCGCGTTGTAGAGCACCTGCTTGCCGCCGGTGCCGACGATGATCTGGTTCGGCTTGTAGGCGACGCCGTTCTCGCGCTGAAACTTGGCGATGATGGCTTCCTTCAGCTCGGGGATGCCGTCCACCGCCGTGTACTTGGTCTTGCCGGCCTCGATGGCGCGGATTGCCGCCAGCTTGATGTTGGCGGGCGTGTCGAAGTCGGGCTCGCCGGCACCGAGGCCAATGACGTTGCGGCCAGCCGCTTTCAGCGCACGTGCTTTATCCGTGACCGCGATGGTCGCGGACGGCTTCACACGGTCGAGCGCAGCGGCAAGGAAGGACATCATCATCTCCTGGCGAGCGTCGTGAAGCCTTTCGCCTCACGACTCTGATTGGGGGAATGAGCCACCCTAAAACGTGTGCCGCTGCGCCGCAAGAAGCTTCGGTCCGATCTCGGAAAAGTTTACGGATTCACGCGGTTCGAGGGCATGATTCACCGCAATATTCCGGAACTTTGCCGGCGGAATTGCTCATATCCGGCAAGGCCTGTCCTCGGAGCAATTTTGGGTGGTGCGCCTCGCCAGGAAACCGCTCGTCGTCATGCCCGGGCTTGCCGTCTTCGCTGAAGCTTCGCCGGCCATCCCGCCTATGACGATGTGGAAACACTGGCGTCCTGATCCCGATCGTCTATGCGATAGCCGACGTGCTTCACGACCTCGCAGAGCGATGTGTCCGCGGATGACGTACACGTGATCTGAATTGCATGGTCGCGCGGAAATGATCTTCCGCAACATTGCGGTGCGGCAAGGTTTTCGAGTTTTTCTATTGGCTGGCTCTTGCGGCGGATTCGCATCGGCATCATTGTTTAGCCGCCTCGCGGGGCAACGAGCGCCGCGTCTCCCATCCTCGGATTCGAACTGCAGAATGTACAAGCTCTATTCGATGCAACGCTCGGGCAACAGCTACAAGGTTCGCCTTGCGCTGGCGCTGCTCAACCTGCCTTACGAGGCGCTGGAGGTGGACATTCTGCGCGGCGAGAGCCGCACGCCGGACTTTCTGAGCAAGAACCCCTCGGGGCAGGTGCCGCTGCTCGAGGTCGCCGAGGGCCGCTATCTCGCCGAGTCCAATGCCATCCTCTGGTATGTCGCCGTCGGCACGCCGCTCGCGCCCGAGAACCGCATCGACCGTGCCGAGGCGCTGCAATGGATGTTCTTCGAGCAGCACGCGCTCGAGCCGAACATCGGCGCCGCCTATTTCTGGCTGTCGCTGGTCAAGGGCGGCCGCGATCTCCAGACCCATTCGCTGGAGGACTGGATGGAGCGGGGCTATGGCGCGCTCCAGGTGATGGAGAACCATCTCAAGACCAACGCCTATTTCGCCGCGCGCCAGCTCACGGTCGCCGACATCGCGCTGTACGGCTACACACACCTGGCTGACCGCTGCGATTTCGATCTTTCCACTTTCCCGGCGATCCGGGACTGGCTCAAGCGCGTGGAAGCCGCGCCCGGCTTCGTGACCATGGACTGGCGCCCGGCTGACGTCGACGACCCCGCCAGCATCGCCGCAGGCGCCTGACCGCGCACCCCGCTCCGGCGGAATAGCGGGTACAAGGAACGTCCTTGCCCCAATCCCGCCATTTTTGGCGCGGTAGCCGCCGCAATATTGCCGGTTGAAACTGGGAAATTCCGGAAAGTCGCGGGGTGATTCGCTCGCGTGTTGAAGGATTTAGACCATGATACGGGCGTCCGGCACGGCAGGCTTTCAGAGCCCACCCGCTACCGTCGCGTCTTCCCGGCTCACCCACGCGGTCGCGGCCTCGCTCGCCGTCGCCGCGCTCTCGCTGTGCCTGATCGTCGCCCTGACGGTGCTGTCGACCAAGGCGACCATGGCGATGGGCCTGCCGGTCTGATTCCCGTTTCATCCTGGACCTGCCTTCAGGGCGCCGCGCGGCCCGCGCCGACCGGCATCGCGACAGGACGTCGATGAAATCACCTGTGGTAGTCGTTGCAATCACCCTGACTGCGGCCATCCTGGTCGCGGCGTCGCTGTTGATCATCGTCGGCACGCGCAAGGGCACGGGGACGTCGACCCTGAATGCGCCCACGCTGCAACAGCGCGTCAAGCACGCGCACATGGTCTAAAATCATCCGAAAACCCTACGCTTGCACGTAAGCGCGCCTTAAGCACGCCGCGCGACACTGTATCGCTGTGGCGCAACAAATCAGTCAGTGTGGCGGCGTTACCTCGTTCGGAGGAGCGAGACTGGTCCATGCGGTTCGGATGGCGTGCGATCTCCGGTCCGGCGCTGGCGGCAGCGGCCCCGCTGCTGGCAATGTTGTTCGATCGCCTTTCCCCCGCCCCCTCGCCCGCGCCGCTGCTCGTCTGCATCGTGGCTTTCGCCGGTGCGCTCGCGGGTCTAGCCTCCGCCATGACGACCGCCGCCGTCGCCGTGATCGGCGCGGCGCTGTTCTTCCTCAACCGCTACGGCGTTTCCGGCTATGGCGCCGCCGATCTGGTCCGGCTCGGCCTCCTGACCGTCACGGCTGTCGGCACCGCCGGCATCACCGGCCTGATGCGCGAGCGGCTGCTCGGCACGGTCGCGGCCGAGCGCCGGAGCCACGCCACGGCCGCGCGGCTGTCGGCCGCGCTCGACCAGGTCGATATCGGCATCGTGCTGCTCGATGTCGAGACCCGGGCCGAATTCATCAACCGCGCGTTCCGCGATTATTTTGCACTGCCCGACCAGATAGCCGAAAGCAAGCCGCCCTTCATCGCGCTGATGTATCACGGCCGCGACGTCGGCGCGTTCGAACTGCCGGAGGACGAGCTCGGCACCTTCATCGCACGCCGCATGGAGATGGTGCGGGGCGGCGATGCCACACCGATCAACATCAAATTGAGCAACGGCGAGGTGCTGCGCTTCGTCTGCACCGCGCTGCCCGACGGTGGACGCATGCTGAGCTACACCCCGGTGACCGACCTCGTGCGCCACACCGACGAGCCATCACGCGCCGACTACTACCGCTCGCTGCGCGACCCCGCAAACCGCAAGCTGACCCGCTACCTCCGCGTCGCGGAGTGACGCGACGGCGCGATTGATCGGCAGTGCGACCATCACGTATGAAGGACGCTTCATCGATCGCGGGAATTTCACATGTCGCTCACCATTCGCGCCGTCACGAGGCAGGACTACGAACAATGGCTGCCGCTGTGGGACGGCTACAACGCCTTCTACGGCCGCTCGGGCCCGACCGCCCTGGCGCCCGAGATCACGAAGATGACGTGGCAGCGCTTCTTCGACGCCTATGAGCCGATGCACGCGCTGGTCGCCGAGGACGACGGCCGCCTGCTCGGGCTGACGCATTATCTGTTTCATCGGAGCACCACCGCGATCGAGCCGTCCTGCTATTTGCAGGACCTGTTCACGCTCGAGGCCGCGCGCGGCAAGGGCGTCGCCTCGGCGCTGATCCATGGCGTCTATGAACGGGCAAAGCTCGCGGGGTCGCCACGCGTGTACTGGCAGACGCATGAGACCAATCTCACGGCGCAGCGCCTGTACGATAAGGTCGCGGAGCGGTCCGGCTTCATCGTCTATCGCAAGATCTTCTGAGTCCTGGGTGCGGGAGTCCCTGTGGATAACTGCGCCTGTCACCCGCGCGTAACAGAGCAAGGCTACGCTGCACCTGCGTCTGGTCAGGCCCCCCGTCACCGATCAAGCGCCCAAAGCGGTCCCCGTCAGTCGCCGCGTCTGACAGGGGCCGCGTTTTTTGTTCGGGATTGTCTGCATGGCAGCAGCGCGGGCATCAGCTTGCTGATGTTGCGCACGGTCGTCACAATGTGCCGCTGCTCATCTGACAGGATCTCCCATGGAAATTCGTAATCTCGGCGCCTCCGGCCTTCGCGTGTCTGCGGTCGGGCTCGGCTGCAACAATTTCGGCCAGCGCACGGATCTGGAGACCTCGCGCAAGGTGATCCATCGCGCGCTCGATCTCGGCATCACGCTGTTCGACACCGCCGACATCTATGCCGGGATGGGCGGCTCGGAGACGGTGCTCGGCACCGTGCTCGGCGATCGCCGCAAGGACATCGTGCTCGCCACCAAATATGCCAAGCCGATGGCGACCGACGGCACCAAGCAGGGCGCCTCGCGCCGCTACATCATGACCGCGGTCGAGGCGAGCCTGAGGCGGCTCAAGACCGACTATATCGACCTCTACCAGCAGCACGATTACGATCCGCTGACGCCGATGGAGGAGACGTTGCGTGCGCTCGACGATCTCATCCGGCAAGGCAAGGTGCGCTACACCGGCAACTCCAACTTCCCGGCCTGGCGGATCGCGGAAGCCGAGTTCACCGCGCGCGCGATGAATGTCAGCCGCTTCGTCTCCTGCCAGGACGAATACTCACTGCTGGTGCGCGATATCGAGAAGGATCTGCTGCCGGCTGCGCAGGAGTACAGGCTTGGCCTGCTGCCGTTCTTCCCGCTCGCGAGCGGTCTGCTGACGGGCAAGTACCAGCGCGGCGCGGCGGCACCCGCCGACACGCGCTTCGCCAAGGCGCCGGCGCTGCGCGACCGTTACGTCACGCCGCGCAACGAGGACATGGTCGAGAAGCTTCAGGCCTTCGCCAAGGCGCGCGGCCATTCGATGCTGGAGCTCGCCTTCTCCTGGCTCGCCGCGCGTCCGCAAGTGTCGAGCGTGATCGCCGGCGCCACGCGCGTCGAGCAGGTCGAGGAGAACGTGAAGGCGATCGCCTGGAAACTCAGCGCGGATGAGATGGCGGAGATCGACAAGATCACTCTGGGCTGAGCTCTGCGGCGCGCTACTTCGCACCGCGCCCCACCGTCTGCACCACCTCGAAGCCTTCGAACTGGGGATGGCCGAGATAAAGCGGCTTGTTGTCGCCCGCCCGGTGATGCGCCGCGCGAAACGCCTCCGACTTGGTCCAGGCCTCGAACGCGGCGTGGTTCGCCCACACGGTGTGGGAGGCGTAGAGCGTGTGGTCCTCGAGCTCGGGGCCCCTCAGCAGATGGAATTCGACGAAGCCCGGCACCTTGTCGAGATGGGTGTCGCGCGAAAGCCAGACCTGCTCGAAGGCGGCTTCGGAGCCCTTGGCGACGCGGAAACGGTTCATGGCGATGTACATGGGTGATCTCTCCTGATGCTCGGCCCATCATGTCGTCATTCCGGGATGCGCCGCAAGGCGCAGGCCCGAAATCCCTTCCGTCACGGAGCAAGTCGATGGATGGATTCCGGGTTCGCGCTTCCGCCTTCGCTCTTCGAGCTTCGGCCGACAAGACGCGCGCCCCGAATGACGGCCTAAGTCACCAATCCCTTCATCGGCCTTGCGCTTGCGCTGTCGGGAAACACGGTCTCTGCCAGCACGCGATCGGACAGGCCGAACTGGTCCTGCAGCACGCCCTTCATCACGGAGCGCAGGTCAGTCGTCGGCTTGAGGTCGCGGGCCTCGTGGAGGTCGGCGAGCTTGAGGCCGGGCCAGTCGGCGATGACGCGGCCGCCTTTCACCGCGCCGCCGGCGAGCAGCGCGATCGTTCCCGTGCCGTGATCGGTGCCCTCGGTGCCGTTGATGCGCGCGGTGCGGCCGAACTCCGTGGCGACGACGACGACGGTGTCGCGCCAGCGATCTCCCAGGCTGCTTTCGAACTCGGCGAGCGCGCCGTCGAGGCCGCCGAGCAGGAAGGCGAGACGCCCCACAGGGCCACCTTCATTGGCATGCGTGTCCCAGCCGTCGAAGGCGAGCGCGGCGATGCGCGGGCCGTCGTCGGCCGCCATCAGCTTTGCGGCGCCGCGCGCGACCTGCCGCATCTGCGCGACGGCGTTGCCGCGCTTCGCCTTCATATCTTCGCCGGCCGCGACCTTGTCGAGCTGGAGGCCTTGCGACAACGCCGAGGCCAGCGTGGGATCGCGGTGACGGTAGAGCTCGACGAGGCGCATCGCGGTGTCGTCATCCGCCTGCGGCAGCGCCACGGGCGCCCAGCCGACGGTCGGCGCATTGCCGCGCAGCACCAGCGGCGTGGTCGGCCCGACGGCGAGACCGCTCGACACGCGTTCGCCGCGCGGCAGCGCTTCAAGCGCGCGGTTGAGCCAGCCGGACTGCACGCGGCCCGGTCCGGCATAGCCGCTTTCGAGCACGTCCTGGCCGTCGAAATGCGAGCGGTCGCGATAAGGCGTCGCCACCGCATGGATCACTGCCGCGTGCCTGTCGCGATACATGCGCGCAAATTCCGGCATCGCCGGATGCAGCGCGAAGAAGGAATCGAGCATGATCGCGGGATGCGCACCATCCGCGGTGAGCGCGATCGAGCCGTGCAGGCCGGCATAGTCGGGGTCGCCGATCGGCCCGACGGTCGAGAGACCGTCGAGCGCGCCGCGCAGGATCACCACGATCAAGCGCGGATCGTGCCGATCGGCGGCGCGGGCGAATTTCGGCAGGTAAGCCCAGGCTGCAAAGGAAGCGCCGCCAAGCAAGAGGCCGCGGCGCGAGGTGAGGAGGCGGTTCTCGACGCAGTCGATCATCCTCATCTCCTCTGCATTTCCGGCGACATCAACAGCAGCGCCAGCGCCTGTTGTCGCGACTCCGCGCGCTCGATGGTTTTACGCGTTTCGATCGAGGCCGCGTCGGCAGCGGCAAATTCCAGCAAGTCGCGCGGATCGACGTTGTTGCCGAGCCGCGCGCCGATCTGCGCCGCGATGTCCAGCCTGAGCTTGATGCCTTCGGGCGCGGCCCAGGCGGCATTGGTGTCGGGAAAACCATTGGGGCCGGGCGGCGACCATAGCGGCTGACCGAGCAGGTTGAGGCCGTTGAGATAGCGGCTCGGATCCTCCGGCACCTGCGCGAGCAGCCGGCCGCTCGCGACCAGGAAATCGTAAGGCGAGCGCATCTTGGTCAGCGGCGCCTTCCACGCTTCGTCGGAATCGACCAGCGCCATGGCAAGCGCCTTGAGATCGCCGTCGGTCTTGACGAAGACGTCGCGCAGGCGCGCAACGAGCGCCGGCGGCGGATCATCTGCGACGAAGTGACGGACGAATTTGGTGGCGATGAAATTCGCGGTCGACGGATGCCGCGCGAGGTCGGCGAGCGCGGCTTCGCCCTGTGCGCGCCCGGTGGCCTCGTAGGTCTTGCCGAGCAGGACTTGCGGCCCGGGCTGATGCGCATTGGCGTTGAAGACGAAGGAGCCGGGTGACCCCAACTGCCCCTGCCGGCCGGCAAAGGTCCACCCCGTGATGATGCGCGCGAGCGAGGTGACGTCGCCTTGCGTGTAGCCGCCGCCGACGCCGAGCGTATGCAACTCCATGATCTCGCGCGCGAGATTTTCGTTCAGCCCGCGCTTGCGGTTTTGCCCGGCGCGCGAATCCGGACCGAGCGATTGCTGGTTGTCGAGAAAGAACAGCATCGCCGGGTGCTGCTCGACCGAATTGAGCATGTCGGCGAAGCGCCCGAGCACGTGCGGCCGGATTGCCTCGCGCTCGAATGCACCGGCCCAGATCCGCGCCAGTTCGCCCTTGCTGGCGGAGATGCAGAAATGGTTGGACCAGAACGCGACGAGGCGCTCGGTGAAGCCGCACTCGGCAAGCGTCGCGCGCTGCAGCCGAGCCAGCGCTTCCGCACGAAACGTCTTTTGAATCACGTTGAGCGGCGCCGGCTTTGCCGCCGTCGGTGCTGCCGCGTTGGGCTGCATGGCGTCCGGCTTTGTCCCATTGTCCGCAGGCTTCGCCTCCGCCATCTGGCCCGCGGTCGCCGTCGCGTTCAGCGAGGGATTGCGGCGGAGCCCGGCGTTCGGTTCGGTCGGCGCGGGCGACGGCGTCTCAGCGGGCGCGGCGGCCTTCGCTGCCTCGCGCGCCCGTCTGACCTCGTCCTGATAGGCAAAGACGGCCTGCCCGAGTTGCGGCGTCGATTGCAGTCCCGGCGCTTCCAGCAGCATGCCGTTGGCACGCGCGAGCTCCGCCTTCACGAAGCCCCGCGGGTCGGATGCTGCGTTGACGAGATCGCCCGACGCTCCGCCGCGGGCGCCGAAGCCAAAGCGGTTGAGCGCGACGAGGGCGGCTTGCGAATCGCGGGCCATCGGTGATGTGTCCTTCGCGCGTTGGAGCCGCTTTCCTGATGCGTGCGCGGCGCGTAATATACCGCAGCGACAGATGAACCCGACATGAAAATGACGGCGAAGCTTCGGCGTAGATCATGACAAATCCGAAAGAATCCGCGTTGCAGGAACCACGCCGCCTCGCCTGCTCCCGCTGCGGCACCGAGTTCGGCTGCGACCTCTCGGGAAGCTGCTGGTGCGCGGAGGAGACGGCAAAGCTGCCGATGCCGCTCGAGGGCGAGGATTGCTTGTGCCGGGAGTGTTTAAGGAAAGCGGCGGCGCGTAGCCCGGATGGAGCGCAAGCGTAATCCGAGATTCGTTCCGCGGGCGCCGACCCGGATTTCGCTTGCGCTCCATCCGGGCTACGAAGGCTAAACGCGATGTCCCGGCGATGTCCGCGCCATGCCGTCGAACGCATCCAGCAGTCTTTCGCGCCAGGCATAGACCGGATCGTCCGCCTCCAGCAGCTTGAACGGGCTGACCACGCGCGCCCATTGAAAACCGCCGAACACGATGTAGTCCGCGTAGTTCGGTGCATTGCCACCGATATAGGGCTGCTTCTTCAGTGTCTGGCGCATCACCTCCAGCGACTTGCGGAACGCGACCACGCCGGTGTCGCGGCTCGCCATGACCTCTTCCAGGCTCTTGCCGCCGAAGCGCGCCTCGCGCGACTTGCGGAAATAGGCGGCATCGACCTCATTCAGATTCTTCGGGATGTCGGCGATGATGAGCGGAAAGATGCCGCCCACGATGGCGATGTCGCCCCACGCATTGATCATGCGCGCCATGGCGCGGCCGCCCTCGCCGCCGAACAGCGACGGACGATCCGGAAAATTGTCTTCCAGATAATTCGCGATGGTCCAGGAATCGACCACCGCCTTGTCGTCGTGCAACAGCACCGGAACCTTATCCGAGCCGTGCGGCGCAAGCGTGCTCTTCTCGGTGAAGCGCCAGGGCAGCGATTCCGCCGCCAGCCCCTTGTGCGCCAGCGCCATCCGCGTGCGCCAGCAATACGGGCTGAACGGACGAGAGGCATCGATGCCGACGAGTTCGTAGAGTTTGAGTGACATCATTCGCGGCCTCCTCATGCTCCGTCATTGCGAGCGCAGCGAAGCAATCCACACTGCCGCCGCGGAGACATTCTGGATTGCTTCGCTTGCGCTCGCAATGACGTTGTGGAGACCGTCACCGCCCGTTCGTGCGCAACAGCCTCTCGCCATCCTCCGTCACCGCGATGATCAGCCCCATTCCGGGCAGCGTTTCGCGCGCGACGTAGCCACGGTCCGCGGCGTCCTCCCAGACGGTGAGGCGCGGGCACGAGGTCTTCCAGGTCGCGATCACCTCGGCATAGGCGCGCGGCTCGCGCGCGACCCATTCGACGAAGTCCAGCACCAGCGGATCGGCCGTCTCGCTCATTGCAAACCTCCCTTGTCGAAGGCGGCCAGCACCGGGGTACGAACCAGGAGCCAACCGCCATAGGCGATGTAGTAGCAGGCGATGGTGGTGATCAGCTGGTTCGACCAGGTGACGAATTGCTGGTCGGTCATGGCTTCGAGAATGCGCCGCGCCAGCGTGGTGCCGAGCATCGAGGCCGCAATCGCAACGCCGGCGAGCACGGGATCGAGGCTCGCAGCCTGGTCGATGATGCCGCCGAAATAGACCAGCTTGGTGAAATGGCTGACGAGCTGGCACATCGCCTTCGTCGCGACCTTCTCGCGCCGGCCGAAATTGCCGCCGAGGAAGAAGGTGTCGAGCAGCGGGCCGGAGACGCCGGTCATCAGCATCAGACCCATGCAGATCGTGCCATAGACCGTGCCCTGCCAGAGACGGTCCGGATCGGGCTTGACGTTCGCGGGAAGCAGCCGCGCCATGAACGGCGTGGCGCCCAGCATCAGCAGCGCGACCGGCTTGTCCGGCACGTAGCGGGTGAGTGACCATGCTGCGAGCGCGACCGCGCAGCCGACCAGATAATTCGCGACCGGTCGCCAGCGGATATGCGCCCGCCACAGGAACGCGCGCCATCCGTTCGAGGCCATCTGCGTGATCGCATGCAGCACCATCGCGGTCGGCAAAGGCATCAGGGCCAGCAGCACGCCGATCAGGATCAGCCCGCCCGCCATGCCGAACAGTCCCGACAGGAATGCGGTGGCGACCATCAGCAATCCGAGGGCAGCGATCATGAGGGGCGTCACGCGCAGGATCTCCAGGTTCTCGGGTCAGGGACGCAGGCCGCTAAGGTGAACGTGCCTCGCTTGCCCCTTCTCCGCAAACTGAGTTATCTTGCCCTGGCATCAGCTTTCCTGAGGGTCGGACATTTGCGGCGGCTGCTGTTTCTCAACGGCATCAAGGCGTTCGAAGCGGCGGCGCGGACCGGCAGCTTTGCTGCGGCCGGACTGGAGCTGAGCGTGTCGGCGGCCGCTGTCAGCCGCATGGTCCATCTGCTCGAAGAGCGGCTCGGCGTCGCGTTGTTCGAGCGCAAGGCCAATCGCCTGGTGCTGACGCAGGCCGGCCGCGCCTATCAAAGCGGGCTGACCCCGATCTTCGATGCGCTGGCGAGCCTCACTGCGCAGGTGACGGCGCCTGCAAGCGTCCGCGTGCTCACCATCGGCGTCGGCCACACCTTTGCGATGCGCTGGCTGATCCCGCGCCTGTCGGAGTTTCGCAGCGAGGAACCCGACATCGAGGTGCGC
This sequence comes from Bradyrhizobium sp. RP6, assembly GCF_003837805.1. GTDB lineage: Bacteria > Pseudomonadota > Alphaproteobacteria > Rhizobiales > Xanthobacteraceae > Bradyrhizobium. The sequence continues at coordinate 65,261 of NZ_RQIT01000007.1, read as the reverse complement.
TTCACCACCGGCGGCGCGGCGGTGCCGTTCGGCGAGGACTGGAGCTGCGGCATCAAGCTCGGCACCGGCGACTGGCCCGGCCTCGTCGCCGAGCCGCTGTTCGCAGGCGACCTCACTCCCGTCTGCGTGCCCCGCCTCGCGGGCGGCCTGAAACGCCCGGCCGACCTGAAGGGGCCAAGCCTGATCCGCGTCGCGCACTCAGCCGAGGACTGGCCGATCTGGCTGAAGGCCGCGGGCGTTGCGCGGATCAACGCGCGTGGGCCCGAGTTCCAGTTCTACGGCCAGGCGCTCCAGGCCGCTGCCGACGGGCTCGGCATCGCCATGGGCATCCGCCCCTATATCGACGACGATCTCGCGGCCGGCCGGCTGGTGGCACCATTCGACCTCTCGGTGCCCAAGGGCATGCGCTGGTACCTGCTCTATCGCAGCTTTCAGACCGAGCAGCGCGACTTTGCCGCCTTCCGCCGCTGGATCATGCGTGCGGCGTCGGAACCCGCCGCCCGCCCGCGGCGGATCGGCCGGGCCGGCGCACGGAACTGAAGCCTCTTCGATAGGCTTGGGCAAAAAAGCCGCTCCGCTTGTGAACGGCTTCACATCCTGAATTCCGCAAATGTGGTCCCCTGACCCTCCGAGAAGAAAAGTGGGACCTACACTCATGACGACCCTTTACGACGGCTTTGACATCGAATCCTTCGAAGCTGGCAAGGGGCTGTGGCACGCGCGGATCCGCCGGGCCGATTTCAGCCCGGTGGCCATCGACGGCGTGCTGTTTCCTGCCATGGAAGTCGGCTTCGCCTGGCCCGATCGCGATGCCGCGATTGCCGATGCCAAGCACCACATCGATCGCTTCCGCCGGCGGGCCGAGGGCGAGGACGAATAGGGCGAAGGGGTCCGCAGGCGGACCAGAGACAGGGCGGCGCTGGGGGGGAACACCGATCATGTCCATCATCGAAACCGACACAGCGCGGCCGCGGATCTACGACCGCGCGGTGTTATCCAACTGCCCGGAATGCGACGGCGATCTCGCGGTGCTCCGCGTGATCGACGGCCGCGCCGGATGCGAGTACTGGACCATGCGCTGCACCGATTGCGGCGGCATCCATCTCGACATCCTCGAACCGTATCGGGCGCCCGGGAACGACGAGGGGCCGCTGCCGGCGGCGTGAAGGTCCCGGCCTGCTGCCAACCTGCTGTCAGCAGCGCGCATGGCGGCGGGCATTCACCCTTTATCGTGGGGCGGACTCGTCCCATATTCGCCCCATGGCGAAGAAACCTGCATCCTCCGAAAAATCCGGCAAATCCCCCAAGACCAAGGCCCCGAACTCGAAGGCACATCGCCCCGATGTACAGCCGATCGGGCCGGCGCTGGCCGAGCTGCTCAATCCCGCGATCAATCGCGGCGATGCCGGCCTTGGATCGGGGACTGGCTTGCAGCCGCCGCCGGACAATTCGCGCGACCGCCGCGCCGGGGGCGAGGCCGCCGCGCACCGCGCGCGGGCCTCGACGCCGAAGGAGTTCCCGCAGGATGCTGCGCGGCCGATGCCGCTGCGGCCCAATCCGCAGCCGCCGGGCGCCCGTCAATCCAGTGAGCTTGCTGGCCTGGAGGAAGCGCCGCAGGCCAATTACGGAACCGCGGCCACGATCCCGACGCTCGATCCGGAACTGGCCCGGCAGCTCGGCCTTCCCACCGAGGAGGACGATGCCGAGGCATTGGCGCGCCCGCCGCGCAGCAAGATGGAGGCGCTCGGCGTCAAGGCGACCGCGGATGCGCTGGAGTCGCTGATCCGCGAGGGCCGGCCGGAGTTTCGCAAGGGCGACGGCTCCATGCAGGTGTGGACGCCGCACCGGCCGCCGCGCCCGGAGAAGTCCGAGGGCGGCGTCCGCTTCGAGATCAAGTCGGCCTACGAGCCCAAGGGCGACCAGCCGACCGCGATCGCCGAGCTGGTCGAGGGCATCAACCGCAACGACCGTTCGCAGGTGCTGTTAGGCGTCACCGGCTCAGGCAAGACCTACACCATGGCCAAGGTGATCGAGGCGACGCAGCGCCCGGCCCTGATCCTGGCGCCGAACAAGACGCTCGCCGCCCAGCTCTATGGCGAGTTCAAGAACTTCTTCCCCGACAACGCGGTCGAGTATTTCGTCTCGTACTACGATTATTACCAGCCGGAGGCCTACGTCCCCCGCACCGACACTTATATCGAGAAGGATTCCTCGATCAACGAGCAGATCGACCGCATGCGCCACTCGGCGACGCGCGCGCTGCTGGAACGCGACGACGTCATCATCGTCGCCTCGGTGTCCTGTATCTACGGTATCGGTTCGGTCGAGACCTACACCGCGATGACCTTCGCCCTGAAGAAGGGCGAGCGCATCGACCAGCGCCAGCTCATCGCCGACCTCGTCGCGCTGCAATACAAGCGCACCCAGGCCGATTTCACCCGCGGCACCTTCCGTGTCCGCGGCGACGTCATCGACATCTTCCCGGCGCACTATGAAGACCGCGCCTGGCGCGTGAACCTGTTCGGCGACACCATCGAGACCATCGAGGAGTTCGACCCGCTTACCGGCCACAAGCAGGACGAGCTCGAATTCATCAAGATGTACGCCAACTCGCACTATGTGACGCCGCGCCCGACGCTGGTGCAGGCGATCAAGTCGATCAAGTCGGAGCTGAAGCAGCGGCTCGACCAGTTGCACGATCAGGGCCGCCTGCTGGAGGCGCAGCGGCTGGAGCAGCGCACCACCTTCGACCTCGAGATGATGGAGGCGACGGGCAGCTGCGCCGGCATCGAGAACTATTCGCGCTATCTCACGGGACGCCGCCCCGGCGAGCCGCCGCCGACGCTGTTCGAATACGTCCCCGATAACGCGCTGATCTTCGCCGACGAGAGCCACGTCACCATTCCGCAGATCGGCGCCATGTTCCGCGGCGACTTCCGCCGCAAGGCGACGCTGGCGGAATACGGCTTCCGCCTGCCCTCCTGCATGGACAACCGCCCGCTTCGCTTCGAGGAGTGGGACATGATGCGGCCGCAGACCGTCGCCGTTTCCGCCACGCCCGGCAGCTGGGAGCTGAACGAGAGCGGCGGCGTGTTCGTCGAGCAGGTCATTCGCCCGACCGGGCTGATCGATCCGCCCGTCGACATCCGCCCGGCGCGAACGCAGGTGGACGATCTCGTCGGCGAGGTGCGCGCCACCGCGCAGGCCGGCTATCGCTCGCTGATCACGGTGCTGACCAAGCGCATGGCGGAGGACCTCACCGAATATCTGCACGAGCAGGGCATTCGCGTGCGCTATATGCACTCGGACATCGACACCATCGAGCGCATCGAGATCATCAGAGATCTGCGGCTCGGTGCGTTCGACGCGCTGGTCGGCATCAACCTCTTGCGCGAAGGCCTCGACATTCCCGAATGCGCGCTGGTCGCGATCCTCGATGCCGACAAGGAAGGTTTTCTCCGCAGCGAGACCTCGCTGATCCAGACCATCGGCCGCGCCGCGCGCAACGTCGACGGCAAGGTGATCCTCTATGCCGACCAGATGACCGGCTCGATGGAGCGCGCCATCGCCGAGACCAACCGCCGCCGCGAGAAGCAGGTCGAGTACAACACCGCCAACGGCATCACGCCGGAGAGCGTGAAGAAGCAGATCGGCGACATCCTCAACTCGGTCTACGAGCGCGACCACGTGCTGGTCGAGGTCGGCGGTCACGACATGACCGACGACGTCATCTCGATCGGCCACAATTTCGAAGCCGTGCTCGCCGATCTCGAAACCCGTATGCGCGAGGCTGCGGCCGACCTGAACTTCGAGGAGGCCGCGCGCCTGCGCGACGAGGTCAAGCGCCTGCGCGCCACCGAGCTCGCCGTGGTCGACGACCCCACCGCCAAGCAGCGCACCGTGCAGGGCAAGGCCGGCGCCTATGCCGGCTCGAAGAAATACGGCGACGCGGCGAATTTGCCGGTCAGCGCGATGAAGAACAAGAGCGCCGCAACCGCGCTCAAGGCCGGCGGCGGCAAAGGCTCTCGCGTGCACAAGCCGCATCTCGACGAGATGCACGGCCCGGAGTCGTTGCCGTATCGCGAGAGCCGCGCACTGCCGTCAAAGCCGTTCGGCAGCACGAGCAGGATCATCCAGCCGACGGACTCGCGGCAGTCCGGACCGGAGTTTGGGCCAGCGCCGAAATCGACGGGTGGCGCGCCGGGGCGACGGGGTGGGTGGAAGAAGAGGTAGGCGCAACCGCGCGAGTGGTCGTTATGGATTCCGGGCTCGCTGCTTCGCAGCGCCCCGGAATGACGAGGAGAGATTTGTTCTCCTCACCTCACACTCACCACGGCCGTCACCGACAGCAGCAGCACGATCGTCACGAGCTGGCGCGATATCCGGGGGGTGATGTGAGATGGGTCAGGTCAGGCGGTGCGGCCGCGGACTTCGCCTCTCCCCGCGTGCCCAGGGCTATCGCATATGAATTCCACGGGGACCGTCTGCAGGCTTGCTCCGCCTCTCCCGCTTGCGGGAGAGGCGGACGCGCTCGCAGAGCGCGGCGGGTGAGGGCTCTCGCCGCACAGCGACGTCCTCAGTTAATCTCAATAATCCCAGCGCGGAGCCCCCTCTCCCCAACCCTCGCCCGCAAGCGGGGGAGGAAGCCCGCTGCCGATGCCGCTGCATTCTGCACATGATATGCGATTGCCCTGCCCGCCTGCGGCAGCGCCATCTCACATGACCCTGGCGGCGCCTGAGCGCGCCACGTCCTGCGAGACGGCGCTTACGCGCCTCCGCCTGCACCAAGCGCATTGCGCCATGCGCGCCACGCAACCGGATGGGCGGGAATTGCTGCATACCGCAATTCAACCCGCAATTGCATGCCATGAACCAGGCATGGCGCTCGCGCGTCATATCGTCTGCAACGTCCCTGTGACCTCGCGGATTGCCGGTGCGCGCAACCGCGCCTTGGCGTTGCGCGGCGGCACGGGCCAGACGAGGACGGGCGGGATGACGGTCGAGAAGCTGAATCGCCAACGCATCGTGCATCTGCTCGAGGCTTTCGCGCGGGGCGATATCGAGGCGGCGCTGGCGTGCTGCACCGACGACGTCGACTTCCTCACCCACGCGCCGATCGACGTGCTGCCGCACATGGAGCCGCGCCACGGCAAGCAGGAGCTGCGCGAGCTCTGGCGGACGGTCTGGTCGCGCTATTCGGAGATCCGCTACAAGGCGCCGCACATCCTGGCCGAGGGCGAGGCGGTGGCGACCTACATGCACGCCTATTTCAAGAAGCGCGGCAACGGCCGCATCGTGCAGTTCGACATGGCGGTGTTCTACACCTTCCGCGGCGGGCTGGTGTCGGAGATCCGGGAGATAATCGATTCCTACGACCTGGTGCAGCAGGTGCTGGAGCGGGAGATCGGGCCGCTGATCACGAGGGCGCGGAGGGATTGATGCTTCTCCCCGCCTGGAACCGCCGGGACCGGGCAATTACGGGGTTCTGTTGCAAATCTCACAAAAATCCGGTCAATGATGCATTGCAAAAACGTGAATTGCGTTTGGGCCGAAATCCCTTAAGTTGTTTGTATACAAATGAGTTGAGCGCCCCGGCACCGTAACCGTGTATGGGGTTGTTTTCCGTTTCTTCGCAAGCCAGCTTCAGGACGTCCCAAAATGACAGAGCACAGTCTCTGGCGTTTCTCGCGCGCGTTGCACCGCGCGATCAACGACCGGCAGTTCGAGGACATCGAAGCCCTCATCGACGAGGACGTCGAGTGGGCGCTCTACGGCCCGATCGACATGTTTCCGTTCCTCGGTGCGCGCCAAGGCAAGGAGGCCGTGCTCGACGTCATCCGCCAACTCGCCGACAATTTCCACGTTCGCCGCTTCGACCGCGAGAGCATCATGCTGGGCATCGATTCCGCCGCCTCGATGCTGCGCTATTCGCTGACGGCGCTGGATTCCAACAAGCCGATCAGCTTGCGCGTGGCGCAGTTCGCCCAGTTCAGGGCGGGCAAGCTCGCCAGCATGCGCGTGCTGATCGACACCTTCGATCTGGTCGAGCAGGCACTCGGCCGCGCCATTCATCTGCCGAAGATGACCAGCATCGGCTAACGCATGATCCGGACCCGAAGGGCCGCGTTAGCGCAAAGTGCGAAGCGGTGTTCCGAGAAGATCATGCGCAAACAACAACCTAAAGCGCGATGATGATCATCGCGCTTTAGGGGGGACGCCAACGGGCCCCGTTTGTCGGGACCGACGACAGGGCTACCGCGACGTCCCGGCCTCCAGCCCCGCCGGATGCCGTCGCATCAAGAGCTCGTCATCGGGCGCGCGCCGTTCGCGCGGCCCGTTGGTTCGCGTCCCGTGGCGAACCGCCACAATTCCGCAACGATGAAGCAACATTTTGCGGGCGGAATGGCGCATGGTCTTTGCGGAGGCCCGATATATATTGTCGGAAAGCATGCGCCGGGGTTCGCGGGCAGGACGATGGAATTCTCGACAGGGTTTGGCTGGACCAGGCTGCCAGTGTTGGCGGCCGCATTCATTTTGGGCTCGGTGCTGACGGCCGCGGCGCAGATCATTCCGCCCACGGCGGCTGCGCCTGACGACGAGGCGACCGAGGCGACAGAGACCGCCGACGTCAACGATCCCGACGTGCTCAAGGGCATCGACGTCGACAAGCTCGACTGGAGCCAGCTCGCCGTCGATGCCGGAACCGGCATCGATCCCATGGCCGCCAAGAAGCGCGCCCAGGCCGCGGCCAGGGACGGCCTGGACTGGTCGTCGAACCCCAATGCAAACGGCTCCTCGGCCGTGACCGTGAAGCAGTCCGTGTTCTCGTTCTGGGATACGCGGATCGGCGCCGACATGACGGTGACGAGCGAGCCGCGGACGATGTCCGAGCTGCTGGCGCAGAAGGCCACCAATGGCGGCAGCCTGCCCCAATCCTCCGGCAGTGCCTGGGCCACCGCGACCGCGCCGGGCGCGGGCTCAATCTGGGACAAGACCGCGGTGGAAGCCCGGGTCGATCCCGGCGCCGAGCACAGCAAGATCGGGGCATCGCTGACCAAGTCGGTGCCGCTCTCGGGCGACACCTCGCTGACGCTCCAGAACGGCTATAGCGTCAACCAGCAGGGCACCACCGCCCTCCCCGGCATCGGCGGACACGTCACGCGCAATTACGAGACCGACCAGACCGCCAAGGTCACCCTCACCGACACCGGCACCAGCATCACCGCCGGCCAGACGCTGTCGACCACCTACGACAAATGGCTGCGCAGATTCGGTGCCGAACAGAAGCTGTTCGACAACGTCACGGTCTCCGGCTCGGTCGGCGAGACCTCGCAAGGCGCGATCAACAAGAGCCTGACGGCAGGGTTCAAGAAGAGCTGGTGAGCCCTTCGCCTCTCCCCGCGTGCGGCAGGGCTATCGCACATTGGAAGTGGCTATGGGCACCGACTGTGTCCACGGCGTGATGGCCGGGCTTGTCCGGCCATGACGACCTCTGCAAAATTCAAATGCGATTCCCTGCCGCCTGCGGGGACAGGGCCATCGCCGCAACGGCGTTCACACTCTCCTAACCATGCGCCACGGCAAAACCCCTGAATCGTCCCCCTCTGCCGCATCTCGGCCCATTTGCGGCCAAATTCGGACGCACAGATGGGAAAGCCTCACAGACGTCGTCGTGCGGGGGACACTCGCGCTGCGCTCAACGCGAACAGGGGAACAACGATGAACGCCACCCGTCCCGAAAAGATCGAAGCCACCGAGACCGAGACGGTCGACACCAACCTCGCCGCCGTGACCGAGGTCGAAGCCGGCATCCGCGATTTCGTCCGCAACGACATCGCCTATCTGCGCCGCCCGGCCGCGACCAGCACGGACGCGCCGCCGCTCGACCCGAGCGCGGAAGCCACCGTCAACAACGTCAACTCGCTGATCCAGCGCGTCGCCGGCACCTCGCTTGCCGAGATCGAGAACTTGATCTCCGAGCTCGAGAGCCTGCGCGACCTGCTCCACGCCGAAGGCCAGCGCGTCCAGCGCGAGATCTCCGGTTATGCCCAGCTCAGCCAGGCCGCGATGAAGTCGACCCGCATGATCGCCGACAACGTCGCGCAGTGGAAGCGCGCCGCCGACGGCCTGCGCAACAGCTGATCACTGCGAACAGCATCATTGGCCGCCGCGTTCCCGGACGGGAGCGCGGCGGTTTTGATTCTCGCGGTCTCGTGCCCCGGACGCGATGCGGCACGCAGTGACGCGTCGCAGAGCCGGGGCCCAGAGCAGGACGAATGCGCAGCGCAATGGGTCCCGGCTCTGCGCAGCAGCGTGCACGCTGCAGCGCGTCCGGGACACGGGCCGGCAGCTTTGAACCCCAAGCCCTTCGCCGGCGACCAATGCCAAGCGCCCGCAGCCTTGCGGCCGGGCCTGGGGGACATCTCATGGAAAGCATTCGGCCCGACAACACGGACCCTATCGCGCTACGGCCTGCGGCGAATCAGCTGGGCACGATCATGCTGCGCTTCGTCGGGCTGTTGGCGGTTGCGATCGCCGTCCTGGCGTTCGTCTATAGCCGCTGAGCTGCGGCCGGGTTGCCGGCCGCGATCGTTAACGAAGTCTTACCGGTCCGCTTCCACGGTCGAGGCTTCCAGCGTGTAGGCGCCATCGGCATAGCCCTTCACCACCATACCAGCGGCCAGCATCACGGCCAGCGTCGCGGTCGCGAAGATGAATCCAACGAGTTTGAGTGCGCCGCGGTCTGCCATGGTCCTCGTCCCCTGTCTCTGCCAGTTCGTTTCAAATAGGCAGCGACAGGTTCATAATTAGTTAGCAACTCACTGGTTCCGCCGAACTGCTGCGCGGCAACCATGTTGCGCAGGCTTATGGCAGCCACCCGGAATCGCGTCCATAGCGTCAGGGCAACACTCGGCTGGTTTCTCGCCTCGCTCTCCGCGTTCTCACGGGAAGAGGTAAGGGAAACGGCGACCGCCTCGATCGATTCTAAATCACGCGCCCTTGCGCATCGGCACGAAGGCCGAGGCGGTGATGGAATAGACTTCCTCGCCGCGCTGGTTGGTGCCGGCGGTGCGGGCCGTCAGAATGCCCCAGCCGGGGCGCGAGGCCGACATGCGCTTGTCGATGACGACATTGACGTAAGCGACGGTGTCGCCGGCGAGCACGGGCCTGATCCAGCGCAGGTCACGAAAGCCCGGCGACGGGCCCCACACCGCGACCTCCTCGCCGCGCGCCGCCGCCTCCCGTGCCAGACGCTGGCCGTCGGCGACAAGCAGGCTCATGCAAGCCGAGCCGACATGCCAGCCGGAGGCGGCGAGCCCGCCGAACAGCGAGTTCTTGCCCTCCTCCTCGTCGAGGTGAAAGCGCTGCGGATCGAACTTTGCGGCGAATGTCTTGATGGCCTCGGCCGTGAACGTATAGCTGCCGATCTCGCGGCGCTGTCCGATGGCGATGTCTTCGAAGAACCGCATCAGACCGCTCCCTCGCGCCGCTTGATCAGGATCGGCGAGGTCATCTCCGCGAGGGACTGCCCCTTGGCGTTGCGCGCGGTGCATTTGAATTTGACGATGCCGAGCTCCGGTCGGCTCTTCGAGGTGCGCGCCTCAAGGACGTCGACGTCGAGCATGAGATCGTCGCCTGGTCGAAGTGGCGACATCCAGCGCACCTCGTCCACGCCGGGCGAGCCGAGTGATGCGGCACGGGTGATGAAGCCATCGGCCATCATCCGCATCATCAGCGAGCAGAGGTGCCAGCCCGAGCCGGACAGGCCGCGCAGCATGCTTTTCGCCGCCGCCTCCTCGTCGAGGTGCATCGGCTGCGGGTCGAACTCGGCGGCAAAGGCCAAAATCTCGTCGCGGGTGACATGACGCGGGCCGAACGTTCCGAACCGGCCGGGCGGGAAATCTTCGAAGGTCAGGGTCATCTTGGGATTGGTTGGCGGAAATGACAGATTGTGGCCGCACTTTGCGGCAATCTCAACCCGCCGGCCCGCATGGCTCATGCTACATTCGACGCGGCGGTCCGGCCTTGAGTCGGATGCACCGAGAGCCGAGACCCGATTTGACGTCCCGACTTGCCTGGGGAGAGCAATGTTTTCATTCAGCGACCTGTTTCAGTGGGACCGTTTCATCACGCCGACGATCATCAAGACCTTCTACTGGCTGGTGATCGCGCTGATCTGCCTGTTCGGCCTCTCCGGCATCTTCTCCGGCCTAGCTGCGATGGCGATCAGCCCGTTCGGCGGTTTCCTCGTGCTGCTGTCCTCGATCGCCAGCGTCGTGGTCGGCATCGTGTTCTCGCGCATCGTCGCGGAGCTGATCCTGATCGTTTTCCGCATCAACGAGCATCTCGGCGCGATAAGGGACCAGGGCGGCGGGATGCGCTAGCCCGTCATTGCGAGGAGCGAAGCGACGAAGCAATCCAGACTGCCACCGCGGAAACAGTCTGCTTCGCTTCGCTCGCAATGACGAGGAGAGATCCTACGTATTGAACCTGAAATGCATCACGTCGCCGTCGGCGACGACGTATTCCTTGCCTTCGAGGCGGAGCTTGCCGGCATCGCGCGCGCCGGCCTCGCCGCCGAACGCGACGTAATCCTCATACGCGATGGTCTCGGCGCGGATGAAGCCTTTTTCGAAGTCAGTATGGATCACGCCGGCCGCGGCCGGCGCCTTGGTGCCGCGATGGATGGTCCAGGCGCGCGCTTCCTTCGGGCCCACGGTGAAATAGGTGATGAGATCGAGAAGCCGGTAGCCGGCGCGGATCAGGCGGTCGAGGCCGGCTTCCTCCAGCCCCAGCGTCTCCAGGAACTCGGCACGCTCCTCGCGGGAAATCGTGGCGATCTCGGATTCGATCTTCGCCGAGATGACGACGGCAACCGCGCCTTCCTTGTCGGCCTGCTCCTGCACGGCCTTCGAGAACGAATTGCCGGTCGCAGCCGAGCCTTCCTCGACGTTGCAGACATAGAGCACCGGCTTGGACGACAGCAGGCCGAGCATTCCGAAGGCGCGCTCCTCCTCGGCCTTGCGCTCGACCAGGCGCGCGGGCTTGCCCTCGCGCAGCAGCGCCAGCGTGCGGTTGACGAGGTCGAGCTGCTCCTTGGCGTCCTTGTCGTTGCCCTTGGCCTTCTTGGCGAGATTGTCGACGCGCTTCTCGAGGCTGTCGAGATCGGCGAGCATCAGCTCGGTCTCGATGGTCTCGATGTCGGCGAGCGGGGCGATCTTGCCCTCGACATGGGTGATGTCGGAATCCTCGAAGCAGCGCACCACATGCGCGATGGCGTCGACCTCGCGGATATTGGCGAGGAACTGGTTGCCGAGGCCTTCGCCCTTGGAGGCGCCGCGCACGAGGCCCGCGATGTCGACGAAGGTCAGCCGCGTCGGAATGATCTGTCCGGACTTGGCGATGGCGGCGAGCTTCTCCAGCCGCGGATCGGGCACGGCGACCTCGCCGACATTCGGCTCGATGGTGCAGAACGGATAGTTCGCGGCCTGCGCCGCGGCCGTCTCGGTCAGCGCGTTGAACAAGGTCGACTTGCCGACATTGGGCAATCCGACGATCCCGCATTTGAATCCCATGGTGGTCCTGGCCTCCGCGCTTCGCGCGTCAATGTCTTCCGAACTCGTCATGCGCGGGCTTGACCCGCGCATCCATCGTCTTCGAAGGATGGATCGCCGGATCAAGTCCGGCGATGACAGGATGTTAGTCCTTGCCGTTGTCGTCCTTGGTCAAAAATCCCTTCGCCTGCATGGCGAGATGCACCCTGTTGGCGAAGGTCGCGTCCGTGCCCTTGGCAAGCAGCGCGGCGTGCTCGGCGACAGCGTCGCAGAGCGTCGCCACCCATTCGTTGTCGGCCTTGGCGAAGTCCGACAGCACGTGGCCGTGCACCAGTTCCTTGACGCCGGGATGACCGATGCCGAGCCTGACCCGGCGGTAGTCGTTGCCGATATGCGCCGAGATCGAGCGCAGGCCGTTATGGCCGGCGATGCCGCCGCCGATCTTCACCCGCACCTTGCCCGGCGGCAGCTCGAGCTCGTCATGGAACACTGTGACGTCGCCCTCGGCGATCTTGAAGAAGCCTGCCGCTTCCTGAACGCTGCGGCCGGACTCGTTCATGTAGGTCGTGGGCTTGAGCAGGATCACGCGCTCGGATCCGAGCGTGCCTTCCGAGGTCTCGCCCTGAAAGCGGCGGCGCCATGGCGCAAAGCCATGACGCCGCGCGATCTCGTCGACGGCCATGAAGCCGATATTGTGCCGGTTACGTGCGTATTTCGCGCCGGGATTGCCGAGCCCAACAAAGAGTCGCATGACGCGGCGCGCCCCTCGCTCGGCGCGCGATCAAGGACCGCGCGCCAGCCTTGAGAGATTACTTCTTCTTGTCGCCGCCGGCGGGAGCCTTGGCAGCCGCAGCCGGAGCAGCAGCGCCCGCAGCCGGAGCCGCCGCCGGAGCAGCGCCCGCGGCCGGAGCCGCACCACCAGCCGCAGCCGCGGCAGCAGCCTTCTGCTCTTCGGCGTAGCCGGACGGCGGCACGATGGTGACGAGGGTCGCGTCCTCGCGGGTCAGCGCCTTCACGCCGGCCGGCAACTTGATGTCGGTCAGATGCAGGGAGTGACCGATCTCGAGCGAACCGACATCGGCCTCGATGTATTGCGGAATGCTCTCCACGCCGCATTCGAGCTCGATCGCGTGGGCGACGATGTTGACGGTGCCGCCGCGCTTCACGCCCGGGGAGGTTTCCGCCTTCACCACGTGCAGGGGCACGCTGATGCGGATAGTGGCGCCTTCGCCGAGCCGCATGAAGTCGACATGGATCGGGAAGTCCCTGACCGGATCGAGGTGGTAATCGCGCGGAATCACGCGATGCTTCTTGCCGTCGAGGTCGATGTCGACCAGCGTAGTCAGGAACCGGCCCGCGAGGATGCGCTGGCGCAGTTCGCGATCTGCAATCGAGATCGTCAGCGGGGGCTGGTTGTCACCATAGATCACTCCGGGCACTCTGCCGGCGCGACGCTCAGCCCGGGCGGCCCCCTTGCCGCTCTTCGGACGTGCGGTCGCCTTCAATTCCTTGACGGTCGTCGCCATGTCGTTAAGTCCTTGTTTTTGCAAAAGTTAATGGGCCGCAACGCGGCCCATGCATCATCCGCAGCAAGCCTCCAGGGGTGCGGGGGCCGCGAACGTGGCGGGCTTTTACCCGGAAGATGCGGAAATGACAAGGAGAATGGGTCCCTGTCATGCCGGGGCGTGACCCGGGCATCCATCAGGCAGAACCGCACCTTCCGAAGGGGATGGATGGCCGGGTCAGGCCCGGCCATGAGGAGTCGGCGAGACCTCGTCCTTATTGCCCGTCTCAGGGCGTCGGCGTGCCGCCCAGCTTCGCCTCCAGCGCCGCGATCCGCGCCTTCAGGGCTTCGTTCTCCTCGCGCGCCAGGCGCGCCATGTCCTTGACCGCCTCGAACTCCTCGCGCTTGACGAGGTCCATGTCGCGCAGGAATTTTTCCGCCTGGGTGCGCATCACGGTATCGAACTCGCGCTTGACGCCCTGGGCGGCACCGGCGGCGTCGTTCATCAGGCGGCCGATCTCGTCGAAAAACCGGTTGCTGGTCTGGGTCATTTCGGCCTCCGATAAACTTTGCGCGAACTCTCGAAAAGACAATGGCAATCCGCAGGGAACGGTTCAAGAGCCGATCGCAGCTATCCTTGTCATGAATCGGTTTCCTTGCAATCGTATTCACCGTGCCTGCATAAGAAGAATCATGCGGCGTCCGCTGGTGCTCCTTCGCCGCAAACTGGTCCAGACATAGAAGGCGCGATGCCCTTTCTGCTGATCGACTTTCCTGCCTTCAAGCCGATCGCGATCGAGATCGGTCCCTTCGCGATCCGCTGGTATGCGCTGGCCTATATCTGCGGCATCGTGTTCGGCTGGCTCTATGCGCGCTCGCTCCTGAAGAACGAGCGCCTGTGGGGCGGACCGGCGCCGATCTCGCTGGTGCAGATCGACGACTTCATCCTGTGGGTCACGCTCGGCATCATCCTCGGCGGCCGCACCGGCTACGTGCTGTTCTACAATCTGCCCTTCTTCGTCGATCATCCCGCCGCGATCTTCAGACTGTGGGAGGGCGGCATGTCGTTCCATGGCGGCTTCCTCGGCTGCGTCGTCGCGGTAATGTGGTTCGCCTATCGCAACGGCATCTCGATCCTGTCGCTCGGCGACATCACCACCGCCGTCGCCCCGGTCGGCCTGCTGCTCGGGCGCATCGCCAATTTCATCAACGGCGAATTGTGGGGCCGCGCCACGGACCCGAGCCTGCCCTGGGCGATGATCTTCCCCAACGATCCCACGCAGCTGCCGCGCCATCCGAGCCAGCTTTATGAAGCGGGCATGGAGGGCATCCTGCTGTTCACCGTGCTCGCCATCATGATCCGCTTCGGCGCCTTGAGGCGCCCCGGCATGATCCTCGGCGCCTTCATCCTGATCTACGGCCTGAGCCGGATCGCCGGCGAACATTTCCGCGAGCCGGACGCGCAGCTCGGTTTCCTCTGGGGCGGGTTAACCATGGGCATGCTGTTGTCGATCCCGATGCTTATCGTCGGCGCGATACTTATTGTATGGGCTGTCAGGCGGGGGGCGCCGAAGCCCCTCCAGGCCATTCGCTAGTTTTTCGAGAAGATAGCCGTGACAGACTCGCCGCTCCTCAACGAGATCAAGGCGCTGATCAAATCCTCAGGCCCGATGCCGGTCTGGCGGTACATGGAATTGTGCCTGATGCATCCGCGCCACGGCTACTACATCTCGCGCGATCCGCTCGGGCGTGAGGGCGACTTCACCACCGCCCCCGAGGTCAGCCAGATGTTCGGCGAGCTCTTAGGGTTGTGGACCGCCTCGGTCTGGAAGCAGATGGGCTCGCCGCAATTGCTGCGGCTGATCGAGCTCGGCCCCGGCCGCGGCACCATGATGGCGGATGCGCTGCGCGCATTGCGCGTGCTGCCGCCGCTTTACCAGGCGCTCAACATCCACCTGGTCGAGGTCAACCCGGTCCTGCGCGAACGGCAGAGTGCGACGCTGGCGAACGTGCGCAACATCGCCTGGCATGACAGCGTCGACGACGTACCGGACGGCCCAAGCATTATCCTCGCCAACGAATATTTCGACGTGCTGCCGGTCCGCCAGATGGTCAGGCTCGAGAACGGCTGGCACGAGCGTGTGATCGAGATCGACCCCAACGGCAAGCTTCAGTTCGGCGCTGCGCCGGAGCCGACGCCGCGCTTCGACGTGCTGCTGCCGCCCTTGGTGCGCGCGGCGCCCATCGGGGCGGTCTTCGAGTGGCGGCCCGACGGCGAGATCATGAAGCTCGCCACGCGCGTGCGCGACCAGGACGGCGCGGCGCTGATCATCGACTACGGCCATCTGCGCAGCGACGCCGGCGACACCTTCCAGGCCATCGCGCGCCACACCTTCGCCGATCCCTTGAAAGCCCCGGGCCAGGCCGACGTCACCGCCCATGTCGACTTCCAGGCACTGGCGCGCGCGGCCGAGGATGTCGGCGCCCGCGTGCACGGCCCGGTGACGCAAGGCGACTTCCTCAAGCGTATCGGCATCGACACCCGCGCCGCGGCCTTGATGCAGAAGGCGACACCCGAGGTCGCCACCGACATTTCGGTCGCACTCAAGCGCCTGACCGATACCGGGCGCGGCGGCATGGGCTCGATGTTCAAGGTGCTCGGCATCTCCGAGCCGCGGCTGACGGGCCTTGCCGGCCTCAGCGATCTCGAACAGGCTGGAGAGACCTCATGACGGTTGCCTCGTCGCTGCTGTCCGCCGTGCCCGGCCTGCGCCATGCCTTCTTCACGCGCGAGGGCGGCGTTTCCGGCGGCATCTATTCCGCGCTGAACGGCGGGCTCGGCTCCAATGACGATCAAACCCTCGTCGCCGAGAACCGCCGCCGCATGGCCGAGCATGTCGGCGTCGCGCCGGAACGTTTCCTCAGCCTGCACCAGGTCCATTCGCCCGACGTGCTCGTCGCTGACGCGCCGTGGCCGAACGGGCCGCGGCCCAAGGGCGACGCGCTGGTGACGAAGACGCCGGGCATCGCGCTCGGCGTCTCCACGGCCGATTGCGGGCCGGTGCTGTTCGTCGATCCCAATGCGCGCGTGATCGGCGGCGCCCATGCCGGCTGGAAGGGCGCACTCACCGGCGTGCTGGAAGCGACGATCTCGGCGATGGAGAAGGTCGGCGCCACGCGCAGCGGCATCATCGCCGCGATCGGTCCCCTGATCCGGCAGGAGAGCTACGAAGTCGGCAACGAGTTCGTGACGCGCTTCATCGAGGCGGACGCCGAGAACACGGTGTTCTTCATCCCGTCCGTGCGCGAGGGCCACGCGATGTTCGATCTCGCCGGCTTCATCCGCAAGCGGCTGGAAATGGCGGGCATCCTGATGATCGACGATCTCGGCCTCGACACCTATGCCGACGAACGCTTCTTCAGCTATCGCCGCTCGGTGCATCGCAAGGAGCCGGACTACGGCCGGCATGTTCATGCCATCGCGCTGGAAGAGTGAACACAGAGGCAACACGCCGTCATTCCTCGAAGAGCCGAACTATGGTGCGCCCTTGTGCACCAGAGAATCTCGAGATTCCGGGTTCGATGCTTCGCATCGCCCCGGAACGACGGTGCTTAGAGCGATGACAGCAGCCTGTGGCCCCGCCGCCCTAGACGTTAACCCGTTTTAACGATATCGCTGCCCTCCATAATGAGGGAAGCGTCATCTTTTCTGCGCCGCGCAGGTTCGCGCGTGCTGGCGGTCATGCTGCTGGCGGCGGCGACCGCGCTTGGCGGCTGCGCCGGCGGCAACGCGCCGGGCAATTCCTATGCGATGGCGCCGAGCGGTGGCAGCGGCGCGACGGTGGCGTTCGAATCGATCGACGGACCGCCGCCGCAGGTGTTCGACCGCATGGTCGGGGTGCTCGACAGCGAATCCAAGCTGCGCAGCCTGTCCGTGGTCTCCCGCGAGGGAACGGCCGCCTACCGCGTGCGCAGCTACCTCTCCGCCCAGGTGGTGCGCGGCAAGACCGTGATCGCCTGGGTCTGGGACGTCTACGACGCCAACCAGCAGCGGGCGCTGCGCCTCTCCGGCGAGGAACCGACCTCGGCCAAGGGCGGCCGCGACGCGACACGTGATGCTTGGGCGGCGGCCGACGACCTCGTGTTGCGGAAGATCGCCCAGGCCGGATTCAGCGGACTTTCCAATATGATCAACGGAACGCCGGATGCTCCGGGCGCGGCTCCGGCTCTGCGCGGACCGGCGGTGGCGAGCGTCCTCAAGGACGCTCCGCTGCCGGATATGCCGACTTCGGCCCTCGGCTATGCCGAGCGATAACCCCCGCTAAACCACGGCCTCAAATTGGCGCCAAGCCGTTGGCCCGACTCAGGATTTTCAAAGGGAAAACGTAGCATCCCGGGTTGCCATTGCAGCCTCCGGCCTGATATTTCCTCGCCCGTCGTAACCGTGCTTCCAGTGGGTATTTTCTGATGTTGAACGTCGTATCCAGCAAAGCGCGGGAGGAAGCATCCATGTCGGCCAAGAACGGCTCCATCAAGCTCGTCGCCGGCAACTCCAATCCGGCTCTCGCACAGGCCATCGCGCAAGGCCTCCACCTGCCGCTGACCAAGGCGGTGGTGCGGCGCTTCGCCGACATGGAGATCTTCGTCGAGATCCAGGAGAATGTCCGCGGCTCGGATGCCTTCATCATCCAGTCGACCTCGTTCCCGGCGAACGATCATCTGATGGAGCTGCTGATCATCACCGACGCGCTGCGCCGCTCCTCGGCGCGCCGCATCACGGCGGTGCTGCCCTATTTCGGCTACGCAAGACAGGACCGTAAATCGGGCTCGCGCACGCCAATCTCGGCCAAGCTCGTCGCCAATCTGATCACGCAGGCTGGCGTCGATCGCGTGATGACGCTCGACCTGCATGCCGGCCAGATCCAGGGCTTCTTCGACATCCCCACTGACAATCTCTACGCGGCGCCGCTGATGGTGCGCGACATCAAGGAGAAGTTCGACCTCTCCAAGGTGATGGTGATCTCGCCCGACGTCGGCGGCGTGGCCCGCGCGCGTGGCCTTGCCAAGCGCATCAACACCCCGCTCGCGATCGTCGACAAGCGCCGCGAGCGACCCGGCGAGTCCGAGGTCATGAACGTGATCGGTGACGTCGCCGGCTACACCTGCATCCTCGTCGACGACATCGTGGACTCCGGCGGCACGCTGGTGAATGCGGCCGACGCGCTGATCGCCAAAGGCGCCAAGGACGTCTACGCCTACATCACCCACGGCGTGCTCTCCGGCGGCGCCGCGGCGCGCATCTCCGGCTCCAAGCTGAAGGAACTGGTGATCACCGATTCGATCCTGCCGACGGATGCGGTGACCAAGGCGCCGAACATCCGCACGCTGCCGATCGCCAGCCTGATATCGGACGCGATCGCGCGCACCGCCGCGGAAGAGTCGGTGTCGAGCCTGTTCGACTGATTTGATCCC
The DNA here is from genome assembly GCF_003837805.1 of Bradyrhizobium sp. RP6. GTDB lineage: Bacteria > Pseudomonadota > Alphaproteobacteria > Rhizobiales > Xanthobacteraceae > Bradyrhizobium. The sequence continues at coordinate 46,730 of NZ_RQIT01000007.1, read as the reverse complement.
CCACCGTCATTCCGGGTCGGCGCGCCAGCGCCGAACCCGGAATCTCGAGATTCCGGGTTCTTGCTTCGCGAGCCCCGGAATGACTTCAGACCCTACCCTACGATTCCCGCCGCCACCTGGCCGCGCAGTCGCTCCAGCCCATGCAACGTCTCCGCGCAGGCTGCCGCGACCTCGACACCCTTGATCGCAAAGTGCTTGCGGAAGAAGTCGTAGTGCACCTCGGTCTCGTGGAATTGCTGCGGCGTCAGCACGGCCGAGAACACCGGCACCTCGGTGCGGAGCTGCACGTCCATCAGCGCCTTGATCACGGTGTCGGCGACGAATTCATGCCGGTAGATGCCGCCGTCGACGACGAGGCCCGCAGCGACGATCGCGGTGTAGCGCCGCGTCTTGGCGAGGACCTGCGCGTGAAGCGGGATCTCGAATGAGCCCGGCACCTCGAACACGTCGACATGAGTGAGGTGCCGCGCCTCCGCCTCCTTGATGAAGGCGATGCGAGCCTCTTCGACCACGTCGTGGTGCCAGCAGGCCTGCACGAAGGCCACCCGCTGCGGCTTGGCGAAGCGCGGATGCGAAGGTGCCGGGTCCGCGGGAACCGGCGGCGGCTGTATTTGGGACGTTTCGGTTGGGGGATCTTGCAGCATCTGATTCATGGCTTTCCTCGGTTTAAGGACCAGAACCAGGGCACACGGAACGACAAACAGCCGCATCGTCTCGATGCGTCTGCCACCGACCGTTCTCTTTCATCCGGACTTTAACCGTCGGCTTCGGAGTTGCACCGAATCTGCTGACCCTTCCCTTCGGGATACCCCTCGTGGAAGGCGCTCGCGGGCTTCAGGCCTTTCGGCCCTTACCGCCGGTGGGGACTTTCACCCCGCCCTGAGAACGCGAGCATTTTTCCGACAAAGTGGGAACCGGTTTGTCGCAGAAAAATGCTCAAATTTAAGATTGCGCGTACTCTGGTCGCAAAACCGGTACCCACTTTTGCGGAATACGCGCAGCCGCCCGGGATGAACGGCCTGCCCTGAAATATGCCGCCGGCGAGCAGTCGCGGCAAGCGTGTTCCGCATAGGCAAATCGCATGGTGCCATGCCGCGGCGGCGGTTCGGCCCTCGCAGTACGGAATTAGCACTGAGGGTCTCTCCCCGCGATTTGATTCCGGTTTGTTCTCCCTGGGACGGGAATGGCACTACGCCCCGTTAAGAATTGTGGCGGAGATGAGCTGTGGACGAACGAGTCCTGGCTTGTGGACGGACTCGCGACCCCGTTGCGCAGATTCCGCAAATCACATCACTTGATCCGCGACAAGCCCGCGCTGATCCGAGGGGCTCGCGAGAGCGACCCCAGGGATCGCCGCAGCGACGTTTAGGGAGCGCGCGCTGGGCCCAACCGCGTGCGTATCAAAGACAACAAGAAGGCAAGAGGTCGAGACGGCATGTCCCTGCTCGAAGGCACTATCGATTCCAGAAGCCATCCGCTCGCGGTGGTCGAGGACATCGCTGCCAGCAACAACTGGCCGTTCGAACGCTCCGGCGAAGACGAACTCACGATTGTCTCCAAGGGACAATGGACCGACTACCAGCTCTCCTTCACCTGGATGGGCGAGATCGAGGCGCTGCATCTGGCGTGCGCCTTCGACATGAAGATTCCACTGCCGCGGCGAAGCGAGGTGCAGCGGCTCGTCGCCGCGGTCAACGAGCAGCTGTGGGTCGGCCATTTCGACCTGTGGACCAACACCGGCATGGTGATGCATCGCCAGGCCCTGGTGCTGCCGGGCGGCCTCATCGCCTCGACCGCGCAGTGCGAAGCCATGCTCGCCGGCGCCATCCACGCCTGCGAGCGCTACTTCCCGGCGTTCCAGTTCGTAGTGTGGGCCGGCAAGACCACCGCGCAAGCCATGGACGCGGCAATGTTCGACACGGTGGGCGAGGCGTAAGGCGCGCCTCGCTCTCCCGGCGCTGTGAGGCGACCACTGCTCTCACCCCATCGGCGTGCCTGCGAACGCAGGACCCATACCGCGTGATTTCGCCGTAGCGTGCGGTGCTTGTTGCTCTGCCCTCCATCCATTAGAACCGCCCGTGTTTATGGGTCCCTGCGTTCGCAGGGACGACACCTCTTGCTTGGGTGATCAAAGTGGCAAACAGCAACCCCCTCCAAAACATCACCGGCACCATCCTGCTCGCCGGCGCCGGCAAGATGGGCGGCGCGATGCTGACGGGATGGCTTTCCGGCGGGCTCGATCCGCGCCGCGTCGCGGTGATCGATCCGCACATCTCGCCCGAGATCACCGCGCTTGCCGCCAACGGCGTGGCGATCAATCCCGATGTAAACACCGCCGGCTCCGTCGAGACGCTGGTCGTCGCGGTGAAGCCGCAGATGTTCCGCGAGGCCGGCGCCAAGCTGAAGCCGTTCGTCTCAGACAAGACCTCGGTGGTCTCGATCATGGCGGGCACCACGATCGCCTCGCTTGCCGAAGTCTGCGGCGGCGCCGTCGTGCGCGCGATGCCGAACACGCCGGCGGCGATCGGCCGCGGCATCACCGTTGCGGTCGCAGCCAAGGACGTCAACGCCGCCCAGCGCGACGTGGCCGACGCGCTGCTGCGCGCCACCGGCGCGGTCGAATGGGTCGAGGACGAAGGCCTGATGGATGCGGTCACCGCCGTCTCCGGCTCGGGGCCGGCCTATGTGTTCCTGCTCGCCGAGGAGCTCGCGCGCGCCGGTGTGGAAGCGGGCCTGCCCGAAGCGCTGGCGACGAAGCTCGCCCGCGAGACCGTCGCCGGCTCCGGCGAGCTGCTGCACCAGTCGGAGCTTCCCTCCGCCACGCTGCGCCAGAACGTCACCTCACCCGGCGGCACCACCGCCGCGGCGCTCGGCGTGCTGATGGGCGAGCCGGGCCTGCGCGATCTGATGATCCGCGCGATCGCGGCGGCGACGCAGCGGTCGAGGGAATTGGCGAAGTAGTCGATCCTCATGATGAGGAGGCGCGAAGCGCCGTCTCGAACCATGAAAGGCCCGGCTCTCGCCCCGCGGCCATGCGGAAGCTACGTCGCCCCCAGCCGCTTGTTGAACATCTCGACATTGACGAGACCGCGCGCGTGGCGGCCTTCGCCGAGCTTGCGCGTCCCCGCGAAGGCCTCGACCTCGAAGCGGATGACGCGGCGCTCGACGGCAAGCACCTTCGCCGTGGTCCGAACCGTCGCGCCGACCAGTGCCGCGGCGAGATGGCGGATGTCGACCTCGGTGCCGACCGTGACCCAGCCGGGCTGAAGCGCAGCTCGGATCGCATCGCCCGCCGTCATCTCCATCTCGAGGATCATCATCGGCGTGGCGTAGACCATGGGCATGCCGGGCACGAAATGCCCGACCGTGCGCTCGGCCGGGACCACCAGCGTTCGCTCGGCACTCATGCCGGCCTTGATGAAGTCGCGTGCGTCCATGGTGCTTGCTCGTCATTCCGGGGCGCGCAAAGCGCGAACCCGGAATCCAGAGATCGTCGATCGAGATTCCGGGTTCAGCCCTGGCGGGCTGCCCCGGAATGACGCTAGTCTAACGCGTCACTTCTTCGCGGCCGCCGCGCGCTCAACAAAGGTCTTGCCGCCCTTCATCTTGTGGCGCAGCGGGGCCTCGTTGATCTGGATGACGACGGCGTCGGCGTCGACGCCGAGATTCTTCACCAACGCCTGCGTGATGTCGCGCATCATGCCGGCCTTCTGCTCGTCGGTGCGGCCTTCGGCCATGCTGATGGTGATCTCAGGCATCGTTTTCTCCCTGCTGCTGTCGTCATGGCCGGGCTTGTCCCGGCCATCCACGTTCTCCTCTATCAAACAAGACGTGAATGCCCGGGACAAGCCCGGGCATGACGGCGTCAGCGAATAGCTAGCCCCAGCTCACGTCATGGCGCGCCAGCACCTCGCGCACTTTCGCCACGAGGTCGGCTTCGCTGCACGAGAACTGCGCCGGCCGGCTCTCGCGCCATTCCTGGTTGGAGGCGATCGCGGCGGCTGCCTTCGCGCCCTCGATCAGGTCCTTGACCTGCACCTCGCCGCGCGCCTTTTCATCCGAGCCCTGGATGATCACGCAAGGCGAGTTGCGGCGATCGGCATATTTGAGCTGGTTGCCCATGTTCTTGGGATTGCCGAGATAGAGCTCGGCGCGGATGCCGGCAGTGCGCAAGCTTGCGACCATCTTCTGGTAATCGGCGACGCGGTCGCGGTCGAACACGGTGACGACGACGGGGCCGAATTCCGGCCGCGTATCCAGCTTGCCGAGCAGCGTCAGCGCGGCCTGCAAGCGCGACACGCCGATCGAAAAACCGGTCGCCGGCACCGGCTCGCCGCGGAAGCGCGAGACGAGGCCGTCATAGCGCCCGCCGCCACCGACCGAGCCGAAGCGCACCGGGCGGCCCTTCTCGTCCTTGGTGTCGAGCAGGAGTTCGACCTCGTAGACGGGGCCGGTGTAGTATTCGAGTCCGCGGACGACGGAGGGATCGATCTTGATGCGATCCGCACCATAACCCGCCCCCGTCACCAGCCTGGCGATCTCTTCCAGCTCGCTCACGCCCGCCTGACCGACGTCGCTCTTGGCAAGGTAAGTTTCTGCCGCAGCAATGGCCTCTTTCCAATCGTCGCGCGGCTTGGTGATAGCGAGAACAACGTCGGCTTCCGCCGCGCTTAGGTTGGCGCCTTTGGTAAAGTCGCCCTTGCCTTCTTCACCGCCGTCCCATCGTCCGGGACCGAGCAGCTTCCGCACTTCGTCGGCGGAAAACTTGTCGAGCTTGTCGATCGCGCGGAGCACGGTCAGCCTGCGGCCTGCGTTCTCGTCACCGGCGAGCCCGATGGCTTCCAGAACTCCGTCGAGCACCTTGCGATTGTTGACCTTCACGACGTACTGGCCGCGCGCAATACCGAGCGCCTCCATCGTGTCGGCCGCCATCATGCAGATCTCGGCGTCCGCCGCCGGCGTCGCCGAGCCCACCGTGTCCGCGTCGAACTGCATGAATTGGCGGAAGCGGCCGGGGCCGGGCTTCTCGTTGCGGAACACGTAGCCGGCGCGGTAGCTGCGATAGGGCTTTGGCAGCGTGTCGAAATTTTCCGCGACATAGCGGGCGAGCGGCGCGGTCAGATCGTAACGCAGGCTGATCCACTGCTCGTCGTCGTCCTGGAACGAGAACACGCCCTCGTTCGGGCGGTCCTGGTCGGGCAGGAACTTGCCGAGCGCGTCGGTGTATTCCATCGCCGGCGTCTCCACCGGCTCGAAGCCGTAGAGCTCGTAGACGGCGCGGATCTTCTCGACCATCTCGCGCGTCGCCCGGATCGCGGCAGGGTCGCGATCCTCGAGCCCGCGCGGCAGGCGCGCCTTCAGCTTCTGGGGTTTTTTGGGTTTCTCGGCCATGCGCGGCGTTTACCAGCCGGCGGGGGACGCGGCAACGGGTGTTGGAGGGCGATGTCATTCCGGGGCTCGCGAAGCGAGAACCCGGAATCTCGAGATTCTCAGGTGCGCAATTACGCACCATAGTTCGCCCTCGGGGCCCCGGAATGACGCCCTACATCTACGGCTGCTCCATTCGTGCCCGGATGGCATCCGCATCCGCCTTCGGCAGCGACTTCAGGGTCGGCTTGATGGTTTCACCACCGACGATCTTGCCGTTGCGCGTGAACATCCAGTCCGAGACGTCGGCTTCGCCGAACGAGACTTTATCGCCGGCGTGCTTGCCCGGCAGATCGCGCGGCTCGTTTGCCAAGAGGCCGGTAAAGGTCCCGTCAGGCTGCTTCTTCACCTCGCCAACCCAGATGTGCTCGCCGCCCTTGCGTGTCGAGAAGCGCACCTTCAAGGCGTGCCCGGTCTCCGACGGCTTCGGCGATACGTAGGAGGCCCAGAAGGTCGGCAGCGTAGCGCGACCCCGCTCGATAGCCGCATTCATCTCGGGATCGGCGGTCTGCACGGTCACGATGGGCGAGCGGTCTTGCGCGACCACTTCGTGCGTGGGGCCGATGGTCAGGATGCCGAAGACGGAGACGCCGGTGATTGCGGCGAGCACGACCCATTTGAGGGGTTGCGAGAGCTTTGTTGCCATGACTCCAAGGTCCTAATATCGCGAAGTGTCCTTTGTCGCGTGTCGGCAATGGCACGTTCAGTGCGCAATAAGTCAGAATATTGCGTGTTTCCCCTCTCCTTGTGAGAGGGAAAATTTTCTACCGCTGATCAGAACACCTTGCGGATCCAGTTGTGCGGATCGTTGGTGCGGCCGTACTGGATGTCGACGAGCTGCTTGCGCAGGCCCATGGCGACGGGGCCGGCGGCGCCGCCCGAGATCTCGAAGTCGCCGTTCACCGAGCGCACCTTGCCGATCGGGGAGATCACCGCGGCGGTGCCGCAGGCGAAGGCTTCCTTCAGCCTGCCGCTTGCCGCATCCTTGCGCCACTGATCGAGCGAGTACGGCTCCTCGCGCACGGTCTTGCCGGCATCGCGGGCGAGCGTGATGATGGAGTCGCGGGTGATGCCCGGCAAAATCGTGCCGAGCGGCGGCGTCGAGAGCGAGCCGTCGTCGAACACGAAGAACACGTTCATGCCGCCGAGTTCCTCGATGTAGCGGCGCTCGACCGCGTCGAGGAAGACGACCTGATCGCAGCCGTGCTGGATCGCTTCGGCCTGGGCGCGCAGGCTCGCGGCATAATTGCCGCCGCATTTGACGGCGCCGGTGCCGCCGATCGCGGCGCGGGTATAATTCTCGGACACCCAGATCGAGACCGGCGCAGGCCCGCCCTTGAAGTAGGAGCCGACCGGCGACGCGATGACAGCAAAAATGTAATCGGACGACGGCTTGACGCCGAGGAAGTTCTCGCTCGCGATCATAAAGGGGCGCAGGTAAAGGCTGCCCTCGCCGCCAGGAATCCAGGCGCGGTCGATGCGCACGACCTGCTCGACCGCCTCGATGAAGACGTCTTCCGGAAGCTGGGCCATTGCCATGCGGTCGGCCGAATCCCTGAAGCGCCGCGCATTGGCGTCGGGGCGGAACAGGTTCACTCCGCCGTCGTCGCGCTTGTAGGCCTTGAGGCCCTCGAAAATTTCCTGGGCGTAGTGCAGGACGGCGCCGGCCGGATCGAGCTGGAAGTTGGCGCGCGCTTCGATCTTGGCCTCATACCAGCCGCCCTTGGCCTGGCTATAGCGGACGATGGCCATGTGATCGGTGAAGACCCGTCCGAAGCCGGGGTCCACTAGCTTGGCGACGCGGTCCTTCTCAGGGGTTGGATTGGATGCGGGCTGGATATCGAATTTCATGCTCATGTCCTTGCCTCCCGCTGCCGCCGGCGGCGCTGTTCTGGCGCCCGCCTGCCCGCTTCGGGGCCCGGCTGGCTTTGATTGTTTCTGCCGGACCACCGCCAGCCTTTTTACGGCCGGCTTCCGTGGCCAGCATGTCACCGAGGACATGCTTTTGCGGAAGGCGGAAGTCCAGTATGTTTTGCCGAAATGCCGCTCGACAATCACACGGTAGATCTGATCGGCCGTCGTCGCCTGTCCGGCTCTCTCCGGCGCCTTGCTCCGATGCTACCCGACACGAAGCGATCTAAAATTTCGTGCGGGTCGATCGTTTTGTAACATTGAACCCAAGATACGTCAATATGCCTGACATAAATTTCGCGAATTCCTCTCACGACGCCGCCGAGCCCGGGCCGGCCGCAGACGGCGGAGGCAATTTGCGCTGGGATATCATCGAGCTGCTGTTCTTCGCCTACCGCGACTTCGTCGGCGATCCCGACCAGGAGCTGGAGGCGTTCGGCTTCGGCCGGGCCCACCACCGCGTCCTGCATTTCGTCTACCGCTATCCCGGCCTGAAGGTCGCCGACCTCCTCGACGTCCTGCGCATCACCAAGCAGTCGCTCGGCCGCGTCCTCAAGCAGCTCCTGGACGAGGGCTATATCGTGCAGAAGACCGGCGACAATGATCGCCGCCAGCGGCTGCTCTACGCGACGCCGAAGGGCGAGGCGCTGGTGCAGAAGCTCGCCGGCCTCCAGACCACGCGCATCACCAGGGCGCTTGCGGAGATGGCTCCGCAGGACGCCGAGACGGTCAAGCGCTTCCTGCGCGCGATGATCGACCGCGACGATCCGGACAAGGTGCTGGAGACGATCTTCGCTTCCGTCAACCAAGACGCCAAGGAGTGACCGTGCCGCTCGCTGCCACGCTCGCCCGCCTGCCGGTGCAACCGGCCGACGATGCCCCGCATCTGCTGCTCGTCGACGACGACCGCCGCATCCGCGATCTGCTCTCGCGCTTTCTCGCCAGTGAAGGCTACCGCGTCACCACCGCGGCGAGCGCCGGCGATGCACGCTCGAAACTGCTGGGCCTGCATTTCGATCTCCTGATCCTCGACGTCATGATGCCCGGCGAGACCGGCTTCGATCTCGCCCGCTTCATCCGCACGTCGTCCTCGGTGCCGATCGTGATGCTGACGGCGCGGCACGAGGCGGAAGCCCGCATCGAGGGCTTGCAGATCGGCGCCGACGATTACGTGGCAAAGCCGTTCGAGCCGCGCGAGCTCGCGCTGCGCATCAACAATATCCTCAAGCGGGCCGCGCCGCCGCCGCAGGCCGTGACCGTGGAGAAAATTGCCTTCGGTCCCTACGTCTACCATCTCGAACGCGGCGAATTGCGCCAGGGCGAGGAGGTCATCCACCTCACCGACCGCGAGCGCGAGATGCTGCGGGTTCTCTCGGAAACACCGGGCGAGACCGTGCCGCGCAGCGCGCTGACCGGCAACGGCAGCGTCAACGAGCGCGCCGTCGACGTGCAGATCAACCGTCTCAGGCGCAAGATCGAGACCGACCCCGCAAATCCGCTGTTCCTCCAGGCGGTGCGCGGCATCGGCTACCGGCTGGTGGCCTCGCCTTGAGACCTCAGCAGTGAAGCGCGACCGATGAGCACGATCGATACCGGCCTGACGCTCTTGAAGAGCGCCGCCGGCCGCGTCTCCGCCGCCAATGGCTGGATGGGCAACGCGTTCAAGCGCTGGATGCCGACCGGCCTCTACGCCCGCGCGCTCCTCATCATGATCGTGCCGATGGTGGTGCTGCAATCGGTCGTCGCCTTCGTGTTCATGGAACGGCACTGGAACACGGTGACGCGCCGTCTGTCGGCTGCGGTGGTGCAGGACATCGCCGCGCTGATTGACGTCTACAAGGGCTATCCGCAGGACAAGGACCGCGACCAGATCCGCCGCATCGCGCAGCAGCGGCTCGGCCTCGTGGTCGATTTCCTCCCCGCAGGCGACATGCCGCCGCCAGGACCGAAGCCGTTCTTCTCGCTGCTCGACCAGACGCTGTCGGTGCAGCTCGGCCGCCAGATCGGGCGCTCGTTCTGGATCGACACGGTCGGCCGCTCCAACCTGGTCGAGATCCGCATCCAGCTCGATGATGCCGTGATGCGCGTGTTCGCGCAGCGCAGCGCCGCCTATGCCTCAAACTCGGAGATCTTCCTGTTCTGGATGGTCGGCACGTCCTCGATCCTGTTGATCGTCGCCGTGCTGTTCCTGCGCAACCAGATCAAGCCGATCCTGCGCCTTGCGGATGCCGCCGAAAGCTTCGGCAAGGGCCGCGAGGCGCCGAACTTCAGGCCGCGCGGCGCGCGCGAGGTGCGGCGCGCAGCGGTCGCCTTCCTGGAAATGAAGTCGCGCATCGAGCGCACCATGGAGCAGCGCACCGCGATGCTCGCCGGCGTCAGCCATGATCTCCGCACCATCCTGACCCGCTTCAAGCTCGAGCTGGCGCTGATCGGCGACAGTCCGGAGCTCGAGGGCATGCGCAAGGACGTCGACGAGATGTCGATGATGCTGGAGGATTACCTCGCCTTCGCCCGCGGCGATTCCGGCGAGCAGTCGCAGCCGACCGACATGGCCCAGGCCCTCGAAGAGCTGCGCAGCGATGCCGAACGCCACGGCCACAACGCGACCGTGGCGTTCCACGGCCTACCCGTGGTGACGGTGAAGCCGGCCTCGTTCAAGCGCTGCCTCGCCAATCTCGTCACCAACGCGGCGCGCTACGGCAAGAACATCGCCATCACCGGCCAGCGCGATCACCGTTATTTGACCGTCACGGTCGACGACGATGGCCCGGGCATTCCCGCTCACTTGCGCGAAGAGGTGTTCAAGCCTTTCCTGCGGCTGGACAACGCCCGCAACCAGGACGAAGGCGGCACCGGCCTCGGCCTCGCCATCGCCCGCGACATCGCCCGCTCGCATGGCGGCGACATCACGCTGGGTGACAGCCCGATGGGCGGATTGCGCGCGAGCGTGCGGATACCGGTGTAGGCTGCTCTTAACCTCTGCCCGTGAGAGCGGGCGAGGGAGCGCATCGCCTGCGCGGGAGCAAATCCTACTTCGGCAGCAGCGCCTTCAGCTTGTCCATGTCGCGCACGTTCATCTTGAATCCGCCCGGCATCACGATGTCGCCCGGCTTCTGGTCCGGCTTGCAGGCCCCTAACCACTTGGCTTGCAGCGTCGTGGTGTTATCGCGCCCCGCCGCCCCGGCGACGCCGCCTTGGGCGTGCGAGGTAGTCTTCACCGTGTAGGCCGAGTTGAAATCGCCTGATATCTCGGCGTGCGACGTCGTGCTGACGCCGGCGACGTTGCACTCGGAATCGCTGACATAACCGGTTGCGGTCTTCTTGATCTCCTGCTTGGCGCAGATCTGCTTGGCCATCGGGGAGACGTTGTTGCTCATCTCCTTGTCGATGGTCTCGTCGGTGCAGTGCTGCATGGTCATCTCGGGCACCGGCGAGCCTGATGTGACCAGCTTCATTTCCCAAAGACCGGCCTTGCGCACCGGCAGGTCGTCGGCGTTGGCGCTGCCTGCCGACAACGCGAGGCAAAGCGTCGAGCCGAGCAAAGCGAGTTTGCGCGTCATGTGGAGGCTCCCGGCCGAGATAGTGCGGCGTTACGATAGCGCCTCAGTAGAGCGTGCGGATCGGGCGATCGGCGGCGCCATAGGGCACCCAGCGGCAGGCGAACGAGATGTAGCCGCCGTCATAGGCCTGCACCCCGAGGAATTTGACGACCTTGCCGTAGCGCGCGCAGTGATCGACCGCGACCTGGCGGGCATCGACCTGGGTCGCCATGGAATAGGCGATGATCCCGCCGGTGTCGTTGCCCTTGAACGGCGGCACCCAATCGGCGCGCGCCGACTGGCTCGCCATCAGACCCGAGACAACCAGGCTGGCGAGAAAACCCGCGGCCGCAATGATTCGCATTACCGTCACTCCAATTGGCTGGCGGCAGTTTACGGTGCCGGGACCGGCGTGAAAAGAACCGAAGCCCTGTTGGCCGCGACATCCTGGTCAACTCCTGGCCAAGTGTTGCCGCGCTGCACTTGACCTCCCCCGGCCTTCGCGGCACCGTCCGACCTTCGCAAGACCTTAGCTGTCGGATTGATCATGCGCGCGCCCTCCCCGAAGTCGTTCCGCTTTGCCGCCCTGCTCGGCCTCATGTTCGGGGCACTGTCGCTCGGCGAGGCCAGGGCCGCCAATCCGCTCGAGTTGAATTTCTGGCTGAGCGGGCCGCGCTATGACGGCGCCGTCGTCGATTGCGACAAGGCCCTGCCGACGATCGCCACCCAGTTCTGGGAGAAGGAAAGCTCGTTCTGGAATTCCTCGTTGAAGATCACCGGCTTCTCCGGCGTTCGCGAGGTCGCGTTCCGACCCTGGCAGTCCGACAACATTCCGCGCCGCTTTTGCACCGGCGACGCCCTGCTCACTGACGGCAAGGTGCGCAAGGTGCACTTCTCGATCATGGAGGATGGCGGCTTTGCCGGCTACGGCGACGGTGTCGAATGGTGCGTGGTCGGACTCGATCGCAACTGGGCCTACAATCCGGCCTGCCGCGCCGCCAAGCCCTGATCCGAAGAACGCCTGATTCGGCTGGTCAGCCGTTAGACGACAGCCGCGTGGATTTTGTTCTTGAAATGTTCTCGTTGCCTGCTAGGCTGTATGCACAGTCTAGTTGAGGGACGTCGTCATGTTTCATTCCAGATTGCGTTCGTTGTCCCGTCTGATGATCTCGCTGACCCTCGCGGCCGGGCTGGCAACGCTCGCCGGCGGCGCGAAGGCGCAGGACAAGCGCCAGAACGCACCGGGCGAGTTCGATTTCTATGTGCTCGCGCTGTCGTGGTCGCCCTCGTTCTGCGAGGAGGCGGCCGAGCGCGGCGGCCGCTCCCAGATTCAATGCGGCGGACGGCCCTACGCTTTCGTGGTGCATGGGCTGTGGCCGCAATATGAGAACGGCTTTCCGGAATATTGCCAGCGGCCGGCGCCGCGGCTGAACCGCAACATCGTGTCCTCGATGCTCGATCTGATGCCGGCGCCGGGCCTGATCTTCAACGAATGGGACAAGCATGGCACCTGCTCCGGGCTCGAGGGCCGCAGCTATTTCGAGACGATCCGGAAGGCGCGTGCCGCGATCAAGATCCCGGCCGACTATCTCGATCTGTCGGAGGCCAAGACCGTGGCGCCGGCGGAGGTCGAGGAGGCCTTCATCAAGGCCAATCCGGGCCTCAGCAATGCCAGCGTCTCGGTCACCTGCAACCGGACACGGCTGTCCGAGGTCCGCATCTGCCTCAGCAAGGACCTGCAATTCCGCGCCTGTGACGAGTTCGAGCGCCGCGCCTGCCGCCGCGACCAGGTGACGATGCCGCCGATCAGGGGCGGGTAGAGTTCGTCATTCCGGGGCGCGCGGAAGCGCGAACTATGATGCGCCGTTGCGCATCCGAGAAGCCATCTCGCCACAAACACTGCTGACAGATGGATTCCGGGTTCGGTGCTGCGCACCGCCCCGGAATGACGGGAGTTACTTTCATCGCGCGATGTCGTAACTCTTCGCCATGAACTACCGTCACGCCTTCCATGCCGGCAACTTCGCCGATGTCATCAAGCACATCGTGCTGGCGCGCATCCTCACCTACTTGCAGGACAAGCCGGCGGCGTTCCGCGTCATCGACACCCATGCCGGCGCCGGCCTCTACCATCTCGACAGCGACGAGGCCCGCCGGGGCGGCGAATGGCTGACCGGTATTGCGCGACTGCTGCAGGCGCGCCTGTCGAACGAGACCGCGGCGCTGACCAAGCCCTATCTCGACATCGTCCGCGCCTTCAATCCGAAGGGCGAGCTCAAGGCCTATCCGGGCTCGCCGTTGATTGCGCGCGGCCTGCTCAGGCCGCAGGACCGGCTAGTCGCCTGCGAGCTCGAGCCGAAGGCGCGGAAATCGCTGATCGACGTGCTGCGCCGCGACGAACAGGCCCGCGTGGTCGATCTCGACGGCTGGGTGGCACTGCCGGCCTTCGTGCCGCCGAAGGAGCGGCGCGGCCTCGTGCTGATCGACCCGCCCTTCGAAGCCAAGGACGAGTTCGAACGGCTGGGCGAAGCCTTCTCGACAGCCTTCGCGAAATGGCCGACCGGTATCTATGTAATCTGGTATCCCGCCAAGAGCCGACGTGCCACCGACACGCTGGCGCAGCTTGTGGCGCGGCTCGCAGCCGCAGCAAAACCGCCGGGAAAATGCCTGCGCCTCGAATTCAGTGCTGCGCCGCAAGTCGATGGCGGGCCTCTCACATCGAGCGGGCTTTTGATTGTCAATCCGCCCTACACGCTGCAAGGCGAGCTCAAGACCATCCTGCCCGAACTGGAAATGCCGCTCGGCCAGGGCGGAGCTGCCAGATTCCGATTGGAAGTGCCCAAGCCTTAAAGCCAAGCCGTAACACTCCGGCATTCTTGGGAAAAATATGCAGGAACGGTAGTCAATCCGCGAAGAACCGTATTATGCTGTTTCCGTGACTGGCTTTACGTTCCGCTTCCGCGAATGGTTGCGGCGGAGTGAAGGCCTAAGAAAGATCCGGACGGACCGATGGTCCGTCCAAGGATGGCCAGCTCCCGGGCTCCGTAAGGCCCGGTCATGTCGCGACGTGAGTCTGCGTCGCGGCGGAGGAGCAATGAGGGGGAGTTTCCCGATGGCCATGACGGGAACGGTCAAGTTCTTCAACGGCGAGCGCGGCTACGGCTTCATCAAGCCTGACGACGGCGGTCGCGACGTCTTCGTTCACATCACCGCTGTGGAACGGGCGGGACTGAAGGACCTTGCCGAAGGACAGCGTATCACTTTCGAAGTCGAACCGGACAAGAAGGGGAAAGGACCGAAGGCGGTCAATCTGGTGATCCTCTCCTAGAGCGTTTTCGCGCGAAGTGGACATCGGTTCGCGGCAAGAAACGCGTCAAACGAGAATCCAGGGCCCCGGCCGATTCCATCGGAACGGGAAAGGCTCTAGCTAGCCTGGCGCAAAAAAAATCCCGGCCGTGAGCGGCCGGGAGGCTGGTCCGGAATTTTCTTCTTGAGACGTCAGAAGTGATAGTTCACGCCTGCGCGGACAATGCTGGCGCTGTAGCCGTTTGACACGCCCGTAATTGCGAACTGACTCGTGGACAGATCGATGTAGAGATATTCGAGCTTCACGCTCCAGTTCGGCACGAGGCCCACTTCCGCGCCGGCACCAATGGTCCAGCCCGCGGTGGTGTGCGACTCCGTCCAGCCGAAGGTTTCCCCACGCAGCTCGCCGAACGCAAGTCCGGCGGTGCCGTAGAACAGCACGTTGCTGAACGCATATCCTGCGCGGCCGCGCAGGGTGCCGAACCACGGATTGGAGAATTTCCACGGAGCGAAGGTGTCGTCGGCGCCGGCGGCCTGGATGTCACCCTCGACACCGAACACCCACGGGCCGTTCTGGAAATTGTAGCCGGCCTGCACGCCGCCGACGAAGCCCGACGGCTTCGAGGGGTTGTTCTCCACCGAGCCCCATTCATAACCCATGTTGCCGCCGAGATAGGGACCTGCCCAGCTATAGGCATTGAGCGGCTGGTTGACGGTGTAGGGCGCACGCTGCCCATAATTGAGATCGGCGGCCTCTGCCGAAGCCGTCCAGCCGGCTGCAACCAACGCGGCCGCGCCCACAACGAGCCCCTTCATCACTCACTCCAACGCAACTGTCGCAACCCGCGCGACGCCTGCGCCGCCGCGCCGGCCTGTCGCATGGTTACGGAACCAAGAACTTTTCGCGTAGGATTTATCGAGAGTTTTAAGTTAAAGGGCTGTTAAGTCCGGTTACTGCGCTCTTAACAGACTTAAGGAAGCGTTACCGGGACCTGTGCGTGCGGCAGGGCCGGAACTTCAAATCAGCACCCTCAACCCCTAAATTCGTCCCATGGTTCACGATTCCACCGACAATCCGGACGACGCACGCGCGCACAAATCCCGGCGCGGCACGGCACCGGATGCCCCGCCCCGGGAGATCCAGCAGGAGACGGCGCCGCCCGACCTCGATCCGGCCAGCGCAAGCGGCGACGACGAGGACGATGCTCGGCTGCCTGATATCCTGGAAGAGAGCGGCGCCGTCGCCGAAGGCCCGCTCGCGACCGGCCACGAGGCTATCGAACGCGCGGTTCGGCTCGCCCCCACCTCGGCCGGCGTCTATCGCATGCTCAATGCGAGTTCCGACGTGCTCTATGTCGGCAAGGCCAAGAACGTCAAAAAGCGTCTGTCCAGCTATGCGCGCCAGAGTGCGCCGCTGCCGGCCCGCATCCTGCGCATGATCGCCGCCACCGCCACCGTGGAGATCGTCTCGACCAGCACCGAGACCGAGGCGCTGCTGCTCGAGGCGAACCTCATCAAGCAATTGCGGCCGCGCTTCAACGTGCAGCTGCGCGACGACAAGTCGTTTCCCTATATCCTGATCACCGGCGACCATTGGGCGCCGCAGATCCTGAAACATCGCGGCGCGCAGAGCCGGCCCGGCCGCTATTTCGGCCCGTTCGCCTCCGCGGGCGCGGTCAACCGAACCATCACGGCGCTACAGCGCGCCTTCCTGATCCGCTCCTGCACCGATTCCTTCTTCGAGAGCCGCACCCGGCCCTGCCTGCTCTACCAGATCCGCCGCTGCGCCGGCCCCTGCACCCGCGAGATCGATTTTCCCGGTTATACGACACTGGTGCGCGAGGCGACCGACTTCCTCTCCGGCAAAAGCCATGCGGTGAAGCGGGAGCTTGCCGGTGAGATGGAGAAGGCGGCCAGTGAGCTCGAATTCGAGCGCGCCGCGCTCTACCGTGACCGCCTTGCTGCACTCTCGGCGATCCAGTCGCAGCAGGGCATCAATCCGCGCACGGTGGAAGAAGCCGACGTGTTCGCCATCCACCAGGAGGGTGGCTTCTCCTGCGTCGAAGTGTTCTTCTTCCGCACCGGCCAGAACTGGGGCAACCGCGCCTATTTTCCACGCGCGGAAAAGACCTTCACACCGGAAGAGGTGCTCGGCTCCTTCCTCGCCCAGTTCTACGACGACAAGCCGCCGCCGAAGAACATCCTGCTCTCGCACGAGATCGAGGAGAGCGAGTTGCTCGCCGATGCGCTGTCGATCAAGGCCGGCCACAAGGTCGAGGTCGCGGCGCCCAAGCGCGGCGAGAAGAAGGAGCTCGTCACCCACGCGCTGACCAATGCGCGCGAGGCGCTCGGCCGCAAGCTCGCGGACACCGCGACGCAAGGCCGCCTGCTGGACGCCATGGCCGCGACATTGAACCTGCCGCACCCGCCCAAGCGCATCGAGGTCTACGACAACAGCCACATCCAGGGCACCAATGCGGTCGGCGCCATGATCGTCGCGGGACCCGACGGCTTCGTGAAGAACCAGTACCGCAAGTTCAACATCAAGTCGGAAGGACTGACGCCCGGCGACGATTACGCCATGATGCGCGAAGTGCTGGAGCGCCGCTTCAAGCGCCTGATCAATCCGCCCGAGGAGGGTGCCGCGAAGGCGAAGGACGACGACTTCCCGCAATGGCCCGACCTCGTGATCATCGACGGCGGCCGCGGGCAGCTCAACGCGGTCCGGGAGATCTTTGCAAATCTCGGCCTGACCCAGGTCTCGCTGATGTCGGTCGCGAAGGGACCGGACCGGGATGCCGGTCGCGAGACCCTGTTCATGCCGGAACGCGAAGCCATCAAGCTGGAGCCCCGCGATCCCGTGCTCTATTTCATTCAGCGCCTGCGCGACGAGGCCCACCGCTTCGTCATCGGCTCGCACCGCAAGCTGCGCAAGAAGGACATCCGCGACGCCGGTTTGCAGGAGATTCCGGGCATCGGCCCGTCACGCAAACGTGCGTTGCTGCATCATTTCGGGACCCTGAAGGAGATCGAACGGGCCTCGATCGCCGATCTCGGCAAGGTTCCAGGGGTGAGCGCCGAGAGCGCCCGAAGGATTTTCGAGTATTTCCATCCCCAGCCGGGATGAACTAAAGGGGGACCGCAGTCATATGAACGTCGTGTCCGCACCTCATTTGGGGCGCGGAACGGTTGACGTTCAGGCAGCAGCGGTATTGGTAGGACGGATGAACATCGCCACCACACGAGGGACGACCAGCCGCGCGATGTCCCTCCCCAACATCCTGACCTATGGCCGGATCGCCGCGATCCCGGTCGTGGTCGGATGCATCTATGCACAGTCGATTCTGGATCAGCCGCTCTGGCTGCGCTGGGTCGCAGTGGCCATCTTCATCGGCGCCGCGGTGACTGATTACCTTGACGGCTATTACGCGCGGATATGGAATCAGCAATCGGCGTTCGGCCGCATGCTCGATCCGATCGCTGACAAGCTGCTGGTTGCATCGTGCCTATTGATGCTGGCTGCGGACGGCATCATCCACGGCTGGTCACTGTGGGCCGCCATAGTGATCCTGTGCCGCGAGATCCTGGTTTCGGGCCTGCGCGAATATCTGGCTGCGCTCCGCGTCAGCGTGCCCGTGACCAAGCTTGCGAAGTGGAAGACCACGGTGCAGCTGGTCGCGATCGGGTTCCTACTCGCCGGGCCGGCCGGCGACGAGGTGGTGCCCGTCGTCTCGATGATCGGGCTGGCGCTGTTGTGGGCCTCGGCGATCCTCACCATCTACACCGGCTACGACTATTTCCGCGCCGGCATCCATCACCTCATCAAGGAGGACGAGGGATGAAGGTGAAGTATTTCGCCTGGGTGCGCGAGCGCGTCGGCAAGGCGGAAGAGACGATCGAGCCCCCCGCGACCGTGCGCACGGTCGAGGAGCTGATCGCCTGGCTCTCCGGCCAAAGCGAGGCTTATGCGCATGCGTTCGAGAGGCCGAAGGTGATCCGCGCCGCGATCGACCGCGCTCACGTCAAGCAGGATGCTGCCATCGCAGGCGCCCGCGAGATCGCGTTCTTCCCGCCCATGACCGGCGGCTAGACGTATGACCTGCCCCGTCACCATCCGCATCCAGGAAGACGATTTCGACATCGCGCGCGAGATCGCGCTCCTGACCAACAGCCGCACTGATATCGGCGCGGTCGTGAGCTTCTCCGGTATCTGCCGCGCCGACGAGGAAAGCGCCAAGGTCGCCGCGCTCACGCTCGAACATTATCCCGGCATGGCGGAAGAGGAGATCGGGCGCCATGTCGACGAGGCGACCTCGCGCTGGCCGCTGAACGGCGTCACGGTGATCCACCGCGTCGGCCGCTTCATGCCCGGCCAGAACATCGTGTTGGTGCTGACCGCCTCGCAGCACCGACAGGCCGCGTTCCACGCGGCCGAGTTCCTGATGGACTATCTCAAGACCAGTGCGCCTTTCTGGAAGAAGGAAGAGAGCGCCACCGGCACGGGCTGGGTCGAGGCCCACGCCCGCGACGACGAGGCCGCCGCGCGCTGGACCAAACCCTGATGGCCAAAGTGACGAAAAAGACCACGCGCGGCCGCGCCGCGCCGAAGCTCGCGAAGGTGGGGCCCGGGGAGCTTCTCACGCTGCTCGACTTCGTCCGTTACGCGGTGAGCCGTTTCGTCGAAGCCAGGCTCGCCTTGGCCCACGGCACGACCGACCCGGTCGCGGAAGCCGTCTTCCTGGTCTGCGAGGCGCTGCATCTCAATCCCGGACAGTTCGACGGCTTCGCCAGTGCCCGCGTGACCGCCGCGGAAGGCAAGACCATCCTCGATCTGATTCATCGGCGCGTCACCACACGCAAACCGGCCGCCTATCTCGTCAACAAGATCTATATGCGCGGCCTGCCCTTCTATGTCGACGACCGCGTCATCGTTCCGCGCTCCTTCATCGGCGAGCTCCTGGAGTCGCATTTCGGCGCCGAAGGCGAGGCCGGATCGCTGATCGACGACCCGACGGCCGTCGAGCGCGTGCTCGATCTCTGCACGGGCTCGGGATGCCTTGCGATCCTCGCCGCGCATCATTTCCCGAACGCCACCATCGACGCCGTCGACATCTCCAAGGGCGCGCTCGAGGTCGCTGCGCGCAATGTCGGCGAATACGGGCTCAAGGACCGCATCAGCCTCCATCGCGGCGACCTGTTCGCCCCGCTCGGCGGCAGGAGATACGACCTGATCATCACCAACCCGCCTTACGTCGATGCCGAAGGCATGGCGGCGTTGCCGCCGGAGTGCCGGGCCGAGCCGAAGCTCGCCTTCGACGGCGGCGCCGACGGTCTCGACGTGGTGCGCCGCATACTACGCGATGCGCACGATCACCTGACGCCGCATGGCGGGTTGATCTGCGAGGTCGGCCGCGGCCGCGAACTGGTCGACGAAGCCTTTCCGGAACTGCCGCTGCTCTGGCTGGACACGGAAGAGTCCGAGGGCGAGGTATTCTGGATCGCGGCCGCCGATCTCACCTGATTCATCACGACGGATCACGCTGCGTCGGAACAAGTCAAATACCGCCACGTTCATCCCCCGACGAATTCTGTAGTCTTCGGAGGGTGTCCGCATGCTCGCGCCATCGGGCGAATTGCTGCGCGCCGGCATGGCGCTCAAGCTCAATCACGTCAAACGCGCCGCTCAATCCTATTTGCGTGACCAGACCAGCCACGCAACCGGCAAGGTGACATCTTACGCGATGGCCGGCGGGCTGTTCGCGGTCGCGGGCCTGTTCGTTGTCGCAGCATTTTTCGTCGGACTGATCGCCCTGTACCGCTGGATCGCGATCACTTACGGCCAGTTCTGGGGATTTGGTGCCGTCGGCGCCCTGCTGCTGGTGCTGGCTGCGGTCTGTGCCGGGGTGGCAATGGCGCAGATGAAACGCAAGGCCAAGCCGATCGTGCCGCTTGCGAGCCGTCTGCGCGTGGCGGTCGCGACGCCCCGGATCCCGCGTGGAACGGTCAAGGAGGCGGTGAAGGAGGTCGCAACGACGATTCCCCTCGCGCCGCTCGCACCGGGCGAGCGCGGCGGCATCAAGACCTGGCCAGCCCGCGCCAACCGTCCCGTGCAGCTCGGCCTGATGCTCGCGGCGGTCGGCCTGGTCGGGCTGACGGCCGCCCGGCGGCGACGCAACAAGCACAGTCTGGAGGCCTGATGCTGGCGCGGCGCCCCGAACAGATCGACTCCTGGCTGCTGGTGGCGGCGACGGCAGTGTTCGTGCTGACCGCGGAGCGCTACTTTCAGGATTTCGGCCTGGCGAGGCCGGGGCCTCCGCAAGACCACCGCAAGGGCGAAGCGAATTCCCCGGAAACGCACCCGGCCGGCGCGGCGATGCAGCCGGGCCGCGGCCGCCGCGCGAAAAGTCCGTTGGAGATTCCCTGGTCGGGCTGGAAGGATATCTTCTGGCGGACCTATCAGCGCATCGACGAGGACCGCCTGCTCGCGACGGCGGGCGGCGTCGTCTTCTTCGGGCTGCTCGCGCTCTTCCCCGCAGTCACCGCGCTCGTCTCCTCTTATGCTCTGTTCGCCGATCCCGCCACGATCAGCGCCAATCTGCACACGCTCGCGACCATGCTGCCCGAGGGCTCGTTCCAGATCGTCGAGGACCAGGTCGCGCGCGTGGTCTCGAACGGCAATACGACCCTCGGCGTCACCTTCCTGGTCGGCCTGCTGCTTGCGATCTGGAGCGCCAATGCCGGCGTCAAGGCGATCTTCGACGCCCTCAACGTCGCCTATGAGGAACGCGAGAAGCGCAGCTTTATCCGGCTGAACATGGTCTCGCTGGCCTTCACCGTCGGCGGCATCTTGGCGCTGCTGTTGATGGTGGGAGCCGTCGTCGCCTTCCCACTTGCGCTCAATCATCTCGGCATGGCGCCCGAAAGCAAGCTAATCGTGGCGCTGGCTCGATGGCCGCTGCTGTTCGTCATCCTGCTGGTTGCACTCGCCATCCTCTATCGCTTCGCGCCGAGCCGTGACGCGCCGCGCTGGCAATGGCTGAGCCTCGGCGCCGTGACCGCCGCGCTCCTCTGGATCGCAGGCTCTGCCCTGCTGTCCTGGTATCTCTCGGAATTCGCCAATTACAACGCGACCTACGGCTCGCTGGGCGCGGCTATCGGCCTGATGATGTGGATGTGGATGTCGGCGATCGTCATCATGTTCGGCGCCGAGCTCAATTCGGAGATCGAGCGGCAGACGCTGCGCGACACCACCACCGGGCGGCCGAAGCCGCTCGGCACCCGGGACGCCGTCTCGGCCGACACGGTCGGTGCCACCGCGCCATTTTGATCGGTGGCGGTCGGGCCGGAGGCCGCCCCGACCGCATCCCGGGCCATCAGCGCTTGGTGATCACGGCTTCCAGATATTCGCTGTGCACCGCGATCGTGCCGTCGTCGGCGTGGTTGAACTCCCCGAGCAGCGCCAGCAGATCCCGCTTCAGCGCGGCCTGGCCGCTCTCGTCGAGGGCGGCAAACGCCTTCAGCGTAGGCCCGTAGAAGGTCTTGAAGATGTCGAGCCAGTGGTCCGGCGAGCGATAGCGGAACACGAACATGCGCGTCTCGGCGGCGATGTCGGAAGCCTGGCTTCCGAACATCTCTTCAAGTCGCGCAGCCGTGCCCCACAGCGCCGGTGACTTCACCCCCGCCGGCGGCGGCAAATGCCGGCCGATGGTCTTGAACAGCTGGCCGATGAAACCTTGCGGCGTCCAGTTGGCGAGGCCGATCTTGCCGCCGGATCTGCAGACCCGCGCGAGCTCGGAGGCGGCCTTGTCCTGATCCGGCGTGAACATCACGCCGAAGGTCGAGAGCACGACGTCGTAGGTGGCATCGGCAAACGGCAACGCTTCGGCATCCGCCTCGCGGAACTCGACCATGAGATGTTCGGCCGCCGCGCGCTCGCGTCCCCGCTTGAGCAGTGCCGGCACGTAATCGGTGGATGTGACCTCACACCAGCGCCGCGCCGCGGCCAGCGTCGCGTTGCCGTTGCCGGCGGCGACGTCAAGCACCTTGCTGCCGGCGCGTAAGTCGATGGCCTCACAGAGCTGTTCGCCGACGATCTGCAGGGTGGTGCCAACAACGGCATAATCGCCCGACGACCAGGCGCCGTACTGGCGCTGCTTCACGGCGGCAAGATCGGGTTCGGCTGCGGTTGGCTTCAGCGCTGCGGATGTCGACATGGCAATCTCCTGTGGTTGAAAACGCCGGGACGATAGGGCGCATGCGGTCCGCTGGCCTTGAGAGCGGCGTTATTTTACGCTGAGAGTGCCTTGATTTCCGGATGGGAGCCGCGGCGAGCCTGATACAGGCTGCCGGACGGTCACTATCCCCTCGAATCAACAATGATGTTAGGGTCATGCATTGCTTGGGGGAGCATGAGGCGTGACGGGTTCGAGCGCGACCTGTGTTTTCCCGGGTGAAGCAGACAGCTCTTAAAGGCATAGCGCGCGGCATGATTCGCATTTCGACGATCTTCATCGCCATCTGCATGGTCCTGGTCGCGGCCTCGCTCGGGCTCGTGCTCTATTCGGTCGCCGGCATCAGCGGAACGGAATCGGCGATCGTGGCGCTGACCGCGCTGACGTTCCTGATCCTCTACAACGCCGTGTCGATGCGGCTGCGCGACCGCAGCGACGTCGGCGGCCAGATCGCCGACCTCTCGCGGGGCACCGCCGATCTCGCCCGCCAGGTGGCCGAGTTCGGCCGCCGGCTTGCCGCGATCGAGGGCCGCATCGCCTCGTCCAATTCGGCCAACTCCGACCGCGTCCAGTCGGTCATTGGCGAGATCAACGAACTGGGCGGATTGGTCAGGCAGCTTGCCACCACCGTGTCGGCCCATGAGGATCTGCTGGCCGGCAACGCGCCGGCTCCCGCCCCGGTCACGAGGTCCGAGCCAGAGACGCCGGTCGATCTGGCTGCCCCCTTCGAGGAGAAGCCGGTCGCCGCTCCACCACTTCCCGCGCCGCCCCGGCCGGCCCCGGCGGTCCAGGCCCAGCCTGCCAGCCCGGCTCAGACCGGCAATGGACGCAACCAGACCCAGTTGCTGGCGATGCTGCGCAATGCAATCGACGAGAACCGTATCGACATCTTCCTGCAGCCGATGGTGACGCTGCCGCAGCGCAAGGTGCGGTTCTACGAGGCGGTGACGCGCTTGCGCGACGAGCGTGACCAGCTGATCGCCGCCGAGGAGTTCATCAGCATCGCGGAAGCCTCCGGGCTGATCGGGCGCATCGACAATATGGTGATGCTGCGCTGCGTGCAGGTGCTGCGGCGCCTGATGGTCCGCAACAAGGACGTCGGCGTGTTCTGTAACCTCGCGGCCTCCACGCTCGGCAATTCCACCACCTTCGCGCAATGTCTCGACTTCCTCGAAGCCAACCGCGCGCTGGCGCCCTCCCTGGTGCTGGAGTTCAAGCAGTCGACGTTCCGCAATCTCGGCCCGGCCGAGACCGAGAATCTCGCGGCGCTCGCCCAGCGCGGCTTCCGTTTCTCGATCGACCATGTCACGGACCTGCGCATCGAGCCGCGCGAGCTGGCCGACCGCGGGGTGCGCTTCATCAAGGTTCCGGCGACGCTGCTGCTCGATCCCAGGCAGGCCTCGACCTCGGACATCCACCCCTCCGATCTCTCCGACCTGCTCGGCCGCTTCGGCATCGACCTGATCGCCGAGCGGATCGAAGGCGAGCGCGCGGTGGTCGACCTGCTCGACTACGACGTGCGGTTCGGACAGGGCTTCCTGTTCGCGCCGCCGCGGCCATTGCGGCCGGAGGGGGCATCTGCTACCGCCGGGGCCCCGCCGAACCAGACGAAAGATGTTCAGGGACCTCATGGCTCCGGCACACCCAGCTCAGGCGCAACGTCTTCTGCGCCTCCGCCACAACGCATCACCGGCAACGCGGCGCTCGCGCGCCGCATCTGATCGGCCGCGCGCATCATGACCACGCTGCATTTTGCCGAAGGCCTGCGCGAGCTCGTGGGCGGCGTCAACGTCGTGCTCAGCGACATCTGGGGCGTGGTCCATAACGGGCTGGAATCCTTCCCAGAAGCCTGCGAGGCGCTGCACACCTATCGCAGCCGCGGCGGTACGGTGATCCTGATCACCAACGCGCCGCGCCCGGCCGACTCCGTGCAGCGGCAGTTGCGCAAGCTCGGTGTCCCCGATGAGACCTATGACGCGATCGTATCGTCAGGCGACCTGACCCGGCTCTATGTCGCCGAGCATCCCGGCCGCAAGATGTTCTGGCTCGGCCCCGAGCGCGACAACTCGATCTACCGCGGCCTCGATGCCGTGACCGCGCCGCTGGGGGAAGCCGACTACATCGTCTGCACGGGCCTTTATGACGACGAAACCGAGACGGCGGAAGACTATCGCGGCATGATGCTGAAGGCACGCGAGCGCAAGCTGACGCTGGTCTGCGCCAACCCCGACATCGTGGTGGAACGCGGTGACCGGCTGATCTATTGCGCCGGCGCGATCGCGGAGCTCTACCGCGAGCTCGGCGGCGAGGTGATCTTCTATGGCAAGCCGCACCGGCCGATCTACGAGCGCGCCATGGCGCTCGCCGGGGAACGGCAGGGCTATCAGATCGATCGCAGGAAAGTGCTGGCGATCGGAGATTCCGTTCGCACCGACCTGACCGGCGCGCGCGAATTCGGCATCGACTGCCTGTTCGTGACCCGCGGCATCCATGCGGAGGAGTTCGAGGGTCTTGACCAGCTCGACCCGACATCGGTCACGGAATTGTTCGGCCACCCGCCGAAGGCGCTGATGCGCGAATTGAAGTGGTGACGGCATAGCTTCTGTCATTCCGGGGCAGTGCGCAGCACTGAACCCGGAATCTCGAGATTCCGGGCTCGCCTTCGGCGCCCCGGAATGACGCATCAATTGAAAAGCCCGGGACGAGCCCGGGCCTTCGAATTGAGCTGAAAGCTTTGGCGGCCCTTACGCGCTCGCCATGTCCGGGAAAACCGCTTCGATCTTGGTCTTCAGCGTCGCCGCGTTGAACGGCTTGACGATGTAGTTGTTCACGCCGGCCTTCTTGGCCGCGATCACGTTCTCGGTCTTGGATTCCGCCGTGATCATGATGAAAGGCGTGGTGGCGAGGTTCGGATCCGCGCGGACTTCACGCAGGAGGTCGTAACCCGTCATCGGCTCCATGTTCCAGTCGGAGATCACGAGCCCGTACTTCTTGCCACGCATCTTGTTCAGCGCTGCCGAACCGTCGCTGGCATCATCGATGTTCTCGAAGCCAAGCTGCTTCAGCAGATTCCGGATGATACGGATCATGGTGCTGTAGTCATCCACCACCAGAACCGGCATCGACAAATCAACCGCCATCTCGACTCCCCCAACGCATACCCAGGAATTTACGATCAGACCCGCCAGGCCGGAGCCCGGCAGTTCCGCGGCTCAAGGACTAGCATCGAGGCGTTAAACAGCGCGTTAATTGGGGACGCCTCCGAAGGATTGAGATCGTGTTCAATGTCTGCGCTCCCCCCGCTTGACTTCATCAGGCCGGTCGAGCCACGGTCCGGGCCGGTCCTGCCCGGTTCGAGAATTTCCCCAGATGGCTCCGCCTTTTACCGTTATCCGCGACACAACGCCGGATTCCGCGATCCCGAGGGGCGCCGTGGTTGCCATGGGCAATTTCGACGGCGTTCATCTCGGCCATCGCGCCGTGATCGCGGCAGCCCTGGAGATGGGCCGGACGCATGGCCGCCCTGCGCTGGCGTTGACCTTCGAGCCGCATCCGCGGCGGTTTTTCAGCCCCAACACCCCGCAATTCCGACTGACGGACGAGCGGGCCAAGCTGCGGCTGTTGGCTGGCACCGGACTGGCCGGCGCTGTGGTCATGACCTTCGACAAGGCGCGCGCCGGAACCAGCGCGCAAGATTTCATTCACCATGACCTGATCGGGCGCCTCGGCGTCAGCGGCATCGCGGTCGGCTACGACTTCCATTTCGGCAAGGGACGGGTCGGCTCGCCGAGCCTTCTCGTCACCGAGGCCCCCCGGCTCGGCATCGAGGTCGACGTGCAACCGCATGTCGATATCGACGAGCGGCCCGTCTCCTCCAGCGCGATCCGGATCGCCCTCGCCGAGGGCCAGCTCGACGACGCGACCACCATGCTGGGCGCGCCCTGGTTCATTACCGGCGAGGTCATCCATGGCGAAAAGCGCGGCCGCGATCTCGGCTATCCCACCGCCAACATTCGCCTGGACCCCAATTGCGGGCTCAAGCACGGCATCTACGCGGTGCGGGTCGGCCGGGGTCCCGAGCGACTGGACGGGGTGGCCAGCTTCGGCCGCCGCCCGACCTTCGACAACGGCGCCCCGCTCCTGGAAATCTTCCTGTTCGACTTCAAGGGCGACCTCTACGGGCAGCTCCTCGACTGCGCTTTCATCGGCTTCATCCGCGAGGAGCTGAAATTCGACAGCCTGGAGGCCCTGATCCGCCAGATGGACGACGATTCCGCCCGCGCCCGCGCCATCCTGGCCGCCGCCCCGGACGCGTTTCCGAGGCTGGGCGTGATCGATTGAGCCTGAAACCGGGCTACCCGAACCTTTGCGCTTCCCTTGGCCCCCTGCTATGGGAGAGCCCATGTTTGCGCGGCGCATCATAGGGATTAGCGGCCCTGCTTCCGCCTGAGCCTTTGGCTCGGCGCAAGACCGGGATTTCGTCGTTCACCCGCGATTCCGCATCGCCATCCGTTCCCGCGCCCTTCCGAGCCAGTCAGCCTCATGTCCGAAAAGCCGCAAAAGTCGCAAAAGTCCGAAGCCAAAGACTATTCGAAAACCCTGTTCCTGCCGCAGACGGAATTCCCGATGCGCGCCGGCCTGCCGCAGCGCGAGCCGGAGATCCTCAAGCGCTGGTACGAGATCGGCCTCTACGAGAAGCTGCGCCAAGCTGCGAAGGGCCGCGCCAAGTTCGTGCTGCATGACGGCCCGCCCTACGCCAACGGCAACATCCATATCGGCACGGCGCTCAACAAGATCCTGAAGGATCTCGTCACCAAGAGCCAGCAGATGCTCGGCTTCGATTCCAACTACGTGCCGGGCTGGGACTGCCACGGCCTGCCGATCGAATGGAAGGTCGAGGAAGAGCACTATCGCAAGAAGGGCAAGCAGAAGCCCGACTTCCGCGACTCCGCCGCGATGATCGATTTCCGCAAGGAGTGCCGCGCTTACGCCACGCACTGGCTCGGAATCCAGCGCGAGGAGTTCAAGCGCCTCGGCGTGATCGGCGATTGGGACCATCCCTACGCCACCATGAGCTTCCCGGCCGAAGCCCAGATCGCGCGTGAGCTGATGAAGTTCGCCGCCAACGGCACGCTCTATCGCGGCTCCAAGCCGGTGATGTGGAGCGTGGTCGAGAAGACGGCGCTCGCTGAAGCCGAGGTGGAGTACGAAGACCACACCTCCGATACGGTGTGGGTGAAATTCCCGGTCACCTCGCCCGCGCACGGTGCGCTCGCCTCCGCAAGCGTCGTGATCTGGACCACCACGCCCTGGACGCTGCCCGGCAACCGCGCCATCTCGTTCTCGCCGAAGATCGCCTATGGCCTCTACAAGGTGACGGACGCGCCGGCCGACAATTGGACCAAGACCGGCGATCTCCTGATCCTCGCCGACGCGCTCGCTGGGGAAGTGTTCAAGCAGGCGCGGGTGACGGCCTATGAGAAGGTCCGCGACGTCCCCGGCGACACCATGGACGCGATCGAATGCGCCCATCCGCTCAAGGGCCTTGGCGGCGGCTACGACTTCATCGTGCCGCTCTTGCCCGGCGACCATGTCACCGACGACACCGGCACCGGCTTCGTGCACACGGCGCCTGGCCACGGCCGCGAGGACTTCGATGTCTGGATGGCGCAGGCGCGCGATCTCGACGCGCGCGGCATCAACACCGCGATCCCCTATACCGTCGACGAGAACGGCGCCTACACCGATCATGCGCCGGGCTTTGCCGGCAAGCGCGTCATCACCGACAAGGGCGAGAAGGGCGATGCCAACGAGGCCGTGATCAAGGCGCTCGTCGACAGAGGCATGCTACTCGCCCGCGGCCGGCTGAAGCATCAATATCCGCACTCCTGGCGCTCCAAGAAACCGGTAATCTTCCGCAACACGCCGCAATGGTTCATCGCCATGGATAAGGACATCGCGGTGGGCGGCAAGACCAAGAGCGGCGACACGCTGCGCGCCCGCGCGCTGCACGCGATCTCGGTGACGCAATGGGTGCCTCCCTCTGGCCAGAACCGCATCAACGGCATGATCGAGGCGCGGCCGGACTGGGTGATCTCGCGCCAGCGCGCCTGGGGCGTGCCAATCGCCGTGTTCGTGCGCGAGAAGGGTGACGGCTCCGCCGAGATCCTCCAGGACGAGGCCGTCAATGCGCGCATCGGCGAAGCCTTCGAGAAGGAAGGCGCCGACGCCTGGTACGCGACGGGCGCGCGCGAGCGCTTCCTCGGGTCACGCGCCAGCGAGGATTGGCAGAAGGTCGACGACATTCTCGACGTCTGGTTCGATTCCGGCTCGACCCACGCCTTCGTGCTGGAAGACCCCGTGCATTTCCCGGGCCTGTCAGGCATCAAGCGCAAGGTCGACGGCGGCACCGACACGGTGATGTATCTGGAAGGCTCGGACCAGCATCGCGGCTGGTTCCACTCCTCCCTGCTGGAGAGCTGCGGCACGCGCGGCCGCGCGCCTTACGACATCGTGCTGACCCACGGCTTCACCCAGGCCGAGGACGGCCGCAAGATGTCGAAGTCGCTCGGCAACACCATCGAGCCGCAGGCCGTCATCAAGGAATCCGGCGCCGATATCCTGAGGCTCTGGGTCGCATCCAGCGACTACACCGACGACCAGCGCATCGGGCCCGAGATCCTGAAGAACACCGTCGAGACCTACCGCAAGCTGCGCAACACCGTGCGCTGGATGCTGGGCACGCTGCATCACTACAAGCCGGCCGACGCAATCGCGCCCGCCGAGATGCCCGAGCTGGAGCGCCTGATGCTGCACGAGCTCTCAGGTCGCGCCGCCGCGATCGGCAAGGCCTATCGGGAGTTCGACTACAAGACCGTGGTCGCGATCCTGTCCGCCTTCCTGAACAGCGAGCTCTCCGCGTTCTACTTCGACATCCGCAAGGACACGCTTTATTGCGATCCGCCCTCTTCGCTGACGCGCAAGGCGGCGCTGACGACCATCGACCTGTTGTGCGCCTCGATCCTGAAATGGCTGGCGCCGATCCTCAGCTTCACCGCGGAAGAAGGCTGGCGCATGTACCGGCCCGGCGCCGAGCCGTCCGTGCATCTGACGCTGTTCCCGACCGACCTGGAAGACCTGCGCGACGACAAGCTCGCCGCAAAATGGGAGACGATCCGCAACGTCCGCCGCGTCGTCACCGGCGCGCTCGAGCTCGAACGCGCCGCCAAGAACATCGGCTCCTCGCTCGAGGCATCGCCGGTCATCTATGTCGCCGACCGCGACATGCTGATGACGCTGTTCGACACCGATCTCGCCGAAATCTGCATCACCTCGAACTACGAGGTGCGTGAGGGCGAGGCGCCGGCTTCGGCGTTCCGTCTCGATGCCGTGCCCGGCGTTGCGGTCGTGGTGGAGAAGGCGGTCGGCACCAAATGCGCCCGCTCCTGGAAAATTTCGCCGACGGTCGGCGAAGACCCCGAATACCCCGACGTCACCCCGCGCGATGCGAAGGCGCTACGCGAATGGAAGGCGCTGGGCGTGAGCGTCTGATCGGTCGCCCATGACCCCGCTCCGCGCCGGCATCTTCGCGGCCATGATCACGCTGGTGGCCGACCAGGCCTCGAAGCTCTGGCTCCTGAACGTGTTCGATCTCGCCGGTCGCGGCGCGGTGCGGGTGACGCCGTTCTTCGACCTCGTGCTGGCCTGGAATATCGGCATCAGCTTCGGCTGGCTCCAGAACGACAGCCAGGCAGCGCAGATCGCGCTGATGGCCGTCAAAGGTATCGCGGTAATCGCGCTTGCGATCTGGATGGCCCGCTCTCACACCGTGCTGGCTACGGTCGCGCTCGGCCTGATCATCGGCGGCGCCGTCGGCAACGGCATCGACCGCCTGGCCTATGGCGCGGTGGTGGATTTCGCCCTGCTCCACATCGAGATCGCCGGAAAAACCTATAATTGGTATGTGTTTAACCTCGCCGACGTGGCCATCGTTGCTGGGGTGGCAGCGCTATTGTATGATTCCTTCCTGGGGGTACCCGCCGCAAAAGCGCCCTGATCCCGGCCGATACGACCGGCAGGTGGAACCCGGCTCTTGCGAGGGTTAGAGCCGCTTACGGGCGGCAATCTGCCACGATATGGAACAGGTAACATGATGCGCAGCTCGAAGACCAGCGGTTCGATGGTGCGAGATCCCCAGTGGGGGTTCTGGCGGGCATTGAAATTGTCTGCTGTCGCGCTCGGTGTTGGCCTCGTCATGTCGACCGGCGCGGCCCGCGCCGGTGACGACGACGAGGAAGACGATATGACCTTCGAAGAGAGGCTCATCGACAATCTGATGTCCGGCATCGGCGCCAAGAGCATGGAGAAGAAGGGCATCGAATACCGCGAGCGCTCGCCGCTGGTGGTGCCGCCCAAGCTCGATCTGCCGCCGCCTGCGACCGAAGCCAAGGCTGCGCCGAACTGGCCCAAGGACCCCGAAGAAAAGCGCCGCAAGGAAGCCATCGCCGCGCGCAAGAAGGCCACCAAGGCAACGGAGAACTGGCAGGCCGCCCAGCCGCTGACGCCTGCCGAGATGAAGGCCGGCCAGGTCGCCGCAGCGCCCCGCACGAGCAACGATCCGATTCAGCCAGGCACCAACGGCAACCCCTCGCTAAGCCCCGCCGAACTCGGCTTCACCGGCGGTCTGTGGAACATGATGAAGGGTGGCAACAGCTCCGAGTCCAAGGAGTTCACGTCGGAGCCGCCGCGCCAGTCGCTGGTCGAGCCGCCGCCGGGCTACCAGACACCGTCGCCGAACTACGCTTATGGCGCCGGGCCCGACAAGTCGCGGCGGATGTACTACGACATCATGTCCGGCAAGGAGAAGGAACAATAGCGTTCCTGCCGACTGCGACATCCTGACAAAAGCGAAGCCGGCGCCTTTCCTGCGCGCCCGGCGCAATCGTAAATTGCCTATCAGTAACTTGCCTACGAGATGCGTTCTCTGCTTCGTGACGCGAAGCCTCAGCCGCACGGTGTAGCATGCCGTGCCTCCGAGCCGGACATCCGGGCTCGGCCTTTCAAAAGGATCATGATGTCCTCTTACCGATCGGCTGCCTGCCTCCTTGCTGCGCTGCTTTCGACGAGTGTCCTGTCTGCCGGCGCGTCCCTCGCCCAGACCACGGTGACTTCGGCTCCGCCCGCCAGCTTCACGCTCGGCAATGGCATGCAGGTCGTGGTGATCCCCGATCACCGCACGCCCGTCGTCACCGAGATGATCTGGTACAAGGTCGGCTCGGCCGACGAGACACCCGGCAAGTCCGGCCTCGCCCATTTCCTCGAGCACCTGATGTTCAAGGGCACCTCGAAGCATCCGGCCGGAGAATTCTCCCAGACCGTGCTTCGCGTCGGCGGCAACGAGAACGCCTCGACCTCGGTCGACTACACCAACTACTACCAGCGGGTGCCGAAAGAGCAGCTGCCGACCATGATGGAGTTCGAGGCCGACCGCATGACGGGCCTCGTCCTCAAGGACGAGAACGTGCTGCCGGAGCGCGACGTCGTGCTCGAAGAATACAACATGCGCGTCGCCAACAATCCGGACGCGCGGCTGAACGAACAGATCATGGCCGCGCTCTATCTCAACCATCCCTACGGCCGTCCGGTGATCGGCTGGCACCAGGAGATCGAGAAGCTCGATCGCGAGGATGCGCTCGCCTTCTATCGCCGCTTTTATGCGCCGAACAACGCGATCCTGGTGATCGCCGGTGACGTCGACGCCGCCGAAATCCGCCCGCTGGTCGAACGCAATTTCGGCTCCATCCCGGCGCAGCCGGCCATCCCGGCACGCCGCGTCCGTCCGCAGGAACCGGAGCCGGCCGCGCCGCGCACCGTCACGCTGGCCGACCCGCGCGTCGAGCAGCCGAGCATGCGGCGCTACTATCTGGTGCCCTCCGCGACCACGGCGGCAGCCGGCGAGAGCGCGGCCCTCGACGTGCTGGCGCAGCTGATCGGCAGCGGCAGCAATTCCTATCTCTACCGCGCACTCGTCGTCGACAAGCCGCTCGCGGTCTCCGCCAATGCCAGCTATTCGAGCATCTCGCTCGACCCGACCCAGTTCGCAATCTCCGCTGCGCCGAAACCCGGCGTCAGCTTCGCAGAGGTGGAGCAGGCGGTCGACGGTGTCATTGCCAGCGTTGCGCAAAACCCGATCCGCGCCGAGGATCTGGAGCGCGTGAAGACCCAGCTCATTGCCGAGGCGATCTACGCCCAGGATAACCAGGCGGTGCTGACGCGCTGGTACGGCGGCGCGCTGACCACGGGCCTGTCGATCGAGGACATCAGGAGCTGGCCCGACCGTATCCGCGCCGTGACCGCCGAGCAGGTCCGCGCCGTCGCGCAGAAATGGCTCGAGAAGAAGCGTTCGGTGACGGGCTATCTGATCAAGGACACCGCTACCGCCAAGCGCGAGGAGAAGCGTTCGTGACCTATCCCTTCCTTCGACGCATTGCATTCTCCCTTGCCACCGGCGCGATGCTCGCGCTCGCCGCTGTCTCGCCGTCACATGCCGCCGCAAAAATCCAGCATCTGATCTCGCCCGGCGGAATCGAAGCCTGGTTCGTGCAGGACGCAACCGTACCGCTGATCGCGATGGAATATTCCTTTGCCGGCGGCTCGTCCCAGGACCCGAAGGACAAGCCGGGCGTCGCCAATCTGGTCGGCGACCTCCTCGATGAAGGCTCCGGCGATCTCGACTCCAAGACGTTCCATGAACGGCTCGACCGCCGCGCCATCGAGCTCTCTTTCAACGCGACGCGCGATACGTTTCGCGGCAGCCTGCGCATGCTGCGCGACAACAAGGACGAGGCCTTCGACCTGCTCAGGAGCGCGCTGACCTCGCCGCATTTCAACACCGCCGACGTAGAACGCATCCGCTCGCAGGTCATCTCGGGGCTGCGCCGCGAGACCACCAATCCGACCTCGCTGGCGAGCCGCAAGTTCCTGGAAGTCGCCTTCGGCGAGCATCCTTACGGCCGGCAGACCAACGGCAACCTCGACAGCGTGCCGACCATCACGGTCGCCGACATGAGGGACTATGTCGGCCGTGTCCTCGCCAAGGACGGGCTGAAGATCGCGGTCGTCGGCGACGTCGATCCGGCGACCCTGGGCAAGCTGCTCGACCACACATTCGGAAGCCTGCCTGCCAAGGCCAATCTGACGCCGGTCCCCGACGTCGAGGCTGCAAAGCCGCCGCAACGCACCTTCGTGACGCTCGACGTGCCGCAGACCGTGATCACCTTCGGCGGCCCCGGGGTGAAGCGCAGCGATCCGAACTTCATGGCGGCCTATGTCGTCAACCACATCCTCGGCGGCGGCGGCTTGTCCTCCCGGCTCTATCGCGAGGTCCGCGAGAAGCGTGGGCTGGCCTATTCGGTGTTCGAATCGCTGCTCTGGATGGAGCATTCGGCGATCTTCATCGGCAACACCGGCACCCGCGCCGACCGCGCCGGCGACACCATCGACGCGATCGAAAAGGAAGTGCGCCGCATGGCCGAGGAGGGTCCGACGCAGAAGGAGCTCGACGAGGCCAAGTCCTACCTCAAGGGCTCGCAGATGCTGGCGCTCGACACCTCCTCCAAGCTGGCGCAGGCGCTGCTGCAATATCAGCAGGACAAGCTGCCGATCGACTATATCGAGAAGCGCAACGCCATCGTCGACGCCGTGACGCTGGACGACGCCAAGGCGGCCGCCAAGCGCCTCTGGGGCCAGGGGCTGCTGACCGTCATTGTCGGCCGCGCCCCGCAGGCCGCGGCCCAACCGGCGGCTGCGACGCCGAAGTCGAACTGATCTCTCCTCCAAGCGCGTCCTGAATGGCCGGGCCCTGCCCGGCCATTTGCGTTTGCATGAGCACCATTGCCGAACCTGAACGTCCGCGATATGTCCAGACATCACGGATGGTGCCTACATGCTGCGGATATCCCGCAATCTCGTCATCGACGAGGACGATATCGAGATCGGTTTTGTCCGCGCCTCCGGCCCGGGCGGGCAGAACGTCAACAAGGTCGCGACCTCGGCACAGCTGCGCTTCGACACGCGCAAGCTGACCTTGCCGGAGGACGCGGCCCTGCGGCTTGCGCGCCTTGCCGGCCAGCGCATGACCAAGGACGGCGTCATTGTGATCCAGGCGCAGCGCTTCCGCACGCAGGAGCGCAACCGCCAGGATGCCATCGACCGCCTCACGGAGATGCTGCGCGAGGCGATGATCAGGCCGACGCCGCGGCGCGCGACGCGACCGACCTTCGCCTCCAAGCAGCGCCGGCTCGAGGGCAAGAAGCGCCGCAGCGACGTCAAGGCAGGGCGCGGCCGGAGCTTCGACGACTAACTGGCGCGGCAAAGAGCTCCGGCCGCGAGGCGACCGGAGCTTTGCCGATTCACCCGGCGAGACTAGTAACGTTTGGACGGGGCTGCGCCGCCCGTCGCGGCATCGTCGGCTGTTCCCTTGTGCGTAGCACTGCCCGTGGTGCCGACCGCGCCCCTGGTGCCTTTGGTCGACTTCATGCCGGTCTTCTCGCCGGCTGCGCCCGTCTGAGCATTCATCTCCTCGTCGCCGCTGCCCATGGTGCTGCCTTGCATGGGTTTGCCCTGCACGGTGCCGCCTGGCTTGGCGGTGGGGGGCGCGCTTTGCGCGAGGACAGGTGTCGCAATGAGGGCCGACAGAGCGCAGGCGATCATCGAGGTCTTCACCAACTTCATCCATTTCTCCTGGATTGTTTCGCGATGAATGGCTCGGCGGCTCCTTGCGCCGCTCGTCTGCACCGGACCATTGCATCGCGTAAAGAGTTCGAGCGGCGCAACGTCATGCAATGCGCATCGTGTGGTGATCGTTTAGGGATTTGACGGCGGTTTCGCGGAATTGTGCTCCGCATATAAGGCGGCTTAGAACATCACACGGCCCAAGCTATCTCCGTTCGCTGCGAAACAGCCCGCTACTACCACCTCATCTCTGACGCCGATTAGAGTTTGCACACGCTGGATTTGACGTGGATGAGCAAGCTCTTGGCGATGCGCACGATCGTGCTGGGATTGTGCACCGCGATGGTGCTGATGGCGCGAGGCGCCGACGCGCAGATGCCATTGCCGGCGGCAAGGCCGCCGGATGGCGCGACGCTGTTCAAGCAGCAATGCGCGGTGTGCCATACCACCAATCTCTCGGACCCGATGCGACAAGGTCCGCCGCTGGTCCGAATCGTGGGCCGGGCCGCCGGCAAGGTGGAAGGCTTTCATTTTTCAGACGGCCTCGCCAAGGCTGACTTCACTTGGGATGAGGCCCGGCTGGACGCGTGGCTGGCCAATCCGCAAGCCGTGATCCCCGGTGCGATCATGGCCTATCGGCAGGCCAGGCCAGAGACGCGCGCCGCCATCATCACTTACCTCAAGGAGCTGAACTGAATGGCAAAGCCGGTCCATTCCATGATCCGCGTGCTGGAGGAGGCGCGCTCGCTCGACTTCTACAAGCGTGCCTTCGGCCTGGAGGTCACCGACCATCTGAAGTTCGCGGATTTCGCCCTGATCTATCTGCGTCACCCCTCCTCACCGTTCGAGGTCGAGCTGACGGTCAATTTCGATCGCAAGGAGCCGTACCAGCTCGGCGATGGCTACGGCCATCTCGCCGTGGTCGTTGAAGACCTCGATGCCGAGCATGCCCGCTTCGAGCGCGAGAAGCTCGCACCGGGACCCTTACGCGATTTCAAGCACGACGGCCGAACGCTGGCGCGCTTCTTCTTCGTCAGTGATCCCGATGGCTACAAGATCGAGGTGATCCAGCGGGGCGGCCGTTTCAACTGACCGAACCAAAATCAGAAATCTACGGAGGACATGCCATGAGAGAAGTCGATCGTCGAAGCAAGCACAGCCGCCGCGTCTTTATCAAGGGCGCCGCGGCCGCCGTGCCGGTCGCGGCCGTTGCGACCAGCGCCGGAGTCAGCATCGACAATGCCTGGGCCGAAGAGACAAGCGCGCTCTCGCCTTCGACGATGAAGACGCTGCTGAAGGTCGCGCGCGATATCTATCCGCACGACGTGCTCGGCGACAGCTACTACATCACCGCGATCAAGCCGTGGGACGGCAAGGCGGCGAAGGATCCTGCCGTCAAGTCGCTGATCAGCGACGGCATTGCGCGGCTCGATCAGAACGCGCGCGACCGCCACAAGGTGCCTTATGTCGAAGTGGCCTGGGAAGCCGACCGCGTGGTGCTCCTGAAGGAGATCGAGCAAACCGCCTTTTTCCAGAAGGTGCGCGGCGATCTCGTCGTCTCGCTCTACAACCAAAAAGAGATCTGGCCGCGGTTCGGATACGAGGGCTCTTCCGCCGAGTTCGGCGGCTACATCAACCGCGGCTTCGCCGACATCGACTGGCTGCCGAAGGCTTAGATCACCACCCAACGGTTCAGGAGAACGCATATGGCAAAATTCGATCTGAACGACTCCAGCGTCGTGGTGATCGTCGGCTCCGGTGCCGGTGGCGGCACACTGGGCAACGAGCTCGCGCAGAAAGGCGTCAAGGTCGTCATTCTCGAGGCAGGTCCCCGCATCGAGAACCACGAATTCATCAACGACGAATGGGAGAGCTTCTCCCAGCTCGCCTGGACCGATGCGCGCACCACGTCGGGCACATGGCGCGTCGCCAAGGACTTTTCGGGTCTTCCCGCGTGGATCGTCAAGGCGGTCGGCGGCTCGACCGTGCATTGGGCCGGCGCCTCCCTGCGGTTCGACGAGCACGAGTTCAAGGTGAAGAGCACCTACGGCAACATTCCCGGCGCGAACCTCCTGGACTGGCCGGTCACGCTTGCCGAGATGGAGCCGTGGTACGCCAAGGCCGAGAACAAGATGGGCGTGACTCGCACCAACGGCATTCCCGGACTTCCCGGCAACAATAACTTCAAGGTGCTGGAGGCCGGCGCCAGGAAGCTCGGCTACAAGACCGTACACACCGGCAACATGGCCATCAACAGTCAGCCGCGCGACGGACGCGGCTCCTGCCAGCAGATCGGCTTCTGCTTCCAGGGCTGCAAATCCGGCGCGAAATGGTCGACGCTCTACACAGAGATCCCCAAGGGCGAGGCGACCGGCAATCTCGAGGTCCGCCCCGGCAGCATGGTGGTGAAGATCGAGCATGATGCCACCGGCAAGGTCACCGGCGTCGTCTACGCTGACGAGCAAGGCGCGATGCAGCGCCAGAAGGCGCGCATCGTTGCGGTGGCCGGCAATTCGATCGAGAGCCCGCGGCTGCTGCTCAACAGCGCCTCCACGATGTTCCCCGATGGCCTCGCCAACTCCAGTGGCCAGGTCGGCCGCAACTACATGAGGCACATGACCGGCAGCGTCTACGCGGTGTTCGAAAAATCGGTGCACATGTATCGCGGCACCACCATGGCCGGCATCATCCGCGACGAGGCCGCCAACAACCCGAAGCGCGGCTTCGTCGGCGGCTACGAGATGGAGACGCTGTCGATCGGCCTGCCGTTCATGGCGGCGTTCCTCAACCCCGGCGCCTGGGGACGCTCGTTCACGTCAGCGCTCGACGGTTATCCCAGGATGGCCGGCATGTGGCTGGTCGGCGAGGACATGCCGCAGGAGACCAATCGCATCACGCTCGATCCGGTCGTGAAGGACAAGTTCGGTCAGCCGGTCGCGAGCGTGCATTTCGACGACCATCCCAACGACGTCGCGATGCGCGCGCATGCCTACAAGCAGGGCGCCGCGGTCTATGACGCCGTCGGGGCCACCGTGACCTATCCGACACCGCCCTATCCAAGCACGCACAATCTCGGCACCAACAGGATGAGCGAAAAGCCCCGGGACGGCGTGGTCAACAAGTTCGGGCAGAGCCACGACATCAAGAATCTGTTCGTCTCGGACGGCAGCCAGTTCACCAGCGGCGCGGCCTGCAACCCGACGCTGACCATCGTCGCGCTGGCGATCCGGCAGGCCGACTACATCGCAGGTGCAATGCAGAAGAAGGAGATTTGATCTGACGTTGCCATTGCGGTTGCTGGGACGGCATTAAGGAGGGATTGCGTATCCACACTCAAGCTGTCGTCCCGGCGTTCGCCGGGACGACACCGAGGGTCGAGCGGCTACTCGGCCGCATCAAGGATCGGCGCCACCGTGGCCTTGAATTGCTGCACCGGCACCATGCTCCTCGAGCGATAGATCAAACACGAGCATCGCAGCAACGAGGCGAAATTGTTGACTTCGCCATGGTGGTCGAGCACCTCGTTGTAGAGCGTGGTCAGGAACTTGCCGAGGCTCATGCTCTCCTTGGCCGCGATCTCCTCCAGCGTGTCCCAGAACGCCATTTCCAGACGGATCGACGTGCAGTGCCCGCCGATCCGCAAAGAACGAGTCTGGGATTCGTAGTCGCGTTGGGGCTGATGCGCGAAGAGATGGCACATGGCGTCCTCCCGTCCTGTTGCCGTTTTTTCACGATGCTACACCGCTGCCCGGGCCTCCACAATCGCGACCACGGCCGAAAGCCGGCTGATCGACGCCGTGGGATTGTCCCGAACGTCCAATGTCTTCAATGTGATAGGGGGCCTTCTTCCCCAGCCCGTCACGCGACTATTGCCCAACCCATGCTTTTGACGCAACACGGCCTAGAATAGCACTCCCAGCGAATCCAGGGCCGAGTCCCCGATCGAATTCATGCCCGTCCGTCAATTGCCAGAACAGGTCGTCAACCGCATCGCCGCCGGCGAAGTGGTCGAACGTCCCGCGAGCGTCGTCAAGGAGCTGGTCGAGAACGCCATTGATGCCGGCGCGAGCCAGATCGACGTCTTCACCGACGGCGGCGGGCGGCGGCGGATCGGCATCACCGACGACGGCAGCGGCATGACCGCGAGGGACCTCTCGCTCGCGGTCGAGCGCCACGCCACCTCCAAGCTCGACGACGAGGACCTGCTGCAGATCCGCACGCTCGGGTTCCGCGGCGAGGCGCTGCCCTCGATCGGCTCGGTGGCGCGTCTCTCGATCACCACGCGACATGCCAGCGAACCGCATGCCTGGGCTCTCACCGTCGAGGGCGGCGCGAAGTCCGAGATCATGCCGGCCGCGCTGGCGCACGGTACGCGCGTCGAGGTCGGCGACCTCTTCTATGCGACGCCGGCGCGGCTGAAGTTTCTGAAGACGGACCGCACCGAGGCGGAAGCCATCCGCGAGGTGGTGCGCCGGCTCGCGATGGCGCGGCCCGATATCGCCTTTACGCTGGCGGGCGAGGAGCGCGCGCCGGTGACCTGGGCTGCGGCGCTGCCCGGCGCCGCCGGCCGGCTGACCCGGCTCGGCGACATTCTGGGCGCTGAATTCCGCAGCCACGCCATCGAGGTCCATGCGGAGCGCGAGGGCGTGGTGGTCGCCGGCTATGCCGCAGCGCCCGCGCTCACAAAGGCCAACGCGCTCGGGCAGTATCTCTTCGTCAATGGCCGACCGGTGCGCGACAAGCTGATCTTGGGGGCGGTGCGCGCCGCCTATTCCGACTACCTGCCGCGCGATCGCCACCCGGTGCTGGCGCTGTTCGTCACGCTCGATCCGCGCGAGGTCGACGCCAACGTGCATCCGGCAAAGACCGAGGTGCGCTTCCGCAACGCCGGCCTTGTGCGCGCATTGATCGTGCACGGGCTGAAGGAAGCACTCGCGCGCGAGGGCCGGCGCACCGCCGCCAACAGCGGCGAGAGCGCATTGTCCTCGTTCCGGCCTGCCTTTACGCCGCGTCCCGCAAGCTGGGACTGGCGCGCCTCGCCAGCCGCCCCGGTCGCGCCCATGCCGTCCTTCGAAGGCGCCGCCGCCCCCGCATTCGCCGAGCGCCTACAGGCTGCATTCGATGTCGGCGCGCCCAGCGCGGATGTGCGGTTCGAATCGCAGCCGACCGGCGACCTCGTCGATCGCCCGCTCGGCGCTGCGCGCACGCAGATCCACGAGACCTACATCGTCTCGCAGACCCGCCACGGCCTGATCATCGTCGACCAGCACGCCGCGCATGAGCGCATCGTCTACGAGCGGCTGAAGGCCTCGCTGGCGGCCAACGGCGTGCAGCGGCAGATACTCTTGATCCCCGAGATCGTCGAGATGGACGAGGCGACGGTGGAGCGCCTGCTCGAGCGCAGCGACGAGCTGGCCTCGTTCGGCCTTGCCATCGAATCCTTCGGACCCGGCGCGGTCGCGGTGCGCGAGACGCCATCGCTGCTCGGCAAGGCCAATGCCGGCGGCCTCTTGCGCGATCTTTCCGAGCACATGGCCGAATGGGACGAGGCGCTGCCGCTGGAGCGCCGCCTGATGCACGTCGCGGCGACCATGGCCTGCCACGGCTCGGTGCGCGCCGGCCGCCGGCTGCGGCCGGAGGAGATGAACGCGCTGCTGCGCGAGATGGAGGACACACCGAACTCCGGCCAGTGCAATCACGGCCGGCCGACTTATGTGGAGTTGAAGCTGAGCGACGTGGAGAAGCTGTTCGGGCGAAGGTGACGGTGCCGTGGTGCCCTGGGGTGGATTAGCCGAAGGCGTAATCCACCTTCTGCAGATGCCGCGACAGACGGCGGATTACGCTTCGCTAATCCGCCCTACGCAGGAACACGAATTCCGTGTCGTCATACGTCCGCCGCTCCAGCTCCTCATAGCCTTCCGGCGTCGCGAACTGTGCGGTCTTCGCCTCTTCCACCACAAGCAGCGCGCCCGGCGTGAGCCACCCGCCGTCGCGCAAGGACGCCAGCGCCTTCTCGGCAAACCCCTTGCCATAGGGCGGATCGAGGAACACCAGCGAGAATGGCTCGACGGGATGCGCAGGGCCGAGATCGGTGGCATCGCGGCGATAGACCTTGGTGACGCCGCCGAGACCGAGCGCCTCGACGTTGTTACGGAGCAGCGCACGCGCCTCGGCGCCGTTGTCGACGAACAGCGTGAACTTGGCGCCGCGCGAGGCGGCCTCGATGCCGAGCGCGCCGGTGCCGGCGAAGAGATCGAGCACGCGCGCATCCTCGATCGGATCGCCATAGGCGTGCACGAGGATGTTGAACACGGACTCGCGCAACCGGTCCGCCGTGGGACGGATGTCGCGCGAGGACGGTGAGGCGAGATTGCGCCCCTTCAAGCGGCCGCCGACGACGCGCAAGTCAGTCCTCCCGCGGCTTCAGGTCGCGCTTGCCGTGATAGCCGCGCTTGGGACGGCGCGGCGGGCCGTAGCCGCTCGCGTCCATCTCGTTGCGCTCGCGCGCCTCCTCGCTGCCGGTGCGCTGCACCAGCACGCGGCGGCCCTTGCGGTCGTTGATCACGGCGCGCTTGCTGGCGGGCTTGCCCTCGCGGGGCGCATCGTCATCGGCCGCAGACGATTTCTGCGGTACGTCGAACTGCGCGCCCGACTTCTCGATCACCTTGTCGCCGAGCTGCTCGCGCAGCACGCGCGAGCGGACCTCCTCGACTTGACCTTCAGCAATCTCGCCGAGTTGGAACGGGCCGTAGGAGACGCGGATCAGCCGATTCACCTCGAGCCCGAGATGGGCGCAGACATTGCGCACCTCGCGGTTCTTGCCTTCGCGGATCGCGAACACCAGCCAGACATTAGCCCCCTGGTCGCGCTCGAGCGTTGCCTCGATCGGACCGTATTTGACTCCCTCGACCTCGATACCGTTCCTCAGCTCGTCGAGCTGCGCCTGGGTGACGTCGCCATAGGCACGGACGCGATAGCGGCGCAGCCAGCCGGTATCGGGCAGCTCGAGCGTGCGCGCGAGCCCGCCGTCATTGGTGAGCAAGAGCAGACCCTCGGTGTTGAAGTCGAGCCGGCCGATACTGATCAGGCGCGGCAGGCCTTCGGGCAGATTGTCGAACACGGTCGGACGCCCCTCGGGATCGTCATGCGTCGTCATCAGCCCGCGCGGCTTGTGATAGAGGAACAGCCGCGTGCGCTCGCGCTCCGGCAACGGCTTGCCGTCGACCAGGACGACGTCGTTCTTGGTGATGTCGAGCGCCGGCGAGTTGATGACGCGGCCATTGACCGTGACGCGGCCCTGCGTGACCATCTCCTCGGCATCGCGGCGCGAGGCAAGGCCCGCGCGCGCCAGCACTTTTGCGATGCGCTCGCCGGCCTTCTTCGGCTTCGGCACGTCTTCGCGGCGCGGCCGGCCCTCGAAATCGCGATCGCGCTCGCGATAGGCGCCACGGCCGCCGAAGGCGGGGCGCTTCTCGAAGATCCTGCTCTCATCCTCGTTTTCGCGGCGCGGACGATCGCCGAAACGGCCTTCGCTGCGTGGATGCTCGTGCCAGTCGGCGCGGCCCTCGGAGCGCTCGCGTGGACGACTGAATTTCGGGCGATCACCGCCGCGCCCACCGCGCTCGCCATCGCTGTCGCGACGGGGCCGATCAAACTTGGGACGGTCGTCGCGTGGACGATCGAATTTGGGCCGCTCGCGGAACGGACGGTCGCCCGAGGCACGATCGTCGCGCGAACGCGAGAAACGCGGACGGTCCTCGCCGCCTTCGCGCTTCTGCCAGGGCTTGTCGTCGCCGCGATCGCGACCGCCGAAGTCCTTGCGCGGCGGACGATCACCGCGCGGACGGTCATCGCGCCTCTGCCAGGGCTTGGAATCGCCGCGCTCGCCACGATCGCGCGGACGGTCACCGCGATCGCCACGGTCGCCGCTCCGCGAAAACTTCCGCTCGCCGTCGAACTTGCGTTCGGGGCGGTCGCCACGCGGCG
Organism: Bradyrhizobium sp. RP6; assembly: GCF_003837805.1. Classification (GTDB taxonomy): domain Bacteria; phylum Pseudomonadota; class Alphaproteobacteria; order Rhizobiales; family Xanthobacteraceae; genus Bradyrhizobium. Next base: position 3,598 of record NZ_RQIT01000007.1, on the reverse strand, counting down.
AATACGGCCGCTTGTCGCCGAACTTCTTGTCGCCGAACCGGCCGGCGGGACGGGACTCATCGCGATCACGGCTACGCGGCGGACGGTCGTCACGATCATACGACGGGCGATCACCGCGCGGCTTGAAGGGCCGCTTCTCGCCATCGCGCGAGGTGCGGTCGGAAAACGGGCGCTCGCCCCGCGGCTTGAAGCTGCGCTCGCCGCGGCCCTCGCCGCCCCGGTCGTCGCGCTTGAAGCGCGGACGGTCGGAAAAATCGCGGCGCGGGGCATCGCCCTCCTCGCGGCGACGGAACGGGCGGTTCTCGCGATCGCCACGGGGCGCGCGGCTGTCGCGGTCGCCCTTACGCTCGCCCTTGCCCTCGAAGCCGCGCTTGGCGAATTTCTTCTCGGGGCCACGCGGCTTGCCGCTACGGCCTTTGGCCGGGCCTCGCCGGCCGCGGGAATCGTTGTCTTTGTCGCTGTCGCGAGGCATGAATAATCTCACCTAGGGGGTAGCGCGATGAGCATTGTGCGCGCTCGCTGCGAGCCGCATGCTCAGGCAAAATCGGTATCCACTCTTGCTGAAGGCGGAGCTAGTAGCAGGTTTCTGGCGATGATACGAGGCACGAAAGCCCCTTCTTTCATGGATTTGGCGCTTCAGACGGCCGAAAATGCCGGAAAATCGGGCGAAGTTCCGATCGGATGCGTGGTGGTCCGCAATTACGAGGTCATCGCCACCGCCGCAAACCGGACGCTGACCGACCATGATCCGACCGCCCATGCCGAGATCATCGCACTGCGCGAGGCGGCCGCGAAGATCGGCAGCGAGCGCCTCGTGGATTGCGATCTCTACGTGACGCTGGAGCCCTGCACCATGTGTGCGGGCGCGATCTCGTTTGCAAGGGTCAGGCGGCTCTATTACGGTGCCGCCGATCCCAAGGGCGGCGCGGTCGAGTCGGGCGTGCGCTTCTTTGCCTCGCCGACCTGCCACCACGCCCCGGACGTGTACTCCGGCGTCGGCGAGAGCGAGGCGGCGCGGCTGCTGCGGGAGTTCTTTCGCGAGCGGCGGTAGGTCGGAGTCGCGTAGCCCGGATGGAGCGAAGCGCAATCCGGGACAGTGTCGCGGCGAGGAGAGAATCCCGGATTACGCTGCGCTCCATCCGGGCTACAAGATCGTCAGGCCAAGAAGAACTCGCGCAGCGCCTTTGCGGTCACCTCAGGGTTCTCCTCGGTGAGGAAGTGCCCCGAATCCACCGGCATGCCGTTGACGTTCGTCGCCCATTGCTTCCACGTGTCCAGCGGCGTCGCGGCGGCCTGGGCGATCCCGGCATTGCCCCACAGCGCCAGCATCGGGATCGTGATCTTCTTGCCGGCCTCGAAATCGGCCTTGTCCAGGTCGTAGTCGAAATAGGCGCCGGCGCGGTAGTCCTCGCACATGGCGTGGATGCGGGCGGGATCGCGGAACGGGGCGAGGTAATGCTCGAGCGCGCGCGGATCGATGGCGTCCAGCGTTTTCGACCTGGTCTGGCTCGCCATCTTGATGCGCAGGAAGAACTCGCCATTGCCCGAGATCAGCGTCTCCGGCAGCGGATAGGGCTGCGCCAGGAACGTCCAGTGATAGATCTTCAGGGCGTAGGCGCGGTTCATCCGCTCCCAGTAATTATAGGTCGGCAAGATATCGAGCACGGCGAGGCGCGACAGCCGGCCGGGATGGTCGAGCGCGAGCCGATACGATACGCGGCCGCCGCGGTCATGGCCGGCGAGCGCGAAGTGCACGTGGCCGAGCCGCTCCATCGCCTCGACCATGGCCTTCGCCATCGCGCGCTTGCTGTAGGGCATGTGCAGCGCATCGCTCGCGGGCATGTCGGACCAGCCGTAGCCCGGCAGGTCGGCGATGATCAGGGTGAAGTGCTCGGCCAGCTCAGGCGCCACCTGATGCCACATCACGTGGGTCTCGGAGAAGCCGTGCAGGAGCAGCAGCGGCGGGCCCTTGCCGCCGACGCGGGCGAAGATGCGGCCGAACGAGGTGTCGATCCATTCGGCGGCAAAGCCCGGATAGAGGTCGGCGAGATCGGACATCTTCTTGCATCCTTGTTGGTCGGTCGCGGGGGCCTCGACAAACAAAAGTTCGAAAACAACCCCATGCACAGTACCGGTATTATCATCGGGGTCACTAACCCCAACAACCGATTGCATATTCTGGAACACGGATATGGCGGCGCGGTGACGTAAACGCGAGATTCCGAATCGGCGCGTTGGCGCGCGCCATCCGGCGTGACGCGCTAATTTTTGGCCTTCTCCGCCTCCACCGCCTGCCAGCCGATGTCGCGGCGGCAAAAACCCTCCGGCCAGCGGATGCGATCGACGGCCTGGTAGGCGCGGGCTTGCGCCTCCGTCACGGTCGCTCCCAGCGCGCAGACGTTGAGCACGCGGCCGCCATTGGCGAGGATCGCGCCGTCCTTCGCCACCGTGCCGGCGTGGAAGATCTCGACCGTCTCGACCTTGGCAGCTTCCTCAAGCCCCTCGATGCGGGTCCCTTTTTGATAATCGCCGGGATAGCCCTTCGCCGCTATCACCACTGTGAGCGCGGATTCCTTGTGCCAGCGCAGGTCGAAATTCTTCAGCTGCCCGTCGCAGGCGGCGAGCAGCGCCGGCACGAGGTCGCTCATCATGCGCAGCATCAGGACCTGGCACTCGGGATCGCCAAAGCGGACGTTGAACTCGAACAGCTTTGGGCCCTGCGTCGTCAACATGATGCCGGCATAGAGCACGCCGCGGAACGGCGTGCCGCGCTGCTTCATGCCCGCCACCGTCGGCAGGATGATCTTCGCCATGATCGCGTCGTGGATGGCGGGCGTCACCAGCGGCGTCGGCGAATAGGCGCCCATGCCGCCGGTGTTCGGGCCGACATCGTGGTCGAACACGCGCTTGTGGTCCTGGGCGGAAGCCAGCGGAATCGCGGTCTCGCCGTCGCACAGCGCAAAGAAGCTGATCTCGCGGCCGGGCAGAAACTCCTCGATCACGACCTCCGCGCCGGCCTCGCCGAAGGCGCCCTCGAACATCATGGCGATGGCGTCCTCGGCCTCGCGCACGGTTTTCGCAACGACGACGCCCTTGCCGGCGGCGAGCCCGTCGGCCTTCACTACGATCGGCGCGCCCTGGCTCTGCACATAGGCGCGCGCGTTTTCGGGATTGGTGAACCGCTTGTAGGCGCCTGTGGGAATGCCGAATTCGGTGCACAGCGCCTTGGTGAACCCTTTTGAGCTTTCGAGCTGGGCCGCGACCTTGCTCGGCCCGAACGCCTTGATGCCGCTAGCCGTGAGATCATTGACGATGCCGGCCGCCAGCGGCGTCTCCGGCCCGACCACCACGAGCTCGACCGCGTTCGTCTTGCAGAACTCGATCACGGCGGCATGGTCGGCGACATCGAGCGCCACGCACTCCGCCTCCCTGGCGATGCCGGCATTGCCGGGCGCGCACCAGAATTTGGTCACCAGGGGAGAGGCTGCGATCTTCCACGCCAGGGCATGTTCGCGGCCGCCGGAACCAAGCAGGAGAATGTGCATCGAGGGCTCAGAGTGTGGGGGTTGGCTGGGGGCGGAGGTCGCATGAATCGGGG
>NZ_RQIT01000078.1 GCF_003837805.1 Bradyrhizobium sp. RP6 | reverse complement strand
GGGAAAAAATCATGTTTATTGATTCAGAAAAACGACTGAAACAACTTTCAGATGAGGCAAAGAAAAACACCGAGGATCTCGAAGAAGCAAAGAAAAATTCAAGGTTTACACAGGTATCCCCAAAAGGTTGGGAACGTGTTCGAGAGCTGCTGAAGGATAGCCAAGGCATATCAGCACTGAAGCTGTACTCATTTTTAGCGGAGCATATCGATCCTACGTGTGGCGCTGTCGTTGCGGATCAGCAATTCCTAGCTGAAAAACTTGGAGTTAGCAGAAGCACAATTATTCGGTGGCTCAATTACTTAGAATCAAAAAATGCATTAGTTAGAATCCCCGTTGCTGGTAAGGTTTGTGCGTATGCCCTCGATCCACATGAAGTCTGGAAGGGATACAACACTACGAA
>NZ_RQIT01000077.1 GCF_003837805.1 Bradyrhizobium sp. RP6 | reverse complement strand
CCACCATATTGCGCCAGGTAAAAAACAGTGGAGTTGGGGACACAGTGAATTTGGCCAGGCGTGGGATAAGAGCCTGACTGACAATAACGGCCCGTATATCGAACTGATGACCGGTATTTTTGCCGATAACCAGCCTGATTTTACCTGGCTTGATGCATACGAGGAGAAGCGTTTCGAGCAGTATTTCCTGCCTTATCATTCTCTGGGCATGGTGCAAAATGCCTCCCGCGATGCGGTGATAAAACTCCAGCGTAGTGAGCGGGGGATTGAGTGGGGGCTGTATGCCATCTCTCCGTTGAACGGATACCGCCTGGCGATCCGCGAAATCGGCAAATGCAACGCGTTGCTCGATGATGCCGTGGCCCTGACACCAGCGACCGCCATCCAGGGCGTGTTGCACGGTATCAATC
>NZ_RQIT01000076.1 GCF_003837805.1 Bradyrhizobium sp. RP6 | reverse complement strand
CCCCCGAGGTGTATTTTTTCGCAAACGGCGTGGCATCGATGAGTTCCCGCACCTCTTCGGGAGCACCCCGCAGAACTCTCGCCCCTTCCCGGTTACGCTCCCGGCCCAGCAGGTAATCAACCGGACCACTGCCACCGCCTTTTCCCCTGGCATGAAACTTAACTATCATCCCGCTCTCCCTGTTTACGGACCTCATCCCTCAGCTCACTCAGTTCACGTCCGATGGCCATCAGTGCAGCCACCACATGAACCCGGTCATGCCCCGACCACTGTCCGCTGTTTATCTTCCGGGCTATCTGATTCAGGTTATTGCCGACCGAAGCGAACTGGCGCAACAGCGGCGGTGCCAGTGTCGGAAGACCTGACGTTTTCGATGGCGGTGCCCCCAGGCAGACCTTACGCATCCATGACGC
>NZ_RQIT01000075.1 GCF_003837805.1 Bradyrhizobium sp. RP6 | reverse complement strand
CTCCTGGAAAGCTACGGCGTGGACCAGGTGTTCGGCATCCCCGGCGTGCACACCGTGGAACTGTACCGCGGCCTGGCCCGCTCCAGCATCCGTCATGTCACCCCGCGCCACGAACAGGGCGCCGGCTTTATGGCCGACGGTTACGCGCGCACCAGCGGCAAGCCCGGCGTGTGCTTCATCATCACAGGCCCTGGCATGACCAATATCACCACCGCCATGGGCCAGGCCTACGCCGATTCGATCCCGATGCTGGTGATTTCCAGCGTGCAGTCCCGCAGCCAGTTAGGTGGTGGGCGCGGCAAGCTGCATGAACTGCCGAACCAGGGTGCGATGATGGCCGGCGTGGCGGCGTTCTCCCACACCTTGATGTCGGCCGCAGAATTACCCGCCGTGCTGGCGCGGGCGTTTGCGTTGTTCCAGGC
>NZ_RQIT01000074.1 GCF_003837805.1 Bradyrhizobium sp. RP6 | reverse complement strand
GGTCGACGCCGACCGCCATCGGCACCTTGCCGTCCTCGGCCCTGGGCAGGCCGAGACGGGCGCGCATGTCGACCACGGTGACGATGCGGCCGCGCAGGTTCAACACGCCCGCGATCTCGCGCGAGGATAGGGGAACGCGGGTGACGCGCTCGGGCATGAACACGTCCTGGACGCGGGAGATCGGCAGGCCGAACAGCTGGCCGCCGATCATCGCGGTGACGTATTCGACCATGGCGCCTTCGGTGGACTGGGTCTTGCTGGTCATAGGCGTATCTCCTCGTCCCTTTCCTGCTCTCAAGCCGCGGCCCGGCTCAGCTCGGAAGCGCCGGCGGCGCCCGCGGTCTGCTCCTTCAGCGCCGCGATCAGGCCGGGACGGTCGAACTTGGCGACATAGTCGTGGAAGCCGGCCTGACGGCCGCGCTC
>NZ_RQIT01000073.1 GCF_003837805.1 Bradyrhizobium sp. RP6 | reverse complement strand
ATTTAATTTGGGGCATCGTTGTTAGTGTTCCACCTCAACAACCAGTTACTAAATTAGAAATTAATTCAGCAAAAAAACTACTCAATGCAGGAAATCAGCGTCTTAAAGTGTTGACAATCGCTTATTGTAAAAATAATAGCAAAGATAATAGTTGTAAGACTCAGACCGTAAATAAAAACATTTTCCCTGGTCAGGAAAAAAGTTTAGAAAGCATATCTGGCTACGATAAAATCGTTGTCAAATATAATAACTGGATCACCAAGGACAATGGCGAGTTTGAGCTGGCGGTCCATTAATTATCGTTGTGATAAACAAAGGAATAGGCATGAAAAAGGTATTCGTAAAATCTCTTCTGGTAGCCGCAATGTTTTCCGTTGCAGGTTCTGCATTAGCAGTACAAAAAGATATTACTGTCACTGCTAATGT
>NZ_RQIT01000072.1 GCF_003837805.1 Bradyrhizobium sp. RP6 | reverse complement strand
GGTTTACATATTTGTCGGGAAAACCTGGAGAACGGGTATACAGGACAGGGGATATGGTGGAACGTAAAAATGGGAATTATTACTTTCTTGGACGTGCTGACTATCAGTTAAAAATAAACGGATACCGTATAGAACCAGAGGAGATAGAACAGGCTGTGCTCCGGTTAACGGAAGTGTCAGAAGCGGTGGCTGTGCCTGATACTGAAACAAAGACACTCTATTTATTTGTAAAAGCAGATACTGAGATATCGGGAGATCAGATTGCAGAATCCCTTAAAGAAGCCCTCCCTGCTTACATGATACCTCACCACATTGTTTTAACAGATACCTTCCCACGTACATTTAATCAGAAGATAGACAGAAAAAAACTGATTGGATATTATTTAAATAAGCAAGCAAATTCTTATGATATCTCCTTGCTTACAGAGTTATGGAAACAAGTATTAAAA
>NZ_RQIT01000071.1 GCF_003837805.1 Bradyrhizobium sp. RP6 | reverse complement strand
CTGTTTATGCTAATCGCTTCTTTGAAGTATTAAGCGAAAGCATCAGCCAGAGCACGCTGATCGTTTACTTCCAGCATCAGTGGCAAGGCTGGGGCAAACAGCCCGAAGCGGCGAAGTTTAACGCTAGCGCAAATTAAAGGCGCTACGCGTAATGCGATGGTGCGACCGCGTTTTGTCGCGCCATTGCCATAAGCGGAAAGACCACAGTAACGCCTGGTAACCGACCTTCACGCTGCGCACATTGGTAATCAGGCGCTTATACATACCGGAAGTAAATATCTCGGCAATCATCCGTTGGCGGGTAAGAATATCCGGCTCTTTGCGCACCGCATGGCAAACACGCAATGCCTCGTAAGTTATTTGCTGATGAAATTCCGGATAAATCATAATTTTGTCGGCATAATTTCGATTTAATTTCTCCAGCAGGCGGGTAATCTTAATATAGTGACGTTGATAATTAAGGTT
>NZ_RQIT01000070.1 GCF_003837805.1 Bradyrhizobium sp. RP6 | reverse complement strand
ACATCAATCATATCCAGCTTAACTAAAATAGCTGTACCTTCTCTTATCAGCTGCCGACTAATCCCTGTCATTTCTGATAGCCGGGTATAGGTTATTTTCACTTCCTGAATGCCAACTTCTTCAGCGCATTTCATGGTAATTGCTATGTAAATCATAAGAGCGGCAACCTTTGCTGATGGTTTGCCGATCTCATCGTTACGCCAATTAAATTTCCGAATAAGTCCGTTATGAACCCACCAAGAGAACATCGGAGCCCAATTAGGGATCATCTCACTTCCTCCAGCCAATAATGCAAATAGCAACGAAGCCTGCCAAAACAGCTAATGACAACAGGAACGGAACGAACCCACTGATGACAGGGGCTATTGAGGTAATAAATGAACTGATAACGGTTAAATTTTCCATAAAAGGTCCTTCTACGAGGAGTTATTTTCAAATTTTATCTCGCCAAAGGATTTACATCTAGAG
>NZ_RQIT01000006.1 GCF_003837805.1 Bradyrhizobium sp. RP6 | reverse complement strand
CTCCCCAACCCTCCCCCACAAGGGGGGAGGGAGCGAGAGGACAGTGCCCTCCTCACCAGTCAGTCTCGCTTCGCTCGCCGCTGACTGAAGACCAACCATCACGTCCTCCGCTGGGGGTCGACGATGTCGCGCAGTCCGTCGCCGAGGAGGTTGAAGCAGAACACCGCGATCATCAGGGCAAGGCCGGGGAATAGCGCGATCCACCATTCGCCCGAGACCATGAAGCCCGCGCCTTCGGCGACCATGATGCCCCATTCGGCGGTAGGAGGCCGGACGCCGAGGCCGATGAAGGACAGGCCCGCGGCGTTGAGGATGGCGTAGCCCATGGTCAGCGACATCTGCACGATCATGATCGGCATGATGTTCGGGAGAATGTGCACCAGGAGGATGCGGAATTCGCCGTTGCCGGAGAGGCGCGCGGCCTGCACGAAGCCGGCATTGCGACGGACATTGGCTTCGGCGCGCGCGACGCGGGCATAGAGCGGAAAGTTCACGATCGCGGTGGCGAGGATGATGTTCTGCACGGTATTGCCGAGCGCGGCGACGATGCCCATGGCGAGCACGAACAGCGGGAAGGCCATGATGGTGTCGGCGATGCGGCCGACGACGCGATCGGTCCAGCCGCCGAAATAGCCGGCGGCAATGCCGGCAAGGCCGCCCATCAGGAACACCAGCGCGACCGAGGCGATCGCGATGAAGACGTCGAGCCGCGTGGCGACGATGACGCGGCTGAAGATGTCGCGCCCGAGCTGGTCGGTGCCGAACCAGTGCGCCGCCGACGGCGGCTTCAGGGCCGCCGCGGTGTCGGAGGCGAGCGGATCGTACGGCACCACAGAGGGCCCGAAGATCGCGGCAGCGAGGATCAGGATCAGCAGCGCGAAGGCAAAGCCCGTGACCTTGTTCTCGCCGAGGACATAGCGGGTCTGTTCGAGGATCGCTGATAGTCCCGACGTGCGGGCGGGACCGACGGGTTCAACAGCAGGCGCAACGGAGCTCATGGTTTTACTCCTGGTGCTTCATGAATTTGGATAGCGAGCTGGGAGTTGGCTTCACCTCTCCCGCTTGCGGGAGAGGTCGGCGCAACGCGCCGGGAGAGGGCTCTCGCCTCTTGGGGGTTCTCGCCCGCGGAGACACCCGCTCCCCAGCCCTCCCCCGCAAGCGGGGGAGGGAGCGCACCGGTCGCGTGTCTCGCATCGAATGCGATCATGGCTAGCCCTCCAGCCGCACGCGCGGATCGATCACGCCGTACAAAATGTCGATGATCAGATTGAGCAGCACGTACATCACCGCCATGGTCAGCACAAAACCCTGCACCGGCGCGAAGTCCGACGAGATCAGCGCTTCCACGGCGTAGGAGCCGATGCCGGGCCAGGCGAACACTTTCTCGACCAGCACGTTGGCGCCCAGCAGGAACGAGAACACCATGCTGAGCGTGGTGATGACCGGCAGCATCGCATTGCGGAAGGCGTAGGTGACGATCACGGTTGCGGGCGACAGGCCGCTGGCGCGCGCGGTGCGGACGAACTCGCTGGCGAGCACCGCCAGCATCGAGGCGCGCGTCATGCGCGCGATCGGCGCCAGCGAAAAGATCGCGAGCGTCGTCGCGGGAAGAATGAGCTGGCTCAGCGCCGAGCGGAATGCCTCGACGTCGCGCGCCAGCAGGGTGTCGATCAGGTAGAAGCCGGTCACCGTCGGCGGCGCGCTGTAGAACACGTCGAGACGGCCGAGTGGCGCGGGCGACCAGCCCAGGCGGAAGTAGAACACATAGACCAGCACGAGGCCGGTGAAGAACACCGGCAGCGACACGCCGGCCGTTGTCGTGACGCGGCAGAGATGGTCGATCCATGATCCTGGCCGGGTTGCCGCCAGCACGCCGAGCGGAATGGCGATGACGATCGAGACCAAGAGGCCGAGCAGTGTCAGCTCGGCGGAGGCCGGCAGGCGGTTGCGGATCTCCGCCGCGACCGGTTGTCCCGTGGTGAGCGAGTTGCCGAAATCGCCATGGGCGAGATCATTGGTGTAGCGGAAGAACTGTTCGATGAGCGGTCTGTCGAGGCCGAGTTTCTTGCGGATCTGCTCGACGGCTTCCTTTGTCGCAGCGGGACCGGCGAAATAGGCGGCGGGATCGCCAGGAAGCGCGCGCGTCAGCAGAAAGGTGACGATGACGACGCCGATCAGCGAGGGAATCGCGAACATCAGGCGCTTGCCGATCATGGTCAGCATGGGGCGCTCCGCGGGCTTGCTTCGCCTCTCCCGCTTGCGGGAGAGGCCGACGCGCTCGCAGAGCGCGGCGGGTGAGGGCTCTTGCCGCGCGGGGATAGCCTCCGCATGTCTCGACAATCCCGCCGGGGAGATACCCCCACCCCAGCCCTCCCCCGCAAGCGGGAGAGGGAGCCCAGTGCCGATGCCGATGCGTCGCCGACGATCAGCATGTCCCGTCACCCCTTCGCCATCGCGCGATAATCCAGGCGGCGGTGGAACCAGTATTGGTAGCCGCTGATGTTCTTCTGCATCGCGACGTTGACGAACGGCTGGTACAGCGAGATGCGCGGGATGTCGCTGTAGGCGAGATCGACGAAGCCCTTCACGTCGGCATCATAGGTGGCCTTGTCGCCGGTGGCCGCGGCGGTGCGCGCGCCGTCGATGAGCTTGTCCATCTCCGCCGACTTGTAGCTCATGGTGTTGAAGACGGAATTGTTGCCGTGATAGCACCAGTAGAAGAAGTATTCGGGATAATCGAGCCAACCCGAGAACACGTTGGTGAAGAGCGGCATCTCCTTCTTGTTCAACTCGGTGCGCCAGTTGGCGCCCGGCACCTTGTTGATGGTGGTCTTGATGCCGAGCTGGGCGAGCGATTCCTGCACCAGCACACACAGCGGTTCGTTGACGCCGGCGAAATTGAGATCGAACGAGATCGTGGTCTCGAAGCCGTTGGGGTAGCCTGCTTCGGCCAATAGCGCCTTCGCCTTCGCCATGTCGGTGTTGAACTTGTGCGGCTGCGGCCAGGCGACCTCGGTGGCCTTGTCCGCGGGCGCGCCGAACATCGGGTTGCCGAGGCCGAACAGCACGGCGTCCATGATCTTCTGATACGGCATCGCATAGGCCATCGCCTGCCGCACCTTCGGATTGTCGAAGGGCGGCTTGGTCACGTTCATGCCGATATACTGGATGCCGTTGGAGAACGGCAGCGACACCACGTTGAGCTTGCCGTTCGCCTTCATCTCCTGGAAATCCTTGAACGGCAGCTCGTAGGAAATGTCGGCGTCGCCGCGCTCAAGCAGCGCACGGCGGTTGCCGGCCTGCGGCACCATGCGCCAGATCACGCGCTTGATCTTCGGCAGCGGACCGCAGACCCAATCGTCATTGCGCTCCATCACCACCTCGGTGCCGGCGGTCCATTTCACCACCTTGTAGGCGCCGGAGCCCGCGGTCTGCTGCTTGGTGTATTCGAGACCCCAGGGATCCTTCTCGCTGGCGTTCTTCTTCACCAGTTCCGAGTTGACGATGCAGGGCACGATGACGGCAAGATCGGGGACCGTGAGCCTGTCCTTCTTCAGGAAGTCGACGCGCACGGTGTGATCGTCGACCACGACGAACTGCTCCGGCTTGGTCAGCGAGCCCGCGCTCATCTGGAAGGTCGGGAAACCGCCGACGCTGACGGCGCGGTCGAGCGACCACTTCACGTCCTTGGCGGTAACAGGCGCGCCGTCGTGGAATTTGGCGTTCTTCTTCAGCTTGAAGGTGACCGACATGTCGTCGATCTTGAAGTCCTCGGCGAGTTCGCCCTTAAACTTGTCGCGGTCGTAATAGGGCACGCCGCCGGGGCCGCTCTTCATCTCGTGGCTGATCAGGCGGTCGTAGCAATTCCAGGACACCTCATAACCGGGCACGTTGGTGCCGACGCCGTGGATGTCGAGATTGTTGGGGCCGCCCTCCGAGACGATCAGCAGCGTCTCCGAGCGGGCATCGGCCTTGGCCGGGGAGATCACGGACGGCATGGCCGGAAGCGCCGCTCCGGCGGCCAACCCGGAAACGGATTTGAGGAAATCGCGGCGCTTCATGAAATCGCTCCAACGCAAAAGTTTCTGGTTGGAACTGGATTCGCAAGGTTTGTGCCAGAGCTTAACAGGATACAAAATTTGCCATAAGCAGCTGATATTACAGAAGATTACTGCGTTTCACTTGAATTGTATGGCGGATCGAATTGCATACAAAGGGAGGCAATTGCATAAAAATTAAGCTGCAAAATCTCGGAGCCCATCGAGGAGGCGGACAGATCCTTGGCGACCGGGCCTCAGCAACACCCTCCCCCGTCATTCCGGGGCGATGCGCAGCATCGAGCCCGGACTCCATCGGGCGGCAACACGCGCGGGACAAGAGATTCCGGGCTCGCCGCTCCGCGGCGCCCCGGAATGACCGGGGAGGCGTGGCGCGCTCAGCCGGGCCAGATCAGCTCCTGCAGCTCAATGAGGTCATCCGCCTGCTCCTGCCAGCCCTCGATACAGATGTGCGCGTTGAGATCGCTGGCGCGGTGCAGCAGCATCAGGGCCATCAGGCGCCGCCTGAGCGCATCGTCCGGCGTCGCATAGCCAAAACCTTCGAGCAGGCTGCGCACCCGGCCGGGCCGACCCGCCGCCATGAAGGCGCTGGGGCCGAGCAGGTCGTAATCGCGCCATCCGGCGAGGACATCGCCGAAGTCGAACAGGCCGGCAAGCGACCATTGGCCGTCATGGCAGGCGAGCAGGAAGTTCTCGGGAATGTACTCCCCGATCAGGATCACCGGCGGCGCATCCATCGGGATGAGCCTGCCCGCATCGCGGAGGAGATCGTCGAGACCGGCCAGGAATTTTGGCGCAAGGCCGAGACGGGTGTGCCGCGCCCTGCAGCCCTGCATCTGCCTGCGCATGAACGCGTCCCAGCGCGGCTCGACCTGCGCGAGCGCGCCGAGCGGGGCGCGCTGCACGGAAGCGATGGTCTCGCCGATCTGGCGCAGCACGCGCTCCTTCTGGTCTTCTGGCAAATGCGGCCAGACCTCCGAGCCGAGCGTGCCGGCAAGGCGCGTGATGACGAGGTAGGGCCAGCCGTCGCGCTCGCCCTCCGCCACGATCTCGGGGATCGGCAACTGCAAACGGCCGGCAAGCTGCGACAGCGAGCCGCGCTCGGAGACGAATTGCGCGCGCAAAAGCGGCGGGAAGATCTTCAGGATCAGCGTTTCACCCAGGCCGACCACGAGGTTGGTGCCAGTCGCAAACACGTGCGGGGCGCTGACATCGAGACCGTGGCTGCGCGCGACGTCGAGCGCGATGGGGAGCCATTGTGAGGGAGCTGAGCGAAAGGCGCGGAGGCTTGCGGCGTCGGTGACGTCAGGGAGTTGTTTCGACGGTGTGGCTGTCATCTGCGTATCAAAAGAAGGATTGGCTTTGGCCGACTCGGTGCAAGCCCGGCGCTCGGTGCACCTCTCCAACCCGCTACCTATCCGGACTTGCTCGCTCGAACTGGCGCAGCAGCTTGTTGCCACGCTCGACGGCGGAATCGAGTGCTGATTGCGCGCTCTTCTGGCCGGCGAAGGCCTGCTCGAGCTCGTCCTCGATGGCGCCGCGGATCAGGCTGAAGGAGCCGAGCCGGATGCCCTTGGAGTTCTCCGTCGGCGGATGCAGCGTGATCTCCTCGAACGAGATCGCCGAACCCGGATTGCGCTCGTAGAACCCCTGCGACCGCGTCAGCTCGAAGGCGGCGCGGGTCACAGGCAGATAGCCGGTGTTCTGGTGCCAGGCAGCCTGCACGGCCGGTTGCGACAGATAGGCGAAGAATCGCGCGACGCCCTTGTATTCCTCGCGGGGACGGTCGCGCAGCACCCAAAGCGTGGCGCCGCCAATGATCGAGTTCTGCGGTGCGTCCTTCACATCGGGCCAGTACGGCATCATGCCGTAGCCGATCTCGAACTTCGAATTCGCCTTGATGTCGGCGCGCGTCGCCGAGGAGCCGATGAAGATGCCGCATTCGCCTTTCTGGAAGCGCGGCTCGGCTGATTGCCCGCGGCCGCTATAGTCGAACAGCCTGGTCTTCTGCCAATCTGCAAGTTGGGCGATGTGCTTGACGAGAAGCGGATTGTTGATGGTCAATTCGGCATCAAGCCCGGCAAAGCCGTTCGCCCGCGTCGCCAGCGACAAATTGTGGAAGGCGGAGAAATTCTCGACATGGATCCAGGACGGCCAGGACGTGGTGAAGCCGCAAGGAGCACCACGGTCGCGCAGGCGCTTCGCGGCCGCCCCCAATTCCGGCCAGGTCTTCGGCGGCGCCTCCGGATCGAGGCCCGCCTCGCGGAACATGGTCTTGTTGTAATACAGGATCGGGGTCGAGGAATTGAACGGGAAGGACAACAGATTGCCGGACGCATCGGTGTAGTAGCCGGAGACCGCGGGCAGGTAATCCTCCAGCGAGAACGGCTCGCCCTGGTCCCGCATCAGGCTGAACACCGGATAGATCGCGCCCTTGGCCGCGGTCATCGTCGCGGTGGCGACCTCGTTGACCTGGACGATCGCGGGCTGGCTGCGCGAACGGAAGGCGAAAATCGCCGCCGTCACCGTTTCGGTGTAATTGCCCTTGTAGGCAGGCACGATCCGGTAGTCGGACTGCGAGATATTGAAGTCGGAGGCGAGCTTGTCGAGCTGCCGGCCGAGCTCGCCGGACATGGCGTGCCACAGCGCAATGTCGGTGGCGGCACGGGCGGGAGCGGCCAATGAGAGTGCCGCAAAGGCGGCGACGAACTGCAAAAGGCGCAGTGCTGGCATCACGATGGCTCTTCCCTTGCCGCGTGCCGGAAGGCGGTTGCCTTGCTTAAGGCGCGGCATTGGCGGTTTCAACCGGGAATGAGCGCCGGCCGCGTCGCACAATTCGGCCCTGCGGAACCGGCGGGATGGCCTTCCCCTTACCATCTGCTAGGTTGCATTGAACCTTTTCCTTCCGCCATAGACTCCACCACCGAGGGGTTGAGTGTGCCAGTGCTGAACCGTGCCGAATCTTCGCGGACCGGGGTGATCTTCGTCGCGCTTCTGCTTGCCGTCTGGACGACGGGCGCCGTTGCGCGCGAATTTCGCGCCGCCGACACTCAGGCCGAGAATTACCCGACCGTCCAGGCGCTGCGCTACATGGGCGCCCTGATCGCCGAGCGCAGCGGCGGTCGGCACGAGATCAAGGTTTTCCACTCCCGTCAGCTCGGCGAGGAAAAGGAGACTATCGAGCAGACCCGGGCCGGCGCGATCGACCTCAACCGGACCAACGTGGCGCTGATCGGCAATTTCGTCCCGGCGATGAACGTGCTCGCGATGCCGTTCCTGTTCCGGTCCATCGAGCACATGCAGAGGGTGCTGGACGGGCCGATCGGCAGCGAGATCCTGAACAGTTTCGAGCCCTACGGCTTCGTCGGGCTCTGCTTCTACGATTCGGGCGCGCGGTCGATCTACAATGGCGTTCGACCGGTCCGAAGCGTCGCGGATCTGCAGGGATTGCGGATCCGGGTGCAGCAGTCGGAGTTGATGAACCAGATGATGCGCGCGCTCGGCGCCGAACCGGTCGAACTGCCCTACGGGCAGGTGCTCACCGGGCTTGCCAACCACCTGATCGACGGCGCCGAGAACAACTGGCCATCTTTCGTGACGACGGACCATTACAAGCATGCCGGCCATTACACGCTCACCGAACACACGATGAGCCCGGAGGTGCTGGTGATTTCGCTGAAGGCCTGGCAGAGCCTGTCGCCGGACGACCGGATCATCTTCAAGGAGGCCGCGCAGCGCTCCAGCCGGTTCATGCGCGAGAAGTGGCGGGACCTCGAGGAGCAGTCGCAGCGCAAGGCGCAGGACGCGGGCGTGACCATCATCAAGGGCATCGACCGCAAGCCGTTCGAGGAGGCAATGGCCGCAATCTACGCCAGGGCCGGACGCGATACCGCGGCGGCCGCGCTGATCGAACGCATTCGCAAGGTGGAGTGAGGCCTGTTGGCTGCGCTTGGACATCGCGAGCACGTGGACAGGCCGCCCGGCCCAATCGGGCAGCTGCGCGCGCGACTGGTCGGCGTGCTGCGGGCGGTGCCGATCCGCTGGCGCATCCTGTCGATCGCCGCGCTGAACTCCGCCGTGGTCGTGGTGCTGGTGGCGATGATCTGGAACGGCGCCCAGGTGCTGGGCTCGGCCTGGGGCGACGTGCGCCAGGTACGCGAGTCCGACCGGATCCTGGCGCTGCTCGAAAGCGAGACCGGGCGCCTCCACAACCTGATTCACCGCTATATCAACCAACCGAGCCCGGACCTGTTCGCCGAGATCCTCCTGCTGCGCGAGGCGGTGCTGGGCACGTTGACCAACCGCGCCGCCAAGGACCCGATGCTGTCGGGCTCGGTCGAGGAGCTGGAGCGCACCACCGATCGCTTTCTCAACGGTTTCGGCGAGCTGCGCAGCGTGCAGGCGACGATCGCCAAGACTTACGAGGAGCAGGTGCAAGGACCGGCGAGGGACATGGCCGGCCTCTATTCCATCATCGAAGGCGCCACCGGCCATCGTGACGCGCTGATCTGGCCCTCGCTCGGCAAGTCCCGCGATGCCTTCACCGCGATGCTGGTGGCGGCCAATTCCTACTACCTGTCGCAGTCATCGGGCGCCGCCGACGACGCGCGGCGCAGCACCGAGACGATCGAGAAGACCATCCCGGTCATGATCGATCTCGCCGACAACGACCTCCAGAAGATGGCCCTGCGGCGGCTTGCCGCCCGCACCATGGCGCTGCGGGAGGGCTTTGCCAAGCTCTCCGAGCAGCTTGCGAGCCGCACCGAGCTGCTCCGCAACACCATCGACGCCAGCCAGGCCGAGGCGATCGGCGCCATCGACGACCTCTCGACCAAGATGCGCCAGCGCGAGCAGAAGGCGCAGGAGACCTTCGACCGCACGCTGGCCGACATTTCCCGCCGGGTGCTGTCGATCGCGGTCATCTTCCTCGGCATCATCCTCACCGCCGGCGTGCTGATCGCGCTGTCGATCCGCCTGCCGCTGCAGCAGATCATGGCGGCGATGCGCGCGATCACGCTCGGCGACCTCGACCGCGAGGTGCAGGGCACCAAGGCACGCGACGAGGTCGGCGCCATGGCGCGCGCAGTGGAAGTGTTCCGCGAGAACGCGATCGCCAAGCGCAAGGCCGAGGACGAGCTGCGCGCGTCCAAGGAGAAAGCCGAGAGTGCGCTGCTCGAGCTCAATGCCGCGCAGCAGAATTTGATCGATGCCGAACGGCTGGCAGCGCTCGGCGGCCTGGTGGCCGGCGTCGCGCACGAGGTCAACAATCCGATCGGCATCAGCCTGACGGTGGCCTCCAGCTTGGCCCGGCGCAGCGAGATCTTCGAGGCCCAGCTCAAGGGCGACGGCGGCTTGCGCCGCTCGCAGCTGGAGGAATTCGTGCAGTCCTCGCGCGACGCCTCGCAGCAGCTCGTCGCCAACCTCCAGCGCGCCGGCGAGCTCATCCAGTCGTTCAAGCAGGTTGCGGTCGACCGCTCGCATGCCGAGCGGCGGCAATTCTCGCTCAGCGAAGCCACCGACCAGATCATCGCCAGCCTGCGCCCGGTGCTGAAGCGCTCGCCGATCACGCTTCAGGTCGACGTGCCCGAGGGGCTGCTGCTTGACGGCTATCCCGGCTCCTACGGCCAGATCCTGACCAACCTGTTCCTCAACGCCGCCAACCACGCCTTCGCCGACGGGCGCGCCGGCACGATCGCGATCTCGGCGCGGCCGCGCGGGACCGACGACATCGAGATCAGCTTCGCCGATGACGGGGCCGGCATGACCCCTGACGTGCAGCGCCAGGCCTTTGACCCTTTCTTTACCACCCGGCGCAATGAAGGCGGCACGGGACTCGGCCTCCATATCGTCTATAACCTCGTCACCCAGCAGCTCGGCGGCCGCATGGTGCTGGAATCCAAGCTGGGACAAGGCACCACTTTTCGCATTATCATACCCCGGGTCGCCAAAGGCGGCGCGCAAAGCACAGACAGTGACGGATCTTCTCAATGGCCGAACAGGACGATGTCCTCCACCTGATCGACGATACCGGTACCGCGTCGGAGGATAGCAACGCCCGGAAATGGAAGATCGCCGTCATCGACGACGATCCGGCCGTGCATGACGGCACCCGTTTCGCGCTGTCCGACTACAGCCTCAACGGCCAGAGCCTGGAGATCCTGTCGGCCTATTCCGCGGCGGAAGGGCGCAAGCTGATGGCCGAGCACCGCGACGTCGCCGCCGTGCTGCTCGACGTCATCATGGAGACCGACGTCGCCGGCCTCGAACTGGTCGAGTTCATCCGCAACGAGATCAGGAACGAGACCGTGCGCATCATCCTGCGCACCGGCCAGCCCGGCCAGGCGCCGGAGCGGCGCGTGATCGTGCAGTACGACATCAACGACTACAAGGCCAAGACCGAACTCACGGCCGACAAGCTGTTCACCTCGCTGACCGCGGCGCTGCGGTCCTATCAGCAGCTCGAGCGCATGGTGCAGACGCGGCGCGGGCTGGAGATCATCATCGACGCGGCCTCGACGCTGTACGACTTCAAGTCGATGCAGCGGCTCGCCGAGGGCGTGCTGACCCAGCTCGCCTCGCTGCTCAACGTCGATTGCGCCGGCATCCTGGTCCTGCGCGACAATGGCGGCATCGACCCCGAACTCTCGGTGCTCGCCGGCAGCGGCTGCTACAGCCGCTTCATCGGCACCACCACGTCGAAGGCGCTCGATCCCGAGCTGCGCGAGATGGTGGAGGCCGCGTTCCAGCGCCGCAAGAACGAATTCGCCGACCATCGCAGCGTGATCTATTTGCGCACCGGTTCGGGGCGCGAAGTGGTGGTGCTACTGCAGGCCGAGCGCGAATTGTCGGAGACCGACCGTTCGCTGGTCGAGATCTTCTCCTCCAGGCTCTCGATCGCATTCGACAACGTGATCCTCTACCAGCAGCTCCAGGACGCCAACACCCAGCTCGAAGACCGCGTCGCCCAGCGCACCCGCGCGCTGATGCAGGCCAACCGCCGGCTCTCGGCGCAATGGCTGCGGCTGCAGCGCGCCAACGGCTTCAAGAACGAGATCCTGGGCACCGTCGCGCACGACCTGAAGAATCCGCTCGGCGTCATCCTCGGCCGCACCGAGATGCTGAAGGAGCTGATCTCGACCGGCGCCTCGGAGAGCGGCGTGGTCGCCCAGGTCGACCACATTCGCGACGCCACCAAGCGCCTGACCACGATGGTCGATCACCTGATCTCGGATGCGATGGCCGATGCCTTCGACATCACCATCCGCCGCGAGCCGGTCGACATCGCGGCGCTGGCCAAGGAGGTTGCCGAAGCCAACCAGCCGCTCGCCGTCAACAAGCAGCAGACGATCAGCGTCGCCGCTCCGCCTAACATCGTCACCATGTGCGACACCGACCGCATCCGCGAGGCGATCGACAATCTCATCAGCAACGCCATCAAATACTCTCCGATCGGCGGCAGGATCGACGTGGCTGTCAGCCATGAGGGCCGCGACACCACCGTCCGCGTCAGCGACGAGGGCGCCGGCCTGTCGCCGGAGGATCTCGGCCGCCTGTTCGGGCGGTTCCAGCGGCTGTCGGCAAAACCGACTGCCGGCGAGAGCTCGACAGGACTTGGGCTCTCCATCGTCAAGCGTATCATCGACATGCACGGCGGCGAGGTAACCGCCGACAGCGACGGCCCCGGCAAGGGATCGACCTTCACCATCACCCTCCCCGTGACTGAAATGCCGTGATGCAAAGCCCATGACCCAAAGCCAGCACATCATGATCGTCGACGACGAGGCCCCGGCCCGGGAGATGGTCGGCGACTACCTCAAGATGCACGGCTTCACCGTGACGCTGTGCGACGGCGGCAAGAGCTTGCGCGCCGCGATCCAGGGCAGCATGCCCGATCTCGTCGTGCTCGATCTCAACATGCCCGAGGAAGACGGGCTCTCGATCATTCGCGACCTCAAGAGCCGCATCAACGTGCCGGTGATCATGCTCACGGCGACCGCGAGCCCGATCGATCGCGTCGTCGGACTCGAGCTCGGCGCCGACGATTACGTAGCAAAGCCCTGCGAGCTGCGCGAGCTGATGGCGCGCATCCGCTCGGTGCTGCGGCGGAGCGTGCCGGCCAAGGCAGCAGTGCCGGATGCTTCGGCGGCGAAATCCGACAAGGACCAGCTGGTGCGCTTCGGCACCAAATGGCTCGATCTCGAAGCCCAGGCCTTGCGCGACGACGAGGGCAACGAACATCCGCTGACCGCCTCCGAGTTCGGGCTCTTGAAGGTATTCGCAGCGAATCCGAAGCGCGTGCTGTCGCGCGAGCGCCTGCTGGAATTGGCCAATGCGCGCGACGCCGAGGCCTTCGACCGCGCCGTCGATCTCCGCATCATGCGCATCCGCCGCAAGATCGAGCCCGACCCGGCAAAGCCCGCCGTGATCCGCACCATCCGCGGCGGCGGCTATCTGTTTTCTCCGGCGGGCGAGAAGGCTTAGGCAGCGGGCGGCAAACTCCCCTGTCGTCCTGGGGTGCGCGCAGCTCCCAATCATCGCCAAACCACAGCCTGTGGTTATGGGTCTCGCTTCGCGCCCGGGGACGACAGCCCTGGGTGTCGCGCGACCGAACGCAATGGCCCGAAATCCGTTCCGGTACCTGCGCTCAGCCCCAAATTCCCACCCCCGTATTTTCCGTGCATTGAAATTCCACGTCTTTTTGCCCCGAATGTTTCGTCGCGGCTGCTGCGACGAAACAATTTGGCGGCGCACGAAACCATTTTCCCCTCTTCGTGCAGACGTCCCGAAACGTTGGCTCATTAACACTTCGGCTCAAGGAAACGCCGCTCGGTCGCGGCGCTACGGGGAGCCAAGTCCATGCCGAACGTCATCGCCATCAACGCCCAAGCCAGCCAGAGCATCATTGCCGCTCAGGCGACCTCGGACGACATGCTCCTCGAGAGCATTGCCGACGGCAACCGGACGGCCATGCACATCCTTTATTGCCGGCACAATGTGCGGGTTTACCGCTTCATCCTGCGCATCGTGCGCGATGCCACCACGGCGGAAGATCTGGTCAGCCAGGTGTTCCTGGACGTGTGGCGGACCGCCGGCCAATTCCAGGGCCGCTCGCAGGTTTCGACCTGGCTGCTCTCGATCGCGCGCTTCAAGGCGCTGACCGCGATGCGCCAGCGCCGCTTCGAGGACATCGACCAGGAGGACGTGCGCCAGATTCCTGATGGTGCTGACACGCCCGAGACCTCGCTCGACCGCAGCGACACCAGCGCCATCCTGCGTGCCTGCGTGCAGAAGCTGTCGCCGGCGCATCGGGAGATCATCAACCTCGTCTATTATCACGAGAAATCGGTGGAGGAGGTCGGACAGATCATCGGCATCCCCCAGAGCACGGTGAAGACGCGGATGTTCTATGCCCGCAAGCAGCTGGCCGATTTGCTTAAGGGCGCCGGCGTCGACCGCTTCGCCGCCTGAGCCCAATCAATTCAATGGGATAGGACCACAGATCATCCCCTGCCCCCGGACACGGAAGTGTTACCGCCGACGAAACAATTGAAACAAAGCACAACATCAGGCGGAAAAACTTCCTCATTAAAAGTCCCACATACGGTTTCGTTAAACCTCCCAAGACCCCCATCGACCCGGAAGGATGCCCCCCTTCCGGGTCGTTTTTTTGGGGCCGAGCGGTTGCCGCAGCCCCACCCTCTCCCGCTGAAGTCAGGAGGCACTGCTCTCTCATTCCCTCCCCCCTTGCGGGGGAGGGAGCGCACCGCCATTGCGGCCGACACAGTTGCCTCACAACCCGATCTCCCGTCACGAAGCCGTGACGCCGCGTAACGGCTCCCACGCCCGACCCGAACTGCCCTCGTGACCTCCTCCACGAGTGCGCAATGCTCGACCTTCTCTTCGCTCTCCTTGCCGGCATCCTCACCATCGCTGCGCCCTGCACGCTGCCGATGCTGCCGATCCTGCTCGGCGCCTCGATCGGGCGCGCGGGGCATCTGCGGCCGGCGATGATCGCGCTCGGCTTCGTCGTCTCGTTCTCCGCAGTCGCGCTGCTGCTCGGCGCGATCACGCAGGCGCTCGATTTCGACCCGAACGTGCTGCGCGAAGCCGCATCGATCCTGCTGCTCGGATTCGGCCTGTTGATGCTGTGGCCGGCGCCCTTCGAGTGGCTGTCGGCACGACTCAATGGCTGGCTCGATCTCGGCAGTTCGAACAGCGCACAGCGCGACGGCGCGCTCGGCGGGCTCGGCGGGCTCGTGCTCGGCACCACGCTGGGCCTTGTCTGGACGCCCTGCGCCGGCCCGGTGCTCGGCTCGATCCTGACGCTGGTCGCGACCTCGAGGAACCTTGCCTGGGCCGGCACGCTGCTGGTCGCCTACGCCGTCGGCGCGGCGATCCCGATGCTGGCGATCGCCTATGGCGGACAGGCCGCAACCACGCGCGTGCGCAGCCTCGCGCGCATCTCGCCGCGGCTGCAGCAGGGCTTTGGCGTCGTCGTGATCGGCTTCGCGGTCGCAGCGTATTTCCAATACGACACGCTGATCGTGGCGTGGCTCACCAGCTTCTATCCCACCGGCCAGATCGGCCTCTAATCGTCGAAGACTTCACCCGGAGGACGCTTCCATGACTCTCAAACTGCTCGCCGTTTCCGCCGCACTGGTCGGCTTCGCCGTCACCGGCGCGGTCATCCCCGGCATCTGCGACGAGGTTTCCCGCGCAAGCCCCGTCCGCGTCGCTGCCGCGAGCCACGAGACCGCGCCCGACTTCACCGGCATCAACAACTGGTTCAACTCAAAACCGCTCAACATCGCCGGCCTCCGCGGCAAGGTCGTGCTGGTCGACTTCTGGACCTATGGCTGCGTCAACTGCGTCAACACGCTGCCGCACGTCACCAGCCTCTTTGCCAAGTACAAGGACAGGGGCCTCGTCGTGGTCGGCGTGCACACGCCGGAATTCCCGTTCGAGCGGTCGGCCGCGAACGTGCAGGCCGCGCTGAAGCGCCACGGCATCACCTATCCGGTGGCGCAGGACAATGATTCCAAGACCTGGAACGCCTATCGCAACCAATATTGGCCGGCGCAGTACATCATCGACCAGAGCGGCAAGATCGTGTTCCAGCACGCCGGCGAGGGCAGCTATGAACAGATCGACCGCACCGTGGCAAGGCTGCTGAACGTCGACAGCTGATTTCGCACGGGCGCCAAGTGACGGCGTTGTTGCTTGACTCCACGGACCCATCCGTGGAGTTTCGCGCGCAACGGAACCAGCCGCCCGCAATGGACGACGCGACCAGCACCGACATTCGCCTTCGTGAAGGCTCCTCGATCGCGCAGCGGCTGGTGATGTCCGGCTTTGCCGCCGCCGTCGCGCTGTGCTTTACGCCGGGCTTGTTCACACAGGACATTCTGGAGATCGTCATCTCCATGGTCGCGCTGCTGGTCGGCGCAGGATTCGTCATCGGCATCATGCTGGCGCCGGCCGTGGTGTGGATCATCACGCCGAACGAGATCCTGATCGGGCGGCAAAGTCCGTTCGGAAAGCTGCGTACGCGCATCGTGGCCAAAGACGACATCGCGGGGTTGCAGGTCCCCGGCAGCAAGAGAGTGAAGGCCCGCTTTCAACTCGTCTTCACGCTGGCCTCCGGAGAACGCCTGACGTCTCCGCCGATCGCCGACGTCACCCATGTTCGCGACACCGTGGCCCGGATCGCCGCGCAGTTCGAGGTTCCCAATGTCGAGGAGCCCGTCAATCCGCTCGATGCCAGCAACCCCGAGATGCATCTCGGCGAGCCGATCGAGCCGTTTCCGGCGCGGGAAATCTACATCGTTGCACTGATCGCGGTCGCCGTGAGCGCCGTTCCCTATGCCTACAAGCTCTGGCGCGGCCTGCCGCCGGGCCCGATCGACATCGCGCTGTTGCCCGCCGGCGCGATCGCCGCGTTCGTCGTCTACAGATACGCCAACCTCGTCACCGGTGTCTTCTGGATCATCCGCCAGAGCGATATTCGCGTCGAGCGCCTGTGGGGCGACGGCAGCTTGCGCGCCGACCATATCGAGGGGCGTGAGGTGAAATCGATCACCATCGAGCGCCGCGGCCGGTCCGAGGACGAGCACTGCATCGTCGTGATCCGGTTGCACTCGGGGCGACGGTTTCGCAGCCCCCGCATCGGGTCGAGAGCCGAGGCGCGCGCCGTGGCCACCGAGATCGTCCGGCGGCTCGGGATTGCAGCGGAGAGCAACAAGATTTAGCTGGCATTCAGTGCCATCTGTCGAAGCTTGATGTTTCGGCGAACTCGGTCTGAGCCTCTCCCGCTTGCTTGCGGGAGAGGTCGCGCCGAAGGCGCGGGTGAGGGTTCTATCCTTGGGGGAGTCTCCCTGGAGGAGAAACCCTCTCCCCAGCCCTCCCCCGCAGGCGGGGGAGGGAGCGCACCACCGGTGCGGCAGCAATCTAGGCTTTTCGCGCCATCCCCTGTTCGTGGCATTGCTCCGACCCCGTCAAAAAACCAAAGCATTCTCGTGACATATCAGGGCGGCGCGCCATCAACTTGCCATGAACTTGCCCCTCAGGTTTGATGGTTCCTGATTGATTTGCGCTGTGGCAGCGGGGAGAGCTTTACATGACGGATTTTCGTCGCCTGACCGGGATGTTTATGGCTGCGATCGGCCTGGTTCTGTCCACGCCGCAAGCCTTCGCCCAGCAGCCGGACCGCGGGGACGAGCCGGGCCTGATCGCCGATGACGCCTACCAGCTCGATCCGGAATGGCAGAAGCAGGTGGTCTACTTCCGCACCACGGAGCCGCCGGGAACGATCATCGTCTCGACCGCAGAACGGCACCTCTATCTGGTGCAGCCCGGCGGGCGCGCGATCCGCTATGGCATCGGCGTCGGCCGCGACGGCTTTCAGTGGCAGGGGCTGGTGACCATCACCAACAAGAAGGAGTGGCCGGACTGGACGCCGCCACCGGAGATGATCCAGCGCCAGCCCTATCTGCCGCGCTTCATGGCCGGCGGCCCCGGCAATCCGTTGGGCGCCCGCGCCATGTATCTGGGGACTACGGTCTACCGCATCCACGGCACCAACCGTCCTGACACGATCGGCACCAAGGTGTCCTCTGGCTGCTTCCGTCTCGTCAACAACGACGTCGCCGATCTCTATGATCGCGTCCCGGTCGGGACCAAGGTCGTCATTCGGCAGAAGCCCGAACTCTAAGGGCTTTGGTTCGAGCATGATCGTCAGGATCATGCTCTG
Organism: Bradyrhizobium sp. RP6; assembly: GCF_003837805.1. Classification (GTDB taxonomy): domain Bacteria; phylum Pseudomonadota; class Alphaproteobacteria; order Rhizobiales; family Xanthobacteraceae; genus Bradyrhizobium. The sequence continues at coordinate 279,043 of NZ_RQIT01000006.1, read as the reverse complement.
CCCCTCCTCCAGATTCCTTTTCCCGATACTTTCGAGAGAGCAACATGATGCGCACTTTTCGTGGCGGCCTGCTGATCGGGCTCGCCATCGCCGTGCTGGTCGCCGTCCTGGCCATCATCTATGAATTCTACGACACCCGCACGTTGAAGCGCACGGTTCGCCGCGGCGAAGTGCTGTGCGGCGTCAACAGGGGCCTGCCGGGCTTCTCGATCCCCGACGACAAGGGCAACTGGACCGGCTTCGACGTCGATTTCTGCCGCGCGGTCGCCGCAGCGATCTTCGACGATCCGGGCAAGGCGAAATTCGTTCCGCTCGATGCCAATGAGCGTTTCAAGGAGCTGCAGAGCCGCAAGGTCGACATCCTCTCGCGCAACACGACCTGGAGCATGGCGCGCGAGCTCGACTACGACCTGTATTTTCCGGCCGTGGCCTATTACGACGGCGTCGGCTTCATGGTTCCGCGCACGCGCAACAAGGAGACCTCGCTGGACCTGACCGACAGCAAGGTCTGCGTGCAGAGCGGAACCACGACCACGCTCAACGTCGCCGATTACTTCCGCGTCAACAACATGAAGTACGAAGAGGTGAAGTTCGACAAGCTCGACGACGTCGTGAAGGCCTACGACACCGGCAAGTGCGACACGCTCTCGGCCGACGTCTCCCAGCTCTATGCGCTGCGGCTGAACCTGTCGAAACCCGGCGACCACATGATCCTGCCGGACATGATCTCCAAGGAGCCGCTCGCCCCGGTCGTGCGCCAGCGCGACGACGACTGGATGATGATCGTGAAGTGGACGCTGTATGCGATGATCAACGCCGAAGAGCTGGGTGTGACCTCGGAGAACATCGACGAAGCCCTGAAGTCGAAGAAGCCGGAAGTGATGCGCCTCGTCGGCACCGAGGGCCGCTACGGCGAGCAGCTCGGCCTCACCAAGGACTGGGCCGCGCGCATCATCCGCCACGTCGGCAATTACGGCGAGATGTACGAGCGCAATATCGGCGAGAAGTCGAAGCTGAAGATCCCGCGCGGCATGAACCAGCTGTGGAACGCGGGTGGTGTGCAGTACGCGCCGCCAATGCGGTAGCACCGGTGTCGTCCCTGCGAACGCAAGGACCCATACCGCGTGATCTATCGATCAATGCAGGTGAAAGTACCGAGCGAAGGCTCTTTAACTACGAGCCTTCGCCAAACTACTCCCTGGGGTTATGGGTCCCGGCGTTCGCCGGGACGACACCCGGGGTGAGGCAGCACCGGGCCTGGACCGCCGCCTCAATACCGGCGGGCCCTCGCCAGCTGTTCGGTGTGGTAGTTCGCGTCGCCGAACAGCTCCTCGCAGACCCGTGCGCGCTTCATGAAGAAGCCGATGTCGAACTGGTCGGTCATGCCCATGCCGCCATGCATCTGCACGCCTTCCTGCACCGCGCGCGTGGCGGTGGTGCCGGCGCGGGCCTTGGCGACCGCGACGCTCGACGCGGCCTTGGCGACGTCGGCATCCAGGGCCTGCAGCGCCTTCATCACTGCGGCGCGGGTGATCTCGATGTCGACATAGAGCTCGGCGGCGCGGTGCTGCAGCGCCTGGAATTCGCCGATCAGCTTGCCGAATTGTTTGCGGCTCTTCAGATATTCGACGGTGCGGCCAAAGACCTCCTCGCTGAGGCCGACCATTTCGGCGGCGACCGCGCCGCGGCCGATATCGAGCACGCCATCGAGCAGGCCGGCCGCCTGATCGACCTCGCCAAGCACGCTGTCGGCATTGACCTCGACATTGGCGAACTCGATGCGCGCTGCATTGTGCGCGTCGACCATGATGGTGCGCTCGATCGCCACGCCCTTCGCCGCAGCGTTCACCAGGAACAGCGTCAGGCCCTCGCGCTCACCGGCAGAACCCGCGGTGCGCGCCGCGACGATCAGGAGATCGGCGACGTGACCATCGATCACGAGCGCCTTGGCACCGCTGAGCTTGAAGCCGTTGCCGGCGCGCACGGCCTGCAAGCTGCTGTGGAGCGGACGGTGCTTGGCGGCCTCATCGATTGCGAGCGTTGCGAGCAGCGAACCGCTCGCGATCTTCGGCAGATATTCCGATCTCTGCGCGGAATTGCCGCCGCGGTTCAGCGCCGAGGCCGCGACCACGCTGGTAGCGAGGAAGGGCGAGGGCATCAGGGTGCGGCCGATCTCCTCCATGACGACGCCGGCTTCGACATGGCCGAGGCCGCTGCCGCCGAACTCCTCCGGCACCAGAAGGCCGGCAAAACCCATCTCGGCAAAGGAATGCCATAGCTCCTTGGAGAAGCCGGTGGGATCCTTGCTGTCGCGCAAGTGACGCAGGTGCGACACCGGCGCCTTGTCGCTGATCAGCCCGCGCGCGCTGTCGCGGAGCATCGATTGTTCTTCGGTGAGGACGAGGGCCATGGCTTAAGTCTCTGGTATCGCGTGAAATGCATATTGTTGCTGTCATTCCGGGGCACGCTTCGCGCGCCCCGGAACGACGGTGGCTCACGCCCCCGGCAGATCCAGGATGCGCTTGGCGACGATGCCGAGCATGACCTCGGACGTGCCGCCCTCGATCGAGTTGGCCTTGGTGCGCAGCCAGGCGCGCGGGCGCGCCCCCTGCCTGGAGCGCTCGCTCTCCCATTCCAGCGCATCAACGCCGCCGGCCGACATCAGGATCTCGTGACGGCGCTTGTTGAGTTCGGTGCCGTAATATTTCATCGCCGAGGAGAACGCCGGATGCGCCTGCCCGGCCTTGGCGAGATCGACCGCACGCTCGGCGCAGGCCGCGAGCGCGGCCTCGTCGACGTCGAACGTCGCGATCTTGCCGCGCAGCATGGCATCGTCCAGCCTGCCTTGCCCATCGGTGCCGACGGAATCGGCGGCGATCTGGCCGAGCGGCCGGCCGACGCCGCGCTCGCCCATGCCTGAGATCATCGCGCGCTCGTGCTGGAGCAGATATTTTGCGACGTCCCAGCCGCGGTTGATGGTGCCGACCACGTTCGACTTCGGCACCCGGACATTGTCGAAGAAGGTCTCGCAGAACGGGGAGTAGCCGGAGATCAGCAGGATCGGCTTGGTCGAGACACCCTTCGAGGTCATGTCGAACAGGATGAAGCTGATGCCGTCATGCTTCTTCGCGGCGGGATCGGTGCGGACCAGGCAGAAGATCCAGTCGGCGTAATTGGCGTAGGACGTCCAGATCTTCTGGCCGTTGATGATGAAGTCGTCGCCGTCACTCTCGGCGCGGGTCTGGAGCGAGGCGAGATCGGAGCCGGCGTTCGGTTCGGAATAGCCCTGGCACCAGCGGATCTCACCCGCCGCGATCTTCGGCAGGTGCTCCTTCTTCTGGGCGTCGTTGCCGTACTTCAAGAGCGCCGGCCCGAGCATCCAGATGCCGAAGCTCGACAACGGCGGGCGCGCACCGATCCGCGCCATCTCGGCGCGCAGCACCTTGTGCTCGGCCGCGCTCAAGCCGCCGCCGCCATATTCCTTCGGCCAGTCCGGCACGGTCCAGCCCTTGTCGCGCATGCGCTCGAACCAGATGCGCTGCGGCTCGGACGAGAATTTTGCGTTACGCCCGCCCCAGAACACGTCGGCATCCGACGTCGCGGGCTTGCGCATTTCCGGCGGGCAATTGGCTTCCAGCCAGGCGCGCGTCTCGTTGCGGAATATCTCGAGATCGGCGGTCTCAGTGTCGCTCATGGTCGTTTCCATCAATCAAAATCGACTTGTTGGGCACGACTCTGGGCCAAGCCCCCGCGGAATTCAACCACTTCCGCAACTCGCAGTCGGCTATAGTCGCCCTGCGGCGAGGCTTGAAAACAAAGAGGAAACGACAATGCGCCTGAAACTTCTTTCGCCTGGCGAAATGAACGAGAGCCAGCGGCAGACCTACGACGAATCGATTGCGGGAAAGCGCGGCAAGCCGCCGGCGCCGATGATGGCCTGGCTGGGCAGCCCGGAGATGGCACGTCACGCGACGCGGCTCGGCGAGGTCATGCGGTTCGACACGATCTTCCCGGCAAAGCTCTCGGAGATCGCGATCCTGGTGACGGCGCGGCACTGGACCGCGCATTACGAATGGTACGCGCATAAGCGCCTCGCACTCGCCGGCGGCATGAAGCCCGAGATCATCGAGGCGATCCGCGACCGCCGCACGCCCGACTTCGACGATCCCAAGGGCAGGATGATCTACGACGTCGCGAAGTCGCTGCATGAAGGCCACGGCGTCGAGAGGGGGCTCTATGATGACGCGGTAAAGCTGCTCGGCGAACGCGGCGTCGTGGAGGTGGTCGGACTGTGCGGCTATTACACGCTGGTGTCGATGACGCTCAACACGTTCGAGTTCGGCCTGCCGGAAGGCGAGGTGTCGGAGCTGGCCTAGCTTACTATCTGGAAACGATGGGTTTCGAGATGAGCAATGGCGCTGTCCCGAGCCCCGCCCTATGTGCAGCTCAGCAACGGAGCATTCCCATGTCGCAAAGCCCCGCCGTCGCCGCCGGCACCAGGATCGGCCACGTCCATCTCAAGGTCGCCGATCTCGATCGCGCGCTCGGCTTCTATTGCGGTGTGCTCGGCTTCGAGCTGATGCAGCGCATGGGCTCGGGCGCGGCCTTCATCTCGGCCGGCGGCTACCACCATCACATCGGGCTCAACACCTGGGAGAGCAAGGGCGGCTCGCCGCCGCCGCCTGATGCGACCGGGCTGTTTCACACCGCGATCCTCTATCCAACGCGCGCCGCGCTGGCGGATGCGCTGCATCGGGTGCTCACGGCCGGCATTGCGCTGGATGGCGCCAGCGATCACGGCGTCAGCGAGGCGCTGTATTTGCGCGATCCCGACCAGAACGGCGTCGAGCTGTACTGGGACAAGCCGAGGGAGCAATGGCCGTTCGGGCCGGACGGGAGGCTGGCGATGTTCACCAAGCGGCTGGATGTGGAGGCGTTGTTGAAGCAGCGCGAGGCGTGAGCTCCGCTCCCTCCCCATCATTGCGCGTCTATGCCATCTTCGCCCGTGGCTTCCCCCGCACCATGATCAGCGCCGCCGCCACCACCTCCAGCGCGATGCAGAGATAGAACGGCAGCGAATAGCCGCCGGACCAATCGCGCAAGGCCCCGACGACGCCCGGGCCGAACGCGTAGGTCACCTGGTTGATCGCGGTGTTGAGGCTGATCAGCACGCCGAACGCGGCGGAATCAAACTCCTGCTGCACGACTAGCGACGGCAAGGTGATGAGATTGCCGACCGAGAAGCCGAACACCGCGCAGGCCGCGATCAGCACATAGTCATCGTGCAGATTGATGACGACGAGAAGCGCGGCTGCCTGGCTGAGGAACGACAGCGCGGACGCAAGGCGCTGATCGAGGCGGTCGATCACGAGCGAGAACAGCACGCGGCCGACCACCGCCATCGCGGTCAGCACGGCGACCGCCACGGCCGCGCGCTCGCGACCGATGACGGGATCGAGGAACGAGATCAGATGCACGATGAAGCCGACCTGGGCGAACAGCACCAGGGCGAAGGCGATCGTCACCGTGAGGAAGCCGACATCTCGCAGCGCCCATGCGCGGATCTGCGTCGAGGATAGCGGCTTGACCTTCGCCGTTGCGTGCCGGTCGTGAAGGTCGGGCGCGCGGCCGACGAGAAGCAGGATGACCGGCAACAGCAACACCAGCATGGCGCTGGCAGCGGCATACATCGCGCCGGCAAAGCCGATCTGGCCGATCAGCATCACCAGCAGCGGCACGCCGACGATGCCGCCGAAGCTTGCGCCGTTCAGCGCCAGGCTGATCGCCATGCCGCGCTTGCGGTCGAACCAAACGCTGATCGTGTTGGTGATCATGGCGAGACTGGTGCCGGCCCAGCCAAAGGCGAGCACGGCATCGGCGAGATAGAGCTGCCAGGGCTCGCGCACCGTGCCGATCGCGACCGCGGCGGCCGCCATCGCCAGCGTGCCCGCAATCAGGCAGAGGCGCGGGCCGTATTTCCGCACGGCTTCGCCGACGAAGACGACGAGCAGCGCGCCGAACAGATAGAAGAACGTCGTCCCTGCGGAGATCAGCGTGGTCGGCCAGCCCCGCGCGCGCTGGAGCTCGGCGACGTAGACGCTCTGGCCATAGAAGCCGAGCCCCCAGCCGAAGGTGGCGAGCAGGAAGCAGACCGCGACGATGCGCCAGCCTTCGTAGCGGAGAGAGGATTCGCCGATGGGGGTTGCGTGGCGGGGATTGTCGAGCATTTGCGCTTCTCCTTCGTGTCCCCCGCGAGCGCCTTGCGTCACGCCCGTCTGTTGATGACGAGCATCATGTAACAACCGGCCTTTCGAAATTCACTTCGACGGCGATCGAAGCATCAACGCTGCTGACAGCCTCCCGCCAATCTAAACTGCATCCGGGAACTCGCCCATGGCCGCCTCCAGCCGCGCCTTGCGGCGGCGGGCCCATGCGACCAGCGAGAGGACGACAAGGCCGAGAACAACAGGCGGAAACACCACCAGGTTCACCGCCGACCAGCCGTAATTGGCGAGCAACTGGCCCGAGGAGAACGAGCCGATCGCCATCATGCCGAACACCAGAAAATCGTTGAAGGCCTGCACCTTGTTGCGCTCCTGCGGACGGTGCGTCTCCAGCACCAGCGCGGAGGCACCGATGAAGGAGAAATTCCAGCCCACTCCGAGCACGACCAGCGTCGCCCAGAAATGCATGGCGGTGAGGCCCGAGAGGCCGATACCGGCGGCGCCGGCTTCCAGCAGCAGGCCGGCGGCCACGATTCTGGGTGCACCGAAGCGGGCGATCAGCGCCCCTGTGAAGAAGCTCGGCCCGTACATGGCGACGATGTGCCATTGAATGCCGAAATTGGAATCGGACACCGACAGGCCGCACATCTGCATCGCGAGCGGCGCCGACGTCATCACCAGATTCATCATGGGATAGGAGATCACGCCGCACAGCGCCGCCGCGATGAAGCGCGGCTGCGTCACGATGGTCAGCAGCGGCCGCCCGCCGTGCAGATCGGCCGGCGCAGGCTTCGGCATGTCGACGCCGGCGACAATGCCCATGGCGACCAGCGCCACCGCGGCCTGCACCAGGAAGCTGAAGGCGAACAGATAGGGCTGCCAGACATCCATGGTCCATTGCACGAGCTGTGGACCGAGCACGCCGGCGAATACGCCGCCCGCCATCACCCAGGACACTGCCTTCGGGCGATAGTCCGCGCTGGCGCCGTCGGCGGCGGCGAAGCGATAGGACTGCGCCACGGCGCCGTAGAGGCCGCCCAGGAAGGTCGCGACACAGAACAGTGCGAAGGAGCCGTGCAGGATCGCGACCGAGCCGAGCAGGCCGGTGAGCGTGCCGAGGCCGGTGCCGATGACGAAAGCCACGCGGCGACCGAAGCGGCGCGAGATCGCGCCGGTCGGCAGCGTACCGGCGGCAAGCCCCACCACATACATCGAGATCGGCACGGTCGCGAACGACATGTCGGGCGCGAGCGTGGCGCCGACGATCGCGCCGGTGGCGAAGATGACGGCCGAGTTGGCGCCGGTCAGCGCCTGCGCGGCGGCGAGGCGGATAACATTGGCACGCGCGCGGGCATCGTCGGCGACCTCATTGACAGCAGTTACGTCCAGCATCGGCACTTCCGCCCCAAGGGGCTTTTTAGGCTTTCAAGGGGTCTTGTTGATTCCCGGCACTATGGAGGGGCGCGGAAGGGCAGACAACCGGCGCAAACGGGCGCAGGCCATGCCTCTGACGCAATCGGACCGATGATAGCGGGCCGCGCCCTTGACGGCTTGCGCTCGATCAAATCCTATCCGCCGCGAGTTTTTGGAGTTTCGTTCATGTCCGTCGACGACAGGCCCACGATCAGTGCTCCCGACGACGATCCCTGGCTGTGGCTCGAGGAGATCGAGGGCACGCAGGCGCTCGATTTCGTGGAGCGGCAGAACAGCCTGACGCTCGCCGCGTTCGGTGGAGCGGCCTTCGCGCGCGACCGCGATATCCTCGCGGCGATCTACGACCGGCCGGACAACATTCCCTATGTCAGCCGGCGCGGCAACGATCTGCACAACCTCTGGAAGGACGCCAGCAACCCGCGCGGCCTGTGGCGGCGCACGACGCTGGCGGAATTTCGCAAAGCCGATCCGGCATGGGAGACCATGCTGGATATCGACCAGCTCGCGAGAAGCGAAGGCGAGGACTGGCTGCTCGGCGGGATCGCCACGATGCCGGGAAGCTCGCGCGCGATCCTGAGCCTGTCGCGCGGCGGCAGCGACGCCGTCACCCTGCGGGAATTCGACCTCGCCACCAAGAGCTTCGTGGCGGACGGCTTCACGCTGCCGGAGGCCAAGGGCAGCGTCGACTGGCTCGATGCCGACACGCTGCTGCTGTCGAGCGCCCATGGCGAGGGCATGGCGACGAGCTCGGGATATGCGCGGACGGTTCGCCTGTGGCGGCGAGGCCAGCCTGTCGATCAGGCGCAGGTGATCATCGAGACCGCAGCCGATCACATGACGATCTATGGCAGTGCCGACCACACCGGTGCAGCGCCGCGGGTCTGGATCGTCGACCAGATCGACTTCTTCAACCACGCGATCCGGCTGCGCGATGCGGCGGGCACGACGACGAAGCTCGATTTGCCGACCGGCATCTGGATGCAGGCGCATGGCGACTGGTTCGCGATGAAGCTGCGCAACGACTGGACGGTCGCAGGCCAGACCTATGTCACCGATACCGTGCTCGGCATCTCGCTTTCGGCATTCCTGGAGGGCCGCCGCGACTTCGCGGTGCTGTTCGAGCCGGCACCGCGGCGCGCGCTGCAGGGTTTGTTCTGGGCCGCCGGCAAGCTGGTCCTGTCGATCCTCGACGAGCTCAGACCGCGCTTCGAGATCTGCACGCCATCCGCGACGGGCTGGAGCCGCGAGACGCTTGGCGGCCTGCCGGGAATTGGCGTCGTCGACGTCTGGCCGCTCGATCGCCATGCCTCCGAAAGCAATGGCGACCTGCTCGCCAATGTGCAGGACCCGCTCACGCCGCCGTCGCTGCTCTTGATCGCGCGCGGCGTTGCCAGTCCGTCCGTGCTGAAGCAGGCGCCGAAGACGTTCACCGCCGAAGGCCTCGTGGTGACGCAGCACGAGGCGGTCTCGATCGACGGCGAGCGTATTCCCTACGTGCAGACCGGGCCCGCCGGCGAGACCGGCGATGCGCCGGTCTACATGAGCGCCTATGGCGGCTTCGGACTTGCCGTGAAGCCGTACTACAACGCCTCGCTCGGCAAGCTGTGGCTGGAGCGCGGCGGCACGACGGTGCAGGCAAACTTGCGCGGCGGCGGCGAGTTCGGCACGCGCTGGCACGATGCCGGACGGCTGGCCGGCAAGAAGCTGTCGCATGACGATTTCGCCGCGGTGGCCGCCGATCTGGTCCGGCGCGGCGTGACGCAGCCGAAGCGCATCGCGGCGCAGGGCGGATCGAACGGCGGCATCCTCATCACCAACATGCTGGTGCGTTACCCCGAGCGCTTCGGCGCGCTGTTCTGCACCATCCCGCTGATCGACATGCGCCGCTACACGAAGCTGCTCGCGGGCGCGAGCTGGATCGCGGAATATGGCGATCCCGACAAGCCCGAGGAATGGGAGTGGCTGAAGACCTACTCGGCCTATCACAACGTGAAGGCCGGCCAGGCCTATCCGCCGATCCTGATCGCGACCACGCGGCGCGACGACCGCGTTCATCCCGGCCATGCCCGCAAGATGGCCGCAAAGCTCCAGGCGATGGGCTTTGAAGCCTGGTTCTACGAGCCGGCCGCCGGCGGCCACGGCTACGGCAAGGACAACAAGGAGCGCGCTGGATTCGAGGTGCTCGGCTTCAGGTTTCTGAAGGAGAGGATCGGGTGGAAGGATGAAGGCTAGAGTTGGGTGCGCCGATGTTTCTGATCGTCATGGCCGGGCTTGACCCGGCCATCCACGCCTTGCCTTGGTGCCCGAAGAACGTGGAAGCCCGGGACAAGCCCGGGCGTGACGACCTCCTAGCTCCTCGCAAACACCAGCGTGAGATTATTCGCGGGCATCTCGATGGTATCGACGAGGTGAAGACCCGCTCCACGTGCGAGACTCTCCACGTCGACGATGTCGCGCACGCCCCATTCGGGATTGCCTTCGCGCAAGGAGGTGTCGAACACCGCATTGCTGAGCGCGGTGTGCTTGCCGTCACGCTTGAAGGGGCCGTAGAGGAACAGCTTGCCGTCGGCGCGCAGATAGCGGCCGGCGCCGGCGAACAGGCCTTCGGCCACGGCCCAGGGCGCGATGTGAATGACATTGGCGCAAAACACGGCCGCAAGGCTCGTCGGCCCCTGCCCGCCCTTCATCTCCGGACACCAGTCGGGATCGGTGAGATCGATCCGCAGGGGTGAGCGGATGTTCGGCAGGCCCGCATGCACGCGCCAGGCTTCGATGCTCTTGAGATGGCGCTGGTTGAGGTCGCTCGGCCACCAGATCAGATCGGGCGTGTGGCGGGCGAAATGAACCACGTGCTGGCCAGTTCCACTGCCGAGTTCCACCACGTTGCCGGTGCAGCCCGCCAGATGCTTTTCCAGCGCCGCCCAGATCGGTTCGTGATTGCGATGGAAGGCCGGCGCATCGAGCCGGCCATCCGGCTCGACCCGCCCGCCATCCCTGCCAAATTCGACGACATATTCAGCCAAGTGACGTCCCCAAAAATGTTAAACAGAAAACGCTGGAGTGAGGGCCAAAACGCCCTGAGAATAATTTGCTAATCGCAGTCGATCTGATGAACGAACTATCTCATCGGTTGAAATGCGGAGGATATTAACTCCATTTTGCCGCCTGCATAGTCTTGATTGTCAGGCGATGCCCTTTGTGCTTTTGAAGCCATTCCGCAAACGAGATCATCGAGATAACGCTCCGGGACGATGCCTTGACCGCCTTTCCTTGCAAGCCCGTCCTGCTGGTTGCTCTGGCCCTGCTCGCCGGCGCGGCTGTTGCCCCGGCGGGGGCGCAGTCCACCGTGACCGAGGGCCAGAAGCTCGCCTTCGACCGCGGCAAGGGCAATTGCCTGACCTGCCACGTCATCAAGGGCGGCGACCTGCCGGGAACGATCGGTCCGGAGCTGAAGGACATCAAATCAAAATACCCTGATCGCAGCGAGCTGGTCGCGATCATCTTCGACGAAACCAAGCGCAACCCGCAGACCATGATGCCGCCGTTCGGTCGAAACCGGATTTTGACCGAACAGGAGATCAACGCGATCGTTGATTTCCTGCAGACCCTGTAACGGCCGGCTGCCCAGGAGACTTGAGATGACCGCGACCACCGGCCTCGATCCGACACGGCGCCTGATCCTTCAGGGCGCAGCCAGTGTCGCGCTGCTCGGCCTCGGCAATCTGCCGTTCGGCGTCGCTCCCGCGCGTGCCGCGGCCAACGACAGATATCCGGAAGAGGCGTTCAAGCAGAAGAACGAGGCGGATGCGATCAAGGCGCTCTATGGCAAGACCGCGGAGCCGTCCGACAAGGTCAAGCTCGACGCGCCGGAGATCGCCGAGAACGGCGGCGTGGTGCCGATCTCGGTGACGACGTCACTCGAGAAGGTGACCTCGATCTCATTCTTCGTGGCCGAGAACCCGAACGCGCTCGCGGCAAGCTACAAGATTCCCGACGGCACGATCCCTGCCGTCGCCAACCGGCTGAAGATGGCCAAGACCACCAGATTGACCGCGATCGTGGAAGCCGACGGCAAGCTCTACAGCGCGACCAAAGAGGTCAAGGTCACCGTCGGCGGTTGCGGCGGTTAAGCGAGGCAGTTCGACATGGCATCCAGCATTCGCGTGCGCGCGACATCCAACGGCGACATCACCGAGGTGCAGACGCTGATCCAGCACCCCATGGACACCGGCCTGGTCAAGGATTCCAAGGGCGAGCCGATTCCGGCGCACTTCATCCAGGAGCTGAAGTTCGAATGTAACGGCAAGGACGTCTTCGTCGCCAATTGGGGCACTGCGGTCTCCAAGGACCCCTACGTCAAGTTCAGCTTCAAGGGCGCCAAGAAGGGCGACGAGCTCAAGATCTCCTGGACCGACAACAAGGGTGCGTCGGATACGACCACCGCGAAGATCGCGTGATGAAACAGCGCGCCGCGATTCTGCTCGGCTCAGCCTTCGTCGCACTCGCGGCACTTGTTCTCGTCGCAACGCGCGTCGTCGCAGCCGACAAGGTCGATCCCGTCGCCGATGCGAAGGCGTTCCAGAACTTCTTCTTCCAGAAGTTTCCGAACGTGAAGCACGAGGATTTCGTCAACGGTCCTTATTCCATGAACGAGGACATGAAGCGGCAGTGGCAGGAAAAGGAGGAATTCCCGCCCTACGAGTTCGCGCTCGATGCCGGCAAGGAGATGTTTGCGACCCCGTTCAAGAACGGCAAGACCTACGCCGACTGCTTCCCGAACGGCGGCATCGGCATCCGCCAGAACTATCCCTATTTCGACGAGAAGGAAGGCAAGGTCGTCACGCTGGAGCTTGCGCTCAACCGCTGCCGCGAGGCCAATGGCGAAGCGCCCTATTCCTACGTCAAGGACGAGATGGCCTCGCTCACCGCCTACATGGCCTACACCTCGCGCGGCAAGCCGATGGAGATCAAGATTCCCGACGATCCGCGTGCGCTGGCGGCGTACGAGAACGGCAAGCGCTATTTCTACACGCGGCGCGGCCAGCTGAATTTCTCCTGCGCCAGCTGCCATGTGCAGAGCCCGGGTGAGCGCATCCGCGCCGAGACCCTGGCACCGGCGCTCGGCATCCTCAACGCGATGCCGATCTACCGCTCCGAATGGAGCGGCATGGGCACCACCAGCCGCCGCTTCGTCACCTGCAACAGCCAGACCCGCGCGGTTCCGCTGGAGCCGCAATCGGACGAATATCGCGACGTCGAGTATTTCCTGTCCTACGTCGCCAACGGCCTGCCGATCTCGGGCCCGGGAGCACGGCCATGAAGCGGTCACTTGCTCTCGCCATGCTGCTTGTCGCAAGCCTTGCGTCATCCGCGCGCGCGGCGAACGAGGCGGACTACAAGGCGGCCTATGCCGCCGCCGAAGCCGCCTCCAGGGAGGCGGCTGGCATGCGCAATCAGTGGACCGTGACCGTATCTGCGCTGGCGGCAGCGAGGAAGGCTGCCGACGGCGGCGATTTCGACCGTGCGGTGGCCGCAGCCAGGGAGGCCGAAGCCCTGGCGAAGGCGTCGATCTTCCAGGCCACGTCCGAAAAAGAAGCCTGGAAGGCGATGGAAATCCGCTAGACTGCGCCTGAGTGGAATAGTCCGACGATCACGAGAGGCGCGGAGAATTCTTGGATGGCGATCCGCCGCCGCGATTTCCTGAAGGGTGCAGGCCTTGCCACCGCGACGCTCGGCCTGCCGCGGCTGGCCCGCGGCACCGAGACCGCCAGCATCTACGACGTCGAGCGGTTTGGCAATGCGCGGATCCTGCACATCACCGACACGCATGCGCAGCTCAATCCGGTCTATTTCCGGGAGCCCAGCGTCAATATCGGCATCGGTGAGATGGCGGGACGGCCGCCGCATCTGGTCGGCCGCGCCTTCCTGGAGCGGTTCGGCATTCGGCCCGACAGCGCCGATGCCTATGCCTTCACCTGCTTCGAGTTCGAGAAGTCCGCAGGCCGCTTCGGCAAGCTCGGCGGCTTCGCCCACCTGAAGACGCTGGTCGATCGCTTGCGCGGCGATGTCGGCGAGAAGCGTTCGCTGCTCGTCGACGGCGGCGATCTCTGGCAGGGCACCGGGCTCGCCAACGTCATGCAGGGCCGCGACATGGTCGAAGTCGCCAATCTGCTCGGCATCGAGGCGATGACCGGGCATTGGGAATTCACCTATGGCGAGCAGGCACTGCGCGACAATCTCGAGCGCTTCAAGGGCGAATTCCTGGCGCAGAACGTGTTCCTGACCGAGGAAGCGGCGTTCAACGACGCGCCCGCCTTCGACAAGGCCGCGGGACGCGTGTTCAAGCCATCCATGATCAAGGAGCTCGGCGGGCACCGCGTCGCGATCATCGGCCAGGCCTTCCCTTACGTTCCGATCGCGCATCCCAAACGGTTCACACCGGATTGGAGCTTCGGCATCCGCGAGGAGGAATTGCAGAAGCATGTCGACACCTTGCGCGGCACCGACAAGGTCGACGCCGTCGTCCTGCTGTCGCACAACGGCATGGATGTCGACCTCAAGCTCGCAAGCCGGGTCACCGGCATCGACGTCATCCTCGGCGGCCACACCCATGATGCCGTGCCGCAGCCGATTGCCGTGAAGAATGCGGGCGGCACGACGCTCGTCACCAATGCCGGCTCCAACGGGAAATTCCTGGCCGTGCTCGATCTTGCAGTCGACAGGGGCAAGGTCAGCGACATCCACTATCATCTGCTGCCGGTCTATTCCGAGCTGCTGAAGCCCGACCCTGCCATGGCCGAACTGATCGGCCGGCTGCGCGCGCCGCATGTGAGCGACTGGTCGGAGAAGATCGCAACGCCGGATCGCCTGCTCTACCGCCGAGACAATTTCTCCGGGCCCATCGACGAATTGATCTGCGCGGCGCTGCGTACCGAGCTCGACGCCGAGATCGCGTTGTCGCCGGGCTTCCGCTGGGGCGTCACCGCGCTGTCCGGCCAGGCGCTGACCATGGAGGATCTGCTCGCGGAAACCGCGATCACCTATCCCGAAACCTATGTGCAGGAGATGACGGGAGCCCAGATCAAGGACGTGCTGGAAGACGTCTGCGACAATCTCTTCAACGCCGACCCCTATTATCAGCAGGGCGGCGACATGGTGCGCGTCGGCGGGCTCAGCTACACCTGCACGCCGACAGCCGCGATCGGCAACCGCATCTCGGAGCTGAGGCTTGGCAGCGGCAAGGCGCTCGCTGCCAGCCACCGCTACAAGGTCGCGGGCTGGGCTTCGGTCAACGGCCAGCAAGGCGCGCCGGTGTGGGACGTCGTCGGCAAGTATCTGCGCTCGGGCCGGATGCTTCAGGAGCGGCTCGGCTCCGGCGTGACGCTGAAGGGAGTCGAAGGCAATCCAGGCATTGCGGACCAGGGATGATGCGAGCCCGGCGATCTCCCTGTCGTCCCGGTCAAGCGCGCCTCAAGCGCACGCCGATGCGGGACCCATAGCCAACAGGAGTGCTTTGGCGATGACCCGGAGTTACCGGTTACGCCCGCAACTCCTCCCTGTGGTTATGGATCCCCGCCTTGGCGGGGACGACACTGAGTTTGTGGGACCGGCTGCCCCCGCCCTGTCACCCGCCTCACAATAAAAATCTTCCAAATATTGCTATTCACACAGTGAATTGCTTCTCTTTCCGGCCCCCACCGTAGTAGAATTCTCGAAGTCAGTTCCAAGCCGGGTCCTGCCATGATCTTCCGCCAGCTTTTCGACAGCGTTTCGGGCACCTACAGTTATCTCCTCGCCAGCCGCCACGGCGGCGAGGCGCTGATCCTGGATCCCGTGCTGGAAAAGGTCGACCGCTACTGCCAATTGCTGCGCGAGCTCGACCTCAAGCTGGTGAAGGCCGTGGATACCCATCTGCATGCCGACCACGTCACCGGCCTCGGCGAACTGCGCGACCGCACGCATTGCATGACCGTGATGGGCGACCAGACCAAGGCCGATGTGGTGGCGATGCGGGTGGCCGACGGCGACAGGGTGACGATCGAGGGCTTGTCGCTCGACGTGATGTACACGCCGGGTCACACCGACGATTCCTATTCCTATCTGATGGGCGACCGCGTCTTCACCGGTGACACGCTTCTGATCCGCGGCACCGGCCGCACCGATTTCCAGAACGGCTCATCGCGCGCGCAATACGATTCGATCTTCAACCGCCTCTTGAAGCTGCCGGACGAGACGATGGTGTTCCCGGCGCATGACTACAAGGGCGATACCGTCTCCACCATCGGCGAGGAGAAGCGCTACAATCCGCGGCTCCAGGTGCGCTCGGTCGACGAATATATCGAGCTGATGGCGAACCTGAAGCTGCCCAATCCGAAGATGATGGACGTGGCGGTGCCCGCCAACATGCATGTCGGCCTGCATCAGGAGGAGCTCGAGAAAGAGGGCCGCGCGCTGAGCGCCGGGGAAGCGATCCGGATTCTCGGCCGGCCCGACATGCTGCTTGTGGATCTGCGCGAGACCAATGAGCGGTTGAAGCACGGCATGATTGAGGGCGCGCTGCACACGCCCTATCCGTCCGTCGAGGAGAGCCTCAAGCCCGGCGGCATGCTGCGCGAGGTCGCCGCCGCCACCGGCCGCCGCGTGGTGTTCTTCTGTGCCTTCGGCGAACGCTCGGCGATGGCGGTTGCGGCCGCGAAGGAAGCCGGGCTTCTCAACACCGCCCATATCGCCGGCGGCATCGATGCCTGGAAGAAGGCGGGCGGGCCGGTCGTGCACTGAGGGCTTCGTCGCGGGCCTTGAGTGTCGCGGGCCTTGAGTTAAGTCAGGAACCGCACATATTTGGCGGGTAGATTCGGATGCAGCATCACCATCCGGGACCAGCCATGGCCAAGACCGGGAATACGACCGCCAAGCCGAGCCAGCCGCCCAAGACCGCTGACACGAAGCGGGCGGAAGACAAGGCAAAGATACCCCTGCCTCCTCTCGATGAGGACGACTACGAGGACGGCGACATCGCCACGCCGAAACGCGACCGCTACGGTCCGGACGACGAGCCGTTATGAGGTGTAACCCCAAGCTCCGCCGTCGTCCCCGCCTAGTGCACAATTGCGCACCAGGCAGGGACGACAGCGTGGAGGCGCCTCAACGCCTCTCTCCCCGCCCGCGCTAGCTGCCATGCACCTGCGTTCATGGACAAATAACCGCTCTCCTCGATAGTTTGCGCCTCCATCGGGAGTGAAACGGAACTGCAATGGTCGACGTTCTCGCCGCACCGCAGCAAGCCAAGGCGGACAGTGCGCTGCGCACGTTGACCGGAATCTCGATCGCGCATTGGGTCAGCCATTTCCATCTGCTGGTCCTGCCGATGCTGTTCCCGTTCCTCAAGGAAAAGCTCGGCGTCGGCTATGTCGAGCTCGGCTTTGCGCTGACGACACTCGCCGTCGTCTCGGGTCTGACGCAGGCGCCGACGGGCTATCTCGTCGACCATTTCGGTGCGCGCAGGATCTTGCTGGCCGGGCTGACGCTCGGCGGCTGCGCGCTGATCCTGCTCGGGCTGCAGCTCAGCTACGCCTCGCTGATCGCCTGCGCCGTGCTGCTCGGCCTCGCCAACAGCGTCTACCATCCCGCCGATTACGCGATTCTGGCCGAGCACATGGACGAGGCGCGGATGGGCCGCGCCTTTTCGATCCACACCTTTGCCGGCTTTCTCGGCGGTGCGGTGGCGCCGGCCATCGTCGCAGCGCTCGTCACATTCTCCGGAGGAGCCGGGGCGCTGATCGCGTCCGGCGCCATTGGCGTCGCAGTGGCGCTGCTGCTGATCGTCATGAACATTCCGGACGCGGGCGGGCACAAGAAGAAGCCGGGCGGCGCGAGCGCGCCGAACCAGGCGGTGATCACGCCGGCGCTGATCACCCTGACCGCGCTGTTCATGCTGCTCAGCCTGTCGGTCGCCGGCATCAACAATTTCGGCGTGGTGGCCCTGATGAGCGGCTACGGCGCCTCTTACTCCGCCGCCAACATCGCGCTGACTGCGTTCTTGGGCGCCAGCGCCATCGGCGTGCTCGCGGGCGGCTTCCTCGCCGACCACACCGAGCGCCACGGCTATGTCGCGGCGGCCTGCTTTGCGGCGAATGCGGCAATCGTGCTGCTGATCGCGCTGGTGACGCTGCCGGGCTGGGCGCTGACCGCCACGATGGCGACCGCGGGCTTCCTCTCCGGCGTGATCGCGCCCTCGCGCGACATGCTGGTGCGCAATGCGGCGCCCGCCGGCGCTGCGGGGCGCGCCTTCGGCATCGTCTCGACCGGTTTCAATCTCGGCGGCATCGTCAGCCCGCTGCTGTTCGGCTGGATCATGGATCAGAGCGCGCCGCATTGGGTGTTCGGCGCGTCCGTGATCTTCATGCTCGCAACGGTGGTGCTGTCGCCGTTCACGGAACGGAAGCGGCAAGGTGCTGCAAATTGAGCAGTCGGTATAGCCCCGAATTCAACTGTCGTCCCGGCCTAGTCCGCAATTGCGCACGGGGCCCGTCCACCCATCACCACAGGGAGCGATTGTCGCGCGAAGCTGGTAAGTACGAGTCTTCGTAACACCTCTCCCCCGTGGTTATGTCCCGGATCTGCGCGTGCCTTTGGCACGCTTGTCCGGGACGACGAGAACAAACAACAACAACCGGGAAGAAACACCATGAGCAACCCTGATCTCGTGATCCGCGGCGGCACCGTCGCGGACGGCAGCGGCGGCGAGCTGTTCGAGGCTGATGTCGCCATCACCGGCGGCAAGATCAGCGCGATCGGCACGATAGCGTCGAACGGGCACGAAGAGATCGACGCGCGCGGCAAGCTGGTGACACCGGGCTTCGTCGACGTGCACACCCATTACGACGGGCAGGTCACCTGGAGCCAGGACATCACGCCGTCCTCGCAGAACGGCGTCACCACGGCGATCATGGGCAATTGCGGCGTCGGCTTTGCACCGTGCAAGCCTGATGACCACACTCGCCTGATTCAGCTCATGGAGGGCGTGGAGGATATTCCGGAGCCGGTGCTGAGCGCCGGCATTCCCTGGGCCTGGGAGAGCTTTCCGGATTACATGGACTGGCTCTCCAGGCGCGATTTCGACATCGATGTCGGCGCGCAACTGCCGCATGCGGCGCTGCGCGTCTACGTCATGGGCGAGCGCGGCGCGCGCCGCGATCCCTCGACCGCGGAGGACAATGCGGCGATGGCGAGGCTCGCGGGCGAGGCAGTGCGATCCGGTGCGCTCGGCTTCTCCACCTCGCGCACGCTCAATCATCGCACCTCGACCGGCGATTTCACACCGACGCTGAAAGCGGGCGAGGACGAGCTCACCGCGATTGCCGGCGCGATGCACCGGCAGGGCCGCAGCGTGCTGCAATTCGTGCTCGACCTCTCCACCATCCACGAAGACCTGCCGATGATGCTGCGGGTCGCGGACTCCACGAAATGCCCGATCTCGTTCTCGATCACGCAGAACGACAAGGCACCGCAGCGCTGGCGCCAGACGCTGGACGAGATCAATGCGGCGGCGCGGCGCGGCCTCTACATCACCGCGCAGATCGCGGCGCGCCCCGTTGGTCTCCTGCTCGGGCTCGAGCTCTCGCGCAACCCTTTCCAGACCCATCCGAGCTACAGGGCGATCGCCCACCTGCCGCTGCAGGAACGCTTGGCGCGGCTGCGCCAGCCTGATGTGCGCAAGGCAATCCTGAGCGAGACGGCGACCGCGACCGACGATCCGCTGTTCTTCAGTCCCAACTACGACAAGATGTTCCTGCTCGGCAATCCCCCCGATTACGAGCAGCCGCCGGAGAACGCGCTGGGGGCGCAAGCGCGCAGGCAGGGCCGTCAGCCGGAAGAGCTCGCCTATGACGCCATGCTGTCGGACGAAGGCCGCGGCATGCTCTACGTGCCCTTCCTGAACTATTCCGACGGAAATCTCGATGCGACGCGCGAGATGCTGCTCGATCCGCAATCGGTGCCGGGCCTGTCCGACGGCGGCGCGCATTGCGGCATCATCTGCGACGCGAGCTTCCCGACCTATCTGCTGACGCACTGGACGCGTGACCGCAAGCGCGGCGAGAAGCTCACGATCCCGTTCGTGGTCGCGGCGCAGTCGCGCAAGACCGCGCTCTCGGTCGGCCTCACCGACCGGGGCCTGATTGCCCCCGGTTACAAGGCCGACGTCAACGTGATCGACTACGACCGCCTGCATCTGCATCCGCCGAAGGTGCATTACGATCTGCCGGTCGGCGGGCGAAGGTTGCTGCAGGATGTCGACGGCTACGAGGCGACCATCGTGTCGGGCGTGGTGACGCGGCGACACGGCGCGGCCACGGGAAAGCGGCCGGGCAAGCTGATTCGCGGCGCGCAGCGAATGAATTAGAGCGAAGGCATGAGGCGCAAACGTCGCGCCTCATTCTCAGCGTCGTCCCTGCGTTCGCAGGGACGACAGCGGAGTGTGAGGCGAGACGCCCCTTACGTCGGCGACACAGCGCGCTTCAACGGCGCGGCTTGCGGGGCGGCACCGCGCGTCAGCCTGGCCCTCTCCGTATTCGGCCAGAGCAGGAGCAGGCCGAGCAGGCCGGAGCCGACCATGATCACGGCGTTGATGGTGAAGCCGGTCAGGTAGCCATCGAGCGTGCTGCCGGCACGCTGGATCGTGGCCCCCATCACGGTCGGCGCGATGATGCCGGCGAGCGTGTAGAGCGCACCGTAAATTGCGAGAATCGCGCCACGCTGCGACGTCGGCGTGAATTCGCCGAGCATGGGCGGGCAGACGACATAGATCGCCCCGCACAGGCCCGATCCGAACACAAGCAGCGCGATCTGGAGGCCCGCGCCCTGGACATGCGGCATCATCGCCAGGATGAGCCCGCCGACCACCAGCGGCACCGAGCCGAGAACACCGCGCGCCGCACGGGTGTTGTAGCCGCGCGCCATCATCACCTGCGAGATCCAGCCGGTGAGCATGACGATGGTGGCGCCGAACACCCAGGGCAGGATCGAGATGAAGCCGGCCTGGCTCTGCGAGAAGCCGAGCCCCTTGACGATGAACGGCGTGAACCAGGTCAGGCCAAGCGACAGCGCCCAATAGGCGCCGAAGGTTGCGGCGACGCAGCCGATGAAGGTGCGCGAGGTGAGAAGCTGCAAATAGGGGATCTTGGGCTCGGTCGCGGCCGAGACTTGCGTGTCCTCCAGCGGCCCTTCCTTGCCGAGCGTGAGCCAGGCCGCAACCCAGATCAGGCCGACGATTCCGAGCGCGCCGAAGGCATAGTGCCAGGAATGATTGACGATGATCCAGTTCAGCGCCGGCACCGCGAGGATGACGCCGAAGGCCGAACCTTGCGACAGGATCGCGGTCGGCAGCGTGCGCTTCTCGTCGGGGAACCATTTGTAGATGGCGTGCGCGGCGACCGAGAAGGCCGGGCCTTCGCCGGCGCCCAGCACGATGCGGCAGATCAGGAGCGTGGTGAAGGAAACGGTGCCGACCATCGGAAATTGCGCTAGCGCCCAGATGACAGCCAGAGCAAGCAGCACCCAGCGCGTCGGCACCTTGTTGACGATGAAGCCGACCACGATGGCGGAGATCGAGAACAGGAAGAAGAAGGAAGATCCGAGCAGGCCGAATTGCTCGGCGCTGAGCTTCATGTCGGTCATGATCGGCACGCCGGCGAGACCGACGACGATCTTGTCCGCGAAGTTCACCACCATGAAGAGAAAGAGGAGAAATGTAATGGTCCAGGCGCCCTTCGGCGTTGCCTTGGATTGCCCTGCCGTCCTGCCCGCCGCCGCCGGCGTTCCCTGAGCGCTCATGAATCTCCCCGTATGTCTTTGTGGCACTTTTTTGATTTGGCCGTCTTGGAAGCTAACAACGGCTTCAAGACCAACGCAACCCGGCATTTCCGCAGCAAGTGTGCTACGCAGCAATTGTGTCAATTCCGTCCGGCGCCATTCATCGTGCTGAGCATCCGAAATCTGTCCAAGACGTTCTCCTCGGCCGGCGAGCCGGTCCATGTGCTGCGCGGCGTCGATCTCGACCTCAGGCACGGCGAGCGCGTCGCACTGACCGGCGAGTCCGGAAGCGGCAAGAGCACATTGCTGCATCTGATCGCGGGGCTCGATGCGGCCGACGGCGGCACGATCTGGCTGGAGGAGATCGAGGTCA
Organism: Bradyrhizobium sp. RP6; assembly: GCF_003837805.1. Lineage (GTDB taxonomy): Bacteria > Pseudomonadota > Alphaproteobacteria > Rhizobiales > Xanthobacteraceae > Bradyrhizobium. Next base: position 257,203 of record NZ_RQIT01000006.1, on the reverse strand, counting down.
CCAAGCTGTCGGATGCGGGACGTGCCGGCTTGCGGCGGGATCGCATCGGGCTGGTCTTTCAGCAGTTCAACCTGATCCCGAGCCTCTCCGTCGCGGACAATCTCGCCTTCCAGGCGCGGATCGCCGGCCGGCATGATGCGGCCTGGATCAAGGAGCTTGTCGAGCGGCTCGGACTCGGCAGCCTGCTCAAACGTTATCCAGAGCAAATATCAGGCGGCCAGCAACAACGGGTCGCGATCGGACGGGCGCTGGCGACGAAGCCCTCGCTGCTGCTCGCGGACGAGCCGACCGGCAATCTGGACGAGACCACCGCCGAAGACGTGCTGGCGCTGGCGCGCGACCTCGTCGCGCGCACCGGCTGCGGCTTCCTGATGGTGACGCACAGCCTGCACCTGGCGGCGACCCTCGACCGTCACCTCACCTTGCACGCGGGGCGTATTGCATGAGGCGTGCACTTTGGATCCTCGCCGTGCTGCTTAGCCACTGGCGCCGCCACAAGATGCAGTTTGTCACGCTGCTGATCGGGCTGATCGCGGCGACCGCGCTGTGGAGCGGCGTTCAGGCGATCAACCAGCAGGCCCGCAATGCCTATGACCGCGCCGCGGCGACGTTCGGCGGCGTGCGCACGGCGATGCTGGTGGCGCCAAAGGCGGCAACCTTTTCCCAGGAGTTGTTCGTAAAACTCCGCCGCGCCGGCTGGCCGGTCTCGCCGGTGCTGGAGGGAAGGGTCCAGATCAACGGGCGCTCGGTGCGGCTGCTCGGCATCGAGCCGGTGACGCTGCCGGCCGATGTCGGCAACGCGCCGCGTCTGGGTGCCGCGGACCTGGGCAGCTTCGTGGCGCCGCCGGGCCAGACGCTGGTGGCGCGGGAGATGCTGGCCGACTTGCATGAGGCGGAAGGGGCGGCGCCGGCGATCAGCAATGGCGCAAAGCTGCCGCCGCTGCGCGTGCTGCCACAACTCGTGCCCGACGTGCTCGTGGTCGATATCGGCGTGGCACAGCGCCTCCTCAACAAGCCGGATCAGGTCTCGCGCCTTCTGATCGGCAGGCCGAAGGGCAAGCCGGCGCCGCTGGCGAGCGTCGTTGGCGAGCAGTTGCAACGGGTCGAGCCGGATGCGGAGACGGAGCTCGAGCGCCTCACCGACAGCTTTCATCTCAACCTCACCGCGTTCGGCCTGCTGTCGTTCTTCGTCGGCCTGTTCATCGTCAACTCGGCCGTCGGCCTCGCCTTCGAGCAGCGGCTGCCGATGCTGCGGACCTTGCGGGCCTGCGGTGCCTCGGCGCGGCTGGTCAACACGGTGCTGGTGATCGAGCTGGTGGCACTGGCGCTGGTCGCCGGGCTGATCGGGCTTGCTTGCGGCTATTTCATCGCGGCCGCCCTGCTGCCCGACGTCGCCGCTTCGCTGCGCGGGCTCTATGGCGCGCAGATCCCGGGGCAGCTCAGCCTGCGAGGCGAATGGTGGCTCGCCGGCATCGGCATCAGCGTCGCCGGCGCGCTGGTGGCGGCCGCAACGAGCCTGGTCAAGGCGATCAGGATGCCGGTGCTGGCAACCGCCCAGCCGCGCGCCTGGCAACAGCGGCAACGCCGCTGGCTGGTCCTGCAGAGCTGCGCGGCCTGCGCCGTGTTCGCGGTCGCGCTGCTGTTGCTGCACTACGGACAATCGCTGATCGCGGGCTTTGGCGTGCTGGCGGCGCTGATGCTAGGTGCGGCACTGATCCTGCCGGCCTTGCTCGACATCATCCTGCTCGCCGGCCAGCGCGTCGCGCGTGGCCCGCTTGCGCTGTGGTTCTGGGCGGACAGCCGGCAACAGCTTTCCGGATTGTCGCTCGCGCTGATGGCGCTGCTGCTCGCGCTCGCCGTCAATGTCGGCGTCTCGACCATGGTGGAGACCTTCAGCCGCACCTTCATCGGCTGGCTCGACGGGCGGCTTGCGGCCGACGTCTACATCAGCGCGTCCGACAATGCGCAGGGCACGGCGATCCGCAACTGGCTGAAGGAGCGCAGCGATGTTCAGGCAATCCTTCCGGGCGGACGTGCGGAAACGCAGATTCAAGGCCAGCCGGTGGAGCTGCTGGGCCTGCCTGATCACGCGCTCTATCGCGAGCGCTGGCCGCTGCTGCAAGCCGCGCCGCGCGCCTGGACCCGGCTGGTGCCGGGCAATGCCGCCTTCATCAGCGAGCAGTTGAGCCGCCGGCTGAATGTGCGCCTCGGCGACGTGATCGAAGTGCCGGCGCCGGGCGGCACCTGGGAGCTCGACATCGTCGGCATCTATGCCGACTACGGCAACCCCAAGGGGCAGCTGACCGTGAACGTCGCGGCGCTGCTGCGGCAGTTCCCGCAGACGCCGCAGACGCGGATCGGCCTGATGGTCGCAAGAGAAAATATCCCCGATCTGATCGTGGCCTTGGAGAAGCAGTTTGCGCTCGACGACCGCAGCGTCGCCGACCAGGCGACGGTGAAGGCGGAATCGATCCGCATCTTCAGGCGCACCTTCGCGGTCACCTCGGCGCTGAACGCCTTCACGCTCGGCGTCGCCGGCGTCGCGCTTCTCACGAGCCTGCTGACGCTGGCGAATTCCCGCCTGCCGCAGCTCGCGCCGCTGTGGGCGATCGGCATCACGCGGCCGCGCCTTGCCGCGATCGAGCTGACCAAGACGCTTTCGGTCGCACTGTTCACGTCCGTGCTGGCGGTGCCGCTCGGCCTCCTGGTGGCGTGGTGCCTGATTGCGATCGTCAATGTGAAGGCATTCGGCTGGCGGCTGCCGTTCCACGTGTTTCCGCTGCAATTGATTGAGCTCGTGGCGGTGGCGCTGTTTGCTTCGCTGCTTGCGGCGCTGCTGCCGGTGGTACGGCTGGCGCGGATGCAGCCGGCGACTCTCGTCAAGGTGTTTGCCAATGAGCGTTGACCGGATCTCGCGGCGCGCCTTCGCCGCCAGCATCGCCGCGCTGGTCTTCGCGCGGCGCGCCGGCGCGCAGGGCTATGCCGGGCTCGGCGAGACCGCCGACGGCTTTGCGAAGGTCACGCCGGGAAGGAGCTTCACCTTCCCCGCCGATCACGGACCGCATCCGGGGTTTCGCATCGAGTGGTGGTATCTCACGGCTAACCTCGTCGATGGCAGCGGCGCGGCTTGCGGCCTGCAATGGACGCTGTTCCGCCAGGCCGCGCAGCCGGGTCCGCAAGGCGACGGCTGGGCCGATCAGCAGGTGTGGATGGCGCATGCCGCGGTGACGCGCGCCGACACCCACCGCTTCAGCGAAACGTTTTCGCGCGGCGGCGTGGGGCAGGCCGGCGTGACGGCCAAGCCGCTCGATGCCTGGATCGACGACTGGGAGATGAAGGGCTCTGAACGCACCGATGATCGCACATTGGCACCACTGACACTGAAGGCGTCCGGCACCGATTTCGGCTATGCGCTGACGCTGGAGGCGGACCGGCCGGTGGTGTTGCAGGGCAACGGCGGCTACAGCCGCAAGTCGGAACGCGGACAGGCATCCTACTATTACAGCCAGCCGTTCTATCGCGCGCGCGGCAATCTCACGATCGATGCCAAATCCGTCGATGTCACCGGCCAGGCCTGGATGGACAGGGAATGGAGCAGCCAGCCGCTCGATACCGACCAGACCGGCTGGGACTGGCTCTCACTGCATCTCGCATCCGGCGACAAGCTGATGCTGTACCGACTGCGGCAGAAGGACGGCAAGCATTATCCGTTCGGCAACTGGATCAGCGCCACTGGCGAGACGCAGATGATCGCGGGAGGCGACATCCAGATGACGCCGAAGGCAACCGCAGACGTCGCGGGACGCAAGTTGCCGGTGGAGTGGCACATCGCAATCCCCTCGCGATCGTTCTCGATTGCTTGCAAGCCGCTCAATTCCAAGGCCTGGATGGGGACCGGCTTCTCCTATTGGGAAGGACCGATCAGCTTTGCCGGCTCGCATGACGGCGTTGGCTATCTCGAGCTGACAGGCTATTGAAGCGCGACCTCTTCGAAGGGACTAGCGATGCATCATCTCACCGCCCTCGTCACGCTGCTGGCGATCGCCTTTTATTTCTTCACTGCCATCAACGTATCGCGCTCGCGTACCAAGACCGGCGTCAAGGTGCCCGCGATGTCGGGCCATCCGGATTTCGAGCGCGCCTTCCGCATCCAGATGAACACATTGGAATGGATGCCGATCTTCCTCCCAGCGCTGTGGCTGTTCGCGATCTATATCAGCGACGCCATCGCGGCGGGGATCGGCGTGGTCTGGATCATCGGCCGCATCGTCTATTTCGTCGGCTATTCGAAGGCTGCGGCCAAGCGCGGTATGGGTTTCGCGATCCAGAGCATCGCCGCCATGGCATTGTGGGCAGGAACGCTGGGAGCTGTGGTGTTGCGGATGGTGTGAGGATGGTTGCGAGCGGTCATTCCGGGGTGGCGCGCCAGCGCCGAACCCGGAATCTCGAGATTCTCAGGTGCGCAATTGCGCACCTGAGTTCGATGCTTGGCATCGCCCCGGAATGACGCTACGCGTCACTTCGTCAGCGGGCAGCCGCTTTCCTTGGCCGTGAAGAAGGCCTTGTCGCCGGGGACGGTGGCGAGCAGCTTGTAATAGTCCCACGGCTTCTTCGACTCCGACGGCTTCTTGACCTCGAACAGATACATGTCGTGGACCATGCGGCCGTTCTCGAGCACCTTGCCGCCTTGCGCGAAATCGTCGTTGACCGGCAGCTCCTTCAGCTTCTTGGCGACGGCATCCGGATCCTTGGTGCCGGCGGCCTTGACGGCCTTCAAGTAGCTCAGCGTCGCCGAATAGGTGCCCGCATGGATCATGCTCGGCATCCGGCCGGTGCGCTTGAGGAAGCGTTCGCCGAGATTGCGCGTCTTGTCGTTGAGATCCCAGTAATAGCCTTCGGTGAGCACCAGGCCTTGCGCTGCCTGGAGACCGAGCCCGTTGACTTCGGCGAGCGTCATCAAGAGCCCCGCGAGCTTCTGGCCGCCGGAGACGATGCCGAACTCGGACGCCTGCTTGATCGAGTTGGTGGTGTCGAGGCCGGCATTGGCGAGGCCCACGATCTTCGCCTTCGAGCTCTGCGCCTGGAGCAGGAAGGAGGAGAAGTCCGAGGAGTTGAGCGGCACGCGAACCGAGCCGACTACCTTGCCGCCATTGGCCGTGACGATCTCGCTGGTGTCCTTCTCCAGCGCATAGCCGAAGGCGTAATCCGCGGTGAGGAAGAACCAGGTGTCGCCGCCAGCCTTGGTCAGTGCGCCGCCGGTGCCGACGCCGAGCGCATGGGTGTCGTAGGCCCAGTGGAAGCCGTAGGGCTGGCAGGCGTCGCCGGTGAGGCGCGAGGTTGCGGCGCCGACGACGATGTCGATCTTCTTCTTTTCCTTGGAAAGCTCGTGGATCGCGAGCGCAACCGAGGAGGTCGTCAGCTCCGTGATCATGTCGACGTTCTCGACGTCGTACCAGCGCCGTGCGATCGAGCTGGCGAGATCCGGCTTGTTCTGGTGGTCGGCGGTGATGAGCTCGATCTTCTGGCCCAGTACCTCGCCGCCGAAATCCTCGATCGCCATCCTGGCCGCCTCGACCGACCATTTGCCGCCGTAGTCGGCATAGACGCCGGACTGATCGTTGAGGATGCCGATCTTGACGCCTTGCGCGGAGGCCGGCGCGGTGAGCAATACGGCAGAGGCGGCAGCGGCCAAAAGGACTGATTTCATATGTTAACTCCCAGCAGTCTTCTGTTGTGAAATCGCGCGGATACTAGTGAAGAACCCCGCGCGTGCCCATCCATTTCACGTTGGTCGTTAGTATGGGTGGGGTGCGCTAGACAACCGGTGTCGTTCCGGACAAGCGCGCGTAGATCCGGGACCCGTAACCACAGAAAGAGGTTTGACGAAGACTCGGAGTTGCCAGCGTCGCCCCGAACTCCTCCCTGTGGTTATAGGTCCCCGCGCCCCGTGCGCGATTGCGCACTAGGCGGGGACGACACCGAAGGTGCGGACACGCCGGCGGCCACAGTGATCAGGCCACCATCTCCGGCTTCTTGTCGCGCCGTCCCTCTGCGAGGTTCCGCACCACCACGTAGAAGATCGGCGTGAACAGAAGCCCGAACAGGGTGACGCCGATCATGCCGAAGAACACGGCAACGCCCACGGCCTGCCGCATCTCCGAGCCGGAGCCGCTGGAGATCACCAGCGGCAGCACGCCGAGGATGAAGGCGAACGACGTCATCAGGATCGGCCGCAGGCGCAGGCGGCAGGCCTCGATCACGGCCTCGAGCCGCGGCTTGCCCTCGTTCTCGATGTCGCGCGCGAACTCGACGATCAGGATCGCGTTCTTCGCCGCCAGCCCCACCAGCACGACAAAGCCGATCTGGGTGAGGATATTGACGTCCTGGCCCACGATGCGCACGCCGATGGTGGCAGCCAACAGGCACATCGGCACGATCAGGATCACCGCGAACGGAAGCGTCCAGCTGCCATATTGCGCTGCGAGCACGAGATAGACGAACAGCACGCAGATCGGGAACACGTAGAGGCCGGCATTGCCGCCGGTCACCTGTTGATAGGATAGGTCGGTCCATTCGAAGGTGAAGCCGCTCGGCAAGGTGTCGTTCGCGAGCTGCTTGATGGTGTTCAGCGCGGTGGTCGAGCTTGTCCCCGGCGCCGGCTCGCCCTGAAGCTCGGACGCGGCATAGAGATTATAGCGTGCGACGCGGTCGGGGCCGGAGACGTCCTTGAACTCGACCACGCTGCCGAGCATCACCATGTCGCCGGAGGCGTTGCGCGTGCGCAGGCGCGCAAGGTCGCTCGGTTCCTTTCGGAACGGGAAATCGGCCTGCGCCGTGACGTGGTAGGTGCGGCCGAACAGGTTGAAGTCGTTGACATAGGTCGATCCGAAATAGGTTTGGATCGTGTCGTTGATGTTGGAGATGGGCACGCCCAGCTTCTGCGCCTTGGTGCGGTCGATGTCGACGAAGAGCTGCGGCGTGTTGGCCGTGAACGGCGAGAACACCGAGGTCAGCGTCGGCGCCTTGCGCGCAGCAGCAACCAGCTCGTCGGTCGCGGCCGCGAGCATTTCGGGCCCGCGACCCTGGCGGTCCTGGACGCGGATGGTGAAGCCGCCGCCGGTGCCGATGCCGGGCACGGCCGGCGGCGGAATCACGATGATGAATGCACCTTGAATCGCGGACAGCCGCTTGCGCAACTCGGCCGTGATCGCGTTGGCGGTCAATCCCTTCTTGATCCGCGCCTCGGGCTCGTCGAACACGGGGAATAGCGCCGCGGCATTGCCCGCCTGCGTGCGCGTGGCGCCGGAGAAGCCGGCAAAGGCTGCGACGCGGACGATGCCCGGCGTATCCAATGAGATCCGCTCGATCTCGCGCACGACCTCGGTGGTGCGCGCCAGCGACGCCGCGCCCGGCAACTGCACGGATATGATGACGTAGCCGCGATCCTGCGCCGGGATGAACCCCTGCGGCGTGGTCACGATCAGCCAGCCGGCGCTGCCGATCAGCACGACGTAGATCAGGAGCATCGCGACGGAGTGACGGATCACGAAATTGGCGAGACTGGCATAGCCATGCGCCAGACGGTCGAATATGCGGTTGAACACGCCGGTAAAGGCGTTCCATCCGCGCGCGATGACATTCCAGGTGGCCGGCGGCCGCTTCTCTTCGTGCGGCGTGAGGATCTGCGAGGCCAGCGCGGGAGACAGCGTCAACGAGCAGAAGCACGAGATCGCGGTCGCAACGGCAATGGTGACGGCGAACTGCTGAAAGAACTGCCCGGAGATGCCGCCCAGGAACGCGGTCGGGACGAACACCGCACACAGCACCAGGGCGATCGAGACCAGCGCGCCGCCGACCTCTTCCATCGTCTTCAGCGCGGCATCGCGACGACTGAGGCCGTGCTCGAGATGGCGCTCGACGTTCTCGACCACGACGATGGCGTCATCGACCACGATGCCGACGGCGAGGACGAGTCCGAACAAGGTCAGATTGTTGATGGAGAATCCGAGCGCCGCCATCACCGCGAAGGTGCCGACCAGCGACACCGGGATCGCGATGATCGGAATGATCGCGGGCCGCCATCCCTGCAGGAATACCAGCACCACGACGACCACGAGCAGCATCGCTTCGTAGATGGTCTTGATCAGCTCGTGGACGGACTGCGCGATGAACTCGGTGGGATTGTAGCCGATGTTGTAGTCGAGGCCTTTCGGAAAGCTCTCCTTGAGCTTCGTCATGGTGTCGGAGATGTTCTTTGCCGTCGCGAGCGCGTTCGATCCGGGCCGTTGCGTCACCAGCATGGCAACGGCCGATTTGCGCAGCAGGAAACTGTTGGTGGAATAGGCCAGCGCCCCGAGCTCGATGCGGGCGACGTCGCGCAGGCGCACCGTGCGGCCGTCGGAGCCGGCCTTGATCAGGATGTCCTCGAACTGCTTCTGGTCCTTCAGCCGCCCCGTAAAAACGAGGTTCGGCTGGAAGGCGCGGTCGACGATCGGCGGCTCGGCGATCTGTCCGCCCGCGATCTGCACGTTCTGGGCGCGGATCGCCGCCAGCACCTCGGTCGAGGTCAGGCCGAGATTGGCGATTCGGTCAGGATCGAGCCACAGCCGCATCGAATAGTCGCGGGCACCGAAGATCTGGATGTCACCGACGCCGTCGATGCGCAACAGCTGGTCGCGGACCTGGAGCAGCGCGTAGTTGGAGATGTAGAGCTGGTCGAACGTGTCGTCGGGCGACAGCATGAACACGACCATCAGGATGTCGGGCGAGTTCTTGCGCGTGGTGACGCCGTTGCGCTGGACCTCCTCGGGCAGTCGCGGCTGCGCGATGGCGACGCGATTCTGCACCAGCACCTGGGCCTTGTCGAGATCGGTGCCGAGCTTGAAGGTGACGGTGATGGTGAGCTGGCCGTTCGAGGTGGCCTGGCTGTAGAGATACAGCATGTCCTCGACGCCGTTGATCTCCTGCTCGATCGGAGCTGCCACCGTGTCCGACACGGTCTGCGCGGAGGCGCCGGGATATTGCGTGGTGACGACGACGGTCGGCGGCACCACTTGCGGATATTCGGAGACGGGCAGCGTCGTGTAAGCGAGTGCGCCGACGATCAGAAGCACGATCGACAGCACCATCGCCAGAATGGGCTGGTTGATGGAGAGGCGGCCGAGGTTCATGACTTGCCACCGGCCGGCGCTTGAGCGGTCTGCGGGGCGACCTTGGCGCCGACACGGGCGCGCTGGATGCCGTTGACGATGACGCGGTCCTCTGCCTTCAACCCTTCGCGGATCACGCGCAGGCCCTCGTCGAGCGGCCCGAGCACTACCGGGCGCGCCTCGACGGTGTCGTCGGGCTTCACCACGAAAACGATCTTGCGGGACTGGTCGGTTGCAACAGCGGCGTCCGGAATCAACAGCGCCTCATAGGGTGCGCTGGCGATCAAGCGGACACGGCCGAACTGGCCGGGCAGGATCGACAAATCGGTGTTCTTGACCACCGCGCGGCTGCGCAGCGTTCCTGTGGAGACGTCGAGGCGATTGTCGAGGAAGTTGATGGTGCCTTCGTGAGACGGCTTGGTCTCGCCGGCGAGAGACACCTGCACCGGGTTTGCCGTGTCGCGCGAGCTCGGGCGACGGCCTTCGAACCACAGCTTGCTGTATTTGATGAACGTTGCCTCATCCATATCGAAATAGATGTAGATCGGGTCGAGCGCGACGATCGAGGTCAGCAGCGTCGAAGTGCCGGTATCGCTCCCCTGCACGAGATTGCCGGGGCTGACGAGGTGGCGGCTGACGCGGCCGGTCAGCGGCGCTGTGACGTGCGTGAACTCGATGTTGAGCTTGGCGGCTTTCAGCGCGCCTTCGGCCTGCATCTCGGCCGCATGCGCGGCCTGCAAGGCTTGGCGGCGCTGATCGACCACTTGCTCGGAGACGGCGCTGGTCTGCACCAGGCTCAGGCCGCGGTCGAGCTCGCGCTTGGCAAGTTCCACTTTGGCCCGTGCATCCGACAGCTGCCCCTCCGCCTGAGTGGCCACCGCCTCGAACGGGCGCGGGTCAATCACGTAGAGCAGATCGCCCTGGCGCACGATGGCGCCGTCCGTGAACTCGACCGAGTTGACGAAGCCGCCGACGCGCGGCCGCACCTGCACTTCCTCCACCGCCTCGAAGCGGCCGGTGAACTCGTCCCAATCGGTGACCGTGCGCTTGACCGGCGGGGCGACGGTCACTTGCGCCGGCGGCGGGGCAGCCGCCTGTGATGCCGGCTTGTCGCAGCCGGCCAGTGCGAATGCCACGGCGAGAAAGCCCGCGATCGCGTAGGGCCGAGGCTGAACGAAATCGTGCTTTTTCACAAACTGCTCGCTTCCGTCAGGTCCGCTCATCCCAGGTCCTCGCATCAAAGCCGCAGAAACAGCAGGGTACCGGCCTACCCGCGGGCGACACAAGATGTGTTGCGATGATGAACTCTTCAAGACCCGTGCCGCGCGCGAGGCTTGGAAGAGCGCCTTGGCGGGTGGCGGGTTGACAAGGCCCTTTTCCCCGCCGATCCCCCAGTAAGCAAGGGAGCAGAGAGGCCACCCCAGCGCCTTCGCGCATGACGGACGGCGACCACTCGGCTAGGCTGCCGGCACAAGAACAAGACGAATTGCCCGGGGAGGACAGGCGTGCACCAGGGACGTGTCGTTTTCGGCGCGATCGAGGAGGTCGTGTTCGGCTATCCTGCAGCCGGCGCCGTCGTCGCGCAGATGGACCGGCTCGGAACGCGCCGCGCGTTCCTGATGGTTTCGGGCACGCTAAATCGACAGACCGACGAGATCACGAAGATCAAGGAGGCGCTTGGCTCGCACTGCGCCGGAGTTTTCGATGCCATGCCGGCACATACGCCGCGCGAGGCGGTGATCGCGGCGACCCAAGCGGCGCGCGAGGCAGGCGCCGACCTCATCGTGACCGTGGGCGGCGGCTCGATCACCGACGGTGCCAAGGCGGTGCAGCTCTGCCTTGCCAACGGCATCGACGACGTCGAGGGCATCGAGCGCATCCGCGTCCATAAGGGCACCGCGCCCGAGATGACCGCGCCAAGCGTGCGGCAGATCAGCGTGCCGACCACGATCGCCGGGGGCGAGTTCAGCGCGATCGCGGGCGTCACCGACCGCAACACGCATGTGAAGCAGATGCTGCGGCATCCGCTCATTGTGCCGCGCGCGACCATTCTCGATCCCGCCATCACCGTGCACACGCCGGAATGGCTATTCCTGTCCACCGGCATCCGCGCCGTCGATCATTGCGTCGAAGCGATCTGCTCGCGCGAGACGCATCCCTATGCCGACGCGCAAGCGGTGAAGGGCCTCGCCATGCTCGCCGATGCGTTGCCGCGGGTGAAGGCCGATCCTGCCGATCTCGATGCGCGGATGGACGCGCAGATCGGCACCTGGCTGTCGATGGGCGCACTTTCAGCCGGCGTGCCCATGGGCGCGAGCCACGGCATCGGCTACGTGCTGGGCGCGGCCTTCGACGTGCCGCACGGCTACACGTCCTGCATCATGCTTCCGGCGGTGATGCGCTGGAATGCGCGCGACAACGCCGAGCGGCAAATGATCGTTTCCGCCGCCATGGGCTATCCCGGCCACGACGCCGCCGATGTGCTCGATGCCTTCATCCGTTCGCTCGGCATGCCGCGCAGCCTCACTGACGTGCGTGTGTCGCCGGAGCATTTCGACGCCATCGCCGAACAGGCGATGCGTACGAACTGGATTCCGCGCAACCCACGCAAGATCGATGGCCCTGCAGACGTGCGCGAAATCCTGCTTCTTGCCGCCTGATCGAAAGCCGGAGGATCGATGTATACTGGTACGCATGCCCGCCTTCGCCCGCTCCAGCCCGCATTCATCATGGCGGCGACGGGCGAGGCGGTCACCTATCGCGAGCTCGAGGCACGCAGCAACCGGCTGGCGCATCTGTTCCGCAAGCACGGCTTGAAGCAGCTCGATCACTACTCGATCTTCATGGAGAACAATTCGCGCTATCTGGAGGCCTGCGGCGCGGGAGAACGCGCCGGGCTTTACTACACCTGCATCAACTCCTTCCTGACGCCTGGCGAGCTCGCCTATCTCCTCGTCAACAGCCAGTCGAAGATCCTGATCACCTCCGTGGCCAAGCTCGACATCGCGCGCGAGGCGATCCAGGCCTGTCCCGACGTCAAGCTCTGCATCGTCGCCGACGGCCCGGGTGAGAGCGAACGTATCGTCGGGCTTGCGGAGGTGACTGCCGAGCTGCCCAGGACGCCGATCGCCGACGAGTGGCTCGGTACCGCCATGCTCTATTCGTCCGGCACGACGGGGCGCCCGAAGGGCATCTTGCGGCCCCTGCCGGAGGAGCCGCCGAGGCACAATCTGCCGCTGTTCGATTTTCTGACGAAGCTTTGGCACTACCGGGAAGGCATGGTCTATCTGTCGCCCGCACCGCTCTATCACTCCGCTCCGCAGGCTGCCGTGAACCTGACGATCCGCATGGGCGGCACCGTGATCATCATGGAGAGTTTCGATCCAGAGCGTTACCTCCAGCTCGTGGAGCAATGGGGCATCACCCACACGCAACTGGTGCCGACGATGTTTTCGCGCATGCTGAAGTTGCCGGCGGAGGTGCGCAATCGCTACGACCTGTCGTCGCTGGAGATCGCGATCCATGCCGCCGCGCCCTGCCCGGCCCTGGTCAAGGACGACATGATCAAATGGTGGGGACCGATCATCCACGAATATTACGGCGCGACCGAAGGCCTCGGCTTCACCGCCTGCAACAGCGAGGAATGGCTCGCCCATCGCGGCACGGTCGGCAAGGTGCTGCTCGGCGATCTCCACATCCTGGATGAGAACATGCGGGAATGCCCGATCGGCACACCCGGCCAGGTCTGGTTCAAGACGGCAACGCCGTTCGAATATTTCAACGATCCGGAGAAGACCAGGGAAGCGCGCTCGCCCGACGGCAGCATGAGCACGGTCGGCGACGTCGGCTATGTCGACGCCGACCGCTTCCTGTACCTGACCGACCGCGCGACCTTCATGATCATCTCCGGCGGGGTGAACATCTATCCGCAGGAATGCGAGAACCTCCTGATCACTCATCCGAAGGTTGCCGATGCCGCCGTTTTCGGTGTGCCCAATGCCGATCTCGGCGAAGAGGTGAAGGCCGTGGTGCAGCCGATGCCGGGCGTGGTGCCGGGACCGGCTCTCGCCGAAGAGCTGATCGCGTTCTGCGCAAAATCGCTGTCGCGGCAGAAGGTGCCGCGCTCGGTCGATTTCGAGAAGGAGTTGCCGCGGCTGCCGACGGGGAAGCTGTACAAGCGGCTGCTGCGGGACCGGTACTGGGGGACCAAGGCGTCGCGGATCGTGTGAGGGCTGTGCTGGATAGCGCGCACCGGCAAGCGCCACAAAATCCGCTGTCGTCCCGGGCAAGCGCAAGCGCTTGAGGCGCGCTTGTCCGAGACCACGGTGGCGCTTGTTGCGGCAGCCGAGACCGACACCCGCGCAGGAACCGTTCGCACCTGCACTCTCGCATTGTGAAAGTGTAAGCCCCGCAGCCTTCCGTCATCCGAATTGTCGAGGCGGCATGTGGCGTTAGCGGTTGCCTCCGTCGGCTTGCGTGCTATCGTCTGGCAAACGGGCCGCAAAAGGCCGAGGTCCAGGGAGGATGAGCATGCGGAGCGTGTGGGCGCTCGCCGCAATGGCGGCGCTATCTGTGCTGACGGCCTCAACCGCCACGCTCGCCGGCGAGCCCAAGCAGGGCGGAACCCTGCGGATGTACCACCGTGACAGTCCGGCCAACGCGTCAATTCTCGAGGGCGCGACCTATTCGGTCAACGTGCCGTTCATGGGCGTGTTCAACAATCTCGTCATCTACGATCAGCACATCGCGCAGAACAGCCCGGATACTCTCAGGCCTGAGCTGGCCGAAAGCTGGTCCTGGAGCAGCGACAACAAGAAGCTGACGTTCAAGCTCCGCCAGGGCGTGAAATGGCACGACGGCAAGCCGTTCACATCGGCCGACGTCAAGTGCAGCTTCGACCTGCTGATGGGCAAATCGCAGCAGAAGCTGCGGCAGAATCCGCGCAAGGCCTGGTACAGCGAGGTCAACGAGGTCACGACGAATGGCGAGTTCGAGGTCACCTTCGATCTGAAGCGGCCGCAGCCCTCCCTGCTGGCGATGCTGGCCTCCGGCTACACGCCGGTCTATCCCTGTCACGTCTCGCCGGCGGACATGCGCACCCATCCGATCGGGACCGGACCGTTCAAGTTCGTCGAGTTCAAGGCCAACGAATCGATCAAGCTCACGCGAAATCCGGACTACTGGAAGAAGGGCCTGCCCTATCTCGACGGCATCGAGTACACCATCATCACCAACCGCTCGACCGCGATCCTGGCGTTCGTTGCCGGCAAGTTCGACATGACCTTTCCGACGCATATCACGATCCCGCTCCTGAAGGACATCAAGTCGCAGGCGCCGAACGCGGTCTGCGCCGTCGAGCCGACCAACGTCTCGACCAACATCATCGTCAATTCGACCTCGCCGCCGTTCGACAATATCGACATCCGCCGGGCGATGGCGCTTGCACTCGACCGCAAGGCGTTCGTCGACATCCTGTTCGAAGGCCAGGCCGACATCGGCGGCACCATGCTGCCGCCACCTCAAGGCATCTGGGGCATGCCCAAGGACAAGCTGGAGACCATTCCAGGGTATGGCCGGGACATCAACGCCAACCGGGAGCAGGCGAAGAAGCTGATGCAGAAGGCGGGCTATGGCCCGGACAAGCATCTCGCGGTGAAGGTCTCGACACGGAATATCGCGGAGTATCGCGACCCAGCCGTGATCCTCATCGACCAGCTCAAGACCATCTATATCGACGGCGAGCTCGACGTCGTGGAAACCGCCAACTGGTTTCCGAAGGTCGCGCGCAAGGACTACATGCTCGGCCTCAATCTGACCGGCAATTCCGTCGACGATCCGGACCAGTCGTTCTACGAGAACTATTCCTGCGGTTCGGAACGGAACTATACCAACTACTGCAACAAGGAGATCGAGAAGCTGTTCGACGTGCAGTCGCAGGAGACCGACGCCAGCAAGCGCAAGCCATTGGTGTGGGATATCGACAAGAAGCTGCAGGAAGATGTCGCCCGCCCGATCATCTTCCATGCACGGGCCGGCACCTGCTGGCAGCCCTATGTCAAGGGCGTCACGATCATGTCGAACAGTTCCTACAACGGCTTCCGCTATGAGGATGTGTGGCTCGACAAGTAGCAGGCCAGGCTGACGACTAGCGGCTCGCGGAGGGCGATGCATGTTTGCCTATCTGGTGCGGCGCCTGTTCCTGATGCTCGTGACCCTGTTCGGGATCTCGATCGTCATCTTCTTCCTGCTGCGCATCGTCCCCGGCAACATCGTCGATATCCTGTTCGCCGCCGCCGGCTACGTCGATCCGGCCGACAAGGCTGATCTCGAGAAGCAGCTCGGCATCGACCAGCCATTGATTGCGCAATATCTGCAGTGGATCGGTGGCTTGCTGCGCGGCGATCTCGGCTACTCCTATGTCTCGGAGAAGCCTGCGCTGCAGGAGATCCTGCCGCGGATACCGATCACGGCGCGGCTCGCCGGCCTCGCGCTTTTGTTCTCGGCATCGATCGGCATTCCGCTCGGCGTCATCAGCGCGGTGAAGCAGGGCACAAAGCTCGACTACGCGCTTCGCGTCGTCAGCCTCAGCGGATTGTCGCTGCCCTCGTTCTGGCTCGGCCTTCTGATCCTCACTGCGTCGGTGGCGATGTTCGGCCAGATGCCGATCTTCAATCCGAATCCGAAGACCTGGCTTGAGGCATTCACAACCTACGCCGTGCCGGCCGCCGCCGTCGGTTTCCGCAGCGCCGCACTGACCATGCGCATCACCCGCTCCTCGATGCTGGAGGTGCTGCGGCAGGACTATATCCGCACCGCCCGCGCCAAGGGCGCCTCCGACGCCGCGGTGAACTATCATCACGCGCTGAAGAACGCGATCCTGCCCGTGATCACCGTGATCGGCATCGAGGCGGCGTTCCTGATAGGCGGCCTGATCGTCACCGAGACCGTGTTCAACATTCCCGGCGTCGCGCGTTTCCTGGTCGAGGCGATCCGCTGGCGCGACTATCCGATCGTGCAGAACCTCGTGATGTTCATCGCGGTCGTGGTGGTGTTCGCGAATTTCACCGTCGACATGCTCTACGCGGTATTCGACCCGCGCATCAGGTACACGGACTAGTCGCATGAGGTGGAAACAACCAGACGCGACAGCGGTGCTCCACCTCTTCCCGATGGGGAGAGGTGCATCTCCCTGCGGAGGCCCACATGGCCGCGATCGACTTCGACGTTGAACTGAGGCGGGCCGGCGCATATGCGACCGGTGGCTGGCGGCGCGTCCTGTACATGGCGCAACGGCATGTGCTGGGCGCGGCCGGGCTCGTCATCATGACGGTGTTCGTGCTGACGGCAGCCTTCGCCGACTTCATTGCGCGCTATGATCCGCTGACGGTCGATTCCGCCCGCGCGCTCGCCCGCCCGAGCCTGGCACACTGGATGGGCACCGATTCTTTCGGCCGGGACGTGTTCAGCCGCATCATCCACGGGGCGCGGATCTCGCTTGCGGTCGGCCTTGGCTCGACCGCGCTCGGCGGCACCATCGGCGTGATCGTCGGTCTCACCTCCGGCTATCTCTCCGGCTGGGTCGATCTCGTATTCCAGCGCGTCTCCGACGTTCTCCAGGCGCTGCCGCTGCTGGTGCTGGCCCTGGTGATGACGGCGGCGCTCGGCCCCTCGCTGCCCAATGTGATCATCGCCATCGCCATTCCGCTGATCCCGACGGTCGCGCGCGTGATCCGTGCCAATACGCTGGCGCTTCGCGAGCAGCCATTCGTGGAAGCCGCCAAATCGATCGGCATGAGCGAGATGCGGATCGCGCTGCGCCACGTGCTGCCGAACACGCTGGCGCCGCTGATCGTGCTGGCGACCGCGCAGCTCGGCTCGACCATCCTCACCGAAGCCTCGCTGTCCTTCCTGGGCCTCGGCATTCCCGAGCCTTATCCGTCATGGGGGCGCATGCTGTCGGAATCGGCCGCCGAATATGTCCGTACCGCGCCGTGGCTCGTGATCTTCCCGGGCATCGCGATCAGCCTCGCCGTGTTCGGCGCCAACCTGTTCGGCGACGCCCTGCGCGACATCCTGGATCCGAGGCAGCGCGGCTGATGGCGGACAAATCCGATCTCGTGCTCGACGTGAGGAACCTGAAGACGGTGTTCTTCACCAATTCCGGCCTGTTCAAGGCCGTCGACGACCTCTCGTTCAGCGTGAAGCGCGGCGAGACGCTGGCGATCGTCGGCGAATCCGGCTGCGGCAAGAGCGTCACCGCACTCTCCTTGATGCGGCTCGTGCCCGATCCGCCTGGCCGCATCGTCGGCGGCTCCGTCACGCTCGAAGGCACCGAGCTGCTGTCGCTGGATGAAGCGCGGATGCGCGCGGTCAGGGGCAACCGCATCTCCATGATCTTCCAGGAGCCGATGACCTCGCTCAATCCGGTGATGCGGATCGGCGACCAGATCGTCGAGGCGGTGCAGCTGCACCGGGACATCACGTCGAAGGAGGCGCAGAATATCGCGGTCGAGATGCTGAGGCTGGTGCGCATTCCAGAGCCGGCGCGGCGCGCGCGGGAATATCCGCATCAGCTGTCCGGCGGTATGCGCCAGCGTGCGATGATCGCGATGGCACTGGCGTGCCGGCCGGCACTGCTGATCGCGGACGAGCCGACCACCGCGCTCGACGTCACCATCCAGGCGCAGATCCTGGCGCTGATCCTCGATCTCCAGAAAGAGCTCGGCACCGGCCTCGTGCTGATCACGCACGATCTCGGCGTCGTCGCACAGACCGCGCAGCGCGTGATCGTGATGTATGCGGGGCGAAAGGTCGAGGAAGCCAGCGTCGAGGCGCTGTTCGCGTCACCAAAGCATCCCTATACGCGCGGGCTGATGGCCTCGATCCCAGCCGTCCCGGCATCCGGTGTTCCTGCGCAGGCGCGGCTGAACGAAATCCCCGGCACGGTGCCCTCGCTGGTGCGGCTGCCCAAGGGCTGCGCCTTCGCGCCGCGCTGCAAGCTCGCCATCAAACGCTGCGAGGCCGAATATCCGCCGCTGGCTGACTGGGGCGGCGGCCATCTCGCGGCCTGCTGGCGCGCGGAAGAAGTCGCGGAGGTGGCATGACCGAGGCGCTGCTCGAAGTCACCGACCTCAAAAAGCACTACCCGGTGCGCGCCGGCGTGTTGCGCCGGCAAGTCGGCACCGTGCATGCGGTCGACGGCGTCTCGTTCGCGCTAGGGACCGGCGAGACGCTCGGCCTCGTCGGCGAATCCGGCTGCGGCAAGTCCACGGTGGCGCGGAGCGTGCTGCGGCTGGTCGAGCCGACCTCAGGGCAGATCCGCCTCGACGGCGAGGACATCACGCATCTGTCGAAGACGGCGCTGCGCCCGCACCGCCGTTCGATGCAGATCGTCTTCCAGGACCCGTTTGCGTCACTTAACCCGCGCATGACTGCGGGCGACATCGTTGGCGAACCCGTCGCCGTGCATGGTCTTGCAAGCGGCAAGGCGCTGGAGGCGCGCGTCGCACAGCTATTCGAGCAGGTGGGCCTGCGGCCCGACCAAATGCGCAACTTCCCGCATCAATTCTCCGGTGGCCAGCGCCAGCGCATCTGCATTGCACGGGCCCTGGCGCTGGGACCGCGCCTGATCGTCTGCGACGAGCCGGTGTCCGCGCTCGACGTCTCGATCCAGGCGCAGGTGATCAATCTCCTGATCGACCTGCAACGTCAGCACGACTTCTCCTACCTCTTCATCGCCCACGATCTCGCCGTGGTCGCCCATAT
Organism: Bradyrhizobium sp. RP6; assembly: GCF_003837805.1. GTDB lineage: Bacteria > Pseudomonadota > Alphaproteobacteria > Rhizobiales > Xanthobacteraceae > Bradyrhizobium. The sequence continues at coordinate 238,289 of NZ_RQIT01000006.1, read as the reverse complement.
CAGCCACCGCGTCGCGGTGATGTATCTCGGGCGGATCGTCGAGATCGCCGGAAAGGACGAGCTGTTCCGCAATCCCCGTCATCCCTATACGCAGGCCCTGCTCGCGTCGGTGCCAGTCGCCAACCCGCTGGCCAAAAAGCTCGCGCCACTCGTCGACGGCGACGTGCCGAGCCCGGTCAACCCGCCTTCGGGCTGTGCGTTTCACACGCGCTGCCGGTTTGCGATGGAACGCTGCAGGACGGAGCGGCCGGCGCTGGTGGACGCTGGCGACGTGCACCAGGTGGCGTGCTTGCTCAATGAAGGGACGGGGCGACCGGCATAGGGCTCGTGTCCCCGCGAAGGCGAAGACCCAGGATGGCATCGGAGCCATGTGTCCCGGCTCGCGCCTCCAGGACAGGAGACTACGCCTCGATCTCCGCCACGATCCTTCCGGTGGTCACCTGCTCGCCTTCGGTGACGTCGATCGCCGCGATGATGCCGTCGCGGCCGGCCTTGTGGACGTGCTCCATCTTCATCGCTTCCAGCGTCAGCACCGGTTGGCCCGCGGTGACGCGATCGCCCGGCTCGACCAGGACGGCGACAACGCGGCCATTCATGGCGGCGCGGACCTTGCCGTCGCCGCCATTGCCCGCTGCAGCCTTGGGTGCGGCCAGCGTGAGATCGATGACCGCAAGCGGGATGCCGCGATGCTGGAGGTAGAGCCGGTCGCCATCGCGCAGGAATTTTGCGCTGTCCATCACGCCGTCATGGCGAAAACGGATGGCATCGGCATCGAGCTGCACGATCTCGAACCTGTCCCGACGGCCGCCGATGGCGACGGCGTAGCTGCCATCGCGCTCGCGCGTGACTTCGAGCTCGTGGATGTGGCCGGCGATCTCGAGTTTCGCTGGAAGCGGGAACGTTGCGGACAGACTGCGGCCACTTTGCCAGGCAGGCGCGCGCGGATTTGTGACGTAGAGCAGGAGCCCGGCCAGCGCAGCGTCGAATGCGGCGTTCGCGGAGGGCGCTATCAGCTCGTCGCGATGTGCACCAATGAACGCCGTCGTCGCCTCGCCCCCGGCAAACTCGGGATGGCGCAGGCACGACATCAGGAACGCCTGGTTCGTGGTCACGCCAAGCGCCGTGAGCTGCTCCAGGCCGACGATCAGCCGCCCCCTCGCCTCCTCGCGACTCGCACCATGGCTGATGATCTTGGCGATCATGGAATCGTAGAACGGTGGGATTTCGGAGCCCGACTGCAGCGCGTGCTCGACGCGGATGCCGTCTGGCACCTGCCAGCGCGCCATGCGGCCAGACTGCGGCATGAAATCCTGCGCGGCATCCTCGGAGCAAAGCCGCACCTCGATGGCATGACCCTCGAAGCGGATGTCCTGCTGCCTCACCGGCAACGGCTCGCCGCGCGCGACGCGCAGCTGCAACTCGACGAGATCGAGTCCGGTGACCGCCTCGGTCACGGGATGCTCCACCTGGAGACGCGTGTTCATCTCCATGAAGTAGAACTCGCCACGTTCGTCGAGCAGGAACTCCAGCGTCCCCGCCCCTTCGTAGCGCAGCGCCTTTACCGCGGCGACCGCGACCTCTCCCATCCTCGCGCGCAGCTCGGGCGTGACTGCGGGCGACGGCGCCTCCTCGATCAGCTTCTGGTGCCGCCGCTGCACCGAGCAGTCGCGCTCGCCGAGATGGATGGCGTTGCCGTGGCTGTCGCCGAACACCTGGATCTCGATATGGCGGGGGTTCTGAATCGCACGCTCGAGGATGACGGTCGGGTCGCCGAACGCGGCCTTCGCCTCGGAACGCGCACTGCGCAGCGCATCGGGAAACGAGGCGGCATCGGCAACGAACCGCATGCCGCGCCCGCCGCCACCGGCGACCGCCTTGATCATCACGGGAAACCCGATTTTCCTGGCTTCCGCGAGCATCACCTCGTCGCCCTGGTCTGCGCCCTGATAGCCGGGCACGATGGGGACGCCGGCCTTCTTCATGATCTCCTTGGCACCGGCCTTGTTGCCCATCGCCTCGATCGCCTGCGGCGACGGGCCGATGAAGACGAGACCGACCTCCTTGCAGGCGCGCGCGAACTCCTCGTTCTCGGCAAGGAAGCCGTAGCCGGGATGCACGGCATCCGCGCCGCTCGCTTTCGCGGCTCCGATGATCGCGGGAATGCTGAGATAGGATTGCGCCGGAAGCGCTTCGCCGATCCGCACGGCCTGATCGGCGTGCTTCACATGGAGCGCATCGCGATCGACGTCCGAATAGACCGCGACAACGCCGAGGCCCAGCTTGCGCGCGCTGCGCATCACCCGCAGTGCGATCTCGCCGCGATTGGCCACCAGAACCCTGAAGAACGGCCGGTGCTGCACTGATCCGTTCCTCATGGGCGGGCCACCGAGAACTGCATGCGCTGAGGATTCCGTGCGTCACCCTCGCGGCAGATCGCGAGCACTTCAGACAGCACCGCACGGGTGTCGCGCGGGTCGATCACGCCGTCGTCGAGCACGCGTGCGCTGGTGGAGAACACGTCCATCTGGCCGTCGAACACACCGACGATCTGCGCCTTCATGGCGTCCAGCTTGTCCCTCTCGATCGGCTTGCCGCGGCGCGCCGCGGCGGCTTCGGTCACGATCGCCATGGTTTCGGCCGCCTGCTCGCCGCCCATCACGGCCGTCTTGGCATTCGGCCACGAGAAGCAGAAGCGCGGATGGAAGCCGCGCCCACACATGCCGTAATTGCCGGCCCCGAAGGAAGCACCGCAATAGATGGTGATCTGCGGCACCGTCGCCGAGGTGACTGCCTGAATCATCTTGGAGCCGTGCTTTATCATGCCGGCCTCTTCGTAGGCCTTGCCGACCATATAGCCGGTGGTGTTGTTCAGGTAGAGCAGCGGTGTGCGGGTCTGACAGCAGGCCTGGATGAAATGCGTCGCCTTGTTGGCGCCGGCGGGATCGAGCGGGCCATTGTTGGTGATGATGCCGATGGCCTGCCCTTCGATGCGGGCATGGCCGCACACCGTGGCGGGCCCGTAATTCGGCGCCATCTCGGTGAAGTCGGAATTATCGACGATGCGCGCGATCACCTGCTTCATGTCCACGGGGCGCTTGTGGTCCATCGGCATGATGCCGAGCAGCTCGTCCTGGTCGTAGCGCGGCGGCTTGAATTCTGGCGTCGCCCTGCCCGGCCGCTCCCATTCCAGCGCCGCCATGATCTCGCGCGCGATGCGCAGCGCGTCGCGATCGTCTTCGGCCAGGTAATCGCCGAGGCCGGAGATCTGCGTATGCATCTCGGCGCCACCGAGCTCTTCCTCGGTCGCGATCTCGCCGGTTGCGGCCTTCAGCAGCGGCGGTCCGGCGAGGAACGCACGGGTGCGGCCGCGGACCATGACGATGTAATCGGAGAGACCGGTCTGATAGGCGCCGCCGGCGGTGGACGAGCCGTGCGTGACGGTGACGACCGGCAGGCCGGCCGCGGAAAGGCGCGCCAGGTTGCGAAAGATGTTGCCGCCGCGGACAAAATCCTCGACACGGTAGCGCAGCAAATTGGCACCGGCGCTTTCGACGAGCTGCACGTAAGGCAGCTTGTTCTCCAGCGCGAGCTCCTGCACCCGCAGCGTCTTGTCGAGACCGTAAGGTTGCAGCGCGCCGGCGTCGATGCCGGAATCACTGGCGCTGACCATGCAGCGAATGCCCGAGACGAAGCCGATGCCGGCAATGACGCCGCCGCCGGGCACGCTCTTGTTCGAATCCGGCACGTCGAACATGTAGCCCGCGAGGGTGGACAGCTCGATGAAGGGCGCGCCGGGATCGAGCACCAGGGCGACGCGTTCGCGCGGCAGCAATTGTCCGCGCTTGTGGAAGCGATCCTTGGCCGCGGCCGACGCCGCCCGTGTGCGCTCTTCCAGCGCGCGCATGCGATCGATCAGCGCGAGCATGCCGTCGCGGTTGGCGTGGTAGGCGGCGCCGCCGGAGGAGATGGTGTTTTCGAGGATGGACATGACTTGATCCTGCTCGTCATTGCGAGGAGCGAAGCGACGAAGCAATCCAGACTGCTTCCGCGGAGACTCTGGATTGCTTCGCTTCGCTCGCAATGACGGGTGAGGCGATACTTTACCGATTCGTCCCAAAGGTCTTCCGCGCCTCAGCCGGGCTTGCGATCTCGCGGCCTGCTCGCCTTGCGCAGGCGGCGACGGCCTCGATCAGCTGGCCGTTCGAGGTCACCTTCGTGCCGTCGGCGAGATAGAAGGTGTCCTCCAGCCCCGTGCGGAGATGACCGCCGAGCTCCGCGCAGCGCTGGTGCAGCGGCCAGATCTCCTCGCGGCCGATCGCGGTGACCTGCCAGTTCGCCTCGGGGCGCTTGAGCTTGATCAGGATCGGCAGCAGCTCGGGATCAGCAGGCATGCCGGAGGCGACACCCATCACGAAATTATACTCGAGCGGGCCGTTGTACATGCCGACCTGGCGATACATGCCGACGCAGCGGACGATACCGACATCGAAGCACTCGAACTCGGGGATGGTGCCGACCGCGTTCATGACGTCGAGATAGTCCTTCACCTTCTCGACGGCATTGTCGAACATCATCGGCGGCCAGGCCCAGGTGTTGTCGGCCTTTACTTTCAGGTAGTTCAGCGAGCCGGCGTTGCAGGCGGCGATCTCCGGCCTGGTCTCGCGGATGCAGTCGAGCGCGCCTGAGTAGTTCGGCCCTGACACGCCCGAGGTGTGGTTGATGATCACGCCAGGGCACGCTTCGCGGATCGCCTGCTGGATCTCCTTGCTGACAGCGACCTCCCAGGACGGCAGATGCCCCTTGTTCGGCGCCTGCTGGCGCAGATGGATATGCATGATGGACGCGCCGGCGTCGAACGCAGCCTTGGCCTCGCGCGCCATCTGCTCGGGCGTCACCGGCACGTTGTGCTGCTTCGGGTCGGTGAGCACGCCGTTCAGCGCGCAGGTGATGACGGCCTTGTCGGTCATGCCCGTAATGTCTCGCAGGTTGAGAATTCAACGCTTGCGATCATGTGACGCGCGACATGCTTCTTCTTGCGCGGAGAAGCTGCAAAAGCGAGCGCTTATAGGGTGAGTTGGCCGATGGCGTAACCCACCTTACGAAGCCTCGGCCAGCCGCACCGTCTCGGTGCTGCGATAGATCGCGAGGTCGCGCGAGCCGACGAAGATCGCGCGCGGCTTCAAGCCGTAGAAGCGGCGGATCGAATGGCTGAAATGGGTCGAGTCGGGATAGCCGATGTCCTGCGCGAGATGGGCGAGGTTGAGGTCCTGGTTGGCGAAGTGCAGCAGATGCCGCGCGCGCTTCCAGGCGCGGAAGGAGCGGAAGGAGATGCCGGTCTCCTCCTTGAACAGATGCAGGAAGCGCGATGCCGAGAGGCCCGCTTCCGCCGCACACGTATCCGCCGTCACCGGCTCGCCGGAGAAACGCCCGATGCGGGCGACGGCACGCATCACGCGCGGGTCGAGCACACGACGTGGCAGCGCCTCGCCAAAGCACATCTCGTCGAACTCGGCAGTGGTGATGTCGCCGTAGCGGCGCTGGCGCAGCAGCGTGTAGGCGGCCAGGATCTTGCGCGCATAGGCGGCCTTGTCCGGCCCCCGGAGCCGCTCGGCCAACGCCTCGATCGCGCCATCCGGCATGCTTTCCGGCTCCAGCGTCACGCTGATCACGGTGCGGTAGTCGCTGGCAATGGTGTGCCGCTGGTTCGGCAGGGTCACGATCAACTCGTCCGACGTATGAGCATCGTCGATCGTCAGATGCAGGCTGCCCTTCACCGCCACATAGACATGGCAGCAGCCGGGGGTCCGCTTGCGGGGCCGACCGAGCAGCCCGGCATAAAATACCCGCTCCGGCGTGATCAGCATCAGATGGTCGGATTCGCGACCTTTATCTTCCATTGGGGTCCTCCTCGCGCGGCTCTCTGGCCGCTGCGGACGAGGTCACCTTAGCGGAAATTTGGGCGCTGTCACGATAGGATAGCGCTGTCATGAAAAGGCGCCATCGTTCCGAGGCGGTCGGCAGGACCGAGCCTGGAACCTCGAGATTCTCAGGTGCGCAACGGCGCACCGGAGTTCGATGCTGCGCATCGCCCCGGAATGAGGGAAACTTACGCCCTCAGCCTCGCTGCAACGTTCTGCTCGGCGCCGGCCTTCTGTTCCGCAGCAACTGCGCGCTCGAAACCGTCGCGCTGCTGCAGGCGCGCCCAATAGGCTGCGACATTTGGCCCAAAATCCTTGGCAAGGCCGATGTTGCTCGCCAGGCGAAGCGCGTAGCCGATGACGATGTCAGCGGCGGTGAAGCGGCCTGCGCACAATGTTTCGGCATTCGCCGTCGCTGCCTCAACGGCGCGCAGTCTGCCCAAGAACCATTTTGCGTAATCGGTGGCGACTTGCGGGTTGCGGCGCTCCTCCGGCTCGAGCTGGGTGTATCGGAGCACCAGCGTCTGCGGAAAGGTTAACGTGGCGTCGCTGAAATACATCCAGTTCAGGAAGGCGCCATAGGCGGGATCCTCCGGTCCGACCATCAGCGGCGTCGGGCCGTATTTGATGCCGAGATAATGGCAGATGCCGGAGGATTCGGTCATCCTCGTTTCGCCGTCGACCATGAAGGGAATCGTGCCCAGCGGATTGACCGCAAGATATTCCTTGGCGAACACGCGCGGCGGGAACGGCAGCATCTTCAGCTCGTAGGCCAGCCCCATCTCCTCCAGCATCCAGAGCGGGCGAAACGAGCGCGCGGCGTCGCAGTGATAGAGCGTGATCATCAAGCACTCCCTTTGCTGCCGGGCAACGTGCCCATCATCTTGCACAGGACCATCAGCATGACCTCGTCGGCGCCGCCGCCGATCGAGGTCAGGCGGCTGTCGCGATAGGCGCGGCTGACCGGCGTCTCGTTGGTAAAGCCCATTCCGCCCCAATATTGCAAGCAGGCGTCGGTGAGCTCGCGGCCGAGCCGGCCGGCCTTCAGCTTGGCCATGGTCGCGAGCCGCGTCACGTCCTCGCCGGCGACCAGCTGCTCGCCGGCGCGATAGATCAGCGCGCGCAGCAGCTCGACCTCGGTCTGCATCTCCGCGAGCTTGAAGTGCACGACCTGGTTGTCGAGAATGCTCTGGCCGAAAGCTTTGCGATTGCGGGTGTACTCAACCGTCTGGTCGATGATGTATTCATGCGCCTTGAGACAGGCCGCCGCGCCCCACAGCCGCTCCTCCTGGAACTGGATCATCTGATAGGTGAAGCCCTTGCCCTCCTCGCCGATGCGGTTGCGCTTGGGCACGCGGACATTGTCGAAGAAGATCTGCGCGGTGTCGGACGAGCGCATGCCCATCTTGTCGAGCTTGCGCGCGACGGTGACGCCCTTGCTCTTCATGGGCACGCAGATCAGCGACTTGTTGCGGTGAACGGGCCCGTCGCCGGTGTTGGCGAGCAGGCAGATCCAGTCGGCCTGGGTGCCGTTGGTGATCCACATCTTGCCGCCATTGATGACGTAATCGTCGCCGTCGGAGCGCGCCTGGGTCTTGATCGAGGCGACATCGGAGCCCGCGCCGGGCTCGGAGACACCGATGCAGGCAACGTAATCTCCGGTAATCGAGGGCGCCAGAAATTCACGACGGACCTCGTCCGAGCCGAATCGCGCCAACGCGGGCGTCGCCATGTCCGTCTGCACTCCGATCGCCATCGGCACGCCGCCGCAGGTGATGGCCCCTAACTCCTCCGCCATCATCAACGCGTAGGAATAGTCGAGGCCGGAGCCGCCGAACTCGACCGGCTTGTTCAGCCCGAGAAAGCCGAGATTGCCCATCTTCTTGAACAGCTCGTGCGCCGGGAAGATGTCGGCTTTCTCCCATTCGTCGACATGGGGATTGATCTCGTTGGCGATGAATTTCTGCAGGGATCGGCGGATGTCGTCGTGGTCGGCGGTGAATAGCATGTCTCTCAGCCTCGTCATTCCGGGACGCGCCACTTGGCGCGGGCCCGGGATCCATAACCACGATCGTGAGTATGGATTCTCGGGTGCGCAGGGGCGCACCATAGCTCGCTCCGCTTCGCTCGCGCCCCGGAATGACGCGAGGAGAGAGCGCTCATAGACCCATCTGCCGCGACGCCAGATCCTTCATGATCTCCTCGGTGCCGCCGCCGATGGCGTTGACCTTGACCTCGCGGTAGATGCGCTCGGCCTTGATGCCGCGCATGAAGCCGGCGCCGCCGAAGATCTGCACGGCTTCGGAGGCGCAGAAGGCCATGGTCTGCGTCGCCTGGTTCTTCATCATGCAGATCTCGGCGACCGGGCTTTCGCCCTGCTCGAGCCGCCAGGCCAGCATCTCCAGCATCGCTTGCGAGGCCGCGACCTTCTGCGCCATGTCGACGAGCTTGTGGCGGATGACCTGGTGCTGCGCGAGCGGCTTGCCGAAGGTCTTGCGCTCCCTGGCGTAGGCGATCGCCTCGTCGAGGCAGACCCGGGCGAAGGCGGTGCAGCTCGCAGCCATGCCCATGCGCTCGCTGTTGAAGTTCTGCATGATGATCTTGAAGCCCTGGCCCTCCTCGCCGATCAGATTTTCGACCGGCACGCGGCATTCGTCGAAATGCAGGGTCGCGGTGTCCGAGGCCCACCAGCCCATCTTCTTCAGCTTGGTCCGCGACAGGCCCGGCGTCTCCCCCTCGATCAGGAGCAGGCTGACACCGCCGGCGCCCTCGCCGCCGGTCCGCACCGCGACCGTCAGATAGTCCGCACGCATGCCTGAGGTGATGAAGGTCTTCTCCCCGGTCACGACGTAGTGATCGCCCTCACGCCGCGCGCGGGTGCGCAGGTTCGCGACATCAGAGCCGCCGCCCGGCTCCGTGATCGCGAGCGCGGAGATCTTCTCGCCTGACAACACCTGCGGCAGCACACGCGCCTTCACCTCGGGCCGCGCCGCGCGCGCGATCGGCGGCGAGCCGATGGTGTGGCTCATCAGGCTGGCACTGACACCGCCGGCGCCCGCCCGCGCCAGCTCCTGGCTGGCCACGATCTTCATGAACTGGTCGGCGGCGATCCCGCCATATTCCTCGGGGAAGCCGAGGCCCAGGAGGCCGATCTCGGCGGCCTTGCGATAGAGCGCGCGCGGGAATTCACCGGCCTCGTCCCACTCATGGGCGAACGAGGTGATCTCCTTCTCGACGAAGCGGCGCATCACGTCGCGGAAGGCGTCATGCTCGGCGGTATAGAACGGGCTCTTCATTGCAGTCTCGCCCTGCTGGCGGATTCGCTCGGACACCATGGCCGGAACCTCGGCGGTTCACTTGCGCGGAGTGGCTGACTGGAGCCGACGCTCCGGGCAAGGCGGCAACCTAGCAACTCAACGCAAGACGATTTTCGCCGCTCACAGGCCAACTCTGGCTCAAAAAAAGTTGCTGCACAGACTCCGGCTGGCCCCAGGGCCACGCCGGGCATGGTGCACGGGCAGCAAGAAGAAGGGCGGCCCCGACCGCCGAGGGAGGAATTCTTGGCCGTTCGTTATTACGACTGGATCGCCCATCATGGCCGCCGCACACCGCACAAGGTTGCGGTGATCGACCTCGCGAGCGAGCGCCGCTTCAGCTACTCGCAGCTCGACGCCCGCGTCTCGCGCCTCGCCTCGCTCCTGCGCCACACGCTCAAGGTCTCGCGCGGCGACCGCGTCGCCGTGCTGGCGCTGAACACGACCGATACGCTTGAGGTGCAATTCGCGTGCGGGCGGTTAGGCGCCATCTTCGTGCCGCTGAACACCCGCCTCACCGTCCCCGAGCTCCAGTTCATCACTGCCGACTGTGCACCGAAGGTGATGATCCACGACACAGACTTGGCCGAAACGGCGCTCGCCGTCGCAAAGCTCTGCAACGTTGCGACCAGCCTGCTGCTCGGCCCGGGCGGCACTTATGAAGCCGGTGTCGCCGCAGCGAAGCCGCTCGACCGCGCCGAAGAAGTCACGCTCGATGACGTCTCGACCATCATGTACACGTCGGGCACGACGGGCCATCCCAAGGGCGCGACCATCACCCATGGCATGACCTTCTGGAATTGCGTCAATCTCGGCGGCCCCGCCTGCATCGGGCCGGCCTCGGTGCTGCTCACCGTGCTGCCGTTATTCCACACCGGCGGTCTGAATTGCTACACCAATCCGGTGCTGCATGCCGGCGGCACCGTGATGATCATGCGCGCCTTCGATCCCGGCACGGCGCTCGGCCTGATCAACGACCCCGCGCAGGGCATCAACGTGTTCTTCGGCGTGCCCGCGATCTACCAGTTCATGGCGCAGCACCCGGCCTTCGCGACGACCGATCTCAGCCGGCTGATCGTCGGCGGTGTCGGCGGCGCTCCGATGCCGGTGCCATTGTTGAAGGTCTGGGAAGCGCGCGGCGTCGCGCTTCAGCAGGGCTACGGCATGACCGAGACCTCACCGGCCGTGCTGGTGCTCGATCGCGAGGATGCCGCGCGCAAGGCCGGCTCCGCCGGCAAGCCGGTGCTGCACACGGAGGTGCGCATCGTGCGTCCCGACGGCAGCGAAGCCGATGTCGGCGAACTCGGCGAGCTCTGGGTCAAGGGCCCCAACATCACGCCGGGCTACTGGAACCGGCCGGAGGCGAACAAGACATCCTTCACCGACGGCTGGCTGCACACCGGCGATGCGACCCGCGTCGACGAGGAGGGCTTCTACTACATCGTCGATCGCTGGAAAGACATGTACATTTCCGGCGGCGAGAACGTCTACCCGGCCGAGGTCGAGAACGTGCTGCACCAGCTCGCCGCCATTTCGGAAGCCGCCGTGATCGGCATCCCTGATGCGCAATGGGGCGAGGTTGGCCTCGCCATCGTCGCCGTCAAGCCGGGACAGGAGCTCACGGAGACCGAGGTCTTCGCGCATTGCGCGGCCAATCTGGCGCGCTTCAAATGCCCGCGCCAAATCCGCTTCGTCGATGCGCTGCCACGCAACGCCACCGGCAAGATCCACAAACCGACCTTGCGCAAGGAATTCTCGGTGGCTTCCGAAGTCGACAAGAAGGTCGCCAATGCCTGACCAAAGCGCCCCTCGCGGGCGCTTTTCCTTTTTTTGAAGTGCCTGCCCTACCAACAAGAAACTCCAGGGAATTTCCATGAAGAACAAGAAAATCTCGTTACTCGCCGCCGCAGCAGCCCTGACCTTGCTTTCGGTTCAAGGCGCTTACGCGCAAAAGAAATACGACACGGGTGCCAGCGACACCGAGATCAAGATCGGCAACGTCGAGGCCTATTCGGGTCCCGCTTCCGCCTACGGCATCATTGGCAAGACCGAGGAGGCCTATTTCAAGATGATCAACGACCAGGGCGGCATCAACGGCCGCAAGATCAACTGGATCTCCTACGATGACGGCTACTCCCCGCCCAAGACCGTGGAGCAGGTCCGCAAGCTGATCGAGAGCGACGAGGTGTTTCTGGTCTTCAACTCGCTGGGCACGCCGACCCAGACCGCGGTGCAGAAATATCACAACGCCAAGAAGGTCCCGCAGCTCTTCCTCGCCACCGGCGCCAGCAAATGGAACGACCCGAAGGGTTTTCCCTGGACTATGGGCTTCCAGCCGAGCTACCGGGTTGAGGCGCGGATCTTCGCCAAGTACATCCTGCAGGCCAAGCCCGATGCCAAGGTCGCGATCTTCTATGCCAATGACGATTTCGGCAAGGACTACGTCGCCGGCATCAAGGAGATCTTTGGCGAAAAGGCCTCTTCGCTGATCGTCGCGGAGGAGAGCTACGAGACCTCCGAGCCGTCGATCGATTCCCACATCGTCAAGCTGAAGGGCACCGGCGCCAACGTCTTCGTCAACATCTCGACCCCGAAATTCGCGGCGCAGGCGATCAAGAAGATCGCCGAGCTCGAATGGAGGCCGATGCATGTGATGACCGACGTGTCGATCTCGATCGGCGCGGTGATGAAGCCTGCCGGGCTCGATGCGTCGGAAGGCGTGCTGTCGGCGAGCTATCTGAAGGACGCATCGGACCCGCAATGGAAGGACGACGAGGGCATGAAAAAGTTTCTCGCCTTCATCGACAAGTACATGCCGGGCGCCAACGTCTCCGACACCAACATCGTCTACGGCTATGCCGCCGCGCAGACCCTGGTTCAGACATTGAAGCAGTGTGGGGACAACCTGACGCGGGAGAACGTGATGAAGCAGGCCGCGAACCTGAAGGATTTTGCGCCCGACACATTGATCCCCGGCATCAAGATCAACACCGGCGCCAACGACTTCGCGCCGATCGAGCAGCTCAAGATGATCCGCTTCAAGGCTGGTCAGTGGGAGCTGTTCGGCGACATCATCAGCGCCGAAACCGGGGGCTAGCCGGCATCCAGCTGAACCCAGATAGCGGCCGAAAGGCCGCTATCGCTTTGTGTGAACGAGGTCGAAGCAGGGCTATGCCGGCAGGAAAAGCGCAAAGGGCTCTTCCACCGTGCGGCGCAGATGCTTTCGATACAAGGCGTAGTTACCGTCCTCGGGCGCAACCCGCCCCAGGGACGGCTTCGGAATATTCACGAGCGGCACATAGGCGATGGGTGCAGCGATCGGCGTCAGCTGCGAGCCGGGGCCGGCACGGAGCGTCGAGATGATGCCGTACATCTCGCCGGAAACCGTCGGTCGCGACACCGTGATCACGCGATGCTGGCCGTGCTTGATGATGACGAGATAGATGAAGCCGGACTGATGGGGTACGGCAACCTCGCCGGTGTGTTCATAGGCTGCGTCGGTCCGCTCGCCCTCGCGAAAGACCAGCGCTGAGACCTTTGGCTCCCAGACGATCTCGGTGCGATAGGCAAAGATTGCGTCCTTGTCGCCGAAGGACGGGCGCAGGGTGATGTAGACGTCCTCGAGCCAGGTCACCGCGCGATGAGCATAGGAGCCGAGGCTGTCGGGCGCGACGTCGTTTGCGGCCGGAGGCGTCACCACGATGGCACTTTTGCGCAAGGAGACGCCTAGCGCCTGCTCGAGCCGGACCGTCGTCGCCAGCGTGAATGGCCGGCGGCCGCCGAGCACCTTCTCCAACGTCGACAGGCTCAGCTTCGCCTGCTCGGCCAGGGCTTGCCGGGAGATCCGGCGTCTGGCCAGCTCTTCGCGAATGGTCTCCGCGATCTCGCGGCTCTGCTCGTCCGAAAGCTGCTTGTCAGCCTGCATTTGCATCATCAACCCTGCCCTGGAAGTGCCATTCTAGCAGGGCGGACAAACCAGCACAAAACCGCACATGGCCGCCCGGCGGCGGCCTGCCCCGGGCTGGCCGCGGCGGAACATTGCCGATCATTCTGCTCGCGAATTCAGCCTCTCCAGGCCGATCCTGAGGACCAGCCAACAGCCATCGGGAGCAGGCCAAATGGATACCTACGACACAGCCGACAGCGACGAACACCCCGTACTGGGCCGGCTGATCAAGCTCGGATTATTCCTTCTCGCGCAGGGCGTCGCGGTGATGCTGGTGGCCTTCGTGGCCCTGCTGGTGAGCTTCGGGACGGGTTGGTCGGCAACGGCCGAGCAGGCCAGCCTCCTCCAACCTGGCGAGGCACGGTCGGGCAGCCTGCTCCTGAAGGAAGACGGCGTCACCACCGAGGCAATCCGTCTCGGCACCGACATCGACATCACCGTATCGGGCCCGACGCTACGCGCCCGCGTCACGCAACTGTTCCGCAATCCGACCAAGGACTGGGTCGCGGCCACCTATGTCTATCCGCTCGCAACCAATGGTGCCGTCGACACGCTCAAGATGGTGGTCGGCGACCATGTCATCGTTGGTGACATCAAGGAGCGGCAGCAAGCCCGCGTGATCTACGAGCAGGCGCGAAGCGCCGGCCATAAGGTCGCGCTCACTGAGCAGGAGCGGCCGAACGTCTTCACCAACTCGGTCGCCAATATCGGTCCTGGCGAGACCGTGCTGGTGCAGATCGAGTACCAGGAGCCGGTACATCAGGCCGGCGACGAATATTCGCTCCGCGTGCCGCTGGTGGTCGCCCCGCGCTACAATCCGGCGCCGATCGTGCAGAGCGTCGACTTCCGCAAGGACGGCTCCGGCTGGGGCGCAATGACGACTGATCCGGTTCCGGATCGCGACCACATCTCGCCGCCTGTGCTGGATCCCGCCAGAAATGCGCCGGTCAACCCGACCAGCATCACAGTGCGGCTGAAGGCCGGCTTTGCGCTGGGCGAGGTCAGGAGCCACCAACATAACGTCAAGGTCGAGAGTCCGGACAACACGACGCGTATTGTCACGCTCGCTGATGGCGCTGTCCCCGCCGACCGTGATTTCGAGCTGACCTGGAAGCCGGCCGCCGGGATGGCGCCGTCGGTCGGCCTGTTCCGCGAGCATGTCGGGGATGCCGATTATCTCCTTGCCTTCGTCACTCCGCCCAGCGCCGAGCAGGCAACGCAGAAGCCGCTGCCCCGCGAGGTCGTGTTCGTGATCGACAATTCGGGCTCGATGGGCGGCACCTCCATCGTTCAGGCCAAGGCGAGCCTGCTCTATGCGCTCGGCCGCCTCCAGCCGAATGACCGCTTCAACGTGATCCGCTTCGATGACACCATGGACGTGCTGTTTCCAGCCTCGGTGCCGGCCGATGCCGCGCATGTCGGCGAGGCGACCTCGTTCGTCAGCGCTTTGCAGGCGAGGGGCGGCACCGAGATGGTGCCGGCGATGCGCGCTGCGCTCTCCGACAAGATCAGTGACAGCAGCATGGTCCGTCAGGTCGTGTTCCTAACCGACGGCGCCATCGGCAACGAGCAGCAATTGTTCGAGACGATCACGGCAATGCGCGGCCGTTCGCGCGTGTTCATGGTCGGCATCGGCTCCGCGCCCAACACCTACCTGATGACGCGCGCCGCCGAGCTCGGCCGGGGCGCCTTCACCCATATCGGATCGGTTGAGCAGGTCGAGGAGCGCATGCGCGGCCTGTTCGCCAAGCTGGAGAATCCGGCCGTGACCGGCCTCACCGCGAGATTTTCCGACGCCAGGGCCGACATCACCCCGGCGATCATTCCGGACGTCTATCGTGACGAGCCGCTGGTGCTGGCGGCGAGGCTCGACAAGCTCGCGGGCTCCCTCGAAATCAAGGGACGCGTCGGCGATCGACCGTGGTCGGTGACGCTGCCGCTGCAAAGCGCCGCTGAAGGCAAGGGCCTCTCAAAGCTCTGGGCCAAGCGCAAGATCGGCGACGCCGAAGTGGCGCGCACCATGCGCGAGATGTCGCCCGAGGAATCCGACAAGGCGATTCTGGCGCTGGCGCTCGATCATCAGATCGTCACCCGGGTGACCAGCCTCGTCGCGGTCGACAGGACGCCGAGCCGGCCCGAAGGCGAGCCGCTCAAGCTCAGCGACCTGCCGATCAATCTTCCGGCCGGCTGGGATTTCGAGAGGGTGTTCGGCGAGCGGCCGCAGGTGCCGACGCAGTTGCGCGAACGTCATGCCGATGCGCGCAACCAGTCGGAGCTGAGGCGGCCGACGCCTGCCGCGCCCGATGCGATCCGCCTGCCCAAGACTGCAACCTCGGCCGAGCTGAAGATGATCGCGGGCCTGGCCCTGCTCGTGCTCGCCCTGATCCTGTTCGTGCTCAACCGGCGTCGGCGCTTGCTCACTGATGCCGCTTGAGAGAGGAGCCCCGAACTCCTCTGTTAGCGCGCGGCTGCCCGTCCCTACAAATGGCCGCGCGCGCGCAGCAAAGCAATCCAGCCTGCCTCCGCGGAAAGTCTCTGGATTGCTTCGCTTCGCTCGCAATGACGGGTGTGGACACAATGCACCGCCTCATCTCCCCTCTGGTCCTGGCACTCGTCGGCCTCATCCTGTTCGGAGACGGCGTCTACATCCATGCCAAGGGCTGGCTGGCGCAGGTGCTGCTGGAGCGGGCGTTCGACCGAAGCATTGCGACGGGACAGGCGGTGAAGCCGTGGTCCTGGGCCGACACCTGGCCGGTCGCGCGGATCGAGGTCAAGCGGATCGGCGCCAGCGCCATCGTGCTGGAAGGCGCGAGCGGACAGGCGCTTGCTTTCGGACCCGGCCATCTCCAGCACACGGCCGATGCGGGCCAACGCGGGATAGCCGTCTATGCCGCCCATCGCGACACTCATTTCCGCTTTTTGCGGGATGTTGCCATTGGCGACGTCATCGACATCACACGTAGCGACGGTCGACATTTTCGCTATCGCGCGGATTCCTCGGCCGTGGTCCGCTTCGATGCATCGGGCATCGACGCCATGACACGGGGTTTCGAGCTTGTTCTCGCGACCTGCTGGCCATTCGACGCCGTCACCTCCGGCCCCGAGCGCTACATCCTGCATGCAACATTGATTGGAGGCGACAGATAGATCGCTCGCCGAGTCGACGACATGTACCGGCGTCGCTCATTCCACCGCGCGGCATACCACCGGCATGGTTGCCACTCCGAAGGAGTCGCCATAGAACGGAGTGACGCTCAACCAAGAAGAACAACAGGTGAGATCACTCCATGGAAGCCCAGGTGTCTGCTGCGTCCGCATTTCGTCCATGGTCTCCGCCGCCCGATGCCAGCGACATCGTCAAGGGCGTCCACGCCATGCTGCACCCGCGCAACATCGTGCTGGTGGGTGCGACCGACAAGCCCGGCAATTATGCCGAGCGCATCTGGAACAATCTCGTGAAATACGGTTACGAGGGCGGCCTCTATCCGGTCAACGCCAAGCGCGACGCCATTTGGGGCGTCCCGTGCTACAAGGATTTTGCGAGCCTTCCCGAAAAGCCCGATCACGTTCTGGTGCTTGTGCCCGCGCGCTTCGCCGTGCAGGTGATCCGCGACGCCGCCGCGGCCGGCGCGCGTTCGGCCACCATCGTCACCTCGGGATTCAGCGAGTTGCAGGATGAAGAAAGCCAGAGGCTTGCCGCCGAACTGCAGGCGGCCGTGCGCGAGACGTGCCTTGCCGTCACCGGCCCGAACTGCCTCGGCAATTTGAGCGCCGGCGAAAAGCTCTTCACCAACATCGACGATCGAATCGTCACCATGGAACAGGGCGCGGTGGCGATCGCCGGGCAATCCGGCGCCATCGTCATGGCGATCCGCCAGGCGCTGGAGGATCGGGGTGTCGGTGTCGGCTATATGGTGACCACCGGCAACGAGGCCGGCCTCGAGACGCCGGACCTGATGCGCTATTTCGCCGAGGACCCGAGCATCAAGGCGATCGTCGTCTACCTCGAAGGCGTGCGCAACACCAAGGCGTTTCGCGATGCGTGCAAGGCGGCGCGCGCCGCGAGCAAGCCCGTGATCGCGCTCAAGCTCGGCGCATCCGAGGGCGGCCGCGCCGCGGCGATGGCGCATACCGGAGCGCTCGCTGGCTCGATCGAAACGTTCGACGCGATCGCAACGCGTGAAGGCGTGATCCGGGTCGGCGGGCTCGACGAACTGATCGAAACCACCGAATGCTTCGTTCACGCTGCCGTACCCAAGGGCGACCGGCTTGCCGCCGTCACGCTGTCGGGCGGCAAGCGCGGCATGCTGATCGACGCCTTCGACGCCGCGGGACTGAACTTCGCGCCGCTGAGCCCGCATGTCAGCTCGGAGCTGGCGAAGATGCTCGGTCCCGGCTCGATCGTCGGCAATCCGCTCGACGCCGGCTTTGCCGCGGTCGTCGATCCCTCCGTCTATATGAAGTCGATCAAGCTGATGATCGACGACCCGGATATCGACATCGTCATCGTCGATGCCGAACTGCCGAAGGCACCGCACGAGCTGCGCGAGCGCAACTTGCGCATCGTCAACGAGATGGCAGGCCAGGCCGGCAAGCCGGTGATCTATATCAGCGCGATGTCGATCGGCTTCACCGAGTACACCAAGGACTTGCGCAAGTCGCTGCCGCATCTTGCGGTCATGCAGGGCATGGACCGTGCGGTGACCGCGATCAAGTCGCTGCTCGACTACGCGAAGCTGCGCAAAGAGGTGCCCGACATCGTCTCGAGCTCGAAGCCCGCCGCCCGCGCCATGCTGGAGAAGACATTGAGATCGGCGACTGGTGCCGCGCTCGACGAGGTCGCCTCGAAGAAGCTCCTCAAGGCTTACGGCATCCCGATCTCGAAGGAGGCGATCGCGCAGACGGCGGCCGAAGCGGTGAAGATTGCGAAGCAGATCGGCTTTCCGGTCGTGGCAAAGGTCGTCAGCGCAGAGATCCTGCACAAGTCCGACATCGGCGGCGTGGTGCTGAATCTCAGCAACGCGGCCGAGGTGAAGAAGGCGTTCGCCGACATCACCGCGCGGGTCAGCAAGCTGAAGGGAAAGCCGAAGCTCGACGGCATCCTGATCGCACAGCAGGTCAAGGCCGATCTCGAGCTCGTGGTCGGCGCCTCGCTCGATGCCGAGATGGGGCCGGTCGTGCTGTTCGGCACCGGCGGCATCGACATCGAGTTGATGAAGGACGTCGCCCTCGCCGGCGCGCCGCTGGACGAGGCCGAGGCCCGTGCTTTGATCGGCCGCACCAAGGCGGGCATCAAGATGCGCGGCTATCGCGGCAAGCCGGCCCTGCACGAGGCCTCGGCGGTGAAGGCGCTGGTCGGCCTCTCCAACCTGATCGCGGATGCCGGCAACCGGATCGCCTCGATCGACATCAACCCGTTCCTGATCAACCCCAGGACGGGCGTGGCCGTCGATGCGCTGATCGTGTTGAACAATGCCGCGGCAAAGCGCGCGGCCGAACATTGAGGATGTCGTAGGGCGGATTGGCGGCAGTGCAATCTGCCAATTCGGTGCATCCACGTGCGAGGCGTTGGCGGGTTACGCTTCCGCCTTCGCTCTTCGAGCTTCGGCGGACAAGTCGTTAACCCGTCTCAGTTAGCATCGCGGCCTGCTTCCAACCATCCCGCTTTGGCCCTAAACTCAGCCCCATGGCGCGCGCGAGCAATCTTGTGATCGGAACGGCAACGCTGGCGGCGATCGCCGTGGCGTTCGGCGGCCTGCTCGGCGTGCAGAAATGGCGCACCATCCAGAGTCGCAGCCAGTTGCGCGTGGTATTCGAGGGTGGTTCCGCCAGCGGGCTGCGCCGCGGCGGCCCGGTCAATTTCGACGGCGTGCCCGCTGGCCAGATCCTGTCGATCAAGCTCGACAACCCCCGCAGGATCGTGGCGCTGGTGATGCTCGACAACACAGCGCCGATCCGCAAGGACACCGTGGCAGGCATCGAGTTCCAGGGCCTCACCGGCATTGCCGCGATCTCGCTGATCGGCGGCGCTCCCTCTGCGCCGCCGGTGCCGCTGGACAGGGACGGCATTCCCGTGCTGACGGCCGATCTCAGCGACGCCGAATCCATCGTCGAAACCCTGCACAGCGTCGACCGCACCATCGTGAACAACGCGCCTGCGATCAAGGAAGGCCTGCGCACGTTCGAGAGCCACACTGCCGACCTCAGGAGCAAGGGCGCGGAGATCGATTCGGCCATGGTCAAGGTCGACAGCGCCTTTGCGGGATTCGACAAGGCGGTCGCGAAGATCGAGGGCGCGGTGCCAGGCTTCGTCGATGGCAAGGCCAACGAGCTGCTCGAGAAGATCAAGGGACTGCACGAGCTTGCCGGCATCATGCAGAAGAAGTCGGCGACCTACCTCGAAGACATCCGCCGGTCGTTGCTCGACGTCAGCGAGGCCGCCAACAAGATGAGTGGGACACCCGCGCCTCCGCGTCCACCGCGCAGGCCCACGGAGCAGAAGCGGTAGTGCTCTTTCTTACCCTCCCCCGCAAGGCAGGGCTATCGCATGTGGCTGATGAGCTGAAGAAGGAAGGCATCTTCCCAGCCGGCGCGCTTGACCTTTTGGCGCATGGAGATGCGGGCGGGGTGGGCGCGAATGAGATTGATCGCGTTCCGCCGCAGGGTCGCAAAGTTCTCTGGACCGTTGTTGGTTCTGGTTCGGCAGGCATCCTCGCCGAAGACGACGTCGAGCACCCAGTGCAACTGGTTCTCGATACGCCAATGGCTGCGGACGACCTGCAAAAATCGCTTTGCAGGCATGTACTTGGACAACACGTAATACCGCACGGCCGGTTTGCCTGCGGGTTTGCCATGCAGCCGTCGGCGCGAGGTGATGCGACCGATAGCCGCCACTCCGGGAAAGCGGTTTGCGATCCCCAGGCTGCTGTTGCGCATGACTGTAGCACGCCTGGATTCGGATCGATCGTGGGTGCTCGGCTCGAGCTGTTGCGCCACGCCGCGCTTGCCCGAGCGGCCAAAGCAGCGCTCGACCTCCGCAAACAATTTGCTTTGATTCTCCTTGAGGGCCAGCACGTAGTGGGCGCCGCGTGCGAGCACCTTGTTGGCGAAGGGGCGATTGCAATGCAGGGCGTCGGCGGTAACGATGCAGCCTTCGAGCGAGAGCATCTGCAATGCCTCCAGTGCCCCTTGGGCCTCGTTGCGGCCCGGCGCCATACGCGAAGCAAGCGCCATGCGCGCTTCGGTGGCGAAGACATTGACCATGTGCAGCGGCGTAGCGCTGCGACCTCGCTCGTAGGCTCCTCGCATCGCCTTGCCATCGACCGCCACCACACCGGTGAGCTTGATCCCATTGGCCTCGGCGAAGGCTGCCATAAAGCATCGGAAGGCTTGCTCGAAAGCCCCCGGATCGAGCGCGTTGAGCACGCGGCTGAACGTGTCGTGACTGGGAACTCCATGCTCCAGTCGAAGGAATTGCCGCAACAGCTCTTCTTTGGAAGACGCGAACACCTCCATGTCCGTCGCCGCCTGTCCGCCGCACAGGATCGTGGCCAGCGCAATGACGATGATGTCCAGCAAATCGTGCAGCGCGTTGGGCGCGCGTGGGTCGGGCATCGTGCTGAAAATGTTGCGGATCTTGTGCATAGGGCCCCCTCTGCGAATCGGGAGTCCCCTTCAGAATCGATATCGTCAGCTCGCGCAATGCCGTCCGCAAATCCACATGCGATTCCCCTGCCCTAGAGGGCAGGGGAGGGTAACGCGGAACCTGCAACGGCTCAGTAATTGCTGGCCGCCGCTCCATTCGGGATCCCCTCGATCGGGCATTCGTCCGTACCCGGGGTCGAGCGGGTCATCGCTTCTACCATATCGCGCGTGCCTTCGGGGTCCTTGATCCAGTTCTTGTAGAAATCATACGGGCACGCCGCGACGCCGCGCGGGCTGTCGCCGGAATTGATCATGCCGGTGTAGCCGCGGTGGACCAGCTTGTAGAGATGGTTCTGCGACTGGCCGTTGCGGCGCGCATCGCGGATCAGATGTTTCGACAGCTGGGCGTATTGGACGCCGTAATCCTCCTCGCCGCACTCGCCCAGGGTGCGGCCATCGAAGCCGATGATCGCGGAGTGGCCGAAATAGGAATAGACACCGTCGAAGCCGGCGGCATTGGCGACCGCGACATAGACGTTGTTGGCCCACGCCATTGCCTTCGAAATCAGAACCTGCTGCTCTTTGGCCGGATACATGTAGCCCTGGCAGCGCACGATCAGCTCGGCGCCCTTCATGGCGCAGTCACGCCAGATCTCGGGATAGTTGCCATCATCGCAGATGATCAGGCTGACCTTGAGGCCTTTCGGCCCTTCGGAGACGTAGGTGCAATTGCCGGGATACCAGCCCTCGATCGGCACCCAGGGCATGATCTTGCGGTACTTCTGCACGATCTCGCCCTTGTCGTTCATCAGGATCAGGGTGTTGTAGGGTGCCTTGTGCGGATGCTCCTCGTGGCGCTCGCCAGTGAGCGAGAACACGCCCCAAACCTTGGCCTTGCGGCAGGCCTCGGCGAAGATCGCGGTTTCGTCGCCCGGCACCATGGAAGCCGTCTCGTACATCTCCTTGGAATCGTACATGATGCCGTGGGTGGAATACTCGGGAAAGATCACGAGGTCCATGCCGGGGAGGCCGAGCTTCATGCCAACGACCATGTCGGCGATCTTGCGGGCGTTATCGAGCACCTCGGCCTTGGTATGCAGCCGGGGCATCTTGTAGTTGACCACTGCAACGCCGACCGTGTCGTTGCTGCTTGAGATATCGCCGTGAAGCATGTCGATCGCTCCTGTACTTGACTCGTTGGTCCGGGTCGCTCGCCGATCAGGCGATCGCGTGGGTTAGTGACTGATCATCCAGGGCCGCGCCGTCGGAAAGCCCTTGGCGCCGCTCCTGGTCTTGTTCATCAGACGCGCCGGCTTTTTCCTGTCCGTCGCACTCTTGTCCTTCACGGTCTTGCCCGAGGAGCAGCAGCCGCAGCCGGGGCCGTGCGAGGCCTTGTACTGTGCGAGCGTCTGCGGCGCGTGTGAGCTGCGCTCGTTGACGGCGTGCGCCTTGCGCTTGTCCGCCGGCATGCAGAAGAAGTTCGGCGCGGTCAGGATGACGCGGGGCGCCAGCGTCTCGCAGTGCGGGCAGCTTTGCGGATCGTCGCATTCCGCCATGGGGCGAAGGTCCTTGAATGGACCGCAGTCGTCACAGAGATATTCGTAGACTGGCATCGCATCGTCCCCACGCTGTAGTTTGTTCAACTTACCTGGCGGCGGATGCGAGACGGCAAGCAGACGCCGTCCCGCATTCCGTCGCACATGGATTACTTGTCCGGCGAGATCGGCATCTGGATATCGCCGGTAATGTGCTTGATGGGGCCGGCCGCCGACGGCATCACGTCGAAGTCGAAGATCTCGGTCGGCAGCCACAGCGTGGCGCAGGCGTTGGGCACGTCGACGACGCCGGAGATGTGGCCCTGGCACGGCGCGGTGCCGAGGATCGAATAGGCCTGGGCGCCGGAATAGCCGAACTTCTTCAGATACTCGATGGCGTTGAGGCAGGCCTGGCGATAGGCGATGTGGACGTCGAGATAGTGCTGCTTGCCGGCTTCATCCACCGAGATGCCTTCGAAGATCAGATAATCCTTGTAGTTGGGCGTGATCGGCGACGGCTTGAAGATCGGGTTCTTGATGCCGTATTTCGACATGCCGTCCTTGATCACCTCGACCTTCAGGTGCAGCCAGCCGGCCATCTCGATGGCGCCGCAGAAGGTGATCTCGCCGTCGCCCTGGCTGAAGTGCAGATCGCCCATCGAAAGACCGGCGCCGGGCACGTAGACCGGGAAGTAGATCTTGGAGCCGCGCGAGAGATCCTTGATGTCGCAATTGCCGCCATGCTCGCGAGGCGGCACGGTGCGCGCGCCCTCCGCGCCGATCTTGGCTTTCACATCGCCCTTGGCGCGGCCGCCATGGGCGGTCGGTGCAAAGGGCGGGTTTGCAAGGCCGGGCACGCGGGTCGGATTGGTCGAGATCAGCTCGGCCTCGCGCTTGTTCCAGGTGTCCAGCATCTTCGGATCGGGCAGGCAGCCGATCAGGCCGGGATGGATGAGACCTGCAAAGTTGACGCCGGGCACGTGACGCGACGAGGTGTAGAGACCCTTGATGTCCCAGATCGACTTCTGCGCCAGCGGGAAGTGGTCGGTGAGGAAGCCGCCGCCGTTCTGCTTGGAGAAGAAGCCGTTGAAGCCCCACAGGCTCTCTTTGAGCGGGCCGACGTCGAGCAGGTCGACGACGAGGAGATCGCCGGGCTCGGCGCCCTTGACGCCGATCGGGCCGGACAGGAAGTGCACGATCGACAGATCGATGTCGCGCACGTCGTCGGCGGAGTCGTTGTTCTTGATGAAGCCGCCGGTCCAGTCATAGGTCTCGATGATGAAATCGTCGCCGGGATTGACCCAGGCCACGATCGGGATGTCGGGATGCCAGCGGTTGTGCACCATGTCGTTTTCATAGGCCGACTTGGTGAGATCGACCTTGATCAGTGTCTCTGGCATCGAGAGGCTCCCCTTTGACTACGGTTGGTTAGACGGACAGATATTTCGAGACCTGCGCGGCATCGACGGCATCGCGCGGATCATCGCGCACGATCTCGCCGTTCTCGATCACCAGCACGCGGTCGGCGATGTCGAGCGCGAAGCTCAGCACCTGTTCGGAGACGACGATCGAAAGGCCCTTCTCGTCGCGGATGCGCTTGAGGGTACGCGCCATCTCCTTGATGATGGACGGCTGGATGCCTTCGGTCGGCTCGTCCAGCAGCAGCACTTTCGGCTTGGTCGCGAGCGCGCGGGCGATGGCGAGCTGCTGCTGCTGGCCGCCGGACAGGTTGCCGCCGCGGCGGCCTTTCATCTCCAGCAGCACCGGAAACAATTCGTAGATATCGCGGGGCACCTCGGAACCGCCGGAGACGACGAGTCCGGTCTCGATGTTCTCCTTCACCGTCATGGTGGAGAAGATCATGCGGCCCTGCGGCACATAGGCGAGCCCCTTGGCGACGCGCTCGTAGCTCTTGAGGCTGCCGAGCTCAGCGCCGTCCATGGTCACCGAGCCGCTTTTGGCCGGCAGGATCCCCATCAGCGACTTCATCAGGGTGGTCTTGCCCATGCCGTTGCGACCCATGATCGCGACGATCTCGTTGGGCGCGACCTTGACGTTGAGGCCATGCAGCACCTCGCTCTGGCCGTAGGCGACGTGGAGATCCGAAATAGCCAGCATCAGCGTGCTCCTTAGTGACCGAGGTACACTTCGATGACCTTGGGATCGTTCTTCACCTTCTCCATGGCGCCTTCCGAAAGGATCTGGCCCTGGTGCAGCACGGTGACTTTGTGTGCGATGTCCTCGACGAATTTCATGTCGTGCTCGATCACCAGCACCGAACGGTTCTTGATGATGCGGTTGAGCAGTTCGGCAGTCTTGACGCGCTCGGACACGCTCATGCCGGCGACGGGCTCGTCGAGCATCAGCAGGTCCGGGTCCTGGATCAGCAGCATGCCGATCTCGAGCCACTGCTTCTGGCCGTGGCTGAGCTCGTCGGCATAGGTGTTGAGCTTGTCCTTGAGGAAGATCATCTCCGCGACGTCCTCGACCCGGTCCTTGACGAGTTGATCGCGCTGAAAGGTCAGCGAGCCGAACACGGTGCGGCCGCGGGGAAACGAGATCTCGAGGTTCTCGAACACGGTGAGATCCTCGAACACCGACGGCGTCTGGAATTTGCGCCCGACGCCGGTCTGCACGATCTCGTTCTCCTTCATCTTCGTGAGCTCCTTGCCACGAAACTGGATCGAGCCCGACGTCGCCTTGGTCTTGCCGCAGATCAGGTCGAGCACCGTGGTCTTGCCGGCGCCGTTGGGACCGATGATGACGCGAATCTCGTTCTCCTCGATGTAGAAGGAGAGGTCGTTGACCGCCTTGAACCCGTCGAACGAGACGGTCAGGCCTGAAACCGCGAGCAGGAATTCCTTGGGCTGATGACCGACGAGCATGATCTATCTCCTTACCGCCAGCGTGGCATCGGCATCGTGATGACCGACGAGCATGATCGCCTCCTCACTCTGCCGGTGCGCCGTCGGCGACCGAATTGCCGTTCCAGCCCGACTTCGGCTTGCGTGCGAACAGCCGGTCGATGCGCGGCTGCACGTAATCGGCCCAGAGTCCGGACAGGCCGTTCGGGAAGGCAAGCACGACCGCGATGAACAGAGCGCCGAGGCTGAACAGCCAGAGCTGCGGAAAGGATTCCGACAGGCTCGTCTTTGCGAAATTCACCAGGATGGCGCCCCAGATCGCGCCGAAAATCGACGTCCGCCCGCCAACGGCTGTGTAGATCACCATCTCGATCGACGGCACGATGCCGACGAAGGACGGCGACATGAAACCGACATTGAGCGCGAACATGGCGCCGCCGATCGCGGCGAAGATCGCGGCCATGCAGAAGGCGAAGATCTTGAAATTGGCGACGCTGTAGCCGGAGAAGCGGACGCGGTCTTCCTGCTCGCGCATCGCAACCAGGATGCGACCGAGCTTGGTCAGGCGGATGAACTGCGCGATGCCGATGCAGGTGAACAGCAGCACCACCTCGACGAAGTACAGGATGATCTTGGCGTGGTCGGGCCGGATGTCCCAACCCTTGAGCGTGCGCAAGTCAGTCATGCCGTTGATGCCGCCGGTGTAGCCCTGCTGCCCGACGATCAGGATGGTCAGGATGGCGGCGACCGCCTGGGTGATGATCGCGAAGTAGGTGCCGCCGACGCGGCGCTTGAACATCGCGGTGCCGATGATCAGCGCGAACAGGCCGGGGACGAAGATGATGGCGAGAATGGTGAAGGTGAGGCTGTGAAACGGCTGCCAGAACAGCGGCAGTGACGTGATCTGATTCCAGTCCATGAAATCAGGAATGCCGGGCGTCGACTGGATCTTCGTGTTCTCGACGCTCGAGGCCTCGAGCTTGAGGAACATCGCCATGCAGTAGCCGCCGAGGCCGAAGAACACGCCCTGCCCCAGGCTCAGGATGCCGCCATAGCCCCAGCACAGTACGAGGCCGAGCGCAACGAAGGCGTAGGTCAGGTACTTCGCGACGAGATTGAGGCGGAACACATCGAGCGACAGCGGCAGGATCACGAACAGCACGGCGGCGAGGACGATAAAGCCCGTGAGTTCGGAACGATTGAAGAAGCGTGAGTTGATGATCATGGCTTGCCTGCTTCTCGTTATTTGCGGACTTTGAGGGCGAAGAGACCCTGCGGCCGCAGCATCAGGATGCCGACGACAGCGAGCAGCGTGAGCACCTTGGCCATCGAGCCCGACATGAAGAACTCGAGCGTCGATTGCGTCTGCGAGATCGAGAAGGCCGAGGCGATGGTGCCGAGCAGGCTGGCGGCGCCGCCGAACACGACCACAAGGAAGGTATCGACGATGTAGAGCTGACCGGAGGTCGGCCCGGTCGACCCGATCATGGTGAAGGCGCTGCCGGCGACGCCCGCGATGCCGCAGCCGAGGCCGAAAGTGTAGCGATCGACCTTTTCGGTGTTGATGCCGACCGCGCCGGCCATGATGCGGTTCTGCACGACCGCACGCACCTGGCGCCCCCAGCGCGACAGGTAGAGAACGTAGGCAACGGAAACGGTGATCAGCACGGTGAGACCCATCACGAAGACGCCGTTGATCGGCACCTCGATGCTGTCGGTCACGTGCAGCGAGCCCAGCATCCATTGCGGCAGCTCGACGCCGACCTCGCGCGCGCCGAACACGGAGCGATAGGCCTGCTGAAGCATCAGGCTGAGGCCCCAGGTGGCAAGCAGCGTATCGAGCGGTCGCTTGTAGAGGTGCCGTATCAGCACCCACTCCACCAGCATGCCGAGCGCGCCGGATGCGACGAATGCCAGGATCATCGCAAGGAAGAAGTAGCCGCCGAACAGGCTCGGCATGTAGGCTTGGAAGACGTTCGAGGTCATCCAGGTGACGTAGGCCCCGAGGATCATGAACTCGCCATGGGCCATGTTGATGACGCCCATCTGGCCGAAGATGATGGCAAGTCCGAGCGCCATCAGGACATAGACGGAGAACAGGATCAGTCCGGCAAAACCCTGCATGACGAAGATCGAGCCAAGGTCGCCAATCGAATAGTCGCCGAACATCTATGTCCTCCGTCGGGAAAGGGTCCCGCGTCGCGAGCAGGTTCGCGACGCGGGGTCTTGAGGCATGGACTTGCGATCCACGCCAGGGAGCGGCTTGGTGTCTGCGAGAAGGCGCGAGGGATGCCGTCGCTTACTGGTAGCCCTTCGGGAACGGATCCGGCTCGACGAGATCGGCGGTCTCGTAGATCAGCTCGAACTGGCCATCGAGCTTGGCCCGACCCACCCGGGTCTTCGACCAGAGATGATGGTTTTCGTGGATGCGCACGTAACCTTCCGGGGCCCCCTTGAATTCGACGCCGGGCGACGCTGCCGCGATCTTGTCGACGTCGAAGGAGCCGGCCTTCTCGACGGTCAACTTCCACAGCCACGGGCCGAGATACGCAGCCTGGGTGACGTCTCCGATCACGGTCTTCTCGCCCCACATCTTCTTGAAGGCGGGCACGAAGGCCTTGTTGTTGGGATTGTCCAGCGACTGGAAGTACTTCATGCAGGCGTACGCGCCAGCAATGTTCTCGCCACCGATGCCGTCGATTTCGTCCTCGGTCACCGAAATCGTCAGCAGCGGCTGCTTGGCGAGATCGATGCCGGCGGCCTTGAGCTGCTTGTAGAACGCGACGTTGGAGCCACCGACGACGTCGGTGAAGATCACGTCGGGCTTGGTCAGCTTGATCTTGTTGATGACCGAGTTGAACTGCGTGCTGCCGAGCGCGTAGTACTCCTCGCCGACGACCTTGCCCTTCAGGACGTTTTCGACGTGCTTGCGCGCGATCTTGTTCGAGGTGCGCGGCCAGATGTAGTCGGAACCGATGAAGAAGAAGGTCTTCGCGCCCTTCTCCTTGGCGATCCAGTTCAGGCCGGCGAGAATCTGCTGGGTCGCTTCCTGGCCGGTGTAGATCACATTCTTGGACTGCTCGAGGCCTTCGTAGAAGGTCGGATAATAGAGCATGCCGTTATACTGCTCGACGACCGGCAGCACCGCCTTGCGGGAAGCCGAGGTCCAGCAGCCCATGATGGCCGCGACCTTGTCGTTGACCAGCAGCTTCTTGGCCTTTTCCGCGAAGGTCGGCCAATCGGAGGCGCCGTCCTCCTGGATGAACTTGATCTTGCGCCCGAGCACGCCACCGGCCGCGTTGATCTGCTCGATCGCGAGCTTTTCGGCCTCGATCGAGCCGGTCTCGGAGATCGCCATGGTGCCGGTCGCCGAATGCAGGATGCCGACCGTGACCTCGGTGTCGGTGACCGCAAGACCCGTGGTGTTGACCGCCGATGTCGCCGGGGCCTGCGCAAAGGACGCCCGCGGCAGCATCGTGACAACAGGCACGGCGGCCATCCCCATCAGCAATTTGCGCCGGAGCGGCGACAACAGGCCCTTGTTTGCTTCGTCTGACATGAGCACCCCCACTTTTGTTCGAGAACACGCTATCGGTGCCGGGAGGATGGCTCGAATTTGTGCAGCACAAGCATACGCAAGATCGCGTATACTGCACCGCAAAATGCCGACGTAGGCTTCTGGTACGGAATTTGCGAGGGGTCCGGGTCCGTATCAGGGAGTGGGGGTTACGTGGCAGGGCGGCAGCGAATAGACCGCGTCAGGCGCCAGTACAACCAATGGGTCGCCAACCAGACGCTGGAAGACTACGCCCTGCGCTTCACCGCCAAGAGCGCACGCCGCTGGTCCGCCGCCCGCGTCGCCAACACTGCCCTGGGCGCGATCTCATTCCTGGCGATGGAAGCGATCGGCGGCACAATCACGCTGAACTATGGCGTCACCAACGCGACTGCCGCCATCCTGGTGGTCTCGATCATCATCTTCTGCTGCGGGGTGCCCATTGCGTATTATGCGGCGAAGTGCGGCATCGACATCGACCTGCTGACGCGAGGAGCCGGCTTCGGTTACATCGGCTCGACCGTCACGTCGCTGATCTACGCGTCCTTCACCTTCATCTTCTTTGCGATCGAAGCCGTGATCCTCGCGTCCGCGCTCGAGATGTGCTTCGGGATTCCGCGACCGATCGGCTACCTCATCAGCGCCGTCGTCATCATCCCGCTGGTTGCCTACGGCATCACGCTGATCAGCCGCTTCCAATTGTGGACGCAGCCGCTATGGGTGATCCTTCACATCATTCCGTTCGCGGCGATCGCCTGGCACAACCCGCACTCCTTCACGGAGTGGCGCAAGTTCTCGGGCGAGCACGGCGATCTCAACGGACATTTCGATCTGCTGCTGTTCGGCGTTGCCGCCTCGGTCGTGTTCTCGCTGGTGGCGCAGATCGGCGAGCAGGTCGACTTCCTGCGATTTCTGCCGCGCGACCGCCGCGCCTCGAGGGCCTCCTGGTGGATGGCGCTGATGAGCGCAGGACCGGGCTGGATCGTGCTCGGCGCGCTGAAGCTGCTGGCCGGCTCGTTTCTTGCCTTCTTCGCGCTCAGCCACGGCGTGCCGCCCGAGGAGGCCGCCGAGCCGGCGCACATGTATCTCGAAGCGTTCCGCTATGTGCTGTCGCAGCCTGACCTCGCGCTGGCGTTGACCGGCACTTTCGTGATCCTGTCGCAAGTCAAGATCAACGTCACCAACGCCTATGCCGGCTCGATCGCCTGGTCGAACTTCTTCTCGCGTTTGACCCACAGCCATCCCGGGCGCGTGGTCTGGCTGGTCTTCAACGTCATCGTGGCGCTGCTGTTGATGGAGATCGGCGTCTACAAGGCCCTGGAGCAGACGCTGGCGCTCTATTCGAACGTCGCGATCGCCTGGGTCGGCGCGCTGGTCGCCGATCTCGTCGTCAACAAGCCGCTTGGTTTGCGACCGCAGCAGATCGAGTTCAAGCGCGCGCATCTCTACGACATCAACCCGGTCGGCGTGGGTGCGATGACGATCGCGACCATCGTTTCCATCAGCGCCTTTTACGGCCTGTTCGGGCCGACCGCGAAGGCGCTGTCAGCCTTCATAGCGCTCGCGGTGGCCTTCCTCACCGCACCGTTGATTGCCTGGGCCACCGACGGCAAGTACTACATCGCGCGCAAGCCGAAGCGGAGCTGGCAGAACATCGAAGCGATCCAGTGCTGCATCTGCGAGCACTCGTTCGAGCCGGAGGACATGGCCTCCTGCCCTGCCTATGCCGGGCCGATCTGCTCGCTGTGCTGTTCGCTGGACGCGCGCTGCCACGATCTCTGCAAGCCGCACGCACGAATCCAGATACAGGTGGCAGAGACGCTGGGCAAGCTGATGCCGCAATCGATCTATGCCCGGATCAACTCTCAACTCGGCCACTATATAGGCGTGTTCGCGGTCTCAGCC
Source organism: Bradyrhizobium sp. RP6 (assembly GCF_003837805.1). GTDB lineage: Bacteria > Pseudomonadota > Alphaproteobacteria > Rhizobiales > Xanthobacteraceae > Bradyrhizobium. The sequence continues at coordinate 207,607 of NZ_RQIT01000006.1, read as the reverse complement.
GGCCTGGTCGCCCTGGTGCTGGGACTGATCTATCTGCAGACGTCGGCGAGCGTCCGTGGGGAAAACGAGCTCGTGTCCGACGTGCTCTGGAAGGTGTTCTTCTCGCTCAGCATCATCATCGGCGTGGTTGCCTGGCTGTTCGTGCTGGCGCAGCAGAGCCGCCGCGCCGCCGAGGCCGAGACGCGGCGGCAGACCGCGCTGCTGATCCAGGAGATCGACGCGCACAAGCGCACCGACGCCGAGCTCCAACGTGCCAAGGAAGTCGCCGAATCCGCCAACCTCGCCAAGAGCCGCTACGTGGTGGGCCTGAGCCATGAGCTGCGCTCGCCGCTGAACGCGATCAGCGGCTATGCCCAGCTGCTCGAGCAGGATACGACACTGGGCCCGAAGCCGCGCGACCAGGTCCGCGTCGTCCGCCGCAGCGCCGACCATCTGTCCGGCCTGATCGACGGCATCCTGGACATTTCCAAGATCGAGGCGGGGCGGCTGTATCTGTCGCGCGACGAGGTGCGCCTCGGCGAATTCCTCGAGCAGCTCGTCGGCATGTTCCGCCTTCAGGCTGCGGCCAAAGGCATCGATTTCGTGTTCAGGCGGCCGGCGTCGCTGCCGCTCGTGGTCTATGCGGACGAGAAGCGGCTGCGCCAGGTGCTGATCAATTTGCTCTCGAACGCCATCAAGTTCACCCAGTCCGGCAGTGTGCAATTCGTCGTGCACTATCGCAGCCCCGTTGCCGAATTCGAGGTGATCGACACCGGCCCGGGCATCCGGAGCGACGATCTCGAACGCATCTTCGCGCCTTTCGAGCGCGGTGCGCTTGGCGTCTCGCAGCCGCAGACCGGCACCGGCCTCGGCCTCACCATCAGCCGCCTGCTCGCCGGCGTGATGGGCGGCGATATCAAGGTCGTAAGCGCGGTCGGCGCCGGCTCAACGTTCAAGGTCAAGATCCTGCTCTCGGAGGTCACCAATCCCCAGCGCATCGCACCGGTTGAGGCCCCGGTCTCCGGCTATCACGGTGCCCGCAAGACCATCCTCATCACCGACGATGATCCCGTGCATCGCGACCTCCTGCGCGAGGTGCTGACGCCGCTCGGTTTCATCCTGCTCAGCGCGCCCGACGGCGCCGGCTGCCTCGCGCTGGCGCAGCATTGCCGGCCCGATCTGTTCCTGCTCGATATCTCGATGCCCGCCATGGACGGCTGGACCGTGGCCGAGGCCTTGCGCGCGAGCGGCCATCACCAGGCGCGCATCCTGATGGTGTCGGCAAGCGCGTTGGAGGCCCACGGCGCGCCGCTGGCTCAACCCTTCCACGACGGCTACCTGATGAAGCCGATCGACATCCCGCGGCTGCTGGAGACGATCCGTCAGCTCCTCAAGATCGAATGGCAATACGGTTCGGGCGAGGTCGCGGTGCCGCTCTGGCGTCCCGAGACCGGATCAAAGCCACCGGCGCGGCACATCGAGGCCCTGATCGGGCTCGGCCAGATCGGCTACGTCAGGGGTATCCAGTTGAAGCTGGACGAGATCGGCAACGATCATCCTGAGCATGCCGACTTCGTCGCGCAGATGCGGTCGCTGGTCGATCGCTTCGATCTCGACCAGTACATGGCCACATTGAAGACGTTGCACGCGTATGAACATTGAGTCGAAGAAGCGCGACGTTGCGCTCGTTGTCGATGATTCTCCGGAGACGCTCCGGCTGCTCACCGACGCGCTCGACGGCGCCGGCATGACGGTCATGGTGGCGCTCGACGGCGCCGCGGCGATGCGCATCATCGAGCAGCTCACGCCCGACATCATTCTGCTCGATGCGGTGATGCCCGGCATCGACGGCTTCGAGACCTGCCGCCGGCTCAAGCGCGATGCCGGTCTTGCCAACGTCCCCGTGATCTTCATGACGGGCCTTGCCGAGACCGAGCATATCGTGCGTGGACTTGAAGCCGGCGGCGTCGACTACGTGACCAAGCCGATCGTGATCGAGGAGATGCTGGCACGCATCCGCGTCCATCTCGGAAATGCCCGGCTGACCCAGAGCGCGCGCGCGGCGCTCGACGTCTCCGGCCGCTTCCTGTTCGCGGTCAATCGCCAAGGCAACGTGCTCTGGGCGACGCCGCAGGCGCAGAAACTGCTGTCCGACCATCACGGCGCGCAGGCCGACGATTTCGTCCTGCCGCCAGCGCTGCTGCAGTGGCTGGAGCAGGCCAAGGCCAAGGGCAGCTCGAAGTCGCAAGGAGCTTCCTTGCCCGACAATCCGCAACTTCGGCTCTATTACATGGGCGAAACCGCGCCGAACGAGTTCCTGCTGCGGCTCTCCAGGGACTCCGGCACCGCGCTGCCGCCCGAATTCACCAGCGAGCTCGGCCTCACCACCCGCGAGGGAGAGGTTCTGGCCTGGCTCAGCAAGGGCAAGACCAACCGCGACATCGCGCAAATCTTGGGTCTCAGCCCGCGCACGGTCGACAAGCATCTCGAGCAGATCTACGCCAAGCTCGGCGTGGAGAACCGGACGGCCGCGGCGGCCATTGCGGCGAATGCGACAAGGCGGAATTCGTGAATGTGCTGCAAATGAGTTGGGATGCCGCTCACCCGATCAACGGCGTCGTCCCGGACAAGCGCAGCGCCGATCCGGGACGACAGCGGGGTGTGTAGCGCCGTCTACCGCCCCTTCCACCGACGACGCCCCTCACCCGTACACAAACGCCTTGTCGTCCAGCTCCGTCTTCGGAATCTCGTCCTTCTCGGTCCAGTAGTCCTGGCTGTGCTGCCATTCCGGCTTGTCGCCGCGCCTGGGCAGGAGGTCCATGTTGCGCATCATGTAGCCGGGGTTGAAGTTTTCCGGATCGATCCAGGGCAGGATCGGCATGTTGTGGTCTTCAGGACGCAGCTTGACTTCGACCTTCTTTGCACCCTTCGCCTTCATGTGTCCGAGCAGCCGGCAGACGAAATCGGCGACGAGATCGACGCGCAGCGTCCAGCTGGCGCGGAAATAGCCGAATACCCAGACCATGTTCGGCACGCCCGTGAACATCATGCCGCGATAGGTGACGGTGTCGCCGAAAGCGAGCGGCCTGCCGTCGATCTCGAAGGCGATGTCGCCGAGCGCGGCGAGATTGAACCCGGTCGCGGTGACGATGATGTCGGCCTCGAGCACCTTGCCCGATTTGAGCTGGATGCCGTTCTCGACGAAGCACTCGATCTCGTCGGTCACGACCGAGGCCTTGCCGCTGGCAATGCCCTTAAACAGGTCGGCATCCGGCACGAAAGCGATGCGCTGCCGCCACGGCCGGTATTTTGGCGTGAAGTGGGTCTCGACGTCGTAGTCCGGGCCGAGCACGGCGCTGATCTGGCCGATCAGCTCCTTCTTGACCTGCTCGGGCTTGGACACGCAGAGCTTCGTGAACGCATCCTGCTCGAACAGGATCTTGCGTCGCACGATCTCATGGATCCAGGCTTCGTCGACCTGAAGCCGCCGCAATTCTTCCGCGATCTCGATGGCGTTGCGGCCCAGGCGGAAGTAAGTCGGCGAGCGCTGCAGCATGGTGACATGCGCGCATTGGTCCGCGATGTTCGGCACCAGCGTTGCCGCCGTCGCGCCCGAGCCGATCACGACGACCTTCTTGTTGGCGAGGTCGATATCATCGGGCCAGGTCTGGGGATGGACGATGCGGCCCTTGAAGCGGTCCATGCCCTTCCATTGCGGCGTGTAGCCTTCCGAATGGCGATAATAGCCCTGGCACATCCAGAGGAAGTTGGCGGTGAAGGTCCTAGGCTCGCCGGTGTCGGTCGTCACCGCCTCAATGGTCCAGAGATTCTGCTCGCTGGACCAGCTGGCGGAATTGATCTTGTGCTTGTAGCGGATGTGCCGCGCGATATCGTTGTCGTCGATCACCTCTTTCATATAGGAGAGGATTTCCTCGGCGGTCGCGATCGGCGGGCCGACCCACGGCTTGAAGCTGTAGCCAAAGGTATGCAGATCACTGTCGGAGCGAATGCCGGGATAGCGATGTGTGCTCCAGGTGCCGCCGAATGTTTCCTGCGTCTCCAGGATGACGTAGCTCGTGCCCGGAAGCTGCTTCTGGATGTGATAGGCGCTGCCGATGCCGGAGATACCGGCGCCGACGATCAGCACGTCGAAATGTCCAGAAGCCTGTTTGGCCGTGGCGTGACTGCGAACAGCGACATTCATTGTTGCTTCTATGCCTTGCTTGTTTTTGTGGCCGCCCTTGACCGGACGGCGCGTTTCCTCCGCGACGGGCAGTTTCGCCCGCCGCGCTTTCGCTTCAAAATGACATAGATCAAATCGACGTCAAATCACAGGCCCGCACCCCAGCTCCGCGCGGTCTGCAGGATCCAGTCGCGATAAAGCGTCAGCGGCGTGACGCCGGTCAACCCGCCGCAACCGGCTGCGCCGTTCGGCCCGGTGGACCAGCTGATGAGGCCGACGAGCACGGGACCGTTCGGCTTATCCTCGAACACGGGGCCGCCGGAATCGCCGGTGCAAGCACCAATTCCGTCGCGAACGCCGTTGGTTACGGGATCGACCAGGCGGATCTGGAGCGTGCCGGGCTGCCCGGTCGCAACGAGGCCCGCCGCGCGCGTTGTGCCGCCGCTCTTGCCGTCACCGCGAACGGTGACGCCGATGCCGGCGACGACGAAGCGACTCCCGACCTGAATTGGAATCGTCGGCGTGCCGACCGTCACCGTGGATTTTCCCTTGGGTGGAATTTCCAATTGCAGCAGCGCGACGTCGGCGGTGGCGCGGTGCGCCTGCATCGCCTGCATGTTGAAGTTTGGATGGATGGCAACGGTGCGCACATTCAGCAATTGCGGTGCGCCGTCGGCACCGCGATCGACGATCTTGTAGTCCGCGCCAGGCTGCACACAGTGCGCGACCGTCAGGACCACGCGTGGTGCAATCAGGCTGCCGGTACAGAAATTGCCGCGAGATCCGACGATGGTGACGACCGCACGCGCGACACCATCGGCCTGCGGCGTGCCGCCACCGACGATGGCGTGGGCGGGCGCGGCGAGCAGCAGCGCGGCAGCGATGAACGTGGCGAGCTTCTTCATGGGAACACGGTTTGGCGTCAGCATCGGTGATGGAGGGGGACGGCTTCGGACTGGCTCTTGCCGATACCGCATGCTAGCCCTCTTGGAAAGGAATTGACGAGGGCAGGACATTGACGATCGAGGCTGTGATCTTTGATTTTGGCGGCGTGCTGACGAGCTCACCATTCGAGGCGTTCACGCGGTTCGAGACCGAGCGCGGCCTGCCCATCGACATCATCCGGCGCACCAACGCCGCCAATCACCTGGAAAACGCCTGGGCCAAGTTCGAGCGGGCCGAGGTCGACATCGACACGTTCGACGAATTGTTCGCCGCCGAATCGCTCGCGCTTGGTGCGGAAGTGCGCGGCCGTGACGTGCTGCCGTTGCTGCAGGGCGATCTGCGCCCGGAGATGGTCGAGGCTCTGAAGCGCATCAAGGCGCAGTTCACGACCGGCTGCATCACCAACAATTTGCCGGCGAACGCCATCGGCAGCATGACGGGACGCTCCCTCTACATCGCCGAAGTGATGGTGCTGTTCGATCACGTCATCGAATCCGCGAAGATCGGCCTGCGCAAGCCCGACCCGCGCATCTACAGGCTGATGGTCGAGACGCTGAAGGTCGATCCGAACAAGTGCGTCTATCTCGACGATCTCGGCGTCAACCTGAAGCCCGCGCGCGAAATGGGCATGACCACGATCAAGGTGACGAGCGGCGCACAGGCGATCGCCGAGCTCGAGGAGGCGACGGGGCTGAAGCTCGGGTAGCGCGTCAGACTCCGTCATTGCGAGCGCAGCGAAGCAATCCAGACTGCCTCCCCGGAAAGACTCTGGATTGCTTCGCTGCGCTCGCAATGACGGTTGTGGCGGGATATCGCCCGACCAAATCTACTCCGCCGCAGCAGCGACCCGCTCGGGGAACGCCGCCGCCAGCGCAGCGCGATCCGGCTTCACCACGCCGCGCTCGGTGATGAGACCGGTGACGAGCCGTGCGGGCGTCACATCGAAAGCGTAATTCACGACCGGCGAGCCCTCCGGCACGATGCGCACCGTCTCGAGCCGGCCATCGGCCGTGCGACCGGTCATGTCGGTGACCTCCACGCCGCTGCGCTGCTCGATCGGGATGTCGCGAATGCCGTCATGGACGGCGAAGTCGATCGTCGGCGACGGCAGCGCGACGTAGAACGGCACGCCATTGTCATGCGCGGCGAGTGCCTTCAGATAGGTGCCGATCTTGTTGCAGACGTCGCCGTTGGCGGCGACGCGGTCGGTGCCGACGATGGCGAGATCGACCATGCCGTGCTGCATCAGGTGTCCGCCGGTATTGTCCGGGACCACCGTGTGCGGCACGCCGTGATGGCCGAGCTCCCACGCCGTGAGCGAGGCGCCCTGGTTGCGCGGCCGGGTCTCGTCGACCCAGACATGGATCTTGAGGCCGCGCTCATGCGCGAGATAGACCGGCGCCGTCGCCGTACCCCAATCGACGGTGGCGAGCCAGCCGGCGTTGCAATGAGTGAGGACATTGACCGTCTCGCCCGGCTTCTTCGCCGCGATCGCCTCGATCAGCTTCAGACCGTTGCCGGCGATGCCGCGGTTGATCTCGACGTCCTGCTCGACGATCTCGTCGGCGCGCGCATAGGCCGCTTCTGCCCTTTCAAGGGGGTCGATCGGCGCGAGCGTCGCGCGCATCTCGTCCAGGGCCCATTTCAGATTGATCGCGGTCGGCCGCGCCACGACGAGCGTGTCATAGGCACGCTTCAGGCCTGCATCCGAGGCATCCTCGCGCATTGCGAGCGCCATTCCATAAGCGGCAGTCGCGCCGATCAAAGGCGCGCCGCGCACCAGCATGTCGCGGATCGCGACGGCCGCGTCTTCGCAGGAGGTCAGGCGCGCGATGATGAACTCATGCGGCAGCCTGCGCTGGTCGATCGCGCCGACCGACCAGCCGTCACGCTCGCGCCAGATGCTGCGGAAATGCTTGCCGTCGACCTTCATGGCATTCTGCCTTTCGTTCTTCTTGCGTCTCACGCCCGCAGGATGCGGCCGGCCACAGCATCGAGCCTCTTCAGAAGCTCCGGATCGCGTGCCTCGGGCGCCGTGATCAGCGCAGTGTCGAGCGCACGGTCCGAACCAATCGGGCACGGCTCGTGCACGCGCGGAAAATCCTTTGCCAGCCGCGCCACCAGCGCCTTCGCCTTATCGGCGTTCGACGTCAGCACGCGGATGATGTCCTGGACGGTGACGGCGTCGTGATCGGGATGCCAGCAATCGAAATCCGTCACCATCGCGACGGTGGCGTAGCAGATCTCCGCCTCGCGCGCGAGCTTGGCCTCCGGCATGTTGGTCATGCCGATCACGGAATAACCAAGGGTCTTGTAGGTCATGCTCTCCGCATAAGTGGAGAATTGCGGCCCTTCCATGCAGACATAAGTGCCGCCGCGCGCGATCGCGATGCCCTCGGCCTCAGCCGCCGCCGCGAGATGGATGCGCAGCCGCGGCGAGACCGGATGCGCCATCGACACATGCGCGACGCAGCCGCGGCCGAAGAACGAGCTCTCCCGCTTGTGGGTGCGGTCGACGAACTGGTCGACGAGAACGAAGGTCCCGGGCGGCAGTTCCTCTTTGAAGGAGCCGCAGGCCGAGAGCGAGATCAGATCGGTGACGCCGGCGCGCTTCAGCACGTCGATATTGGCGCGATAGTTGATGTCGGAGGGAGACAGCCGGTGGCCCTTGTCATGCCGCGGCAGGAACACGATCGGCAGGCCGGCGATGGAGCCGCGCCGCAACGGCGCAGACGGCTCGCCCCAGGGACTTTTGATTACCTCTTCGCGCGCACCTTCGAGGCCGGGCAGGTCATAGATGCCCGAGCCGCCGATGATACCCAATATCGCCTGCGTCATTCCTGCTCCACCATGTCCGCCACGTGTGACATGGTTAAGCTATGCCAGTTTTGCGGCGAATTTGGAACGGGGCTGGAGGGGCGATGCCGGTAGCGTGAGGAGCGGTGAGCGCTCGCCTCACGCTCAGTGTCGTCCCTTGCGCACGCAGGGACCCATAGCCACAGGCGGTCGTTTGGCGAAGACTAGCAGTTCCAGTACGGCGACCGTAAACGATCGATAGATACCGCGGTATGGGTCCCTGCGTTCGCAGGGAAGCCCTCTTGGAGGGCGCGGCGCCCCCGAGTTAAGCCGCGGTCGCCGGCTGCAGCTGGGTGGCGACCATGCGCTCCAGCGTCTCGACGGACTGGAAATTCTCCGGCGTGATCTCGGATTGCGGGATGGTGAAATCGAACTCGGCTTCGACGCCGAGCATCAGATTGACCATGTCCATCGACGTCAGGCCGACATCGACGAGCTTGGCCGAAGGCGTGACGTCTGCGTTGAGTGAATTCTGTTCGAGGATGCCCTTAACCAGCTTGATGATGCGGTCGCGCAATTCGGTATCGAAGGCCTGCATCGGCAAATTCCCATCTGTCTATCGGAGTCGGATCGGACTGCCGGCTACGATGGGCACGGCCTGCCTGTCCTGCAATGGGCGGCACCAATACTTCGCGTTTGTTAGTAAACGGTGACTCAGATTGTCCGGAATTCATGCTTGTTCCAGAGTCCTAACGCGATGCCGGGAAATCCAGTGATGCAAACAACCCGGCCTTAACTGTTCATTCGGAATCGGGCTTTGTTTACCCTCTATTTCATCGACGTATTTGAATTAAATCCGTAGCCTCGTCTCACAAGCAAAGATGGCCGGAGGATCACCGGCGGCATCGCGAATGATGCCGGCGATCTTGAACGGCAAAACGGAGGCGGACGAGCATGAACGTGCGTGAAGCGGTCCTTACTGTCGACGAAACGCAGACGAGCTTCCTCGAGCAGGGCCCCTCCCTGGTCGAGCGCGCCGCCCGGACCGCCGCCGCTGCAGCGGCCGACGCAGACGGGGTCGATCGCGAAGCGCGTTTCCCGCACAGGGCGTTCGAGGTCGCGCGTGAGCAGAAGCTGCTCGGCGTGATGATCCCGGTCGAGTTCGGTGGCTTCGGCGCCTCGATCTACGACGTCACCGACATCTGCTACACGCTCGGACGCGCCTGCGCTTCCACCGCGATGATCTACGCGATGCACCAGACCAAGGTCGCCTGCATCATCAGGCACGGCCATGGCATTCCCTGGATGGAGACCATGATGCGCCGGGTCGCCCGCGACCAGTGGCTGCTCGCCTCCTCCACCACCGAGGGCCAGAATGGCGGCAACATCCGCGCCAGCGCCGCCGCGGTCGACCACGCCGGCGACACCGTTTCGCTGGTGCGCGACGCCACCGTGATCTCCTACGGCGCCGAAGCCGACGGTCTCGTCACCATCGCCCGCCGCGCCACCGATGCCGCCGCCTCCGATCAGGTGCTGCTGGCGCTCGCCAAGGACGATTATTCGCTGAAGCAGACGCTCGGCTGGGAGACGCTCGGCATGCGCGGCACCTGCTCGACCGGATTCGAGCTGAAGGTCGACTGCCCTGCCGACCGCGTCTTCCCTGAAGCCTACGACAAGATCCACGCCCAGACCATGACACCGTTCGCGCATCTGTGCTGGTCGTCGGTCTGGGCCGGCATCGCCGCTGCGGCCGTGACCCGCGCGCAGGCCTTCATCCGCAAGGCGGCGCGCTCTTCCGGCGGCCAGATGCCTCCGGCCGCGGCGCATTTCACCGCCGCCAAGATGTCGCTGGCCAAGCTGCGCGCGCTGATCGCCGCCAACATCGACGCTTTCGCCCGCGCCGAGCATGACGAGCGTGCGCTCGCCTCGCTCGACTTCCAGTCCTCGATCACCCTGCTGAAGGTGCAGGCCTCCGAGCTTGCAGTCGAGACCGTGATGCATGCGATGCGCACAGCGGGTCTTTCCGGCTACCGCAACGACGGCGAGTTCACCATGGGGCGTCACCTCCGCGACGTGCTGTCGTCGCCGATCATGATCAACAATGACCGCATCATGGCCAACGCCGCGACATCGACGCTGATGAGCGGGGTGCCGACAAGCCTTCGCGACTGACACGCCCCTAGCGACTGAATCAACAAGAACAATTTTGACATAGCAGGACATCGACCATGAATATTGCCGTCCTCCCCGACTCGCCCGCTACCGCGCCGCAGATGATCGATCGGCTCGATCATCTCACCGACAAGCTGTTTCACCGCATGGGTGCCGACGGCGTCTATGCCCGCACCGCACTCTATGAGGGCATCGTCGAGAAGCTTGCCGCGCTGATCACTGGCCATCGCGAGACCGGCACCGAGGTGATGCGCTTCCCGCCGGTGATGAGCCGCGCCCAGCTGGAAAAATCCGGCTATCTCAAGAGCTTTCCGAACCTACTCGGCTGCGTTTGCGGCCTGCATGGCACCGAGCGCGAGATCAATGCCGCGGTGAGCCGCTTCGATGCTGGCGGCGACTGGACGACCTCGCTGTCCCCCGCCGATCTCGTGCTGTCACCGGCCGCCTGCTATCCGGTCTACCCGATCGCGGCGAGCCGTGGCCAAATGCCGAAGGGCGGCCTGCGCTTCGACGTCGCCGCGGATTGCTTCCGCCGCGAGCCGTCGAGACATCTCGACCGGCTGCAATCGTTCCGGATGCGCGAATATGTCTGCATCGGCAGCCCCGACGACGTCGCCGATTTCCGCGAGCGCTGGATGGTGCGCGCGCAGGCGATCGCCCGCGACCTCGGCCTCACCTTCCGTCTCGACTATGCCAGCGATCCTTTCTTCGGCCGGGTCGGCCAGATGAAGGCGGTGAGCCAGAAACAGCAACAGCTCAAGTTCGAGCTCCTGATTCCGCTGCGTTCCGAAGAGCAGCCGACCGCCTGCATGAGCTTCAACTATCATCGCGAGCATTTCGGCACGACCTGGGGAATCCAGGACGCCGATGGCGAGCCGGCCCATACCGGCTGCGTCGCCTTCGGCATGGACCGTCTGGCCGTCGCCATGTTCCACACCCACGGCACCGATCTCTCCGCCTGGCCCGCCAAGGTACAGGACGTCCTGGGCTTGCAGCCGCATGTTGCGGCCGGTGCCCACGGCGAAGGCTGGCGCTAACGCAACTCACGAGGCCGATCATTTCTACGGGCAAGACGAGCGTGATCCACACCAAGGTTCGATGCCGCGAAATCACCGAGTCCGACGTCGAGAAGATCGCGGACTTGCTGACGCGCGGCTTCGTGGGGCGTTCACGCGAATACTGGATTCAGGGCCTGCGCCGGCAGGCCTTCCGGCCGGTGCCGGAGGGTTATCCGCGCTTCGGCTACATGCTGGACGACGACGGCACGCCGGTCGGCGTGCTGCTCTTGATCTATACGGCACGCAAGGATGGCGAAGCGACCGCCATCCGGTGCAACCTGTCGAGCTGGTATGTCGACCCGGCCTACCGCAACTACGCCCCGCTGTTGACCAAGATCGCCCAGCGGCACAAGGACGTCACCTATTTCAACATCAGCCCGGCGCCGTGGACCTGGCCGATCATCGAAACGCAGGGCTTTGGCGCCTATTGCCGCGGCATATTCTTCTCGGTTCCTGTGCTGGCGCGCGCTCCGCGCTGGAGCGAGATCGAGGTGATCCCGCCACACGCCAAGGAGATCATGGGGCTTTCCGAAGCCGAGACCGAGCTCTTGACGCGGCATGCGCGCTACAATTGCCTCAGCCTCGTCTGCCGCACGCCGAAAGGAACGTTCCCCTTCATCCTGCAACCGGTGCGCATCCGCCGCGGCTTCATTGCGCCGCCGGCAATGAAGCTGATCTATTGCCGGAACGCCACGGAATACGTCGAATGCGCAGGCCGCATCGGCCGGCTGCTGCTGCGGCTCGGCAAGGTCTCGGTCGCCGTGGACGCCAATGGTCCGGTTCCCGGCCTCGTCGGTATCTACACCGAGCGGCGCGGGCGCAAATACTTCAAGGGCCCGCACCGGCCGCAGCTCGCCGACCTCACCGACACGGAACTCGTACTGTACGGGCCCTAGGGCAGCGCTTGGCCCTGCAGCTCGCATGAGCGCAGCGACATGCGGGAACGGTCGCCCGCAAATCTGGCTCCGCGCATCCAGCTGCAGGCTATCGCCTTGTCAGCTGGCCATTTGCGCGCTCTCTCACCACCGCCGGTCACCCTCCGTAAACTACTGCGCTTAAGGGAATTTTCCGGCCTCTTCGCTACCCTCGGCCGCTGAAATAGGTTGCGTCAAGTCTATTGCCCGCCAAGGTCCCGCCGACCCCATGATGTCGACCCGCGACAACGAGCCTGATGCACGCCGCGAGCGGGGCCCGGACGCCCTGGTCGCGCTGAGCCAGCTTGCGCTCGACCACATGGAGCAGGGCGTCTGCGTCTACGATGCCGACAACCGGATCGTGCTGGTGAACCAGCGGTACCTCACGCTGTTCGACATGTCGGCCGACATCGTACGCATTGGCACGAGCTACCGCGAGGTGCTCGCGCATAGCGCGAGGCGCGGCAACTTTCCGCAAGGTGAGCTCGACGCGTTGTATTCGGCGCGGATCGCGCAGATCGCCGCGGGCAAGCCGTTCCGAACCGAGCAGCGGCTGGCGAGCGGCCTCGTCATGTCGCTCGAGCTGAAGCCGCTGCCCGGCGGCGGCTGGATGACGATATGCGACGATGTCAGCCGCCTCGCCCGGCTCGAAGCGGAATTGCACGTGCAGACCGAACGGAGCCAGCACGCGCTCGCCAACATGTCCCACGGCCTCATCATGTACGACGTCGACAGCCGCGTCGTCGTCTGCAACGAAAGGTTCCTGAAGCTCTACGACCTCGATCCCGAGATCGTGAAGCCGGGCGTTCCGCATTGCACGGTGATCGAGCACTGGATGTCGCGGGGCAACCTGCCGGGCATGTCGAGCGACGAATTTCACGAGAGCCGGCTGGAAGATGTGCGCCGCAGGAAGGCGAAAACCCTGCTGGTGATGCGTTACGACGGAAGGATGGTCCAGGCGGTCTCCCGTTTCCTGCCCGACGGCGGCTGGGTGACGGTGCACGAGGACGTCACGGAGCGGCTGCAATACGAGGAAGCGCTGAGGCAGCAGAACTTCATCCTCGATGCGGCGCTGGAGAACATGGCGCACGGGCTCGCCTTCTACGACAGCGACATGCGCCTTCGCGTCTGCAACACCACCTACCGCAAGATCTACCGGCTGTCGCCGGAGGAGACCAGGCCCGGCACGCATCTCGCCGAGCTGATAGAGCGTTCGATGGCGAAGGGCGCATTCGCCTCCGAATACAGTCCGCAACAGCTTCTCGAAGCTGCCAGCACGAGCATTGCGAACCGCGATTCATCGCCGATGCGCCGGCGCATGGCGAACGGCACCGTGGTCTCGGTGCGCTATTGCGCGCTGGCCGAAGGCGGCTTCGTCGCCACCTACGAGGACATTACCGAGCGCGAGCGCGCGATCGAGCAGCTGAGCGAACAGTACCGCCGGTTCGACGCAGCCCTGAACAACATGAGCCAGGGCCTGTGCATGCTCGACGCCAGCCTGCGCGTGATCGTTTGCAACCGCCGCTACATCGAGATGTACGGATTGTCGCCGGAGATCGTGAAGCCAGGCGTCTCGATGCGGGAGATCATGGAGCAAAGCTGCGAGCTCGGCATTCATCCGAACATGACCGGCGCCAAGCTCTATGCCGACTACGTCGAGAGGCTGCGCGAGGGCGAGCACACGCTGCACCGCCATTTGAGCGACGGCCGCATCATCAAGCTCAATCACAAGCGGATGGAGCACGGCGGCTGGGTCGTCACCTACGAGGACGTCACCGAGCGTCACAAGGCCCAGGCCCGGGTGGCGCATATGGCGCAGCACGATTCGCTCACCGACCTGCCCAACCGCACGCTGTTCCGCGAGAAGATGGGCGAAGGACTGAACCAGGTCGCGATCGCCGGCGGCGCGATGGCCGTGCTGTGCTTCGACCTCGACAACTTCAAGACCGTCAACGATCGTCTCGGCCATGCCGCAGGCGACCGCCTGCTGCGCTGGGTCGCAGCACGCCTGAAGGAGAATGTCGGAGAGCACGATACCGTCGCCCGCCTCGGCGGCGACGAGTTCGCCATCCTCCAGCGCGGACCGCAGCCGCAATCGGCCGAGGAGCTTGCCCGCCGCCTTGTCGACATCATCGGTCATCCGCCGCCGCTGGAGAGCCAGTCGATCCATGTCGGCGTCTCTGTCGGCATCGCGATCGCACCCGACCATGGGCTCGATGCCGACGAGCTGATGAAATGCGCCGACCTCGCGCTGTACCAGGCCAAGGCCAACGGGCGCGGAGCCTATCAGCTGTTCGAGCCCGAGATGGAGGAAGAGGCACGCAGCCGACACGCGCTGGAGCAGGATCTGGGCGGCGCGCTCGAAGGACGTGAATTCCACCTGGTGTTTCAGCCGCAGATGCGGCTCGATTCCTCCGAGCTCACCGGCTTCGAGGCACTGCTGCGCTGGAAACACCCCTCGCGTGGCTTCGTCTCTCCAGCCGAGTTCATTCCGATTGCGGAGGAAAACGGGCTGATCGTACCCATCGGCGAATGGGTGCTGCGCACGGCCTGCGCGGCCGCTGCGTCGTGGCCCGATATCACCGTCGCGGTGAACCTGTCTCCGGTGCAGTTCCGCTCGCGCGGGCTGGTGGCGATGGTCACGAGTGCACTTGCGGAAGCCGGCCTGCCGCCGCAGCGGCTCGAGCTCGAGGTCACGGAGACGGCGCTGCTCGATGACAGCGAGGCGACGATCGAGATCCTGCACCAGCTCCGCACGTTAGGGGTGCGCGTCAGCCTCGACGATTTTGGCGTTGGCTATTCCTCGCTGAGCTATTTGCGCAAGTTTCCCTTCGACCGCATCAAGATCGACCGCTCCTTCGTCGGCACGCTCGGCGAAAGCCCGGAAAGCGTTGCCATCGTCCGAACGATCGCAAGCCTCGGCTCCGTGCTCGGCGTCGAGACGACCGCGGAGGGGGTGGAGACCGAGGAGCAACTCGATTTCGTCCGCGAATGCGGCTGCACTGCTGTGCAAGGCTATTATTTCGGCAAGCCCTGTCTCGCATCGGAGGTCGGCCGCACCATCGAGAGGCTGAACATGGTCCGGCGCGTGGCTTAACGGCTTCGCCTCCTCAAATTCCGTCTCTCGGCACGCGACCGAACGACGAATTGTCGCATGTGCCGGCTCCGCCGGCATTGACCGACCGACCGCCGTGCGCGGTCCGCGCAATGCGCTTTTCTTCTCCCTCGATTTCAGGAACAATCGTCTCAAGAACAAGAGGCCGCGGCCCAAAGGGGCCGCTGCGAGGGAGGCGTTTCGATGTCAGGATACGGGCTGAAGACGATCGCATTTGCCGCGGTGCACGCTGTCATGGGCGCATTGCTCTCTACTGCTGCGAATGCGCAGGACTATCCCAGCAAGCCGATCACCTTGATCGTGCCATGGCCGGCCGGCGGATCGACCGATATCTCGATGCGCGCGATCGCCGACAGCGCCTCGAAGATCCTGGGTCAGCCGATCGTGGTCGACAACAAGGCCGGCGGCGGCGGCACGGTGGGACCTGCGACCATGGCCGCGGCAGCGAAGCCTGATGGCTACACCATCTCGCAGATCCCGATCACCGTCTTCCGCCTGCCGCTGATGCAGGAGGTATCATGGGATCCGGCGAAGGACTTCAGCTATATCGTCCATCTCACCGGCTACACCTTTGGTGTGACGACCAGTGCGGAGTCGCAGTTCAAGAGCTGGAAGGACGTGGTGGAGTTCGCCAAGGCAAACCCGGGCAAAGTGACCTACGCCACGCCGGGCGCCGGCACTTCGCTGCATATCGGCATGGAGCAGATCGCGGGGATGTCCGGCATCAAGCTGACGCAAGTCCCTTTCAAGGGCGGCGCGGAGACCAACGCAGCCGTGCTGGGACAGCACACGATGCTGCAGGCCGACTCAACGGGATGGCGACCACTGGTCGACGCCGGCAAGCTGCGGCTCTTGATGGTGTGGACCGGCGCACGCTCGCCAAACTACCCGGATGTGCCGACGCTGAAGGAGCTCGGCTATCCCATGGTCTATGATTCCCCGTTCGGCATCGCTGGTCCGAAGGGCATGGATCCCAAGATCGTCGCCAAGCTGCACGATGCCTTCAAGAAGGCGATCGAAGACCCGGCAGTGGTGGCGACGCTCGCCAAATACGACATGGTTCCGAACTACAAGAACACGGAGGACTACAAGAAGTTCGTCGTCGAGGTCACGGCGTCCGAGCGCAAGGTGATCGAGACGCTCGGGCTTGCGAAGAAATAGCTGGCCTCGCCACAAAATGCTGTCGTCATCCTGAGGTGCGAGCCGCACTTGCGGCTCGCCTCGAAGGATGGATCGGGGCACCGTCGCCCTTCGAGGGCTACCCTGCGCTCCGCCACCTCAGCGACAACGGCTCCGCCGTTGCGCAGAGGAAGACGGTGATCTCAAGGCGTTTCACATGAACAACGACACCCCCGTCAAACTCCGCCTCAACAACTCCGAGCTCTGGGGCGGTCTGATCGGGCTCGCGCTTGGCGGCTTCGTGATCTGGTCGGGCTTGAAGCTCAGGCTCGGCACCATCAACGATCCCGGCTCGGGCTACGTTCTGTTCTATACAGGCATCCTGATGTGCGTGTTCGCAGGCGCCATCATCGTCTCGGCGATCACCGAGGGCGGGCCGACGCTGGCCTCGCGCTGGGAGAACGTGCGATGGAGCAAGCCGCTTCTCCTCATCGCCTGCCTCACGGCATTCGCCTTTGCGCTGGAGCCGCTGGGCTTCCTGCTATCGTCGATCCCGCTGATGCTGCTGCTGTTACGGCTGATCGATCCGGTGCGATGGACCCTTGCGATTCCGATCGCGGTGCTGGTGCCCTCAGGCATGTGGTGGGTGCTCAAGCGCCTGCTCTTGATCCAACTGCCCTCAGGCCTGTTCGGGATCGGTTGACCGCATGGATACGCTTGTCAACGTCGCGCATGGATTCGGCGTCGCGCTGCTGCCGATCAACTTGCTCTACTGCTTCATCGGCGTCTTCATTGGCACGCTGGTCGGCGTGCTGCCGGGCATCGGGCCGATCTCGGCGATGTCGCTGCTGCTGCCCGTGACACTGTCGGGGACGCCGGAATCCGGCATCATCATGATGGCCGGCATCTACTACGGCTCGATGTATGGCGGCTCGACCACCTCGATCCTGGTCAACATCCCCGGCGAAGCAGCCTCCGTCGTCACCTGCATCGACGGCCACCAGATGGCGAAACAGGGCCGTGCGGGCCCCGCGCTCGGCATCTCCGCCTTCGGCTCTTTCGCCGCCGGCACGTTTGCGCTGGTCGCCTTGATGCTGGTGGCGCCGAAGCTCGCCAGCGTCGCGATCGCGTTCGGCCCGGCCGAGTATTTCAGCCTGATGGTGCTCGGCCTCGTCGTCCTCACCTTCCTCACCCAGGGATCGATGCCGAAGGCACTGCTGATGGCGTGCATCGGCGTCGTGCTCGGGCTGGTCGGGCTCGACAGCATCACCGCGCAGCCGCGGCTGACCTTTGGCCGTATGGAGCTGATCGACGGCATCGGCCTCGTGCCCGTCGTGATGGGCCTGTTCGGCGTTGCCGAGGTGCTGCTCAACACCGAGCAGGCGATCAAGCGCGACATCATCAACACCAAGATCACGCATCTCCTGCCCAGCAAAGAGGACTGGAAGGCGAGCGCAGGTCCGGTTGGCCGCGGCACGATCCTGGGCTTTTTCCTCGGCATCCTGCCGGGCGGCGGCGCGGTGGTGGCGTCATTCGCCTCCTACGCGCTGGAGAAGCGGCTATCGAAGACGCCCGAGCGTTTCGGCCATGGCGCGATCGAAGGCGTCGCGGGACCCGAGTCGGCCAACAACGCCGCGGCGGGCGGCGCCTTCATTCCGCTGATGACGCTCGGCATCCCGCCAAACGTGGTGATGGCGCTGCTGCTGGGGGCATTCGTCATTCACGGGCTGCAGCCGGGACCGCTGCTGATCACGCAGAACCCCGGCCTGTTCTGGGGCATCGTCGCCAGCATGTATATCGGCAACGTCATGCTGCTGATCCTGAACCTGCCGATGATCGGCATGTGGGTGCAGCTGCTCAAGCTGCCCTACAACATCCTGTTTCCCCTGATCATCCTGTTCACGATCCTCGGCGTCTACTGCTCGAGCAACAACGTGTTCGACGTCTATGTGATGATCGCGTTCGGGATCATCGGCTATTTCATGCGCAAGTTCGGCTATGAGCCGGCGCCACTGGTGCTCGCCTTCGTGCTGGGGCCGATGATGGAGAACAATCTGCGCAAATCGCTGATCCTGTCGCAGGGCGATCTCTGGACCTTCGTGCAGCGGCCGATCTCGGGGGTGTGCCTGACGCTGGCGCTCGTGCTGCTGATCGCACCGCTGCTGCCGTCGCTGCGCAAGAAGCGCGAGCTGGTGGCATTGGATGAGGGGGCGTGAAGGTTCTGCAGGATGGATTAGCCGAAGGCGCAATCCACCGCTTCTCTCTCGACGCGGATAGTAAAGTGGTGGGTTACGCCTTCGGCCAACCCAACCTACGCTTCATCAGCTTGCCGCCGGCAAGACACTGTCGGCCACGCCCCACGGCCGCTCGGCTGAGGCGAGCCCGATCAGGCGGCCCTGGATATAGTCGCAGCCCCACTCACGCAGCATGCTCGCGGCTTCCTCGTCCTGCACCCATTCGGCGACGGTCTTGATGTCGAGGCGGCGGGCGAGGTCGACCAGGGTCTGCACGAAGGCGCGGTCGTCGGCGGAGCGGGTGATGTTCTGCACGAAGGCGCCGTCGATCTTCACGATATCCACGCCGAGCTTGCGCAGGTTTCGGAACGAAGTGTAGCCGGCACCGAAATCGTCGATGGCGATGCGGCTGCCGAAATTCTTCAGCCGCGTGACGAAACCGCGGACGTCATCGATGTCCTGAATCGCCACGGTTTCCGTGATCTCGACGATCAGCCGCTCGGCAACGCCGGGATGAGCCAACATCAGCGATTCGATCCCCGCCCACCAGTCCGGATCCATCGTCGTATCAGGCGAGATGTTGAGGCTGAGGCAAATGCCGGGCGCAGCGGCGAGCTCGGCGACCACGAGCTCGAGCACGCGGTGGTCGACCAGGCGGATCAGGCCGAGGCGCTCGGCGACCGGCACGATGTCGGGCGCGAGCAGCACCTGGCCGTCGCCCTGGTCCATCCGCACCAGGCATTCATGGAACGCGCGTTCGCGCGAGCTGGCCGAGACCACCGGCTCATAGGCGAGCTTGATACGGCGCTCGTTCAGCGCGGTGACGATCTCGTCGGTGACGCGGATGTTGACCCGGCGCTGCGCGTCGCGCGCGGCATCCGGACGCCACGCGGCGAACGAGCCGGAGCGGCGGCGCTTGGCGGCGTCCAGCGTTTCATGGGCGCGGTTGACCGCCTCATCGGTGTTGCGGGCATAGCGCGGCAGGCTGACCGCGCCGATAGAGGCGGTGACCGAAACCGGGCCGGATTTCGTCGGCACCACCTCGTCGCGGATGCCGATGAGAAAGCGCTCTGCGGCGACGTTCATGTCGTCGACGGTACAGTTCTTCAGGATCAGGCCGAACTTGTTGCCGGAGAAGCGCCCGAGCACGTCGCCGCCGCGCAGGCGGGTGCGGATGCGCTTGGCGACATCGAGGATCACGGCGTCGGCAACGTCGAAGCCGAAGGCGTCGTTGACGCGGGCGAGATGGTCGATGCCGACCAGCATGAAGGCCGCGGTCGAGCGGAAGCGGCTCGTCTCCTCGATCGCCTCGGCCAGCGCCGCCAGCAGATGGGAGCGGTTGAGCTCGCCGGTCAGTGGATCGAGCCGGGCCAGCTTGGCCAATTCCTCGTCGCGGGCGTGGCGCTCGTTGTTGATGCGGACGGAGCCGATCGCGCGTGTGGGGCGGCCATCGGGGCCCGCGAACCAGCGACCGGTCTCCTCGACCCAGATCACGGGATCGGAGGCGCTCATGCGCACGCCGTACTCGACCCGGTAGGGGGTACCGTCGGCGCCGTGCACTGCGGAGGTTTGCGCCAGGGCTGCGGTCCGCAGCGTTTGCGCGGGCTCGATCAGCTTGGCGAATTCGGCGCCGGTCGCGAGCCGCTCGGCCGGGATGCCGGGAAAGATGCCGGCGACCTGCTCACCCCAGACGATGGCATCGCTGGCGATGTCCCAGGCGAACACGGCTTGGCCGAGCGCAGCCAGGATGTCGGAGGCTTGCGGCAGTGTGGGGGTCAAGATCGCCTCGTTCTGGGACAGTGGAGAAGTCCTGATCCGGCACAGGATAGAGCCAGATTCGTCTCCGACCCTAGGCAAAGTTGATAAACAATTTGGAAACCACGTTTCCCGGGCGTGGGGAACCAAACCGGCTCGGTCGGCATAGGCCTTGCGAGTACAGGACTCGCACCGGCGCCTGCGTCCCGAAACGCGACAATCTCGCCGGATCAACGGTGATTGCGATGTTGAGTACCGATCGATCGGACGCGGCGGACAACGGCATGGGCACGGCCCTGGTGCCGCTGATGCCGACGTTGCAGTGGGTTCACAAGGCGCCGCTGCCGCGCCCCGATCCGAGCTTCGTCACCCAGCTCATCGCCAATGCCGAACATCCGTCCCAGACCAGCCGGCTCCGCCGCGTCTCTTCCGAAGATGCGCGGACGGCCTATGGCAGCAAGCGGCCCTTGGGAAGCGTCAGCGCCCGGACGCGACAGGTGGCGTAGCCCAGCTTAAAGGACAATTGGTTGCTTCACGAGCGCTACGCCGCTCCCCGCTTGCGGAAGAGGTCGACGCGCTCGGTCAGCGTGGCGGCGCGTCAGGGGACGACGGCGTGCCGTTGCCCGGCTGAAGATGGGGCGAGGAAATTTCCGGGGAGGATGAGCCCTGCATCGGTTTTGGCGCAGGATGATCCATCAATACGGATTCGGCGACGGATTGCGCTGAGGGTGCGGGCGGCGCCACCGGCGCCGGCTGCGGCGCAATCACAGGCTCGAACCTGGAGGCGGCCTCCGCATCATCCGCCGGCACTTCACCCCGGCGCTTGGCCTTGCGTGGCGCCGGCACCGTCGTCTCGGCGACATAGGTGACGCGGCGACGCGTGCGCTGGGCAATGCCGGCAAGGAAGTCGGCCATCGCCAGCAGCACCAGCAGAAAATAGGTAGAGTTGCCGAATTTGGGCCACATCACGAATTCGGCTGCGGCCGCCCCGAAGACGATCAGCGACAGCAAATGATCCATCAGGAATTTCGAGCCCGGCCGCGCGCCCTTGACCACTTCGAGCAGCAGCAGCACCACACCGAGTGCGAGCAGCAGATCGGCGAGCGTGACCGGCCAGCTCTCGCCCGTGATCATCGGCACATTAAACAGCACGTCCGAGAAGGACACGCTGGGCATCAGGAAGGCGATGATGTTGTAGACCGCGAGCGGAATCAGAAGCAGCGGGAAACCGACCATCGGCGAGATGCCTTCTCGATCAAGATATCCGGACAGAGCAATGCAGCGGCGAAGCATTTGCCCCGCCGCCGTCACCGTCTAGCTCATGGGTTGGCCGAAATCACGCGGGTTCAATTATCCCGCCTGAGGAAAGGTCCTGCCTTCAGGACTCTTTCTTCTTCAGGACCTGACGGCCCTTGTACATGCCGGTCTTGAGGTCGAGATGGTGCGGACGACGGAGCTCGCCGGAGTCCTTGTCTTCCACATAGGTCGGCTTCTTGATGGCGTCAGCCGAGCGGCGCATGCCACGACGCGACGGCGAGGTTTTTCTTCTCGGAACGGCCATTTCAATATCCTCTAGGGATTGGTGTCATCAGGGCATCGTCCGCGAAGGGACGGCTCAGCACCCGCAATACGAGGCGAGCTGAATGCCGATCATGGCCGCGCTTATAGAGGAAGGCTGGCCGTAAAGCTAGGCTCTTGGGTCGGAAAATACGCCCGGAACGGGCCAAAATCAGCGATTTTCGCGCCAGCAGGTCGCAAGCGAGCTCGCCTGCCCCCGCGCCACGTAGGTTGCCGCCAGTCGCCGGACGCCCGGCCCCGGCGTCCTGGCGCTCCGTTTGACCGGATTCGGCAGGATCGAGGCCAGAAGGGCTGCCTCCCGCGGGGAGAGGCTGGCGGCTGATTTGCCAAAGGCATAGGCGCTGCCCGCCTCGACGCCAAACTGGCCCTGCGGACCGAACTCGGCGATGTTGAGGTAAATCTCCAGGATCCGCGGCTTGGGCAGGACGAGATCGATCCAGAGTGCCAGCGGGAATTCCAGCGCCTTGCGAACGAAATCCCGCCCCTGCCAGAGGAACAGGTTTTTCGCCACCTGCTGGGTGATCGTGGAGGCGCCTCGGAACGGCGTGCCATCCTCCTGTGCGTCGTCGATCGCCTCGCGCAACGCACCCCAATCGATGCCGTGATGCTTACAGAAATGGGCATCCTCGGCCGCCGCCACGGCACGCGGCAGATAAGGCGACATGTCAGCCAGATCGATCCACGTCCGCTGCATCGGCGCGCCCCGGAGCGAACGCCAAGCCATCAACGTCGAAACCGGATGGCCCGTGCGGTAAAATGGCGCGATCACATAGGGCGCGAGAGCCGCGACCACGAGCACCAGGAGAAGGATTTTGACGATGCGCAAGTCGACCTTTCCGGCGCAAAATGAAACGAGGCCCACGGCTGAGCCATTAAGTCTGTGATAATTCGGGTCTTTTCCGGCACTTTTTAGCCCTTCCAAACGATTGACTGGCGCTGGCGCATAAAGGATTGTCCGGCCGAATTTTAGTTCTGGAGCCCTTCTTGATGACCGGTACGTCCCCGTCCGATTTCGCCAAACGTCTGGACAAGACCGCTGATGATACCGAGGCCCTGCTTGGGCGGCTATTGTCGGATGACATCCTGCACGACGAGATCGCCCGGCCCAAGCGACTGATGGACGCAATGCGCTATTCGAGCCTGAATGGCGGCAAGCGTCTGCGGCCGTTCCTGGTGGTCGAAAGCGCCGCCGTGTTCGGCGTCTTGCGCGAGGCGGCCCTGCTCGCCGGCGCGGCACTCGAATGCATCCACTGCTATTCGCTCATCCATGACGACCTACCGGCGATGGACAATTCGGACCTGCGCCGCGGCCGCCCCACCCTGCACAAGAAGACCGACGACGCGACCGCGATCCTCGCCGGCGACGGCCTGCTGACGCTCGCCTTCGACATCATCACGCGCGACGAGATCCATCGCGACGCCAATGTGCGGCTGCTGCTGACGCGCGCCTTGGCGCGCTGCGCCGGCATCGGCGGCATGGTCGGCGGCCAGATCCTCGACCTCGCCGGCGAAGGCCGTTTCGGCGGCAACGAGCCGATCGATGTCGCCCGCATTCAGCAGATGAAGACCGGTGCGCTGCTGCGCTACGGCTGCATTGCCGGCGCGATCCTCGGCCAGGCCTCGCAGAAGGAGTATCAGGCGCTCGACGATTACGGCCGCGCGCTCGGCGAGGCCTTCCAGATCGCCGACGATCTGCTCGACGTCGAAGGCGACGCGGCCGCGCTCGGCAAGCCGGCCGGCGCCGATGCAGCCCTTGGCAAGACCACCTTCGTCACTCAACTCGGCATCGAAGGCGCCAAGCAGCGCGTGCGCGATTTGCTCGCGCGGGCGGACAACGCAGTGTCGATCTTCGGCGACCGCGCCGCCGTGCTGCAGGCCGCCGCGCGATTCGTCGCCGAGCGGAAAAACTAGCGCGCGCCGATGGCGGCCGGCGGCAAAGAGGATCCAGTTCTTGTCCGCTTCCGCCAGATGTCGCGGCCGATGCGGCTGCTCTATGCACGGCCGCGGACGTTCATTGCGCTCGCTGTCGGCATCCTCGTCTGCCTGCTTGTGTCGGGCACGCATCGGCTGGTGACACGGCTCCTGTTCGGATGGGACGCGCTCATCGCGGTCTATCTCGTGCTGGTCTATGCGATGATGCTCTGCAACAACCACCAGCACATCCGTCGCGCCGCCGCGATGCAGGACGACGGCCGATTCGTGATCCTGCTCGTCACAGCGACCGGTGCCTTCGCCAGCATCGCGGCGATCGTCTCCGAGCTGGGCACGCCGCATCGCGGCACCCTGGAGCTGACGATCGCGATCATCACCATCGTACTGTCATGGGCTGCGGTGCACACGACCTTCGCGCTGCACTACGCGCATGATTACTATCGCAGCGGTACGGCAGGTGGCCTTCAGTTTCCGAGCGGCGACAAGGAAGACCACGCCGACTATTGGGACTTCGTCTATTTCTCGTTCGTGATCGGCATGACTGCGCAGGTCTCCGACGTCGGCATCACCGACAAGGCCATTCGCCGCACCGCGACGGCGCACGGCATCGTGTCCTTCATCTACAACACGGCGTTGCTGGCGCTGACGGTGAACATCGCGGCGAGCGCGATCTCGAAATAGTCTATCGTCCCGGCCTTCGTTGGGAGGCCCCAGAAAGCAGCGGTCAGCAACACACCTCGGCAGTGGCGTCGCAGAGGCTTGGCGAGGCTCGCATAGAAACCGTCGGGATGCTGGGCGAGGAACGCTTCCCACGCCGGCCTGTTGCCGACCTGGAGCGCGCGCTCATAGTCACGGCGGATATCAGCCTGGAGATTCGCCGCTGGCGCGACGGCCGCCACCTTGACCGGCACCAGCGGCACGTCCTCGCCGCCGAGCGAACCGTAGACGAACGGCTCCTGCTTGTTGCCCGTCGATTTGAGCACGTCGTCACGCACGAAGCCGAAGGCGCGGCGGACGTCGAGGCCCGGCGTCGTCAAATGCTTCGACAGCGCGACCGTGAACGGGCTGTTGGCGCCGTCGCCGTTCTGCGCCGTGAAGCCGGCCTTGACCTAATAGGCGATCAGCTGTTGAGGCTGGGCGGCTCGACCTGGGCCAGGCCCCGGCCGATACGGGCCGAAAATCCCCCTTTATTCGTCGCGCCAGCGGGGTCGCGGTTCGCCGACGGCCGCGAGGTCCGGTTCCCTCAGACAACCCCGATGTGCTCCCGATATTGCGGCAGATCGTCCGTAATCTCGTGCCAGGGCGCCTTCGAGCCGACGAAAATATGGGCGCTCGGCCGAATCGTGGGGACGTCGACCAGGGTTCCCATGGCGACATGGACCCATTGTCCTTCACGCACCCGGGAATAGAGCAACGAGCCGCAGCGGGCGCAACGCGCATCATGGGTGGTGTCGTCGCCGAAAATCATCCGCTGATCCTCTCCCTGGACGATGCGGAGCTTGTCTTGCGCGATGCCCGCGAACGGCTTGAAGGCGGCTCCGGTGGTGCGACGGCAGTTCGAACAGTGGCAGTTCATCGCATAGGAGAACGCATCCGCCACCTCATAGCGCACAGCGCGGCAACAGCATTCGCCGGTGAGGATACGAGCGTTCGAATTGTCTGATCCGGTCATGACGATGCCTTCGCGCAACGGCTCACAGACCCATAGCGCATTTTGACGTGTACGACTAAGTTCGCCTCCGCCATCACGCAAAGGAATGCCCCATGAACCAGGACCGGTCGAGCGTCGAAACTGTCGTGCAATCCTATTTTGACGGACTCTATGAGGGCGACGCCGAAAAACTCGGCGCCATCTTCCATCCCTCCGCCGATCTGCGCTGGGTCGAGAAGGGCGAGCTCCAGGTTCTGACCGTACCCGATTGGCTCGATCGCGTCCGCAAGCGCGCCTCAGCCAAGGCCGAAGGCAAGCCGCGCGAGGATTTCATCGTCACCATCGACCGTTCGGACGACAAGACCGCCTTCATCAAGGTGCGCTGCCAGCTGCCGCCACGCTATTTCACCGACTATCTCGTGGCGATGAAGCTCGCCGACGGCTGGCAAATCGTGTCGAAATCGTACAGGTACGACCTGCGGGAGTGAGTCCTCCCGATCTTCCGCTGCCCGAAATCTGTCGCACTCGTTCTCCATTCGTCATAGCGAGCGAAGCGAAGCAATCCAGAATCTCGCCGTGGAGGCCGACTGGATTGCTTCGCTCCGTTCGCAATGACGGTGCGGATAAAGCGTCCGCTACATCCCTACACCGTCTGACCCACGCTAAAGGTCCCCATGCTTGTCGATCGCCGCTCCCTGCTCGCCTCCCTGTGCTGGATCGCCGCTTCTCCCGCGCTCGCCGCGGAGGCGCCGGCCGAACTCGAAGCCTATGAGCGCGACAGTGGCGGGCGCATCGGGCTCCATGCTGAGAATCTCGCGACTGGCAGAAAACTCGCCTGGCGTGCCGACGAGCGGTTCGTCATGTGCTCGACATTCAAGGCTTCGCTTGCCGCCTGCGTGCTGGCGCGGGTCGATCGCGGTGAGGAGCAACTCGCGGCCATGATCCCTTACGGTCAGGCCGATCTCCTGGAATACGCACCGGTCGCCAGGCAAAATCTCGCGGCCGGCAAGATGTCGGTCGGCGAGATGTGCAAGGCGATCGTCGAGCTCAGCGACAATACCTGCGCCAATCTGCTGCTGGCGCGGATCGGCGGGCCCGCCGCGCTGACCGCATTCTGGCGGTCGCTCGGTGATACCACGTCGCGGCTCGACCACAACGAGCCAGAGCTCAACCGCTCACCGCCCGGCGATCCCCGGGACACCACGACACCCACGGCAATGGCGGGCAATCTGCGGCGGCTGGTGCTGGGCGAAGCCTTGTCGGCGCAATCGCGCCTCCAGCTCACCGACTGGATGGTGAATTGCAAGACCGGTGCGAACCGGCTGCGCGGCGGACTGCCGGCAGGCTGGAAGATCGGCGACAAGACCGGCAATAACGGCAAGGACGCATCGGGCGATATCGCGGTCGTCTGGCCGAAGCCGGATGCGCCGATCCTGATCGCGGCCTATACCCAGGGCGGCACGCCGAATGCGGCGCAGATCGCGGCTTTGTTTGCGCGGATTGGACGGATGGTAGCCGGCCAGCTGGCGTGAGCAGCGCCGCATTGACCTTGAGGGCGCTTCAGGGTCAAGACAGACCATCATGGAAGCGAAATTTCAGACCTTTCTGATCCTGCTTGCCGTTCTGGCCGGCGTGGCGCTGGCTGCGCGCCGTTTCAACGTCGCCCCGGCCATTCTGCTGATGCTGGCCGGCGTCGGCCTGGCCTTCGTGCCGGGCATGCCGCCGGTCGAGCTGCCGCCGGAGCTGGTGCTCTTGATGGTGCTGCCGCCGCTGATCTACTCGGCGAGCGTCGCCATGAGCTGGCGCGAGTTCAAGAACAATTTGCGCCCGATCGTGCTGCTCGCGGTCGGCGCGGTGATCTTCACCGCGGCGATGGTGGCGGCCGCCACGCACTACATGATCGGCCTGCCCTGGACCGTCGCCTTCCTGCTGGGAGCCATCGTGGCGCCGCCCGACGTGGTGGCGCCGCTCGCGATCGCGCGCCGGCTCAACATGCCGCGCCGGCTCCTGGTCATCCTCGAGGGTGAAGGGCTGGCCAATGACGCCACTGCGCTGATCCTCTACCGCTTTGCGCTCGCCGCGATCATGGTCGGACATTTCTCGCTGCCGCTCGCGGCCGGCGAGTTCCTCCTGATCGTCGCCAGCGAGATCGCCTTCGGCATCGGCGTCGGCTGGCTCTCCTTGCGCTTCCGCAAATGGTCCGGTGATCCGCAGGTCGAGCTGACGTTGTCGCTGATCACACCCTACGTCTCCTACTGGCTGCCCGAACATGTCGGCGGCTCCGGCGTGATCGCGACCGTCGCCTGCGGCCTCTACGTGAGCTGGAACGGGCCGCTGCTGATCTCGTCGGCAACGCGCCTGCAAGGCATCTTCTTCTGGGATCTGGTGATCTACCTGATCGAGGGCATGCTGTTCCTGCTCACCGGCTTCCAGATGCGCGCGCTCTACGAGAAGTCGAAGTCCTTCCCGCTCGACGACATTCTCATCGCGACGGCCGTGGTCCTGGTCATCGTCGTGATCGCGCGCTTCGCCTGGCTCTACCCCGCGACCTACCTGCCGCGGATGCTCAGCAAGTCTCTGCGCAAGCGCGACCCGTCGCCGCCATGGCAATGGCCGTTCGTGCTTGCTTTCACCGGCGTGCGTGGCGCCGTGTCGCTGGCGGCCGCGCTGGCGCTGCCGTTCACGCTGCCGGATGGCGAGGCCTTTCCGTATCGCGACCTGATCCTGTTCGTCGCCTTCGGCGTCATCTTCGTGACGCTGATCGGCGTCGGCCTGACGCTGCCGCCGGTCGTGCGCTGGCTCGGCGTCGCCGAGGCCGGCCGCCACGAGCATGCCACGGAGCACGAGGCCGAGATCGCCGCCCGGCGCCAGGCGCTCGATGCCGCACTGGAATCGCTCGACGCGCTGACCGCGCAGAAGGAAGTGTCCGAAGAAGTGATGCGGCTGCTGCGCGCAAGGCACGACATCCGCGTCAACCAGCTCCCCGACTCGCTCGATCCCAACCACCACGACGTCTCCGCCGCCGGTACCGCGCTGACCCGCGAGCTGATTGCCGCCGAACGCAAATTCATCCACGGCCTCCTGCGCGAGGGCCAGATCACCGACGAGACGCGACGGCGGATCGAGCGGGATCTCGACCTGGAGGAGGCGAGCCTGGCGAACCGGGAGTATCGGGGCGCGCCGTTGTAGCTTCGCATCGTCTTCGCTTGAAGCGGCCAGGCAAGCTAGCGCCTGTCGCAAAACTCCCTCATTGCAGCCGCGACGGCTCCCGCGACGGCCTCGTGCCGCTCCGCCGAGTTCATCTCCATCTCCTCGTCGCGATTGATGATCGAGCCGGCCTCGATCAGCACGGCGGCGCTCCTCGTCCGCGACAGCACAATGAGCCCGTCATAGCGATAGACGCCGACGTCCTTGTCGAGCAGCTGGCGCCGGTAGCGGCCCATTAAGGGCAAGGTGTACTGGCTGGCATAGTGCAGGCCCTGCTGCTTCAACTGACTGCCGATCATCTGGGCCAGCATCAGGCTGGTGGCGAAGTGCGGATTCTGTCGCGACACGAACAGCGAATGCCCCGAAAAACGGTCGCTGAAATAGCTCTTTGCGCCGTCGAATTCCCAGGTCTCGAGCAGCTTGTCCGGCACCGAATCATGATGGACCGACAGGAACAGATCGGCGCGGCCTTCGTTCGCGGCACTGATGCGCTTGAACAGGCTCGGCCGTGCCTTGCCATCCGTGACGAGCAGGCGGGTTGCGGCGAAGCCTTCGGACCTGAGCTTCGCCGTGATCAGCTTGGCGAGGCGGAAGTTGAAGCCGAACTCAGGATCATTGCGCGCACTCAGCGCGCCGTAGGAGTCCGGGGTGTGCCCGACGTCCACGACGATCCTGAATCTCGGCATCTCGCATTTGGCCGGTGGCGACGGCTTCGGCCTGGGTCTTGCAATCTTTCGTGCGGCAGCAGCCTCGCCGGCATCGACAAGGGCGAGCGACGACAGCAGGATCGACGCGACCAGCCCGGCGATGATGCTGCGCGATTGCCCCAAGCGATACTCCGCTGCCGCGACCCGCGGGCGGCGACGAAGCCCGCGAGTTGTTTTCGGGAAGATTGGCGCGGGAATTGGAGTGCGTCAACGCAAGATAACGCTCGTGTCCGGGCACGAGAGAGATCAGATCGGCCGCTCTCCCTTCACCGTCACGCGCGTGCCAGACCGCGTATGCGGCCAGTAGTCCCACATCGCGCGGTGCTGGGTGCAGCGGTTGTCCCAGAAGGCGATGGCGTTCTCGGTCCAGCGGAAGCGACACTGGAACAGCGGGTTCTCGGCGTGCTGGTAGAGATAGGCCAGCATCGCATCGCTCTCGTCGCGCGGGATGCCGTTGATGTGGCGGGTGAAGCCGCGGTTGACGTAGAGCGCCTTTCTGCCGGTGACCGGATGCGTACGCACGACGGGATGCTCGGCATGCGGATACGAGGGACGGTCGGCGACGCCGTAATTGGCGTAGAGTCCGCGATAGATCGGTTCGCCATCGTGCAGTGCGGTGAGCCCATCGAGATAGGCCTTCATGCGGTCCGACAGCGCCTCATAGGCTGCATACATGTTGGCGAACAGAGTATCGCCGCCGCGCGGCGGGCACTGCCTGATGTAAAGGATCGAGCCCATCGGCGGATCGAGATCGCAGGACACGTCGGAATGCCAGCCCTCGCCATTGGCGCGCGGCGAGTTCTTGTCGGCGTAGATCTTCATCAGCGCCGGATCGTCGTCCTCGTGGGGCGCCGCGGGATGGACATGCAATTCGCCGAACTTGCGGCCAAAAGCGAGATGCTGCTGCGGCGTGATGTGCTGGCCGCGGAAGAAGATGACGAGGTTTTCGGCGAGCGCGCGATGGATCTCGTCCATCTGCCGGTTGGAGCGCGCGTCGCCATCGACGAGCTTGCCGATATCGACGCCACTGATTTCCGCGCCGATGATCGGGGTGAGCTTCTCGACCGCGATAGTTTCGTACGGCGCGCCGTCGTCCATCGTGTGGCGATAGCGCGGACCCTGCTTGCCGGCGAGTGAGCTCATGGCGTGTCTCCCGATCTTTGTTGATTGGGGACATCGTAGCGCGCGGTGGCAGATACGCAATCTGCGCTGCAAACACGGCCGTCGTTCCGGGGCGCGAGGAGCGCGAGCCATGATGCGCAGTTGCGCATCTGAGGACCCACAACCACAGGATCAGGTTTGGCGAAGACTCGGAGTGACGGCTCGTCATAACCACAAAGTCCTGTGTTTATGGCTCCGGATCGGCGCGCGCTTGAGGCGCGCTTGTCCGGGACGACGGACGTGTGTGGAGCGCTGGCGGAGCAGAACTACTCCGCCGCAGGCGCCGGCACCTTGGC
Source organism: Bradyrhizobium sp. RP6 (assembly GCF_003837805.1). Lineage (GTDB taxonomy): Bacteria > Pseudomonadota > Alphaproteobacteria > Rhizobiales > Xanthobacteraceae > Bradyrhizobium. Next base: position 176,805 of record NZ_RQIT01000006.1, on the reverse strand, counting down.
GCCCTGGCCGTAGCGCTGGTCGATGTAGTCGATCACCAGCGCCTTGAAGTCGGCGGAGATAGTCGGGCCGCGCAGCGTGCGGAACTTCTTGCCGTCGACGAAGACAGGCGCGGCCGGCGCTTCGCCGGTGCCGGGCAAGGAGATGCCGATATTGGCATGCTTGGACTCGCCCGGGCCGTTGACGATGCAGCCCATCACCGCGACGTTGAGCTCTTCCACGCCGGGATATTTCGTCTTCCAGGTCGGCATCTCGTCGCGGATGAAATCCTGGATCGAGCGCGCCAGCTCCTGGAACGTGGTCGAGGTGGTGCGGCCGCAGCCGGGGCAGGCCGCAACCAGCGGCACGAAGGTGCGGAAGCCCATGGTCTGCAAGAGCTCCTGGCCGACCTGCACCTCACGGGTGCGGTCGCCGCCGGGCTCCGGAGTCAGCGAGATACGGATGGTGTCGCCGATGCCCTGCTGCAGCAGGATGCCGAGCGCGGCCGAGGACGCCACGATGCCTTTCGAGCCCATGCCGGCCTCGGTGAGACCGAGATGGATGGCATAATCGGAACGAGACGCGAGATCCTGATACACCGCGATCAGATCCTGCACCGCCGACACCTTGGCCGACAGGATGATGCGGTCCTTGGGCATGCCGAGCTCCTCGGCCCGCGCGGCGGACAAGAGGGCCGATTGCACCATGGCCTCGCGCGTCACCGCGCGCACGTCGCGCGGATTGGCAGACGCGGCGTTCTCGTCCATCAGCCTGGTCAAAAGCTCCTGGTCGAGCGAGCCCCAATTGGCGCCGATGCGGACCGGCTTGTTGTTCTTGTTCGCGATCTCGATGATGTCGGCGAACTGGGTATCGCGCTTGTCCTTGAAGCCGACATTGCCGGGATTGATGCGATACTTGGCCAGCGCCTCGGCGCAGGCCGGGTAGGCCGCGAGCAGCTTGTGGCCGATATAATGGAAGTCGCCGATCAGGGGCGTGGTGATGCCGCGCTTGGCGAGGCCGTCGCGGATGTGCGGAACCGCGGCTGCAGCCTCCTCACGGTCCACGGTGATGCGGACCATTTCGGAGCCGGCGCGCGCAAGCGCTGCGACCTGGGCGATGGTGCCGTCGACATCGGCGGTGTCGGTGTTGGTCATCGACTGCACGACGATCGGCGCACCGCCACCGACGGCGACGTTGCCGACCTTGACCTGGGTGGTCCGGTGCCGGGGCGCCGGGCCTGCGAGGTCGGAATCGAGAGGGTTTTCGAGCTTGTTCATGGGGTCCAAATATCAGGTTTTGGTGACGTTCAGCAATGCATCACGCGGCGCCGCGGCCGATGGGCTCGGACGGTTAACCAGGAAAAGCCCAGCAATTACAAGGACCGCGGCGGCCCCGAATGTCAGGCTCAGGGTGTCGTGCATGATGAAATAGCTACCCACCACGCCAAACAAAGGGGTGATGAAGGTAAAAGCGGACAATTTGCTGGCTGAGTAGGTCTTCACCAGCGCGAACCAAAGCGTGAACGTGGTTCCCACCACCCAGATCGCCTGGAACGCCATCAGGCCGAGCGAAAGCGGCGCCGGCATGTGCGTGATGGATTCGCCGAACAGCCAGGCCGCCATCCCCAGAATCGGGATCGAGGTGGCGACCTGATAGCCCAGCGCCTTCTCGGGCGCGGCGAATCGCAGCCGCGTGCCCTTGGCGACCAGCGTCGTCGCGGCCCACAGCGCAGCGCCGCCGACGATCATGAGATCGCCGAGCAGAACATGCGAATCGACATTGGGCTGCGGCACGCCGATCGCGAGGGCGACGCCGGCAAAGCTGATGGCCAGGCCCAGCCATTGCGAGCTGCCAAGACGCTCTCCAAGCACCTGGTAGGAGCCGAGCGCAACGAAGAACGGCGCCGTATAGAGGAAGACCACCGCGCGCGAAGCAGATGTGAGACGCAGCCCCTGGAAGATCAGCACGAATTCGATGCCGAACATCAGCCCGGCGATCAGGCCGGGCTTCCAGGTGCCGTCACGTTCGAAGAAATTGACGCCACGAAAGGTGCCGATGATGAACAGCACCGGCAGTGCGCCCATCGAGCGGATCGTGGCCTGGAGCATCGGCGGAATGTCCGGCAGGACCAGCTTCACCGCGATCTGGTTGAACCCCCAGGTCAGGCACAGCATGAGCATGAGGGCGATGGCGCCGGCACTGAGGGGGCGTGCGGCGGAGGGTACGATTTGAGCTGAGGACATCTCTTCCCGAATACCGGCTTTGCGCCGTCGTTGGTCTATGCAATCTTCTGACAATGGGTGCAGACGCCCGTGATCTCCACCACGGACAATTTGGGGGCAAAGCCCGAGGAGCGCGCGGCCGCATTGAGATCCCCGGCAAAGGACGCCGACGGGATCTCACCGACGAGGCCACAGCGCTCGCAGATCAGGAACGCGACAGCCGAGGTCGCATCGTGATCATGGGCGGCGCAGGCGAGATAGGCATTGCGGCTCTCGATGCGATGCACGAGGCCGTTGGCCATCAGGAAATCGAGGGCACGATAGACCGTGATCGGCGCCGGCCGCGCCATCGATTTTGCCAGTTCGTCGATCACCTCATAGGCACCGAGCGGGCGGTGGCTGGAAAGCAAGGCTCCCAGCACCTGACGGCGAATTGGCGTGAACTTCTGCGCACGCTGCTCGCAGACCGCCTCGGCATGCGCGAGCGCATCCGCGGCGCAGCGGCGGTGATCGTGATCTGGCGCGGGAAATGCCGGCTTAGCGAGGGTCATGCGATAAATCTTTTAGCATTTTGGCCCGGGAACCCAAAGCACGACGCTGCGAACGGCTGCCAGCCATGCTGGCATTGCGGGACAGCCACCCGTTAATCCGCCATGAAATAATCATAAGCTTGCTTATGATATCTCCTGCTTATTGGAGACCAAGCTCATGACCCGCGGGTCTGTCGACCAGAATTTCCTGTTCACGCTCGCCGAGCTCTACCGCCTGCTGCGCGTCTATGCCGACAAGGAGGCCTCGCGGTTCGGCATCACCCGCGCGCAATGGGCCGTGCTGGCCAAGGTCGAGCGCAGCGAGGGCATGAAGCAGTCGGAACTCGCCGAACTGCTCGAGGTGCAACCGATCACGCTGACCCGCCTGATCGACAAGCTCTGCGACAATGACTGGCTCGAACGGCGCAGCGACGCCTCGGACCGCCGTGTCAAGCGCCTCTACCTGAAGAAGTCCGGCCGGCAGCTGCTCGGCCGGATGAGCGGGCTCAGGTCCGAAATCACCGCCAACGCACTCGACGGCATCAATCCGGCGGATGCCCATCGTCTCCTCGCCCAGCTCGAAACCATCAAGGAAAACGTGCGGACCGCGATCCAGGCCAGCGGCGCGGAACAAGCGCGTAAGGAGCAGCGCTATGGCTGATCAGGTCCTCAAGTTCCAGCCCGAGCAGAAGGGCGAGAGCGGCAAGCCGGCGAAGAAAGCGGGCACCGATCCGCGCCGCCGCCTGGTGGCGGGCCTGCGCCGCTATCGCCGTTTCCTGCTCCTGGTCGTGCTGCCGGTCGTGGTCGCCATCGGCGGCCTCACCTTCTATCTCAATGGCGGACGCTATGTCGGAACCGACGACGCCTATGTCGGCGCGCAGAAGGTGCTGGTGACGCCCGACATCTCCGGCAAGATCCAGAAGGTCGTCGTGAAGGAAGGCCAGTTCGTCAAGCAGGGCGACGTGCTGTTCGAGATCGACCCCGTGCCGTTCCGCCTCGCGGTGGACGAGGCCAGAGCACAGCTGACGCAGGCGCAGACGACCTATGACAATCTCCGCGCCAACATCAAGATCTACGGCGACATGCTCAATCTCGCTCAGCAGGGCGTCGACCTGAAGCAGCGCGACGTCGAGCGCAAGCAGGCTCTGGTGAAGAACAGTTTCGGCTCGCAGCTCGATCTCGACAACGCAGCGAATGCACTGGTCACGTCCGGGTCCATCGCGCAATATGTCAGGCAGCAGCTCTCGACGGCGAAGACCCAGCTACTCGGCGATCCCGACCTGCCACTGGAAAAATTCCCAGCCTATGCGGAGGCCAAGGCCAAGCTCGACAATGCCGAACGCAATCTCGACCACGCCGTGGTGCGCGCCTCGATGGGCGGGGTGGCGACGCAGGTCGAGCAGATCCAGCTCGGCCGCTATGTCGCCGCCGGCACGCCGGTATTCACCATCATCGATGTCGCCCATCCCTGGGTTGACGCCAACCCGAAGGAGAGCGACCTCACCTACGTCACCGAAGGACAACCCGTGACGCTCGAGGTCGACGCGTTTCCGAACCACGTCTTCAAGGGCAAGATCGGCTCGCTCTCGCCGGGCACCGGTGCGCAATTTGCGATCCTGCCGCCGCAGAACGCCACCGGCAACTTCGTCAAGGTGGTACAGCGCGTGCCGATCCGCATCTATTTCGACGAGACCGACAAATATGTGCGGAAGCTGAAGGCCGGCATGAGCGTCTATGCCACCATCGACACCGGCCACAAGCGCACGCTGGCCGGCCTGCTCGGCCTGTCGGCGACCGCGGGCCAGGACAAGGACCAGGACTAGGACTAGGAAAGACCAAGCTAGAGACTGCGACAAGGACTGATCCGATGTCCGAAGCCAATGCCAGCCTGATGGTCCCCGGCCTGCGCCGGAACATGGTGACGATCTGCGCCATGACCGCGACCGTCATGCAGGCGCTGGACACCACCATCGCCAACGTCGCCCTGCCATACATGCAAGGCACGCTGTCTGCGTCGCAGGACCAGATCAACTGGGTGCTGACCTCCTACATCGTCGCCGCCGCAATCATGACGGCTCCGGTGGGCTGGATCGCCAACCGTTTCGGCCGCAAGCGCATCTTCATCATCTGCTCGGCCGGCTTCACCATGGCGTCGGTGCTGTGCGGCCTCGCGCAGGACATCAACCAGATGGTGCTGTTCCGCCTGCTTCAAGGCGTGTTCGGCGCGGCCCTGGTGCCGCTGTCGCAGTCGGTCATGCTCGACTATTACACGCTTCAGGAACGCGCCAAGGCGATGTCGATCTGGGGCATGGGCGTGATGATGGGTCCGATCATGGGACCCTCTCTGGGTGCCTGGCTCACCGAGACCTATTCCTGGCACTGGGTGTTCTTCGTCAACCTGCCGTTCGGCGCCATCACCGTGCTCGGGCTGATCCTCTTCATGGACGAGACCAGGAAGGACCTCAGCCTCAAATTCGACTGGTTCGGTTTCGCCGCACTGGCGATCGCGATCGGCGCGCTGCAGCTCGCGCTCGACCGCGGCGAGCAATTGGGCTGGCTGGAATCCAACGAGATCCTGGCGGAGTTCATCGTCTCGGCCGTCGCCTTCTATTTCTTCCTCGCGCATTCGTTCACGACCTCGACCCCGTTCATCCGCTTCGCGCTGTTTCGGGATCGCAACTTCGTCACCGGTTGCGTGTTCATGATTGTGATGGGACTCGTGCTGTTCTCGACCATGGCGCTGGCCTCGCCCTACATGCAGAACGTGATCGGCTATCCCATCATCACCGCCGGCTTGCTGCTGGCGAGCCGCGGCATCGGCACCTTCTTCGCCATGATGCTGGTCGGCCGCATGATGCGCTATTTCGAGGCGCGCACGCTGATCATCTCCGGCCTGACGCTGACCGCGGGCTCGCTGTTCCAGATGACCGGCTGGACCGACCTGACCCAGGTGCCGGAGATCGTCACCGTGAGCGTCATCCAGGGCTTCGGCTTCGGCCTCGTCTTCGTGCCGCTCTCGACCGTGGCGTTCCTGACGCTGTCGAACGAGCTGCGCACCGACGGCACCGCGATGCTCACCCTGATGCGCAACGTCGCGAGCTCGGTCGGCATTTCCGTCGTCATCGCCGAGCTGACGCAGGGCACGCGGCGGACCTATGCGATCCTCTCCGAGCACGTCAATCCGTTCAACCATGCGCTGCAGATGCCCAGCGTCAGCGGCATGATCAATCTGTCCACCGACGTCGGCCGCGCCATGGCCGACAGGATGATCAGCGTGCAGGCGCAGATCATCGCCTTCGCTCACGACTACCAACTGGTGATGGTCTTCATCCTCTGCACCATCCCGCTCGCGTTCCTGATCGGCTCGACCAAGGCCACGCTGCGCAAGCAGGCGGCGGGGCCGGAGCACGCGGTGATGGAGTAGACCCGGGTCGGGGCGCGGTGCAGCGCCTAGCGATGCGCCGCAGAACCGGGACCTATTCTGCTGGCCGACCTGGGCCCCGCCTCAGCAGCGCACCACTGCGTGCTGCGCTGCGTCCGGGAGAGATCATCCCAACAATTCCTCGCAGCCCAGATCATCCACGGCCGCAAACACCCGCTCCAGATTATTCCACCAGATCAGCGGCGGGATGTTGATGCTCCACTGCCAGACCGGCCTCGTGATCTGCCAGAGCACCGCCCAGCGGTAGTCGCGATCGAGCGCGCCGCGCGTATAGCCGGTGATGCCGCTCTCGATCAACGTATCGTGGTAGACATTGAGCAACGGGCGTTCGAGTGCCTGCCGGCGTTCCGGATACCAATGCATGGCCATCATATAGGCGAGGTCGTGGGTTGGAACGTTGACGCTCCACAGATCAAAATCGAAGATGCGCACGGTATCGGCAACGCCGGCGCGCGGCAGCAGGAAGTTCCAGACATGAGCGTCGCCATGGGTGATGCTTGTGTGACGGCGCGAGTGATAACGCTGGGACAGTCGCTCCGACTGATCGATGAGGCGACGATAGAGGGTACGTCGTTCCTCGCTGAGGCGATCACCGAGAGCGTCGGCAAAGCGGTCGTAATGACCCGCGAACGTCTCCATGCGCTCCGCGCTGTCCTCAGGGCTCGCCCAGGTGCCGACGGTGCCGCCGAGGCTCGGATGGTCCCACCAGGCCGCATGCCAACGCGCGAGCGTGGTGACGATCGCAATCGCCTGCTTCCGCGACGGCGGCAGCGGCCAAACCGTCGCGATGTCGTGGCTGTCAGTGAGGTCCTGGAGCAGAAGATACCAGGTGAGGCTGGCTTCGTCGAAATATCCGTCGAAGCAGCGGGGCACCAGTCCCGGCGGCATGCTCGGCGTCAATTGCGTGTAGTATTCCACCTCCCGCCTGCCGCCATTGGCAAGCTTCTCGGCGAAAGCTGCATTTGCAGTCTTCAGGATCAGCGACTGCGGAGCGCCGGCGGATTCGCCGACGTAACGCAGGCCAAGACGGAGAATGTGCGACACGACCGTGTCGCGCTGATGCAGCACCTTCACTTCGCGCACCGCGCCGGCGTCGAGCACGCCGCCCCTGCGCAGGGCGGCCGTCAGTCGGGCGGGCTCAACGACCGCCGGCAATTGTGGAGATGTCATGAACCACGATGCCCCTGTCCCGCGCCATACTGAAGATCACACTCCCGGGCACCAGCGGCCGAGCGGCCGCCGGGCTCAGGCTGCCGCGGTCGAGTCGCGCACGGTTCGCACGACGACCGATCGCAGCTGTTCGAGATTGGCCGCCATCCCGGAGATTGCCTGCCTGACATCCGCGGCGCGCTGGTCGACGGAGGCAGCGTCGCGGCTGACATCGCCGATCTTCGCCGAGACCTCCTTCGCCGCGGAGGCGGATTCGGAGATCGACCGCGTGATCTCCCGTGTCGCCGCGTCCTGCTCTTCCATCGCGGCGGCGACCTTGGTCGCCACGCCATCGATCTCGACGATGTGGCCCCCCATGGCCTCGACGGCATCGACCGCGGCCTGGGTCGAAGTCTGGATTTCCGTAATCAGCCGCCCGATCTCATCGGTGGATTTGGCGGTCTGATCGGAGAGGGATTTCACCTCGGCGGCAACCACCGCGAAGCCACGGCCGGCTTCGCCGGCGCGTGCCGCCTCGATCGTCGCGTTGAGTGCGAGGAGATTGGTCTGGCCCGCGATGCCGCCGATGAGGTCGGAGACCTCGGCGATCTTCTTCACCGATCCGGCCAGCGCCTGAATGGTCGAGCGCGCCTGCTCGCGGCCGGCGACCGCCGACTTGGTGACCGTGCTGGTGCGCGCGACTTGGCTTGCGATCTCGCGGATCGAGGCGCTCAATTCTTCGGCTGCGGCCGAGACGGCCTGCGAGCTGCCGAGGGCCTGCGTGGAGGCCGCCGCGACCGCCTGAGACTGCGCAGAGAGCGACTTCGCGATCTCCGACAGGCCGGAGGCGGCCCGCTCGATGCCTGCCGTCGCCGCGGTTGCGGTATCAACCGAGCGGCCGGTCTCGCGCTCGACGGTTTCGGCCATCTGGTGCAAGGCGGAGCGCTTGGCAAGCGCCGCCTCCTGCTCCTGCCGCAACTGTTCCTCGCGCAGACGGGAATTCTCGACCGCCGCCTGCTTGAACACCACAAGCGCACCCGCCATCGAGCCGACCTCGTCCCTGCGGTGCGCGAACGGAATGTCGGCGGCGAGATCGCCGGTCGCGAGCTTCTGCATCGTATCCGTCATGCGCACGATCGGACGCACCACGCCGAGGGCAACACCGAGCAGACCGGCGGCAATGAAGGCCAGAACGGCGGCGGAGACGCCGAGGAGGATATAGAGCATGGAGCTGTCGCGGTCCGCGGCCAGCTTCTCCATTGCGGCATTCCGCTTGTTGGCGTTCTCGACGATGCTGTCGATGACGGCGCGATGCGCGGTATAGGCGTCCTTGACCTGCGCATAGGCGCGCTCGGACCCAGCTGCATCCTTGGCCTTGAGGGCCGGCAGGAGCTGGTCGGACGCCTTCCAGAATTTCTGCACCTCCGCATCGGACTTCGACACCAGCGCGGTCTTGAGGTCGGCCGAGAGGCTGGAGGAGACCCAGAAGGCCTTGCGCTCGTCGTAATCCTTGCGGAGCTGGACCAGGCGCTCGCCATGGGCGGCCAGCTGGTCCGGCTCGCGCATGGCTAGCGTCGCCTCGAGATAAGCCTCGATGACGTATTCGGGCGGCGGCAGGATGTCGGCGATGAGGTCGTTGCCGAGCTTGATGTCGGAATAGAGCGGCCCGCCGACCTTGAGCTCGCGCAGTGCATAGAGGCTGGTGGAAACGACCGCAGTAAAGCCAATGGCAAGAACGATCCCGAAAGCGATGATCGCGGCCGACAACGACAGGCGAATCTTCATGAAATAATCCAGGGCACGCGCTGAAATCGCGAGGAGCCTAGATCAATATGGTAAATGCAGGATTGCCTGCGGGGAGGTCTCGAAAGAAAGGCTCCGAAAAATCACGGGATTGAACGTCGATCAACCGGATTTTGGTCAGCGGGACTGACCCACCGGAGTCTGGAGAGGAGCAGGCAGGATCAAGGCAACGCCGATCGCGATTGCGCTGGATGAGAACGTGGTGCCGACGACCTGGCGTCATCGGCACATATTCGCTCAGACCTCGAAGAACACCGTCTCGTCGTCGCCCTGGAGGTGCAGGTCGAGCCGGTAAACGGTCTTGCCGGCCTCGCGCACCGCAGTCAGCGTGGCGCGGCGGTCAGCCGGGATCAGCGCCAGCACCGGATCGGCGGCGTTGCCGGCCTCGTCGCTGAAATAGATGCGGGTGTAGAGATGCCGCAGCATGCCGCGGCCGAACACCGCAAGCAGGATGTGCGGCGCCTGCGGCTTGCCGTCGGGATCCGGCACCGCGCCCGGCTTGATGGTTTCGAAGGCGTAGTTGCCGTCCTTGTCGGTGCCGCAGCGGGCAAAGCCGCGGAAACTCGCATTCGGCAGCGCACGCTTGTCCTGCGGGTCGGCGAAACGTCCCTGCCCATCCGGCTGCCAGATCTCCAGCATGCAATCCGGCACGGCGACGCCGTCGCCATCGAACACGCGACCCTCGATGCGGATGCGGTCGCCTGAGACGTCGGCAGTCAGCGTCGAGTTGGTGAACGCGTCGTTCCAGGCATATTCGCCGTTCGGCGTCAGGCCGTATTTGAAGAACGGACCGACCGTCTGCGATGGGGTGATACCGTCAGGCTTCACAGACTCTTGCACTTTAGTGGTTCTCCATAGGCGTAGCGTTCTTGCCGCGCAGCACGATGTCGAAGCGGTAGCACAGCGCCCATTCGGGCTGGGTGTTCTCGAGATCGAACGAGGAAACCATTCGGGCCCGCGCTTTCTCGTCCGGCACCGAGTTGAAGATCGGATCGAACGGAAACAAGGGATCGTTCGGGAAATACATCTGCGTCACGAGGCGCGTGACGAAGGAATAGCCGAACACCGAGAGATGAATGTGCGCGGGGCGCCAGGCGTTGTGGTGATTGCCCCAGGGATACGCGCCGGGCTTGATGGTGACGAAGCGATAATAGCCGGAAGCATCGCTCAAAGTGCGGCCCGCACCGGTAAAATTCGGATCGAGCGGCGCCGGATGCTGATCGCGGACGTGAACATAGCGGCCGCAGGAATTGGCCTGCCAGATCTCGATCAATGAGTTTGGCACGCCGCGGCCGTCCTCGTCGCGCACATGGCCATGCACGATGATGCGCTCGCCGAGCGGCTCGCCGCTGTGCTGGGTGGTGAGGTCGTTGTCGCCATCGCGCACGGTCTCGTGGCCGTAGACCGGGCCGGTCAGCTCCGACAAGGTGTGGCGCATCGGAATCAAGGGCTTGCTCGGCGCGCGCTTGATCGAGCTCTTGTATTCGGGCGACAGCGGCAGCGGATGCGCCTTGTTGCTGTCCGGGGGATAGATGAATGTCATGGCGAACTCCTCCCAGGCCGTTTTCGGTCCGGCCGGTCAACGCTTCGCCGATCATTATAGGACATAACTAATTTGGGGAAGCGGGTTTCGCGGCTTCCCGAAGCTGTCATTCCGGGGCAGCCCGCAGGGCTGAACCCGGAATCTCGAGATCCCGGGTCGGTGCAAGTGCACCGCCCGGGATGACGGGACGCTACGCGTCCCGTCAGTTCAACTTCTCGATCGCAACCGCGACGCCCTGGCCGACGCCGACGCACATGGTGGCCAGCGCCAGCTTGCCACCGCGCTTCTCCATGCCGTGGACGGCGGTGAGCGCGAGGCGCGCGCCGCTCATGCCGAGTGGATGGCCGAGGGCGATGGCGCCGCCATGCGGATTGACATAATCGGCATCGTCGGCAACGCCGAGCTGGCGCATGCAGGCGATGCCCTGCGAGGCGAAGGCTTCGTTCAGCTCGATCAGGTCGAAATCGCTGATCTTCTTGCCGAGCCGTTCCATCAGCTTGCGGGTGGCCGGCACCGGGCCGATGCCCATGATGCGCGGCGGCACACCGGCCGAGGCAAGCCCGAGAATGCGTGCGCGCGGCGTCAGGCCATGCTTCTTCACCGCGGCTTCCGAGGCGAGGATCATGGCGGCGGCACCGTCATTGACGCCCGAGGCATTGCCGGCCGTCACCGTGCCGGGATTGCGCACGATCGGCTTCAGTTTTGCCAAACCTTCCAGCGTGGTTTCAGGGCGCGGATGTTCGTCCTTGTCGACCGTGATCGGACCGGCTTTGCCGCCGGGAATGGTGATCGGCGTGATTTCTTCCGCGAAATAGCCGGCCGCGATGGCCTTGCCCGCACGCTGCTGCGAGCGGATGGCGAAAGCGTCCTGGTCGGCGCGCGAAACCTGGAATTCCTCGGCGACGTTCTCGCCGGTTTCGGGCATGGCATCGACGCCGTACTGCGCCTTCAGCAGCGGATTGATGAAGCGCCAGCCGATGGTGGTGTCGAAGATTTCGGCGGAGCGCGAGAAAGCTTCCTGCGCCTTGCCCATCACGAAGGGTGCGCGCGTCATCGATTCGACGCCGCCTGCGATGGCGAGCTCGATCTCGCCGGAGCGGATGGCGCGGCCCGCGGCTCCGACTGCATCCAGACCCGAGGCGCAGAGCCGGTTCAGGGTCTGGCCGGGAACCGAATCCGGCAGGCCCGCCAGCAGCAGCGCCATGCGCGCGACGTTGCGGTTATCCTCTCCGGCCTGGTTGGCGCAGCCGAAGAACACTTCGTCCACCTGCGCCCAATCGAGATTGGGGTGCTTTGCCATCAACGCCTTGATGGGGGTAGCGGCCAGATCGTCGGCGCGCACCTTGGCGAGCGAGCCTCCGAAACGGCCGATCGGGGTCCGCACGGCATCGCAGATAAAGACGTCACGCATCGTTGTTCTCCCTGAATGCCGCGGTCCGGCCAAATTCTTCAATGTCGGCGGAGTTTTAGGAGGGCGCCCGCGGCAGGTCAATTGACTGATGCGCGCGTGTTCCGAAGGGGCCGCACGCCGCAAGCGCATGCCACCGTGCGGACAACGTGGAAAACCTCGTCTCTCCGGCCAAAGCGATAGGAGCAGGTGCCGAAATTTTGTAGGTTGCGCCGCCCATGACGATGCAACAGCCAATACCTGTCCCGCCCCCCGACAACACGCCCGCGCCGCAGGCCGAAGCCGCCGCGCGCGTCACGCCGATGATGGAACAGTACCTTGAGATCAAGGCGGCGCATCAGGGCTTGCTGCTGTTCTACCGGATGGGCGACTTTTACGAGCTGTTCTTCGAGGACGCCGAGATCGCCTCGAAAACGCTCGGCATCGTCCTGACCAAGCGTGGCAAGCACCAGGGCGCGGATATCCCGATGTGCGGCGTGCCGGTCGAGCGCTCCGAGGATTATCTGCATCGCCTGATCAGCGCCGGCCACCGGGTCGCGGTCTGCGAGCAGACCGAGGATCCCGCTGCAGCCAAGGCGCGCGGCAACAAGAGCGTGGTGCGGCGCGGCGTGGTGCGGCTGGTGACGCCGGGCACGCTGACCGAGGACACGCTGCTCGACGCGCGCGCCAACAATTACCTGCTGGCGATCGCACGTGCCCGCTCCTCCGCCGGCGGCGACCGCTTCGGCCTCGCCTGGATCGACATTTCGACCGCCGAGTTCATGGTGACCGAAGCTTCCGGCGGCGACCTCGCCGCGACGCTGGCGCGGATCAATCCGAACGAGGCGATCGTCACCGACGCGCTCTACAACGACAGCGAGCTCGGACAGACCCTGCGCGAGCTGCCGGCCGTGACGCCGCTGACACGCGATGTCTTCGACGGCGCGACCGCCGAGAAGCGGCTGTGCGACTACTTCGCCGTCGCGACCATGGACGGGCTCTCCCAGCTGACGCGCTTGGAGGCCACCGCCGCGGCCGCGGCCGTCACCTATGTCGACCGCACGCAGGTCGGCAAGCATCCGCCGCTGTCGCCGCCCGCGCGCGAGGCCTCGGGCGCGACCATGGCGATCGACCCGGCCACCCGCGCCAATCTCGAGCTGACGCGGACGCTGGCCGGCGAGCGCCGCGGCTCGCTGCTTGACGCCATCGACCGCACGGTGACCTCCGCCGGCTCTCGCCTGCTGGCGCAGCGGCTGGCGGCGCCGCTGACCGACGCGCCGGCGATCGCGCGGCGGCTCGACGCGGTCAGCGCCTTCGTTGCCGATTCCGCGGCACGCGAGGACATCCGCAGCATCTTGCGCGGCGCACCCGACATGTCGCGCGCATTGGCTCGGCTCTCGGTCGGCCGCGGCGGACCGCGCGACCTTGCCGGCATCCGCGACGGCATCATCGCCGCCGACCAGGTGCTGACGCGACTCTCCGAACTGGACGAGCCGCCGCAGGAGATCGTGGCCGTGATGGCGGCGCTGCAACGACCGTCACGCGAACTCGCATCCGAATTTGCCCGTGCGCTCGACGAGCAGCTGCCCCTGATCAAGCGCGACGGCGGCTTCGTTCGTCCCGGCTTTGAACCCGCCCTCGACGAGGCGCGGAACCTGCGCGACGCCTCACGCCTCGTGGTGGCCTCGATGCAGGCGCGCTACGCCGACGCGACCTCCGTCAAGGCTCTGAAGATCCGGCACAACAACGTGCTCGGCTATTTCGTCGAGGTCACGGCCCAGCACGGCGACAAGCTGATGTCGCCGCCGCTGAACGCCACCTTCATCCATCGCCAGACGCTGGCCGGGCAGGTGCGCTTCACCACCTCCGAGCTCGGCGAGATCGAAGCCAAGATCGCCAATGCGGGCGACCGTGCGCTCGGCCTCGAGCTCGAGATCTTCGAAAGGCTCTGTGCGAGAGCGCTCGAGATCAGCGACGATCTGCGCGCCGCGGCGCAAGGCTTTGCGCTGCTCGACGTCGCGACGTCGCTGGCCAAGCTCGCGGTCGACGAGAACTATGTGCGGCCCGAGGTCGATGGCTCGCTCAGCTTTGCGATCGAGGCCGGCCGCCATCCCGTGGTCGAGCAGGCCCTGAAGCGCAACGGCGAGCCGTTCATCGCCAATGCCTGCGACCTGTCGCCTGCGCCAGCGCAGAAGTCCGGTCAGCTCTGGCTGCTGACCGGCCCGAACATGGCGGGTAAATCGACCTTCCTGCGCCAGAACGCGCTGATCGCCTTGATGGCTCAGATCGGCAGCTTCGTGCCGGCGACGCGCGCGCGGATCGGCATCGTCGACCGCCTGTTCTCGCGCGTCGGCGCCGCCGACGATCTGGCCCGCGGCCGCTCCACCTTCATGGTGGAGATGGTCGAGACCGCGGCGATCCTGAATCAGGCCGGCGAACGCTCGCTCGTCATTCTCGACGAGATCGGCCGCGGCACCGCGACCTTCGACGGCCTCTCGATCGCCTGGGCCGCGATCGAGCATCTGCACGAGAGCAACCGCTGCCGCACATTGTTCGCCACGCATTATCACGAGCTGACCACGCTCTCGGCAAAACTGCCGCGGATGTTCAACGCCACCGTGCGCGTCAAGGAATGGCAGGGCAACGTCGTGTTCCTGCACGAGGTGCTGCCGGGCTCGGCCGATCGCTCCTACGGCATCCAGGTGGCGAAACTCGCCGGCCTGCCGCCGGCGGTGATCACACGCGCCAAATCCGTGCTCTCTAAGCTGGAGGCGCAGGACCGCGGCCAGACCGCGCGCGCGCTGGTGGACGACCTGCCGCTGTTCGCAGTCCCCTCCCGCGCCGCCGCGGAAGCCGCGCCGCCGAGCGAGGCCGAGTTGCTGATGGAAGCGGTGAAGGCGCTGCACCCCGACGAGATGTCGCCGCGGGAAGCGCTCGACGCGCTATATGCGTTGAAGGCGAGGCTGCCGAAGCCGTAAATGAGACCGTCATTCCGGGATGGTCCGAAGGGATCGCGAAGCGACCCTGAGGACCAGACCTCAGGTGCGCGATTGCGCACCGGGGAATCTCGAGATTCTCAGGTGCGCAATTGCGCACCGTAGTTCACCTCTTCGAGTCGCCCCGGAATGAGAGTGTGGTTGGCGCCTACCCCCGCGCCGCGATCGCCGCCGCCTCAGCGGCCGCGCGCTGCATGCTGGTCGACATCTCGTTCGTCACCGTGCTCTGCTCCTCGATCGCCGCGGCGGTGGACGTGACGTACTCGCTGACATTGTTGATCGCCTGCTTGATCGAACCGAGCGCGCTGACGACGTCGCCGGAGATGCTGTTGAGGCTGCCGATCTCCTCGCCGATCTTGTCGGTAGCCTGCTTGGCCTGGTTGGCGAGGCTCTTGACTTCGGAAGCGACCACCGCGAAGCCGCGGCCAGCCTCGCCGGCGCGGGCCGACTCGATCGTGGCGTTGAGCGCGAGCAGGTTGATCTGTCCCGTGATGTTGTTGATCATCTCGACGATGCCGCTCATCGCCTGTGCGGCTTCGGTGAGGCGCTGGGCCTGCGCATCAGCGGAGGAGACCTGATCGACCGCGCTCATCGCGGTTTCGCGGGATTTGGTCATCGCCTCGGAGATCTCCCGCACCGAGGCATTGAGCTCCTCCGAGCCGGCGGCGACCGATTCCATCATGCCGCGGACGCGCTCATTGCCCATGCGGACCAGCACCTGTTTCGTGGTGTCGGTGGCGTATTTCACCACCTTGAACGGCTTGCCGTTGAGATCGAGGATCGGGTTGTACGAGGCCTGGATGTAGACCTCCTTGCCGCCCTTGCCGATGCGCTTGTATTCCGCCGCCTGATACTGGCCGCGATTGAGCGCGGCCCAGAACTCGCGATAGGCGACACTATCGCGCTCCGAGGGATCGACGAACATGCTGTGATGCTTGCCCTTGATCTCGGCCAGCGAATAGCCGAGCGCGCCGAGGAAGTTGGCGTTGGCGGTGATGATCGAGCCGTCCATGTTGAACTCGATCACCGCCTGGGCCTTGTCGATCGCAGCGATCTGGCCGGCGAGATCGGCGTTCTTCAGCTTCTCGGCGGTGACGTCGGTGGCGAACTTGACCACGCCGTACGGCTTGCCGTTTTCGTCGAGCAACGGATTGTAGGAGGCAAGGATCCAGACCTCGCGGCCGCCCTTGCCGATGCGCTTGAACTCGCCCGCCTGGTATTCGCCGCGGTTGAGCGCGGCCCAGAATTCGCGATAGGCCGAGCTGTTGCGTTCGGCCTCGGCCACGAACAGGCTGTGCTGCTTGCCCTTGATCTCGTCGAGCGAATAGCCGAGCGCCTTGCAGAAGTTCTCGTTGGCCGAAACGATGGTGCCGTCGAGATTGAACTCGATGACGGCCTGGGCGCGGCTGATGGCAGCGATCTTGGAGGCGTCCGTCATGCTCCGGATCTTCTTCGCGGTGATGTCGGTCGCAATCTTGGCGACCATCACCGTCTTGCCGTTGCCGTCGAGCACCGGATTGTAGGATGCTTCGATCCAGACCTCGTGGCCGTCTTTCGCGATCCGCTTGAACTCGCGCGCCTGATACTCGCCACGGTTCAATGCAGCCCAGAACGCCTTGTACTCGGTGGTATCGCGCTGGTCGGCCGGCACGAACATGGAGTGATGCTTGCCCTGAATCTCCTCGAGCCGATAGCCGAGGGCGTCGAGAAAGTTCTTGTTCGCCGTGATGATCGAGCCATCGAGATTGAATTCGATCATGGCCTGCGAACGGCCGATGGCGTCGAGCCGTGCCTGTGCATCACTGTGGGACTTGCGACCGAACATCAAGGAATCTCCATCTCGAAATAGCGTGGACGGCTCGTAGGGGAAGTAACAGTTGCAGCGGCACAGCCGTATTCAAATCGACAATTCCCGCGCGTCCCTGCACTCTGATGCAGCTCGGACGAGTTCGCGCTCACGGCAGCGGACGCGGGTACGCTGGTTTATTCGTAGATGAAAAGCGCGAAGAAAGTTCTAATAGACCTGTCGGAAATCGGCTGGAGCCAGCGCGATTCTGTGCGCGTCGAAGATCAACGGTAATCGCGGCTGCGATTTGAAATGATGCATCTCGATGCGATACCTTGGGGAGCACGCCTCGTCACTTATGAGTGAGCGTGAGGAGAGCGTGCCGCATCGGCTTTCGCGACGTTGTGTCGCGCATCTCCGTAGTCTCACGGAATCGGCCGCGCCTTGCGTCCCGCGCGCCTGCCAATTCCCCACAGCGTCAGGTTCCAGACCAGGCAGGTCCCGAGCGCGAGGCACAAGCCGACCGCGGAGCCGAACCACACGACTGCAACGTGCAGAACTGCGATGGCCACGCCAAATCCGAGCAGGCCCCACGCGGAGTTGGCAAGCACGGCGGCGGTCGGCGGTCCACCAATCCGCGGATGCAGGATCACCATGATGCTGGAGAACACCACGGGATAGAGCGCGATGATGCCGCTGATGCGAGGGCCGACCCAGCTCGACGTCGAGACCACAAGGGCGACCAGGGTCGCAACCAGCGCAGCCCGCATCGGGATGTCATACCAGCGGCGCGTCACCAGCGGCATTTTCACATGGCGATAGCCTGCCAGGAGCGGGATGCAGATTCCGAACGCGATCAGGTTGGCAGCAAGCCCCGCGGCGAGCGACCAGTCGAACCGGCGGATGATCGATGCAAGCACGATCCAGACCGCGACGGCGCTTCCACAACTCACCAGAAGGCTATGTCGCTGCGCCAGCACCACGTAGGTGAGCGCGAGGACGATCGTCGCAGCATTCACCGGCAGGCTCGCCAGCGCACCTTGCGCGATGAAGGCGGCGTCATGATCGATCGCGAGGAAGACGTAGGAGGGACCGGCCGACACCGGCAGGGTCGCAACCAGCGCGCCGATCACAGGCCCTGCGCGTTCGGCGATGATCGACGCCGACACCACGAACGCCGCCGCGATCGCCATGCGCAGGAGCAGGAAGAGGATGAAGTGGAGATCGAGGGACATTTTTTCTTCTTACCCTCCCCTGGAGGAGGAGGGTCGCTGTGCATAGTTCGAAGCGAACTGCGCAGCGGGGGGGTGATCTCTCGACACGAACAGTGTGCGACGTGGAGAGATCACCCCACCCCGCTCGCGCTGCGCGCGATCGACCCTCCCCCTCCAGGGGAGGGTAAGAGTCAGATCCGCTGCATCGACACCGACACCTTCGGGCCGTTCTTGATGGTCTGATAGACCACGCAATAGCGCTCGGTGAGCTTGAGCAGCAGGTCGAGCTTGTCCTGCGGCGCGTCAGTGTCGACTTCGAAGCGCAGGCGAATCTCGGCGAAGCCGACCGGGGTCTCCTTGTCGATGCCGAGCGTGCCGCGGAAGTCGAGATCGCCCTCGGCGTAGACGTTGCCGGTCCTGAGCGGAACCTCGATCGCAGTCGCGACCGACTTCAGCGTGACGCCGGCACAGGCGACCAGCGCTTCCAGTAGCATGTCGCCGGAGCAGAGCTCGAGGCCGGAACCGCCGGTGCCCGGATGCAGACCCGCCATTGCTATGGCGCGGCCGGTCTCGACCTTGCAGGCGATGCCTTCGCCATCGGTGGAGCCCTTGGCCTTCAGCGTGATCAGCGCGGCCTTTGGATCGGTCTTGTAGCGCTCCTTGATCGGGGCCTGCATCTGGCGCAGTTGGACAGCGTCCATCTTTTTCTCTCCCGGCATGTCGTTCTCACGAGTGGTATAGAAGGCGGCCGGTTTCGTGTCAGCTCATGATTGATGGGATCTGCCATGAGCGACCGGAATCGAGCCAAAAACAAACGTATTTTCATGATGTTACGCTTGAATTCACGAGCAGCGCCACAGACCGTCCGATCTGCATGATCGAGCTCATTGGTCACTGGCTTGCGAATGTCTCGTGACAGCGCCTGTCACCTCTTATATCCGGAGAGACATGGACAGCATCGCGACTGAGCAGAAGGCCGGGGTGGACGATCGTTTCGACACCGCGCGGATCACCGCCGCGGTTGATGCGCTTGCCGAAAAGCATCAGGGACGCGAGGACGCTTTCCGCACGGCGATGGCGCAACTGCTCAAGGCGGAACTCATCGCGGCACGCGCCGCCGCACAGGCGATCCTACTGAAGGACCGCCACGGCCGGCGCTGCGCCGAGCGGCTCTGCCACGTGCAGGACGAGATCATCCGCATCCTGTATTCGGCGGCGACCCGCCATCTCTACCGCTCGCCGATCCCGAGCGGCGCCGAGCGCATGGCGGTGGTGGCGACCGGCGGCTACGGCCGCGGCCTGATGGCGCCGGAATCGGACATCGATCTGCTCTTCATCCTGCCCTACAAGCAGACCGCCTGGGGCGAGCAGGTCGCCGAAGCGATCCTCTATTGCCTCTGGGACATGGGGCTGAAGGTCGGTCACGCCACGCGCTCGGTCGACGAATCGATCCGACAGGCGCGCGGCGATATGACGATCCGCACCGCGATTCTCGAGACGCGCTTCCTCACCGGCGACAAGCCGCTCTATGAGGAGCTGGTCGAGCGCTTCGACAAGGAAGTCGTGCAGGGCACCGCTTCTGAATTCGTCACCGCAAAGCTCGCCGAACGCGAGGAGCGACACCGCCGCGGCGGCCAGTCGCGCTATCTGGTCGAGCCCAACGTCAAGGACGGCAAGGGAGCCTTGCGCGACCTGCACACGCTGTTCTGGATCGCCAAGTACGTCTACCGCGTCCGCGA
This sequence comes from Bradyrhizobium sp. RP6, assembly GCF_003837805.1. Classification (GTDB taxonomy): domain Bacteria; phylum Pseudomonadota; class Alphaproteobacteria; order Rhizobiales; family Xanthobacteraceae; genus Bradyrhizobium. The sequence goes on along the minus strand of NZ_RQIT01000006.1, from coordinate 157,017 downwards.
TACGAATGAGCTGGTCGTGCGCGGCGTGTTCGACGCGCAGGAATATCGCACATTCCGCCGCTGCGCCGACTTCCTCTGGTCGGTCCGCTGCAATCTGCATTTCTACTGCAACCGCGCCGAAGAGCGCCTCTCCTTCGACCTCCAGCGCGAGATCGCGGTGCGGCTCGGCTACACCTCGCATCCCGGCATGCAGGACGTCGAGCGCTTCATGAAGCACTACTTCCTGGTCGCCAAGGAGGTCGGCAACCTCACCGCCATCCTCTGCGCCAAGCTCGAGGACCAGCAGGCCAAGCCCGCTCCGGTGCTGAGCCGGATGATGGCGCGCTTGCGACCGACCGCGGCGAAGCGGCGTGTCCCCGACAGCGACGACTTCATCGTCGACAACAACCGCATCAACGTCGCCGCGACCGACGTCTTCAAGCACGATCCGGTCAACCTGATTCGCATCTTCCGCCTCGCGCAGAAGAACAACCTCGCCTTCCACCCGGATGCGATGCGCGACGTGACGCGGTCGCTTGGCCTGATCAACGCGCAGCTCCGCGAGAATCCCGAGGCCAACCGGCTGTTCATGGAGATCCTGACCTCCGAAAACGCGGAGATCGTGCTGCGGCGGATGAACGAGACCGGCGTGCTCGGCCACTTTATCCGCGCTTTCGGCAAGATCGTCTCGATGATGCAGTTCAACATGTATCATCACTACACGGTCGACGAGCACTTGATCCGCTGCATCGGCTTCCTCCAGGACATCGAGCGCGGCGGCATCGAGGAGTTCGCGCTCGCCAGCGATCTCATGCGCAAGACCCGGCCCGAGCACCGCGCGGTGATCTACATCGCGACATTGCTGCACGACGTCGCCAAGGGGCGGCCCGAGGATCACTCGATCGCCGGCGCGAAGGTGGCCCGGCGGCTCTGCCCGCGGCTCGGCTTCAGCCCTGCCGACACCGAGCTCGTGGCGTGGCTGATCGAGGAGCATCTGACGATGTCCACGGTCGCGCAGTCGCGCGACCTCTCGGACCGCAAGACCATCGAGAATTTCGCCGCCGTGGTGCAGTCGGTCGAGCAGATGAAGCTCCTGACCATCCTGACCACGGCCGACATCCGCGGCGTCGGCCCGGGCGTGTGGAACGGCTGGAAGGCGCAGCTTTTGCGCTCTCTGTATTATGAGACCGAACCGGTGCTCACAGGCGGGTTCTCGGAGGTCGACCGAGGAAAGCGCCTTGCGGCCGCGCACGCCGAATTCCGCATGGCCTTTGCCGAATGGCCGAAGGACGAACTCGACGCCTATATCGGCCGGCACTATCCCGCCTACTGGCTCAAAGTCGAGCTGCCGCGCAAGATCCGCCACGCCCGCTTTGTCCGCTCCAGCGAGCAGGCGGGCCACAAGCTGGCGATCAATGTCGGCTTCGACGAGGTGCGCGGCGTCACCGAGCTGACGATCTTTGCCGCCGACCATCCCTGGCTGCTGTCGATCATCGCGGGCGCCTGTGCCTCGGCCGGCGCCAACATCGTCGACGCCCAGATCTACACCACGACCGACGGCCGCGCGCTCGACACGATCTCGATCTCCCGGGAATACGACCGCGACGAGGACGAGGGTCGGCGGGCCACGCGCATTGGCGAGATGATCGAGGACGTGCTGGAAGGCAAGCTGCGCCTGCCCGAAGCCGTGGCGCGGCGCACCGTGCGCAGCAAGGCGAAGCCCTTCGTGATCGAGCCGGAAGTGACCATCAACAATCAGTGGTCCGACCGTTACACCGTGATCGAGGTCTCCGGCCTCGACCGGCCCGGCCTGCTCTACGAGCTGACCACGTCCATCTCCAAGCTCAATCTCAACATCGCCTCGGCTCATGTCGCCACCTTCGGCGAGCGCGCGCGCGACGTGTTCTACGTCACCGACCTCCTGGGCGCACAGATCAACGCCCCGACGCGGCAAGCCGCAATCAAGAGCGCGCTGACCCATGTCATGGCCGGCGACAAGGCGGTGCAGCCGGCTGCGTGACTCTCGCCGTCATTCCGGGGCCATGCGCAGCATCGAAGTCAGGTGCGCACTTGCGCACCCGAGAATCTCGAGATTCCGGGTTCGCGCTTCGCGCGCCCCGGAACGACGACCGGGAGAGATTGGCGCGTTATTCCTTTCACGCCTCCACCCCCTCATGCCGCAGCAGCCAGCGCTTGCGCTCCAGGCCGCCGCCGTACTTCACCAGCGAGCCATCCGCGCCGATCAGGCGGTGACAGGGCAGCACCACGCTGATCGGGTTGGAGCCGTTGGCATGGCCGACCGCACGAACGGCCTTGGGCATGCCGATCCTTGCGGCGAGCGCGCCGTAGCTCAGCGTGGTACCCGCCGGGATTTGCGCAAGCGCGGTCCAGACCTTCCGTTGGAACGGCGTGCCGGCGATGCGCCACGCGATGGCCGAGAGCTGGCCGAGTTCGCCTTCGAAATAGCCCGACAACGCCGTCCGCATATCCGCAGGCGCAGGCTGATTTCTCAGATCCACGGCGCCGTAATGCAGGCGCAACAGCTCGCGCATGCGATGCTCGTAATCCTCCCAGTCGAGCGCGCGTAGCGCGCCGTCGACATCGGTCACGAGCAGCGCGATCCCGATCGGCGTCATCAGGCGATCGAGGCCGAAGCTTACGGACGGGTTGGTTGATCGAGCGGGCATCGCGGCACCAGGCAATCGAAACACACCCATCGCACTTGCCATGCCGGCCGTGCTAACGTCCACCCGAAAGCTGACGCTTTTGGGGGGAGCTCACCTTGATCCTGATCGCCAATGTGCTGGTGGCGCTGGTCGCGGCACTGCACGTCTTCTTCCTGATCCTGGAGATGTTTCTCTGGGACAGGCCGCTGGGCCTGAAGGTGTTTCGGAATTCGCCGGAGAAGGCCGAGATCACGAAAGTGCTGGCCGCCAATCAGGGCCTCTACAACGGCTTCCTCGCTGCCGGCCTGGTCTGGGGGCTTGCGCATGGTAACCCGACCTTAGCATTCCAGATCAAGGTGTTCTTCCTCCTCTGCGTGATCGTGGCCGGTGCTTATGGCGCGGCGACCGTCAGCACGCGGATTCTGATGGTGCAGGCGCTGCCGGCGGCAGTCGCGCTGGTTGCGTTGTTCCTGGCCTGAGACGCTACGGCGCAGCGCCGCCATCCTTGCGCAGCGGCAAACCTTCCTCCACAATCTTCGGCAGCGATGGCGACCGTTGCAATCAACGGAGAAAGACCGTCGGCCGATAATTCCGTCAGGAGGAACGACCCAACATGAACAATCGCAGAGCCTTCATAGCTGCCGCGGCGGCGCTCGCCGTCGCGGTCTCCACCAGCCAGGCCCTCGCCCAGAAGAAGTACGATACCGGCGCAACCGACACCGAGATCAAGATCGGCCAGACCGTGCCGTTCTCCGGCGCCTATTCCGTCTACGCCAATATCGGCAAGACCCAGGCCGCCTATTTCAAGATGATCAACGATCAGGGCGGCATCAACGGCCGCAAGATCAACCTGATCCAATATGACGACGCCTATTCGCCGCCGAAGACCGTCGAGCAAGTGCGCAAGCTCGTCGAAGGCGACGAAGTGCTGTTCACCTTTCAGCTGATCGGCACCGCGGCGAACGCGGCCGTGCAGAAGTACCTCAACGGCAAGAAGGTCCCGCAACTCCTTGCCTCGACCGGCGCCGCGCGCTTCAACGATCCGCAGAACTATCGCTGGACCATCGCCTACAATCCCAACTACGTGTCCGAGGGGCGAATCTACGCCAAGTACATTCTCAAGGAACATCCCAACGCCAAGATCGGCGTGCTCTACCAGAACGACGATATGGGCCGGGACTATCTGGCGGGCCTCAAGAGCGGCCTCGGCGACAAGGCCGCCAGCATGATCGTCGGCGAGGTCTCCTATGAAGTCACCGACCCGACCGTCGATTCGCAGGTGGTCAAGCTGAAGTCGATGGGGGTCGATCTGTTCTTTGACGCCTCGACGCCAAAATTCGCGGCGCAGGCGATCAAGAAGCTTGCCGATCTCGGCTGGACCCCGGTGCACATCCTCGACATCAACGCGAGCCCGGTGTCGGCAACGCTGAAGCCGGCCGGCCTCGATATCTCCAAGGGCATCATCTCGACCAATTACGGCAAGGATCCTGGCGATCCCCAGTGGAAGGACGATCCGGGCGTGAAGGCCTTCTTCGCCTTCATGGACAAGTATTTCCCGGAGGGCGACAAGCTCAACACCATCAACACCTATGCCTATTCGGTGGCCGAGCTGCTGGTGCAGGTCTTGAAGCAATGCGGCGACGATCTGACGCGCGAGAACGTCATGAAGCAGGTCGCCAACATCAAGGGCTACACGCCGAGCCTGGCGCTGCCCGGCATCAAGATCACCACCGGGCCGGACGACTATCGCGTCAACAAGCAGATGCAAATGATGAAGTTCAACGGCGAGCGCTGGGAGCTGTTCGGACCGATCATCGAGGACACGGGCCCGTCGGGTTAGGACGCAGCTGCCTCTGCGACGTCGTGCCCGGGCTTGTCCCGGGCATCCACGTTCTTGGGCCAAAGGGAAGCCGTGGATCGCCGAGTCAAGCCCGGCCATGACGATCGAGAGAGGCTTCCTGCTTGGCGTTCAGGTCGGTATCTCGCCGAAATTCTTCCCCACCGGTAGCACGGCGTGCCGGATCAGCCGCGAATCCTCCACCGCGGCCTGGCGGTGCTTCACCGCCTCGCGATAGAGAGGATCACGGATCATCTCGACGAAGGCAGCGACGCTGGGATATTCGGCGATGAAGCAATGATCCCAGCGCTCCTCCTGCGGGCCGATCAGCATCAGCTCGAATTTGCCCTGCCAGACGATGCGGCCGCCGAGACGTTCGAACACCGGGCCGCTCTCGCGGCCATAGGCCGCATAGGCCTCCGCGCCGCTCGCCTTGCGGCCATCGGGATACGCCGCCTTCTTCCGCAGGCGCACCAGATTGAGCATGTGGATCGGGCCCGGGCGGTCGTTCTCCCGGAATTGCGCGAAGATCTCCTTGGTCGGATCGATGTGGCCCATGCGAGTTCCCTCTTTATTTATACGGACTATCCTAGCCCCGGCGCCAAGCGCGCGGAACTGCGGCGCGCGAATGCCCCACCTCCTAATCACGCGTTAACGCCAGGGTAACCGGGCCTTAAACAGCGACCGCTAGCGTGCGGCGGGGCGGGCTGACCGGGCGTATTGCGTATGGCGTGGGGAAAGAAAAAGGGTGCGCGAAAGGAGCCGCTGTTCGGCTTGCCCGCGGCGCTCGCCGACCTGCGCCTGACCGCTGCGGACCGCATTCCCGGCGGCGACGACAAGCCGAAGAAGCCTGCGAAGGCATCCGCCAAGCGCAAGAGCGAGGATGCCGGCGACGAGCCGCCCCGCGAACGGAAGGCACCTGGCAGCCGCAGCGGCGCCAAGCGCCGCTCGAAGTCGCGCGGCGGCTTCAGTCTCGGCCGCCTCGTCTATTGGGGCGCGGTGCTGAGCCTGTGGGCCGGCATCGCCGTGATCGCCGTCGTGGTCTATGTCGGCGCCCATCTGCCTCCGATTCAATCGCTGGAGATTCCCAAGCGGCCGCCGACGATCCAGATCGTCGCCATGGACGGCAGCATGCTGGCGCAGCGTGGCGAGATGGCCGGCGCCAACGTGTCGCTGAAGGATCTCCCGCCGTACTTGCCGAAGGCGTTCATCGCCATCGAGGACCGCCGCTTCTATTCGCATTTCGGCATCGATCCGATCGGCATCCTGCGCGCCCTCGTCACCAACGTGCTCCATCGCGGCGTATCGCAGGGCGGCTCGACCTTGACGCAGCAGCTCGCCAAGAACCTGTTCCTGACCCAGGAGCGCACCATGCAGCGCAAGCTGCAGGAGGCGGAGCTCGCGATCTGGCTGGAGCGGAAGCACTCCAAGGATGAAATCCTGGAGCTCTATCTCAATCGCGTCTATTTCGGCTCCGGCGCCTACGGCGTCGAAGCCGCCGCGCAGAAATATTTCGGCAAGTCGGCGAAGAACGTCACCATTGCCGAAGCCGCGATGCTGGCCGGCCTCGTCAAGTCGCCGTCGCGCCTTGCGCCGAACCGCAATCCGGAAGGCGCGGAAGCGCGCGCGCAGATCGTGCTGGCGGCGATGGCGGATGCAAACTTCATCACTGATGCGCAGGCCAAGGCCTCGATCGGCCATCCCTCCTACAACGTGAAGCCGGCCGGCGCCGGCACGGTCAACTACGTCGCGGACTGGATCGGCGAGGTGCTGGACGATCTGGTCGGCCAGATCGACGAGAGCATCAAGGTCGAGACCACGATCGATCCGAAGCTGCAGAGCGTGGCGGAAGCCGCGATCATCGACGAGCTCGCGGCCAAGAGCGTGAAGTTCAATGTCAGCCAGGGAGCGCTGGTGGCGATGACGCCCGACGGCGCCGTGCGCGCCATGGTCGGCGGGCGGAACTATTCCGACAGCCAGTACAACCGGGCTGTGACCGCCAAGCGGCAGCCGGGCTCCTCGTTCAAGCCGTTCGTGTACCTCACCGCGCTCGAGCAGGGGCTGACGCCCGATACGATGCGCCAGGACGCGCCCATCGAGGTGAAGGGCTGGAGGCCCGAGAACTACACCCACGAATATTTCGGCGCGGTGACGCTGACGCAGGCGCTGGCGATGTCGCTCAACACGGTCGCGATCCGCCTCGGCCTCGAGGTCGGGCCGAAGAACGTGGTGCGCACTGCGCACCGGCTCGGCATCTCCTCCAAGCTCGAGCCCAATGCCTCGATCGCGCTCGGCACCTCCGAGGTCTCCGTGGTCGAGCTGGTCGGCGCCTATGCGCCCTTCGCCAATGGCGGCCTCGCGGTGGCGCCGCATGTCGTGACGCGGATCAGGACGCTCGGCGGCAAGCTGCTCTACATGCGCCAGCCTGAGGAGCGCAACCAGGTCATCGAGCCCCGCTATGTCGGCATGATGAACGCGATGATGCGAGAGACGCTGATATCGGGCACCGCCAAGAAGGCCGAAATTCCCGGCTGGCCGGCCGCCGGCAAGACCGGCACCAGCCAGGATTATCGCGACGCCTGGTTCATCGGCTACACCGCCAATCTCGTCACCGGCGTCTGGCTCGGCAACGACGACAACTCGCCGACCAAGAAGGCGACCGGCGGCGGCCTGCCGGTGGAGGTCTGGACGCGCTTCATGAAGGCGGCGCACGAGGGCGTGCCGGTCGCGAACTTGCCGAACGCGCAAGCGACCTGGGGCCTGTCGAACCTCGCGCAGGCGGCCTCGCAGGTGTCGCCGCCGACAGCGGCAGCACCAGGACCGGCAGCAGCCAACAATGGCGGCTACCGCCCGCCGCCGCCCACGCGCACCAATGTGCGGCCGGAAGCGGCGGCAGGGCTCGATGGCTGGCTGATGGACCGGCTGTTTGGCGGAAACCGATAGGCTCTGCCCAAGGTTTCGATGACCTCGAAACAAGAGCTGCGAAAACAACCCCATGCACAGTAGCCGAGCATAACGAAATCAACGGCTTGCGCAGGCAGCGCGGAGCCTGAAGCGCGCGCTTCACCACTTCGGCAATTCCTGCCCAGCGCGGCAAGATCGACCGCGACCCACGCATGGCCGAAGGGAAAAACACCAATCACTTCAAGCACCCGTCTTCGGCCCGGGATTTGCTCTCATAGGTTGAGCAGGGACCTGGGAGCGTTCGATGATTTCAAATGTATCCGGTGCGGCGTTGCCTCATCTGCGGCCCGCATCAACATCCGCTTCTAACGCGACATCGGGTCTTGAGCCGGTAGCTCCCGAAACAACCGACGCTGCTGCCAGCGGCTTCCGCATCGACCTCTCGCAGGTTAAGCCGCTCTCGGGCGCCAAGGTGATATCGGCCGCGGATCATCCCGTCCTGCGCGACCTGATGGCAACGCACTGGCTGATCGCCCACGACACGAATGCACCGCAATCGGTCGTCGCGGACAACGCGCCTCAGAACGTTTATGCCCAGGTGAAAGTCGACGGCAAGGTGGTGGCCACGTTGTACAATGGCGGGTCCTCGGCGATGACCAACCAGGCCGCGGCGAAGGTCGGCAAGCTCGAGGATCCTCCCGGCTTGAGCGGGCCGGACCTGGCGCAATGGCGGGCCGGCAGATACGCCGAGCTGCTTGGCGGCACCGTCGAGAAGGCCTCCACGGCCATCACGCAATCGCAATGGACGCCGCGCGAGAGCAGGCCCACGACATATAGTCGCGAGCAACTCGACGCGGCGTTCCAGGCGATGCTGGCGGAGGGGCAGACGGCTGGCGCGCAGCAGCAATCAGCCTATCTGGCCTCACGCGCGCAGCCGGGGACGAGTGCGGATTTCAGTGCCTGAGGGCGATTTGAAGCCGTCCCGCTCTCTGCTGTCACTTACCGCGAAAGCGGGGGCATCCAGTGCACCACCGCCCCCGGCTCAACAACCGTCTCTGGAATACTGGGTCGTCCGGTCAAGCCGGACGACGACAGCGAGTGTCAGGCGGGTCGTGAGAGCCTAATCCTCGACACCATACCGGTGCAGATCATTGCCGTACGTATCGAGCCACTTCTTGGCGCGCTCCATCGACGGACAGATCTTGCCGCAGACGCGCCAGAACCGCGCCGAGTGGTTCATCTCGACGAGATGAGCGACCTCGTGGGCGGCGAGATAGTCGAGCACGAAGGGTGGCGCGAGGATCAGGCGCCAGGAGAACGACAGCGAGCCGGCCGAGGTGCAGGATCCCCAGCGGCTGGACTGATCACGGATCGAGAGCCGTTTGACGCGGACGCCAAGCTCGGCGGCGTAGGCCTCTGCCGAGCGCTGAAGATCGCGGCGGGCTTGGCGCTTGAGAAAGTCGCTGACGCGGCGGTCGACATGCTCGAGGCCGCCGGCGACGCAGAGAATGCGTTCACCGCTATCGCGCATCTCGGTCCACACCGTGCCGCGCTGGCCGGCGCGATGAACGATGCGATGGGGCGTGCCGCGCAGCGGTATCACCGTGCCCGGCTGAAACGGTGCGGCCTTCGGCAGGCGGCCGAGGCGTGCAGCGATCCACGCACCGTGACGCTGCGCGAAATCCTTAGCATCGGCGAGCGTGCCGCGCGGCGGCATGGTGAGGATGGCTTCGCGGTCGCTCGGATGAATTCTGAGCGTGTAACGCCTCGCGCGTCTGTGCCGGCGCAGCCGAATCGCAAAAAATTGCGATCCGTGGGTGATGACGAGGGTCTTTGGTTCGTGGGGCCGACGATAGAGGAGTGCGCGAGTGGCCATGTCTGTCAGTCCGGGGAGCAGGAGTTCGCCCGGATTCTGCCATAACCGCCGCCAGGGAAAGCGCTCGGCGCAAAAACAAATCATTTGCCCAATATACAGCGGTCAGGCGCCGGGGAGACCCTACAGACTGGGGTTGGAACCCGCTTTTTTCGCCCCCGCTGGATGCATGCGACACCCCCAAGGGGTGAGGGCAGACTCACTCCTATAAAGCTACCTAAATACCGCGAATCTGGTGGGAACTTAGCCCGCCGAAAAGGTCCGGTGGGCCCGAAATTTCGACGGGAAAGCCGAAATTCGGCTGTTCACAGGCGAGATCCGGGCCTTCATGGTTCGAGACGCGCGTTCCGCGCTCCTTACCATGAGGAGCAGCTCTATTCGGCCGCGAGAGCCTGTAACGAGCTCGGATTCGCGGCCGAAACCATGAAGTCGTGAATCCGTGGCACGATCTCCGACTTGAAACGCGATCCGTTGAACACGCCGTAATGTCCGACGCCCTTCTGGACGTAATGAACGCGGCGGTGATCGGGGATCGAGCTGCACAAGCCGTGCGTTGCTTCCGTCTGACCGAGGCCGGAGATGTCGTCGTTCTCGCCTTCGACCGTCATCAACGCGACGCGCTTGACCTTGGAGGGGTCGACGCGGGTTCCGCGATGGATCATCTCGCCCTTCGGCAGCGAGTGCTTCACGAACACGGTGTCGACGGTCTGCAGGTAATACTCGGCCGAGAGATCCATGACCGCGAGATATTCGTCATAGAAGTCGCGATGCTTGTCGACGAGATCGCCGTCACCCTTCACCAGATTGGCAAACAGCTGCTTGTGCGCATCCATGTGCCGATCGAGATTCATGCTGATGAAGCCGTTGAGCTGCAGGAATCCAGGATAGACGTCGCGCATCATGCCCGGATGCGGGAACGGCACCTTGGTGATGACGTGGTTGCGGAACCAGTCGATACCGCGCTCCTGGGCGAGGTTGTTCACCGCGGTCGGATTGCGGCGGGTGTCGATCGGGCCGCCCATCAGCGTCATCGAGGTCGGCACGAACGGATCGCGCCGCGCCTCCATGACCGAGACGGCTGCGACAACGGGCACGGAGGGCTGGCACACCGCCATGACGTGGGTGTTGCCGCCGAGGACGTGCAGCATCTCGATGACATAGTCGATGTAGTCGTCGAGATCGAAGCGTCCTTCGCTCAAGGGGACCATGCGGGCATCGGCCCAATCGGTGATGTAGACCTCATGCGCCGGCAGGAAAGCCTCGACGGTGCCGCGCAGAAGCGTCGCATAATGGCCGGACATCGGGGCCACGATCAGCACGCGCGGCTGCGGGCTGCGCAACGGGCGGGTGAACTTGCGATCGAAATAGAGCAGCCTGCAGAACGGCTTTTCCCAGACCGAGCGGATCTCGACGGGGACGCGGATGCCGTTGACCTCGGTGTCGTCGAGACCCCATTCCGGCTTGCCGTAGCGGCGCGTGGTGCGCTCGAACAATTCGCAGGCCGCGGCAACCGACTTGCCGACCTCGGTGCGCGCCCAGGGGTTGAGGGGATTCTGAAACAGCAGCTTGGTCGCGTCGGTGACCGCACGTGCCGGATTGAGAGAGGCATGAGCCATCTCGTACATCCAGTACATCGGCGTCGTCAGGACCGGACTGCCTTCTGCCGCCAGCGGCGGCGCGCCGCCGAACTCACCAATGGGCATCGCTATATTCCTCTTCGCATCGCAACATACTGCCGAATGCGTAATATTGCGTCAATGCATGGTTCCGTACATCTACGTAGCCAAAACGGCTAAACCAGCCTGAATCCACGGGAAAGTGACGTTATTCGCCGCCGGACAGCAGTGAGCCGTGCTTCCTCGCGCTGCGCAAAAGGGCAAGGAATGCCCAAAAAGATGCAACCAGAAGCACGGCGTTGATGGCGAACGCCTGCAGCATCAGATCGGTCCTGAAGGTGTGCTCGATCAGGAGCGCGCGCATTCCCTCGAAGGCGTAGGTCGGCGGCAATGCCCAGGCGACGTATTGCAGCCAGCCGGGCAGCACACTGACGGGGTAATACACGCAGGCCAGCGGCAGGATCGCGAACATCAACGTCCAGACGATGCTCTCGGCGCCAAGGCCGTTTCGCAGCACCAGACCAGAGACGAAGATGCCGACCGACCAGCTCGTGAAGATCAGATTGCAGAAGAAGGCGATCAGCGGCAGGCCGAGGGCATAGACGTTGAAATGAAAGAGGAACAGCGCGAGCAACGTCATCGGGATGACGCCGATCGCGAGCCGGATCAGGCTCATGACCATCAACGACAGCAGAAACTCGATCGGCTTGAGCGGGCTCATCATGAGGTTGCCGAGGTTGCGCGCCCACATCTCTTCCAGGAACGAGATGGAGAAGCCGAGCTGTCCCCGGAACAGGATGTCCCAGAGGATGACGGCGCCGATCAGCGTGCCGCCGGCACGCGCGAAGAAATTGGCGTTCTCGGCGATGTAGAGCTGGAGAAAGCCCCAGGTGATGACCTGCAGCGCCGGCCAGTACAAGAGCTCGAGCAGCCGCGGCCAGGACGACAGCAACAGATACCAGTAGCGCAGGATCATCGCGCCGATGCGGTGGAGCGAGATGCCGCCGTGGAGGGAGAGCTCGGTCACGGCGCGCTCCCGCAAACCGATTGAAATGCCGCGCGCGGTCTATCCAAGACGTCATTGCGAGGAGCCCTTGCGACGAAGCAATCCAGAGTCCCTCCGCAGAAAGACTCTGGATTGCTTCGCTTCGCTCGCAATGACGAAAGGAGCACCCGCTGCCCACTCATCGCACCGCCTCCTGCGCGCCATTCACCCGGCCGCGCGCGACGTCCAGAAACACCTCCTCGAGAGTGGTGCGGTTGTAGCGGGCCATGATCGCTTCCGGCGTATCGTCGTCCTCGATGCGGCCGCGCTTCATGATGATGACGCGGTCGCAGAGCCGTTCGACCTCGAGCATGTTGTGCGAGGCCAGCAGGATGGTGGCGTTGTTGTCCCGGCGGTAGCGCTCCAGATGCGCGCGCACCCAGTCGGCGGTATCCGGGTCGAGCGAGGCGGTCGGCTCGTCCAGGAGCAGCAGCTCGGGCTGGTTGATCAGCGCCTTCGCCAGCGCGACGCGGGTCTTCTGTCCGGCCGAGAGCTTGCCGTTGGCGCGGTCGATGAAATCGGCGAGGTCGAGATCCTCGGCGAGCTTCGCGATGCGGTCAGAGAGATTCTTCACCGCATAGAGCTTGCCGAACACGGTGAGGTTCTGCCGCACCGTCAGCCGCATCGGCATGTCGACATAGGGGCTCTCGAAATTCATCCGCCCCAGCACGGCCGCGCTCTCCTCGGGCACGCGATGCCCCAGCACCTGCACGCGGCCGGAGGTCGGCAGCACCAGGCCCATGATCATCGCGATGGTCGTGGTCTTGCCGGCGCCGTTGCCGCCCAGAAGGCCGGTGATGCTGCCGCGCGGAAGCGAAAAGGAGATATCGTCGACGGCGCGGGTCTGCTTGTAGACCTTGACGAGGTGATCGACCGCGATCGCCGCGGACGAGCTGCGATCCGCGACAGTCGGCCGACTTGAAGCCTTGTCATTCTCGGTCATGCTGGCCGTTCTTCTGCTATTGCAGCCGATAGCGCAAGGCTTGTAATTCCTGCGTGGTTCCGCGAGCCCAGCGATTGTGATCGAGAAAGCACCGCCACCTTGTCCGACATGACCGAAATTGCCGCCTCCGACTTCCGCCACGCGCAGCGGCACATCCGGCTGGACACGATCCTGCGGCTGCGCTGGCTCGCGGTGCTGGGTCAGCTCGCCGCGATCTTCATCGTGGCACAGGGGCTGGAGTTCAACGTCGAGATCGTCCCCTGCGTCAGCATCATCGCCCTGTCGGCGGCGCTCAATCTGGCGCTCCAGACCGCAGCCAATCCGATGCAGCGGCTGGAGCCGATTCAGGCGGCCGGCCTCCTCGCGCTGAACATCGTGGAGCTGGCCGGCCTGCTGTTCTTCACCGGCGGTCTGCAGAACCCGTTCTCGTTCCTGTTCCTCGCGCCCGTGCTGATCTCGGCCACCGCGCTGCCGGCCCGTTTCACCTTCGGCCTCGGCCTGCTCGCCGTCACCTGCGCTTCGCTCCTGTTCTTCTTCCATTTTCCGCTGCCGTGGGATTCCGACGATCCGCTGGTGCTGCCGCCGGTCTATCTCGTCGGCGTCTGGCTCTCGATCGCGCTCGCAATCGGCGTCACCAGCCTCTACTCGTTCCAGGTCACCGAGGAGGCGCGCAAGCTCGCGGACGCACTGGCCGCGACCGAGCTGGTGCTGACGCGCGAGCAGCACCTGACCCAGCTCGACGGGCTGGCGGCCGCGGCCGCGCACGAGCTCGGCACGCCGCTCGCGACGATCTTCCTGATCTCGCGCGAACTGGAGAAGACGGTGAAGGACCCAAGCTTTGCCGCCGACCTGAAGACCTTGCGCGAGCAGACCCAGCGCTGCCGTGACATCCTGAGCAAGATCACCCAGCTCTCCTCCACCGGCGCGCCGTTCGACCACATGAAGCTGTCGGAGCTGATCGAGGAGGTGGTGGCACCGCACCGCGATTTCGGCGTCGAGATCAAGGTGCGGATCGCGGTAGCCGTCGCCGCCGAGCCGGTCGGCTCGCGCAATCCGGCGATCCTCTACGGCATCGGTAACATCGTCGAGAACGCGGTCGATTTCGCTCGCACCACCGTCGAGGTGAACGCATGGTGGAACAAGGACACTATCGAGCTCGTGATCTCCGACGACGGACCGGGCATTCCGCCCGACATCCTCAACCGGATCGGCGAGCCCTATCTGTCGCGGCGTCGTAACCAGGACGATGGCAGCGGCGAACGACGCGGCCTCGGCCTCGGCGTGTTCATCGCGCGCACATTGCTGGAACGCACCGGCGCCAAGGTCTCGTTTACCAACCGGACCTTTCCGGAACACGGCGCGGTGGTCCAGATCACATGGCCCAGGCAGCGTTTTGAGGCTATCGAGACGCACGAAGAAACAATAGGATAGCCGCGACCTTGCGTCGCACAACAGGGCCGATCGACCATCGGCGGCCTTGGCACCGCGTGATTGCGAGGCCATATGTCGATGCGCTGGAGAGAGGACAAAACCTTGAACGCCATTGCCGAACTGAACGAACAGAGCGACCGCTCGCTGCTCATCGTGGAAGACGACAAGCCGTTTCTGGAGCGGCTGTCGCGCGCCATGGAGACACGGGGCTTTTCGGTGACATCGTGCGACACCGTCTCGGACGGACTTGCGCAGATCGGCAAGTCGGCGCCAGCATTCGCGGTGGTGGATTTGCGGCTCGGCGACGGCAACGGTCTCGACGTCGTCTCGGCGCTGAAGAAGAAGCGTCCCGACGCACGCGCAATCGTGCTGACCGGCTATGGCAACATCGCCACCGCCGTCACCGCGGTGAAGATGGGCGCGATCGATTATCTCTCCAAGCCCGCGGATGCCGACGACGTGGTCGCGGCACTGCTCTCGACCAGCTCCGAGAAATCCGAGCTGCCGGCGAACCCGATGTCCGCCGACCGCGTGCGCTGGGAGCATATCCAGCGCATCTACGAGATGTGCAATCGCAACGTCTCCGAGACGGCGCGCCGGCTCAACATGCATCGCCGCACGCTGCAGCGCATTCTGGCCAAGCGCGCGCCGAGGTAATCCCGGCGCTCACTCGAGGAAACGCAAATCTCCACCCTTCATGGCTGAGGCGGAGATGCTCGACGTGGCAAAGCGCTGTCGCTTTGACCTGGCGTGGGCGTTTCGTGAGAGAAATCAGCGGCGGCGGAGGCGTAGTTAGCCACTCAGGCCGATGAGCTGCCGGACTTCGCAGCTCTCGGCGCGTACGCTCCTGGCTCAACGGCCTAAATCGGTCGGCGACTGAACGTGCCCGGCCCGATGCCCCCGCACTCAATCGACAAAGCCGGCTGCTGGCGTCGTGCGCTCGCTGAACCCGACGTTAACCTCAGACGGCGGATCATCGCGCCGACCTGACGCGTCGAACACTCGAGAGAACGATGGTTCACCCCACGCCGCTGCTTGCATCGCTTTGCTTCTGGACGGTACGCGCAATTGCCGTCGCTGTCGTCGCCGTAGCCGCACCAGGTGCGGGGCGTGCGCAGCAAGTCTCCCCGCCGGTCTGGACGGTTCCGGAAGTCGGCGCGCTGCCTGATGACGCCCATGGCCGGCTCGTGCGACGCGGGCGCGACCTCATCACGGCGACCTACGCCCATGTCGGGCCGAAGGTGCCGGACCCAGCCAAGCGCTATGCCGGCAACAATCTCGCCTGCAGCAACTGCCATCTCGAAGCCGGCACGAAAAAATTCGGCTTGCCGATCTTTGGACTGGTCGAGCTCTTCCCGCAATACAGTGCCCGCCTCGGCGCCGAGATCACGATCGAGGATCGTGTGAACTCGTGCATGGCGCGCAGCATGAATGGCCGCGCGCTGCCGCTCGACAGTCCGGAAATGCAGGCTTTCGTGGCTTACATCAAATTTCTCTCGTCCGGCGTGCCGGCGGGTAAGGCGTTGTCAGGACTCGGCACCGGATCAATGCCCGAGCTCGATCGAGCGGCCGACCCCGTTCGTGGCAAGGCGATCTATGCGAGCGCTTGTCTCTCCTGTCACAACGAGGACGGCTCCGGAATACGCCGCAGCCTGCCGAGCGTCGATCTCGGCTACATGGTGCCGCCGCTCTGGGGCCCCGATAGTTTCAACGATGGCGCCGGCATGGCGCGGCTGATTACTGCGGCGAACTTCTTGCACTTCAACATGCCGCACGGAACGGACTACCTGAATCCGCAGCTCACGGTCGATCAGGCCTGGGACGTTGCCGCCTATATGATCTCTCAACCACGTCCGAGAAAGGCCGGTCTCGACAAGGACTATCCAGATCTTGCGACGAAGCCGGTCGACACGCCTTACGGACCGTACCCCGACGGATTCGATCAGCAGCAGCACATGTACGGGCCTTTCGGTCCGATCCGAGCGGCGCACGCCAAAAAGTAGTCCCGACGGAGGGAACTCGGCGCCCTCGCATCACGAGGACTCCGGATCACGCCGCGCTTCGCTCAGCCCGCGCCTACTCCCAGAAATCCGCGTGGCCCTGCGGGTCGACCAGCCGGTTGATCCGCAAGGCTGCCGCCATTGCAAAGCGCACCGTCATCTGCTTGCGGGTCGGCGCGGCCATCTTGTGCTCGGGCGCCTCGCAATGCAGATGCGCGCCATAGGCGTCGGCGATGATCAGGCCGGTGTCATCAGGAAAGATCTCGCACGGCAGATCCTGCGTGAAGGCGAAGAACAGCCGGTCGCAATGGGCGCGGTACTCGTGCCATTTCTGGTCGGCGCGCAGATCCTCCACCGACGATTTGATCTCGACGATCCAGATCTCGCCGCGCTCGTTCAGCGCCACGAGATCGGCGCGCCGGCCCGACGGCAGCGGCAATTCGCTGATGCAGGAGAAGCCGAGCGAGCGCAAGAGCCGCGCCGTGCCGCGCGCGACCGCGAGCGCCGTCTCCGACTGGCGGCGATCGGGCGGCGGTACGAGAGCGATGTTGCGGGCGGTATTGTCCATCGGGGGAAGATAGCCGATTCCGTGAAGGGCGGACACTGTCTCCCCACCCGTCATTCCGGGCGCGTCACTTGGTGCGAGCCCGGAATCCATAACCACAGGGCGTAGTTGTGCAGGAAAGCGGGTAACTCCGAGTTTTCGCGAAACGGCATCCTGTGGCTATGGGTCTCGGGCTCGCGACTTCGTCGCGCCCCGGGACCAGAAAGCGGGAACCTCGCTTCCCCCACGCACTTATTACGCAGCCGCCGCACCTCGGCGGAACCCGAGGCTGCCCGCGCATGATCGACGATCTCTGGTACAAGAACGGCGTGATCTATTGCCTGTCCGTCGGCTCCTACATGGACGCCAACGGCGACGGCGTCGGCGATTTCAAGGGCCTGTTGCGGCGGCTGGACTATCTGCACGGGCTCGGCATCACCACGATCTGGCTGATGCCGTTCCAGACCTCGCCGGGCCGCGACGACGGCTACGACATCGCTGACTATTACAGCGTCGATCCTCGCTACGGCACGCTCGGCGATTTCGTCGAGTTCACTCACGGCTGCAAGCAGCGCGGCATCCGCATCATCATCGACCTCGTCGTCAACCACACCTCGGACCAGCACCATTGGTTCAAGGACGCGCGGCGCGACAAGAACTCACCCTATCGCGACTGGTATGTGTGGTCCGACAAGAAGCCGGCCAATGCCGACGAGGGCATGGTGTTTCCCGGTGTGCAGAAATCGACCTGGACGCGCGACAAGGGAGCCGGCGCCTGGTACTTCCACCGCTTCTATGATTTCCAGCCCGACCTCAACACCTCGAACCCGCATGTCCAGGCCGAGATCCTGAAGATCATGGGCTTCTGGATCCAGCTCGGCGTCTCCGGCTTTCGCATGGACGCGGTGCCGTTCGTGATCGCGACCAAGGGCGCGAAGGTGAAGAAGCCGGTCGAGCAATACGACTTGCTGCGCGCGTTTCGCGAATTTCTGCAATGGCGCCAGGGCGACGCCATCATCCTCGCCGAGGCCAACGTGCTCCCGAAGACCGACATGGAATATTTCGGTCGCGATGCCGACCGCATGCACATGATGTTCAACTTCCACGTCAACCAGCATCTGTTCTACGCGCTGGCCTCCGCCGATTCGCGCCCCTTGGCGAAGGCGCTGAAGGCGACCAAGCCGCGGCCCGCGACGGCGCAATGGGGCCTGTTCCTGCGCAATCACGACGAGCTCGATCTTGGGCGCCTGACCGAGGCGCAGCGGGACACCGTGTTCAAGTGCTTCGGACCCGACAAGGACATGCAGCTCTACGACCGCGGCATCCGCCGCCGCCTTGCGCCCATGTTGGGCGGCGACCGCAGGCGGCTCGAGCTCGCCTACAGCCTGATGTGCACGCTGCCGGGAACGCCTGTGATTCGCTACGGCGATGAGATCGCGATGGGCGACGATCTCTCGTTGCCCGAACGCAATTGCGCGCGCACGCCGATGCAATGGTCGACCGAACCGCATGGCGGCTTCACCAAGAGCGACAAGCCGGCCTGCCCTGTCATCGACAAGGGTCCTTACGGTTTTGAGCACGTCAATGTCGCCAAGCAGCGGCGCGATCCGAATTCCATGCTGAACTGGACCGAGCGCATCGTCCGCATGCGCAAGGAGGTGCCGGAAGTGGGCTGGGGTGATTTCACTGTCATCCCGATGCACGATCCCGCCGTGTTCATCATGCGTTATGACTGGCGCAACAATTCGGTGCTGTTCGTGCACAATCTCGACGAGAAGCCGCGCGAGATCGCGTTCTCGGCCGGACTACCCGGCGATACCGGCGCGCACCTGATCAACCTGCTCGCGGAGGACCACAGCCACGCTGACAAGCGCGGCCAGCATCGCATCGTGCTGGAGCCGTATGGCTATCGCTGGTATCGCGTCGGGGGGCTGGACTATCTGTTGAAACGGAGTGACATCGACGGCGACACCGTGGGCGGGAAGAAGCATCCGGGATAGCTAGAAATGTCGAATCTGCCCTGCCGTTTCAACGATCGTCATTGCGAGCGCAGCGAAGCAATCCAGACTGTCGCCGCGGAGAAACTCTGGATTGCTTCGTCGCAAGGGCTCCTCGCAATGACGGGGAGAGAGCGTCGGTCATCCGCAACCGTTGCGACGGCTACGAAGGCGGCGCCACCACCACGCCTTCATTGCCGCGCAAATCCAGCACGCCTTCGATCTCCTCACCTTCGCGGTCCAGGAACGTCGACAGCAGGATGCTGCTGCCGAATCGGATCGCGCTGGTGGTCACCGCGACCGGCTCGGGGCCGAGATTGAGCGCCACGATGACCGCCCTGCCGCCGGCCTCGCGGCGGTAGATCAGGAGATCGCCTTGCGCCGAGATCGGATGATAGTCGCCCGCGACCAGCGGGGGACAGTCTTCCCGCAAGTCGATCAGGCGCTTGTAGAGATTGAGGATCGAACGCGGATCGGCGTCGAGATTGGCCACATTCTCGCGGATATGATCCTCCGGCAGCGGCAGCCACGGCCTCGCTTGCGAAAAGCCGGCGAAGTTCGACGAATCCCATTGCATCGGCGTGCGGCAGCCGTCGCGGCCGACGCCGATGCCGGGCACGTTCTTCTCGAAGGGATCACGTACGTCCTCCGGCGCGATCGCGAGCTGGTGCATGCCGATCTCGTCGCCGTAATAGAGCGTCGGCGTGCCGCGCAGCGTCAGCAGCAGCATGGCCGCGACGCGGGCCTGCTCGGGACCGACGCGGCTCGCCACGCGCGGCCGATCATGATTGCCGAGCACCCAGTTCGGCCAGGCGCCCTTCGGCAGCGCCTTCTCGTATTCCTCGATGATCGTCTCGATCGAGCGCGCGCTCCAGAAGGTCGAGAGCAGCGCAAAGTTGAACGGCATCTGTGCGCCGGTGAGATCGTTACCGTAATAGGCCATGAGGCGGTGCAGCGGCAGATAGATCTCGCCGATCAAGACGCGGGCGCCATAGGAATCGATAACGCGCCGCATCTCGGCGATGACATCGTGCACTTCCGGCTGGTCGGTCGAGTACTGCGTCAGGATCTTCTCGTTCGGCGGCCGGCCCTCGACATAATGCGGGTTGGGCGGGTTGTCGCGGAATTCGGCGTCCTTGATCAGGTGCCAGATCACGTCGACGCGAAAACCGTCGACGCCCTTGTCCAGCCAGAACCGCATCACGTCGTAGATCGCGGCGCGGACGTCCGGATTGCGCCAGTTCAGGTCCGGCTGCTGGGCGAGGAAGGCGTGATAATAATACTGACCCGTGGTCTCGTCGAATTGCCACGCACTGCCGCCGAATTCGGACAGCCAGTTGTTGGGCACGCCGCCGTCATGCGCCGGATCACGCCAGATGTACCAGTCGCGCTTGGGATTGTCGCGCGAGGCGCGGCTCTCGACGAACCAGGGATGCTGGTCCGAGGTGTGGTTCGGCACGAGGTCGAGGATCAGCTTCAGGCCGTTGTCATGAGCGGCGGCAAGCAACGCGTCGAAGTCGGCCATCGTGCCGAAGAGCGGCTCGATGCCGATATAATCGGAGATGTCGTAGCCGAAATCCGCCATCGGCGAGGGAAAGATCGGCGACAGCCAGATTGCGTCGACGCCGAGCGATTTGACGTAAGGCAGCCGCCTGAGAATGCCGGCGAGGTCGCCGACGCCGTCGCCATTCGAGTCCTGGAACGAGCGCGGATAGATCTGATAGAAGATGCCGTCGCGCCACCAATTCTCGTTGCCTTGAGCCATGCCGACCACCCAAAATCTGCGCCTTGCGCGGGAGAACGCGACAGCAACGCCCGGGTTCAAATTGGCAGGCCAATTGGGACGGCCGTGTGACAGGGGCCGCGGCTGTTCCCGAACCTCTCGTCCGAATCTTTTGCGAATCTTTTGCTTGGCGGCCTGACAAAAATCGGCATTGTGGCGCCATGACCGAGCAAACTCACACCCAGGACTCCTCGCCACCCAAGGCGGGCGCGATCATCGTTCCCGTGACGCTGTTCGAGCAGAACTGCACCATCATCTGGGACGAGCCCACCAAGAAAGCCGTGGTGATCGATCCCGGCGGCGACGTGCCGAAGATCCTGAACGCAATCAAGCAGACCGGCGTCACCGTGGAGAAGATCTGGCTGACCCACGGCCACATCGATCATGTCGGTGGCGCTGCGGACTTGCGCGATGCGCTGAAGGTGCCGATCGAGGGCCCGCATGTCGCGGACAAGTTCCTGCTCGATAACGTGGTCGAGAGCGGCGCCCGCTTCGGCATGACCGGCGTGCGCGATTTCGCGCCGGACCGCTGGCTCGACGAGGGCGACACCGTCTCGATCGGCGATTTACAGTTCGACATCTTCCACTGTCCCGGCCACTCGCCCGGCAGCGTGGTGTTCTTCAACCAGGCGTTACGATTCGCCCATGTCGGCGACGTCCTGTTCGCGGGCTCGGTCGGACGTACCGATCTGCCCGGCGGCAGCCACGCCACGCTGATCAATTCGATCAAGACAAAGCTGCTGCCGCTCGGAGACGATGTCGGCTTCATCTGCGGCCATGGCGCAGGCTCGAGCATCGGTCAGGAGCGGATGACCAATCCGTTCATCACCGGCGAGATGTAGCAACGAACTCCGCTATCGTCACCGACAGTCCGCCACAGACTCCGCCGTCGTCCGGGACAAGCGCAAGCGCAGACCCGGATCCATAACCACAGGGAGACGTGGTTACGGGGACTCGGAGTTACGCTTTCGCGCCTCACTCAATCCTGGGAGTATGGGTCCCGGATCGGCGCGCGCTTGGGGCGCGCTTGTCCGGGACGACAGCGGGGATGGAGCTATTTCATCAACCCGGCCGCCGTGAGCGCGCGCGTGATGATCTGGCCGAGATCGAAGCCGTTAGACTTTTCTCGCTGCGGCTCGGCCTGCTCTTCGGCAATTGCTGCACGGATCAAGCGGGCGAGATGCGGCGCGGGCGACTGCGCCGGCTTCGTTGCAGGCTTCATTGCAGCCTTGGCCTCCACCTTCTTGGTCGCCGTGTCTGGAATCCAGCCGGTGAGGCCGAAGAACTTTGCGATGTGGTAGGACGAGGAAATGCCCGCCTCGATCAGGAACGCGCCTTCGACGCCGTAGCGCTGATCGTTGTCGGCGATCCCAAGCGGCGTGCCATGCGCCATATCGGTGATGGCGAAGGATTCGACCAGCGTTTCGCCGTCCTTGTTCCACCAGGCCTGGCGCGGATAGCCGTCGACGACCGTCTCCGCCATCGGCGCGTCAGGCAGGCCGTGCAGGTCGAGCCATTGCTTGACGATCTCGTTGGCATTGCCGGGATTGACGGTGCGGTCGGCGCTGCCGTGCCACACGGAGACCTTCGGCCAGGGCCCGCCATGGTCAGAGGCGCTGCGCACGAGATCGCCGAGCTCGCGCGCGGGACGCGCTGGGGAATGAAACATGCCGTCGAGCGCCTCGCGCAAATTCGAGGCGATACCATAAGGCAGCCCGGCAATGATCGCGCCGGCCGCGAAGACTTCCGGATAGGTTGCGAGCATCACCGACGTCATGCCGCCGCCGGCCGACAGGCCGGTGATGAAAACGCGCCTGTGATCGATGCGGTGCGCCTCGACCATGTGCGCGATCATCTCGCGGATCGAATGCGCCTCGCCGCTGCCGCGCACCGTATCTTCCGGATTAAACCAGTTGAAACAGGTGTTGCCGTTGTTGACGCGCTGCTGCTCGGGCATCAGCAGCGCGAAGCCATAGTGCCTTGCCAGCGTCGACCAGCCCGCGCCGAGATCGTAAGCCGCCGCGGTTTGCCCGCAGCCATGCAGCACGACGACCAGCGCGCGCGGCTTCTGCAATTGCGCCGGCACAAACGTGAACATGCGCAATGCTCCGGGATTGTCGCCGAAGCCAATAACCTCCTCCAAGGGGCTCGATGAATCAGCGCCGCGGCCGAGCTCGGCAAAGCGCAATCCGTCCAGCCTCGGCAGACGTCTCAAGAGATCGATATTTTTGGCTAGCGACACGGCAGCTTCCTGGTGGGCGACGTTCAACGTCAGTCCAACCAGATAGTTGCTGCATTGCAAAATAAAAAGACCGTGCGCTGTCAGTCGAGCGAAAATCGCGGGAAATCCCGCTGAAATCGGCACGCATTAACCGCGTTGCCTCAACTTCGTGCCGATGCACGACGCATCCACGCCAGAAATGCGGCACAGATCATAATCAATGTCACAAACAGCACGAGCGACGCGAGGAATCCTGCGCGCGCTGATTGCAGGGCTTCAACCGCGAAGAATACCGCGCCGATTGCGGCCACTCCGGCCGCATTTCCGATCTGCGCCGTGGTGCCGTAGATGCCGGAGGCCGAGCCTGCGGCGACAGGCTTCACCGTCGAGAGCACCGCGCCCGAGAGCGGCGCCATCACCAGTCCTTGACCATAGCCGAAGATGATCAAGGTGAACGCGAGCAGGAGCGGCGACGGGGCATCGACACAGCCCGCGACAAGCGCAAGTGCGGCGAGGCCGACGACCTGAAGCGCGCAGCCTTCGAGCAAAACCCTGGTGCCGCGATGGCGCGCCCGCACCCCGCTGTGGCGCGAGGCCACGACGAAGGCGAGCGCGAGCGGAATGAAGGCCATGCCGGCCGCGAGCGGCGGGATCTTGAGGCCCCGCTGCATGAACAGCGTCATCACCAGATAGAACGAGAGATTGGCGAAGAAGAAAAAGAAGGCGGCGCCGAGGCCGCGCAGGAAACCGGCGTCCGCCAGCAGCGTGAGGTCGATCAGCGGCATGCCGCCGGCGCGTGCGACCGCCTGCTCCAGCTTCAGGAACGCGGCGAGGATCACGCCGCCGCTTCCCATCACCGCCCACAGCCACGGCGCCCAGCCGACATCGTGGCCGAACAGCAGCGGGCCGATCAGGCACAACAGCCCCGCGAACAGCACCACGCTGCCCTTGATGTCGAGCCTTGTACCTGATCGGCGCGATGTCGACGGCATGATGCGCCAGGCGGCAGCCGCGATGACGAGGCCAAACGGCACGTTCACGAAGAACACCGAGCGCCAACCAGCGCCGGCGAGGTTGAGTGTGACGAGAAAACCGCCGAGCAGGAAGCCTGCGGCGCCCGCAAGCCCGAGCACGACACCGTAAATGGCGAAGGCACGGCTGCGCGACTCATCGGTGAACAAGAGGTGCAGCGTCGCCAGCACCTGCGGCACCATCAATGCCGCGGTCGCGCCCTGCGCCAGCCGCGCAACGATCAGCTCCGCCCCGGATTGCGAGAGGCCGCACCAGAGCGACGTCAAGGTGAAGCCGAGCAGGCCGGCCAGGAACACGCCCTTCGTGCCGTGGATGTCGCCGAGCCGGCCGCCGGTCACGACCAGCGTGGCATAGGCGATCAGGTAGATCGCGATGATGGATTCGATCTGGGCCGGCGAAGCCTTCAGGTCGACCGCAATGGTGGGAATGGCGACGTTGACCACGAAGGCGTCGACGCCGAACATGAACTGGGCGGCCACGACGATGGCCAGCACCCACCAACGACGGGACGAATCGATTTGCTTTGTGACGATTTGATGCATTGGCGCACGGATCTGGACTCGCGGCCCGATGATTTCAGATCGCGTACGGTGTCGCGATTACCCCACAGGTAGGATTCGCGTGCCCTTCGCCACTGGCGAAGGGGAAAGCACCGGGCATGGCGCTGTGGAGCACCTGCACGCAAGCATGAGAAGAGGAAGAAGACCCACGCATGCCTGCATTCCGCAACACGGGACATCGTGCGATTGCCTTCGTGCCATCAGGCACGTAGCCTGCCCCCCTCAACAAACAGAAAATCAAACCGGAGAGATCGCCATGGCGCGCCTGAAGTTCGGAGCCTTCCTTGCCCCGCATCACCCGATCGGGGAGCATCCGATGCTCCAGTTCCGGCGGGATCTCGACCTCGTCGAGCAGCTGGATGCGCTGGGCTATGACGAGTTCTGGTGCGGCGAGCATCATTCGTCCGGCTGGGAGATGATCGCCTCGCCCGAGATGTTCCTGGCCGCGGCCGGCGAGCGCACCAAGCGGATCAAGCTCGGCACCGGCGTGGTGTCGCTGCCCTATCACCATCCCTTCAACGTCGCCCAGCGCATGGTGCAGCTCGACCACATGACCGGCGGCCGCGCCATCTTCGGCTCCGGCCCGGGCGCGCTCGCCTCGGATGCGCACACGCTCGGGATCGATCCGATGACGCAGCGCGACCGCCAGGACGAAGCGATCGGCATCATCCGCCGCCTCTTCAACGGCGAGCGCGTCACCGCCAAGAGCGACTGGTTCACGATGAACGACGCCGCGCTGCAGATCCTGCCCTTGCAGGAGGAGATGCCGTTCGTGGTGGCCTCGCAGATCTCGCCCTCCGGCATGACGCTCGCCGGCAAATACGGCATCGGCATCATCTCGCTGGGCTCGATGACGACGCAGGGCCTGATGTCGCTGCAGCAGCAATGGCAGTTCGCCGAGGATGCCGCCAGGAAGCACGGCACCACGGTGAACCGTGCGGACTGGCGCGTGCTGCTGACTTTCCACATCGCAGAGACCCGCGAGCAGGCGCGCCGCGAAGCGGGCGCCGGGCTGATGCGGTGGCACAACGAATATAATGTCGGCACGTTGCAGCGGCCGGGCCTCACCGCATTCTCCTCGCCGGACGAGGCCGTCGACAAGACCGCCTTCGTCGAGGGCGCCGCGTCCACCATCGGCACGCCCGACGATCTCGTCAAAACCATCAAGAACGTGATGCAGGTCTCCGGCGGCGTCGGCGCGATCATCGGGTTCGTGCATGACTGGGCCAATCCGGAAGCGACGCGGCGGAGCTGGGACATGGTGGCGCGCTACGTTGTGCCGGAGATCAACGGCTATATCGACGGGCTGCGCAAATCGCAAAAATTCGTGATCGAGAACCGCGCGATCTTCGAGCGTGCGGGACAGGCCGTGATGGCCAAGATCATGGAAAACGAGAAGGCCGCCGAGGCGTTGAAGGTCACCGGCCCCGGCCGCGTCGCCATTCCCGCCGTCAACGCCCCGGATCTGCAGAAGGAAGCCGCGAAACGGTAGGCTCGACGCCATGTAGAATCGGTGCGAGCGGTTGGCTGGGTTCACCTCTCTCCGGCGGAAAGAGGTGAACCGCACCGCGGCGCTTTTTGGAGGTGAGAGCCGCCACGTCATTCTCGTCCAACCGTGCTATGCTGTCTCTGTCAGTCGAGCGCGACCGCGAGCCTGTTCGGTCAGCCAACCGGAGCAATCGTCATGTCGATGCAGAATGTGGCCGCCCCCGCACTTCAGTTCACCCCGCCGAGGCGCAATGAGCTGACCCACATTCCCGGCGACGAAGGCTGGCCGATCATCGGCAAGACGTTTCAGGTGCTCGCCGACCCAAAGGGCCATATCGAAGCGAACGGCGCCAAATACGGCCTGGTCTACCGTACGCATTTTTTCGGCGAGACCAACGTCGTGCTGCTCGGCCCCGAGGCCAACGAGCTCGTGCTGTTCGACCAGCAAAAGCTGTTCTCCTCGACGCATGGCTGGAACAAGGTTCTGGGACTGCTGTTTCCGCGCGGATTGATGCTGCTCGATTTCGACGAGCATCGCCTGCATCGCAAGGCGCTGTCGGTCGCGTTCAAGTCCGGGCCGATGAAGTCCTATCTCGGCGATCTCGACCGCGGCATTTCTGCGCGCGTCGCGCAATGGAAGGCAAAGCGAGGGGAGATGCTGCTCTATCCGGCGATGAAGCAGCTCACGCTCGATCTCGCTGCGGCCTCATTCCTCGGCGCCGATATCGGGCCGGAGGTCGACGAGATCAACCGCGCCTTTGTCGACATGGTCGCCGCCTCCGTCTCGCCGGTCCGCCGCCCCCTGCCCGGCACCCAGATGGCGCGAGGGGTGAAGGGACGCAAGCGCATCGTCGCCTATTTCCGGGAGCAGATTCCGCTGCGCCGCGGCAATCATGGCGGCGACGATCTGTTCTCGCAGCTCTGCCGCGCAACCCATGAGGATGGCGCGCTGCTCTCGGAGCAGGACATCATCGACCACATGAGCTTCCTGATGATGGCGGCGCACGACACGCTGACCTCGTCGCTGACCTCCTTCATCGGCGAACTCGCCGCCAATCCTGAATGGCAGGACAGGCTGCGCGCGGAGGTACTCGCGCTCGGGCTCGCCCCAGGGGCGCCGAGCAGCTTCGACGATCTCGAAAAGATGCCGCTGTCGGAGATGGCGTTCAAGGAAGCGCTGCGGATCAGGCCGCCGGTGCCGTCGATGCCGCGCCGCGCGATGCGCGATTTCAGCTTCAAGGGGTTTGCAATCCCCGCCGGCACCGCAATCGGCATCAATCCGCTCTACACGCACCACATGAAGGACATCTGGCCGGAGCCGGACCGCTTCGATCCCTTGCGCTTCACCGAGGAAGCGCAGCGTGGCCGCCACCGCTTCGCCTTCGTGCCGTTCGGCGGCGGCGCGCATATGTGCCTCGGCCTGCATTTCGCCTACATGCAGGCGAAATGTTTCGCGCGGCACTTCTTGCAGAATATCGAGGTGTCGCTGGAGCCGGGCTACAAGCCGGACTGGCAGATGTGGCCGATCCCGAAGCCACGGGACGGGCTGCGGGTGAGCGTGAAGGCGGTTTAGCGCTCAACTCTCGTGTCCCGGACGCGCGCAGCGCGAGCCGGGACTCAGAAAGCCAGAGGGCAAGCTGCTGCGGATAGATGGGCCCCGGCTCTGCGGAGCGGCACTTCGCGC
Organism: Bradyrhizobium sp. RP6; assembly: GCF_003837805.1. Taxonomy (GTDB): domain Bacteria; phylum Pseudomonadota; class Alphaproteobacteria; order Rhizobiales; family Xanthobacteraceae; genus Bradyrhizobium. The sequence goes on along the minus strand of NZ_RQIT01000006.1, from coordinate 129,414 downwards.
CGCACCGCGTCCGGGGCACGAAAGCTGTCCGCTACGCCTGATCGAACGCCTTGCGCAGCGCCACGTAGCCCTGCTGCTGCTGGCTCCAGTTGCGGCCGCCGGTGATGGCGCCGTCGACGACGAGGTCGTGGCCGTTGACGAAGCTGGATTCGTCGCTGGCCAGGAACACCGCGGCATGGGCGATATCATCGGGAAGGCCGGCACGCGGGATCGGCTGCGCGGTCTTGTAGACCTCGCGCATCACCGCCGGCGTCTTCTCCGCCGCGTCGGTCGAGAGCCCCAGCGCCTTGCCGAAGATGCCTGTTGCGATCGCGCCGGGCGAGATCGAGTTAACGCGGACGTTGGATTCGCCGAGCTCCATCGCCACGCATTTGGTGAGATGGATCACCGCCGCCTTGGCCGCGCTATAGACCATCGACGACGAGAAGCCGGCGAGGCGGCCGGCGATGCTGCCATTGTTGATGATGCTGCCTGCCCCCTGCTTCTTCATGTAGGGCGCGGCGTGCTTCATGCCGACCACGACACTGCGCACCAGCGTCGCCATCGCCGCGTCGAACCGCTCGACCTCGAGGCCCTCGATGCCGCCGGTCTGCGCCGGCCCGCCGGCATTGTTGAACAGGCAATCGATCCTGCCGAACTTGTCGACCGCGAGCGCAATCAGCGCCTGCATCTGCGCTTCGACCGTGACGTCGGTCTGGCGGAAGATGCAATTGGCCCCGAGTTGCTTCGCCAGTGCCTCGCCTTCCGGTACGCGCCGCCCCGCGATCACAATTTTGGCACCTTCGGCAACGAAGACTTCCGCAGTGCGCAATCCGATCCCGCTTGTCGCCCCCGTGATCACCGCAACCTTGCCGTCCAGCCTGCCCATGGAATGTTCCTGTTTTCGAGCGATTTGATGCCAAATGGCGAATGTCGGCCGCCGCCGTCGCCGGAGCCGCCACTATTCCTGCCCGCTTCCGACAAGGCAAGCTATGCTTGTGCGGGCGGCATGCGTAACATTCTCACGGGCCGCTCGATGTTCGAACGCATATCGCAACTGGGCTGCGCATGGGGAAGCTGATCGACGAGTTCCGCAAGGGCTGGCAGGGCGCGGCGCCGCCTTCGCTCGGTCTGAGCATCTCGTTTGCGGCAATCTGCCTGTTGGCCGCAACCCTGGTCCGCTGGGGGCTCGCTCAGGTTCGTCCGGACATCTACTTCACGCCTTACTTTCCGGCCGTGTTTTTTGCAGCTGCCCTGGGAGGATTCCGGATCGGCGTGATCACCGCGCTGATCGGCGGCGTGCTCGGCGTCGTCCTGAATTTCGGCGATGCCTTTGCCGATCGCGCGCGGTTTGCCCTGCTGGCGCTTTACTGGGCCGTCTGCGCGATAACCATCTGGGGTGTCGAGCACTATCGCACCATGCTGGCCGAGCAGCGCCGGATCTCAAGACGCCTCATCGAGGAAGAAGAGTATCGCAAGCTGCTGGTCGAGGAACTCCAGCACCGGCTGAAGAACAAGCTGTCGACGGTGCATGCCGTGCTGCACCAGGTGCTGCACGACCACCCGCAGGTCTGGGCCCGGGTCGATCCCAGGCTGCGCTCGCTGGCCGCAACGGACGATCTGATCTCGCGGATCGACAAGGGCGGCTGCGATATCCGCGACCTCCTGATCTCGGAACTCGGTCCCTATGGCCATGTCCGCTTCACCCTCAATGGCGATCGGTTGTTCCTGCCGCCGAAGCTCGCAGTCACGCTGTCATTGATGTTTCACGAGCTTGCCACCAATGCGGGCAAGTACGGCGCATTCTCCTCGCCGCGCGGCCTGTTACAGGTGTCCTGGACCATCAGCGACGACCGCCTGACCATCACCTGGGACGAAACCGAAGGGCCGAGTGTGGACAAGGTGTCCGAGCCCGGCTTCGGCACCAAGTTGCTGAAATCGGCATTGTCGTCCTTCGATGGCAGGACCGAGATCTCGTATCTGAAGACCGGGCTGCATTGCATCATGCAGTGCCGAATCCCGCGAAGCGAATAGAACGCGAGAGGTCCGCTCCTCCCGCTTGCGGCGTGGCGCAAGCGCATTTGGCATATTGCGCGAGATGAGCACGCGCCTCGTCCTCGAGACGACCGCTTCGCGGTCTCCTCAGCATGAGACTAAGCGGCATCGGTGCTCGCGTGATATCGCGCAGCGCACTCCGGTCCTCATCCTGAGGCCCGCCCACGGCGGGCATCTCGAAAGATGGCCGCAGCGAAATCGCTCCCACGCGCATACCTCGCTCGCAGTTTCACTTGACGCATTGACCCTCTGTTAATGACGATCGCCGGCGCGCGTCGCATCGTCGCAAGTTTTCTCCAAAACACCCCCGTATTTCTTCTAGCCCCTTAACCAAACTTAAGAGGGAACTGCGCAAGATCGCGCCCATTGCAAAGGCGCGCCGAAACAACAAGATTCATGACTTGTATGAACGACAATCGATATTCCGGCGCGACTGAAGCCGAGCTCAGTTTTCTCAAGGAAATCGTTAGAATGCTGCCGGCCGGCCTCACTGTGCAGGACGCGCATGGCGAGCTTCTGCTGGTCAACGACGCCGCCGCCGCCCAGCTCGGCATGGATGGCAGCCGTCCGTCACCCGATCTGGCTCCGCGACACGAAGCCTGCCGGCAGGCACTGAGCGCCGGGCAGGCGGTCGTGACTGAGGAAGCGCTTCACGTCGGCGCCGCGCGGCAGGTGCTGCTCACGACCCATCGTCCTGTTCGCCTCGCCGGACGCGAGCTCCTGATCTCGGCGTCCTCCGACATCACCGAACAGAAGAATTTCGAGGACCAGCTGTTCCGCTCGGCCTATTTCGACGAGCTGACCGGATTGCCCTCGCGGCGCGTGATCGAGCATCACGCCAATAATCTGCTCGCGAAAGATCGTGGCGCCGAGCGTTTCGCGCTGGCCTTCCTCGACGTCGACAATTTCAAGCACATCAACGACTATTACGGCCACTCCGTGGGAGACGCGCTGCTGGTCGAGCTCTCGAGGCGGCTCGGGCGCGACCTGCGCGATTCCGACATGCTGTCGCGCATCTCCGGCGACGAATTCCTGCTGCTGCTCTCCCCGATCCAGAGCCAGGAGGAAGTCGCCGAGTTCATGCAATCGACGCTGGAGCGGCTGACCGCACCGTTCTTCATCGACAATTCGGAAGTCTTTGCATCGACCTCCGTCGGCATCAGCCTCTATCCCGACCACGGAAGCAGCTTTGAGACGCTGCGGCAGAACGCCGACATCGCGATGTACCGCATCAAGAACGACGGCAAGGGACTGGCCGCCTTCTTCGATGCCAGCATGGAGCGGGAGGCGCAGGCGCGGATGAAGGTCGAGCAGTCGCTGCGGCTCGCCATCCTGGAAAAGCGCTTCTGCTGCGCCTTCCAGTCCAAGGTCGACATCCGCACACAGGCCGTGAAGGGCATCGAGGCATTGGTGCGCCTGCGCGACGACGAAGGCGTGATCCAGGCCCCCGGCTCGTTCATCAATCTTGCCGGCGAGCTCGGGCTGATCGACGAGCTGACTCATCTCGTGCTCGCCGAGATCGTCAAATCGATCGACCTGATCAACGACACGTTCGGCGCGGAAGCGATCATCAGCATCAACGTCGCCGCCAAGCAGGCCGGCAATCCGGAGTTCATGCGCAGCTTTGCGCAGGCGCTGGACGACACCGGCTTTCCCCAGCGCTTCATGATCGAGGTGACGGAGGACGCCTTCGTCGCCAAGAATCATTTCCAGGCCGAGATCCTGCCGATGTTCCGCAAGCTCGGCGTCGGCATCTCCATCGACGATTTCGGCACAGGTTATTCCTCGCTTTCGGCGCTGGCCGACATCACCGCGGACGAGATCAAGATCGACCGCTCCTTCATCACCGACATCCACAAGCGCCCGCGCAGCCAGGGCATCCTGCGCGCGATCGAATCCTTGAGCGAAGCGCTCGGCATGACGGTGATCGCCGAAGGCATCGAATCCTACGAGGAGCTCGCCTATCTCCAGGCGGCAACGAAGATCCGCTTCGCGCAGGGCTACTACTTCTCCCGGCCGATCTTCCTGGAGGAGCTGAAGCTCGCAACGCCCGTTTCCAGCGAAGCGCGGGTCAGCGTGGCGAGCCGCCCGATGCAGCAGAACCGCCAGGGCTATTCGCGGGCGAGCGGGTATCGGCGGTAGGGGCTGCAATCTCGCTGTCGTCCCGGGTTCGCTACGCGCCCCGGGACGACAGCAAATGCTGAGCTGACTTCAGCGCCATTCCCTCTTGAGCGCCTTTTCCCCCTTTGAAATTGCTGGCCTTTTGCTAATACACAGGCGGACCTCCCCGAGGTATCTCATGTCTGCGCCTTCCTCCTCGATCAGCGATCCCGTCTATCTCCGTGCGCGCGCGATGGAGACGCTGTTCGCGCGGCTGGAACAGCTCTGCGAAGGTGCCATTGCGATCGATCGCGGCGGACGCGTCGTCTATGTCAACGAGAAATACCTTGCCGCGCTCGGTCTCAACCATGCCGGCGAGGCGATCGGCCGGTCGATCGAGGAGGTCATCCCGAACAGCCTGATGCGGAAGGTGGCCGAGACCGGCGAACCGATCCTGCTCGACATCATGGCGCTCGGCGGCGAGCAGCTCGTCGTCACCCGCATGCCGATCGAGGACGAGAACGGGACGGTGATCGGCGCGATCGGATTCGTGCTCTATGATCATCTCGAAAGCCTGAAACCGCTGCTCGCCCGCGTCGCCCAGCTCGAGAGCGATCTGCGGCTGGCGCGGCGGCAATTGTCCAACGCCCGCGCGGCGCGTTTCACGTTCGCCGATTTCGTCGGCAGCACGCCCGCCATCGCGCAGGCCAAGGAGCTCGCAAGCCGTGCAGCGCGGCAGAGCGTCACCGTGACGCTCACCGGAGAAACCGGAACGGGAAAGGAGATGCTGGCGCAGGCGATTCACAACGCCTCCTCCCGCGCGGAGAAGCCGTTCGTCAGCGTCAACGTCGCCGCCATCCCGGACACGCTGATCGAGTCGGAGTTCTTCGGCACTGCGCCGGGCGCCTATACCGGCGCCGACCGCAGGGGCCGCGAGGGCAAATTCCGCATTGCCGACGGCGGCACGCTGTTCCTCGACGAGATCGGCGAGATGCCGCTGCAATTGAAGGCCAAGCTGCTGCGCGTGCTCCAGGAGCGCGAGATCGAGCCGCTCGGCTCGGACAAGATCTCGAAGGTGGACGTGCGCGTGATCGCCGCCACCAATGTGGATTTGCGCAAGCGCGTCAGCGACGGCGCGTTCCGGCCCGACCTTTATTATCGGCTCAACGTGCTCGCGATCGAGCTGCCGCCGCTGCGCCATTGCCTCGATGATCTCCCCGACATCTGCGCCAGGCTGCTCGACGACATCAGCGGATCGGGCGACTACGTCAAGGCGAAGATCACGCCGAGCGCGCTCGCCGCGCTCGCGCGCTATGACTGGCCGGGCAATGTCCGCGAGCTCCGCAACATCCTCGAGCGCGCGCTGATCCTCAGCGATTCCGGGCGGCTGACCGGCGAGGATGTCGCGCGCATCCTCCCCGTCGATACCGAGGTCAGGCTTGCACCGCCCGCGCGCCCGGCCCGTGCGGTGGTGCCCTACGCGGAGGCCGAGGCCGAGTTCGAAAAGCAGACGCTGGAGCAGGCGCTGGCCGCCAGCAACGGCCAGATCACCGAGGCCGCCAGGATGCTGCGGATCTCGCGCGCGACCTTCTACAAGAAGCTCGCCAAGTTCGGCCTCGCCACGGGACCGGCTGCCGTCTGAGTTTCGAGACTCCCTCTGTCCGGAGTCTCGGATTCCGGACACGGTGCCCGGCTACTCCCTGCCCGCGGACATGCGGAAATCGCCTTAGCTTTGGCCGCTTTCCGCGCATCGACGGCATCTGGCGCAGACCTTGCTCTCTGCTGCCTTCTCTCATGGGGAGCAAGCTGTTCCAGGGCCGATCTCCACGATAAGATCAACGCAAAACAATAACGGCATACGGTCGAAGGAATCGGGAGGAACGCCGTGAGCCACCACCCAGCTCTGCCTTACTTGCGCAACTCCGAGAAGGGCAAGGTCGTCTCGGCGGCGGAGGCCGTCATGCTGATCCGCGACGGCGACACCGTGGCGACCGGCGGCTTCGTCGGCATCGGCTTTGCCGAGGAGATCGCGATCGCGCTGGAGGAGCTCTATCTGTCCCACGAGGGCGATGCACCCTATACGCAGGGCAAGCCGCGCAATCTGACGCTGGTCTATGCGGCCGGACAAGGCGACGGCAAGCACCGCGGCCTCAATCATTTCGCGCATGAAGGGCTGGTCCGGCGCGTGATCGGCGGGCACTGGGGCCTTGCGCCCAAACTGCAGCAGCTCGCGATCGCGAACCAGATCGAGGCCTATAACCTGCCGCAGGGCGTGATTACGCATCTGTTCCGCGACATCGCCGCGCACCGGCCCGGCCACATCACGCGCGTCGGCATGGGCACTTTCGTCGACCCCCGGCACGGCGGCGGCAGGCTGAACGCACGCACCACCGAGGACATGGTGGAGCTGATCAAGATCGGCGGCGAGGACTGCCTGCTCTACAAGACGTTTCCGATTCAGGTCGGGATCATCCGCGCCACCACCGGCGATCCCGACGGCAACCTCACCATGGAGAAGGAGGCGCTGACGCTGGAAGCGCTCGCCATCGCCATGGCGGCGCATAATTCCGGCGGCATCGTCATCGCCCAGGTCGAGCGCGTTGCCGAAGCCGGCAGCCTCAATCCGCGCCAGGTCAAGATTCCCGGCATTCTCGTCGACTGCGTGGTCGTGGCGAGGCCCGAGAACCACTGGCAGACATTCGGCACACAATACAATCCGGCCTTCTCGAGCGAGATCCGCGTCCGTGCCGCCTCGCTGCCGGTGATGCCGATCAGCGAGCGCAAGATCATCGCGCGGCGCGCGGCGCTGGAGCTGAAGGCCAACAGCGTCGTCAATCTCGGCATCGGCATGCCCGAGGGAATCGCCTCGGTCGCCAATGAGGAGCGGATCATCGATCTGATCACGCTGACGGCGGAGCCGGGCGTGATCGGCGGCATCCCGGCGAGCGGTATCGATTTCGGCGCGGCGATCAACACCCAGGCGGTGATCGACCAGCCCTACCAGTTCGACTTCTACGACGGCGGCGGTCTCGACGCCGCCTTCCTCGGCCTCGCCCAGGTCGATCGCGCCGGCAACCTCAATGTCAGCAAGTTCGGGCCGAAGCTGGCAGGTGCCGGCGGCTTCATCAACATCAGCCAGAATGCCAAGGAGGTCGTCTTCGTCGGAACGTTCGGTGCGGGCAAGCAACGCGTCACCGTGCAGGACGGGAAGCTCGTCATCCTCGACGAAGCCAGGTCGCGCAAGTTCGTCGATAGCGTCGAGCACGTCACCTTCAGCGGCCCGTTCGCCGCCGCGCGCAAGCAACGCACGCTGTACGTCACCGAGCGCTGCGTGTTCGAGCTCAGGGACGACGGGCTCGAACTCACCGAGGTCGCGCCCGGCATCGACATCGAGCGTGACATCCTGCGCCTGATGGATTTCAAGCCGCTGATCCCGCGCGACCCGGCGCTGATGGACGCGCGCATCTTCCGCGAGAGCCTCATGGATCTGCGCGAGCGCCTGCTCACCATCCCGCTCGACCAGCGTTTCACGCTGGACGAGCAGCAGAACCTGTTCTTCGTCAATCTGGAACGCTATCCGCTGCGCAGCAAGGCCGAGATCGACGCCATCGCCTCTATCGTCGAGACCAGGCTGGCGCCGCTCGGGCGCAGAGTCTACGCCATCGTCAATTATGACAACTTTTCCATCCTGCCGGAGCTGATGGACGATTATTCCGCCATGGTGGGCAGCCTCGTCAATCGCTTCTATTCCGGCGTATTGCGCTACACCACGTCGGGCTTTCTGCGCATCAAGCTTGGTGAAGCCCTGGAGAAACGCGGCGTCGCGCCGCACATCTTCGAAAGCGCGGAGGAGGCGCAGTCCGATCGTCGTCAGGCCGAGGGAGCCGGCGATGCGCGGCCGGTTCAAAAATGATGCATGTTCGAAAAGCCGACATGCTCGGGCGGAAGGTTCAATTGCAATATTCGTAGTGTTGTGCAAATCGCTGTTACCGAGAAACTTCAGATCAGGAGGGACCATCGTGCGTCGATCACTCATCATAACAACAACTATTCTCGCGCTCGCCGCGGGCACCTCCGCACAGGCCGACGATCTCAAGATCGCGCTGATCTACGGCAAGACCGGTCCGCTCGAGGCCTACGCCAAGCAGACCGAGACCGGCCTGAAGATGGGCTTTGAATACGCCACCAAGGGCACCATGACGCTCGACGGCCGCAAGATCGTCGTCATCACCAAGGACGACCAAGGCAAGCCGGATCTGGCCAAGGCCGCGCTCGCGGAGGCCTATCAGGACGACAAGGCCGACATCGCGATCGGCACGACCTCGTCGGCGGCGGCGCTCGCCATTCTCCCGGTCGCCGAGGAGAACAAGAAGATCCTGATCGTCGAGCCCGCGGTCGCGGACCAGATTACGGGCGAGAAGTGGAATCGCTACATCTTCCGCACCGGGCGCAACTCGTCGCAGGATGCGATCTCCAACGCGGTCGCGATCGGCAAGCAAGGCGTCACGGTGGCGACGCTGGCGCAGGACTATGCGTTCGGCCGCGACGGCGTCGCCGCCTTCAAGGAGGCGCTCGCCAAGACCGGCGCGACGCTCGCCGCCGAAGAATACGCCCCGACCTCGACCACCGACTTCACCGCGGTCGGCCAGCGCCTGTTCGACGCGCTGAAGGACAAGCCGGGCCGCAAGGTGATCTGGGTGATCTGGGCCGGCGCCGGCAATCCGCTGGCCAAGCTCCAGGACATGGACCCGAAGCGCTACGGCATCGAGCTCTCGACCGGTGGCAACATCCTGCCGGCGCTCGCCGCCTATAAGGGCCTGCCTGGCATGGAAGGCGCGACCTATTACTTCTACGACATCCCGAAGAACCCCGTGAATGACTGGCTGGTCGCCGAGCACCAGAAGCGCTTCAACGCACCGCCGGACTTCTTCACCGCGGGCGGTTTCGCCGCAGCGATGTCCGTCGTCGCCGCCGTCACCAAGGCCAAGTCGACCGATACCGAGAAGCTGATCACGGCGATGGAAGGCCTGGAGTTCGATACGCCGAAGGGCAAGATGGTGTTTCGGAAAGAAGATCATCAGGCGCTGCAGAGCATGTATCACTTCAAGGTCAAGGTCGACCCGAACGTCGCCTGGGCCGTGCTCGAGCCGGTGCGCGAGCTGAAGATCGAGGACATGGACGTGCCCGTCCGCAACAAGCGGTGATTTCTTCACCTCTCCCGCTTGCGGGAGAGGCCAGGAGAGGGCTCTTTCCTCTTGGGGGTTCTCGCCTGCGGAGACAGCCCTCTCCCCGACCCTTCCCCGCAAGCGGGGGAGGAAGCGCAGCCTGACCTGCGGATCTATCTCGTTTCATCCTTTGCCAGACTCTCCATGCCGCTCACCCTCGAAACCCGCGACCTCACCATTCGCTTCGGCGGCCATGTCGCGGTCAACAACGTCTCCTGCACGTTTCGCCCGGGCGAGCTCACCGCCATCGTCGGGCCGAACGGCGCCGGCAAGACCACCTATTTCAATCTGATCTCGGGCCAGCTGCGCGCCACGAGCGGGAGCATCCTGTTCGACGGCACCGACATCACGGGGCATTCAGCGCCGATGCGCACCCGCGCGGGCCTCGGCCGCGCCTTCCAGCTCACCAACCTGTTCCCGAACCTGTCGGTGGAAGAGAACGTGCGCCTCGCAGTGCAGGCCGCGAGCGGCACCCATTACGACATGCTGCGGCCCTGGATGGTGCGCCGCGACCTGATCGCGCGCGCCGACGCCATCCTCGACCGGGTCGCGCTCGGCAGCCGCCGCGGCGTCGCCGCAACCGCGCTGTCCCATGGCGACCAGCGCAAGCTCGAGGTCGCGCTGATGATCGCGCTGGAGCCAAAGGCGTTCATGTTCGACGAGCCGACCGCCGGCATGAGCATCGACGAGGTGCCAGTCGTCCTCGACCTCATCGCGCAGCTCAAGCAGGACAAGAGCAAGATCATCCTTCTCGTCGAGCACAAGATGGACGTGGTGCGCTCGCTCGCCGACCGCATCATCGTGCTGCATAACGGCCAGCTCGTCGCCGATGGCCCACCCGCGGAAGTGATCGCCTCGCCGATCGTGCAGGAAGCCTATCTCGGCGTCGCGCCCAAGAATGCCACCGAGGGTGCAGCATGAGCGACCTGTTGAAACTCTCCGGCGTGCACACCCATATCGGTCGCTACCACATCCTTCAGGGCATCGATCTTGCGGTGCCGCAAGGACAGGTCACGATGCTGCTCGGCCGCAACGGCGCCGGCAAGACCACGACACTGCGCACCATCATGGGCCTCTGGCAGGCCTCAAGCGGCGAAATCAGCCTCGCCGGGATGCGCATCGAGAGCCTTGCCACGCCCGACATCGCACGGCTCGGCATCGGTTACGTGCCGGAAAGCATGGCGGTGTTCTCGGACCTCACGGTCAAGGAGAACCTGGTGCTGGCGGCCCGCGACGGGCCGCTCGACGATGCCCAGCTCGACTGGATCTTCGGCTTCTTCCCGGCGCTGCGCCGGTTCTGGCTGTCGCGCGCGGGAAGCCTCTCGGGCGGGCAGAAGCAGATGCTCTCGATCGCCCGCGCGATCGTCGAGCCGCGCAAGCTCCTCCTGATCGACGAGCCGACCAAGGGGTTGGCACCGGCCATCGTGATGGCGCTGATCGAGTGCCTGAAGGAGATCAAGCGCAAGGGCGCGACGATCCTGATGGTCGAGCAGAATTTCTTTGCCGCCCGCGAGCTCGGCGACAACGTGCTGGTCATGGACAACGGCACCATCGTCCATCGCGGTGAGATGGCGGCGCTCGCAGCCGACGTGCCGCTGCAAGAGCGGCTGCTCGGCCTGAGCCTGGAGGCGCATCAGTGACTGACCTTGCCGCAAACGATCCGCTGCCGAAGCCGAAGCGCGACATCGCCCCGATCCTGCTGCCGTTGGCGCTCGCCGTTCTGGTGATCCCGCTGATCGGCTCGACCTCTTCCTGGCTGACCCTGACCGCCGCGAGCCTTGCCATGGGCATGATGATCTTCATCATGGCCTCCGGACTCACACTCGTGTTCGGTCTGATGGACGTGCTCAATTTCGGTCACGGCGCCTTCATCGCCGTCGGCGCCTATGTCGCCACGCTGGTTCTGGCCCCGTTCGCGGCGTCCATTCAGGCGGATTCGCTCTGGATGAACCTCGCGGTGCTGGCCCCGGCCGCGCTGCTCTCGATGGCGGTCTCCGGCGCGCTCGGCCTGGTCGTCGAACGCGTGCTGATCCTGCCGGTCTACGGCCAGCATCTGAAACAGATCCTGATGACGACCGGCGGCCTGATCGTCGCCGAGCAGACGCTCTATGCGCTGTGGGGACCGCAGATCATCCCGATGCCGCTGCCGGCGTCGCTGCGCGGTTCCTTCATTCTCGGCGACGTCGCGATCGCCAAGTACCGCGTGCTGGCGATGCTGATCGGCCTCGCCATCTTCATCGCGATCCAGCTCGTGCTCAACCGCAGCAAGGTCGGCCTCCTGATCCGTGCCGGCGTCGAGAACCGCGAGATGGTGGAGGCGCTCGGCTATCGCATCCGCCGCCTGTTCCTCGGCGTGTTCATGACGGGCTCGGCACTGGCCGGCCTCGGCGGCGTGATGTGGGCGCTCTATCGCGAACAGGTGCACGCCTCCATGAGCGACGACCTCACGGTGCTGATTTTCATCGTGGTCATCATCGGCGGCCTGGGGTCGATCGGCGGCTGCTTCATCGGTGCCATCCTGGTCGCCATGGTTGCCAATTACGGCGGCTTCCTGGTGCCAAAACTCGCCCTCGTGTCCAACATTCTGCTGATGGTCGCCATTCTGATGTGGCGGCCGCGCGGCCTCTATGCGGTGACCAGCCGATGATGATCCTCTCTGGCGATCCACCGCGGAGCCGCGTGCTCACGCTCGTTCTCGTCGTCATCATCCTGGCGCTGGCGGCGACGCCGTTCCTTTTTCCGGGGGCCAAGGCGCTGAACGTCGCGGCGAAGATCTGCGTCTTCGCCGCGCTGGTCGCCTCCTACGACCTCTTGCTCGGCTATACCGGCTCGGTATCGTTCGCCCACACCATGTTCTACGGCATCGGCAGCTATGCCATCGCGATCGCACTGTACGGGATGGGCCCGAACTGGGCCGCGGTCGCAACCGGAATCGTCGTCGGCCTGCCGCTCGCGGCTCTGCTGGCGCTCGCCATCGGGCTCTTTTCGCTGCGCGTCGCGGCGATCTTCTTCGCCATGATCACGCTCGCGGTCGCTTCCGCCTTCCAGGTGCTGGCCTCCCAGCTGTCCTGGCTGACCGGCGGCGAGGACGGACGCAGCTTCCAGCTGCCGGAGCTGCTGCGCCCCGGCACCGTGCTGATCCCCAAGAACCTGTTCGGCTTCGAGATCAACGGCCGGATCCTGACCTTCTATCTGGTGTTCGCCGTTTCGGCGCTGATGATCCTCGCTTTGCTGCGCGTCGTGAACTCGCCGTTCGGGCGCGTGCTCCAGGCAATTCGCGAAAACCGGTTTCGCGCCGAGGCGCTCGGTTTTCGTACCGTATTCCACCTGACCTATGCCAACTGCCTCGCGGCGCTCGTGGCCGCCAGCGCCGGCATCCTGAACGCGCTGTGGCTGCGCTATGCCGGCCCCGATACCTCGCTGAGCTTCTCGATCATGCTGGACATTCTGCTGATGGTCGTGATCGGCGGCATGGGCACGATCTACGGCGCGATCATCGGCGCCACCATCTTCATTCTCGCCCAGAACTATCTGCAGTCACTGATGGGCGTTGCCTCGAACGCGGCGGGCGAAGCCGGTCTCCCACTGCTGCCGGGACTGTTGCATCCCGACCGCTGGCTGCTCTGGCTGGGGTTGCTGTTCATCGCCAGCGTCTATTTCTTCCCGACCGGCGTGGTCGGGCGGCTGCGCAAGGCCGGCAGCGACGAGAGCACCGGCAGCTCGCATTAAGCCGCAATTAATGATGCAGCGCGGCGTTTGCTGCGCGCGGCGCTCAACCTTGACGGGCTTCCCGCCGCGCGACATGCGCAGGCGGTTGCTCAACCGGATTAATATTTGGGTAACTTGCTTTCCTAAGGTTTGCGCCATTTGTGCGGTGTATTCCTGTTCCTCGTGTGAGGTGGAATGCGCCAGGTCCTTTCTACGGTGGCTGCCGGAATGTCTCTTGCCGCAAGGAGCGGCTGGGAGGCCTTGGCGCGACGTAGTCCCGTCCTGTGGTTGACCCTGTGCGGCGTGTTTCTGGTCGCCGGAATCTTCGCCGTCACGGCCATGGCCGTCGGCGAATTTCGCGAGCGGACCCTCGCCAACCGCGAACGCGAGCTGGAAAACACGGTGCAGCTGATCGCGCGGCATTTCGATCAGCAATTCGAAGACTCCGACGTCGTCGCCGCCGATCTGATCGGACAGATGAACCTGGCCGACATCACCTCCCCGGCAATGTTCCGCGAGCGCATGTCCGGAACCGACACGAACCAGATGCTGCGCAGCAAGATCAGCTCCGTGTCCCATCTGGGCGACATCGCGATCTATGATGCCGACGGCGAGCTGATCAACTGGTCGCGGGCCCACCCGCTGCCCAAGATCAATGTTTCGTCCCGGGCCTACTTTCAGGCGTTCAAGACGAACCCGCAGTCCGAACCGGTGCTGCTGGAATCTGTCCGCAGCTTCATCATCAACAAATGGACCACGATCGTCGCACGGCGGTTGACCGGCGCCAACGGCACCTTCCTCGGCGCGATGGTGCGCCGGATCGACCCGGACAGCTACCGGCAGTATTTCGCATCTGTCGCGCTCGCCGAGGGTACGGCCATCTCGCTGTTCGACCGCCACGGCAAGATGCTGGCGCGCTATCCGCATCACGAAGAGCTGATCGGGCAGAGCTTCAGGGATGCGCCACTGATGCGGAGGGTGCTCGCCAAAGGCGGCCAGCAGACTCTCCGCGTCAAGGGCCTCATCGACGGCGAGGAGCGGCTCGGCTCGGCGGCGGCGCTGACGCATTTCCCGCTGGTCATCGTCGGCACCAACACCACGGCAGCGGCCCTTGCGGACTGGCGGCAGCAGACCGGCTTCATGGTCACGACCGCCGCGCTTTCAGCCGCCGTCATCGCGATGATCCTCTATCTGATCATCCGCCAGATCAACCGGCAGAACCGCGAGGCACAGGAGCGGCTGGAGGCGGAACGGCTCCGGCTCGACACCGCCCTCAACAACATGTCGCAAGGGCTGATCCTGTACGACGCCGCCGGTTACATCGTCACCTGCAACCGCCGCTACGCCGACATGTTCGGCCTCTCCCACGACGTCATCAAGCCGGGCTGCCACATCCGCGAGGCGATGTATCATCGCAAGGAGCGCGACGCGTTCGACGGCGACGTGGAAGCATTTTGCGCCGACGTGATGAGGGTCGTCGCCGAAGGCATGGTCTCCACGAGAATACATCAATTGGCCAACGGCCGCGCCTTCCAGATCATCAACACGCCGCTCGCACAGGGCGGATGGGTCGCCACGATCGAAGACATCACCGAGCGCCGCAACCTGGAGCAGGAGCGCGACCGCAACCATACATTTCTGCGCGAGATCATCGATCACATCCCCTCGCAGATCACGGTGAAGGACGCCCGAACGCGGCAGTATCTGCTGATCAACCGGACCGCCGAGCAGCAATTCGGCCAATCGCGCGAAGTCATCGTCGGCAAGACCCCCTTCGATCTTTACCCGGACGAAGCCGCAAGACTCGTCACCGAGGACGACAGCAGAGCGCTGCAGGCCGCCAACGGATTGTTCAAGGACGAACATCCCTGGCGAAGCCAGACCAAGGGGCTGCGCTATGTCACCTCGACCCGGATCGGCATTCGCGACAGGTCCGGCGAGCCGCGCTACCTCATCAGTGTCGTCGAGGACGTCACCGAGCGGCGCGACGCCGACGAGAAGATCGCGCATCTGGCGCATTACGATGCGCTCACCGACCTGCCGAACCGGACCCTGTTCCGCGAGCAGATCGAACGCGAGCTGGCGAAGGTCGCAGGCGGCCAACAGTTCGCACTGCTCTACATCGACGTCGACGAATTCAAGGGCATCAACGACTCGCTCGGCCACCACGTCGGCGACGAGCTGTTGAAGGCGATCGCGGACCGTCTCCGCGGCTGCCTCAAGCAGGGCGACCTGATCGCGCGGCTCGGCGGCGACGAATTCGCGGTGATTCAGACCGGGATCGCATCCTCCGCCGACGTGCTGTCCTTCGTCGCGTGGATCTTCCAGGCGATCCGGCAGCCCTATCATTGTCTCGGCCATCAGCTCTCCACCGATGCCAGCATCGGAATTGCGCTGGCGCCGCAGGACGGCGCCGATCTCGATCAGCTGATCAAGAACGCCGACCTCGCGATGTACGGCGCCAAGGCCAATGGACGCCGCACCCACCGCTTCTTCGAGCCGGAGATGGATGCGAGCGCCAAGGCGCGCCTGAGCATGGAGCTGGATTTGCGGCAGGCCCTCGTGAATGGCGGCTTCGAGATTCACTATCAGCCGCTGGTCGACCTGCGCTCAGGCGAAGTCTCCGGCTGCGAGGCGCTGCTGCGCTGGCGGCATCCCGAGCGCGGCATGGTTTCGCCGGCGGAGTTCATTCCCGTCGCCGAGGACACCGGCCTGATCAACGAGCTCGGCGACTGGGTGTTGCGGATGGCGTGCAACGAGGCCGCGACCTGGCCGGCGCATGTGCGCGTCGCGGTCAACGTCTCGCCGGTGCAGCTCAAATGCGACACGCTGGCGCTGCGGATTGCGGGCGCGCTCGCCGCCTCCGGCCTGAACCCGCGTCGGCTCGAGATCGAGATCACCGAGGCCGTGCTGATCCGCGACGACGAGGCGGCGCTCTCGATCCTGCATCAGCTCCGCTCGATCGGCGTGCGCATCGCGCTCGACGATTTCGGCACCGGCTACTCCTCGCTGAGCTATCTGAAACGCTTCCCGTTCGACAAGATCAAGATCGACCGCTGCTTCGTCGCCGACATCGCAGAGGCGAGCGGCTCGCCCGTGATCGTGCAGGCGGTGGTGAACATTGCGGCCGCCAGCAGCATGACCACGGTCGCCGAGGGCGTCGAGACCGAGGCACAGCGCGACATGCTGCGCGCGCTCGGCTGCACGCAGATGCAGGGCTATCTGTTCAGCGCGCCGAAGCCGGCCAGCGGGGTGCGAAAGCTGTTCGGCCCCGGCGCCCCCGCGCTCGTGGCTGCGGTGGCCTGATGGCGAGATCGAGGACAGCTCCGGCCAAAGCCGTCGACGTTGCGGATTCCTACGCGGTGCGGCTGATGCAGCACCTGGTGGTGCCCACCTTCGTGATCGACCCGAAGCGCCGTGTGGTGATCTGGAACAGGGCCTGCGAGCGATTGACCGGCGTCGCCGCCTCCGAGGTGATCGGCACCGGCAAGCACTGGCAGGCCTTCTACGAGACAAGGCGCCCCTGCCTTGCCGACCTCGTCGCACTCGACCATCCGGAGCAGCTGCCGGAATACTATTCGGAATATGCCGCGCGCGGCCATAACGGGCTCGGCTTTTCCGCCGAGAACTGGTGCGTGATGCCGAAGCTCGGCAGCCAGCTCTATCTCGCCATCGACGCCGGCCCGATTCACGACGAGGCCGGCCAGCTGATCGCGGTGGTGGAGACGCTGCGCGACCTCACCGACCAGAAGCGCGCCGAGATGACGCTGAAGGAGCTCGCCACCAAGGACGGGCTGACCGGCCTGGCGAACCGCCGCGCCTTCGACCAGATGCTGCTGGGCGAATGGGCCCGCGCCCAGCGCACGCAGAAGCCGCTGGCGCTGCTGTTCGTCGATGTCGACCATTTCAAGCTGTTCAACGACCGTCACGGCCACCAGAGCGGCGACGAGTGCCTGCGCGCGGTTGCCGCCGTCGTCAGCCGGCACGCGGTGCGCCCGCTCGACCTCGCCAGCCGCTATGGCGGCGAGGAGTTTGCGCTGATCCTCCCCGACATGGATTGCGACAGCGCCTGCATGGTGGCCGAGGCGATCCGCTGCGCCGTGATGGCCTTAGCGATCACCCATGGCGCCATCGGCGCCGGCCACCACGTCACCCTCAGCGTCGGCGTCGCCAGCCAAATTCCTGGTGGTGCCGACGGCAGCCCGGACCGGCTGCTCGGTGCCGCCGACGAGGCGCTCTATGTGGCCAAACGCCTCGGCCGCAACCGCGTCATCTGCGCCGAACGGGTGCTTGCCGAAATCGCGGCCCGCAACGGAGAGCCGGTTCCGGCCCCGGTCAGCCGCAAATCGGCCTGAAGCGTGCTTCCATCGAGAAGCGGTTGCCCGCCCCGCGCCAATCGGCTAAATGAACCTGCAACTGCACCCGTAGCTCAGCTGGATAGAGCGTTGCCCTCCGAAGGCAAAGGTCACACGTTCGAATCGTGTCGGGTGCGCCAGTCTAATACCTTGAGACGACTCGGGTTTTAGCCACCCTCGCAAGCTCCCATCGGTCCGAAAACTCAGCTGGTCACACTCTGGTCACAGCGCGGGGTTTCCGATGGCGACAATTCGCAAGCATAGACGCAAATGGCAGGTTCAGGTTAGGCGAGCGGGCGCGAAGGCCTATTCGAAGTCTTTTCAATTTCGGAAGGACGCAGAGGAGTGGGCACGCGAGATGGAGCGTCGCGCCGATAGGCAGGATCTGCCGCAAGACACGAAGGTCTTAAAACAAACGACGCTGCGAAGCCTCGTCGAACGGTACGTCAACACAGTTACGGTCAAGAAGCGCGGTGCTCATTTTGAACGTGCGGTTTTGCGTAGGTTCATGGATCATCCGATATGCTCAAGGAGGCTCGCAGAGCTTCGGACGGAGCACTTCGCTGCTTTAGGGACGAACGACTTCTCACCATAAAGGCCTCGACGCTGAAGCGCCAATTGAACCCTTTACGCCACATGTTCGAGATCGCTCGTGACGAATGGGGAATGCCTGTCGAGAGGAACCCCGTCAAGAAGCTCAAGCTGGACGCGCAGGATCAAAGACGGGAGAGGCGGCTTAGAGAGGGTGAGTTCGACAGGCTTATTGAAGCGGCGAAATCGAGACGTAATCCGCTTATTGGATCGATCATTAGATTCGCTGTCGCGACCGGCATGCGTCGTGGCGAAATACTGGGGGTCCGATGGAAGCACGTTGATCGAGCCCAACGCTCACTGCTCATTCCGGACACAAAGACGGGTCAGTCCCGAACAATTCCGTTGATCGCATCCGCTTTAGAAGTGCTAGCCGAGCGCCGTCGGGACGACGAAAGGGTCTTTCCTATCACGGCGAACGCATTTCGATTGGCATGGGAGAGGGTGAAATTCAACGCAGGAATCGAAGACCTGCATTTCCATGATCTCAGACACGAAGCCATCAGCCTGTTTTTCGAAAAGGGACTATCGACGCCGGAAGTGGCGCTCATCAGCGGACACAAAGACTTACGGATGCTGTTTAGGTACGCTCACGCGGCTCGCCAGGCGATCTTAGCGAAGCTCGAAGGTCAGGCAGGTATCGAACAAAAGGCCCTTAAAGGTTCCCTCCGGCATCCTCAGATCTGGAATGAAAAACAGCCCAACAGGGACATTGGCTCTGGTAGCACTCAGAACCTCTCTTGCACTCTTGCACAGGATGGCGACTAAGCTCTCTAGAGGGGAGGATATTTTTTACTTGACTTTTTAAGTAATATGTGTTACTCTGCTTTCTGAAACAGCCGAAAGCTGTCTCATTTCCCTAAAAAATAAGGACTAAAATAACCCCGGCAGGGGAGAGGATTCGCATTATCTAGAGTACGTACTTTCACTTATTAATTTGCTTTTTGATTTTCATAGCTCGGCCCCACAAGCCAAAATCGATGCAAGAGTGCAAGGGTTGGCCATCTAAGGCCAGCCTCGCCGATCTATGTCTCTAAACCACCTTGTCTGCGCATATGCGCCAAAAACAGAGAAGAAAATATATTGAACGATATCGATCAAATTGCACGCGGCGAGTTTTTGAAGCAAACCAACGGACTAGCGGCAGATCCCTATATCTTACAGCAGCTCGACTACGACCTTCGAACGAGCGGCTTTGCGGGCAAGACTAACATACCCCAACTAATCTATCTGAGTGCCATCACGGCAGCATTCGAGAAGCCGGTCTCAGTTGTCATCAAGGGCGAGTCCGGCAGCGGCAAGTCGTTCGCGTTGCAGTCTGGCCTCCGTTATCTTCCTTCAACGGCGTACCAAGAAGTCCATGGCATGTCTGCGAAGGCGCTTCTTTATGCAGCGAAGTCCGAGCTCAAGCACAAAATGCTGATCATACAGGAAGCCGCAGGCTTCAACGCTGACGGCTGGGCTTACCTCCGCCAACTGCTCAGTGAAGGTCGGCTCACATACAAAACGGTTGTCCAGACGAAGGACGGACCGGCGGGTAAGGAGTTGCCGACAGTTGAGGGGCCGGTAGGACTGTTTATGACCACGACTCAGAACCGACTTCACCCTGAAGACGAAACTAGATTTCTTTCAGTGTATGTAGATCAATCGCGCGAGCAGATCAGGCGAGCAATCATGAGCTATGGCGACGCCGAAAGTACCGCTCGGGCAACCGGACTAGTTGCGGAATTTCATGCTCTCTTCGAGTATGTTCGAAGCGGGCCAAAGAGCGTGGTCATTCCGTACCGGAGGCGCCTACTCGAACTCTTTCCGGACAGCTATCCGAGAGTGTTGCGAGACATTCCAAAGGTAATGGCTCTCATCGAAGCGCATGCTTTGTTGCACCAAGAGCTGAGAGCCAAAAAAGGCGGAGCTGTCGAAGCTCACCCGGAAGACTACGCAGCGGTTCACAAACTAATCGGAGATGCACTAGCTGTCGGCCTCCAAGCCATCGTACCTCCGCACATCGTTGAGGTCGTCCGAGCCGTTGAGGCAATGCACGAGCTCCTCGGGGAGGCTGTCAGCCAAGTCGAGGTTGCTCAATATCTTGATCGTGAACAGTCAGCCGTCAGTCGCAATCTCCGTACGGCGGTCGGTGAAGGCTACGTGGAAAATCGCAATCCAGGGCAGGGCAAAGAACACGCCTATGTTCCTGGGAAACGAAGCCTGCCCACAAAGGAAGTGCTACCGCATCCGGATAGGTTGTTTGGAACGCCCGCTCGCGATACCGAACGCTCGTTTGGGCCTGCATAAGCTCGCATAGGCACGAGAGGGTTGCCTTCAGGTGACCCTCTTTGCACTCCATACAGCGCCTGACGCTGTCGATCTTGCCCCAGTCGTCGAACGCACTGAAAATTTGCAGTGCAGATTTCCTTCTGCATTGCGTGCGCTCGGTGCGGAATATCGTAAATCACTGATTTTCCAAAGCTATGATTGATAGGACCTAAGCGATATTATCCCTCATAGAACACCTCACAATCGGCCCGGACCGATTAACAGAGGTCTCCCGAGAAGGGCTGTGGAGACTAAGCGTAAATCCTGTGCTTGCGACCCAGAGAAACGAGATACTGAATATCGCTGCCAAACTGGGCAAGGACGGTCTGTGGAATCGGCATATTTTCGAGACGTAGAGTCTGCTTGACACCAACGTCCTTGTTGAAGGTGTAGTCGAGCAGCGCCCTTATTTGGGCCTCCGGATTACGCTGCGAGGTGCTTGGTTCAAACCCTTTGTCCAACAGAGAGCGAACCTCGGGATCGCTGAACTGAGGCGAAAGATGCATTGCGAAAGAGACAAGAAGGTCGCACTGCCCATCTCTAAGTGAGCCAACAAAATGAAAGCATCCCAACGTCCAATTTCCGGGAAACTTTCTTTTTCTCATCTCAAAAACATCTCGGTGTGTGATAAGGGCATCCGCTCCGCACAACGCCTTTTCCAGCGCCACCGCGCCTGAGCCATTCAAATACTGCCGAGCCTCTGTAACCGCCTCGAGCACGTGCAAACGCTTCTTGCGACCAAACATCTTCCATCCCTCCCGCCTACCAACACGAATTATACGGGATATAGCCTGTGGTTTGAAAGGCGTCCTAATGGCGCCCTAACCTTATGGACGGACGTTCATTGGTGGCTTGGAATATTCGAAAGATCAGAGTCCGGAAGGGGCTAACCCAGGAACGGCTCGCGTTCGATGCTGGCGTGGACCGATCCTATGTCGGCGGTTTAGAGCGAGCGGAGGAAAACCCGACCGTTGACGTTCTGGACCGTTTGGCGAAAACGTTGTCCGTGCCTCTGGCATCTCTGTTCGAAGCACCGGCAAGAGGGACACCTCGGCCAAAGCCGATGCAGCCCGGACGTAAGAAGCGCTAGTTTTGTATTAGACTGTTCTAATGCTCATCGGCCAGACTGATAGCTAGGAGCGTCGGCTTTATAATCAGTCTTCTGATCGCTCGTCGAAGCTGGCTTTCCTCAGAGGCATCGAATCTTTGGCGTCGCTTAAATCAGCGAATGAACGGGATTGGTGTAAACCTTCACAGCTCTCGTTATTTTTTTAGCTGAAACTTCTCTTGGATTCGCCGCCACTCGCGTTTCGAAAGACCACTTTGCTCCTGGTTCAGGACTTCGCCAGCAAGTAGGCGCGAGAGATAGCGAACAGCTGTTCCTGAAAGACGAGCCCCCTCTAACCGATGTTCAACGAATGCTCGGTAGGTCAATGGCACCCATTGTTTTACGATTTCAAGAATCCTATCAGCGTAAACTCTGATTTCGAATTGGGCGTGAGGGTCTGTTCGAAGCTCAAGGAAATGCAAGAGGTTATGTAGGTCGATCTTCCAGTACCATTGTGTGTATGTCGAAAGGGGCAGCACCACCCTCGCTAGCTCCCTGGATACCGCCTCCTGATCCAAAGAGGATTGACTTCCCCCAAGACCTGTTAGCATCTGGTTATAGATGCCAAACGCTTGCGCCGCCTCATTGGCCATCATTTCACGAACTTTGAAGGCTGTTCGTGACTCAAGAGGGTTGCCTCTTCCTTGTTTATTTGAATCACTCTGCTTCGACACTTGAATCGCATCGGGCAAATAAAACTCATTGTCCAAAATCGAATACCGGGCCGAATACTCGTTCACACTAGCTGTTCTATGGCGTATCCACTGTCGAGCAACGAAAATTGGAAGCTTGACGTGAAGCTTTATCTCGCACATTTCGAAGGGCGTCGTGTGCGAGTTTTGCATCAGATAATTGATTAGGCCGGAATCCTCAGAAGAAGTCTTTGTGCCCTTCCCGTAGGAGACTCTAGCTGCCTGAACTACCGCTGCATCATCTCCCATGTAGTCAATAACTCGAACAAAGCCGCGATCGAGAACCGGCAGCTCCCGGCCTAGTAGGGCGTCCAAAGCCTCCACCGTTGCACGGCGTTTCCTTGACTCTTTGGAATCAGCAGTCTGCTTCGCCACAATCGATCCTCACATCATTCCAGTTGAACCGAACCCTCGGCTTCCCCGAGTTGACCGCTTCTTAGAGCGAAAGCTTTTCACTTCCGAGATCCGCACGTCTATTCTGGGAGAAACTACGAGCTGAGCGATCTTCATGCCCGTTTTGACCGTGAAATCGGATGCGCCTAAGTTAATGAGAAGGACCGATATTTCGCCGGAGTAGCCTTCATCAATGGTCCCGGGCGCATTCAGGACCGTAACGCCATACTTTAGCGCAAGCCCGCTACGTGGCCTGATCTGCCCCTCGGTCAGCTTAGGGAATCTCACTGCTAAGCCAGTGCGAACAAGGCGCCTTTGTCCCCGCTTTAGAACGAGCTTCTCCGCAGATGACAAGTCCATTCCTGAATCGGTGGGATGCGCGAAAGTAGGAATTAGAGCTCTCCCATGGAGCTTCACCACCTGAACTTTCCTGTTAGCCAATGGCAACTCCCATAGCGAGCGGCATAGACTGAAGTGGGAATCAACCCCCATAAATTCAACGATATACCAAGTTCCACTCTAGCGTGAATAGGCATGCCGTCGAGAGCCCGGACTTCCCTGGACACGGTTGAAGCTTGGAAAGAAGCGACACGCCGTGGCGCCTCTGTGAGTACCGTCGACTTCCGAAGCTTTACGTCAGATCTCGTGCCCGAACGGGCGACCCATCTTCTTCACGCCTATCCTGCCAAGCTGATTCCACATATTCCGAATTTCTTCTTGAATGCATTTAGGCAAGACGCATCAAAGCAGCTAGTCGTAGCGGATCCGTTCTGCGGTTCCGGAACGGTGCTAGTGGAGGGACTACTTAATGGTTTCGCTGTTTTAGGCGCGGATTCCAATCCACTCGCGAGGCTGATCGCTCGCGTGAAAACTAGGTACGTGGACCCGGATTCCCTTCTGAGATCTCTCGCCCGCCTGAAAAAACGAGTTGGTGAACTCGACGCATGCGAGCCGCCCAGAGTGGTAAATCTGAATCACTGGTATAAGCCACGCATCGTAGCCGAGTTGAGCAAATTAAGAGCCGCGATTGCAACGATCCGCACTGTCGAAATTCGAGAGTTTATGGAGGTTTGTTTTTCCGTATGTGCGCGGAAAATGTCCATGGCGGATCCTCGGCTATCTGTTCCTGTTCGGATCAACATGCAGCGCAAGGAGCAATATGCCGCTCATGCTAGACAGTTGCGACGACACTTAGCCAATCAGACGCCAGAGAATGTTTTCTTGACATTCAGCGAAATCGTTCGCCGCAATGCAATGAGAGTGAGAAGCCTGATGAATCAGGCGCTGCCTAGTAATCTGATAGGCATTTACGACGACGCGCGGTCCCTCCACACATTAGCGGGGAAGAACTCAGTTGATTTGATCGTAACGTCCCCGCCCTACATCGGCGCGCAGAAGTACATCAGATCATCTAGTCTCGGATTGGGGTGGCTAGGCCTCGCGCGCCCTGATGAACTTAGATCACTTGAGAAAGCAAACATAGGAAGGGAGCATTATTCAACGTCTGAAGTAGCGGAGTCGTTATCAACCGGTCTACGCGAGGTGGATGAGCGGCTGCTTCATATACGGAAGCTGAACCCATTGCGAGCGCATATTGCGGCGCAGTACTTTGTTGAAATGCGTGCAGCCTTCGCCTCGATGCACCAAATGCTCAAGCCAGGAGGATGTCTGGTGCTCGTGATAGGCCCCAACACGATCTGCAATCAGCAGTTCGATACTCCTCTTTATCTCGAAAACTTGGCTCATGAAATTGGGCTGGAGATTGAATTTCGATTGATCGACCATATCCGATCGCGAGGGCTCATGACTAAACGAAATAGGACAGCAGGTATGATAGCTAGCGAATGGGTGCTTTGCTTGAGGAAGCAAAGTGCCTCCTGATTCTGAGCAGATCGACAAACTTCAGGCCAAGCTGAAAGCGCTTGACGAAACCTTGTGGGATGGTCGCGCTAAGTGGGACCACGTCGAACGGTGGCTGGCCCAGTTTAATAGCACCGAAGACAAGAGGGACGATGCATATCTTCAGATGCTGTTCCTAGCAAGCAACTTCATGTATTTCGGCGTTCGAGAAATCCGGGCTTTGCTTCGTTCGCTTTTTCGAGATCTCTACCAATACAAGGTCGTTGAAAAAATCAGGGCTGCAAATAATCACACCTTAGACCGAACTCTGATAAATTCGGCTTACGAAGGTGAATTGAAAAGAACTCGGTTTATTGGAGTTGGAAATCCATCGGAAAGCGGCAGTCACATGCTGTACTATTTCCGGCAAGAAAACCGGCTCGGCAAGCAGTACTTCATAAATTCCCTGGAAGTCTTCTCAACTTCTCGCCGCGTCTTTCGGCACGTAAGCAAAGTGAAGGATCCCAACATCCTGCACTATGTTTTGATAGACGATCTGTGCGGATCGGGCACCCAAGCACGCCAGTACTGCGAATCGCTCGTCCGGCCTCTCAAGCAGATGAACAAGAAAGCGAAGGTTTACTATTACACGCTGTTCGCCACCACATTCGGCTTGAACGAAATTCGAAAGCTGGGTTGGTTCGACGAGGTCGGTAGCGTAGTTGAGCTGGACGACTCTTTTAGGTGTTTCGGCGATGACTCTAGAGTTTACAAAAATGCAAGCGCGCCGTTTGATAAGGCTAAAGCGAAATCCATCAGCCTGCGACATGGTCACACTCTCTTCAGTAGTGATCCTCTCGGATATCGGGATGGGCAGCTCTTAATTGGCTTCTTCCACAATACACCCGACAACACACTTCCCATCATTTGGTTTGATGATCCCGACGGCACTGCGTGGATTCCGTTGTTCCGTCGATTTCCCAAGCAGTATGGGTGGCAGTCATGAGCGGTCGGGTTGATAATCCATTTCGCATAACAAAATCGAACGATTTGGTTGATGAGCAGATTGACCTGCTGTGGGTGAGTGCAGGAGAGGGAGAGGAGGAAATTACGAGCTTCACGCGCCTCAACTCTCCTATGGCAATGTTTGTCCTGGGGGGGAAAGGTAGCGGCAAGTCTCACTTGATGCGTCATCACTCGTTTGCCCTTCAGTCGATCCGCTTCAATAAGGCGGGTCTTGGTCTTGTCGACGGGGTAACGGGAGATGGGTATGTGGGCATCTATGCACGATGCGGAGGCTTAGACTCTCACAGGTTCGGCGGAAAGGGCCAGGGTGCTCAGCTGTGGAGCGATTTGTTCGCCTACTACTTCGAGCTTTGGGTGGCGGATAAGACATTGGCGGCATTAGAAACCGTCTGCTCGAGCGAAAGGAAACTCGAACAGGAGGGCAATAAAGTTTCATTAGAGATCGGTGGGTTGTTCGATCGATGTGACCGTGTGTTCAATAGATTGTCGGAAGTGAGAGACTACCTCGCGGAGTTGCGACGCCAGCTCGACTATGCGGTAAACAACGCCGCATTGAGTAACGAACTCAAGGCCGAAGTGCTCGTCTCTCGGGGGCGCTTGTTTTTCGGTATCCCGAGTTTGGCATCACAGACGCTCACGAGTCTTCGTGACGTCCAATTCATTTATCTGTTGGACGAGTTCGAGAACTTCACCGAAGATCAGCAGATGTACCTGAATACACTTATTCGGGAGCGGGAAGGCCCAACCGCATTCAAAATTGGTGCTAGGCTTTATGGAGTTCGCACACACAGGACTTACAGCGGCGGAGAGACGAACCGAGAAGGGTCTGAATACGAGGAATTGAGGCTAGACGAGCGGTTTCGAAACGCACCAGAGAGATATAGAGAGTTCGCACTCAAGTTGATTGCCCGGAGGCTCAGCTCGACGTTCGGGGTTGATATATTCGAGAAGGATCCTGACGCCCTGGTGACGTATTTCATCCGCCCCGATCTCACTGTTCAAAGTCCATACCTTCTATCGCTGTTTGACGGGCAGAGCGAACGACCGCACCTAGTTAAGTTTCGACAAAAGCTTAGCAAGGGCTTGGCGGACGGCTTTGTGATTGGCCCTAGGAGTGGCGGCGATTTAGATGAGCTGGTTAAGAGCGTGAGCTTCGATGGCAGCCCGCTTATGGAGAAATTATGCCTGCTCTTTCTATATCAACAATGGTTTCGCTCAGCAGATTTGGTAGCAGCTTCTAGAGTTCTGAGAGAAAACGCAGAGTCTTATCTTAACGGGACACGCGATGGCAAGTTCGCGGAATTTGTTAGGAAGCACACTGGCGACATGGTCGCTCAGCTACTAAGGGAGAACAATGGGAAGCAGAACTATTCGGGCTTAAATAATTTCATCCGGATGTCGGAAGGGCTGCCGAGAACGCTGCTCACGATATTGAAGCGTATATTCGATTGGTCGGTATACATGGAGGAAAACCCGTTCTCTGGAGGAAAGATTTCATTTAGGGCGCAACAGAAGGGTATCGCTGAAGCATCAGATTGGTTTCTTGAACACATGTTAGAAGAAGGAGATCGAGGATTGCTCGTGCGATCCAGTGTCGACCGTCTGTCTCGCCTTTTTCGTGCAAATCGCTTCGCCGACAAACCAATTGAAACCTCGATGATCGCGATAAGCGTGGATGATATCCAGCTGCATCATGAAGCGCGCGATACGATCAGAGCAGCTTTGAACACATCAATTCTGATTGACATTTCCCGAGGGCAGCGCGAGCGCAATTCCGAAGCTGTTAGCCGTAAGCTTGAATTGAACACAATGCTCTCGCCCCGCTACGATCTCCCAATTGCGAGACGCGGGGTCGCCACGCTTTCGAACGACCAAGCGAATGCGGTCTTCGTTTACTCCTATCGCGAATCCTTTGAGGAGCTCTTGAAGGATTGGGAAGCGAAGATGACAGCCCCTTATTTCAATCGCTCAGCGCAGCCGAAAAAAGATCCCAATCAGCCGGATTTGTTCGAATGAGCTTGTCGCCCTACAACCTTCTTTACAAAAGAGAACTATCTACAGATGATTGGCAATTGCCTGAATACGACATACTGATATCAGCCTTCAACTCGAGCGAAAGAGTTCGACTGGCGTTTGACCGGATCCGAGCGCGCAACAAACTTTGGCTCATCCATAATGAGTATGATTACAGTTCAGCGGAGCTGCCAAGCGGAGATTGTTTTTCTTCGAGTGCCGCAACTGAATCCGCATTAGTCAAGGAGTTAGTTGCAGAGATCGAAAGAAGAACGTCTCGTACGATCGGTGACACGTCGATTTGTGTCGATTGTACCGGTTTTATGCGTCCTCACTTGATCTTCTTAACACTCTACCTGAGCCTGCGCGGGGTGCGAAAGTACGACGTTATTTACTCCGAACCACGCGCTTATGCACAGAAGGAGCAGACGACCTTTTCTGAAGGATCAATCCGGGTGAGGCAGGTCGAGGGTTTTGAGGGCATCAACTCGCCAGATCAGCAGAACGACTTCTTAATAATAGGATCGGGATACGACCATCGCCTAATCAAAGCTGTCGCTGAGAACAAGGATAAAGCTGACAAAGTCCAAATCTTTGGGTTGCCTTCGTTGCGTGCGGATATGTACCAAGAAAACGTCATGCGCGCCTTCAGAGCGTCGGACGCAATCGGAACGAACAAGGTGTTTGACGTAGATAGATTCTTCGCTCCGGCGAATGATCCATTCGTCACGGCTGCAACTTTGAGCGACATAGTAAAAAGCAGACGGCGGCTTGGCGCCATATCTAATTTATACCTGTCGCCACTCGCTACGAAGCCTCAAGCGCTTGGATTCGCCCTTTCCTATTTGACGGAATGCAAGTCGACTGCGACCAGCATCCTATTTCCTGTCACCGACAAATACGCACGGGAAACCACTTACGGGCTTCAACGCGCCTGGGTTTACACCGTGGAGGATCTTGTCTGAAATATCCGGCTAACCTGCCGCTTGCGCCTATGATTGAGACATGCCCGGATAGAGAGCTCGCTCTAAAGTCGGTCTATTGGGCAAGCCGATCCAATCGAACGCCGTTACCTGGTTGTTTTACTAAACGCTTCAATAGGGCTGCTCCGGTCTTCTCGATCAGCAGTTGCGCGCATGTGAGCTCATTTCTTGCGACTTCGTGACCTTCCTTGCTCTGAATTAGCAGCGCTGCATGCACAATGCGAGCTAGGCATTCAGGTACACGCGCATGACGTTCAACCGAAATGCTGATTGCCTCGTTAACAACGCGGAACGCAGTAGTAACGTCTCCTTCCAAGCGATAGACATTAGCGAGGTCGGCTAGCATTCGGGGCTCATTCTCTAAGCCGGCCTTCCGTGCTCGGGCGAACGAGAGCGCATCGGATAAGTCGGATATCGCAGATGTAAGCCGTCCGCCCACAAGATGGGCAAGCCCCCGAGAAGCTTGAGCATAGACCCGCAAATAGGGATTTCCACCCGATGTAGCGATCGCGAAGGCCCTCTCTGAATGGTGTTCAGCCAACTTTGCATTCCCCTCCGCACAAGCGAGATCGACGTAAGCCAAGCTAGGGATCAGTTGATGCAAGGGATCGACCTGACTGCTATCCATCTGAAGAATACTGTCGAGGAATGGCCTAGCCTCATCACAACGATCCAGCATGACCAAGGTTTGGCCTCGCATAGCCGTTAGCCACACTTCAATATCAAACCCGAGTGTTTCTCGGTCAATTTTAACGATATCGTGAACGCGTTCGGCGGCCTCGATGTTCGTCTGAAGCGCTTCTGACATGTAGCCAGCTAACCGTAAGGCGTGACAGAGAACAGCTTTGAGAGTGATTTGGACACTTACCTCGTTGCCCTGGTCCGCGATGATCTTCGCCTCCCTGATCTTCTCTACGTATTCGTCTGCTGAGCCTCCGTTCGCAAGCATTCGACCATAAGCGGCATGAATCAATGCATTCGCGCGTGAGTCCTTGAGTGCGAGAGCGAAGTCTTTGGCTTCTTCGAAATAGGTGACGGCTTCTGCGGCTGGCAGGCCTTCTCTCCATGCGAAATTTACGATTTGGCCGCATGCCATCATCTGCATGTAATCGATCGGCTGCGATGGCGACTGCGTCTTCAATAATTGACGAACCTTCTTCCAGCACCTCAGCGCTTGACTTGGATCGTTTGCACCAATCCAAACGGCAGCACGCATATTCTGCTGAGCCGCTTTGAGGTTTTCACCGGCTTCTTCCAGATGATAGGCTAACAATGAAGCCCTCTGTTCTGGCTGATCCTTGAACAATGCTTCAAGAGCATTCGCCACAGCAGAATGAATTTCGCGAGCACGGGTCCGCAGCAGAGATTTGTAGACTACCTCCAGAATCAAAGGATGGCGAAATGCTAAACACCGCCGCGTCAAAGGAGGAACATCATACAACAACTCAGCGCGCCTGAGCTGCTGAAGTGCCTCGAAAATATCGTCTTCGCCCAAACCGCAGATTCGCTGCAGCACCGGAATTTCGATTTCGCGACCTACTACCGAGGCAACTTCGAGAACGCGCTTAGAATTAGCTTCAAGTCGATCAATTCGAGCTGCAATGACCGCCTGCACCGTGGAAGGCAGTGGAATTGAATCAATTCCGCCTTTTAGTTTGTAGGCGCCCGGATCTCCATCAAGGTCTCCCCGTTCAACGACTGCATTGACGAGTTCCTCAAGAAAGAATGGATTACCTTGCGCGCGCGCGACGATGTTTCTGCCAATTAAGGCAAGTGAGGGATGATTTCCAATCTGATCTTGCAGCAATATAGCTGACTCATTCGGCGACAACGAAGGCAGGGCGATCTGTCGATAAAAGGATCGCTGGGTTAGATGCGCCGAAAAGCCGGGCCTAAAGTTTACGAGCAAAAGAGTCGAGGTGCCCACCACTGCATCCGCGAGCGCCTCCACAAACTCCTCGCTTGCAGCATCGATCCAATGCAGATCTTCAATGATAACCACAGCGGCCGCCCCCTGCGGGCCCGCTTGCGGTAAAGTTCTGACAAAGTCCAGAAGGAGCGACTTACGCGCCTTGGGATCAAGCTTCGCGGTTGGCACATGCGGGTCGGCGATACCAAGAAATTGCAACAGAACAGATGAAGTTTGCGGAGGGACCTTGAGCAATTCGAGCTTGTCGAGAACGCGCCGTCGCGAGATGTCAGGGCTCTCCCGGCCACGAATATCGAAGTAGTCTCTAAGTAACTCAAGCACCGGCTGAAACGGGGTGGATTTTCCGTGCGACAACACTCGGGCCTCAAGAACTCTCACTCCATTGGCTCGACAGTGTTCGGCGAATTCATAACATAGTCGGCTTTTCCCAATGCCGGCCTCACCCACCACAGCAACGATGCGCCCGGCACCTTTTTGAGTGTAAGCAAGTTCCGCTAGCAAAGCTGCGAACTGCTCGTGCCGTCCTGTGAGCGGAGCCAATCGCCTTCCGCTTCGAAAAACACTGCTCGCGGGAGCATTCAGAAGGCCCTTCAACTTGTAAAGTTCGACAGGCGCCTCGATTCCGCGCACCTTCTGTGAACCTACAGGTTCGGCTTGTACGTACTGTCGCGCTGCGGCGTAGGTCTCTTTTGAGATCAAGATAGTGCTTGGCTCTGCTAAGTGCTCAATTCTGCTTGCGAGATGAACATTAGGGCCTGCTGCATCGAATGTCTGATAGAGGCCATGCTGCACTGCCTGAGCAATTACTTCGCCCGTATGGATGCCAATACGTGTTTGGATCTCCGCATCACCCAACTGAGCTAGTTCATCTTGGATGGCCAGAGCTGCTAGACAGGCACGAACTGCGTGATCCTCGTGAGGGCGTGGGGCACCGAACAAAGCCATAATCCCATCACCTTGTGACTTGTTGACGATGCCATCGTAACGGGAAACAACTCTATTCATTACATCGAGTGTGGGCTGCAGGCGTTGCATGCCAAGCTCGGGATCACCCAATTGATCGATAAGGCGTGTTGATTCGCAAATGTCAGCAAAGAGGACACTAAGACGCTTCCGTTCACCTCCTTTGCTCGCCAGTGTATTGGCAACTGTAAGCCACGAACGGTTGTTCGGTTCGCCCAGGGTTGTTTTTAACTCTGCGCTACATTTTCCGCAGAACCGCGCATCAGCCGGGTTAGCATGACCGCACTCGTCGCACTCAACGCCGACCGACGCCCCGCAACCTGCGCAGTATTGATTGGTGGGCCAGATTTTACGCCCGCAATGCACACATCGCATTTCAATCCCCTACAGGCGCGGGAATACAAAAACTTCTGGAATTAAGCCTGTATGCTGTTCAATTCCTCGTGGCATTGCAATAGCATTTCCACTGTAAGCGCAAGTTCTGGCCTTAGTCCGGGCCATTAAAGAGACCGAAAGGGAGGACCTTATGCCCTTTTTGATGTGGCCAGCCGAGGACGCCGTTGCCAATTGTCGATCCGCCCCGAAGCGTCGGCAAATCGCCTTGGCTCTCATTCGGCGGTTTGCTTCGATTTTTCCGCAAGTCACATATGAATTGGCGTGGGAAGCGCGATCTCTCAACGCTCAAGCCTGGATGCTGGGCGGTAGTCGATACGTACGGTTGTACGGAGGTTTAGTCAGGCATTCTGAAATTGGGAGATGCGGATTAGCTTTAACGTTGGCGCATGAGACGGGCCATCATTTAGGTGGAATCCCGCGAGACCCCGACATCAATTGGATGACTTGGCAGGGTCAGGCAGACTTCTGGGCCGCGCGAATTGCAATGCCAATGGTGTTTGGTTCGAACTCCAGGCGGATGACACTCCGTGGCGCAAGAGAACTCTTTCATTTTCAGAAGCATCTCGAACTTTTAATGGACGGCGATGAACCCGACTTGTCCGCTGACTGCCGCGACCATATTTTTCGCGCAGCAGTTGCGAACAGGGAAATGCCCTCTTGCGCCAAAATGGAATTTAGACGATCCTTTCGCTGCGATTTTCCAGCCACTTGATTTGATAAATTTGTTCAAGGGAGGATGCGTATGGGTGCACTGGTTCTCACAAAGGGTACTCGGCATCTTATCAATCATTTCAGAACGGAGTTTCGAGGCGCACGATTGAACCAGCTGAGAACTGACAACATCTTAGGAACGAGAACGCCCATTCGAGATGTATTTGCTAGCTCGGTAGATTTAATGTGGCTCTCCGAAAATGTTAGACACGGCCACTCGCCACGCGCAGATCGCAAATGTTTGTTCCCGGACACCACGGCGGGGCACAACCACTTAGAATTGAGATGGCGGTATTTTCTGACAGATACTAACCCTAATGTATTGACCAGGTCGAACCATCAGAAAATAAGAACCTTAATTTCTATGGTCTTGAACGATAGAACGTACAGCTACATCGATTTCGATTGTATCGAGTGCGATCCTCAAACTGTGTTTTTTGCAGACGAGTTCGATAACAATGGCGCAAATCCAGTTAAGTATCTGCGGATAGTGCTTGGAACGCCTCCAATGGACAAGTTGGCAAACGATCCGAATCTTTCGATTGACCCAGAGGGCGGATACACAAACCCGGCTCCGACCATTGTTCCTGCTGATGGCCCAACGAATGGCACTTCCGCTGACGGCCCGCAAGACGAGCAATCGGGTGAGTAAGCCGGATCATCTTCGGAATTTCTGTGAGAAAATCCTGAGGCCCATTCAGGGGTCTTAGGCCACCCCCTTCCCCCCTCCGGGCCCCCCTGTCTAGGAGACCCCCGCCCGGTCCGAATGCTTGCGCGTTCCGCGAAGACACGGCTGGAGGCTTCTTACTCTTTCGAGTGGTTTAGGCGGTCACACCCTGGTCACAGCGGCACGACAAAAAAATGAGGCAGTTGCGTAGCTCAGAAAAGGTCGTAAACTGCGCAAGCAGTTGATTTTACGACCGATCAAGCGAGCGAAGACGAGCGTCTGGATAGAGCGTTGCCCTCCGAAGGCAAAGGTCACACGTTCGAATCGTGTCGGGTGCGCCAGATTTTACCAGCGGTTTTCATGCCGCCACTCACGTCAGCATCGCGACAATCGCCTGGACCTGATCGGAGGCGGACGTCACCAGGCCGTCATATGACGTTTGGCCGTGTGCGGCGGCTTTCAGGATGCATTCGGCCACGGCCGCTTTGAGACCGAAGACCGATTGATGGGCCGGCACGTTCGCCATCACGGCTTCCAGGGCCTGACGCATCGTCTGAATGAGCTCGGAGCTGTATTGCATTGGCTGTCCTCCGCGCCCTCATATTAGATCGCGTGCCCATGCTTGCCACTCACAAGCCCGGGATTGCTGTTTGAGATTGATTGAGAATGAACGTCTCAATTCAAACGCCAGATCGCCGCATTGAGCACGCCGGCAAATGCGACCCATGCCGCGTAAGGCACGAACAAGGCGGCTGCCAGCCTGTCTCGCGATATCTGGAGGCCGATGTAGGTCACGATCGCGACGAACAGGCCGATGAGGATGACGAGCGCGGCTCCGATCTGGTGCATCGTGAACATGACCGGAGACCAGATGAAATTGAGCGCCAGCTGGGCCGTCCAGACCAGCATCGCCTTTCCCGACGGAGCGCGACGATAGGTCCGCCAGCCTGCGACGGCGATCATGATGTAAAGGATGGTCCAGGCTACCGGAAACGCCCAGTTCGGCGGCACGAAATCCGGCTTGGCCAGGCTCGCATACCACTCTCCGGGGAGATTGGTCGCGCCGATCAGCCAGCCGATGCCGACCACGGCGACGACGAAGACCAGCAACTGAAGCATCCATCACCTCGCGCTTCTTCCTGCCCGATTGTATCATCTTTCCATGAGCGAATCCGATACGGTGACCGGCGACGCCTCGCCGGTGCGCAAGATCATCCATATCGACATGGATGCGTTCTATGCGTCGGTGGAGCAGCGCGACAATCCGGAGCTGCGCGGCAAGCCGGTCGCCGTCGGAGGCTCCGCGGAACGCGGCGTCGTCGCAGCCGCGAGCTACGAGGCGCGCAAGTTCGGCGTTCGCTCCGCCACGCCATCGGTGACCGCCAGGAGGCAGTGCCCCGATCTGATCTTCGTCAAGCCGCGCTTCGAGGTCTACAAGGCGATCTCGAGGCAGATCCGCGACATCTTCGCCGAGCACACGGCCATCGTCGAGCCGTTGTCGCTGGATGAAGCCTATCTCGACGTGACGGAGAACCTGCAAGGCATCCCGCTGGCGCGGGACATCGCGCTGAAGATCCGCGAGAAGATCAAGGCCGAGACGGGCCTCAACGCTTCGGCGGGCATCTCCTACAACAAGTTCCTAGCCAAGCTCGCATCGGATCATCGCAAGCCCAACGGCCAGTTCGTGATCGCGCCGGAGATGGGGCCGGCCTTCGTCGAGACGCTGCCGGTCGGCAAGTTCCACGGGATCGGCCCGGCGACAGCTGCGAAGATGAATGCGCTCGGCCTGTTCACCGGCCGCGATATCCGCAACCAGACGCTGGAATTCATGAACGCGAACTTCGGCAAGTCCGGCGCCTATTACTATTGGATCTCGCGCGGCGTCGACGAGCGGCCGGTGCGGGCCAACCGGATCCGCAAGTCGATCGGTGCGGAGAACACGTTCTCGATCGACCTCGACGCATTCGACGCGCTGGTCGCCGAACTCAGACCCCTCGTCGACAAGGTCTGGCGCCATTGCGAGGCGACCGGCAATCGCGGCCGCACCGTTACCCTGAAGGTCAAGTTCGCCGACTTCGAGATCATCACGCGCAGCAGGTCCGTCGCCGCGGCCGTCGCGGGCCGGGACGAACTGGAGCGGCTGGCCTGCGGCCTGCTCGAAGCCGAGATACCGCTGCCCAAGCGCGTCAGGCTGTTGGGGGTCTCGCTGTCTTCGCTCCAGGTCGGTGGCGATGCGGAGCCGCAGTTGACGCTGGGCATCTGAATCCCGCCGGGCGACCGCTTCGGCGAACGCGACATCTTTAGCAGCGACGCGGCCCAAAACCTGTCGTAGAGACGTCAAACAGGTCTTTTCGCGATTGATGTTGGAATGCTTGCCTTATTGATACGCCTCGGACTGCGCTTCGAAGACCGCATCGAGGAGCGGCGATTTGTCGACCAATATGTCCGGGGCAGCCTCGGATGGACGCAGATCGCAATGCTGCTCGGCGCCGCCACCTATGCCGGCTACGCGCTCTGGGATTGGGTGCTGTACCCCGAAGTGGTTCCGATCACGCTCGCAATCCGCGGCGGCACGGCCGTATTTATCCTGCTGCCGCTGACGGCGCTGCTGTCACGGCGATGGATGAAGCCCTGGGCGGAGACGATCTTCCTCGTCTATTGCGTCATTCCCGGCTGCATCCTGCCCAGCATTTATCTGGTGCTGCCGTCGGGCTTCACGTTTGCCGCGCCCGGCATGATGATGATCATCCTGTTCGTCTCGACCATGCTGCCGTTGCGGATCGGCTCGCTGGCGATTTTCTGCGTGCTGTCATGGCTGGCACTGATCGTCGCCGAGACGCTCGCGCCGGCACTGCCGGCGGGCCTGAGATTCATCAATCATTCTCTCGTCGGCAACGCCTATGCCTTGTCGCTCTATGCCGTGGCTGCGCGCGAGTACCGGGCGCGAAGACAATTCCGGACGTCGGAGGCGCTGCAGCGGGAAAAGGAACGCTCGGAGAAATCGCTGCGCGACCTGCGCGCAACCCAGGAGCAGCTCGTGCAGGCCGAAAAGCTCGCCTCGCTCGGCCAATTGGTTGCTGGTGTCGCGCACGAGGTCAGCACCCCGCTCGGCGTCGCCCTGACGACCTCGACCACCATGCAGACCGACCTGCAAACGATGGCTGACGCATTGGGCGGAGCATCGGTCCGGCGTTCCGATCTAACCAAGGGCATCGACAGGCTCAAGCAGGGGCTCAATCTGACTTTCGACAATCTGCACCGCGCATCCGAGATGGTGCACAGCTTCAGGCAGGTCGCCGTCCATCAAGCCGACGAGGACCGGCGGAAATTCGAGCTCAAGGACTGGCTGTCGGAGTTGACGTCCAGGCTCGGGCCATTGCTGTCGCATCATGGCCTGACGGTCGAGGTCCGATGCCCGGCGGGAATCAAGCTCAACAGCTACCCCGGAGCGCTTGCTCAGGTGATCAGCAATCTCGCCCTCAATACCGCAGGGCATGCGTATCCCGACAAGAGAGGTGGCCGGTTTGTCATCACGGTCAGCCAGCCGGACCCGACATCCGTCCGCCTCGTCTGTGCTGATGAAGGCGTCGGAATTCCCGACGAATTACAGGCGCACGTCTTCGATCCGTTCGTCACGACAAGTCGGGAGAGCGGCCACGCCGGCCTGGGGCTGCACATCGCCTTTAATCTGGTGGCCTCGTCTCTGAACGGGCGCCTGCGTCTCGAGAGCACGACGGATCCGGGGACTCAGATCGCCATCGAGATCCCGCTCCAGGCATGATTCCGGCGGCCATGCTGGAGCCGCCTCAGGAAGCGAAAACTGAGCGCTCGCCAAGCGCGACCGACGGTGACGGATTTTCAGGCCCGCCACCGATGAAAGTCGATCCGCTCAGGCCGCTCAATGCCTCACGTGCTCGAACACCACGATCACGCCGGTCGGTTCGGGCTCATGCGCCATCAGGCGCGTCAGATCGGAGTCCCCCCAATCGGCGAGGCTGACGACCTCGCCGCTCTGGCGGTCGGTGTCGGCGCCAAGCGATCCCGCAGGCTCGAGGACCTTGAGGCCCATCTCGTCGACGAAGAAGGTGTGCTCGCCGAACATGCTGTTGAGCTGCGGCATGGCCGGATGTTCGTCGGGCAGCACCTGAGCGCCGAGTTGGTTGACGGTCTGCTTCACCTGTTCGGATGTGAGCTTCATGAGCTGCTCCGTTTCTGTGTCCGGTTTCATTGGCCCGGGCGGGAGCGCGCGTTCCCTGCACCCTTGTCCGCTTGGCTCCAGTCCGAACAGGTGCTGGGGGCAAATGTTCCTGCAAAATGTATTTCGTGATCGCGCGTTCCCTCCGCCGCGCTCGCGGCACGAGATCGCCACAGGATGCACACGATCTGGCTGTTCCCGCGCGTTACTCGACAGCCTCAACGATCCGGATATCGCGATCCGCGCCATCACCGAGCAGGTCATGCGCGGCCTTGTAGACCGGGCTCTCATACGCCGCCTTGGCGCTTGCGACGCGGTCGAACTCGATGAGAACGACACGCTCCATCTGGCCCAGCTCGAAGACGGCTGCGGGCATCCCGCGCGCGATCACGCGGCCACCCGCCGCTTCGATCGCCTGGCGCGATACGTTGGCATAGGCGGCCATCGCATCGGGGTTCTTGATCGCACGATAGGTCGCAACCCAATAGGCTTTCGCCATCGTTCTTCTCCAGGTTGTTGCGAGGACTACTCGCTGCGGTTCTCGCCCACCGACAGCGCGCAGATTCGTGACAGATAGGTGTAGGGCAGGCCGGTCTCCTCGGCCCAGGCATTGAACTGCGCCTGCACCTTGGCGAGATCGCCCTTCGACTTGACCTCTTCGGCAATGTCGAGACCTGCATCGCGCAGGCAGACCACCACATCCTTGGACGTCACGAAACCGTCCCAGCCGACGAAGCGCAGCAGCATCTGGCCGGTGTTGCCCCCTAACCGGCTGCCGCGCTTGTTGAGCAGATCGAGCAGGCCGATCTCCTGGGACGACGGCCACTTCGCCAGAAACCTTCCGAAGCTGCCGTGCTCCCTTGCAATCTCCTGGACGAAGGCGGCGTTGTCGCGCACCGACATGATCTTGGCGCCGTTGCGCACGATGCGCGCGTCGCGCAGCAGGCCCTCCCAATAATCTTCGGGCTGAAAGGTGAGCTTGGCGGGCTGGAAATGCAGGAAGGCGTCTTCGAAACCGTCCCATTTCGAATCGATCACGCTCCAGGCGAAGCCGGCGCTGAACACCCGCCTGGTCATCTCGGCGAGGATGCGGTCGTCGCCGAGCCTGGCCAGCCGCTCGAGGTCCGGCCGGGCCGGCATCAGTTTCTCCAGCGCCTTGGGCCCGCCTTTGCGCTTCTCGGCCCGCGTGCGAATGGTCTTGAAGGGGGTCATACGGGCATCCGCGTTAGGGCGCCCACGACATCAGAATTCGATGAACCGGTCCAGCCCCGCAACGATGACGCCCAGGAGCGGCCATGCTGGTCCGCTTCTTGCTTCGTGGCGCCTGGAATTCCCAGACATTTTCAAGCTCTCGCCGACGGATTTTTGATGCGTTGCCTGGTCGTGGCCGACCTGCACTATTCGCTGCCCCAGCTCGACTGGCTGGTCAGCGCGGCGCCGCAATTCGACCTCGTGATCTTCGCGGGCGACGCGCTCGACATCGGCTCGATCGTGGACTTCCGCGCCCAGATCGTGGTGGTGAAGAAATACCTCGCGCTGCTTGCCGCGCAGACCCGCGTGATCCTCTGCTCCGGCAATCACGACCTCGACGAGCGCAACACCGAAGGCGAGAAGATCGCGCGCTGGATTTCGGAGGTGCGCGAGCTGGGCATCGCCTGCGACGGCGAGAGCCTCGGCATCGGCGACACAATGTTCACGGTGTGCCCGTGGTGGGATGGGCCTCTGGTGCAGCAGCGCATCGTCGAGCAGCTGCGCGATGCCGCCGCTGGCCGGTTGCGGCGCTGGATCTGGGCGCACCATGCGCCGCCGGCGGATTCACCGACGAGCTGGGGCGGCAAGCGCTTTTTCGGCGACGTCGAGCTGGTGCAATGGATCACGCAATACCAGCCGTCGATGGTGATCTCGGGCCATGTGCACCAGTCGCCGTTCATCACCGGCGGCTCGTGGTTCGACCGTCTGGGCCAGACCTGGGTCTTCAACACCGGCCTGCAACCGGGCCGGCCGCCGACCTACATCGTCCTCGACCTCGACGAGGATAAGGCGTTCTGGCTGGCGGCCGGTGAGGCCCAGTGGATCGACATGAATGCGCCGCTGAAGCGCCCCGCCGCCCCCATCGAGGCGCCGCCCGACTGGCTCACATTCTTGGATCGGATTTCCGATCCGAGCCTGGCGAGACCTCAAGCGACGGCAGGTTGATCATGCTCTGGAGCACCTCGCCGACCATGGCCAGATGCGTGCCGTGGCCGGCATATTGCCGCTTGAGATCGGCAAGATAGGTGTTGGCGACATTGAGCCGCTGCGCCAGCATTTTCGCGATCAGCAGGGCCACACCCGGCTCCTTCTCGAGGAACGAGGCGGCGTCCTCGAACTCATAGACGGTCGCGTCCGAGCAGGCCCGCACGGTGGCGGTGTGCGGCTGACCCAGCAGCACGGACATCTCGCCGAGCACGGCGCCGGGTTCGGTGACGGTGGCCACCACCATCTCGCCCTTGAGCACCTCGAGCTTGCCTTGCATCAGCACGTAGAGGTGGCCGCTGGTGCCACCCTCGTTGACGATCAGCGTGCCGGCGGCGACCTGCCGCTCCGTTCCGCCGGTGCAATAATCCAGGACTGCGCGCATCGCAGAAGCTCCCGTCGCTGCGGACCCTATCGCCCCAGACCAGAGCATGATCCGTGCCACACGACAAATCAACGCGTCTATGACGGGCGCGGAAGCATTTGGGGAGGTGGACCGCGCCAGTCTCCAGGGCCGGTATCCCAAAAATCGCCTCCGTCGCCAGGCCGCGCTTGTCCCGAGGCCGCGCACCGGCCGCGTGGTCGGTGCTGCCAACCTGGCGGCTGAAAACGAACAGCGCGTTTTCGCGTGCCGTGCGTCACACCCGCGAGAGCGAGGGCACCTCCTCCGGCACGATCGCCCGAAGGCCGCCGAAGCGGCGCTCGCGGCCGTGGAACGCGGCAAGCGCCTCGGCAAGATCGCCCGCGTTGAACTCGGGCCACATCCGCTCGGTGAAGTGCAGCTCGGCATAGGCGCCCTCCCAGAGCAGGAAGTCCGACAGCCGCTTCTCGCCCGAGGTGCGGATGATGAGATCGACGTCGCGAAGGCCAGCCTCGCCGGTGACGAGCTGCGAGAACGCTTCGCGGGTGAGGCTGGTGAGCGCGGCCGCTTTGGCCGCCGCATTGAGGATCGCGTCGCGAGCCGAGTAATCCACGGCGATGCGCAGATGCAGCGTGCTTCCGCGGGCGGTCGCCTCTTCGGCACGCGTGATCGCGGTGGCGATGCCGTCGGGCAGCCGGTCGCGGCGGCCGATCACGGTGAGGCGCACGCCATTCCTGACGAGGCTCTGCACCTCGTTGGCGAGATAGAAGCGCAGCAAGGTCATCAGCGCCGCGACCTCGGCCCTCGGCCTCCGCCAATTGTCGGCCGAGAAGGCGTAAAGTGTCAGCGTGCCGATGCCCTGCTTGGGCGCGGCCTCGACGATCCGGCGGATGGTCTCGACGCCGGCCTCGTGGCCGCGCACGCGGGACAGACCGCGCCGCGTCGCCCATCTGCCGTTGCCGTCCATGATGATGCCGACATGAAGCTTCTCGTTGCGCGACGTGGCTTCGCTCTGCATTGCAAAGTCTCCGGTCAATGAAGGGGAGAATCAGGTCGAGGCGATGCCGAGGCGGCCGAGCGGCGGCGCCTCGCGGCCGGCGGCTTTCGCCGCGTCGCGCACCAGCCGCTCGAGCACGGCGAGGTAGTCGAGGAAACGGCGGCGGCCGGCCCTGGTCAGGCGGCAGGTCGTGTGCGGGCGGTTGCCCTCGTAGCCCTTGGTCACCTCGACGAGGCCGGCCTCCTGGAGCACGGCAAGGTGCCGGCTGAGATTGCCGTCGGTGAGGCCGCAAAGCTGCTTGAGATCGCCGAATGCCAGCCCCTTGGGATGCGCCATAAGCGAGGTCAGAAGCCCGAGCCTCGCCTTCTCGTGGATCACGCGGTCGAGTCCTTCGTAAGAGAAGGGCGCGCTGTCAATCTTCGACATCGTTGTCTCCGGACGCGAAATGCAGAATGGCCGCCATCACCGATTGCCCGATCACGAAGGGCAGTCCCATGGTCCATGGCGACAGCGTGTGGGTTCGGCTCGCCAGCACCACCACTGCGAAGCCGGACACGAAATACCAGGCGCCGGCGAGCGCAACGGTGCGCGGCAGTGAGCGGACCGAGGCAAAGATGCCGAGCGACACCAGGATCTGCCATAGGCCCGGGAGCAGCCACAGTGTCTCGCTCGCGAACTTCCACATCACCACCGCGAGCAGCACGCCGGCAACGCCTGCCGGCAGGAACTGCTCGACCGCCTGGTGGATCATGGCATCCGCCAGGCCCGAATGGTGACGGCGCGAACGCGCCCGCATCTCGATGCCGATCATCAACCCCGAGAGCACGGCGGCACTGAACCAGCCGATGAAGAATCCGAGCGGCTCGCCGGTGGGGTCGTCCAGCAGCCAGAACTGCAGGACCGCAGTGATGAGCGCGACGGCGCCGGTCGCCACCATCGTCGCCGGGCCGTAGCCGCGGAAGGCGGTGCCCGCCGCGATCTGGCTGCGGATCGCCACGATGTCGGCCAGTGCCTTGTCGAGATCGCGCATCGGCACGCCAAAACCTCGTTCCACCCGAACATGACGAGGCAACAGCCCCGCTACTTTGTACCGCAAAGCATACGGCACTGCAAAGTATATGCAAGCTCCAATCGTCGCGGCCAGCCGGACGAGAGCGAACAACTGACGGTTGCGCCTCACCTACCCTCGCGGATAAGATGGATGCGAGTGCGTTTACCGGGGGCTGGGGTATG
Organism: Bradyrhizobium sp. RP6; assembly: GCF_003837805.1. Classification (GTDB taxonomy): domain Bacteria; phylum Pseudomonadota; class Alphaproteobacteria; order Rhizobiales; family Xanthobacteraceae; genus Bradyrhizobium. The sequence continues at coordinate 87,346 of NZ_RQIT01000006.1, read as the reverse complement.
TGGTTGAGGTCGTTGGTCGTTGCGTTCGTGTTGCAAGTGAGTTTGGTCGGGGCGAACGCGGCGGGGCCGTTCGGCACCGTCAATGTCGGCAACTGGGCCGGCGGCGCCTTCAGCAATGACGAGACGGGCGCGTTCTCCCATTGCGCGGCGACCGCACCTTACGCCAACGGCGTGAGTCTCTTCGTCGCGCAGAATGCGGCCGGCTCCTGGCTGCTGAGCTTTGCCAGCCCCAGCTTTCGCTTCAACAAGGGCGATACCGCTCCCATCGACTTCATTTTCGACGGCCAGGAGCAGGCCAGGTTGTTTGCGACCGCCGGCACCACCAATATGGTGACGACCATCCTGCCCCCCAACGTCGCTCGCACCTTCCAGAAGGCAAGCCTGATGGTGGTGACGACCAACGGCAGCAAGCCACTCCAATTTGTGCTGACGTCGACGGCGCCGCTGATCGCGGCGCTGGCGAACTGCGTCACGCGGGTGAAGGCAGACGGGCTCAGCAAGGCCGGCGATTTCACCAAGGGTGCGGCCAAGCCGGCGGCGACGGCGGAGAAACAGGCGGCAGCGCCGGCCGGCGGCAAACCTGCCCGAGCCAGGAGCGGCACCGGTTTCGTCGTCAGCACGGGCGGGCACATCGTCACCAATCACCATGTGATCGACGGCTGCGTCGGCGACATCAAGGGCAATCTCACCGGCGAAGCCGCAATGGTGCTGCGCGTCGTCTCGAGCGATGCCAACAACGATCTCGCTTTGTTGCAGGCGCCGTCGACCACGACATTCAAGGACTTTGCCCGGATCCGCGACCGCTCGATCCGCTCCGGCGATTCCGTGGTCGCGATCGGCTTTCCTTATCACGGAATCCTGACCTCGGACTTCACCGTGACGACGGGGATCGTGAGCTCGCTCAGCGGCATGCGCAACGACTCGCGCTTCCTGCAGATCAGTGCTCCCGTGCAGCCCGGCAATAGCGGCGGGCCGCTGTTCGATAACACAGGCCAGGTCGTGGGCGTGGTCACCGCAAAGATCCCGGCATTGCGCATCGCCGTAGCGACCGGCAATATTCCCGAGAACATCAACTTCGCCATCAAGACCGGCGTGCTGCGCGACTTTCTCGACAATTCCGTGGTGCCCTATCAGACCGCCGAACCGAAGAGCGAGCTCAAGACCACCGACATCGCCACCAACGCCCGGCCCTACACGATGCTGATCTCGTGCAATGCGACGGAGCAGGCTGAGGCGAAGCGGTAGCATGAGCCACGGTTAGCTCCGCTGCCATTCCGCGCGAAAGCGGAATCCATTGCTCGCGCGAGACGATCTAATGGTGCTGCATGGCGTTCTCCCTGGCGTCAGGCGACGAAGGCGTCGAGCTTGTCGAGGAACGAGCTCCAGCCGCGCCGGTGGTTGTCGCGCGCGGCCTCGTCGAAGAACTGGGCGTGATGGAAGACCATCAGGGTGCCGGCACCGTCCGGCTTCGGCGAGATCGTCACCAGCGACTCGCGTTCCGGCGTCGAGTGCCAGGCCCAGGTGAAGACGAGAAGCTCGTTCGGCACCACCTCGCGATAGAGGCCGCCGGCCTCGAAATATTCGCCGTCGTCGCGGGTGAAGCTGATGCGGTAGCGCCCGCCGACGCGAACGTCGAGCTCGGCCTGAAGCGTCGCCGGCTTCATGTTCGGCGGCCCGAACCATTGCGCTAGCTGCGCGGCTTGCGTCCAGGCGGCGTAGATCTTTTCGGGCGGCGCGCGGAGCTGGCGCGTGAGCGTGAGGCTTGGACGTTCTGCCGGGCGTTCGGCGGCGTTGGCGGCGGCGGCCATTTCTCATCCTCCACGAAGGCGGCGAGGCGATCGAAATTGTGGGACCAGAACTGTGCATAGCGATTGAGCCAGTTCATCGCCTGCTCCATCGGCTGCGCGGTAAGCCGACAGGCGACCGTGCGTCCGGTCTTCTCCCGCATGATCAGGCCGGCATCCGTGAGCACGTCGAGATGCTTCATGATCGCCGGCAGCGAGACCGGAAACGGCGCGGCCAGCTCGCTCACCGTCAGGCCGTCCTGCTCGCCGAGACGCGCCAGCAGGGCACGCCGCGTCGGGTCCGATAGCGCCGCAAAGGTCCGGTCCAGCGTCTCGTCCCTATACTTAACCATGTGGTTTAGTATAGACGCGAGCGGAAAGGCGTCAAGCAGGAACCCGTTCGCACGGGTCCGCACGACTGCGTGATCAGGCGAGCGTAGCGCGATCAGTACGGAGTGACAGGCCGCATGCGCCGGTGCGGCCGCGGTTGAGGGACCTGTTGCTGGCCGTAGGCAAAGCGAGGATTGCGGTCGCAGAACAGCAAGCGGCCGGAGACGCTGGCCTGGCATTGCTCATAGGTGCTGTAGGCGCATTCGCCGGGATAATCGTACTCGCCGCCCTGCGCGCACCAGGGATAGTCGCGCGCTGTGGCGGGGGTGCTGGCGGCGAAACCGACGAGAACCATCGTGGCCAGCGCCGGCAGCGCCAATTGCATCATGCGCATGATTCGAATTCCTCTCTTGGTGACGCGAGATACGGCCCCACATACCATCAGGTTTCGTTGCGCCCCTTTATTCCAGATCAACGGAATCGTGCGCGCAAGAAAAAAGCCCTGCCGAACGGCAGGGCTCCATCTCGGTCATCACAAGATCGCTACTCGACCTTCAGGCCGGCGAACTCGACGACCTTCTTCCACTTCTCGGTCTCGGCCTTGATCTCCTCGCCGAACGCCTCCGGGGTCTGCACGCGCGGCTCGCCCCCGAGCTCGACCAGGCGCTTGGTCATGTCGGGCTCCTTCATCAGCGCGTTGACCTCGGCGTTGAGCTTGGCGATGATTTCCTTTGGCGTGTTCTTCGGCGCCCCCATGCCGAACAGCGCGCTGGCCTCGTAGTCCTTCACGGTCTCGGCGATTGCCTGCACGTCCGGCAGTTGCGGGGAGCGCTGCGCGGTGGTGACGCCGATCGCGCGCAGCGCACCGGAGCGGATGTGCTGGATGATCGAGGGCATGTTGTCGAAGATCACCTGCACCTGGCCGCCGAGCATGTCGGTAATCGCGGGCGCAGCGCCGCGATAGGGCACGTGCTGCATCTTGCAGCCGGTCATGGCCATGAACATCTCGCCGGACAGATGCACCGAGGTGCCGTTGCCGGACGAGGCCATGTTCACCTTGCCGGGATTGGCTTTCACATATTCGATGAACTCGGCGACGTTCTTGGCCGGGACGTCCTTGTTCACGGTCATCACGTTCGGCACCCGCTGGAACGAAGCGACCGGCGCGATGTCGCGCACGAAGTTGAACTTCAGATTGGGGTAGAGGGAGGCATTGATGTAGTTGGCCGGATTGACCAGCTGCAGCGTATAGCCGTCGGGCTCGGCATTGACGACCGATTCGGTGGCGATATTGTTCCCGGCGCCCGGCTTGTTCTCGATCACGAATTGCTGGCCGAGCTTTTCCGAGAGCCGCTGGCCGATCAGTCGCGCCAGGATGTCGGTGGCCCCGCCCGGCGGATAGCCGACCACCCATTTCACCGGACGGGCCGGATAATCGGCGGCAAGGGCCTTCGACAGCGGGGTGGCTGCAAGCGGACTGGCGGCGAGCAGGCCCAGCGCGGTACGGCGAGTGATCATCTCAAGGGTTCTCCCAGTGTTGTTCTTGAAAGTCGGATAGCTTGAAAGTCGCGTCGGTTGTAACAAAGCTTGCCGCAGGCGGAAAGTGCGCGCGGCGCATCGTGACGAAAGGATGAGACATGCCGCTCAAGGTTCACGCCCTGGATCATCTCGTGATCAATGTCAGCGATGTCGCAGTCACCGCGGAGTGGTATCGCAAGATTCTCGGCATGGAAGTCAAGCTGTTCGATCCCGGCGGCGGCAAAGCGCCCCGTACTTTCCTTGAATTCGGTAACCAGAAGATCAACGTCCGGCAACGCGATGCCGACAAGGTGGAGTGGTTCACGGCCGGCCACCCGACCGCCGGCAGCGAGGATCTGTGCTTTCTCACCTCGGCCACACCGGACGAGGTGGTGGCGCATTTGCAGGCACATGGCGTCGCGATCGAGGCCGGCCCGAGCCCGAGGCAAGGCGCGCGCGGCACATTGTGTTCGGTCTATTGCCGGGACCCGGATGGCAGCTTGATCGAGATTTCGTCGTACGAGGATTGAGGCGCGCTCGCGCGCCTCAGGCTCCGTCATTGCGAGCGCAGCGAAGCAATCCAGACTGTATCCGCGGACGCGCCCTGGATTGCTTCGTCGCAAGAGCTCCTCGCAATGACGGAGGAGAGAGCGCAGCCGCTTGCCCCCCGATTTGCTTCCCGCGTCGTCCGATGGCAGGAAGACGCAATCATCAAAAAGCAGCCGCCGGCAAGATGCAGGCTGCACGGGAGGACACATGGCTATCCAGAAAACCGCCGCCGGAATCGTCGGACCGTTTGACGGGCTCGACGTCCCCTGGCTGCTCAAAATGCGCGCCGAGCTGCGCAGCTCGCATCCGTTCCTGATCTGGGCGCCGTTCGACGCGCCGGCACGGCACTGGAGCTACGGCGAATTTCACGAGCGAGTCGGCGCGCTCGCGGCAGGGCTGGCCAGGCGTGGCGTCAAGCCCGGCGAATATGTGCTTATTCACCTCGACAATTGCATCGAGGCGCTGCTGGCCTGGTTTGCCTGCGTCGAGCTCGGCGCCATCGCGGTCACCACCAACACCCGCTCGGCGCCAGCCGAGATCGAATATTTCGCCGATCATTGCGGCGCGGTCGCCGCGATCACGCAGCCGGCCTATGCGGAAGTCGTCGCGCGGAACTGCCGCAACATTCGCTGGATGGCGGTGACCTCACATGATTCCGGCACGGCGCCCGCGCAGGCCGTCTCGCGCGGCGACAATTTCGAAGCGCTGTTCGCCGACAGCGCCGACCGACCACAGCGCGCGACCGATCCGCTGGCGCCTTGCAGCGTGCAGTACACGTCCGGCACCACGTGGCGGCCCAAAGCGGTGCTGTGGACCCATGCCAACGCGCTGTGGGGCGCCAAGATCAACGCCGCGCACGAGGATCTGCATGCGAGCGACGTGCACCAGACCTATCTGCCGCTGTTCCACACCAATGCGCTGGCCTACTCCATGCTGGCGACGCTGTGGGTCGGCGGATCCTGCGTGATCCAGCCGCGCTTCTCCGCCAGCCGGTTCTGGAGCGTCGCGCGCGAGCATGGCGCGACCTGGACCTCGACCATTCCGTTCTGCATGAAGGCCCTGCTCGAGCAGGAGATCCCGAAGGACCACAAATTCCGGCTGTGGGGCACGGCGATCAACGAGCCGCCGGCCTTTGCCGCATTCGGAATCAAGATCATCGGCTGGTGGGGCATGACCGAAACCATCACCCACGGCATCGTCGGCGAGGTCGATCAGCCCAACACCCCGATGTCGATCGGCCGCGCCGCGCCCGAATATCGGATCCGCATCATCGACGACGACGGCCGGCCGACGGAAGTCGGCGGCACCGGCAATCTCTCGATCAAGGGCATCCCCGGCCTGTCGCTGTTCGCCGAATATCTGCACAACGAGAAGGCGACGCGCGAGAGCTTTGACGAGCACGGCTTCTTCCTCACCGGCGACCGCGTCGAGCGGCTTCAGAACGGCTATATCAAGTTCGGCGACCGCGCCAAGGACATGCTGAAAGTCGGCGGCGAGAACGTCGCGGCCTCCGAGATCGAGCAGGTGATCGCGGTGGTCCCCGGCGTGCGCGAGGCGGCGGTGGTGGCGAAGACGCACCCGATGCTGGACGAGGTGCCGGTCGTCTTCATCATCCCGCAAGGCGGCGTCACGGGCGCTGCGCCCGACCTGCATGACAGAGTCATGGCGGCCTGCCGAAGGGGCCTCGCCGACTTCAAGGTGCCGCGCGAGATAAGATTCGTCGACGACATGCCGCGCTCGACGCTGGAGAAGGTGGCGAAGGCGGAGCTCAGGAAGATGGTGGGGTGATTGAGTGTCATTCCGGGGCGGTGCAAAGCACCGAACCCGGAACCTCGAGATTCCGGGTTCGCGCTTCGCGCGCCCCGGAATGACGGATAGGTTGTCAGAACGATCCCAGCGCCACCGGCCGGAACGCCTGCAGCAGCTGCTGGTCGAGCTTGCCGCCCATGCCTTCCATCATCGTGAAGGCGCGGGAGTGGGTGAAGGGCATGCGGTAGGCGCGCTTCTCCACCAGGGCGGCGTAGATGTCGACGATTGTCGTCAGCCGCACGATGTCGCTGATCTGGTTCGACGACAGGCCGTTCGGATAGCCGGAGCCGTCAAGGAATTCGTGGTGATGCAGCACCACGTCCAGCATCTCCGGCGGGAAGCCGCCTTGCGCGGCGAGCGCTTCATAGCCGCGACGTGGATGCTGGCGGACCTCGGCCATCTCCTCGTCGGTGAGCTTGCCGGGCTTGTCGAGCAGCCAGGCGGGAACGAAGGCCTTGCCGACGTCGTGCAGCAGCGCGGCGCGGGTCAGGCGGCGCTGGTCGTCATCGCGCATGCCGAGATGCTGGGCGAAGGCGACGGCGAAGCCGGTGACGAACAGGCAATGGCGATAGCTGCCGACATGGTGGCAGCCGACCGTGGTCAGCCATTCGCGCAGCGAGGAATGCTTGATCGCCTTCAGGATCTTGCTCTCGGCCGCAATGATGTCGTCGAAGTTCAGGGGCACGCCGAGCGGCAGCTTCTCGAACATCCTGGTCAGCACCGCATGCGCCGCCTCGACGCCGCGGTTGAGCGTCTTGCCGCGATCGGTCGCGTCATAGGCCGCAGTGTCCGGGAAGGCGGCGCGGATGCGCTGCAAGATGGCCTCGGCCTGAAGCGGGCGTGAGATGGTATCGGTGGCCCCTAACGCCCAGGCCTGCATGGTGCCGTGATGCAGGGCGTCTGCGAGCACGAACAGCCGCGGCATCGAACGGTAGGCATCGCCGCGCAGCTTGTCGCGGACCCGCTGCACGCTTTCGGGCGAGCGCAGGTTGATGTCGACCACGAGGCCGGAAAGATCGCGCGCCGGCTGGGCGGGGATGGCCTCTGTCGTCACCGTCGAGACGTCGCCGACCGCCTTCAAGATGCTGGCGAGCTCGCTGCTCTCGTCGCTGCGATCGGAGGCGAGCAGAAGCCGGCGTTTGGCGGCGGGTTTGGCTGCGGCGTTCATGACTTCCCCAAAGCACGGGACTGGATTTGGAGACAACCTAAGCCGCATCAGGTTCTCCGGCCCTTAAGAGGCGTGCTCAATGGAGCCTTGGGGAATTGGATGCAATTTTAGGGGATTCGGGTTCCGCGGCCAGGAACTTCAAAAAGTGAAAACAACCCCCATGCACAGTAGAAAGGGCGTTGATGGATAAGGGGAATTTCCTCCGCCATCCACGGCCTTGGCCCGGAGCACGGAGAACGTGGACGCCCGGGACAAGCCGGGCATGACGGGCGCTGAGGAGATGCGGGGCCTCCTCGAAACAAATCCGCCGGAGGTTGGCCCTCCGGCGGATCAACTCGTTCAGCAATCGCAGGCCGCCCTACGCCTTCATGCTCGCCTTCACGGCCTCCGCCGTGATCGGCAGGGCGCGGACACGGGCGCCACTGGCCTTGAAGATGGCGTTGCCGATGGCGGGCGCCACCACGGTCACGGCGGGCTCGCCAACGCCGGTGGCCTTCTCGCCATTGGCGATCACGGCGACCGCGATCTCGGGCGTCTGGCTCATGCGCAAGGGCGTGTAGCTGTCGAAATTGGTCTGCTCGATGCCACCGTCCTTGAGCGTCGCCTTCTCGTACATCGCCAGCGACAGGCCCCACAGCGCCGCGCCCTCGACCTGGGCGCGGATATTGTCGGGATGCACCTGCGTGCCGACGTCGGTTGCGACCGTGAGCTTCTTCACGGTCACGGCCCCCGACGGCGCGACGGCGACGTGAGCCACGCACGCCGTCCAGCTTGCGCTCGCGCGTTCCTGCGACGACACGCAGGCGACGCCCATGCCCTCGCCTGTCGGCAATTGCCGGGTGCCATAGCCCGACAATCCCATCGCGGCGAGCAGCGTGTTGCGCAGCCGCTGCGCGCCGCCGTCGTTCTTGCCGGCGCCGTCGAGCAGCGAGATGCGGAACTGCGCCGGATCCTTGCCGGTCGCAGCAGCAATCTCGTCGATCATGCTTTCCACCGCCCAGAAGGTCCAGCCCGGCGCCACCGAGCGAAGCTGGCCGGACGGCGTGGCATTGTGCGCGAGCTCGTTCTTGATCGCGCGCACATAATGGTTGGGCACGGTGTAGAAGAAGTCCGCTCCATTGACCGTGAAGGAATCGAGCGGGCCCTTCTTGTCGACCGAGGGCGTCAGGAAATCGGGGATTCCCCAGCGCGCGGTCGGCCAGGCCGAGACCACGTCGTGGCTGATCGCAATCAGCTTGCCGTCACCGTCCACGCCGGCCTTCACTTTCTGGTAGGTGAGCGGGCGCGAGAAATCCATCGTCATGTCGTTCTCGCGCGAGTAGATCACTTTGACCGGCTTTCCGACCGCCTTCGCCGCCTGCACCGCCGGAATCATCATGTCTGCATCAAGACGCCGGCCGAAGCCGCCGCCTAGCCAATGCTGGTGCATCACCACGAACTTCGGATCGATCCCGGCTGCGCCTGCGGCGATCGCCCCGGAGCGCGTCGCAAACTGGTTGCCGGAATAGATGTGCAGGATGTCGCCCTTGAACTCCGCGGTGGCGTTCATCGGCTCCAGCGGCGCGTGGATGTTGATGCTGGTGGTGTATTCGGCCTCGACCACCTTGGCCGCCGAGCCGAAGGCAGCAACGGGATCGCCGTCCTTGACGAAGAACTGGCCGGAATCCTCCAGCTTCTGGAGCCGCTTGGCTTCATCGAGCAGCGACTGGCTCGACAGCTTCGCGTTCGGACCGCCGTCATAGGCGATCTTCAGCGCCTGCGCCGCCTTCCTGGCGTTGGCGTAGGTGCTGGCGACGGCGACGACCCAGCCCGACGTCGTGCCGGTCTTGTCGTCGAGCGTGACGGCCTTGATGAAGCCCGGCACCTTCTTCGCCGCGCTGTCGTCGACCGATTTCATCGTCGCGCCGAAGCGCACCGGCGGCGTGACCACCGCACCATAGGCCATGCCCGGCAGCATCACGTCGATGCCATACTTGGCCGTGCCGTTGGTCTTGGAGGGGATGTCGAGCTGCGGCACCGAGACCCCGATCATGGTGTATTGGTCCGGCGTCTTCAGCTTGATGGCCTTCAGCTCGTCCGGCGTGAAGGTTTTGGTCGCCTTGCCGCTCTTGACGATCTCGGCGAATGACATCTGCTTCTTCGACTTCGGATGCACGATCATGGAATCGCGCACCACGAGCTCCGACGCCGGCACGCCCATTGCGGCGGCCGCACCTTCCGTTAGCGCCATGCGGCCGGCGGCGCCCGCGCGGCTCATGGCGTCAAAGTTCATCATGGTCGACCAGCTGCCGCCGGTGATCTGGGCGCCCAGGACGGGATCGTTGAACTTGGGGTCGTTGGAGGCGAGCGATACGCGCATGTCGCTCCATTTCGCGCCCAGTTCCTCGCAGACGAGCTGCGCCATGGTGGAGGCCACGTGCTGGCCCATATCGGCCTTGCCGCAGGTCACGGTGACGAGACCATCCGGCGAGATCGCATACCAGACGCTCGGCTCGAAATTGGCGGGCGCCGCGGCAGCGGCAGCATCGATGCCGGGCACGCCGGCATAGCCGAGCACGAGACCGATCGCGGCGGTGCCGACCAGGAAGGAGCGGCGGCTGAGATCGGTCGTCGCGGGGACGACGTTCTTGACGTGCTCCTTCATGTGGGCCTCCGCTCGCTGGAGGTGGTGGACGCGGTGCGCATTTCGGACGCGGCGCGCATGATCGCCTTCTGGATCCGCGAATAGGTCATGCAGCGGCAGAGATTGCCGTCCATATGCGCGACCACTTCTTCCTTGGTCGGATTGGGATTCCTCGCAAGCAGCGAGGCGGCCTGCATGATCTGCCCCGACTGGCAGTAGCCGCATTGCGGCACCTGCTCGGCGATCCACGCCTTCTGCAGGGGATGATCGCCCTTGGCGGAGAGGCCTTCGATGGTGGTGATCTTCTTGCCGGCGACGTCGCCGACCATGGTCTGGCACGAGCGCACGGCTTCGCCGTTGACGTGCACCGTGCAGGCACCGCACAGCCCGGCACCGCATCCGAACTTGGTGCCGGTCATCTGCAATTGCTCGCGGATCGCCCAGAGGAGCGGCGTGTCGTTCGCCGCATCCACGGACAGACTCCGCCCGTTGATGGTGAGTGTTGGCATAGGCGTCTTCCCCTGCCGGTGCATGAAGCCGCTTACGGCGGCAACTTGAATGGCGGACGCCCACCGGGCTGGCGTCAGCCTTGCGTCGAGAATGATCGGGTTCAGGCGCGGAGGCAAATGCAATTTGGAAGCAGTCGAACAAACGACCTCCGCGCCGCCAGTTGTGCGCCGCGCCAAGGGCGGCGACGCAGCCACTGGACACAACAGCGCGTGCATCCGGCATGCGTGCCATCGCATTCAGGCAGTTTCTTCGAGGTAACTTGGCAAAGTAGAATGGGGCCAACCGCGACCCTTACCCTCAGCTGGAGGGGGAAGCACTGAAGTCGCGACTGCAACAAAAACGAAAGGGCGGAAGCAATGCCTGAGATCGATCGGGACGGCGTCAACATCTACTACGAGGTTCATGGCGAAGGTCTGCCATTGCTGCTCACGCACGGCTATTCCTCGACCTCGGCGATGTGGCATGGGCAAGTCGACGCGCTCGCGAAGGATCACAAGCTGATCGTGTGGGACATGCGCGGCCACGGCCAGTCCGACTATCCCGATGATCCCAACGCCTACAGCGAAGCGCTGACTGTCGGCGACATGGCGGCGATCCTCGATGCGGTCGGCGCCAAGCGCGCCATCATCGGTGGTCTCTCGCTCGGCGGCTACATGTCGCTGGCGTTCTACCGCGCGCATCCGGAGCGGACCCGCGCGCTGCTGATCATCGACACCGGCCCTGGCTTCAAGAAGGACGACGCGCGCGAGGCGTGGAACGCGCGGGCGCTTGCCACCGCCGACAGGCTCGATCGCGAAGGCCTCGGCGTGCTGAAATCGGCCACGCGCGAGCGCGCCACCGCCAGCCATCGCAACGCCAGAGGGCTGGCGCTTGCCGCGCGCGGCATGCTGACCCAGCGCGATGCGCGCGTGATCGAGCTATTGCCCGACATCAAGGTGCCCAGCCTGATTGTGGTCGGCGCCGACGACACGCCTTTCCTCGCCGCGTCCGACTACATGGCAGCAAAGATCCCCGGCGCACAAAAGGTCGTGATCCCCGCCGCCGGACACGCCGTCAACATCGATCAGCCCAAGGCTTTTGTTGACGCGGTCGGGCCTTTCCTGAAGAACTTGCCGGCACAGGTCGATCAAGCAAGGACGTAGGCGATGAAGCTGATGATGCTGGCCGCGGGCGCGATGCTGCTGTCGATATCTGCGCAGGCCGAACCGTTCGGCACCGTGCCGCCGCGCCAGCCCTTCGTCGCGACCTTGTCGAACAACACGCCGCTCGCCTTCGGGATGGATGCGGAGCAGACCGCGCGCGCCCTCGGCCAGCCGCTGCGATATGTCCGGGGACGTCCGGGCAACGAGATCTATCTGGCTTTGCGCAACATCGGCGGCAGCGGACTGATCCCCTACCGTCACCGCCTGTTCCTGCAATTCCGTCACGGGCGGCTGGCAGGATGGAAGGAGGATTACGGCGAGAACTGGATGTGGGAGTGAGGTGTTACCCCTCATCCTGAGGAGCTTGCATAGCAAGCGTCTCGAAGGATGCAGGCGCGGCTGCTGCATCTCGGCCTTTCATCCTTCCAGACGCGCGCAGGTGCGCGCTCCTCAGGATGAGGGGAGAATTTCGGATCGACAACCAAGAAGGACAACCCACGTGGGACAGGACATCAAGCTGACGGCCTCGGACAATTTCCAGCTCGGCGCCTATCGCGCTGACCCCGCCGGCACGCCGAAGGGCGCGGTGGTGGTGATCCAGGAGATCTTTGGGGTCAATCACCACATCCGCTCGGTCTGCGACCGCCTTGCCGGGGAAGGCTATGTCGCGATCGCGCCGTCGATCTTCGATCGGACCGCACCGAACTTCCAGTCGGGCTATTCGCCCGACGAGATCGCGGAGGCGCGCAAGTTCGTGGCCAACCCGGACTGGGCCGCGATGCTGCGCGACACGCAAGCTGCGATCGATGCGGTGAAGAGCGTCGGGCCCGTCGGTATCATCGGCTTTTGCTTAGGCGGCAGCGTCGCTTTCGTCGCGGCGACGCGATTGACCGGCCTGAAGGCCGCGATCGGCTATTACGGCGGTGCCGTCGTGCGCTTCGCCGACGAGACACCGAAGGTGCCGACCCAGCTGCATTTCGGCGAGAAGGATGCCGGCATTCCGCTCGCCGACGTCGAGACCATCAGGGACAAGCGGCCCGAGGTCGAAGTCCACATCTATCCGGGCGCCCAGCACGGCTTCCATTGCGACGAGCGCGCCAGCTACGACAAGGCCAGCGCCGATATCGCCTGGCCGCGCAGCATGGCGTTCTTCGCGAAGCATTTGATGTAGAGCGTGGGCCCCTCTCCACCGTCATTCCGGGGCGACGCGTCAGCGTCGAACCCGGAATCCATCGGGCGTCAGAGGTGGTCGTGGAATGGATTCCGGGCTCGCGCTATCGCGCGCCCGGAATGAAGGGGGAGAGGGCTGCGTCACCCTCAGAGCAGGAATCGGGTGGCTGCATTGCACCGCCCGGCGATAGAGCAGGCTGATCAAGCCAACTCACGCCGGGAGATTCGGCATGCAGCAAGCCATCACGCATCTCAACATCCGCAATCCTTTCGGAACCTTGGACGTCCCGTCCCCCGATGATTCCGAGGTGAAGGATTATGCCGCAACCGCTTTACTGTCCGGCGATGCCGCCGACGTCAACGCACCGGCATGGGCACCCGTCGCGACGCCCTCCGATCCGCTCGAGGGCGCCTGGCTGAGCCGCTGGAATGGCGGCGCCGATCCCACTATCGCTGGCGATACGCCGGACAAGTGGAAGCAGGGCCGCGCGGAGATCCGCGTCGCGGGCGGCCGGATCTATCTGCGCTTCGACTGGGACAATGGCCGCCGACACGGATTGATCGACGCGGCGCGCGACGGCTTAGATCGCCTGCTCGGAAAATACATCAATCTGACCACACCGGCGATCACCCGGCCCTGGGTCGGGCGCGTGGTCGATGCTGACAGAATCGACGGATGTTTTCCGAACGGGCGGCTGGATTTTCGAAGGTGAGATTCCGCCGTCATTCCGGGCTCGCAACTTTTCGGCGCGCCCCGGAATGACTAAGAAAGGGAGCGGCTGTGGCCCTAGAACCAGCGCTCGCCGACGAACACGGTGTCGCCGGGATTCAGGGGCGTGCCGAGCGGCACCACGGCGCGCATGGAGCCGCCGTTCTCGGTGTGCGTGACGGTGACCACGTCGCGCTTGGCGCGCGGCGAGAAGCCGCCGGCAATGGCGACCGCGCTCTCGACCGTCATGTTCGGCACGTAAGGATATTGGCCGGGCGCGAGGACCTCGCCGAGAATGAAGAACGGGCGATAAGTCTCGATCTCGACCGCTACGGACGGCTCGCGGATATAGCCGTTGCGCAGGCGCGCGGCGATCTCGCCGGCCAGACCTGCGGTGGTGCGGCCGCGCGCCGACACGGCGCCGATCAGCGGCATGGTGATGGAGCCGCCGGCGTCGATCGAATAGCTGTTGGTGAGACCTTCCTGGCCGTAGACCACGACGCGAAGCTTGTCGCCGGCGTCGAGATGATAGGAGGCGCCATTGCGCACCGTCATCGGCGCGGCGTAGCCGACCGGCATGGGCGCGGGCGACGAGGCAAAGGAGTTGCTCAACGCCGCGATGGCGCCGCCGCCGTTGTTGGCGACGACGACCGGCTGCGGCGCACTGTAGGGCTGGCCATAGGCCATGGAGTCGAGATCGGGACGGGGCTGCATCACTGCGACGGGACCGGCGGTCTGCATGCAGCCGCCAAGGGCAAGCGCGGCGGACGCTGCCAGGGACGCTGCCAAGATCGACCATCGAAACGCGCGTGCAACCGGCACCGGACCTATCCCTCGAAACGAGACGGCTCCAGTGATGCACCGGTTATGGTTAACAAAGCGTTGAGTGGGGGGATGACGATGCCACCCTCCCCTGGAGGGGCATACGAGATGTGGCCAGGGCACCGGCTGTCTCCGCAGCCGTCATGGCCGGGCTTGTCCCGGCCATCCACGCCTATCCACGCAGCACAAAGAACGTGGATGCCCGGGACAAGCCCGGGCATGACGACCTCTGCAACTTTCAGATGCGATTGCCCTGCCTCGAGGGGAGGGTAAGACGCAGCTCCGCAACGCGGCTCGCGCGCGCTCAATCCCGGGAATAGCCGATCAACGGCTTGCGCGGGCGGAACAGGATCATCAGGAGAATGCCCAGAATGCCGAGCACGGCGAAGACCGGCTGATCCAGTACCAGGCGGATCACCGAGGTCCAGAGCCAGGGCGCCTTGGCCTCGACCCAGGTGCGGAAGGCCGACTGGCTGGCCTGATTGATGTCGTTCCAGAACTGGCCGAACCGGGTGAACCTGAGGGTCTGGTCGGCCACCCAGCGGGCTCCATCATAGACCATGAAGATGAACCCGCCGGCGAGCAACAACAGCCCAATCAGTCGGAAAAAGCCGCGGATCATGCCACACCTACGATGGCCGTCCGACCGGACGACCTCTTAGAACGTTGCCAGCCAATAGCCGGGCGACGGCAGAAATTCAACCTCTTCAGGGCGTTACGGCTCCATCCAGGCCATCAAAGACCGGATACCCGGCTCCCGAAAGCGTTGACGGTGCCACAGACCCTCTCTATAAGGGCGCCAATTGGCGGTGGGCGCAATCCTGCCGCCGCTGTTCTTTGAGCAGTTGCAGGCACCTTGAGCTTGAAGACTCTCTCTCGAGCTTGAAGACTCTTTGGAGCCTCGGAGACGGCCGCAAGGCCGTCGCTCATGTTCCGGGAACGGCCCAGCAACCGAACACCCTAAATCCGAGCGTCGATTACGCGGTCAAGCAAGCCGGCGCTACCCGACCAAGACGCGACCGGTACCCGCAAAGGATATTGAGACCATGGCCAATACCACTTCCGCCAAGAAAGCGACGCGCAAGATCGCCCGCCGCACTGCCGTCAACAAGTCGCGCCGCACTCAGATGCGCGGCGCCGTGCGCACCGTCGAGGAAGCCATCAAGACCGGCGATCGCGCCGCTGCCGTGAAGGCCCTCGCGACTGCCGAGCCCGCTCTGATGCGCGCCGCCCAGCGCAACATCATTCACAAGAACAACGCCAGCCGCAAAGTCTCGCGCCTCACCGCGCAGATCGCCAAGCTCGCGAAGTAATCTCGCGACACCATCTGATCGGTCGACCCGGTCAGCGCGTCAAACAGCCCGGCATCGCGCCGGGCTTTTTTGTTGACTGTCATATTCACGCAAGCGGTCACGCGAGGTCGGATGTTGGACGATTTGCATCGCCAGCGTTATTTTTCGTCCCGCCGTTTTGATTGCCGATGTCCTGCAACGGCGGAGGCTTCACCGCGTTGCAAAAACCCCTGCGCGGCGGGCTCGAATTGAATCGGCGACGGAGGAGAGGCCTGCATACCGTAGATTCACTGGGGCGCGCGGCCTTGGAGTTACCCTGCAAAACCAGTCTCGAAAAGCGGTGCACCAATAATCACTTATCAACATAGCAGCGACAAGCATTTGGAAAATTCGCTCGCGCGTAGCGTGCGTGACGAATTTGTAAAAAAAATTTGGCGGTGGTCGAGAAATGTCACACGATGCGAGACAGTCTCGATTCTGTGCACGGATTCAAAAACTTGCTTCGGAGCCTGTGAACAAGTCGCGCGCGGCGTTAACCGAGGTCAAGTTTTTTGACGCCTCAAGTGTGAATCAATTCCGTTGCGAGTCTTTCCGCTTAGTGTATTCCTTAAGTCGTCCGCGGCGCCCACGATCTTCAGACCAGTGCGGTTTAGGAAACGGGGCGAACGTGCAAATCGGCGGCGGTGTGCACGTAGGCGACGCTTCAAAAAGCGATGTCGGTTCGAAACCCATAGTAATATGGGAATGGTAGCTGTTTGTCTGAATGTCTCCAGGCGGGATCTTCCCGCTCGCGCCCGGCGCAGTATGAGAGACATCGCAATGCTACCCCGGCGCGCGCAAGGTGGCGACGTCGAGCGGACGACCAGTACATTGGGCAGGCATCCGCGACAGGAGTACGGCGCGGTTGTCTTCAGGACACGCAGGACCTTGTCGTGAGTGATCACGGCAGGACGGGGAGGTATCATGTCTTACGGACTCAACGCGGTATTGAAGCAAGTTTCCCATTCCAATGATGCCGTTCTAGCTCCGTCGGATATCCAGCCTCCCGCGTGTGACAGAGCGCCGAGTACGCGCTGACCTCGCGACCCCTCCATCCCCAGACATCGCTGATCTGACCTGCGGCGTCCGCGCCGAACGGTCGAGCCATGCCTGACGATGGACTCGCTTGAGGTCGCGCCAATTCAGGGACCGTGGCAGGAACCCTGCGTGGCGCTCACAACGAAACTAAATCTCTCAAGAGAAGTTTTCTGACGATGACAATGGAACAGGATCGCTGGTCACGCGTGAAGGGTCGGCTGCGCTCGAGCGTTGGCGAGGACGTTTACACGAGCTGGTTTGCACGCATGGATCTGGAAGGCGTGCAGGACGAGAGCGTGCGGCTGTCGGTGCCGACGCGTTTCCTGAAGAGCTGGATCCAGGCGCACTATGCCGAGCGCGTGCTGTCGTGCTGGCAGGCCGAGATGCCGGAAGTGCATCGCATCGACCTCACCGTTCGTTCCGCCGTGCGCCCGGTGGTGCAGGCGAAGGAAGCGCCCGCGCCGATCGAGGCGCGCCGCGCGCCGACGCCGGAGCTGCGCTCGACCGCGACCGCGCCGGTCTCGGCCAATCACGACGCGCTCGGCGGCTCGCCGCTCGATCCGCGCCTGACCTTCGCGAGCTTCGTCGTCGGCCGCTCCAACACGCTGGCGCATGCGGCCGCACGCCAGGTCGCCGAAGGTCGCCGCGGCGATCCCGTGATGTTCAACCCGCTCTACATCCATGCCGGCGTCGGCCTCGGCAAGACGCATCTGCTCCAGGCGGTGACCTGGGCCGGCAATTCCGGCAACGAGCGCAAGGTGCTTTATCTCACCGCCGAAAAATTCATGTACGGCTTCGTCGCCGCGCTGAAGACGCAGACGGCGCTGGCCTTCAAGGAAGCGCTGCGCGGCATCGACGTGCTCGTGATCGACGATCTCCAGTTTCTCCAGGGCAAGTCGACGCAGGCCGAGTTCTGTCACACGCTGAACGCGCTGATCGACGCCGGCCGCCAGGTCGTGATCGCAGCCGACCGTCCGCCGTCCGACCTCGAAAGCCTCGATGACCGCGTGCGTTCGCGACTGGCCGGCGGGCTCGTGGTCGAAATGGGCTCGCTCGGCGAGGAGCTGCGCCACGGCATCCTCAAGTCGCGTGTCGCGGCTGCCCGGGCCCATCATGCGACGTTCGAGGTGCCCGAGGAGGTGCTGCATTATCTGGCGCGCACCATCACTCATAACGGCCGCGACCTCGAAGGCGCGATCAACCGTCTGCTCGCGCATTCCAAGCTCAACAACCGGCCGGTGACGCTGGAGATGGCGGAGCACGAGGTGCGCGACCTGGTGCGGCCGCAGGAGCCGAAGCGGATCAAGATCGAGGACATCCAGCGCGTGGTGGCGCGGCAGTATAATGTCAGCCGCTCCGACCTGCTGTCCTCGCGCCGCACCGCCAACGTGGTCCGCCCGCGCCAGGTGGCGATGTATCTCGCCAAGACGCTGACCCTGCGCTCGCTGCCCGAGATCGGCCGCCGCTTCGGCGGACGGGACCACACCACCGTGCTGCACGCCGTGCGCAAGATCGAGGCGCTGGTCTCCAAGGACACCGCGCTGTCGGAAGAGGTCGAGTCGCTGAAGCGCCAGCTCCAAGAATGAAGGCCTAGGCTCCCGCCCTGCTCCCGCCGCCCCGGCCTTGCCTGGGCGGCGGTCTTCGTTCTGGGACGGTAAATCGTGGGGAACTGGCCGCAATCCCTTGAATCCGGGGGCCATCCGGGCCACCTTGCGCGACCCTGACGGCTTTGGTCATATCGGGGGGTTGATCCGGCTTTTCGGGGTCTTCGGTGCCGTGGCGCGCGTCCCGCCGCCCGGCCTTCTCAACGCTGTGTTTTCCTTGGGGATCGGGCGAGTAGTGCAATGAAGGTTACGGTCGAACGCGCGCAACTCCTGAAGTCGCTGGGCCATGTCCACCGCGTGGTCGAGCGCCGCAACACGATTCCCATCCTCGGCAACGTGCTGGTCCGCGCCGAGAACGCTAAATTGTCGCTGAAAGCGACCGACCTCGACCTCGAGGTGACGGAGACGCTGCCGGCGGAAACCGCCACTGCCGGTTCCACCACCGTCCCGGCGCACATGTTCTACGACATCGTGCGCAAGCTGCCCGATGGCTCGCAGATCGTGCTGGAGGCCGACGGCGACCGCGCCGTGCTGGCGATCCGCGCCGGCCGCTCGCGCTTCACGCTGCAGACGCTGCCGGA
This sequence comes from Bradyrhizobium sp. RP6, assembly GCF_003837805.1. Taxonomy (GTDB): domain Bacteria; phylum Pseudomonadota; class Alphaproteobacteria; order Rhizobiales; family Xanthobacteraceae; genus Bradyrhizobium. The sequence continues at coordinate 68,658 of NZ_RQIT01000006.1, read as the reverse complement.
GAACGATTTCCCGGATCTGGCCGCCGGCGACATGTCGCACTCCTTCTCGCTCCCCGCCAAGGACGTCAAGCGGCTGATCGACCGCACCCAGTTCGCGATCTCGACCGAGGAGACGCGCTACTATCTCAACGGCATCTATCTGCACGCCGCCGGCACGCCCAAGGCCGCCACCCTGCGCGGCGTCGCCACCGACGGCCACCGCCTCGCCCAGCTCGACCTGGTGCAGCCCAAGGGCGCCGAGGGCATGCCCGGCGTCATCGTGCCGCGCAAGACCGTCGGCGAGGTGCAGCGCCTGATCGAGGACAGCGAGGCCGAAATGACGATCGAGCTGTCGCAGGCCAAGATCCGCTTCACCATCGGCAATGTGGTGCTGACCTCGAAGCTGATCGACGGCACCTTCCCCGACTACGGCCGCGTCATCCCGCAAGGCAACGACAAGGAGCTCGTCGTCGACAAGAAGGATTTCGAGAACGCGGTCGACCGCGTCTCGACGATCTCCAGCGAGCGCGGGCGGGCGGTGAAGCTGTCGCTGTCGCCCGGCAAGCTGGTGCTGTCGGTGACCAATCCGGATTCCGGCAGCGCGACCGAAGAGCTGGAGGTCGAATACGCCTCCGACGCCCTCGATATCGGATTCAACTCCCGCTATCTCCTCGATATCGCCGCCCAGATCGAAGGCGACGTCGCAACCCTGAAGCTCGCCGACCCCGGCTCGCCGACCCTGGTGCAGGACCGCGACGACAAGAGCGCCCTGTACGTGCTGATGCCGATGCGGGTGTGAGGGGCTTTTTCTCTTCTCGTCATGGCCGGGCTTGACCCGGCCATCCATCAAACAAGATGACTTATTGGGTGTACATCCTCGCCAGCAAACCCGGTGGAACACTCTATATCGGCGTCACCAACAATCTAGTTAGACGCGTTTATGAGCACCGCGAAGGGCTGGCAGACGGTTTCACCAAACGCTATGGGGTGAAGACCCTGGTCTATTTCGAGGCACACGACACGATCGCCGCTGCCCTCCAACGCGAACAGAACATGAAGCACTGGTCGCGCGAGTGGAAGATCGATTTGATCGTGAAGGGCAATCCCGCGTGGCAAGACCTATATGATGAAATTGCCCGCTGAAGCGGGCGATGGGTTGCCGGGTCAAGCCCGGCAATGACAGAAGTAACATGACCCCCTCCCGCATTCATCGCCTGACGCTGACGCATTTTCGCAATTATCGGGCCGCGGGGCTCGAGACGGCGGCTGACATGGTGGCGCTGGTCGGGCCGAACGGGGCGGGCAAGACCAATTGCATCGAGGCGATCTCGTTCCTGTCGCCGGGACGCGGCCTGCGGCGGGCGACGCTGGAGGACGTCGCCGACAACCAGGGCGACGGCTCCTGGGCGGTGTCGGCGCAGGTCGAGGGCGCGCTGGGGCTGGCGACGCTCGGCACCGGCATCGACGCGCCGCGCCCCGACGCGTCCGTCAGCCGGCGCTGCCGCATCGACCGCGAGCCGGTCGGTTCGGCCAGCGCCTTCGGCGATCACATCCGCATGGTGTGGCTGACGCCGGCGATGGACGGGTTGTTCATGGGTGCAGCCTCCGAGCGGCGGCGCTTCTTCGACCGCCTGGTGCTCGCCATCGACAGCGAGCATTCCAGCCGCATCAACGCACTCGAGCGCTCGCTGCGTTCGCGCAACCGCCTGCTGGAGACGCGCAACTACGACGACCATTGGTGTGACGCGATCGAGCGCGAGACGGCTGAGCTTGCGGTCGCGGTCGCGGCAACCCGCGGCCAGACCGCAGCAAGGCTCACCGGCATGCTCAACGCGCGCGCGCAGGAATCCGCCTTCCCCTCGGCGCAAATCGCGCTCGACGGCTGGATGGAGAACGCGCTGCTCGAGGAGACCGCGACCTCGGTCGAGGACCGCTACCGCCAGATCCTGCGCGACAACCGCCCGCGCGATGCGATTGCCGGCCGCACCACCGACGGCCCGCATCTCACCGATCTGCAGGTCATCTATGCGCCCAAGAGCATGCCGGCGCGCGATGCCTCGACCGGCGAGCAGAAGGCGCTCCTGATCGGGCTCGTGCTCGCGCATGCGACGCTGGTCGCCGAGATGACCGGCATCGTGCCGCTGCTGCTGCTCGACGAGGTGGTTGCGCATCTCGATCCGAACCGCCGTGCGGCACTGTTCGAAGAGCTGAAGAAGCTCGGCGCGCAGGTGTGGCTGACCGGTGCGGATCCTGCCGCCTTCACCGAGATCGGCGCGGGCGGCGAAGTCTTTGACGTCGAGAGCGGACGAGTCTCGGCCCGAAGCTAGGCCGCCACATTGAACCCGCCCGTTTCCATCAGCGACTAGCTGCTTGTGGCTGCTGGACGCCGCCATCGCGCAGGATTTCAGACACGCGCGATATCCTTTGGAGCAAGAGCATGGCGACGGTGGAGCGTGGGGCGCAAGCTCCGGCACGATGGCAGCTTGTTGCGTGCGGCCTCGCTCTCGTCGCGAGCTGCCTGCTCGCGGCAGGCGCCGGCGCCTTCGTGTCGAACCTGCCGCCGTTGTTCTCGGCCGCGCTCACGCTGGATCCCGCTGCCAAGCTGCCCGCACCGACCCGCTACACTTATCGTGGGATCCACACCACCGTGATGCCCGGCATCGAAGCTCCGCTCCGGACCAGGCTCGAAGCCCGCGTGCCCGCAGCGCTCAGTGACGTCCTCGCCTTCTATCGAGCCGAGCTTCGAAAGCTCGGCTGGCAGGAACGGCAGGATGACGCCGAGGTCACCGCCGATCGCGCGCGCCTCGCCTTCGTCTCCCCGATCGGACCGGCAACGCTGGAGCTCGAACGCAACGGCGGCAGCACCGCGGTCCGTCTCGCGCAGAAGAATTCGAATGTCGCGTCCCGGGCGAACGTCCTGCCCGAACCCGGCCAGGCGAAGCTGGTGTTCAGCAACATCGGCGAGAGCGAAGCCGTGCTCGAGATCAACGAGCGGAGCATCCCGCGACCAGCCGGCGCGAACGCCGTCGCGCTGGACCTCGTACCCGGCAAATACGCCTACAGGCTGGGCGCGCCGGGCCGTCCGGCCACGACGAGCGTGCTCACCGTCGCAGCTGGCGATGCCTGGGAGCTCACGGTCGGGCGCGACGGAGAGACGTGGCCGCCGCTCCAGCTGTATTGAACCGTGTCTGCTGTTCGCCCACTGCGCCTGTTGAACCTGACCGGTTCCTGCCGCGACTTCTCGTCTGAGGCCGCGCCGACGGTGTCGCAGCCTGCAATTGCGCGAGCATGACGACGCGCCAAGATCCGGGAGCTTTGACGATGCCGATGATCCGGCGCGGGGCGCAAGTCCCGGCAAGATGGCTGCTGCTTGCGTGCGTCATCGCAATGGTGAGCGCTCCACGTCCCGCGAGCGCAGCCGACGAGGGCATCGTCGACGTCCATGCCTTGCCGCGGATGGACGGCGCGGTGGAGGACACTTCGCGCCCGGACACCTACCGTGCGACGTACGCCGTGCCGACCGGGGTGGCAGCCACGTCGGAAGCCACGAGGAAGCTGCTGAGCGCGGACGGCTGGGTGCCCTATGTGTATCCGCTGGACGAGAAGAACTCCGCGCTGAACTTCAAGAAGGGACCGCAGGGGCTCCGTGCCTCCTTCACGCAGGCCCGCGGCCAGTCCGTCGTGTCCTACACGCCGAACCGGATCTATTCCAATGTGCCGTTTCCGGACGGCGCGACCGAACTCGTGTTCGACGAGACCCGGCCCTATCTCGGCTGCATCGCGCCCGGCGCGCTCGAGGCGACCTCGGCCTTCTTCGCCAAGGAGATGGCAACGATGGGCTGGCGGAAGCTCACGCCAGAGACGGCGGCGCGCTGGCCGAACGCCGATCTCGCCGAGACCGTCCCGAACGGCGTACGCGTCTTCTACGACCATCCCGACGGCGACACGACGCAGTTCTACAAGCAGAAGCCGGTCATGCTGACCCTGACACGCCGCGACGACGGCCGCACCAATGTCGAGATCCGGGTGGCGCCGTTCGCGCAGCCGGAGGTACTTCAGGCCGACGACGACATGGCCGGCCTGCCGCGGCCCAAGCCGACCAAATCCGCGCGGAGCCTGGGCAGCGCGAGCTCCAACAAGCGCGAGATGGCGGCAGCGGCGATGGCCGAGCTGCCTGCCGTGCTCGCCTTCTATCATCGCGAGCTCGCCGCGCGCGGCTGGCAGGAGGATGGCAGCGCGCCCCTCGCCCCCGGCGACGAGGTCGCGATCAGGATTTCCTCGGCGGAGGAAAACGGCGTGCTGCGACTCGGCCGCAAATACGATTTCACGATGATCAGCCTGACCGCGCAGGTGAAGGAATCGGCGCTTGCCGGCCGCGCCAGGGCGAAGAAGGAGGCCGACGAGAAGTTCCTTGGCGATGCGTTGGGTGCGGCTCAGCAGCTCATTGCCGCTGATGAGGCCAGGCGCAAGGCGCAGGCTGTCGCCCTATCCGATGCGCCGCTCAATGCGCTCGCCGACAGCAAGACGCCGGTGCCGCTGCCCGCGACTGCCGAGGCCGTGACGTTCGAGGGTGGCGACGGCCGGCTGGAATTCTCTTCGTCCTCGACCGTAAAGGCGCTCAGCACGTTCTACCGCACGACGCTGAAGACTGCGGGCTGGAAGGAGCAGCCCTCCGTCATCAACCAGCCCAACATGGCGGTGATGGCATTCTCCAGGGGCGGCAAGTCGATCTCGATGACCGTGATGCAGATGGGCCCGAAGGTGAAGGTCCGCGCCGACGGATCTGGCCTGGTGACGGAAGCGGCCAGGCCAGCGGCGAGCGCGGAGCTGCAGGCCAGATCCTCCGAGCCGCTCAAGCCCGATCCTGACTCCCCACTGCCGGTGCCGACGCAGCGTTCGTCGAAATCGCTGGCCACCACCAAGATGCCGGGCAGCGAGATGCCGTTCCGCCGCGAGTTGGCGGCCAGCATTCCCGCCCCGCTCGGCGACGTCCTCGCCTTCTACCGTGCGGAGCTGTCCAAGCTCGGCTGGCAGGAGAAGACCGATGGCGCGACCGTGTCCGCAGAACGCGCACAGATCGACTTCACCTCGCCGCAAGGCCCGGCCGTGCTCAAGCTCGGTCGCGCCAAGGGCGAGACCACGGTCAATCTGGCGCAGAAGAATTCGGATGCCGCGGCCAAGGCCGACATCGTGCCGAAAGCAGGCCAGGCGCGGCTTATGCTCGGAAATATGGGACCGAACGAGGCCTCGCTGACGATCAACAAGCAGACGGTGAAGATCGCGGCCGGCGCCGGCGGCCCGCAATCGCCGAAGGGCCCGATGCTCGACCTGCCGCCCGGCAAGTACCTTTACGCGCTGCGCCTGCCCGGACGCCGGGCCCGCACCGAAGCGCTGACCGTTGCGGCCGGCGAGGCCTGGGGCCTCCTGGTGGGGCCAGGCGGAGACGTGCTCCCGCTTCAGATGTACTGAGGCGCACCGCCTTCCAGCACGGCGTAGCGCACGGCCGGGCCTGCGGAACGCCTCCGCATGTCACGGCCAAGACTGTTCGGAACCACTTCCCGCCCCCGCAAAATCCACGTCTTGCAACGCCCGAAACGGCCCCTCGAATCGCGCTTTTTGCAGTGCCGGAAATCGCCCTCCAAAAGCCTTGAAAAGCGGCCTAAAAACCCTATCTGTTCAAAGGGTTGCCGGGAGATACTTTGCGCTAGGCGCAAGCGGTCTTTCATGGCACAAATAGCCCCGCAAATCAGCGCCTTTTGAGCCGCTGATTCGGGCGACATCTCGAAGGCCTCTCATGACAGAACCTGCTCGGCAGCCTGCTGCCGAAAACGAGCCCTCTACCGCGAGCGAATACGGCGCGGAATCGATCCGCGTGCTCAAGGGTCTGGACGCCGTCCGCAAGCGCCCGGGCATGTATATCGGCGACACCGACGACGGCTCGGGCCTGCACCACATGGTCTACGAGGTCGTCGACAACGCGATCGACGAAGCGCTCGCAGGCCATGCCACGCGCGTCGAAGTGATCCTCAATTCCGACAATTCCGTCACCGTGCGCGACGACGGCCGCGGCATTCCCGTCGACATCCACAAGGGCGAAGGCATCTCGGCGGCCGAGGTCATCATGACCCAGCTGCACGCCGGCGGTAAGTTCGACCAGAACTCCTACAAGGTCTCCGGCGGCCTGCACGGCGTCGGCGTCTCCGTCGTCAACGCGCTGTCCAGCAAGCTGGGCCTGCGCATCTGGCGCGACAACAAGGAGCACTATATCGAGTTCGCCCATGGCGATGCCGTCGCACCGCTGAAGGTGGTCGGCGATGCGCCCGGCAGGCGCGGCACCGAGGTGACGTTCCTGGCCTCGACCGAGACGTTCAAGAACGTCGAATACGATTTTGCCACGCTCGAGCACCGCCTGCGCGAGCTCGCTTTCCTCAATTCCGGCGTCAACATCATCCTCTCCGACATGCGTCATGCGGTCGAGAGGCGCGAGGAGATGCACTATTCCGGCGGCGTCGAGGAGTTCGTCAAATACCTCGACCGCAACAAGAGCCCGATCGTGCCGGCCCCGATCATGGTGCGCGCGGAAGCCAACGGCATCGGCGTCGAGGCCGCGCTGTGGTGGAACGACAGCTACCACGAGAACGTGCTGTGCTTCACCAACAACATCCCGCAACGCGACGGCGGCACGCATCTCGCCGGTTTCCGCGGCGCGCTGACGCGCCAGGTCAACGGCTATGCCGAGGCCAACGCCAAGAAGGAAAAGATCGCGCTGACGGGCGACGATTGCCGCGAAGGCCTTACCGCCGTGCTGTCGGTGAAGGTGCCCGATCCGAAATTCTCGTCGCAGACCAAGGACAAGCTGGTGTCCTCGGAAGTGCGTCCCGTGGTCGAGAACGTCCTCAACGAGGCGCTCCAGACCTGGTTCGAGGAGCACCCGAGCGAAGCCAAGATGATCGTCGGCAAGGTGATCCAGGCCGCGGCGGCGCGCGAAGCCGCGCGAAAAGCGCGCGAGCTGACCCGCAAGAGCCCGCTTTCCGTCTCCTCGCTGCCGGGCAAGCTCGCCGACTGCCAGGAAAAGGATCCGGCCAAATCCGAACTGTTCATCGTCGAGGGCGACTCGGCAGGCGGCAGCGCCAAGCAGGGCCGCAACCGCGAATTCCAGGCGGTGCTGCCGCTGCGCGGCAAGATCCTCAACGTCGAACGCGTGCGGCCCGACAAGATGCTCTCCTCGGAGCAGATCGGCACGTTGATCACCGCGCTCGGCACCGGCATCAGCGACGAATTCTCGATCGAGAAGCTGCGCTATCACAAGATCATCGTGATGACGGACGCCGACGTCGACGGCGCTCACATCCGCACGCTGCTGCTCACCTTCTTCTACCGCCAGATGCGTGAGATCATCGACGGCGGCTATCTCTATATCGCCCAGCCGCCGCTCTATAAGGTCAGCAGAGGCAAGTCCGAGCAGTACCTGAAGGACGAGCGGGCACTGGAAGACTATCTGATCGACACCGGCCTCGACGACTGCGTATTCCTTCCCGGCGCCGGCGGCGACCGCACCGGCCGCGACCTGCGTTCGCTGGTCGAGGATGCCCGCGTCGTCCGCAGTGTTTTGCGCAATTTGCACAGCCGCTACAATCGCAAGGTGATCGAGCAGGCCGCGATCACCGGCGTGCTGAACAAGGCGATCTACGGCGATCCGGAGAAAGCTGCGGCGGCAGCGCAATATATCGCCGGCCGCCTCGACAATCAGTCCGAGGAGGTCGAGCGCGGCTGGATCGGCCAGTACGTGGAAGGTCAGGGCTTCCGGTTCGAGCGCACGGTGCGCGGCGTCAAGGAAGCCGCCGTCATCGACGACGCCTTTCTCGGCTCGCTCGAGGCGCGCAAGCTCGACGAATACACCGTGAAGCTCCAGGACGTTTATGCCCGCCCCGGCAAGCTGAGGCGCAAGGACGTCGAGCACATGGTCTACGGCCCGGTCGACCTGTTCGAGGCCGTCACCGACGCCGGTCGCAAGGGCGTCACGCTCCAGCGCTACAAAGGTCTCGGCGAGATGAATCCGGAGCAGCTCTGGGAGACCACGCTCGACACCGACGCGCGGTCGCTGCTCCAGGTGAAGGTCAAGGAGGTCGACGAGGCCGACGACATCTTCACCAAGCTGATGGGTGACGTGGTCGAGCCGCGCCGCGACTTCATCCAGGAACACTCGCTCAGCGCGACGATCGATATCTAGGGCGGTTGGCTTCTGTCGGGTAACGCATTTCACTGACTCTACAACGCATTTGTCTGACTCAAATAACGCACAACCCTGACTCACCGGCTTGCTACCTGAGATAGATCGAGGTACGTGAACTTGGCGCGTCTTATAGTTGACCGCGCCTTTGCATTTTAAGCAATTCGTTTACCTAGCGGCGTCGGGGTCGCGCGGCGTTACGCCTTCAGCGGATCAACAGAATGGCCACTTTGTTTGATGTTGACGGGGAAAACCTTCATCTGGGGTACAAGAACCTATGCCGTGCGGAGTTTGCCGCTGAAAAGGAACTCGTTTCCCAAATAGACGAACTTTGGACGACTTACGCCCCCTACGCTGATCCCGATTTCAAGGACGGATTTGCTCGGGATCCGGACGGCCGCTTTTGGGAGATGTACATCGGCTGCTCGCTACTGAAAGCTGGGAAACAGCTCCTCCCGACAAGCGAGCGGTTGCTGAGAGGCGGCCAACCTGACATCTGCGTGCTCGAAGGTGGCAAAAAACTCTGGATCGAAGCGATTGCGCCTGATCGGGGCGTACCAGGCCCTGATCGCGTAACTGAGCTGAAGCCTCTCAATGAAGGTGGAGGCTTTGCCCCTGTTCCAGTTCGACAGGCACAGCTGCGCATCACCAGCGCGCTTTGGACGAAGAGCAACGTCATCACGCGATATCTTAAAGAGGGCGTGATCGGCAAAGATGATGTCCGGATGGTTGCCATCGGTGGCGGCAGATTTGGCGTCCAAATTCAGGATAATCGGCTTCCGCTCGTTCTTTCATCTGTATTCCCGATCGGCGCGGAATACGTCTCGATTGATAGAGCGACCGGCGAGCAAGTCGGTCAGGGATTTGAGACTTCGCTCGAGATCGCCCGTGAGGGCGACCCGATCCCGCGCACAGCCTTTCTTGACGGCCCCTTCGGACATATCTCAGGAATAATTTGGTCACGTGTTAGCATTGGAAACATGTCTCGCGACCAGCGCCCTTTGACCCTGGTCCACAATCCTAGAGCCGAGATCGCGATGCCTCAGAAATGGGGAGTGTGGGACAGAGAATATGTGGCTGTCGAAGCGGATGGTCGATGGACAGCGACAGATGTTCTCGCAGGACCAGAAAATCCGTGACCTGATGATCCTGACCCGGGGCCACACTAAGGCGCTAGTCGACTGTGACACGGGCTCGCCTGTGCTTATTGACGAAACTCGGAGGTTGGAATGGGTGAGGCGAAGCGGCGAAAGGCCGCAAAATCTGACAAAGCCGCTGCAGCGCTTATGCAAGATATCGGCGTGCCGGTACCAGCCATGTTTCCGCTGGACGGTGATCAGAATGTCATCCGGACGGCGCTCATCACCGCCGGTCGCGTCCGGATGGATCTGGTTGAAGTCGCCCGCAGATTGATAGCGCAGGACCCCGACGGAAAGGTCAACGCAATCCTCGGCTTAACAAAGCATCGCGCATACGGGCAAGCGGATTCTCTCAACGGCGACATCGCAAGTTCTCTTCAAATCGCTTGTCGCCAAGGCTGCTCATTCTGCTGCCATCAGAACGTCGAAGTTTCCATAGCTGAAGCCATTTTGATTGCCGTTGAGATGGGCCTCTCGGGAAACAAGCAAGGTGACATCCTCGACCAATGCGCGGAGGAGATGGCCAACCTAGATGACCTTGCGCGGGCCAAAACGGGCAAGCCTTGTCCGCTGCTCGATGCGACCGGAAGCTGCTCAATTTATGAGGTGCGCCCACTGGCGTGCCGCAGCTATTTTGCTCCTGATGCAGCGAACTGTAAGGCTGCTTTCGATTCGGCAGTCCACGGCAATGGAGAGGTAAGACCCGTGTCTCACGGAATGCCGCAGATCATGGGATGCGCAGTGCGTGGTGGCGTGAACGGCATGCTCAAGGATCTTGGCCTTCAGCATGATGATGTCGATCTCATTTCAACGGTCGCAGCCATCAGGAAAGATCCCGGAATTATCGACCTTTGGGCGAGGGGTGAAAATTCATTCGTGGCTCGCGTCTCGGACGCCGAAAGGCCCACCATTAAGGTGAACGGCACTTGATGGCGCGTGATACTCGCCCCGTTGCCGCCTGGATGCGACCGAGCAGGACCGGCTGATGTGCAATCTCTACTCGATGACCAAGAACGTCGACGCGATCCGGCGCCTATTTGGCGCGCTGAACAGCCAGGTCGGCAACCTGCCATCGCTGCCGGGCATCTTCCCGGACTATCCCGCGCCGATCGTACGCAATGTCGCCGACGGCCGCGAAATCGTCATGGCGCGGTGGGGCATGCCATCCTCCTCGAAAGCTCTATTGGACGCCACTAAGAAGCGGGCCGAAAAGCTGGAGGCCAAGGGCAAGACAGTAGCCTTCAAGGAGCTGCTCCGGATGGAGCCGGACGGCGGCACCACCAATATCCGCAACGTCAGCAGCGCGCATTGGAAGCGCTGGCTTGGGCCGGAGCACCGCTGCTTGGTGCCATTCACCTCGTTCTCGGAGTACGACACCATTGACGGCAAGAAGGTGCCGGTCTGGTTCGCTCCCGATGAAGGCCGCCCCCTGGTCGCGTTCGCAGGCCTCTGGACGAAATGGACCAGCGTCCGCAAGGCGAAGGAAGGCGAGATCACCGCGGACGTCTTCGGCTTTCTGACGTGCGAGCCCAATGAGGAGGTGAAGCGGGTCCACCCGAAAGCCATGCCGGTGATCCTCACTATGACGGAGGAATACGACGTCTGGATGCGCGCCCCGTGGGACGAGGCCAAGGCCCTGCAGCGTCCACTCCCTGACGGAGCGCTGAAGATCGTGGCGACAGGCGACAAAGAAGATCCCGCTTTGGCCGCCTGATTGACCTTGTGCACAGGGGCGGAACACGTGGACAAGACTTGGTCCCCCAATTGCGAATCCCTGGCCCGCGCTAATCGCCGGGAACGACGAGGCGGCGGAAGGATTCGCCTCGGCAGGAGCTATTGCGATGCTAATGTTGAAGGAAAGGCGACCCGCGTTCCGGACGCTGCGCGGCTGGGCCATCTCGGTGCTGCAAGAGGCGGGCGCCATCCGCCAATGCGAGGAGCACGGTTGGATGCGGGACCGAGCCGACCCGCACGCCCGCGAACGAGCCCTTAGCATCGCCCGTCGGGACCCACCGCCGGACGTCTCACCAGATGGGGCCGTCGCTGAGATCCGGGATGTGCTGGATTCGATCGGTGACACCTGCCCCGAGTGCCGATCCGGAGACGAGCTGGACTGCTGAAGGGCGCGACCGCGAGCCAGGAGACGAGCGCAATTTGCCTACAAGATCGGGACGGCAATCCTCTTCCGAGCCTAGCCGTTGGCCGCGAACAAGTCCCACCTGCCCGGCAATCCCTTGAGCTCATATGAACCGCGCTCGCTGAAGCGCAGCCCGGCGCTGGCGACGAGATCGGTCACCACACGCGAGACCAGAACCTCGTCAGGCCCGGATTGCGACATGACGCGGGCCGCGGCATGAACCGCGATGCCGCCGATGTCACTCCCCCGCACCTCGATCTCTCCGGTATGCAGACCAGCCCGCACCGGCAAACCGATCTGGCGCGCAGCATTGCTGAACGACAGGGCGCAGCGGATGGCCCGGCCCGGCCCGTCGAAGGTCGCGAGCACGCCATCACCGGTGGTCTTGACCAGATTGCCTCGGTGCCGCTCAATGAATTGACGCGCGAGCTCGTCGTGCTGATCCAAACGGCTCCGCCACCGCTGGTCGCCGATCTCGGCGGCCTGTCGCGTGGAATCGACGATGTCCGTGAACATGACGGTTGCGAGAATCCGATCCAGGTCAGTGTCTCCGGCATCACGATGCCCCGTGATGAACTCCTCGATATCGCCGACCACCGTCTCGTTATCTCCGGTCCAAAACGCGTGATCTCCGGTCGGATATTCGATGTACTTCGCACCGGGGATTTCCTCCGCCATGCGTCGGCCCAGGGCGACCGGCACCTGCTTGTCAGTCGCCCTGTGCAGTACCAGCGTGGGGGCCCGGACGCACGGAAGAATGCCGGTGACGTCTATCCGGCGGTTCGAGATGATGTAGGCCTTGATGGCGCCCGGACTGCTCGCCAGCTTCTCGAACTTGGCGATGCGCGCGACAGCCTCCGGATTCGAGGCATCACTCGCGAAGACGTTCCCCAAAAACGCTCCATTACCCGGATCGGCCCGTTACCCATTACCTGGTAGGCGATGCTAAAATCGCCGCTCTGCGCATATTGCGTCTCGGGCAATCCTAGTTCGGCCACGGCCAGCCCCGCTGCTTCCTTGGTCTGGGCGAACTATTGAACATATCGCACAGAAGATCAACGGAACCGTCGGATCTGCGCGTTCGATCAAAAGAGAGCGGCCGGCGGAGCGAGCCCGCGTTCTACGCCGATTTCCGCCGCACCCCAGCCGCCTGCTTCTTCGCGGCGGCCTCCTTCGCCGGCTTCTTGCCGGCGATCGACATCAGCATTTCCTTCTGACCGCCCGACGCCTTCTTAGGCTTCTTGGCGGGCCTCTTCTGCGCCGCCGTCTCCGCCGTAGCGCCGCCCACGCTCTTGCGCAACGCGTCCATCAGATCGACGACGTTCTCGCCCTTCGGCCGCTCTTTCGGACGGATGACCTTGCCGGCGCGTTTCTGGTTGATGAGTTCGACGAGCGCACTCTCGTAGTGATCCTCGAATTTCTCAGGATCGAAGCGACCCGCTTTCTGATTCACGATGTGCTTGGCGAGGTCCAGCATGTCCTTCGTGACCTTCACGTCCTGGATCTCGTCGAAATACTCAGCCTCGCTGCGCACCTCGTACGGGTAGCGGAGCAGCGTGCCAACGAGGCCCTTGTCCATCGGCTCCAGCGCGATGATGTGCTCGCGGTTGGTCAGCACGACCCGCCCGATGGCGACCTTGTCCATCTCGCGGATGGTCTCCCGGATCACGGCGAAGGCGTCGTGGCCGACCTTGCCGTCCGGACGCAGGTAATAGGACCGGATCAGGTAGCGTGGGTCGATGTCGGACCTGTCGACGAACTCGTCGATCTCGATGGTGCGCGTCGACTCCGGCGCGATCTCCTCGAGCTCGTCCTTCGTCACCTCGATGAACTGGTCCTTCTCGAGCTGGTAGCCCTTGACGATGTCCTCGTTCGGCACCTCGTCGCCGGTGTCGGCATCGACCTTGAGGTACTTGATCCGGTGGCCGGTCTGCCGGTTCAGCTGGTTGAACGAGATCTTCTCGGACTCGGACGTGGCCGGATAGAGCGCCACGGGACAAGTGACGAGGGACAGACGCAGGAAGCCTTTCCAGTTGGCTCGGGGGGCCATGTACGCAGAACTCCGGTTCGAGGCGGCCTGGATTCAAGACGAACGAGGGTGGCTGGTTCCGACACGCCAGTCGCCATCCCCGAGATTCATCCGGCGTCGACTGCCGCGCCATGGGAGTTCGGGAGAGGGCCTCTTGTCTCCTTTAGAACGAAACAGGAACATAATTGAATGAAAGCTGCCTCCGACCAGACAGAGCCCATCGTCCGAGACCTGGAAGCGGCCGCCGACCAGGCGATCACGACCTGCGGCGGCGATGCCCGAGAGGCGGTGAAGGCGCTCATCGTGGCCAACGACTTTCTCGAGGCCCAGCTCGACGGGCTCCGGAAGAAGGTCTCGACGGGCTACGCCCGGGGACGGCTTCCAGGACGCGCGAACAGAGGGGGTGACCCAAATGACTGACTTGACCTACTACGTCGCTCTACCGTTCGTTTTCTCCGACGACGGCGTGGCTGCCGGCGAGCCGGCGGAATGCCTGAGCGCCAACGCCGCGGTCTTGCGGGCCGAGGCCCTGTCCCGGAAGCCTGGCCACGCCGGCGCCATCGCGTTCTCGCGGACGGGGGATCCCTCCAGCGGCGACTTCAGCGACGCCAAGCTGATCCGGAAGTTCGGCGACGTGCCGGACGATCTCAGCGTCCTATGAAGCTCGACTGGTCCGCAACGAGATCGCCCGCATGCGTGGGCAGATCCGCGCTTAGGAACGCGAGATCCAGATGCTGCAGCGGGCCGGCGTCGCGACCCCCTCGGCCGAGTTCTTGCTCACGCGGATGCGGGCGAAGGTCGATGACCTTTGCCGCGGACGGGACGCTCTCCGGAGGGCGGCGTCCGCCTGACGTCCACCTGCCGAGGGGCCGACGGGGCGACCGCCCTCACCTTGACTTGCCGGACGTGGAATACTCAACTGCGCCGGTTCAGCGTGCTGCGGGGTGGCGTCATGGAGCAGGAATTCTATCAGGGTCTCGCCCATCGGGTCCGAAACATCGCCGAGAAGGCCGACCCGTTCACCAGGCGGCGCCTGCTCGACCTCGCCAAGCGATACGACGCGAAGGGCGGTCAGACCTCCCGCCCCGCTGCGACCGAGCGTCCCTTGCCAACACCGCGCACGACGCCGCCGGCATCGATCTTCTCCGGACCAGGCGAAGCCTGAGGGCTCGCGGCAGGGACGCCGCCCGCCCACTCTTCCGGCAACGGATCGTCCTCGGTCAGCTTGGTCTCGAGCCGTAGGCTGTTCAGTTTCGCGCTCCGGTGCCGAAACCGCGTGCCGCGCATCAGGACGAACTTGAAGCGGCCGGCGATCAGCATCTGCAGGATCGGCGTCAGGGCATCCCAGGGAATGCCGATGTTTCCCAGCACGCCGTCCGGACCGAGGCTGAGCGAGCCCAGCGCGATCGGCGCCAGCTCCTTGCGCTTCTCTTCCACAAGCTCGGGAGATGGCAAGAGCGAGATCTCGACCCTGTCGGTCCTCAGGCCCGCCGGCGTCCTCAGCCGGCCCTTCACCTGCAGGTGGCGGAATTCGTGGTAGGGATCGATCGGCTGCCGCTCGCTGTTTAGCGAAAACGAGTAACCCCAATCCCAGCCGTCGATCTCGACGAGGTAGTCGACGATCTCCTCGATCCGCTTGCGGCGCCGCTTTCGCTTCACAGCTTTCAATGACTTCGGCTCCTCAACCATCGTGGCGATCTCCTTCGCTCCGAGGGGACGGCGAGAATCGCCGAGCCGACATCCACGGCGAACCTAGGCCGGCGCCCGCGCACAGCGGACTACAATCGAAATCCGATCAGTCAAAATTTAGCAATCTCCCGGACGGACGATTCAAGGATTCGAATTATCATCAGTTTATGAGCATCACCATTCACGCCCTCTTCGCACGTCCCGCACCAGGTCCCGTACAGTCCTTAATCTAGGGACCGCGCGCTTCAGCGCAGATTCAGGACCATCTTCTGATCTCACCGAAAACACGCGAGCACACCTGCCCGCGATAACACCCTTGCCTACAGGGGACGACGTCGCTCGTCCCGAGGTGGGCGCCTGGAGAGACCATGGCCACTGCCCCGATGCGCGTCAGCGCCCCTCAATCACCCTACCGGGATTGCGATATCGCGATTTTGGACCCCGAGGATGCACAAGAGTCGGCAAGAGCCTTGTGCACTGACGTTAAGACCGGAGTGGTCGTCGGCGCCCCACCGATCGCGCCGCGCAGCAAGGATGAAATCACACCCGACGAAGTCATCCGCATGATTGGGGGCACCTACCGTTTGGCGGCGATCGCCGTCGACATTGGGACGGAGGAGCTGAGAAAGCAGACGCGCCGCATCTCGGAGGCGACGGCGCTTGTGGCGTCGCCGACTTCGAAAAAAGCCTAGGTCAATCGACTTCGTTGCCATGTGCTGGCCGAGCCTCTGAAGCATAGCGCGGCCGATCACCCTTTTTGGTTCCTAGCGATGGTGACGAGGCACCAATTGCGGAGGTTATCGCCATCAGTCTACTGAAATCGGCTGAATGGGTCATCAAGTCTCTCAAAGAGCTGGCGCGAAGCGCCGCATCCGCATGCGCATACCCGGCGCGCACGATCAGCTTTTGAGTATCGGTCGGATACCGCGTGAGCCTGGTTGGCGCGGCCGCGGCTATGTCACTGTCGGCCTTGGTGAAATCTAGAGGATTGCCGACGTTGTAAGCGGCGACCGGATCGTTGATACCCCAGTAAACGACGTTTCGGGCGCCACTGGCGTGAAGTCCGCGCAGCATACGCCTCCTCATGTTGATGCCCTGCTGGAGCGCGATGTTCGTCGTGCGGACGGCTTGCGACAGCCAATTGGATCTCGGCGAAGGTAGGCCGGAAGTCAGCGCCCCGCCATCGCTGACCAGAATTGTGCGATACCGCTTCCAGACCGGCTCGAGCCCGAGATTGTCGTAGATTCCTCCGTCCGTCAGGCAAAGGCTTCGAGAGAAATTCTCTCCGGAAAGATCGGCCCCTTCAGTCGCAACGATCAGATCCTGTGGCGGTTTTACGTAGAGTGGAGACAGATATGGCGGAAACGCTGCCGAAGCCCCCACCGCTATCGAGACCTTCAGGCTGGGTTTGTCCCACCGCCCCACTCTCCAATCGGCGGCGTATTCCTTCGCAAAGCGCCACAGCGTGCCGGTTTGGAGGCTGGTTGCGGTGAACGAGAATCGCGGTGAATCCGGCAGGTCCTGAAGGGTTGCCTCATGGAAGAGCGACCTATCGTAGACCCGCGCAGCCAGGTTCGCCGCACTCAAGAAGGGTAGAAGCCCAGCGCCGATCGCTGGAACGTCGACTCGCTTTTGAGCGAGCGCGATCAGTGGAGCGGCAACGAGCTGGTCCAGATTGACCGCCACGCCCGCCTCGTCGAAGTTCAGGCGCTTCCAGGCGACCGCCAACGCACCGGCTGCGATCGACCCGCCGGAGACGCTGGCGATGCGAACGAGGCGCGGCAGCAACCCGAGTTCGTTCAGACGCACGAAGGCGCCGAGATGAAACAACATGGCTCGGAATCCGCCACCGGATAGGCAGAGCCCGATGCCGTCCTCCAACTTGCCGGCCCCGAGGAAGTCGGGGCCGGCCGCGTCAGCGCCGACGGGTGTGGAGATCGTGACCTCAGCCATTGCGCCTGCTCAACTCGGCTTCGAGCGCTTCGAGCGTCGCCCCCATGCAGACGCGGATCCCGTCATCCCCGACGATGATCATCAATGCCGGGCAGCCGTCAGAGGCGAGGCTCTTGGTCAGCCACAGGATCTGCGTCAGATCGACATCGCTGGGATCCGTCGGGTAGTCGCGGGGATGAGAATGCCATTCTCCGATGTAGCGCACCTGATCAAGCGTCTGCGCCATGGCCGCGAAGACCCGCTCCTTGAGGCCGCCGGTACCCCTCTCGAAAAACGCTGGCGACCCGCGGCTGCCTCGCGGCGCGTCCCACGCATCCACCACGTCGATACGCTTGGCGAAGACGTCGATGACGCCCATCAGCACGCCGCCCGTCTCGCTGGGGAGCTTCGCCGCGCGCATCTCCATGAGCCGGCGCTCGACCTTGGGGCTGACGTACACGTCCCAGAGCGAGCGATGTCGCGTCGGCGGCTCGAGAACCGGCGTTGCGACATGGACCGTGCCAGTTTCGGACATGGACCAAATGCGCATCAGTGCGTCATCTCGGTCCAGGACGGTCGAGAGGGCCGTCGCGGTCAGCCCGGTCAAGGTGGCCGCGCGCGATGCCGGAATGCGGTTCGTCACCGAACGGCAGGCTCCCGCATAGACGATCGTGCTCGCGGACTGAGCAAGATGATCGACCAGATTCGGATTCGTCAGGACCTCGCCATAGTAGGCGGCCTCTAGGGCACGCAAATCGAACTCGCCCGCGCGGTCCTGAACCATCAAAACCGACGCATTGCCTGCGGGATTGAAGAACGCGCTCGCACGACGCGCGTTCACGCCGAGGTCCGAGATGGCCCGCGCCACCGGAACCGAGGCGGAGGTGTCGATGATGACGTCGGTCGCCTCGAGCGCCTGGGTCAGTTCGGCTTCGTGCGGCTCCAGGAAATCTGCGACGATGGCCTTGGTGCCGATACCCGCTCTTATCGATTCCAGGCGTCCAGCGACATGCTGTGCTTTGAAGGCTCCGTATGAATTAAGACCCAGGGTGTGGCGGGCGAGATTGTGCGGCAGCAGGTGGTCGGAGTCCACAATGGTCCAGGCGAACCGCCCCTCGCGGACCAGCATTTCGGACAAGCCCGAACCGATCGCTCCTGCGCCGACCATGACGGCCTTGCGGATATCTGGTTCTCCCAGACCCGACATCGTCGCAGCCAACTGTTGGTCAAACTCCGCGTGCACAGACGCGGTCAGAAGCGGTATCGACCGGAGCATCTCTTCGTTCGCTGCCGCCGGGGGTATTCGACGGACGAAGCCGGCAGGATTGCCCACTTCGGATTCATTCCCATACAGGCGCCCAAGAGCCACGCCGATCACCCCCACGGACCGTTGCGTCACCAGCGCAACGTGGTCGGCGCGGCTGATCTCGCCGCTGTTGGGGTCCAGCATGGGAACGGTGACGACCACGGCGAGCTGCGACGCGAGGCGGAAAGCGTCACGCCTGTCTATGCCAGCCCACACGTCGATCTTGGCGGACAGATCCGCGGCGAGATCGATTCCCTGGCCCGAGAGCTCGGCGCAGAGCTCCGCGAGATTGGCCGGAACGTGTCGGAGCCGTCGCATGTGCTGCGCGGGAAGAGAATATGAGCTCACGACGATGCCGCCGCTCTGGACCGCCTTGTGGCGCTCCGGCGAATAGACCTGCGCTATCACGACCGGTCGCCCGCGCATCGAGTTGATGAAGCCGACCAGGTCGGGCTGTTCCGCCGCCGTCGGCGTCAATACCGCCCGCGGCACGATGAGCTCGAAGCATTGCCCGGTGAAGAATGGGTCCGGAGCGCGGCCGACGTCGTGGAGCTCGCCCATTCCGGCGCGCTTGAACCAACTGACGATCCTGAAAAGCAGTTGACCGGAGGTGTAGGTCTGCCTTGCCTCCACCCAGGGACGGTCATCGATGCAGATGCAGGCGGGAATTTCCGCAGGGACCCAATTTTGGTGCGGGGTGTCGGGAAAATCGGACCTCAGCGCGAGCACGATGGGCGCGACGCCCTCACCGGGGAACAGGACCCCGACCGTCTCCACCTTGAGCAGGGGATAGGCCGGGCGCTGCGGCCGGCCGGTCTGGACGGCAACCACCAGAAGCTCGGAGGGGCCATTGCGGCGTGCTCCGACGATCTCGGCGACACCCTCTGCGTACCCAGCGGCAAATCCCACCAGGCTAACGGCCAGGGTGTTTTGGAGAGCCGGGGGGTCGCACGGCTCTCCCCAGTTTTGCAGCCAAGGATGCAGCATGTCAGCCGGCCCGGGCCGAGGTGGATGTGATCGTCCCGATGACCGTCGGCGCCACAACTTCGAGCCGGATCCCTCGGCTGGTGATTTCGATCACGATCGGCTTGGGCGAAGTCCTGTTCGGACTCTCCATGGTGACCTTGAACTCGCCGTCCTTGGCGTCGAGCACCCGACGGTAATAGTTCGCCGCCTGGCGGTGGGGCGGCTGCACGCTCTCGTCTTCCTTGGACCCTTTCGTGGGGATCGGGTCGCTCGGCGAGACGATGACGCAAACATCCCGCCCCTGCGTTTCGAACAACCACTGCACGTCTGGCACTGGGACCGTTTCGTCGACCCCGCGATCGGAGCTCAGCGACAGATAGGAGCAGTGATGAAAGAGCTTCAGGATGTCCCACAGCAACCGGCTTTCGTGCCCATGCCGTTTGGTGGTCTGAACGATCTTCGACAGCGTGTCGTAGTCGACGTCGGAGCCGCAGATCGCATAGGTGTCGTTGCCGCCCTCGTTGAACGTCACCTGGAAAACGATCGAGTCCTGGTTGCGGTCTTCGACTTCGCGCTCGTTGACCCGCCATGCAAACGGCGAGTGCACGAAGAACTCGGCCTTGGCGCTGCCGGCCTTGCTGAAGCCGGGCACAAGCTGGCCGGCATCGACGATGCAGTGTGCACGGTCCGCCACCTTCAGACCGCGGGCTGCAAGGAAGTCGTGCAGGCGCTCCGGACGGGAGAAGACCTTGATACCCTTGCCCTTCTCAAGCCGGTATCGCGCTTCCTGGCGGATGATGCGCGCGTCGCCGTCGCAGCCTTCTTCGGTGATCACTGCGGCGGGGACCCACATTTCGTTCATCTTTATGCGATCTTTGGACTGGTATTTGGCCCCGTGACGAAACCAGAAGAATTCGGACGCCCCCTTGATGTGATCGGTGTCGAGGTGGGTGAAGCAAGCGACATCGTAGTAGTCGCGCCCCGCGTCATCGAGCGCCTGCTTCAAAACGGCCGGCAGATCGCACCGCGGGTCGGAATCATCACCCGGGGTCCGCATGTTGGCGTAATCGACCAACACAGTCTGGCCGTTGGCCAGGTCGATCAGGGTGGTGTCGGCATTGCCGATCGGGAAAAACGTCATCTTGGCAGTCATTTGAGCTCCTGTCCGGCCTTGCCGGGGGTTAGAGATGTGGCATCATCTCCTTAGGCGCGCCGACCGGCGTGACGCGGACAGCCGATTCTTCGTCTCTGACATAGAGAATCTTTGTCCGCGTCACGCCTTTCGCTGCGCCTAAGCCAATGTCGATCGCAGGAACCCAAATGCCGACTTCGGCTCCGCAGGACGCTAATGACGGCGAAACCGATGTCGCCGGCGAAATCCTTTCGCCGGACGAGATCCGGCTCGTCATCTCCGCCTTTAGCGATCTGGACTGGTTACGGGTCAAGAAAGCCGCCATGTATTTCGCCAAACGCTGCGGGCGCGACTGGGAAGAGCTTCAGAACGAAGCCCTGATGCGTAGCCTGGCTGGGGACCGCAAGTGCCCGAGGCATGTCGCAGTACCGACGTTCCTCGGCAACGCGATCCGCAGCATCGCGTCGGAACGCAACGAACTCGACGGCCACGCTCCGCTGACGGACGCGATTGAGGCGGAGCAGAGCAGCCCAGCCGGGCTTATCGACATCAGCAGGCCGAGTGACCCGGCGGCCTCCACGCTGGAGGCCCAGAAGCTCCTTGCTGAGGTGATCGCGCTGTTCGACGGCGACACGACGTGCGAGACCCTGTTCGAGGGTTCTCTGGAGGGAATGGAAGGCCAGGAACTTCGTGAGCTTCTCGGTCTTTCGGAAAAGGAGTTCGATTCGAAACGCCGGCTCCTCAGACGGCGACTGAACAGCTATGCCGAAAGGAATCCCCATGTCCGATGACGGCATTAACAACAAAGCCAAGGCTAAGTTGGCCCGCATGGACGACCTGGTCATGAACGATCTGTTCGCCATCTCAGATGACGAGTTGCTCGCCGAAGCGATGGAAGATGGCATCGACGTTGCCGCGGTCGGGGCGACCGGCCGAGAAGCATTTGAGCGAGCGGTGCTCGCAGCGGGAAAGGTCAAGCTTCAGCGCATTCGCGAGGAGATGGCGTCCGACGCAAAAAGAAGGGTGGTGCCCATCAACGCCAAGGCGGCACGCTCCGAGTTGCAGGGAATACTTTCGCGAAATCGTGACGCAGCAAGCAAATTGACAATGGCCGCGCGTAATCAATCTGGCGAGGTTGAGGATGACGATGGAATACTGGAAGATTTCATCGAACTAGGCGCCATAAAAAGAACAGAGAACGACGAGAATTCTGGATGAGCTACTCGGCGCCAGAGCGCTTACTGCGATCTCTTGGAATCGAAGAGCCGCAGGATATCGATTTAGAGGCTGTAGCCTGGAGCCTTGGCGCCAAAGTCAAATACAGGCCTCTGAAGTCTTGCGAGGCCAGAATCTGCGGTTGCGCAGACAGGGCGATCATCACGGTCGACTGCACCAAAATGCCCCGGCGCCAACGCTTCTCCGTAGCGCATGAAATCGGGCATTGGACCCATCATCGCGGTCAGCTTCTCGTCTGCCGAGCGACCGATATCGGCAGCTTTGGCGGCTTCAGAAAGGGCGCTTTCAGTCCGGAGTTCGTTGCGGACCAATTTGCCTCGGAGCTGCTCCTCCCGGGCTATATCTTGATGCCGATCTTGACGCAGTTCAGGGCGTTGAACCTGAAGACGGTCACCGAGATTGCCAATGCCTTCAAGGCGAGTAGGACAGCCACGGCAATCCGTTTGATCCAGAGTAACCGTTTCCACGCCATGCTGGTGTGTCACGGCGAAAAGGGAAGGCGATGGTTCTTGCGCCCCCCATGCGTGCCGGACCGCTGGTTTCCTCAAGACGACCTAGATCGTGACAGCTATGCGTTCGACACGTTGTTCGGATCCAGAGTCGAGCAGACCCATCCCCGCAAAATAGGCGCCGACGCATGGTTCGACCGCCGGGAGGCGGAACGATATGAATTGCTGGAGCACACGTTTCCGCTGCCGAACAACGAGATACTGACGCTGCTGACCTTTACGGACGGCGATATGATGGAGGAGCAAGATACCTCCTGGTCGTACCGCCGTCGCTAGACCGCTTCGCAACGGAAATCAGATGCGCTACCAAGTTCTCATCGACGACAACTTCCACTATCAAGACGAATCCGAGCGCGTTAAGCACGGCGTCTTCGCCACGCCCGAGGAAGCAGTCGCCGCCTGTCGATCAATAGTGGACGAGTACCTCACCGACGCCTTCAAGCCGGGGATGACGGCTGATGCCCTCTTCGAGAGCTACACGTTGTTCGGTGAGGACCCCTTTATCGTCCCGGACGGCCCGGGGGATGCAACGATCAAGTTTTCCGCTTGGGACTACGCTCGCCAAAGATGCGCCGAAATCCCGGCAGTCTGACGAGAGGACGGGCGGTTCAGCGAGGCTTCGGACGGACCTTCGGCGCGAATGCGACGGTAACCTTCCTTGATCGCCCCTTCCGCTGCGCCTGTTGGACTTCGGTGACCCCTCGATTGGGCCGTGACTCCTCCGGCTTGATGACTAAGGGCTTTGGATTGGAGGCATTGGCCTTGTGTGTTCGCCTAGACCCCTGATTCTCACCATTCCGGACTATCCTGCTGCCGGACTCGCTGTCTTGCTTCAACGCCTGAAGAGCGGCTCTCTCCACCAGTGACAACGGTGGGTTGGGAGCCCTAGCAGTTTGCTTTTGTTTGGCCCATTTGGGCAGCTTCTTGCCGAACCAAGATGAATTCCTTGGGTGAATGATCGTGCTGCCTCCGCTGTAGTGCCCCTTCCTGCTCATGGCTCTCCCCAGGTTGTCATGCCAGCTCCTACTGCTCAGAACGCTCCCGCTCGCCCCACCCCCGCGACAGCCGCTGCTTCACGTCGTGGCGAGCCAAGACTTTCTCGCAAAGCTCCCATCGGTCGCCCTTCGGCGTCACGTCGCCAGCGTACCTGAGGTCAAACGCGTTCGCCCTGGTTCGGCGCTCCGTGTATTCCCTGAGTCGCTCCTCAAGCTCTTCCTCATCTTCGATCCAGTCGTCGTCGATGACGTCCGGTAGCGTACCGAATATGTCGAAGCGGTTCCGCATTCGCTCGGAGAGCTTGGCGTAGACCTTCTCGTCGACCGTCTGCTGCGCGACGCCGTGGTAGAGCAGGTTGAGCATGTCGACGCGATCCCGACGCTGCCCGAAGCGCTTGATGCGGCCGATCCGCTGCTCCAGCCGCGAAGGATTCCATGGCAGGTCGATGTTGATGAGGGTGCCGAGCGTCTGCAGGTTTAGGCCTTCGCAAGCCGCGTCGGTCGCAACCACCAGCCTGATCGTCCGGTCCCTCACGGCGCGCTTGATCTGCTCGCGCTCAACGCTTTTCCATTCGCCGCTGATGTACATACCGGACTTGCCGGCGCCGGCGTAAACCGCGATCGGCTCGCCCGGGATCCGCTGCGTCAGCGCCTCACCCACCCATTTCGCCGTGTCGAAATACTGACTGAAGACGATGCAGCCCTTCGGCAGCCAGGGGTCCGGTCGCTCCAGAAGATAGTGCAGGACCGCATCGAGCTTCGGGTCTGTCGGGTGCGGCGACAGGACGTCGATGATCGCCTGAAGCTGCCGGACCTCCTCGCCCACGAAATCCAGGTTCTCATCGCCGAGCTCCAGTTGCATCTCCTCGTCGTCCAGCACGCGGCCGGAAAGGAGCTTTTCGGCCGTAGCCAGGCCGCTGGCATAGCTGGAGCACAGCCGCTGCAACATCAGGCTTCGCATGAAACCGGCCGACTTCTTCCTCTTGCTGAGGGCTTGGGTGAACTTCTCCGCGGCCTGGTAGGCCGCGTCGAATGAGCTCGAAGTCCGGAGCCCCAGCCCGTCGAACATCGGCGGCATGTGGGCGCCCGGCAGCGGGTGGATGTCCACGGGAATCTTGGGGATGAGCCCGAGATCCTCGAGCGTCGACCGTTTGCGCAGCACGACGTGCCGGACGACGGGGTTGTTGCGCTGGAAGAACCCCAGGGAGCTTCGCGGAGTCAGGACATCGTCTATGAACTGGTCACGGCAGAACTGGTCGTCGATGTCGCTGAACGCGACCGATGAGACGAAGCGGTTCTTGGGGAGGCCGACCGCGTCGCGCATCAGCCCGAAGATTACCTCGCTCTCGGCCGCTGCGGGGAGCGGGTTCCGGAAGAGACCCCAAGCCTCGCGTTCCTCTGTGACTTGCCGCTTGCCACTGATGACAGGGACGCTCTTCTCGGCGGATCGCCAATCGCTCCAGGCATCGCCCAGGACGTACTCGGCGCCCATGCCGAGGACCTTCAGGAGATCCCAGAGGTCATCCACGTCGGTTTGGATCGGGGTAGCGGTGCCGAGCAGCACGTGGCGTGCCCTCTTCGCGATTTCGTGCATGAAGGAGAGCAGGTTGTTCGGCGTCCGCTCGTCGGTATCCATGTCGTCCTTGCCGCGCGCACGGTGCGCCTCGTCCAGGATGACCATGCCGAAGGCTTTCGACATCAGCAGCCGGCGCTCCTCGGTGCTGTGAAAGATCAGGCCCGTCGAGACCAGCGCGATCTGACGCGGGCACTTGGTCACACCCTCCGGACCGATCGACGGCATCGGAATCTCGTCTGGATCCAAGCGCCAGGCCTTTTCCGAGGACAACCAGACCGCCGACGGGATGTTGAGTTTGTCCTTGAGTTCGATCTGCCACTGGGTGGTGAGGGTCGCGGGGCACAGGATCAGCACGGGCCCGTCCCCTAGGAGTGCCGAGACAAGGGCGGCGCCGGCGAGCGACAGCGTCTTCCCGACCCCGACCTCGTCGGCCAGCAGCAGTCTGACGTCGCCGTAGGTCTCCCTGTGCTCCAGAAATAGGCTGACGAAGGCCCGCTG
Organism: Bradyrhizobium sp. RP6; assembly: GCF_003837805.1. Taxonomy (GTDB): domain Bacteria; phylum Pseudomonadota; class Alphaproteobacteria; order Rhizobiales; family Xanthobacteraceae; genus Bradyrhizobium. The sequence goes on along the minus strand of NZ_RQIT01000006.1, from coordinate 43,305 downwards.
CCATGGCATGAGCTCTTCGCCCTTCCGGTAGATGTCCGCTTCGACGAGAGCGGCCGGGGCCACCTCCTCTGGCTTCAGGTCATCGAGCTGGACCTCCACGCGCCGCGCGCTGCGGCCGATCTCCTCGACGATCGCATCTGGAAGCGGCTTCCCCCGTCCCCAGAGGGCCTCGAACTCCTCCTCCACCCAGGCCACGCCGTCGGCGGAAGTGTCCTCCCAGACCATTTCGTAGTTGCTCGACCAGCCTTCCCGGGTCTCGTTGAGGCTGCCCATGAAGGCCGACGCGGCGCCGTCCGGGCGGCGGATGACGCCGGCCTTGCCGTGGACGAAGGGGGCGTCCCGCCGCGAGACCACCCTGATCTCGACGTTGCCACGCGTCAGGATCTCATAGAGCCGTTTATAGCGGGGGCGACGGAAGAAGCTCTCGACGGCGTCGTCGACCTCGTTCCACTTCTCCTTGAGGAGCTGCTCGCGCGCCTTCTGGGCGGCGTCGATATCGAACTGATCGAGGTCCGAGTTGCAGACAATTCTGACCTTGCCGATCGTCTCGATTTCCTCGTTGATCAGGTCGAAGATCGACGACCGGAAGTAGCCGGCGATCCGGAGATACTCCGAGGCGCCCTGAAGCTGGTCCTTCAGGTAGACGTGGGAGAGCCGGTGAAGCCGGGACGAGAAGCGCTGCAGGTTGCCGCCCCCGACAAGGCTGGTCGAGCGGCCAGGCACCTCCATCTCCATCTTTCCACTACCCCAGGCGTTCGTTCCGGATCAGTCCGTGGAGAATACGCGCTGCGCGGGATTCTGTCTCGTCCACCTTCTCGCGCTTCCGCGCGATGTACTCGGCGACGGCGGCCAGGTCGTCGCGTTTGTGGTGGTAGGACGGCAGCATATCCCGCAGGTGCGAGAGAACTTCGTCCCCCTCAACGTCGTTCTCCAGCTCATAAATAGCGTAGAGAACGGCCCTGGTCGCCGACGGACCGAACTCGGGAATCTCGAAGCCGACCTTCTTGAACTCCTTCGCGGTTTTCAGTCGGGCCTTGTTCGGCTGGACACTGCCCATGAGGTCGCCGTAGTCAGCAACCCGGAATGCTTTCGCAAAGTTCTGGTAGTTGTCGAGTTTCCGCAGCGACGTGGTCTCGATATCCATCATCTTCAAATAAAAACGCTCCGGCCCCGTCAGTCGCTCCCAAAGTTTGGACGGCATGTGTTCGGGAACCATATGCTCATTGGCAACCTGCACCGAGAAATCGATGACCTCGCCAACAATATCCTTCTCGCCTTTGCGCCTCGGCCGGAGCGCCTCCTTCGTCATGTCGACGCCGTCGATCTTAGCGTATCTCGTCAAGACGCGAAGGGCGGCGGCGTAGCCCGCCATCTGAAGATCCGCGTCCTCGAACAAATTCTCGGCTCTGCCAGACCCCTTCAAAGTCTGGTTCAAGCCCACCATCGTGTCGATTTGCTCGGCGACTTCCGCGCGCACCTCTTGGACGATCTCGTCCTTATAGCCAGTCTCCACGCCCTTTCGCTTCCTCAGGACAAGAATGACCGTACCCTGTACATAGCCGCCCTTCTTGAGCTCTGACGTAGTCTCAGTTGCAATGTACCAGGCAGCCATCACTTGGAGCCCGGCGCCCCAAAAAATTTGGGCCATGTCGGCCCACACCGACGCGGATTGGTGCGTGAACATGACGATCTGGATGCCGTTCTCAGGCATATGGTTAGCCATTGCCGTGTAGGCCGCCACCATGTTGTGCCTGAACTCTTCGCCATCTCCCTTGATGGCGAGCGGCCTTCGGGAATCCCAGATCCAATCATTGAAAGGCTTCGGCGGGCCCTTTCGGAGCCAACTAATGAAGAATTCGGTAATCTCATGATAGTTGACCGCATCCGCATACGGCGGGTCGGTGATGAACATGTCGCAGTCAACGGCCAAGTCGTTGGCCGGAAGATTGGCGACCTTTGCCTCACCCCGAATTGGCCGGGCCTTGCTCACGTCAATTGAGAGGCCTCCAAAAGAGGCCAGACCGCGAGAAACTGTGTTCGCCAGCGTATTCAACGCCATGTTGGAGAAGGTATTGGCGTTCGCCTCCTTTCCGACACTTCCTCTCCACCGGCAGAGGCGAGAATTCCAGTCGAGGCTACGTGCCAGCATGGTTGCGAGAACAAACTCGTATTCCCTGCCTTTCGCGAGCTTGCGCATAAGGCCGAAGATCAGAAGCTCTCGAGGGCTGAACAAATGGTGCCAGTATGTCCACCCTCTCTCCCGAATCGGCTGAGAGGTGTTTTCACCTGGTTCGATCATCATGTCGGGAACGAATCCAGAGGCCTGCCAGTCGGCGAGGTTTCGCTTCACGAACTCCTGTACCTTGCGCTCTTGCTGCAGATCAAGCTCCGTAGGAGCGGCAAGATACGTCTCCTGACGCGGGCTCTCCAGAGTCTCTTTCGTAATCCATTGGACGGCAAAAAGCCGCTCGGTGAAGACGTCATTCGCTCTGAAGCTGATGTCCGATTTGTCCCACTTGCGGATGCCATTGGCAGTCGTGCCGTCCGGTCCTTTGTAATCTCCTCTTATCGTTTTCAGAGGCGTGCGGTATTCGTCATTCCCGATGGTGTAGACGACCGTTCCGGAGCGAAGCGTACCCTTTTCAGCCTCACTCATTTCAGCATCGGACGCTTCAAAGACGAGTTCGATGTCGAAGCGTTTGTTTTTCTTGTCGGGCACAAGCTTTCCGACCGTGCGCCGTCCTTTCGAAATGACCCACGTCGGCGCAATCGGGACTACCCATTGCGTCTGCGGGCATTTCACTTCCAGGCAGTAAAGATATGCCTTAGCTCGGTTGCCATGCTTATCAAATTCGACACCAAGCTTCGTAACCTCGTCATCAACCCGCCTCATCAGATCCGCTTGAGCCCGCTCAAATTCCTTGCGTGCGGACTGGTCGGCTCCAATTATGTTGAGGGCGCCCCAAGTCAGCATGCAAGCAATCGGATTGAGATCTGAGGCATACACGTCACAGCCGATCCGGGCGGCTTCGAATGGAATTGATCCTCCACCTGAAAACGTATCGCCGACACGAGGACGATGCCCAAAGCGCATGGTTCCCAACTGATCGACGAGCTCGGGGAGGCTTTTAGCATCTGTGCCGTACAGCTCATTTGCTCGCTGCAAATATGGAATGAGAAGCAGACTTTCGTCCACCTCCTCTGGGCGAGCAAGCTTTTCAACCCGAGTGATGTAAGGCATGTTGCTGATGATCGCGGCGCTCACGCGATCCCGCTCCGACCGCTCAACTCCTCTCTTGAGTGTCACGACCGATTTACCGCGCTCGACCGCTTCATCAAGGAGCACGGCACGTTGAGCAGGGGTGGCCCACTTAACAATCTCGTCGACCGTCACATTGTCACGAAGCCTCGCGAAAATCTGCTCATCATGGAGTCCGATAAGCTTTTCCAGGATATCGAGATCCAATGCGTCATCACCGCTCGGAGGAAGCAGCGAAGCGATGATGCACGCTCGCACCAAAATCAGAGGCTTCCGCCCCTTCCAGTATGAACCCAGCGGCGTGAGTGTCTGAGATTGGGCGCCCAATCGTTCCTTTTGCGCTTCAGCGGAGAGCTTCTGAACGGGGAAGATTCCCTCAATCAGCGACGGCGTGTCCTTCAACGAAAACGGCACGACGGAGGACTTCGGGCTGACTGCATCCATGGCGACACTCTTCACTTAACGCGCTCGAACAGCGGAAGCGTGGGGCGTTCCTCGGGGCGGCGAGGGTTCTTGGCGCGGATCGCTCCGACCTCCTCACCGGTGGGGTTCTCGGTCATGGCAATGCGGATCGCCTTGCGCCAGCCGACGTCGACGTCATCGGACGTACCGGTCACCGAGGCCGCCATGGCGAACAGCCACCAACGCTCCTCAGGCTTGAGCGCGCTCCAGGTGCGGATCGCGTTGGGGATTGCCTCCTTCGGCGCCGCCTCGACCGCCCAGAGCAGGACGCAGAGTTCGCGCCCGAGGAGACGCTCGACCTGGTTCTTGCCGCTCTTCCACCGGCCGGTGGTCAGCTTCTTCTCCTTCAGGCGCTCGTTGAGCACGCGCTCGAGCTCCTTGCGGACGGCATTCCAGTGATCCTGAGGCAACCTGCAGCGCACGACGGCGTCGGGCAGACCATTGGTGCCACCGGCGAGACCGAAGTGCTCGGTGACCACCACGGGGTTCGCGCGCGCGGCCGGGATCTCCACCACGAAGTGATGGGGATCGATGTCATGGGGCACGCCGAAGCCGGTGGTCTTGCGATCGTTCACTGCTGTTCAACCTCGTTGGGCTGCACTTCCCAGCCGACGGCGGCGATGAAGTCCTCCATCTCGCGCCCAGTGGAAAACTGCACTTCCGAGAAACCGACCTCTACCTCAGCCAACTCGTTGGCGAGGGCGGCACGGCCGGCACTGAGAAAGCCTTCCAGGATCTCCGCCGAAAGCTCCGTCTTCGGCCCGAAGCGCGTCGTTGCGTTGACGTCGCCCTGACCAACGGTGGCCGAAAGGCTACCCCGGACCTTGCCGTGGGCGGCTTTTAGCGCGTTGATCACGACGAAGACGTCCTTGGTCGAGGCGATCTTCAGCCGCTTCTTGATCACCACCGGCCTGTCCGGGTCGATCTGGACCTCGCCGCCCTTCACCGGCCTGATGGTGAAGATCTTCTGGGTTTCCACACCCGCGTCTTCGGCGTAGGCGTAGATCTTCACTTCGTCGTTGCCGTTGATCGGGATCGGCCCGGTGTAGGGCTTCCCCTCGCGCGCGTTGGTCCCGTCGGTATTCCAGCGGATGTTGCCCCGCGGCTTCACCGTCAGCGCGACGCTGCGCTTGCCCATGACTTCCTTCGGCTCATAGGTCAGGGTCAGCGTGTTGGTCCACTTCACCGGCTCGCCGGTTTCGTGCTTGCCGTCGGGATCCACGGCGACGAACCAGAGCACGGTCTCGTCCCGGTCCGTGATCAGATCGGGGACGATCGGCGACTTGGCGGAGACGTCGGACGTCGCCGCGAAGTGGATCTTGCCGTTTGGACCGGCGTCGGTCGCCGTCAGCTCGATGGTCGCGACGCCGGTCTGGTCGTCGTAGTTGCGCGTGAGGACCTTCACCGAGGTCTTGGCGGCGGGGAACGGCCCTTTCTCGATGTAACCGTCGCCGTTGTCGCGCCACTGGCCGTTGGCGAGTGCCGCCCGCTTGATCTCGTCGAGCCCGCGCAGCGGCAGCCACGGCCAGCGAACGTTGCAGATCGCGCGCTCCTCCACGTCCTTCCAGCGCGTCTTGCGTTCCGTGGTGCCCCAGAGCTGGTCCTCCGCTCTGGTCCGCAGCCCGGACAGCGTCTGCTCGGCCGTGAGGTCCAGAATGAGCTTGGAGGCTCCGGTGGCGCTCAAGGCTTCCTCGACGGCGGCCTCGCCGTCGATCGTGGTGGGTCCGCCATCCTTGCTGCGACGTTCGACCAACTTGAGGGCGGCGTAGGCGAGCCCGTCGACGCCGCCCTTCGGCAACCTGGCCGGATAGTAGACGCGGTTGAACAGGTTGATGAGCGCCGAATTGAATTCGAACTCGGCGGTCTCGGCCTCCTCCTCGAGCTCCGCGAGGTTCGGCGAGCGCTCGCCGCCGTCCTCCTGCATGACCTTGGCCGTCGCCCAGATGCGGCGGACCTTGTCCTCGAGCTTGGCCAAATCGGTGCCGTCGCCCGTGACGACGCAGAAATTGTTCTTCTCGGCGATCGCGTTGAACAGGCGCTCGGCCTCCTCAGGCGGGACGCGCTTGTCGGGGCTGAGAACGAGCAGGATGCGGTCGCCGTTGGTCTTGATGTCCTCGACCTTCGGCAGCGGCAACACCGTCGAGTAGGCGTTTCGCCTCTTCGCCTCGAACACCATGGTGAGGCGACGCTCCATCTCGGTGTCGATCTTCGGCTGCGGCGCCGTGGTCGCATACTTTTCGATCTTCTTCTTCAGATTCTCGTTCTTCGAGAAGTACCAGGCATCGTTCTCCTTGCGATGCATGTACCAGCATTCGGTGCGCAGTTTCTCGAATGCCTCATCAAATTCGATCGGCGAACGGTGCGGCGCGACGAGATTCTGGACAACCTCGGACTTGGTCAGGCCCTTGACGGCGTCGTTCGCCTCCGAGAGCGAGGCCATGAGCACGAGGCGCGCCACCTGGCTGGCGGAGTCATTGTCCATTTGGTCGTCGATGGTCTGCGCGTGGGCCCGCTCGGCGCCGGTGCCCGCGATATCGTGGGCGATGGCGCCGGACAGATCGTAGACGTTGGTGACCGCGTCGCGCACGTCGGGATTGGAGAGGTCGATGTGCTGGCAGCCGACCAAGAACACGTCGTTGGTTGACCGGGCGAGAGCCGATTTCACCATGAGGGCTGCCATCGTCATCAGGCCGCGGGTCTGGCGGAAGCGCTCGTTTTCCTTGAACAGCGCCAGAATGTGCTTGAACGACGGATGGAATGGATAGCTCGCCGCGATCTCGTCGGCGATCTGGGTCGCCGACTTGGCGACCGCCTTCGATTTCACGGCATCGGAGATGGCGTCTGAGAACGCCGTCGCGACGGAATTTACCACCTTGGGATTTGGCTGTTCGTTCAGCAGACGCGTCCGCAGGATGCTGTAGATCTCGTCCGACCCGAGCTCGACGGGTGTGATGCCCTTAGCCTGGCGGCCGGTCTCATTCTGCAGGTCGCGGGTCGCCTTCGCAACCATCGCGGTGATGTCCTTCGTCGCCCCTTCATAGGCGCCGGAGAGGTTCGAGATCACGATGCAGAGGCGGGGCAGCTTCAGCGCCGCCGAGAGCAGGTTCGAGACCGCGTAAGTCGTGACGTCGGCCAGCGTGCCGCCTCCGACGGGCTGAGTGATCGCGTTGCGGAAGTACGGCGGGAGCTCGTCGAGGAGGATCAGCGTCGGCTCTTCGCCGATCAGTGCGATCCAGTCCTTCTCGTTCGGCGCCGAGGGCGCCCCCTTGTAGAACGGCAGGAACTGTTCGGCCTTACCGAGCTGCTCGGCGATGTCGCCCCACAGGTGCTTCTCGCGGGAGATCGCCCGTCCGGAGATGGCGACGACCTTCGCTGCCGAAGTCAGCTTGATGCCCTTCGTGATCTCGGTGTCGACCAGCGAGAACAGCGAAGGATTCGCGGCCAGGTAACCGAGGGCGAGCATCGAGTGGGTCTTGCCGCCACCCATGGCTTGCTTGAGCTCGAAGACCGCCTGGCCTGACGTGCCGGCGAGCCGCTGCAGCCCTTGCCGCAGCAGAGTCTTCATGCCGCCCGTGACGTAGGTCTTGTCGAAGAAGCCCTTGGCAGCGTTGGTATCGTGGCCGACTAGGTCCTCGAGATTCTCGATCTGGTCGCTCAGTGCGTAGTCGATCGCCTTCGGATCGAACTTGCACGCGTCTTTCACCGTCTGAAGCATTTTTCCCGGCCCGCCCCTTACCTTTTGCCCGCGCGATACCGCTCGAGCCATTCCTTGGCGGCCGTCTCCAGGACCTGGGACGCGTTTGTCTCCAGCTCCGCGGCCGCGACCTTGATGTCCCGTATGACCACTGGGTCCATCGTCGACAAGAACTGCTTCTTGTCGCCTACCGGCGGCTTCCGCCCCGGCTTTCCGGCCGCCTTTTTGTCCGCCACTACCCTGCCCGTGCGTTGTGCGCTCCCGCAAACCGTCCCATGGGTTGCGAGGTGCAGCAAGAGTCTGAGACCGGCTGCCAGCCGTTTTTCCCCTTAAATGGCGGCTTTTCATCCATCGCAAAACGGAACATCCCTCTGAAATAACAGGAATATTGCCTCGGCGAAAGTCTAATCAACATATACCTATATGATATAGGTCTACGGACACTATTGAATCGGGTTAAATGATCCCATTATGTTCTATGCGCTAGAAGGGGCGTTTCCGGCGACGAGGATAGCTTTCGCTATCTTTTCGGGCCGACCATCACGTGTATCGCGTGCGGATTCCCATTGACGGAGGTGTAGGGAGCCTCGCGGGCGTCGATACCGATTTGGTTCAGGGCTCGGATCAGCGCGTCCGCTGCGGGCAAGAGGCTTTGTCGCTGGCTCGGGTCGATTTCTATTTCCACGTTTTGGGCCAAGGCTGATCCGGAAATGGGACGCAGGTTGCGCCGGATCGCGGAGGCGTATGCGGGCGCAGCCCAATCGATCTGTTGCCAGCCCGCGGCATCGAGCGCTGCTTCGATATCCCATAGAATGTCGCCGATTTCCCGCTCGAAATGGCTCATAGCGGTGTCGAAGACCGCCCCCGCGAACGGCCGCATCAGGTTCGTGAGCTGGGCTTGCTGCGGACCGATAACATGCCGCCTGGTCGTCCGGAACGCGAAAAGCTCCTCCTCTGCGGAGGCGGCTCGATTGAGTGCCGCCGCGAGTTTCGCGTCATTTTCGGCCTCCGCTTCCTTGGACGCGATGATCGTCCAGCGGATGCAGAAATACTCCACCGTGAGCCCGAGGCCGATGAGGATGTTCGCCAGAATTGAAAGCCAGAACTTCGCTTGGTCCGGATGGTATTCGTATCTCCAAAGGACGCCTATCTCGATGAGAATTCCGACCAGGATTCCGAGGGTGGCGCCGGCCGACCAGCGCTCAAGCGTCTCCATCCGTTGGTGTGGCGACTTGCTCGTTTTCATGATGCTCGAGTTTGGGTGATTTGGTGAAGGGGCGGACCCGCGTGGATATAAACATGGTCGCGATCGCAGTCATCATCGATTCGGAAACCGGCCTAATGCAGCCCCCCGCAGCGAAAGGTGATTTCCGGAAGCTGGCGTGGCTCTGATCAGACTGTTCGATGGCGATGGCGTTCCGCTTGCCGCGCTCAACGAGTCCAGGGTCGGTCTACCGGCGCGGCAGGATGATGAGTTCGTCATGGTTCGGCTGCGGTGGGAGGTGGAGCGGGTAGGATTGACCGAGCTGGACGCAAGCCCCGGGTATTGTTCCGGACGATGACGATGCTCCGTCGAGTCTGGGCGTGCGGCCATCGACAAGGTTGCCGTGGGGCGAGTCGGACAAGACCGCAGCCTGAGCTTGCGCAGCAGCCTGGAACAGATGGACGGCAGCCCTGCACAGCATAGACGAAGGTCGGCATAGCCTTTCGACGAGACTCGTTACAGTTCTCGACGAGCTCGGTCGTGAAAACGACGGCTCGAATGCTCGAGAAAGCCGTAAGATGAACGAGAAGCCAAGAACAGGACGAATCCTCCGCCCTATCGCGCAAATGGAGCATGAAGCCCGTGAGCGAGAGCTGAGGGACCGCCAAGAACGAGAAGAAAAGGCAATGATGGGGCTCATCCCGCCCGAGGATCCCATCGAGCTGACGCGCTGGCAGGAGGAGCAACGCGAGGCAGAAGAGAGCTACAGGAGCTTTTCAAAATTTCTCGCCGAAGAAGAGGCCGAGCTCCAGAGGATAAAGGAGAGCTACCCGCTCGGCACCGTTCGCGCTCGGGAGCCGCGCAGCATTCACTCCCCCGTTTCCCAGCCACCGTGGAAGCGAAGGCTTCGCCCTTAGCCTCGGGGCGTTATCGCCGTATGTCGCTCGCCCGCAGGGGTCGATCTTCATACAGGTGTAGGGCGAAGATTGAGTGGGCCGGGGGAACGTTTTGCCAGGTTTCAACCACTATGCCGATTGCACCTGCGGATGGTGCGTGAACTACAGCCGGATGTCGTACTCGGACCGGGCGCGGCTGGTGTCCGACCTGCGCCGGCGCGATGCCATGAACCTCCTAAAGCGGGAGTCGGCACGGTCGGCCTCAGGTTGCTACGTCAATCCCAATGCGCGGTGTCCCGTCTGCAACGCTGGCGTCTACTTCTACGCCAACGAGCACGGAAGCCGTGTCTTCTTCGATCATCTCGGGCCCCCCTGGCCCAAGCACCCCTGCACCGACATTCCGCGGGATTACGCTCCGAGGAGCCGTCACCCGGAGCGACGCGCACGCGGAGCGATGCAGGAATTGATCTCGGCCGCGAACGTAGCCGGCCTGTTCGAAAACAAGCTTTTCGGGCGACGCGCCGGGGACGAGTGGACGCTGCTCGTCGTGATCGAGGTGGTCAGAAGCGGCGACGAGAACGTCATCACCGCGGAGTATCTGGATTCTCGCGAGGGAGAGACGACCGCCTTCACCTGCCGCTCCGAAGGCCCCGTGCTGGAGCCGGGCGATTTCATCAACATGAAAGGCGACGAAGTATCGTTCCTGCATAGGGAAACGCTGAGGCCAGTTACGTTCCGCATCGGCGGTACGGTCGTCATTCAGGAAACTTCGGAAGAGAACTCGCTTCCTCCGCCCTCCCCGGCACGGTCCGAGCCGCCGACGGGGCGACGGCTGCTCCGGGCTTCCTCTAAGGAGGCCGACGACTCGCGGGAGCCGATGACCGAAGCGGAGATGGTGCATTTCAACTCCGATGCGGTGGGACTTGGGGAGCTGTTCGGCAAGCTCGAGCCGATCATCAAGACCTACGCCCGCGAGCATACGCGCAAGCCGCTGGATGTGGCGCGACGCCTCAACGCGGAAGGGCACCGCACGGCGAGCGGTGCCAAGTGGACGCCGCGTCTGGTGCGTTTCCTGCTTGCGTTGATGTTCAACGACTCCGGAAATCGCAAACCGGCTGGGGGGCCGAACACCAAGCCGGCCGGCGCGCCGAGAGGGAGGGTTGCGCCGCCGAAGATGCCGCCCGTTTCCATGGATGACAAGGACGAGATCGCCAAGCGCTTATCGGCGCTCGGCCGAGTGACCAGGCGGACGCGGCCGCAGGAATGATCGCCCACGCTTCAAGTCGTCGCTTCCAATGACGCCAGATCGTCTTCGTCGAGCTTCGTAGCCAGGCTGTAGCTCTGCAGGCGAGCACTGCGGTAGCGGAATTTCGCGCCTCGCATGACGACGAACTTCAAGCGGCCGGCGATCAGCATCTGCAGGACCGGGACCAGCGCATCGAAGGGGATCCCGACGTGCCCGCCGACCCTCTCAGCATAGAGCTCGAGCGATCCGACCGCGATTGGCTTGAGATCCTTCCGGCGCTCCTCTTCCAAGCCGATCGACGGAAACAGCGACACTTCCACCCGGTTGGTTTTCAGCCCCGCCGGCCTCAGCATCCGACCCTTTAATTCGATTTGCCGGTGTTCATGGTAGGGATCGAGCGCGTTCCGCAGCGTGTTTAGTGCCAGCCAGTAGGAAAAATCCCAGTCCTCGATTTCGACGATGTAGTCGACGATCTCCTCGGCCGGCTCACGCCGGCGCTTCACTTTCCTGGTCGGTTTAGGCTTCGGCTCGGTGCCCATGGCGATCTCTGCCGGCATCCCGCGCGAGGCTATCCGAGTCGGTTTCTGCCGGGAATTCCGGCTCGATCTCGTCAACTTCCGCGATCAGCTTGCTAAGGCCGGCCCGCCTTTCACAACGACAAGGGCCTTCGAGTTCCTCCGGCACTCTCGCCCGCCCGAGGTTGGGCTGAGCTGACGAAAATATGCATTTTATAAAATAAATTCACATAATAGACTTGCGTTGGTGGATTCTGCGGGCTAAACATGTCCATTCAAAATGAAATGCATATTTGCATGGAGCACAAAGTTGGCCGGTTTCACAAAAGAGCAAATGTTCGATGAGCTCCGGACGATCTTCCTCTTCGAGGCTGATCACGTCTTGATCAGTTCCGGACCCAAGAAAGCCGAAGCGTTTATCGGCTTCCCGCCAGGCGAAAAGGGCGAATACGTCCATGAAGCGACCTCCAAGGTCGACCTTTCGCTCTTCGCGAACATCACGGCGTCCTTCGAGCGGGCCTATGAGTTTGCGTTCAATCGCAGCCGGCTGAACACGTTCGGCGAGGAAGAAGTGCAGGACCTGCAGGCCTTCATGGAAGGCACCCCGCGCATCGGCGGTATTTCCTCGGCCGGAGAGATGCACCGCTTCATGACCCCCGACGGCTATTGCCGAATGGTCGCCGATGCAGCCCTCGCAAGGTGGAAGCTCGAGTGGGCGGGCGACGACTCCGCCAAGTTCACCACCCGCGAGCTGGCGCTGCTTGCCAATATGAGCGAGGGCGCCGTGCGCATGGCGATCTCGGACAAGAGCGAAGGCCGTCTGAAGACCATTCCCGGCTCGAAGCCGGTCGCGGTCAGGTTCGACGAAGCCAAACGGTGGCTTTCCGGACGCCGGGGCTTCATTCCGTGGCCGGAGCGCGCCGCCGACGACCGCTTCCTCACGCGCGCGATCCGTGACGCCGAGACACCCAAGGTGCTCGCCCGGCTCGTTCACCAGGTCGCCGGATTCGAATCGGCCGACAAGCTTGCCCGCAAGCTTGGTTGGAAGCCGGCGGACGTACAGCCTTGGTTCGACGGCACGTTCGTCTTCGACGCCGATCGCGCCGGTGAGATCGCGAAGGCCCTGCAGCTCGACGTTCCGATGTTCGTCGGCAAGGCGCTCGAGGTCACTCTGCGTGCCACCGAGGGAGGCCGCTCATGAACGCTTTGGCGGCGAACGATCTCCTTTGACGGTTCATTCCAGGGCGCGCCTGCAGCAGCGCGCGATTCCACCGCTCGTCGTGGACTTACTGATGCAGTTCGGGTCTGCGTCGCGCGCCAATGGCGCGGAGCGCCTGATTTTCGACAAAAGCGCGATCAAACGGCTGCTCCATCATTTGGGCGGTGATCGCGGACTGAAGGTCGTGGAGCGCTGGCTCAATGTGTACGCGGTGGTCGGCGACAACGGCCTGGTGGTGACTGCTGCGCATAAACGAGAGCATTTCCGGCGTCGGTAAATGGCTCACAATCGAGATTTCTTGGGGGAAGTGAAATGGAAAACCTAGCTATCGCCGCTGCATTCAGGGAACCGCTCGCCAAATTCCGCAAAGGCGGCGCACCGCTGACCATTGCCTCGGACGGCAAATACTCGCTCGAATATGTCCCGTTCGAACATGTGAATGCAGACGCCAGACTTGTCTTGGTGGGTATCACGCCCGGACCGATCCAACGCGACCAGGCCTGTGAGGAAGCTGGCCGACTCCTGAGGCAGGGCCTATCAGACGATGTTATCCTTCGCAGGACGAAGAAATTTGCGGCGTTCGGAGGTCCGACGATGCGTCCTAATCTCGAGCGCATGATCGACAGCATGGGCATCATGAAGCTGGTCGGGGGCGGGCACGCGGCAGACCTTTGGAGCGCGAAGGCCGATTTGCTGCATGCAACATCCGTCGTGCCTCATGCCGCGTTCGTAAGAGGCAAGCCATTTGCAGGCTCGTTCGACGAGATCCTGCGTGTCGAGGTGCTGCGTCGCAGCTTCGAGCGCGGCTTCCTTCCAACCTTGTGCGAACTTCGTCGCGACGCCTTTTTCATCGGTTTGGGGCCGACCCCAGCCGCGGCGCTCTCGTTCGTCGCCGACAGGGGGCTCATCGATCGGAGCAGGATCTTGGGCTGGCTCGCACACCCGTCGAGGACCGGCGGCAGCCAAGTGTCGATCTATCTCGGCGACAAGAAACCTGAAGAGCTCACCGATGGTGATCCAGTGCTGCGCAGGGCCGCCTCGCTTATCGCGGCGGCTTCCAACATGCGGGATCGGATCGCTGTCTCTGTCCAAGGATTCCGGATTTGAGGGCGAGTAGCTGCGGCGGTGGTGTTGGCAGTGCCTTCATCGCCGAGCGCTCGGCCCCCCTTCCAAAAGCCACGTTGCCTGCGATGTGGCCGCCGGGGCTTAGGATCTGGATAGCACCAAGCGGCTTCGGGCTTCACGCTGCCGCCCACGTCGATCGCCTCCACGACTAGGTTGCTGCCAACTTCGTGAAGCTGGCGCATGCAGTTGACGACGGTCTCCGCGGCGGTGCCTGGATCGAAGGAACACCGCTTTAGTAGGACCCGTGCGAACGTTCGCCGGGTGAGATCAGCGGTCACTGCGCTTCCCCGCTCCAAGGAGTGAGCGCTTATTTAGAAGTGAGCTATGGTTTCTTCTGCTGTGCGACCTGTGTCACACTACCGTCCTTTTTAGCAACTCGCACGGTAAAGTCATTCCCAGTGGTGGGCACGGAAAAGGTAACGACATAGGCATCGTTGTCGGCTACCATCCCCGCGAAGTGAATTCTGTCGGTCGTGAGCTTCGTTTCGTTGGCGACGAAACCGGCGGCGGCGGCAATAGCACTCTCCGGCGAATTCGACGATGCGAAGAGGCGATTCACCGCGAACGTTGCCGTGAAGAATAGCGCTACCGATAGACCGATGATGACGACGCGCGCGTGATCGCGCACTCCGTTCGCGTACTTCGTCACCCCGTCTGGGTCGCTCGGGTCTCGCGCCGTTACTGTCAGCAAGTTTGCGTAGGCCGACAATCCCATGATCGCGAACGCCACGACGACGAGAAGCCCAGCCCCGGCAACGACCAACATCCATTTCGCCAAACCATCTGCAGGAACGCGCGACGGATCCGTGAAAAGGGCTGCGACGCCGCCAATGCCGGCCAAGCCGAGCGTGAGCGTCTGCTTTAAGAACTCGAAGCGACCGGAATTCGCATCGATCGTGTCCTTGAGCGACGACGGAGGCCTCGTCACTGCACCGTTCATCGTCACCTCAGACGGGCCAACAGGTGCAGCCGAAGAGGCTTTGCCACCGGCCCATGTTCTGGAGGACGAAGACGCCGCCGATCGTCTTCTGAACTTTCTCTGCTTTTTCACGCGAATCTGCTTCTTTTTGGAGATCGTCAAGGAATTTGGGCATCTTCTTGATGATCCGATCCGCAACCGGATCACGATCGACGACCGTCGCAAAATCTCCAAGACCAAGCATGTCGGTCCGGGCCGCGATCAATCCCTCCTTGAGGATTATTCTCGCCTGCGGGCTCACCTTCCAACCCGAACGCTTTTCGAAGCTTTGGAATATAGGTTCGAGTGGATCGGGGGCAGACTCGATCATGACCATGTATTACCTCCGGGAAATAAATGACGTAAATGCAACCAGAGGCATCATAGGCCAGCTTCATGAAGTCTGTCTTTAGATTTCGTTGCCCCGAAGGCGCCCCCCCCGAGGTTGGGATATGTCGACGTCGACAAAGCACTTCCTCATGAACGAGATTTATCTTCGTGACGCCGAGCGGCGTCTTGAGGCCTTGACCGCCTATCAGCTTTCGATCTGGGCATAGGCGAGCTTCCGGAGACTGAGGGCGCAGCCCTCAATTTTCGACCGCAGTTCTCGACGCCCGCAGCCGTATGCCAACTACTCGCAAAGGTTGCCGACGGGCGCCAAACCGGGCATGCTACGGCAATTAGAATAACTAGTGCCCAGGTTTTGCGGGGAATGGCGGCGTCCTCATCTGAACTTCAGACGAAAATTTTGCGTCGCAGCGTCCTTCCGGACGAATACAAGCTGTACAGAGCGGCGCTCGAATGGGATTTGACTGATCCCATTGTCATCGAGACGCGGAAAGACCTGAAATCCGAAAAGCGATGGCAAGACCACCTACAGCCCTACCACCATCAGGTCTCTAATCTGGTCACGTTCTGCCGCCGGCTACCGGTGACACTGCTCGCCGACGATGTGGGCTTGGGCAAGACCATCAGCGCCGGATTAATCGCCAGCGAACTTATCGCGCGTACAAGGATCTCAAAGATCCTCATCGTCTGTCCAAAACTCCTCGGACCGCAATGGCAGGCGGAGTTACAGGCAAAATTCGATATCCCTTCTCAAATCGCAACCGGCAGAGAGCTGATAACCGCCGAACCGGACGATGTTGGCGCGGTGATAACGACCTATGCTTCCGCGCGCCTGCACCTCGAGAAGATTCCTGAAGATCGTTTCCAGATGCTGGTGCTCGACGAGGCGCACAAGCTGCGCAACCTCTACGGCGTCGATCCGCCTCCGCAGGTCGCTATGCGCTTCAAGGAGGCCCTTGAAAAGAGGCGCTTTCGATACGTTCTGATGCTTACCGCCACTCCGATCCAGAACCGGCTTTGGGATCTCTACTCGCTCGTCGACCTCCTTACGGTAGCTCGGGGTCACCAAAATCCGTTCGGAAGCGAGGGGATGTTCGCGCGCAAGTTCATCGCCGACAAGCGCGATACGGCTCGTCAGCTCAAGGCCGAAGCTCGCGAAGAGTTTCGCTCGATCGTGTACGGGTACATGTCCCGCGTGCGGCGCGGCGACGCAAAGCTGTACTTCCCAGATCGAGTTGTCCAGCTCCACCGGGTCGAACCGACCGTCGCCGAGCTCGAGCTTATCCGGGTCATCAGCAAACCGATACAAAAGCTCAATCGGCTTGCTCAAATTGGAATTCTGCAGGCACTCACCAGCAGCCCTCATGCGCTGATGGCCCAACTCACCAACATGGCTCGGAATGGAACCGTTCCACGGGAGTTGGCCGGCGCCGTGTGCAGCATCGTCGATGGCATGAGCACCTGCGCGAAGCTGAACGGCCTCGGATCGCTGATCGATCAATTGATGCGCCAAAACCCAGAGCGGTGGCGCATGGTGGTGTTCACTGGCCGGCTTGAAACGCAGACGACGATTCAGGCTTTCCTCGAGACGCGGGGCCTCAAGGTCGGAATCATCAACGGCACCTCAGGACAGCGTAACCAAGACACCATCGCCCGCTTCTGGAAAAATCCGCCCGCCTGCCATGTGATCGTGTCGACGGAAGCGGGTTCAGAGGGCGTGAACTTGCAGGTCGCCAACGTGCTTGTGAATTTCGACTTGCCCTGGAATCCGATGATAGTCGAGCAGCGCATCGGCCGAATCCAGCGGCTCGCGTCGGAACATGCGAGCGTCAGCATACTCAACATCACGCTAAAGGGAACGTTCGAAGAATATATTGTCGGCCGTTTGATGGAAAAGCTGCAGATGGCCGCACATGCCATAGGCGACATCGAGTCGCTTCTCGAGGCGTCTGGCGTAGACGACGAGGATGGAGAGGATTTCGAGGACAGGATCCTTCGGCTGGTGCTGGCGGCGCTGGCCGGCAAGGATTTCGAAAGAGCCACGAAGCAGGCAGAGCAAAGCATTCTCGACGCTAAGGAAAAGCTGGAAGCGGAAGAGGCTAACATCAACGACATGCTCGGCAGCATGGATGGTGCGGAATATGTCGGACCGCGGGCTCCCAAGCTTCCTCCGATCGTGAGGTCGATGGAGTCACGGGAGTTCGCGCTCGCCGGTCTCAAGAGTCTTGGAGCGACGGTGACGCCTAAAGAGGGCGGCCTTTATCTTCTGGAAGAGGATACTGGACGCGAATTGATTTGTTTCGAAGAAGCCGACCGCAATGGCCGCGCCACTTTGTACGCACCCGGATCTGCCGCTTTTTCGAGATTAGTAAGCCGAATGATCGCCACCGGCGTTCATCAGGTGGAGGATTCGGACGAGGACCCGGTCGGCCAAGCAAATGAAATCTCGCGCCGTTGGGTCGACAGCTTCGGCGCATCGCCCGTCACGACCAAGGTGGAAGGGGTGCGCCGCTGCTTTGAAGGTAAAGCGCTTATCCGGGTACGGGCGACTGTGACTCACGACAGCTACGAACGCCTCGTCGAAGTGAAATGTTTGCCCGGCGAACACCGAGCACACGCCGTCCGGTCTGGTCTCTATAAATTGGCAGATACGATCGAGAACGCTCAGCATCTCGGAATTGATACCGAACGCCTGGCCGATGCAGCGGGTCGCGATCAGGGCATCGGCGAGTTCTGTCGTTTCTATGTCGAACGGCGCGTTCAGGAAATGGCGGCCGCTGGCGATGACGCGCGAAAGCGCAAGAAGATGGAAGACGACTTCACGCCGCGGCTCGGGCTAACCGTCGTGGCGCTGGAGGGAGCCATTCATCGCGAAGTGACCACGGAGGTGCACTATAAGTTCGACAAAGGCCCGCATTATGAGAGCCGTTTGACGGTGATCCCGCGGACGGGCGATTGCCTTTCCGCTCCGGAATTGGGCAGATGCGACAGTAGCGGGACTCTCGCGCCGAAGGAATGCCTGGGCCATTGCGTCATGACAGGCGTGGATGTCTTGCGACACCTACTCGTCACCTCAGAAGTCAGCGGCCGAATGGCCCTCCCGGACCACTCGCTGCGCTGCAGCTTAAGTGGCAAACTGGTCCTGACAGACGAAGCGGAACTCTCCTCGGTTACAGCAAATCCTGTCGCCAGCTCGCTTCTCAAGACCTGTAGTCTGACAGGTAAACGGGCGGAACCAGAACACTTCGGTCGGTGCGATTTCACCGGCATCGAGGTGCTGAAGAGCGAATTGGCCATCAGCGACATCTCGGGCAAACCCTATCGTCGCGACCAGAAATCGAAGTCAGTCTTATCTGATCAAACGGGCCACAAGGACGAGTTTCTCCTTTGTCATGAGACACGGCAACCAATAGCAAAACAAGAGGCCGAGCGGTGCGAAATCACCGGTAAGTTCGTTCGGCCGGGCGTGCTCGAGCGCTGCAGCGCCACCGGAAAAGCTGTCTTACCGTCCGAGCTTGAACGCTGCGCGGTTGCGGATTCACGCGTGTTGAGACGGTTGCTTGTTGTCAGCAGCGTTTCTGGCGCTCGCATACAGCATAAACTAGCGATCCGTTCGGCTGCGGGTAATTATTGCGCTCCAAGCGAAGCTAGACCCTGCACGTGGAGCGGGCGCAGATCGCACCCGGACGATCTTAGAATCTGCAGCCTTACCGGAATCTCCTTCCACTTCGACTTCGCCGCCCCCGGCGGCAGTTCCTATCTTCAGCCGCTGGGTGATTTGCTGCATGGGATCCGCCACACGACGGACGCATCAGATCGCTGGACCGAGGTCGCCCTAAAGGCATCCGACGCCTTGCACGGAGGTCGCTGCCGTGTGGTATCCGCCCTCAGTTCGCCGGATAGGCGGCATCTGGCCCTTTGTTCTGAGGTCCGCACACTGCTGGGCTTGCGAGTTCAACACGCCGGTTTGCTATACTCGATTGACGAAGGAGTATTCGTCGGCCGCTTGGCCTTAGGCAAGCGGACGCAGAAGGGATGGATTCAAACTGCTGTCTAGGCTCTGGACCGAGCGCCTGCCGGCGTCAATCAGCAAGTGCCCTGATTCCGTCCAGCAGCACTCGGGTGGCGCGACAATCGTCTTCGTTGTAGTCGAGTATACGTTGCCGGATAATTGAACTTCGTTCTCGACACCAGCGGTCGAACCATTCAACGGAAGCGGCTCCTGAGGGATGCGTGTCCCTCCACGCAAAGCCCAGGAATTTGGCCAGCGTTTTAATCGAATGATCTCTGGTGGGCCATTCTGTCGCTTTCAAAACGACATCTCCGTAAAGATCAATCGCTCTCCGAGGCTCGAACAACTGTTCTATGTCCTCAGGTGTGCAGATGTCCGGGTACTTCTGCTGGAGCTTCCGGTAGATTGTCCGTTCATACTTGCTGTAATAATATATCGCAGCGCCTTCCCGAGAGGCAAAATAGTCGAGGGCTGCTGCGAAAGTCTCGCGCTCTGCTTTCGGCGTTGGGTCGTCAGCAAAGAATGAAACGAAACGCTCAGTGTCGTTGTCCCCATTCTTCCGCTCGATAAATCCATGCAGGTAGCAAACTCCGCGCAGCGGATCGACTTCGATATCGAAGAATAGCTCGACAGGGAAGCGGTCAAGTCTTATCGGTGAGCGCAAATAGGCCTTTGGCGAAGATGCTTTCAGCATGACGGCGCGCGCCTGCAAAGTGCGGAAGCGATCCGCCCCAACGCCGGCGAACACGGTCTTCTTGCCCTTGATGAACGCTTCCGGATTGATCGCCGCAAGGGAGGCGATCGTGGGTATCTGATCATTCATCGTGTCGCGATCTGACCGTCGAAGAAATGGGATCAACGTCAGATCGTCCGTCGAGACGAGCTGTTGGATACAAAAACTATACCAATGACAAAGTTTGCAGGAACTTGCATAGCCGGGGAGCGGGACGATTTTCCGCGCTAGTATTGATCGCGCTTCGGCGAGCGTATCTTCGTAGTCACCCCAAAGGTCTTGACTGGAAAGGTCGCTGAAATCGTAGGTGACTTCATTTCCATGAATATCCAAGACGAACGCCCGACGTCCCGCCGAAAGATTCAAATGCTCGAGGATGTCTACGTACAGACCGAGCTGGGCGGCATAGTGGCGCTTCGGCCTGCCGTCATGATCGTCATCTCCACCCTCCTTGCCGCGCCCTGATTTGATGTCGCCTGGGACGTACCCGCCGACTTCTTTGCGCAACAGGTCCGGCTTTCCAAACAGATCAGCGGCCCGTATGCACCCTCCGTAGATAAGAGGCTCGCCCTTGATCATAGCATCAAGCGTGAGCCGTTCACGGTTGACCTCGTTGGCGGCCGAAAGATCGAGAAAGGGGATTTGCAAGTTGGAGATCGTTTCCTGCTCGAACAAACTGCCCCTTTCCCAGAGCAGCCGGACGAAAGGACTGATCTGGTCTCGCTTGAGGACGTCGCCGAAAGCGTCCAAAGCAACGCGCTGCGGGCATTCGACCAGATCGTACAGAGTCGAAGCAGTTATAGTCACAACTTCCTCCCAGAAGCACCTGCAGTGAACATGCTTTGACCATTCGCGGTTTGCAAGAACCCGGCGGGGCATCTTAAGACGGCGTTGGTACGCCTTAAAAAGTAGCCCGTTCGAACCCGCTCCCTGTCTTGGCGGAAGATTGGAGCTGCTTGAGACGCCCGGTCATCTATTTGGAGATGCGCGCATCAAGTGGCACACACTCCGCCGTGGCCCGACTATTGAACAATGCGTAATTTCCGAATATGATCAGGCGCCACAGAGGGCGGGGAAGCTTGTCTGCTTGAGGCGCGGCCGCCAAAAGAAATATGGTAGTTGAATCCTTGGCGTTAAGGATTATTGCTGTGGGATGAGCAAAGAAGGTGTGGCAGAGCGTCTGTCGCGCGTTCCGTTGCTACGCGGCAAGCCAAGGATTCGCAGGCAAATCGTGATCGAAACTGAGTCCTTCGCAAAACACCAGAAACGCGTGAGGGCTACTTTTGGCCGGAAGGTGAGGGATTTGAGACTTTCCCTCAAGCTGAGCCAAGCCGACTTGGCTGACGACGCGGGCATCCGTCGTGCCCTGGTAAGCGAGGTCGAACGAGGAGAGGCCAATCCGACCCTCGACTCCATCGTACGGATCGCGTTAGCGCTCGACGTCGAGCCGGCTGAGCTATTGAGCATGGACCTCTAAAGCAGTCCATCGAAAGACATCGTGCCGAGCTGACTCCACAAACTTTCGATAAAGCCACATTGTTCGCGGCGTCACAGCTTCGGCGCAATTTCGTTGTACGCTATATCGTACAGCAATCGAGTGAGGGCGTCTTTTGTTGACGTGGATTTTCGAAGACGCCGGTTGAGAGACGAAATCCAACAGATCTGCCTTTAGGCTATCGGGGCTAATGATGCTTATTCAGTCGCCGAAACCACGGCTTCCACACGCACGTCCCTTTTTGTTCACAAGTCCGAAATGTCGTGCTGCAATACCCGTGCACGACATTCTCCTTCGCTATGCGCTGGAGCAAGCCTCCTTGGATTCTTCTGTTCTCGAGATCCACTATCGTAATGGCCCTGAGATCGAGTGCCCGCCCGTCTCTCTAAGTGGCGTAGTCCTTCGACGGGGTGATACTTCATATCTCCTACGCGTCCATCAAAACCGCCCTGAGCGCAGCCAGGAGGATCACTCCTCTCTCAGATTCGTATTGGAGCGTCATGGCCTCCAGTTACTCGAGCGCGATGCAATGGATCTCCACCGAGAGCCGCTATTCTCGAACGCGCGGTCGATCTGGTCGCATGCGGGCCGGCGAGTATCGCTGATGGAGAGGTTGAAGATTTCGGTCGCGCTTGAGGACGGTCCCCAGTCCATCATCCAGCTCCAGGACAGGACTCGTCTTACCTGCGACTTCGTCGGTGCGCTCTGTGCGCTTGCCTGCGAAGGCCTTGTGCGGCTGGACATCTACGACACAGCTCTGGGTCCGCACACCATTGTGCTTGGTCCCTAATTTCGGAAGCGTCGTCGCTTCTTCATCATGGATGGCGCCTGAGCGCAGACTCCCGGGCGGATGTCTGGTCGGCTCGTTTCTTCAACTACCCGGAGCTGCTCAACCTATTTAAGACAAGCAAATTCAGACCCCATTGCCGAAAGGAGCGAGACGACCAGCGCACGCAAGCAGCAGCGCAACCAATCCACCCTCCCTGTCAACCAGACTTTGGGTTCTTCGACATGCGCATCCGCCGTGCCCTCGGGGGCCATCCCGACTACTTCATTTCCACAAAGGCACCTGCCCCGATCCCGGTGCGACATCCTGCTCTTCGAGCGGGCCTCATCCAGGCGTCGCTCGCCGCGGAAGTGCGGTCGATCGTTCACGTTGCGACCGCACATGTTGCGTCCGTACCGGTAGACCTGGACGCCATCGTCCTGAACGGGGACGACGGCCGCTTCCTTCTCGACGTCGTGCCCGCCCGCAAGGTGCGCGATATCGACGATGAGGACCTGAAGGCGGAGCCGCGTCGCAGCAACGTCGATCTCGTCTGGTCGCACAATCGTCGCTTCGTGCCGCTCGGCCTGAGGATCCGGATCCTGCAGGTTTTGCGAGACGACGGGCCGATGGAGCTCGTCCGTCTGTTGGAGAGCGTCCGGTCAGACCGCGATCCTACGCCGTCATTGATGTCGCTGTTCTGCGACGATCTTCTCGAAATCGATTTGACGTCCGCTCCGCTCGGACCGCTTTCCCTTGTGAGGTCTCGTTCATGAAAAAGTCCGCTTCCCGCCGCGGCGCCAAGAAGCCGACCCTCGCCTATCGGACGGTGCCCAAGCGCCTGGTCGATCTCAGAGCCACGCCCAGGGACGTGTTCACGCGCAGCACCTTGGATGCCAAGACCAGCATGATCTTCAACAAGATGCTGCCGGTCGAAGATGATCTGGACATCGACGAGGATCACCACGACGAGCTCTCGCCGCCCAACTCGGCGAAGCGCGGCCGGCAGTCCGCCATGACCGCGATCATCGGCGCGGCTTTCGAGGCATCGGCCCCGAGGGAGGTCATCCGCAAGCTGGAACACAATCAGGCGCTGGCGGTGATCGTGTTGGTGCCCTCGCCCGCCTGGGTCGGGCCCGTGAAGGAATACTTCCGCGCGAAGTTCGGCGGCCGCTGGGCGCTGACGGCTCGCGACGGCAAGAGCCGCCACCAGAACAGCGAAGTGGGATCAGACGAGGTCTCGCGCGATTTGACGCGCGGATTCTGCGTAGCCGGCATTTCCTCCGACGCGACGATGCTTCCTCGCGCGCTGCTGGCCGCCGTGGACATCACGATCCGTGTCGCGGCGCCCGCGGCGGCCGTGCTGCAGACCGCCATCGCCCGCTTCGCGAAGCGTTCGCCGAAGGACATTCCGCCCGGATTGGGCATCGGACTCGATCTGCACGACGTGGTCGCCTGCTTCCGGCCCGGGTCCGGACCCGCGAAGATCGTTGATCGGCTGCAGGCCGCCACGCTGGCGTCGCGAGGCGAAACCGTCGAGGACAAACTGCCCGACTTGAAGACCGCCGTGGAGTACGGCGAAGCGAGAGTTTTTGGATTACAACTTGCGCGGGATATTGCGGCGTTCCGCGAGGGGACGCTCGGATGGACCCAGCTCCAAAAGGGAATTTGCCTGGTGTCAGAGCCCGGGTGTGGGAAATCACTTTACGCGCGCATTTTGGCCCGCGAATGCGGGGTGCCCATCGTAGTTACAAGCTGCGCTGATTGGTTCACAAAAAGTGGGTATTTGGACGACGTGATCCGATCGATGAGGTCGGTGTTCGACCGCTGTGCTGCACTGGCGAATCCTTGCGCGATCGCCTTCCTAGATGAGGTCGACGCTATCCCGAACCGAGAAGATTTCGCCTCCTCGAATTCGGGCTCGCGCAACAAGGACTACTGGTTGCCGTTGATCACGGACCTGCTTCTCAGGCTGGATAATTCGATGGGCTCCTCGGCGACGGGCTGCCCGCGCTATGGGGTGATCGTGGTGGCGGCGACCAACAATCCGCATGGCGTCGACCCCGCGTTGTTGCGCCCCGGGCGCCTGGAGAAGATGGTCAGGCTGGAGCGGGCGGACGCCGCAGGTGTCGAGAATATGCTGCGCTTCCATGTCGCCGGCGACGTGCCGGATCGGCATCTGACCGAAATCGCCGGCATGATGGAGCGCTCGACGGGTGCGGAGGTCATGGCTCTGGTTCGCGAGGCCAGGCGCATCGCCCGGTACGCCGGCCGGCCGCTCGCGGCGGGAGATCTCAGGGCGGCGTTAGTGACTGCGGAGAAGGTGCCGCCGAAGACGGACTGGCGCATTTGCGTGCATGAGGCAGGCCATGCCATTATCGCTCTCGCGATCGGATACGGCAGGGTGAGCCACTGCGTAGTGGGTGCGCGCAGCGGCAGCGCCAATCGCACGTTGGTGCAGGCCGACGAGAGCGACCTGGCGACGCGGCGCGCGATCGAGGACCGCGTCACCATGTTCTTGGGCGGTCGCGCCGCGGAGCGCGTGCTGCTCACCACCGGCGAGTCGATCGGAGGGGGTGGCGATGAGGGCTCAGACATCGGACTTGCCACGGAAGCTATCGCATCTCTCCATCTGACTTGGGGCGTGGGTGGGACGATCGCCTTCCTCGGCTCCCGAAAGGATGCCTTGGAAGCGGTCCGCTACGACCGCTCGTTGCGTGACGTCGTCGAGGCCGACCTGCAGAGACTGCAGGAGCGCGCCGACAGCATCGTGGACACGCATCGCGAAGCCGTGGTCGCGGTCGCGAAGGCGCTGCAGCGCCGCCGTCACCTGAGCGGGGACGCGGTGCACGCGATCTTCCGCGCACATCGCGTTCGCGGCGAAAGCAAGATGGTAGTGCAATCATAATAGTGTTGAACATCGAACGGCAAGGCGTCGACCGCTCGGGGGCTATCAAGTGACAGTTCCTGATGACGAACTTACCAGCCGTTCACCAATACCGGTTCACCAAAGATTCAGCACGCCGTCATCACCGGCGCGAGTAAAACTTTTCCGCAACCTCAATTTGAGTAGCGTGCAGGTCCCTCTCCCGCCTAGGGCTCGGACCTGTCCGTCGCCTCCCACGGAAGCCATACCTAATGAGCGTACAAACGCGCGCCATGCACATCGGCCGGTCCGACGCGAGTCGCAAGGTCGTGACGTACCGCAGCGGACACTTCACTGGATTCGTACCGTCCCGCAAGAACAAGGACATGGTACAGTACGAAAGCATTCTTGAGCGGGACTACATACAGTTGCTCGAGTCCGACCCTGACGTACTGAAGTATTCGGAACAGCCAAAGGCGCTCCGATGGTCCGACGGGGTGCAGAACTATAAGACCACATTCGATTTCGTGGTCACTCGTCGCGACGGTACTAAATACCTCGTCGAGGTCAAACCTCTCGCCAAGGTCATCAAGTACAAGTTGAACGAACTCTACGGATATGCTCGAGCGGCCGCGATAGCGAAGGGCTATTCGGATCTCGAGCTTTGGACCGATCGCGAGATCAGGGCGATGCCACGCCTCGGAAACGCCGAGCTGATCGTGTCCAGCGAAACCGGCTTTCGTGAGCAGGCGTTCGAACTGGCGCTCTTTACCGCAATAGCTTCGATGCGGCGCCACGCGGATCGCGCGACGATCCGCGAACTTCGAGCCGCGTCGAAGCTGGGCACCGCGGCCTACTGGCAGATCATCCGGATGGTCGCGCGGGGGCAGTTAATCCCCGCGGATGCGACCGCGCCGCTGGATGACCGTGCCATTCTGATGTTCGGCGGAGAAAGGATCTGCGCATGAACGCTCCTCTGATCCGGCTCAACAAAGGCGACGCAATCGTAATCGACGGCGTCTGGTACGAAGAGAAGCTGCGCACGAAGCGTTCGCTGACCCTCTCTCCGATCGGCGGCGAGGTTGCACGCACGTTCACGGCCGAGGAGTTGGCCGAACTTTATTTCGATCCAGCCGGGCGCATGAGGATCGAACGGGCAGCGCCCGTAGCGCTCGAGGAGGAGCTCGTCGAGGTGGTGTCGCGCCCGTTCGAAAGCTTCACTGACGATCAGCAGACCGAGATGCTGAAGCGTCTCGACTACGTCAAGGCTTGTGACCGCTTCTTCCCCCGCGGCTGCCATAGCAAAAGGCCGGAAGGGGGATACGCGAAGATCGCGCGCGTCGTCGCGCGCCATCGCAGACTGGTTCTTGCGAGTAACGAGGGTTGCCGTTCCCGCAATCTTGGATTGGAAGAGATCAGCGGATCGACGCTGCGCGACTGGTACGGAAGGTGGACGAGATCCGGCCGCATGCTCGGCGCACTCGCCCCCCTCACTCACAAGAAGGGGAACTCGGAGCCAAGAATGGATCCGGCTGTCAGGGGCATCATTGCCAAGTACGTCCGTCAGAAGTGGCTCACGTTGGAGAGGCCTAGTCTGACTGTAGTGCATCAGTTGATTTGCCGCGAAATCGAGCTGGTGAATTCGCAGCGGATCGGCGGCTCGTTGGCTGAACCGAGCGAGATGGCGGTGTGGCGTTGGATCAAGAAGAACGTCGATCGGTATGAAATCACTTTCTACCGACGCGGCCGCAAGGAAGCCGATCACGAAGCCCGATTGACGAAGCGGGCCCCCGTCGCAACCCGGCCGCTGCAGATCGTGGAGTTCGACGACACGCCTCTCGACATCATCATCGTCGACGACAACGGAAAGCCGAAAGGGCGGGCCTACCTCACCGTGGGGATTTGCCTTGCCACGGGCATGATCGTCGGCTGGTACATCGGGATCGAGAGCCCGAGCTGGTCGACCGTGATGCAAGCGCTCCGGATGTCGGTGCTGAAGAAGGATGAGAAGGAGCTCGAGGCCTGCGGAGCGGAATCTCCGTACCCTGTGTACGGCCTCCCGGAGTTGATCAAGATGGACAACGGCGCGGCATACCGGTCGCAGTCCATGGTCGCTGCTGCAGGGCAGCTACAAATCGAATTACGGCTGGTCCCCGTGGGCAAACCACACCTCAAGGGCAAAGTCGAGCGTTTCTTCGGAGAGGTGGCGCGCGACTTCTTCAGCCTCATGCCTGGTCGCACATTCGCCAATGTGCAGGAGCGCGGCGATTACGATTCCGAAGGCTACGCTCGTTTCACGCTCCGCGACGTGCGGCGGATGTTCATGCGATGGGTCGTCGACATCTACCACAATCGGCCGAACAGCAGGAGTTTCGGTCAGACGCCGCTCGAACGCTGGCAAGCGCTGTCAGGCGCTGGAGTGAGGCTGCCTCCGGAGGCGATGGACTTGACGCCGCTAATCGGCTTGCTGATCGATCGGACGATCGTGGCCGAGGGCATCACCTTCATGGGGCTTCACTTCAGCGGCCCGGTCCTGAAGGAGTTCAGGAAGCGAGGACATCTCGGTCAAAAGTGGATGGTCAAGGTGGACCCCTTGGACATCGGTCAGGTGCTGGTCCTGGACGAGTTGAAGCACCGGTGGACACCGGTGCCGTGTGTCCATCCCGAGCTGGTCAACGGATTGACACTGCGAATGTGGATGGACGTGGTCTCGGAAGCCCGCGACATGACGGAGGAGGGCCGGCGTGTGCGACGCAGTACTCTCCTCAAGGCGCGGGAGCACCTGATGCGGATCGCCCGGAAGGCGGGCAACAAGCCTCATGGGAAGATGACGGAGAAAGACTATCGCTGGATGCAGGAGCGTCTGGATTCTCCGGACTTCGAGATTTCCGTCGAGTTGGACGATGTCTCCAAGCTCAGGAAGTCGAGAACGCCAAAGGAGGCCGCCTCGGCTCGCCGTAAGGATCGGCCCGCCGATCGGCCGGCAGCGACCCCGCCTGAGTCCTTAATGGCGGAGCCTGCCTCGAAGGCGAAGGGACATCCCATCGCTGAGCGCGAATTGCCAGGCGCCGCCATGAAGGCCCGCGAAAAGCAGGTGGCGGACGAGATGCGGGAGCTCGATGAGCAAGAGAAGCTCCGTCAGATTCGTGAAGAGAGCGTCCGGAAGCCGGACGAGCCGGAGGCTGGACAAACTGTCACGCATTCCGCCGCCGAGCCGGAGCCGACGCTCGCCGAAGTGTCCTCGCCGCCGCTATCCCCAAACATCCCGAAGGAGGAAGAGACGGAATGTCCCCCGAAGAAGGAATCGCAAGGGATGACGAACTCCGGGCCGCCGCCAAAGCGGCGACGTCTTGTCAACGAGAACGACGACGAACTGTTTGGATAAGGAGGTTTCAGTGACCGAAAATTTCCAAAAGAAGATGGTTGCGCAAAATTTGCGGGATGCCGACGAGGCGCTGTATTCGGATATCGACCGCGATCGGAAATTCAATCGCTTGCAGACGACGGACCCCCAGCGCCTTGCCCGAAGGGCGAAGCTGAAGTCGTTTCGGGCGATCGATGTCTCGACGGCAAAGGGCGCGGCTGCGAAGGAGTACCTCGAGGCCATTCTGGACCGCATGGACTCTGGGATCGAGGGCTATTGTCTTGTCCTCCACGGAAGGACTGGCGCCGGGAAGACGCACATAATCGAGCGCCTGGTCGCCCATCCGGATTTGCGGGAGCGCGAGACGGAGGAGGGAAAGTACCGCCCACTCTTGAAGATCGTGGCTCCGGCGCCTTGTACGCTGAAGACGCTCGGCCTTCGAATCCTTCATCAGCTCGGATATCGGCCAAAGAAGTCTTTACGCGAGAACGAGGTATGGGACCGAGTTGAGGCAAATCTGAGAGCCCAAGGTGTGGGAATCCTGGTGATAGACGAGATGCACAACGTCCTGGCCGGCCGGAACTCGGCCGAGCGCCACAAGATCGCAATGACGTTGAAGTCTCTAATGGTTTCCGATGCGAACCCGGTTCAACTAATCCTAGCTGGGCTGGACTCATTGAAGAAGTTCGTGACGGACTACAGCGAACTTCATCGACGCACCCATTTTGTCGAGCTGGTCGCATTGGAGGCGGTTAAGGATTCTAAGAAATTCATGAAGTTCTTAAAAGCCCTCGAGGAAAAGCTTGGCATGGAGACGTGCGGCTTTACGGAAAACGACATGCCACATCGTTTTTGGTTCGCCTCTCGCGGCCTTGTAGGCCGCATGGCCTACTTCGCGCAGGAGGCGGCCACGATCGCGGTCTGCCTGGACGACGAGGTGGTTCGCGAGGAGCACCTGGCGGAGGCGTACCGCCGGCCCTATGGCATCGACGACGCTCGAAATCCGTTCCTCGTCCTGAATCCGCGCCTGTTGAAGATGCCGAAGAAGGAAGAAGATATCCGCGATGACGAGACTTTCTTGCGCGGCACAAAGAAACGCAGGACCGAGGACGACGAAGAGGAGCTATCCGAGAATTGAGATCCGGCCCCGCCGCAACTCCGGAGAAGGAGCGATTGGTTACCTGATGAGGGTGGCCCAAGCTCACGGTGTTCCGGATCTGTCCGAGATGCTGCTCCAGTTGGGGATTCCTTGGTTCCAGCTTGCCCAAGGGAAACATCTTGACATTGTGGCGAATGCGGCTGCGATCGACATCGATGCACTCTCCTTGGACACGGGCACGGTGGCGAATGGTGTGGTTCTCCTTCGTGGAGAGCGGCTCTACCGGGGGCAATGGTCGGTGTACGCGGGCCGCCGCGCCTGTCCGGCATGTCTCGCAGAAGATCCGGTCGATCCGCGACTACCACGCCCATGGCACCGCGCATGGTGGGACGTTCAGCCGCTGACGGCATGTCCTGTCCATGGCCTCGCGTTGATCGGTTCGTGTCCTCGCTGTGGGGAGCAGCTGGATTTCCGCTCGACGTCGATCGACCGCTGTCCGAAAGGTCACGATCTCATCGGGGCAGGCGCTTCTTTGGTCCCGATTAGGAAGTGCGCGGGGGACGGCTACCTACTCGGCAGACTTGGAGCAACGCCGCGAGTTGCATGCGAGGTGCTGGACGACGGGAACTTTGGAGAGGCTATTCAAGCCCTCGATCTTGTCGGCGCGGCATCACTCAAAGGACATGCCTTGCGTGAGGCCCGCGGCTTCGAGAAACATGTTGTACTTGACGCCGGCTATCGCGTGTTCGCTGCCTGGCCCGCAGCATTTGACGCGACCTTGGATGCTCTGCTCGCCGCCTCCGGCATCGGACCCGGAAGATGGGGCGCCGCAGCGGCTTACGGACAATTTCATTCCGGATTGCACGAACTGGGAAACGGCCCCATTGCTACAGCGCTGAAGGAACGGACAAGGCGACATGCCGTCGCCAACGGCGTGGCGATTTCGCGCATGGTGTTCGGAGTGGTCGAACCAGCAAAGGACCTCTGCTCGATCAAGGAGGCCGCAAGTCGTTTGGGTGTCGGCTTCGAACGCGCCCGCCGGGAGCTTGCCGGACGGGGCCTGGTCCCTCAACATACGCGCCGAGGTACGCCCGTAGCGATCCCTCGGGTCGCGGTGGAGAACCTCCTCTCAGAAAGGCGCGCGACATTGGGTTTGAGAATGGTCGCGAAGGAACTCAGTATCGGGCGCATGCAGGCCCGACGGCTGGCCTCCGCGGGTGTTTTCGGAGGAGCCAGTACGATCCTGCGAGGCAACCTCGACCAGTTCATCGAGAAGCTATCGGCAATCGCGCCTCGCGTTCCGCAGAAGGATGGAACGCCCCTGCCCAAAGGCTGCCGGACCGCGCGCTGCGGGATCGATCTAGCCGTTGACGCCATTCTCAAGGGTCGCATCCACGTTGCGGGATTCTGCCCGGGACGGGGGCTCGACGGTGTTCTTGTGCGTATCACGGACCTTCGACAACTCGGCAAGGACGGGCGGGATAGGATGACCATCGATGACGCAGCGGACTTGCTTGAATTGAAGTGGGAGACCGTTCGGGGGCTGATCCGGCTTCGGCTGCTCCGGTCCGGCAAGGACGGGATTGCGCGCGCAGCGATCGAGGCGTTCCGGAGGGATTTCGTGTCGGGTGTGCGGTTGGCGCAAGCCGCCAGCCTCTGCTCGCGCACATTGATGAAGGTAATGTTCGAAGCAGGTATTAGTCCGGCCGCGGCTCCCCCACGCTGCCGCCAAGTATTCTATCGCCGTTCGGACATCGTGAGCAGCCGACGTATCGCTTCGACGTACCCGGCACTTCGTGCTGCGGCTTCGACGAACGAAGCGGCATAAAGCTACGCCAAACCTCGGACTTCAACGCCGCAAAGCGATACTTTCTCAATTCGTTTACCTTGCATGGCTCAATTGCAGGACAAAACAAGTCTAGCTTCCTGAAATAGCAAATCGAGAACCTCTGTGTGGCACTACGACGTCGTCGTAGCGCCGGAGGGGCTTCGTGAGTTTTGCTATTCCTCAAGATTTTGATGCGCGTCGTCAAAAGCCTCTCGACACCCGCGTAGTTCTCTTCACCGACGAGCCCGCTTTTGCCTTAGCTCAACGCTTAGCCAGGCGTAATGGCGCGGGCTCTTTGTCCGACTTCTGCAGTGACATGGGCTTTTCCCACGCGGACGTGGTTCAGGGACGAGCAACAGCGAGAATTGCTGAACTGGCAAAGGCAGATCCGGTCGTCCTTGAGCGGACCACGTTCGTCAGACAGGATCGGAAAACTGTGCGCTTGGGGGACGAGGTGCTCAAATCGAGTGATTGGTCATATCGTTCTTTGCGAGCGTGCCCGAAATGTCTCCGAGAGGATATAGAGTTCGGGAAAGGCGATCCGGACTACAGGGCGCACGTAAGATCCTGGTGGAACTTGGCTTTCATGTACGCCTGTCCCTTCCACAATATTTGCTTAATCACCCACCATCCTGCTGACACAGAGAAGACCCTTGACCACAGAGCACTAGACGTCCGCTTTGCGGCGGGCGACGAGCACGACTTGGCGTCTGAACCATTGGAAAAGTTTGCTCCGGGTGCAGAAGTTGAAAAATACTTGCTTGGAAGGCTCGGGTTCATGACTTCAGTCAAGCACAAGAGTCTTGATGGCCTAGCACTCGGGCACGCGGTCGATCTGATGGATCGCATTGGAGCGGCGGCGGTTGGAGGGGCCTTCGCGCACACTAGTCGCGACGGCACTGTTTCTCGACGTGACGCCTTGTCCGCCGGATTCGCCATTCTCAGCGAGGGGAGCGCCGGGCTTTTTCGGCTGTTCGAACGGATACGCGAAGAGGCCAGTGCAGCCGAGAATGAATGGATACCAAAGGCGCAATACGGCCTACTTTATGCCTGGCTGTTCCATGTATCTACACGCGATATTGAGGGATACGAACCCATTCGAGAGCTTATGCTTGAATCCATCGGCTCGCCGAAGGCCGGACTTTTGCTGCGATAATTCTTACCCATGTTAGCCTCGCG
Organism: Bradyrhizobium sp. RP6; assembly: GCF_003837805.1. Lineage (GTDB taxonomy): Bacteria > Pseudomonadota > Alphaproteobacteria > Rhizobiales > Xanthobacteraceae > Bradyrhizobium. Next base: position 11,037 of record NZ_RQIT01000006.1, on the reverse strand, counting down.
GAGGTCCTTGGTGCCCAGTGGACGCTTCAGATGTTTCTGCGCGGCTTTGTCGTTGTTCAGCTCTAGCACCACGGCCTCCTGTAGGCCCTTGCTCACGGGACTGCCTTGCGGCGCAGTGGGTCCCGTGTCTATCTCTGATAACTCCCATCAAGGCGTGCACGAATAACCTCACCGCTTGTGACCACATGCGGCTGCTAAGCGCTTGCATCTCTGCTTTACTTAATTGACCTTCGATAGGAACTTATATGAGTGGCGCGCCGAGGAGAATGAACCGTATGTTATTGTTTATGCTATATGATTTCTACGCTTGAACGGCGAGATATGTCTAAGTGTATACTTTGGCCGCCGTACGCAATCGAGCTAGGCTGAACGAGAGGATTGCGTCCACCGAAAATCGGTTGACGCTTCGGGGGGCCTGGACGGCAGAGCCCTCTTAACAGTAAGTTCTTCGGTAAGGGGTCGCGCACCGCTGGTGTCGGCCCGGCCGCGTGTCTGCGTTGTCACCAAGAATGGAGACTCTCGCATTCTTGAAAAGCTCGATCCTCACCTGCGGCAAATCCTGGCGGAGTCGGTCGACCAGCCGGATCCTCGCCCGCTGACCGTGATTGTCGGCCTGCAGAGCGCAGCCGACCCTCGGCAGATGAACGAGTTGCGCGCCGCCGGCCTCAGGGCCCGCTCGACGATGGGGGACATCATCACTGGAACTATTTTGTCGACCGATCTGGTACGTATAGCTGAACATCCACTCGTGACCACTATCGAAGCGAGTCGACCGATGCATCCCAATAAGCCCGAGTAGCGATGTGAAATATCCCGCCGTTCTCCGCCCATTGGCCGTAGTCCCACCATCCCACGGAGCCGTGTGTGCGTAAGCTAGACCCTCAGCTTGAATTCATCGTCGAAAGCGGAGCGAGTGAGCTTCAAACACGCGCCACGCGTGACAGGTTCGGACTAAGGGTTGAGACTGACGATGGGATAGCTCCAGAGGTGGTCGTCTTGGTTCAGCATTCAGGCGATCCGCAAGCCCTGAGGCAGGCAGGCCTCCGGATCCGCGGCGTTGCAGGTGATATAGTTACAGGCTCGATCCGGATCGATTTGCTGCCAGCACTAACACAAATTGCCGACGTAGATCGCGTCGAAGGTGCGCGTGTTATGCACGCTGACCTTGATCTCGCGGTGACGGAGAGCCGCGCAAACCTTGTCCATACTGGACCGCCGGGCCGCCGCGGTGCAGGAGTGATCGTCGGCATTGTTGACACAGGCTGTGACTACACGCATCCCTCGTTTCGTCGAGCCGACGGCACAAGCCGCATCCTATTGCTTTGGGATCAGTCCCTGACTCCTGAAGGGGGAGAAACCAGCCCAGCTGGCTTCGACTACGGAGTCGAATATAGCAATGCTCACATCAACAGAGCACTGGCCGCTGAAGACCCGTTCACAATCGTCCGGCACCGTGACAGTCCACCGTTCCACGGCACACATGTTACCGGCATTGCAGCCGGCGATGGTTCGGCGCCAGGCCAGGGAATGCCAGCTGGGACCTTCGTCGGCGTTGCGCCAGAAGCCGATATCATCATTGTGTCGGATAATGCGAATGGGGCTGAGGGTATCGGCACGTCAGCCAATACTCTAGACGCGGTAAACTATATCTTCGAGCAAGCGGCAGCGCGCACCCAGGCGGCTGTGGTCAACATGAGTTTAGGAGATAACCTTGGGCCGCACGACGGCACCAGCCTTCTCGAGCGCGGACTCGATCACCTCCTCGGCGGTCCGGGACGTGCTTTCGTCAAGTCGGCCGGAAATGCCGGTGCTGCGCGCATTCACGCGCAAGGCAATGTTGCGGCCGGCGCGACCGTCGACGTGAAATTTTACTCACCGCCGGGCAACGTGACACCTGATCAGTTTGACCTTTGGTACGAAGGTGGAGACACATTCCGCGTGTCCCTCGTCGATCCAGCCGGGAACGTGGTTGGTCCCGTTGACGTCGGCGCTACCGACAGCTCCAACTTCGAAAGCGGCAACGCGGTTCGTATCGATCACCGCGACAAAGATCCAAACAACGGGGATCGACGCGTCTTCTTGAGCCTTCGGCCGGGTAACGCCGCGCAAATCCAGCAAGGCAACTGGACGATCCGCATCGAGGGAGTTGCAATCGTCGGAGAAGGCCATTTCGACGCATGGATCCAGCGAGGCAGCCCAGGACAAGTACCTACCTTTCTGGCCCCGTATGAAAATACAGCTCGAACAATTTCGACACCCGGAGCCGCAGCCGAAATGATCACAGTAGCCAATTACATCACGCGCGGCGCAGGCCCTGGCAGCCTTAGCTCGACATCAAGCCGCGGTCCAACAAGAGATGGGCGCACCGCTCCTACAGTTGCAGCGCCCGGTCAGATGATCATCTCGGCTCGTGGCCACTTCGTGACACCTCCAGGCGAGCCGTATCAGGTGATGGGCGGAACGTCGATGGCAGCGCCGCACGTCAGCGGCACCATTGCGCTCATCTTTGAAGAGAACGGAAACTGTACCCAGGGACAGATCAAGGCATGCCTTGAGGCCAGCGCGCGATCGGATGCTTTTACTGGTGCCGTCCCGAACACAGAATGGGGTGCCGGCAAGCTCGACGCGCATGCTGCGGTGGCTTGCACGCCCGCTCTAAACCAAGTTTGATGGTGGGGCGGCTGGCGCAACTCCTAGAAAAAATCACTTCTGAACTCGGAGGGCGAATATGGCGACTTGCACAGCTCCAGGCCATCCAACATGCACTATAACCTGCCAGAACGGTTGCATAGCAATCTATTGGGAACCTAATGGGCCATGCCAAACTTCCTGCTCGGGTTCGAGTCTCAACCTGGACGCAGGTAGCAGGTTCACCATACAGATTAGTGAGATCCCCGCAAAAGAGCTTGCTTCTGTGATCCTGAGCAACGCGTTCTCTAAAGATTTTTTGTCCGATTTAAGAAGCTCCACAAAAACTGTTTCGCTTTCGGCGGAGTCCGTCACGGTGAAGGAGCTCGCAATCGAAATTAGCAAGCGACTCTAGACACCTTGCAAGCTGTGCTTCAGCATGAACGGTGCACTGCTCGTCTAACAGAAACAATAGGGATCGTGTCAGCGATCTCCGGGCTGCAGACGCTTGAACTGAATCACCAGCTTAAAGCCCGAGCAGCAATAACCCAGTGGTATTAATGGGTCTATTATTCTATTACATACTGCTCAATAAAATAGTTTGTGATGAACCGAACGACTTCATCTTTCACATGGATCTGATCGGGAAACCAAGTCATGTCTCGAGGTGAATTCATGACAATTTCGTAGCTCGGGAAGTAGTCTACGAAATCGTAGCGATCTGCCACCGTATGAGCGCAGACTCGCAGCATAGCTTTGCTCAGTGTATTTGCAGATATCACGTCCATTGAAGTCAACGTCGCCGCCATTGGCGCCGGTGAAACTGTAAGTATTATCTTTGTATCGCCTGCCGATCCCCGAATAGCAGAGATCGTTCTTTCAAGTGATGCGAGGTTATCTTCAACATCAGAAATAACTACCCCGAAACGCTCAGAGTACCTCCGAATAAGGGACATGGGCGGCTTCACATTCATATAGAGCCCTGTCTCCAAGTCATGCCAAACCTCATTCAAGCCTAAAGTGATTACGACGGCGTCGCATTTGGATATGCCACTTGTAAGCTTCTGAATTTGGAGGCGTATGCCAGAAACCGTTTCATAGTCACCCAGCTTCGTACCGGTCGCGAGAGGATCCCACCAAAGTCCTTCGCCAGCATCGATCAAGCCTAGATTGGGGTAAGTAACGCGGCCCGTTGCTGAAAGAACCTCGCTCTCAATCGAATGCGTATTATACTTGTAAAGCGCGGCGGCTGGACTGAGCGAGGCTAAGTAGGCGTCAGCCGGCAAGCTGAATCGCTTGCTCACGACGTCGATGCCTCGCTCAGCTAATTTGTCCTCGACGTTGCGGGCGAAGCACGAACCTATCGTGAATACCTTCGCTGAAGATGAGATTTTGAACTTTGGCGCGACCCCAATCTTGACGTACTCACCGGAGAGAAGGCGCATTGCAGCGGTGTCGACAACTTCACCGTCGAACCACACAGTATGCTTGTTCGATCGTCGCGCTGCAATAATCTCTCTGAGTGTCCGAACTTTTGCGGCCACGGTCGCGCCCCCGTCGACTAGCGCCCTTTTGTATACGCGGTATCGAGCGGAGCCAAGCGCCGCTTTAGGATCAACCGAAGCCGGATCTTCGCAGAATTCAGGTTGGAAAGCCAGCTCATGGCGAGGCTCCTCGCGTTGATTGGCGGTTGCGCATAGACCGAAGCTCGGCTATAAGTAGCGATTGTTGCAAACTTATTTATTGAGGAGGAAGTCACAATGGCGAAAAAGATGCCGGTCACCGTGTTCGTCGATCCTGATGTTGAGACGACCTTTACCATCAAACCGCTTGCGGCTGGCTTGGCTAAACAACCCAAACCCATCGAAGGCGAGGATTTTCCGGAGGGCGTAACTGGCTCGGCGACAGCTACGGGAGTTGGACAGCCTAACCCTGACGTTGATGGTGCGGTTGACTACCAGTAGCGATTCCTTCTCGGAAGCAATTCCAGGTATTGTTTCCGAGAATTCTATTGGCGACTAATACAGGACAACCAGAACTTTCGAAGAGCTTCGAGTGCTACAAAGTAGAAAAGACCTGTTTGTCGCTACTTTCGAGCGATTTTCGGAGTCGGACTTAGAGACTTACTTTGCTCGTTTTATCAAGCTTTTGCCATTTCGACTTTTGAAGCCTGCGATAGAGGTTAATCCGCAGATTCAGCGTCTTGCTGGATTCGCAGAACTTTACGAGTTGCTCCGCTCAGATTTCACTTGCTGGCGAAATCCGGAACTATACCCATATCTAAACTACCTCAATTGTCCGGACAGCCGGCTCGTTGCTGAGAGCGTCCGTGCGCTTCGTATCCACACTGGGTTGGATTCCTTATCATTGGAAGCCGCTCAGTGTAGAAGCGTATGGCGTCTGCGGGCAGGAAACCACCGGGTTTTTCGAGTAGATGATCGATGCGTCACAGCTATCGACGATATTCTCGTTGACACCGGCAACCCATCGACCCCCTCCATCTATCGACCTTATCCAAATTTGTTCGATGACCTGCGCGTCGACTTGTATCATTGGCACGGTCGCTCCTGCAGAGCTGGGGAAGCTGAGGGTTACATAGAACAGGCGTTCCGGTTGATTGATCGATACTCACCTTCTTTGAAGGAGAACGTTTGCACAGTGCTAAATACAATTGCCCTGATGCCTTACGACGCAGAACTAGCAAGGAGCTTCACTCTGCGTAATTTTTACATTGGAGGGGCATTCGTATCTATTGATGACCCGATATCGTTGTCCGAGCAGATTATCCATGAGTATTATCATCAATGCATATGGCCTTGGTGGTTAATTGAAAAACCCGACGATCTGCCGGGTGATCATGTCAGGGTCGTTTCGCCTGTTACAGGTCGGGCACGGCCGCTAAACACAATGATTCAGGCTCTGCTAATTTATAGAAGCTTGATTGACTTCTATGAATGGGTAGGTGCGACCTTCAACACTGATGAAGTGGGGCTTTCAGCCGCTGAAGGGCGCCTTGTGGCCCTCAAGCGCAATCTAGAGCCCTTGGTCTCCCTTTTGTCTGATGCTACGCGGCAGATGCGCGCTACGCGTGAGATTATCGAGTTTCTGGCCCACACCTCAATCGGGTCTGATCAGCAATATGCGGGGTGAAGTAGGTGATCCTTATTGTGGGCAATTCGGGTGATCCGCATGTGGTTTCAGTCGCCAAAGAGCTCAGCAATTTAGACGCAGCATTTATGATATTTGACCCGTTCGGGAGTGATGGTGGAATTAGCTCATCAATTGCGCCCGGCGCAAGTGTGCGAGTAGGTAGAGCGCAAGTTCCGCTAGGTGACTTTCGCTCTGTATGGTGGAGGCAGAAACCACGGTCAGTTTCTGCACGCACAGCCGTTGACCTGTATGACGATAACTTTATCAACAAAGAGTGGAATTACTTCGCAAACTTCTTAAGTGCAGAAACAACTCAAATGTTTTCCGTAAATGATCGCGATAGGGCAAATTATGCAGACAACAAAATAACGCAATTAAAAATTGCGGACGAGATCGGATTCAAGATCCCACCGACGTTAATCTCAAATAATTACGAAGAAATCTGCGAATTCATCGACAACAATAAAGGCAGTAGGTCCGTATATAAATCGTTTACTCCGTATATGCCACCAAACGGCTTAATGACCTACACAACTGTCATCGAAAGAAAATCTCTGAACAAGTTTCGTGAACTTGTTGGAAGTGCGCCGGGTATCTATCAAGCGTATATTCCAAAGGACTGTGAGTATCGTGTCACGGTGGTAGGTGAAGAATGTTTTGTTGTAAAAATACTGGCGAACACCTCTGCCGAGGCGATGGTTGATTGGCGTCGGGACGTGTTCTCGGACATGTACACCCTGGGGACCATTGATCCCGACGTGAAGGACAAAATCCTAAGGATGAATCGACGCCTGGGTTTGTGTTTTGCAGCGTACGACTTGATACAGGGGAGAAACGGTGAGATTACATTCCTTGAATTAAACCCGTCAGGTCAATGGCTTTGGCTTGAGGAACGGCTCAAGCTCCCCGTTAGTTATCGTTTGGCATGCTTGTTAGCTAAGCGAGAGTAGGATTCAAAGCCGTCATAGGGATTCAAAGCTATGTGTACCGGCCGTGTGTACCGACGGTCGGTCTAGACTGCGTCGGTGCGTCATGGCGAACTGCCGCGGACGGCCCAGAAATTCTTCATGGCCGACTTCGGACGATTGTCCTCCAGCAACTGAAGAAGCCCGCTGGTAAGCTGCGGCCGCCAGGTTGAGGCCAAAAGCTTTGCTCGCCACGCGCGGGTCTCCGGGGGCGCGGCGTCCAATAGAGCAAGCATCATCCTTCTCTTGCCGAGATCGCTCCGGAGTTGCCGGATTTCACCGCTCGGGAATGGCGTCGCCCGTCGCTCGAGCGCCTCCTCGGATATCGCCGGATTCGCGGGCGCCCACGTCGTAGCTGCAGACCTGACCCGTCGATTAGGGCTCAAAATTAAGTCGAGAACTTTTGCAGTCGGCTGCGTCTGGGCCAGGATGCCGGCCGCTGATGCATCTCCGGCCTTCGACGCCCGTTCTAGCAGCGAGACATCGTCGGCCAGGAGGGGAAGGCGCCTGGCGAATTTGACGTAGGCTTCTCCTTCGTGGCGCTCCACGGCCGCGCGCATCAGGCGGACCGCTTCCGCCGGATCGACATCTACAACCCATTCCAAAGCCAACTTGGCCGATTCGAAGATACCGCTCAAAAATGGCTTGGCGATCGAGGCCGGTGCACGTAGCTGATGCAAGGCGAGGACGGCGCCGATGCGTACACCCTCTTCCGCATCCGCGCGGCGCGCCAGGAAGTTTTGGATGAGCTCGATGTCGTTCGCCGAGCCGACCGCACCAAGAGCAACAAGCAAGAAAGCCGCGTCGTAAACGTCGAGGTCGTCCGCGTTCAGTCGTGCCCGTATGGCCTCGGCCGATACTCGACCATGCACGGCAAGAATCGATGCGATCTCCGGCGTCACCGGTGTGGCGTCCTCGATCCCGCGAACGACGTTTTCGTCGCAATGCGCAAGCAACGCCGCCACGGCCATGGCTCGAACGTCGGGATCGGCCGCGGCAAATTGCTGTTTCAGGCCCGGAACGCAATTGGCCCGAGTGGATAGTGCAATGACTGCCATCGTCTTCTTCGGCAGATCGGACTTTTCCGGATCCGCTGTGGCGAATGCGGGCAACATGGCCAACAGCGCGTCGCTCGAGGACTGTCGCGAGTCGATGTAGCCGGCCACGTCCTCCACCCCGAACAAACCGAAGCTGTAGATCAGCATCATCGGTAACGCGTCGAGCGGTATATCGCACCCGAGACGCAACGCCGCATTCAAAGCGGCGGAACGATAGTCCTCGGAGGGCACTTTGCCGAGTAGACTGACGATGTAGTCGCGCACCACCCTAACGCATGGAGGACGCGCCGCGGTGAGCACCTCCATGGGCAGCGTGTAGGGTTCTCTCTTGTTCGTGCGGAAACCGGACGCCGCATCTTCCGGCGCGATCGCGGCGGCGGCGACGAAGGCAAAGGCGCGCACAATTTCACTCGGAGCTTTGTTCTCGATCTCGGCAAGCCACTGCAGGTCTTCTCGACGCGCAAGTCGCGGAAGCAGATGCGCGGCCCCCGTCAGGGACTGATCGACCTTCCAAAGGTCCAGGAGTTTCTCACGGGCTTTGTCGTCTTCCCCTTGCCAGTACTCGACCCGGGCCTTCGCGCCGGGGGTCAGATGTTCGTGAAGCGTGGGAAGGATAGGTTCCTCGACAGGGGCATTCACGATCCCCCCTTCGCTGTGCAACGGCGACGTCACAATCACATCGTCATTGGTCAAACCGCTTTGCCAGAAGGGTTTTGGGAAGCCATAGGCATGGCTCCCCCATCTACCGACGTTGACGTCGATCCAACCACTCGTCGTCGTCGCGTAAAGCGATCTCTCTAGGATCGAATAGTGCGTCATCATCACGACCGATACGATGACCAGTAGCGCAAGGGTTCCGATCGCCGCGAAGCGCGCGAGATCACGTCGTGAATAGCGCGCAAGTAATTGCAAGATCCGGCTTTCGGTGAGCCGGGCCTGCCTGAAGAGGAGCGGGTCTTTCCCGTAGACGCCGTAGAACGTCTGCTCCTGTCGATAGGTCTCGTCGAGTTGCCTGACTTGGCGGTCGACATTGTCCGCTATGTAGCGGGTAAGGTCAGATAGGAAAATCGCGCCGGGGATGAGACCGACCGGATCAGAGCCGTCGATGCATCTCCTCAAGTAGGTCGAGAAGAACGTACTTCCGCCGGCCGCGGCTTCCCAAGAGCGCTGTTCTGCGCGCGTCGAACTGAGAAGGACCCGATAGCCGCTGCGCCCCCGAGATCTGAAGAATTGCGGGACGTGATCCGCGAAATTGGCGCCGTAGCAGCAATCGATGACCAAGAGCACGCCATAGGCCCGGGTGCCCGATAGAGCGCTGCCTATCTCGGAGCCGCGAACGGGAGTGGGCGCCTGGTCGCCGGGCCGGGTGTCCCAGGTGATCAATGCGAAGTCCGACGGCAACGGTTGCCCGTGGCCGGCGAAATAGATGAAGATGCGGTCGGCTTCCGAAGCCTTCGACGAGATAGCAGCGATCTCCTTCAAGATCGTTGCGCTGGTCGCCTCCGCTTCGCGGAGCAATTTCACGTCTGATGGCGGAAGTCCACATCCTTTCGGATCGACCAAAGCTTGATGCAGGGCGGCAGCGTCACGGGCCGGCGCGCCGAGTTGGCGATAGTGCGGATTGCTGGAGACGCCGATCAGTAGAGCGAGAATTCGTCCCCCTTGCGCCCCTTGCTCTTGCTGGTGTTGCGTCACTACCACCATCTACTGAAGAAGCTTTTACGAACGTCGGAACGTGGCGGCAAACCTGCCTCGTCCACCGACCGTGCGCTTGGTGGTTCCGAAGGCGGCGTTTTCGAGGTCATCGTGTTGAGGCCCACCGCCGAAGAATAGACGAGACAGCCATTCAGGACGGCTACAAAATACCCGCTCAACTCGCTGGTTTGGGTGAATACGGCGACGAGAAGTACGATCGCTTCCGCCAGGACGAGCGTCAGCCACTTGGCGCTCACATTGAATACCGATTGAAGCGTGTTGCCGACGACAACCGTGGCGGCGGTCGCTCCCGCGAAAGTGCCCAGTGTAGCCAGATTGAATAACTCTTGCGCCATCTATTCCCCCGAAGCGCCCGTTTCTGGCGACAACTTATAGTATAGCATCGGGATCGGCAATTAGCCGGTCCCACGTCCTTCCGATCGCGTTCGGCGTCGCACGGTGTTTATCTTTTGCTCGCAGGCGCTTGAGACGCACTACACGGAACCCGACCTTATCGCCGGTGTCGAGAAGGCTATGGAGCGCCGCTGCGAGCCGTCCCAACCTGGCGAATCCGACCGACGGAATCCCGTTCGTCGAATGGCTCATGTGGTGTATCGAGGTGATGCAGAGTGGCGACGCCATCCATCTTCCGGAGGACGACGTCCAACGGCAACTCGCTCAAATCTACCATCGGTCCGGCGCCACGAAAACGGCCGTCGAAGCGATGTTGAACCGCCTAAAGGTCCAGGCGTTTCCTCGATCGCCCGTTTGACAAGATCCTCGAGCGCGTTCTGAGGCTAAGGCCAAAAGTAATTCCATATGAACTCATAATGTCGAACGAACGCAAGTTCGACACCGGGGTACGTCCTAAGCAACCTAGTGCTTGGTCCCACATTCGCCCGCGTCAAGCACGGGCTGCCGCTCGGTACTCGCTGTAACTGCACAAAGCCGGCGCACTTCGCCGCCTGCACCGCAAGACAAACTTGCCGTCAAGTAACTGGTCTACGTGTCCAGCTTGCATCGATCAAGCGATGGCTGCGCGCTAATGACGTGTCCGGCCTAGCTAGGACGTGGCTTTGACCTCCGGCCACCATACTCCTTAACGGGAATATTGTCGCTCGACAACTAACCTTTGCTGAGTTTGCTGCCGCGATCGTTCTCGGTTGCCGCCGACCGAGCTGGGGCCAATACAACCTGAAATGTGGCGTCAGGGCATTTGAGTCAGGATTGTGCGTTAAAGCGATTTCTTAGAGTCAGACAACTGCGTTATTTGAGTCAGGGAATTGAGTTACCCCGCGCAAATCGACTATTGATTCTGCTGCGGAATTTTTGGGCCCTGAGTCGAGGTTTCCTGTTAGAGGACAGCTTCCAGCCTAATCTCTCAGCCAAGCACTCGCTGCACCTCTCCCGCTTGCGAGGGCTTTGCTTAATCGGGCGTGCGGGAGCAGTTCCCGATATGAGACTTTTTTGCGAGGCGTCGATCGGCGCGCGGCGTCGAACGATTGCGTTTTCGCGGCCGATCGAGGGCGTTGGGCTGCGGC
>NZ_RQIT01000069.1 GCF_003837805.1 Bradyrhizobium sp. RP6 | reverse complement strand
AGTGCGCCTTGAGCTTGGCGAAGGCGTTCTCGATGGGATTGAGGTCGGGGCTGTACGGCGGGAGATAGAGGAGCGTGGCGCCGGCCGCCTCGATCATCTCGCGTATGCGTGGCCCTTTGTGGCTGGATAGATTGTCCATGATGACGATGGCGTGCTCGGGCAGCTCGGGAACGAGCACTTTTTCGACATAGGTCTCAAAGGCGTCGCGGTTGATGGGACCGTCGAGCACCCAGGGAGCGATGATGCCGTGCGTGGTGAGAGCAGCTACGCAGGTTCTCGTTTTCCAATGGCCGTGCGGAATGGCGGCGCGCAGGCGTTCGCCGCGCCGGCAGCGGCCATGTGTCCGCGCCATGTTGGTCGATGCCCAGGTCTCGTCAATGAAGACGAGGCGATCCCGGTCGAGCTTGTCCTGACGCTCGCGCCAAGCCTCGCGCCCCTTCAAGACATCCGGACGGTCCTGCTCTGCGGCATGG
>NZ_RQIT01000068.1 GCF_003837805.1 Bradyrhizobium sp. RP6 | reverse complement strand
CTACTAGGGCTCTTTACCCTCGCAGCTCGGAGCGGTTTGACGTCTACCCCTGCAGGTCGACTTCGGAGGGCCATCCTCCATCTCTGACAAAGCTTCGTCAGGATTCAGGCCGACGCCTGACTTCCACGGCACACGACGTCCTCGTGCTTGACGCTGCGCCACAGCCGCTCGATGAAGACGTTGTCCATCCAACGACCGCGGCCTCGCGTTCGCGAGCGTCCTCGCTCTCCCGCCCGACACCCGCCTCAAAGGCCCGGGCCGCCTGGTCCAGCAGCTGCTTCTTCCAGGCATAGATCTGGTTCGGGTGAACCTCGTAGCGCTGGGCCAGATCGGCCACCGTCGCCTGCTCCCGCACGGCTTCCAGTGCGATCTTTGCCTTCAATGCCGCGTCGATCTTGCGTCTCGTCTTCGTCGTCATCATCCGCTCCGTTTATTAGACGGAGCCGCCCCTTCCAACTAAGCACGTGGTCCCAAAATCGGGATCCATTTCACACCATCGCCCGGGGCCAATTCGTTGGTGTGATTTGTGAAAGGTGCCCAACTGGGACACCACCCCGGTTTGATCGCTGCATTGCCTCGCCCCCGCCGCACACAGATCCATGCCGATGATGGTCGCCCCTCAAGATTGCGCAACATCAACTCTTTTTTCTGAGGAGTTGCCTTTGCGGGTCGAGCCTCGCTAAATCTGCAGCACCGGCGCGAGCTACTGCGGCTTCCAATCCAGCAACAAAGGAAACCTGATATGATCCCTGTTGAAGAGGCCTTTATTCGAGCGATAACGTTGCTTGACGGTCCAAAACCGACCGAGCAACGGGCTCAAATCGT
>NZ_RQIT01000067.1 GCF_003837805.1 Bradyrhizobium sp. RP6 | reverse complement strand
GCCCGCGGCCACGCGGAAAGCTGTCACCGAGGCGCCCACGGGATGAGCGAACGGCGGGCGTGTAAAGCCATCGGCTGCTGCCGCATGACCATGAGATACCAAACGACTCGGGCGGACGAAGCCGGCCCTCGCCAGCGCATGCGGGCAATCGCCCAGGAGCGCCGCCGCTTCGGCTATCGACGCCTGCATGTGCTGCTCAAGCGGGAGGGTCAACTGGGGCAAGAGCGCCACCAACCAAAGGAGAGACCACTCAATGAATAAGCCCAGCCGGGCCTATCGCTTCAACGATGGGCTGGACTACGCCCTCGTGTTCCACCCGACAGGTTACCACTGATGTTCATGTGGATCATCGCAGCCAGCCTCTGCTTCCTGTGGGCCGAGAGTAGGCCCATCTTGACGGACCTGATGGTGTCCTCGAACCCTATGTCCCGGTCGAATGTCTGCGTGAGTGCCCGAGCCCTTCGGTGGATACGATCCTGGGGGCCATGCCTAAGTACAGGGTCACGCCGCAGCCGTGGCGTCGGGCAGGACGGCGCCACCGTTCGCAAGGACGACGACAACACCGAGACCCAGATCGACAAGCCGGAGGGCCAGAACCGAGGGCGGCACCCTCCCGGAACTCCCGGACTTCGATCCGCAGAACGGCGCCGGGTCTTCAACGCCCTCGTGCGGGACAAGATCGGCTGGCAGGAAACCCAGCGGCGCCACAAGAAGCTGTTCCGGCTCTACCTGGAAGAGAGGCTGGCGGTGCGGCGGCGTGGCGGCCGCAAACGGGCGATCGGGACCCGGGCGCCAATGACGGTGCCGATGGCGCCGAACGACCGCCGGTCG
>NZ_RQIT01000066.1 GCF_003837805.1 Bradyrhizobium sp. RP6 | reverse complement strand
ACCTTGGCCTTGAATGCCGGTGCGTGCTGCCGGCGGGCTCGTTTGCTCATCGTCTCTCCTGATTCGCGGGACAATCTTGCCCGCCGTCAGGCAGAAACTCCACTTATCGCCCTGTCCAGATTTCCGGAGCCAGCTCACTCCGTCCGCATTCTCGAGGACGGAACGATGCCCCGGCCCATCAGGCGCGGCGGTGTGGTTCTGTGGGACATGCGACTGATCGACCGAGCGTTCGAAGTCCTCTCAGGCGATGCGGAAGGCGCGACCCTTGGGCTAGTGTGAGCCTAACGCGGCAATAGCCCGCTTGGCGACCAGCCTTTGCTCCGCAGCCTTCGTGTACCGTTACAGCTCTTTCAAGCTGTCGTGCCCGGTTATGCTGGCAATCACCTTCAAGGATAAGCCCAGCTCGGCCAGTCGACGCGCTGCCGCGAAGCGCAAGGTGTGGGGACTGCATTGTGTTGTGATTCCAGCTGCTTTGCCCCAGGCCGAAAACTTGCCGGTGAACGACTTATCGCTATAAGGCTTTCCGCGTTCAGTCAGGATGAATGCAGGCGCATCGGCAGCGATCTTGCAAGATCCTGTCCGAGGCCGTTGGTATTCCCAACGGTCGCGTGCTGCCAGCTCCGCCTTACGGTATGTCAACGCGCCGCACCGGAGGCGGAAAGTAGCTGCCCGAACTCATCCGATTCCAGATCCGATAGAGATTCTTACTCAGATCTCGGTCGAAGTCTTCGATCGACTGCCCGTCAACACCAGCTGCCCCTTGGTTAGCCTTCACTTGCTTATACGCCTCCCACACATCGCGTTTGGCAATACAAAACGGCTTGGCCTTACTCATGCCGATCATCCCCTTTCGGGTTGTCGACCGCGTAAAGCCGGATGACAACGCCCCTTCGGTCCAGTGCCATTGCAGCGCCTTCGTCCCTAATACGGGCGTTTCCGCCCCTGTGCTCCGCATCGGTACTCTGCTCCTTGCGGCGACGAGCCGCTTGGAGTCCTCCCTTCACATCGGAGCGACAGGTTCCTGTGTTCCTTGT
>NZ_RQIT01000065.1 GCF_003837805.1 Bradyrhizobium sp. RP6 | reverse complement strand
CGAGGGCTTTGCTTAATCGGGCGTGCGGGAGCAGTTCCCGATATGAGACTTTTTTGCGAGGCGTCGATCGGCGCGCGGCGTCGAACGATTGCGTTTTCGCGGCCGATCGAGGGCGTTGGGCTGCGGCGGTCATGCCGCAGCTGCTGCAGGAGACAGCACCGCCCATCGTTTGAGGTTCATGGCGAGGCAGATCAGGCGCAGATGCGCCTGGTTGCGCGCCAAGCCCAGATAACGGGCGCGCGCCCAGCGGTAGCTGCCCTTGAGGCGCGCGAAGACCTGCTCGACCGGTGCGCGGCGCTTTCCTACAGCGTCGTTGAAGCGCTTCTGCCGATCGGTCAGCGGATGATGCTTGTTGGGCCTAAACATCAGCCGCGGCTTGATGCCTCGCGCACGCAGGCCGCTCCGGCGCTCGTGCTTGTCATAGGCCTGGTCGGCATAGACAGCCTTCTCGTCACCACAGACCAACTCGTCGGCCGGCACCGTGTCATTGACCGCAGCATCGGTCAGCTTGCTGCGGCGGATGATCGCCGAGCCCTGGTCGATGCCGACATGCGCCTTGTAGCCGAAGTATCGTTTGCCGCTCTTCTTGGTCCAGCGCGCATCCGGATCGCGCTTGCTGTGGACCAATTTGCTCGGCTCCCGGCCGTCCGGGCCCGGCGGCTGCGGGTCCTCCGGCGGCTTCGGTGGCTTCACCGCCGCCGGGATCAGGCTCGCGTCGATCAGTGTGCCCCGCCGTACCACCAACCCCTGCGCGTCGATCTGATGCAGGATCTCTGCGAACAGCTTCTCGTCCAAACCGGCCCGCTGCAAAGTTTCGCGGAAGCGCCAGATCGTCGTATGGTCAGGCGTCTCGTCCCCCAGCGCAAAGCCGCAGAAATCGCGGAACGAGGCCCGGTCGTCCAGCGCTTCCTCGAGTGCCGGATCGGAAAGCCCATACCATTGCTGCAGCAGCAGCGCCTTGAACAGCACCAGTCGCGGATAGGGCGGCGGGCCACGCTCCGGCTCCGCAAGACCCCGCAGCACGCTCTCCACAGCCGCCCAGTCCACCAGTTCGCCAATCCGCCTCAGCACAGCGCTACCTTTGCCTCGCCGCGACACCAGCGCATCTGCGAAGCTCGGTTGTCCCACCTGTCGATATGCCATCCCAATCCGCCTCCAACGACAGATCCTAGAGAATCG
>NZ_RQIT01000064.1 GCF_003837805.1 Bradyrhizobium sp. RP6 | reverse complement strand
AGGTAACAGTCGTTCATGGTTCGGTCTGCTGCGGCGCTGCGCTAGCGCAGCGCCGCAGCGTCGATGTTTTCTGGTCGATGATGCCGATCGGCACGTTGAAGAAGCGCACCTGCCATTGCCCGTCGGCGGTTTCCTCCACGGCAACTGTTTCACCAGCGAGAGCGCTGCAAAGGTGGATGAGATCGCCACGCCATTTGATCTCGCCGTTGGAGCGAACCTGGCGCACCGCCGCTTCGACGGGATAGTCCGGCTCCGGAGGCCGACTTGGCATCGCACGAGGGGAAGAGTGGTAGGCGCTGGCAGGTGGGCGTTGGCCAAGCGCCTCGTGGGGCCGTTCTTCGTTATAGTCGCGCGCGAATGCTGCGAACCGTCGGGCTTGCGCGGTCCTGGTCGGCGGCGGTGGCCGCATGGCTTCCAGAAGCGTGAGGTGGAAGCGTTCGTGCCGGCCGTTCTGCTGCGGATGGCCAGGATCAATCCGTTCATGGCGTATGCCAAGCTTGATCCACCATACCGACAGCGCGGTCAGACCGGTCGTCCCGGTCGAGGCGAACGGCGAGCCGTTGTCGGAGCGGATGATCTGCGGCAAGCCGTGCTCGCGAAACGCCCGTTCCAGTAGCGGTTGGCACTCGGCATATTGCGTGCTGCCCGTCGCCGTCAGGCTGATCAAATAGCGGCTGAAGCCATCGGTCACAGTGAATGGTTCAACGCGAGAACCGTCGCCCAATCGGATCCAGCCCTTGTGATCTAGGGCCCATACATGGTTGGCATGCTGAGGCACCGTCAGTTGCCCCATCCGCGGCGGCGCACGTCGACGGACCTTGCGGTCGCCGACGAGTCCCGCCCGTTTGAGAATCGCTCCGGCTGTCGAGGCCGACGGCCAGTCGACATCCCCTTGGCGAGCCTCGAGCTTGCTGACGATCTTGCGCGGTCCCCAGCTCGGCCGCTCGAGCCGCAGCCCAACGATCGCATCCACGATGTGCTGAGGCGTCGCCCGCCCATGCACCCGCGCGGCGTGGGAACGATCCTCAAGCCCGCTAGGCCCCTCCAGCCGGTAGCGCTCCAGCCACTTGTAACCGGTCTTGCGACTGATCTCGTAGCGCTCGCAAAGCTCGGTCATCGTCCACATGCCGGTTCGCTGATCCGATATGAAGCTCACCCGTTGGTCCACTGCACAGCTCTCTCGCCAAGGCATCGGCTGATCCTCCCAGCCGACAGAGAACTGTCACCCATCCATCCGGTCTACT
>NZ_RQIT01000063.1 GCF_003837805.1 Bradyrhizobium sp. RP6 | reverse complement strand
GGTACTGTCCAGAATCTTTCGCACTTTTGATCAGGCGACGGCTCCGGTTTCAGAGAGTTGTGGCTGATAGAGCGGTCGCATGTTCATGTAGCATTTGGTCGACCACGCCGTTCCGGCAATGTGCCGCAGCCGGGCCGCCGCTAAGTTGAGACAGGATTGACCGTCGGGGAAGGCGCCGACGACACGGGTTCGTCGCCGGATCTCCTTCATGATGCGCTCGAGCGGATTGTTCGTTCGAATCTTCCGCCAATGGATGTCCGGAAAGGCATAGTAGGCGAGCGTCTCGTGAACCGCCTGCTCGACGAGATCAGCAGCTTTGGCCATACGGCTGGCCCGCAGATCCGCGATGACGGTCCTGGCTTTCTCGTCGGCCGCGGCGCGGCTCTCCTGGGCATGAATGGCCTTGAGCATGTGGCTCACCTCGCGGACCCGGGTCGACGGCACGTGGCTGAAGACATTGCGATAAAAATGCACCATGCAGCGTTGATAGCGTGCCTCCGGCAGATAATCCGCAACGCTTTCGACAAGACCTCGGCACGCGTCGGAAACCACCAGCTGCACGCCCTTGAGACCGCGATCGACGAGATGCCGCAGAAACGAGGACCAGCCGGATTTGTCCTCCTTGGCGCCTTCACAGATGCCGAGGATCTCCCGGAACCCCTCAGCATTGACCGCCGAGGCCACCAGCAGCGACACGTTGCGAACCTCACCAGCCCAGCTGCGCTTCATCACGATGCCGTCGAGGTAGAGATACGGATGCTCGCCTTCGATCCTGCGATTCCGCCACGCCTCGATCTTGGTATAGATCTTCTTGTTCAGGTTCGACACTGTGCTCGGGCTGACCCGGGTGCCCCACAGCGCCTCCGTGATGTCTTCGACCCGCCGAACCGAAATCCCGGCCAGATACATCTCGATCAGCGCCTCCTCAACCGAGCTCTCCCGCCTCCGGTAGCGCTCGATAATCGCCGTCTCGAAGGTTTGCCGCCGTAGCTTCGGAACCTTCAGATTGACGTCGCCCGCCTTGGTCTGCAGCGTTCGCTCGTAGCTGCCTGCCCGCGTGTCCTGCCGCGCCGGGCTGCGCTCATACCGCCCAGCACCGCACAGCTGGTCCGCTTCGGCCTCCAGCATCGCGTTCAGTGTCTCTTCCACTGTCCCGCGGACCATCTCGCCCAGGTGATCTCGAATCCGGGCCTCATCAATTTGGATCACCTGACCCATGGCATTCCCATCGTTCATTCAAAGCTCCTTCATTCTAGAAGAAGCCGTCAATCCTGAAAGTGCGAAAGACTCTGTACGTTATC
>NZ_RQIT01000062.1 GCF_003837805.1 Bradyrhizobium sp. RP6 | reverse complement strand
GGCGTGCAGGTGCTGCAGGCTGCCAACACCGGCATCACCTCGCTGCAGAAGCTGATCGACAGCGCCAAGTCGATCGCCAACCAGGCGCTGCAGACCACGGTCGGCTACTCCACCAAGTCCAACGTCTCCACGACGATCTCGGGTGCGACCGCGGCGGACCTGCGCGGCACGACGTCGTATGCCAGCAACACGGCGCTCAGCAGCGTGCTGTACAGCGGCGCTGCCGGCGGCACGACGGCTGCGACGGGCACGACGACTCTCGGTGCGACCCAGGGCACGTTCTCGAACACGGTTGCCGTGAACGCCGCCGACGGCACCACCGCTGTGACGGGCACGATGACCCTGATCGGCACCACCGCCGCCACCAAGATCGGCACGGCTCCCGCCGACGGCGACACGCTGACCGTCAACGGCAAGACCATCACCTTCCGCGCCGGCTCGGCTCCGCTCGCGGCCGCGGTCCCGACCGGCTCGGGCGTCAGCGGCAATCTCGTGACCGACGGCAGCGGCAATACGACCGTTTACCTCGGCACCGCCGGCACCCCGGCTGCGACCGTCAACGACGTGCTGACGGCGATCGACCTCGCCAGCGGCGTGCAGACCTCGACGATCACCAACGGTGCTGCGACCATCGGCGCCGCCTCCGCTGCGACGCCGTCGTCGATTGCCGCAGGCATCGTGACGCTGAAGAGCTCGGCGGGTGCGGACGTGTCCGTGACCGGCAAGGCCGACCTGCTCAAGGCGTTTGGCCTGACCACCGCGACGGGTGGCGGCAACGCCACGGCGACGGCGACCCGCACGACCAGTTCGACCTCGCTGGGCGCTCTGATCACGGACGGTTCGACGCTGAACGTCAACGGTAAGGTCATCACCTTCAAGAACGCGCCGGTCCCGGGCTCGGCCAACGCCCCGGCGATCCCGACCGGCTTCGGCGTCAGCGGTAACGTCCTCACCGACGGCAACGGCAACTCGACGGTCTATCTCCAGACCGGCAATGTCTCCGACGTGCTCAACGCGATCGACCTTGCCACCGGCGTGCAGACCGCCACCATTGCCGCCAACGGCACCGCGACGTTTGCGGCCGCCTCGGGCCAGATCGCCTCGTCGATCAACGCCTCCGGCCAGCTCAAGCTCTCGACCGGCATCAATGCCGACCTGTCGATCACCGGCACCGGCAATGCGCTGAATGCGCTTGGCCTCGCCGGCAACACCGGCACCGCCAGCGCATTCTCGGCGGCCCGCACCTCCGGCATCGGCGGCATCAGCGGCAAGACCCTGACCTTCACCTCCTTCAACGGCGGCACCGCGGTTGACGTCACCTTCGGCGACGGCACCAACGGCACGGTCAAGACGCTGGA
>NZ_RQIT01000061.1 GCF_003837805.1 Bradyrhizobium sp. RP6 | reverse complement strand
AGACGTTGGACTTGGTGGAGTAGCCGACCGTGGTCTGCAGCGCCTGGTTGGCGATCGACTTGGCGCTGTCGATCAGCTTCTGCAGCGAGGTGATGCCGGTGTTGGCAGCCTGCAGCACCTGCACGCCATTGGCGATGCCGTCGAGCAAATTGTTGATGTCGCTGGCGCGGTTGTCGAGCGACTGGGCGGTGAAGAAGTTGGTGGGATTGTCCAGGGCCGAGTTGACGCTCTTGCCGGTCGACAGACGGCTTTGCGTGGTGGCGAGAAGGTCAGCGGTGGACTGGAGAGAGAGCAGGTTCTGACGAACCGACGCGGAGAGAACGATACCGGACATTGAGTGTTACCCTTCTGGTACGCAACGCAACAAAACTTCGATTAGGATTAATCGATGCCCGGGACGGTGAACGCAGACGGCTAACAAAGCATAAAGCGTGTCGCGCCAAACCTCGCGCGGGTTCACCATATGGCAGCGCGACGCCCGGTCGAGCTCGCACATATCGCTCTGATAAGACGGCGCTTTCTTGCCCAATGGGAAGGCATTTGCCACTCGTCAACCATAACTAAGAGTACGCAATTGGCTGCATTCAATGGGCGGCCTCCGTCTTGGCGAGCGGCATTCAGATGCCGACGCAAAAACAAAGCGGCGGGGCCAAAGCCCCGCCGCCGGATCCTGCTTGCGATGTGGTCCGCGACTTAGCGGAGCAGCTGGAGCACGCTCTGCTGCGACTGGTTGGCCAGCGACAGCGCGGAGACCGCGATCGACTGGCGGGTCGACAGCGCCTGGCTGTTGGCCGCCTCGACGTTGGTGTCGGCCAGCGTCAGGTTGGACGAACCGGTCTGCAGCACGTTGATCAGGCTCTTGTTGAAGTCCTGACGCACCTGCACCACCGAGAGGTTCGAACCGAGGCTCGAGGCCTCCGAGCGCAGCGTGCTCGACGCAGCGTTCAGGTTGGTCAGCACCTTGTTGGTGGCAGCGTTGTCGATGAAGTCGACACCGCTGGTCAGCGCAGCAAGGCCCAGACCCTTGGAGTTGTAGGTCACGCCGGTGATGCTCAGGTTCGACTTGCCGGTCTCGTCGAATACCAGCTTGAGCTGATCGCCGTTCAAGAGGTTGACGCCGTTGAACGAGGAGTCCTGCGCGGTCGTGTCGATCTGGTTCAGGATGTTGTTGTACTGAGACACCAGGTTGGCACGCGAGGTCTGCGCGACGACGTCCTGGACGGGGGTGGAAGCCGTCGAGAAGGTGAGCGACGAGGTCAGCGTGCCGCCGATCGCACCACCCGCGGCGCTCGATCCGATGGTCGAGGACGCGTAGTCGTTGGTGGTCGAGATCGTCAGCAGGCCGTTGGCGTCGATCGTCGCGGACAGGTTGTTGGCCTGAAGCTTCGAGTTGAGCTGGTCCAGCGTCTTGACCGTGCCGTTGGTGCCGTCGCCGAAGGTGACGTCAACCGCGGTGCCGCCGTTGAAGGAGGTGAAGGTCAGGGTCTTGCCGCTGATGCCGCCGATGCCGGAGGTGCGGGCCGCCG
>NZ_RQIT01000060.1 GCF_003837805.1 Bradyrhizobium sp. RP6 | reverse complement strand
AACCGGGCGTGAGACTCTCGCCTCACCCGGCTCCCATCAGGCAAGCTTGCCGCCATCGCCGAGTTGCCAATGCACAAAGAGCCTGCGGTTCTCACGCGCGATCTTCTCCAGGAAGAGACGCGCGCGTCCCAAGCGGTGATGGAAGCGCTTGTACTTTCGCTTCAACCAGATAGCCAACGTCTGGTTGATGTAGCGCGCCAAAGGATAGAGCGCCGAACGCGTATATTGCCCATAATAAGCGATCCACCCCCTAACCATCGGGTTTAGCTCGCGGGCAATATCGTCCAAAGTCACCTCGGTTCGCTTGCGAAGTTTCAAGCTTCGGATCGTCGCTCGCATGGCATTCAGCGCTGGTTTGCTGACCGCCGGAGTGAACCCGCAGAACATCCTCTGCGAACGCGGCCGCAGGACCGATCGCGGCCGGAAGCAATAACCGAGAAAGTCAAACATGACCGTCTCAGTCTTGCCCCGGCGTCGGTCGTCCTTGCAGTAGACGATCCTCGTCTTCGTAGGATGCAGTTCCAGGCAGCACTCTGCCAGCCGAGCCTGGAGCGCTTCGCGAATGCTTTGCGCCTCCATCTCATTCCGACAATGTACCAACCCGTCATCTGCATACCGACACCACCGGAGATCGGGGAACATCCGTGCCATCCAGAGATCAAATGCATAGTGCATGAAGAGGTTGGCGAGGATCGGGCTCACCACGCCCCCTTGTGGGGTACCGCGGCTTCGCTCGATTATCGTTCCATCCTCTTGCACCATCGGCGCTGTCAGCCATCTTTCAATGTAGAGCAGCGCCCATGCGCACGTCACATGTTTCCGGACGGCCCGCAGCAGACGCTCGTGGTCGATATTATCGAACAGTCCCTTGATGTCGAACTCCAGAACCCAATCGTACTTCCAGCACCGCTGTCGCGTTACGCCTACGGCATCGAGAGCCGATTTACCGGGTCTGTAGCCGTAAGAATCCGCCAGAAAGATTGCGTCGAGAGCCGGCTCAATTAGTTGTTTGACAACCGTCTGTGCCACGCGGTCTGCCACAGTGGGCACCCCGAGGATCCTTTGGCCCCCACTCTTCTTTGGAATGGAGACGGCGCGAACAGGCGGCGGGAAGTAGGCGCCTGAGCTCATTCGATTCCAAATCTTGTAGAGATTGCTCTTCAAGTCGGACTCGAACTGCTCAATCGTCACTCCGTCGACACCGGCTGCGCCACCATTGGATCGCACCTGCAGATATGCTTCGTACACCTCTCTCTTGTCGATGTTGAACGGTTTGCTCGGCTGGTTCACCGTCGTCCTCCTGTTGTCAGTTGCGACGGTGGCCAGCCCTCCTGATCCGATCCCTTTGCTCCGGCCCCATTACGAGCCTTCGTCGCTAATACGGATCGGTCCGTCCCAGTGCTCCGCGTCGGTAATCTCGCCTCGCGGTCTTCTCCGCTTGTGCTTCTCCCTTTCCATCGGAGCGACTGGTTCCTGCAGTTCCGCGGCAGCGCCTGCATCCGATTCACGCCCCCTCAACGCCGGTCGCCGCCCGCCCGGTCATCAGGCTTCCGGCGGGCTCATCCCAGAGGGACGACACACCTCTGGTTTTGACGACGATTTCCACGTTACGACGGTTCATCGGCGGGTTCATTTTCATTCGTCTCTCGGACGCCTATCCGTTCGGGTATTCCCGACCGTTGGCTTCAACGCTCACGACCGCGCCTCTTAAGCGAAGCCGCTTGAAGTGATTTGGGACCTACTCCTGAAAGTCGATCCCGAGGGGCCTACCCTCATCGCTGCCACAGCTTGTGCACACAGATTTTCAGATCATCTCGATCATCCTTTCCGTGTGCTTCTGCAGCACACT
>NZ_RQIT01000005.1 GCF_003837805.1 Bradyrhizobium sp. RP6 | reverse complement strand
CGGTGGAGGCGGTGGCGGCGACTAGCTCCACAATCTTGATCAAGCGCAATACGCTATTTTAGAGCCGTTCTAGGCTGATTGCCGGCCAGTTTGGAATAGCTTCAAATACCGGTTTTTCCTTTTGCATCCGGCCGGCCTGTTAAATATCGATGATGGCGCATCACCGAAGGGCCTGCCGCTTCCATGATCGTTTGTTCCTGTAACGTGCTGAGCGATGACGATATCCGCGCCGCCGTCGCCGAGTCCGACGACGCCGTGCGCCATGCTAAGCAGGTCTATGGATGTCTCGGCTGTAGCGCCGAATGCGGCCGCTGTGCCCGCACTATCAAAACCATCATCGACGAAGCGCTTGGCCCCTGCGCCCAGTCTTGCTGCGCCGGCTGTCCCCACGGCCACACCGTCGCCGCCAATGACGAGACGGCCGAACCCGCCCAGTTCGCCCTCGCCGCCTGCTGAAGACTTCCGCATCCTCGGCTGAGCTTTTCCCCGGCTGCGTCCGCCTAGCTGGTTGCCGACGCACGCAAACTCATTTAGAAGCATTCTAAATTTGGATTAGGGCCGATTTGGACTGCAAGAGCTGGAGTGAACCATGCAGGGCGATGCGAAGGTCATCGACTATCTCAACAAGGCACTGCGTCACGAACTGACTGCGATCAATCAGTACTGGCTGCACTATCGCTTCCTCGACAATTGGGGCCTCTTGGACATGGCCAAGGTCTGGCGCAAGGAGTCCATTGAGGAGATGGAGCATGCCGACAAGCTCACCGCGCGGATCCTGTTCCTCGATGGCTTTCCGAACATGCAGGTGCTCGACCCCCTGCGCATCGGCCAGAACGTCAAGGAGATCATCGAATGCGATCTCGCCGCCGAGATGAGCGCGCGTGCGCTCTACCAGGAAGCGGCGACCTACTGCCACGGCGCCAAGGACTACGTCACGCGCGACCTGTTCGAGAAGCTGATGAGTGACGAGGAGCACCACATCGACTTCCTCGAAACCCAGCTCGATCTGATCGGTCGCATCGGCCTTGAGCTCTACACCCAGAAGCACGTCGGCGGGCTCGAGGGCGAGGGGCATTAAGCTCCGCCCACCTCTCTCCATATTGTTATGGCCGGGCTCGACCCGGCCATCCACGTGTTGCTTCCACAACAAAGACTTGGATGCCCGGGACAAGTCCGGACATGGCGGCGAGCCCAAGTGGCGAACGCGTCGCCTACAACTGCGTCTTGTAGCGCTCTTCCACGATCTTCTGGCTTTCGGGTTCGCCCAAGCCCGTCTGGTCGTGAATGACCTCGACGATGCTCGGCATCACCGAGCGCTGCACCTTCTCGGATGACCACAGCTTCGCGCGCATCAGCGCCTTGCCGCAGTGGAAATAGACTTCGCTGACCGCGACGTTCAGCACCGCACGCGGCGGTTTGCCGAACTCCACCATCGCGGCGAGCAGATCCGGATCGGCCGACAGCGTGCCGCGTCCGCCGACGCGTAGCGTCTCGTCGATCCCCGGCACGAAGAACAGCAGCTGTACGAATCCCGAGCCCTCGACGACGTTGCGAAAACTGTCGATGCGGTTGTTGCCGGAGCGGTCAGGCATCAACAGCTGGTTGGGACCGGCGACGTGGACGAAGCCGATGCCGCCGCCGCGCGGCGAGGCATCGACGCCACCGTCCTCTCCCGAGGTCGCGAGCACGCAGAACGGCGACATCTCGATGAACTTCTTCGCATGCGCATCGATCGCCGGACGCGCTTTCGCGATCACCCTGGGGCTCGGTTCGGCATAGATGATGGCAAGGTCTTCGGCGCAAAGATTGGTCAACCGGCGTGCCTCCGTATCAGCTTGTCCTGAAGCTAGCCGATCAGGCGCCTTCAGCCAACGAAATCCAGCGTGCTAGACTGCATCCGCCGGCACGAAGCAACTGATGATGATGGCGCCACGATGGTGGACGTACCATACCACGGCCTGGCCGACCGGGTTGCCGCGATCGCGGATGATGGCACGCTCGGGCACTTCCATCCATTGTCTCTCGATCGGCACCCAATAGACGCCGCCGCGCACGTCGTATTCGGTGCGATGGCCATCGGAGATGTCGCAACAGGGCACGCCGTTCGGCGCGATCACGCTCTTGAACCAGGCGCGGATGTCGGGCGGGACGTGGTCGTATTGGCCGTTGTCGAACGCGAATGCGGCGTTCGTCAGCGCGGTCAGCCAAACGCACAGTGCGAGCCTGTGCATGCGATCCTCCTCATCGCGTATCGTGCCATTGGCGCGCGATTGTCCCGCGCGTCGATTCGTATCGTTGATGCGATTAAGCCCGAGCCGGCAGCGCAATGCATGCTCAAATAATATGCTGTGCCGGGGCGCCGCACATGATGCGTTGCGAGATGAGACAGTGTGTGGCGGTGCGCACCCATGGAGTTGATCAGCGTGTCGCGATGGAACGTCGCAGAAGCGCGAAAGCGGATGTAGGATTTCGGCCCAGACCTTCGTCTTCAAGAAAACGTCGGGAGAGAGTGTATGTGCCGCAACATCAAGACGCTGTTCAACTTCGAGCCGCCGGCGACGGAGGACGAGATCCACGCCAGTGCGCTGCAGTTCGTGCGAAAGCTGTCCGGTTTCAACAAGCCGTCGCTGTCCAACGAGGCGGCGTTCGAGCGTGCGGTGGCGGAGGTCGCGGAGGCGGCACGAAAGCTCCTGACGTCGCTGCATACCCATGCGCCGGCGCGCGACCGTGAGATCGAGGCGGAAAAGGCGCGAGAGCGTTCGCGACTGCGCTTCGGCTCGTGAGCTTGAACTGCGCGCTCCGTGATCTGGCTCACGGTATCTGTTGCCTCAGCTTGCGATGGTGTCGGCCGGGGTTTTGATCGCCCGGAGCACGACCATGAGCCGCCCCCTTCTTCCCCTGAAAGCAGGTGCCATCGTCTTCACGCTGCTATGGACCGCGTGGATGATGTGGTGGAGCGGTTCGTTCTCAAGCGCGAACATGGTCATCCTCGCCCTCTGCGGCGCGGCGGTCGGCTATCTCTGGTATCGCGCCATGCGCTGGCAGTTCGAACGCATGGGTATGTTGCCGCGGCGCGAGGATCGGCCGAAATAGACTCGTCTTCTAGGCCTTGTGGCCGTGCTTTTTCTTTTTCTTTTTCCTCTTGTCGTCGCCGTCATCGCTCTCGTCCTCGACGATTGCCTCGTCAGGCTCCTGGACGGCGGCTTCGAGCGCTTCGCGCTCAGCGGCTTCGCGCTCGCGCTGACGGCGGCGTTCGTCCCAGGCGTCGAAAAGTTGGTCGAGCCACGGCAGCACTTGCTCGATCGACGGCAATTGGCCGGGCGGACCCGGTTCGCCGCGCGGGCCTTGCGGCCCCGCCGGTCCCTGAGGTCCGGCAGGTCCCGGCGCGCCGGCTGCCCCGCGTGGGCCGGCTTCGCCCTGCTTGCCTTGCGGACCGGGCTTGCCGGGCGGGCCGGCCTTTCCGAGCGGCCCCGGCTTGCCCTGCGGTCCCGGCTTGCCGCGCGCCCCGTCCGGGCCGCGCCGGCCCGGATGACCCTGCGGCCCCGGTCGTCCCGGCTCGCCTTGCCGCCCGCGCGGACCCTGAGGTCCCTGCCGTCGTCCCTGATCGTCTGCCACGCCGCCGCTCCCTTCACCCGAAGCAAGCTACTTAGCGGCGTTTGACGACAGCGGCAATTCCGCCCGCGCATCGTGTCAGGCTTGATCAACATCTCGGTCGCGATGATCGCGCTTGCGGTCATCGCCGGCATGTATCTGCGGCACGAGTTGCACCGCTTGTCGCGGTGCGCGTCGTCGCGGGCGGACTGATGTCACCCGTCAGTCCTGATAGGCAGGCACCTCGATGCCGGAGGCGGCATAGAGCCTGATCTTGTTGCGCAGCGTGCGCACCGACAGGCCGAGCACGCGCGCTGCACGCGTGCGGTTTCCGTCGCAGCGTGCGAGCGTCTGGAGCACGAGCTCACGCTCGACCTCGTCGACCGTGGCGCCGATCAGCATCGGAACGATCTGATTAGGGGCTAGGAATTGCGCGCCCGGTTCGGACGCAGCGACATGAACAGTGGTCATCAATATACTCCCCGACCAACGCCCGCTTCCATCATTGGAAGCGGATCGAGAACCAACGACCCCAAGCCGTAATTTCACGGTGGTCCTGTTTGGTTAATGAAAGGTTAATCGGGAGCGAACCCACCAATTGACCCCGGGAATGCCGCGAAGCCGCCGCGATTGGCCGCAGGATGCATCGCGATGCGGGCCTATCTCGCGCGACGCGCGCATCATGTCTGGATCCTCCGCTGTCATGCGCCGCCACCGGCGCGAGGCGGGCGATGACACTTCCGGACTATGCGTCCTCACACCGTCCGATACCCGCCGTCCACCATCACGATCGTTCCGGTGACATAGGCCGACAGGTCCGACGCCAGGAAGATCGCGGGTCCGACGATGTCCTCGGGCTTGCCGGTGCGCGCCAGCGGGGTGTGATCGAGGAAGGCCTGCACCAGGGCCGGATTGGTGGCGCGCACATTGGCGTTGATGTTGGTCTCGATGAAGCCGGGACCGATCGCGTTGACGCGCACGCCTTCCTTGCCGAGCTCGGCGGCGAGCGCCTTGGTGAAGCCGAGCACACCGTGTTTCGAGGTCGTGTAGGCCGCCGAGCTCGGCGTGCGCAGATGCACGAAGGACTGGATCGAGCCGATGTTGACGATGCGGCCTTTGCTCGCGCGCAACGGCGCGAGGAACGCCTGTGTCATGTTGAACACGCCGTTGAGGTTGAGCGAGATGATGTCGTTCCAGTCCTTCGCCACCGTCTCGGTCTCGGCGGTGAAGGCGTTGCGGCGGGTGATGCCGGCATTGTTGACGAGGATCGAGACCTGTCCGACCTTGTCCGCAACCTGCTTGGCCAGGGCGAAGCAGTCCTCGCGCCTGACAACGTCGAGCGCAAAGCTCTCGGCCTTGCCGCCCGCCTGCCGGATCTCCTGAGCCGCCTCTGCCACCGTCTCGGCGTTGACGTCGAGCAGCACGACCTGCGCCCCCTCCCGCGCGTAGCCGGCCGCGATCGCCCGGCCGATGCCGGAGCCGGCACCCGTGACGACGGCGATGTGGTTTGCGAGCAATGCCATGACATAGTCCTCCCGGCTTCTTTTCGAAGTTTCACGAAAAGCTAACGCGAAATTAAGGGGTCGGAAACGGCGGCCTTGGCATACTGATCCTGATTGCTAAACGTTGCGCGCATGATGGAACGGCTGGACTCCTGGAAACTCGCTCTCGAACGGCTGCGGTCGGCGCACGCGCCCGATTGGGCCGAGGCGGGCCGGCTTCTGGCCGAGATCGTGCGGATGAGCAGCGACGTCACGCTGCGCCATGCCGCCGAGCAGGCGCTGCCGGTGCTGCGCCATGCCGCGGACAATGACGATCACGGCGTGACGCTGGCGGCCCAGCGCCGTCTCGGCGTGGTGCTCGAGGTCGTGCACGATCTGACCGCCCCGCGCTTCGGCCGTCGCAACGCCATGCCGAAACAGCTGTCCCGCGAGGAGCGCGCCCGCAAGGTGCTCGGCCTGCCGCTCGCGGTGCAGCTCACCTGCGAGGACATCAACCAGGCCTATCGCCGCGCCGCCAAGGGCATGCATCCCGACGGGGGCGGCAGCGCGCAAGGCTTCATCGACCTCGCCGCCGCGCGCGATCTCCTGATCCATCCCGGCGCGCACAAGGACGCGTGAGGGCGTATCAGCTCTCGTTCACCCGGCACGAAAAAGCCGGGCAGGGACCTGGCGTCCTTGCCCGGCTCCAGGTCCGCAGACCGAATTGTTACCAGGTGCAGTGGCCGGCCTTCAGCGCCGCGTCCTTCAGCGTAAGGGCGTCGATGAAGGTCGGCACGCTCTCGCTGGCGCGGTGATAGCCGGCCGGCCAGGGCGTGGTCGGGATGCTCTCGTCCCAGATCTGGCAGAAGCCGGTGTCCTGCCAGCGGATCAGGTGATAGCTGGCTTCGGCAGGGCTCGCGGCGACGAAGGCCGTGGCGGCAAGACCGGCGGCAGCGCACAGCATGGAAATACGACGCATGATCAGCTCCTCAAATGAAAATCGTGATGCGCCTGCCGACAATGACGGGAGGGGGGCACGGGACGCCTTGGGGGATGCGCCCCGGACAAGATGTGAGTAGTTCCGCCGGCCGGTCAGGTTCAAAAGAGCCGCTGCGGGAAATGCGCGGTCCAGGCTGGAACGGAATAGCTTCTGCAAAAGAGAAGGGCGGACCGTTCGCGCGGTCCGCCCCCATGAAAACTCATCCGTCTACGCGATCCGTCGCGTCGGGCTCAGAGCGTGCAGCGGCGCTCGGCCCGCATCTTGATCTGGACGTCGGACGCTTCCTGGAAGGTCGGGAAAGGCTTGCTGACGACCTTGTAGGTCGACGCGCCGATCTGGAACGGCTTGTACTTGAGGTCCTCGTTCCAGACCTGGCAGATGCCCGTGTTGTCCCAGCGGATCACGTAATAGCCGACCGCCGCCGAGGCCGGCACGGCGAACACGGAACTGGCGATGCCGGCAACGGCACAGAGGGCGAGAACGCGACTCATGAAATATCTCCTTGTGGGGGACGTGGGGGACTTCGAAAATTCGTGCGGTAAAAGCAGGTTCTTTGCAAGCGGGGGAGCAGCCGCTCACGGACATGTCAGATGCAACCGCGCATTTGGTTTGGCCGCGTGCCCGCCAAGCCACACGCTCACTTCGAAAGCGACGCCACCGCCTCGATCTCGATCAGCATCTTCGGATCGGGTAGCGCCTGCACCACGCAGGTCGTGCGCGCAGGATAGGGCGGCGGGCCGAAGGCGCCGGCATAGAGCGCGTTCATGGCGGCGACGTCGGCGGCGCGGGTCAGGAGCACGTTGACCTTGACGAGGTCGCGCATGCCGGCGCCGGCCTCCGCCAGCACGCGCCTGATGTTGACGACGACGTTGGCGAACTGGGCCTCGAAACCGTCGGGCAGCGCGCCATTGGCATCGAAGCCGGGAATGCCCGAGACGAACAGGAGATCGCCGACCCGCGTCGCAAAGGACAGCGGCGGCGCCTTGACGTGCGGCGGGGGCGCGAAATGCTGGATCGGCATGGGGTCACCTCGAGGGTCGCTGAGGCATCAGCGTAGCGGCAGGCGCGGCGCGCTCCAAACAAAAAGTTGGAAAACAACCCCATGCACAGTAGACGCCGCACGGAAATCATTGATGTTTTCCAGAATTCGCGAAAGGCGAAGCCCCCGCTTGCTCCGTCGGGCAAAACAGGGGCATAATGGCATGATGGCGAGAGTGCTTCGTGGTTCGCCTCTTCCCGTGTGCGGGGCAATCGCGGAAGCGGGATCCCTGCGGCCATCCTTCGAGACGCCCGCTTTGGGCGGGCTCCTCAGGATGAGGGCGGAGTGCGCGACAGCAGTTTCAGCGGGGACCGGCGCCAATGAGCCTCATCCTGAGAAGACCGCTGCAAGCGGTCGTCTCGAAGGACGAGGCGCTTGCTCTGACCGCGAAGAGCACACCGTGCTCGCGGCGAGCGCCGATGTCCGCCATACGCAGCACTTCAATCATGTTGCCGCCGCGATCCATCGGATAGATTCGCTGCGTCTGATTCGAATCCTGCCTTGAAAAATAGCCCCCCGGAGACACCCATGAAGCTCGCATCCACCCTTCGCGCCGCGCTGGTCGCCATCGCGGCCCTGGCCGGCCTCTCGACCGCCGCGCGGGCCGACAGCGGCTTCGTGACGCTGACGATCTACAAGGCGGGGTGGATCATCGGCGGCTCGGGCGGGAGCGGCGTGCTGAACTTCCGCGGCCGCTCCTATGCGCTCTCCACCGGCGGCCTCGACTACGGCCTCGTGTTCGGCGGCTCCAAGACCGTGCTGCGTGGCCGCGTCTCCAACATCAACCGCCCCTCGGACGTCGCCGGCGTCTACGGCGCGGCCGGGGCCGGCCTCGCCGTCGGCCGCGGCGCCCGCGCCATCGTGCTGAGCAACCAGAAGGGCGCGGTGCTGGAGCTGACGGGACACCAGGTCGGCTTGATGGCGAATGCCGATCTCAGCGGGCTCGCGATCACGATGCGGTAGAAGAGGTCCTACGAGACTGCGGACTTCGCGCTCACCATCGCATCAATCCGCTCGCAATGCGCGACGAGATTTTCGTGCGCATCGACGAAGGCCTTCAGCGGCGTCGGGATCGGAAAATAGTAGATGTTGGCGACGAAGCCGTAGATTCCGGCATCGACGCTGGTCGGCGCCGCGCCGTGGACGAAGCCCGCGGCCGGCACGATCTCCGCCAGCACCTGCAGATCGGCAAGCCCCCGCGCATAGGCCTGCTCGGGCGTGTAGCGGCCGATGCCCTGGTAGTGATAGCGCTGCGCGTTGTAGGCCTTCGCCTTCTCGAAGCCGGCGGCGTCGATCTGCGGATGCTGCGCGATGAAGCCGTCGCGGAACGCGGGATAGAAGCGCTCGTCCTTCCAGCGCGAATAGGACATCACCCAGTAGAGATCGTCCAGCATGCGCGTAATGAGGTGATTGGTGCGGCGCTGCTCCGCGGACAATGCGGCGTCGATGGTCAGGCGGTACTTCGCGATCGTGTACGCGATGATGGTCTCGCTGTCGCCGATGGTCTCACCGTTGTCGACGATGTAAGGCAGCTGCCCGCGCGGCGCGGCGGAGGCATCGAAGATGTGCTGCTGCGCGAACGGCACACCCGCGAGCTTCAGGAAGGCATAGACCTTGAGGCCGTAGCCGTTGTTGTCGGCGACGCCGAAGAGCTCGGGATAGGAGTAGAGGGTCAGCATCGGCGGGCTCCTCCGTGTGGGGGAGCCAGAATGCAGGGGGTCCGAAATGGATGCAATGGCGGCCCGGAGCCCCATGAGCGGAAAGCGACATGCCGGTTGCCTGCCGGCCCCGGACATCGCTTGCGCTCATCCGGGCTATGAACGCGACGCAGTGGTGAACACCGCCAACTGTGCCTCGAATGCACGCTTGAAGGCCGGCCGCGCCTCGCCGCGGGCGACGTAGGCGGCGATGTCAGGGTACTCGTCGAGCAGGCCTGACGTGTTCAACCGCCGCAGCACCGTCACCATCATGAGATCGCCGGCGCTGAAGGCGCCGTCCAGCCAGTCGGCTTTGCCGAGGCGGCGGGACAATTCGCCGAGCCTGATACGGACGCGATCCTGCAAGCTGGGCAGCCGCTCGGCGTACCAGCTCCTATCGCGTTCGAGCAGCATCGCCATGCCGAGTTCGACGATCGGCGGCTCCACCGTACTCAGCGCGGCGAACATCCAGGCGATCGCGCGAGCGCGCGCGTTGGCGTCCTTCGGCAGCAAGCCATCATGGCGCTCGGCGATGTGGAGCACGATCGCGCCGGATTCGAACAGGGCGAGGTCACCATCCTCATAGGTCGGGATCTGCCCGAATGGATGCAGCGCACGATGCGCGGGCTGTTTCATCGCGACGAACGAGACGAGGCGAACGTCGTAGGGCTGGCCGACCTCCTCCAGCGCCCAGCGCACCCGCATGTCGCGCGCGTGGCCCTTGCCGCGGTCGGGGGAGGATTCGAAGGCGGTGATGGTGGGAGGCATCTGGGGGGCTCCATGTGGTCGCGCCTGGTCCAGAGGACGAATGGGCTGCGCGGATTCCGACAACGTTCCTTTTTATACGCGTGCCGCCAAACCAACGGTGTCGTCCCGGCGAACGCCGGGACCCATACCGCGTGATCTACCTGTTGCGGTTGGTCGTAGCACCGAAACGCCGAGCCTCCGCCAAACTACTCCGGGGGGTTATGGGTCCCCGCGTTCGCGGGGACGACAGCGGAATGTGACGCGCTATCGTTCGCTGAACCTACGCGGCGATCCACGCCGCCAGCTCCCGCCACGGCTCCAGCGTCCAATGCCCGGACGCCGCACCTGACGGCGAGGGCAGCACGAACATCTCCGGCAGGCTTGCGTCCCGCGCCTGCCGCCCCAGCGCAATCGCGGCTGACGGCCTGCCATAGAACAAACTTGCCGCCTTCTTGCTCGTGAACGCGATCGTCCGCGGCCGGTACGTTTCGATCTTCGCCCTGAACCCCGGCACATCGATCGTCTCCGCCGCGATCTGGTGATCCATTCCGGCGCTGGTCTTGCAGAGATCGGTGAAGCCGATCCCGAGCGCGATCAGCGACGCAAACTCACTCGGCTGATAGCGTCGCGGCGTGATCCCGGCCTCGTGGATCGCGCGCCAGAAGCGGTTGCCGGGATGGGCGTAGTAATGCCCAAGCTCAGCCGAGCGCGTCGAGGCGGCGGTGCCGACGAAGACGAGGCGGAGATTGGGGCGGAGGAGATCGGGGAGGCGGTGAGGCAAATCAAGCTTATACCGGCAGAGTTGGATCAAGTCGAAAATTGAATGTTAAGACAGAAGCGGCATGGACCCAAACTCAGCTCGCTAGCAACGCTCCATGTTGCGGCTGCTAACTCAACCAAGGATAGCAATATTTGCCTGGATCGTCGCCGTATAGTATCAATCGCAATGCAATTGACGGTATCTGAACAGGTGGTCAGCAAGCATTTGGGGGTGCTGATTTATGATAGCGGAAGCCTTTAAGCAGAGAAGGTCGCTCTATCAAAGTCTTTCTGAATGCGTGCCGCCGTTGCTGAGAAAACTTGCAGCAGATAGTGGTATCGATGTTGCTTTGATAGAGCAGCGGGTAAAAGAGCAGGAAAGCTTAGAAAGAAAAATTGCTCGTCCCGATAAAGTCGGTAAGTATCGAAATTTGAGCGATATAACCGATCTCTGTGGCATTAGGGTTGTGCTTTATACGAACGAAGACTGCAGAGTGCTTACTGCAGCCATAGCTCAAAATTTTGAAATTGATTCTGCTAACTCTATCGTCAAGGGCGCGGATTACGCCGAAGATCGATTTGGATATTCGTCGACACATCTCATTGCCTCGCTTCCTGACGCTCGGCTATCGCTGTTTGAGTATCGACACCTTGCCGGGCTTAAAATGGAGATTCAGATTCGCACGGTCCTTCAACATGCTTGGGCTGTGCTCGATTGGAAGCTGCGCTACAAGACTGAAAAGGAGGTACCTAAGGAGCTTCGTCGGAAGCTATTTCGTATTAGCGCCTTGCTTGAAGCCGCTGACGAAGCATTCTCCGAGGTTAAGTCCTTGAGCGCAGATTTGCGCGCCGAGTACAAAAGTGAAATTAGTCGAGGGAAGCTCGAGATATCCGTCAACAGGGATTCACTGGAAGCGTTCTTGCAGCAGTCCGAGACTGTACACGCTGTAGTCAATCGATGCATCGAACGCGGCATTAGCATCGACCTGGATGTAGACAGGCCCGACACTGCATTCGACTACCTAATATCCTCGCTTGCAGCGAGTGGCATCCATA
The DNA here is from genome assembly GCF_003837805.1 of Bradyrhizobium sp. RP6. Taxonomy (GTDB): domain Bacteria; phylum Pseudomonadota; class Alphaproteobacteria; order Rhizobiales; family Xanthobacteraceae; genus Bradyrhizobium. The sequence continues at coordinate 295,229 of NZ_RQIT01000005.1, read as the reverse complement.
ACTTGAGTCAGTTTGAAGAGCGGCTACGAAATGTGTCAGAATCGAATATCGATGATCTGCAGGCCATCAACAGTCGAGGCGCATTTGGTTTTGGAATATTCACACCGCTCCGCGTGTTAATGATTTCCCAGCTGGATGCTGAGAATCGGCGCCGTGTTGTAGACAGGGTGCCGTCAGGCGGAGCTGTTGGGAATGCGGAGAGAGCGCACTTCTGTGGCGAGGACTAGGCGGCGAAATTTCACAAAAGAATGTGGGCGCTGAACGGCGATTATCTGAAGATCGGGCGTTAGCCCGATCTTCGTTCTGCGATAACGGAGCTACCTCACCTCGGCGCTCACAACACCCGATTGCTCTCCTTCACCTTCTCCGCATCCAGATACAAGCTCTCGCCCATCTCCTTGAACTTCGCGCTCATCCTGGCCATGCCGTCCTCGGCGGTGCCCTGCATCGACATCCCCACGCTGTTCGGATCGTTCAGCGTCGCCGCGTAGTCGCGCACGTCCTGCGTGATCTTCATCGAGCAGAATTTCGGGCCGCACATCGAGCAGAAATGCGCGACCTTGTGGGCTTCCTTCGGCAGGGTCTCGTCGTGGAAGCTCTTCGCGGTATCAGGATCGAGGCCGAGGTTGAACTGGTCGGTCCAGCGGAATTCGAACCGGGCGCGGGAGAGGGCGTCGTCGCGCAGTTGCGCGGCGGGGTGGCCCTTGGCGAGGTCGGCGGCGTGGGCGGCGATCTTGTAGGTGATGACGCCGGTCTTGACGTCGTTGCGGTCGGGCAGGCCGAGATGCTCCTTCGGCGTGACGTAGCAGAGCATGGCACAGCCGAACCAGCCGATCATGGCGGCGCCGATGCCCGAGGTGATGTGGTCATAGCCAGGCGCGATGTCGGTGGTCAGCGGCCCGAGCGTGTAGAACGGCGCTTCGCCGCACTCCTTCAGCTGCTTGTCCATGTTGATCTTGATCTTGTGCATCGGCACGTGGCCGGGGCCCTCGATCATGACCTGGCAGCCCTTGTCCCACGCGATCTTGGTCAGCTCGCCGAGCGTCTCCAGCTCGGCGAATTGCGCGCGGTCGTTGGCGTCGGCGATCGAGCCCGGGCGCAGGCCGTCGCCGAGCGAGAACGAGACGTCATACTTGCGCATGAGGTCGCAGATCTCGTCGAAATGCGTGTAGAGGAAACTCTCCTTGTGATGCGCGAGGCACCACTTCGCCATGATCGAGCCGCCTCTGGAGACGATGCCGGTCACGCGGCTGGCGGTGAGGTGGATGTATTGCAGGCGCACGCCGGCGTGGATGGTGAAATAGTCGACGCCCTGCTCGCACTGCTCGATCAGGGTGTCCTTGTAGAGCTCCCAGGTCAGCTTGACGGGATCGCCGTTGCACTTCTCCAGCGCCTGATAAATGGGAACGGTGCCAATCGGCACCGGCGCATTGCGCAGGATCCACTCACGTGTGGTGTGGATGTTGCGGCCCGTCGAGAGGTCCATCACGGTGTCGGCGCCCCAGCGGATCGCCCACACCATCTTCTCGACCTCCTCCTCGACCGACGAGGTCACGGCGGAGTTGCCGATATTGGCGTTGATCTTGGTCAGGAAGTTGCGGCCGATGATCATCGGCTCGAGCTCGGAGTGGTTGATGTTGGAGGGGATGATGGCGCGGCCGCGGGCGATCTCGTCGCGCACGAACTCCGGCGTGATGAAGGCGGGCACCGAGGCGCCGAAGCTCTCGCCGTCGGCGAGGGCTGCTTCCGCACGTTCGAGCTGTGCCTTTCGGCCAAGGTTCTCGCGCGCGGCGACGTAGATCATCTCCTTGGTGATGATGCCGGCGCGAGCGAATTCGAGCTGGGTGATCTTGTGGCCGTCGAGGCCGCGTAAGGGTTTGTGATAGGCCGAGAAGGCGCGTGCGGCCTTGTCGGTGGACAGGTTGCCATTGTCCTCGGGCTTGATCTGCCGGCCCTCATATTCCTCGACGCCGCCGCGCTCCAGCACCCATTGCTTGCGGTTGCGCGGCAGGCCGGCGTTGACGTCGATGGTGACATCAGGGTCGGTGTAGGGGCCCGAGGTGTCGTAGACCGGCAGGTTCGGTTCGCCCGCGCCTTCGGACAGGATGATCTCGCGCAGCGGCACGCGCAGATCGGGCGCGGCGTCGGGGGTAGCGAAGATCTTGCGCGAGGAGGGCAGCGGGCCGGTGGTGACGGCGGGGACGGTCTGTTGCGGGTTGGAGCGGATGTTCATGGGATCCTCCGGTTTAATTCGTTTGCATTGGCGCCGAGACGACGCTGGTGAATTCTCGCTCCGTCATTGCGAGCGCAGCGAAGCAATCCAGAAATGCATCCGCGGAAGCAGTCTGGATTGCTTCGTCGCAAGGGCTCCTCGCAATGACGAGTGGAGGGAGTGGGGCGATCATCATGCCGCCTCCTTCGAACCGTCGAGCCATTGCCGCACGCGAGCATCGGGGTCGGCGTTCTGGGTGACGTCGGAAACGACGGCGATCGAATCCGCGCCGGCGGCAAAGATCTCTGCGGCGTGCTCGAACTTGATGCCGCCGATCGCGACCAGCGGAATGGTGCCGATGCGCTTCTTCCATTCCGTGATTTTTGGAATGCCCTGCGGCTCGAAACGCATCGATTTGAGCGTGGTGAAGAAGATCGGGCCGAGCGCGACGTAGTCGGGCTGGGCTTCGAGCGCGGTCGCAAGCTCGTCGTCGTCATGGGTGGAGATTCCGAGCTTGAGGCCGGCCTCGCGGATCGCCTTGAGGTCGGCCTCAGCCAGATCCTCCTGGCCGAGATGCAGATATTCTGCGCCGGCGACGACCGCCGCGCGCCAATAGTCGTTCACCACCAGCTTGGCCTGCGTGCCCTTCGTGATCGCCAGCGCGTCGGAGACGATTTGAAGCGCCTGCGAGTCGTCGAGCTCCTTCGCGCGCAGCTGGATGGTGCCGACGCCGAGCTTTGTCAGGCGCTCGACCCATTGGAGGCTGTCGACGACGGGATAAAAGCGATCAGGAAACGGCATGCCAGAACGGGGTCCCAACGACAGGAGTGGAGGGGGAGGCGAAATCGCGGGCGTTCATCAGCCCGGCTTCATAAGCGGTGCGGCCGGCGTCACAGCCGAGGCGGAAGGCATTGGCCATCGCGACGGGATCGGCGGCTTTGGCGATGGCGGTGTTGAGCAGCACGGCGTCGTAGCCGAGCTCCAGCGCATGCGCCGCGTGGGAGGGAGCGCCGAGACCCGCGTCGACCACCAGCGTGATATCAGGCAGCCGCTCGCGCAAAAGCTTCAGCGCATCGCGGTTGGTGATGCCTTTCGCGCTGCCGATCGGCGCGGCCCACGGCATCACCACTTTGCACCCCGTTTCAACCAGGCGGTTCGCCACCGAGAGATCCTCGGTGCAATAGGGGAACACCTCGAAACCGTCCTTGATCAGGATGCTTGCGGCTTCGACCAGGCCGACGACATCGGGCTGCAGCGTGTCGTTGTCGGCGATGACTTCGAGCTTGATCCAGTTCGTGCCGAACAGCTCGCGTGCCAGCTTGGCCGTCGTCACGGCCTCGCGCACGGTGCGGCAGCCGGCGGTGTTCGGCAGCACGGTGACGTCGAGCTCGCGGATCAGCTTCCAGAACGCATCGCCGGTCTTGCCGCCGGCGGATTCGCGCCGCAGCGATACCGTAACGATGCTGGCGCCGGAGGCGCGAATCGCTTCCTGCATGATCGCGGGCGAAGGGTAGAGCGCGCTGCCGATCAGGAGGCGCGAGGCGAAGGTCTTGCCGTAGAAGGTCACCATGTTGAAGTCCCCGTCATTCCGGACGGGCCGCGGTACGCGGGCCGATCCGGAATCTCGAAGTTGTGGCGCGAGATTCCGGGTTCACGCTTCGCGTGCCCCGGAATGACGGGCCAAAAAGAGCCGTCGCCGCGAAGAGAGTGTGCCATCCCGCTCACCCTCCCTGCCGCGGCGTGATGATCTCGATCTCGTCGCCGGCCTTCAGCTGCGTCTCGGCCCAGCGGCTTTTCGGCACGACGTCGTAGTTCAGCGCGATGGCGAAATGGCTGCCCTCGTAGTCGAGCTCGGTGAGCAGCGCGTCGACGCTTGCGGAACTCACCTCGCGCTGCTCGCCGTTGACGATCAGAAGCATTGGACGATCACCCGCATTGCATCACCTCGTTGTCGATCTGGCCGCGCTCGACATAGGCGAGCGTCAGCTCGGCGAGCGCGGGCGCGATCAGGAAGCCGTGGCGGTAGAGACCGTTGACGCTGATCCTGCCGCCGCGAATGCCGATGCGCGGCAGATTGTCCGGATAGGCGGGCCGAAGCCCTGAGCCGAACTCGACGATGCGGGCCTCGCCGAAGGCCGGATGCACGGTATAGGCCGCGCCAAGCAGCTCCAGCGCGGAGCGGACGCTGACGCCGGTGTCCTCGGCCTCGATCGAGGTCGCGCCCAGCATGAACAGGCCGGCCTCGCGCGGGATCACGTAGAGCGGCCAGCGCGGATGGATCAGCCGCACCGGGCGCGCAAGCTGCACCTCGTGGCTCTCGATCAGGATCATCTCGCCCTTGACGCCGCGAAGCTCGCTTTGCTCGTCGCGGGCGCCGAGGCCGCGGCAGTCGATCACGATGCCCTCGGGATCCGAGTTTGCGAGATCACCTGCGGTGACGTCGCTGCAGAACTTGATGTTGCCGCCGGCGGCGCGGATGCGCGCGTGCAGCTTCGGCAGCACGCGGCGCGGCTCGACATGGCCTTCGGCGGGGAAGAACAGCGCATCGCGGAAGCGGCCCTCCAGCGACGGCTCGAGCTCGGCGAGGCCCGCGGCATCGAGCCGGCGGTGATCCTCGGTCATGCGCGCAAAGCGCTCGAAATCGTTGCGCTCGCGCGGATGGGCGACGACGAGCGAGCCGTTGAAGGGCGTATCGGGCAGCTCGCGCCGCCAGATGTCGAGGGAGCGCAGCCCCAGGCGGCTGATGATGGGTTCTGCGACCTCGGCCTCGCAATAGGGCGCGAGCATGCCGCCGGCCCAATGGCTGGTGGCATCCGTCATCGCCTCGTCACCGCGCTCGTGCAAGGTCACGGCATGACCGGCCTGTGCGAACAGCAGGGCTTGCCAGGCGCCAGCAATGCCTGCGCCGATGATGGATACCGGGGAATCCGGTCGCTTGGTCGTTTGCAACATCCCTGTCCCTTCGCCGGCATGACCCGGATCAGGTTCAAAGGGTCACCGCGGTCCTGGGCCGAATTGCCCATTTAGCGGTATCTCAGCTCCTCCTCGGAGCACCCCTCGGAACGGTGCTAATGTATGCCAGTGACGGGCGGTGTCAACGCGTTTGGCCCGGAACCTCAGTGTCCGTGCCCCGGACGCGATGCAGCGCCCCGCCGCTTGGCGGCGTGATGCGTCGCAGAGCCGGGGCCCATCTTTGCGGAGGGCTGGGTCCCGGCTCTGCGCAGCAGCGCTTCGCGCCGCTGCTTGTCCGGGATACGAGAGGCTACTGCGAGGCCTGCGCCCGCGCGTTACGGACGCGCTGTGCCAGCTTCTTGTGCGTCGGCGCGCCGAACATCGGCTGCGGGTTGCCGTTCGGCTCCAGCCAGCTCTCGTTGCTGGCCTGTTGCACCATCGTCTGCTGCTGCTCCTGGCGCTGGCGCTTTGCAGCGTAGTAATAGCCGCCTGCGAAATAACGCACAGCTCGGGCGTGGTCGCCGTTGGCGGCGCGATAGGCGCCGGCGAGGTATTTGACCGCATAGGTGAGGTTGGCGTTGGGATCGCGCAGGCCGGCGGCATCGCCGGTGTAGCCGACACCGCGAGCGGTCGCGAGCTTGATCTGCATCAGCCCGATGGTGCCGCCACGGCCGACGAGGTGCGGCTGGTAGCGGCTCTCGCGCATGATGACGCGATGCACCAGTGCTTCCGGCACGCCGTTGGCGCGGGCATGGGCCGCGACCATCTCGGCATATTCGGCTTCGCCGGCGAATGCGGCCTGCGGCAAAATCGATCCGGCCGCGAGCAGCGCGACAACGCGTAAAATTTTCATCAGATATCCCGTAAATGGCCTGGGTCCGGCTGCCTTATTGTTTGAGCATGATCTGCTTGTTTGAGCATGATCTGCTCGGAAAACCGCGATGCACTTTTCCGGATCATGCTTTAGGCCCCCGAACACGGCGATGATGTGACCAAACGACGCCGTTAACGTTTTTGCGGCGCCGTGCCGCCGTGATGACTCAAAGCTGGCGTAATCGGCTTTCGGGGCGGACGCCCCCCCGCGCGAGACAGCACGCCTGTCTATTCGTGCCGGCTCGCGAAAGCGAGTATGCAAGCGCTGCAAATCGGGAGAGGTGCCATGACAAAATCCAAGCTCGTCACTGCACACACCGGCGACATCCCGAGACATAACCCTTGCGCCCAGTGCGGCACGCCGATCGCGCAGCCCGACTGGATCGAGCCGGGCGAGGGGCGCATCTCCTACCTCTGGACCTGCCACGCCTGCAATTATCGCTTCGAGGCGGTGGCAATCTACGCGCATGAGATCGTCGAGCACCCGCCGCTTGCGGCCTGACGCGCGTATCCAGAGGTGAGCCGCGGTTGCTGCCTACGAGGATGCATGATCGTCGGCGAGAATCGTGCGCTGCAAAATGTTCCTGAGTGACGCAGGAACATGCCTTGCGTGATGTTCCGCTCGCGCATTGCGCGACGAAATTGCGGCGCGCACGGAACTGCGCGTGATCAGCGCTGTTTTCCCAGCACGAGTTTTCTGTGAAGGAGAGGACGACATGCTGACGAAATCAATCGCCGCCGGCCTTGCCGGCACCGCGCTGCTTGCAACCGTCGCGTTCGCACAATCGCCGACGACCACGACCGACAAGGCGCCGACCGCGTCCACGGCCACCACGACATCCACGACCGCGTCGGGCCAGTGGCGCACGTCCAAGATGGACGGCCTGAAGGTCTACAACGAGGCCAACGAGAACATCGGCACGATCAACGACCTCTTGATGGACAAGAACGGTGACATCAAGATTGCCGTGATCGGCGTCGGCGGCTTCCTCGGCATGGGCGAGCATCTCGTTGCCGTGCCCTATGAGAAGCTGAAGTTCGTCAACGAGGCCGTCGCCTACACCGGCACGGGCGCCAAGCCGGGCGCGACCACCACCACGACCACCACCACCGGCGCCGCGACCGGCACCGACAACAGGCCGGCTGCGACCACGACGTCGTCCGCGTCGAAATGGTATCCGGACCATGCCGTGTTCAACGCGAGCAAGGACGAGCTGAAGAACATGCCCCAGTTCAAGTACTCGGAGTAATGCGGCTCGCCTGACTGCCTAAACGAAGCGCGCCCGGTCTTCACTGGGCGCGCTGTCGTGTCCTTTCGTCACTGCAAGAAATTGCGAAGCCGCCGCTCAGGCGCGGCCGCCCTTGAGTCGCTCGTTGCGTCGGCGCAGGCCTTCCAGGGTGGCGAGGAGGATGACCGAGACCGTCGTCAGGATCACCGCCGCTGCCGTGATGGTCGGGCTGATGTTCTCGCGGATGCCGCTGAACATCTCGCGCGGCAGCGTGCGTTGCTCGGGACCTGCCATGAACAGCACGATCACCACCTCATCGAAGCTGGTCGCGAAGGCGAACAGTGCGCCTGACGCGAGGCCGGGCAGGATCAGCGGCAGGATCACGCGGCGGAACGCCTGAAGCGGCGAAGCGCCGAGCGAGGCGGCGGCGCGCGCCAGATTGGTGTCGAAGCTTTGCAGCGTCGCGCCGACCGTGATCACCACGAAGGGCGTCGCCAGCGCGGTGTGGGCCAGGATCAGGCCGAGATAGGTGCCGGTCAGTCCGATCGGTGCGAAGAAGAAATACAGGCCGACCGCGGTGATGACCCCGGGCACGACGACCGGCGAGAGCACGAACGCCAGCACGAGCGGTTTGAACCGGCTCTTCCACTGCGCCAGGCCCAGCGCGGCCGTCGTGCCGAGGACCATGGACAGCGCCGTCGAGGCGACGCCGATGATCATGCTGTTCTTCAGCGAATTCATCCAGCGCGGCGAAGTGACGAAGTCGGCGTACCAGCGCAAGGAAAGGCCTGGCAGCGGATAGGTGAGATACGAGCCCGAGCTGAAGGACAGCGGCATGATCGCCAGGATCGGCGCGATCAGGAAGACGAACACCAGCGTGGAGACGATGATGGTCGCGGTCCACGCGATGCGCTGGCTGGGCGTGCGCAAGGAGGAATGATCGCTCAATCCTTCATGCCTCCCGTGACCTGCTGGCCCTGCACCAGCTTGCCGTAGACGAGGGCGAGCAGGACGGTGGCCAGCAGCAGCACCGCGCCCAGCGCCGAAGCAAGGCCCCAATTGGCCGTCTCGGTGGTGTAGAGCGCGATGAAATAGCTGATCATCTGGTCGGCGGCGCCGCCGACCAGGGCCGGCGTGATGTAGTAGCCGAGCGCCAGGATGAAGACGAGCAGGCTTCCGGCGCCGATGCCCGGCAGCGTTTGAGGCAGGTAGATCCGCAGGAAGGCGGTGACCGGCGGCGCTCCGAGCGAAGCGGCGGCCCGCATGTAAGCCGGCGAGATTGCCTTCATGCTGCTGTACAGCGGCAGGATCATGAACGGCAGCAGAACGTGGGTCATGGCGACGCAGACGCCGAAGCGGTTGTAGATCAGGCGCAGCGGCGCGTCGATGATGCCAAGCCACTGAAGGCTGTCGTTCACGACGCCCTTGCTCTGCAACAGGACGATCCAGGCGCAGGTGCGGACCAGAAGCGACGTCCAGAACGGCAGCAGGACGAAGATCATCAAGAGGTTCGACCGGGCCGGCGGCAGCGTCGCCAGGAGGTAGGCGACCGGGAAGCCGAGGATCAGACAGAGTGCGGTGACGCCGAGGCTGATGAGGAAGGTGCGGGCGAAAATGTCGCGATAGATGGCTTGGTCGGGCGGGGCCGCGACGATCGAGCCGTCCGCGTTCCTGACAAGGTCGAGCGCCGCCAGCAGGTAGAAGCCGGTCACCGGGCCGCTGGCCGCCTTGATCGTCGTCCAGGTCGCGCGTTCGCGCCAGGCCGGATTGACCTTGCCCAGCGTCTCCCTGGCCGTCCCTCGCTCCGGCACCGCCTTCAGATTGCGGGCGGTGCTGGTCAGGATCGTGCGGAAGCCGTTCAGCGCGTAGTTCAGCCGCTTGGCTGCAATCGCGATGGTGCCGGCGGCGCGCGCCGCGAGGATGTCGCTTGCCAGCGCCGCATAGGCCTCTTCATCCGGCAGGTCCCTGCCGTCCCAGCTGGCGAGAGCGGCGATGGTTTGCGGCAGGACCTGACGCACCTCCCTGTCATCGACCGCGCGCCACAGCATGCCGGCGATCGGCCCCGCAAAGGTGAAGAGCAGGAAGACGAGAAGCGGCAGAACCAGCGCCAATGCCTTGACCTGGCGTGCCCGCTCTGCACGCCTCAGTCGGCGCTTGAGCGGCACCTCGGCCTGCGCATTGGCGCCGGTCAGGAGCGCATCCGTCATCGGTCGAGCCTTGCGGGTCCTGCTACTTCGCGGCCCATTTGTTGAAGCGCTCGGTCAGGCGGTCGATGTTCTCGAGCCAGAAGGCAACGTTGATCTCGACCGCGTTCTTGATGTTGTCGGGCGCCGTCGGCAGATCCTTCAGAACGGCGGGCGCCAGCAGAGCGGCTGCGCCCTTGTTCGATGTGCCGTAAGCAATGTTCTCCGACAGTTTTGACTGGTTCTCCGCCTTGCCGACGAAGTCCAGGAACTTGTAGGCCGCGTCCTTGTTGGGACTCCCCTTCAGGATGACCCAGCTGTCGAGGGTGAAGAGCGCGCCGTCCCACACCATGCCGAAATTCTTCTTCTCGTTCTTGTTCGCGGTGTCGATGCGGCCATTGTAGACCGAGGTCATCGCCACCTCGCCGGAGGCGAGCAATTGCGGCGGCTGGGCGCCGGCCTTCCACCACACGATGTCGCCCTTGATGGTGTCCAGCTTCTTGAACGCGCGATCGACGCCTTCGTCGGTCGCCAGCACCTTGTAGACGTCCTTCGGCGCGACGCCGTCGGCCATGAGGGCGATCTCCAGCGTGGTCTTCGGGCCCTGACGCAGGGCGCGCTTGCCGGGAATCTTCTTGATATCGAAGAAGTCGGCCCAGCCGCCGGGGGCCTGCTTCAGCTTGTCCTTGTCGTAGCCGAGAACGAAATCGTAGAGGATGGCGCCGACGCCGCAGGGATTGACCGACGGCGGGATATACGCGGCTTCGCCGCCGATCTTGGAATAGTCGAGCTTCTCGAACAGGCCTTCCTCGCAGCCGACCGCCAGTTCGTCGCTCTCGACCTGGACGACGTCCCAGGTGGCGGCGCCGCCCTGCACCTTGGCGCGCAGCACGCCGACGCCGCCGTCCCAGGACTCGTCGTTCATCGCGATGCCGGACGCCTTCTTGAACGGTTCGAAATAGACCTTCTTCTGCGCATCCTGATACGCGCCGCCCCACGAGACGACGGTGAGGTCACGCGCCTCTGCGACCGTCGCCAGCGCTGCGCTGGCACTGAACGCTGCGGCGAAACCCAGAGCAATCTTGCGATTCAGCATGGTCTTCGTTCCTTCTCCGTGAGTTATGTGAGTTGATTGTCTTGGGTCAGACGGGATCGAGAGCGAGGCAATCCTCGGGGCGGAATGTGATGAAGACGCTTTCGCCATGGCTCAGGCTGTCATGAGCGCCCGGCTGAAGCTTGACCATGAATTCGCCGTTGCCGGCGACGTCGAGCACGGCTAGCGCATGGTCGCCGAGATAGATGGTGTTCTGCACCTTCGCCGGCAGGCGGTTCGGTCCTTCGCCGGAGGTGCCATCCAGGACGATGGCAACGCGCTCCGGCCGCACCGACAGGGAGGTCGATGCGCCCGCGCCTGATACATTGATCGCCCGTGCGGTCACGGCACCGCCACCAGCTAGCACGACGCGGCAATAGCCCTTGTCGACCGTCTCGACGGTGCCGGGGAGCACATTGTTCTCGCCGATGAAGTGCGCGACGAAGCTGTTCACCGGATGCTCATACAGCGCATCGGGCCTGTCGATCTGCTGCACGATGCCGTCGTTGAACACGGCGATGCGGTCCGACATGGTCAGCGCTTCACTCTGATCGTGGGTGACGTAGACGATCGTGATGCCCGTGGTCTCGTGCAGTTGCTTGATCTCCAGCTGCATCTGTTCACGCAGGCGCTTGTCGAGGGCGCCAAGGGGCTCGTCCATCAGCACGAGTTGCGGATTGAAAACCAGCGCGCGGGCCAGCGCCACGCGCTGCTGCTGACCGCCGGAGAGTTGACCCGGCCGCCGATGCGCCAGGGCCTCCATCTTGATCATGCGCAACGCTGCTCTCACGCGCTCCTGCGCTTCCGCCTTGTTCGTCTTGCGAACGGACAGCGGGAAGGCGATGTTCTCCGCGATCGTCAGGTGCGGAAACAGGGCGTAGTTCTGGAACACCATGCCGATGTCGCGCTTGTGCGGCGGCACGTTCTTGATCGGACGGTCCGCGAGATAGATCTCGCCATGGGTCGGCACCTCGAAGCCGGCCAGCATCATCAGCGTCGTCGTCTTGCCCGAGCCCGAGGGGCCGAGCAGGGTGATGAACTCGCCCTTCCTGATGTCGAGATCGAGGTTCTTCACCACGAGGTGCTCGCCATCATAGGTCTTCTGAATGCCGGAAAAGCGTACCAGTGCCGGCGCAGGTGTGACCATGCCGGCTTCCATGTCGTCCTCGCGTTGTCCCCTACCGTGCCGTGCGAGATTAGCATCGTGCAGCGAGAATGCCAGCGGCGCAAGCAACGAAGAGGCGTGCGGGCCCGGTGAGTGGCAGGGCTATCGCATTTCAGAGCTCTTCCCTGCGGCCATCCTTCGAGACGACCGCCTTGGGCGGGCTTCTCAGGATGAGGACGGAGTGCGTGGCTGCGGTTTCAAAGGGCACTGACGCCGAATAGCCTCATCCTGAGCCGTCAGCGCCGAAAGCGGACGCTGCACATGGAGAGGAGGCGCGTAAGCGCCGTCTCGAAGGACGAGGCGTGCGCGCAGATCGCGCAACAAGTCGAATGCGATGGCCCTGTGGAGGCGCGCTACATCCCCGGCAGCTTCGTCACTGACACATTCAGCGAGCCGCCGGCTTCCGCGACGACGCGGAGGGTCTTGGAATCGAAGGCGATGTCGGCGAGAGTCAGGCTGTCGATCTTGGCGTCGACCTTGAGGCCGTCCTCGCTCTTCTGGTAGTCGGCGATCGCTGCGGCGATCTTCTCGCGCGCGTTGGCGGCGATCGGCTTCAGGTCGAGCGTCGCCCTCTGGAGCAGTGCCTGCTGCATCTGCGGCACCACCGCGCGCGCGGCCGCGCCGAGCAGGCCGAAGGCGGCCTCGGATTCCACCGCGAGCTCGATGTCCGTCAGCCGCAGCGTCTGCCGCGCCTGGTCGAGCACCGGCCGGCCCCAGATGTGCACGGTTGCCTCCGCGCCGAGGCCGAACCAGCTCTTCTTCTCCTTGGCGCTTACCAGAAGCGAGATCAGCAGCCGCTCACCTGACGGCGTCACGTTGGCGCTCTTGACGGTGACGTCGACCGGGCCGGAGCCGTCCTCTGGATAGGTACGGCCGACCATCTGCGCTGCGATCAGCTTGTTGATCTCGGTGAAAGGAACGTCGATCGGCACGCCGATGCTCACACCGGTGCCGGTCGGCGGCACGATCGAAATCTTGTCGGGGAACGGACACTCCGGCTTGGTCGGCGCCGAGGTCACGCGCGTCTCGGCTTCGAGGCCGAGCAGCAGCGTCACGGCCTGCGCATCGACGCGCGGCTGCGCCGCGATCGCGCGCACCGGCTTCATCTCGAGCCAGAGCGGCGGCAGAGCGGCCGAGGAACCCGAACCTTGCAGCGGGATCGAGCGGCAGGCCTTGATCCATTGCGCTTTCGCATTCTCGCGCAGCGATGGATCGTTGCGGATGCGCTCGGAGACGGCGTTGATCTGCTCGCCGACATTCTTGTCGATCAGCGGCTTCACCTGCGCCGGCACGTTGACCTTGGCGCCGGCGACGTTGAGGTTGGTGTCGCCGAGATTGACCTGGGCGCCGAGATTGGGCTCCAGATACCAATTGGCCGCGAGCTTCGGCCGCGAGGTGACGACCACGTTGCCCTTGATCTCGGCGCTGGCATTCAGGTTCTTGATGTTGACCGCGCCGATCCGTTTCGCCGCATCGCCGCCGAGCACGCTGCCCAGTGCGTCGCCGAGCGCGCCGGTGGCTTTCGACGACAGCGAGCCCGTCACGTTCAGCCTGCCGGTGAGCGGCGTCGAGATCGTCAGCACGTCCTTGTCGCCGCTCGCTGCCATCGGGCCGCGCGCGGCGGTCCAGCCGATATCGGCGTTCTCCAGGATCTGCGAGATCGGGTTATCGGCCTTGCCGGCGAAATTGCGCGGCGCGGCCTTCTCGGCCTGCTCGCGGATCGCAGATAGCGCGATCGCGACCGGCGCGACCACGATCGAGCTCTTCGAGGCCGGCGGCAGCGGCGGCAGTTGCGCGACCGGTGGCGCCGAATTCGTCGCGCGCGGCGACAGCAAGTCCATCGCCTTCAGGCTGATGAAGAACGACGCCGCGAGCACTGCGACGCCGATCAGGATGATCTTCACATTCAACGTCAGTCGCATCAATCCCCCAAGCAGCCCCGGTGGGGATTTTACAGGGCGGGCGAGGGGGGCGCTAGAGCGCACCGGTGGGGTGGAATTGGGGCGAACAGGTTAACGGCTGCGAACGCGCCGTTACCAGGCGTTCAAGCATTGCGACGAGGCTAGCCGCGCCGAGGACGGCGAACCGCTCTCACATTGCCGCGATCTCCGCCGCCGCAGAAGAAGCGGTCGCCGCCATCGGACTCCAGCCCGGACACGCCCGTCCCGGCGGGCAGGTCGAGTTGCTCGATCACCCGGCCCGTTTCCGGGTCGATTCGCCGCACATCGCTCTCCTCGCCTTCCCAGGTGCCATGCCAGAGTTCGCCGTCGACCCAGGTCACCCCGGTCACGAAGCGCCTGCTCTCGATGGTGCGGAGGATCTTGCCCGTTTCGGGATCGACCTGATGGATCTTGCGCTCGCGATATTGTCCGACCCAGAGCGAGCCCTCGGCCCAGGCAAGGCCGGAATCGCCGCCGCCGCCGGGTGCCGGAATGGTGCTGAGCACCTTGCCCGAGGCGGCATCAATTTTCTGGATGCGATCCTCGGCGATCTGGAACAGGTGCCGGCCGTCGAACGCCGTTCCCGCATGCGCGGCGACGTCGATGGAGCGCGCGATCTTGCCGCTGGCCGGATCGAAAGCGTTCAACTTGTCGCCGGATGCGAACCAGACATGCTTGCCGTCATAGGTGACGCCATGCACGGCTTCAACGCCCGGAAAGGGCCCATACTCGGTGACGATCTCGGCGGCTGAACGTTTCATGTGCTCGATCCCTGATGCTTGCGCGCATCCTACGTCTTCAGGAGCGGCGTAGGGAGTAACAAGCCTGTCGGGAAACCGGGAACAGGGGGTGTCATCCAGCGGCGCGCCCGTCCTTGTCCGAAGCACTGCACCTTATGCGACCGCGCCAGCTCATCGAGCGCCCGCTGCACGGTACGCGGACTGATCCCAAGCGCAAGTGCGAGCGCCGAACTCGACCATGGCTCGCCGTCGGCGAGAAAGGCGAGGACGGCGGCGTGCTTCTCCTCCAGGGGCCGCGCCAGCACGAGAACGTCGCGCGTCTTCCGCGGCGCCAGCACAAATCCCTGCTTCGTCGCGCTGATGTCGGCCAGAGGCTTGAGCTTGGTGCGGAGCCGTCCGATCTCGACACGCAATCGCGCGCGGTGCGACTCATCGGCGTGTCTTGCCTGGAAGGCGCCCGATATCAAAGTCTCTCGCGAAACATCGGCGGGCCATGCCTGCGCCAGCAGGCGAGCGAGCGCGAACAGGACGGGCCGCGTTCCGAGCGACACGACGACGCCTTGCCTGCGCACGACATGATGGAAGGTGTCCACGACGAGCGCCGTCGAGGTTGCCAGTCTCTCGACCTCTCCGAGCAACAACGGGTGTTCACTGCCGCGCGCGATCAGGCGCGCTGCCGGCGTGGCGAGTATGAGGTTCGCGCTGTCGACCTCGGCCACGAGCGCCGGGATTTTGGCCAGCCGCGCTGCGTGAGCCGCGCGGCCGAGTGCCGCGCGCGCCTCTTTCGTTCTGAGGCGCCTGATCGCGATGCCGGCGAGCACGAGCTCGCGGACGACTTGAGATGCGGGCGGGAGCGGCGTGGGACGGACCTCCGCCAGTGTGCGCTCGGCCTCATCGAGGCGCCCGACCAGAAGCAAACGCCGCGCCTCGATATGGCCTGCATGGGCGGCATTGGCGAGATCGCCATGGTTTTCGAGCGTCGCGCGTGCCGCCACGAGGGCCTTCACCGGCCAGCTCAGATCGCGCGAGACCAGCGCGATCTCGGCTTCGGCCACCACGCATCTTGCGCGTGCCACCGCCTCGCGTGGACCGAAGACGCGTGCGGCGCTTCGCAGCAGCGTCTTGGCTTTGGCGAGATCGCCGAGCTGCGCCATCGCGATGCCACGCAGCGCGAGCGACGGCGCATCGTTGCGCAACGCAACGCGGTTCAAGGCACCGAGCGGATCGCCGGCCTCGAGCGCGCGCGCCGCGGCGGTGATCAGCGACTCCATGTCAATCCCGCCACACTTGTTACTCCCACCGCGCAGCTGTCCGGTGCCAGAAATCGTTGACGGCCGACAATGTGCGGCGAGGGGCGATCGGTTCCGCGGCTGTCAGAACGGGGCGCGGAACGGCCGCCGGAGCAAGAGGTTTGGAGAGCCATCATGACATCAGGTGAAGACGCAGTGACTAACGGACAGGCCGCCATGCAAACACCGCCGGTGGTGTCGCCGCAGGACTGGGAGGCAGCCCGTCAGCAACTGCTCGTGAAGGAAAAGGCGCATACCCGTGCCCGCGATGCCCTGGCCGCCGAGCGGCGTCGCATGCCGTGGATGGCGGTGGACAAAACCTATGCGTTCGAGGGGCCCGGCGGCAAGCTCAGCCTGCGCGACTTGTTCCAGGGACGGCGGCAGCTGATCGTCTACCGGGCATTCTTCGAACCCGGCGTGTTCGGCTGGCCCGACCATGCCTGCCGCGGTTGCTCCATGGTGGCCGACCAGGTCGCCCATGTCGCGCATCTGAACGCCCGCGACACCACGCTCGTCTTCGCCTCGCGCGCGCCGCAGGCGGACATCGTCAGGCTGAAGAAACGGATGGGCTGGACCATGCCGTGGGTCACCATCACCGACAGCTTCGATGCCGATTTCGGCGTCGGCGAATGGCACGGAACGAACGTGTTCTACCGCGACGGGGCGCGCATCTTCCGCACCTATTTCGTCAAGAGCCGGGGCGACGAGCAGATGGGCGGTACCTGGAACTATCTCGACATCACGCCGCTCGGCCGCCAGGAGGTGTGGGAGGATTCGCCGAAGGGCTATCCGCAGACGCCGACCTACAAATGGTGGAACTGGCACGACAGCTACACCGAAGGCGCCGAGCCAGACAAGCGATGGGTCGAGATCTCGGATGCCGGTGAAAAGGCGTTCCGCAAAGAGGCTGCGGAAGGACGTGACTAGTCCCGTCAGCGCAACTGTCGGCGCCGGCCGCGACGGCGTTGTGGCGGCGCGCCATCTCGCCAGGTGGCTGGCTTTGTGGCTGGCCTTGGCGGCGACACCGACCTTCGCGGTCATGGCCGTGCTGACGGCCATGACCGGGGGAGGGCCGGCAGACCTGCTGTGTGCCGGCGGGCAGGGATCTCTGCTCGGCGGAATGGTGCCGATGTATTTCTTGATGAGTGCGTTTCACTCGGCCGCGTGGCTGAGGTTGATCGCGGAGCGTCGGGGCGGCGGTTAAGCGATCGCGGCAGCAGCGAGAACGGTCCCGCATCACCCGGGGGCCGCGTCGCTCAGATTTCGTCCGGATCGTGCGATAGAGGGCCGCATCGGCCGGCGTGAGCAGCCTGATCATGGCTATGAGAGGTGCGCCAGCGGCAAGGGTGCAGCCGCCTTCAGCGTCTGGAGCGCGATGCTGCTGCGGACTTCCCGCACGATCGGCAGGTTGAGCAGCTTGTCGACGAGGAAGCGCTGGTAGTCCTCGAGCTCGGGTACCACGATTTCGAGCAAATAGTCGGCCTCTCCGGCGATGAGGTGGCAGGCGACGACCTCGGGCATGGCGACGACGGTCTTTTCGAAGCTCAGTGCCTGGTCGTTGGCGTGGCCATTGATCTTGACGCCGAGGAAGGCCGAGAAGCCGAGCCCGAGACGGTTGCGCCGCAGGGAGGCGCGGTAGCCGTCGATATAACCGTCCTGCTCCAGTCGACGCACGCGTCGCAGGCAGGGCGACGGTGACAGGCCGACCCGGTCGGCGAGCTCGATATTGCTCAATCGCGCATTGGCCTGGAGTTCGGTGACGATGCGCCGGTCGATCGCATCCAGCTCGCATTTTGGCATGAACCGCATCCCGTTGGATCAAGAAGGGCACGATGTTGCGCCCGAGCCGTCGAGACTAGCCCAGTTCGCAAGGACATGCCTCGGCTTTCCATGGGATGGAGTGTTCCGATCCTGCCGCTGATGGAGTGAACCATGACCGAAAGCCCGACTCTCGCGCCCCTGCTGGAGGCTGTCGAGCGTTACTTTACGCTGATGTACGACAACGACGTTTCGCAGTTCGACCGAGTCTTTGCGCCGACGGCGCAGCTCCACGGCATTCGCGACGCCGAATTGCGGATATTGCCGGTTCGCGACTACAGGACGCTGCTGGCATCGACCCCGTCGCCCAAATCCAAGGACGCCCCGCGCCTTCGGGAGATATTGCTGATCGACATGGCCTCGCCGGTGCAGGCGCTGGTGAAGGTTCGCGTTCGTATCGATGTGCTCCAGTACATCGACTACCTCGCGTACCACCGCATCGATGACGCCTGGCTGATCACGGCGAAATCATTCCAGGTCGAGCGACGGTACGAGCCGAGGGATGCGTAGGGCTGCGGGGCGTCTTATTGGCTGCCGGTCGATTGCAGATACGCAAACACCTTGCTCGCTTCCTCCGCCGAGACGCCGCCATAGGGCTGCATCTTGTGGCCGGACACGACCTCGTCCGGCTTGACCATGAAGCGGGTGAGCTTGTCCTGGTCCCAGACGAAGCCCGCTTCCTTCATGGACGAGGAGTAGTTGTAGTTCGGCAGCGCGCCGGCCTTGCGTCCGACGATCTTGTTGAGGTTGGGACCGAGGCGATTATCGCCCTCCTTCACGGAGTGGCAGGTGCGGCAGGAATTGTTGAAGGCCTGCTGGCCTGTGTCGTCACTCGCGGGTTGCTGCGCGAGCGAGAGGGGTGATGACAAGAGAAGCGTCAGTGCCCCGGCGCCGATCGCGTGCACCCATGCTCTTGACGAGTGTTGCAGGCGTGGTTGCATTTGCGCCTCCATCGGTGATCGCGCCGTAGCAAGCGCGCCGGGATGTCGAGGGCAAACAAAGACGGTCCCGGCGGGTTCCGGGGCCGCTTGCGTCACAATGTCCGGCCACTCAGCGTGTCGCAGCGCCGAGCTCGGCCCTGCGTTCGGTCATCGGCAGCACGACCACCTTGGTGCCGACATTGACGCGGGAATAGAGGTCGGTGACGTCCTCGTTGGTCATGCGGATGCAGCCGGAGGAGACGTGCCTGCCGATGGTCTCGGGCGCATTGGTGCCGTGGATGCGGTAGATGGTGCTGCCAAGATACATGGCGCGGGCGCCAAGCGGGTTGCCGGGGCCACCGGCCATGTGGCGCGGCAGATAGGGCTGGCGGGCGATCATCTGGGGCGGCGGGGTCCAGTCCGGCCATTCGGCCTTCCGACTCACCGTCTGGATGCCGGACCAGGTGAAACCGTCGCGCCCGACGCCGATGCCGTAGCGCAGCGCCTGGCCGTTACCGAGCACGTAGTAGAGATAGGTGTTGGGCGTATCGATGATGATGGTGCCCGGCGCCTCGCGCGTTGCATAGGAGACGGTCTGGCGGCGGAAGCGGGCCGGCATCTCGACCGTGTCCTGATCTTCCGAGGGCGCGGCCTGGTAAGGCGTTGCCTGATAGGCTTGATAGGGCTGGATCGGCTGCGGTGCGGCCATTGACGGCAGCGGCTGGAAGAGAGGGAAAAGCTGCGCGGGCGCGGCGTTGGCTGCGCCTGTGAATGCGATTGCGGAGATCGCGGCTGCACTGAACGCAACGGCGCGCGAAAACGTCTTGAACGTATCCAGATTGAACATTGGTCGCCCCTGTTTGCTCGGTGTTTCTGCTCACCGCGGCACCATTTCGGTGCTCCGTTGCCTCAAGTCCTAACGGCGAAACGTTTCGGGACATTTGCGCGGAAAACCGAAAACGGTTTCGTCGCGGAAAGGAATGTTTCATGACGGTTTCGTGGCTCCGCGCGCCCGTTAACGAACAAAACAGCCGGCCGACACTTCTGTGACGTCACACGCCTGAAATATCCTTCGTTGATGGTCGATGCCTGAGAATCATCAAACTCTCGGGATTTCCCCATGCGGGTATTAATCGCGACCGACGCCTGGCATCCGCAGGTCAACGGTGTGGTCCGGACGCTGACTTCGCTGGCGAATGCGGCCAAGGCCCTCGACGTCGAGATCGACTTCCTCACCCCCGACGGCTTTCCGTCCTGGCCGCTGCCGACATATCCCGGCCTGCGCTTTGCGCTGCCGAGCGCCAAGGAGATCGCGCGGCGGATCGAGAGGGCGGCGCCGGACGCGCTGCACATCGCGACCGAGGGCCCGATCGGCTGGGCGGCGCGGGCCTATTGCCGCCGCAACCGGCTCGCCTTCACCACCTCGTACACGACGCGCTTTCCCGAATATGTCGCGGTGCGGACCGGCATCCCGGCCGCCGTCGGCTATGCCGTGCTGCGCCACTTCCACGATGCCGCCACCATGACGATGGTGGCGACGCCCTCGCTGCGGCAGGAGCTGTCCGAGCGCGGCTTCAAGCGGCTCGGCTTCTGGACGCGCGGCGTCGACACCGAGCTGTTCCATCCCGATTCTCCGGCGAGGCTCGACCTGCCGCGGCCGATCTTCATGACCATGGGGCGCGTCGCGGTGGAGAAGAATCTCGAAGCGTTCCTCTCGCTCGACCTGCCCGGCACCAAGGTCGTGGTCGGCGACGGCCCGCAGAAGGCGGCGCTCGAAAAGAAATATCCGGACGTGGTCTTCCTTGGCGAGAAGAAGGGTGCGGGTCTGACCGCGCATCTCGCCGCTGCCGACGTCTTCGTGTTTCCGAGCCTGACCGATACCTTTGGCGTGGTGCAGCTCGAGGCGCTCGCCTGCGGCACGCCGGTTGCGGCGTTTCCGGTGACGGGTCCGAAGGACGTCATCGCCGATCACCCGATCGGCGCGATCGACCACGATCTGCGCACCGCCTGCCTGCGCGCGCTCACCATGTCGCGCAACACCTGCCGCAATTTCGCGCTGGAGCGCTCCTGGGAGAACAGCGCGCGCCAGTTTGTCGGCAATCTCACCTCTCTTCAACCCAGCCGCGTCTTGCGTGCCTCGCCTCGCATGGCGCGGCGGCCGGTGCGCAGCTGATCATCAATTCGAACCACAGCGAGAACCCCATCGATGGCTAAGATCATGAACCTTGACGGCACGCAGCAGCTCGACCTCACCCGTGGCACGGTCGAGCAGGCCTATGACCGCTGGGCGCCCGTCTACGACCTCGTGTTCGGTGGCGTGTTCGCCAAGGGGCGGCAGGCCGCGATCGCGGCCACCAACAAGATCGGCGGCCGTGTGCTCGAAGTCGGTGTCGGCACCGGCATCTCGCTGCCGCTCTATGCGCCGAACCTACGCATCTTCGGCACCGACATCTCGGAAGCGATGCTGGACAAGGCGCGCCGCCGGGTGAAGGAGCAGAAGCTGAAGAACGTCGAGGGCCTCGCGGTGATGGACGCCGAGAAGCTCGAATTCCCGGACAATTCCTTCGACGTCGTGATGGCGCAATATGTCGTCACCGCCGTGCCGAACCCGGAGAAAGCGCTCGACGAATTCGCCCGCGTGCTGCGTCCCGGCGGCGAGCTGATCATCCTCACCCGCGTCAGCGCCGACACCGGCATGCGCCGCTTCATCGAGCAGAAGCTGCAGCCGGTGGTGCGGCCGCTCGGCTTCCGCACCGCCGAGTTCGCCTGGTCGCGTTACGCCAAATGGCTCGCCGGTGCGAACGGCATCGAGCTTGCCGAGCGCCGTCTGATTCCGCCGCTCGGTCACTTCTCGCTAGTGCGCTTCCGCAAGGTCGGCGTCGCCAAGGCCGCTTGATCAGAAGCTCACGAGCCCGTGCGTCATCGCGCCGCTGCACATCGTCACATGACAAAATGATGATGTCACACGGCCTACATCGAATCCCTGTAACCCGGACCCGAAAGCAATTGGGGAAGAGCATGATCAAGAATTATCTCGAGCAGCTGCGGATCCAGCGCTGGGACGACCATCGCTACTATCACCACAGCCGCATCAATCAGAGCCTGCACTTCGTCAGCGCGCTGAGCTTCCTCTTCGCCTATGTCTGGCTGTTCATCGACCCCGTGGTCTCGGCGCTGGTCGGCTGGCTGGTCTCGATGACCTCGCGCCAGGCCGGTCACTTCTTCTTCGAGCCGCACGATTACGATCACATCAACCAGGCGACGCACGAGTACAAGGAAGAGATCAAGGTCGGCTATAACCTGCAGCGCAAGGTGGTGCTGATGGCGATCTGGGCGCTCTCGCCGCTGGTGCTGTTCGTGGATCCAACGCTGTTCGGCCTGTTCACGCCGTGGGCGAGCGCAGCCGACTTCATGCGGCAGGTTGCCAAGATCTGGCTGGTGATCGGCGGCGGCGGCCTTCTGTTCCGCACCGTGCACCTGTTCTTCATTCGCGACGTCGAGACCGGCCTCGTCTGGATGACCAAGATCCTGACCGATCCGTTCCACGACCTGATGCTCTATCGCAAGGCGCCGCTGGCGCTGATGCGCGGCGAGCTCATGGACCCCGGCCTGCATCTCAATCCCGAGCATACGCTGGGCCTGATCGGCGAGCCCGTGCTCGAAGAGCAGCACGCCTGAACGCGCTGCTCGCACGACGCACTCCGATGTCTGATGGTTACGTCATGCCCGGGCTTGTCCCGGGCATCCACGTCTTGGGGGATGCGATTTCCAGAGCTGCTGCAACAAGCGCCGTCATTCCGGGGCGGCTCGAAGAACCGAACCCGGAATCTCGAGATTCTCAGGTGCGCAATTACGCACCGGAGTTCGATGCTTCGCATCGCCCCGGAATGACAGTGAGGGTGGTAGGAGCGGCCTCAGCGCCCGAAGCGCTTCGCCAGCATCTCTTTCAGGATCTGCCGCTTGATCTGCTTGTTGGTGAGCGCGCCATCGTGCCACCAGAAGCCGTCCGCCTTCATCTTCTGCGCGGCGCGGACGAAGCGTTCGGCGACTTCGGTGAAGTCGGCGTCGGTGTAGTTGAGACTGAAGATCAACCGGCCGGTGCCGACCCAGCTCAGCGCCAGGCCCTCGGCGCGCAGGTAGTATTGCAGCATCCAGTTGTAGCGGGACGGCGTGGTGTACTTCACCGTCCAGATCGAGGAAAAGTTGGCGAACCGCACCGGCAGGTCGGCGCCTTCCATCATCTGGTTGAGCTTTTGGACGCGGCCGTTCCAGGTCTCCTCCAGCCCGTCATAGACGGCGCGGAAGTTGGGGCTGGCGAGCCGGCTCAAAAACTCGTCCATCGCCGTCATGACGTAGGGATGCGAGTTGAAGGTGCCGCGGGCGAAGCAGATGTCGGCGGGACGATCGTCGCGGAAGCGGCGCATCAGCTCGCGCTTGCCGCAGACCACGCCGACCGGCAGGCCGCCGGCGAGACTCTTGCCGTAGGTCACCATGTCAGCCTTGACGCCGAAATAGTCCTGGGCGCCGCCGGCGGCGAGGCGGAAGCCGACGAAGACCTCGTCGAAGATCAAGACGATGCCGCGTTGGTCGCAGACCTCGCGCAGCTTCTTCAGCCACTCCGTGTAGGCGGCCCGATCGAAATTGCCGCCGCGGGAAGAGTCGACCAGCGAGGAATCGCCGGGCGCGTTGGCGTTCGGGTGCAGGCCCTGCAGCGGATTGACCAGCACGCAGGCGATATCCTTGCGCGTGCGCAGCACGTGGAGCGTCTTCTCCGACATCTCGGCGAGGGTGTAGGTCTCGTGCGCGGGAATCGGATTTCCGACGCCGGGCTGTACGTCGCCCCACCAGCCGTGATAGGCCCCGGCGAAGCGGACGAGATGGGTGCGCCTGGTGTGGTAGCGCGCCAGCCGCACCGCCTGCATCACGGCTTCGGTGCCGGACATGTGGAACGAGACTTCGTCGAGGCCGGAGATCCGGCAGAGCCGCTGCACGTTCTCCAGGATGACGGGATGATAGGGACCGAGCACGGGGCCGAGCGCATGCGCGCGCTTCTCGGCACCTTCGATGCACTCCTTGTAGAAATCGTTGCCGAAGATGTTGACGCCGTAGGACCCCGTGAGGTCGTAGGACGTGTTGCCGTCGACATCCGTGACGGTGACGCCGCTGGACGATTCCATGAAGGTCGAGGTGCCCAGGTGCTCGCGGACGAGACGCGAGAACTGGAACGGCACGCGGTAGCTCTCGGTGAAGTTCAGGTCGGAGATCTTCTCCGCCGCTTCCTTCGTCATCGCGCGTCCCCTGGGGTAGCGCTCGGCGTAGAGGGCGGCGAGACGGAAGAAGCCGTCCTTACGCTGCGTGGCGATGCTCGCCGGCGCGCCGTCGCACGAGAAATAGTCGGTATCCGCGAACTCGTAGAACGGCAGCAGCCGCGCCACCCGGCGCGACATCTTGGAGTGCCCGGCGAGCGACCGGTGCTTGGCGCGGGAGAGTTCGATGCGCGCCTTGAGCTTCGGGAAGGCGGCGGCAGCGGACGCTGCGGCGGCCACGGACATCGAGAGAATCGGGAGTGTCGTTTCCATGACAACAAGCGCTAACCCTGCGAGCTGACAGATTCATGACAGTCAAAGCCCTCATCGCCTCTTTCACCCAGCAGGAAGACCTCAACTTCCTGTTGACCAACCGCATCCCCCGCGCCGCCCTGACGCGCTTCATGGGGTGGTTCTCCAAGATCGAGAATCCCATCGTGCGGGACTTCTCGATCGCGCTGTGGAAGCTGTTCTCCGACCTCGACCTGTCGGAGGCGCGCAAGACGCAGTTCAAGAGCCTGCATGACTGCTTCACCCGGGAGCTGAAGCCCGGCCTGCGGCCGTTCGATGCGGATCCGGCCGTGGTGGCGAGTCCCTCGGATGGCATCGTCGGCGCCCACGGGAGGATCGCCGACACCGAACTGTTCCAGGTCAAGGGCGCGCCCTATTCGCTGCTCGATCTCCTCGGCGACTCCGCGCTTGTGGATCAGCACCGCAACGGCTCCTTCGTCACGCTGCGGCTGACGTCGAGCATGTATCACCGTTTCCACGCGCCCTATGATGCACATATCGAACGCGTCACGCTGATCCATGGCGATGTCTGGAACGTCAACCCGATCGCGCTCAAGCGCGTCGAACGTCTCTTCTGCAAGAACGAGCGCGCGGTGATCCGCACCCACCTTTCGACCGGCGAAGCGGTGACACTGGTGCCCGTTGCCGCGATCCTGGTCGCGAGCATCCGATTGCACTTCCTCGACATCGTGCTGAACGCGCAGACGACGGGGCCGGTCAATTTCCCCTGTGACGTCAACGTGGCCAAGGGCGAGGAACTCGGCTGGTTCGAGCACGGCTCGACCATCATCATCCTGGCGCCCGGCGATTTCACCTTCTGCAACGGCATCGCCGAAGGCACGCGTATTCGCGCAGGGCAGGCGCTGCTCAGAAGAAAGGAGCCTTCAATCCGCCGTCCCTGCTGCCTATATCGTCCTCGGGGGACGACGATTTCGGATGTGTGAGCGATGGCGCGGGCGCCGGTCTTGGCCGCGGGGGGTATTGTGCTGCTGCGTGGCTCGGCGCCGCTGATCGCGGTCGTGCGCCAGCGCAAGCGCAACGAATGGGTCTTGCCCAAGGGCAAGCTCGACGACGGCGAGACGCCGAAGGAGGCCGCGCACCGCGAGGTGCTGGAGGAGACCGGCCATAACGTCGCGGTGCACGAATTCCTGGGCACGCTGGTCGATCAGTCCGGCGGGCGCTCCAAGGTCGTGCATTTCTGGCGGATGGAGGCTGACGGCGGGCCGGTCCGCAAGCTCATGAACGACATCAAGGCGGTCGACTGGTTGACGCTGGACGATGCGATCGGACGTCTGTCGCGCGAATATGAGCGCGCGTTCCTCAACCAGGTTGGCCCGATCGCGCTTGCGGCGGCGGGACTGACATCATCGCCGCCGCCCGAGCCGGCGCAAGCCGCCGACGACATCGATACCGCCTTGCAGACGCTGACGCCGGCCGAGGCGGCGTCCGTCGACGAGCTGCGCCACGGCTTGTTGCAGAAAGTGAAGGCGTGGCTGCGCGGCGAGGCGTGAGCGCTCCCAATGACGAGGCGAAAGAGCTGACTTCCCTCAACGCCGCGCCTCACGCTGAGGCGACTCTGTCACCGCCGCTCTCTCCTGTCCCTCGGGGCCGGCGCCAGCCTGCGCGCCGCTGCGGGGCGTTGTGCGCCGGGCAGGCGCTGCTGGAAGCCACCGTTCCGCTGCATGCCGCC
Source organism: Bradyrhizobium sp. RP6 (assembly GCF_003837805.1). Lineage (GTDB taxonomy): Bacteria > Pseudomonadota > Alphaproteobacteria > Rhizobiales > Xanthobacteraceae > Bradyrhizobium. The sequence goes on along the minus strand of NZ_RQIT01000005.1, from coordinate 269,528 downwards.
TGGCTGTTGGGAAGCAGGTGGTCGAGCTGGCTGGCCAGGCTGCAATCCCCTGCGCGGTGCTTGCGGTTGTGTCTGCTGTCCGCCATCGGGCTGCATGCCTTGTCCGATGCCTGGAGCAACGGGCGGCCGACCCGTGCCTTGTTGCCGGCCTTCGCGTTGAGGCACGCGTCCCTGCTCGCCTTGTCGCTGCTGCCCCTGACCGGCGCGCGGCGTGCCTGGCTGCACGGCGCCGCCTTGTCCCTGCCGCGGCGGCTGGGCGCCTTGGCGGCCTGGTGTGCCCTTCTGCTGACCCGGGCGGGTATCCTGACCGGGCTGTCCGTTCTGGCGCTGTGGTTGTTGTCCGGGTGTCGTCGGCCGCAATTGCTGCTGCTGCGGCTGGACCGGCCGCGGAATGCGGCTGAGCGCGCCCGGATTGGCGCGGCGGAAGTCGCGCTGCTCGGCGACGATCTGCCGGCCTGTGGTTTGCGCCAGATGCACCTGGCTGACGAAGCCGCGGTCGCGCGCGATCTGCTGCGCGGGAATTGTGATCGGTACCGCGGCAAAGCGCATGACGCCGCGGGCGCCGCGTGCATCGGGCCGGATCGCAAAGCCGCTGGACGCCCGTGTCAGCGCGCCGAGCCGCGTGCCGCTGCTGCGGTCGTCGACGTCGATGTGGCCGACCCGGCCATCGGCGTCGGGATAGAGCTTGATGTTGACGTTGCCGGCCCTGGTCGCCGCCGCGCCTTCCGGCACCTCGATGACGCCGGTGGTGCCGCGGATGCCGAGCGTTGCCGTCGGCGTCGTGATCTTCATGTCGCCGGTCTTCGCCACCGCTGCCGCCACGAAGGCAACCGTGCCCTTGCCGACGTCGAAGATCGCCGAATTCTGCCTGCCGCCGTCCTCGTAGACGTAATTGTCGATGGTGATCCTGGCGCTGGCCGAGAGATTGAACGTGGTGGCGTCGTGGAAGGTGATGCCGAGCGAGGAGTTCGACGAGGTCTGCACCACGTCGTTGAGATAGATGTCGTCGCGCACGCGCAGCGGATAGGAGTTCTTGTCGCGGATCACGGTCGCGATCCCCGTCACCGTCGCGACGTTGCCGATCGGCTCGACGGCGGCGGGCTGTGCGTCTGCAGCGGGTGTCGGTGAGGCCGACGGCGTCGGGGAGGGGCCGGGTATCGGCTGTGCTTGCGGCTGCGCCTGGGCGAGCTCGATGGCCTCGAATGCACAAGCCGCGTTGCTGCCAGCCAACGACAAGACCAGCAGCACAAGCGCGAACGCGAAGCGGCGCCGAACCACCATCAGATCCACGAAACAGTCCCGGTGAAAGAACGCGAGGCGAGAGCTGCGGATTTCAGCCGGGCGCAGCTGAATGGCGGATGAATAGGTGCCGCAGGGGAGAGGCGAACAACAGAGGGCACTCTATCCCCTCATGGTGAGGAGCGCGCTTGCGCCCGTCTCGAACCATGCAGGCCGGAATCTGGGCCTCGCCCTTCGAGACGCCTGCCGCGCGGGCTCCTCAGGGTGAGAAGACAGAGTGAGGCTGTCGCGCGAGATCCCCAGGTGCGCAATTGCGCACCATAGTTCGATGCTTGGCGTCGCCCCGGGATGACACCGTCGGTGTCAGCTCACGCGCTTCCAGGTCTGGCCGCCGCAGAACATGCCGCCGAAGGCGCAGCCCTGCACGCGCATCGCATTCGGCCCCTTCATGGCGATCGTGGAGTCGTAGTTGCGACCGGAGTCGGGATCGTGGATACGGCCGCTCCACTTGGCGCCGTTGGGCTTCATGTTGATCAGGATCTTTTCGTTGGTCTTCTCGGCATAGCCGCAGAGATTGGCGCCGCACTGCTCGACGCGGACATTGCCCTTGTTCTCTTCGGTCGCCCACAGCCCGATCGGCGTGACCGGAGCAGGCGCAGGAGCAGGAGCAGGAGCAGGGGTAGCGGCAACCGGCGCAGGCGCCGACGTTGTGACGGCCGGTGCGGGTGCCGCGACGGGAGCGGGTGCTGCGACCGGCGCCGGTGCCGCTGCCGGCGCAGCGTTGAAGCCAACTGACGGCGCGGCCGGCGCTGTGACCGTGGGCGCGGCGGGCGCGGTCGGTTGGACCGCTGTCGGCGGTGCCGGCTGCTGAGCGGTCGGCGCCCGCGCCCCCTGCGCCGTCATCGTCGCGCCGGACGTCGTGTCGTCATCATCGTCCTCGGAGCCGAAATCATTGAAATCGAGATTGTTCAGCGTGATCGGCTTCTTGGACAGGCCAGGCGCGACGATCGTGACGCAGTTCAGCGAGCTGCAATTCTTCGGCGCCTGGATCTGGATCTTCTGTCCTTCGATCTGGAAGGTGATCACGTTGCCGGCATGCGCCACGGCGGTGGATGCGAGCAACAGCGCGGTGGCGGCGAAATAGAGCTTCTTCATGAGACCTCCAAAGATGCAGCCTTGAGCGGGTATGGTCTATGTCGCCAAGCCAGCGAGCCTGGTTCGACTCTAGGCAGCAAGCCTCGCTCCCTCTGTGACTGAAGTCACGGCCGCGCAGCGCGAAGTGTCCGGCGGCTCGCGGTCGTAACAGCGTCTCGCTGCTTGCTCGGTCTTGCGGAGAAAGCCATCCAGACCGGCAAGCGCCGTGACCCGGAGCAATAGCAACTCGTTATCGGGAGCAGTGAATCGTGCTACGCGTTCTTGGGAATGAATATCGTCGCGGCCTTCTCAATTGGGCAACTGATATCCATCATTCGCGTCAGATGTGTCGACGCTGTCCGCTTCTCGCCCATTTGCAGCCGCCTCGACTTCTGGACTCCCTGTAGCCCTTCGATTAACTTGATCGCTCCGGCTTCTGAATTGATCGCTCTGCCTTCCTGCGCAGCCAGCCGTCACTGACGCGCTCCTCCGTCCACGACGAACAAGGGGTCACGCATGGTGAAAGACGTTCCCGAGCTGGAGTACCGCTCGCCGCGTGAAGTCGAGCGGGAGCCAAAGAGGCCGCTCGAGACGCAGAGCGTCCCGATGATTCGTGAAATCAAGGATCACCCCAGCGCCAAGGCGTTTCCGGCGAACGACAGGCTCCAGGTCGCCGCTCCGGATACGGTCGTGGCCGACAGGGTGTTGCGGTCGGGGACCACCGGGCACAACGGGTTCAGGAATTTTGTGTTTGCATACGCGAGAGGGTTGCCGGCGCGCGTATGCGCCGTGGTGCCGGACGGCACGACCGAGTTCACCCGCGCGCTCATCTTCTTCCATCCGCTGCCCACACAACGGGCCGGATACGACGACGGACAGTACGCGGCCCAGACCGGCGGCTGGCACAGCATCTACCGCTATTGCGAGCAGCAGGGCGCCCAGCTCGCCGCGTCGAACAAGAAGATCGTGCTCATCATGCCGATCTTCAGCCTCGCGTCGACGGAAACGTGCGGCGTGTTTCCGGACAAGTGGAAGGATTTGATCGAGTTGATCCTGAGGCATATCCGCGACCAGCGTTTTCCAGGACGGAAAGGCGAGGATATGGATCTCAAGGAGGTGATCACGGCGAGCTACAGCGCCGGCGTCCAATACATGAGCACGTTCCTGCACAAAGCCAAGGACCTCAAGCCCGTCCTGAAAGAGGTGTGGGACTATGACGGCCGCTTCTCGACGAGCAAGGACAAGAGCGAGGGATTGCGCTCTTTCGCCCCGAAAGTGTTAACCTACGACCAGCGGCCGGTGAAGCTGAACCAGGTCGTGCAGGAATTCCGCCTCAACAAGGGGATCCACATTCCCCTGCAGCGGTGGCAGGACCTCGGCAAGTCGTCGAGCTTCCTCGACGTTCTTGATCCCAACGTCGCAGCGGTCCCGGGCGCATCGCTGTTCGTCCACGGCGCCATGCCACGATACCTGATGTTTCACTCGCTGATGCAGAGCTCGGTTGGCTAGCGCTCGGCTCAGGCTGGCATTCACACCGCTTTAGAGCCTCGGCGGCCTGATGGCAGGCTGTGATGCGGCCAGTGAACGCTTCTAGATCATGCCGAGTACGATGGCACCGACGAAGGCCATGGCGAGGTAGGCGGTCACAACGCTCAGTCTCCCAACGAAGGTCATAGGATGCTCCTCGTTTGCGGGACGCTTGGTTAACAGAGAGTTGCAACCGGAAAAAGTCAGACCTGCTGCCGCTGGTTCGCCCGTGCGCCGCCCAACGTGGTTAAAGAAGCATGAAATCAACATGTTGAAGAGTCTTTAAGTAAATTCACCGAACGTGCGTGCATGACGCGCGGAGTTCGTTTGTATCTCGTCGGCTCCATCGTCCTTGTTTCGCTAGCGGGTTGCGGTCGCGGCTTCTTCCAGGCCGAACGCGAACCGTGGCGGGCCGAGGCGGAAGCCGCATGCCTGAAATCGGGCGCGGTGAAGGAGAGTGCGGACATCGTCCGCATCGACCCGATTTCCGGCCCCGGCCAGTGCGGCGCCGAGTTTCCACTCAAGGTCGCAGCGATCGGCGAAGCCTCCAGCACCTATGGCTTTGCCGACGAGCCATTGCGTCCGCCGGGGAGCATCGGCAACCAGCCGCGCTGGCCCGTAACACAGCCGCAATCGAACTATCCGCAGGGTCAGAACTACCCGGCTTCCTCCTATCCGCCGCGGTCGAACTATCCCGAGAGCGCGCCGCGCCAGCCGTCCGGCTATGGGGCCTCCACCGGGCCGATGTCGCTGAACGCGCCCGGCGTAGCGCCGCAGGAGGACGAAATCGATCTGCCGCCCGAAGGCACCGATGCCGCCGGGGCTGCGCGCTACATGAATGCGCCGAGCTATCCGGCTCGTCCTGCGCCTTACTCGCAGGCGCCCGCGCAGCAGCCACTGCCGCGCCTTGGTCCGGCGCAGGGCAATCCCGTCACAGCGGTCGGGCCCGTCGCGATCAAGCCGACGGCGACGCTGGCCTGTCCGATCGTGTCCGAGCTCGACCGCTGGCTCGCCGACACGGTGCAGCCCTCGGCGATGCGCTGGTTCGGCGTCCGCGTCGCCGAGATCAAGCAGATCTCCGCCTATTCGTGCCGCGGCATGAACGGCAACTCGCGGGCCCACATCTCCGAGCACGCCTTCGGCAACGCGCTCGACATTTCCGCCTTCGTGCTCGCCGACGGCCGCCGCGTCACCGTGAAGGACGGCTGGCGCGGCATGCCGGAGGAACAGGGTTTCCTGCGCGACGTGCAATCGGGAGCGTGTGCGCATTTCACCACCGTGCTCGCGCCGGGCTCGAACGTCTTTCACTACGATCACATTCACGTCGACCTGATGCGCCGCGCCAGCCGCCGCCTGATCTGCCAGCCTGCCGCCGTGTCCGGCGAGGAGGTCGCCGCGCGCGCGCAGTCGCGCAACCCCTATGCCAACGCGCGCGATCCCTCCATCACCGGCGCGCTGGGTGCGCGCAAGAGCATGGCGCGCAAGCGCGAAGAAGACGAGTACGTCGACGAGTAGCCTTCTTTTGCAGATCTGCCGGAAATCACTACGAGGCCGGCTTCGACGGAGGCAGCCCCATGCACCGCTGCACCTCGCTCGGGACGTTGTAGGTGCGCATGATATGGCGGCTGTCGCGCAAGCCGGACGCCTCACGTTGGACGACGAACATCCAAAGCGCGTCACCGGCTTCCATCACCAGCTTGCGCCTGGCCGGTTGCATTGAGGCCGGATCCTCGGGGTGTGCGTGGGCAGCGTCGAATTCGCGCAAGCGCGTGAGGCTCTGTTCGAGCGCGCGGCCCATCCGTCCAAGTGCGGAGGCCTGTTCCTGGACGATCTCGTAGTGGAGGATATCGACCGGGGGGCGAAGATCACGAGACATGGCTGCAATATAGTGCCGCCCCGCCCGTATGCGCAACGCGCTGCTACGTCGTCTTGTACGCGGCCAGGAACATCCGCGTTGCGCTGTCGACCACCTCGGTCATGCGCTGTTCTGATGGCGCGGGCGCGGCCTGGAAGACGAAGGGCAGGAACAGCGAGGCCTTGCACAGCTCCATGAACTGCGAGGCGGCGAGATCGCAATCGTCGATATCGAGATCGCCCGCGGCGACACGGGCCTTGAGATAGCTGGAGAGGCGGTTGATGGACTTGTCGAGAACGCGCCCATAGTAACGGCGGCCGACATCCGGCATACGTTCGGCGATTGCCATCACGGTGCGGATCGCCGATCCGCCACCGGGCCGGCAGACCAGGTGAAGGTAGGCGAGGCCAAACTCCTTCAGCGTGGTCTTGGCATCACGGGTGGGATCGAAATTGAACACGACCTGGCCGTGCTGAAGCGCTTCCTGCTCGAGGATGGCTTCGAACAGCGCACATTTGTCGGCGAAGTAGACGTAGAGCGTGCCTTTCGAGACCTGCGCGGCGCGTGCGATCTCGCCCATGCTGGCGCCGTCGAAACCGAGGTCCATGAACACCTTGCGGGCGCCGTCCAGGATCTGGCGGCGCTTGGAGCTGTCCTCTTCATGGACAACCTGCGGATGTTCCTTGGCAAATGCAACCATTGGTTTAGGGTCTCGGAAGGTTTTCGGACCGGATCAGGTCGATGAAACCCGAATAAAGCCTTCGAGGTCGTACGGTCCCGTCCGCGAAAATTGTTTACATTGACCGAACCGTTCGGTCAATGATACTTGAAATGAGCGAGAAGGAACCGGCTGCGCAGCGGCCCCTTGCTCGCACTTATTTTGGGGAGGGCCTTTATGGCCGTATCGAGAGACCAGACGGCTCGCGTCCTTCGCCAGGGAGCGGTGGAGGAGCAGTCGGGCGATGATGCTGCGTCCGAGACAGCCGCATCCCCTGCCGGGCAGTTGCGCGCTCATGTACCGGAGGAAACCAGACGTCCGGCCCCGGTGGCGCCAGACCAGCCCGTGACCGACAAGCCGTCTGCACCCGCGCCAGGCGCGCCCGCCGCCGGTGCGCCCAAATCCGGCAAGCGCAAATTCGTCCTGATGGGCGTCGGCCTCGTCCTCGCGCTCGCTGTTGCGGGCTATGCCGGCTATTACACGCTGGTCGGCCGCTTCTATATCTCGACCGACGACGCCTATGTGCGCGCCAACAACACCATGCTCGGCGCGCGCGTTGCCGGCCATATCTCCTCGATCCTCGCCGGTGACAACACGCCGGTCCGTGCCGGCGACATCGTCTTTCGCATCGACGACGGCGACTACAAGATCGCGGTCGAAGCCGCCGCGACCAAGATCGCGACCCAGCAGGCCACCATCGATCGCATCGGCCGCCAGGTCGCCGCGCTCGACAGCCAGGTCGCGCAGGCCAAGGCGCAGCTCGTCTCCGCGGAAGCGGGCCTCAAGCGCGCCGACCTCGACTATGAGCGCCAGCAGGCGCTGAGCAGCAAGGGCTTTGCCTCGCGCGCCACCTTCGAGAGCTCGGAAGCCGGACGCGATCAGGGCGCCGCCGGGGTCAAGGCCGCGCAGGCCGCCTACGACGTTGCCGTCAGCAATGTCGATGTAGCCAAAGCGCAGCAGGCCGAAGCACAGGCCCAGCTCGCCGAGCTCAAGACCACGCTCGCCAAGGCCGAGCGCGACCTCGGCTTCACCGCGGTGCGTGCGCCGGTCAACGGCACGTTCTCCAATCGCCTGGTCAACACCGGCGACTTCGTCGCGGTCGGCCAGCGCCTCGGCAACATCGTGCCGCTCGACGACGTCTATATCGACGCCAACTTCAAGGAAACGCAGCTCAAGCGTATCCGCCCCGGCCAGCCGGTGACGATCAAGGTCGACGCCTACGGCATGCGCAAGTTCTCCGGCGTCGTCGACAGCATCGCGGCGGGCGCGGGCTCGGTGTTCACCCTGCTGCCGCCGGACAACGCCACCGGCAATTTCACCAAGATCGTGCAACGCGTGCCGGTCCGCATTCGCGTGCCGAAGTCGGTGGCCAAGCAGAACCTTCTCCGCGCCGGCATGTCGGTTTACGCGACCGTCGACACCAACAAGGGCGCCGCCGACGCCGACAGCGAGGTCGATCTCGACGATCCCACGGGCCATCCGCAGTAGGGGCGATGACATGAGCCGCGCCGCTGCTCCGAATGCAGGTGCGCTCCCTCTCCCGCTTGCGGGAGAGGGCTGGGGAGAGGGTGTCTCCTCTAGGGAGACTCCCCAAGAGGAGAAAGCCCTCACCCGCCGCGCTCTTCGAGCGCGTCGACCTCTCCCGCAAGCGGGAGAGGTAAGAGCCCGCCGCTCCAGTCAGAGCTGACACATGGCCACCGCCACCACCGCTTCACCTGCCATCATGGCGGATCCCGCTTCGGAGCGCATCGCGCCGAAGCGGCTGTTCGCGTTCATCATCATGGTGTTCGGGATGTTCATGTCGATCCTGGACATCCAGATCGTCTCGGCTTCCCTCAGCGAGATCCAGGCCGGGCTGTCGGCGAGCTCCAGCGAGGTCTCCTGGGTCCAGACCGCCTATCTGATCGCCGAGGTGATCGCGATCCCGCTGTCCGGCTTTTTGTCGCGCGCCTTCGGCACGCGGCTGCTGTTTGCGATCTCGGCGGCCGGCTTCACCGCCGCGAGCCTGCTCTGCGGCTTCGCCACCACGATCGAGGAGATGATCCTCTGGCGCGCGCTGCAGGGCTTTCTCGGCGCCGGCATGATTCCGACGGTGTTCGCCTCGGCCTACACCGTCTTCCCGCGGACGAAATTCCATATCGTCGGCCCCATCATCGGCCTCGTCGCGACGCTGGCGCCGACCATCGGGCCGACGGTCGGCGGCTACATCACCGACCTGATGTCGTGGCACTGGTTGTTCTTCATCAACGTGCTGCCCGGCATCGGCATCACCCTGGGCGTGCTGGCGCTGGTGGATTTCGACGAGCCGCACTTCGAACTGCTCGACCGCTTCGACTGGTGGGGCCTGCTGTTCATGGCCAGCTTCCTCGGCACGCTGGAATATGTACTGGAGGAAGGCCCGCAATATGAATGGATGCAGGATACCTCGGTCGCGATCTGCGCCTGGATCTGCGCCATCTCGGCGATCGCCTTCTTCTGGCGCGTGTTCACGGCGGACGAGCCGATCGTCAATTTGCGCACCTTCTCCGATCGCAATTTCGCCGTCGGCTGCACGTTGCAGTTCTGCATCGGCATCGGCCTCTACGGCCTGACCTACATCTATCCGCGTTATCTGGCCGAGGTGCGGGGCTACAGCGCACTGATGATCGGCGAGACCATGTTCGTCTCCGGCATCACCATGTTCCTGGTCGCACCGCTGGTCGGCCGTCTCATGGCGAAGGTCGACATGCGTTACATGATCGCCTTCGGCCTGATCGTGTTCGCGATCGGCTCCTACCAGATGACGTGGATCACGCGCGATTACGATTTCTACGAGCTGCTGGTGCCCCAGATATTGCGCGGCATCGGCATGATGTTCGCGATGGTGCCGACCAACAACGTCGCGCTCGGCACCCTCGCGCCCGAGAAGGTGAAGAACGCGAGCGGCCTGTTCAACCTGATGCGCAATCTCGGCGGCGCGGTCGGCCTCGCCGTCATCAACACCGTGCTCAACGATCGCACCGACCTGCACATCACGCGCCTCCAGGAACGCGTGACCTGGGGCAATGCGGCCGCGACCGAAACCCTGAACATGTTCATGCAGAAGTTCCAGGGGCTCGGCGATTCCGCGCTGATGGCGATGAAGCAGCTCTCCCAGCTCGTGCATCGCCAGGCCGTGGTGATGAGTTTCGGCGACACCTTCCTCATGCTGACGCTGTTCTATCTCGGTCTCAGCCTGCTGGTCGCGCTGCTGAACAAGCCGGCCTCGCCGTTCGGCGCCGGCGGCGACGCGCACTAGCCTGCTCCACGTTCGCCGTCGTCGCCCGGCTTGACCGGGCGATCCAGCATCTGGCGGAGATTGGTGCGGCGGCGAGGCGCACCAAATTGCAACACTCGTCCGTGATCTCGCGTGGGCCCCGTTGCAAATCGCAAACGACACATCTATAAAGCGCACCTCATTCATTCGAACCGGGGAGAGATTTGCATGATTTCGTCGCATTCGCAGATCGTACGCCCGCGCTCGATGATGACCTCGATCACGTTCTGGCTCGGTATGTACGCGGCCTGTTAGAGGCCTCTTCCGCCAGCTTCGATTGGGCCAGGGTTTCGACCAGGCGTCCCGATCGCTCCACCTCCCAAGTCAAAATCAGTTCTGAGTGACGCCGTCCCGGTCCTTGCGGCCGGCCTGCGTCCATCGATGGAGCCGGCCCGCACGTGCGGCCGGATGATGTCATGACCGCTCTGTCCAAGAAGCCCGCCGCCATTCGCGTGGTGCTGCCTTTCGTATTCCGGCACTGGCTGAAGCAGCCGGGGCGCGGCCTCGTCGTGGCCGGCGGGCTGCTGGGTGCGACCATCGCCGACCTGTTCATGCCGCTATTCTCGGGACATCTGGTCGATGCGCTGACCCGCGGTCCGTCCGATCCCGATGCGCGCCACGCGGCGCTGGTCGCGTTCGGCGCCATCGTGGCGCTGGGCGCGGCGTCGATGGTGCTGCGTCTCGTCGGTCTCCAGGCGATCGTGCCGTTCACGCTGAAGATCATGTCCGACATCGCGCAGGATGCGTTCACGCGCGTGCAGCGTTTCTCGACCGACTGGCACGCGAACTCTTTTGCCGGCTCCACGGTACGCAAGATCAGCCGCGGCATGTGGGCGGTCGACCTGCTCAACGACACCATCCTGATGGCTCTGGCGCCGTCGCTGCTGGTGCTGGCCGGCTCGATGATCCTGATCGGCGTGCACTGGACCTCGCTTGGCCTCGTGATCGCGCTCGGGGCGATCTTCTACGTCACGATCACGGTGTTGCTCTCGACGCGCTACGTCGCACCGGCGGCGCGCGTCTCCAATGCCTGGGACACCAAGGTCGGCGGCACGCTGGCGGACGCGCTGACCTGCAATGCCGTGGTGAAATCGTTCGGCGCGGAGCTGCGCGAGGACGCGCGGCTCGCCCGTGTCATTAATCGCTGGCGCGTGCGCGTGCGGCGGACCTGGTTCCGCTATAACTACACCGCCATGGCGCAGCTCTCGCTGCTGCTATGCCTGCGGGGGGCGGTGATCGGCGGATCGGTGCTGCTGTGGATGTCAGGTCACGCCTCGCCCGGCGACGTCACCTATGTGCTGACGAGCTACTACGTCATCCACGCGTACTTGCGCGACGTCGGCATGCACATCAACAACCTCCAGCGCTCGGTCAACGACATGGACGAGCTGGTGGCGATCCATGACGAGCCGATCGGGATTGCGGATGCAGCCGATGCGCGGCCGATCGCGATCGAGGGCGGCGAGATCGTGTTCGACGACGTCACGTTCCATTATGGCGGCCATCGCGCGCCGCTGTACGACGGCTTGTCCGTCAAGATCCGCGCCGGCGAACGCGTCGGCCTGGTCGGCCGCTCCGGCTCCGGCAAGACCACCTTCGTCAAGCTGGTGCAGCGGCTCTACGACGTCACCGGCGGCCGCGTGCTGATCGACGGGCAGGACATTGCGCACGCCACGCAGCAATCGCTGCGCAGCCAGATCGCGATCGTGCAGCAGGAGCCGATCCTGTTTCACCGCTCGCTCGCCGAGAACATCGCCTATGGCCGGCCCGGCGCCAGCCTCGAGGCGATCGAGCAGGCGGCGCGGCTGGCGAATGCGCACGACTTCATCCTGCGCCTGCCGAAGGGGTACGGCACGCTGGTCGGCGAGCGCGGCGTGAAGCTGTCGGGCGGCGAGCGGCAGCGCGTGGCGCTGGCGCGCGCGTTCCTGGCGGACGCGCCGGTGCTGATCCTGGACGAGGCGACCTCGAGCCTGGATTCGGAATCGGAGGCGTTGATCCAGGAGGCGATGGAGCGGCTGATGAAGGGCCGCACCTCGATCGTGATCGCGCATCGCCTGTCGACGGTGAAGAGCCTCGATCGCATCCTGGTGTTCGACCGCGGCGAGATCGTCGAGCAAGGCACGCATGCGATGCTCGCAGCCAAGCGAGGGGGCATCTATCGCGGCCTGTTCGAGCGCCAGGTCGTGGAGCTCGGAAAGATCGCAGCAGCGGAATGAGGCGGGGTGCAGCGGGGCGAAGGTCCCGCCGTCATCCGCCGAGGACGGAATGAGATGAAAGACCTGACGCGCGGCTCCATCGTGAGCCACATCCTGGGCATGGCACCGCCGATTATGGCCGGCATGATCTCAATCATGATCTGCCAGCTGGTCGATCTCTACTTCGTCTCGGGCCTCGGCGATGCCGCCGTGGCAGGTGTGGCCGCGGCCGGGAATGCCGGCTTTCTCGTCAACGGCCTGATACAGGTGCTCGGCGTCGGGACGGTGGCGCTGATCGCGCATGCGGTGGGACGAAAGGACCGGCCTGACGCCAATCTGATCTTCAATCAGGCAGTCGCGCTGTCGGTGCTGTTCGGCCTGGTGACCCTTGCCGCGGGAGCGGTGTTGTCGCGCCTCTATATGCGTTCGATTGCCGCGGACCGGGCCACGATCGAGGCGGGGACCACTTATCTGCAGTGGTTCATGCCGGCGCTCGCGCTGGAATTCGTCATGCAAGTGATTGCCTCCGCGCTAAGCGCGACCGGCATCGTGCGTCCCGCCATGTTGGTGCGGGTCCTTGCGGTCATCATCAACATCGCGCTGGCGCCGGTGCTGATCTCGGGCTGGGGCACCGGCTATCCGCTCGGCGTTGCCGGCGCCGGGCTGGCGAGCACGATCGCAGTGGGTGCCGGCGTCCTGATGCTGCTGGCGTATTTTCGCAAGGTCGAGCGCTACGTCGCCTTCAATCCGGCGCAGTGGCGTCCGCGGCCGCGCCACTCGAAGCGCATCCTCACTGTTGGCCTGCCCGCGGGCGGCGAGTTCGCGATGATGTTCATCTTCATGGCCGTGGTCTATTTCGTGCTGCGCGATTTCGGCGCAGCGGCGCAGGCCGGATTCGGCATCGGGCAGCGGGTGCTTGGCCTGATCCAGATGCCGGCGCTTGCGATTGCGCTGGCGGCCGGGCCCATCGCCGGTCAGAACGTCGGCGCCGGAATCGCCGAGCGCGTGCGGGAAACCTTAGTCAAGACGGCCCTGATCGCCAGTGCCGTGATGATCGGTTTCATGATCCTTGCGCAGTTGAAGCCAGAACTGCTGCTCGCCGGATTCTCGAACGACCACGAGACGATGGAGATCGCCTTCCTGTTCTTGCGTATCATCTCGCTCAACATGGTGGCGCAGGGTCTGATCTTCACCTGCTCGAGCATGTTCCAGGGGCTCGGCAACACCAGCCCGGTGCTCTTGAGTTCGGCGACGCGCGTCTTCACTTATTCGCTGCCAGCGATCTGGCTCTCGACCCGGCCGGGCTTTCGCATGGAGCACGTCTGGTATTTGTCGGTCGCGGCGACGACGCTCCAGGCTGTGCTGAGCTTGTGGCTGTTGCGTCGCGAATTCGCCAGGCGGCTGGTATTGCCTTCTCCAGAGCAAGCGGTGGAGCAGTCGGGGGTCGAGCCGGTCGTGCCTCCTGCACGCGCGCCGGCGCTTTAGTGCGTGCCAACACTATTCCAGACGAGGCCAAGGCCCGACAGGAACAACAGGCCGAGCACGACATCGCCAAAATGCTTGTCGCTCAGGGCGTGATAGACGCGGGCGCCGGCCCATGCGCCGATCAGCGTGCCCGGAAACGCGACCAGTGCGAGCCAGACCACTTTCAGTTCGACCAGGCCTGACGCCGTCTGCAGCACCAGCGCGGTGGCGAGCACCGTGAAATTGAAGAGCTGGAAGATGCCGCGTCGCTCATGCTTGTTCCAGCCGCGGATGTTCGCCCAGAGGATCGGCAGCGGCCCCGAGAGTCCGGCGAGGCCGCCAAGGATGCCGCCGGCAAAGCCGATCGCTCCATCGGCGATCCTGCCGCCGAACTTGAAGGCGAGGGGCCTCTTGTTGAGGTAGAGCGCGCTCGAAAAGATCAGGAGCAGCACACCGACGCTCAGCTTGAACACCTTCGGATCGGCCGTGGCGACCATCATGGTTCCCAGCGGGACTCCGATCAGGCCCCCGATCAGGAACGGCCAGACCAGCGAAAGGTCGAAGCTTTTCCACATCGAGGGCAGCGTCGAGGTCTGTGCGATCACCGAGCAGATCAGCACCAGTGGTACCGCGAGCGAGGGCGGCAGGACGTAAAGCCAGATGCCGAGCGCCATCAGCGCCGTGCCGAACCCGGCCAGTCCCGAGACGAAGCCGCCGGCCAGCGCGCCGAACAGCAGCAGGACGTAGGTGAGCGTTTCCAACAGATTAACCTTGTCGCAAGGGGCGATCCCGGATTGTCGATCGCCAGCGCTCGCATAAACATGCCTGCTGCCATGCAGGTCAATCCATGCTGCACGCAAGCGTGATCTGCCGTGGCGGGCTTTCGCGGAAGACACGCCTACATGATGGCCGTACTTCAATCTTGGGGCCGCCCGACGCGATCGTGCGCTCGATCGGTCAGTCCTGACTGCGATGATGGAGAATGACCATGACCCGCACCAAGATTGCCGCTGCGGCCGCGCTGCTCGCGGTGGCGTTGACGCCGACAATGGCCCAGGCGCAGTTTTCCGAGCCGGCGGCCTATCAGGCCGCCCATCCCGATCGTGATGTGCTGAACGGCGGCCAGCTCACGCCTGCGGGGCGTGCGGCTCTCGGTCAGCAGGGAGCGCCGAGCGATGCATATGCCTCGCAGGCCTATCCGCGACCCCTGGCACCGGTGGTGCGCTCCGGCCCTCGCCGTCATCGTCGATGATCTAGACGATCTGCCTGGTGTCGGCAGGCTTCTGCAGCGCGCCGATCAGGATGCGCAGCGCTTCCGTCAATTCCGATCTGTTCCGTGCCGCCCCCAGCGAGACACGTGCCGCATGCGGCGGTGTCCCGTCGACCGTGAAGGCCTCGCCGGCGACGACCGCAAGTCCGTTCCGCAGGAGATGTGCCGCGACATCGGTCCGATCTTCCGGCAGCCGCAGCCACAGATGATGGGCGGCAGGCTTGGCCAGGAACTGAAAGCCTTTCAGCGCGCGCTGTGCAAGCTGCTGGCGTCCGATCGCCTCGCTGCGGATGGCGCTGATGATGCGATCGGCAATGCCGCTTTCGATCCAATGCGTCACCAGCGCGACCATCAGTGGCGCCGGCATCTGCACGGTTGCCTGCAAGGACGTGCACATGCTCCGCTGCGCGCCGTTATCGGGTGTCACCAGATAGGCGACGCGCAGCGCCGGCGCGATGCATTTTGACAGCGTGGTCGCGAGATAAGTCCGCTCCGGAATGAGGTTCGCGATCGGCGACGCCGAGCGATCGAGCAGGCCGTAAGCGTCGTCCTCGATCAAGGTCGTGTCGCCATCGCGAATGATCTTTGCGATTGCGTTGCGCCGCTCGGCGGACAGTGTCGCGGTGGTCGGATTGTGCAGCGTCGGAATGAGATACACGGCCTTTGCCCGGTGCACGCGGCACGCCTTTGCCAGCGCATCGGGCAAAATGCCCCCGTCATCCATGGCGACGCCGACGAGCTTGACGCCGAGCCGCACTGCAGCGGCCTTGATGCCGGGGAAGGTGAGGGCTTCCGTCAGAACGATGTCGCCGGGCCGCGCGAGATGGGCGAGCAGATTGAACAGGATGGTTTGCGCGCCGGGAAAGATCACGAGCCTGTCGGCCTGCGCATGCGGAACGCGTGCGCGCATCCAGCGCGCCGCGATCTCGCGCTCATGCGCGCTGCCGCCGGGCGGCTGGTAGTTGAGATAGGCCGTCAGGCCCGACTGTGCGCGGATGGCTTCCATCCCGGCAATGATGCGCTCGTCGAGCTGCGCCTCCAGCGGATGCGGTGGCACGTTCATCGAGAGGTCGATCGCGACGGGATGCGGCAGGTCGACCGCGCGGCGCGCGCTGGTCTCCGACACGAACGAGCCCTGTCCGACGCGGGCTTCCATGATGCCGCGGCGCCGGGCTTCGGTATAGGCGCGCGTCACCGTGGTCAGGTCGATGCCGAGGGCTCTTGCGAGGGCGCGTTGCGTCGGCAATTGCTGGCCGCGCACCAGCCTGCCCGCAGCAATGTCGGCCTCCATCGCATCGACGATGCGCTGATAGCGCGGGCCGCTCAGCTCCGAGATTGTAGGGGTCCAATCCATGCAATTTAGCCCAATATCCTTTGAATGTATGGATGCAAGATATTATTGTATGGATCTTCGAAAAGGAAGAGGTGTGGTCATGGCGACGGTCTCTCTTGCAAAGGCGATGCGGCGTGGCTTTCGCGGCAGGTGCCCGAACTGCGGCGAAGGGCATCTGTTCGGCCGCTTCCTGAAGGTCGCCCACAGCTGCGACCATTGCGGCGAGGAGTTGTTTCACCAGCGCGCCGACGACTTCCCCGCCTATCTCGTGATGGTCGTGGTTGGCCATCTCGTGGTCCCCGCGATCCTCGCGGTCGAGACCGCCTATGCACCGCCGGAGTGGCTGCAGCTCGCGGTGTGGCTGCCGGTGACGCTGTTCGCGTCGCTCGCACTGCTGCAACCGACCAAGGGCGCCATCGTCGGGCTGCAATGGCAGCTGGGCATGCACGGCTTCGAGGCGAGCAAGCTGCGGCGCGAGGCCGGCGAGCTTGCGCCCGTGCTGGTGAAGGCGGATACGCGGGCGGCCTGAGCGGCGTTTACATCGTGCGCGCTGCCGCTACACTCCCTCGTACCAAGAAGAACGATGGGAACGCCGATGGCCGCACGCGCGAAGACTTTCCTGCTCTGTCATGGCGCGTGGTCCGGCGGATGGGCCTGGAAGAAGATGCATCCGCTGATGGCGCAGGCCGGCCATCGCCTGGTGGCGCCGACCTACACCGGGCTCGGCGAGCGCGCGCATCTCGCAAGCCCCGCGATCGATCTGGAAACGCACATCCAGGACATTCTCAACGTCATCGCCTTCGAGGATCTCAGCGACATCGTGCTGCTTGGCCATAGCTATGGCGGCATGGTCGCGACCGGCGTTGCCGATCGCGCGCGCGAGCGCGTGACGCAGCTGATCTATCTCGACGCCTTCGTGCCACGTGATGGCCAATCGCTGTTCGATCTCAATGAGGCCGGCCGCGAGCCGATGCGCAAGGCAGCGAGCTCCGGTGACGGCTACCGCATCCCGCCAAACCCGCCGCCGCCCGACACGCTGCAGGCCGATCTCGACTGGCTCAACGCGCGCCGCGTGCCGATGCCGATCAAATGCTTCGAGACGCGCTTGAGGCTCGAGCACGGCGAGCCGGCGATGCCGCGCAGCTACATCTACTGCACGCGCATCCCGCCGGGCGACGTGTTCGGGCAGTTTGCGAGGCGCACGAAGAACGAGGACGGTTGGCGCTATTTTGAGCTCGACGCGAGCCACGCGCCGAACGTGACGGCGCCGGAGGCGCTGATGGCAGTGCTGAAGGCGATCGTTGCCTAGTTCTCGCCGTCATTCCGGGGTGTGCGCAGCACGAACCCGGAATCCATCTCTCCTCCGTCTCTGCCGACCGATGGATTCCGGGTTCTCGCTCAGCGAGTCCCAGCAAGACAGCGGTTGAATGGCGGGACGCCCGGCCAAAATGGTGAGGGGTCCGATGCGTTGGCACCGAACCCCTCGTCACTCTCTCAGTAAGACGCGTTTTCTTCACGCGAACCGGAAAACCACTTCGCTCGAAAACGCTTTAGAATATCAGCCGGCCTGTAAGCCGGGTTCTGTAGGGCACCGTCCGCTTGCGCGAACGATACGTGACGGCCATTCCTCTGGGACCGTGTTTGCACATGGCCTCGAGCAACCTACCCGGACGGCGAGCCTGACATCGCCCCGCGGCGTTATCGCTTTCGCGAACAGCCCGCTTGAGCCGTCCCTATTCGGTTTTGCTCCCGGTGGGGTTTGCCATGCCGGCTCCGTTGCCGGAACCGCGGTGCGCTCTTACCGCACCTTTTCACCCTTACCCACCTACGCAGCTTGCGCTGCTACGGCACGACAGGCCCGAGGGCTTGCCGCTCCGAAGCCCCTGAGGGCGAAGGCGGGCGGTTCGTTCTCTGTGGCACTTTCCCTGGGGTCACCCCCGCCGGACGTTATCCGGCACCGCATGTCAAGGGAGCCCGGACTTTCCTCCCCGGCGGCCTTTCGGCACCTGCCGGAGCGGCCGTCCGGCCGACTGACCGACAACGCATGGGCATTTGTGACGGTTTCGTCAAGCCGATATCGCTCCGCACCGGCGGTCCGAAATAATTTATCCTGAACATGTCGTTTGGCGCGTGGTCCGTTCGACTGGATGTCGGCGACCCAGCCGAACAACAGGAGTGAAGCGATGCAATATCTGCTGATGATCTACCAGAACGAAGTCGAGTACGCGAAGAACGACGCGGCCACGGCTCAGAAGCTGATGGCCGAATACCAGACCTTTACCCAAGGCATCATCCAGAGCGGCAATTTCAAGGCCGGCGACCGCTTGCAGCCGACCACGACCGCGACGACCGTGCGCGTGCGCGAGGGCAAGATGCTGACGACCGACGGTCCGTTCGCGGAGACGCGCGAGCAGCTCGGCGGTTACTATCTCATCGAAGCCAAGGATCTGAATGCGGCCATCGAGATCGCGGCGCGGATTCCCAGCGCACGCATCGGCTCGATCGAGGTGCGGCCGATCTGGGTGTATGAGAAGTGACGGCGAAGCCGTCATTCCGGGGCTCGCGAAGCGAGAACCCGGAATCTCGCTCCCAGCTTCGGGATTCTCAGGTGCGCAATTGCGCACCAGAGTTCGCGACTGCGTCGCGCCCGGAATGACAGTGGAGTTAAGTGATCGCGCGACATGATCCCGGGCGAGATCGACAAAATCTTCCGCGACGAGGCGGGGCGGGCGCTCGCCACGCTGATCCGTCTCGTCGGTGATTTCGATCTTGCCGAGGACGCGCTGCAGGATGCTTTTGCCGTCGCGCTGGACCGCTGGGCGGGGTCTGAGGTCCCCGAGAACCCGCGCGCCTGGCTGGTCAATGTCGCCAAGCACAAGGCGATCGACCGCATCCGCCGCCAGGCCGTCTTCCGCGGCAAGCAGCAGGCGCTGGTGCATGAGCTCGAGCTGAACGCGCTGGGCCCCGACGAGCCGCCGGCAACGCTCGACGATGACATGCTGCGGCTGATCTTCACCTGCTGCCATCCCGCGTTCGCGCCCGAGGTCCAGGTCGCGCTGACGCTGCGCACGGTCTGCGGGCTGTCGACAGCGCAGGTCGCGCGCGCGTTCCTCGTGGGCGAGGAGGCAATGGCACAGCGGCTCGTCCGCGCCAAGCAGAAGATCAGGCTTGCCGGCATCCCCTATGAGGTGCCCGAGCGCGACGCGCTGGCGCCGCGGCTCGATGGCGTGCTCGCCGTGATCTATCTGGTCTTCACCGAAGGTTATGTTGCGACCGAGGGCGCGGACCTGATGCGGCCCGATCTTGCGGCCGAGGCCATCCGGCTCGGCCGCCTGCTCGACCAGCTGATGCCCGATCGCGCCGGCATCAAGGGCCTGCTGGCGTTGATGCTGCTGCACGACGCGCGCCGCGCCGGGCGCGAGACGCCGGCCGGCGACATCGTGCTGCTCGAAGAGCAGGACCGCTCGCTGTGGGACTGCGCGCAGATCGAGGAGGGCCTGCGGCTGGTGGAGGACGCATTGCGCGTGCCCGCCCAGCCGCAGCCTTACGCGGTGCAGGCCGCGATCGCCGCACTGCATGCGCGCGCGCCCAGCTTCGAGCAGACCGACTGGCCGCAGATCGCCGGGCTCTACGAGGTGCTGCTGCGTATCAACCCCTCGCCGGTGATCGAGCTCAACCATGCCGCGGCGGTCTCGATGGTCGATGGGCCGGCACGGGCGCTCGATCTCGTTGATGCGATCACCGCGCGCGGCGGGCTTCGCGGCTATGGGCTGTTGCCCGCGGTGAGGGCGGATCTGTTGCGGCGGCTTGGCCGCAAGGATGAGGCGCGAGATGCCTATCGTGCGGCGACGGACGCAACGCAGCTCGAGCCGTTGCGGCGGCTCTATGCACGGAGGATGAGGGAGATGGGGTAGGGGCCATACACTCCGCAATGACGGGGAGGCCAGGCCGTCACTTCGACGCCACCGCCGTCCCTTCCTCCGGCAAGCTCGCCAGCAGTGCCCGCAGTGTCGACAGTGTCGAATGATCCGCGACGCCATCGAGCCGCGCGGGACGGAAATGACGCTGGAAGGCGGTGACGACTTCCATCGTCGCAGCGTCGTATTTGCCGTTCAGGGGCACGCCGTAGCCGTATCTGGCGAGCGCCTGCTGCATGCTCAGCACGGCGTCGCTGATGGTGCCGAGCATCAGAGTCTCGCCGCGCACGATCGGGGCGGGCGTGACCCAGTGGCCGACGCCGGAATTGGCCAGCGAATGCCACGGAAACTTCTCGCCGGGGTCCTTCTTGCGCGCGGGCGCGACGTCGGAATGGCCGAGCACCCGGTGGGCCGGCACCTTGCGGCGGAGCATGATGCCGCGGCACAGCGCGATCACGGCGGCGATCTGGCGCAGCGGATATTCCGGATAGCCCCAGTCGTGGCCGCGATTGATGATCTCGATGCCGATCGAGCAGGAGTTGATGTCGTCCTCGCCGGCCCAGGAGGAGACGCCGGCGTGCCAGGCGCGCTTGGCCTCGGGCACGCATTGCACGATGCGGCCGTCCTCCAGCACGACATAATGCGCCGAGACTTCGGTGCCAGCCGTGCACAGTCGTGCCAGCGCGCCCTCGACATCGGGCATGCCGGTGTAGTGCAGCACGATCATGTCCGGCTGCCGTCCCTTGTTGCGCTCGCCATGGTTGGGCGAGGGGATGATGTCCGAGACGATCGATGAGTCGGGCTCGAAGGTCCGCAGGCTCGCCACGGCCTTGGGAACCGGGAGAACACGTTGACGCTTCGAATCGGATCCAGACGGTGTGGACGAACCGGAGGGCATGAGCAGCTCGAACTGACGGAGAGTGGGGCAAGCCCTTCTCTTTACTATTCCTTTACCCTCCACCGCGCGCAATCGCGCGGCGCGGTTAACGGATGCATTTTGCCGATGTGTGTGGATGAAGCATCACCCCGCTCGTCACCTTTACGAGTTGTATCGAGTCGAGCAACGCTTTCTTAACGCTAAGGGCCGTTACTGAGGGATGAAGAGCCGACCCGCGTCCGGAGGCGGCCAAAGCGTATTTTGGCTCGGAATCCCATGGCTGCCCGACAAATTCCACTGGGAACACTGGGTTTGTGGCCGGGGACGACCGGGCTCGGTAACCATGCTGGACAAGGGCTTGGTCGTGGAACCGCCGCGACGCGCAATGATTCGAGGCGTTATGGGCTTGTTCGTCCCCGATCTCGCTTGCATGCCAGGCCGGGCGGTCGGCAGGCATCGCGCATGAGCCCGGTTCCGCATATCCCCGTTCTTGGCCGTGAGGCCATCGTGCATCTCGCTCCGCGCGAGGGCGGCGTTTACGTCGACGCCACTTTTGGTGCGGGCGGTTATAGCCGCGCGATCCTCGAGGTGCCGGGAACCCGACTCATCGCCATCGATCGGGACCGCACCGCGATTGCTGCCGGTGCCGAACTGGTCGAACGCTCCACGGGCCGGCTGACGCTGGTCGAGGACCGCTTCTCCAACCTTGCCGAGGTCTGCGCATCGCAAGGTGTCGAGGCGATCGACGGCGTCGTGATGGATGTCGGCGTGTCCTCGATGCAGCTCGACCAGGCCGGCCGCGGCTTCTCGTTCCGTCTCGACGGTCCGCTCGACATGCGGATGGGGCAGACCGGCCCGACCGCCGCTGACGTCGTCGCACGCGCGTCGGAAGGCGATCTCGCCGACATCATCTATCTCCTCGGCGAGGAGCGGCATTCGCGCCGCATCGCCCGCGCCATTGTCGCAGACCGGCAGGAAACTCCGTTCACCACCACGCGCGCGCTCGCCGACCTCGTCGGAAGGGTGGTTCGCTCAAAGCCGGGAGACATTCATCCGGCGACGCGGACTTTCCAGGCGCTGCGCATCTTCGTCAACGAGGAGCTCGAGGAACTCGAGACGGCACTCGCTGCGGCCGAGCGCATGCTCAAGCCCGGCGGCCGCCTCGTCGTCGTGTCGTTCCATTCGCTGGAAGACCGCATCGTCAAGAATTTTCTCGCCGAGCGCTCCAGGACCGGCGGCGGTTCGCGGCATCTGCCGGAGGTGGCGCAAGTGACGCCGAGCTTCCGGGTTCTGACGCGGCGGCCAGTCGTCGCCGGTGAAGACGAAGTTGCGGGTAATCCGCGCGCGCGCTCCGCCAAGCTGCGCGCCGCCGAGCGCACCCCGGCACCGGCGCATGAGACCGACGAGGCGTCGCCCTGGCCGAAACTCTCCGATGTGATGAGGGGTGGCTAGCGCATGCGCATCATCCACCTCCTCGTCATCGGTGCGCTGATCTTCGCGGCGGCCCATGTCTACCGGATCAAAATGGACTCGACGGCGCGCACCGAGAAGGTGCTGCGGCTGCATGCGGAGATTCGTGAACAGCGCGATGCGATCGCGGCGCTGCGGGCCGAGTGGGCAAAGCTCGATGCCCCGCTGCGGCTGCAAGGCCTGTCCGACCGGCATCTGCACCTCAAGCCGGTCAACGGCACGCAATATGACTCGCTGAAGAATCTGCCGGAGCGCCCGCCGCGGATGTTCAGGCCGGGCGAACCCGATCCGATCGGGGCCATGCTGAACGTCATCGAAGCCGCGAGCGATGCCGATACGGTGACGGGCTCCGTGCCTCAGCCCGAGGACAAGCAATGAGCCCGGCAACGCCTGCAAAACCAATCGAAAAGTCGACCGAGAAGTCGACCGAGCCTTGGCGGCAGCGGCTGATCCGCAGCCTGCTCTACGGGCGCAATGTCGATCGCGCAGCAAAGGCGCGCGCGCGCGTGGGCCTTGCGATACTGGCCTTCGCTTCGGTCTACGCTTTGATCGGCGGGCGGCTCGTGATGTTCGCGATCGGCGCCGACGCCCACGGGGCGCGCCGCGCCGCGGCGCAGGAGGTGGTTGCGACCGCGCGGCCCGACATTGTCGACCGCAACGGCGCGATCCTTGCGACCGACGTCAAGGCGGCGAGCCTGTTCGGCGAGCCGCGCCGCATCATCGACAAGGACGAGGCGATCGAGCTCCTGACCGCGACCATTCCCGACCTCGACGAGGCCGAGGTGCGCGAGCGCTTGAGGTCGCGCAAGGGCTTCGCCTGGCTCAAGCGCGAGGTCACGCCGGCACAGCAGCAGGCCATCCACAAGCTCGGCATTCCCGGCATCGGCTTCCTGCGCGAGAACAAGCGCGTCTATCCGACCGGCAACGAGGTTGCCCACATCATCGGTCTCGTCAACATCGACAATCAGGGCATCGCCGGCCTCGAGAAGTGGCTCGACAATCAGGGGCTCGCCGATCTCCACCGCGCCGGTTTTGCCACCGACCGGCTGCAGAAGCCGATCGAGCTCGCGGTCGATCTGCGCGTCGAGCACGCGCTGCGCGACGAGCTGCTCAAGGCCAAGGACAAGTTCCACGCCAAGGCCGCTTCCGGCATCGTCTCCAACGTCAAGACCGGCGAGATCGTGGCGATGGTCTCGCTGCCCGATTTCGACCCCAACAATCCGAAGGAAGCGCACGATCCCGACCGCATCAACCGTCTCACCACCGGCGTCTACGAGATGGGCTCGACCTTCAAGGCGTTCACGCTGGCGATGGCGCTCGATTCCGGCAAGATCAATCTGAACTCGATGTGGGACGCGCGCGGAAATCTGCACTACGGCAAATTCACGATCCACGACAGTCATCCGCTCGGCCGCTTCATCAACACCAAGGAAGTGTTCACCTACTCGTCCAACATCGGCGCGGCGCGCATCGCGCTCGGCCAGGGCGTGGAGGCGCACAAGGCGTTCCTCGCCAAGATGGGCCAGATGACACGGCTGCGCACCGAACTGCCGGAGAGCGCGGCGCCGCTGCTGCCGCGGCGCTGGAGCGAGCTGAACACGGTCACCGCCGCGTTCGGCCAGGGCCTGTCGGTGGCGCCGCTGCAAGCGGTGATGGGCATCAACGCGCTCGTGAACGGCGGCTATCTGATTCCGCCGACATTCATGAAGCGCAGCGAATCCGAAGCCATGGCGATGGCCAAGCGCGTCATCAAGCCGGAGACCAGCGACAAGATGCGGTTCCTGATGCGGCTCAATGCCGAAGTCGGATCGGCGAGAAAGGCGGACGTCAAGGGCTACTATGTCGGCGGCAAGACCGGCACGTCGGAGAAGGTCATCAACGGTCGCTACGCCAAGAAGCGCGTGCTCAATTCCTTCACGGCGGTGATGCCGTGCGATGATCCGAAATATCAGGTCCTCGTCATGCTGGACGAGCCGCAGGCGCTGCCGGAGACGCACGGTTTCATCACCTCGGGCTGGAACGCGGTGCCGACCGGCGGCAAGGTGATCGAGCGGATCGCGCCGCTTCTCGGCGTCGAGCCACGGTTCGACCTGCCGCCGTCCGAGCGCCTTATTCTTGCAGCATCCAGGACAACCCAGTAATCAACCGGGTGGGCCATCGCCGGTGCTGAGTCGGGATTTTTCCTAATGGATTCGGCTTTCCGGCAGGGCATGTCGACTGGAAGACCATGAAGCTGCGCGACCTCTTAGGCAATGATGCCCTCATCGAGCCGGCTGCCGCGGCGCTCGAGGTGAGCGGCGTTGCGCTCGACAGCCGCGCGGTCAAGCCGGGCGATCTCTTCTTCGCGCTGGCAGGCAGCAAGACCGACGGCGCCCGCTTCGTCGATGCCGCGGTCGCTGCCGGCGCTGTGGCTGTCGCCGGTGACCACGCACCGGCCGCCTGCAAGGTGCCGTTCATCACGAGCGCCAATCCGCGCCGCGCGCTGGCGCTGGCTGCGGCAAGATTTTTCCCTGCGCAGCCCGCCACGATCGCCGCCGTGACCGGAACCAGCGGCAAGACCTCGGTTGCCGCCTTCACACGTCAGATCTGGGAGCGGCTGGGGCATGCCTCCGCCAGCATCGGCACCATCGGCCTGGTCTCGCCCAAGCGCACCGTCTACGGCTCGCTGACGACGCCGGATCCGATCGCATTGCACCGGCAGATCGATGAGATCGCGCGCGACGGGGTCACCCATCTCGCCTTCGAGGCCTCCTCGCATGGGCTCGACCAGTATCGCCTCGACGGCGTGCGCGTCTCCGCCGGCGGCTTCACCAATCTCTCGCGCGACCACATGGATTATCATCCGAGCGTGGCGCATTATCTCGCCGCCAAGCTCCGCCTGTTCCGCGAGTTGGTGCCGCCGGGCGGCGCCGCAGTGATCTCGGCCGATCATGATTGCTCGGCCCAAGCGATCGAGGCCGCCAGGGCGCGCGGCCTGCGCGTCATGGCGGTCGGCCGCAACGGCGACGGAGCAGGCGAGGGCATCCGTCTCACGGAGGCCGTGGTCGAAGGTTTCTCGCAGAAGCTCACGCTCGAACATCGCGGCAAGGGCTACGCGATCCGGCTTCCGCTGGTCGGCGAATTCCAGATCGAGAACGCGCTGGTGTCGGCCGGCCTTGCCATCGGCACCGGCAGCGACGCGGCAGATGTGTTCGCAAGTCTCGAACATCTCGAAGGCGCCAAGGGCCGGCTCGAGCGCGTCGGCGAGCGCAACGGCGCGCCGATCTTCGTCGATTATGCGCATAAGCCCGATGCGCTGGCGAAGGCGCTCCAGGCGCTGCGGCCTTATGCGAAGCGCAGGCTGGTCGTCGTGTTCGGCGCCGGCGGCGACCGCGATGCCGGCAAGCGTCCGATCATGGGTGAAATCGCGGCCGAGAACGCCGACGCCGTCATCATCACCGACGACAATCCGCGCAGCGAGAAGCCGGAGTCCATCCGCGCCGCGATCCTCGCCGCGGCTAAGGGCGCCCGCGAGATCGGCGACCGCGCCGAGGCGATCCGCGCCGCGATCGAGGAACTCGAAGAGGGCGATGCGCTGCTCATCGCCGGCAAGGGCCATGAGACCGGGCAGATCGTCGGCGGAGAGGTTCTGCCCTTCAGTGATCACGAGGCGGTTGCCGCCGCACTAGCGTCGAGGGTTGCATGAGCGCGCCAATATGGACGGTTGCCGAAGTCGCGCGTGCGCTGGGTGTCACCGGATCATTCCCGGACACGGGAATCGACTTTGTCACGCAGGACAGCCGGCTGGTGAAGCCGGGCAGCCTGTTCGTCGCGCTCAGCGGCACGCCGAGCGGCGGCTTCGTCTCGGCCTTCGCCAGCGCGCGCGACGGCTGGGAGTTCGCGGACAAGGCGGAGGCTTCTGGCGCGGTGGCGATGATCGTGCCGCACGAGATCGCAGGCATCCGCATCCCGCAGATCGTCGTCAAGGACACGCTGATCGACGGCCTCTGGGGCCTTGCACGTGCCACACGCGCGCGCTTCCATGGGCCGGTGATCGGACTCACCGGAAGCGCGGGCAAGACCAGCACCAAGGAATTTCTCGCCGCCTATCCGAACGCCTATGCGAGCCCGTCGAGCTTCAACAATTTCTGGGGCGTGCCGCTGACGCTGTGCAATGCCAGGCGGGATGCCAGCCTCTGGGTCGTCGAGATGGGCATGAACCAGCAGGGAGAGATCGCGCGGCTCAGCGAATTGACGCGGCCGACGGTCGCGCTCGTCGTCAACGTGCAGCCCGTGCATCTGGAAAAGCTCGGCTCGCTGGAAGCCATCCGGCGCGAGAAGGTATCGATCGCGCTCGGCCTGCCCGAGAATGGTGTGCTGGTGCTGCCGGCCGGGATCAAGGCGCCCGAATGGAAGGGCAAGGTCGTGCGCTTCGGCGGCGAGCATGCCGAGGTGCACGAGGTTGCGCATGCGCCCCACGGCGAGAGCTGGCAGATCGTGGCCGCAATCGGCAGGAAGGAGATCGCCTTCAGCCTCACCCCTGGCGCGCCGCACCGGGTGCACAATGCGCTGGCCGCGCTCGCCGCGGTTCATGCTGCGCATCTCGACGTCGCGACGCTCGCGATCAAGCTCGACCGCGTCGGCATCATGACCGGCCGCGGCGTCGAGCAGGCGGTCGGCGATATCACCGTAATCGACGACAGCTTCAACGGCAATCCGGCCAGCGTGGCGGCTGCGCTGCAAAGCCTCCAGGCGCGCCACGTGAGTGATGGCCGCCGCATCGCGGTTCTCGGCGACATGCTCGAGCTGGGCGAGGACGCCCCGAACTATCACACCGGCCTTGCCAAATATCTCGAAGGCATCGACGGCGTCTACTGCGTCGGTCCCTTGATGCGCCATCTCTATGACGTGCTGCCATCAGGCAAGGGCCTTGGCTGGCACGATGATCCCGCCACGTTGAAGCCGAGCGAGGTTGCGGGCCTGCTGAAGGCAGGGGATGTCGTGGTTGTCAAGGGCAGCAAGAAGATGTTCTGGGTCAACAAGTTTGTGCCGGGGCTGGTGGCCGCCTTGCAGGCGAAGGCGTAAACTGCTTGGAAGGCGCTGTTCCCGAATCTCACCCTTTGTGGCGCGAAGCCGTCCGTTTTCCCAGAGGTCGCGCGAGCCATGACGAAAACCAGCGAATGCCCGTGAGGCACGTTGAGGCCAAGATAAAGGCCAAGAACAAGGCCAAGGCTGCGTGTGCAAAGGCGCCATAGGACCGTCTGAATGTTTTACTGGTTGATCGAGCTTTCCAACACATTTCCGGGATTCGGTGCCGTTCGCACCTTCTTCAACGTCTTCCGCTACATCACCTTCCGCACCGGCGGCGCAGTCGTGACCGGCGCGCTGTTCGTGTTCCTGTTCGGGCCCTGGATCATCGACCATCTGCGCATCCGTCAGGGCAAGGGCCAGCCGATCCGCCTCGACGGCCCGCAATCGCATCTCGCCAAGAAGGGCACGCCCACCATGGGCGGGCTGATGATCCTGTCCGGCCTCACCGTCGGCACGGTGCTGTGGGCCAATCCGCTCAACCCCTATGTCTGGATCGTGCTGGCGGTGACGCTCGGCTTCGGCTTCGTCGGCTTCTATGACGATTACCTCAAGGTGACCAAGCAGACCACGACCGGGTTCGGCAGCAAGCTTCGCCTTCTGATCGAGGCGGTTATCGCGCTGGTTGCCTGCTACGCGCTGGTGCGGCTGAACCGCGATCCCGCCTCGACCGCGCTGACGATCCCGTTCCTCAAGGACACCGTGCTGCATTTCGGCTGGTTCTTTGTGGTGTTCGGCGCCTTCGTCATCGTCGGCGCCGGCAATGCCGTGAACCTCACCGATGGCCTCGATGGCTTGGCAATCGTACCGGTGATGATCGCGACCGCGAGCTTTGCGATGATCGCCTACCTCGCCGGCAACGCCGTGTTCGCCGACTATCTCCAGATCAAATATGTCGCCGGCACCGGCGAGCTCGCGGTGCTCTGCGGCGCGCTGCTGGGCGCCGGCCTCGGCTTCCTCTGGTTCAACGCCCCGCCGGCCTCGATCTTCATGGGCGACACCGGCTCGCTCGCCCTCGGCGGCATGCTCGGTGCGATCGCGGTCGCGGTGAAGCACGAGATCGTGCTCGCGGTGATCGGCGGCCTGTTCGTGCTGGAGGCGGTCTCGGTCATCGTCCAGGTGGTGTCGTTCAAGCTCACCGGCAAACGCATCTTCCGGATGGCGCCGATCCATCATCATTTCGAGCAGCTCGGCTGGACCGAGCCGCAGATCGTGATCCGTTTCTGGATCATCTCGGTGATGCTGGCGCTGGCCGGCCTCTCGACGCTGAAGCTGCGGTGATGGTCTCGCGATGATCCCGATTACATCCTTCGCCGGCAAGAGCGTCGCGGTGTTCGGCCTCGGCGGCTCGGGGCTCGCCTCCTGCCACGCGCTGAAGGCGGGCGGCGCCGAGGTGATCGCCGCCGACGACAATGCCGAGAACGTCGCCAAAGCCGCGCAGGCCGGCTTCATCACCGCCGATCTGCGCAACGTCTCCTGGGCGAATTTCGCCGCGCTCGTGCTCGCGCCCGGCGTGCCGCTGACGCATCCGGTGCCGCATTGGAGCGCGCTGAAGGCGCGCGAAGCGGGCGTCGAGGTGATCGGCGACATCGAGCTGTTCTGCCGCGAGCGGCGCCGCCACGCACCCGACGCGCCGTTCGTCGCCATCACCGGCACCAACGGCAAGTCGACCACGACGGCGCTGATCGCGCACCTGACGAAAGTCGCCGGCTACGACACCCAGATGGGCGGTAATATCGGCACCGCGATCCTGTCGCTGGAGCCGCCGCGCATGGGCCGTGTCCACGTCATCGAGATGTCGTCCTACCAGATCGACCTCACGCCCTCGCTCGATCCCTCCGTCGGCATCCTGCTCAATGTCAGCGAGGACCATATCGACCGGCATGGTACGATCGAGCACTACGCAGCGGTAAAGGAGCGCCTCGTCGCTGGTGTGCAGGCGGGCGGCACCTCGATCGTCGGTGTCGACGACGGCTATAGCCGTGATGTCGCCGACCGGCTCGACCGCGCCGGCAAGAACGTGATGCGCATTTCCGTCAAAAACCCGCTCGCCTCCGGCATCTATGTCGAGCATGGCAACATCGTGCGCGCCTCGGGCGGCGCCCGCAGCGAGGTCGCCGCGCTCGGCGGCATCGGCTCGCTGCGCGGCCTGCACAACGCGCAGAACGCGGCGTGCGCCGCCGCCGCCGCGCTCGCCATGGGCATCAGCCTCGATGTGTTACAGAACGGCCTGCGCAGCTTTCCCGGCCTTGCCCACCGCATGGAGCAGGTCGGCCGCCGCGGCAACGTGCTGTTCGTCAATGACTCCAAGGGCACCAATGCCGACGCGACCGCGCATGCGCTGTCGTCGTTTGCCGACATCTTCTGGATCGCCGGCGGCAAGCCGAAGGCCGGCGGCATCACGAGTTTGACGGGTTTCTTCCCGCGCATCCGAAAAGCCTATCTGATCGGCGAGGCCGCGCAGGAATTTTCGGGAACGCTGGGCGCGGTCGCGCATGAGATCAGCCAGACCCTCGACGTCGCCGTCGAGCATGCCGCGCGCGATGCGGAGGCATCAGGTCTTAGCGATGCGGTCGTACTGCTGTCACCGGCCTGCGCCTCCTTCGACCAGTACCGCAATTTCGAAATCCGCGGCACCAGGTTCCGCGAACTGGTGCAGGCGCTGCCGGGCGTGAAGCCGGTGGTGTGAGAATGTCGCGGCGACGCTGGATCGGACTTGTCGTCGCTGCGCTTGCTGTCCCGGTCGTCGCGGGTTTTATCTTCGTTGTCATCGTCGACAGTGTCATGACTGGATTCGGCGCATGCCGCATCGTTCGCCAACGCGCATTCGCCTCGCCAAGCGGTAGCCAGTTGGTTGTCGTGGTCTGGAAGTCGTGCGGCGCGACGGTGCCCGACAGCACGCAAGCCAGCATCCTGGCGCGCGGCCGGACGTTCTCGCCGGAGAGCACGCCGACTTTCGTCAGCCTGCGCGGGCACCTTGATGTTGTCGTCGCGTGGAGCAGTGAGCGCGCGGTCAGGATCGGGTTCATCCCCGGGCCAGATCAGATCTACAAGCGCGATCAGCGCGCGGGAGACGTTGCGATCAACTACGAATAGGGCGCTCGTGTCCCGGACGCGGTGCGGCACGAAGTGACGCTCCGCAGAGCCGGGACCCAGACCGCTACACGATACACTGCCGCGATATGGGCTCCGGCTTTGCAGCGCACCATGCCGCACTGGACGATGTTTCGCATCGCCAGGGGCACGCTGCGCTGCGTCCGGGGCACGGGCCTCTCCACAACTTGATCAATCTTCTTAACCCCCCGGTAACCAACCTCGGCGACCAATGGACGGACCTCTGTCCGAAAGCGGCCGCCCATGCTCTCCCGTGAAGAACGCACCCCCTTTTCCGAGTGGTGGTGGACCGTCGACAAGCCGCTGATGGGCGCCATCCTGGCCTTGATGCTGACCGGGGTGATCCTGTCGCTGGCGGCGAGCCCGCCGGTGGCGACCCGCATCGGGCTCGATCCCTTCCATTTCTTCAGCCGCCACGTGTTGTTCCTGGTGCCGTCCTGCATCGTGCTCATCGGCGTGTCCTTCCTGTCGCCGCGTGCCATCCGGCGGAGCGCGCTCACCATCTTCGCGATCAGCATCATCCTGATCGTGCTCACGCTCGCGATCGGTCCTGAGGTGAAGGGCTCGCGGCGCTGGATCACGCTGCTCGGCGTCAACATCCAGGCCTCCGAAATCGCAAAGCCGTCGTTCGTCGTCATCGCCGCCTGGCTGTTCGCGGAGTCGACCAGACGGCCGGAGATGCCGGCGACCTCGATGGCTGTGGTGCTGCTCCTGATGCTGGTCGCGCTGCTGGTGATGGAGCCGGATTTCGGCCAGACCATGCTGATCCTGATGGTGTGGGGCTCGCTGTTCTTCATCGCGGGCATGCGGATGATCTGGGTGTTCGGTCTCGCAGGTCTCGGTGCCGCCGGCCTGTTCAGCGCCTATCTGTTCGTCCCGCACGTTGCCGGCCGCATCAGGCGCTTCATGAATCCGGCCTCGGGCGACACCTTCCAGGTCGATACCGCGATGGAGGCCTTCTATAATGGCGGCTGGTTCGGGCTCGGACCGGGCGAGGGCATCGCCAAGCGCAGCCTGCCGGACAGCCACACCGATTTCGTGTTCGCAGTCGCCGCCGAGGAGTTCGGCATCATCCTGTGCCTTGCGATGCTGGCGCTGTTCGCTTTCGTCGTCATCCGCACGCTGTCGCGGGCCTACGCCAATGAGGACATGTTCTCGCGCTTCGCGGCCTCGGGCCTCGCGATCCTGTTCGGCGTGCAGGCCGCGATCAACATGTCGGTCAACCTCCAGCTCATTCCCGCCAAGGGCATGACGCTGCCGTTCATCTCCTATGGCGGCTCCTCGATCGTGTCGCTGGCCTATGGTGTCGGCATGATGCTGGCGCTGACGCGGCTGCGCCCGCGCACCGAGGTCGAAGCGAGCGGCCATGCCGAGGCGATGCGCAGCTACGCGTAACCCGTCATTGCGAGCGCAGCGAAGCGACGAAGCAATCCAGGGCTGTCCCTGCGGAGGGATTGCTTCGCTTCGCTCGCAATGACGACTAAGACCCTGTAAAACTCCCACCATGGACACGTCCCCCCTGATTCTTCTCGCCGCGGGCGGCACCGGCGGCCATCTGTTTCCGGCCGAGGCGCTCGGCGTCGAATTGATCCGGCGCGGCTTTCGCGTCCGCCTCGTCACGGACGAGCGCGCGCTGCGCTACAGCGGGCTGTTCAGCAAGGACATGATCGACGTCGTCAGAAGCGAGACGGCGCGCGGCCGCAATCCGTTGCAGCTCGCCTATGCCGGCCTCACGCTCGCCGCGGGCACGCTCTCCGCCTACCTCCTGATCAAGCGGCTCAAGCCGGTCGCCGTCGTCGGCTTCGGCGGCTATCCGACGCTGCCGCCGCTGGTCGCTGCGAAATTCGCCGGCGTGCCCGGCATCATCCACGACGCCAATGCGGTGCTCGGCCGTGCCAACCGGTTTCTGTCGGGCCGCGTCCGCGCCATCGCAACGTCCTTGCCCGGCGTCCTCGATCGCGATCCGGCGCTGTCGGCCAAGACCACGACCGTCGGCACGCCGATGCGGCCGGCGGTTCTCGCCGCCGCTGCGGTGAAATATAGCCCCCCCGAGGTGAATGGTCCGCTGCGCCTGCTCGTCGTCGGCGGCAGCCAGGGCGCGCGCATCATGGCCGATATCGTGCCGGGCGCGATCGAGCGGCTCGAGCCCGCGTTATGGAGCCGCCTCGTCCTCACCCAGCAGGTGCGCGAAGAGGACATGAGCCGCGTGCGCACAGTCTACGACAGGCTCAAGATCAAGGTAGAGCTCGCGCCGTTCTTCACCGATCTGCCGGCGCGGCTCGCCTCCAACCATCTCGTGGTGTCGCGCTCCGGCGCGGGCACCGTCGCCGAGCTCGCGGCGATCGGCCGGCCCTCCATCCTGGTGCCGCTGCCCGGCTCGATCGACCAGGACCAGTTCGCCAATGCCGGCGTGCTGGTCAAGGTCGACGGCGCGATCCGTATCCCGCAGACCGAGTTCACCTCCGACCGCCTTGCCGCCGAAATCTCCGGCCTGGCCGCTGAGCCGGCGCGCCTTACCGCCATGGCCGCGGCCGCGAAGGGGGTGGGGCGGCTCGATGCGGCCGAGCGTCTGGCGGATCTCGTGGTCAAGGTCGCGGGCGTGTAGCACCCGTCATTCCGGACGGGCCGCGACGCGGACCGATCCGGAACCTCGAGATTCCGGGTTCGCTCGCGATGCGAGCGCCCCGGAGTGACCAAAAATGCCCCTTGTCATGCCCCGCGAAAGCGGGGCATCCAATAGTCGACGCAGGCTGATTTGAATCTCAGGCTTTGCGACGTCGAGGAGACAGTATGAGACTGCCGCGCGAGATCGGACCCATCCACTTCGTCGGGATCGGCGGAATCGGCATGAGCGGAATCGCCGAGGTGCTGGTCAATCTCGGCTATGCCGTGCAGGGCTCGGACGCCGCCGACAATTACAACCTCGATCGCCTGCGCAAGAAGGGCGCGAAGGTTTCGGTCGGCCACAAGGCCGAGAATGTCGACGGTGCCGAGGTCGTGGTCGTGTCCTCCGCGATCAAGCGCGACAATCCGGAATTGATGGCGGCGCGCGAGAGGCGCATTCCCGTGGTGCGCCGCGCCGAGATGCTGGCCGAGCTGATGCGCTTGAAGAGCTGCGTCGCCATCGCCGGCACGCACGGCAAGACCACGACGACCACGATGGTCGCAACGCTGCTCGACGCCGGCGGGCTCGATCCCACCGTGATCAACGGCGGCATCATCAATGCCTACGGCTCCAACGCGCGGCTGGGTGCCGGCGACTGGATGGTGGTGGAGGCCGACGAGAGCGACGGCACCTTCCTGAAGCTTCCGACCGATGTCGCGATCGTCACCAACGTCGATCCCGAGCATCTTGACCACTTCAAGACCTTCGATGCCGTGCAGGACGCCTTCCGTCACTTCGTCGAGAACTTGCCGTTCTACGGCTTTGCCGTGATGTGCATCGATCATCCCGTGGTGCAGAGCCTCGTCGGCAGGATCGAGGACCGCCGCATCATCACCTACGGGGAAAATCCGCAGGCCGATGCGCGCCTGGTCGATCTCACCGCGGGAGGCGGCGGCTCGAAGTTCAAGGTCGTAATCCGCGACCGCAAGGCAGGCACCACGCACGAGATCGCCGACCTCGCGCTGCCGATGCCGGGCCGGCACAACGCCTCCAACGCGACGGCGGCGATTGCGGTCGCTCACGCGCTCGGTGTGTCCGACGACAAGATCCGCAGTGCCATCGCAGGCTTCGGAGGCGTCAAGCGCCGCTTCACCAAGACCGGCGAATGGAACGGCGTCACCGTCATCGACGATTACGGCCATCACCCCGTGGAGATCGCGGCCGTGCTGAAAGCGGCGCGCGATTCCTACACCGGCAAGGTGATCGCCGTGGTGCAGCCGCACCGCTATACCCGCCTGCAATCCCTGTTTGAGGAGTTCTGCACCTGCTTCAACGACGCCGATGCGGTGATCGTCGCTGACGTCTACGCCGCCGGCGAGGCGCCGGTCGAGGGCGTCGACCGCGATCACTTCGTCGCCGGCCTGCGTGCCCACGGTCATCGCGAGGTGATCCCGCTGCCGGCGGCATCGGAGCTGGCGGGCATCGTCAAAGGGATCGCGAAGCCTGGCGATCTCGTCGTGTGCCTCGGGGCCGGCAACATCACGCAATGGGCGTATGCACTGCCGAACCAGTTGAAGGCGCTGGGGTGAGCGAGCGGATGTCGAGCCATCGTCGATCACCGCCCGTGTGGCCACCCCTCTCCCTAACCCTCCCCCGCAAGGGGGGAGGGAACCCGTCCGCCGGTGCCTTCCTCACTCTCGCAAAGGCTCAGACTGCAGCTGTGATGCCAGGTGAGGCGAGCACGCTGGTCAGGCTCCCTCCCCGCTTGCGGGGGAGGGTTGGGGAGAGGGGTAAGCCCCGGGCGCTGGCGGATAACGTTACGCGACGCAATCTCAACGCAGCTCGCATGTCGGTCGGCGCACCATGAGCTTCCCCGACATCACCCCTTCACTCAAAGCCGCGATGCCGGACTTGCGCGGCCGGCTGCTGGCGAACCAGTCGCTGGCCGAGCTCACCTGGTTTCGCGTCGGCGGTCCGGCGCAGGTGCTTTTCACGCCCGCGGACGAAGACGATCTCGCCTATTTCCTCGCGCGTCTCGCCAGCGACATTCCGGTCTATGTCGTCGGCGTCGGCTCCAACCTGATCGTGCGCGATGGCGGCATTGCGGGCGTCGTGATCCGCCTTTCGCCGCGCGGCTTCGGCGAGGCCACCGCGAGCGGAGACCTCGTCACCGCCGGCGCTGCCGCGCTCGACAAGCGTGTGGCGGAGGTGGCGGCGTCCGCCAATATCGGCGGGCTCGAATTCTACTTCGGCATTCCCGGCACGATCGGCGGCGCGCTGCGCATGAACGCGGGCGCCAATGGCGGCGAGACCAAGGATGTGCTGATCGAGGCGAGGGGTGTGGGGCGCGAGGGCACCAAGCATGTCTTCTCCAACGCGGACATGAAGTTCGTCTACCGCAACAGCGGCGTCGATCCCTCCATCATCTTCACCTCCGCCCGCTTTCGCGGCGAGATCAGGGATGCGGAGGCAATCCGCGCACGCATGGCGGAAGTGCACGCGCACCGCGAGACCGCGCAGCCGATCCGCGAGAAGACCGGCGGCTCCACCTTCAAGAACCCACCGGGCCATTCCGCCTGGAAGCTGGTTGATGCCGCCGGGTGCCGCGGCTTGCGCGTCGGCGGCGCGCAGGTCTCCGAGATGCACTGCAATTTCCTGATCAACACGGGCGATGCCACCGCGCACGATATCGAGACGCTGGGCGAGACCGTGCGCGAACGGGTGAAGGCAAATTCCGGAATCGAGCTACACTGGGAAATCAAGCGGATCGGGGTGTCATGATCACCGTCATTCCGGGGGCGCGCAGCGCAACTATGGTGCGCAATTGCGCACCTGAGAATCTCGAGATTCCGGGTTCGATGCTGCGCATCGCCCCGGAATGACAACTGGATAGGTAACGGAGAACATGCGCATTACCATCCTTTTCGGCGGCTCCAACCGGGAGCGTCTGGTTTCGGTCGCCTCGGCCCAGGCCCTGCATCAGGCACTGCCCGAGGCCGATCTCTGGTGGTGGGACGTCGAGGACAAGGTGCATGTCGTCCAGTCGCGGCAGCTGCTCGAGCATGCCCGCCCATTCGAGGACGAATTCAAGCCGGGCACATCGGGCATTCCGCTGGAGCAGGCGCTCGACCAGGCCAAGGCGGAAGGGCGGGTGCTGGTGCTCGGCCTGCATGGCGGACGGGCCGAGAACGGCGAATTGCAGGTGATGTGCGAGGCGCGCGGCGTGCCCTTCACCGGCTCGGGCTCGGCCTCCTCGCATCTCGCCTTTGACAAGATCGCAGCCAAGCGCTTTGCCGCCCTCGGCGGCGTGACGCCGCCAGCGAGTCTTGCGCTTGATAACATCGACGAGGCCTTCGCCGAGTACGGACGGCTGATCGCGAAGCCGGCACGCGACGGCTCGAGCTACGGGCTGATCTTCGTCAACGCCAAGCAGGATCTCGTCGCCGTCCGCAATGCGGCCAGGCACGAAGAGTACGTGATCGAGCCCTATATCGCCGGCGTCGAGGCGACCTGCGGCGTGCTGGAGCGCACCGATGGCTCGATCATTGCGCTGCCGCCGATCGAGATCATTCCGGGCGAGGGCAGTTTCGACTATGCGGCGAAATATCTCCTGAAGTCGACCCAGGAGATCTGCCCTGGCCGTTTCGCACCTGAGATCACCGCAGCGCTCAAGGAGCAGGCGATGCTGGCGCATCGCGCGATGTCCTGCTCCGGCTATTCCCGCTCGGACTTCATCGTCTCGGACAAGGGCCTCGTCTATCTCGAAACCAACACGCTCCCCGGGCTGACCAAGTCCTCGCTCTACCCCAAGGCGCTGAAAGCCGCAGGAATCGAGTTCATCGACTTCCTGCGCGGCCTGGTCGAACTCGCCGGGCAGCGCGTGCGGAAATAATCGGAACTGGTTAACGGCCGGATCGGCGAAATCGCCCGGTTTGGCGACCAAAACCGGTAAATTGCCGGACATCGCGCCACAAATGCCGGATATCGCGGGGCAAAATGCGCATGTCGTTAACGAATTTTACCTTTTGTTTACCAGGACGTCCGAAGGTTAACGCTGGCGGCGCATATGGCGCTTTGGCTGCCGGCGCGTGAGCTGTCGCGGGTGATTTCACCTCCAGCGAACGCTTTGAAGGGGAGAGGTTTTCTTCTGCTGAAGACCAGCACCCGGCCCGGCAGGTCCGAGACGTCATGTTCGCCAGGATCCGCGCGATGTCGCGGGGAAACTGTTGACGAGCTCGTGCAATGGATGGAGCAGGAAGCCTCACCCGATCGGTTTTCAGGTCGCTGAGGCCCCAAGCTGACCTGAAGGCGGCCGCTGTCGGAGCGGTCGTGCTTCTGCGCGAGTGGGTGCAGGACAAGCGCCAGGAAAGACTCCAGGCCGCGCGCGCCGCCGCCAAGGACAAGATCAAGAGCAGGGCCAAGGCCGTCGTCGAGCGTGAGCCGCCGCCGCGAATGGTTGCGCTGGTCGAGCGCTATCTGCCGCACCGGGTCGGACTCAGCATGACCGTGCTGCTGCTGATCGGAAGCTGCGGCTTCGGCATCGTCAAGGGCGGCCATCTCCAGGACTTCATCACCGCGGTCAGCGACGCCCGCAACGCGCTGGCCAATTCCGCCGGATTCCGCATCACCTCGGTCGTGATCAACGGCCGCAAGCAGCTCACCCAGGACGAGATCCTCGCCATCGGCGGCGTCAGCGGCCGCTCCTCGCTGCTGTTCCTCGACGCCGAAGCGGTGCGCGACAAGCTCAAGGCCAATCCATGGATCGCGGATGCGACCGTGCTGAAGCTCTATCCGGGCCAGCTCATGATCGAGCTCACCGAGCGCAAGGCGTTCGCGCTGTGGCAGGAGGCCGGCCGGCTTTCCGTCATTGCCGATGACGGCGCCGTGCTCGAACCCTACGTCTCGCGCCGCTTTCTGTCGCTGCCGCTCGTGGTCGGCAAGGGGGCCGACACGCAGGCGCGCGATTTCCTGGCGCTGCTGGCGCGCTATCCGCAGGTCAATTCGGTGACGAAAGCCGCGGTCTTCGTTGGCGAGCGGCGCTGGAACCTGAGGCTCAAGGACGGCCTCGACATCCGCCTGCCCGAGCAGGACGTCGGCAACGCGCTCGCGATGCTGTCGAAGCTCGACAAGGACGACAGGCTGTTCTCCCGCGATATCGTCGCCGTCGACATGCGCCTGCCCGATCGACTGGTGGTGCAGCTGTCAGAGGACGCCGCCAAGGCGCGCGAGGATCAGTTCAAGGACAAGAAGAAAAAGAAGGCCGGGGATTCCGCATGACCGGTCTCGATCGCACCCAGACGCCGAAGACGCGCCCGATGCCGCACAAGCGCGGCGGCATCGTCGCCTGCCTCGACATCGGCACCAGCAAGATCGCCTGCATGATCGCACGGTTGAAGCCGTCGCCTCCGAGCGATGCGCTGCGCGGCCGTACTCATGCGGTGGAACTGATCGGCTACAGCCAGATCCAGTCGCGCGGGATGAAGGCCGGCGCGGTGATCGATCTTACCGAATGCGAGCAGGCGGTGCGCCAGGCCGTCGGGCTCGCGGAGAAAATGGCCAAAGTGCGGGTCGAGTCGGTGCTGCTCTCGGTCTCCGGCGGCCGGCTCTCCGGCCAGCTCGTCGAAGCCGCCGCAGACATCCGTGGCGGCGCCGTGACGCCCGCCGATGTCAGCCGCGTCACCTCCACCGGCATGCGCCACGCCACCGGCGAGGGCCGCACCGTGCTGCACGCGCTGCCGGTCGGCTACACGCTTGACGGCGTCAAGGGCATCCGCGATCCCCGCGGCATGGTCGCGCACCAGTTCGGCGTCGACATGAACGTCGTCACCTGCGACGCCACCGTGGCGCGGAACCTGATGCTGGCGGTGGAACGCTGCCACATCAATGTCGAAGCCATGGCGGCGAGCCCCTATGTGGCCGGCCTGTCGGTGC
Source organism: Bradyrhizobium sp. RP6 (assembly GCF_003837805.1). Classification (GTDB taxonomy): domain Bacteria; phylum Pseudomonadota; class Alphaproteobacteria; order Rhizobiales; family Xanthobacteraceae; genus Bradyrhizobium. Next base: position 230,517 of record NZ_RQIT01000005.1, on the reverse strand, counting down.
TGACCGACGACGAGGCCGATCTCGGCGCTGCCGTCGTCGAGATGGGTGCGGGCACGACCACGATCGCGGTCTTTTCCGGCGGGCGCTTCGTGCATGCGGCCGGCTTTGCGGTCGGCGGGCAACACATCACGATGGATCTTGCGCGCGGACTCTCCGCGACCATTGCCGATGCCGAGCGAATCAAGACGTTATACGGCACCGTCATCACCGGCGGATCGGACTCGCGTGAGCTGATGTCTGTGCCGACAGCCGGTGACGAGCAGGATCTGCCGCAGATCGTCTCCCGCGCCACCATCGCGAACATCGTCAAGCACCGTGCCGAGGAAGTCTTCGAAATGGTTCGGGACAAGCTGAAGGATTCGCCCTTCGCCTCAGAGCCCAACGGCCGCGTCGTGCTGTCGGGCGGTGCCTCGCAGCTCACCGGCCTCGTCGAGCTCGGCACCCAGATTCTCGGCCGGCCCGTGCGGGTCGGCCGTCCGCTCGGTTTCGGCCGGCTGCCCAACGAGGCGAAGAACGCCGCGTTCGCGGTGCCGGCCGGACTCCTCGTCTACCCGCAATATGTTCACCTCGAACATGTCGAACCGCGGCATACGCGGCAGCAGGTCAGGACAGGGACCGGCGGATATTTCGGAAAGGTCGGACGATGGCTACGCGAGGGCTTCTGATGACCGCTTTCCGCAATCTTCGATTTTCACCAACTCCCGCGGCCGCCGGCCGGGGCGAACCCACGCGCGCGTGATCGAGAGGCAACCATGACCATCAGCATCAATGTTCCTGATATTCACGAACTGAAGCCCCGGATCACCGTGTTCGGCGTCGGCGGCGCCGGTGGCAACGCCGTCAACAACATGATCACGGCGGGCCTCCAGGGCGTCGACTTCGTGGTCGCCAACACCGACGCGCAGGCGCTGACGATGTCGAAGGCGCAGCGCATTGTGCAGATGGGCACGGCGGTCACGCAAGGGCTTGGCGCCGGCTCGCAGCCGAACGTCGGTGCCGCGGCGGCGGAAGAGGTGATCGACGAGCTGCGCGACCATCTCTCGGGCGCCAACATGGTGTTCGTCACCGCCGGCATGGGCGGCGGCACCGGCACCGGCGCCGCTCCCGTGATCGCCAAGACCGCGCGCGACATGGGCATCCTCACCGTCGGCGTCGTGACCAAGCCGTTCCACTTCGAGGGCGGCCGCCGCATGCGCACCGCGGAAGCCGGCATCAACGAACTGCACAAGGTCGTCGATACGCTCCTGATCATCCCGAACCAGAACCTGTTCCGGGTCGCCAACGAGAAGACCACCTTCGCCGACGCGTTCGCGATGGCCGACCAGGTGCTCTATTCGGGCGTCGCCTGCATCACCGACCTGATGGTCAAGGAAGGCCTGATCAACCTCGACTTCGCCGACGTCCGCGCCGTCATGCGCGAGATGGGCAAGGCGATGATGGGCACCGGCGAAGCCTCCGGCGACAAGCGCGCGCTGACGGCCGCTGAAGCCGCGATCGCCAACCCGCTGATTGACGACAGCTCGATGAAGGGCGCCAAGGGCCTCCTCATCTCCATCACCGGCGGCAAGGACCTCACCCTGTTCGAGGTTGACGAGGCCGCGACCCGCATCCGCGAGGAAGTCGACCAGGACGCCAACATCATCGTCGGCGCGACCTTCGACGAAGCGCTCGACGGCCTGATCCGCGTCTCCGTGGTCGCCACCGGCATCGAGCAGGCCGCGATCGCCCGCAACAGCCAGGCGACCTCCGCGCCCGTCGCAAACCCGGCACCGCAGGCGCAGCAGGCGGCCGCACCTGCCGCCGCTGCCGAGAGCCGTCTCGCCGACCTGACCGCGCGGCTCCGTGCCGACAACCAGCGTCTGGCCGAACGCGCCCAGAAGCTGGAAGCGCAGCCCCCGGCCGCGGCTCCGGCCGCCGCCGCGCCCCGTCCCAACGTCGAGCGTGCTGCGCTCGCCGCCATCGCCGCTGCCGTTGCCGAAACCCCGCAGCCGCCGGCGCCGCCGCAGACCTATGGCGACGTCACCGTGCGTCCGATCGCGCAGAAGCCGACCCTGTTTCCGGAGCCTGACATGACCCCGGTCGCCATGCAGGAGCCGATGACGCCCGAAAACTTCATTCCGCCGCAGGCGGAACGTCCGCCGGTCCGTGCGCCGCGGATGCCGCGCATCGAGGAACTGCCGATGCCGGCCCAGGCCGAGATCCGTCAGGCCCGCGGCGAGGTCGAGGAAGAGACCCCCCAGAAGACCCGCCTGTCGCTGCTTCAGCGCCTCGCCAATGTCGGCCTCGGCCGTCGCGACGAGGAGAGCGAGCCGCCGGTCGCGGCCCGTACCGCCGGTCCCGCCATGCCGCCGCTGCCTGAGCGCCGCCCGCAGAAGACCGTGGCGCAGCAGATCGCATCCAGCGAGCCGGTATCGGAGTATGCCCGTCGTCCTGCGCCGCAGGGCTTGGACATGCACGGCCGCCCGGCCCCTGTTGCGCCGGCGCCACAGGGCGACGACCATCTTGATATCCCGGCCTTCCTGCGCCGGCAGGCGACCTGAGGAATGTTACAATAAGGCAGACGGAAAAAGGTCTCGGCAGCAAGCTTGCCGGGACCTTTCCTTTTATCCCGTGCAGACCCGGGTTATTTTGCCAAGCGACTGATTTTAAATCATTAATTACGCATTTGGTGGTTCAGTAAAACTGCCGATAACGGTCTCAAGCCTGGGCTCAATTTGGTTAAGCCTTGGCGCGAATACGGCGGGTTTGGGGTAACAATCGGTAAAAAAGCGTGAGTTGGCGCTGTTTGAGGCGGTGACTATGGTTTGCCGTGACTTGGGGATACGGATTCGCGGGGCGTCGGCTCTGACCGGCGAGGCGAGTTTGTATAAGTCGCGATGATCGTAGTGGGGCGGTTCCTGATGAAATTCAACCGGCAAACAACGCTTCGTGCGCAAGCCTCCGTGGCAGGCGTAGGCGTTCATTCCGGTCTTCCCGTCACTCTCACCCTCGGGCCTGCGCCTGTCGACGCAGGTTTTATTTTTGTCCGTACGGGCCTCGAGGGAAGCGACCGTGAAGTTCAGGCGACTGCCGAGCATGTGGTGGCGACCGACTTCGCGACCGTTCTCGGCGATCGCAGTGGTCCACTGGTATCCACCGCCGAGCACGTGCTTGCCGCACTGCGGGGTATGGGGGTCGACAACGCCACCATCGAGATCGACGGTCCCGAAGTGCCGATCATGGACGGCAGCGCCGCAGCCTTCATTGCGGCGATCGACCAGGCCGGCATCGTCACCCAGCCGGCGCAGCGCCGTCTCATTCAGGTTTTGAAGCCGATCTCGGTCAAGATCGGCGACTCCTTCGGCGAGATCAGGCCGCATGCCAGCGGCTTCCGCGTCGAGGTCGAGATCGACTTCACCAATCCCGTCATCGGCCAGCAGAGCTACGTCTTCGACCTCAATCCTGAAGGTTTCCGGCGCGAAATCGGCCGTGCCCGGACTTTCGGTCTGATGTGCGATGTCGCGCGGCTCTGGAGCGCGGGCTATGCCCTCGGCGCCTCCTTCGACAACACCGTCGTGTTCGATGAAGAGCGGCTGCTCAATACAGAGGGCCTGCGCTACGCCGATGAATGCGCCCGCCACAAGGTGCTGGATGTGATCGGCGACCTCTCGCTGGCCGGCCTGCCGCTGCTTGGCGCCTACCGCTCGGTCCGCGGCGGCCACAAGCTCAACCACGCTGTCCTGACCGCGCTGCTCGCCGACCGTACCGCCTGGCGGGTGGTCGAGGGCGAGGCGGTCCGCCGCACCACGCGTCCCGTGGGCGAAACCGGTCGCGGTATCGTCGGCGGTCGGATCGCGGCGGCCTACGGGCCGGACGTGTCCTGACGAGACCTGTCGGCGCGCGCGTGTGACGACGATTTGCCCCCCGGGAAACTCCTGGTAACCAAGATCGGCTAGCATTGCGGCACGTTCGCCTTAATCCGGGCGAAATGCCTGCCTATCCGATGGGTTAACGATTGTTTTTCGGATCCATCGACGTGGTCGCATGGCAGGCACCACGGTTACATTTTGCGCCCAGGACGGGGTTCGTGGGCTGGCGGGCACCGCATCACAGGGCGTCAGGGCTTAAACTCATGTCGGCACAGCGTATGACGCGCGGATATTTCTCGGTCTCGTCGCGAGCCCGTGGGCTGCTGCAGGCCGTCACCTTCATCATGCTCGCGCTGCCGCTCGCCGGCTGCGGCACCGGCTCGCTCTGGGACAAGTTCACGGCCAAGGACGACACCTTCATCGAGGAGCCCGCCGACAAGATCTACAATGAGGGCTTGTACCTCATGAACGAGAAGAAGGACATGAAGGCGGCGACCAAGAAGTTCGAAGAGGTCGACCGCCAGCATCCTTATTCCGACTGGGCCCGCAAGTCGCTGCTGATGTCGGCCTATGCGTCCTATCAGGGCGGCGACTATGACGGCTGCATCGGCGCCGCCACCCGCTACGTCACTCTGCATCCCGGCAGCCCGGACGCGGCCTATGCGCAATATCTGATCGCCGCCTCCCACTACGACCAGATTCCGGACATCAGCCGCGACCAGGCCCGCACCGAGAAGGCGATCGCCGCTCTGGAAGAGGTGGTGCGCAAGTATCCGACGTCCGAATATGCGACTTCGGCCAAGGCCAAGATCGAGGGTGCGCGCGACCAGCTCGCCGGCAAGGAAATGAACGTCGGCCGCTACTACGCCCAGAAGCGCGACTACACGGCCGCGATCAACCGCTACAAGACCGTCGTCACGCAGTACCAGACCACCCGCCATGTCGAGGAGGCGCTGTTCCGGCTCACCGAGGCCTATATGGCGATCGGCATCGTCGGCGAGGCGCAGACCGCGGCGGCCGTGCTTGGGCACAATTTTCCTGACAGCCGCTGGTACAAGGACGCCTATAATCTTGTAAAATCCGGCGGTCTCGAGCCGAGCGAGAATCAGGGGTCCTGGATCAGCCGGACCTTCAAGAAGATGGGACTCGGCTAGGAAATTTGGTTCCATGCTGGCGCGTCTGTCGATCCGTGACATCGTCCTGATCGAACGGCTCGATATCGAATTCGCCTCGGGCCTCGCGGTTTTGACCGGCGAGACCGGTGCGGGCAAATCCATCCTGCTCGATGCCTTTGCACTGGCGCTCGGCGGCCGGGGCGATGCAGGCCTCGTGCGCCACGGCGCGGAGCAGGGGCAGGTCACCGCCGTATTCGATGTCCCAAAGAATCACCCCGCAGCGAAGATCCTCGCCGAGAACGGCCTCGACGGCACAAGTGTCGAGGAGTCTTGCGAGATGATTCTCCGTCGGGTGCAGCTCGCCGACGGCCGCACCCGCGCCTTCATCAATGACCAGTCGATCAGCGTGCAGACGCTGAAGGCGGTCGGTGCCGCCCTGGTCGAGATCCACGGCCAGCACGACGAGCGCGCGCTGGTCGATGCCGCCACCCACCGCCGCCTGCTCGATGCTTTTGCCGGCCTGGAGACGGACGTCGCGGCGGTCGAAGCGCTCTGGGACGCGCGCCGCACCGCCAATACCGCACTGGAGGAGCATCGCGCCGCCATGGAGAGCGCCGCGCGCGAGGCCGATTATCTCCGCCATGCCTCCGACGAGCTGAAGCAGCTTGCGCCCAAGGATGGCGAGGAGACCGCGCTGGCCTCGCGCCGCACCACCATGATGCAGGGCGAGAAGATCGCCTCCGACCTGCGCGAGGCGCAGGAGGCGGTCGGCGGCAATCATTCGCCGGTCGCCACGCTGTCGGCGGCGGTGCGCCGGCTGGAGCGCCGCGGCGTCAACTCGCCGGCACTGGTCGAGCCTGCGGTGAAGGCGATCGACGCTGCGATCAATGCGCTGGAGGAAGCCGACCAGCATCTCCAGGCGGCGCTGGCCGCGACCGATTTCGATCCGGCCGAGCTCGAGCGCATCGAGGAACGGCTGTTCGCGCTTCGCGCCGCCTCGCGCAAATATTCGACGCCGGTCGACGGCCTCGCCGCGCTTGCCGCCAAATATGCCGCGGACGTCGTGCTGATCGATGCCGGCGCCTCGCGGCTCAAGAAGCTGGAGCAGGCCGCGATCGAGGCAGACGGCCGCTATGCCGCCTCCGCCAAGAAGCTGTCACTGGCGCGGCAGAAATCGGCGGAGAAGCTCAACAAGGCGGTCAATGCCGAGCTCGCGCCGCTCAAGCTCGAACGCGCCAAATTCATGACCCAGGTCGAGACCGACGAGGCCGCGCCGGGACCGCAAGGCTTCGACCGTGTCGAGTTCTGGGTCCAGACCAATCCGGGCACCAAGCCGGGTCCGCTGATGAAAGTCGCCTCCGGCGGCGAGCTGTCGCGCTTCCTCCTTGCGCTCAAGGTCGTGCTGTCCGACCGCGGCTCGGCGCCGACTCTGGTGTTCGACGAGATCGACACCGGCGTCGGCGGTGCGGTCGCGGACGCCATCGGCGGGCGCCTGGCGCGCCTTGCCGGCAAGGTCCAGGTCATGGCCGTGACGCACGCCCCGCAGGTCGCCGCCCGCGCCGACCAGCACCTCTTGATCTCCAAGGATGCCCTGGACAAGGGCAAGCGCGTCGCCACCCGCGTCAATACGCTCGCCGCCGACCACCGCCGAGAGGAGATCGCGCGCATGCTCGCGGGCGCGGAGATCACGGCCGAGGCGAGGGCGGCCGCAGAGAGGCTGCTCAAGGCGGCGACGGCTTGACTCTCGTGTCCCGGACGCGGTGCAGCGCGTAGCGCTGCTCCGCAGAGCCGGGACCCAGAGCTCCCGTCGCATGGGCCCCGGCTCTGCAGCGCACCGAGGCGCTGCGCTGCGTCTGGGGCACGAGATTTCCACAAGCCTTTACCCCTCGGCCCGCTCCGTCGTATCCAAGCACCATGGCAAGAGCAGCAAAATCGAAACCGTTTCGCGACGTCGCCGACCTCACCAAGGCGCAGGCCAAGGTCGAGCACATGCGGCTCGCGCTCGAGATCGAGGGGCACAACGAGCGCTACTATCAAGAGGACGCGCCCACCGTCACCGACGCGGAGTACGACGCGCTGCGCCAGCGCTTCAACGCGATCGAGAAGCGCTTTCCCGAGTTCGTCACCGCGGACTCGCCCTCGCAGAAGGTCGGCGCGGCGCCGTCGGGCCGTTTCAAGAAAGTCCGGCATGCCGTTCCCATGCTGTCGCTCGACAACGCCTTTGCGGAGGAGGACGTGCGCGACTTCGTCGGCCGCATCGTGCGCTTTCTGAAGCTCGACGACGACAAGGTCAATTTCTCCGCCGAGCCGAAGATCGACGGGCTCTCGATGTCGCTGCGCTACGAGGGGGGCGAGCTCGTCACCGCCGCAACGCGCGGCGACGGTGCGGTCGGAGAGGACGTCACCGCCAACATCCGCACGCTCGAAGACGTGCCGCAGAAGCTGAAGGGCCGCAACGTTCCAGATGTCTGCGAGGTGCGCGGCGAAGTCTATATGACCAAGAAGGCGTTCCTTGCCCTCAACGAGCGGCAGAAGGCCGAAGGCGGTACCGTTTTCGCCAATCCGCGCAACTCGGCCGCGGGCTCGCTCCGGCAGAAGGACCCGACCATCACCGCCTCGCGCCCGCTCGGCTTCTTCGCCTATGCGTGGGGCGAGATGAGCGCGATGCCGGAAGGGACCCAGAGCGGCATGATCCACTGGTTCGAGCGCTGCGGCTTCAAGACCAATCCGCTGACCAAGCTCTGTCACTCCGTCGAGGAGCTGCTCGCCTTTCATCATGCGATCGAGGAGCAGCGCGCGCGGCTCGACTACGACATCGATGGCGTCGTCTACAAGGTCGACCGCATCGACTGGCAGGAGCGGCTTGGCTTCGTGTCGCGCACGCCGCGCTGGGGCATCGCGCACAAATTCCCGGCCGAGCGCGCCATGACGGTATTGCGCGACATCGAGATTCAGGTCGGCCGCACCGGTTCGTTCACGCCGGTCGGCAAGCTCGAGCCGGTCGGCGTCGGCGGCGTGATCGTGCAGAACGTCACGCTGCACAATGAGGACTACATCAGGGGCATCGGCAACAAGGGCGAGGTGCTGCGCGAGGGTCGCGACATCCGCATCGGCGACACCGTCGTGATCCAGCGCGCCGGCGACGTCATCCCGCAGGTAGTCGATGTCGTCATCGACAAGCGTCCCCGCGGTGCCAAGGAGTTCCACTTCCCGAAGAAGTGCCCGTGTCCGCTGCACACTGACGTCGTGCGCGAGGAGACGGCGACGGGCGAGGAGGGCTCGCGCGCCCGCTGCACCGGCGAGTTCGCCTGTCCCTATCAGAAGATCGAGCACCTCAAGCTGTTCGTCTCGCGGCGCGCCTTCGACATCGACGGCCTCGGCGAGAAGCAGCTCCAGTACTTCTTCGACGAGGGCTGGGTGAAGGAGCCTGCCGACATCTTCACGCTGGAGAAGCGCAACGCGAGGCTCAAGCTCGAGGAGATCGAGGGCTATGGCACGACCTCGGTCCGCAATCTGTTCGGTGCCATCGAGAGCCGGCGCAGAATCGCGCTGGAGCGCTTCATTTATGCGCTCGGCATGCGCCATGTCGGCGAGACCACGGCGCTGGCCCTGGCGCGCGGCTACGGCTCGTGGGACGCCTTCCACGATGCCTGCCTCAAGGTCGCCAAAGGCGACGAGGAGGCGATCGCGGAGATGGACGCGCTCGACCAGATCGGCGACACCGTGATCAAGAGCATCGCCGATTATTTCGGCGAGAGCCACAACCGCGGCATCGTCGAGCGGCTGACGGAGGAGGTCGAGATCGTCGACGCCGAGAAGCCGAAGAGCAACTCGGCCGTCGCCGGCAAGACCGTGGTGTTCACGGGCTCGCTGGAGAAGATGACGCGGGATGAAGCCAAGGCGACGGCGGAGCGTCTAGGGGCAAAGGTGTCGGGCTCGGTGTCGAAGAAGACCGATCTCGTCGTCGCCGGCCCCGGCGCGGGCTCGAAACTCGCGGAAGCCAACAAGCACGGGGTGAAGGTGCTGACCGAAGACGAGTGGCTGAAGCTGATCGGGGAGTGAGGTTTCTCTCCGTCATTGCGAGAAGCGTAGCGACGAAGCAATCCAGACTGTATCCGTGGTGACAGTCTGGATTGCTTCGCCGCGCTCGCAATGACGGGGAGAGGGCGGCCCCCCTCACATCATCCCCGTCTCTTCCTCCTCGGCCTGCTCGATCAGCGTCTCGCTCACCACCACCTCGCGCCGAGGCACGACGAAGATCATCATGCAGGCACAGAGCAGCGAGATCGCGAGGACCGCGGCGGTGAGCGGCAGCGTCGTGGCGGAGTGGCCGCCGAGATAGGCGCCGAATTGCGACATCAGTGCGCCGATGCCCTGCTGGAGGAAGCCCATCGCACCTGAGGCGGTGCCGGCCGCCTCCGGGCGGATGCTGATCGCGCCGGCGGCGGAATTCGCCATCACGAAGGCATTGCCGACCATCACGATCATCTGCGTGCCGAACAGCCAGGCGGGCGCTTCGTTCCAGCCGGCGAAGCTCCACAGCAGGTTCAGTAGGCTGCCGCAGAGCTGCAGGCCGAGCCCGAACCAGATCAGCTTCTCCAGCGAGTGCCGCGGCGCGAAGCGCACGCAGAGCAGATTGCCGATCAAATATGCAAAGCCGGTCGTTGCGAACCACGCGCCGTACTCGGCGCTGCTGCGGCCCATCTGCGTCACGACGATATAGGGGCCGCCACCGGCGAAGGTGAAGATGATCTGCGAGGCCAGCACCTGGCACATGACATAGCCGACGAAGGCGCGATTGCGGATCAGCATGCCGACGTCGCCGCGGAAGCCGCCGCCGGCGGCGCGGCTGCGGCGGGTCTCGGGCAGCGCCACCGCGATACCGACGGCGACAACGATCGCGGCGATGGTGATGGCGTAGAAGATCGCGCGCCAGCCGAACGCAGTCTCGATCAGGCCGCCGGTGAGCGGCGAGACCATCTGCCCGATCATCAGCGCCGCGATCACGAGGCTGATCATCGAGGCGACGCGATCCCGCTCGTAGATGTCGCGGATGATGGCGCGGCTCACCACCATGCCGGCGGCGCCGCCCAGCGCCTGGAAGAAGCGTGCCGCGATCAGCTGCGGCAGGTTTTGCGCGAAGATGCAGGCGACGCTGGCCGCGACCATCAGCGCCAGTCCTCCGAGCAGCACCGGGCGCCGTCCGAACCGGTCCGACAGCGGCCCCATGATCAGCTGCGACAGCGCGATGCCGACCATGTAGAGCGACACCGTCATCTGCGCGATCGAAATGTCGCTGCCGAAATTCGTCGCCAGTACCGGCAGCGCCGGTACCAGCATGTAGAGCGAGATCGGCGCGATCCCGGTCATCACGACCAGCAGCAGCAACACCACGCGCGATGTCGCGATGTTGCTGGCCGCTTCCGGCGGCTTGCTGATCATGCCGTGCATACGTGTCCGTCTCTCGAATTCGAATCGACTGTAGCGCGCCCGCGCAAGACGGATATCGGCGTTTCGGAATGCGGCTATACGGATTCCGGGACGGTTATGATGACGGCACGATGGCGACCGATTGGGCGCGTTGTTTGTGCCACAAAAGGCAGGTGTCATTCCCCGCCTTCGCGGGGCATGACGGCGGTGGTGGAGGAAAAAGCATTGCGCAAATCGCGTAGTGCCATGCGCGGCGGAACGACGACCTTACGCCTTCAGCTCCGCCGTCGCCTGATCGAGCCAGGCCCTCGTCGCCTCGTCCAGCGCCGGCCGCACCTGGTCCCTCACGCGCGCATGATACGCATTGAGCCAGTCGAGTTCATCGCGGCTCAGCATCGCCGCATCGATCAGCCGGCGGTCGATCGGCGCCAGGGTCAGCGTCTCGAACGCGTTCATCGGCTTCTCGGCGCCCTTGATGTCGGAGGCGACGACCAGCTCGAGGTTCTCGATGCGGATGCCGAAACCGTCCGCCTTGTAGTAGCCGGGCTCGTTGGAGAGGATCATGCCGCGCTTCAGCGGCGTGGTGCCGAGCTTCGAGATCCGCGCCGGCCCTTCGTGCACGGAGAGATAGCTGCCGACGCCGTGGCCGGTGCCGTGCTCGAAATCAAGGCCGGCAGCCCAGAGATATTGCCGCGCCAGCGTGTCGAGCTGCGCGCCCGTGGTGCCGTCGGGGAAGACCGCGCGCGCAATCGCGATATGGCCGCGCAGCACGCGGGTGAAGCGGTCGCGCATCTCGTCCGTGGGCTCGCCGACCGCCATGGTCCGCGTGACGTCGGTGGTGCCGTCTTCATATTGCGCGCCGGAATCGATCAGCAGCAGGTCGCCGGGCTCGATCCGCCGGTTACTCTTGCGCGTGACGCGGTAGTGCACGATGGCGCCGTTCGGGCCGGTGCCGGAGATGGTTGGAAACGACACGTCCCTGAGCGCGCCGGTATCCCGGCGGAATGTTTCCAGCGCCTCGACCGCGTCGATCTCGGTGAGCTTGCCGCTTGGGGCCTCGCGATCGATCCATGCGAGAAAGCGCGCCAGCGCCACGGCGTCGCGCACATGGGCCGTCTTGGTGCCCTTGATCTCGGTCGCGTTCTTGACCGCCTTGAGCAGTGCCACGGGATCGCTGCCGCGCACTGGCTTGCCGCCGGCGCCCGCGATCAGCCGGCTCAGCGCGTCGGCCGCGGTGGCGTTGTCGAGCGCGATCGCCGCGCCGCTTTTGGCAAGCGCCATCAGTGTCGGCGCCATGGCGTCCGGTTCTCGCACGTCGGCGGACTGCTCGAGATGGTCGCGCGTGAGATTGGAGAGCTTGCGGTGATCGATGAAGACGGTGGGGCGGCCGTCCTTCGGCACCAGCGCGTAGGACAGCGGCAGCGGCGTGTGCGCGACGTCGGCGCCGCGGATGTTGAAGGTCCAGGCCACCGCGTGGCTGTCAGACAGCACCAGCGCATCGGTTCCGAGCTTGGCGATCTCGTCCCTGATCTGCCTCAGCTTCTCGGCTTCAGCGACGCCGGCATTCTGAAGACCGTGCACGGCGACGGGAGCGAGCGGCGGCTGCGGCCGGTCGTGCCAGATCGCGTCGATCGGATTGCTGTCGACAGCCACCAGCTCGGCGCCGGCCTTGGTGCAGGCTGCGGACAGGCGTTCGGCTGCCGCATAAGTGTGCAGCCACGGATCGAATCCCAGGCGGTCACCGGCTTTCAGATGCGCCGCCACCCAGCTCTCCGGCGGCGGGTCGATCAGCGTTTCCACGGCCCAGGCCTTTGCGTCGACCTGTTTGGCGGCCTGAAGCGTGTAGCGGCCGTCGACGAACACCGCAGCCTCCTGGGGCAGCACCACTGCCAGCCCTGCCGAGCCCGTAAAGCCGGTCAGCCAGGCCAGCCGCTCTTCCGATGGCGGCACATATTCGTTCTGCTGCTGATCGGCGCGTGGAATCACGAAGCCGGTCAGCTTGCGACGGGCGAGTTCTTCGCGAAGTGCGGCCAGCCGTGCCGTCAATGCGACGCCGGCCTCCGGCTCCTCGAATGTCTGGAAGTGTGCTTCGAACATGGTGGATCACTTTAGGATCATGGGGATCGGTCCGCAATCTCGACGCATTTGCGTCGCATGTGGCATGGACCGTGCTTGAAATAGTTCCGGTCGAATCGAGTGGAGTAAAGGATGCGGCAGCTGCGCTTCATCCGGATAACAGGGAAATTCGAGCAAGTGGTTCATCTCAACGGCGAGGGGACACACGATGCCAGCGTTCACGTTTGAGAAGATTTCGCCGCCGGTGCGCCGCGGCCCGGCTGCAACACCACCGAAGAAGCCGCGTGGCCTCATCAGCCAGATGATCGACCGTTTCGCCGAGCGCCGCGCGAGGCGCGCCTTGCAGGATCAGGCCGTGATGCGCCGCGACGAGAAGCCGGCGGAGTAGGGCGGCACCGGCGATTCCGTCGGATGGGCAAAGGGCGCGAAGCGCCGTATCCACTATCATTCCGCGATTTTAGATTGGGCCTGCTTCGCCTAACTACCCCGCGGCACCTCGCTCACCCCACCTTCCGCAGCAACAAACTGCTCCACCCCTCGATCCGCAGATGCTTCAGCGGCACGAGGCCCCGCGCGCGATAGGCGGCGATCACGGCGGGGGCTTGGTGCGTCAGCAGGCCGGAAAGGATGACGCGGGCGCCAGGCGCAAGGTGCCGCACCATAGGACTCGCCAATTGCCGCAGCGGATTGGCAAGGATGTTCGCGAGCACCAGGTCGAACGGGCCCGCGCGCGCAAAGTCCGGCGCAGCAAACCCGGTGGCGCGGATCACCCGCACATTGTTGCCGACTTCGTTCAGCGCGGCGTTCTCGGCCGCCACCCGCACCGAGGGCGGATCGATGTCGGAGGCAAGCACGGCGCGATGCAGCGCCTTCGCCGCTGCAATCGCCAGCACGCCGGTCCCGGTGCCGAGGTCGAGCACGTTGCGCGGCAGGGAACTCTTCAGGACATGGTCAAGCAGAAGTAAACAGCCCCGCGTCGTGCCGTGGTGGCCGGTGCCGAAGGCGAGCGCCGCCTCGATCTCGATGGCCTGCTTGTTTGGCGCCACACGGTCGCGGTCATGGCTGCCGTGCACGACGAAGCGCCCGGCCGGGACGGGGACGAGATCCTCCAGGCTGGCCTTGACCCAGTCCCTGGCCTCGACGATGTCGAAGGCGAGCGTCTCGGCAATCTCATTTCCTGCTGAAACTGCAACGAGTTCGCGCAGCCAGGCCTGATCCGGGGCCTCGGCGAAATGGAGCGTGACGTCCCATTGTCCGTCCGGCTGCTCGAAGGCTGCGACGGCCGCATCGCCCTCGAAAAATACCTCGGTGAGCACGTCGACGACGCGCCTGGCGTCGGCCTCGCTGCCGATTGAAAAGCTGGCGCGATGGGTGGGGGAAGGCTGCATTCAAGGTTCCGTTCAGTTCAATTTATCAAGCTTTTGGTGCCAATGTTCCCGACAATTTGCGGTTCTCGGATTAACTGGACCTAAGGTTCCACCCTGTTACATCTCTAGTGCTGAATCCAGCTAGCACAGCTTGGAGTTGAAACGGAGGCGAGTCTTGAAGCACATGGTTCAGAAGTTCTGGTCGGACGAGTCGGGTGCAACCGCGATCGAGTACGGTCTGATTGCCGCGGGTATCGCGCTGGCGATCATCACCGTGGTGAACGGCCTGGGCACCACCATGAATGAGAAGTTCACTTCGATTAGCACCTCCTTGAAGTAATTTCCGCCTCCATTTTCCAGGGGGCTGTTTTTTCGGCAAGAGGCTGTTCCTGATCACCGCCCGCCAGGAATTCCCCTGGCGGGCGAGGTCGTTTTTGCAGCGTCTGTTTCCGCGAATATTCACAGGTTGTCCGCGGGCTTGCCGGGACCCCGTCCATCGCTTTTCCCGCGATTGTCCCTACGATTTTCCACCGGCTATCCCCAGGATCAGGCCCAACGGACTTGCCCGGCATCCTCCGCCCGACCACAGACCTTTCGACAGCCTGTCCACAAGCAATCCACAGATCTATCCACGGCCTCTGAACAGCGACCGGTGATCCCGCAGGATCGCCTGCGCCGCGTTGTGCCCGGGGGCGCCGGTGACGCCGCCGCCGGGATGGGCCCCGGAGCCGCAATGGTACAAGCCCTTCAGGGGCCCGCGGTAATCGGCATGGCCCAGCATCGGCCGTGCCGAGAACAATTGGTTCAGTGTCAGCGCGCCGTGGAAGATATCGCCTCCCAACAGGCCGAACTGCCGTTCGAGATCGAGCGGGGACAGGATCTGGCGGCCGAGCACGCTCGCCGCAAAGCCGGGCGCGTATTTGTCCACCGTCGCGATCATGAGATCGGCGACCTCTTCGCGATGGTCGTCCCACGACTTTCCATCGGGAAGTTCCGGTGCGACATGCTGGCAGAACAGGCTCGCGACATGCTTGCCTGCGGGTGCCAGCGTGTCGTCGAGCGTCGAGGGAATCAGCATCTCGACGACGGGTTCGCGGCTCCAGCCCTGCGCCCGCGCATCGAGAAAGGCGCGGTCCATGTAGCCAAGGCTCGGCGCCAGGATGATGCCGGAAGAGAGATGATCGCCCTCGCCCGGCAGCGCCGTGAAGGAGGGCAGGTGGTCCAGCGCCACGTTCATGCGGAAGGTGCCGGAGCCGTTCTTCCAGTGCCGGATGCGGGCGAGGAAGTCCGCAGGGAGAGCGTCGGCCGCGACCAGCCGCGTGTAGAGCAGCTTTGGATTGACATTGGCCGCGACGTATTTCGCGCGGACGGTCTCGCCGTTCTCCAGCACGACGCCGACGACGCGGTCGCGCTCGACGATGATCTCTCGGACGCCGGCATCGGTGTCGATGACAACGCCGCGGTCGCCGGCCGCTCGCGCCATCGCCTGCGTGATCGCGCCCATGCCGCCGATGGCGTGGCCCCAGACGCCCTTCTGGCCGTTCACCTCGCCGAAGGCGTGATGCAGCATCACATAGGCCGAGCCGGCGGCATAGGGGCTGGCATAGTTGCCGACGATGGCGTCGAAACCGAACAGCGCCTTGACCAGATCATGCTCGAAACGTTCATCCAGCATTTCGCCGGCCGAACGGGTGAAGAGATCGAGCAGGCTGCGACTCTGTTCCAGCGTGAGGCCGCGCAGGATGTTGGCGCTCTGGAGCGCATTCACGGCCTCGCGGATCGCGTTCGTGCCAAATCCGTCGAGCAGGTTCGGCGGCGCGCGCAGCACGAACTGCCTGAGCACGTCGGCGATGTCCTCCAATTCGCGCGAGAAGCCGTCGAGGACCTCCGCATCATGCGCGCTGAGCCGGGCGACCGACGCTTTCGTCCGCCCCTCGCCGGTGAGGAGATAGCTGCCGTCGGGCGCGGGCAGAAAATTCTGCGCGCGCCGTTCGACGATCCGCAGGCCGTGCTCGGCGAGCTTGAGGTCACGGATCACCTGCGGATTGAGCAGGCTCACGGTGTAGGCCGCGACCGAATTGCGGTATCCCGGATGAAACTCCTCCGTGACTGCGGCCCCGCCGACCACCTTGCGGCGCTCGACCACGCGCACCCGCAGGCCCGCCATCGCGAGATAGGCCGCACAAGTGAGGCCGTTGTGGCCAGCGCCGATGATGACGACGTCGCTTTCGGTCATGAAGAATGCAAGGCCCAGTCCACTGTCAGTCCGGGGCTCGCGAAGCGAGAGCCCGCAATCTCGAGGTTCCGGGCTCGATGCTGTGCATCGTCCCGGAACGACTCCCTTATATCAGGCAATTCCCGCTGCAACATCACGCCCCCCTTTATTGCCCGTTCAGGCGCGGTGTGCTCCATTGCGCGCGGTCCGGCACCCGCCGGGTTCGAGCCGGAGTTTTCATGGATTCCATCGTGCAACCCGCCGCCACGGAGCAGCCTTCCTCGTCGCGCAACCGGCTGCTGCTGACGGTCTACACTGCTGCGATCTTCGTCAGCGCGCTGCTGCTGTTCTCGGTGCAGCCGCTGTTCACGAAGATGGTGCTGCCGCGGCTCGGCGGCTCGCCGGCGGTGTGGTCGGTGGCGATGGTGTTCTTCCAGTCGCTGCTGCTGGCCGGCTACGCCTACGCGCATCTCTTGATGCAGGCGCGGCGCCGCATCGTTCCCGTCGCGGTGCATATGGCGCTGCTGATCGCGGCCTTCGCGACGCTGCCGCTCGGCATCGCCTCCGCCTATGGCGAGCCGCCCGCTTCGGGCTATGCGTTCTGGCTGCTCGGCCTGTTCGTGGTGTCGATCGGGCTGCCGTTCTTTGCGCTCGCCGCCAACAATCCGCTGCTGCAGGCCTGGTTCGTCCGCACCGGCCATCCCGCCGGGCACGATCCCTATTTCCTCTATGCCTCCTCCAACATCGGCAGCTTCCTCGCACTGTTGTCCTATCCGTTCCTGCTCGAGCCGATGTTCACGCTGCACATGCAGAACCGGTTTTGGACCGGCCTCTATGGCCTGTTGATCTTTCTCATCGGCGCCTGCGGCGTGCTGTTGTTGCGTTCGCCGAAGCTGGCGGAGGTCGATGCGCGGGCCGAGGACGTGAATGCGCCCGCGCCCGGCCTTCTGACGCGGCTGCGCTGGATCTTCCTCGCCGCGGTGCCGTCGGGCCTGCTCATCGCCGTTACCGCACACATCTCGACCGACGTCGCGGCGGCGCCGCTTTTGTGGGTGCTGCCGCTGTCGCTGTATCTGCTGACCTGGGTCGTGGTGTTCCAGTCGCGGCCGCTGCTGCCGCACAAATGGATGCTGATGCTCCAGCCGGCCGCCATTGCGGGCGTCGTCGTGCTGCTGGCTTTCGGCGGCGAGCAGAATCTGCTGCTGACGCTCGGCGGTCATCAATTGTGCTTCTTCGTCATCGCCATGGCCTGCCACGGCGAATTGGCGCGGACGCGGCCGCCCGCCAGATATCTCACCGGCTTCTACGTCGCGCTGTCGTTCGGCGGCATGGTCGGCGGCCTCTTTGCCGGCCTCGTTGCGCCATTCACCTTCTCGTGGATCGCCGAATATCCAATCCTGATCGCGCTTGCCGCGCTGTGCCGCCCCTCCGCCAATGAACGCCTCGCCGGCATCGTCAAATGGTACTGGCTGGCGCTCGCCGCGCTCGCGGTGGCGCTCATTGCGCCGTCATATATGACCGACGACCTCTCGACCTGGTTCGAGGATCACCGCGTCTGGGTCGCCGGCGCCGTCGGCGTCCTCGCCGCGCTGCTCGCGCTGACCCTCAATGCCGGCCGCTGGAAGATCTTTGCCACCGTTGTGCTCGCGCTGGCGTTGATCCGCGTTTACCCTGCGGACGAAGGCCGCGTCACGACGGTGCGCAGCTTCTTCGGCGTGCACAAGATCGTGGTGACGCCGGGCGGCTATTTCCATGTGCTGATGCACGGCACCACGATTCATGGCGCCGAGCGCTTCCGCAACAATGACGGCACGCCGGTCATCGGCCGGCCCGAGCCGATCACCTACTATCACAAGGACGGCGGCATCGGCCAGGCCGTCAGCGCCATCCGCGAGCGCAAGGGCGCGCCGCTCAAGGTCGCCGCGATCGGCGTCGGCTCCGGCACGCTCGCCTGCGCCGCCGAGCCGGGGGAGAACTGGACCTTCTTCGAGATCGACCAGTCCATGGTCGACGCGGCGCGTGACCCCAGGAATTTCCGCTACATCTCGAGCTGCATGCCGGACATGAAGCCCGTCATCGGCGATGCGCGCCTCACCTTCGCGAAGGAGCCCGATGGCGCCTACGATCTCATCATCGTCGATGCGTATTCGTCCGATGCGATCCCGATCCACCTTGCGACCGAAGAGGCGATGAAGATCTACAAGGACAAGCTCGCGCCGCACGGTGCCGTGGTGATGCACGTCTCCAACCGGCATCTGGATCTCGAGACCGTCGTGGTCGGCATTGCGGATGCCAACGATCTCACGAGCTGGGTCTTCAACGAGGATTCCGGGCGCGATTCCGACTACATCTTCTCGACCGACGTCGTCATCTCCGCGCGCGAGGAGGCCGACATCGGCAGGCTCGCATCCTCCAAGCAATGGGTACAGACCGAAGCCGATGATGGGCTGCGGGTCTGGACCGACGACTATTCGAATATTCTCGGCGCGCTGTATCGTCGTTTGCGGGACGGGGAGTAGGCTTCGCGCCACGAATGGTCTCATGCCCCGGACGCTGCGCAGCGCTTCCCCGGCGATGCGAAGCATCGTCCAGTTCAGCGGTGCGCTGCAGAGCAGGGGTCCACAATTTTGGGTCCCGGCTCTGCGTCGCGTCATTTCATGCCGCGCCGCGTCCGGGACACGAGACCAGTCCTACGGCGCTACCGGCGTGCCCGCCGGCAGCGCGATCCCCTTCCCGCCGGCGATCTGCCGCAGCAGGTCCGGCCTGTCCGAGATGATCCCGTCGACGCCGAGCTCGATCATGCGCGTCATGTCTTCGGGCTTGTTGACCGTCCAGACCACGACGCGCAATCCGAGCTCATGAGCCTCGGTGACCAGTGACGCGGTCACATCGCCGAAATAAGGCGACCAGATCGCGCCGCCCGCAGCCTTGATCGTCCGTGGCAGCGAGCCGCCGTGATCGGCCGGGCTGAAACCCGCCGTCCAGTTCGTCGCTTTGTCGCGTGCCACCGTCTGGCCCGAGCCGCGCTGGAGCGTCAGGTACACGGTCGGAATCTTCGGTGCCTGCTGCTGGACGAGAAGCAGAGTTCGCCAGTCGAACGACTGGATCATCACGCGGTCGGAGAAGCCTTCGGTCTCGATCGCCCCGAGCAGCTTCGCGACGAAACCTTGCGGATCAAGCGTTTCATCCGGACGGTTAGGATCGATCTTGGTCTCGATGTTGAAGCGCACATGCGTGTTGCCGGACTTGCGCACCAGCGCGAACAGCTCGCGCAAGGTGGGAATGCGTGTCCCCGGCACGGCACGCTGGTCGGGGAATTGCTTTGCGTAGGCACTGTCCGGCCGGATCTGGCCGACGTCATAGGTCCTGACCTCGTCGAGCCGCAGTCTTACGAAAGCCGTGCCGGGCGGAGTGATGTAGGCCTCATCGGGGCCGCGGGCGAGATCGGGGTTGAGCCCGCGCTCATGCGACAGAATGACTTCGCCGTCGGCGGTGACACCGACGTCGAGCTCTAGCGTGTCCACACCCATCGACAGCGCATTGGCGAAGGCGGGCAGGGTGTTTTCCGGCAGCAGCGCCCGCCCGCGGCGATGCGGCTCGAGATCGAAGGTCAGATCCGCCCCCATGGCCTGTCCCGCCATCAGAACGCAGAGCACGATCGGAATGGTCGTGCCACGTGGCTTCATGGTGCCTCGGCCGGCGAGGGCGGTTGATGGCGACCGCGTCAGTTCTGATAGTAATAGCCGCGCGGCTGGTAATACTGCCGCGGCTGCGGCTGATAGTAGTAGCCCTGCTGGCCGTAGCCCTGGTCGTAATAGGGCCGCTGCTGCTGCTGATAGGCCTGCGTGTCATAGAGCGGGCGAGTGGCCGAGCGTGGCGCGGGATAGCGCGCGCCGGTGTCGCTGCCGTCGGCCGGGTAAATGTAGTTGTCGTCCTGCGGCATGTAGCGGCGCGCGGGCTGCGCCGGCGGCGCCAGGTTCACGGGATCGCCCGCGGTTGCGTATTGCTCTTCGGCCGGCTGCGCTGCCCTGGCCACCGCATTGGGGTTGCGGCCACGCGGATTGCGGGCCAGCGCCACCTGCGCCGAGCCGGTCAGCGTCACCGTCGTGTTGAGCACGCCCTGCTGCTGAACCAGCGCATAGAGCGTCGAGGCATTCTGGCGCGACAGCCGCACGCAGCCGTGTGACGCGGGCGAGCCGAGCCGGCCGACCGAGTCCGTGCCGTGGATGGCGTGCCCGACCTTGGTGAAGAAGATCGCGTGCGGCATCGGCGCGTCGTCGAATTCCTTGGAGTAGTGATCCTCTTCCATGCGGAAGGCGCGGAACGCGCCGTTCGGCGTCTCGCGCGAGGGGATGCCGGTCGACACCGGCCAGTGATAGCGCGCGACGCCGTCGACGGCGACGGTCATCTGCTGATTGTCCTTGTCGACGGTGATTTCGACCTTGGCCTGCGCGGCGCCCGCGCTCAAAAGCAGCGATGAGGCGAAAGCGATGAAAAACGAACGCATCTGGAAAGACATATCAATCTCGGCCTCCGGCCTGTTCACGCTAGGCGCCGCGGCTCTCCGTCCCCGGCGTGCAATATGCCTGCAATCCGGCTTTCGTTCCAGCGAGCTGCCAGCCAATCGTTAACGCGATGCCTGATGTAAGCAAGGCCACTTTGCGCCGCGCCACGCGCAGGAGCGCTGACATTTTCGCGAGCGGAGGCGCGTTCACAACGCCGACAATTCGTCACAAAGGCGCAACCATTCCGCCGCGCGGCGCGTTGGTGATGGGCTGTCTCGACATTCGGCGCGTCCGGCGCCGTTTACCTCTTTCCTTCCCCTGCGGTCCGAAAATGAACAAAGCCCGTCTCGCCGCCGCGCCATTGCCGGCCAGTCTGCCCGTCCGCCTGCTGTTCGCCGCCGCCGCAATCTTGCTGGCGTTGTTGGCGCTGCCGCAGGCCAGTCATGCCCAGGGCATCGTGCGCGGTGCGCAGGAGGGCTCCTATGAAGGCAACCGCATCGGCGGGCCCGTGGGCGGCGCAGTCGGCGGCGTCGTCGGCGCCGGCGTTGGTGGGGCCGTCGGTGCAGTCGAAGGCGTGCTCGGCATTCCCCACCGCCATTACCGTCACCGCTGTCGCGGATATTACGACCGCTATCACCGCTTCCATTGCTATCGGTAAGTGCAACGCCGTCGTTCCGGGGGCGCTGCGCTCGCCCCGGATGACAGCTCAATTCTTCAGCCGGTACCCCGTCCTGAAAATCCACCAGATCACGGCCAGGCAGATCACCAGGAACGCCAGCGTCATGCCGATGCTGACGGATATGCTGACGTCTGCGATCTCGTAGAAGCTCCAGCGGAAGCCGGAGATCAGGTAGACCACCGGGTTGAGCAGCGCGACCGTGCGCCAGGTGGGCGGCAGCATGTCGATGGAATAGAAGCTGCCGCCGAGGAACGTCAGCGGCGTCACCACCAGCATCGGGATCATCTGCAGCTTTTCGAAGCCGTCGGCCCAGATGCCGATGATGAAACCGAACAGGCTGAACGTCACAGCCGTCAACACCAGGAAGGCCAGCATCCAGACCGGATGCTGGATGTGCAGCGGCACGAACAGGCCGGCCGTCGCCAGGATAATGAGACCCAGAATGATCGACTTGGTCGCGGCGGCGCCGACATAGCCGAGCACGATCTCGAAATAGGAGATCGGCGCCGACAGGATCTCGTAGATCGTGCCGGTGAATTTCGGGAAGTAGATGCCGAAGGAGGCGTTGGCGATGCTCTGGGTCAGCACCGAGAGCATGATCAGGCCCGGCACGATGAAAGTGCCGTAGCTGACGCCCTCGACCTGGCTGATGCGTGAGCCGATCGCGGCGCCGAACACCACGAAATAGAGCGAAGTCGACACCACGGGCGAAACGATGCTTTGCAGCAACGTGCGCCAGGTGCGCGCCATCTCGAACAGATAAATGGCGCGAATGGCGCGATGGTTCATGACGTCCTCACGAGGTCGACGAAGATGTCCTCGAGCGACGATTGCGTCGTGTCGAGGTCGTTGAAGCGGATGCCGGCGGCGCGGAGGTCGCCGAGCAGGCTGGTGATGCCGGTGCGCTCGCCCTGGGTGTCGTAGTCGTAGACCAGCGTCGCCCCGTTGTCGCAGAGTTCGAGCTCGTAATGGCGAAGGCTCTCCGGCAGTGAGGCGACCTTGCCCTGCAGATGCAGCGTCAGGCGCTTCTTGCCGAGCTTCTGCATCAAGGTCGTCTTGTCCTCGACCAGCACGATCTCGCCCTTGTTGATGACGCCGATGCGGTCGGCCATCTCCTCGGCCTCCTCGATGTAGTGTGTGGTGAGGATGATGGTCACGCCGGACTGCTGAAGTCCGCGCACCACCTCCCACATGCCCTTGCGCAGCTCGACATCGACGCCGGCGGTGGGCTCGTCCAGGAACAGGATCTGCGGCTCGTGCGACAGCGCCTTGGCGATCATCACGCGACGCTTCATGCCGCCGGAGAGCGTGATGATCTTGTTGTCCTTCTTGTCCCACAGCGAGAGGTCCTTCAGCACCTTCTCGATATGGGCAGGGTTCTTCGGCTTGCCGAACAGGCCGCGGGAGAAGCTCACGGTCGCCCACACGCTCTCGAAGGCATCGGTGTGCAATTCCTGCGGCACGAGGCCGATCAGCGAACGCGCCTTGCGGTAGGAGGTCTGGATGTTCTCGCCGCCGACCAAAACCTTACCTTCGCTCGGGTTGGCGATGCCGCAGATGATCGAGATCAGCGTGGTCTTGCCGGCCCCGTTGGGGCCGAGCAGCGCAAAAATCTCGCCGCGCTTGATGTCGAGATTGACGTTCTTGAGCGCCTTGAAGCCGGACCCATAGGTCTTCGACAGATTGGCGACGGAAATGATGGAAGACATGATGGCCGGCGGGCTGGGGAGGGAAGGGGAACGCCGGACCCACTCGGAAAGGCGGGTCGGCGGAGCCCTGAAATAGGAACGCTGTTGTTGGCCCGCAATTCCCCGGAGAAAATTGGTCTCAAAACAGGCCGTTCAATGGCATGTTCCGGGCAAGTGTTGCGCGATGGCCACGGCTTGCTGCGAAGATTGTCGCTCACGCGGCTCTTTGTTGCGTCTGCAAGCGGGCCGTGGCTACGATTCCGGCCAATCGCCAAGCGTATTGTCTCCAGGGAAAAAATCGATGAGACCGAACGGCCGTCACACCGCCGGCGCCCGCCAATTGTCCACCCTGCGTGTGTGGGCGATGGGCCTGCTCCTGCTGTCAGCTGTTGCCATCAGCCCGACCACCGCCAAGGCCGCGCCGAGCCAGACAGCCGCTGTGGCAACCACGCATGTCTACCTGCTTCGTGGCGTGCTCAACATCTTCTCGCTCGGGCTCGATACGATCGGCGCCCGGCTCCAGGCACAGGGCATCCCGGTGACCGTCGCCAACTTCGTGTCCTGGTCCTCGCTCGCCGATGAAGCGGCGGCCGCCTACAGGGCCGGCCGGCTCAAGACCATCATCCTGGTCGGCCATTCCTCCGGCGCGACCGCGCTGCCGGACATGATCGCCAAGCTCAATCAGCTCGGCGTGCCCGTGAAGCTCGCGATCGGCCTCGATTCCGTGTTCAAGACCAAGCTCTCGACCGGCGCGGAGCGTTACATCAACATCTATATCGGCGATGGTCCCGGCGAGCCGGTGCGGGCCGCAGCGGGTTTTCGCGGCAAGCTTGACAATGTCGACGTCCGCGGCACCGGCGTCGGCCACATCTCGATCGACAAGAACGAGGCAATCCAGCGTCGCGTCATTGCCGAGATCGACGCTGCGATCATGCGCTCGCGCGTACCGGCAGCGCCCGTCGCCGAACCCCGCACGCCGCGACAGGCACGCTCGGCGGCGGCAACCGCTCCCGCGAGGAACTGAGCTCCGTCCCGCGACCGACAGGTCGCGGGTCCATCTTTCGGCCATGGCCGATGAGCGCGGAGATCGGGAGCGCATCGTTGCGCACTCCCATCATTACCTCAAGAACGAGCGAATGCTCTCTGCGATCTCCTTCGCATGCGTCTCCAGCGCGAAATGGCCGGTGTCGAAGAACTGCACCACGGCATTGGGATTGTCGCGCTTGAACGCCTCGGCGCCGGGCGGGATGAAGAACGGGTCGTTCTTGCCCCAGACCGCCAGAAACGGCGGCTTGTGCGTGCGAAAATAGTCCTGAAAGGCGGGATAGAGCGCGACGTTGCTCTTGTAGTCGCCGAACAGGTCTAGCTGCACGTCGTCCGAGCCCGGCCGCGCCAGATAGAAATTGTCGAGGTTCTGGCCATCCGGCGACACGGTCGCTGGGTCGGAGACGCCATGCGTGTACTGCCAGCGCGTCGCTTCCGGCGTGAGGAAGGCGCGCAACGCTTCGCGGTTGGCGGGCGAGGGATCCTGCCAATAGGCCTTGATGGGAGTCCAGCCGTCGCTGAGGCCGTCCTCATAGGCGTTGCCGTTCTGCGAGATGATCGCGGTGATCCGTTCGGGGTGACGCAGCGCAAGTCGGAAGCCGGTCGGCGCGCCATAGTCGAAGACGTAGACGGCGAAGCGATCGAAGCCGATGACCTCGGTGAAGCGCTCGATCACCTGCGCGACATTGTCGAAGGTGTAGCGGAAGCTTTCGCGCGGGGGCATGTCGGACTGGCCGAAGCCGGGAAGGTCGGGCGCGACGATGTGGAATTTGTCGGCAAGCAGCGGGATCAGGTCGCGGAACATGTGACCGGCGCTCGGGAAGCCGTGCAGCAGCAGGAGCTTCGGCGCCCCTCGGGGGCCGGCCTCGCGATACAACACCTTGAAGCCATCGACGTCTGCGGTGCGGTAGGTGGTCGGGGCCATCGCCGTCTCCAATCTTTTGTAACCTGTTAAAAGCCTAATTTCAGGTTACATCCCTTTCGTAACTTGTCAACTGCCATTTCACAGGTTACCTAGGCGTGGCTTTTTATGAAGGCCAAGGACCCGCGCATGAACCGCCCGCCCGCCATGTTCATTGCCGACTCGCTCGGCCTCGATTTCCTCAACTCGGTGGCGACACCGGTCGATATCCCCGTCGACTGGATCGACGATGGCGATGGCCTGATCGACTGGCTGGAGCAGGCGAAGCTGGTGCCGGCGGATGAGCTGCACGCATTGCGGGCGGGCGCGAAGCCGGGCGAAATGGACAAGGTCGCAGATCAGGCGCGCGCCTTGCGCGAGTGGTTCAGGGGATTTGTTCTGGAGCATGCGGGCCGGCCGCTGACTGCGAAGGCGCTGCGCGAGCTTGGCCCCTTGAATAGCCTCCTGGCGCGCGATGAGGCCTTCCTGCAAATCGTGCCTCGCCACGGTGAGGAAGGTCTTTCCCTGCAAGCGATGCGGCGCTGGCGATCGCCGGAATCCCTGCTGCTGCCGGTCGGTGAAGCACTGGCCAAATTCGTCTGCGAGGAGGACTTCTCCCACGTGAAGGGGTGCGAGGGCCATAACTGCACGATGCTGTTCGCCGACCACACCCACAGGCGCGCGCGTCGATGGTGCGTCATGGCGGTCTGCGGCAACCGTGCCAAGCAGGCCGCGCATCGCAGCCGGCTCAAAAGCAGGCGGTGATGGGTCGGAAGCGGCCCACCCGGCAGGTCACAGGGACTTACGAGCGGCGGTGCGTCGCGTTCCAGTTCCCGCGCCCCAAAATCCACCAAATCGGGCGTCACTAAGCGGGGTAAGGAAGGCCTTTGCCTCTCACGGGTGGGACTGCTGGACTGATGATTGATTTGAGGCGGCTCCTCGTGCTGGCAGCGGTTGCGCTGCTCGCCTTCGGCACCGGCACGGCCGCTGCCACACCAGCCAAGTCCAAGACCAACGCGGCCGCGCCCGCCACGCCGCCGCCGTTCGAGCCATTGCCGCCGCCAAAAATCTACCTGTTCCGCGGCGCCATGGGTCCCATTTTCTCGACCGGCATGGATCGGCTCGAAGAGAAGCTAACGAAGGCTGGCTTCTCGGCCAACGTCTACGAATTCACCATCTGCCGGTGGATCGGCGATCGCGCCATCTCCAGCTACAAGGAATCGCCGGCGCCGATCGTGCTGATCGGCCACTCCATGGGCGGCCTGTGCTCGATCGTCATCTCCGAGATGGCGGCCAAGGAGAACATTCCGATCAGCCTCGTCATCGCCATCGACCCGGCGCATGCGACCGGCGACGTGCCGCTCAACGTCGAGCGCTTCATCAACATCTTCCTGTCCGACAGCGTGCTCGGCGGCGGCGACGTCGTGGCCGTGCCCGGCTTTCGCGGCCATTATGCGAGCTACGACCTGAAGGAAAACTCGCGCGTCAGCCACATCAACATCGAGAAGTCCGACGACATCCACCGCCAGATCGTCGAGATGGTGACGCAGCTCCCGCGCATCCCGCCGCAAACCCAGGCTGATGCCGTGCCGCTGCGCTATCTCGTGCCGGCGGACACGCTGGTCGAATTGTGGGACAGCGGCGTGCGGGTGCCGGTGCGCCGGGGCGACACCATGGAGAGCATCGCCGCAGCCAATCGCGTGCCGCTGTGGACGCTCGCGCAGAGCAATTCATTGCCGGAGAACGCGCAGCTCACGCCGGGTCAGACCATCATCGTCCCGCGTCACCTGACGCCGCCTGAGCCTACGGCTGCGATGGCAGTGCCACCGCCGGCCGCGGGTGGACGAAAATAAAACATCCCGCACGAAAGATCGTGGATGGCCGGAACAAGCCCGGCCCATAACACGCAGAGCAGTGATCAGACATTCGACCCGTTGATCGCGTCGATCACGGCATCGGTCACTTCCTTGGTGGTGGCTTTGCCGCCGACATCCGGCGTCAGCACGCCGGCCGCGCAGACGCGCTCGACGGCGGCCATCAGCCTCGAGGCGGCATCCTTCTCGCCGAGATGCTCGAGCATCTGAACGCCTGTCCAGAACGTCGCGACCGGGTTGGCGATGCCCTTGCCGGTGATGTCGAAGGCCGAGCCGTGGATCGGCTCGAACATCGAGGGGAAGCGGCGTTGCGGATCGATGTTGCCGGTCGGCGCAACGCCGAGGCTTCCAGCCAGCGCACCGGCGAGATCGGAGAGGATGTCGGCGTGAAGATTGGTCGCCACGATGGTGTCGAGGCTCCTTGGATGCAGCGTCATGCGCACGGTCATGGCGTCGACCAGCATCTTGTCCCAGCTGACGTCGGGGAATTCACCGGCAACCTCCGCCGCGATCTCGTCCCACATCACCATGCCATGGCGCTGCGCGTTCGACTTGGTCACGACCGTCAGCAGCTTGCGCGGACGCGACTGCGCAAGCTGGAACGCGTAGCGCATGATCCGCGTCACGCCGACGCGGGTGAAAACCGCCACTTCCGTGCCGACCTCCTCCGGCAGGCCCCTGTGGGCGCGGCCGCCCATGCCGGCATATTCGCCTTCCGAGTTCTCGCGCACGATCACCCAGTCGAGATCACCGACGCCGACATTGCGCAGCGGCGAGGCCACGCCCGGCAGGATCTTTGTCGGCCGCACATTGGCGTATTGGTCAAAGCCCTGGCAGATCGGCAGCCGCAGGCCCCAGAGCGTGATGTGGTCGGGCACGTCAGGGGCACCGACCGCGCCGAAATAGATCGCGTCGAACTTCTTCAGCTCGCTGAGACCGTCCGTCGGCATCATCACGCCGTGCTTCTTGTAATAGTCGGAGCCCCAGTCGAACGTCTTGACGTTGAAGGCAAGGTCGCCGCTGCGTTTGGCCAGCGCCTCCAGCACACGGACACCGGCCGAGATCACCTCAGGGCCGATGCCGTCGGCGGGGATGGCTGCGATCGAATGGGTGCGCATGGGAGGCTCCGTCGGAGGAAATCGGCAAATTGCGTCGGTAGGACAAGGTCCAGCCCGCGGCGCGTTCCACGACCTGGCCAACCTGACCAATTCGGGCTGGCTTATACAGAAAACGATGCGCTATGACATCAGTCCAGCGAGAAAGCAGGATGCGATGACTGAACGGAAGGCGTCGGGCGCATTGCAGGTTGCCATTGCCGGGATGGGCTCGATCGGCACCAAGATCGCGACTGCGCTGGACCAGGGCGTCGAGGGCCTGGCGCTGTCGGCGGTCGCGGTGCGCGATCCCGCAAAGCATCAGGCGTTCATCAACGGCCTGCGCCGTGCGCCGCAAATCCTGCCGGTCGACCAGCTCGGCGATGCCGCCGATATCGTGGTCGAGTGCGCGCCGAGCAGTCAGCTGCGCGCGATCGTCGAGCCCGCGGTGAAGCGCGGCAGGGCCGCAGTCGTCGTCAGCGTCGGCGGATTGCTCGACAATTTCGATCTCGTCGATCTCGCCCGCGCCAATGGCGGCCGCATCCTCGTGCCGACCGGCGCGCTGATCGGGCTCGATGCCGTCAACGCCGCCGCGATAGGCACCATCCATTCGGTGAAAATGGTGACGCGCAAGCCGATCGACGGTCTGAAGGGCGCGCCGTTCATCGTGCAGAACAATATCGACATCGACGATCTGCGCGAGCCGCTGAAGCTGTTCGAAGGCACGGCGCGAGAGGCCGCGAAGGGCTTTCCGGCCAATCTCAACGTCGCGGTTGCGCTGTCGCTTGCGGGCGTCGGGCCCGACCACACGATGGTGCAGATCTGGGCCGACCCGACCGTGACGCGCAACGTTCACCGGATCGAGGTCGAGGCGGATTCGGCGCGGTTTTCGATGTCGATCGAGAACATCCCTTCCGAAAATCCAAAGACCGGGCTGATCACGGCGCTCTCGGTGATCGCGCTCTTACGCAAGCAGCGCGCCACGCTTTGCGTCGGGACGTGAGTATCAGGCGCCCGTCACGCGCCAGATCACGTTGCCGACGTCGTCCGCCATCAGCAGCGACTTCTTGTCCGGCCCGATCGCGACGCCGACCGGGCGGCCATAGGACTCCTTCTCGTCCGGGGACAGGAAGCCCGACAGGATGTCGCGACCGGGGCCGGAGGGCCTGCCGTTCTCGAACGGGATGAACACCAGCTTGTAGCCGGACAGCTTGCTGCGATTCCACGAGCCGTGCTGGCCGATCACCATGCCGTCTCCGAAGCCGGGCAGGGTGCCCGCGGGCATCCAGCACAGGCCGAGCGAGGCGGTGTGGCCGCCGAGCGCGTAGTCCGGTTGAATCGCCTTGGCGACCATTGCCGGATCCTGCGGCACGCGGTCGTCCACCGTCCTGCCCCAGTAGCAATAGGGCCAGCCATAGAAGCCGCCGTCGCGCACCGAGGTGAGATAATCCGGCGGCGTTTCGTCGCCGAGGCCGTCGCGCTCGTTGACGACGGTCCAGAGCACATTCGTGTTCGGCTCCCATGCCAATCCAACCGGGTTGCGCAGGCCGGCACCAAAAATCCGATGCCTGCCGGCGACGAGATCGAGCTCGTAGACCGCGGCGCGGCCTTCCTCGACCTCCATGCCCATCTCGGCGATGTTGCTGAGCGAGCCGACGCCGGCATAGAGCTTCTTGCCGTCGGGGCTTGCCAGGAGACTGCGCGTCCAGTGTCCGCCCGGCTTGAACGTCGTGAGCCGCTTGCCCGGGGCGGTGATGCGGTCGGCGTTCGCGACGTAGGGAAAAGCCATCACGCCGTCGGTGTTGCCGACATAGAAGGTGTCGCCGACCAGCGCCATGCCGAAGGGCTGGCTGAGATTCTCCATGAAGGCGCCGCGAGATTCGGCGACGCCGTCGCCGTCCTTGTCGCGCAAGAGCGTGATGCGGTTGGCGGAAACACCGAGCGCCGCGGCACGCCGCATCGTCGCCTGCATCGCATAGTGAAACACGGTGCGCGGGGGGCCTGCGATCTGCGTTGCCTCCGCGATCAGCACGTCGCCATTGGGCAGCACCTCGATCCAGCGCGGATGGTCGAGGCCGGTCGCGAACGCATTGACCCTGAGTCCGGGCGCGACCGTCGGCTTCTGGCCCTCGCGCCAGCCGCGCGCGGTCGGCATCTTCAAGGTCGGGATCGCGCCTTGCGGCTTCGCCTCGGGAATGGCCGGCTTATCGCCCCAGGCAGGTGCGGGCTCCGTGCCCGACAGTTTTCGCCATTGCAGCGCGATGCCGCCGATGAACGCGACGAACTGCGCGAAGATGCTGGAAAACGTCATGAGAAGCCCCTTTGTGCGCGCGCATCCAACTGGCTGACGGGGCAGACGTCAACCTGTGCGGCGCGCCGCGCGGGCCTATTCCCATGGAATGGCAGCCGATCGAATTTGCATGGGACGGACGCGGCGTTTGCGCCGGAGATCAGCGACCGATCTGCCGCTCCAGCCGCCGTGTCGCGCGAAAATCATCCAGGTGATGGACGTTCGGCGCCAGCGCGGCCTCCCTGGACAGGAGATGATACACCCGCGCCACCGCGCGCTGCTTCTGCTTGGTCCGTCCGGGCGGCAATGCCCGCGCCTTGCGGACGGCGGCAATCGCATGCGCGCGGAAATAATCGTAGGCGTCCGACATGGCTCGATACTCTGCGGTCGCTGCAGGTCGAGGGTAACGGGCGAATGAAGGGGTGGTTCCTTGACGCATCGAGCCGCGCACTCGTGCCCCGGACGCAGCGCACCGCGTCTTCGCGTTGCGCTGAGTCCGGGGCCCATCTTACCGCCACACGATGCGTCGCCATATGGGTCCCGGCTCTGCGCAGCAGCGTTGCACGCTGCAGCGCGTCCGGGACATGAGAGTGAGGCGAGCTGCTATGCCCTCAGCGCGGCGACAGGAACGGAATGATCATCGGAACGCGGCGGCAATAGGCGCCGTAGGCGTCTTCGCCGAGCTCCTTGGAGAGGAACACCTCTTCCATCCGGCCCTTCTGCCACATGCCGAGCGAGATCAGGATCGCGCCGAGGATCGTCGTCACCAAGCCGATCGCAATTCCGGTCACCAGCATGCCGAAGATCAGCCCCGTGTAGATGGGGTGGCGCACGATGCCGTAGGGACCAGTGTCGATGACGCGGTGGTCTTCCTTGTGGGTGATGGTGTTGGACCAGAATTTCCCGAGATGCAGCCGGCCCCACCAGGCGAAGGCAATGCCAGCGGCCGAGAGGACCGCTGCGACGGCGATGCCTGTGTTGTCGAGTACCCAGAGCGGCTTCCAGCCCATGATCTCCGCAACCCACGGCGTGTACAGGATGCCGCCGACCAGGATCGGCAGCCGATAGCGCTGCGACTCCAGCGTCATGACCTGCTTCTTGGTCCGCCCCTGCCAGAACGAGGCGCCGACCCAGCTGGCGAGAAAGGCAAGCCAAAGCAGAGCCAGAAGTTCGGTCGGCCAGGTCGTGGTCCAGCCACCCCAGGCGACAGAGAGAAGCTTGCTGAAATCGAAGGACATGAAGGTTCTTTGCGTTGGGCGGAGCGATCAGCTCGCGCGCGAGGAGAGCGCGTGATGCTTGATGGCGCCGGAGGGCTGCTGACCGTTGCGGGCGAGCAGATGGGTGATGGTTTCGCGCAAGACCGGTTCGATCGGACGCGGCGAATAGCCGAGCTCGGTGCGCGCCTTGCCGATCGACAGGTCGCTCGCGGCGAGCGCGATGCGCACGCCCTCGGCGGTGCCGTTGGGCGGCCGGCGCGTGACGTGATCGGCGATGTATTCGAGCATGATCGCGGAGAGCTCGGCGATCTTTCCGGGCACGACGACCGGAAACTGCCGGCGGCCGCTCATCGCCGACATCATGCGCAGGATGCGCCCGAGTGGGACGCAGTCGCCGCCGAGGATGTAGCGCTGGCCGAGGCGGCCGCGTTCCATGGTCAGCACGAGGCCCATGGCGACGTCGCGGACGTCGACCAGGTTGACCAGGAAGTCGAGATGCGGCTGCACCTTCTTCTGGAGGAAGTACCAGAGCATCGCGGTCGGCGGCGTCAGATTGTGGTCGGCAGCGCCGATCGGCATGGTCGGTGTGCCGATCACGAGAGGGAAGCCCGTGGCCGCCGCCTCTGCGGCATGATGCTCGGCGAGCGACTTCGAGCGCGTATAGGCGCCGGGCATCGCGTCGGCCGGTTGCAGCGCCTCTTCGGCGGGAACGCCCTTGAGGTCGGAATAGGGAAACAGGATCGATTCGGTCGAGCAGTGCAGGAAGCGCGAGACGCCGCGCTTCATTGCCGCCGCGAGCACGATTTCGGTGCCGCGGCAATTGACGTCGTGAAAGTCCTGCTTGTTGGCGACCCACATGCCGGGCAGGCCGGCGAGATGATAGACCTGATCGACACCGGCCATCGCAGCATCGACCGCGGCGCCGTCCAGCACCGAGCCGTGGACGTGTTCAGCGTCCGTGTTCGCTGCGGTCGGCACGCGGACATCGAGAACCCGGACCCGCTGCCCACGGGCGCGGAGCGCTTCGACGAGATGATGTCCGATGAAGCCACTGCCACCGGTAACCAGGACGAGAGCCATGCAGAAGGTTGCTGTTCGCTTTTGGAGTTATCGGGTCGAAAGGGAATTGGTCGGAAGAGGCGCCAGAATCGCGGCAAGGTCGCGACGGAAGCCCAAGGCAATGAACAATTTTGCCATCACGAACATCGGTCCAAGCAAAAGATGCGAAGGAAAAGTGAACAACGAGGCCTCGCGGCCCTCAAAAACCTTGTGGCCGATGGTCTGCGCGGCGAGGCCGAGCACCACCAGCGTGGCGAAAATCGCCCACATCGTCGCGGTGCTGACTTGCGCCGCAATGGTTGTCGCAACCGAAAACAGCACGATGGAGACGGCCAGAATGCCGAGCCCGAGCGCCGCGTCGAGCAGCAGCCAATAGATCAATACCGGCAAAGCCAGGATCACCGCCAGGCTGACGTCGAAACCGAAGAGCGGAAGCCTGACCAGCGTCAGCGGCAGCACGGCGCCGGTGAACAGCAGGAGAATACCGACCACATGCATCGCCGTGTTGCGGGGGTCGCGATGGTACTCGACATAAACGGCAAGTTGGCGCTGGAAAAAGCCACCCATTTTGGTCTCATGCAGCATGGGGTCGGGAAGGGCGAACAGTGGCTATAGCACTGGACCGGACGGTGCACAAACCGGCACTATTGTCGCGTCAAACCGTGTTGGCGCGCCCCGGACAGGCTGCAAAACGTCAGCACTTCAAAGGGTTCCGTCAGCCGCGGAACCGCGTTCGCTCACCGTTTTTTGGCGGGCTTTTTAGCCGCAGGCGCAGAGGCTGCAGCCGGACGCGGCTCCTCCGGCAGCTTGGCATAGGTCAGGATCTGCAGCTGCCCGTTTACGGCCGAGGTCGGCTTCGCCCGGTCGAGAAACTGCTCCTCGCCGAGGCCGATCGGATGCAGCCGCTTGGTCGAGATCTTGAACGTGTTCACCAGCACGTCTCGGATCGCATCTGCCCGCCGCTGGCTCAGGATCGCATTGGCCTCGCGCGTCTTCGAATTGGATTCGACGTGGCCGACGATCAGGAAAGTGTAGGGCAGCAGCGAGGAATGAACCAGCGCATCCGCGATCCGGCCGACGGTCTGGTAGGAGGCCGGCTGGATGATCGGCGTGTCGGTGTCGAACTGGATCTGCGCATTGAAGGCCGGCAGCTTGGCGAGGTCGGGCGCGATCAGCGGCCGGTTCACGGGTCCCGGATCGTTCTTGATCCTGGTCTTGGCGCGCTCCATCACCTGCTGCTTCAGCGCGGGCAGATCGACCTCGGCGGCTTCTTCGAAATGGTTCAGCTTGCCGACGATGTCGTCGCGGGTCGGCGCTGCCGTTTGCGCGCCGGCAGTGCCCGCGAGCAGAGCGAGCCCCAGCGCAACGATCGCTCCGTCAATGAACGGTCTCGTCGCGCGCATCAGCGATACCCCGCGTCGTCGACGGCCTTGAGGCAGTTGTTGCTGATGCCCTTGGGCGTCGAGACCAGGCACGGGACCGACTTGCTGGTCTCCTTGGTCGAGCCGCCGCAGACCTTGACGATCTCGCGCTGGCAGGCGTTCGCCACCGTGACGCGCGCGGCGACGCGCTTCTGGATGGCGTCGAACACGCCGAGATAGTCGCTCGCGCACTGCGGGGACAGCACGTCGCGGTTGCGCGACAGGCACTCCTTCAGCCGGTTCGAATCCGGATTGACGCCGCGGCAATTGGCGACGATTTCCGCGCCGCAGCTCGCGGCCAGCTTTCCGATCGAATCGCCAAAGCTCATGGTCTCCGCCGCCGCAAGCGACGGCATCCCCAATGCAAGCACGATCAATGTGATGGAGCCCCGGAACATGGGTTTATCTGATACGGGGAAGTTCGCGATGGTCAAGGGCTGTTCGGGCCAGAACTGTCGAGAGTCCGGCCAGTGCGACGAACAGTCCTCACTCCGAGGCATCGCGGGGCGGCCATTCGATCAGGACAGCCGTGTGTTTCCCGAGATCGTCGGCAAAATCAGGATCGGCCTTGAGCTCGTCCAACGTCCGCGGCGGGGGAAGCTGGCGGCCGTCCGCGGTCAGCTCCTGGGCAAAGAACGCGAGGGCTTCGGGCGCATTCTCCAGCGCCTCCTCGAGATCGTCACCCCCGGAAATGCAGCCGGGCAGGTCGGGAAACCACAGGCTGACAGAGTCCGGATCGGCGTCCTCGATGATGGCAACGTACTGAGCCATGGCAGGATTGTTCACGCCCGCTGCACGAAACTGTCCACGACCTTCTTTTCGCCGGCCTTGTCGAAGGTGATGGTGAGCTTGTTGCCGTCGATCCTGGTGACGCGGCCGTAGCCGAATTTCTGGTGGAAGACGCGGTCTTCGAGCGAGAACTCCGAGGTCGTGCCTGTGGACTTGGCGACCAGCTCGCCCTCGATCGTCAGAGGCCCGCGGCGGCGCGAGGAGAAGCTGCCGAAATCGGGTGAGGACGACGCGGAGGAGAACGTGGTGGCCTCCTCCTCGAAGCCGCTTCCGCCGCCATTGCGGCCGCTGCCGCGGTTGCGATTGGCCTGGGCGCGCTGCCAGCCCGGCGTCGAATAGCTGGAGCCGAACGCCTCCATGTCGTCGAAGCGCGAGGTGCCGTAGCCGCCGGTGCCGCCCCAGCCCGAGCCGCCCTTGGATTCCGTGATCTCGACATTGGCCGCCGGCAACTCGTCGAGGAAGCGCGACGGGATCGTGGTCGACCAGGTGCCGTGGATCCGCCGGTTGGTCGCAAAATAGATCTTTGCGCGGCGGCGCGCGCGGGTGAGGCCGACATGGCCGAGCCTGCGCTCCTCCTCGAGGCCGGCGCGCCCCTGTTCGTCCAGCGTGCGCTGGCTCGGGAACAGGCCTTCCTCCCAGCCCGGCAGGAATACATTGTCGAATTCGAGGCCCTTGGCCGAATGCAGCGTCATCAGCGACACCGCGTCGTCCTCGGCACCGCCCTCACGGTCCATTACCAGGGAGATGTGCTCGAGGAATCCTTGCAGGTTCTCGAACTCCTCCATCGAGCGCACGAGCTCTTTTAGGTTCTCCAGCCGGCCCGCAGCGTCCGCCGAACGGTCCTTCTGCCACATCTCGGTATAGCCGCTCTCGTCGAGCACGATTTGGGCGAGGTCCGTGTGCGCGGTGACCTCGCGCTGCGCGCGCCAGCGGTCGAACTGGGCGACGAGGTCGCGCAAAGACCCGCGCGCCTTCGGCTTCAGCTCGTCGGTCTCGACCACCGCGCGCGCGGCCTCGAACAGGGGAATGCGGCGCTTGCGGGCATGGTCGTGCAGCATCTGCACGGTGGCATCGCCCAGACCGCGCTTGGGCGTATTGACGATGCGTTCGAAGGCGAGATCGTCGGCCGGCGAGTTGATGACGCGCAAATACGCCAGCGCGTCACGGATTTCGGCGCGCTCGTAGAAGCGCGGGCCGCCGATGACGCGATAGGGCAGGCCGAGCGTGACGAAGCGGTCTTCGAACTCGCGCATCTGGTAGGAGGCGCGCACCAGGATCGCGATCTCGTTGAGCTTCTCGCCCTGGCGCTGCAGCTGCTCGATCTCCTCGCCGATGCCGCGGGCTTCCTCTTCCGAATCCCAGGAGCCCGTCACCGTGACCTTTTCGCCGTCCTGATCCTCAGTGCGCAGCGTCTTGCCGAGCCGGCCTTCATTGTGCGCGATCAGATGCGAGGCGGCGGCGAGGATGTGGCCGGTCGAGCGATAGTTGCGCTCGAGGCGGATCACCTTGGCGCCGGGGAAATCGTGCTCGAAGCGCAGGATGTTATCGACCTCGGCGCCGCGCCAGCCATAGATCGACTGGTCGTCGTCGCCGACGCAGCAGATGTTTTTGACGTGGGACTTTTCGTTCGCAGCGGGCAGCGCAACATCATCATTGTCGTCGTCACCGGGCCGACGCGAAGCGTCGAGACCCGGTGATCCATCTTGCAAAGAATCGATGGATTGCCGGGTCGATCCCGGCAATGACGAGTTGGAAGACGGCGCCTGCGACAGCAGCCGCAGCCACAGATATTGCGCGACGTTGGTGTCCTGGTACTCGTCGACCAGAATGTATTTGAAGCGCTGCTGGTACTGCCGGAGAATATCCGGGTGCTCGCGGAAGATCCGGATGTTCTCCAGCAAGAGATCGCCGAAATCGGCTGCGTTCAGGATCTTCAGCCGCTCCTGGTAGCTCGCATAGAGCTTGCCGCCTTTGCCATTGGCGAAGACAGCGGCCTCGCCCGAGGGCACCTGCGACGGCATCAGGCCGCGGTTCTTCCAGCCGTCGATCAAGCCGGCCAGCATCCGTGCCGGCCAGCGCTTGTCGTCGATGTTCTCGGCCTGCAGCAGTTGCTTGAGCAGCCGGACCTGGTCGTCGACGTCGAGCACGGTGAAGTTCGACTTGAGCTGCGCCAGCTCGGCGTGGAAACGCAGGATGCGGCCGCCGATGGAGTGGAAGGTGCCGAGCCACGGCATGCCCTCGACGGCATGGCCGAGCATCTGGCCGAGCCGGTGCTTCATCTCGCGCGCGGCCTTGTTGGTGAAGGTCACCGACAGGATCTCGGCGGGACGGGCGCGGCCCTGGCTCAGGATGTGCGCGATGCGCGTGGTCAGGACCCGCGTCTTGCCGGTGCCGGCGCCGGCCAGCACCAGGACCGGGCCGTCCAGGGTCTCCACCGCCTCGCGCTGCTCCGGATTGAGCCCGGAGAGGTATTTCGGACCCACCGAGGCGCGCGCACGCGCGGCGATGCCGCCGGCTGCGGGCTGGTGGTCGGGTACGCTTGTGATCTTGCTCGGCTCGGTCATGCGAATCATTGGCCCCACGATGGCACCGCGGGGTGACGGAAGGGAGCCTTCATAACAGGGATTGGAGCCTATATGGGGCGCCGGGGGCAGGTTTTCCACGTGCGCGGCAGGCCGATTTGTTCCAGCACGGGCCGCGAATTTCGCTCCCGCATGGGCCGGAACCATCGTTCCCGCGTCGAGATTGTCAGGGCAGGTGGCGCGGCCAGCCGCGTCGACGCAGACAACATCAAGACGAGGGTTTGACCATGCTAGGCTGGGTTGTGACGTTTCTGGTTATCGCACTGATCGCCGGCATCCTTGGCTTCGGCGGTATCGCTGGCGCTTCGATCGAGATCGCCAAGATCATCTTCTTCATCGCGGTTGTCCTGTTCCTGGTCTCGGCCGTGGTCGGCCTGGCGCGCGGTCGCAACCGGATATAGCGCAGCGTGTTCACCTCTCCCCGACGGGGAGAGGTGAACCACGATCAGGCGGCATCCGAATTGCTATTTCTTCGCGGGCATCGCCACGCTCCGGCCGATGCCCTCAGGCCGCGGCACGGCGCCGTGGGTCTTTGTGACCCCAGCGATACGCTCGCGGATGTCAGGCGGAAACGGCGCGACGCGCCGGGCCGTCATGTCCATGTGCAGCGACATGTTCTCGGACGTGGCCGACAGCCAGCCCTCTGACGCGTGCCGCATCTCCTCGAACGTGTGCAGCCGCTTGTCGTCGGCCTCCAGCAGCCAGACGAAGATCCGCACGGGATCGCCGAGATGGATTTCGCGCAGATACCGCACATGGCACTCGGCGGTGAAGCTCGAGTTGCCTCGCTCCGTCATGTACGTCGGCCCCATCCCGAGCTCGAGCCAGAGCTGGTCGATCGCGCGGTCGAACATCACGTTGTAATAGGCCATGTTGAGGTGGCCGTTATAGTCGATCCATTGCGGCTCGATCTGCATGATCGACGAACGGAACGGCTCGGCGTTCGGGGCGGTGGCGGCAGTCTCCGGCATGCTTCATTCCCTAGCTATGCGTCCGGTCGCTTGACTTGACCGGCTTTATGTCCTTTGCCACGGTTCTTCTGTCGGGAGGAATTCCGTGGGTACGACCATCACCAATAATCCGCCGCGGCCGGAGCCGAAAGCCCTCGCAAGCGCGCTGGAGCAGCTTGCCGCACGCTTCGGCAACCGCCTCATCACCTCGCAGGCCGTGCGCGAGCAGCACGGCCATACCACCACTTGGATCCCCAATCAGCCGCCTGATGGCGTGGTGATGGCGCAGGAGACCGCCGACATCCAGGACGTGGTGCGGATCTGCGCCAAGAACCGCGTCCCCGTCATTCCGTTCGGGACCGGCACCTCGCTCGAGGGCCAGGTCAACGCGCCCGCGGGCGGCATCTCGATCGACCTGCGCGACATGAACAAGGTCCTCGCGGTGCATGCCGAGGACCTCGACTGCGTGATCCAGCCCGGCGTCACCCGCAAGGCGCTGAACGAGCATCTGCGCGACCAGGGCCTGTTCTTCCCGATTGATCCCGGCGCGGATGCTTCGCTCGGCGGCATGGCCTCGACCCGGGCCTCCGGCACCAATGCGGTGCGCTACGGCACCATGCGCGACAGCGTGCTGGCGCTGAAAGTGGTGCGCGGCGACGGCGAGATCATCACCACCGGCACGCGCGCGAAGAAGTCGTCGGCCGGCTACGACCTCACGCATCTGTTCGTCGGTGCCGAGGGCACGCTCGGCATCATCTCGGAATTGACCATCCGCCTGCGCGGCATCCCCGAGACGATCGCGGCGGGCGCGGTCTCGTTCGACACCGTGCACGGGGCCTGCCAGGCCGTGATCCTGGCGATCCAGACCGGCATTCCCATCGCGCGCATCGAGCTGCTCAATGCCGCGCAGGTGAAAGCCTGCAACGCCTATTCGAAGCTGACGCTGCCGGAGACGCCGCTGCTCTTGATGGAATTCCATGGCAGCGAGATCGAGGTCGGCGAGCAGTCCAAGGCGTTTGGCGAGATCGCAAGGGAATGCGGCGGCGGCGATTTCTCCTGGACCACCAAGCCCGAGGACCGCACGAAGCTCTGGCAGGCGCGGCACGACGCCTATTGGTCGGTGAAGGCGCTGCGGCCCGGCGACAGCATCGGCGTGGTCGCGACCGACGTCTGCGTGCCGATCTCGCGGCTCGCCGACTGCGTCAGCGAGACCGAGGAGGATCTCAAGCGTCTCAATTTGCTGTCGCCGATCGTCGGCCATGTCGGCGACGGCAATTTCCACTGCTCGCTGGTCTGCGATACCAACGACGCCGAGGAGATGGCGCGCGGCGAGGAGTTCATGCATCGCCTGGTCGAGCGCGCGCAGGCGATGGACGGCACCTGCACCGGCGAGCACGGCATCGGACAGGGCAAGCAGAAATATCTCGAGGCCGAGCTCGGCCCCGAGGCGCTCGACGCGATGCGGGCGTTGAAGAAGGCGCTCGACCCGCTCAACATCTTCAACCCCGGCAAGATCGTGCCGGAGGCATAAGGCCTGCGCCGCAAGGCATCGGGAACTTTCGGCAATCTCGCCGGTTCCAATTCCCGCCAAGTTCCGATGCCTCAATGGCAGGGCTTGCGCGGGAGGGTGCGACGGTGCGACCGGTCCTTGGAATTGCGGCGGTGGCTTTTGCCTGCATGCTGGCTGGCGCGGCGCTGGCGAAAGGCGGACATGGCGGCGGCCACGGAGGCGGGCATGGCGGTGGTCATCACGGCGGCGGCCATTTCCGCGGTCACGGCGGCGGGCATGCACATGGCGGCGGGCATCATCGCGGAATGCGGTTCACCACCGGTGCCCGACGTGGCGGCCCGAATTTCGGTCAGATCCGCAATGCAGCGATCCGCCCTGCGGATTTCCGCAATGCCCTGAACGCCAGCGCATTCCGCAATGGCCGGCTGATCAGCAATCCGGCAGCCCGCGCGCAACTCGCGGCCGCAGCCGCACTGGCGGGCTGGAGCGGCGCAAGCAGCGGATGGTGGCAGCACCCGGGCGGTGGCTATGGCTGGGTCGGGCCGCTGTTCTGGCCGTTCGCCTACAACGACTTCTATGATTACACGATCTGGGGTGACGGGCTCGGCTTCTGGGGCTACGGCTATCCCGACATATATGCCGGCATCTTCGGCCCCTATGGTTATGATCGCCTGTCGGCCTATCTGCCGCAGCAGCCGCAGGGACGACGGCGGGCGCGCAGCGCATCGCTCGATCAGCTCTGCGGCAGCGACCGGCGCGCCATCGTCGGTTTGCCGATCGATCAGATCGCGGCCGCGGTGCAGCCGACGGATGCGCAAATCGCCGCTCTCGACGCGCTCGGCAATGCCTCGGTCGACGCGGCGGCGCTGATCCGCACGTCCTGTCCGACCCAGGCCGCAGCGACAGCGCCCGGCCGGCTCGCGGCGATGCAGCAGCGTGTCGAAGCCATGCAGAAGGCGGTCGATCTGGTCCAGCCCGCACTCGACACGTTCTATGGTTCGCTTAACGACGAGCAGAAGGCGCGCTTCAATGCGCTGGCTGACGATCAGCGTCGTGCAACGGCATCGAACAATGCGGGCCGGTCGTCGGTGCAGAATTGCAGCGCGTCCGCGGCGTTCGACTGGCCCGGCGCCACGATCGAGGAGAGGCTGCATCCCAACGACACCCAGCGTGCGGCGCTGCAGGTGCTCCAGGATACCAGCGCCAGAGTCAGCGCATCGCTCAAGGCGGCCTGCGAGCCCAATGACGTGATGACACCGCCGGCACGCATGGCCGCGATCCGCAAGCGGCTCGACGTGATGCTGGACGGGATCAAGTCGGTGCGCGCGGCGCTCGATGATTTCTACGCCACGCTGAACGACGAGCAGAAGGCGCAGTTCGAGGCGATCGGGCCGCGCCGCATCTCCTGAACGCTGCGAGCCATCAAAGATCACGGGTGGGGCAATCATGAAGTGGTTCGCAAGGCGGCAGCCGGCCGACATCTGGGATGAGCCGGTCCAGGCGCCGATCGGCGACATCGAGGCGGCCGACCAGATCCGCAACATCTGCCAGGCCGCGAGGGCAAGCGCCGAAAACGTCGGAGGTTCCGGGCAGACCGGCAAGCGTGAGCGCGAGCGCTATGAACGCGCGGCCCGCGCCGCGATGGAGATCGCGATGAAGATTTTCGACGACCTGATGCGCGACGATGCGGTGCGTCGCATCGTCGACCTCTGCATGAAGGCTGACGACATCAAGGCCGCGCAGGTATTGTCGCGCGCGATCCAGGCGGGCTGGGTTCGCGAGGCCGTGCAGCGGGATTATCCGGCCCTGTCGCACGGCTCGCGCGCTTGGCGCGAGCGCGGATGTCGTGTTTGTGACGGACCGGCTCAGTACCTGCGGTAATCGCCGCGATAATGGTCGCCGCCGCGGCTGCCCATTCCTACGCCGAGGCCGATACCAACACCGACGCCGATGCCTTGCATGACAGCCTCGGGCGGCGGGCCGCGATCCGGCGGCGGAGCGCGCTCGTAGATCACCTGGTCAGACGGCGGTCGTCGCTTGGGCGGCGTCTCGACCACCTTGCGCTTCGGCGGGGTCTCGTCGACGCGCTTCTTGATGGCGGGCGCGACGTTCGGGTTGACGGGCGTTGCCGGCGGCGACGGCGTCGAGCACGGGCAGGTCGGCGTCATCGCGACCGCGACGGGCGTCGTCGCGGCGGCCACAGGCAAGGCGTAGTTGCGGTTCTGCACGCGGAGCAGCAGCCTGCGCGCGGTTGCCGCGAGATCGCTGTTGTCCCAGTTCTGCAGATAAGCCTCGAACGAGGCGCGTGTGTTGATCGCGGTCGCGCGCTCCCAGGCCAGCATCTGCCGCCGCCGCTCGAGCACTCTGCGCAGGCGCGGCGTGCGGGCGTCCTGTGCGTAGAGTTCGATATAGGCCTGATAAGCGGGCACAGTGTCCTCGGTGATCACGAGTTCATAGGCGACCGGGGCAGGCTTGCCCTGCAATTCCTTGCGCCAGTCCTCGAGGCTGCGCGTGCCGCTGGCAAGCGCCATCGAATCTGTGTCTGGAAGGGAAGACGTCTGGCCGCTGCCCTCGCCGAAGAACCTGAAGTCGGTGGTCAACGACGAGCTCTCCCAGGGAATCTGCCGGCCGTCGGTCGATTGCGCCACGGCGACGCGGATGCGCTTGAACATCTCCTCGATCGGCAGATTGGGCTCCTTGGCGACCGTCAGCACGGCCGCCGTGTAGGGGCTGTCAGTGCCGTTGCCGTCCTCGGCTTCGGCTCCGGGCGAGGTCGAATAGGAGATGAACGAGCCGGGCGCGCCCGCCTTGGTGTCGACGATCGCAAGGCCGTGGCCGGCGCCGCTGAGCGCGGGGAACGGATTGTTGCGACAGGCATCGAGCATGAAGATGCGCGCCCGCGTCGGCAGCGCGCCGAGCGTGTTGAGCAGGTCGTTGAGCCGCACGCCCTGAAGCGGAATGTCGGCCTCACGCTTGGGGTCGAGATCGACCGGCACCAGATAATTTTCTCCGTCGATCTGCAGGCCATGGCCGGCATAGAACACCAGCGCGACGGTATCGCTGCCGCTGGCACTGACCTTGCCGGCGAAATCCGAGATCGCCGCGCGCATCTCGT
Organism: Bradyrhizobium sp. RP6; assembly: GCF_003837805.1. Classification (GTDB taxonomy): domain Bacteria; phylum Pseudomonadota; class Alphaproteobacteria; order Rhizobiales; family Xanthobacteraceae; genus Bradyrhizobium. Next base: position 187,748 of record NZ_RQIT01000005.1, on the reverse strand, counting down.
TCTGCGCCAGATTGGCCGCGGTGGTGACGGTGAAGCCGGCGTTGCCGAGCAGCTCCGTCATGCCTTTGGCGTCGTTGGCGGCGTTGGGCAGCTCCGGCACGGCGCGATAGGCGGATTGGCCGATGACCAGTGCAAGCCGCGTTTCGGCGGCGGCGCCGGTCGGCGTCATCAACTGCGTGAGCGCAAGAAGACCGGATGCAAGCAGAAAATTGGAAAATGTCGGACGACGCATGGTGTCACCTCGATCGGCAATGCGCGCGATGATGTCACTTTTTCTACGTCTGCGCCACGAGCCGTCTGTGCGCTGGATCACGCAGGGGCCGCGGCAAAATGGGGCAGGGTATCGCCGGAGCGGAACAGCATCGTTCCGAGTTCATCCATGTGAATCGCGCATTGATCCATGCTCCAATTGGATTGATGCCATGTCCTCGCGAAAGGATGTCTTTCGCAGAGCGGGCCGCAGGCCGACCACCGCAAGGAATCCCCGGGGATTCGTCGTCGTTTTGCTCTGCATGTGGACTGCGGGCAGGCGTCTCGCGCCGTTCTGCGATGGCCGGCGCCATGCTTGCCTGTGCTGTCGCTTTGGCCATACAGTCCGCGCAACTGGCTGCGGCAACGACCGCATCGAACAAAAAGAATCGGGGAGAGACCGCTCAATGACCATCGTGCCCGTGAACCGTCGCGCGTTCATCAAGTCGTCGGCGGCGGCCACCGCCGGCCTGGTGCTCTCTCCCGCTATCATCGGCCGCGCGGAAGCTGCGACGTTGAAGCTGAAGTGTTCCTCCTCGCTGCCGAACGATCCCAAATACGCCAACGGCCGCGTCTACTACGACAATCTCGTCAAGAACCTGAAGGGCAACGGGCTCGGCGAGCAGGTCGAGGTCACCTTCTTCCCCGACAACCAGCTCGGCCAGGAAATCGACGTCATCAATTCGGTGAAGCTCGGCGTGATCGATCTCATGGTGTCGGGCTCATCGATCTCGGCCAACCTGGTGCCGCTGGTCGGCACCTTCGATCTCGGCTTCCTGTTCTCGAGCTTCCCGCAGCAGACCAAGGCGTTCGATGCCGGCGCCGCCAAGCCGATCGAGGATGCGCTGCTCAAGGGCGGCAACATCCGCATCATCGCCTGGGCCTATAATTTCGGCTCTCGCAGCGTGCTGGCGAAGAAGCCGGTGAAGACGCCGGAGGATCTTGCCGGCCTCAAGATCCGCACCCTGCCAAATCCCGTTATCACCGAATGCCTGCGCCTGATGGGCGCGGCCGCGACGCCGCTCGCCTTCGGCGAGATCTACACGGCGTTGCAGGCCGGCGTGCTCGATGGGCTCGAGCACGATCCGCCGACCATCCTGGCCAGCAAGTTCTTCGAAACGGCGAAGTTCTACGCGCTGACGCAGCACAATTTTTCGCCGCTCGCGATCTACTTCAGCGACATGACCTACAATCGCATGGATCCGAAGCTGCGCGAGGGTTTCCTCGATGCCGCCAAGAAGGCCGCGGCCGACACCCGAGCCCATGGACTCGTGGTCGAGAAGGAGGCGCTTGCGGCGTTGACCGAGAAGGGCGTGACGGTCGCCGAATGCGACCGCGAGGCGTTCAAGAAGCGCGTGGAGCCGCAGACCGAGAACTTCATCAAGGCGCGGCCTGGCTCAAAGGCCGTCATCGACATCATCCGCGCGACGCAAGCCTGACATGACCATGACAGCTGCCGTGCCCCTCTCGGGCGGCCGCCACGGCAGCATCGTCCTGCTGCTTCAGCTCAGCGATGCGATCGCGGCCATTCTGCTGGCCGCCGATCTCGTGGTGGTGTGCGCCTCCGTGCTGCTGCGCTTCTTCTTCAACGCGCCGGTCGAATGGTCCGACGACGTTGCTCGCGGACTGATGGTCGGCTCGGCCTTCTTCGGCGCGGCGAGCGCGCTCGCGCGCGGCGAGAATGTCGGTGTGTCGTTCTTCCGCGATCTCTTGCCGGTGCGGCTGCGCACGCTGGTCGATGCCGCCAGCGCGCTGCTGATCGTGGTGATCTCCGGCTACGTCGCCTACAACGCCGTCAAGCTGGGCTCGCTGACGTCGGGGCAGACCACCGGCTCCGGCCTGCCGCTGGAGCTGACCTTCTATCCGATGGGCATCGGCGCGCTGTTCATGACGGTGTTCGCGATCGATCATCTCTGCGCGAGGCCGCTCCCCGAGATCGTCAGGGGCCTCGTTGCCATCATCGCCGTGACCGGCCTCTATCTCGCCTGGGATCATCTGTCGCCGTCGTCGGTGCCGTCGGCGGGCATGCTGATGCTGACCGGCTTCTTCGCCACCCTGTTCGGCGGCTTGCCGATCGGATTTGCGTTGGCGCTCGCCGCGCTGATCTTCATCTGGGTCGAGGGCGCGCTGCCCGGCGTCATCTTCGCCCAGCAGATGGCACGCGGCATCGACAACTTCGTGCTGCTCGCGATCCCCTTCTTCATCCTGGTCGGCTATCTCATGGAAGCCAACGGCATGTCGGTGCGGCTGATCGAGTTGCTGCAGCGCGCCGTGGGCCGGATGCGCGGTGGGCTGAACGTCGTGATGGTGGCCTCGATGGTGCTGTTCTCCGGCATCTCCGGCTCGAAGATGGCCGACGTCGCCGCGGTCGGTTCGGTGCTGATCCCGGCGGCGCGACGCTCGAAGCAGAACCCCGGCGGCGCGGTGGCGCTGCTCGCAGCCTCCGCGGTGATGGCGGAGACCATTCCGCCCTGCATCAACCTGATCATCCTCGGCTTCGTGGCGAACCTGTCGATCGGCGGCCTGTTCGTCGCGGGTCTCTTGCCGTCGGCGCTGATGGCGCTGGTACTGATCGCGGTGTCCATCATCTTCGGCAAGCGGCCGGCGGAGGCGGAGGATGTCGAGCCGCAAATGCCGGTGTCGGGTCTGTGGAGCGGCGCGATCGCCTCGTTCGGCCTGATCTTCATGATTTTCTTCGGCTTCAAGAGCGGCTTTGCCACCGCGACCGAGATATCGGCTTTCGCGGTGGCCTATGCGCTCATCGTCGGCAGCGTGGTGTTCCGCGAGCTCGGCTTCAAATCGGCAGCGCACAGTTTCGTGCAGGCGGCGACGCGCGCAGGCCTCGTGCTGTTCATAGTCGCCGCCGCGCAGTCGCTGGCGTTCACGCTGACCTTGCAGCAGGTGCCGCATGCGGTCGGCGACTTCATGCTCGGCCTGTCCAAGACCTCGGGCGTCTGGCTGTTCATCCTCTTGGCGATCGCAGTGCTGATCGTGATGGGCTCGGTGCTGGAAGGCGCGGCCGCCCTGATCATCTTCGGGCCGCTGCTGCTGCCGGTCGCCGTGCAGCTCGGCGTCGATCCCCTGCATTTCGGCGTCGTGCTCGTCATCGCCATGGGCATCGGCCTGTTCGCGCCGCCGCTGGGACTTGGCCTCTACGGCGCCTGCCTGATCGGTAACGTGCCGATCGAGCAGACCGTGAAGCCGATCATGGGCTATCTCGGCCTCTTGTTCCTCTGCCTGCTCGTCATCGCCTTCGTGCCGTGGCTCTCGACCGCGCTGCCGCGGGCATTCGGCTACTGAAGGGGGCTGCCGTGAAGGTCCTGCTGGCTCACACCCCGGAGATGCGGCGCAATTACTATGGCGATCGCAGCGTGAACGGCCTGCGCGCGGCCGCCGAGGTGATCCTGCACGAGGGCGATGACCCGCTGGACGCAGCCGGCCTGGTACGCGCCGCCAAGGACGCAGACATCATCGTCGCCGATCGCATGACCGAGGGCCGCGGCGAGATCTTTGCGCAATTGCCGCGCCTGCGGGCGTTCGTCCGCTGCGCCGTCGACATCCGCAACGTCAACGTGGAAGCGGCCTCGGAGGCCGGCGTGCTCGTGACTCGCGCCGGACCCGGCTTCGTGCAGGCGGTGGCCGAGCTCGCGCTCGGCTTCATGGTCGATCTCTCCCGCGGGGTGTCGCGGACCACTGCCGACTATCAGGCCGGTCGCAAGGCGGAGGCGCGGATGGGCCGCCAGCTCGCCGGCAGCCGAATCGGCATCATCGGCTATGGCAGCATCGGGCGCTATCTTGCCGAAGTGGCAAAAGTGCTGCGCATGGAGGTGCTGGTCGCCGATCCCTTCGCGACCGTCAGCGACAGCGCCATTCGCCAGGTCGGGCTCGACGAGCTGCTCGCCGCATCGGATTACGTCGTCTGCCTCGCCGTCGCCAACGAGCAGACCGAGAACCTGATCGGCGAAGCGGCGCTGTCGCGCATGCAGAGGCATGCCGTCTTCGTCAATCTCTCGCGCGGCAATCTCGTCGATGAAGCCGCACTGGCGCGCGCGCTGCGCGGGGGCCGCATCGCCGGCGCGGCGATGGATGTCGGCCGCGCACCCGACCAGATGCCCACGCCCGAGCTGGCGAAGCTGTCCAACGTCATCGCCACGCCGCATGTCGGCGGGCTGACGCCGCAGGCGATCGAATACCAGTCGCTGGACACCGTGCGGCAAGTCGAGGCCATCGTCAAAGGCGAGGTCCCTCAAGGCGCCGTCAATGCCGATCGGTGGACGCGGCGGCCGTGAAGCGGCGGATCCGGCGCCCGGCGCACTGAAGCTTCCACATCGTCATGGACAAGTCTCGACAGGCCGGGCATGACGTCCTCCAGCACTTGCATGCGCTATCGCGCCCTACAGCCGATCCACCGCCCTGAACGACCCGTCCTTCTGGATCACCGTCAAAAACACCTTCGGCGGCGCGTCGATCATGCGCGGGCCGACGGTGACGGTGGTGCCGCTGATGTCGAAACGGCCGATATCGTTGATGGTGCGCAATAGGCTTGCGCGTGTCGGCTTCGGTCCGGCCTTTTCCAGTGCCGCGGCCGCGAGGCGGCCGGAGATATAGCCTTCTAGCGACACGAAGTCCGGTGTCAGCGTCGGATCGAACGCCTGCTGCGCCGCCTGGTAGTCGGCGACGAGCTTGAGCGAGCGGTCCCAGGGAAAAGGCACGACCTGCGAGACGATGACGCCCTCGCCGTCCGGGCCAAGCTCCCCCGCGAGCGCGTTGGCGCCGACGAAGGAGATGTTGACGAAGGCCGGATAGAAGCCGCCGCGGTGCGCCAGCTTGATGAATTCCGCGCAGGGACCATAGGTCCCGACCATGACGATGGCTTCGGGTTCGGCGCGCTTGATCACTCGCAAGGCTGCGGCGACCGCGCGGGTATTGCGCTCGAAAGTGCCCTCGGCGGCGAGTTCGAGGCCGCGCCTCGCAAGCGCGCGCTTGACGCCAAGGAGACCGTCGCGGCCGAAGGAATCGTCCTGGTAGAAGATGCCGATGCGGGTGAAGCGGCGATCCTCGGTGAGGTGCTTGACCCAGGCCTCGGCCTCCGCGCCGTAGCTCGCGCGGATGTTGACGACGTTGGGAAGCTCGAGGTCGCGGAGGAATTCGGCGCCGCTGAAGGGGCCGATGAAGGGAATGTTCCTGGTGCTGGTGATCGGAATTGTCGCGATGGCGGTCGGCGTGCCGACCGCGCCGATCAGCGCGAACACCTTGTCGTTCTCGATCAGGCGCAGCGTCTGCGTCACCGAACGGTCGGGATCGTAGCCGTCATCGCGGCTGACGAGCTGGAGCTTGCGGCCGTGGATGCCGCCCTTGGCATTGATCTCGGTGAACGCGGCGACGATGCCTTGCCGCATGCGCTGTCCGAGCGTGGAGGAGGGGCCCTCGAGCGCTGCTGCCTGACCGAACAGGATCGCGTCCTCGCCGACCCCGACCTCGTCGCCTTTGGCGGAATGCGTCGCTGCGGCGAGCAGCGCAATGGTCAAGCCGACGTAGGTCGCGAACGGCGATCGTGCCATGAGGATGCTTGCCGGATGCAGGAGGCGTTCCGGAAACGATAGGTCGAGCGGGCTAAACAGGACGCTAATTTGTGCCCGGCCACGGTCCGTAAGCCTCGGGGAAAACCGGTAAGTTATTGCCACTCTGCCGCAACTTTCGGGGCAATCGTTAACTAAGCTGCGCGATGCGCAGCGGTCCGGTTTCCGAAATTGGGCAGTTCTTAACCCCGATCCTGGCCCGATAGTCGCACCGGCGGCTCAACCAGAAGTTCGGGCCGCCGTACCCATGGGGATTTGCGGATCAAAGATGAGCGGTCGCGATCAGAACGATCAGGATCGGGGGCGTATGAGGGGATGGTGGCGTGCCGCGCCGCTGCTCGGGCTCTATCGCCCTGCGCTCGTTGCGGTCGGCATCGGCCTTCTGTTCTCGATCGTGGGCGCTGCTGCCGTAGCGCGGTGGGAAGATCGCGTCAATCGGATCGAGTTCGAGAACGCGGCCTCGGCCCAAGCGACCGTCATGCAGAACGGTACGAACGAGTACATCTCCAGGCTGCTCGCACTGCGCACGCTGTTCGAATCGACCAGCGACGAAGTCACCCGCAGCGAATTCGAGACCTTCAGCGCCCGCCTGTTCGAGCGACATCCCGGCATGCTGCGCATTGCCTGGCTGCCGCGCGTCAACCGCAAGGAGCGCGCGGAATACGAGGCCGCGGCGATCACCGACGGCGTATCCGGCTATCGTATCAAGTCGCTCCAGGGCGACGGCTTCGCCGTCGCGCCGCAGAGCGACGAGTATTTTCCGGTGTTCTACTCGACTCGGCCGAAGACTTCGTCGGTCTATGGCATGGACTACGCGACGGTTCCGGAGCGCCGGGCGGTGCTGGAGCGCGCCCGCGACAACGATCAGGTCGCAGCCATTCGCACGCGCCTCTTCGAGCCGAAGCAGGGGGGCGGCCGGGTGCCCGACGTCCTCGTCGCGATTCCCGTCTACGCCAAGGGCACGTCACGCGAGGAGATCGCGGACCGGCGCCGCAATCTCGCCGGCTTCGTGGTCGGCATCTTCGACCTGCCGCTGCTGATCCACTCCATTCGCGTGACCACCGGAGCAAGCCCCGCGGTCAGCATGAATATCTACCCGCCCTTCACGGCGGAGATCGCCAACCTGGAGGAAACGCTGCCGGATTACTCGTCGTCCGCCGCCGCGCCGCGGTCGATGGAAGACATCGCGCGGGCCGTGCAATGGTCGGGCAGTCTCAAGATCGGCGATGCCGACTGGCAGGTGCGGGCGGTTCCAACCGCCGGTGGTCCGCTGGCTACGACTTACGATCGCGCGGGCGCGGTGCTGATCGTCGGCATGCTGCTGACGCTGTCGCTGTCGACCTATCTGATGCTCGCAAGCCGCAATTCGCGGCGGCTGTCGCAGGCGAACCGGCGCGTGCTCGAGCTTGCCCAGACCGATATACTCACCGGACTGCCGAACCGCGCCTTCTTCCTCACCCGGCTCGACGAGATGAACAGGCAGTCGGACGTGACGGGTCTGCCCTTCTCGATCCTGATGCTCGACCTCGACCGCTTCAAGAACGTCAACGACTCACTTGGTCACGCAGCCGGCGATGCGTTGCTGCGCCAGGTGGCGCAGCGGCTGAAATCCGCAATGCGCGCCAACGACGTGCTGGCGCGGCTCGGCGGCGACGAATTCGCCATCATCCAGGAAGCCGGCGAGGATCAACGTGCCTGCTCGACCGAGCTGGCGGCGCAGATCGCCAAGCTCGTGAGCGAACCATTCCTGCTGCCGGGACACCGCGTCGAGATCGGCACCAGCATCGGCATCGCGATCGCGCCGGACCACGGCAGCGATCAGGAGCAGCTCCTGAAGAAGGCGGATCTTGCGCTCTACCGTTCGAAATCGGCGGGCCGCAACTGTTTCACCATTTACGACGAGGCGATGTCGGCCGAGCTGGAGGCCCGCAACACGCTGGAGGGAGATCTGCGCGAGGCCATCGCGCAGTGTCAGCTGGAGGTGCACTACCAGCCGTTCGTCGACGCCCTCGGCGGCGTACGGCGCGGCTTCGAGGCGCTGGTGCGCTGGCGGCATCCGACGCGCGGACTGATCCCGCCGGACCAGTTCATCTCGCTTGCAGAGGAGACCGGGCTGATCGTGCCGCTCGGCGAATTCGTGCTGCGCCGCGCCTGCGCGGACGCCGCCGGCTGGCCCTGCGATCTCATGGTCGCCGTCAATTTGTCGCCGATCCAGTTCAAGGAAGCCGAGCTGTTCGAAATGATCTGCGCGGCGCTCGCCGATTCCGGCCTGCCGCCGCAGAGGCTGGAGATCGAGATCACCGAATCCGTGCTGCTGGAGCGCGCCGCCGAGAACCACGCCTTCATGGAGCGGCTGAAGAGCATCGGGATCGAGCTCGCGCTCGACGATTTCGGCACCGGCTATTCGTCGCTCAGCTACCTGACCGCGTTCCCGTTCGACAAGATCAAGATCGACAAGTCGTTCATCCGCAACCTCACGCATCAGCCGCGCAGCTCCGCCATCATTTCCGCGATCGTGACACTGGCGCGCGGGCTGGACATGTCGGTCACGGCCGAGGGCATCGAGACTTCCGAGGAGTTCGAGCGGCTGAAGGCGCTCGGCGTCAATTTTGCGCAAGGTTATCTGTTCGGCCGCCCGCAGCCGATCGAGCGGATCCTGTTCGACGCGCCGGTCAAATCCTCACAGCTCGATGCCGCCTGAGCGCGCGCCTCGTCCTTCGAAACGACCGCCGCGCTGAGCTCAGGATGAGGCTAAGCAGCACCGGTGCCTGTTGAACTGCTGCCACACACTCTGTCCTCATCCTGAGGAGCCCGCATCAAGCGGGCCTCTCGAAGGATGGCTGCGGGGACACCGCTCCCAGGCGCGGTTGCGCTGCGGCTCAAAGTGGCATGCGCGAAAAAGCGCTTGACCAGAGCATCCCCGGATGATCCGAAGGAACGTCTAGGGATGAAACAGCACAACATGCGGCTTCCGTTCTTCTACGGCTGGGTGGTGGTCGCCGTGACCTTCGTCACCATGGCCATTGGCGTCAACGCGCGTACCGCCTTTTCGCTGTTCTTTCCGCCCATCATCTCCGAATTCGGCTGGGAGCGCGGCGTCACGGCCGGCGCCTTCTCCTTCGGCTTCGTGGTGTCGGGCGTGGTCAGCCCGCTGATCGGCCGCCTGATGGATCGCGCCGGTCCGCGCGCGGTGATGGAGCTCGGTGTCGTGCTGATGGGTGGCGGACTGCTGCTGGCACCGCTGACCAGCGCGCCCTGGCACCTCTATGTCACCATCGGCGTCATGGTCGGTGCGGGCAGCGTCTGTCTCGGCTATTCCGGCCAGTCGCTGTTCCTGCCGAACTGGTTCATCCGCAAGCGCGGCTTCGCCATCGGTATCGCTTTCGCCGGCGTCGGCATCGGCTCGGTGACGCTGTTGCCCTGGGTGCAGCACATGATCGAGCAGACCGGCTGGCGCACCGCCTGCACCGCGATGGGACTGCTCGTCCTGATGGTGCTGGCGCCGGTCAATCTGCTCTTGCACAAGCGCCCGGAGGACATCGGCCTTGAACCGGACGGCGATGCCGCCCCGGTGCGGGGCGCAGCCCGGCCGGTCTCCAACGTCGTCGATCCGGTCTGGGTCCGCATCGACTGGACGCTCAAGCGAGCCGTCGCGACCGCGCGTTTCTGGTGGATCGCGCTCGGCTATTTCTGCGGCCTTTACATCTGGTACGCGGTGCAGGTGCACCAGACCAAGTTCCTGCTCGACATCGGCTTCAGCCCCAGCGTTGCGGTGTGGGCACTCGGCATGGTCAGCCTGCTCGGTATTCCCGGCCAGATCCTGCTCGGCCATGTCTCCGACCGGATCGGGCGAGAATGGGTGTGGGCGATCAGCTGCGCGGGCTTTGCGATCTGCTTTGCGGCGCTGATGGCGCTGAAATTCCAGCCGTCGCTGTGGCTGGTCTACGTGATGGTCTTCGTGCAAGGCGCGCTCGGTTACGGCCTCACCTCGATCATGGGGGCGGTGGTATTCGAGATTTTCCAGGGCAAGCATCAGGGCAGCATCTTCGGCACGATCATGCTTGCGGCGCTGGCGGGTGGTGCGGCCGGACCGTGGGTGACAGGCTTCCTCTATGATCGTGCCGGCGACTACACGCTTGCCTTTGCCATCGCGACGGTCATGAGCGGACTGTCGGCGTTCGCGATCTGGCGGGCGGCCCCCGGCAAGGTGCGGGCCGTGGCCGGCCGGCTGCACAAGCTCCCCGGCGGCACTGCGGAGTAGGTTTTCTCAATCACGGCATTGTTCGTTCCTTCTTTGGAGAACGTTAAGCATGTCGTGTCTTGGCGTGGCGCTGCGGGCCTGCAAGAACGTCTTGGACACCATCGGAGCGCTAGCGTCGGTTCAGTGCCACTTCTTCCCGATGACGTCCGGGTCTAACGATGCCTGCCTCCGATTGTCTTGCGACCGAAATGCCGGACGTGCTGCGCGTCGCGGTCGAACGCGCCGACGATGGTATCGTCGTCGTCGATGACGCGCATCGCATCACGCACTTCAACCCTGCCGCGGAGCGGATCTGGAAGTTCGCTGCCACCGAGGTGCTCGGCCGTAACGCCGCCGTTCTCACCCTCAAATGTCTCGAGGCCGGCGCGACCGCGGACTTCCGCGAAGAGATCAGCCTCGTGCGGCGCGACGGCAGTCGTATCAAGGTGCAGGTCGCGATGTCATCAACGACGATTGCCGGCGCGACCCATCGCATCGTGTTCGCACGCGATGTCACTCTTGATGCGGAGCGACGCGTCAGGATCGGGCTGCTCCACGCCGTCTCCGACCAGACCAACCGCGCGGTGATCGTCACCGACGTCGAGCAGAACATTGTCTACGTCAATTCGGCGTTCACGGCGCTGTTCGGCTATACCAGCGAGGAGGCCGCAGGTCGCCCCGTCGCCGAGCTCGTTGCCGGTCGTCACACCGATCGCAAGGCCCTCGCGAAGCTCGTCACGCGCCTGATGCGTGGCGGCCAGCGTGGAGAGGCCGACGTACTCGTCTACGACAAGGACGGCGAGGAGATCTGGGTCTCCGCGCGGATAGACGTCTTCCGCGACGGCAAGGGCCGGGTCAAGCATATCTTCGCGCTGCTCGAGGACATCACCGAGACCAAGCAGCTGCGTTCGCTTCAGCAACTCATCATGAGCGCACTCGCCGACGAGGTGCCGATCGGCGAGATCGCTGACCGGCTGTGCCGCCGCGTCGAGGAGATCGCGCCCGACGCCGTCTGTTCGCTGCTCCACGTCGATGCTGCCGGCCTGATCCATCCGCTCGGTGGTCCCAGCCTGCCTGAGGACTATTCCCGCGCGTTGGACGGCATCGCGATCGGTCCCAATGTCGGCTCCTGCGGCACCGCGGCCTTCTACGGTACGCCGGTTCTGGCGGCCGATCTCGACACCGATCCGCGCTGGCAGCCTTACAAGGCGATGCCGCTCGCGATCGGCCTGCGCGCCTGCTGGTCGACCCCGGTCAAGGCCAAGGACGGCCGCGTCATCGCGACTTTCGCCTTTTATTACCGCGAGCCGCGTGAGCCGAGCAATTGGCACCGGCGCATCGTTGAGGCCTGCGTCAATCTCGGCGCCTTCGCGATCGAGCGCAAGGAGGCGCGCGCCGAGATCGCGCGGCTCGCCTATCACGACATCCTCACCGGCCTGCCGAACCGCGCCCAACTGCGGCACCTGATCACCACCGCAATCGATGCCTGCCCGACCGGCAGCCACGTCGCGCTGGCCTTCCTCGACGTCGATCATTTCAAGGACGTCAACGACACGCTCGGTCATGCCGCCGGCGACGAGCTCCTGGTTCAACTCGCGCAGCGCCTGCGCGAGCATATCAGCCCCGGGGACATGCTGGGGCGGCTCGGCGGCGACGAGTTCGTCATCCTGCTGCCGCAACGCAACGCCGAGGACGCCGAGCGCGTCGCGGCCGATCTCGCCGAAGCACTGGCGCGGCCGCTCCGGCTCGGATCGAAGCTGATGCCGTTGTCCGCCAGCATCGGCATCAGCCTCTATCCCGATCACGCCACCGATATCGACACCTTGATGCAGCAGGCCGATGCCGCCATGTACATGGCCAAGCAGGCCGGACGCTCGACCCATCGCATCTTCAGTACCGAGATGAACGTGCTCGCCGAGCAGCGGCTGGCCCTGATCGCGGCGCTGCGCCGCGCGATCGCGGAGGGCGCACTGAGTCTCAGCTACCAGCCGCAGATCCGCAGCTGCGACGGCGCGATCCATGGCGTCGAGGCACTGGCGCGCTGGCGCGATGCCGTGCTGGGCGACGTCTCGCCGGCAAAGTTCATCCCGCTCGCCGAGGAATGCGGCCTGATCGAGCAGATCGGCCTTTGGTCCGTGCGCGAGGCCTGCCGCCAGATGGCGAGCTGGCGCCACGCAGGGCTCAACATTCCCTGCGTCTCGGTGAACCTGTCGCCGATCAATTTCCGCAACGTCACGCTGGCGGCGCGGCTCAAGGACATCCTGGCCGAATACGATCTGCCGCCGGACGCGCTGATGCTGGAGATCACCGAAGGCGCGTTCATGCAGGACGGCGTCGCAGCGCTGGAGACGATGAACGCGATCCGCGAGCTCGGCGTCGGCCTCTCGGTGGACGATTTCGGCACCGGCTATTCCAGCCTGAGCCGGCTCGCGCATCTGCCGATCCGCGAATTGAAGATCGATCGCAGTTTCATGCGCGACATCGAGAAAGACGCGGGCGCGCTCGCGATCGCAACTGCGGTGGTCCGCGTCGGCCAGGGTCTCGGCATGACCGTGGTCGCCGAGGGCGTCGAGACCGAGGGGCAGCGCAAGACGCTGGCCGAACTCGGCTGCGACATCGTCCAGGGCTTCCTCTATTCACCCGCGCTGCCTCCTGTCGCCTTCGAGCGCTGGCTGATCGACCACTGCGCGGAGCAGGCGAGGACCATGCTGACGCGGCTTGACCTTGCGCCGGCGGGCGGGGATGCGGTGAAGCGGTCGGCGTAGCTGCCCTCGGGCGATATTCGCAGCCGATAAGGAACGCATTGACGACCGGCGATTTGGTCCCCGACATCCGCCGAAGGAGCACCGCGCCATGTCCTGTTTGCAAACGGCATGGGCCCGATGAAAAGACCACAAAGCAGCGCCACCGTCCGAGCGGCAGGCCTTCGACCTTCGCAACCGCAGCTCAAGGCCATCACGGCATGGATGGCTTGTCAGAGCGACAAGCCCAGCCTGTCCGAGGCAATAAGCCGCTTGGTGGAACTGGGGCTTGCGTTGTACACGGATACCGATCGCCAGAAGCGGCGCGCTCGCAAAATGGCTGGCGATGCGATCGATCGCATGGGCGACACGAGGACGACGGCGGAGGATAGGGCGGTCCGCAAGCGGGATCTGCTCGACGGCCCCGAGGAGTTCGATCGCGTGCGAATTGATCGGTCCAAGCGCGGCAAGCCGATCCGAGAATCGGCTGAGCACCAGGAAGCCGCCGACACCGGAGGAATTCGAACTACCAGCGACATGGAGGAGGTGCAATGAGACGACATTCCCAATCGCATGCAGCGAACGAGGCGAATAGCCACTTCAAACAGCCGGCGACGAAGCCCGCGACTGATTACGAGAAAGCGGAGCAGGCCTTCCACGAAAATCGGGAGCGACTGAAAGCTGAACGGCTGGCGAGGGAAGCTGAACGACGAAGCCAGTCCGAGAGGACGACCTAGCGTCGCAGTTCTAGTTTGACATCCGGGATGCGGAACCGCGCGTCGTAGACGAAGAAGGTTTGGATCTGGGCAGCCGGCGGCCCGCGAAGATCGAGGCAGCGCCGTATCTCGCTGATATTGCCAAGCAGCTTGAGCCGTTCGACGGCAGCGACGGCCTGGCCATCATTGTTCGGGATGCGAGCGGTCCCGTCTCGAGCGCGACATTCATTCCGCGAGAGAGTTCGACAGGTCAATTGAGATCGCGCTTTGGGTTGTTGCTCAAGCATGGTCCTTTTGGAAAACCGCTGCGCACTTTTCCGGATCATGCTTTAGAGCATCGAAAGCACGACAATCCCGTCTTCGAGGTCCCCTGAAGCAAGGCGGGCCCGGGCCATACGCTCGAACTCCGTTCGATGCTTCTGCAGGTAACTGAAGGCCTGCTTCTGCGTGTTGAATGTCGTGGCAAGCCGGCACATCTGCCGATTGGCGCCGGACGCGAGAAAGAACGTGATGGTTCCGTGGTCGGGCTTGATTCTAGGCACGATCTGCACCCTCCGGCATGGGATCGGCTCTTCAGATTTCGCCGGCGGTGTTGAATACGACTATCGCACCGGCTTCCTCGAACGCTTCTTGAGCACTGGCGCCGGCAAGGCTGTTCGAAGAGCTTCATCAGCCGCTTGCTTCGCCTCGCGTACCTCTCGGAGCCGCGCCATGTTCTTGCGAACCTCGATGGCCTGCCTTTCGACATCTGCCAACGCCTTCGCGCCCTCTTCGGCGGCCAGGCGTTTGCGATCGGAACGCGCGATGCTTTCGGGTGACGGCTCTGCCGGTTTCTTGGTGCTCATCGCTCACCCGGATCCACAACGGCCAAAACCCGCTCAATCCCAGGATTGAGCGGGCGGAGCAGCCATTTCAGTACATCCGTGAAACGGCGCCACGATATCAGGCCAGCGACAGGTTCTCAGCGCTCGCTTTGCCTCGCACCTTGTCGGTCTTGATCTCGAAATTGACCTTCTGGCCCTCTCCGAGACCAGCAAGACCAGCTCTCTCGACGGCGCTGATGTGAACGAACACATCGTTGCCACCGTCGCTCGGCTGAATGAAACCGAAGCCCTTTTGGCCATTGAACCACTTGACTGTACCTGTCGTCATTTCTTCTCCAAAGCGCACAAGCGCATCCCGCGTGACAATCACGCAGCTATCTTCAACTTCGTCGATGACATTGGAAAAGGAGCCCGCGGGCGCATTCAACAAGGCACAGCGGCTAATCGAACGGCCTCAACATATATGATTTTCGTGGTTTTGCAAGGAGCGAAGCCGGTTTGTTTTCTGCGCGCCGGTTCTTCCGTTCCGATCGAGGTGCCCTGCATGTGTCCGTCGAGCTTCAAGCGGGACGTAATCGATTGACAGCGCTGCGCGACAGTGGTCACGTTGACGCCACCAGCTGCTCGCCGTGACAGGCAGATCGGCTCGCGCGAAGCCGCGACAAAGTCGCCGTCACTATCCTCAAAAATCGCAATGAAGCTCCTGCGCAATTGGCTGCCGTGCAGGACGTGTCGCGTTCGCAGCCCGGGCCAGGAGGAACAAATTGCACGTACTCGTCAGAGACAACAATGTTGAGCAGGCACTCCGTGTTCTCAAGAAGAAGATGCAGCGCGAGGGCGTCTTCCGGGAAATGAAGCAGCGCCGTTCCTACGAGAAGCCGTCCGAGAGAAAGACCCGCGAGAAATCCGAGGCCATTCGCCGCGCCCGCAAGCTCGCCCGGAAGCAGGCGATCAGGGAAGGATTGCTGCCCGCACCGCCGAAAAAGAAGCCCTTCGAGCGCAAGCCGCCCTTGCCGGAGGTCAAAGCAAGGCCGGAGTAGCAGCGGTCTTCGTTCCGAAGCTGAAGAAGGGCAAGGCCAAGGTGATCGCCGCGGCCCGGTCCCGCAAGGAAGTCGCGTGGCAGCCGGACTTCGGACCTGCAAAGAAGAAGTAGCGAGCGGCTGCAACTCACCAGTCGCGCATGGCGTTTCCTGCAAACGCTATTCGGTGCCGACCCGACGAACGTAGTCGTGCCAGCTTCGCGAGCACTTGTGGCATTTGAGGGCATGTGACGCCGCAACTCCGTGATCGCGGAAGCTGTCGGCCGGCGTTGTCTCAGGATTGATCAGCCGGTGGCGAATGCTCAAAGCAGGCGCGCGCTTTCACAAATGCACGATCGGCGGGCGAGGCGTTGTCGAGGCATTGAACGGAGCTCGCGCAAGAGGCATCAGAATCCGTTGAAATCTCTTGTGAAAACGTCTCGTGACGATAGCTGCGGCGAGGAGTCACGGGGCTAGCGTTCCGACGCGCAAGTCTGGACCGTCACTTGCCGATGTCGGATAATTCGACATGGTCTGGTGTAGCGTATCCGCTCCCCAGTCTCCTCACATTTGAGATGCATTCCCATGGCACAGGCGGGCGCCCTTGCGCAGAAGTTCGAACGTTTTTTGCATTTGAAGGATGCGCCGCCAACTCTGGTCACGCGTTCGCTGCGCAGCGCCGAGCTCGCGGTCACCGAGACCCGCAATGATCATCCCACCCCGCGTCTTTCCGAGTCGATGCCCCCGGAGGATGCCTATCTCGTCAGCCTCAAATTCCGCGATTTCGCTGATTGCGAGTGCTGGGAACGCGGCCGATGCGTGATCAAGCGCGATATCCGCGCCGGTGCCACCTATCTGTACGACCTGAAACGCGATCCGCGCTACGTCATCGACAAGCCCTTCCATTCCCTGTTCTTCCATTTGCCCCGTTCGGCGTTGGACGATATGGCGAGACAAAGCGGCGCGCTGCGGATCGATGAGCTCGCCTATCAGCCCGGCGTCGGCCATGACGATGTGACGATCCGCCATCTCGGCGCGTCGTTCCTGGCGGCGTTGCGGCAGCCTGAAGAGGCCAACCAGCTCTTCATCGACCACATGATGCTCGCGCTCACCGCACATGTCGCGACGACCTACGGCGGATTGCGGCGCGCCGCCGAGCCGGCGCGTGGCGGCCTTGCCCCCTGGCAGGTCAAGCGGGCTTGCGAAAGGCTGGAGTCCGATCTTCGCGGCAAGCTTTCACTGGAAAAGATCGCAGCCGAGTTCGATCTCTCGGTCAGTCATTTTTCGCGCGCATTTCGCGTCTCCACCGGCCTGCCGCCGCATCAATGGCTGCTCCGCCAGCGCGTGGACACGGCCAAGCAGTTGATGACGGTGCGCGACCTGTCGCTGGCGGAGATCGCGATATCGGCCGGGTTCGCCAATCAAAGCCACTTCACCCGGGTGTTTTCCTCGCTGGTCGGCATCAGCCCGGGAATGTGGCGCCGTGAGGCGCAGGGCGTGCCGGACGGCGAAACGTGACTCCACCGCTCAGCGGCACCTTCGAGAGATGGCGTAGGCGGCGCGCCGTGCCGCGAACATCTCGTCCGGCGGATGGCCGATGCCTTCGGCAAGATTGGCTGGATTGAACACGGCCGCGTCGCACGCTTCGTTTGATTCAGTGCCCGTTATCACGATCGTTCCGAGGCGCACCGGTTCGCGGCCATCCTCGTCGGGCCAACGGATGGTCACGTCCATGACGGGATCGCCGGGACGGTCCAGCAGCGCCATCACGCTGAACCTGACGTCGCGCGCCGCGATCCGGGATTCGAGATCGCGCAGCAAGCCGGTGGACTTGGTCGCATCCTCGGCCGACCTGCGTTCTTCGCCGACCGGCGCGACCTTGAACTTGATGAACCGTGTCTCACCCCGAGCGTTCGTTGCGGGAAAGGCGTGCACGCCCCAATAGGTCGTGCAGGCAAGGCTTGCCGGCGGCGGATTTGCGGCAAGGTAGGCTGCCTGGCGCAACGTTTCGGGATTGGCGGCGGAGAATGCCTCGACCCGGGCCATGTCCGGCTTGCCGTCCGGTCCCGGCATGCGCGCCTGCAGGAAAGCCAGCATCTGGTCGGGCGTTCTGGCGAAATGAACCGGGGCGCTCTGGGTCAGAATCTCGGAACGGTGATCGCCACTGCCGAGCCGGAAGCTGAAGCCGCGCAGCGAGCGGCCGTCAGTATCGACCGCGTTGGCGGAGACACCGTCCGTCGAGAAACGCGCCAGCACCCGGGAGGGCATGGTGAAGCTGCGGGACTTGGTGATTTCCTTGGCCTGATCCGAGGGGGCATAGGTGCCACGAACGCATTGGCCCCAGCAAAAGCTCGCGCGCGCCTTGGGCGGAAGACCGGCGACCGCCCTCAGGACATCGACAACGGACGTCGGTGTGGCTGCACCGTTCGGGAGCTGAGGCAGAACGGAACCTTCGGATTCGAGCGATGGGCTTGTTTGTGGCGCCGGGCGGATCGAAACGTCTTTCCCAAAGCGGACATGCCTTGTCCGATCCTGCGACAAATCTCGCAGCTCGCTGACTCGGGTCGCTCTTCGCTAGTCCGACGCCAATCCCGTCCTGCGCCTGAGATCCGTGATCGCGCGCAGGAAACTGTCGGCCGGCGTCGTCTCCGGATCGATCAGCCGGTGCAGGCGAAAGCCGTCTTCCAGCGCGAGCACGATGGAGGCCATCCAGGGCGGGTTCAGATTGTCGTTGCGCCCGTTGCTCTTCAACGTCGCCTCGACGATGTCGGCGACCAGCTTGCGCCGCGCACGCAGGCGCTTGGCAAGCTCCGGGCGGCGCTTCTCGGCGCGTGCGACGAACAGGATCATCTCCATGTGGAGGAGAGGCGAGCGGCCGAGCGGATCCTGCCGGCTGCGATCCATTGTCTTCAGCGCCGCGATGAAATCGTCGAGATTGTCGTGCTCCGCGAGGATGTCCATGTTGCGCCGGATCGACTGCTCGACATGATCCTCGATCATGGCGATGATCAATTCGTCCTTGCTCTTGAAGTTCGAATAGAACGCCCCGCGGCTAAAACCCGCCGCCGCCGCGATCGCCTCGATGCTGGCGCCGCCGATGCCGTCCTGTTCGAACACGCGCGCGGCCGCCTCGAACAGTCTGTCGCGCGTGTCGTCCCTGGTCGGTCTCGTTCTCACCCTTGACATCGGCGCAGGTTAGGGCAGACTGCAACTCGATACAACAATGTATCTAGTTGGATAATTCAGGGATGGTTACGCTGCGCGTGAGGGGCTGCCCGGCGTATTCGATTCATGCGGCAACCGATCTGAGGTCACCATGAACGAGCACGTGCAAGGCGCCGGCGGCGGACCGCTGTTCAACCCGCTCTCGCCGGACTTCATCCGCGATCCCTATCCGCATTACGACCGGCTGCGCACCCTCGATCCGATCCATGTGACGCCGTTCGGCCAGTTCGTCACCAGCCGCCATGCCGACGTCAGCCTCGTGATGCGCGACAAGCGCTTTGGCAAGGATTTCGTCGAGCGCACCACGCGACGCTACGGCCCCGAGATCATGAAGGAGCCGGTGTTTCGCAGCATGAGCTACTGGATGCTGCAAGCCGATCCTCCCGACCACACCCGCCTGCGCGGCCTCGTGGTGAAGGCGTTCACCGCCCGCCGGGTCGAGGATATGCGGCCGCGGATCCAGGAGATCGTCGACCAGGCCATCGACGCCGTGATTGATCGCGGCCACATGGACCTGATCGAGGATTTCGCCTTCCGCCTGCCCGTCACCATCATCTGCGACATGCTCGGCATCCCCGAGGAGCACCGCGAAGTCTTCTACAAGAGCTCGCGCGACGGCGGGCGGCTGCTTGATCCCGTGCCCTTGTCTGCGGAGGAGATCAAAAAGGGCAACGCCGGCAACCTGATGGCGCAGATGTACTTCCAGCAGCTGTTCGAACTGCGCCGCCGCACTCCCGGGGATGACCTCATCACCCGACTGGTGCAGGCCGAGGAGGACGGCAACAAGCTCACCAATGAGGAACTCACCGCCAACATCATCCTCTTGTTCGGCGCAGGCCACGAGACCACGGTCAACCTGATCGGCAACGGCCTGCTCGCGCTCCACCGCAATCCGGATCAGCTGGCGCTGCTCAAGGCGCGGCCGGAGCTGATGGAGGGCGCGATCGAGGAATTCCTGCGCTACGATTCCTCGGTGCAGATGACCGGGCGCGTCGCGCTGGAGGATGTCGACCTCGGCGGGGTGAAGATTCCCAAGGGCGAGAGCGTGCTGTGCCTGCTCGGCTCGGCCAACCGGGATCCCGCGATTTATCCCGATCGGCCCGACCGGCTGGACGTCACCCGGGCGAACGTGAAGCCGCTGTCGTTCGGCGGCGGCATCCATTTCTGCCTGGGTGCCCAGCTGGCGCGCATCGAGGCCGAGATCGCCATCGCCACGCTGCTGCGGCGGCTGCCGGACTTGCGCATCGACGATGCCGAAAATCCGGAATGGCGGCCGACCTTCGTGCTGCGTGGCCTGAAGCGGCTGCCGGCGAGCTGGTGAGACCTGCCAGCGTTAACCTCCGCGCGCAACAGTCGCTGTGACTTCGCCACACTTCCCCCTATATAAGGGGCTGTTCCGGCGCGCCTGAGGCCCTCAGGTTCGGCCCGGGCCGGTTTTGGCCGAGGGGAGACCCGTGCAGACGACGCTGCTCGGATTGGCGATTGCCTTCATCATTGCGCTGCTGGCCGCGCTGATCGGGCCTTACTACATCGACTGGAACCAGTTCAGGCCCCAGTTCGAGGCGGAGGCTGGCAAGATCATCGGCGTGCCGGTGCGGGTGGCGGGCGAGCTCGACGCGCGGCTGCTGCCGGCGCCGACGCTGCGGCTGCGCCAGGTCACCTTCGGCGGCAACAACGATCTCGGCCGCCTGCGCGCCGACAAGCTCGACGTCGAGTTCAGCCTGGGCTCCCTGATGCGCGGCGAATGGCGCGCCACCGAGCTTTCGGTGGGCGGCATGGCGGTCGATCTAGGCCTGGATGCGCGCGGGCGGGTCGACTTGCCGTCGATCGCGAGCGGCACCTTCAATCTGGCATCCCTCGCCATCGAACGGCTGAATCTCACCGGCCGCATCGCCCTGCATGACGCCGCCAGCCGCTCGACGCTGGAATTGAACGACATTGCCTTCTCCGGTGACGTGCGATCGCTGGCAGGCTCGGTGCGGGGCGACGGCAGTTTCAGCGCTGCCGGGGTGCGCTACCCGTTCCGCGTCTCCTCCGGCCCGAGCGCCGACGGCAGCGCCACCCGTCTGCACCTCAACATCGATCCCGGCGAGCGCGCCATCCTCGCAGATCTCGAAGGCGTGCTCGCCTTCGACAATCGCCAGCCGAAATTCGACGGCGCGCTGACGCTCGCCGTGCCCGCGGTCAAGAAGGCGGGCGAGGCGGGGCCGGCGCCCTGGAAGCTCGCGACCAGGCTCAAGGCGGATCCGGCCGGCGCGAAATTCGAGCAGATCGACGCGAGCTTCGGCACGGAGGACGCCGCGCTGAAGCTCGGCGGCGTCGGTGATCTCAGGTTCGGCGCCTCGCCGCTGCTGCGCGCGGTGCTGTCGGCGCGGCAGGTCGATGCCGACAGGCTGACGGCCAAGGATGATGCCGATCCGCAGCGCGTCCTGCCGGCGCTGCGGGCGGGCCTTGCGGCGATCCCGCAGGTGCCGATCCCGGCGCAGATCGAGTTCAACGCGGATCAGATCATGCTCGGCGGTCGTCCGCTTCAGAACATCGCGGCCGAGCTTCAGACCGACGGACGGTCCTGGACCTTCCGGCGGTTCGAGCTGCGCGCGCCCGGCATGACGCAGCTCTCGCTCAATGGCGCGGCTCCCGGCGCCGACAGTTTCAGCGGCCGGCTCAGCGTCGAATCGTCCGATCCGGACACGCTGGTGGCCTGGCTCCAGGGTCGCAGCGAAATCGGCCGCCGCAGCACGCGGCCGCTGCGCCTCGCCGGCGACGTGACCATCGCCGCCAATCACCTCGCCATCGACAGGCTGAAAGCCGACATCGACGGCGGCGCCGTCGAAGGTCGCATCGCCTTCATGCAATCAGGCGCGAGCAAAGGCTCGCGGATCGACGCGGAGCTCAAGGCCGACCGGCTCGACCTCGATGCCGCCGCGAATTTCGTGCGCGCGCTGGCGGGGCCGCAGGGCGAGTGGCCGGAAGAGGCGAAACTCTCGCTCGCTATCGGCCGTGCGATCTCCGCTGGACAGGAGCTGCGGCCGTTCGCAGCCAAGCTCGCCTACAGCCCCGCATCGCTGTCGCTGGAGCAACTGCGCTTCGGTCAGGCCAGCGGCGTGACCACGGAGGCGAGCGGCAGCTTCGACCGCACCAAGGCCACCGGCAAGCTCGCACTGAAATCCTCGGCCAATTCGCTGCGCGAACTTGCTGCGCTGATCGAGCCGTTTGCACCCGCGGTGCGCGCGCGCGTCGATGCGCTCCCGTCATTGCCCGGCGCGACCCGTCTCAAGCTCGATCTCAGCCTGGACAGGAACACGGAGCATGCCGACCGCAGCAATGCCCGAATCGTGCTCGACCTCGACGCGCCGCAGCTCAAGGCCACGGCGACGCTGGCGGCGCAGACCCCGGCGGCCGCCATCGGAGGCATCGACCTCGAAAGGTTGCGCAACAGCGACTTCACGTTGGACACGAAGGGCTCGTCATCGCAGGCCGGTGCGATGCTGGCGCTGCTCGGGCTCGATGGCGTCGTGGCCGCGGGCGAGGGCGCCTCGCAGTTCGAAGGCCGCTTGAGCGGCGCCTGGCGGCGACCGCTGCAATTGAACGCAAAGCTCAGTGGCGGCGGGCTCGATGCGGATGCGCAAGGCAGCGTCGAGCTGTCGGAGCCGAAGGGAAACGTGAACCTGCGCGTGCGCAACGTCAATCTGGCGCCGCTGCTCGGCACCGGCCCGGCCGACAAATCGACGCGGAATGTCAGCCTGTCGTCCCGCCTGACGCTCTCGGGCAATCGTCTGACGTTCGGCGATCTCGACGGCAATGCAGCGGGCTCGCATCTGCGCGGGCATCTTTCGGTGATGCTCGATCAGGAGAAAAGCGTCGACGGCGAGGTCGGCCTCGACTCGCTCGACGTTGCGCCGGCGCTCGCAATCGCGATCGGCGCGGCCGGGCATGAGTCCGGCGAGCCGTTCAGTCCGGGGCTCGTCAGCGGCTGGCGCGGCCGCGTCGCCTTCCAGGCCCTGCGCGGAACGTTGCCGGGCGGCATCGAGCTGCGCCCCTTCGGCGGCACGATCCGCAGCGACGGGCAGTCGCTCGCATTCGATGCACTCAAGGGCGGCCTCGGCGGCGGCGAGATGTCCGCGAGCCTCGACGCGCGCAATGGCGCTAATGGTCTTGCGCTGAACGCGCGCATCGAGCTCAGCAATGTCGATGCGGCGACGCTGCGCTATCGCGACCTCGCGCTGCCCAAGGGGCGTGCCTCGGTGCAGATGGCGCTGACCAGCCAGGGTCGCAGCGTCGCGGCCTTGACCGGCGCGCTCGCCGGCAACGGCACGGTGACGCTCGAATCCGCGGAAATCAGCGGCCTCAATCCGCGCGCCTTCGAGATCGCCATCCGCGCCAGTGACGGCGGCCAGGTCGCCGACGACAACCGCCTGCGGCAGCTCGTCGAGCCCGCGCTGTCGGCGGGGCGCATTGCGATCGCCTCGGCGCAGATCCCGTTCACGATCCGCGACGGCCGCCTGCGCGTCGGTGCGACGCCGCTCGAGGCCAAGAACGCCCGCGCCATCGTCTCCGGAGGCTACGACATTCCCGCCGACCAGGCCGACATCCGCGCCAGCCTGACGCCAATCATGACCGGCCTCTCCGGCGCGCCGCCGGAGATCCAGCTGTTCGCGGCAGGGCCCCCCGACAAGCTGAGCCGCACCATCGACCTCACGCCGCTGTCGTCATGGCTTGCGGTGCGCACGATCGATCGTGAGACGCGTCGGCTCGATGCCATCGAACGCGGCGAGCCGCCGCCGGCCACCGCTGCCCTGCCGACGCTGGTGTCTCCAGATGCAGCGCCTGAGCAGGCGCCGGCCAATGTGCCGCTGCCGGGTCAGGATCCGCGCCGCATGCCGGCGAAGCCCAAGGTGGAATCGCGGCCCGCGCCGACGCCGCGGGCGCCGCAGGCCGCTCCCGCCGCGCCAAGCCCCCCACTCACAAGCCCGCCGCTCGCAAGCCAGCAGGCCGCGCCTCTGCCGCCGCCGATCGAGGTGAAGCCGGCTCCGGGCCCGCCGCCCGCCAGGCCCAGGCCGAAGCCGCCGCTGGTGCTGACGCCGCAGAATCCGTGACGTTGAGCCAAGCGCGACCGTGGCCATAAAGGTCGTCATGCCCGGGCTTGTCCCGGGCATCCACGTTCTCCGTGCCTTGCCGTACGTGGATGGCCGGGACGAAGCCCGGCCATGACGTGGAGCAGGCATTAGGGTCCTACGGAAAGTGCGCACCTTTCGCACCGGTAAATCCATTCCCTCGCATTTGAATGAATTTTCGTCGGCAAAACTGATTTGCCGATTTTACTGAATTCTCGCGTTTCATCTCTAGCGTCGGTTCCCAGAGGAATTCGGCGTCGCGCCAAGAGCGGCGGGACGGCCTGCCAACGGGCTACCAAGAACTGGGGTGATCGAGATGAACGGGGCGAAATCGCTGCTGCAGGATCTGGACGACGCGATCGCGCGCGGCACCGACGAAAGCCGGGCGAAGGCTTTGTGGCACGCGACCGATATTCTGATCACCGGCCGCTACAGCGACGACGAGATCTCCACGTTCGGCGAGGTCATCGGCCGGCTCGCCGAAGAGATCGAGGTCGCCGCGCGGGCGCAGCTCTCGGAGCTGATGGCGGCCTGCGATCACGCGCCGCTCAACGTCATCGAAAAGCTCGCGCTCGACGACGAGATCGAGGTCGCCGGTCCCGTGCTGCGCGACTCCAATCGTCTCGACGAGAAGATGCTGGTCGAGAGTGCCCTGACCAAGAGCCAGTCGCACCTGCTCGCGATCGCCCAGCGCAAGTCGATCGGCGAAGCGGTGACCGACGTGCTGGTCAAGCGCGGTAACCAGGAAGTCGTGACGTCGGTTGCCAGGAACGACGGCGCGCGCTTCTCCGGATCGGGCCTGTTGCACATGGTCCGTCGCGCCGAGGGCGATTCGATTCTCGCCGAACAGCTTGGCCTGCGCAAGGACGTGCCGCGCCACATCTTCCAGCAGCTCATCTCGAAGGCGTCGGAAGACGTGCGCCGCCGCCTCGAGAGCGAGCGGCCCGAGATGATGGCGCAGATCCAGAGCTCGGTGACCGAACTCACCGGCGATCTCCAGTCCAAATTCGGCCCGTCCTCGCGCAGCTATTTCGTCGCCAAGCGCGTGGTCACGACGCAGTATCGGCAGGGCAACCTCAATCAGGATTCCATCTCGAACTATGCGCGCCAGCACCGCTTCGACGAGGTGCAGATCGGCCTGTCGCTGCTCTCGTCGCTGCCCGTCGACGTGATCGAGCGCGCGCTGATGGACCGTAACCGCGAGATGATCCTGGTGTTGTGTAAGGCGCTCGAATTCTCCTGGGACACGACGATGTCGCTCTTGTTCCTCGGCGCCAAGGATCATCTGATCACGGCGCGCGAGCTCCAGGACAACGAGCGCGAGTACGGCCGGCTCAAGATCGAGACCTCGCGCAGCATCCTGAAGTTCTATCAGTCGCGCAAGACCGGCGCGGGCGCCGATGCGGCGGGCCGTCAGCCCGAGCTCCAGGTCCACTAGTCGGGTGTACTGAGCATCATCCCGGAATTCGAAGGGGAGTATTTGCAATGTTGCCTCAATTCGGCACCGCCGTCCGCAAGAAGAACCTGGGCAATGCCGTCACCGCCGATCTCGGCGGCGGAGCACCGGACAAGGCGTCGGTGGACGCCGCCTGGCTCGTGCTGGAAGCCGCCAACGATCTCGGCGACCACGCCGCCGTCGAAGCCTGCCGTCGCGTCATCGACGCCGAGCTGAACGGCACGGTCGCAGGCAGCTCGGATGTCGATCTCGTGCTGGGGTATTTCAGGTAGGCTGCCTCCCACGCCGTCATTGCGAGCGCAGCGAAGCAATCCAGACTGCCGCCTCGGAAAGATTCTGGATTGCTTCGCTGCGCTCGCGATGACGGAGTGCAGAGCGTCGTCCCCCCTTCACACGGTAATCAAGCTCTTGATCGCGCGCCGCTCGTCCATGGCGCGGTATCCTTGCCACCTCCGACCGTGGCAGCGTCAGGTCGAACACCTTGCCGGCTTGATCTTGCCGGCGAGAACGCGTTCGATCAGGCCCGGCAGGAAGCGGTGGACCGGCGCCGGCCTGCCAGAGCACGCGTCGCTGCGCGAAGAACATCGTTTCGCCTTCGAAGGCCACGCCCTGGGTGTGAGAGTCGGCATTTCCGCAAGGCACCCCTTCGATCCCGAATGGGCATGCGTCGAGCTCGCGCAATCGAAAGCATGCTATCGTACTACTTGCGATATCACTCGCTAATCCATGGATTTGGGAGAGATAGTCATGAAGACCTTCGCGTTTCTCGTCGTCGGGCTCGCTGTCGTAACCCTGTCGATGCCGGCAGCCAATGCTCAATACAAGTGTTCCTGGAGCGGGGGCACCATTTCCCCGGTCCCGTGTGCCAAGCGTTACGCCGTCAATTACGAAGCGTGCCGAAAATACGTCATTGAGCATGGCTCGACCTCGGCCGACGCCATGTGGTGGTGTACGAGCCAGGGTTACACGAAGTAGTTGCCCAGAAGTAGCTGGCCAAGTGATTTGATAGGCTGAGGCACATCGATCCAAGGTCGGCCGGAGGCCGCCTCGCCGGCGGCCTCATCCTTGCGTCCAAATGTAAAAAAGCCCGTAGGATGGGTAGAGCGCAAGCGAAACCCATCGTCCGCTCGGCGCGGTGGCTAATGATGGGTTTCGCTCGCGCTCTACCCATCCTACGCGCTGGTGTTCTACAGCAGCCGCAAAGGCTATGACGAACCGGCCGTGCTGATCCCGGAGCCGGAGAGCGAATCGGAGAATGGACGCAGTGACCCGCAGTGACTGGCCGGGCCCGGGAGAGCGACGATGCCGATCGTGCTCCTGTCTGTATTCCATGGACGGGTAGGACCAAGCTCATCCTGCGCGGCAGGATTTTCGTCACGGGACGCCATTACACGCGGCTGTGATCGGCGGAACCCCGTGCCACCGGTAACGCGGCAGGGCCCCCGCCGTACAGCCTGCAGCGGACGTTTCGTTCGCAAATCAAAGAACGCGTAGCCGGGAGAATCGTCACATGAACGGATTCAACGTCGCCGAGAATGGCGAGGGTTCTTATCGTCCTCTTGCCATCCTTCGCTGGGTCATGGTGATCATCTTCGTGTCGTTTGGAATGCAGAAGTTCACGCTCCAATCGGCAGAGGGCATCGCCCAGTTCATCACGAACAGTCCGTTCATCTCCTGGCTGTCGGTGTTCGGCTTGAGGGGAGAGGCCTATTTTCTTGGTGTTTCCGAGTTCGTGATTGCGGCGCTGCTCGCGGCCGGCGCATTCAGCCCGATCCTGTCTGCGCTCGGTTCGTTCATGGGCATCGTGACCTTCGCGACAACCTGGTCGTTCTTCTTCACGACGCCCGGGGTCGTGAAATGGAGCCTGTCATCCGATCCGATGGCGTGGAATTTGACCGGCGAGTTCCTGTTCAAGGACATCGTCCTGCTTTGTGTTTGCGTCGTGCTGTTTCTCACCTCACTGCCGCGATCGCTCGTTCGGCTCCGCGCCGGCTGAGCAGGCCCTCGAGGACACTTGCGAAGCGGGCCGTTGCCCGGGCTCAGCATTTCGAGAAGGTCGCCATGCCGTAGCGGGCCGATGGTGCCATTATGCCGCTGTTTTGCCCGACGGCGCAAGTGAATTTAGGATAATCCGTAGGTCATTGATTTCACAGCCCCCGTCTACTGTGCATGGGGTTGTTTTCGCATTTTTGATCTGGCGAGGGCCTATCCCGCTCCGAGCGCCACCGCGACGTTGTACGTCACGAGGCTCGCCGTATAGGCCAGCACCAGCATGTAGCTGAAGGTCGCGGCCATCCAGGTCCAGCTGCCAGTCTCGCGCCGGATGACGGCCAGCGTGGAGGCGCATTGCGGGGCGAAGATGTACCAGGCCAGCATCGACAGCGCGGTCGCCAGCGACCATTTCGTCGCCAGCACCTGGCCGATCTGCTCGGCCGCTTCCTTGCCGCCCTCGATCGCGTAGACGGTGCCGAGCGCTGCGACCGCGACTTCGCGCGCCGCCATGCCCGGGATCAGGGCGACCGCGATCTGCCAGTTGAAGCCGACGGGGGCGAGCAGCGGCTCCAGGGCCTTGCCGATCATCGCAGCCAGGCTGAAATCGATGGCTGGCTCGGTCGCGCCCGCGGGCGGCTGCGGGAACGACGCCAGGAACCAGATCAGCACCATCATCGAGAAGATCGTGGTGCCGGCGCGGTGCAGGAACATCTTGGCCCGGGTGTAGACCCCGATCGCGATCGATTTCAGCCGCGGCATCTTGTAATCCGGCAGCTCCAGCATGAACGGCGCCGGCGCATAGTCGCGCAGCATGAAGAACTTGATCAGGAACGAGACGGCAAGCGCGCTGACGATGCCGGTGGCGTAGAGGCCGAACATCACGAGGCCCTGGAGGTTGATGAAGCCCCAGACGTCCCTAGCCGGAATGAATGCCGAGATGATCAGCGTGTAGACCGGAATGCGCGCCGAGCAGGTCATCAGCGGCGCGATCAGGATCGTGGTCAGCCGGTCGCGCTTGTCGTCGATCACGCGCGTCGCCATGATGCCGGGAATGGCGCAGGCAAAGCTCGACAACAGCGGAATGAAGGCGCGGCCGTGCAGCCCTGCGCCGCCCATGATGCGGTCCATCAGGAACGCGGCGCGGGCCATGTAGCCGAAATCTTCCAGGAGCAGGATGAACAGGAAGATGATGATGATCTGCGGCAGGAACACGATGACGCTGCCGACGCCCGAGATCACGCCGTTCTGAAGGAAGCTCTGGAGCAGGCCGGCGGGCAGGGTGGCCTGGACGAATTCGCCCAGCGCTTCGAAGCCCGAGTTGAGCAGCTCCATCAGTGGCTGCGCCCAGGCGAACACCGCCTGGAACATCACGAACAGGATCAGCGCGAGCACGATGAGGCCGCCCACCGGATGCAGCACGATCGCGTCGATCCGCGCGGTCCAGGTGTCGGGCCTGGCAGGCAGGCTGACACAGTTGGCGATGATGCGGTCGGCCTCGCGCTGGGTGGCGCGCAATTCGCTGACGCTGAGCGCACGCCAGCTGTTCTCCTGCGACTCAGTGGCGAGCTTGGCCGAGATCTCGTCGGTCAGCTTGAGCAGATCGGCCGTACCGCCCTTGCGCACCGCGATCGAGGTGACCACGGGCACGCCGAGCTCCTTTGCGAGCCGCTCCGCGTCGACAGTGATGCCGCGGCGGGACGCGATGTCGAACATGTTGAGCACGAGGATCATCGGCCGTCCCGTGCGCTTGAGCTCGAGCAGCAGGCGGATGGTCAGGCGCAGATTGGTGGAATCGGCGACGCAGAGCACGAGATCGGGCACCGTCTCGCCGCTGGCCTTGCCGAGCACGAAGTCGCGGGTGATCTCCTCGTCCGGGCTGCGGCCGCGCAGTGAATAGGTGCCGGGCAGGTCGACCACCGAGACCTGGCGTCCCAGCGGGGTAACGAAGAAGCCTTCCTTGCGCTCGACGGTGACGCCGGGATAATTCGCGACCTTCTGCCGGCTGCCGGTCAGGGCGTTGAACAGCGAGGTCTTGCCGCTGTTTGGCGTGCCCACCAGGGCGAGATGCAGCAGGGGGAGTTCCATGTGATCAGGGGCCCGGGATAAGGCGTCCCGTCGCATTCTAGGCGACGATGATGGCCATGGCTTCGCGACGGCGGACCGCGATGGTGATACTGTCGACCCGCACGGCGATCGGGTCGCGCCCAACCAGCCCCTCATGCAAGATCTCGACCCGGGCGCCCTCGACGAAGCCGAGTTCGATCAGGCGGCTTTCGAGCTCGACGTCCGAGAGCGCCGAGCCCGCCTGCTTGGCGGAAAGGTGCTGGATGACGCCGGTATAGCCCCGCTGGGCCAGACCCAGCGGCATGTGCGGACGCGTGTCAGTGGTGTCGGTCATGCCCTGTATTTTCAACGCGGGGCATTGAGGTCAAGCGCGCGCACCCGTGGAAACTGCACCTTAGAGTGATTTTAAAGTGTTGCAGCCGGGGCGCCGTCGCGGGCGCCCCCCGAGGGCTACTGGGCCGGGACCTTGTCCGGATGAGCCGCCATGGCGCGGCTCTTGAAGTAGTCAAGCACGAAGAGACGGATCGCCGACGACAGATTGCCTTGCTGGCGGTTGTTGTCAATCTCGCCGACCAGCTCGGACAACGTCATGTTGCGCAGGCCGGAGATCTCCTTCATCCCGTTCCAGAACGCCTCTTCCAGGCTGACGCTGGTCTTGTGGCCGGCGACGACAATCGACCGTTTCACGACGGGCGACTTCATGGCTGCTCCTCGTGATCGATCCGGTGCTGGTCCAGATGCTCCTTGGCCTGGTCCGCCCGCTTCTCCTCTGCCGACCGGTCCGCCTTCGTGCGACCGAACTTCGCCCGGTTGGCGTCCGCCTGCTTCGCCGAGGCTTCCCGCTCGACGCGCTTCCTGAAGCGATTCAGGTTGATGACGTTCCCCATGCCGCGTCTCCATCAGCAGATCCTCGCTAGGCAGGATGAAACATTCAGAAAAAGGGTGCCACGTTGCGCCCCGCAAGACTTGATCGCCATTCGCTCGTCCTCGTCAATCGGCCCCACGGGCCATCAAACGATGAATTTCGCCCGAGGGCGGAAGAGCTGCGTAACACACCGCCCCGCCGCAACATTGACGGTAATCAAATCCCTCCCCCAAAACCGCATATTTCTGAGGCCCGAGGGTCCGTATCATTACGGATGGCTATCGGAATTCGGAAATCTATCCCGGGCTGGTCATCTTCTCGGGGCGTACCAGCCGGTCGAACTCGTCGGCCGAGACGAAGCCGAGCCGCAGCGCCTCCTCCCTGAGCGTGGTGCCGTTGGCATGCGCCGTCTTGGCGACCTTTGCCGCGTTGTCATAGCCGATCTTCGGGGCCAGCGCCGTCACCAGCATCAGCGAGCGTTGCATCAGCTCGCTTATGCGCTTTTCGTCGGCGCGGATGCCGCTGACGCAATGTTCGGTGAAGGAGCGTGCGGCATCCGCCATCAGGCGGATCGAGTGCAGCATGTTGTAGGCGAGCACGGGCTTGTAGACGTTGAGCTCGAAATGGCCCTGGCTGCCGGCGACGGTGATGGCGGTGTGATTGCCGAACACCTGGCAGCACACCATGGTCATCGCCTCGCATTGGGTCGGATTGACCTTGCCGGGCATGATCGAGGAGCCAGGCTCGTTCTCCGGCAGGATCAGCTCGCCGAGACCCGAACGCGGGCCGGAGCCGAGCAGGCGGATGTCGTTGGCGATCTTGAACAGGCCGGTCGCGACCGAATTGATGGCCCCGTGCGCGAGCACATAGGCGTCGTTCGAGGCCAGCGCCTCGAATTTGTTGGCGGCGCTGGTGAACGGGAGCTTCGTGATGCGGGCAACATGCTTTGCGAACAGTTTTGCAAAGCGCGGCTTCGAGTTGAGGCCGGTGCCGACGGCGGTGCCGCCCTGCGCCAGCGGATAAAGCTCCTTCACCGCGACCTTGAGCCGGGCAATGCCGCTTTCGACCTGCGCGGCATAACCGGAAAATTCCTGGCCCAGCGTCAGGGGCGTTGCATCCTGGGTGTGGGTGCGGCCGATCTTGACGATCTTTGCGAACTCCTTCTCCTTCTTGCGCAGTGCACGCAGCAATTCCCCGAGGGCGGGGACGAGATCGGCATTGATGCGGCTCGCGGCCGCGATGTGCATCGCGGTGGGAAACGAGTCGTTCGACGACTGGCTCATGTTGACATGGTCGTTGGGATGCACCGGCTTCTTGGCGCCGAGTTCGCCGCCGAGCAGCTCATTGGCACGGTTGGCGATCACCTCGTTGAGATTCATGTTGCTCTGCGTGCCGGAGCCGGTCTGCCACACCACGAGGGGAAAATGATCATCCAGCTCGCCCTCGATCACCTCGCGCGCGGCACGGATGATGGCGCCCGCGCGGCGCTGGTCGAGCAGGCCGAGCTCGCGATTGGACTGCGCGGCGGCGAGCTTGACGATGCCGAGGGCATGCACCAGCGAGACCGGCATGCGATCGGTGCCGATGCGAAAATTCTGGCGCGAGCGTTCGGTCTGGGCCCCCCAATAGCGGTCGGCGGGGACTTCGATGGGACCAAAGCTGTCGGTTTCGATGCGGGTCGCGGAGCGTGAAGGGCGGGTCGTCTTGGCGGTCGTTTTGGCCATAAGCACATCCATTCTGCCGCGCGAAACGCCGCGCGGCCTTTTCATGTGCTTCTCTATATAGGCAGTTTGGCCCTGTGCGACGGGCTCGGGCCCAGTCTAGATCATTTCTTGCGGAAACGATCGAGCCGCACGACTTCGGCGCCGCCCTGGCTCGGCGGGGGCGGCTCGTCGGTGGCTTCTGTCTCTTCCGTGGCAGGTGCCGGGACCGATACGGCCGATGGCGCGGGCGCCGCCGCCAAATTCTCGGGCGCGACCTCGGCGACGTCGGAGGTGTCGAACTGGAGGCCGAACTTCACGGACGGATCGAGGAAGCTCTTGATCGCACTGAACGGCACCACCAGCCGCTCCGGAATGCCGCCAAAGGACAGGCCGACCTCGAAACGGTCCTCGAGCACGGTCAGGTCCCAGAACTGGTGCTGGAGGATGATCGTCATCTCTTCCGGATATTGCGCGAGCAGTCGCGGCGACAGCTTCACGCCCTCGGCCCTCGACACGAAGGTGATGAAGAAATGGTGCTCGCCCGGCAGGCCATGGGCCGCGGCATCGGTCAGCACCTTCCGCAGCACGCCGCGCAGCGCGTCGCGGGCCAGTACATCATATCGGATATGATCGGTCGCCATGGTGGTCCTGTTGCATCCCCGAACCCGGACCCTGCCGGCCCCGACTCGCCAAGCCGCAATAGTACCGCGCCTGACGGGTGAGCAGGAGTCCCCGCCGGGGAAGAAATCGAAGAGTTAAAGTGGAGGCTTCTGTTGCCAGGTGCCTCCGAACCCCGCCTAGCGGAGCTTAACCCGCTAGGACTTTAGAGTGGTCTTTCAAACTGCGTTACGCAGCCTGAGCAACCGGAGCAAAGTTGTCGTTGGCAACTATTGCAGTAGCCCGATAACGGCGGAACAATACCGGGAAAAAGTACGCCCTTTACGCCCTCGTCGATCCTATTTCGCCCCCGCCAAAGCCCGCTTCCGGGCTAGCCCGATGGTGGGCTTTGGTGGAGGCGCCGGGTACCGCCCCCGGGTCCGAATGGTTTATTGCGACGACCGTTTATTTCCATAGCCGGCGAACCGGCATCCCCAATATAGGGCGCAAAGCTTTCGAAAAACAGGGGTTTCGAGCGGATTGGCTGCGGTTCCCTTTGGATAGGTTCCGGATCGTCTTGGCCGCGGTGCGACCCTCGTTCTAAGCTCCTGACATGTCCTCGGATTCAGCACCGGCTGTCCAAGAGCCGGATCTCGCCACCGCACCGCCGAGCCTGGTCGCGTTGTTTCTGGCCTTCGCCAGGATGTCGCTGGCGGGTTTCGGTGGGGTCCTGATGTTCGCCCGGCGAGCGCTCGTCGAGCAGCACCGTTGGATGACGGCGGATGAGTTCAACGAGACCTTTGCGCTCTGCCACTTCTTGCCCGGGCCCAACATCGTCAACCTGTCGATGGTGTTTGGATCGCGGCTGCGCGGCGTCGCCGGCGGCGTTGCCGCCTTTGCCGGGCTGTTGCTGCCGCCGACGCTGATCATGACGGCGCTGGCGATCGCCTACGCCCGTTTCGGCGATATCGAGGTGCTGCGCCGAATCCTTGCCGGCATCTCATGCGCGGCGGTCGGCCTCTTGATCGCGGTGGTCTTCCGCATGATGACGCCGCTGCTCAAGCGCGCGGATCCCCTCGCGGCGATCCTGATGCTCGGTGTGTTCCTCGCCATCGGCGTGCTCCGCATGCCGCTCCAGGCGGTGCTGCTGGTCGCGATCCCCGTTAGTATGTCCGTCACTTATTTCCTGCGACGGAAAGTAGCAGCATGACCAGCCACAGCCCGATCTGGTCGCTGATCTCCACCTTCGGTCTGATGTCGCTATTCGCCGTCGGCGGGGCCGCGGCAGCGGTGCCCGAGATGCACCGCATTGCGGTCGAAGTCCATCACTGGATGACCGACAAGCAGTTCACTGACGCCTATGCGATCGCACAGCTCTCGCCGGGTCCGA
Organism: Bradyrhizobium sp. RP6; assembly: GCF_003837805.1. Classification (GTDB taxonomy): domain Bacteria; phylum Pseudomonadota; class Alphaproteobacteria; order Rhizobiales; family Xanthobacteraceae; genus Bradyrhizobium. The sequence continues at coordinate 153,974 of NZ_RQIT01000005.1, read as the reverse complement.
ACGTGCTTATCGTGACGTTAATCGGCTATGCCGTCGCGGGGATCCCCGGCGCGCTGGCGGCGACGCTGGCGATGTGCCTGCCGACGGCACTGCTTGCCTATTTTGTCAGCCGGCTCCTGAATCGCCCGAGCCAATCGCGCTGGCCCGGCCTGATCCAGGCTGCATTGGTTCCGCTCTCCATTGGTTTGATGGCGGCGAGTGCCCTGATCCTGGCCCAGTCCACCGATCGCAGCATTGCTGCACTGCTTCTGACCGCAATGGTTGCCGTGGTGGCGTCCGTCTCGCGCGTCAATCCCCTGTGGCTCCTGCTCGCCGGGGGCGTGTTGGGTTTTGCTGGCATTGTGTAATGAAAATCGCTAGGCAGTGATCCGGGGCGGGGGATCCAGTTCCAGCGGATTTAGAACAACAGTGCTCGTGACTTACGGGTCGCGGAGGAGACAGGCATGGCCGACACGATGGGCCACTCAGCGACGGCTACCCGAAACACCAAGGTAGCGCTCGGCTTTTGTCTGCTGGCGATTGCGCCGCAGATTTTCGAATTGATCTGGTCGATCGGGACGATCTTCGGCTGGGGCACCGGCCGCGGCCCGGCGGCGGTCGTCACCGGCCACGCGACGGCGCTGCTCGCCGGCGCGCCCAGTGCCATATTCGGATCGTTCGGCGGCGGCACCAAGAAGATGTCGTCCGAGGTGCTGCTGGCGCTGATCTATTCCTATCCGCTGTTCGCCGTGGCGATCCTGACGCTGTTCATGACGATCCGATCGGCACAGGATTATGTCGGCGGCGTCGTCCTGATGGCCGTCGCCCTGTTCGCGCTGTGGGCGTCGAGCGATCTGCAGGGCATGCGGGGCTTCTCCTTCGGCGCAGGGACCGCGCCGCGCATGTTCGGCGGGCTGCTGGTCGCCTTGTCCGCCGGCATCGCCCTGACCGGCCTTCTGACCAACGGGCCGGCGATGGCTCATTATTCCTGGCGGGGACCGCTGTTCGTGGTCGCCGCGATCCTCTTCTTCGCCCTGTCGATCCGGTCCCTCGGCCTCGTGGTAACGGCCTTCTCGAGCTTCATGATCGCGGCGACGGGCTCGCATGAGACGCGCTGGTTGGAAGCGGTGATCGTCGGCGCCTGCCTGACGGTCGGTTGCGCCATCCTGTTTCCCTACGTGCTCGGGCTGCCGATGCCGATGTACCCGCGTTTCCTGAACCAGTGAGGGCGTGATGGATATCTTTGCCAACCTCGCTCACGGTTTCGCCGTCGCGTTCTCTCCGATCAACCTCCTGATGTGCCTGATCGGCGCCCTCGTCGGCACGCTGGTCGGCGTACTCCCGGGCATCGGCACCATTGCGACGGTCGCGATGCTGCTGCCGATCACCTTCGGACTGCCGCCGGTCGGCGCGCTGATCATGCTCGCCGGCATCTATTACGGCGCGCAATATGGCGGTTCGACCACGTCGATCCTCGTCAACATACCGGGTGAGGCGACATCGGTCGTCACCGCCATTGACGGCCACCAGATGGCCAAGCAGGGCCGCGCCGGCCCGGCGCTGGCGATCGCCGCGATCGGCTCGTTCTTCGCCGGCTGCGTCGCGACCGTCCTGATTGCCATCCTCGGCGCGCCGCTCACGAAGCTCGCGCTGGCGTTCGGCCCGGCCGAATATTTCTCGCTGATGGTGCTCGGCCTGATCTTCGCGGTGGTCCTGGCCAAGGGCTCAGTGCTTAAGGCGATCGCCATGATCGTATTCGGCCTGCTGCTGTCGATGGTCGGCTCGGACATCGAGACCGGTGCCTCGCGCATGGCCTTCAACATTCCCGAGCTCGCCGACGGTCTCGGCTTCGCGACGGTGGCGATGGGCGTGTTCGGTTTTGCCGAGATCATCCGCAATCTCGATCATGGCGCCGAGATGAACCGCGACCTCGTCCAGCAGAAGATCACCGGCCTGATGCCGACAAGGAAGGATCTGGCCGACTCGACGCCGCCGATCCTGCGCGGCACCGTGCTCGGCTCGATCCTCGGCATCCTCCCCGGCGGCGGCGCGGTCATCGCGTCGTTTGCGGCCTATACGCTCGAGAAGAAGCTGGCCAAGAACCCGTCGCGGTTCGGTCGCGGCGCGATCGAGGGCGTCGCGGGGCCGGAGAGCGCCAACAACGCCGCGGCGCAGACCTCGTTCATCCCGCTGCTCACCCTCGGCATCCCGCCGAACGCAGTGATGGCGCTGATGGTGGGCGCCATGACCATTCACGGCATCGTGCCGGGTCCACAGGTGATGCAGAAGCAGCCAGATCTCGTCTGGGGCATGATCGCCTCGATGTGGATCGGCAATCTGATGCTGATCATCATCAACCTGCCGCTGGTCGGCATCTGGGTGCGGCTGCTGCGCGTGCCGTACCGGCTCATGTTCCCCTCGATCGTGATCTTCTGCGCGATCGGCATCTATTCGGTGAACAACGCGCCGGTCGACGTCATCCTCGCAGGCGTGTTCGGTCTGGTCGGATATTGGCTGATCAAGCACGATTTCGAGCCGGCGCCGCTGCTGCTCGGCATGGTGCTCGGACCGCTGATGGAGGAGAACCTGCGCCGGGCGCTGCTGATCTCGCGCGGCGACTGGAGCGTGTTCCTGACGCGTCCATTGTCGGCGGTGCTGCTGGCGGTTGCAGCGGGCCTTCTTGTTCTTACGGTGCTGCCGACGTTGCGCGCCAAGCGCGACGAGGTGTTCACCGAGTCCGAGAACTGAGGTCGCCGCCCAACGGCGACCCACGTCCTGCGTCGGCGCGCCGCATTCGGAAGTCCAATCGACTTGTGTGGCGGCTTCGTGAAATGAAAATGCCGGCCTCTTGGCCGGCATTTTTGTGGATAACCAAGGGGATCACAAGGGGATCGACATGACCTTTATTCGCGCGCTCACGGGCGCATGCGCCGCAGCGCTCGCCTCGCTCGGCGCCTTGGTTGCACCGGCCGAGGCGCAGACCTATCCGACGCGCAGCATCACCATGATCGTGCCGTTCGCGGCCGGTGGGCCGACCGATGTCGTCGCGCGCATCGTCACCTCGCACATGGCGCAAACGCTGGGGCAAAGCATCATCATCGAGAACGTCGTCGGTGCCGGCGGCACAACCGCGACCACGCGCGCCGCGCGCGCGGCCAATGACGGTTATACGCTGATCACCGGGCATATGGGCACGCACGCCGCATCGGTGCCGCTCTATCCGAAGCTCGCCTACCATCCCGAGAAGGACTTCGAGCCGATTGCGCTGCTCGCGGGCACGCCGATCCTGATCCTCGCGCGCAAGGACTTTCCGCCGAAGGACCTGAATGAGTTCGTCACCTATGTGAAGGCGAACGCCGAGAAAGTGAACGCCGCGCATGCCGGCGTCGGCTCGGTTTCGCATGTCTCCTGCGAATTGCTGCACTCGATCCTCGACATCAAGCCGGTCGGCGTGCCCTTCAACGGCACGGGACCTGCGATGAACGCGCTGGTGGCGGGCCAGGTCGATTACATGTGCGACCAGATCGTCAACGCCGTGCCGCAGATCAACGCCGGCACTATCAAGGCCTATGCAATCGCAACGCCGGAGCGCAATCCCTCGCTGCCGAACGTGCCGACGACGGCCGAAGCGGGCCTGCCGAAGTTCCAGGCGCAGGCCTGGAACGCGATATTCGCGCCCAAGGGAACTTCGCCCGCGATCGTGGCAAGCCTGAACGCTGCGGCCGTCAAGGCGCTCGATGACGAGACCGTGCGCAAGCGGTTGCTCGAGCTCGGCAGCGTTATCCCAAGGCCTGCCGAACGGACGTCCGAATCACTGGCCACCCTCGTCAAGGGCGAGATCGCGAAGTGGACCCCGGTGCTCAAGCCGGCAACTTAGGCGATACGGTCAAGCGAGTAGGTAGGGAAGGGCGGGACGCAGGTTCCGCCCTTGTCGTTTGTGCCGGAAACACTCATTTTTCCGGGTATAATCGCCGCAGGCAGCGAATCGCTGCTGTTGCAGCGCGATGGTGGCCGCTAAGTTCGGCGCCTCCCCCAAAGGCTGCCGTCTTTCCTAAGGTTTTTGGCACATGCACCAGTATCAGGACCTGCTCGAGCGGATTCTTTCAGACGGCGCCGAGAAGACCGACCGGACCGGCACCGGCACGCTCTCGGTGTTCGGCCACCAGATGCGCTTCAATCTCTCCGCCGGCTTCCCGATGCTGACCACCAAGCGGCTGCCGCTGAAGGCGATCGTGCACGAGCTGTTGTGGTTCCTGAAGGGCGACACCAACATCAAATATCTGCGCGACAACGGCGTCACCATCTGGGACGAGTGGGCGGACGCCAATGGCGATCTCGGCCCGGTGTACGGCCATCAATGGCGCTCCTGGCCCACCGCCGACGGGCGCAGCATCGACCAGATCGCCAATGTCATCGACATGATCAAGCGCACTCCCGATTCCCGTCGGCTGATCGTCACCGCCTGGAATCCGGCCGACGTCGAGAAGATGGCTCTACCGCCCTGCCACCTGCTGTTCCAGTTCTATGTCGCGAGCGGGAAATTGTCGTGCCAGCTCTATCAGCGCTCGGCCGACGTCTTCCTGGGCGTGCCCTTCAACATCGCCTCCTATGCGCTGCTCGCCATGATGGTGGCGCAAGTCACCGGCTTGAAGCCCGGCGACTTCGTGCACTCGCTCGGCGACACCCACCTCTATTCCAACCATCTGGAGCAGGCGCGGCTCCAGCTCACCCGCGCGCCGCGGCCGCTGCCGGTGATGCGGATCAATCCTGATGTGAAGGATATCTTCTCCTTCCGATACGAGGATTTCGAGCTCGTCGGCTACGATCCGCATCCGCACATCAAGGCGGAAGTCGCGGTCTAGCGCCTATGTCGCTCAACATCCGCCGCGTGCGCCCGGGCGAAGCCGGGCTCGTTCTGGATTTCATCCGCGAGCTGGCTGAATACGAGAAACTGTCGCACGAGGTGGAGGCGTCCGAAGCTGATATCGCCGATGCGCTGTTCGGCGAAAGACCGCAACTCTATTGCGCCATTGCCGAGTGGAACGGTGATCCGGTCGGCTTCGCGGTGTGGTTTGCGAATTTCTCCACCTTCAGCGGCCGCCACGGCATCTATCTCGAAGATCTCTACGTGCGGCCGTCGCATCGGGGCAGGGGCCTCGGCAAGGCGCTGCTGGTCTATCTCGCCAGGGAATGCATCGAGAACGGCTGGTCGCGCCTGCAATGGGCGGTGCTCGACTGGAACGCGCCGTCGATCGCGTTCTACAAGTCGCTCGGCGCCGTCATGATGGACGACTGGACGCTGTGCCGCGTCACCGGGCCTGCGCTGACGCGGCTTGCCGGGAACACGCCCTGATGGAGATCGTCTTCGTCGTTGCCATTGCGGAGAACGGCGTCATCGGCGCCGGCAGCGCCATCCCGTGGCGATTGAAATCCGACATGGCCCGCTTCAAGGCGCTCACGATCGGCAAGCCGGTGATCATGGGCCGCAAGACCTTCGAATCCCTGCGCCGGCCGCTGCCGGGCCGCACCAACATCGTGATCACGCGCGATGCGGCTTATCGTGCCGCTGGTGCCGTCGTCACGACGTCGGCTGCGGATGCGGAGGCGGTCGCGCGCGGCGATGCCCTGCGGCGTTCGGTCACTGAGATCGCGGTGATCGGCGGCGCCGAGATCTACCGGCAATGGCTCGATCGCGCCGATCGCCTCGAAATCACTGAAGTGCATGCGCGGCCCGAAGGCGACACGCGTTTCGACATCGACAAGGCCGGGTGGGAGGAGACCACGCGCATGCGTCATCCTGCCGGACCCGACGACAGCGCTGACTTCTCCTATGTGACATATCGTCGGCGGCCGGGCCATTAACCGCATTCGCCAATGTTTACATTGACTTTTTCGTGCCCGAGCATAGCTCGGAAGACGACCCGGGCTGCGTTGTAAGGGACCTGCCTGTCCCCTATAAAGCCGGACCGGACAAAGCGGGCGGGGGCAATTCCACCCTGCCGAGGAGAGCGTCGAATGCCGTGGAAGAATCAGGGCGGTGGCCCATGGGGCTCGGGTCCAAAGGGACCATGGGGCTCCGGCCCGCAACCGGTCGGGCCGAGGCCGCCGGATCTGGAGGATCTTCTGCGGCGCGGCCAGGACCGCCTCCAGCAGATCATGCCGGGCGGCTATTTCTCCGGCGTCGGCATCACGCTGATCATCCTGCTGATCGTCGCATTCTGGCTGCTGTCGGGCTTCTTCCGCGTGCAGTCCGAAGAGCTCGGCGTCGTGCTGCGCTTCGGCAAGCATGTCCGCACCGTGCAGCCGGGCCTGAACTACCATCTGCCTTATCCAATCGAGACAGTGCTGCTGCCCAAGGCGCTGCGCGTCAACACCATCTCCATCGGCATGACGCTGATCGACGATCCGGCGCGGCGCGGCCGCTCGGTTCGTGACGTGCCGGAAGAGAGCCTGATGCTGACCGGCGACGAGAACATCGTCGACGTCGACTTCACCGTGCTCTGGCGTATCAAGCCGGACGGCGTCGGCGATTTCCTCTTCAACATCCAGAATCCCGAAGGCACCGTGAAGGCGGTCGCCGAGAGCGCGATGCGCGAGGTGATCGGCCGCTCGCAAATCCAGCCGATCCTGACCGGCGCGCGGAACGTCACCGAGCAGAACGTGCATGAACTGATCCAGAGGACCCTCGACAGCTACGGCGCGGGCATTCAGATCAGCCAGGTGCAGATGCAGAAGGTGGATCCGCCGGCGCAGGTGATCGACGCCTTCCGCGACGTGCAGGCGGCGCGCGCCAATCTCGAGCAGTTGCAGAATGAAGCGCAGACCTACGCCAACCAGGTGGTGCCGCAGGCGCGCGGACGTGCAGCTCAGATCCTTCAGGCCGCCGAAGGCTACAAGGAGCAGGCGGTCGCAGAGGCCAAGGGCCAGAGCGCGCGCTTTCTGAAAGTTTACGAGGAATACAAGAAGGCGCCCGACGTGACGCGTGAACGGATCTATCTTGAAACGATGGAGCGCGTCCTCGGCGGCGCCGACAAGCTCGTCTATGACGGCGGCGCCTCGGGGCAGGGAATCGTGCCCTATCTGCCGCTTCCCGAACTGACGACCAGGCGGCCGCCTACCACCGGTCCGCAGTCGAGCGGAGGCAGCCGATGAGGTCTCCGGTTACAGGTTTCGTCGCTCTGCTCGGGCTGCTCCTGGTCCTGATCGTCGGCTACATGTCGCTGTTCACGGTACAGCAGACCGAGCAGACCATCGTGCTCCAGTTCGGCCGGCCCGTCGACGTCGTCACCACACCCGGCCTGCATTTCAAGGCGCCGTGGAATTCGGTGATCAACATCGACAAGCGGATCCTCGATCTGGAGAATCCGTCGCAGGAGGCGATCGCATCCGACCAGAAGCGGCTCGTCGTCGACGCCTTTGCGCGCTACCGCATCAAGGATGCGCTGCGTTTCTATCAGAGCATCGGCTCGATCCAGGCTGCCAACATCCAGCTCACCACGCTCCTGAACGCGGCGTTGCGCCGCGTGCTCGGCGAGGTCACCTTCATCAATGTGGTGCGCGACGACCGCGAGAAGCTGATGCTGCGCATCCGCGACCAGCTGGATCGCGAGGCCGACGGCTACGGCATCGAGGTCGTCGACGTCCGGATCCGCCGTGCCGACCTGCCGGAGCAGAACAGCCAGGCGGTCTACCAGCGCATGAAGACCGAGCGTGAGCGCGAGGCCGCCGAGTTCCGTGCTCAGGGTGGACAGAAGGCGCAGGAGATCAAGTCCAGGGCCGACCGCGAGGCCACTGTCATCGTCGCGGAGGCCAATTCGCAGGCCGAGCAGACCCGCGGTGCGGGCGATGCCGAGCGCAACCGCCTGTTTGCGGAAGCCTACAGCAAGGACGCCGACTTCTTCGCCTTCTACCGGTCAATGACGGCCTACGAGAACGGGCTTCGTTCGAACGACACCCGCTTCCTGCTGCGGCCGGACTCGGATTTCTTCCGGTACTTCAGTAATCCGTCCGGCAAGACGGCAAATGAGACGCCGGCGAAGCCGTAAGCTAGACAAGGGCGGCCGGTCTGGCCGCCCTTTGTCCAGACAAGAACAGTATAGCGGGAGGTTCCATTCCGATGAGGTCCATTGCGTTCGCCGACTTCCTCATCGGCCTAGGCATCCTGTTCGTGCTTGAAGGCTTGATGTTCGCGGCCAGTCCCAACTGGATGCGCAAAGCCATGAAGAGCGCCATCGCTACGCCGGACAACGTCCTGCGGGCGGTTGGGATCGGCTCGGCCGTGGCCGGCCTGGTCCTGATCTGGGTTATCCGGCGCCCGATTTAGGGCATCAGGCCAACGCCAAAGTGAAGGCGACAGACTGGTTTTCGTCGTATTGTCGGGGTCTTGAGGCCCATTAAGCTCCGCGCTTGCGTCGTGCCCCCCTTCGAGCGCAGTCTGGCGCCGAATCCCTTTGCCTGGAGATCACAATGACCGCTGCCACCACTGCCCCGTCCCGCTCGCGCCGTTGCGTGCGACTTGGTGTGCGAATTGGGCTGGCCGCGCTCGCCGTCAGTGCTTTCAGCGCGTTCGGCACGCCGGCCCATGCGCGCGGACCGGATGGCATCGCGGACGTCGCCGAGAAGGTGATCGACGCGGTCGTCAACATCTCGACGTCCCAGACGGTCGACGCCAAGGGCGGCGGCGGCAGCAACACCATGCCGCAACTGCCGCCCGGCTCGCCGTTCGAAGAGTTCTTCGACGACTTCTTCAAGAACCGCCGGGGCCCCGGTGGCGGCAGCAAGGGCGGCGACAACAACCCCCCGCGCAAGACCAACTCGCTCGGAAGCGGCTTCATCATCGATGCGTCAGGCGTCGTCGTCACCAATAACCACGTCATTGCGGACGCCGACGAGATTCACGTCATCCTCAACGACGGGACCAAGATCAAGGCCGAGCTGGTCGGCGTCGACAAGAAGACCGATCTCGCCGTGCTCAAGATCAAGCCGCCGAAGCCGTTGGTCGCGGTCAAGTTCGGCGACTCCGACAAGCTGCGCCTCGGCGACTGGGTGGTCGCGATCGGCAATCCCTTCAGCCTCGGAGGCACGGTGACGGCCGGCATCGTCTCGGCCAAGAACCGCGACATCTCCTCAGGGCCGTACGACAGCTATATCCAGACCGACGCCTCCATCAATCGCGGCAATTCCGGCGGTCCGCTATTCAACCTCGACGGCGACGTCATCGGCGTCAACACGCTGATCATCTCCCCATCCGGCGGCTCCATCGGCATCGGCTTCGCCGTGCCGTCGAAGACGGTGGTGGGCGTCGTCGATCAGCTCCGCCAGTTCGGCGAGCTGCGCCGCGGCTGGCTTGGGGTGCGCATCCAGAGCGTCACCGACGAGATCGCCGAGAGTCTCAACATCAAGCCGGCGCGCGGTGCGCTGGTCGCCGGCGTCGACGACAAGGGCCCGGCCAAGCCCGCCGGCATCGAGCCCGGCGACGTCGTCGTCAAGTTCGACGGCAAGGACGTGAAGGACCCGAAGGACCTGTCCCGTGTCGTCGCCGACACGGCGGTCGGCAAGGAGGTCGACGTCGTCATCATCCGCAAGGGACAGGAAGAGACCAAGAAGGTCACGCTCGGCCGCCTCCAGGACCCCGAAAAGGTGCAGGCCGCGGTGAAGACCGACGAACCCGCGCCCGAGAAGCCGGTGACGCAGAAGGCGCTTGGCCTGGACCTCGCAGCGCTCAACAAGGATCTGCGCACGCGCTACAAGATCAAGGACAGCGTCAAGGGCGTGGTCGTCACCAATGTCGACGCCAATTCAGACGCGGCCGAGAAGCGCCTCTCGGCCGGTGACGTCATCGTCGAGGTCGCGCAGGAAGCGGTGTCGAGCGGCGCCGACATCCAGAAGCGGGTCGATCAGCTCAAGAAGGACGGCAAGAAGTCGGTGCTGCTGCTGGTCTCCAACGGCGACGGCGAGCTGCGTTTCGTCGCACTGAGTGTGCAGTAACTGCATCCGTCATTCCGGGGCGATGCGAAGCATCGACCCCGGAATCTGGAGGTTCCCTGGTGCGCGATTGCGCACCTGAGGTCTGGTGCTTCGCACCATCCAGAACGACGATTGTGTCAGCCCTCGACGAACTCGTCGCGTCGATACCCCTGCGCATAGAGCAGCGCGGTGAGATCGCCGTGATCGATCCGCGCGGCCGCGGCAGCGGCCACCGCGGGCTTGGCGTGATAGGCCACGCCGAGCCCCGCCGCCTGAATCATCGCGAGATCGTTGGCGCCGTCGCCGACCACTACCGAGTCGATGTCGTCGAGATCGAACGACTCCATCAAGTCCACCAGCGTCGCGAGTTTTGCCGCGCGGCCGAGGATCGGCTCCTTCACCTCGCCGGTGAACTTGCCGTCGCGTACGACGAGTTCGTTGGCGCGGTTCTCCTGGAAGCCGATCTTGGCGGCGACCGCGGTCGTGAACAGCGTGAATCCGCCGGAGACGAGGCAGGTGTAAGCGCCGTTCGCGCGCATGGTCGCGACCAGTGTTCTGCCGCCCGGCGTCAGCGTGATGCGCTTGGCCAGCACCTCGTCGACCACGTTTGCGGGCAGGTCCTTGAGCAGCGCAACGCGCTCGCGCAGCGCCGGCTCGAACTCGATCTCGCCGCGCATCGCGCGCTCGGTGATGGCGGCGACATGCGCCTTCACCCCGACGAAATCGGCGAGCTCGTCGATGCATTCCTGGCCGATCATGGTGGAATCCATGTCGGCGAGAAAAAGCTTCTTGCGCCGGGCGCCGACTGGCTGCACGACGATATCGATGGGCAGGTCGCCGCGGAGCTCGCGCAACCGTTGCTCGATGGCGTGACGGTCGCCTCCGAGGTTACTGTCGGTGCCGAAGGGGATGTCGACCGCGACCCCGTCGAACAGCCAGTGCGCCGGCGCCGCCTGTGGCAGCACGGCGCGGGCGCCGTCGACGAGGGTCGAGTCGAGCGCGGGATTGTCAGGGTTGCAGATCAGCGTGGCAACGAGGGACATTGAGGGTTTCGTGAGCGAGGGGCATTCAAGCAAGGCCGTGCTTATCGCAGGCCCGACCGCCAGCGGCAAGTCGGCGCTGGCGCTCGAGCTTGCCCTCGCCACCGGCGGTATCGTCATCAACGCCGATTCCATGCAGGTCTACCGCGACCTCCGCATCATCACGGCGCGGCCGCCAGCGGCGGACGAGGCGCTTGTGCCGCATCGCCTCTATGGCCATGTCGATGCGGCCGTGAATTTTTCGGCGGGCGCCTGGGTCAGCGACGCGGCGAAGGCGCTCGATGAAGCAAAGGCTCAAGGCCGTCTGCCGGTCTTCGTCGGCGGCACAGGGCTCTATTTCAAGGCTCTGACGACCGGCCTCTCCGTGGTGCCGCCAATCCCGGCCGAGGTGCGGGAGGACGTGAGGGAACGGCTGGAGCGGAACGGCGTCGAGGCGCTGCACGCGGAACTTGCGCGCCGCGACCTGGCCGCAGCCGAGCGATTGAACCTGCGCGACCGCACGCGGATTGCGCGCGCGCTCGAGGTGATTGAGGCGACGGGGCGTTCACTGCTCGATTGGCACCGGGAGGGACAGCCACCGCTGCTGCCGAAGGACAGCTTTTGCGCGGTGTTTCTCGCACCTGAGCGGGACGAGCTCTACGCCCGCATCGATGCCCGCTTCGACGCCATGCTAGGAGCCGGCGCTTTGAGCGAAGTCGAGCGGCTCGCCGCCAGACACCTCGATCCGCTGCTGCCGGCGATGAAGGCCCATGGCGTGCCGGCCCTGATCCGGCATCTGCGCGGCGAGCTCAGCCTGGAGGAGGCCGCCAGCATCGGCCGCGCCGACACCCGCCGCTACGCCAAGCGGCAATTCACCTGGTTCCGGCACCAATTGCCGGAATTCGCATGGGTCAGGCCGGAGGGGGCAAGGAGTTGGCTCGCGGCGGTCGTGAACGCGCGCAGGGCTTCCGACTAGCGCGGATTTGTGGCGGGAGCTCGAATTTACCTCTCGCCGAACCCGGGGAACAGGGCTACACTGGCAAAATCGCGTGGGAATGGCCGCATTGCCTTGACATCCGGGCATTGGCCGCTATGTTTCGCGCAACCTTTGGGAAGCCGAGCGCCTGCCATGCGTAACATTATTACCAAACTCCTTATCGCCGTCGTACCCAGGCACACCGCCGGGGGTGGCTAGCTGCCATCCACAAGACAGGCGGTGTGCATGGGCCCTCTTCGGGGCCTTTTTTATTTTCCGAACCCGACACGAACGAAGCCGCTGACAACAGCGCATCCGGAGCAAGCCAATGAGCGACAAGAGCCACGACCCGAACCAGATGACCGGCGCCGCGATGATTGTCCGCGCGCTCATCGATCACGGCGTGACCGACATTTTCGGCTATCCCGGCGGCGCCGTGCTTCCGATCTATGACGAGATCTTCCAGCAGAGCGAGGTCCAGCACATCCTGGTCCGCCACGAGCAGGGCGCAGGCCATGCCGCCGAGGGCTATGCGCGTTCGACCGGCAAGCCGGGCGTTGCGCTGGTGACCTCCGGTCCCGGCGCCACCAACATGGTGACGCCGCTCACCGACGCGCTGATGGACTCGATCCCGCTGGTCTGCATCTCCGGCCAGGTGCCGACCCATCTGATCGGCAACGACGCGTTCCAGGAATGCGACACCGTCGGCATCACCCGTCCCTGCACCAAGCACAATTGGCTGGTGCGCGACGTCAACGATCTCGCAAAGGTGCTGCACGAGGCCTTCTATGTCGCAACCTCCGGCCGTCCCGGCCCGGTGCTGGTCGACGTTCCCAAGGACGTGCAGTTCGCGACCGGCACCTATCATCCGCCGCGCAAGTCCGATGTCCACCGCTCCTATGCGCCGCGCGTGAAGGGCGATGCGACGCAGATCCGCAAGGCCGTGGCGCTGCTGGCCAATGCCAAGCGTCCCGTGATCTACAGTGGCGGCGGCGTCATCAATTCCGGCCCCGACGCGACCAAGCTGCTGCGCGAACTGGTCGAGGTTACCGGTTTTCCGATCACCTCGACGTTGATGGGCCTCGGCGCCTATCCCGCGTCGGGCAAGAACTGGCTCGGCATGCTCGGCATGCACGGCACCTACGAGGCGAACATGACGATGCATGATTGCGACGTCATGCTCTGCGTCGGTGCGCGCTTCGATGACCGCATCACCGGCCGCGTCGATGCGTTCTCGCCGGGCTCGAAGAAGATCCACATCGACATCGACCCGTCCTCGATCAACAAGAACATCCGCGTCGACGTGCCGATCATCGGCGATTGCGGCAACATCCTCGGTGACATCCTCCAGGTGTTCAAGGCGGAGGCGAAGAAGCCCGACATCAAGTCGTGGTGGCAGCAGATCGCGCAATGGCGCGCCCGCAACTCGCTCTACTACAAAAAGAGCAACGACGTTATCCTGCCGCAGCACGCGATCCAGAGCCTGTTCGAGGCGACGCGCGGCAAGGACACCTACATCACGACCGAGGTCGGCCAGCATCAGATGTGGGCGGCGCAGTTCTACGGCTTCGAGGAACCGCATCGCTGGATGACGTCGGGCGGTCTCGGTACCATGGGCTATGGCCTGCCGGCGGCGGTCGGCGTGCAGGTTGCCCATCCCGACAGTCTCGTCATCGACATCGCGGGCGATGCCTCGGTGCAGATGACGATGCAGGAGATGTCCACGGCAGTGCAGTACGAGCTGCCCATAAAGATCTTCATCCTGAACAACCAGTACATGGGCATGGTGCGGCAGTGGCAGCAGCTGCTGCACGGCAACCGCCTGTCGCATTCCTATTCGGAAGCGCTGCCGGATTTCGTCAAGCTCGCGGAAGCCTATGGCGCCGTCGGCCTCCAAGTGCACAAGCCTGTCGATCTCGAGGGCGCCATCAAGGAAATGATCTCGGTCAAGCGCCCCGTGCTGTTCGACTGCCGCGTCGCCGCGCTGGAAAACTGCTTCCCGATGATTCCCTCCGGCAAGGCGCACAACGAGATGCTGTTGCCGGAGCAGGCGAACGATGAAGCCACGGCGAAGGCGTTCGCCGGCGGCAAGGCGCTGGTGTGAAGCCATGTTCGACCTGAACGAGCTCGAGCACGCATGTGCGATCGTGGGGCAGGCCGTGCCGGCAACGCCGGCGCATGCCTGGCCGCTGCTCGCTGAACGCCTCGGCACGCAAGTTCTGGTCAAGCACGAGAACCATACCCCGATCGGCGCGTTCAAGGTGCGCGGCGGCCTCGTCTATCTCGACCGGCTCAAGCGCGAGCGGCCGAATACGCCCGGCATCATCTCGGCGACGCGCGGCAATCACGGCCAGAGCCTGGCCTTTGCCGCAGCTCGTCACGGCATTCCTGCCGTGATCTACGTGCCGCGGGGCAATTCGGTCGAGAAGAACCGCGCCATGAAGGCGTTTGGTGCCGAACTGGTCGAGCATGGCGACGACTTCCAGGCGGCCGCCGAAGAGGCCCAGCGGCGCGCCCAGTTTACCGGTCTGCACATGGTGCCTTCGTTCCATCCGGATCTCGTGCTCGGCGTCGCGACCTATGCGCTCGAGTTGTTCAGATCCGCACCTGACCTCGACATCCTCTACGTGCCGATTGGGCAGGGCTCCGGCATCTCCGGCTGTATCATGGCGCGCGACCTGCTGGGTCTGAAGATCGAGATCGTCGGTGTGCAATCGACCGAGGCGCCGTCCTACGCGCTGTCGTTCGCGGCCGGAAAGATCGTCACGACCGAAACCAGCAATACGCTCGCAGACGGCATGGCGACGCGCATTCCAGACCCGGATGCGTTCGCCCTGATCCGCAGGGGCGCCTCGCGCATCGTGCAGGTCACCGACGACGAAGTCGCTGCAGCGATCCGCGCCTACTGGACCGATACACATAATCTCGCCGAGGGCGCCGGCGCTGCCGCGCTCGCTGCGGCACTTCAGGAAAAGGCAAGACTGTCGGGCAAGCGCGTCGGTCTCGTGCTGTCCGGGGGCAACATCGATTTCGATCTGTTCCGCCGTTGGGTCGGGACGGACGCGCCAGCGATGGCGTGATGGAGAGTCAAGAGGGGACGACAATGAACCAGCCCGCATCCGCCTACTTCATCGAGGACCGCCACGATCCCAACGAGACGCACACGCTGGCGGTGCTCGTGCAGAACGAGCCGGGCGTGCTCGCCCGCGTCATCGGCCTGTTCTCGGGGCGCGGCTACAACATCGAGAGCCTCACGGTCTCGGAGACCGAGGCCCAGAAGCATCTGTCGCGCATCACCATCGTCACCACGGGTACGCCGATGGTGATCGAGCAGATCAAGCACCAGCTCGATCGCATGATTCCGGTCTACCGAGTCGTCGACATGACCTTGACGAAGCGTTCGATCGAGCGCGAGCTGGCGATGGTGAAGGTGCGCGGGCAGGGCGAGCACCGGGTCGAGGCGCTCAGGCTGGCGGATGCGTTCCGCGCCCGCGTGATCGACGCCACCACCGAGAGCTTTGTGTTCGAGATCACAGGCAATACGGACAAGATCAATCAATTTATCGACCTGATGCGCCCGCTCGGCCTTGTCGAGGTGTCGCGCACCGGCGTCGCCGCGATCGGTCGCGGGCCTGAAGGGATGTGAACCATGCTGGCGCGCGACTGGTACTACAACGAGCGGAACCGGATGGGGATCGAGCCCGCGGTGGCGTCGATCTACGACAACCATGACGATGCCGATCTGCGGGCGCGCGCCGCGCTCAAAATGCTCGGTGTGCAGCGCGGCTGGCGTATCGCCGATATCGGCTGCGGCAACGGCGTGCTCGCCACCGAAGCCGCGCTGATGGGCGCGGAAGTCGACGCCATCGACATCTCGCCGGCGATGCTCGCGCTCGCCGAGATCTACGCCCGCGACCGCAAGGCGCCGGTGCGTACCCAGTCGGCAGGTCTGCTCAGCTTCGCCTACCGCCCGGAGTCCTACGATCTGATCGTCAGCGAGTTCACGCTGCACCATTTGCCGGATTTCTGGAAGGCGGTGGCGATGTCGCGGATCTATCGCGCGCTGAAACCGGGGGCGAGCTTTTACTTGCGCGACATCGTCTATGTGTCGATGCCTGACTCCGTCGAGCGTGACGTCGAGCAATGGGCCGATTTCCAGATCAAGAACCACGATTTTTCCCGCGAGGGCGTGGTGACCCACATGCGCGACGAATATTCCACCTTCGGCTGGGTGATGGAGCGGATGCTGACGGACGTCGGCTTCACTCTGGTCTCGGCCGATTACCACGCGCCGATGCACGGCACATATCTGCTGCGGAAACCGAAAGCCGGCGAGCAAGGCTAGACCAGAACAACAAACAGGGCTGTCCGAAAGGGCAGGACCGGAAACGATAATGAAGCCCGCCGACATCCTCATTGCCGTCACGGTGGCGATCATCTGGGGACTTGCCTTCGTGGCAAGCCGGATCGCGCTCGACGAACTGTCGCCGGAGTTGATGACGGCACTACGATTCACCATTGCCGCGGTGCCCTGCCTGTTCGTTCGCAAGCCGAAGATTGCCTGGTCGCTTCTGATCGCGATCAGCTTCACGCTGTTCCTCGGCCAGTTCCTGAGCCAGGCCTATGGCATCGCCCATGGCGTTCCGGTGGGCTTGACCTCCGTCGTGGTGCAAAGCCAGGCGCTGTTCACCATCGGCTTTGCCGCGCTCGCATTCGGCGAGCGGCCGACGCCGCTGCAGACGCTGGGTATCATCGTTGCCGCGGCGGGCCTGCTGATGATCTGCGGCACCGTTGGCTATGATTTCAGCGTCGCAGCATTCGCTGTGCTGATGATCTCGCCGCTCAGCTTCGCCCTTGGAAATCTCCTGCTGCGCGGCGCCCGCGGCGTGCCGATGTTCGACCTGTTCGCCTGGCTATGTCTCGCGTCGGCGGCGCCGCTGCTCGTGCTTGCGCTGATCGCCAATGGGCCGGCTCCGACCTGGACGTCGCTGACCCACATGTCGCTGACGTCAGCACTCTGCGTGCTGATGCTCGGCGGCATCTCCACCAGCATCGCCTATTGGCTGTGGGGCCGCCTGCTGCGCGACTATCCCGCCGCGCAAGTGGTGCCGTTCGCGCTGCTGGTGCCGTTCGTCGGCTCGGCCGCCTCCAGCATCGTGTTCGGCGAGCGGTTCGGACCCCTGCGCCTCGCCGGCATGCTGACCGTGATCGGCGGCATCGCCGTGATGGTGCTGGCGAAGCGCCCGCAAGTCGTGCCAAAGACTGCGTGAGGCGAATATGACCTACTCGCTGTTCTACGCCTTCCTCGCCTTCATGGTGGTGATGTACTTCACCCCAGGGCCGAACAACATCATGCTGTTGTCCTCCGGCCTGACCTACGGCTTCCGGCGCACGATCCCGCACATCGTCGGCATCGTCATCGGCTTCGCCTTCATGATCGCCGCCGTCGGCCTCGGGCTCGGCACCGTGTTCTTGGCCTATCCGATCCTCCAGACCATCCTCAAATATGCCGGCGCCGCCTACCTGATTTACCTGGCCGCCGTGATCGCGCTGTCCGGTCCGGCCAGGCCCGGCGAGGAGAAGGCTCGCGGCCCGATGACCTTTTGGGGTGCGGCCATGTTCCAGTGGATCAATGCCAAGGGCTGGGTGATCGTGATCGGCACCATCACCGCCTATGCCGCGATCGCCCAATTCCCGCTCAACATCGTCATCCAGACCGTGATCAGCCTCGTCGTCGGCACGGTCTCGACCGTGGTCTGGGCCCTGTTCGGCACTGCGCTACGGCCGGTCCTGACTTCCGAGCGGCTGGTCCGCGCCTTCAATATCCTGATGGCGGTCCTGCTGCTCGCTTCCCTCTACCCCGTTTTCACGGATGCATGATGTCGCGGATTTCCATGCAGAAACGGGTTTCCCTCAGGGCTGAAAATGCTCTAGACAGCCCCCGAAATCCGCAAATTTCACCCTTCGGACACTGACCATTGGCCGATTTCGGCCCTGAACGAGGAAACGACCATGCGTGTTTATTACGATCGCGACGCCGACCTGAACCTGATCAAGGGCAAGAAGGTCGCCATCGTCGGCTATGGCAGCCAGGGCCACGCCCATGCGCTCAACCTGAAGGACTCCGGCGTCAAGGAAGTCGCCATTGCACTGCGCAAGGGTTCGGCCTCGGCCAAGAAGGCGGAAGCTGCCGGCTTCAAGGTGCTGGAAGTCGCCGAAGCCGCCAAATGGGCCGACCTCGTCATGATGCTGACGCCGGACGAGCTTCAGGGCGACATCTACCGCGAGCACCTGCACGACAACATGAAGAAGGGCGCGGCCCTCGTGTTCGCCCACGGCCTCAACGTTCACTTCAACCTGCTCGATCCGCGCGCCGATCTCGACGTGCTGATGATCGCGCCGAAGGGCCCCGGCCACACCGTGCGCTCGGAGTATCAGCGCGGCGGCGGCGTGCCCTGCCTGATCGCGATCGCCAAGGACGTCTCGGGCAACGCCCATGACCTCGGCCTGTCCTACGCCTCCGCCATCGGCGGCGGCCGCGCCGGCATCATCGAGACCACCTTCAAGGAAGAGTGCGAGACCGATCTGTTCGGCGAGCAGGTCGTGCTCTGCGGCGGCCTGGTCGAACTGATCAAGGGCGGCTACGAGACCCTGGTCGAAGCCGGCTACGCGCCGGAGATGGCCTATTTCGAGTGCCTGCACGAAGTGAAGCTGATCGTCGACCTGATCTATGAAGGCGGCATCGCCAACATGAACTACTCGATCTCCAATACCGCCGAATACGGCGAGTACGTCACCGGTCCGCGCATCATCACCGACGAGACCAAGAAGGAGATGCGGAAGGTTCTTGCCGACATCCAGGGCGGCAAGTTCGCGCGCGACTGGATGCTCGAGAACAAGGTCAACCAGACCTCGTTCAAGGCGACCCGCGCCAAGCTCGCCGCGCACCCGATCGAGGAAGTCGGCGCCAAGCTGCGCGACATGATGCCTTGGATCAAGAAGGGCGCGCTGGTCGACAAGAGCAAGAACTGACGGCTACGCCGTCATTCCGGGGGCGCGAAGCGCAACCCGGAATCCAGAGGTTGTGGATCGAGATTCCGAGTTCGCGCTAAAGCGCGCCCCGGATGACGGACGAAACGCAACCTTGCTCGCCAAACCAAATCTTAAATCTTCGCGGCTATGATCGAGCGAGATCGCAAACAGTGGTCTCGCTCTTTCTGTCCCGCCCGAAGCATTGCTGCTTCGTTCAATTTCTTCGCGGGTTGACGCGCAGCCTGAACGCGAAGAACCGACTTTTAAACCACATTTTTGGTATTGCGGCGTTTGTCTCACTTTCTCCCTGCATTCCGAACATCAAAACCTCTGCGTCTTCAGGGGGCAAGGATTCGGCTCTTCATCCGCATTCTCATCTCGCGTCCACTGAGGGCCAGGCCGCTGCATACCGGCCGAGCGCATCGCCGAAATCGTGATCGAGCGCTGACCGCGGCGGGTCCCAAGGTACGCCATCAGATCCCGCCGGAGCCGATGCGCCACCTGATCGGGGCCGTGTTGCCGCTGCCGCGTGCTGATTCGATGCTGCGCTGCAACTCGCGGCGGAGGGAATAGAGATCTCCGTCCGTGAGGCCGCGTGCCGGGCGGCAGTGTCGCCGGGAGCGCCGTTGCGGCACTCCCGAAAAGCGCGACGCCCTGATGGCCGTGGCGAAGGGGGCGCAGCGGCGCTTTCGTGACAAGTTCGAGATGGCGCTGGGCCACGGCGCGATCCCGCGCATCTCCATATCGTCTCCACCACGAGCCATTTCGCCCATGGCGTTGGCGCCTGGAGGAGCGTGAAATCGAGCGGGTGGCGCACGAGGGGCTCGACCTGTTCGTCGCAGGCGTTGCCAAGCCGTAGCAGCTTCGCCGCTCGCTAACATTAAGCGAAGGCCGGGCCGCCCCGCGCGTTGCCTGTCCTTGACCATTCCGTTACAGTTTTATGACACGGTGCAGGCTTCCGGCTGCGCCGGACGCCCTGACCGGCCGGTCAGACGTGTCACAGGGCCGGACTTGAAGTTCAGCGTATTTTCGATGGCGTCCGCGCCCAATCCAGGTCCTTCTGCCGCGACCGCCGTGCTGGCGAGCGTCGCCGCGCTCGGCATCTGGCGCCTGCTCGCGGTCGCAGCGCCGCATCTCGCTGCTCTCGCGCTGATGTACAAGACCGAGACCGATTTCGGCTCGCGCCTGTCCTTTGCGCTCGCCTGGGGTACCCTGAACTTCTTCTGGATCACGCTGCTGCGGCGGCCGGCGCTCTCGGGCGCACTGTCGCTGACCATGGTCGTCGTGCTGGTGTTGCTGTCACAGCTCAAGCACGCGGTCGTGCAGATGACAGTCAACTTCATCGACCTGATGATGATCGACCGCGACACCGTCGCGTTCCTGTTCACGATCTTCCCGAACTTGCGCTGGTCGGTGATTCTGGCCGGCCTGGTCACGCTGCCGTTGATGTATTCGCTATGGTGGCTCGACCCGTTCCGCGTCCGCCGTCTGCCGGCGCTGGCCTGCAAGCTCGCCTGCCTCGCCGGGCTTGTGGGGTATTCGCTCTACCATCCGGATGAAGCCTGGCGCAGCTATTACGACGACGGCTATCTCTCGAAATTCTTCCGCTCGGGCGTCAGCGCGGTGTCGGATTTCGCGCAGTACGGCCTCATGGAGGCGGCCGCTTCGAGCAGTGAACGGCTCAACGTGCCGCTGGTCGACGCCTGCCATCCGGCCGGCCGCCGGCCGAACATCATCATGATCCATGATGAATCGAGCTTCGACATCCGCACGGCGCAGGGCATCAAGGTGCCACAGGGCTATGGCAGCCACTTCAAGTCCTGGGACGGCAAGCAGCGCACGTTCCTGGCCGAGAGCAATGGCGGACCGAGCTGGTTCACCGAATACAACGTGCTCGCGGGGCTCTCGTCGCGCTCGTTCGGACGCTTCGCCTATTTCGTGACGCGCATTGCATCGAGCCGGGTTGAGCGCGGCCTGCCACTGGCGCTGCGCCGCTGTGGCTACGACACGCTGTCGCTCTATCCCGCCAATGGCGGCTTCATGGGCGCGCGCAGCTTCCAGATGACGACCGGCATCGAGCGCTTTCTCGATTCGAAAGACCTCGGCGCGAAGGATGTCGAACCCGACAGCTTCTTCTACGACAAGGCGCTCCAACTGATGGGCCAGCAGCCGCCGAACAAGCCGCTGTTCACCTTCATCTATCTCGGCGCCAATCATTTCCCCTGGGAGACGCGCTTCCGCCCCGACCTGCTGCCAACCTGGCGCGCGCCGGGCAATGCGCCGTCGATCGACGAATATCTGCGCCGGCAGGCCATGAGCGCCGAGCAGTACAAGGTCTTCGTCGCCGGGCTGAAGAAGAACTTTCCGGGCGAGCGCTTCCTGATCGTGCGCTACGGCGATCACCAGCCGGAATTCGCACCGCAGATCCTCGAGCCCGGGCTCGACGAGGGCGCTCTCGGCAAGAAGCTGGACAATTACGATCCGCGTCTCTACGCGACCTATTATGCGATCGACGCCGTCAATTTCGAGCCGCTGAAGAGCGCGGCCGTGATGGACACGATCGACGGCCCCTATCTGCCGCTGGTGATCCAAGAAGCCGCCGGCATTCCGCTCGACCCGTCCTTCGCCGAGCAGAAGGAGATCATGGTCCGCTGCAAGGGCATCTTCTACGGCTGCAAGGACGGCGCCGAGGCACGGCGGCTGAACCGGCTGCTGATCGACGCGGGGATGATCAGGGGATTGTAGTTTTTTGTTACCGTCATCCTGAAGTGCCGGAGCGTAGCGGAGGCCTCGAAGGATGTACGGCCCGGCTGCATCGCGGCCGTATTCTTCGAGGCTCGCCACACGGTGCTATGCACCGCGCAGCTCGCACCTCAGGATGACGGGGCTTGCCGCCAATCTACTGCTTGATCTTCTCCCACAGCCACTTCGCCACCGCATCGGGCGACGAATTCGCGTCGTTGCCGCTGGCGCGCAAATTCGCTTCGCGCATGGTGGCGATGTCGATCTTGCCGAGCAGCGGCCGCAGCGCCGCCTGCAATCGCTCGTCGCGGGCGCGTTTCGGCGCGAGCAGCAGGATGGCGTCGTAGGGCGGAATTGCGTGCCTGATATCGTCGAGTGCGACGAGCTCGTACTTCGCGATCAGGCCGTCACTGGTGTAGCCGGCGATCAAGTCAACCTCGCCGCTGGCGGCGGCCGCATACATGAAATCCGGCTGCATCTGGCGTTGGGCGCGGAACGAAAGGCCGTAAGTCTTTTGCAGGGCCGCCCATTCGGGTCGCGAGAAGAATTCGTAGTCGCCGGCAATCGACATCGTCGATGCGTGTGCGGCGAGATCGGCGATGGTGCGGATGCCGAGCGCCTCGGCGCGCTTCCTCGGCATCACCAGCGCATAGGCGTTCTCGAAGCCGAGGTCGCCGAGCAGGGTGATGTTGTCCTTGGCGAGCGCCGTCTTGAGTTCCGCGAGCAACTCGGTGCGGGGCTTGATGTCGGTGCGATGCAGCTGGTTGGCCCAAAGCGTGCCGGAATAGTCGACATAGAGATCGATGTCGCCGGCCTTCAGCGCCCCGAAGATCACGCTCGAACCTAGGCCCGAGCGCGCCGTCGCGGACAGGCCGGCGACCTGGAGGCGGTCCCTGAGCAGCGCCGACAGCACATATTGCTCGGCGAATGTCTTGGCGCCGACGACGTAGCCCTGCGAGGAGCGCCCCATCGTCGGCACCAGCGTTGCGGCAAGGAGGGCCGCGATCCCGGCGCAGCCGAGCGCTGCGCGCAGACGGCTGCGACGACGCAGGCCGTTCTCGATCAGGCCGAGCAGCTGATCGACAGCGAGCGCGAGCAGGGCAGAGGCCAGGCAGCCGAACAGCACGAATACCCAGTTCTGGGTCTGGAGCCCGGCAAAGATGTAATTGCCGAGGCTGGTCTGCCCGATCGGGGTCGACAGCGTCGCGGTGCCGATCACCCACACAGCGCCGGTGCGGATGCCCGCCATCATCACCGGGAGCGCCAGCGGCAGCTCGACCATCAGAAGCGATTGGCGCCCGGTCATGCCGACGCCCTTGGCGGCTTCGATCAGCGCGGGATCGATGCCGTTGAGCCCGGTGATGCTGTTGCGGAGCACCGGCAGCATCGAATAGAGCGCCAGCGCCAGCATCGCCGGCAGGAAGCCGAAAGCGGAGAAGGAGACGCCGAACCAGGCCAGTGCGACCGAGGCCGCCGCGAGCAGCAGCGGATAGAACAGCGCAAGCAGCGCCAGTCCAGGCACGGTCTGCACGATGCTGGCGAACGCGAGCAGGAGACCGCGCGGCGCCGGGCGATTGCGCGTGAGGATGGCCAGCGGCAGGCTGACGGCGAGACCGAGCGCCAGTGCGGCAAGGCTCACCCGCACATGGTTTCCGAGATAATCGGGCAGATGAGCCAGCGCCTCGCCCCAGCGTGGATCGGCGAGGAGGCTCATGCCGCACCGCTCTTCGGCAGCAGCGCATTCAGCCGCTCGGCCTGGCGCCGCGGCGTGCGCAGCAGCTCAAGCACGTAGGCGTCGCCGCTCTTGGCGAGCTCATTGGGCGTGCCCTGTGCGAGCAGCTGTCCGCTGCGCATCACTGCGATGCGGTCGGCGAGCAAGATAGCCTCCGTCATGTCATGAGTAATCATCACGCTGGTCAGGCCGAGCTTGCGATGTAGCGAACGATAGTCGTCGCCGAGCGCATCGCGGGTGAGGGGATCGAGCGCGCCGAACGGCTCGTCCATCAGCACGATGCGAGGCCTTGCGGCAAGCGCCCGCGCTACGCCGACGCGCTGACGCTGGCCGCCGGAGAGCGCTTCCGGCAGACGGTCGCGATGCGCGGCACGGTCGAGCTGCACCAGGTCGAGCAGCTCGTCGACACGCGCCGCGATATCCGCCGCCGACACACCCAGCAGTCTCGGTGTGATCCCGATATTGTCGGCGACGGTCAGATGCGGGAACAGCCCGCCGCTCTGAAAGACGTAGCCGATCCGCCGCCGCAGCGCGACCGGATCGACGTCTCTCACGTCCGCGCCCTCGACGGTGATGGTGCCGCCGTCGGCCTCGGTCAGCCGATTGGCGAGCCGCAGCAGCGTTGTCTTGCCCGAACCCGAGCCGCCGACGATCGCCACAAACTCGCCCTCGGCGATCTCGATCGATACATCGTCCAGAGCCTTGAGGGAGCCGAAGCTCTTGGTGGCGTGTGCATAGCCAATCATGGGACTGGACGGCATCAGACGTGCGCTCGGCTCGGTTGCCTCTGAGGGGCGGGGTGACGGGCCCCATGCGTAGCACGCTTGGGCCCTTGATTGAACTTGGCCGCGCGAGCGGCTAAGGCATCGGCTTGAATTCGGAGGAAGCACATGACGACGCCCACGGCGGTGGCGCTGGAAGATGCCAAGGTCGCGTTCCGCCTCGGGGACGGGCGGGTCTATACGGCAGTCGAGAAGGCTCATCTCATGGTCGCCCAGGGCGAGTTCGTCGCCATCGTCGGCCCGACCGGCTGCGGGAAATCGACGCTGCTCAACGTTGCGGCAGGGCTGCTCAAGCCCGCCGCCGGCAGCGTCCGGATCTTCGACCGGCCGCTGGCGGGGCTGAACCGGGATGCCGGCTACCTGTTCCAGGCCGACGCGCTGTTCCCCTGGAAGACCGCGCTCGACAATGTCGCGATTGGGCTCGAGATCAAGGGCACGCCGCGCACTGATGCGCTGCCGCAAGCGCAAAAATGGCTGACCTCCGTCGGCCTCGGTGCCTTTGCGGGCCGCTATCCGCACATGCTCTCCGGTGGCCAGCGCAAGCGCGTCGCCCTGGCCCAGGTGCTGATCCGCGATCCCAAGATCCTCTTGATGGACGAGCCGTTCGGGCCGCTCGATGCGCAGACCCGTCAGGTCATGGGCAACCTGCTGCTCGATCTCTGGAGCGCCGACCGCAAGGCCGTGCTGTTCGTCACCCACGATCTGGAAGAGGCGATCGCGCTCGCCGACCGTGTCGTGATCATGTCGGCCGGGCCGTCCTCGCGCATCATCGGCGACTGGCGCGTGAGCTTGCCGCGCCCGCGCGATATCTTCGAGGTGCGGCTCGACAAGGAGTTTCATGCGCTCCATCGCGAGATCTGGAGCGTGCTCAAGGATGAGGTGATGAAGGGCTACGCGCAATCCACCCAGGCGGCGGAGGCGGTCTGATGTCGCGCGTGACGCTGCTGGCGTTGCAGATCCTGGTCGCCATCGTTTGCCTCGCACTCTGGCAATTGCTCGCCACCGTGCCGGTCTTCGGCAAGATCCTGTCGCCGCCGTTCTTCTTCTCCAATCCTGTCGACGTGTTCAGCCAGATCGTGAAGTGGTTTTCCTCCGGCGTGATCTGGAAGCATCTCGGCATCACGCTCGCGGAATCGATCCTCGCCTTCGTGATCGGATCCCTTGGCGGTGTGCTGGTCGGCTTCTGGTTCGCGCGCCAGCCGCTGGTCGCCGCGGTGTTCGACCCCTACGTGAAGATGATCAACGCACTGCCGCGCGTCGTGCTGGCGCCGATCTTCGCGCTGTGGCTCGGGCTCGGCATCTGGTCCAAGGTCGCGCTCGGCGTGACGCTGGTGTTCTTCATCGTGTTCTTCAACGTCTACCAGGGCGTGAAAGAGGTCAGCCGCACGGTGCTCGACAACGGTCGCATGCTCGGCATGAGCGAGCGGCAGCTGATGCAGCACGTGTATTGGCCGTCGGCCCTGTCGTGGATGTTCTCCTCGCTGCATACTTCGGTCGGCTTCGCCGTGGTCGGCGCCGTCGTCGGCGAATATCTGGGATCGGCGGCGGGGCTCGGCTATCTGATCCAGCAGGCCGAGGGCGTGTTCGACGTTGCCGGCGTGTTCGCCGGCATGTTCGTGCTCTCGGCCTTCGTCATCCTGATCGACTTCGGCGTCACGCTGATGGAGCGGCGGCTGCTGGTGTGGCGGCCGACCGCGTCGGATGGGCGTGGTTAAGCCGCCTCGTTGCGCGCTGACATTTATGTGATCGGCGGGCCGGAATAGAAGGCGCCGCCGCGCGTCAAACCCCCATGCGACCACCCGCATGGGAGTTCTTGATGTACCCGTCACAGTTTCGCTGCGCCGTAGCGGCGCTCTCAGCCAGATGTCGATGGCGCCGGTCCGGCTTCGGCGCGGCGTTCCTCGCCGCGCGCATTCTCCTCGCGTTCGCTGTGCCACCGCTCGCGTTCGCGCATGAGTCCCATCCGGCCAGCCCGCCGGCCGCGCTGAGCACGGAGGAGCGGGCATTTCTGGAAGAAAATGAAGCCGCTATGACCAAGATGATGAACGACATGGCGGTCAAGCCGACCGGCGACGTCGATCGCGATTTCGTCGCAATGATGAATCCGCATCATCAGGGCGCGATCGACATGGCAGTAATCGAATTGCGCTATGGCAAGAACGAGCAGCTGCGGCGCATCGCTCAGGAAATCATTGTCGATCAGATGCAGGAGATCGCGGCCATGAAGCTAGCCCTAGGCGAGCCGGCCTCGGACACCGCACCTGCTCCGACGCAACCGGCATCCGCTCCGGTGGCCAACGTTCATCAACATTCGGGCATGCAGATGGATATGCCCGCCGGAATGAAGAAGTAGGAGCGACATACATGAGCACATCGAAATGCAGGGTTGTGAGAAGCATTTTCCTGGCCGCCACGATGCTTGCGGGCGGATCCGCTGCATGGGCGGGGCAGGCACCGGGCGCGCTGTCCGTCCCCGATATTCCGATCAGCCACCACGACCGCGTGTACGCCGCAGAACAATTCTCGAATACGGTTTCGGTCACTGACCCCGTCGACAACAAGCTGCTCGGCGTGATCCGGCTGGGCGACCCGCAACCCGGCAATTTTAGCCCGCTCTACAAGGGCCAGGTCCTCGTGCACGGCATGGGGTTCTCGCCGGATCACAAGACGCTCGCCGTGGTCTCGATCGGTTCGAACTCCGTGAGTTTCATCGATACCGCGACCAACGCGGTCAAGCACGTGACCTACGTCGGGAGGTCGCCACACGAGGCGTTCTACACGCCGGACGGCAAGGAGGTGTGGGTCACCGTTCGCGGCGAAAACTACATCTCGGTCATCGACACGACCAGCTTCAAGGAGAAGACCCGCATCACGACCCCGAACGGGCCCGGCATGCAGATTTTCTCACCCGACGGCAAGTATGGCTACATCTGCTCGTCCTTCAATCCCGAGACTGACGTGGTCGCTGTTGCCGAGCACAAGATCATCGCGAGGGTGAAGCAGGAGAGCCCATTCTGCCCAAACATCGCGGCGACGCCGGATGGGAACCAAGTGTGGTTCACGCTGAAAGACGTGGGCCGGACCCAAGTGTTCAACGCAAGGCCGCCGTTCAATGCGATCAAAACCATTGAAACCGGCCCGATCACAAATCACGTCAACTTCGCGCATACGGCCAAGGGCACGTTTGCCTATGTCACTGTCGGTGGCCTGAACGAAGTGAAGGTGTTCCGAACCGACGACTTCTCGCAGGTCGCGACGATCCCGGTCGGTAGTCTTCCGCACGGTGTGTGGCCGTCCGGCGACGGGACTCGCATCTATGTCGGGCTGGAGAATGCCGACGCGCTTGCGGCTATCGATACGGCAACCAACAAGGTAATTGCGAACGTTCCGATCGGCCAGGCGCCGCAGGCGATCGCCTATGTCCCGAACGCCGCGGCTGACCCGGATGACCGCAAAAACCTGCAGGCTCTCGGGGTTGCCGGCCAGGTTGCTCATCTCGCGCTTGTATCGAAGGGTGATGCGGGGGGCGGCCAAGCGCCGACCAGCGTGTCGTTGTTCGATCAGGGCCTGATACAGGTCCTGCAGGCTTCGGTGACGGGACTTCAGCCCAGGCAGAAATATGTGCTGGCGCTGGCGGACCATGGCGATGGAAGCGGGCCGCTGCAGCCATTGGCGGCGTTCATGACCAATCCGGCCGGATCGGCCATCGTCAACGCGGCCGGTCCGATCCGGCAGATCGTCGACCAGTCTGCCGTGGCTGCCAGGCGATATCTGGTGATTGCGTCCGGCGACGCGGCCATGCCGGGCGACGTCATTCAAATCGAGGCGCGATGACGTTCGGCAGGCATCAACCGAGATGAGGCGGAGCGCGTCATGAAGGATATGCTGGTTCAGGTCGAGCCGCTGATCCCCGCGCTCCGCCGCCGCTATGCGCGTGTGCTCATGCGCGATCGCGCGGCGGCTGACGATCTGGTCCAGGACTGCCTGGAGCGCGCCGTCAGCCGCTGGCATCAGCGGCGCGATGGCAGCGTCCACGCATGGCTCTTCACCATCCTTCACAATCTGGCGATCACGCAATTCCGCCAAGCCACGGTGCGGGGAAGGCATATGCCGATCGACGATGCGGGTGAGCAGGAGCTTGTCAGTGCGGCAGCGCAGGAACAAAGACTGATCTACCGGGACGTCCTGAGCAAGCTTGCACGGCTGCCGGAAGAGCAACGGGCGGTCTTGCTGCTGGTCGCAGTCGAGGATCTCTCCTACGCGGATGCTGCGAAAGTTCTCGGCGTTCCGGTGGGCACCGTGATGTCGCGCCTGTCGCGCGCACGGGAGCGGTTGCAGCAGGAGATGGATGCGGTGGGGCCGAGGAACGTCGTCGCATTGCGGAGCTTGAAATGAGCCAGCGGCCGATCACGGAGGATGATCTCCACGCCTACGTGGACCAGGCGCTCGAGCCCGAGCGTCGCGCCGAGGTCGCATCCTATCTGGACCAGCATCCCGATGTCGCCAACCGCGTTGCGGACTTCGCCAACCAGCGCGAGCAGCTGCGTGGCGCGCTCGCGTCAATCGCCGACGAGCCATTGCCCGCGGAATTGAACCTGTCGCACATCATCGAGAGCCGGAAGCGCCGTCCCCTGCGGGCGTGGCGGGCAATCGCTGCGATGTTGCTTCTAGGTATCGGAGGCCTCGGCGGATGGACGATGCGCAGCGTAGTGCAGGACAGTTCGAACGGACTCTCCGCGTTGGCCAATGAAGCAGCCTATACTTATGGCGTCTACGCACCGGATCGCGTGCGCCCGGTCGAGATACGGGCGTCCGACAGCGCAGAGCTCACCCAATGGATATCCAACCGGCTGAAACAGCCGGTCAAGGTACCGGACCTCTCCGTCTCGGGCTATCGGCTGATGGGCGGGCGCCTGGTCGCTACCTCGCACGGTCCGGCCGCGATGTTCATGTACGACGACGATCGCGGCGATCGCCTCGTGGTGCTGACGCGTCCGATGAGCAGCCGCAATCAGGATGCGCCGATGATGCCGCAGTCGTCCGGCAACGTCGCGGGTTTTGCCTGGATAGATGACGGCCTCGGCTATACCCTCGTCGGCCAGCTTCCGACAGACACCCTCAGGCCGATCGCGAACGAGATCCGGAAGCAGGCGCGCTCGATCTAGCGGCGAAATTCACGAAACGGGCCCGCGCGTCGGCGCGAGCCTAATCGCGAGGCCTCAATTCGGCAACGTGACGTCGTCAGGCGCCCTCGGCGGCGTCTTGATCCTCCTCATCGGGAATCGTTCCTGTCTGCCGCATGCGATTGCGTCGAAGGGCCGGCGGCCAGCCCACCCAGGAGTGCTTCTCAAGCCCATCCCGCTGCTCTATGGTGCCGCCGGCCGAACGGAGGAAACCGATGAAGAATACGATTGCCAGGCTCGCCGGCGCGCTGCTCGCGCTGACGCTCACCACCTCGCTTGCCGCGGCGCAAAGCAAGGTGACCATCGCGGTCGGCGGCGGCTCCTGCCTGTGCTACCTGCCCACGGTCCTGGCCAAGCAGCTCGGCGAATACGAGAAGGCGGGCCTCAATGTCGAGCTGGTCGACCTCAAGGGCGGCTCGGACGCGCTGAAGGCCGTGCTCGGCGGCAGCGCCGACGTGGTCTCCGGCTATTTCGACCATTGCGTCAATCTCGCGGCCAAAAAGCAGGAGCTGCAGTCCTTCGTGGTCTATGACCGTTACCCCGGCCTCGTGCTGGTGGTCGCGCCCTCGCGCACCAATGATATCAAGTCGGTCAAGGATCTCGCAGGCAAGAAGGTCGGCGTCAGCGCGCCCGGCTCCTCCACCGACTTCTTCCTCAAATATATGCTCAAGAAGAACGGGCTCGATCCCGCCGGCACCGCGGTGATCGGCGTCGGCCTTGGCGCCACTGCGGTTGCCGCCATGCAGCAGGGCCAGATCGATGCGGCCGTGATGCTCGATCCTTCGGTGACCGTGCTTCAGGGCAGCCACAAGGATCTTCGCATCCTCTCGGACACCCGCACCCAGAAGGACACGCTCGAGACGTTCGGCGGCGAATACCCGGGGGGCGCGCTGTATTCGACCGCGGCCTGGATCAACGGCCACGAGAAGGAGACGCAGGCGCTCACCAATGCGATCCTCGCCACGCTCGCCTGGATCCATTCGCACAGCCCCGAGGAGATCATGGCGAAGATGCCGGAAGAGACGGTCGGCAAGAACAAGGACCTCTATCTCGCCGCGCTGAAGAACACGATCCCGATGTTCTCGGAAACCGGCAAGATGGACCCGAAGGGCGCCGACGCCGTGCTCGCGGTGTTCAGCGTCGGCTCGCCCGAGGTCGCCAACGCCAAGATCGACGTCAGCAAGACCTTCACCAACAAATTCGTCGACCAGGCCAAGAAGACCACGGGGAATGCCAAATAGCCGACGCGAAGGCGTGATAGTCGCCCGGTCATGACGTCACCTGTCATTCATCGCGTCACGACGCTTGAACTTGCGGTGAGGCCGATCGTTTGGCCGTTCGCGGAGGAACGGCGCGCCGAGATCGCGGCGCATTTCGCCGAAAAGCAGCGCGAGCGGCCGAAGATCTGGAACGGCCGCGTCTTGCTTGGACGCGATCCCGTGTTCACGGGCAACCATTTCGCCGCGACCTATTTCGAGACCGATTTCGCCAGCTTCCTCGCTTGGCGCGACTGGGGCTTCCCCGATACAGCCGTGTTCAACGGTTTCGGCATGGGTGCGCTACGCACGACCGACAACGCCTTCATCATGGGCGAGATGGCACAGCACACTGCCAATGCCGGCCGCATCTATTTCCCTTCGGGCACGCCCGACCTTGGGGACGTCAGGGATGGCGCCCTCGACGTTCCCGGCAGCGTCGTCCGCGAGATCGCGGAAGAGACCGGGCTGACCGCCGACGACTACGCGGCGGAGGCGGACTGGCACTGCGTCGTCTCCGGCCGTGCGATTGCGATGATTCAGATCCTCAACCTGGACATGCCGGGCGAAGAGGCCCGTGCCCGGATCGAAGCCAATCTCGCACGTGACGACGAGCCTGAATTGTCGGCCATTCATCTCGTGCGCGACATGGGTGATCTCAGGCCGTCCATGCCGCGATTTGTCACGGCCTTCGTCGAGCGCCAGTTCGCGTCGCGCTGATGCGCGAGGCTTGACATCGCCGCGCCCAGCCCATGTGATGGGCAAAAAGCAAAAGCAACAAGACTGCGATGCACAATCGTCCAGGGAGGTTCTGATGCGCCTGCGCATGGCTATCCGTTTGGTACGCGGGGTGTTGGTCGCGATTGCCGCGACGGGCCTGGCGGCGTCCGCCCAGGCTCAGGAGAAGAAGATCAAGATCGGTGTCATCTATGATCTGACCGGCCCGCTCGCCGGCGGCGGCTCGGAGCTGCAATATACCGGCGCAAGAATCATGCTGGATCAGTACAGCGCTAGGGATGTCGAGGGCTACAAGATCGAGGCGATCTATGCCGATGCTCAGAGCAAGCCGGACGTCGCCATCAATGAAGCGATCCGTTTGATCGAGCAGGAAAAGGTCGACATGCTGCTCGGCTTCTTTTCCTCGGCGCAGTGCGTGCCGGTGGCAGCGCGCGTCGAGCAGCTGAAGAAGTTCATGTGGATCACGACCTGCATTTCGTCCGCGGTGCTGGAGAACAAGAACTACAAATACGTGTTTCGGCCGCAGGCCTCCGGCGATCAGTTCGGCATGATGACGATGGACTTCATCGCGCAGAACACGAAGGAAAAGTTGGGCAAGGATCCGAAGGACCTGCGGGTCGCCATCATCCATGAGGACGGCGCCTACGGCGTCGACGTCGCCAAAGGCAATGAAGCCGGTGCCAAGAAGGCCGGCTTCAACATCGTGCTGAGGGAGGGATATTCGGCCACGGCCCCGGATCTGTCTGCGCTAGTCACCAAGCTGAAGCGGGCCAAGCCGGATGTGATCTTCCACACCGGCTACAATCCCGATATCACTCTTTTGCTCCGGCAAGCTCGCGAACAAGGGCTGAAGTTCGGTGCACTGGTGGGACATGGCGCCGGCTACGGGGTCTATGAGAAGCTGAAAGAAGGCCTGGGCGCCGATGTAAACTACTTCTTCAACACCGATCCGATCTCGATCTGGCTCGCCAACCAGAAGAGCATGGATCCGAAGCTTCCGCCGATCATCAAGGCGGTTGGCGAGGAGTTCGACAAGCGCAAGCCGGGCGTCGCCATACGTTCGGCTCACGTCGGCATGGCTGCGTCCAACACCTACCTATTCCTGACCGACGTACTGCCGCGAGCGATCAAGAAATATGGCGGCATAGATCCCGACTCCCTGCGCAAGGCCGCACTCGACACCGACATACCCGAAGGCGGCACCATGCTCGGCTTTGGCGTCAAATTCCACGGCGAGGGCTCGCCAATCGCCGGCCAGAACGAGCGCTCGTTTCCCGTCGTGATCCAGTACGTCGACGACAAATCCTACGTGGTGTGGCCCAAGAGCCAGGCGCAGCGCGAGGCGGTGCTGCCGCTGCCGAAAGGCACCACCTACAGCAACCAGTAGCGGCGGAGAGCGGCGGTGCTGGAAGTGAACGGGCTGGTGAAGCGGTTCGGCGGCTTCACCGCCGTGAACAACGTATCGTTCAAGGTCGACGAGGGCGAGATCCTCGGCCTGATCGGCCCCAACGGTTCGGGCAAGAGCACGATCTTCAACATGCTCTCCGGCACGCTGGCGCCGACATCGGGCTCGATCCTGTTCGGCGGCCACGAGATCGCGGGCCTCGCGCCGCATCGGATCATCAACAGCGGCATCGGCCGCACCTTCCAGATTCCGCGCCCCTTCCGCCGCCTGACCATTTTCGAGAACGTCGCGCTTGCCGGCTTCTACGGCCAGGGCCGCCACAGCCGCGCCAGGGCGGAAGAGGCGGCAGAGCGCTCGCTTGCCATGGTCGGCCTGCCCACCGATCGCCATGCCAGCGTCGATGGGCTCGGCGCAGCAGGGCTGAAGAAGCTCGAGCTGGCCAAGGCGCTCGCCACCGCGCCGAAGCTGCTGCTGGCCGACGAGAGCCTCGGCGGTCTCGACGAGGCCGAGATGGATCAGGCCGCGGACATGCTGCGCAACATCCGCGACGAGCTCGGCATCACTATCATCTGGGTCGAGCACATCATGGGCGTGTTGATGCGCGTCGTCGACCGCGTCATGGTGCTCGATCACGGCGAGAAGATCTCTGAGGGGCTTCCCAGTGCCGTTGCCGGCGATCCGCGCGTGATCGAGGTCTATCTCGGCACCGATGCCGAGACCACGCAGGCCGCGGCCGCCGAAGCGCGCCGCCGGGCGGGAGGGTAGCCGATGCTGGAGCTTCGCGGCGTCAATGCCGGATACGGCACCTTTCAGGCCCTATTCGACGTCGCCCTCGATGTGAGGGCCGGCGAGGCGGTCGGCGTCATCGGCCCGAACGGCGCGGGCAAGACCACCTTGATGCGCGTCATCTCCGGCCTGATCCGTCCCTCGCGCGGGTCAGTCAGGATGGAAGGTGTCGACGTCGTGGCGACGCCGGCGCACAAGATCGTCAGCCTCGGCATCGCGCATGTGCCGGAGAACCGCCGGCTGTTTCCGCAGCTCACAGTCGATGACAATCTCAAGATGGGCGCCTTTATGAAAGAGGCGCGCGGGCACTATGCCGAGCGGCTCGAAGTCGTGTTCGAGCTGTTTCCGCGCCTCAAGGAGCGCCGCCACCAGATGGCGGGCACCATGTCCGGCGGCGAACAGCAGATGTGCGCGATCGGTCGTGCGCTGATGTCCAATCCAAAGCTGCTGCTGCTCGACGAGCCTTCGGCGGGGCTCGCGCCGGTCGTGGTGCAGCAGGTGTTCGAGCTGGTGAAACGGATCCGCGCCAGCGGCCTGACGGTGCTGATCGTCGAGCAGAACGTGCAGCAGGTGCTGAAGGTGGTCGACCGCGCCTATCTGATCGAGGCGGGCACGATCAGGGCGTCCGGCACCTCGGCTGAGATGCTGGCGAGCGACACGGTCAAGGAAGCGTATCTCGGGGTGTGACGGGCATGCAGGCATTCCTGGACATTTTCGACATCTACCTGTTGGAGGCCGTGATCAACGGCATCCTGCTCGGCGGCGTGCTGGCGCTGCTCGCGCTAGGTCTCAATCTGATCTTCGGCGTCATCGACGTCACGTGGATCTGCTATGCCGAGCTCGTGATGATCGGCATGTACGGCATGTATTTCATGGTGCAGTACTACGGGATCAGCTATTTCGTCGCCGCGCCGCTCACCATCCTGCTGGTCGCGGTGCTTGGCGCGGCGCTGCACTATCTCGTGATCGCGCCGTTGCTGACTGCGCCGCCGATAAACCAGCTGCTCGCGACCGGCGGGGTGCTGTTCGTGCTGCAGAGCTTTGCCACGGTCGCCTTCGGCATCGACTTCCGCAATCTGGGCATCCGCCTGCCGGTGCTGGCCTTCGGCGACATGAATTTCAGCTACGCACGACTGCTCTCGTTCGTGGCCGCGCTGGTCGGCATGGTCGCCGTCTATCTGTTCATGACGCGCACCTTCACCGGCACTGCGATCCGCGCCATCTCCCAGGATCGGCAGATCATGGCCTTGATGGGCGTCGACACCCGGCGGATCTATCTGATCACCTCGGCGCTGGGCGGCGCGCTCGCCGGGCTCGCCGCCTGCCTCCTGGTGCTGCAATATGACGTGCATCCGTTCGTCGGCCTGTCGTTCGGGCCGATCACCTTCCTGATCTGCGTGCTTGGGGGCCTCGGCAATTTCATCGGCGGCTTCATCGCCGCCTTCGTCTTCGCCGAGATCATCTCGCTCGGCGGCCTGTTCTCCGATCTCGAATGGGGCTATGTGCTCGCCTTTGCCTTCTTCATCGTCATGATGTTCATCCGGCCCGCGGGCCTGCTTGTGAGGCGCCGATGATAGGGCAGGGGCGGCTTGCGGCCTGGGGAATAGGCTTGGCGGCGCTGGTCGCGCTGCCCTTCGTTTATCGCGATCCCTATCATCTGCACATTCTGGTGCTGATCCTGATCTGGTCGTTTGCCTACACCTCGTGGTCGATGATGGGCCGGTTCGGCCTTGTTTCGCTCGGCCATGGCGGCTTCATGGGGATCGGCGCCTATGTCACGGCGCTGCTCTGGAATCATCTCGGCCTGTCGCCCTGGATCGGCATTCCCATCAGCATGGTGGCGGCCGGCGCGCTGGCGCTGATCGTCGGCTATCCCTGCTTCCGCTTCCGCATCACCGGCCACTATTTCGTGCTGGTGACGCTGGCGCTGTCAGGCATCGTGCTCCAGGTCATCACCGCGACGCGCGACTACACCGGCGGCTCGCTGGGCTACACGCCGAACCGGACCTCAGGCAACAAGCTGCTGGCGCTGCAATTCGACGACAAGACGACCTGGTACCTGATCGCGCTCGGGATCTGGCTTTTCGGCATCGTGGTCTGGCACTGGGTCGATCGCAGCATGGCCCGCTATGCGCTGGAGGCGATCTCGGAGGACGAGGACGCCGCGGCTGCGGCCGGCGTCGATGTCACTGCGGAGAAGCTGAAGATCACGCTGCTCAGCGCGCTGATGACGGCGCTTGCCGGCGCGATCTACTGCCAGTACCAGATGTTCATCACGCCCGACACGGTGAGCGGCATCGCGGTATCGCTCCAGATGGTGTTCGCGGCCATCGTCGGCGGCCTGTTCGTCTCGCTCGGTCCGACCGTCGGCGCCATCATCACCATTCTGCTGGCCGAGGCGTTGCGCATCGGCTTCGGCACCAAGGCGGTCGGCTGGGACAACCTCGTCTACGGCGTGCTGCTCGTCCTTTTCATCATATTCCTTCCCAAGGGCATCCTTGGTAGCTTGCTCGACCGATTGAAGCCGCAACGCAAGGTGCCCCGCGCTCATGAACAAGAAGTCGTCCAAATCGCTCGCCCAGGAACTTGACCGCTACATCTCGCCATTCCGCCACGATGGTTCGGGCAAGTTTCACCTCAAGGACCACAAGACCGACGAGAGGGGCGATCTCGACAAGGAGAAGGCGCAGACGGTCCTCGATTCGAACAAGAAGCGGCTGATCGAGTTTCAGGAGAAGCTTTACGCGCAGGACCGCTGGTCGCTCCTGATCGTGTTCCAGGCGATGGACGCCGGCGGCAAGGATTCTGCGATCAAGGCGATCTTCGAGGGCATCAATCCGCAGGGCTGCGAGGTTCATGCCTTCAAGGCACCGAGCAGCAAGGAGCTCGACCATGATTTCCTCTGGCGCCATATGATCGCGCTGCCCGAGCGCGGGCGTATCGGCATCTTCAACCGCTCCCACTACGAGGAATGCCTGGTGACGCGCGTGCATCCGGAGATTCTCGCCAAGGAGAAGCTGCCGCCAAAGCTCGTGACCAAGCACATCTGGAAGGAGCGGTTCGAGGACATCTCGGCCTTCGAGCGCTATCTCTGCCGCAACGGCACCGTCGTGCTGAAATTCTTCCTCAACGTCTCCAGAGAGGAGCAACGCAAGCGCTTTCTCGAGCGGCTGGAGGACCCGGCCAAGCAGTGGAAGTTCTCGATGGACGACATCAAGGAGCGCGCGCTGTGGCCGCGTTACCAGGCGGTCTATCAGGACATCGTCCGCCACACGGCGACGCCCCACGCGCCCTGGTACGTCGTGCCCGCCGACCACAAATGGTTCGCCCGCGTCGTGATCGGCTCGGTGATCAACGCGGCGCTCGAAAAGCTCGACTTGCGCTTCCCCAGCGCCGACAGGGGCTCTCTGGAAGAGTTCAAGCAGGTGCGCCAGGCGCTGGAGAAAGAAGGGACGGGAGGCAAGAAGCAAGCAAAGTGACAGCCAGCGGGACCACGAACTGCAAGGACGTCAACTTCGCGCTCCAGGGCGGCGGCGCGCACGGCGCCTTCGTGTGGGGCGTGCTCGACCAGGTGCTCAAGGACGGCAGGCTCGCGATCGAGGCGATCAGTGCGACCAGTGCCGGCGCGATGAATGCGGTGGCGATGGCCTCCGGCATGGCGCATGGAGGCGCTGAGGCCGCGCGGGAGAGCCTGCACGCATTCTGGTACGAAGTGTCGCGCATGGACATGGCGTACGATCTGATGTCGCCGTTGAACCAGTGGATCCAGGCCCTGAAGCTGCCGCCGGAATATCATCCGGTCCACGCATTCATCCATACGCTGACACACACGCTGCCGCCGAACCTGCTCAATCCGTTTCATTTCAATCCGCTCCGAGCGCTGCTGCAGCGCGTGGTCGATTTCGACCGGCTCAATTCCTCGCCCGAGGCGCCGCAGCTGTTTCTCAACGCCACCAACGTCCGCACCGGCAAGATCAAGGTGTTCCAGAGCCCGCTGCTGACGGCGGAAACCGTGCTCGCCTCAGCCTGCCTGCCGCCCTATTTCCAGGCCGTCGAGATCGATGGCGAGCATTACTGGGACGGAGGCTATCTCGGCAATCCCGCGATCTATCCGTTGATCTACCGCAAGGGCAGTCACGACGTCGTCATCGTGCAGGTGACGGCGATCCGGCGCGACGAGCTGCCGGCCAGTGCCGCGGACGTCCTCCACCGCATCAACGAGATCAGCTTCAATTCGTCCTTGATGCGCGAGATGCGCGCGATCGCTTTCGCCACCCGGCTGATCGACGACGGCGAACTCGACAGCAACAAGCACAGCCGCATGTACATGCATTGGATCGGCAACGACGCGTTGATGTCGGAGCTCGGCACGGCCACGCAATTCCATCCCGAATGGAGCCTGTTGTGCCGCCTGCGCGACGAGGGCCGCGCGGCGGCGCGAAGCTGGCTGGCGCGAAACTTCGACCAGATCGGAAAGGCCTCGACGGTCGACCTCGCGGAGATGTTTCTCTAGGCCGGCCATCGACAAAACCGCGAAAACAACCCCATGCACAGTAGCCGGGCATAGCGGAATCAATGGCTTATCGGGCCCATCATCCGTGATGCGGATTTTGCGAAATCCGTTTGCGTCGTCGGGCAAAACAGTGGCATGGTGTCACCGTGCCGGCTGTCTCGCTCAATGTCCTCGCCCGGCGCGCGAATGCTCCTGATTGCGAGGTGCTGCAACTCACGATCGGGCGCGGCCGTCCAAGGAACTCGCGCGTTCAATTGTGATCCTTTGCGCCTTTGATCCCGCTTGACAGTTTTGTGTCGCAGGAGGACCATGCCGAGGGTCGCAAACAAGCGACACGCAAGGTCCACCTCATGAGCAAGGGGAGGTCTATGACGCCACCTCCGCAAATCCAGCCGCGTTAATTGCGATGGAGCTCGTTCGGACTATCGCATAGCGGCAAAAACCGCGAACGGCACGCCGGGACAAGGTTTAGCGGGCTGCATCAGTGAGGCAAAGCCCCTACCTTCCCGGCGCTGTATTTCTCATCACACCGATCGCGTCTGATGGCCGTGACGAAGGCCGCCGCGATGAGCCTTCATCACATTCCTTGCTTCCCCTCCTCGCCGTCGTTTCGCAATGACGGGAGAGGCCTTTGCGCGCGCGGAGGTTCTTGCGTGCGCGGTGTTTCGCCGACGCCGGCTCCTGATCTTGCATTGCGGCAAATGCCAAGAGAATGTCGCCTCAAAGGCCAACTTCCGACACAGGGTCGGGGCGAATAGCGGCAATCCGACATGATGCATGTGCTTCGTCGGTGATGGCCCCCGACGCCGCTGGCGCATTCATATTTCCAGGGAATCCTCGTGTCGCATAAGCTGGCCGCGGCGCTCCTCGCCGCTCTCCTCCTCACGATTCCATCTCTCTCCGGCGCCCGTGCCGAGCCGTCTCCGCTGGCGGTAAATAGCGCTGCCGCACTGTCGCCCGACGAGGCGAAGCGCGCGCTGGAAACTCTTCAGGACGACAAGAAGCGCGCGCAGATGATCGACACGCTCCGCGCGATCGCCAACGCGTCCGGTCCGCAGCAACCCGCGCCCGAGCCAAAATCGCCGATCCCGCTCTCGGCCGACGGTCTCGGTGCGCAGCTCCTGCTCACGGTGTCGGAGGAGATCGGCGAGATCTCGGGTCAGATCGCCGGCATGGCGCGGACGCTCACGCACTTCCCGGCGTTCTACTACTGGATCATGCGGACCGCGAACGATCCCGCCGCCTACAACCTCCTGATCGAGATCGCCTGGAAGCTGGCGCTGGTGTTCGGTTCTGCCTTTTGCGCGGAATGGGTGATCTTCCGCCTGATCCGGCGTCCGGTGGGCTTCCTGGAAGCGCGCGTGCCGCAAACGGCGCGCCTGCCAACCCAGACGCTGCCGATTGCCGATCCGCCGCCATCGGTCGTTGAAGTCACCCCCGAGCCGGAACTGCACAAGCGCCGTCACAGCCTCGCGCGGATTTGGCAGCTGTTGCTGCGGCTGCCTTTCGTGCTGGGCCGCATCGTCCTTGAACTGCTTCCCGTGTTCGTCTTCGTGGGCGTTGCCACGGCGCTGCTCGGGACTGAGATCGGCGAGCCCACGACCGTTCGCCTCGTGATCCTCGCAGTCATCAATGCCTACGCGTTCTCGCGCGGACTCATCTGCATGGTCCGGGCGCTGGCGGGGCCGTTCGGCCTGTTTCCGGTGCGCGCCGAGACCGCCGCCTATATCGAGATCTGGGCCCGCCGCATCGTCGGCGTTGGTGTCTCCGGCATCGCCTTTGCCAACGTGGCGCTGCTGCTCGGCCTGCACCGCGCCGGCTACGCCGCACTGCTGCGCATGGTGATGCTGATCGTGCACCTCTTCATCGTCGTCATCATCCTGCAATGCCGCCGCCAGGTCGCCGACGCCATTCGCGCGCCGGCCGAGCGGCAGGGGATTGCGGCCCGTTTGCGCAACCGGATCGCCGGCGGCTGGCATTATCTTGCCATCGCGCTGGACCTTGCGCTGTGGGCGGTGTGGGCGCTCAACATCCGCAACGGCTATTCGCTGCTGCTGCAATATTTCGTCGGCACCATCGCAGTGGCGCTGGTCACGCGCGTCGTCATCATGGTGACGCTGAGCCTGATCGACCGCGGCTTCCGCATCAAGCCGGAGATCCTGCAGCGCTTTCCTGGCCTCGAGATCCGCGCCAACCGCTATCTGCCGCTGCTGCGCAAGATCGTGTCTGGGGTGATCGCCTTCATCGGCTTCGTCGCCGTGCTCGAAGTCTGGGGCGTCGACGCCATCGTCTGGTTTTACGGCGGCCAGATCGGCAGCCGGCTGATCTCCGCCGTGGTGACGGTCGGCCTTGCCGTCTTAATCGCAGCTGCGATCTGGGAAGCCAGCAACGCGCTGCTGGACCGTCAGATCAATACACTGTCCCGGGACGGCCATTATGCCCGCGCCGCGCGTCTGCGCACCTTCCAGCCGATGCTGCGCACGGCGCTGCTCTGTCTGATCGCAACCGTCGTCGGCCTCACGGCGCTGAGCGAGATCGGCGTCAATGTCGCGCCGCTGCTCGCGGGCGCCGGCATCGTCGGCATCGCGATCGGCTTCGGTTCGCAAAAGCTGGTGCAGGATCTCATCACCGGCCTGTTCCTACTGCTGGAGAACACGGTCCAGGTCGGGGACAATGTCAGCGTCTCGGGGCTCTCGGGCGTGGTCGAGAATGTCTCGATCCGCACCATCCGCCTGCGCGCCGGTGACGGTGCCGTGCACATCGTACCGTTCAGCGCGGTCACGACCATCACCAATGCCAGCCGCGGCGCCGGCAACGCCTCCGTCAGCGTCAACGTCGCCTACAAGGAGGACACAGACCGTGCCGGCCAGATGCTGAAGGATATCGTCGACGAGATGCGCCGCGAACCGGAATTCCGCGCACTAATCCGCGGCGACCTCGAACTGTGGGGCATTGACAAGGTCGATGGCGCGATGGTGTCGATCGTCGGCCAGATCCGCTGCACCGAGGCCGGTCGCTGGCCGGTCCAGCGCGAATTCAACCGGCGCATGAAGCTGCGCTTCCAGCAGAACGGTATCGAGGTCGCATCCGCCACCCAGACCATCTTGATGCATATCGGGCCACCGGCGGATAGCACTGCCAGCCTGACGCCGCGGCGGGCGGCTGGATAAGCAGGTCTCCCAAACTTCCCGCTTGCCTCTACGGATGCGGCAGCATTCAGTCTGCATCCAGGTGCGAGAACATGGCCACTTTTCAGAAGGTTGAGACGGCGAAATGGTGGCCGATCGTGGAGGTGGCCGACGTTGAGCCGGAGCAGCGCCGTTGACTCTTTTCGAGCGCAACTGCCAGCCGTTCGCGAAAATCTCGCTGCGGTGCGAGATCATAGTCCATTCCCGAGTCCTCTCCGTCCTTGATCTGGATGGATCGCTGGCCGACAATGTCCGCGATTCAACTACAAGCTCCTTGGGGGAATTCGTGAATAGGCCTGCCCGGGTCGTTACCCAACCGACATCGTCCAATCCGCAGCAGGGCATGACGCTGCTGCGCGATCCCTTGCTCAACAAGGGGACTGCCTTCACGGAAGCGGAGCGGGAGACGCTCGGCCTGCGCGGCCTCTTGCCGCCTTGCGTGCTGACGATGCAGACCCAGGCCGAGCGAGTTCTCATCAACCTGCGCGCGCTTCCGACCGACCTCGAAAAGTATGTCGCGTTGAACGCGCTGCATGACCGCAACGAGGCATTGTTCTTCCGCGTCGTCGTCGACAATATCGACGAGATTCAGCCGATCATCTACACGCCGACGGTCGGGCTTGCATGCCAGAAATACGGCCTGATCTTCCAGCGGCCGCGCGGCATGTTCATCTCCTCGCGCGATCGCGGCCAGATCGCGGAGCTTCTGAAGAACTGGCCTTATCCGGCCGGGCTGATCGTCGTCACCGACGGCGAGCGCATTCTTGGTCTCGGGGATCTCGGCGCTAACGGCATGGGCATCCCGGTCGGAAAACTCTCGCTCTATTCGGCCTGCGCCGGTGTGCATCCCGAGTTGTGCCTGCCGATCGTGCTCGATGTCGGCACGAACAACGAGGAGCTGTTGAATGATCCGTATTATATTGGCCTGCGCGAGCGGCGGCTGACCGGTGAGGCCTATGACAGCTTCGTCGACGAGTTCATGCAGGCTGCGCGAAAGACGTTTCCGGGCGTGCTGATCCAGTTCGAGGATTTCGCCAATCACTCCGCCTTCAAGCTGCTGCACAAGTACCGGGATGAAGCCTGCGTCTTCAACGACGACATCCAGGGCACCGCGGCGGTGGCGCTCGCAGGCCTGTTCTCGGGCTTGCGCATTTCCGGCGGCAAGCTCAGGGATCAGCGCATCCTGTTCCTCGGCGCGGGCGAGGCCGCGACCGGCATCGCCGATCTCGTGGTGTCCGCCATGATGGCGGAGGGCGCCACCGAGGCCGAGGCGCTCCGCCGCAACTGGCTGGTGGATTCACGTGGTCTCGTCGTCAGCGGCCGCGAGGGCCTCTCCGGTCACAAGCTCCGCTATGCCCACACCGACCAGGCGCCGATCGCCGATTTCCTCACCGCGATCAGGACACTGAAGCCGACGGCGATCATCGGCGTTGCTGCGGTTGGCGGCGCCTTCACGCCCGACGTGCTCAAGACGATGGCCGAGCTCAACGAGCGGCCGATCGTGTTCGCACTTTCCAACCCGACGTCGAAAGCCGAATGCTCGGCGGAGGATGCCTATCGCTACACCGAGGGTCGCGCGCTGTTTGCGTGCGGCAGTCCGTATGATCCGGTCACGCTCAACGGGCGCACCTTTGTGCCGCGCCAGGGCAACAATTCCTACATCTTCCCCGGCGTCGGCCTCGGCGTCATCGCCAGCGGCTCGCGCCTCGTCACCGACGAGATGTTCATGGCGGCGGCCCATACGCTTGCCGATTGCGTCGGCAACGAGGACCTCGCGCAAGGCAGTCTCTATCCGGCACTGCCGCGCATCCGCGAGGTCTCGGTCCGCATCGCTGCGGCCGTTGCCGACGTCGCCTATCAGCGCGGGCTCGCAGACGGACCTGCACCGAATGACGTGAAGGCTTTGGTCCAGTCGCAGATGTACGAGCCGCAATACTGAGGCACTAAAGCGCGATGCGATCAGGATGAATCGTCATCACGCCTTAGGTTGTTGTTTAAGCATGATCTCTTCGGAAAACAGCTGCGCACTTTTCCGGATCTTGCCTTAGGCCGACAGTTGATCGTCGCCAGAACGCAATCCGGTCTGGCGCTCGCCAGCCTCTGGTAAGCGCCTGATCTCGCCGCCTCGCGCGCCGGCCAGGGGCCGTCGGTTCCGATTCAGGACACGCCACTGTGGTGGAATCATCACAGCTGATCGTGAAACGG
Organism: Bradyrhizobium sp. RP6; assembly: GCF_003837805.1. Lineage (GTDB taxonomy): Bacteria > Pseudomonadota > Alphaproteobacteria > Rhizobiales > Xanthobacteraceae > Bradyrhizobium. The sequence goes on along the minus strand of NZ_RQIT01000005.1, from coordinate 110,472 downwards.
CCGCGGCCCCAGAGCCGCTTTTGTTCCGACAAGGTTCTGCCCTCATTGCCGACCGAAAATCCGGCTGTTCGGAGGGCGTACCATGTCTCGCATTGCACGTGCCGAAAATGCCCGGATTTCCTTCGCAACCTCATGCCGGCTGGTGCTCCCCGTCGTCGTCGCAGCATCGCTTGCCGCGTGCGCGCAAGCGCCGGTCGGTCGCCAGAAGGCCGATTTCGCCGGTTCCAGCCGGCATGTCGCGGTCGAGCGGCCGCACAGGGTGGCGGCGCTGCATCCACGCCCGATCAGCCGGGCGGGTGCCCCGGACAGTGACGCCAGGCAGACCCCCTCGCATGGCGTCGCCAGCTTCTATTCGGATACGGAAACCGCGAGCGGCGAGAAGTTCGACAAGAACGAGCTGACCGCGGCGCATCCGACCCTGCCGTTCGGCACCAAGCTGCGGGTCACCGATACCTCCTCCGGCCGCTTCGTCACCGTCAGGGTCAACGATCGCGGCCCCTATGTTCGCGGGCGCGTGGTTGACATCACCCCTTCCGCGGCCGAGGCGCTCGGCATGGTCGATAAGGGCATCACCAATGTCAGGCTCGAGGTCGTGCAATAGGGCGCGATTGATCGAGACCAACGCGACGCGCTTAACCCGCTGTTAGCTGCTTCTCGAGCACCATGGCTGCCCACGCAATTCGGGGCTTTGGGGGAGGCGGCGCTTGAACACGATCCACTATCTCGAAGATCAGGCTGCGCGCGCCGAGCGGCTCGCCAAACGGATCACGGATACGCTGACGATCGAAAAGCTCCTGACCTTCGCGGGCGAACGCCGTCGCGAGATCGAGGTCATCGTCGGCAAGCACCACGGCAATCGTTCCCCGCGAACCATGCCTTGAGCGCATGCGCCACGACGTTCGGCGCGGAGCTTCTTCCCGGCGTCATCCCGGCGATGCACGAGGATGAGGACATCATCGGCGCCGCGCGCGGTTCAGTGGATGGCTCTCGACGAAGTCGCTGAGATAGTCGGGCAGCGTCACGCCGTCGATGTCGCAGCGCGCCTTTATCTCGCCGGCGACATCGGCCGAGATGTCCTTCATCCAATGCTCGAGCGTGTTGAACGAAATCACCTTGATGGGATCGTTGAAGCAGCCGGCGACGAGTTCGTCGATCGTGGTTTCGAGATCGCTCCGCTCAATGCGGATTTCGGTCGCCCGGTCGAGGCGATCGATCACCACGAACAGAGTCTGGTCTGCACCATAGGGCACGACAGGTGAGGGTATGCCAGCTTCTAGCATCTGAGGCGCTCACGCCTTGGCTTCCGATCGCTGACAACGGGAAAGACCGGATGAAGGTTCCTGCGCGCGTGCCTGCAAAGCGCCGTCAGAGAAATTCTCTCAACCGCGATAGCTCGGTGACGTGCTCGGGCGAGAGGATCTCCGTCACGAGTGGCGGCTGCGGCATCGTCCGGATCTCGTAGAGATGCCGGGTGGTCGCCGGCTTCTCCATGAAGGCCGAGATGCACTCGTCGAGGGTGCCTTCGCTTATCTGGTACGACTCCCGGTCCGGCCGGCGCTGGTTTGCAAGCGACGGCCATTTATGCAGCACCGCAAGCGCACCAAAATCGACCTTTGAACGCGCAATCGCATCCCCCATCGCACTCGCCTCACGCAAGAAGCGCCCCAGCACGCTGACTTGCGTGCCGGGGCCCACATCTATCGTTGCATCTCAATGTCACAGGCGCTGAACGCGGCAGCCGGGAAAAGGTTCCCGTCTCGTCGCGATCAGCTCGCTGCCGCCGCGATTTTGAGGCTGGCTTGGCCGCTGTGCTCGTCGCCGCGGCCGACCTCCGGCGGGAGCCCGGCGAAGCGGCGCAAGGCTTCGGCCATCTGCACCCGGCCTGGCACCCCGGTGATCACCACATCGACCATGGTGAAGGATGAGTGGAAATGGCCGCGCGCCCTGAGCTGCCCGACCGAAACGCCGGCTGCGGCCATCGCCTCGGCATAGGCGACGCCCTCGTCGCGCAACGGATCGAACTCGCAGGTGACAACGAAGGCCGGTGGCAGCCTTTCGACCTTGCCGCGCAGCGGCGAGACGCGCGGATCGGTGCGATCGGCCGGCGAGCAGTAGAGGTCCCAGAACCAGTACATCAGCGAGCGCGTCAGGAAATAGCCGGTCGCATTGTCGTTGTAGGACGGGCGATCGAAGGTGCAGTCCGTGACCGGGCATATCAGGAGCTGGCCCGCGATTTCGGGCCCGCCACGATCGCGCGCGAGCTGGCAGGTGACGGCTGCGACGTTGCCGCCGGCGCTCCAGCCCCCGACCAGCACCGCACCAGGCTTGCCGCCGAGCTCGCCGGCGTGCTCGGCGATCCAGCGCGTTGCCGCATAGCCGTCTTCGGCGGCCGCCGGAAAGCGATGCTCCGGCGCGTGGCGATAGCCGACGCTGACGAACATCATGCCGGTTCGCCGCACCATGTCGCGGCAGAACGGCTCGTCCGACTGCTCGTCGCCGAGCACCCAGCCGCCGCCGTGGAAATAGACCACGACCGGATGCGGCCCGGGCGTTGCCGGCTTGTAGACGCGATAGGGCAGCGGACCGTCGGCGCCGGGCAGGGTGCCGTCGACGATCTCGCCGATCGGCCGTCCTGCCGGGCGGCTCTTGTTGAACTCGTTGACGAAGGCGCGCGCGCCTTCGGCGCCCATCGACTCGATCGGCGGCAGGTTGAGCGATGCGAGCAGGTTCAGCACCAGCCGCACGTCCGGCTGCAGCCGTACCACCTCGCCGTCATTGCATTGCGCAGCAACGTAGGGTCCGGTGAGCCTGAAGCCGAGCATGCCGCGGCTGACCACCTCGTCGCAGATGCTGCGATAGGGGCCGACGCCGCCGGTATAGGGCATCAGTCCCTGGACCTTGCCGGGGACGTTGGCGCCCGTGTACCAGGTGTTGGCGAGCCGGTGCAGCGTCAGCGTCGAACAGTCCGCCATGTGCCGGCCCCAGCCGGCCTGCGCCGTCTCGGTCGGCTCGATCGTGGTGAAGCCGGCCTCGCGCAGCGCGGCCAGGCGATCCACGACCCAGTCGACATGCTGCTCGATCGACACCGCCATGTTCGACAGCACCGACGGGCTGCCGGGGCCGGTGATCATGAAGAAGTTCGGGAAGCCCGCGACCGTGAGGCCGAGATAGGTCTCGGGTCCCTTCGCCCACAGGTCGGAGAGCGACTTGCCGCCGCGCCCGGTGATCGGGTGCACGGCGCGGATCGCGCCGGTCATCGCGTCGAAACCGGTCGCGAACACGATGACGTCGAGGTCGATGCTGCGCCTGGCCGTCGTGATGCCGCCTGCGGTGATCGCCTTGATCGGCTCCTGGCGTAGATTGACGAGCGTGACGTTCGGCCGGTTGTAGGTGGCGTAATAGTTGGTGTCGAGGCAGGGGCGTTTTGCGCCGAACGGATGATCGTCCGGCGTGAGCGCCGCAGCGGTCTCGGGGTCCTTGACGGCGGCGCGGATCTTCTCGCGGATCAGGTCCTGAACGATCTTGTTGCCATCGAGATCGACGGCCTGGTCGGCCCAGAGCTGCGTGAGGATATAGACGAGATCGCCCTTGCCCCATGCTTCCTCGAACCGCGCGCGGCGCTCGGCATCGGTGAGCTGCCAGCTCACGACCGTCTGCTGAGGATAGGGCACACCAGCCATCGATTGGCGTGCCTGCTCGCGATAGGCGGCGCGATCGCCCTGCAGCAGGCTCATGCGGTCCGACGGCGCCGGACCGTTATGCGCGGGCAACGCGAAGTTCGGCGTGCGCTGGAACACGGTGAGATGTGCGGCCTGCTCGGCGATCAGCGGGATCGACTGGATCGCTGACGAACCCGTGCCGATCACGGCGACGCGTTTTCCCGCGAGGTTGACGCCGTCATGCGGCCAGCGGCCGGTGAAATAGACCTCGCCCTTGAAGTCCTTGACGCCGTCGATCTCCGGTGGCTTCGGCATGGAGAGGCAGCCGGTGGCCATGATGTAATAGCGACAGGAGACCGGTGCGCCATTGTCGGTCGTGAGCTGCCAGCGCTCCGACGCATCGTCCCATCTGGCTTCGGTGACCTTGGTCTTGAAACGGATGTCGCGCCTCAGACCGTAGCGGTTGGCGACGAAGCCGAGATAGCGCAGGATCTCGGGCTGGGTCGCGTATTTCTCCGACCATGTCCAGGCGGTCTCGAGCTCCGGGTCGAAGCTGTAGCTGTAGTCGATGGTCTGGATATCGCAGCGCGCCCCCGGGTAACGGTTCCAGTACCAGGTGCCGCCGACATCGCCGGCTTCATCGAGGGCGACCGTGGAGAAGCCGGCCTTGCGCAGGCGGTGCAAGAGATAGAGGCCGGCAAATCCGGCGCCGACCACGGCGACGTCGACCTGCTGAGCGGTTCCGCGCTCGTCTGAGACGCGTGTGGCAACCATTGCGTCAGGCATGGTATTCCTCCCGTATGTTTTGTTTTGCCGGCAGGCTATCGCCGCAGGTTCAGCTTGTCATTAGAGCAAATGCAATCCCAGGGTGGTCGTTTGCGGCGGCAGCGTGACCGCGCGAATGTTTGAGGCATCACACGCACCGCGATGCACAATGGCCGTGATAGCCCGGGGTAATCAGAGCGTATCCGTCCGTGTATGCTTGCGCTTACAAGCCACGCGTACCGGCCGGGCGTCATGACAGAGTTGAGCGAGCGAACCAAAGCGAACATGGACGTCGTCCTCGAGGAGACGTGCCGCCAATTGCCGCATGGCGGCGATCATGACAGCCGCAGGTTCATCGCCGAGCGCCTGATCGACGCGGCGCAGTCCGGCCACTCCACGCTCGGCGAGCTCGGCATCGTTGCGCGTCGCGCGCTGGCGGAGTTGATGGGCAAAGGCAGCTAGGCGCCGGCGCAAGGCTTGCCTCGCTGACGGCCCTGGACATAACCTGCCCGGGATCCTTCATCGAGATCTTCGAAGATGCGGTCTTTGCTTGCACTTGTTGCGGCTTGCGCAGTCCTGTGCTGCGCACCATCGGCTGTGGCTCAGCCGGTCGGACAGTTTCCATTCGCGCTGACGCGTGAAGGGCAGATGCTCGGGGCCGTGGAAGGCGAGGTGGCATCGTTCAAGGGGCTGGCTTACGCGGCACCGCCGGTCGGCGCGCTGCGCTGGCGCCCGCCGCAGCCGACGACCGAGAGCTCGGAAATGCGCACCGCTTACAATTATGCTGCGCCGTGCCTTCAACCGTCGCTGCAGGACTCGAGCGAGGATTGCTTGACGCTGAACGTGTTCCGTCCTTTCGGGGTCGACGGCCCATTGCCGGTGATGGTGTTCATCCATGGCGGCGCCTTCGTCTCGGGCACGGCCAGCGATCCGCTGTTCGATGGCGCCAGGCTGGCGCAGGCGGGCCTCATCGTGGTCACCGTGAATTATCGCCTCGGCGCGCTCGGCTGGCTCGCTCAGCCCGCGCTTTCGGATAGCGGCGGAAATTACGGCCTGATGGACCAGATTGCCGCGCTGCATTGGGTGCACGACAATATCGCGGCCTTCGGCGGCGACCCCGATAACGTCACTTTGTTTGGCCGCGATGCAGGCGCGACGTCGATCGCGCTCCTGATGCTGTCTGCGCAATCACGCGACCTCTTCCAGAAAGCCATTCTGCAATCGGTGCCCGGTCGGACCCGCCTGCGCTCAGTGCAAGAGGCGCAGGCGGTGGGCCGGCAGTTTGCGGCCGCGCTTGGAGGAGAGGCGGATTTGCGCGCAGCCGAGCCGCGGCGGCTGCTGGCCGCCGAAAAGCAATTGTTGGAGAAATCGTCGCGCAGCTTCGTGCCGATCATGGATGGGCGTCTGGCGACCGAGGATATCGCCCTGGGCTTCGCGGCCGGACATCAAAGCCGCATTCCCCTGATCATCGGCTCCAACGACGACGAGACGGGCTTCGACAATGAGTCCGATCTCGAGGAGGAGCTTGCCTCGTCCGGCATTGCCGGCGACGAACTGCGCAAGCTTTATCCGGACCTTGCCAGACCTTCGGATCTCGCGGCAAGGTTCTACACCGACAAGGTCTTCTCGGAGCCGGCGCGATTGCTGGCTCGCCTGCACGTTGCGAGCGGTGCGCCGGCGTTTCGCTATCGCTTCGTCTATGTACCGGAGGCTCGGCGCGCGGATCCGGAAGGTGGCCGCGGGCGGGAGTTGCAGTTCATCTTCGGTGCGGAAGGCGTGCCCGGCGCAGGCATCCTGTCTCGACGTGATCGCGCGGTCGCGAGCCGCATGCGCGCCTACTGGATCAATTTCGCGAGAAGCGGCGATCCCAACGGTCCCGACCTGCCACGCTGGGACGCGGCGGGCGGCGATCGCCTGCTGCTGATCACGAACGACCGCATCGCGAGCGACGACGATCCGCTGGCGGAGCGTCTCGACCGGCTCGCAGGTGAGGGCAGGAAATGAGTTGGAGTTACGCGGCGAGCTCGACGCGCGGCGCCAGGCTCAGCCGGTCTTCCTCCAGATAGTCCATCGCGCCGTCCTTCTCGACGGCGTAGAACTGCTGGCCGTCCCTGGACTTGAAGGCGGCGCGGACGACACCACGGCGGCCCTTGTCACTGTTGACGACGTCCCCCAGCGCAAACTTCCTCATCTCACGTCTCACTTGTCTTGAGGCCGACTCCTTCGGCCACGCCGGGGATTCTGAGCGGCAAATCGTTAACGGCTTGCTAACCATGCGGGTTTGCCTATGCTCGCCCTGATCGCGCGGCTATGCACGCGCATGTTGCGAACCAGACGAGCCGGCATCCATGACTCGATTTCCGACGTTCTTCCTGTCCCACGGCGGCGGTCCCTGGCCGTTCATGGAGGACAGGCGGGTGCAATATGCGAAAACTGCGCGGGAATTCGGCCGGCTGCCGCAGCTTCTCCCGGAGCGACCGAAGGCCGTGCTCGTCATCACCGGACATTGGGAGGCCGATGCCTTCACCGTGTCCAGCTCGCCGCATCCGCCGATGGTCTACGACTACTACGGTTTCCCCGAGCATACCTACCACCTGAAATATCCGGCGCCCGGCAAGCCGGAGCTCGCCGCGGAGGTGAAGGCGCAGCTCGCGCGCGCCGGCCTCGATTGCCGCGAAGATTCCAACCAGGGCTTTGACCATGGCACCTTCGTCCCGCTCGGGCTGATGTATCCGAACGCCGACATGCCGATCGTGCTGCTGTCGCTGAAATCGAGCTACGATGCGTCCGAGCACATCAAAGTGGGACAGGCGATCGCTCCGCTGCGCGACGCCGGCATCCTGATCATCGGCAGCGGGCTCACCTATCATAACATGCGCGGCTTCAACCGGCCGGAGTCCAGGCCCGTCTCGTATGATTTCGAGGCTTATCTGAACGAGGCAATCAGCAGCCCGGATGCGGCGCGCCGCAACGCGATGCTGGTCGACTGGGAGAATGCACCGAGCGCGCGTCTTGCACATCCGCGCGAGGATCATCTGCTGCCGCTGATGGTGGCGGCTGGTGCTGCCGGCAGCGACGTCGGACGACGCGTCTTCGTCGACGAGGTCGCGAACGTGGCGATGGCGTCCTATGTGTTTGGCGGGTGAGCCCTCTCCTTCTCCCCGCAAGCGGGAGAGGCGAAGAAAACTGGGCATCACCCGTATTTCAGCTTCATGAACAGGATGCCGCCGGCGAGCAGCATGGTGACGGCGTTGGCGGCGACGAGGGGCGCGTCGCCGGAGAGCAGGCCGTAGACGAGCCAGAGCGCCAGGCCCAGCACCATGACCAGGAACATGCCGAGCGAGATGTCGCGCGCCGAGCGGGTCTTCCAGACCTTGATGAACTGCGGCGCGTAGGCGACGGTGGTGCAGGTTGCGGCGGCAAAGCCGAGCAGCTTGATCGCGAAGGGGTCCATGCCCGGCTCTATAGCATGGATTCGGCCATGCCTCACGCGCGGGCCGTCATGAGGCGGCGATAGAGCGCGGCATAGTCACCGGCGCGATTGCGCCAGGAGACGTCGGTCGCAAGGCCGCTTCGCTGCAGCCGGCGCCAGGTCAGCTTGTCGTGGAAGACGGTGTTGGCCTTGCGCAGCGTGCCGGCGAGGGCATCCGCCGTCACCGGGCCGAACTTGAATCCCGTGGCGTCGTGGCCCGACGCATCGGCCTCGCCGATGTCGACGATGGTGTCCTCGAGACCGCCGACCCGGGAGACGATCGGCACGGCGCCATAGCGCAGCGCGCAGAGCTGGGTCAGGCCGCACGGCTCGAACCGCGAAGGAACGACGAGGGCGTCCGAACCGGCCTGGATCAGATGCGCCAGAATCTCGTCGTAGCCGATCACGACGCCGATCCGGCCGGGATTGGCGCGGGCCGCAGCCTGATAGCGATCCTGCAGATCGCGGTCGCCGCTGCCGAGCAGTGCGAGCTGCATGCCCTCGCGCAAAATGGTCGGAATGGCCTCGAGCAGGAGATCGAGCCCCTTCTGCCAGGACAGCCGGCTGATGACGCCGAGCAGCGGCGCCTCGTCGGAGGAATCGAGATTGAACTGCTGCTGCAGCACCGCCTTGTTCGCGGCCCGTGACGAGAGGTCCTCCGCGCCGAAGCGGTATGCGATGTGCGGATCTTCCTGCGGATTCCACACCGATATGTCGATGCCGTTGAGGATGCCGCTCAGGACGCCGGAACGTTCACGAAGCAGACCGCCGAGCCCCATGCCGCCTTCGTCGCTCTGGATTTCCTTCGCGTAGGTCGGCGAGACCGTGGTGATGCGATCGGCGAATCGCAGGCCTGCCTTCAAGAAGCTGATGCCGCCGAAATATTCCAGTTCGCTGGCGTTGAAGGCGTGCCAGGGCAGGCCGATTGATCCGATCAGCCCGGGAGCGAACTTGCCCTGATAGGCCATGTTGTGAATGGTCATCACGGTGCCTGGCCGCGGGCGATCGTCATAGTGCAGATAGGCCGGCGCCAGCCCGGCCTGCCAGTCATGGGCGTGCACGATGTCGGGCACGAACGCTGTAACGAGGCCGTGGCCGATATCGGCGGCGATGCGCGACAGCGCCGCGAAGCGCACGCCATTGTCGGGCCAGTCGATGCCCTCGGGGGTGACATAGGGGTTGCCGGGCCGGGCATAGAGATGCGGCACGTCGAGCACGAACAGATCGAGCCCGTCATGCGAGCCTGCCAGCAGCCGTCCGGGGCCGCCGAAATAGTCCGGCCAGCGCCGGAGTTCCTCCGCGCCCGACACCAGGCGCATCACGTCGGGATAGCCGGGCATCAAGGTGCGCATCTCGACGCCATGCGCCTTCAGCGCAACCGGCAGCGCGCCGGCGACATCCGCAAGGCCACCGGTCTTGACGAGGGGATAGACTTCAGAGGCGACCGCGAGGACGCGAACAGGCGTCATGTATTGAGCCTGTCGATCATCGGCTGGGTGATCAGCGAGATGCCCTGCTCGGTGGTGCGGAAGCGCTTTCCGTCGAACTCGGGATCCTCACCGACGACGAGGCCTTCCGGAATCTCGACGCCGCGGTCGATCACGACGTTCCTCAAGTGGGCACCGCGACCGACATTCACATAGGGCATGATCACGGCGTTCTCGACATTGGCATAGGAGTTGATGCGCACGCCGGTGAACAGCAGCGAGCGGCGCAGCGAGGCACCGGAGATGATGCAGCCGCCGGAGACCAGCGAGCTCACCGCCTGACCGCGCCGGCTCTCCTCGTCGTGAACGAATTTCGCCGGCGGCGTGATCTCCGCATAAGACCAGATCGGCCAGGCGCGATCGAACAGGTCGAGCTCGGGCACGACGTCGGTGAGGTCGATATTGGCTGCCCAATAAGCGTCGACCGTGCCGACGTCGCGCCAATAGGCGCGGGTGTCGCTGCCGGAGCGGACGCAGGAGGTCGAGTACTGGTGCGCCATCGCGCGGCCGTTCTTGACGATGTAGGGGATGATGTCTTTGCCGAAATCGTGGTTCGAGTTCGGGTCTTCGGAGTCGCGCTTGAGCTGGTCGAACAGGAATTTCGCGTCGAACACGTAGATGCCCATGCTGGCGAGCGAGACGTCCGGCTTGCCCGGCATCGGCGGCGGATCCTTCGGTTTCTCCAGGAATTGCTGGATCCAGCCGTTCTCGTCGATATGCATGATGCCGAAGCCCGAGGATTCTGCCCGCGGCATCTCGAGGCAGCCGACGGTGACGTCGGCGCCGCTCTCGACATGCTGGCGGAGCATCACCTCGTAGTCCATCTTATAGATGTGGTCGCCGGCCAGCACCACGATGAAGCGACAGGCGTGGGATTCGATGATGTCGATGTTCTGGTACACCGCGTCGGCCGTGCCGACATACCACATGGTCTCGGAGACGCGCTGGCTGGCGGGAAGGATATCAAAGCTCTCGTTGCGTTCGGGGCGAAAGAAGTTCCAGCCCATCTGGAGATGCCGGATCAGGCTGTGCGCCTTGTATTGGGTTGCAACCGCGATGCGGCGGATGCCCGAGTTCACCGCGTTCGACAGCGCGAAATCGATGATGCGGGACTTGCCGCCGAAATAGACTGCGGGCTTGGCGCGCCGGTCGGTCAGTTCCAGGAGCCGGCTGCCGCGCCCGCCAGCCAGGACGAACGCCAGTGCCTGACGGGCAAGCGGCTCAGGTCTCGCGGCACTCATGTCGTCCTCCCACAACTCTGGCGCTCGCGAGAAGCCTCCCGGCCGCGCACATTGGAACCGATAGTAATGGCACGAATAGTAAATCGTGAAGGTGGTTGTTGGTTGCGAAAGCACGGGAAGCTTAATGCTTTGCGGGTGTTCGGACCTCAGGCGCCGTCGCACCGGTGTCGCACGAGGCGCGGTCGCCGAGCTTCGCCGAGCACCGGTTGATCAGAACGGAGGCATGCGTCTTGTGCGGTGCACGCAAATTCCAGGCTTTGAAATTCAAGGCTTTGACTTGGCGCAAGGATGCCCGATCATGACGCTGCGATCCTTTTCCAAGCCAAAGGTCAGACAGGGAGTAAGACGATGAGGATCTGGAAGACGGCAATTGCCTGCTCGTTGGCCGGCGTGGTCATGGCAGGCCAAATCGGGCAGGCCGCGGCGGGCCCGATGCCGACCAACGTTGCGACGATGAAGGCAGCGGCCGGCGACGATGTCACGCAGGTGCATTGGCGCGGTGGCGGCTGGGGATTTGCCCTTGGTGGTCTCGCCGCCGGCGCGATCATCGGCGGCGCCATCGCCAGCGGCGCGCCGTACGGCTATGGCTATTATGGCGGCCCGTATTATGGCGGCTACGGATATCCGGGCTACGGCTATGGTTATGCTCCCGCGTATTACGGCTATGGCTACGGACCGGGCTATGCCTATCCGCGATACTATCGGCCCTACCGCCCGTATTACAGCTATGGCTATTACCGGCCGTACCGGGTCTATCGCCGGCACTATTACAGATATTGGTGAGCGCCGCGGCTAGAACGAGAGCCACACGATCAAGCTCATGCATGCGAGATGCATGAGCACGATCGCGGCGAGATGCAATGGGCCGGGCTTGAGGCGACGCCCGCGCATTCGGCCGCCCTTTGCTTTGTTGGATTTGCCTGTTGCCGCGAACACGGTGCGCTCCCTCCCCCGCTTGCGGGGGAGGGCCGGGGAGAGGGTGTTTCCTCTAGCGAGAACCCCCAAGAGTCGAGAGCCCTCACCCGCGTCGCTTCGCTCCGCGACCTCTCCCGCAAGCGGGAGAGGTGCACCGAGCGCGCGGCTCAGTTCAAAGGTCATATCGTTTAGTTCGATCCCGCGGCCGCCGCCGTGAAGCTGCGGTCGACGGCTTGGCTCACGTCGAGCTTCTTCGGCAGGATGCCGTAACGCGTGGAGCGGTCGGAGGCCTCCTGCACCTCCTTCACCAATTTATCGTCGATCACGATCGGGCTGGTCCGCTGCGCGGTGTAGGCCGATAGCAGCACGTCCTCCGGTAGCCTGGTCAGCTCGGCCGTGTTCCTGGCGTATTCGCCGAGGTGATCGAGCGACCATAGCCGCGCCTTGTTCAAACGCTGCACGAGATCCTGCACCGCCGCGCGCTTGGTCGCGATGGCGTGGTCGGAGGCGACGATGAAGGTGATGGTCGGCGTCAGGCCCTCGCCGTCGGCAATCACGCGGGCCTTGTCCTTCAATGTCGCGAACGAGACGTAGGGCTCCCACACCGCCCAGGCGTCGATCGAGCCTGCGACGAGCGCGACTTTGCGTCGACGGGGCCGAGCGGCGCGAAGGTCGCATCCTCGAGCCTGATCTGCGCCTTCTCCAGCGTCGCGTCGATCAGGAACTGCCCCCAGCCGCCGCATGTGCCGGCGAGGCGTTTGCCTTTGAGGTCGGCGGCCGACCTGATCGGCGAATCCTGGCGCACCAGGATGGCCTGCGTCTTCGCGTCCGAGTGCGTGCCGCCGATCGCCTTGATCGGCGCGCCCGCTGCATAGACCGAGAGGAACGAGAGATCGCCGGTGTAGCCGACATCGAGCGCACCGGCGTTGAGCGCCTCCAGGATCGGCGCGGCCGCGGGAAATTCCGACCATTCGATCTTGTAGGGCAGGTCCTTCGCATAGCCGGAGATCTCGAGCAGCGAGCGGTTGCCGCCCTTCTGGTCGCCGACGCGCAGCACGACGGTGTCGGCGGCGATCGATGCAGCCGCCGTCGACAAGGTGATGGCGGCGGCCAGCAGCGAGGCCGCAAGCCGGCGCTTGATGGAATGGTCTTGGGAGTTGATGCACATTGGGATCCGTCTTGTTGCTTGGGTCATGATGTGTGAGCGAATGATGCAGCGGGACGTTCAAGTCTATGAGCACGCAATGCGTCGTCAATGAAATGGCCAACCGTATTGCGTGCGCGATCGGCAAAGACCTTTCAACGAAGCGAGGCTTTCGAGAACGCGCGGCTTGCGTAGCGGGAAATGCGTACGGATGAAGCAAGCGATGGAGTCGCGATCCGCTTTGCATGACGACGCGACAGCGAAAATCCTTTCATCGTTCCCGCTCGCACCGATGGAGAGAATGACTTCGCTTCGCGTCACATTCGAAATTCCATTTCATTGACGATGCGGCTCGCACGCCGCATGATTTGCGCATCGCATCAACGCGGCGCAGGAAGCGCCGACGAAGAACATTCTCTCAACGCATCTCCGTACGGAACATGCGCAACGCAATGCGCTGTGCGAACGGCGGAGCTGTGCCAACTCAGGAGCGGGGCTGATGGACAAAGATAGCAAGCGCGGAGGATCGAGCCTTGACCGGCGTCATTTGCTTCAGGCGGGGTTGGCTGCGGCGTTCGCCGCGCCGCTCGGCGCCTTTGGTGCAGCACAGGCCTTTGCACCGCGCGTCGTCGCGCCCGGCGTCGATATCTCGGAGTTTCCCCTGTGCCGTACGGCCTCCGACGCGCCCGCGCTCACCGGCGCGCCGCGCAAGCTGAAACTGTCGTGGAATGCCGGCGCGGTCTGCCTCGCGCCGGTGCCAGTCGCCATCGAGCACGGCTTCTTCCAGAAGCACAATCTCGACGTCGAGCTCGTCAACTATTCCGGCTCGACCGATCAGCTGCTCGAGGCGATCGCGACAGGAAAGAGCGATGCCGGCCTCGGCATGGCGCTGCGCTGGCTGAAGCCGCTGGAACAGGGCTTCGACGTCAAGATCGCCGCGGGCACCCACGGCGGCTGCATGCGCGTGCTGTCACGCACCGATTCCGGCGTCGCCAAGCTCGCCGACCTCAAGGGCAAGATCGTTGCGGTCGGTGATCTCGCCGGTCCCGACAAGAACTTCTTCTCGATCCAGCTTGCCAAGCTCGGCATCGATCCGGTCAAGGACGTGGACTGGCGCGCCTATCCCGGCAACCTGCTCAACGTCGCCGTGGAGAAGGGCGAGGTGCAGGCGTTCCTGTCGTCCGACCCGCTCGCCTATCTCTGGCTCAAGGACAACCAGTACAAGGAAGTCGCTTCCAACCTCGACGGCGAATTCCGCGAAAAGAGCTGCTGCATTCTCGGCCTGCGCGGCTCGCTCGTGCGCGAAGAACCTCAAGTCGCGCGCGCCATTACCCAGGCGCTGCTCGATGCCGCGATGTTCACCTCGCAGAATGCGACGATCGCGGCGAAGTCGTTCCAGCCCTACGCGCCGAAGGCGGCGACGCTCGCCGATATCGAGGGCATGGTGCGCTACCACACCCACCACCGTCATCCCGTCGGCGAGACTTTGAAGCGCGAGCTCAAGGCCTATGCCGACGATCTCAAGAGCGTGCAGGTCTTCAAGCAAAGCACCGACACCGCCAAATTCGCGGAGCGCATCTATGTCGACGTATTCGCTGTCTGACGGCCTTGCCTCCGGCGCGCCGCGGCTTTCGCGCGCGCCGCTGCTGGCGATCTGGATCCGGGACTCCGGCGTCGGCGTTCTCGCCAGCATCGCGTGGATCGCTTTCGGCCTGTCCTGCCTGTGGTGGGAGGACGTCGGCGACTGGTCGCGCACACATTCGCTCGGCATCGCCGCCTTCGTCATCGCGGCGATCGCGCTGTTCGGAACCGTCGGCGTCGACTATCTTGGGGCAGCGGGACAGGCGTTGCACAAGCGGGCGCCGTGGCTGGTCGCGCTCGGTGCCTTCCTGACCGTGTGGGAGGTCGCGACCGCAAAGTTCGCCTGGCTGCCGCTGCCGTTCTTTCCGCCGCCGCAGGCGATCATCGAGGTCTACACCGATGACTTGCCAAAGCTGCTCGACAGCGTCTTTGCGTCCGTGAAACTTCAACTCGGCGGCTATCTGATCGGCGCGACGATCGGCTTTCTGACCGGCATCTCGATCGGCTGGTCGCGTGCGGTCGGCTATTGGGTGCACCCGGTCCTGCGCTTCATCGGTCCGCTGCCGGCGACCGCCTGGCTGCCGATCGCCTTTTTCACTTTCCCGTCGAGCTGGAGCGCCTCGACCTTCCTGATCGCGCTGGCGACGGGCTTTCCTGTCACCGTGCTGACCTGGTCGGGCGTCGCGAGCGTCACCAACGCCTATTACGACGTCGCGCGGACACTAGGCGCAAGGCCGTCCTTCCTGGTGTTGAAGGTCGCGATCCCCGCCGCATTGCCGCACGTCTTCGTCGGCCTGTTCATGGGGCTCGGCGCGTCCTTCGCCGTGCTCGTCGTCGCCGAGATGATCGGTGTCAAGGCCGGGCTCGGCTGGTACCTGCAATGGGCGCAGGGCTGGGCCGCCTACGCCAACATGTATGCGGCGCTGATCGTGATGTCGCTGCTCTGCTCCGGCGCGATCACACTGCTGTTTTCGATTCGCGAGCGCTTGCTGGTCTGGCAGAAGGGGACCGTGAAATGGTAGCCGCAGCTCTGGCCGAAATTGCCACGCATCCGGCCGCCGGCGCCGCGCTCGACATCGAGCAGGTCAGCCATGCCTTCGACATCGACGGTGCCGAGCTGCCGGTGCTGAGCGACGTCAGCATCTCGGTCGAGCCCGGCGAGTTCGTCGCGCTGCTCGGCCCCTCCGGCTGCGGCAAGTCGACCTTGCTGCGGCTCGTTGCCGGACTCGACAAACCCAAGGCGGGGAGGCTGCGGGAGGACGAAGAGCGTATCAGAAGTCCACATCCCTCGCGCGTGGTCGTGTTCCAGGATCCGACCCTGTTTCCCTGGCGGTCGGTCTGGGACAACGTGGCGCTGGGGCTCGAGGCCCAGGGCATCCTCAGGAGTCAGCGTCACCGCGTCGATGCCGCGCTCGATCTCGTCGGGCTGTCCTCCTTCCGCAAGGCCTACCCGCACCAGCTCTCCGGCGGCATGGCGCAGCGCGTCGCGCTCGCGCGGGCGCTGGTCAATGATCCCAAGATCCTGATCCTCGACGAGCCGCTGGGAAAGCTGGACTCGCTGACCCGCATCACCATGCAGGCCGAGCTCGTCTCGCTCTGGCAGCGCAAGGGCTTTACGACGTTGCTGGTGACGCACGACGCCGAGGAGGCGCTGGTGCTTGCCAACCGGGTCATCGTCTTCAGCGATCGTCCCGCGCGCGTGAAGGCCGACATCCGCGTCGACCGCCCATATCCGCGCCATCGCGGCGATCCGTATCTGGCCGATCTGCGTCGCCAGATCCTTGGTTTGCTGGGGTTGGATGCCACATGGTGACGTCCGTAGCCGAGGACCGCACGGTCCGTAGCGAGCCCGACTACGTCGCCCGCGCCGAGACGCTTGCGGCAAGCTTTGCCGCGCGCGCCGCCGAGCACGACCGCACCGGCAGCTTTCCCTTCGAGAATTTTCGCGAGCTGTCGGAGGCGGGCTTGTTGTCGCTGACGGTGCCAGCGGTCCATGGCGGCGCCGGTGCTGGCGCCCGATATGCCGCGCGCGTGCTCGGCATTTTCGCCAAGGCCGATCCGTCGACCGCGCTGGTGCTGTCGATGCATTACATCAATCATCTCGTCATGGCACGCAGCCCGACCTGGCCGGCGCGGCTGTCGCGCAAGCTTGCACGCGAGAGCGTGGAAGGCCTCGCGCTGATCAACGCGCTGCGCGTCGAGCCGGAGCTCGGTTCACCGGCGCGCGGCGGCCTGCCAGCGACGATTGTGCGTCGAACCGAGACCGGCTGGAGCCTGACCGGCCACAAGATCTATTCGACGGGATCGCCGATCCTGAAATGGTACCTGGTCTGGGCGCGGACCGACGAGGCCGAGCCGAGCGTCGGTCAGTTCCTGGTGCCGGCGGGCTTGCCGGGCACACGCATCGTCGAAACCTGGGACCACCACGGCCTTCGCGCCAGCGGCAGCCACGACGTGATCTTCGAGGACGTTGTGATCCCGCGCGACGCCGAGATCGACGTGCGCAAGCCGGCGGATTGGCGCGCGCCCGACATTACACAGGTGGCCGTCCATGCCGTCTTCGTCGCCGCGATCTATGACGGCGTCGCCCGCGCCGCACGCGACTGGCTGATCACATTCCTGAAACAGCGCGTGCCCGCCAGCCTGGGCGCGCCGCTCGCAACACTGTCGCGCGCGCAGGAGACTCTTGGCGCGATCGAGGCGCGGCTCGCGGTCAATGCGCGGCTGATCGACACGTTCGCCCGCGATGTCGACGAGGGCGTCGAGCTTTCCGCCGGCGAATCCAATGCCGTCAAGCTGACGGTGACCAACAATGCCGTCGCCGTGGTTGAGGACGCGTTATCGCTCACCGGCAATCACGGTCTCAGCCGTACTAATCCGCTGGAGCGGCACTATCGCGACGTCCTGTGCGGTCGCGTGCACACGCCACAGGACGATTCCACGCGCGTCGGCCTCGGCCGCGCTGCACTGGGCCTCTAGGACATCAACAGGGAGACGATCATGTCGATCGAGTTCATCGGCTTCATCAGTAACAACAATTCGTCCGAGACCATCGTCCGCGAAGGACCGGTTCTCAACCCGACCCACATCGAGACGGTGGCGAAGGCGCACGAGAACGCCGGCTTCGATCGTGCGCTGCTGGCGTTTCATTCGACGACGCCCGACTCGCTCCAGGTAGCCCAGCACGTGCTCAACACGACCAGCCGCCTCAACGTGCTGATCGCGCAGCGGCCCGGTTTCACCGCGCCGACGCTGCTGGCGCGGCAGTTCGCCGTGCTCGATCAGTTCTCTCGCGGCAGGGTCGCGATCCATGTCATCACCGGCGGCAATGCCACCGAACTCCGGCAGGACGGCAACACGCTCGACGACAAGGACGAGCGATACGCGCGGACCTCCGAGTTTCTCGACGTGCTCAAGCTGGAATGGACAAGCGACAGGCCATTCACCTACAAGGGCAAGTACTACCAGGTCGAGAACGCCTTCTCGCAGGTGAAGCCGTATCGTCCCGAAGGCATCCGCGTCTATTTCGGCGGAGCCTCGGATGCGGCGATCGACGTCGCCGGCAAGCACGCCGACACTTTTGCGCTGTGGGGCGAATCCTACGCGCAGGTGCGCGATGTGACCTCGCGCGTCCATAACGCCGCGGTGAGGCAGGGCCGGCCGACGCCGCGCTTCAGCTTGTCGGTGCGGCCGATCATTGCCCCGACTGAAAAGCAGGCCTGGGAGAAGGCCGAGGAGATTCTGACGCGCGCCACCGCGCTCCAGGACAAGACCGGCTACCGCAAGCCCGCGGACGGCCATGCCACTGCCGGTGGACGGCGCCTTCTCGCGCTCGCCGACCAGGGCAGCCGCATCGACAAGCGGCTCTGGACCGAGATCGCAAAACTCACCGGCGCCAACAGCAACACAACCGCGCTGGTCGGTACCCCCGAGCAGGTCGCCGAAGTCTTCGGCGACTATTACGATCTCGGCATCAGACATTTCCTGATTCGAGGCTTCGACCCGCTGCTCGACGCCATCGAATATGGCCGTGAGCTGATCCCGCTGACGCGCGAGCTGATTGCCAAGCGTCAGGCCGTTCGCGGCGAGGCTGCGGAATGATCCGCCTCATGCTGGCCTGCGCGCTGCTGCTCGGTTCGTTCGGGCTGACGGCGGCACAAACCACCCTGCGTGTGGGCGACCAGAAGGGCAATGCACAGGCCGTGATGGAGGCGGCCGGCGTGCTCAAGGACGTTCCCTACAAGATCGAGTGGCGGGAGTTTCCGGCGGCAGCTCCACTGCTCGAGGCGCTCAGCGCCGGTGCAATCGAGACGGGCCTCGTCGGTGACGCGCCCTTCACCTTTGCCGCCGCCTCCGGCGCGCCGGTCAAGGCGATCGCCGCCATCCGGCAGACGCGCGAGGGCCTCGCGATCATCGTGCCGGAGAACTCACCGATCAGGAGTTTCGCCGATCTGCGCGGCAAGAAGATCGCCACCGGCCGCGGCTCGATCGGCCATCAGCTGATCCTCGCCGCGCTGGAGAAGAACGGCTGGATTGCGAGCGACGTGCAGATCGCATTCCTGGCGCCCTCGGACGCCAAGATTGCCTACATGCAAGGCTCCGTTGATGCGTGGTCAACCTGGGAGCCCTATGTCAGCCAGGAGGAGGTGCTGTTCAAATCGCGGCGGATCATCACCTCAGAGGGCCTGACGCCGGGTCTGAGTTTTCAGGTGGCGCGGCCAGACGCGATCCGCGACAAGCGAGGGGAGTTGGCCGACTTCGTTCGACGTCTCACCGCAGCGCGGGCCTGGTCGCTGAGCAACGTCGATAGCTACGCCGCGACCTGGGGCAGGCTGATGAACATCCCGACCGCCGTGCCGCAGAACTGGTTGTCGCGGGCCAAGATCCGGATCGCCCCAATCGACGACGGCGTGGTCGCGGACGAGCAAAGCACGATCGACCTCTATTTCCGCTGGGGCCTGATCAAGCAGAAGCTCGATGCAGCCGAGATCGTCGATCGCTCCTTCGCGGGCGCGATCGCGAAGGCGGGGTTGTAGCCTCTACGCACACTCTCGTGTCCCGGACGCGCTGCAGCGTGAAACGCTGCTGCGCAGGCTCGGGACCCATGGCGCACAGATTGCGTCCGGTTAGATGGGCCCCGGCTCAGCAGCGCACCACTTGGTGATGCGCTGCGTCGGGGCACGAGACCTCTCAAGCGCTCGAGCATCCGTGAAGCGGGAAGACAACTTCCAGCCCAATCGCGTTCCTCGAAACAATCCTCCTGTATATAGCGCTCGCGACAGCAGCCTCATTGCTATTTGCATCGCACCTCTTGCGACGCGGTGAACTCCCGCAAAAATCAATCCGACGACCACATCGGGAGACTGGCCATGGGCCTGCAAGAAACGAAAATCGAATCGCTTCCCTTCGTCACTGCCGAACTCAACTATCTCGCGCCGACATCGGGCAAGCCGCGTACCTACGCCTTCGACCCGCCGCCCGGCGAGCCCAAGAGCACGTCGCTGCCTGAGCCGCATCAGGTGCCGATCTTCGACGGGCGGCTGATTGCGCAGAATTTCTCGCTCGATCGTGAAGGCTTTGCGCTGGTGCGTCACCCGACCCAGGTGAAGGATTTCTACAACGACGAAGAGGTGAGGGCGGTCTATTATCCCGCCGTGGAGGCATTCCTGCGTGCTACGCTGAAGGCGGATCGGGTCTTCATCTTCGACCACACCGTGCGCAAGCGTGTCGAGGGTGCTGCGGATATCCGAGACGCCGGCCCGCGCCAGCCGGCGACGCGCGTTCATGTCGACCAGACCGCCGTCTCCGGCGTCAATCGCGTGCGCGAGCATCTGCCTGATGAGGCCGAGGAGCTGCTGAAGGGCCGTGTGCAGGTGATCAATCTCTGGCGGCCGATCCGCGGCCCCTTGCGCGATTCCCCGCTCGCGATGGCCGACGGCACGACGGTCGCTCCCGACGATCTCGTCGCCTCTGACCTGATCTATCCCAACCGTCGCGGCGAGATCTATTCGGTGAGATCCAATCCGAACCACCGCTGGTTCTATTTCCCGGAGATGACGCCGGACGAGGCGCTGCTGCTGAAGTGCTACGATTCCGCAACCGACGGCCGCACCCGCTTCGGGCCGCATACCGCGTTCGTCGATCCGACCACGCCGGCAGATGCAGCGCCGCGCGAAAGCATCGAGGTCCGCACGTTGGTGTTTCACCGGCAGTAACAAAGTGTGATCCCCCGCGGGGCACTTCCCGGCAGGGTTCCCGGAACCTGAGGGAACAAAGCGACGTTTGCAGCGCCAGGCAGGGTAACCGGGAGGGTGCCGTGCAAGCGCAGATGACGCTATTGCTATCTCTGGCCAGCTTTTTGCTTTTTGCCTTTTCTGTTGCCCACGCCGAAAGCGGGCTTGCTTCGTACTACGGATACAGCAAGGCCGGCAGAGGCGGCGAGCTGACCTGCGCCCATCGCACGCGCCCGTTCGGCAGCGTGCTCAAGGTGTCCTATAGCGGACGCACGATCCAGTGCCGCGTCAACGATCGCGGTCCCTTCATCCGCGGGCGGATCGTCGATCTCTCGGTGCCGGCCGCCCGCGCGCTCGGCATGATGAGCGCGGGAGTGGTGCGGGTCTCGGTGGAATAGGCTTCTGAGCGCGCTATAGTGCCGCCCAAAGCAAGGGGGCACCATGGCCAGGATCAGGGTAGGACTCGTCGGCTGCGGCTTCGTGTCGGAGCTGCACATGCATGCGTTCCGCCGCGTCTATGGCGTGGACGTCGAGGTTGCGGCGGTTGCGGCGCGTGGCGACCACGTTGTTGAATTCGCTGTTCGACACAACATCCCGCGCGTCCATCGCAACTTCGCCGATCTGATCGCGGACGTCGATCTCGACGTCATCGACATCTGCACGCCGCCCAATCTCCATGCCGGGATGATCGTCGGCGCGATGCAGGCCGGCAAGCATGTGATCTGCGAAAAGCCCTTCGCCGGCTATTTCGGCCGCGAGGGCGACGAGCAGCCCATCGGCAGGCACGTGCCGAAGGCGCTGATGTATGAGCGCGTGCTGGAAGAGATGGACGCGACGCGCGCCGCGATCGAGCGGACAGGAAAGCTGTTCATGTATGCCGAGGACTGGATCTACGCGCCGGCGGTGACCAAGACCGCGGAGATCATCAAGGCGACCAAGGACAAGATCCTGTTCATGAAGGGCGAGGAGAGCCATTCCGGCTCGCACGCCGCCCATGCCGCGCAATGGGCGATGACCGGCGGCGGCTCGCTGATCCGGATGGGCTGCCATCCGCTCTCGGCCGTACTGTATCTCAAGCAGGTCGAAGCGAAGGCGCGCAGCGAGACCATCCGCGTCGCCAGCGTCACCGGCGATGTCGGCAACGTCACCGCCGGCCTCAAGCCCGAAGAGCGCAGCTACATCAAAGCCAATCCCATCGATGTCGAGGACTGGGGCACGCTCACCGCGACCTTCTCCGACGGCACCAAGGCCACCGTGTTCTCCGGCGACATGATCATGGGCGGCGTGCGCAACCTGATCGAGACCTATACGAGCGGCGGCTCGCTGTTCGCCAACATCACGCCGAACACCCATCTGATGAGCTACCAGACCAGCGATGAAAAGCTCGCCGGCGTCTACATCACCGAAAAAGTCGATCGCAAGACCGGCTGGCAGTATGTCTGTCTCGAGGAGGAATGGACGCGCGGGTACTTGCAGGAGATCCAGGATTTCATGGAATGCGTCGTGACCGGGCGCCAGCCGCTCGCCGACCTCGCGCTGGCCTATGAGACGATCAAGGTGAACTACGCCGGCTATTGGGCGGCGGAGGCGGGACGAAGGGTGGTGTTGTAGTGGTGCGCTTCTCTTGCCCTGCCCTCCAGGGCAGGGCAAAGCTTGTCGCCGCAGCCTGCCTCACGCCGCGTAGGTCGATCCCTTCGGCAGCGGGAATACCGGGTCCTGTGTGCGGATATTGGTCGGCCACACCACCGAGATGTGCTCGCCGGCATTCTGCATCACCACCGGTGTCGAGCGTTCGTTCTGGCCGGAGAGCGGCGTGCCCGGCGGGAAGAACTTCACGCCATAGCCCTGGATGGTACCGCCGGCGGGGATGTCGACGTCGAGCGCCGCTTTGCGGATGGCCTCGGGCTCGAAGCTGCCGTACTTCTCCTTGGCGACCGGCAGCACGTTGTTGAGCAGCACCCAGGTCTGGTTGAAGCCCATTGAGCAGTGTGGCGGCACGTCGGTCGCACCGGTCTTGGCTTTGTAGCGCGTGACCATGGCGTTGATCAGATCGCCCATGCCCGGCGCGAGCTTGGCGGGGTCGAGCAGTTGCGCCGGCACCGGATCGATGTTGCAGAAATTGTCGATATCGGCCCCGAAGGTGGCGCGCAGCTTGTCGAGCTGGCTGTAGCCGGCACCGGCGCCGAACAGCATCCTGAAGCGCAGGCCGCTCTCGCGCGCCTGGCGCAGGAACAGGGTGATATCAGGGTTGTAGCCGGCATGCGAGATCACGTCGGCCTTGGCGCGCTTGATCTTCGTGACGAGCACCGAGAGGTCCGGCGCCGATGCCGAATAGCCCTCGCGCAGCACCACCGGGATGCCGGCCTGCTTGGCATAGGCTTCGTCGGCCGTGGCGACGCCGACGCCGTAGGGGCCGTCCTCGTGGATCAGCGCGACCTTGACCTCCTTCGGGTCGATGCCGAGCTTGGCTTTCGCATGCTCGTTGATGAAGCTTGCAAAGGCCTGCCCGTACTGATCCGAATGGATCTGCGCGCGAAACACGTATTGCAGGTTCTTATCCTTGAACACGGCGGTCGAGACCGCGGTCGTGATCCAGAGGATCTTCTTCTGCTGCTCGACCTTGGCCGCGAGCGGCACCGCATGCGAGCTCGCATAGACACCGTTGAGGATGTCGATCTTCTCCTGGCTGATCAGCCGTTCGGCCTCGTTGATCGCAACGTCGGGTTTGCTCTGGGAATCCGCGGCGACCGGAGCAATCTTGTATTTGCCGCCGATACCGCCTTTCTCGTTGACGAGATCGATCGCGATCTGTGCGCCGATTGACGAAGCGACCGAGCCGCCCGCGGCGAAGGGGCCGGTGAGGTCGTAGATCAGGCCGATGCGTAGAGTCTCGGCTTGCGCCTGGGCCCGTGTCCAATCGAGGCTGAGTGCGGCGGCGGCAGCCGCCGAGCTCTTCAGCAGCTGCCTGCGTGAAGTCGACATCCTATCCTCCCTCAAAACCATCTTACGATTGGTGGTTTTTTTCGAAGTATTGGGAGGGGAATGCGTAAAGTCAACATCGCCCAAGGTCGATGGGCGCCGCCACAACGCAGCTGCGAAAGACAACGAAACGGCCCACCGCTCCCCGGGAAGCGATGGGCCGACATCGGCGAGCCGACTACTGGGACAGCTTCACGAAGTTTGGAAACTTCATCTTGCCTTCGGCGATCCTCTCGGGCCAGACCACGACCTGCTTGGAGTCCTGCCACTGGAACACGAGGCCGGTGACGGTGCCGGGGCCGGACTTGATGCCGTGGGTGAACTCGTCGTTCTTGCCGTAGAACTGGATCTGGCCGATCGTGCCCTCGTAGTCGGTCTTCTCCAGCTCGGCGACCATTTTGTCGGGGTCGGTCGAGCCGGCGCGCTTGATCGCGTCGGTGATGATGTAGACCTCGTCATAGGCAGTGTAGCCCGTATAGGCCGGGGGATTGCCGTACTTCGCCTTGAACGCCGCAGCGAACGGCTTCGTCTTCGAGGTCACCGCAACGTCCGGCGTCGCCACCGCAAGGGAGGGGATGCCGTCGGCGGCACCATTGGTGTCCTTCCAGAAGGTCGGGCTCAACGCCTGCGCGCTGATGCCGAACATCGGGATCGGTACCTGCTGGTTCTTCCACTGCACGGTCGGCTGCACGCCGACATGCGAGATGCCGGTGACGATCACGTCGGGCTTCTTGCTCTCGATGTTGTTGAAGATCGGCGTGAAGTCGGTGGTATCAGGCGAGAAGCGGACGTGCTCGACGACCTTGAGACCCGCCTTGGGCAGGCAGGCCTCGTAGCCGACGTCGAGCGGCTTGGTCCAGGCCGCGTCCTCGCTCATGATCGCGACGGTCTTGAACTTGAGCTTGTCGACGAGGAGGTCCTTGGCGGCGTCGCAGACGAGCTGGGCCTGCGCGGCCGAGGTCAGATAGCCGTGGAATGTGTACTTGTTCTTCTCGTAATCATTGTGGATCGCCTTGGTGATCTCGTTCGAGGCGGCGCCTGGCGTGATCAGCGGCATCTTCAGCCGCGCGGCCCACGGCTCCAGCGCCAGCACGACCTCGCTGATGTAGCTTGCGATCACCGCGGACACCTTGTCCTCGCTCACCGCGCGCTGGAAGGCGCGCACGGAGTCCGCCGACGAGCTCTTGTTGTCGTAGGTGACGATCTCGACCTTGCGGCCGAGGATGCCGCCCTTGGCGTTGATCTCGTCGGCAGCGATCTGCGCGCCGCCTGGCGTCGCCGCGCCGGCGATCGACTGGACCTCGGCGATGACGCCGATCTTGATGGGACCGTTCGACTGCGCGTAGGCGGGTGCGGCGAGGCACAGCGCCAGCGCGGAGGCGAGCAAGCTGCTGCCGAGAACTGAGGATTGCATGGTCGTTTCCCTTTCCGTGTTCTTGTTGATGTTGACGCACTCAAAGAAAATCGGCGCCGGCCTCCGCCGCGAAGCGACCGGGATCACCCTCCCAGACGATCCTTGCATGCTCCAGCACATAGACGCGGTCGGCATGTGGCAGCGCGAAGGTCACGTTCTGCTCGCCCAGCAGCACCGTGATAGCCGTGGTCTGCCGCAGCTTCGTCAGCGCCTTGGAGAGTAACTCGAGAATGACGGGGGCAAGACCCAGCGTCGGCTCGTCCAGGATCAGGATCTGCGGCTGCATCATCAGCGCGCGGCCAATGGCGAGCATTTGCTGCTCGCCGCCGGACAGAGTTTGCGCGAGCTGGCCCTGGCGCTCCTTCAGGATCGGGAACAGCTCGAACAGCCAGGCAAGCTGCGCGGCGCGCTTCTCGTCGGAGAGATGCTGACCACCGAGGTCGAGGTTCTCGCGAACGCTCATCTCGCCGAACAGCTCGCGCGATTCCGGGCACTGAACGAGGCCGCTGCGCGCGATCTTCGCCGGGCTCGTTCCGCGCAGCTTCTCGCCACCGCGCACGATCTCGCCGCTATAGGGGAGGAAGCCTGAGATGGTGTTGAATAGCGTCGTCTTGCCGGCGCCGTTGAGGCCGACCACGGAAACGAACTCGCCCTCGTGGACGTGGATCGAGACGTTCTCCAGCGCCTGGGCTTTGCCGTAGAACACGCTGACATTCTCGACCTGGAGCAGCGGCACCTTGTCCTTGAAGCTGGTCTCGGGCCGCGCATGGGTCTCGATGGCGCCGCCGAGATAGACCCGGCGCACGGTCGCATTCTTCATGACCTCGTCAGCCCTGCCGGTGACGATCTCCTCGCCAAGATACATCGCGAGCACCCGGTCGACGAGAGCGGCCACGCTCTTGACGTTGTGGTCGACCAGCATCACCGCGCGACCCTCGTCGCGGAAGCTGCGGATCAGGTTCGAGAACATCTCGACCTCGGCGCGCGTCAGCCCGGCGAAGGGCTCGTCCACAAGCACGACCTTTGGATCACGCGCGATCGCCTTGGCGAGCTCAAGCCGGCGGAGGTCGGCGAAGGGCAACGTCGGCGGGTGGCGGTTCATCACATTACCGAGCCCGACGCGCTCGGCGATCCATTTGGCGCGCTCGACCAGCGCCTTGTCCGGGAACAGCATGAACAGGCTGTCCGGCAGCAGCGCGACCAGGATGTTCTCCAGCACCGTCTGCCGGTTCAGCGGCCGCGAGTGCTGGAACACCATGCCAAAGCCCTTCCGCGCGATCTTATGCGCGGGCAGGCCGGCGACGTTCTCGCCCTCGAAGATCACCTCGCCCGACGTCGGGCGCTCGATCCCCATCACGCTCTTCATCGCCGTCGACTTGCCCGAGCCGTTCGGCCCGATCAGGCCGAAAATCTCGCCGCCATTGACCTCGAAGCCGAGATTCTTCACGGCTGTCAGGCCACCAAATCGTTTGGTCAGGCCGCGGACTTCGAGCACGGCCCGGTTTGAAAGCCTCATATCCATCACGTGCGGGCCTCGCGCGAGAGGGCCGCTCCGAGGAAGCCGCCGGGGAAGAACAGCACGACGAGAAGCGCGACCGCCGAGACGATGAAGGTCGCGAGCTCACCTGTCGGCCTCAAGAATTCGCCGGCGACGATCAGGAAGATCGCGCCGAGTGCAGCGCCCAGCACCGTGCGGCGGCCGCCGAGCACGGCGGAGACGATCACGTTCACGCCGACCGCGACGTCGACGACGGTGCCGACCGAGGCGGTGCCGAAATAGAACACCAGCAGAGCACCCGACAGCCCCGAGAAGAACGCGCTGACGACGAAGGCGGCGAGCTTGTGCTTGACGATGTTGAAGCCGAGCGCGCCGGCCTGCACCGGATCCTGGCCGCTGGCCTGCAGCACGAGGCCGATCGGCGATTGCGACAGGCCGTAGAGGATGGCCGCGGAGATCGTCATGAAGCCGAGCGCGATCCAGTAGTTGGTGCCGGCATCGATGCTGATGACGTCGGGGATGGTGAGACCGATCTCGCCGCCGGTGAGATCGACGAACACCACGATGAAATTCTGCAGCATCAGCACCGCGACCAGGGTGGTCAGGCCGAAATAGGGCCCGCGCACGCGCAGCGCAGGCAGCGCCAGTAGGAGACCGGCGATCACCGAGGCGAGCGCGCCGAGCACGATGCAGGCATAAACCGACCAGCCGAACTGCGCATTCAGGATCCCGGCGGTGTAGGCGCCGACGCCGATCAGGAAGGTGGGCCCGAAGTTCACTTCGCCGGCAAAACCGAACAGAAGGTCCCAGGCCATCGCGAACACGCCGAAATAGAAGGCAACGGTGAGCAGGCCGAGTACATATCCGGAGACGTAGAGCGGCAAGGTTGCCGCGATGACGACGAGCGCGAGCGAGATGAAGAACAGGCGCGAGGTGAAGAAGGTGGACATCTCAGCGTCTCCCCAGCAGGCCCTGGGGCCGGATGTACATCACGAGCACGAGCAGCAGCAGCGCCGGGATGGTGCGGTAGGCCGGCGAGACCAGATAGGCCGTCAGAGTTTCGAGATAGCCGACCACGAAGGCCGCAATCAGCGAACCCGAGACGCTGCCGAGGCCCCCGAGCACGACGATCGAGAACGCGCTCGCGGTCAGCGGTCCGACGCTGTAGGAGCTGACGCCAAGAAACATTCCGAGCAGCACACCGGCGATGCCGGCCAATATGCCGTAGATCGCCCAGACCACGACGTAGATGTTGGTGAGCTCGAGCCCGAGCAGGGTGACACCGCGCGGGTTCATTGAGGCCGCCAGCACCGCCTTGCCGGTGCGGGTGCGGTTCACCAGAAGCCACAGCAGCGCAATCACGAGACAGCACACGATTGCCGTAAAGATCTCGTTGCGTGGCGTGCGGACGCCGAGGATCTCGATCACGCCCTCGACGATCGGCAGCACGGTCTTCGCGTTGTTGGTGAAGAAATAGGCGATCAACTCCTGGATCATGATGCCCCAGAGCAGCGTGCCGGTGAGGACGAAGATCTCCTTCTCCTCATTTGGGATGCGCCGCGAATCCTGGATCGGCTTCACCACCGCGAAATAAGTGGCAAACGCGGTGAGGAGCGCGACACCGACGCCGATCAGCGCGCCGGCATAGGTGCCGACACCGAGCACGCTGGCTGCGGCCCAGGCCGCGACCGCTGCCGCTACCATGATGGCGCCGTGGGAGAGGTTGAGCACGCCGGAGACGCCGAAGATCAGGGTGAAACCGGTGGCGCCGAGAGCGTAGAGAGCGCTGATGGCAAAGCCATCGATCAGAATCTGGAATGCTCGCATGAATCATCGACCGGGCAGACGAGCTGCCGCTGGAGGGAAGGTGCTGTGCGAAGTCGCAGGGTGAGTGCGTCCGGGCTCAGGCCCGCAGAACGGATCGATCAACTCGTGGTGGGCTTGATGAGATTTCGAGGCCTGACGTCGATCCTTGTGACGTCCTTCAGCGCGCCGGTCGCGCTCGCGTCGCGCACCATTTCAATTGCAACAGAGAGTCGTTTCTTCATCTTGTTGTCTCCCGTCGAACAGGCCTCTTGTGAGCCATTATGTCGCGACTATAACGGGCGAGACTTTCTCGGCAAGTGAAACTGCGTTCAGGATTGTGAGAGGCAGACCAAAGTCTGACGCTGCGCAAATTGCAGGCAGCACAGCGCGGGACACTCATCATGCGCGCAGGCATGCAGATTTCGCTGGTGGGCATGCGTAGCGAACGCCCGTAGCCCGGATGGAGCGAAGCGCAATCCGGGATTTTCGCCGAGCGGCACGAGCGTCCCGGATTTCGCCTCGCTCCATCCGTTCTATCAGAGACAGTATTCTGGTTCAGTGTGCTTGCAGCAACGATGGATCGAGCGGTCTCAACCGGGCCGGATCGAACGGCGACAAGTCCACGCGCGTTGCATCGCCTGCGATCAGCTGCGCCATTGCCTCGCCGGTGGCGGGTGCGTTGAGAATGCCCCAGACATTGTGCCCGGTCGCAACATAAACGCCTTCGCTCTGCGGCACCTTGCCGATCAACGGCAATCCATCCTCCGTCACCGGACGGAAACAGGCTTGCCGCGCGATGATCTTCTCGGGACGAAACAGCGGCGACAGCCGCTCGCACATGATCTGCAGGCGCGCGATCGCGTCGGTGTTCGGCGTCACGGCGGCGGGATCGAGCGGCAGAGGTGCGATGTCGGAGAGGGCGACGATATGCGTGCTGCCGTCAGCGCGTGGAAAGACCTCGATCGACACGGCACCCGCGTCGTCCTCGTGCTCGAGGAACAACGCATCGGCCGGCACGTCGGCGCCGAGGTCGTACACGATGCTCGGGCTGCGCTGGCCATAGACAGCGGGCAGGCTCATCCATTGCGCCGCGAGCAGCGACCACGGTCCCATCGCGATCACCACGGCGTCGGCTTCGATGACATCGCCGTCGACCTCGACACCTCTCGCTCGCGTGCCGTCTGCGCGGCGCGCGATGCCGGTGACGCGGCCGGCGCGAAGCTCGGCGCCTTGCGCGAGTGCCGCGTTCATCACGGCCGATGTGAACTTGCGGGGATGAACGATCGCCGTCGTCTCCACCGTGCCGATGCGCCGTGCGATGACGACGCCGTCACTGAGCCAAGGAAGCGCCGACGGCGCAGTCCGACGTGCATCGTCGTCGGATGCAACGAAACCATTATAGGCCGACATCGGCCGATAGCTCCAATCGCCCGCGATCTCCTCCGGCAGTTGCGCGTGAAGTGCAAAACTGCGCCGCGCCAGCGCGTCGAGCGGCGTGCCCGCGCACCAGTCGCGCGCCAGGAAGCCGCCGGCCTTGCCGGATGCGGCGGCCGCGACCTCGGTTCGCTCCACGACAGTCACGTCGATGCCGCGGCGGCGCAGAAAATACGCGGTACAGGCCCCGATCACGCCGCCGCCGCAGATCACAACGCGCATGGCCTTTGTCCTGACCCGGGCTTGTCCCCGACCGGAAACAACCTAGCTCACGTAGCCACGTTCCAGCGAATGACGCTGTTGGTGCCGGTCCAGCGCCAGCTCGACGAGCCGCGTCAGCAACTCGCCGTAGGGCACACCCGAGGCTTCCATCATTTTCGGATACATGCTGATCGAGGTAAAGCCGGGCAGGGTGTTGATCTCGTTGAAATAGAACTGACCGGTCTGTCGGTCGAGGAAGAAGTCGACGCGCGCAAAGCCGCTGCATTCAAGCGTCGCAAACGCCTCTGTGGCGAGCGAGCGCACGCGTTGCATCTGTGCCGGATCCAACCTCGCCGGAAGATCGACCCGGGCGCCATCGGGGTCGAGATATTTTGCCTCGTAGGAATAGAACTCGTGATGGGCGTTGGGGCTCAGCTCGCTGGCGACGCTCGAAAACAGCGTCTCGCCCTCGAGCACCGCGACCTCGATCTCGCGCGCGTCGATGCCCTGCTCGACCAGCACCTTGACGTCGTAACGAAACGCATCGTCAAGCGCCGCGCCAAGCGCATCCCACGTCTTCACCTTGTGGATGCCGACACTCGAGCCCATGTTGCACGGCTTGACGAAGACCGGCAGGCTCAGGCCTTCGGCCGCCTTCGCGAGCGACGACGTGCGGTCCTGAACGAAGGCCTTGCGGGTCAGCACGCGATAGGGCGCGACCGGAATGCCGGCGAACTCGGCGAGGCGCTTGGCGACATCCTTGTCCATGCTGACGGCGGAGGCGAGAACGCCCGAGCCGACATAGGCGACCTCGGCCAGCTCCAGCAGGCCCTGCACGGTGCCGTCCTCGCAAAGCGGCCCATGCATGACCGGAAACACGACGTCAATCTCGGTCGGAGCGGCCACCGGGGCGGCCACGGCTTGCGCAATCGGCATGAGCACGCCGCGTCCATCGGGGCCCCTGGCGAGCCGTATCTCGGGCGCATCGGGCAGGATCGGCAAGGACGTCGTCTGCGCCAGATCGAGCGCACCGAGATCGTTCCATTGCCAGCGCCCGGCCTTGTCGATGGAGACCGGGATCACCTCGAAGCGGCTGCGGTCGAGATGCCTGAATGCGGAGGCCGCGGATTTGAGCGAGACCTCATGCTCACCGGACCTGCCGCCATAGAGAACAACGACGCGGATTTTGTCTGCCATTTTGTCTGCCATGGCTCAATTATCACGCGCGCTGTCCGTAAGTCACCTCTATTGCTCCGGCCGACGCATCGGCCCAAACGATTCGGCGCCGGCGAGTAAAGCCGGCGCCGTGCTGCAATTGAAGGCTGCGGCGCCTCAGCCCGGACCCGCGCCTTGCGTCGCCGTGTACACCGCGTAGAGCGACTGGCTCGCCGCCATGAACAGGCGATTGCGTTTCGGGCCGCCGAAGCAGACGTTGCCGCACACTTCCGGCAGGCGGATGCGGCCGAGCAGCTTGCCCTCCGGTGACCACACGGTCACGCCGCTGTAGCCGACGGCGCGGCCGGCATTGCTGGAAGCCCAGAGATTGCCGTTGACGTCGCAGCGCAGGCCATCGGGTCCGCATTTCACGCCATCGATCACGCAGTCGCTGAACTTCTTGAGATTGGAGAGCTTGTTGTCGCTGCCGACGTCGAACACGAAGATCTCGCCCTTGCCGCCGGGCCCGGTGTCTCCGGGCCCCTTGCCGGTCGAGGCGATGTAGAGCTTCTTGTAGTCGGGCGAAAAGCAGAGCCCGTTCGGGTCGGGCACCTAGTCCTCGGTGACGACGAGATCGATGCGGCCGGAAGGGTCGATGCGATAGCAGTTGGTCGGCAGCTCGCGCCGGCCCGGCACGAAGCCGGCCGGCTGCCCGATCCGCGGATTGAGCTTGCCGCCCGCATTGCTCGGGCCGCCCGCGACGTCGGGCTCGCCCTCATAGAGCTGGCCGCCATAGGGCGGATCGGTGAACCAGTAGCTGCCATCGGGATGCGCGGCGACGTCGTTCGGCGAGTTCAGCCGCTTGCCCTGGTAGGAGTCCGCGAGCACCGTGGCGGTGCCGTCATGCTCGTAGCGCGTCACCCGGCGCGTCAGGTGCTCGCAGGAGAGCTGGCGGCCCTGGAAGTCGAAGGAGTT
This sequence comes from Bradyrhizobium sp. RP6, assembly GCF_003837805.1. Taxonomy (GTDB): domain Bacteria; phylum Pseudomonadota; class Alphaproteobacteria; order Rhizobiales; family Xanthobacteraceae; genus Bradyrhizobium. The sequence continues at coordinate 78,513 of NZ_RQIT01000005.1, read as the reverse complement.
GCCGTTGGAATTGTTGGAGGGCGAGCGGAATACGCTGACGCGGCCGTCGTCCTCGGTCCAGCGCATCTGCCGGTTGTTGGGAATGTCGCTCCACAGGAGATAGCGGCCCTGCGCGCTCCACGCCGGGCCTTCGGCCTAGAGCAGCCCGGTGTACAGCCGCTTGATTGCGGTGTTGGGCTGCGCGAGATCGTTGAAGGACGGATCGACCGCGATGATGTCGGGGTCCCAGAAATAAGTGGTCGGCGCGCCGTGGGGGCCGAAATCGCGCGGCGGGGTGGTGATCGTCGTCGGCGGGGCGGCAGGCCCGGTCTGGCCCAGCGCGGAGCCACCTCCGGCCAAGGTCGCCGCGGCGCCGAGCGCCAGCCCCCGGACAAGTGTTCGTCGTGAAAGCGCAGTATCCTGCTCACGCAGCTCGTGGTCACGAGCCTCTTGGCGTGTCATCGCGTCCTCCCGATCGTGTTCGCTGGCCGGTTGATCCGGCCGAGCCGCCGAAGGTTAGTCCGGTCCGGTGTCGGTTGCGAGAGGCGGAATCGAAACCACGGCGCGATGGCGGGTCGCAATTTCGTCACCTTCGAGTGCGTTTTGGATGAGAGTTTGACGGGATAAAGCCGGAGCTCATTGTGCAAATTGTCGTCCTGGTCTTCATCCTCGCGATCGCATTTGCGGCCGGCTATTTCGCACGCGACTACGTCTCCCGCAAAAGGCGCGCGGAGGCACGCCGCTGGCGCGAATACAGCGAACCGGATTGGCTCCATGCGAACGCGCCGGCCAATACCAACGAGCTTGCGAAAGCCGACACCGCTGCACCCGTGCCGACCGGCGAACTCGGCCAGATGCTGGACCGCTGGGAGAGCAGGGCTCGTGCCCGCCGCACCGGCACGGGATAGCCGGACCTCAGGCTATGGCCTACTAGGTCACGCATGCTGACCATCTTTTGGCGTTGCAGTTACAGCCGTTTTTCGTCTAGAAACGGGCCGTACTGAGCCTTCCGGCAACCAACCGTCAACGGTTTTCGCCGAGGATTTCGGGGCTCAAAAGGGTCTGGCAATGCTGATTCGTGGCCAAATCGAGGGGATTTCGGGGGAGGTGGCTCTGGCCGCCGCCACGACCTCGGCCGCGTTGCTGCCCACCCTCCTTATTGGCGGCCTTCTTCTTACTTGCCCCTGAGGGCCGGCTGGGCGCCACGCGCCTGGGCGCTCAGGGGTTGGTCGAGATCACCGGACACCTCAAGCGCCAAGGGACTAAAACGGTCTGAACGGCGCAAACGCTCAAAAGGAATTTCGTATGGCCACCCAGAACAAGTCCGAGAAGGACCGCGTCATCATTTTCGACACCACGCTGCGCGACGGCGAGCAGTGCCCCGGTGCCACCATGACCTTCGAGGAGAAGCTCGAGGTTGCCGAGCTGCTGGATGATATGGGCGTCGACGTCATCGAGGCCGGCTTCCCGATCACCTCCGAAGGCGACTTCCAGGCGGTCAGCGAGATCGCCCGCCGCTCCAAGAACGCGGTCATCGCCGGACTGTCGCGCGCCCATCCCGCCGACATCGACCGCTGCGCCGAGGCGGTGAAATTCGCTAAGCGCGGCCGCGTCCACACCGTGATCGCCACCTCGCCGCTGCATATGCGGGTGAAGCTGAGCAAGGCGCCGGAGCAGGTGATCGAGACCTCGGTCGCCATGGTCGCGCGGGCCCGCAACCAGATCGACGACGTCGAATGGTCGGCCGAGGATGGCACCCGCAGCGAGATGGACTTTTTGTGCCGCATCGTCGAGGCCGTGATCAAGGCCGGCGCCACCACGGTGAACATCCCCGACACCGTCGGCTACACGGTGCCGGAGGAATACACCCACTTCATGAGGACGCTGATCGAGCGCGTGCCGAACTCGGACAAGGCGGTGTTCTCCGTGCACTGCCACAACGATCTCGGCATGGCGGTCGCCAACTCGCTGGCCGGCATCACCGGCGGTGCGCGCCAGGTCGAGTGCACCATCAACGGCATCGGCGAGCGCGCCGGCAACGCCGCGCTCGAAGAGATCGTGATGGCGATCAACGTGCGCAACGACAAATTCCCCTACTGGAACAAGATCGACACCACCCAGCTGACCCGCGCTTCCAAGCTGGTGTCGGCGGCAACCTCGTTTCCCGTCCAGTACAACAAGGCAATCGTCGGCCGGAACGCGTTCGCGCATGAGAGCGGCATCCACCAGGACGGCGTGCTGAAGGACGCCTCCACCTACGAGATCATGCGGCCGGAAATGGTCGGCCTGAAGCAGTCCTCGCTGGTGCTCGGCAAGCACTCCGGCCGTCATGCCTTCGTGCACAAGCTGGAGGAGATGGGCTACAAGCTCGGCCCCAACCAGCTGGAAGATGCGTTCACGCGGATGAAGGCGCTGGCCGACCGCAAGAAGGACATCTACGACGAGGACATCGAGGCGCTGGTCGACGAGGAGATGGCGGCCTCGCACGACCGCATCAAGCTGACCTCGCTGACCGTGATTGCCGGCACCCACGGCCCGCAACGCGCGACCATGAAGCTCGACGTCGACGGCCAGATCAAGATCGAGGAGGCCGAGGGCAACGGCCCCGTCGACGCGGTGTTCAACTGCATCAAGCGCCTGGTGCCGCACGAGGCGAAGCTGGAGCTGTACCAGGTTCACGCGGTGACCGAAGGCACCGACGCGCAGGCCGAGGTCTCGGTGCGGCTGTCGCAGGACGGCCGTTCGATGACGGCGCGCGCGGCGGACCCGGACACGCTGGTGGCCTCGGCCAAGGCCTATCTCGGTGCGCTCAACAAGATCGTCATGAAGCGCCAGCGCGACAGGGTGACGACCGCGGCGGCGAGCTGACGAGCAAAGCTTGTCATTCCGGGATGGTCCGAAGGACCAGACCCGGAATCTCGAGATTCCGGGCTCGATGCTTTGCATCGCCCCGGAATGACGGTCTGAGAGATGGCTGCCCTGCTAACGACCAATAGCGGGCTTGGGCGCCGGCCTGTATTGATTTGGCTGGCATGAGGACAGCTGACCGGCAACCGGGCGGCTCAAATAACAACAGGGAGAGAATATGCGCACCTTCGCGATCGCTGTGTCCGTCGCGGCATTGGCCTTGAGCCTTGTCGGTCCCGCCAGCGCCGACCCGATCATCATCAAATTCAGCCACGTCGTCGCCACCGATACGCCGAAGGGCAAGGGCGCGGAGAAATTCAAGGAGCTTGCCGAGAAGTACACCGGCGGCAAGGTCAAGGTCGAGGTCTACCCGAACTCGACGCTCTACAAGGACAAGGAAGAGCTCGAGGCGCTCCAGCTCGGCAGCGTTCAGATGCTGGCGCCGTCCAACTCCAAGTTCGGTCCGCTCGGCATCCGCGAATTCGAGGTGTTCGATCTGCCCTACATTCTTCCGGACCTGAAGACGCTGCGGAAGGTGACGGAAGGTCCGCTCGGCGCAAAGCTGCTCAAGCTGCTGGATGCCAAGGGCATCACGGGACTTGCCTATTGGGACAACGGCTTCAAGCAAATGAGTGCCAACAAGAAGCTGGTGACGCCTGCCGATTATCAGGGCGTCAAGTTCCGCATCCAGTCCTCGCGCGTTCTGCAGGCCCAGTTCAAGGCGCTCAGCTCGCTGCCGCAGGTCATGGCGTTCTCGGAAGTCTACCAGGCACTGCAGACCGGCGTGGTCGACGGACAGGAGAACACCTGGTCGAACATCTATACCCAGAAAATGCACGAGGTTCAGAAGTACATCACCGAGACCAACCACGGTTACATCGGCTACGTCGTGATCGTGAACAAGAAGTTCTGGGATGACCTGCCGGCGGACATCCGCGACCAGCTTTCCAAGGCGATGAAGGAGGCGACCGCCTTCAGCAACGCGCAGTCGCAGAAGGAGAACGACGACGCGCTCGCCGAGATCAAGAAGAGCGGAAAGAGCGAGATCATCAAGCTCACGCCGGAGCAGGACGAGGCGATGCGCAAGGCGATGGAGCCGGTCTACAAGGACGCAGCAAGCCGGGTCGGCCAGTCGCTGATCGACGAGTTCCAGAAGGAAGCCAAGAGCACCACGAACTGATCCGACGGACGATGAATGATGAATGAAGGCTTCCGTGCGAGCTGCACGGAAGCCTTTTTGTTGTGAATGATTTCCGATCGCGGCGGGAGGTAAAATCGGCCGTTACATCTTCGTAACTAGCGCTCCCTGTCCAAGTTGTAAGTTGCGCGTCGGCCGCGCCGCGCCCATCCTCGGAGCATCCTTCCAGAGGAGGTTCGTATGAGGAAATTCACCATCGCAGCCATCGCAGTGCTCAGCATCGCCGGCTCGGGCGCGGTCTATGCCCAATATCACCGCCCGTGGATGGAGCACGTCCGCCACATGCGCATGAACCCCGAGGACCGTGCCGCCTTCGTCGACGCGCGGATCGCCGCCGTTCATGCCGGGCTGAAGCTCAACGCCGATCAGGAGAAGCTGTGGCCGCCGGTCGAGGCCGCCGTGCGGGAGTTCGCCAAGCTGCGCATTGATCGCGCCAATGCGCGGATGAATGCCGGGCCGGGCGATGCCGACAGGGTCGAGGATCCGATCGCCCGCCTGCGCCAGCGCGCCGAGGACATGGGCGCCAGCTCCGCGGCCCTGAAGAAGATCGCCGATGCCGCCGATCCGCTCTACAAGACCCTGGACGAGGGCCAGAAACGGCGCCTCGCCGTGCTGACCCGCCACCGCGGCCCGTTCGGCGGCGGCGAGGACGGGCCGCGGCACCGCCATTTCATGGAGCGCATGGACCGCATGATGGATCGGGGCATGGACCACTTCCACCACGACCGTTTCGACCGTGACGGCGGTCCGGACCGGGACCGTGAGGGCCGGCTCTGAGCGGCTCGGGTTTCCGGCCGTTAACCTTGGCGAAGCCGCTGGAATCCAGCGGCTTTTCGAATTTCCAGATTTGTGGACGAAGCCTTGGAAAACTTGCACCCGATCGCTTGCCATCCCCGGATCGCTTTGCTAAACGACCGGCCTCGCAAGGCTTTGGCCGCCTTTCGGGCGCATAGCTCAGTTGGTAGAGCAGCTGACTCTTAATCAGCGGGTCCCAGGTTCGAGCCCTGGTGCGCCCACCATTGGAAAACCCCGATTTTCCAAGACCTTCGCGGAGTGATCGCCGAGAACAGAATGGGTCTCGCGCGATGCTTTTTGTGGACGGACGTGGCACAATCAAATTGCTGTGCGACTTATCCGTTGCTTCCGTGTCTTCACCCATTCGATACAACGTACAAATCCGACGAGACAGGTCGCTTACGTGCTCGTCGTAGAATGGGATACTGGGCGCGTAAAACGGACAGCCGCTTGCAACCGACAGTCAAGTCGCAATTTAGTATGCTTCTCATAGACCCCATCGGCCGTGCGGTGTCTCTCATCGAGGCCTTAGCACACGGCCATGTGCATCATTGAAAGCGGCGCTTCGACCCGGGCCAAGCTATCTTCTGCGGCGGTACCTACAGCCAGGTTCTGTGCCCTGACCGAAGCGTCGAATATGGGAGTGTTCGTTGACAGCGGAGACGGTGACATACCGGACGGTGTCATCGGTCTGATTTTGAATGCAGGGCCAGGGAGGATGCGACCGCCCCACCTCGAGTGCAAGCTCAATGACCTTCTCTGGCTCTCTTGGGCTGCTCCGGCTGCCACGGCCAGCGGCCTTCGATCTCCAGCGTCAGTGTCCAGCTCAGGAAGGTGCGAACCACAACCAGGCCGGCCAGCAGGCCGAGGCTCACGAAGGTCAGCTCGATCGCGATCGTTTTCACGATGTCCGCCGCCACCAGCACCTCGAGGCCGAGCAACAGCGATCGACCGATGCTGATCTTGTAGCGGTCATAGCGGGATACGAGCTCTCGTCCAAAGACGTATCGGGTCGACCAGATGATCCCGACGACGATGATGAATACGCCGAAAATCTCGATGCCGATGCCGACGAGGTGAATCCACTGGCTGGTGGCGGTCTCGAAGGAAGGCACATGATCGGCGGCGGGATTCATGATCCAGAGTCTTCGTTGCGAGCGGCGCGGCGCGCGATGAACGTGGCGCCCGCCCAATAGGTCAGCATTGATCCCAGTAGGCGGTACGCACCCTTGATCAAGATCAACGAACCGCGCGCGAGCGCGAGGATGCTGTCACTTGCCGAGCGGACCGGCCGGCATTCGGGCAGCGTGAAAGGAATTGGCATGCAGCTTTGGCTGATACCCACGCTCTATGCGATTGTGAGCGTCGCGGCCGGCTTCCTGGTGCCGCGCCTGGAAGCGACGTTCCTGGCCGTCAGTCTCAATCTGTCGACTTCTTCCGCGCAGGCCTATTTGTCGGCAGTCGCCTCGGGCATGATGGCACTAACCGGAATCGTGTTTTCGATCGCTTTCGTGCTCGTTCAGTTCAATGCCGTGGTCTATTCGCCTCGCCTCGTGGTCTGGTTTGCGCGCGACCGGCTGCTGTTCCACTCGCTCGGTATGTTCGTCGCGACCTTCATGTACAGCCTCTCCACGCTGGCCTGGGTCGATCGCCAGGGGGCGCAGGGGGTGCCATTCCTGTCTGCCGCGATCGTCGCAGCCATGCTGGTGGCGAGCGTGTTGATGCTCGCGCAACTCGTCCAGCGCTTGAACAACCTCCAAATCATACGGGTGCTGCAGGCGCTCGGCGATACGGGCCGGCAGGTCATCGTCAGCACGTACCAGGCGGTCCCATGGCGGACGTCCGGCAAGGCCGCGCGAGCGAAAGATCTCCAAGGTACGCCAGAGCTGACGGTCAAGCATGTCGGCAATCCGCAGTCGGTGACCTCGATCGACATTGCCAGGCTGGTCCACCATGCCCGCCGGATGGACGGTCTCATCGTGATGGAGTGCGGCGTCGGGGACACCCTGCTCGAAGATAGTGTCATCCTGCGCGCCCACGGGACCGCCGCTCTCGTCCGAGACAAGGAGCTGAGTGCATGCGTTCGTCTCGACGAGCAGCGGACTTTCGAGCTGGACCCGAAATATGCAATGCGGCTTCTCGTCGATGTCGCGATCAAGGCGCTGTCCCCCGCCATCAATGACCCCACCACCGCCGTCCAGGCCATTGACCAGATCGAGGATATGCTACGGCGGTTGGCCAAATGTGATCTGGAGGCGTGCCGGGCATTCGACGACGACGGCGATCTCAGGGTGATCTATCGGATGCCGACCTGGGAGGACTACCTCGCGCTGGCGTTCGACGAGATCCGGCAGTTCGGATCGACCTCCATCCAGGTGATGCGCCGCCTGCGCGCCGCGCTAGTTGAACTGGTGGCGTGCGTTGATGGGGAGCGGGCGAAACTCGTTCGCGGCTATCTCATTCACCTCGATTCCGGGATTGAGCGCTCGGGCTTCGATCCGCAGGACCGCGCCGCGGCCCGCATCGAGGACCGGCAAGGTCTCGGCCTCTCGCACCATCAGGGGGGCGGAGCGGCCCCGGAAGAAGTGGAACGGGCGGTCTCGTGATCACCCAAGCAACCGGATTGACGCAGGCGAAACTGCGAGCCCCGCGCGTGGCGGCCGCGGCGGGGATCCTGTTTTCGGTGCTGCTACTCGCCGTGTTCTGGTTGATGCGGCGGTCTGTGCCGCCCGATCCGCTCGAACCGGGTGCCTGGCTGCAGGGAGGCACCGGCAACGTCGCATTGGCATTGAACCTCGTGCCTTTCGCGGGCGTGGCATTTCTGTGGTTTGTCGGCTTTCTGCGCGACCGCCTCGGCACCCGTGAGGACCAGTTCTTTGCGACGATCTTCTTCGGCAGCGCCGTCCTGATGCTGGCCATGTTGTTCGCCGCCGCCGCGGTGATCGGCGCCGTCATTCTGGCTTTCCACGCCGCGCCGGGCGTGCTGATCAACTCCGCGACATTCCATTTCGGCCGCGGCCTGGCGTACGGAATGGTCAACATCTACCTCGTCAAGACCGCCTCCGTGTTCATGATGACGACGTCGACGATCGCCCTCTACACGGGTCTCACGCCGCGGTGGCTGGCCTACGGCGGGTATGCAGTCGCGGCCGTCCTCCTCATCGGAAGCTACTACATCGACTGGAGCCTCGTCGTCTTTCCGTTCTGGGTACTCCTGGTGAGCGTCAACATCTGGATCAAGAAAGACGAGGGCGAGGTGCGCCCGTGAGGTCGTTGCGCCAGCTTTTCCTAGAAGAAGAGTTGATCCGCCTCGTCATCCGTCTCGGATTGCTGGCTTTGTTGATCACATGGACGTTCGTTCTGATACGCCCGTTTGGAACGATCCTTGCCTGGGCCCTGGTGCTTGCCGTAGCGTTCAACCCCATCTTCGTCAGGCTGGCAAAGATCCTGGGCGGCCGTCCGAAGCTTGCAGCCGGGCTCCTCACCGGCGTCAACCTAGCAATTCTCATCGGGCCGGCAGCGTGGCTCGGCGTGGGCGCGGTCGAAGGAATCAAGGATTTCGCAGGACAGTTGATTGCCGGAGAGTTCAGGATCCCCTCTCCGCCGGAGGCGGTCAAAAACTGGCCGCTGATCGGATCGGCGCTCTACGAATTCTGGGACGAGGCGTCGTCGAACATCCGGCTGGTGCTGCGCCAAGTGACCCCTTACCTGAAGCCGATCGCCGGAATGCTGCTGGGATTTGCGGGCGATGCCGGCATTGGCGCGATCAAGTTTCTGCTGTCGGTGGCAGTGGCTGGGTTCATGCTGCCGTTTGGGCGGCTGCTCGTCGCCGCGGGACGGGGATTCCTGTCGCGGATCGTCCCGGAGCAAAGCGAACACTTCCTGGATCTGGCAGGCGCAACTATCCGCGCGGTGGCTCAGGGCGTGATAGGTATCGCGGTCATCCAGGCTCTGCTCGCCGGTATTGGCTTCAAGCTGGCCGGTATTCCGATCGCCGGCCTTTTGGCATTCATTGTGCTGCTGCTTTCGATTGTGCAGATCGGCGCTGCGGTCGTCATGCTGCCCGTGATCCTATGGATCTGGACTGCAAAGGACGTCACCACGGCAGCTCTGCTGACGCTGTTCCTGATCGTTGTCGGTCTGCTCGACAACGTGTTGAAGCCACTGCTGATGGGCCGAGGTCTCACCACGCCCACGCTTGTGATCCTAGTCGGTGTGATCGGCGGGACCCTCGCACATGGGATCGTTGGCCTGTTCGTAGGTCCAATCGTGTTGTCTGTGGCTTGGGAACTTACTGTGGCGTGGATTGCTACGGACCGTTCCGGCCCGATCCGCAATACGGCCGACCGTTGACCTAAGTCAACGTATCCCCTCGCCACGGCCTCTCAATGATGATGCGGACAACAGAGATCGGAACATGTCGATGGAAACTCCAAATCTGCCAGGTGGTCCCATGTCCGGGCTCGTCGCCTCGGCTGTCGAATATCTAGTCGATGCCGGGCAGCGCAGTGTGCTCTTCCTGGACATCATGCGCCGACGCGGCGATCAGTACCGCGAGCATCTCGCGCAGACCGCTCCGCACGTCCTGCAATATGCCGCTGAACTGATCATCGATGGCCGCAAGCTCGACGAGCCGGTCAACTATGCATTGGTCCGCATCATTCCGCCCCACGGCGTCGAGATCGATCCCGAGCGGCGGCCGTTCATCGTGGTCGATCCGCGCGCCGGACACGGCCCGGGCATCGGCGGCTTCAAGGCCGACAGCGAGATCGGCGTCGCGATGAAGGCGGGTCACCCCTGCTATTTCGTCGGCTTCCTGCCCGAGCCGATGCCGGGACAGACGATCGAGCGCATCGCCCGCGCCGAGGCGCTGTTCATCGAGAAAGTCATCAGCCTGCATCCAAAAGCCGACGGCAAACCCTGCGTGATCGGCAACTGCCAGGCCGGCTGGGCCGTGATGATCCTGGCATCGTTGCGGCCCGAACTGTTCGGACCGATCATCATCGCCGGCGCGCCGCTCGCCTATTGGGCGGGTGTGCACGGCAAATATCCGATGCGCTATTCGGGCGGTCTTCTGGGCGGAAGCTGGCTGACGGCGCTCGCCAGCGATCTCGGCGCGGGCAAGTTCGACGGCGCCTGGCTGGTGCAGAATTTCGAGAACCAGAATCCGTCCAACACCCTGTGGACCAAGCAGTACAACGTCTATTCGAAGGCCGACACCGAAGCGGACCGTTATCTCGAATTCGAGCGCTGGTGGGGCGGTCACGTCAACCTGAACGCCGAGGAAATCCAGTTCATCGTCGATGAACTGTTCATCGGCAACAACCTCGCCGCCGGCAAGATCGAGATGTCAAATGGCGAGAGGGTCGATCTTCGCAATATCCGGTCGCCCATTCTGGTATTCTGTTCCGAAGGCGACAACGTCACGCCCCCGCAACAAGCGCTGGACTGGATCCTCGATTGCTACGCGGACGTCGATGAGATCAGGGCGTATGGGCAGACCATCGTCTATACGGTTCATCAGAGCGTCGGCCATCTCGGCATTTTCGTCTCCGGCGGCGTCGCCAAGAAGGAGCATGCGGAATTCTCCGAGAACATCGATTTGATCGATGTGCTGCCGCCGGGGCTCTATGAGGCAACCTTCGAGGCCAAGGACGAGGAGACGAAGAGCTCGGATCTGGTCGTCGGCAAATGGGTGATGCGTTGCGAGGCGCGCACGCTCGATGATATCCGGGCCATGGGCGGCAATTCGCCGGAGGACGAGCGGCGCTTCGCCGCCGCAAAGCGCGTCTCCGAGCTCAATCTGGCGGCTTACCGGAAATTTGTTCAGCCCTGGATCAAGAAGGTCGTGACCCCGCAAGTGGCGGAAACGATGCGCAACCTGCATCCGCTGCGGCTGCAGTATGAGCTCTTTAGCAGTCGGAATCCGCTGATGGCGACGGTCAAGTCGGTCGCGGAGGAGATCGAGGGCAAGCGCAAGCCGGTGTCGAAGGACAACCCGTTCCTGGCCTTCCAGGAGCAGATGTCCAAGCAGATCGTCCACGCGCTCGATAGCTGGCGCGACGCAACCGAGGCGCTGAGCGAAACGGTCTTCCTCAACGTCTACGGATCGCCTGCCTTGCAGGCGGCGGTGGGAATCGATCCGAAGTTGGAAGTCTCGCGCCGGCGCGAGATGTCCGTCGAGCACCGGGCGATGCTCGAGAAGCGGATTGCCGAGCTGAAATCAAGGGTCGGCAAGGGCGGTCCTCGCGAGGCCGCCATTCGAAGCCTGCTCTACATCGGCTCGGCACGCGGAATGGTGGACGAGCGCAGCATCGAGGCGCTCCGCCGCGTGCGGCGGGACTACAGTGGGCCTCGCCTGTCGCTCTCCGAGTTCAAGATGCTTGTCCGAGAGCAGTTCTTCATTCTGCTCCTGGACCAGGAGGGAGCCCTCGCAGCCATCTCAAAAATGCTCCCTGATGACATCAATCAGCGCCGAGCTCTGTTCGAATCGATGCGGGACGTGCTCTCCGCCAGCGGCGAGCTTGTCGGTGAGCCCGCAAGGCGCCTTCAGCGGATTGCGGCGCTTCTTGGCATCGAGACGGGAGGGGGGAGCGAGAGCAAAGTTGCCCCTTTCGACCAGGCGAAAGCATCGTAGCGGCCGTTCAGAGGATCGGGAGCAGAATCATGGCAGCCGAAATCGGGCACTCGCAATCCCCCAGCAAGTATGATCGGCTGATTGCGGCAGCCAAGTCCGTCCCTCCGGTCCTGACCGTGGTGGTGCATCCCTGCGACGAGACTTCGCTCCGTGGGGCGGTCGACAGCGCACAGGCCGGGATCATCCGGCCGATCCTGGTCGGTCCCGAGGGCAAGGTCAGAGACACGGCGAGAAAGCTCGATCTCGACATCTCGGGGTTTGAGATCGTCGATGCCGCGCATAGCGAGGACGCTGCCGCCAAAGGGGTCGAGCTGATCCACGCCGCGAAGGGCGAGATACTGATGAAGGGCAGCCTGCATACTGACGAGTTGATGCGGGCGGTCACCGCAAAGGCAGGAGGTCTGCGCACCGATCGCCGGATCAGTCACGTGTTCGTCATGGACGTGCCGGCCTACGCCGAGACCTTGTTCGTGACGGACGCTGCCATCAACATCTTTCCCGACCTCGACGCCAAGCGCGACATCATCCAGAATGCGATCGATCTTTACACGCAGGCTGGCTTCGGCAAGGCGCCGCGCGTCGCCATCCTGTCGGCGGTCGAGACCGTCACCTCCAAAATTCCATCAACGATCGAGGCGGCTGCGCTCTGCAAGATGGCCGATCGCGGCCAGATCACCGGCGGTGTGCTCGATGGACCCCTGGCCTTCGACAATGCGATCGACCTCGAGGCGGCGCGCATCAAGGGCATCAAGTCCGAGGTCGCCGGTCGGGCCCAGATCCTGGTCGTTCCCGATCTTGAGGCCGGCAATATGCTGGCAAAGAATCTTGCATATTTCGCCAAGGCCGATGGCGCCGGCATCGTGCTCGGCGCCCGCGTGCCGGTCGTCCTGACTTCGCGGGCCGATACGCCGCGTGCGCGAATGGCATCTTGCGCAGTGGCATCGCTTTATGCCAACGCGCGCCGCCAGCATGCGCCAACGATAGCTGCATGATCGCCATGGATACGATCCTCGTCGTCAACGCCGGCTCCTCGAGCGTCAAGTTCCAGATCTTCTCGGTCGAAGGTGAGGGCCGGCTACGGCGACAAATCAAGGGCCAGATGGATGGCATCGGCAGCCGTCCCCGGCTGAAGGCAAGCGGCGCTGCGGGCGATCCCATTGCCGACCGCGCCTATCCGATCGAGGCGGTGCCGGACGTTTCAACTGCGATGGGCGTCGCCGGTGAGTGGCTGCGCGAGGAGCTGCGCATTCACCCCATTGCGGTCGGACATCGGGTGGTGCATGGGGGCCCGGACCACGACAAGCCGGTCTTGATCGACCACGGCGTGGTGGCCCGGCTCGAGCGCTTTACCAATCTTGCACCGCTGCACCAGCCGCACAATTTGTCGCCGATCCGCTCGATCCTGACGAACTTCCCGGCGCTGCCGCAGGTCGCCTGCTTCGATACCGCATTTCACCGCACGCATGGTGCCCTGGCGGACTACTATGCCATCCCGCATCAGCTTCATGCGGAGGGCGTGAGGCGCTACGGTTTTCATGGCCTGTCCTACGAGTACATCGCCAGAACGCTGCCGAGCGTTGCGCCCGAGATCGCAAAGCGTCGGGTGATCGTTGCTCATCTCGGCAGTGGCGCGTCGATGTGCGCGATGAAGGACGGGCTTAGCGTCGAGAGCACGATGGGCTTTACGGCTCTGGACGGTCTGCCGATGGGAACGCGGCCGGGCCAGCTTGATCCCGGCGTGGTGCTCTACCTCATGGCCGAGAAGGGCATGTCGGCCGCGAGCGTGCAGGACTTCCTGTATCGCGAATGCGGCCTGAAGGGCCTTTCCGGTGTCAGCAACGACATGCGCGAGCTGGAAAAGAGCGAGGATCCCAAAGCAAAGCTCGCGATCGACTATTTCGCCTATCGGATCGGCCTCAACGCCGGGATGCTGGCAGCCGCTCTGCAAGGTCTCGACGCTTTCGTCTTCACGGCCGGGATCGGCGAGAATTCCGCAACCATTCGCGCCCGCGTAGTCGAGCAGCTCGGTTGGCTCGGGGTCGCGCTTGATCCTATCCCAAACTCGCGCCACGCGCTGCTGATTTCGAAGCCCGACAGCCTCATTCCAGTTTACGTGGTGCCAACCGACGAAGAGCTGATGATCGCGCGGCATACGTTGTCGGTGCTGATGAACACGCCATCGAGCAACCCCAGACAAGAGAGGGTGTCATGATTCCTGTCTATCCGGAGACCAAGGTTGCCCTCAAGGGCAAGAAGGGGCTCGTCGTCGGTATCGCAAACGACCAATCCATCGCCTGGGGCTGCGCCAGGGCGTTCCGCGCGCTAGGTGCCGAGCTGGCGGTGACCTATCTGAACGATCGTGCCAAGAAGCACGTCGAGCCGCTCGCACAGGCGCTCGAAGCGCCGATCTTCATGCCGCTCGACGTCATGGTCGAAGGCCAGACGGAACGGGTGTTTGACAGGATCGCGAAGGAATGGGGACAGCTCGATTTTCTGCTGCACTCGATCGCGTTCTCGCCCAAGGAGGCACTGCACGGCCGTGTCGTCGACGTCGGCCGCGAGGGTTTCCTCAAGACCATGGAGGTCTCCTGCTGGTCCTTCCTCCGAATGGCTCATTTGGCCGAGCCGCTGATGAAGAACGGCGGCACGATGTTCACCATGACCTACTATGGCAGCCAGATGGTGGTCGAGAACTACAACATCATGGGTGTGGCGAAGGCGGCGCTGGAATCGGCGGTTCGTTACGCGGCAGCCGAGTTGGGCCCGAAGGGGATTCGCGTGCATGCAATCTCGCCAGGACCGCTGGCCACCCGTGCGGCCTCGGGCATTCCCGAGTTTGATGAGCTGATGGACAAGGCGCAATCGAAAGCACCGGCGCGGAGCCTGGTGAGCATCGACGACGTCGGCAACGCCACCGCGTTCCTGGCGCTCGACGGCGCCAAGCTCATGACCGGCGGAGTGCTCTACATCGATGGCGGATACCACATCATCGATTGAGCTTGGCGAGGCGAGGGAGGGAGGATGCGTATCGTCTTGCTGAGCATGGTGTTGCTGGTCATCAATTCTGTGTCCGGGCATGCTCAGACCTATGACCCTCGATATCCGGTCTGCATGAAAGTCTATGAGGGATCTCTGGGCGGCGGGGAGTGGATCGACTGCAGCTACACATCCATCCCGCAATGTCGGGCGTCGGCATCCGGCCGTGCGGCCAGCTGTGAGATAAACCCGTACTTTGCCCAGATGCAAAGACCAGCTTGGGGTCATCCCGCCTACCGACGCCCTTACTGACGGGCTTGTCAGGCGAAGGCTGTGGCGCCCACCATGTCTCAACGATAGTGCAGCGCGATCAGCTCGGCGACACAGGCCGGCTTCGCGCCGCCTTCGATCTCGATAACGAGGTGATAATTCACGCGCAGTCCATCGGGCGGAACGTCCTCGGCTTCCGCGATTGTCACGCGTCCACGCAGTTTGGATCCAGCCGGCACGGGCGCGAGATAGCGGATCCGGTCCGCGCCATAGTTGAGTGTATTGCGCAAGCCTTTCAGGCCGATCACGGATCGAATGAACAGCGGCGCGAGCGCGAGTGACAACAGCCCGTGAGCGATGGTCTTGCCGCCGGGCATCTCTTTCCTGGCGCGCTCCTGATCGACGTGAATCCATTGCTCGTCGCAGGTCGCTTCCGCAAACTGGTTGATCCACTCCTGGGTGATCTCGATCCAGTCGCTCACCCCGATCTCTGCGCCAACGGCCGCCTTGATTTCCTTGAAGTCGCTGAATATGCGCATGCTTCCCTCGCTCATATCTTCATTTCAGGGACGCTGTCGCCGACTATGAGCTCGGCCTCGGTGACTGCCATGACCTCGCCGACGCTGACGCCGGGAGCGGTCTCAAGCAGGGTCGCGTTGCCGTTCGGAAAGCCGATCACCGCGAGGTCAGTGACCACCAGGCTCACCGGGCGGTCCGACGTCTGGGGCAGGTTGCAATTCTTGACGATCTTCGACTTGCCCTTCGCGGCATGCTGCATGGCGACGATAACCCGCTTGGCGCCGCTGACCAGATCCATCGCGCCACCCATGCCGGGCACCATCTTGCCGGGGATCATCCAGTTGGCGAGGTGTCCGCGTGCATCGACTTGCAGGCCGCCGAGCACGGTGACGTCGACATGGCCGCCGCGGATCAATGCGAATGACATGGCGCTGTCAAATGTGCTTGCGCCCGGCAGGGCACTGATGGGTCGGCCGCCGGCATCGGTGAGCAGGGGATGCGCCAGTCCCTGTTCCGGAATGGGGCCGGTGCCTATCAGCCCGTTTTCGGACTGGAAGAACACTTTCAAATCGGGCGAGACATAGTTGGCGACGAGGGTCGGAATACCGATGCCGAGATTGACGAGGTTGCCGGCCTTGAGCTCTCGTGCAACCCGTCGGGCGATGATCTCCTGCGCATCCATGATGTCACCCGTTGGGGTTCGTAATGAGATAGTCGACCAGCGGTGCCGGTGTCACGACGTGGTCGGGCGCGATGACGCCCACGGGCACGATGTGCTCCGCGGTCACGATCACGGTATCGGCCGCCATGGCCATCACCGGATTGAAATTCCGGGACGTCAACGCATAGGAGAGATTGCCGAGGTAGTCGGCGAGGAAGGCATGCACCAGAGCGAACTGGGCGCGTAGCGCGGTTTCGAGCAGATACGGCCTGCCGTCGATTTCGATCTGGCGCTTGCCCTCCGCGACCAGCGTGCCGACTCCTGTCGGCGTGAGCACGCCGCCCAAGCCGCTGCCGCCGGCGCGGATGCGCTCGGCGAAAGTGCCCTGCGGAATGAGATCAACTGCGACCTGGTTCGTCAGCATTTGCTGCTGCGCCTTCGGATTGAGGCCGATGTGGGTGGCGGTCAGCCGCGACACCAGCGTTGCGTCAAACAGCTTGCCGACCCCTTTGCCCGGCGTGGCCGCGTCGTTGCTGATGATCGTGAGATTGCTCTTCTTCTGTCGGACGAGCTCGTCGAGCAAACGCTCCGGCGTCCCGACACCCATGAAGCCGCCGACCATGACGCTCGCGCCGGTCGGGATCATCGCAACGGCTTCTTCGACGGATACGGCCCTCATGGTGGAACTCCGATCGGTTCGTCCGCGGAATGTTGGCGGGCGGTGGGCGCAATCCTTTGATTTGTGTCAAGGCTTCGCGTCATTCTGGTTGCGCGAAGTAATCCCGATGCTGTCTAGCAGCTCGTGCCATAGCTTGCGTACCTCGGCGTGGCGCCGTTCGAGCGCTGCGCTTACGGCATCGCGAAACGGCACGAGGCTTTCGCCTTTCAGGAACATGATTTGTGCCTGCAGCAGCCGGCCGCTCTCAAACTCGACGCGCCGGATTGCCATCGCGAAAGGATCGTTCGGATTTGCCTCCACCGGAAGCAGCGCCGCCGGCCTGATGCCGGCGTGAATGGCGTGAGCGAGGGTTGCAAGATCCACGGCAAGCGCCAGGGTTGGATCTGGAATGCCCGCCGCCGGTGCGGGAAACCAGGTGGTCTCCCAGGCGGTCGCCAGATAGCCGAGCGCGAGGTCCGGCGTCCAATTCGTTGCGCGCAGCAGCAGGGAAACGATTTCCGACTCGTTGTAGAACTGCGCGTTCAGTTCGGTTTGCCAGGCTGATTCCAGCCTCGGAGGCAAGGCTAGAGCGAAGCGACGCCCCAGCGCGCCATGCGCCGAAATCAGGAAGCTTGCGACGCGCGTCTGCTGCCGGGGCGGCACGCGACCGTCGGAATCGAGCGGCCCGAAGAACCCATTCATGAGATCGCTCTCTGCACGGGAACCGCGCGCAGATGATCGTAGCCGGCGGGAAACGGCATGAGATCGCCGCCTGCCTCGTCCGGGGCGATCCAGACCGATTTGTTTCCCCGCCAGCGTCCGGCCATCACGTCATTCGCGAAGCGGGCGAGCAAATCGGCCGTCAGTGCAGGCTTCTCCAGCGTGAAGGCATGATAAGCGCGGGGGATGATGACGAGGCTGCTGTTTGGAATGTTTACGCGCAACGTCTCGTGCAGTGCACGTGGCGTAAGGAAATCGAATTCACCGTTCAGGATCATCGTCGGTAGGCCGATCGACGGCAGTTGCGGCGTCAGCGGTTGGAAGTCCAGGAAGGATTCCATCAGGTTCTGCAGGGCATAGACATCGTTCACCAGCCAGCCCGGCCTCTTCACACTATCGAGCTTGTCCAGCACCGGCGCCAGCCATTGATCGGAGACATTCATCGGCAGCAGCAGATCTTGCAGGTAGCTGGTGCCGCCGAGGATCAGGCCGGTGCGCAAAGCGTTGCCGAGCAGGAAGAGTTGCGGTGGCAGCTCCGCAAAGCAGCTCATCGGTACCAGCCCGGACAATCGGTCGCCATGTGCAATCGCATAGCGCAACGCGATCAGACCGCCGAAACTGATGCCGCTCAGGAACACGGGCCCGCTGCCGAGCTCCTGGATCAGAAGGTGCAGGGCCGCAACCTGATCGTCCTGGCTGATGAAGAGGGGGGGCTTGTCGGATTCGCCCTGACCGAGCAGATCAAACGTTGCGACGCGGAATCGCCGTGCGATGAGCGCATCGCGATAGGCGGTCCACAGCTCGGCATACTGCGTCAGACCGTTGACCAGCACATAGGCCGGCGCGTCGGCAGGGCCGTCAAGCTCGTAGCGGATCCGATACGAGCTGTAGCTGAGGAAGGGCATTGCGGCAGTCCCGCGGGTAATTTGGTGCGGAAGCATCCTCGGTCAGAACTTCAGCAATCCATTGAGTTAAGTCAAAGGATGCCGTCCGGCGCCTCCTAGCGTCCGATCAGAACAATCCCCGGAGGAATTCGCCATGAAAGGGAGTGAGGCCATGCGTCGTCTTCTCGCGAGTGCAGTGTTGCTGTTGATCGGCACCTCGCTTGCGCTTGCGCAGCCATTCACGCGCCGCTCGTCGCAGATGCAGCACGACGAGCTGAAGAAGACCTACGAGATTGCGAACTTCCGCCTGGGCGGCAAGTACGATCTGTCCGATCCTTCCAAATGGGAGAATGGCGGCGAAGGCGGCGTTACGCTGGAGTCGCTGGGCGGCGGCAAACTGCGGACCGCCTATATCGCGATCGGCAATGCCCGCCGCAACGCGACCGGCGAGATCACCAATGCGGTGATCGTCAATTCCTACTACTCGGGCGACTCCACCGACATGTACGAGCAGTGGGTCAAGGGCGCGGCATTGTCAGGCGGCGTGCCCATTATCGGTCCAGGCAGGCCCATCGACACCGATCGCTACTATGTCGTCATGGTGGACCCGCTCGGTACCTGGGGCGCGAGCAAGCCGTCCGACGGGCTGGGGACCAAGTTTCCTCAATACAGCTACTACGACATGGTGCAGGCCAACTACCGCATGCTGCGCGACGGCCTGAAGATCACTCGCGCCGCCTTGATCACCGGCGTCTCCATGGGTGGCACTCAGACCTATGTGTGGGGTGTCATGCATCCCGAGTTCATGGGCGGGCTGATGCCGATTGGCGGCACCACGCAATCCGATGGCGATGACCCCGTCGGCAACTGGACCTTCCAGATGATGACAGCGGCAATCCAGTCGGATCCGGTGTGGCAGCAGACCAAGGGCGATTATTACAAGCTGCCCAAGGAGAAACACCCGGTTCCGGGCTTGGCGTTCGGCTGGTCGATCCTCGGCATGACGGGCTACGATTTCGCCTTCCGTACGAGCCAGAACTGGAGTGCGGTGCAACCCGAAATCTTCTACTGGGATCCGCCGAACGAGAAGGCGGGGCTCAGCGTCATCAACCGTGCCAAGCTCTATGACGCCGTTGACCTCGTCTGGCGCAACCGGGTCGGCGAGACCCACAATGTCAATCCTCATCTCGGCCGCATCCGCGCGCGCACGCTGGTGATGCATATCACCAACGATCTCTGGCTGAACTTCAAGCTGGCGGAGAAGGCCGTCGATCGCGTTCCCGGCGCAGATCTCATCGCTCAGGAAAGCCCGGTTGCGCACTACGGTGTGTTCCCGATCATCAATCAGCGCAAGAACGATCCGAAGTTCGTCTCCTTCATGGATGACGTGGCGGCGCTGGATCGCGCGCAGACATTCGATGACAAGAACTATCGCGTGCCCGGCGTGGCGGAGAACATCGATCCGAAGAAGTCCTTCTGGAAGGATTTCGTGACCTACCCCTATCCAGTCAAGTACGCCAACGCGAAGGACAAGAGCGGCAATTCCTGGCAGATCGGCTACATGGACGAATATGCCGGCACCGATAAGGATCCGAAGGTGCTGGTCATCATTCATGGCAAGGGCGCCTTTGCCGGGCACTACGGCAACGTCATGCAATATGCTCTGCGCAGCGGCGTGCGTGTGATCGCGCCCGATCTGCCGCACTACGGCATGTCCGGACCGGGCAATCTCGACAAGAGCCCGGCGCGTACCATGCAGGACATGCGCGAGGTCATTTATGACCTCGTGGTCAACCAGCTCGGGGTCAAGAAGGCGTATTATCTCGGCCACTCCCTCGGTGGCCAGTTCGTAATGGGCTACGCCCTGACCTGGCCGGACGCCGTGCAGGGTCTCGCGCTTGAGGCCCCCTCCGGCCTCGAGGAGTATCCACGCGACATCACCATCGCCAAGGACAAGAAGGCGAGGCTGTTCGACCGGGCCTTTGACCACGACTTCGACAAGTGGAAGGCAACCTGGGGCCCGACGGGGATTCTCGACGCCGAGATGAAGCGTTCGGAGCAGAACGTGCGCGACTTCTTCTACTTCAAGAAGCGCGATCCCGAGACAAACGTGGTTTCGGCCTCCAAGAGCGGCTACTTCTTCAGCGACAGCGAGTATGCACGCCTTCACACCGAGCAGCGCGTCGGCTTGATCAAAGGCAATCCGAAAGAGCTCGAACAGTGGTGCAACGTCTTCATCTATGACATCTACACCATCGGCGCCGAGCTGCAGCAGGATGATCCGAAGAACCTTTACGAACGGCTTACCCAGATCAGGGCGCCGATCTTCCTCTCGTTCGGCGACAAGGAGCCGTTCATCCCGACGCCCGCCTTCAACGGGCTGACGGATCTCGGCCGGGATGCGATTACGCCGTTCATGTCGCGCATGACCAATGCCGGCAATCGGCCGCTTCTGAAGATCTATCCGGAGACTGGGCACTTCATCCATACCGACAATCCGGTGGAATTCCCGGCTGACGTCGTGGACTTCGTGATGAGGGGAGCGGTCGATACCTCATCACCGCTCGGCACGGACCGGATGATCAAGGGTGCCGTGATCTCTGCCTTGCCGGTGGCGCCGACGCCTCCGGGGGCAGCGCCGACCGCCGGCCTGAACAAGTAGGGCCGGGACCATGTCGAGAGTTCAGGCGGGTGATATCCAGTTGGGTTGGCGGGAGTGGGGCAGAGGCGACGTCACCGTCGTCTTCATCCACGGCAATCTCGCCAGCAAGGACTGGATCGAGCTCGCCGCACCGCTTTTTCCCTCGGGGCTGCGCGTGATCGGCATCGATTGGCGCGGTTGCGGCGACAGCGACCGGCCAAAGCCGGTCGCGGACTATTCCAATTACACCATGCAGCAGCATGCGCAGGACTTGCTCGCCGCGCTCGATGCGCTCGGCATCCGGTTCTGCCACCTCGCCACCCACTCCACGGGCGGAATCATCGCGGCGCGGATGCTGCTGATGCAGCCCGAACGGTTCGGGCGGGTATTCGCGCTCGATCCGATTACCCCCCTCGGCATGGCCTTCAATGCCGATCAGATCGGCGTGTTCCGCGCGATGATGGCGAGCAAGGAGGTGACGCGGGCCGTGATGGCGACTGCGGCATCCTCCTTGTTCGTTCCCGACAGTCTGGCACCGAACACCGTACCGCGCTTTCGAGAGGGGCTTGGAGACATACCGCTTTTGTTCGAGCGGATCCTCGATCAGACCTTCGGCGTCTCGGAAGGCATTTGGATCGGGACGCCCGTGAATCTCAACCGCGAGTGGGAGAGCAAAGAGCTGGAGCGCCGGATGGCGGAGATCAGGCATGCGCACCTGGTGCTGTGGGGCGAGCGGGACGGGTGGATTCCGCCAGCAGATCTGCGAGCGATGGCGACGGAAATGCCGGACTGCCGGCTCGTGATCGTGCCCGGTGTGGGACATTCGATGAACCTCGAAAATCCGGCGCTGTATGCCGGCTATTTCGGCGCCTGGTTCGGAGGACTGACGCGGTAGGCGCATCATTATCGGTAGCAACTGTATGAGGACGATATCATGGCCGGCACGACAAAGCTCTCGGTTGAGAAGGCACTCGAAAAGCTGCGCGGCGACGAGCCCCAGAAGACCAGAACGGAGCAGCGGGACGAAAAGAGCGAGGCGCTCAACAAAGAGATAAAGCGCATGAGAGCACAAAGGCTGCGTCTCGACCCGACCTCACGCAAGCGCAGCTGAACTCCGTTCGGTCCGGATGGCACTTCAATTCCTGGCAGGCGCTCTCGTCAGCGCGATCAACATCATGATCCACGCGATTGTGACGGTGGGTGCCACCAGTATTGCGCGAGCGGCGGGCCTGAAGCACACGGCGCGGCCAAAACTGCACTTAATGGCCCTGATGGTCGCAACGGCAACGGTGCTCATGCTCGCACACACGCTGGAAATTCTGGTCTGGTCGCTTGCCTATCTGATCCTCGACGCGGCGCCCGCAGGATCCGATCTGCTCTATTTTGCCTTCGTCAATTACACCACGCTGGGTTACGGCGACATCACGCCGCAGCAAGCGTGGCGGTTGACTGGGCCGATGACCGCCATGAACGGCATCCTTCTGTTCGGCTGGTCGACCGCCGTGCTGTTCGAAGTGTTGCGCAAGACGCTTGAGCACCTCTCCGCGATCGGCGCTTCCGGGGTTAGCCCTGCAGATCGATAGTGGCGAGCTTCCGACGGTCCGACAATACGATCTGGCGCTGCGTGTTACCGATAAAATCAATGATGCTAAGTTCATGCAGCCGCGATAGTGCGCGCGAAACAGTTTCAAGCGTCAGGCCGAGATAATCGGCGATATCGCGGCGCGACATCGGGAGGGCGATGACCTCGGCTCCGGTCAGGCGCTGGTCCATCTCGAGGATGAAGGCGGCAACACGTTCCAGCGAGGTCTTGCGCCCCAACAGCAGCATATGGTCCTCGGCATGCTGAAGGTTGTTCGTCGTCATGGTAAGCAGGTTGTTGGCAACGACGGGATCGCTGTCGGCCACCAGCTCCAGGGTTTGCCTGCGGATCAGCCGGACGGTGGTGTCAACGATCGCCTCCGCCGTGAAGCGATGTGAATTGCCGTTCTCCAGTCCGAAGATGTCGCCGGCAAGGTGAAACGCGCCGATTTGGCGCCGTCCGTCCGACAGGAGCTTGTAACTTCGCACTGCACCCGTCTTGACCTGATACACGTAATCGGCGGCCTCTTTCTCGCCGTAAATCTCAGTCCCTTTCTTGTAAGAAAATTCGCTCAAACTGACGGCCGGATTCGATCCGCTGGTCAGCCCGAGGTCGCGGAGTGAATTTGGGCGGCGCGTGGGATCGGTCGTGATGCGCACAAACATGGCTAAATCCTCAACGAATCGCTGAATTGGGTTCAGATCAATGTTCATTGGGGGGAATGCGCCGCGCTGTCTCACTCCCGCCGAGGTTGATTTACGACTAAAGAGGATATTCTCGTCCATTGTCTCTAGGAACATTGTACCTTGGGACAGGGTCGAAGGATCGGGGGAATGAAAAGGATCAGGGATCCTGTCGTGTAATCTGAAATGCGGTGCGCTCAATTGCCGATGTTGATCTCTGATCCAACCGAATTATGAGAGCGTTCAATGCACGGCGCTCGGCAAGAATATCGCGGCTAAGAGGTGGAATTGCCTGGCTTGGTTCATGTGGTGGACGACGACGCTTCGTTCCGGACGGCAATCGAACGCCGGCTGAAGCTGGCGGGTTACGACGTCGAATCATATTCATCTGCAGAGGAACTGTTGGGACGTCTGCCGAGCGTCGAGGAGCCTGCTTGCGTGCTGCTCGACGTGAAGATACCCGGCCTGAGCGGTCCCGATCTGCAAGCCCGGTTAATCGAGCTGGGTTCGACACTGCCGATCATCTTCGTCACCGGTTACGCCGATACTGCAACGACCGTGCGCACGATCAAGGCTGGTGCGGAGGATTTCCTGACGAAGCCGGTCTCTTCAGAACTGTTGCTCCATGCCATAGAGCGTGCATTGGCGCGTCACAGTTCCGCGCAGAGCCAGAGAAACAGGCTCGATGCGTTTCGCACCCTCCTGTCGGGCCTGACGCCGCGAGAACGCCAAGTCTTCGATCTTGTCGTCCGCGGCAAGATCAACAAGCAAATCGCACACGAACTCGGAACGACGGAGCGCACGATCAAGGCGCATCGCCATCAGGTCATGGACAAGATGCGTGTCCATTCCTTGGCAGAATTGGTCTCGATTGCGGAGCGGCTCGGGTTGATTGATGCGAACGTGCCTAGAGATCAGGCATAGGAGGTGCAACCACCGCCGTGTGGCCAGCGCTGCATCAAGGCATATCACAGGTTATCGACACGCCGAGTTTCGGAGCACGCAATGTAACGGTCAGGACGGAACTAGTCTAGCGCGGCGCGCTGCGTCCCGATGAGCCCGATAAGCTTGATGTCCTTTCCCGCTGCTCAAAGCGCAGTTCTGTTGATTTTTATCAACGGTCCGGCGACTGATGAGCCCACGTTAGGTTTTGATTACCACCACATTTGGGAGGGACGAGCATGACGGGAATTGCCAAGCATCTTGGAATGATCGCGGCTGCATCTATCTTCGTGGCGGCTCCGCTGTCGCTCCAGCCATCATCGACGAGCCTTTTGACGGTATCTCTGGATAGCGCCGAAGCCAGGGTCGGGCGGCCGCTGACGCCGATGAGCGTGGCGGGCGTCAATCGCCGGGTGCATCGCCGGGCCTATTATGGCGCTGCCGCCGCGGGTGTCGCACCTTATGGTACGTACCGGTATCGGCGAGCCTGCGGGTACTATCCGTATCCACCCTGCTACTGAGATTCGACGTGAGGCTCGCCGTCTGCATCGCCATTGATGGACATGTGCGCTGAGCCCACTTCGTGCCGTTTGGAATCGCGAAACAGGAGGTGCTTATGAAATTGTCATCCAAGGCCTTCGGACCCGTCACCCTCAGCGCAATGGCGTTGAGTGCGTCGCTGGCCACCCTGGGGCTCTCGGTCAGCAGTGGCCCGGCCGCCGCAGTGGTGTACTGCCAGTACATCGACTATCCGCCGAGTTGCATCGCAAGACCGGGCGTCGTGCTGAGGCCGCGTCCGGTCGCCCGTGCAGCCGCTCGCGAAGCGGTGCGTCCCGGAACGCCGATGAATCGCGGCGGACCGGTCAACCGGGTCGGACGCCGCTGAGCGTGGTGCTTACGTCCGCGCGAGACAGCAGGGCCCCCCGGCTTCCAAGCCGGGGCTTCGGTTGAGAGAACGCCACCAGAAGACTGGTGCAACCGAAGGGCTGGCGAGCAGGGCGCCACGGAGAGCCGCGTGGGTGTAGCCAAAGCTTGCGGCAGATCAAATTTCCTTGCCCGACCTCTACTAGCATTTGTCACTCGTGCGGCGATGCCCAGAACGGGCACAAGTGGAATGAGCGGCATCATGCTTTTCAAGACACTCACATTGCATTCGCTGATCTACCTCGCGGGCATGACGACCTCGATGGCCGTCCACCAGACGATTTCGTTGCCCGGCGTGTCGGCAGGAGGTCCGCCCTTCGTCGGACAAACCGCAAATCGCTCAGCGAAGGGCGACAGGTTGCCGGTAGTCCAATCGAAGCGGAAGGTGCCCGATAAGGAGCCGGCCCGCGTACAGCCGCGAGACCTGTTCAAGTCGGGCAAAGCGGCTTGCAAGCCTCCAATCGACGTGCCTGGTCGATGCTTTGCGGCGGCTGCGCCGATCCAGAGATCGGTCTAGCCTTTGCAGCGCGACCGAAGCGGTCGCCGCTGCTCTGCATCAGGGCAAGATCTCGATCGACGTATTCTGAGGTCCCTGAGTCTGGATCAATTCGAACAGCGATTGCGCGTGATCCGGTGCCAGCCGAATGCACCCGTGCGACACCGGACGCCCGAGGTTGCGGATCTCATATGTGCCGTGGATTGCGTAGCCACGATGGAAGAAGACCGAGTAGGGCATCGGCGTGAAGTCGTAGAGCCTCGAGTAATGCATGCGCTGGAGAGAATATGGCCGGTATGTGCCGGTGGGCGTGCGGTATCCACGCCGGGCCGTCGAAATTGGCCAACTCGCAAAGCCGGTTCCGTCGACGCTGACCAGCATGGTCTGGGTGGAAAGTTGAACTCGCACCGTGACGGCTGCGTGAGCGCTTTGATTGGCGAGGCCGATGAGCAGCACTGCGGTCAAAATCAGGATCGAAGGCAACCGTGAAGTCATTTCGTTTCTTCTAAGGCCTTCGCTGATGCAACAGGACGGCTGGGAGTTGATGCGGTCAGGCTGGTCGTCTTTCAGCGTCGAGTACGGCGATGCCAAAGAGCCATTCACCAAGATTGCTGCAGACTAGGCGAGTTTGGGCGTGCATTGTTGATCCGACGCAAGTCGATGCCTTGCAGCTTGATATCGGTTTCTGGCAATCCGGCGCTACCGAGGTGCTTTCATACTGAATTCGCAAGCGCACGCGACCGAGCCCCGCATCCGGGCAAATACGGAGACCAAGTTGAATTTGCTGCAGATCAAGCTCGCCTGGCTGCGGTCTGCCTAGCATTCGTGCATTGTTAAGTTCCGTCGGAGACTTTTACGATGCTGCTCAGGACGAACACCTCCAGCAGCCGTCCGGTTGACGGCCATCTCGCAGCACTCGCCGGCGAGAATGTGTTCTGCAGTGAATTTCGGTATCGCAGAGGGACTGAAGTCTTCGGCGAAGGCGAGGAGACGGAATACGTCTACCAGATCATCTCCGGTGCAGTGCGCACCTACAAGCTGCTCTCGGACGGTCGTCGTCAGATCAACTCGTTTCATCTGCCTGGCGACATGTTCGGGCTCGAGAACGGCGTAACCCATCGTTTTACCGCTGAAGCGATAGTTGAAACGAGAGTTCGCATAACGAGGCGGCGAAGTCTTCTGGACGCGACGAGAGATCGTGAAGGCGGCGTCGCCAAGGTCATCGGCCTCGTTACGCAGAGTCTTCAGCACGCCGAGAATCACATGCTCCTGCTCGGGCGCAAAACTGCTCTCGAAAGGGTGGCTGCATTCCTCCTAGAAATGGACGAGCGTCTATCTCAGCCGTATGTAATGATTTTGCCCATGAGCCGTCGCGACATTGCCGACTATCTCGGTCTGACATTGGAGACGGTCTCGCGCGCGTTTTCCAGCCTCCGAGACGAAAAGATGCTGCAATTCGACGGACCAACACAACGGCGTATTGCGCTGACAGATCGAGGGCGTCTTGGGGACCTAAATGCATGATCCTGGTGCGAAAACCGTAAGCTCAGCAAGATCGTTGTTCAACCTGGCGAGAGACCTAAGCTCACTCGTCAATGTCCTGTTCGTACGTACGCGCCGGTGATCCCTTACGTACCGGTCCAAATTGCGCAAGTGGTAGCGACGTTGTGACCGACAGGAGTTTGTTGTCGACGACCTCGAGATCTAGCGTCTTCCCGCTCTCCATTTCCTTGATGAGCTTTGGGTTAGCGGCATGACCTGCAATGCAGGCATTGCTGAGGCACCAAGTGTACGGCACGCGGTAGGGCGCGCCCTGATCGACCCTGAGCTTGACGGGAGCTTGGAGATACATGCCCACGGGAACAAACAATTGCAGCCGCGCAGTCTTCTCGCCTTCGCGTTCGATCAAATCGACGCGGACGGCAGTCTGACCCGTCTCATAAGTCCCGGTGATCGACGTCCGGCAAAGTGCCTGAGCGCCGCCGGCCTTGAAGCAGAGCTTCTGCCATGCGCCATATTTGATCTCATCCGCCTTTCGCTGGCCGCGAGGAGCGATTTCGGCAATCGCCGGTATTGCCAAGGCTGCGAGTAAGGCGAGCGCGACGATAGCTCTCGTGGAGCGAGTATCCTTCAGGACGTTTCTGTGATGTACGTCTGCCATTTTCCTGCTCCGCATCCTTCGGTCGCACCTATTTCAGACCGTCGAGGAATTTCGTCACGATTGGCGACCAGATCGGGATCGCATCGGGTGACCCGATGAAGTAATGCCCCTCGTTGCCAAAGGGCGGGAGCAAATGATACTCGGCCCTGCCGCCGGCTGCCGTGAAGGCCTCGTGCATACGTTTCGATAGGGCGGGACCGAAGAATGTGTCGTTCTCGATATAGATCCAGAGCATCGGCACCCGCGAGGTGCGGCCGAATTCGCCGGTCGTTTCCACCAATTTGTCCGGTGCGCAATTGTTGTTCGGTTTGCCGTTGACATGGCCGCCGCGGCCGGCGGCAAAAGTGATGATTGCCTTCACTTGCGGCGGGTTGACGCTCGACAGCGCGATGGAGGCCCAGCCGCCGGCGGACTGTCCGACCACGACGACGTCTTTCGGCACGATAAGCTTCTCGGCGGCAAGGTAGTCTATGGTCCAGAGATCGACTTGTGCCACGGCGAGCCCGGCGCTGCGGAAATTGGGATTGGTGCACTTGCCGACCTTGGAAAAGAATGGGCCGTAGAGCCCGTGCTCGGGGATATCGATCGCGGAGGCTCCGTATCCGGTGCCGACCGGCGCCACGACGAGATAGCCGCGCCTAGCGAACCACTTTGCGGCGTCGCGGAATTCGACCAAGGGAAAGAAGCCGCGATCGGTCGGGTTGAGCGAGACGCCGTGGTTCATGATCACCAGGGGGAAGGGGCCTTCGCCCACGGGGCGCACCAGATAGGCAAACATCGGGAGCGGCAACGGCAGGGCCCAGATCTCTTCCTGAATGCGTCGCTGCGCTCGGTCATCGGCGTGGACCATCCCGATCCACAAGGCCGGCAGCAGCAGCACCGTTCGCAACAGCTGTTGGATCAAGGAATACGACCGCATCCCATCCTCCTCATCCGGAAAAAGTCGCCGCCACGATAATGGGGCCGAGCACCGTTAGGACGACGTTCCCCACCGCATAGGGTACGGCGACGCCGAGCACCGGCGTCTGGCTTTCAGCAACTTCGCAGGCGCCTGTTACGGCGGCGTCGACCGTCATGGCGCCTGCCAGCGCACCGCAGGTGACGACCGGATTCATGCGCAGCACGTGATAAGCGAACAACGTCGCCACCATGAGCGGCACCAACGTGACGACAAGACCCATACCGACCAGCAGCAAGCCATGTGCCTGGATCGCGATCCAGGCCGCATGGCCGTTGCCAAGGCCAATCGCGGCGATGAAGCCGCCGAGGCCGAGGTCGCTCAGCGTCTGCTGCGCGGCGGGCGGCATCGCGCCCATGGTCGGCCGGCGTGACCGCAACCAGCCGCAGACGAGGCCTGCGATCAAGGCGCCGCCTCCGCCGCCGAGCGTCAGCGCGATGCCTCCGACCTTGAAGCTGATCAGGCCGGCCAGCAGGCCGGCGGCAATGCCGGCAGCGAGAAAGGCGATGTCGGTGCGGTCGCCGGCACGCAGGATCTGTCCGACTTGCGCAGCAGCACGCTCGATGTTGCGGCTTGTGCCGACCAGGGTCATGACGTCGCCGACATAGATACGCGTGTCCGGACTGAGCGGCACCTCGCGCCCCATCCGCGTCAGGGTCCGCAGGAACACGCCGCGCGCATTGCTGCCGACGCGATCGGCAACGTCCTGGACCGAACGACCGTGGAGCTTGCGGTTGTCGACCAGCACGTCGACCACATTGCCCGGCATCGCCTTCAGGATCTCGTCGGCGTCGATCTCGGTGCCGATCACGGGCCGCGCGGCGACGATCACCGCCGTCCGACCAGCGATCACGATGTCGTCCCCGGCCTCGAGCACGGTGTCGAGATGCGGCTCAATATCGGCTCCCTGACGCACGATGCGCTCGATGACCGTCCGGCTGCCGATCTCGTCCTCGATCGCCTTGACGGTCCGCCCGGCGGCGGCGGAGACGCGATAGGCGCGGGCCTGGAATTTCCGATAATGCAGGTTTTCCGTCTTAGGCGGTTCGCCACCGGAAAGCTCGATCTCGAGCTTCTTGGCTTCCTCCTTGAGGTTTACACCCATCAGCTTGGGCGCGATGAACGGGACATAGATCAGGGTCAGGATGTAGCCGAGGACGTAAGTGACGGCGTAGCCGGCCGCGATGTTGGCCTCTTGTTGCTCCAGGAAGGCCTTTGGTAGCCCAAGCTGTGCCAGGGCTCCCGAGGCAGTGCCGATGACGGAGGATTGCGTCAGTGCACCCGCAGCGAGACCAGAAGCGGTGCCCGGATCGAGCCCCATTGTAAAGGCAAATGCCAGCACGACGATCAAGCCTGTACCTCCCAGCACGAGCGCCATGGCGACCTGCGCCAAAGTGCGGATGCTCAAGGAAGCGAAGAATTCCGGCCCTGATTTGTAGCCGATCGTGAACACGAACAGGCTGAACAGCATCACCCTCAGCACAGATGGGAACGTGAAGCTGCCGAGTTGCCCGATGAGCACGGCGACGATGAGCGTGCATGCCGTCGTACCGATCGAGAAGCCTCGGATTCTGACTCGGCCCAAGATCGTACCAATGGCGACGGCAATCAGCAGAAAGATTTCCGGAGCGGTGGAGATGATCCACCTGACGGTGTCCATGGTCGCTTTCCCCAGCGCATTGTTGGGATCGATTTGAATCCTCATGGCCGATCGGAGGCTTGATTCAAGTCAAGCCTTTTCCTTCCTCGCGCGGCCTCAATAGGTGCCTGTCAAATCAGCGACACACGGCGTCTCGGATATGAGCTCACAGGGCATTGCCGCCACTTCAGTGCTGCGCCGCGACGAGACGGTCGCCGTGGCACTGCTGTTGGCGTTTGCGGGGGGCTGTCTCGATGCCTATACCTGGATCATCCACGGCGTGTTGGCCAACGCTCAGACGGCAAATCTCGTCTTTCTCTGCGTCCACGGGGTCGTCGGTGACTGGGCGAGGGCGCTGCAATTCGTCCCGCCAATCATGGCGTTCGCGGTTGGCATTGTGATCGCCGTCTGGCTGCGCGGCGCTGCCGGAGAGAGAGCCAGTGCCATCAGCACGCTGATCGAGATCCTCTTTTTGATCGCCATCGGCGTACTGCACAACCGGATGCCTGAGATAGCCGGTACGCTGGGGATTTCACTCGTCGCCGCGATGCAGGCCGCGATCTTCACCAAGGTCGACGGTGCGACCTACAGCACGGTGATGATCACCGGTAACATGCGACAGGCGATCGAGGGCATCTTCGCTTTGGCTTCAGGCAGCGGCGGGGCGACGGGAACGTTGCGGCGATCCGGCATCTTTGCGGCGGTGTGCGGCACCTTCGGCATAGGCGCGGCACTCGGCGCGCTGATCACAAAGGCAACGCCGGACCTCGCGCTGGGGCTTCCCGTGGTCGCACTGCTCATCGTGCTGCTGCGGTGCGAAGTCGTGCGCTCGGAGGTGAGCTCATGAAGCTGCCGTCTGAACCGCGGATTGGCGGGACGCGTCTGTTTCCGCCCTTTAGCTGGCTCTCCGGATATCGAGTGGCATGGCTGCCCTCCGACACAGTGGCAGGCGTAACGCTGGCTGCGTACGCAATTCCGGTTTCGCTCGCCTATGCCGCCCTTGCGGGGTTGCCGCCGCAAATCGGCGTCTACGGCTATATTCTGGGCGGGATCGGTTATGCGCTGCTCGGATCCTCGCGCCAGCTGGCCATCGGACCGACTTCGGCCATCTCGCTGATGATTGCGGGCACAGTCGGATCGCTCGCCGCAGGTGATCCGGTTCGCTATGCGCAGATTGCAAGTCTGGTCGCCTGTGCAGTGGCTCTACTTTGTCTCATCGCCTGGCTGTTCAAGCTCTCTACTCTCGTGCGTCTCGTGAGCGACAGCATCCTGGTTGGCTTCAAAGCCGGCGCCGGGCTCACCATCATCATGAGCCAATTGCCGAGCCTGTTCGGCATCCTCGGCGGCGGCCGCAATTTCTTTGATCGGGGATTCCACATCGCTGGCCAGCTTGGGGATACCAATCTGCTGGTGTTGGCGGTCGGCGCTGTCGCGCTCGTGCTTCTCCTGCTCGGTGAACGGCTCCTGCCGGGCCGGCCAGTCGGCATCACCATCGTCGCACTGTCGATCGTGGTGGCCACGCTGCTTGGGCTGCCAGCCATGGGGGTGCCTGTGACCGGCAAGATCCCCGAGGGTCTGCCTACCCTAGCCGTGCCAACCTTCGGGCTGGTCGAGCCCGAGGAGCTGTTTCCCATCGCGGCGGGCTGCCTGTTGCTGGCTTATATCGAAGGCGTGTCCGCAGCACGCAGCTTCGCTGCCAAGTACGGATATGCACTCGACGTTCGGCAGGAATTTCTCGGCCTGGGTGCCGCCAACCTTGCCGCGGCATTCGGCCAGGGCTACCCGGTTGCAGGCGGGTTGTCGCAATCGGCGGTGAACGACAATGCCGGCGCGCGTACGCCACTTGCACTGGTAATCTGCTCGGTCACCTTGGCACTGTGTCTGTTGTTCTTCACAGGCTTGCTGACCAATCTTCCCAAGACGGTGCTGGCCGCGATCGTCTTTGCCGCCGTGTACAGATTGGTGGACATTCCGGCGCTATGGCGGATGTGGAAGGTCAGCCGGATCGATTTCTATGCGGCAGCCATCGCGCTGATTGCGGTGCTGCTGCTGGGAATCCTTCAAGGCGTGCTGCTCGCCGCGGTCGCGTCGGTCTTCCTGCTGCTGGCGCGGGCATCCCGACCGAATATCGCCTTTCTCGGCCGCTTGCCGGGGACCGGCCGCTATTCCGACAGCGCCAGACATGAGGGCGTGGAACCCCTCATCGGCGTGATCGCCTTCCGACCCGAGGCCTCGCTGCTCTACATCAATGCCGAGACCATCCTCGCGGCTGTGCTGAAGGCGCTGGCCAAATCGGTCGATATCAGGCTGGTCGTCTGCGATCTCTCGGCATCTCCCTATATCGATCTTGCTGGCGCGCGCATGCTGCACGATCTCTATGACGAACTCGCCTCCCGTCACGTCGCACTCTGCATTGTCGGCGCGCACGCACAGCTGCGTGATCTCTTGCGGGCGGAAGGGTTGGCCGAAAAGACCGACAGCACACAGTGGCTGCGGACGCTCGACAGCGTGCTGGGCGGCCGCGATGCGAAGGGCGGCTGACGGTTTTTGCGCTGCGAAATGCACGCGCGGCGCCAAGGCCTTCCAAGACCATTCAGACCGTTGACTTGGATCAATGGAGGGGAGGGCCGCGAGGTCACGATCCCGCATCACAATTGCCCTGGGATCGGGAGAGCGAGATGTCCAAGGATGCAAACTCCGCAGAGAAGCGTATCGATCGATTCTTTTCCGGGCCCGGAGCGCGGGCAGATGATTGGCGCGATCTCGTGGAAGCAGCGAAGGTCTGGGCGCGGGTGGGCAATCGCGTGGCCTACGATGCGGCGCTGGCCGAGCTCTCGGTCACCGAGGAATTCCATGGCTATCCCGGTCTGCACCTGATGGCAGCGCTGCGGGAGGCGGCAGCCGCGGGCGACGGGGCCACATCGTTCGCGCTTGCGACGAAGATCGCCCAGGCGCTGGCGACGCGGTCGTTCCGTCAGCATGCCGGCGACTGGAGCGCGAAGGATGAGGGCAATGGCGACGTGCCCGAGCTGGTGCCGCCGTCGTTTGGGGGGGCCACGACGCGCCGGCCCTATTTCGAAACCCTCATCGTGACCGGCGTGTCGTCCAGCCAGTGGCCGGCACTCGCCGCCGAATGGCGCAGGCTGCGTCGTCCGGTCGACGGCTTCATCTATGAGCCCGTCATCGTCGGCAGCCTCGAAGACGCGTTCTGCGCGACCATGCTCAACCCTGATATCGCCGCGGTCATCGTCAACGAGGGCTTTGGCCTGCGCTCGCGGCACGATGCGCCCGTCCTCCGCTCGATCATGGCCACGGCCGGTCTCAACGACGAAACCGACGCGTCGGCGCTCCGGCTCGCCCAGATCATCAAGCGGGTCAGGCCGGAGCTCGACCTCTACATGATCTCGAACCGCGACGTCGAGGAACTGGCCGGCAATCCCGACGCCGACGTCGTCCGCCGCATCTTCTATTCGGTCGAAGAGCTGCTGGAGCTGCATCTGTCGATCCTCGAAGGCATCCAGGATCGGTACGACACGCCGTTCTTCGACAATCTCAAGAAATATGCGCAGCGTCCGATCGGGACATTCCACGCGCTGCCGATTGCCCGCGGCAAGTCGATCTTCAAGTCGGATTGGATCCGCGACATGGGCGAGTTCTACGGCCCGAACCTGTTCCTGGCCGAAAGCAGCGCCACGACAGGGGGCCTCGACAGCATGCTGGAGCCGACCGGCAACATCAAGAAGGCGCAGGAGAAGGCCGCCCGCGCCCTCGGTGCCGACCGTGTCTTCTTCGTCACCAACGGCACGTCGACATCGAACAAGATGGCAGTGCAGGCACTGCTTGCGCCCGGCGATATCGCGATCGTCGATCGCAACTGCCACAAGTCGCACCACTACGGCATGGTGCTGGCGGGTGCTCAGCCGCTCTATGTCGAGGCGTTCCCGATGACGGAATACTCGATGTACGGCGCGGTGCCATTGAAGACCATCAAGCAGGCGCTGCTCAACGCCAAGGCCGATGGCCGGCTCGACCGCGTCAAGATGGTCGATCTCACCAACTGCACCTTCGATGGTCACATCTACAACACGCGCCGCGTGATGGAGGAATGTCTCGCCATCAAGCCGGACCTGATCTTCCTGTGGGACGAAGCCTGGTTCGGTTTCGCGCGATTCTCGCCATTCCTGCGTCGGCGCACCGCCATGGGCGCAGCCAACGAGATCGAAGCGTGGATGCACGATCCGAAGTCCGTCGCGGCCTATGAGAAGCAGCAGGCCGAGCTCGGCAGGAACCCCTCGGACGAGGTGCTGCTCAAGACTAGGCTCATCCCTGACCCGCGGCAGATTCGTCTCCGCGTCTACCAGACCAACTCGACTCACAAGTCGATGTCGGCAATCCGGCAAGGCTCCATGCTCTCGGTCAAGGATGTCGAATTCCACACGGTCGAGCAGCAGTTCAAGGAAGCAGTATTCACGCACGCCTCCACCAGCCCAAACCAGCAACTCATCGCCAGCCTCGATATCTCGCGGCGGCAGATGGAGCTGGAAGGCTACGGTCTCGTCGCCAATGCGATCGAGATCGCCTTCGCCATCCGCCATGCGGTCAACAACAATCCGCTAATTTCGAAATACTTCCGCGTGCTGGGCGCAGACGCGATGGTGCCGGCACAATATCGCCAGAGCGGCTTCACCGACTATCTCGCGGCCGGCGTGAACTGGGCGAATACGCTCAGGAGCCTCGATGAGGACGAGTTCTGCCTCGATCCGACCCGCATGACTCTCGTTTGCGGAACGGCCGGCTACGACGGCACGCAGTTCAAGGGTATCCTGGCGAGCGAGTACAACATCCAGGTCAACAAGACCTCGCGTAACTCGGTCCTGGTTCAGTCCAACATCAACAACACCCGCAGCGATGTCGCCCATCTCATTCGCGTGCTCGCCGAGATCGCGGGCGAGATCGATCGTGGGCTTGCTCAGGGCGGTGCCAATGCGAGGAAGACATTCGAGGCAAGGGTGACAAGCCTCATGAAGGATGTGCCCGATCTGCCGAATTTCTCGCATTTCCATCCGAGCTTCCGCGGCGATGCCGGAGCAAAGACCAACGAAGGCGACATCCGCACCGGTTTCTATGCCGCCTATGACGTTGCAGGTTGCGAGCACATCCGCCTCAACGATCCCGAGATCGACCGGCGGCTGAAAGCGGGACCTGAGCTCGTCTCGGCGAACTTCGTGATTCCCTATCCGCCCGGCTTCCCGATCATGGTGCCAGGCCAGGTCATCACCCAGGAGACCATCGACTTCATGCGCAAGCTCGATGTGAAGGAGATCCACGGCTACGACGCCAAAGAGGGCCTGAAGCTCGTGCGCACGGAAGCCTTGGCGAAGATCGGCAGGCCCAAGCCTGCGGCCGCGCCGAAGCTCAAGGCCGCATCTTAGAGGGGATCGGACATGCAGGGCTTTTTCACATTCCTTCAGCAGTACCCATATCTGCTGCTGTTCTTCGTCGTCGGCCTCGCCGTCTATATCGGCCGGGCCAGCATCAAGGGCTATGGTCTCGGCATGGTCGCCGGTGCGATCGTGGTGGGGGCGGGCCTGTCGGTGTGGGCTTCCACCTACGGCGTGAAGCTCGAGCTGAACAATTTCGCCAAGAGCCTGTTCTACTACCTCTTCATGTACGGTGTTGGCTTGCGCGTCGGCCCTTCCTTCTTCAACAGCCTGAAGGGCGACGGCCTCAAGTTCTGCCTACTCGCCGTCGTCTCGAGCGTGCTCGGCCTTGCGCTGGTGGTCATCGGTGCAAAGCTGTTCGCACTGCCAACCGGCGCGGCCGGCGGGATGCTGGCCGGATCGCAGACGATGTCGGCTGCCATCGGCTCGGCCGAGCAGGCCGTGACGTCCGGTGTCGTCAGGTTGCCTCCGGGCATGAAGCCCGAGGACGCATCCGGCATGATCGCATTGTCCTACGGCATCACCTATATCTGGGGCACCGTCGGCATCATCCTGATCTGCAAATATCTGCCGCGCTGGTGGGGTGTCGATGCCAAGGCCGCCGCCAAGCAGTATGAGCAGGAGTTCGGCGTCAAGGATCTCGAAGGCGGCGGTCTCACCGGCTATCGCCAGTTCGGGCTGCGCGCCTATCGGCTGGAAAATCCGGCGACCGCCGGCATCAGCATCGCCAAGTTCCGCGCCATGAACCCGGAATACCGCATCGTCAACGTGGGACGGAATGGCGAGCCGCAGGGTGCCGATCCTGATCTTGTGCTGCAAAAGGGCGATATCGTTGCTCTTGGCGGCTCGACCGAGCATCTCACCGATAAGATGGGACTGATCGGTCCGGAGGTCGCCGATGCCAAGACGCTCGGCATACCCATGGACCAGGCGGACATCCTCGTCACCAACAAGGACATGGTGGGACGCACCTTCGAATCCTTCCGCGAGACGGCTATAGCCGGCCAGTTGCAGGTGACCAAGGTCGAGCGTGGCGGCGTGCAGATCCCGGCGGGTCTCAAGACCAAGCTGGAGCGCATGGACATCGTCTCCGTGGTCGGCTTGAAGTCGGCGGTCAACGAACTCGGCGAAATGTGGGGCCGCATCGCGCGGGCCAACACCTCGACCGACCTGTTGACCCTGTCGATCGGCATGATCATCGGCTTCCTGATCGGCATGGTGGAGTTCCCGGCGTTCGGCGCCAAGATCGGCCTGGGTAATGCTGGCGGCCTGTTGCTGTCGGGCGTGATCGTCTCCTCAATCGTGTCGCGGCTGCGCTTCTTCGGCAACACGCCGAACGCGGCGCGCAACGTGCTGGAGGATCTCGGTCTGGTGGTCTTCGTCGCCATCGTCGGCGTGAATGCCGGCGCAGGTCTCCTGGCCCAGCTCACTGGTGCGGTCGCCTTGAAGATCTTCATCGTCGGCTTCATCGCCTGCACGATCCCGCCGTTCATCGTCTGGGCGATCGGATTCCACGTGTTCAAGATCAATCCCGCCGTGTTGATGGGTGGGGTGGCCGGCGCGCGTTCGCACTCCGGTCCTTGCCGCGAGGCTGCGGTCGAAATTCAGAGCTCCGTGCCCTGGATCGGGTTCCCGGTCGGCTATGCCGTCTCGGGCATCCTGCTCACCGTGTTCGGATACTTCGCAATGCTTCTGGCTCAATAGGGAGCCAAATTCAGGGGAAAGTCATGAAGAAACTATTTGCTGTTGCTGCTCTGGTCCTCGGTGTCGCCGGTTTCAGCGCGCCCTCGCGCGCCGAGACCGGCAGCGTTGTCGTGGTCTTCACCAAGGGTGGCTTCATTGTCGGAGTAGGAGGCGGTGAGGGCGTGCTGCGCCTGCGCGGCAAGAATTATCCGTTCACCGTATCCGGCATGAGCGTCGGTCTGACCGTGGGTGCTTCGACGACCAAATTCGTGGGTCGGGCGTTGAACTTGCGGGGCCCGTCATCAATCGAAGGCTCCTACGCTGTGGGCGGAGCCGGCGGCGCCGTTGCGGCCGGTGCGGGAGCGGTCCAGCTGCAAAACGCCAACGGGGTGATCCTGCAGCTCAGCGGACCCAAGGTCGGCGCCGAAGTGTCGGCAGCCGTCGGCGGGGTCACGATCCGGCTGAAATAGACCATAAGCGAAAATGAAATGGGCCGCGCAGCGCGGCCCATTTTCTTGTTGGATCGGAATCCTCGTTCAGTCAGTACCGCTCTTCCACGAACTTCATGCCACGCAGGCTCGCCTGGTCATTGTAGCGCCCTTTCTCGGAGCGCGGCGGCAGCTTGACCTTATCCTTCTTGATCCGCTTGTACGGGATCGAATCCAGCAGGTGCGCGATGCAGTTGAGCCGCGCCCGCCGCTTGTCGTCGGAGCGGACGATCACCCAAGGGGCATGGTTCGAGCTGGTCGCCTTGAACATAGTGTCCCGGGCCTTGGAATAATCGTACCAGCGCCGGTAGGACTCGGTGTCCATCGGGCTCAGCTTCCATTGCCGGAGGGGATCGTCGATCCTCGCCTTGAAGCGCCGCTCCTGCTCTTCCATCCCGACCTCGAGCCAGATCTTAACCAGGATGATGCCGCTCTCAATGAGATGTCCCTCCATATTCGGGCAGAGCTCAAGAAAGCGCTGGTGCTGGGCGGGTGAGCAGAAGCCCATGACGTATTCGACGCCGGCGCGATTGTACCAGCTCCGGTCGAAGATCACGACCTCGCCGCCCGCAGGGAAATGCTGCATGTAGCGCTGGATGTAGAGCTGCGACTTCTCACGGTCGGACGGCGCGGGAAGGGCGACCACGCGGAACACGCGCGGGCTGACCTTCTCGGTGATCGCCTTGATCGTCCCGCCCTTGCCCGCGGCATCGCGGCCTTCGAAGAACACGACGACGCGGAGCTTCTTCTCTTTAACCCAGTCCTGCAGATGACAGAGCTGGACCTGGAGCTTTTCCAGCTCCTTTTCATAGGTCTTGCGCTTCATCCGCGCCCCGGCTTCGTCCTTTGCCATTCTCTGCCTTTCGCTTTGTCGCATCGGATCCAGAGGGCGAGGATTCAGTCCCCCCAGGAAATCGTGATGCCGATATCGCCCGGCATGCCGCCGGGGAAATCGATGATCTGATAGCTGATGCGATAGCCGCGCGGCTTCAAATAGTCGGTCCAGAGCTGGAAGATCTCCTTCGGGATACCGGTCAGCGTCTTCTCCCAACCCGGTTCCTGCTGGTTGATGGCGCGACCCTTGTCGGTGCAGAGCGTATTGGGAAAGCGATAGACCTGCACCTCGGTCAGCCCGTTGCGCACCGCACGCTGGATGATGGTCGCGGCAAGCTGGATCTTCTCTTCCTCGGTCTTGCCCGACGGTTTGCTCAGTCGCTCGATCAAGGCGTGCTTTTCGGCCTCTGCCGCGGCGGCCAGTCGGGCATATTGCTCCGCCTTTTCGGCCTCCTTGAGGGCCGCTTCCTTGCGGATTTGCGTGGCATTCGGGATCAGACTGTCGAGATTGGCGGCCATTGCCGATGTCTCCTGCTGCTCGGTTTCAGTGCTCGAGCAAAGGCTAGGTCGGACCGGCTCCATTCTGTTGATTCAAATCAAGCAACGCAAACCTTGGCGTCGCCAGACTGTGACCAGGGCCGCGGCAGCCGGGTCCCCGATCAGGAGAGCACGTTGAGCGAGCAGCTTCACCCGAAAGCACCACACCATCTGCCATTCTACATCACCTCGCCTGGCGAAACAGACGGGTTGATGATCGTGACGGGAATCATCCTGATCGCGGCCGTTTTCGCGGTGGGGCTTTTGTACTGGCATTTGCACAGCCTGCCCGAGCGAATGGCGCACAAGACGCAGAAATTGCAGTTCGAGATCGTGGCCGTGCTGGGGCTTCTCGCCCTGTTCACGCACGAGCATCTGTACTGGATCGCGGCCCTGATGCTCGCGCTGATCGAGCTGCCGGACTTCGGAACCCCGCTGCGCAGCATCGCCGGCTCGGTGGAGAGGATCGCAGACAGCGCGTCACCGGTTGGTGCAAACGAGACGGCTGAGCCGTACACTGCGGCCGCCCCAGCAACGATCAGCCGGGAGGATCAGATCGTGGAGACCGACCAGAAGGTGCGCAGCCATGCTTGAGCTCATCATCTGCTCGCTCCTGACCATTCTTCCTGACTACCTCTATCGGCGCTTCGTCCAAGGCAAGCGACTCGGCAAGGAGATCACGCTGTTTTCCGTTTGGTACGAGTTGCGCTGGGGCATCACCGGCTGCCTGATGCTGACCGTGGCGCTGATCACCAGCGTCTTCTTCTTTCATCCGGCGACGTCAAACGCGGCATTGCTGTTCCGGACCGTCCCGATCCTGCCCGAGGGATCGGGACGTGTCGCCGAAGTTAATGTCGGCTACAGCCAGATCGTGAAGAAGGGCGACGTCCTCTTCAGGCTGGACAATTCCAAGCAGACAGCTGCGCTTGAAACGGCCAGGCGCAAGGTCGCCGAGATCGATGCTTCCATGGCGTCGGCGAAGGCCGACGTCGTCAAGGCCGAGGCGCAGATCCAGGAGGCCAGGGCCAGCTATCAGCAGGCCAAGGACGAACTCGAAGTCAAGTCGGAACTGCAGCGGCGCAATCCCGGCATCGTGCCGCAGCGCGATATTGAGAAGCTTCAGGTGGTGGTCGATCAGCGTCAGGCCGGTATTGACGCCGCGACCGCTGCGAAGGAATCGGCTGCCTTGCAGGTCTCGACGCTGCTGCCCGCGCAGAAGGCGAGCGCGGAAGCCTCGCTGGCGGAGGCGCAAGTGGATCTGGACAAGACCTTTGTCCGTGCTGGCATCGACGGACGTGTCGAGCAATTTCTCGTCCGCGCCGGCGATGTCGTCAATCAACTGATGCGCCCCGCGGGAATTCTGATTCCCGAGGGTTCCGGCCGAGAACGGCTGCAGGCCGGCTTCGGCCAGATCGAGGCAGGCGTGATGAAGGAGGGCATGGTCGCCGAGGCCACCTGCGTGTCTAGGCCGTGGGCCGTCATTCCCTTGGTCGTGACCGCGGTGCAGGACTATATCGCGGCCGGACAGTTTCGGACCGGAGAGCAGCTCATTGAGGCGCAGAACCTCGCCAAGCCGGGGACGATCCTGGTGTTCCTCGAGCCCCTCTACAAGGGGGGGCTTGATGGCGTGACGGCCGGCAGCACCTGCATCGTGAACGCGTACACCAGCAACCACGAAGAGATCGTCGACCCCAGGACTTCGACCGGAAGGCGGATCGTTCTTCATGCGATCGACGCGATCGGTTTCGTCCATGCACTGCTACTACGGATCCAGGCGCTGCTGCTGCCATTCAAGACTCTGATCTTCAGTGGTGGACATTAATTCAGAACGATCTGATCTGAAGGGAAACGATGAATGTCTGAGCTGAGAAAGTCGGCTGTCGCGCTGGCGCTTTCATTGTGTGCGACCCCTGCATTGACCGGACGCGCCGATGCGTTTGACCTGAACGGCGCCTGGGCCACGGGCGCCGATCAATGCGACAAGGTGTTTATTCGTGAGGGAGGCAAATTAGGCTTTACCGAGATGTCCGAAGTATACGGAGGTGGCTTCATCGTTGATGGCGATCAGCTCATCGGCAAGTTCGCTCGCTGCAAGGTCAAGGCCAGAAGGGACAGCGGCACGAGCATCAACCTGATCGCTGCCTGTGCTACCGACATCATGCTATCCAGCGTTCAGTTCAGCTTGAAGGCGTTGGACACGGACAGTATCGCCCGGCTGTTTCCGGGCATGGAAGACATGGAGGTCAGGTATCACCGCTGCGCGTCGCGATGAGATCACGTGGCCGCAGAGCTAGACGACATTAGGACTGGTGCGTCGTGCTCAAGATATGCTGTTATGAGTCCATTCGGCCGAGGTCTTCGGAGAAAGCATGAGTGGGCGCAAGCTCATTGCGTCGAGCAAGTCCCGGGCCGCCGCGATCGCGCTGTTGTGCCTCGGATTGGCTTGGTTGAGCGCTCGAGCCCAGCCTTCACATGCTGCCGGGCAGCCTGAGGTCAACCCGCGCGAACCCAGGCGCGTTCTATTGTTGCACTCCTTCGGGCGGGACTTCCTACCCTGGAGCGAATACGCCCGCAGCATCAAGACCAATCTCGAGCAGCGATCGCCGTGGCCGCTCGATTTTCAGGAGCATACGCTCCTGACCGCACGATTCACGGCGCCGGGTCCCGAAAGACCCTTCGTCGAGTATCTTCGATCGCTCTACCAGGGCCGTCCGCCTGACATCGTCATGAGCGTCGGGGGACCCGCCGCGGGTTTTGTGCAGAGGCACCGGGCGGAGTTGTTCCCGAATGCGCCGATGGTCCTCACAACGGTGGAACAACGCCTGATCGACCGGGCGAGCCTGACCGAGAAGGATACCGTTGTTTCGGTCCGCCACGACTTCGTCAGCGCATTCCGCAACGTTCTTCAGGTGTTGCCGGACACGCGTACGATCGCCGTCGTCATCGGTGCGTCCAAGCTGGAGCAATTTTGGCTCGAGGAAGTAAAGAAAGATGTCGGGGCGCTGGAGGATCGCGTCTCGTTCGTCTGGTACGGCGATCTGTCGTTCGACGAGATCTTGAACCGAGCCTCGGCGCTGCCGTCGCAAACGGTCCTGTTTTGGGGCCTCATGTCGGTCGACGCGGCTGGCGTGATTCATGACGGGGAGAATGCGCTGCATCGGCTTCGTTCCGTTGCGAACGCCCCCATCTTCTGTTTTGAGGAGTCCTTCTTTGGGCGCGATATCGTCGGCGGCCCCATGCATTCCATTCCCGAGCTTGGCCAGAAGACCGCCGATGCAGCGCTCCGGATCCTCGGCGGTGAACGGCCTGCAGACGTGAAGATCGAACCCATCGCCTATGCTGCGCCCAAATATGACTGGCGGGAAATGCAGCGGTGGGGAATCAGCGAGAGCAACCTGCCGCAAGGCAGCGAGGTCCTGTTTCGCGAGCCCGGCATCTGGGAGAAGTACCGCTGGCAGCTGGCGCTCATCGCGGCGGTGATCCTGATCCAGACAGGACTCATCAGCGGCTTGCTTCATGAGCGCCGGGGGCGGCGCTTGGCCGAGGTCGAATCCCGACAGCGTCTCGCCGAGCTCGCGCACGTCAACCGCTACTCCGCCGTCGGCGAGTTGACGGCGTCGATTGCCCACGAGCTGAACCAGCCCCTCGGTGCAATTCTGACCAATACGGAGACCGCGGAATTGATGCTGAAGGGCTCCGCGCCAGATCTCGAGGAAGTCCGCGAGATTCTCGCCGATATCAGGCGTGACGATCAGCGTGCCAGCGAGGTGATCCGCCGATTGCGCAGCGTCCTCAAGAAAGCGCCGTTCGAGATCCAGGACATCGAGCTGAAGGAAACGGTGCGGGAGGTGATGGGGTTTGTCGGCGATGTGGCCTCAGGACGCAAGATCGATCTGAGCTTTTATGGGCCGGCCGATACGGACCTGCACGTCAAGGGCGATCCCATCCAACTGCAGCAGGTCGTGCTCAATCTCATCCTCAATGCATTGGATGCCACTTCGGAGGTTGAGACAGGCAAGCGCGAGGTCAGCGTGATCATGGCCCGCGCCGGGAGTTTTGCCGAAATTCGCGTGGGAGACACGGGGCCCGGTATCGCGGTTGCCGACCTAAAGACCATCTTCGATCCGTTCTTCACCACTAAGCCGGAGGGCATGGGAATGGGGCTGGCGATCGCCCGGACGATCGTCGAGGCGCACCTCGGCACGATTGTCGCGGAAAATCAGCCATACGGCGGTGCACTGTTCACCGTTCGGCTCCCGCTCGCGAGCTAGTATCTCGCGTTGCAGCAGGCGACACTCTCGTTTCGTTGATTTTTGTCAATGAACGTCCCTCTCTCCGTCTCATGGTCTCGGCAGAACCGAGATGGAGGATGCGATGATCCGCTGCGGCAAGACGTTGATCGCGCTTGCGCTGTTGCTGGCTACGCCCGTTTGCGTGTCGGCCCAGACGGCCGACAAGCCCACCGCCCCCGCCCCGCAGGCGCAAGCGGCGAATTCGGCTGTACCGACGGCTGAGCTGCTGAAGCCCGAGCAACTAGAGGCTCTGGTTGCACCGATCGCGCTCTATCCGGACGAACTGCTTGCGAACGTGCTGGCCGCCTCGACCTATCCGCTGGAAATCGTGCAGGCCGATCGCTGGCTGAAGGAACGCAAGAATCTGAAAGGCGATGCGCTGAAGACGGAGGTGGACAAGCAGGGCTGGGACGACAGCGTCAAGGCACTGGCCAGCACTGCCGACGTCTTGACTATGATGAGCGATCAGCTCGACTGGACCAAGAAGCTCGGCGATGCCTTTCTGGCGCAGCAGCCCGACGTGATGGATGCGATCCAGCGCCTTCGCACCAAGGCCTACGACAACAAGAAGCTGGTGACCACCAAGCAGCAGAAGGTCAGCGTCCAGTCTCAGG
The DNA here is from genome assembly GCF_003837805.1 of Bradyrhizobium sp. RP6. Taxonomy (GTDB): domain Bacteria; phylum Pseudomonadota; class Alphaproteobacteria; order Rhizobiales; family Xanthobacteraceae; genus Bradyrhizobium. The sequence goes on along the minus strand of NZ_RQIT01000005.1, from coordinate 34,394 downwards.
AAGGCAAGCAGGTCGTCGTGATCCAGCAGGCAGATCCCGCAGCGATGTACGTGCCGTACTACGATCCGGCCACTGTCTATGGCAGCTGGCCCTATGCGGAGTACCCGCCATACTACTGGGGCTATCCGTCCTATATCGGTGCAGGAGTCGTAGCTGCAGGCATCGCGTTCGGCACGGCCTGGGCGATCGGACGCTGGGGCAATTACTGGGGCGGCGGCTGCAACTGGGGCAACCGCAACGTCTACGTCAATCATCGCACGACGAATATCGGCAATGGCTGGCAGCATAATCCCGCGCATCGGCAAGGGGTGCGCTACAGCAACAGCAACGTTCAGCAGCGCTTCGGCAACAACAACCTCAAGGCGGGCGCATCGGACCGGATGGACTTCCGCGGCCGTGACGGCAGCCAGGTGCTGCGTCCCAACCAGGGTGCAGGAGACCGGGCGGGGGATCGCGCAGGCGACCGCGCCGGAGACCGTGCAGGCGATCGCGCCGGCAATCGGGGCGACCGGCCCGGAGGCGGCGACCGTGCGGGTGCAGGGGACCGAGCCAAGGGTGGCGGTGACCGGTCCAAGGCTGCTGCCAAGGGCGGCGGCGATCGCGCGAAGGCCGCAAATCGCGGCGGCGGTGCAGCCAGCCGCGGCGGTGGCGGCAATCGCGGCGGCGCGATGAACGTCTCGTCCGCTCGATCGGCGGCCGCCGCGTCAGCGCGCGGACGATCCAGCATGGCGAGCATGCCGCGCGGCGGTGGCGGCGGACCGAGCATGGCCGGCCGGGGTGGCGGAGGCGGAATGGCGATGCGTGGCGGCGGCGGAGGCGGCTTCCGCGGCGGTGGCGGCGGCCGGCGTTCGGATGTCGCGCTGAAGCACGATATTGTCCTTCTCGGGCAGCTCGCCAACGGCCTCGGCTACTACCGCTTCAGCTATATCGGCAGCAACAAGGCCTATGTCGGTGTGCTGGCGCAGGAGGTCGCACAGGTCATGCCCGACGCCGTCACGCGCGGCAGTGACGGTTACCTGCGCGTCTATTACAAAAAGCTTGGGCTGACATTCCGCACCTACGGCGATTGGCTCGCCGGCGGCGCGAAGGTTCCGGCGGAGGTGATGCCATGATCGGCCTGAACGCGCTTCACCGTACGATATTGCCCGGCATCTTGGCGCTGACCCTGCTTGGCTCGGCGGCACAGGCACAGCAATCCTACAAGACGCCGGAGGACGCGGCTGCAGCGCTTGCGGCCGCAGTCAAGAGCGGCCCTCGCGACATCCTGAAAGTGCTCGGCAGCGCGGCAGAGGACATCGTTTTCTCCGGCGACGAGATCGCCGACAACGATATCCGCCAGCGCTTCACCTCGATGTATGACGCCAAGCACGGCATCAAGGCGGAGGGTAACAAGAGCGCGACCCTCATCCTGGGCCCAGACGATTTCCCGTTCCCGATTCCGCTGGTGAACGCCAAGGCGGGCTGGGAATTCGACACCGACGAAGGACGCATCGAGGTGCTTCGTCGTCGCATTGGACGAAACGAGCTCGACGCAATTCAGACCGCACTCGCGTTCGTCGATGCGCAGAACGAATATGCCGACAAGGACCGCGGCGAGGGGGTCGGCGTCTTTGCACAGCGCATCGTCTCATCGCCCGGCAAGAAAGATGGATTGTTCTGGCGCGACGACAGCGATCCGAGCCCGCTCGGAGCACTGGCCGCGCAGGCCTCGAGCGAGGGCTACAAGGCCGGTGAGGGAATGACGCCCTATCACGGCTATTACTTCCGCATTCTGAAGGCGCAGGGACCCGATGCTCCCGGAGGCGCCATGAACTACGTCGTCAAAGGCAAGATGATCGGCGGCTTCGCGCTGATTGCATGGCCGGCCGAATACGGCAATTCCGGCGTAATGACCTTCCTGGTCAATCATGCCGGAGTGGTCTACCAAAAGGATCTCGGCAAGCGCACCGACTTCGTGGCCAAGCGCCTGACGCTGTTTGATCCCGACCAGACCTGGAAGAAAGTCGATGCCACGAAACCGTGAGATGACCAGCGTCAGGCTGCGCTCGATCGGCCGCCTTGTCGCGATCGTGCTGTTCGCCGTCACCGTTCCGGCCGCTCCTTTGCTTGCGCAAGCTGCCGGTCATGTCCGGGTGAAGATCGTGAAGGCAGGCCTGCTGGTCGGCGGTGGTGCAGGCAATGGCGTATTGAGCTATCGCGGCCGCAGCTATCCCTTCCGCGTCACCGGCATAAGCCTAGGCATCACCGCCGGCGCCACGGCCAGTCGGCTGGAAGGCTGGGCCTCCGGCATCAGAGACGTCCGCGACTTCGCGGGCACCTATAGTTCGGTTGGCGGTGGTGGCGCTCTCGTCGGCGGTGTGGGTGGTGTTCACCTGCGAAACGACAACGGCGTCGTGATGGTCTTGCAAGGCCCCAAGGCGGGGTTGGAGATGGCCGCCAACCTCAGTGCTATCGTGATTTCATTGAAGTGAGGCCATCTACATTCTTTCTCCGTAGAGGCCTCTATCCACCTGATATGGTCCTCGCGCCAATGACCGCTTCCCTCTGACCACTGAACGGGCAATCCAAACCAAAACTGCGAGGGTGCGAAGAAAGCCATTTTCAGTCGGATAGGCCCAGTGGCGCGACCAGTAAGTCATTGATTGTTCTCAACCCGGGGCTGACTCTTAATCAGCGAGTCCCAGGTTCGAGCCCTGGTGCGCCCGATGGCTGCGCGGCCCTTTCTTTGTTTCTCTATCTTCACCCCATTCGATACAGCGCGCAGATCCAATGGGACAGGTCGATTACGTGCTTGTCGTACACTAGGATATTGGGGCGAACAAAACGGACAATCTGTTTTGCGGCTCGCCGCAAAGTATCGCTGAGGCATAGCCAGAATCGGATTGTTCGGAGCGCGGGGCTCATATCGCTTCCCCGCTACTACGTATGATCCGCCACTATGGTGGGCCTTTGGAAAGACTCCTCCGCCGACCAGTGCGGCCAGCTTTCCTTTCACCTCGACTTCGACGCCTTCCCAAAGGCCCTTCGGGTGGATAATGACGCGCTACGCAAAGCGACCTGAAGCCAGGGACAATGGTCCGCGGTCGTCCTCGCGTCTGCGTGGCTTGCCATCGTGCCGGCAGGCGCATCGACGGCCTCGATGTAGGGTGGTCCAGTGTTGCCAGATGAGTGAGATGGGGGAGGGGCCTTCCCGAGGGTAGCCAGTCTCGTCTCGACGCGCAACCGCTCTTGCTTCAGCGCAACGGGTTGATGACTTGGTCGGTCATGGGGATGCTCCTGTCTTGAATGAGGTTGTCGAACCCCTCGATCTCAAGACAGGACGCCCCGTTGCGCTATCGTCTTGCCTGTCGCCAGCCACAGTGCCCCACCGCGCGAGCGGTTTAGTCCATTGACCCGAAGCTAACTTTGTCATTGCCGACGTTCGGCAGGCGTTCGTTCGCAGATTCGTTGTGGGTTCGCAGGAGAGGTTCGACGACGGTTATTTAGAGCGCGCGCAGCGTGAAATCGGGGACCGCAAGTTCTTTCTGCCTATGGCAAGCAACGAAGTGTTCCGGCCCGGCTGCGTCGAGATGGGGCTGTTCCGCCCGGCATCGATCGATAGAGAACGGACACCGGCCGGCGAAACGGCAGCCGGGCGGCGGATCGACCGGAGACGGCGGCTCACCCTTGACCAGATATTTTGCAAGCCCAGAGTTCGCATGCCCAGATCATCGGTTTAGCCAATGCCGGCAACGATACTATTACGGCTCTGAAACAAGGTGCCGAGTTCGGCATTCAGCAAAACGGCCAGAAGACCGTCGGTCTTTTGATGCAGGTGACCGAGATACACTCGCTGGGGCTCAAGGCCTCGAAGGACCTTCAATTTGTGGAAGTCTTTTACTGGGACCAGAACGACGAAACGCGGGAGTTTTCGAAGCGCTTCTGGAAGGAGTACGGGCAACCTCCAACCCAGGTGCAGGCTGGTACGTACAGCGCCGCCATGCATTACCTGAAGTCTGTGAAGGCGGCAGGCGCGAAGGACGCAAAGTCGTCATGGCGAAGACGAAAGAGCTGCCGATCAACGATTTCATGACGAAGGATGTAGCTATTCGTGACGATGGGCGCGTGATCAGGAACATGTACCTTCTTGCGACCAAAGATCCTTCCGAGTCCAAGGGCGAGTGGGATCTTATGACAGTCGTTACAACAATACCCGGCAAGGACGCGTTTCGGCCGTTGGCAGATAGCGAGTGCCCTTTGGTTCAGCGAAAGCAATAGCTCGAGAGCTGTCTCGCGCTCCGCTTCGTCCCACAACAGAACCTCATGTTATTGATGCTAGCGGTGGAGCCGCCGTGCCGTCTTCGTGGCTGCTTGAACTGCAGCTGGAGAGGCGAGGGACCTTATCAGAGACGACTTGACGCTGGCTACATGGTCTCGCATCAGCATCTCGGCGCGCCAGGGCTCGCGCCGGAGCGATCACCCGGTAGTGCGGGGCGAGCGCCGGGATCTGGAAGCGCCAGGCGAAGTTGGTCTCGGGGAAACCGTGCAGGAGGACGACCGGGGGGGCCGGCTCCTGCCTCGAGGTAGAATTGCCTGATGCCGTTGGCCCGGCATGTAGTTCGACGAATGCTGGTCACCGATCTGATGCCCGGTACAAGGGTTCGAGCCGCGATCCTTGGTGAAGTCGGTCAGGACTGATTGCAGGCTTGGACGACGCTTTGTACGATTGCGTCGCAGCGGTAGCGAAAATGTCCGGCGTCGGACCGAATTTTGCCCTGGCGGCGGTTCCGTTGCCGGGAGAAAGTCCAAGACACGGTGGTGATGTTCGGGATTGTGTGGTCGAAACGACTGGTTCCAGAGCGAGAGGGAGGACCTGTAGCGTGAATATCACAGACCGAACGGACCGCCTCATGACCGCGCATCGGACAGCGAATACGTGAACGTGCGGGGGCTCCATCACGTTACGACCATCATCGGCGACGTACGTCATGCCGCCGACTTCTACGTGGGTGTGCTGGGGCTCAAGCGGGTCAAGAAGACCGTCTGCTATGACGACCCCGGCAGTTACCACGTGTACTACGGCGACAACGTGGGAAATCCGGGCACCGTGATAAGCACGCTCGCCTGGAACTGCGTGACGCCAGGGATGACCGGAGCCGGCGAGGTCGTGCAGACCGCCTTCCGCATCGCGCCGAATTCGCTGGACTGGTGGGCAGATCGGCTCGAATCCGTGGGTGTACCCAATCGAATGGAAGTATCGCTCTTCGGGGAGCGTGTGTTATGTTTCGCGGATCCCGATGGGACGCCGCTCTCGCTGATCGAGACATGGGAAGCAAAGTCGGAGCAAGCCGGCCAAGCCTCAATGGCCGATCGCGCGTTGCGCGGCCTTCATGGCGTTACGCTGAACGTCCGCGAGGAGGATGCGACGATCGACATCCTTCAGAAGGTGTTCGATTTCCAACTGGTCGCTCATCGGGAAGGAACCATGCGTTTCATGGCTCATGACGGCCCGGGCGGCACGATCACGTTGCGCATGATCGGGAAGTCGTCGCGGGGACGCCTCGGCGGGGGCACCATCCGGCACGTGGCTTTCCGCGCCAGGGATCTCGACGACCGAACGGCGATGGTCGAGAAGCTTCGGTCGACGTACGGCATCGTGGTAAGCGATCCCATCGAGCGAACCTACCTGAACGCGGTAGGCTTTCGCGCGCCCTGCGGCGTGCTTTTCGAAATTGCGACCGATGGTCCGGGATTTGCCGTCGACGAGGCGCCGGAGCGGCTGGGCCAGAAACTTCAGCTTCCCACATTTCTCGAAGAGCGCCGCGCCGAGCTGCTGGCGATCTTACCACCGCTCAATTGAACGGCCTGTTGACCGAGAGTTCGACCTTCCATGAAATCGGTAAGCCGCGGGCAGACGAAGTCGAGGAATACTTTCACGCGGAAAGGCAGCCGGGGGCCTCCGTGATAGAGCGCGTGCACTTGCTCTTCGTCGCCTGCGGTCCCCTCGAGCACTTCGACCAAGCGGCCGGCCGCCATATCATCGCGAATGTGATAGTCGGCGAGTCGGGCCAGGCCGATGCCCGCGATTGCCATTCGCCGCAAAGTTTGGGCGTTGTTCGCAAGCAGGGAGCCGCTGACCGCCCGGTCGACAATTCGCCCGCTCTCCTTCAGAGGCCAGACCGGTGCAGAGCGCCGGAAATTGAATCCCAGGCAGTTGTGACCGGAAAGATCCTCCACTCTTTTTGGCTCGCCCAAACGGTTAATGTAATCGGGAGATGCGACGATCCTTCTCTTGACGACCCCAATGCGTCGGGCGACCAGCGCAGAGTCCTGCAAGGGGCCGACGCGGAAGGCGACATCGGTTCGGTCGAGGTACAGATCGACGATCTCGTCGGAGAGCGAGAGGTCGACCACGATGTCAGGATGAGCTTCCCAAAAACCCGGGAGCAGGGGTTCGAGGCCGAGGATGCCGAAGGAAACGGTGACGTTGACGCGGATCGTCCCCCCGGCCGTCGCTGCGCCCCGAGATATGCCGCGCTCGATGCCATCGAGTTCGGCCAGCAGTGCAAGGCTCTTCTCATAGTACATCCGGCCTTCAGACGTCAGGCACAGCCTCCGCGTCGAACGCTCGAACAGCCGAACGCCGAGCCGTACCTCGATCCTTCCGATGAGCTTGCTGACGGTGGACGGCGTCATCAAGAGGCGCCGGGCCGCCTCGGAATAGCTCCCGGCTTCCACCACGCGGAGGAAGACCTGCATTTCGCCGATCCGATTATCCATCACCTGCCCATCTATGAAACCGTTTCACAGATAAAGTGGAATTGAGGCCGATTATCAAGCCCGGCAAATGTCACCTATCCTGGGTCATCGTTTCCTTTTCCGGACGATCTTCCGATTCGCGCGTCGCGGTCGGTAGCTGTCGGATCGGCGACTTGAACAAAGACGATTGTTTCGATAGACGCGGCCATGTGGTCCTTCGGTAAATATATCCAGCGGCGGATAGCTTTGTGACGCCAATGATGGAAGAGGCTGAAATTGAGTCCGGAGGCTTTTATGGTCTCCGCCTCAGTCAGCACCTCGGTATGGAAGGCGATTGCCTTCTGCGGATCCGTCGCGAGGGCGAGTTGGCGCTCGCAATGACCCGACTGACCTGCTCTCGCTTCGTTCGGGAACGGATGGCGGCCATTCCTTCCGAACCGGCCTTCAGCATCCTGCACCAGCTCGGCGATCTCGAGAGGCACTCTTGCTGGCTCGCCGGACGACCGAGGTATTCGGGCGCTTTCAGAGCGGGGACTGTCAGCGTGACCGACCTTCGCGACAATCCGCAATGCGAATTCAAGGGGCCGTTTGACGCAGTTCAATACTACGTTCCCCGGAAGGCTCTGGACGAGTTCGCTCGCGAGCATGGAGCCAAACCCGTCTCTACCCTCAAATGGAGCAGAGATCAGCGTGATCCGTTCCTGTCGACGCTGTCGAACGTTCTGCTCAGCGCGGTGGAGCAGGATCCGGCCACAAACCAGCTCTTCATCGACCAGATCGGGCTCAGTGTGCTCGCCCATGTCGCCCAGACCTACGGCGGCATGCGGCCGAGCGACGGGGTCTCAGGCGGAGGGCTGGCGCCGTGGCAGGAGCGACGGGCCAAGGAGATCATGCGGACGCGGCTTGCCAGCAACCTGACGATCGCCGACGTTGCCGCGGAATGCAAGTTGACGCCCAGCCACTTCGCGCGATCGTTCCGGCGCAGCACCGGGGTCGCGCCGCACGAATTCCTGTCTCAACTCCGGATCGATGAAGCCAAGCGCCTCATGCTGACCACGAAGCTTCCGCTCGCCGACATTGCGCTCATCTGCGGTTTCGGCGACCAGAGCTACTTCACCAGGGTGTTTTCCCGCAACGTCGGCGCAAGCCCCGGCGCCTGGCGACGGGCCCGGACCGACGGCTAGGTCCGGACGCGCCTCGTTTCAGGTGGGGTGGATCATATCGCGGGCATAGGCCAAACCGATCCCGTATCCGCCCGCATGAGATTCAACGATGGCGCGTGCGCCGTCGTACGTTTCGTGCCTTGTCCAATCGCGCTGCATCTCGAGCAGGACCTGGATCCAGGATGTCAGGCGAGCACCGGCGGCCTGCATCCGGCCGAGAGCCAATTCGTGGCTTGCAGTCGTGAGGCCTCCGCAGGCATCGCCGACGACATAGACTTCCAATCCGGCCGCCAGCGCCGAGAGCACCGCGAATGTCACGCACGCTTCGGTAAGCAGGCCCGAAACGATCAGGCGGCTTCGACCTGTGGCGAGGACGGCCTCACGCGCCTTGTCGTCCTCCCACACATTCATGCTGCGCCGGTCGATCGGCTCGATGCCAGGCAGCGCCGACTTAACGGCCGGCATCAGCGGCCCGCTGTACACCTTTGTCGCCGAGGTCGAGGCGACGACGGGCAGCCCGAACACCGTCGCGGTCTTGGCGAGCGCGACGACGTTGTTGATGAGAACCTGCCGGTCGATCGAACCCACGCCGAACGCCAGGCCAGCCTGTTGGTCGACCAGGAGCAGGGCACAGTCCTTCGGCTCGAGCAGATGAAGTGGATTCGGGGCCATCGACGTTCTCCGGTCAAACTTTCAGGAACGCGAGCAGGTCCGCATTGACCTGATCGGCGTGCGTCGTCGCGGTTGCGTGCGGCGCGCCCGGGTAGATCTTCAACTTGGCGCCCTTGATCATCTCCGCGGCCAGCTTACCCGTATAGGGAAGCGGTACGACCTGGTCGTCTTCGCCATGGATCACAGGGTCGGCACGTCGATCTTCGCCATGTCGGGCCGGAAATCTGTCTCCGAAAACGCGGTGACGCAGTCGATCGTCGCCTTGATCGAAGCTTGAAGTGCGACCTGCAAGGTTTGCTTGAAAATGCCCTGGGACACCTTCATGCCGTGGTTCGTGCCGTAGAAGAGGGGGCTGAAGTCGTCGAGGAATTGTGGGCGGTCCTTGACCAACCCGGCCTTGATGCCGTCGAACACCGACTTGTCGACGCCATCGTGATCCGCGGTCTTGACGAAGAGAGGCGTTACGGCACTGAGCAGAACGAACTTGGCGACCCGCGACGTCCCGTGGCGTGCCACGTAGTCCCGTGGCGTGCCACGTAGCGCGCGATGTCTCCGCCTCCCATGGAGAATCCGACGAGCGTCACATCCTTCAGGTCAAGATGCTTGACGAGATTGGCGATGTCGTCGGCGAAGGTGTCGTAGTCGTAGCCCGTCCAGGGCTGGCTCGACCGGCCAAAACCCCTGCGATCGAAGGCCACGGTCCGGTAGCCGTGCTCGGCGAAGAAGAGCATCTGCGCGTCCCACATGTCCGCGCTGAGCGGCCAGCCATGGCTGAACAGGATCGGCTTGCCGCTTCCCCAATCCTTGTAATAAAGCTCGGTACCATCCCGCAATTTCAGCAAGGCCATCGTTCGCTCCTGTGACGAGGTTATCAGGACCGGGACGTCATCCAGCGAGGTCGTCCGGCTCCCGTGCACACGGTCGCGGATGGAGCACAGATTAGCTTGGACTATCTGCGCGTGCTTTGGACATGCTGGCGATCTCGAACCGGGGCCACCGAGGGGACGTTCGGCAATTCGTCGCACCAGAATGAATGATCGGGCCGAAGTCCAAGCCGCGACGAAATCGTCCAAGCTCCGTCGGCGTTCAGGGTTCACGGTGCAGCTACTTGCAACACCCCCTTTTGCTGGATCGCCGATGTCGATCGCAAGGAGCCCATCAAATGTCGAAACTCGATATGCTCACCCCGGACAATAGCGCCATCGCACTGATCGACTATCAGCCGGCCATGTTCCAGGGTGTTCAGTCGCATGACCGCCTGGTCACGATCAACAATGTTCAGATCCTCGCCAAGGCCGCCAAGCTTTTCAGAATCCCGACGGTGCTGACCACCGTGGCGCGGGATTCGTTTTCCGGACCGTTCATTCCGGAAGTGACCTCGCTGTTTCCGAAGCACGACGTTATCGACCGCACGTCCATGAATTCCTGGCTCGATGCGAACTTCCGTAAGGCGGTGGCTGCCACCGGCCGCAAGAAATTCGTGCTGGCGGGACTTTGGACCGAGGCGTGTGTGATCTTCCCGACGTTGGACATGCTCAAGGAAGGCTTTGAGATCTACATCGCCGCCGATGCTTGCGGCGACCTCTCGCTGGAAGCGCACAACCGTGCAATGGAGCGCGCCATCCAGGCAGGCGCTGTTCCGATCACTTCATCGCAGTACGCCTACGAGCTTCAGCAGGACTGGGCGCGCACCGAGACTTACGAAGGAATGATGGACATTCAGCGTGCGCATTCACCTTACGGCATCCAGATCCGCTTCTCCAAATGGGCGCTGGGAGAGCACGCCTCCGAAGGCGGCGCGAAAACCGGTTAGACCTCCTCAAAGCAATAGCGGTCATGAAAATCTATCTGTTGTCCCTTGGCGCCGGCCTTTTGGTCGGCGTCATCTATAGCCTCTTGGATGTGCGTTCGCCGGCCCCGCCGCTGGTCGCTCTGGTCGGGCTGCTTGGCATCCTCGCCGGCGAACAGATCGTTCCCGTCGCCCGGCAATTGATTTCGGGGCACGGGCTCGCATCGGCCTGGCAACAGGCCAAGTGCGCTCCGCACATGTTCGGGATGCTGCCCGGACGTCAAAGCTACCGATCACGAAACGTCGCGTCGGCGGAAGGCCTGGAGAAACACTCATGAGCTCGGCACCGGACGTCATTCTGCACCGTGGCTTGTTCACGACACTCGATCGCTCGAATCCGACGGCTTCGGCTGTCGCCATCGCAGACGGCCGGTTCGTCGCTGTTGGGCACGACCATAAGGTGATTAAGCTCGCTGGGCCCGCCACGAAACTCGTCGATCTCAGGGGCCATCGGGTGCTGCCCGGCCTGATCGACAACCACCTCCACATCATTCGCGGCGGCCTGAACTTCAACATGGAACTCCGCTGGGACGGCGTGCGTTCGCTCGCCGACGCCATGGGCATGTTGAAGCGGCAAGTCGCCGTCACGCCGCCGCCGCAATGGGTGAGGATGGTCGGCGGGTTCACTGAACACCAGTTCGTGGAAAAGCGGCTTCCGACCATCGACGAGCTCAATGCCGCCGCTCCGGATACGCCGGTCTTCCTGCTGCACCTCTACGACCGGGCTATCCTGAACGGCGCTGCGTTGCGGGCTGTCGGCTATACCAAGGATACGCCCGAACCGCCGGGCGGCGAAATCATGCGCGACGCAAGGGGCAATCCCACGGGTCTTCTGCTCGCGAAACCCAACGCCAACATCCTCTACGCGACGCTCGCGAAGGGACCGAAACTCCCCTTCGACTACCAGGTCAACTCGACGCGACATTTCATGCGGGAATTGAACCGGTTGGGCGTGACCGGCGCGATCGATGCCGGCGGAGGATTCCAGAACTATCCGGACGACTATGCGGTCATTCAGAAGCTGAGCGATGAAGGCCTCCTGACGATACGGCTCGCATATAATCTCTTCACCCAGAAGCCCAAGGGCGAGAAGGAAGACTTCCTCAACTGGACGAAGACGTCGAAGTACAAGCAGGGCGACGACTATTTCCGTCATAACGGCGCAGGCGAGATGCTGGTGTTCTCGGCCGCGGACTTCGAGGATTTCCGCGTCGCCCGTCCGGATATGCCGCCGGAGATGGAGGGTGAGCTCGAGGAGGTCGTTCGCGTCCTGGTCCAGAACAAGTGGCCATGGCGGCTGCACGCGACCTACGACGAGACGATCTCGCGGGCGCTGGACGTCTTTGAGCGGGTCAACCAGGACATGCCGTTGGAAGGGCTGCACTGGTTCTTCGACCACGCCGAAACGATCTCGGACCCGTCGATCGACCGCATCGCGGCGCTGGGCGGCGGCATCGCCGTGCAGCACCGGATGGCCTACCAGGGCGAATACTTCGTCGAGAGATACGGGGCGGGGGCTGCCGAAGCGATGCCGCCGGTCAAGAAGATCATCGACAAGGGTGTCAAGGTGTCGGCCGGCACCGATGCGACCCGGGTGGCGTCCTACAATCCCTGGGTCTCGCTGTCCTGGCTCGTGACCGGGCGAACCGTCGGCGGATTGCGGATCACGCCGCAACGCAACTGCCTGGACCGCGAGACCGCGCTGCGGATGTGGACCGAGAACGTCACCTGGTTCTCGAACGAGGAGGGCAAGAAGGGACGCATCCAGGTCGGCCAGCTCGCGGACCTCGTCGTTCCCGATCGCGACTACTTCTCCTGCAGCGAGGCCGAGATCGCCGACACGACGGCACTGCTGACCATGGTCGGCGGCCGGATCGTGTACGGAGCCGGAGACTTCTCGAAACTGGAGGCGGTCACGCCGCCGCCGGCAATGCCGGACTGGTCGCCCGTCCGCCGCTTCGGTGGCTACGCCGCCTGGGCGGATGACAAGGCGAACGGGAAGCAAGGCAGTCTGGCGATGCGCGCCATGCAGGCGTGCGGCTGCTCGAATTCCTGTGGCGTGCACGGGCACGATCATGCGTCGGCCTTTACGAGCCGCTTGCCGGTCTCGGACCTCAGGAGCTTCTGGGGTGCTCTCGGATGCGCGTGCTGGGCGGTTTGACATGGCGTCCGGCACGACCCCAAGCTGGATCGCCCGGATCCTGCGCTGGCGCTCCTGGGGCATGCGGCCCGTCTTGCCCTCGTCTCCGCCTACATCCTCGGCGGTTTCGCGAAACTATTCGACCTCCCGGGCGCGATCGCCGAACAGGAGCATTTCGGGCTAAGTCCGAGATGGTTATGGGCCTCGGCCGCGATCGCAATCGAACTTGGCGGCTCTCTGCTCGTGGTGCTCAACAGGCTGGTCTGGCTCGGAGCGGGCGGGCTCGGCGTTCTGACCTTCGTGGCGATGCTCACGGCAAACGCCTTCTGGACCATGAACGGTCACGAACGGTTCATCGCCACCAACAGCTTCTTCGAACATCTCGGACTTATCGCGGGACTGGTCGTCGTCGCGATCATGTCCGAGCCAACCTCTTGCCGCCCGGCCGTCGTTGGGCCATCGACAATCGTCCAAGGAGCTTCCCGATGAAATTGACCAGATCGATCTTGCTTTGGGGCGCCGTTGTCGCGGTCGCTGCGGTCGGACCTGCCGTTGCCAAGGAGCCGGCGAAGAAAGACACGCTGGTTGCCGTCGCCCCGCAATACGACACCACCCACGTCTATGTCGCGCCCGAGGATGTCGACAAGTTCGTCAGCAGCTTTCTTGCGACCTTCGGCGGCAAGAGCACCAAGCAGGTCGTCGCCACGGTGACGCCGACGTCGAGCAGCACGACATCGCAACTGCTTCAGACGCCGGTTGGCACCGTGTCTCTGTTCGGCTTCAAGACTCTGATCCCGTATCCGTTTGGCGCGGAACGCAACGGCTATCTGGTCACCGACATCGACGTGGCGATCAGGCAGGCCCGTGCCGCCGGTGCCGATGTGATCGTATCCACGTTCCCCGATCCGATCGGACGGGACGCTGTTATCCAATGGCCGGGCGGCGTCAACCTGCAGATCTACTGGCACACCACCAAGCCCGATTACGCCGCCTTCGAGCATGTCCCGGAAAACCGCGTCTACGTTTCAGCGGATCGGGCAGCGGCCTTCACGCGCAGCTTCCTTGCCTTCTCGCATGGCAAGGTGGTTTCCGACGAAGCCAAGGCGCCGGGCGTCGAGATCGGGCGGCCCGATGCGACCTTCCGCCGGATCAGGATCGAGTCCGCCTTTGGGAAAATGGCCGTTCTGGTCACCGATGGTCATCTGCCCTATCCGTACGGGCGGGAGACGACGGGCTATGAAGTCGCCGATTTGACTGCCACTCTCGCAAAGGCCAAGGAGTCCGGAGCAACCGTGCTCGTCGAACCCTACACATCGGAGGGCCGCTCCGCGGCTATCGTGATGTTCCCGGGGGGCTACATCGCCGAAGTCCATTCTCTGGCGCAGAAGAGCGCGGCGCAAGCCAGCGGCAAATGAGGTGACATTGGTCGGGTCGCGTCGAGCCTTTTTGCGCAGCCTCCGGATCGGGCTTGCGCTGGCAAGCTTCGGTGTCGGGGCCGACTGTGCTCGCGCGGCCGACGAGAACGTTGCATCTTCGAAGCGGCCCGCGATCCAGGCGAACCGATGGGCCGAGGACTGGTCGGTCCTCGCCGATCCGAGACTGCGTACCGAACCGTTCGATGGTCTCAAGTACATTCCGTTGTGGGCAACGGATCCGAAGAGCTACATCTCGCTCGGCGCCACCCTGCGCGAGCGCTTCGAGACGAACGATGCTGCAGGCTTCGGGACAGGCAAAACGCCGGGCGACAGCTACCTGCTGCAGCGTCTGCAGATCCATGCCGACGTCCACTTCAACGAGAACTGGCGCGCCTTCGTTCAGCTGGAGGACGACCGCGCCTTCGACAAGAAGAGCATTTCTCCGGTGGATCAGGATCGCCTCGACCTCCGCCTGGCCTTCGTCGAGTACGTCAATACGTTCGGCAGTAGCACTCTGAAGGTCCGCGCCGGCCGCCAGGACTTCGCATTCGACCTGCAACGCTTCGTGTCGTCGCGAGATGGACCGAACGTGCGCCAATCCTTCGACGCGCTGTGGGCGGATTGGGAGACTGGCGACTGGCGCTTCATCGGATTTATGAGCCGCCCTGTGCAGTATTTCGATGTTCGCCCCTTCGACGATACCTCGAACGACAGCTTCCGCTTCAGCACGTTACGCGTCGAGCGCAAGGTCTTCGGGGATGACGAGCTGTCGGGCTATTACTCGCTGTACGAGCGGAGCAGCGCCAAATATCTGGATGCCTCGGGAGAAGAGCACCGTCATGTCTTCGACGTGAGGTTCGCGGGCAAGAAGAGCGGGTTCGACTGGGACCTGGAAGCCATGGGACAGGTGGGTCAAGTCGGCACGACGGATATCTGTGCGTGGGCTGTCGGCGCGCGAACCGGCTATACGATGGCCGGCACGATCTGGCAGCCACGCCTCGGCCTCCAATTCGACGCCGGCTCGGGCGATCATCATCCCGGGGATGGGACGGTCGGGACGTTCAATCCCTTGTTCCCGAACGGCTACTACTTCACGCTGGCGGGCTATGCGAGTTACGCCAACATCCTGCACCTCAAGCCATCGATCACCGTCAGCCCCATCGACCGTTTGAAGGTCATGGCCGCGGTCGGGCTGCAGTGGCGGGAAACCACTGCGGACGCGATCTATGTGCAGCCCAATGTGCCGATCGCGGGGACCGCAGGCAGGGGCAGCAACTGGATCGGGTCCTACGGCCAGCTCCGCCTCGATTACGCGTTCAACGACCACCTCACTGGCGCCGTCGAAGCGGTGCACTTCGACGTGGGCGACACGATCATCCGCGCTGGTGGGCACACCAGCAATTATCTCGGTGTCCAGCTCCAATATGGTTGGTAACATGTCTCGACAGATCCTCGCGCTTCCACTTCTGATGAGCCTCAATGCGGGGCTCGTGGACACCGCCGGATTCCTGGCGCTTCAGGGTCTGTTCACGGCGCATGTGACCGGCAATTTTGTCACCTTCGGCGCCGCGATGGTGCAGGGGACGTCTGGCGGCCTCGCCAAGCTGCTCGCGCTCCCTGTTTTCTGCCTCGTCGTGGTTGGCACCCGAATGTTCAGCTTCTTGCTTCCCTCTATCGGACTGCCGATCTTCCGCTCCATGCTGGCGTTGAAGGTGCTCCTGCTGGCGCTGGGAGGGGCACTTGCGGTACACTACGGCCCGTTCCTCAAAGGTGACAGCGTTCAGGCGATCTGCACCGGCATGGTCCTGGTTGCGGCGATGGCAATTCAGAATGCTGCGCACCGCATCCACATGGGGACGGAGCCGCCAAGCACGTTGATGACCGGCACCACGACTCAAATCATGATTGATGTGGCCGACGTGATGCGTGGCGCGCCGACCGCAGTGCTCTCGGTGGCGAAGCCGCGCCTCGGCAAGATGGCAGCGAGTGTGGTGGCGTTCGCGGTAGGTTGCGCTGCCGGCGCATGCCTTTATGCGACGCTCGGGACCTGGTGTTTCGTCCTTCCGCCGGTGATCGCCCTACCTGCTGTGTTTCTGGCACCCACCGAACCGAAATGAGACTGCGGCGGAATGGGTCTAGCAGGTGACTCTCGCGAGACCATGCTTGTTGGGTTGATGCCTGTGGGTCTGCCGGAGGCAGAGCAAGCAGTTCACATGGAAACAGACCCATCGCCCCGTTCGTATCCCAAGTCGGCCTCGCTCGTGCGACGAGCCGGACCGAAAGAGACGCGCTTTGCTTGCTTTTCTTCTTTTTGTTTCGAGCTCTGCTGAGGCAGAGGCGATCGCATACGAGTTGTCGAGCGACGAGCGAGGCGCAGTGTTGTCGCTCACTTGCCGCCGGTGACATCCAGGAATGTGCCGGTAACGAACGAGGCCTCGGCACCGGCCAGCCACAGGATTGCGCGCGCCACCTCTTCAGGCTGGCCACCCCGCCCCATCGGAATCGAGTCCTTGACACGATCTACTCGGCCCGGCTCTCCGCCGCTTGCGTGCATCTCGGTGTATATGTGCCCGGCGCGAATGCAATTGACGCGGATTCCCTCCCGCGCGACCTCCTTTGCGAAACCCGTCGTGAATGTCTCAAGAGCGCCTTTTGACGCGGCGTAGTCGACATATTCGCCGGGACTGCCTAGACGCGCCGACGCCGAAGAGATGTTGACCACGGAGCCGCCCCGCCCGTTGTGACGATAGGACATCCGCTTCGCGGCCTGCTGTGCGCAGAGAATGGGGCCTATCGCGTTGACGGCGAAGATCCGCTGCATACGCTCGAACCCGAGATCCTCCAGCCGGGACTGCTGCGCAACGACCGCTGCGTTGTTGACGAGCACATCGATCCGGCCGAACTCTCGGTCGATTGCCGCGAAGAGCTGTGCCACCTGTTCCGGATCCGCACTATCCGCGCGGACAGCCAACGCCCGGCGTCCCGCAGCTCGCACATCAGCGGCTATTGCACGAGCAGCAGCTTCGTTGGAAATAAAGCTTATTGCGACATCGTAGCCTTGTGCGGCAGCAAGCCGCGCAGTCGCCGCGCCGACCCCACGGCTTCCACCGGTTATGAGAATGAGCGGCTCCTGCGAGGTGATATCCACTTAGCGTACTCCTTTGACAGATGATCCAGGGCTGCAACCGCTGGAGTGGAACGGTGCGGTGCTTTGCGTTGCGCCGCAAATACGGCGCCGCGATCAAACGGCCTCCTCGGGCGATCTCGTGGTTGAGCTGCGCAGATGGCTCCGCAGCAGCAGCACGAGTGGGACGATCAGGGCGGCGGTCGCAGCTGAGGCCAGCACACCGATCGTCCGACTGCTGTGATCGGCAATGGTGCCGTAGAGGATCGGTGCGAGACCTCCGGCGCCGATGACGCTGGTGTAGAAGACCGCGAATGCCCGCCCAGTATCGCCATCGGAAAGCTCCGGCACGGAACCATAGAGCACTGAAGAGGTGCCATTCAGCACGATGCCGAGCAGTGGCAGCAGGATGAGCGTTGACGTCAGTGGCGTGAACAGCGTCGCCAAAATCAGCAAGGCCGTTGCGGCCTCGGTCACGATGACGCACTCGACAACGCCCAGTCGCTGCCCGAGCCAGGCACAGGTCGCCTTGCCGAACGCGCCGCCCATGAACAGTAGGGCGAGTGCGGTTCCAACAGCGGGCAGGCCCCCACCCTGTCCATGGATGAGGAAGGGAAGAAAGAGCAAATAGCCCATGCGGGTCGATGTATCGAGCGCGCCAATGGTCGTGAGGATACCGAAACCGCCGCGGCCACCGCTGGGAGTCACTTCTTTCGCGGCACTCCTAGTGTTTGACGCGGTCGGTGCTAGTGACGCCAGCGCGATCACCAGGATGATTCCCAATGCGGCCATCAAGCCCAGCACCCACTCCCAGGCGACGATCGGCAGCAGCACTGCGATGAGGGCCGGCAACACGGCTTTTCCGAGATCGCCGGAAAAGTTGTAGATGCCAAGTGGGCCTCGCGACTCCGGGCCATAGCTGTCGGTGACAAGCATCGAGCCGCGGGGGTGCTGGATACTCGATCCAATTCCAGCGACGACGAGCCCGACGCATAGACCGGTAAAACCGAACGGCAGCGCCATGATCAGCAGGCCCGCCGCCGCAGCGATAGTGGACAGGATCAGCGCTGCGCGCGCCGAAAAGCCGCGAAGAACGCGATCGGCTGGAATCTGCATACCTCCCATCGTCCCAAAATACAGCGCGCGCACGACAGCAAGGGCCGCATAGGACAGGCCGAACTGCGCCTGCCAGACCGGCAGGAAGGCATAGAGACCGTCGGTATAGCCGTCATGAACCGCGTGGGTGAGGCAGGCGGCCAGCAGGCCGCGGGATTTCGATCGCGCCGACAAGCATGATGCAGGTTCGCGCGGACGGCTCCCCGCCGGAACGGCTGCGTCATTCATGTCGACTCCTCCGGGGGGACGAGAGCTCCTCAAGTGATAGAAATTCTATGCATTGGTCCTGCGTCACATCGATCGATGTGCTGAACTTCACGATCAATGCATCATGGCCAATTGAGGTTGCCTGCACAAATCAGTAATAATCGACCAGCGAGTTAGGATTTCTATCATATGAGCATTTCCGTGCAACGCAGGCTCTTGCCACCTCTCAACGCCGTCCGCGCTTTTGAAGCGGCAGCCCGCCTCGGCAGTTTCAAGGAGGCGGCCAGCGAATTGGGCGTGACGCATGGCGCGATCAGTCAGCAAGTGCGCCTGCTTGAGGACTGGTTGGGGGCGCCGGCGCTGTTCTGGCGATCAACGCGGCGGATCACGCTCACACCGGCCGGCACGGCGCTATTCGAAGAGATCAGCCCGGCGCTCGACCGCATTTCGTTCGCCGTGAAGCAGCATCGCGCGACCCACGGCGAAGTGCCGGCAGCCGTGCTGCGCGTCAATGCGCTCGCGACGTTTAGCATGCGCTGGCTGCTTCCACGGCTGAGCCGTTTCCGTAACGAGCGACCGGATATCGAAGTCCGCCTCACGACGTCGAACGACCCGATCGACGCGCTTGCCGACGCCTTCGACGTGGTCATCCGCGGCGGTCCGGATTCTTTTCATGGCTTCAGGTCGCGGCTGTTTCTTTCGGAGCGCCGCCTCCCGGTCTGCAGCCCGGCAGTGGTCGCGAAGCTTCCTCTGGGGGACATTTCCGACCTCGCGCAGCACACATTGCTGAACGTCACGTCGATGCCGCGGCTTTGGCAAGATTGGTTGGTGAAAGCCGGGCATTCCCGCCTTATCCCGACGGCGACGCTAACATTCGATCACTTCTTCCTGACGATTCAGGCGGCGATCGATGGCTTGGGCGTAGCAATGGGACCGACCGCTCTGATCGGCGATGATGTCGCCGCGGGCCGCCTAATCACTCCGTTTCCAGACGTCAGCCTTCCA
This sequence comes from Bradyrhizobium sp. RP6, assembly GCF_003837805.1. Lineage (GTDB taxonomy): Bacteria > Pseudomonadota > Alphaproteobacteria > Rhizobiales > Xanthobacteraceae > Bradyrhizobium. The sequence goes on along the minus strand of NZ_RQIT01000005.1, from coordinate 14,965 downwards.
GCGAGGAGCTACTTCGCGTACCTGCCCGCAGGGAGCGAGAGCGATTCACAGACAGCAGTGTTTTGCGATTGGCTGGAAGAAGAGGGACGGCAATCGGCTGGCGACCCAACGGCCACATGACAGGGGCGAATAGGGTGGAGAGCCGGCTGGCACCTCTGCCTATTCGTAGACAACTGATCCGCGGTGTCGTCTCGTTCATGAACTTATCGCATCGAGCTCCTGCGATTCGCGCGCGGCGTTTTGATATTGCGGGGACCATACGTCGAGCCGCTCATTCAAGAGCCGAGACGACGATCACGCCACCTGCGCTCGTCTCGCCTCCGCTATCCCGGCCAGCTCAGACGAGACGAGCGCTACCAGCAAAGCTCGCCGCGCAAAGGGGCGCATTGCCTCACCCAGAATGTTACCGGAGAACTGACCGTCAGGATTGGGACGACGATACCGAATCGGATCGGTGTCGCCGATGGCAGGACGGATCAGCATGGGTGCGCGGCGCGAACTCACGGCGGCGGTGGTCGAGCGCTATTGATCAGCAGGGCGCGCAGATAAGGGGTGCATTCTCGACGAGCTTTGCGCGGTGACCGGCTGGCATCGCAAGCACGTGGTTCGGGCGCTTGCCAGCCTTGTCGCAATTTCGCCGGAGGCCCGGCGGCATCGAAGGCCGACCTATGACGCCACGATCAGGGATGCGCTGGTGGCTGTGGGGGCCTCGGATCGAATCTGCGGCAAACGGTTAGAGATAATGATTCCGACGTTGCTGCCATCGTTGGAGCGGCATGGCCGGCTCAAGCTCGACCAGGCCGATCGCGCGCTGGTGCTCGGCGTCAGCGCAGCCACGATTGATCGCCTGCTGGTCGAGACCAAAATCGCCGCGGCCGGTGGTAAGCGCCGGCGGAGGCGGTATGCCGCGATCCCTCGTTGATTCCGGGCGCGGTTGCGGAGGCGATGCGATTCGAGCCGAGCGTGGCATCGTTCATCAGGGTGACGGCTGAAGACATCGAGGTTGGCGGCGCTGCGCTCCCTGCCCGGCAACTCGTCATCTTGTCGACCATGTCCGCCGCGCGTGACGAAGAGGCCTATGAACGGCCCGACGTATTCGACATCCGTCGAACCGATCAACCACGGTTGCTGCCCGCCTTCGGGGCTGGTGCCCATCGCTGCATCGGTGAGGCGCTGGCGCGTATCGAACTTGAGGAGAGCCTGGCGGCGCTCGCGGCCCGCATACCTCAACTCCGACTGGATGAAGCGCCAGCGATCAAGGGGCACAGCGGCATCCGCCGCGTTGAAACCATGCGAATATCCTGGCAGCCGTGACATCCGGACGAGGGCGCTGCACGGGCAAGACGCGCGCTTGCTCCGATGCTGCTCCAGCAGCGGCAGCAGGATCAGGGCGCGCGTCGTGACTGATGTGAAGGCGGAGGATCCGCAGGAGCGCTTCTGACGCCGGAGTAGGCCGTCTGCCTGTTGGAGTAGCCGAGGGCGGCGCCGATGGTTCGCGCTGCCTCCATCACGTGAACCGAATATTCCCTGATCTGCTTGCGCTTGACGCGAGTGTCGGGGCCGGACATGCCGATCGCCCCAACGAGTTCGCCCGAGCGGCCGAGGATCGCACAAGCGCAGGCCGCGATGCCCTCGCGCCACTCGCCGTGCAGCACGGCGGAGTAACCTTGCGCGCGTGCCAGTTCGATGTCTTCGCGCAGTTCCTTGATCGTCGTTCGCGTGGTCTCGGTATAGCGCCTGAGATGCGGCCTGAATCGCTCCAGGTAGTCATCAGGCATATGTGCGAGCATCGCTTTCCCCGTCGCCATGGTGAAAGCGGGTGCACGCATTCCCACGCTCGTATGGGCGCGGATATGGTGGGCGCTTTCGATTTTGTCGACGTAGACGACGTCGGTATCTTCGAGCACGGACAGGTGAATGGTTTCGCCGGTGATCTCGGCAAGCTTCGTCATTGCCGGTCGCGCGACGTTGATGAGATCCATCCGGTGGATGACATGGCTGCCGAGCGCCCAGATCTTGGTCGTGAGCTCGTAGGTGCTGTGCGGAGGGATCTGGCGCACATAGCCTTGGGACTGCAAGGTCATCAGCAGCCGATGCACGTTGCTCTTGGTGAGCTTCAGCTCACCCGCGAGGTCTGTGACCCCACGGGGTTGCTCGCTCAGAGCAAGTGCCTCCAGGAGACGCAGTCCCTTGGTAAAAGCCTTATCCATCCACCGGCCAAAATAGAATGATCTTTCACTCGATCTAGCATGGTCGCGCGATCGGCAATAGCCCGTGTGTGGATCGGCCCCGATCCCTTCTGGATCGGGGCCGATCAGGCTGCCTACTGGGCCAGCAAGGCGTTGAGCTTCTCCTGACCGTACTCCTCGTTGGTCGAGTTTCCGGCCGGCGAGGCTGCGCCCCAATAATCCGGGCTCCATTCGATCGCCTTCGACACGTTGTCCGGGTTGTTGGCCCAGTACCGGGCGAGCTTCTTGTCGGTCGCAGCCTCGAACACGACCTGGGAGGGGAGGGCGACCGGGAAAGTCGAGGTGAGCTGCGCCGCGCGCTTGGGCTCGAGCCGCCAGGACAGCAGCTTCAGCGCGTTATCGTAGTTCGGCGCTCCCTTGGGGATCGAGAAGAAGTCGTAGTAGACGAAGCCCTGATTGAAGGTCAGCTCGATCGGGGCGCCCTCCAGGGCCAGCTTGCTCATCGAGCCGGTGTAGGCCATGCACATGTCGGCCTCACCGTCGAGCAGAAGCTGCGGCGGCTGTGCGGACGTCGTCCACCATTTGGCGATGTGCGGCTTGATCTCCTTGACCTTCTTCAGCGCCCGCTCCATGTCGATCGGGTAGAGCTTGCTCTTTTCCACGCCGTCGGCCATCAGCGCCGCCTCGAAGACGAAACGCGGCCAGGCGGGCATGCAGCGCCGGCCGGGGAATTTCTTCACGTCCCAGAAGTCGGCCCAGCTGGTCGGCACGTTCTCGCCCTTGTACTTGTCCTTGTTGTAGACGAGGCCGACGCCGATGACCTGGAGCGCCACGCCCTTCTTGCGCTTCAGATTGTCCGGCATGGCCGCCAGCGTCTGCTTGGCCGCGTCGGACAGCTTGGAATAGTCGATGTCGGCGAGACAACAGTCGCCGAGCAGCTTGGTCTCCTGATCGAAGATGAACGTCAGGTCCCATTGCGCCTTGCCGGCCTCGGCCTGAGCCTTGATGCGTGGGCCGCTACGCGCCTCCTGGACGGTGACCACCTTGATGCCGGTCGCCTTCTCGAACGGATCGTACATGACCTTGCGCAATGCATCGCCATATCCTCCGCCCGGATCCTGCATGATCACGACGTTGCTCTGAGGCTGAGCCAGGCCCGTCCCCATTGCGATGCACAGGGCCGAGGCCAATACGGAAACCGATCGTCGCCAGCGTTTCATTCCCAGCATTTTCTCTTTCCTCCAGTTGAAATCGATCTGCGTCACGTCGCCTTGCGCGACGTCGCGAGAACGGGTCGTGCAAGGACGAGCCCTGCGACCACCAGCAGCACCTCCAGCGTCGAGACCACGGCCAGCACCGGATTGAGCCGATAGTTGATGTCGCCCCACAACATCAGCGGGAGTGTCTTCAGCTCGGCGCTCGACAGGAACAGCGTCAGCACCAGCTCGTCGAACGAGTGCAGGAAGGCGAAGAATGTCGCGGCGGCGAGGCCCGGCATGATGGCCGGCAGCGTCACCAGGCGGAACACCGTCGGGAACGATGCGCCATGGACGGCGGCGGCCTGTTCGAGCCTGGTATCGACGCCTTGAAGCGAGGCGGACAGGATCACCACGACGAGCGGAAGGCCGCCGATCGCATGCGCCGCGGCGAGGCCGAAGACCGAGCCGACCATATCGAAACGCAGGAACAGGCTGTAGAGCGACAGGCCGAGCACGACCGGAGGGACGATGATCGGACTTACGAGCAGCAGCATGATGGTGGATTTGCCGCGAATGCTGCTCCTGACGATGCCGAGGGCGGCCGACGCGCCCAGCACGATCGCGATTCCGGCCGACATCGCCGCGACGACCAGGGACGTCCAGAACGCCCGCATCCAGTTCGAATCGGAAAAGAACTGCTCATACCAGCGAAATGAGAAGCCCGGCGGCGGGAAGGTCAGATAGCTTGCGCTACTGAAGGAAATGATCATCACCACGATGATCGGCAGGATGAGAATGGTAATGACCAGTCCGCCCATGAGGCGAACCGTCCAGGTCCCGAAGCTCGCCGGCAGCCGTCCGAACAGTCTCAGAAGCGGCCAGCCGATCAGGTCGGCAGCTGAGGCGCCGAAACTGCGGCGCCCGGCATCGGCGGCGTGGCGATCAGTCGTCGTCGGTGCGGCCTCGGTCAGCTTGCGGCCGCCCCAGATGAACTCAAAGCCGAGGAAGCGTCCGGCCACCGCGACCACAGCCAACGTGATCGTCAGCAGCACCACGCCCAAGGCCTGCAGGAATCCTTCCGACGTGACCGAGTCCGCCTGCTGGGTGATATGCATGGCAAACATCTGGTCGCTGGGCCCCCCGAGCAGGGTCGGCGTAATGAAGAAGCCGATGGCAGCGACGAAGACCAGCAGGAAGCCGGCGCCCATCCCGGGCAGGGTCAGCGGCAGCAACACGCGCCAGAAAGCCGCAATGGGCCCGGCGCCGCTGGCCAGCGCTGCGCGGGTCAGGCTTTGATCGAGGCGCGCCACGCTGGAATAGATCGTCAGCACCATCAGCGGCAGAAGCACCGCGGTCATGCCGAGAAGCACCGTGCCGCGGTTGAAGAGAAGCTGCACCGGCTCGCTCAATATGCCGACCGAAACCAGCAGCTTGTTGACGGGCCCGTTGCGGCCGAGCAGGACCATCCACGCGTAAGTCCGGATCAGGATGGCGATGAAATAGGGCAACACGATCGCGGTCGCGATCAGGACCTGGGCAATGCCGCGACTGCGGTGAATCAGCAGCGCGGTCGGATATCCGAACAGCAGGCACAGACCCGCGACGGTCACCGAGATCTGCATCGTGCGGACCAGCGAATCCCAATAGAGCGGGATCGCGAACACCCGAGCGAAATACGACGACCACGATGGTCCGCTGACACTGATGCGAATGAGATCGATCAGCGGGAGGAGATAGATGAAGGCCAGGAAGGCAAGCGCCGGCAGGAGCAGCAGCGCCGGATCTTTCAACCTCCTGACGAGATCAAGCTCCGCAGGACGGTCCGCCTGGACGCCGATCGATGCCGAGGTCATGCAAGCACCCAGCAGTCCGCGGCGCCCCAACTCACGTGCAGGCGATCCCCGACGGAGGGCAGGGGCCGAACGGCCATGTCGGTACACCTGATCAGGAGCGGCTCTCCGCCCTCCATGTTCGCCTCGATCCGCAGGATCTCGCCGAGGAAGATCGCAGACGTGACGCTGACGCGCGTGGAGTTTGCGGTTGGCTCGTTCGACACGGCGATGCGTTCCGGGCGCACCAGCACGGTTGCGCGCCCGACGTCGATCGTGTCCCGGCTTTCGGCGTTGAACACGTATCCCGCGCGGTTCTTCATCGTCAGCGTCGATCCGCGCTTCTGCAGAATCTCCGCCTCGATCAGATTGCTCTCGCCGACGAACGAGGCGACGAAGCGATCGGTCGGATGTCGATAGATGTCCAGCGGACGGCCGATCTGGACGATCTTGCCGGCGTTGAGCACCGCAATGCGGTCGCTCATGGTCAGGGCTTCGCCCTGGTCATGGGTGACGAACAGGATCGTGCTGCCGATGGTCCGGTGCAGGTCGCGAATCTCGATCTGGATCGACTCGCGCAGCCGCCTGTCGAGGGCGCTGAGCGGTTCGTCCATCAGCACGACCCTCGGCCTCCTGACGATGGCGCGCGCGATTGCGACGCGCTGTTGCTGTCCGCCCGACATCTGCGAGGGGGACTTCGTCGCGTGCTCCGTCAGGCGCATGATTTCCAGCGTCTCGGCGACGCGTCGATCCGTGGTTGCCCGATCGACGCCCGCCATGCGGAGCGGAAACGCGACATTCTGGCTCACCGTCATGTTCGGAAACAGCGCGTAACTCTGGAAGACCATGCCGAAGCCGCGCTTGTGCGTGGGCACATTGTGGACCGGCTTTCCGTCAACGAGAATTTCGCCGCTGTCGAGGCTCTGGAATCCGGCCACGAGGTTGAGCAGCGTCGTCTTGCCGCTGCCGGAAGGGCCGAGAAGCGTGATGAATTCGCCCGGTTCGATGTCGATGCTGATCCGGTCGACCGCATGAAAGCTGCCGTATCGCTTCACCGCGTCGCGGACTGCGATGCTCGATCCGATGGTGCCGCGCTCCAGGGGGCGGCCGCTCGGCGCCGTCCGAGCGCCTACTTCGCCGGAGCGCGTCGTGCGCAGAGCCGCGGGCTCACCCATTTTCTCCTCCCCGTCTGTTCTATATTGTAGAACGATATTCCAATTATTGTTGGCGCGCCGCGCGCGCTTGTCAAGTCGCGCCGTTCAGTCGCGGCGCAGAGGCGCGCCGCCGCGATCGTCTGTGCAGGCGAGATGCCCTGCAAACAAAGGCCTCCCCGGTAAACCCAGATTGACAGTCGCGTTCAGATCCGTCTAACATTTATTTGGAATACTGTTCTACAATATAGAACAATGTTGGGGAGGATGATGGTGTTGAGCGAGCCTCGCGCAATGGCGAAGCATATCGAGCCGGGCATGCGCGTGGCGCTGCCGGTCGATTACGCCGGCGTCTCCATGGCCATGACGCGGCCGATCATCGAGCATGGCGCGGGCGATCTCGACCTCGTCTGCGTGCCGACCGGCGGATTGCAGGTCGACCAGCTTGTCGGAGCAGGTCTGGTCCGGACGGTGGAGACCAGCGCCGTCTCGCTCGGCGAAGCGGGTGGAGCGCCCCGGTTCAATGCGGCCGTCAAGGATGGCGCGGTTCGACTGAAGGACGCGACGTGCCCCGCCATCCATGCGGGCCTGATGGCGGCGCAGAAGGGCAGTCCTTTCATGCCGCTCCGGGGGCTGATCGGAACGGATCTGCTCCGCCATCGCGACGATTGGCGCGTGATTGACAATCCGCTGGCTGACGGGGGCGATCCGATCGTCCTGATCCCAGCCATCAAGCCCGACGTCACGATCTTCCACGTGCCCATAGCTGATCGCTTCGGCAATGTCTGGATCGGACGGCGCCGCGAGCTTGCCGCCATGGCCTACGCTTCGCGCACCGTTCTGGTCACGGTGGAGCGCATCGTCGAGGAAAGTCTGCTCGCCGACGAGATGAGCGCTGCCGGCGTGCTGCCGGCACTCTACGTCACGGCAGTCGCGCGCGCACCGAAGGGCGCATGGCCCTACGGTCTGTGGGGCGAGTATCCGGCCGACAGCGCGGAGATCGCACGCTATGCGAAGGCGGCGCGAACGACCGACGGCTTCTCTGCCTATATGGCGCAGGCGCAGATGGAGCCCGCGTGATGGCCGAAGTTCTCCCTCGCGAAGTGCTGATCTGCACGATCGCGCGGCTGCTCGACGGTGTCAGGCATGTCGCGGTCGGAGCGTCATCTCCCATTCCTGCGGCCGGCGCGATGCTGCTGCGTGCAATGAAGGAAGCGGGCGGCGCCGTCGGTCCTCGCATCTCCATTCTCGGCTCTGTCGAGCATAATTTCTTCACCAACGGTTCGGCCGAGCTGTTCGATTGCGCGGGTCAGGGCCGAATCGATGCGTTCTTCCTCGGCGGCGGCCAGATCGACGGCTTCGGCAACGTGAACCTCGTCGGCGCCGGCGACTATCCGCGTTCGAGTGTGCGCTGGCCCGGCTCGTTCGGGTCGGCCTATCTCTACTTTGTCGTGCCGCGGGTCATCCTCTTCCGCGAAGAGCATACGCCGCGCGTCTTCGTCGAGAAGGTGGACTTCATCAGTGCCCCGGGCGTCAGTCCTGAGGGAGTCTTCCGGAGCGGCGGCCCCGTTGCTCTCTTGACCGGCAAGGGACTCTTTCGATTCGACAAGACGCGGCCGGGGTTCGAGCTGGAAAGTGTTCACCCAGGGCACGATCTTGCGGAGATCAAGCAAGCGACCGGCTTTCGGTTCGAGCATGACGCCGCGCCGCAGCAGACCGCGCTGCCGGATCGAGCGACGCTCGACCTGCTCCGCGGTCGCGTGTTCGACGAGCTCGCCGAGACCTATCCCGAATTCGCCGCGCAAATGCGGCGCGATCTTGGGACGGTCGACGCATGAGCAGGATCAAGCGGGTCCCGCATTGCAGCCATTGGGGTGCCTACACCATCCTCGTCGAGGACGATCGCATCGTCGGCGTCGAGCCGTTCGAGCACGATCCGGCGCCTTCCCCGATCATCCATTCCATTGCCGAATGGGCCAATCCCGAGCGGCGCGTGCTGCGGCCGATGGTTCGCTCGGGCTGGCTCGACAAGCGCGAGAGGAGCGATCGCCGCGGACGTGGCCGCGAGAAATTCGTGCCGGTCAGCTGGGACGAGGCGACGACGCTGGTTGCGGACGAAGTGCGCCGTGTGGCGGGCACGTTCGGCAACGCGTCGATCTTCGCGGGCTCCTATGGCTGGACCAACTCGGGCCGCCTGCACCATGCCTCATCGCTTCTGAAGCGCATGCTCAACCTGGTTGGCGGCTTCACCAGGCACGTCGACACCTATTCCATCGCGGCAGGTCCCGTGATCTTGCGGCACACGCTCGGCAACGACGATGCATGCGGTGGCCGCGCCAATACGCTCGACACCATCGCGCAGCACACCGAGACGCTGGTGGTGTTCGGCGCTCTGTCGCCGCGAACCGCGCAAAACGAGGCCGGAGGCATCGGCAGCCATCGGCTCGAGACCTATCTCAAGCAGATCGTCGAACGCAGCGTCAAGATCATCCACGTCTCGCCGCTGAAGGACGATTTGCCCGACTGGGTCAACGCCGAATGGTGGCCGATCCGGCCGAACACAGACACGGCACTGATGCTCGGCCTTGCCGGCGAGATCGTGAAGGCGGGCCGGCACGATACGGATTTCCTCGCGCGCTGTACCAGCGGCGCGGATCGCTTGCTTGGCTATCTGGAAGGCAAAACGGACGGCGTGCGCAAGGACGCTGTGTGGGCCGCGAACATCTGCGGCCTCGATGCGGACAAGATCGTGGCGCTTGCAAGCCGACTGGTCGACACGCGCAGCATGCTGACTGTGAGCTGGAGCCTGCAGCGTGCCCATCATGGCGAACAGCCGTTCTGGGCGGCGCTCGGACTTGCATCGGTGGTCGGCCAGATCGGATTGCCGGGCGGCGGCGTCGGCTACGGCTACGCGTCCCTTGGCGGCGTCGGGGCTCCGATCAACCTCGGCAAGTCTCCTGCCATTTCACAGCTGACGAGGCCCATCGACAGCTTCATTCCGGTGGCGCGGATCAGCGACATGCTGCTCAATCCCGGCAGGCCGTTCAGTTACGAAGGCGAGATCCGCACCTATCCGGATACGAGGCTGGTGTATTGGGCGGGCGGCAATCCCTACCACCATCATCAGGACCTCAATCGCCTGTCGGAAGCCTGGACGAGGCCCGAGACGATCATCGTGCAGGATCCGATGTTCACCGCGACGGCCCAGCGCGCCGACATCGTGTTGCCGGCCACCACGTCGATCGAGCGCAACGATCTCGCCGGCAACAGGCGCTCCGACTTCATCCTGGCGATGAAGAAGGCCATCGAGCCGCTGGGCGAATCCCGCTCCGACTTCGCCATTTTCGACGCGATCGCACGCAAGCTCGGGGTGGCCGATCGGTTCAACGAGGGCCGGGACGAAATGGGCTGGGTCAGGCATCTCTACGAAGCCTGCCGCAGCGACGCCTCGCAGCGCTTCGGCTTCGCGATGCCGGATTTCGATGCGTTCTGGGAAGCCGGCTATGCCCGCTGCCCGGTCAAGGCAGAGCATACCTTCCTGGCCGACTTCCGCAACGAGCCGGAGGCGCATGCGCTCAGGACCGAAAGCGGAAAGATCGTGCTTGGCAGCGAGACTCTGGCCAGGCTGGACTATGCCGACTGCCGACCGCATCCCGCGTGGATCGAGCCGGCCGAATGGCTCGGCAACGCCGCCGACGCCGGCCAGATGCACCTCATCTCGCACCAGCCGGCCGGCCGTCTTCACAGTCAGCTCGAAACCGGCGCATCGAGCCGGGCGATGAAGCGCAATGGCCGCGAACAGGCTCGCCTTCATCCTGACGACGCGGCGGCTCTCGGCATCGCTGACGGCCGAACGATCCGCATCTGGAACGGTCGCGGGGAGTGCCTTGCGACGGCAGAGATCACCGAGAGGGTCCGTCAGGGCGTACTGGTGCTTCCGACTGGTGCCTGGTTCACGCCGACAGGTAATAGCGGCCTGGAAATCGCCGGCAATCCGAACGTGCTCACGCTCGATATCGGCACGTCCCAATTCGGCCAGGGCTGTTCGGCCCATACCAGCCTCGTGCGAGTCGAGCCGTACGCCGCCGATCGGCGCGATGCGTTCGAGGCCTATCAGGAAACGCTCGTCGCGCTCGCGGCAGTCTAACAGGAGCTTGGAACATGTCTGCGCCCGCCATCAGCCGCTTTCCCGTCCCCGACATCGCAACGCTCCCTACGGATATCCGCTCGCGGATCGAGGCGGTTCAGGAGAAGTCCGGCTTCGTCCCCAACGTCTTCCTGACACTCGCGCATCGTCCTGACGAGTTCCGGGCGTTCTTCGCCTATCACGACGCTCTGATGGACAAGCCCGGACCGATCACCAAGGCCGAGCGCGAGATGATCGTTGTCGCGACCAGCAGCGCCAATCAATGCCAGTATTGCGTCGTCGCACACGGCGCCATCCTGCGCGTGCGCGCGAAGAATCCGCTGATCGCAGACCAGATCGCCGTCAACTACCGTAAGGCCGATATCACGGCACGGCAGAGGGCGATGCTTGATTTCGCGATGAAGGTCTCGGCGCGCGCCTATGAGGTGGACGACTCCGACATCGTCGATCTCAAGGGACACGGATTCACCGAGGAGGACGTCTGGGACATTGCCGCCATCGCTGCATTCTTCGGCATGTCGAACCGCCTCGCCAACGTCACCAGCATGCGTCCGAACGACGAGTTCTTCGCGATTGGACGCTGAGCGCCGCGGACGAGAACTGCAATGGTATCTCTGGTCATCGACAGACGCTTCCGGGGCCCGCCCAACTCCGGCAACGGAGGCTACGTTTGCGGATGTCTCGCAAGGCACATCGTCGGCGACGCCGAAGTGACGTTGCGCGCCCCGCCGCCACTGGAGCAGCCGCTCGACGTGCTGACGAAGGCCGACGGCGGGATTGACTTGCTCGAAAACGGCGGGCTGCTCGCGACGGCGCGTGCAGCAGGCATTGATGTGTCGGGCATTCCCCGGGTGAGCTATGCGGCGGCCGAAGAGGCAGTCGGCAGAACACCCTACGACGAGCAGACACACAACCTTCCGGGATGCTTCGTCTGCGGCCCCGCACGTGGCCATGGCGACGGTCTCCGGATCTTTGCAGGTCCGCTGCAGGCGGGGGCAGTCCCGGGCAAGCCCGTCGTGTTCGCGGCTTCCTGGGTACCTCATGGCAGCCTGTCCGGTGAGGATGGCTATGTCGCGCCGGAATTCGTCTGGGCCGCTCTCGATTGCCCGACCGGCTATTGCAGCGTGGGCGCCCGTCACCTCGGATTGAACGGTGACGAGACGGCCCTGCTCGGACGCATGGCCGCTCGGATCGATCGCCGGCCGCGTCCCGGAGATCGATGCGTGGTGGTGGCGTGGCCGACCGGGCGGGAAGGCCGCAAGCTCTTTGCCGAAAGCGCCTTGCTCGATGCGGAGCGGGAGGTGCTGGCGACCGCGCGAGCCACGTGGCTGTTGGTCGACCGCCAGGTCCAGCTCGGAGCAAGTGCATGAACGCGAATCGGAAACAGGGCATGAGCGACTGCGATACGGAGCTCGAACTTCGTCAAGCCATTATCGATGCGTGTCGCGAGATGGCGGCGCAGGGCATCAACCAGGGAACGTCCGGAAACATCAGCGTTCGAACCGACGACGGCATCCTGCTGACGCCGTCCGGACTTCCTTACGACCGCATGAAGCCCGAAGACATCGTGGCCATGAAATGGGACGGCTCTTGGACCGCATCGGCCGGCAACGTTCCCTCGACCGAATGGCGCTTTCACCTCGACATCCTGAGATCGAAGCAGGAGGTTGGCGCCGTCGTTCACGCTCATCCGATCTTCTGCACGATCATCGCGATCATGAATCGCTCGATCCCCGCGATTCACTACATGATCGCCGCTGCCGGCGGCAACGACATTCCTTGCGCGCCCTATGCGCAATACGGCACGGCGGAGCTGTCGCAGGCGGCCCTGAACGCGCTTCGCTATCGCCGTGCCTGCCTGCTCGCACATCACGGGCTGATCGCCGTCGGTCCCAATTTGCGCAAGGCCATGTGGCTCGCGGTGGAGGTCGAGGTGCTCGCCAAGCAGTATCACGGCTGTCTTCAGCTTGGTTCTCCTCCGCTGCTGCCGGACGAGGAAATCGACAGCATTTTGAAGCGATGGGGGCAGTACGGCTTGCGTGATCGCGAGGGCGCATCCAAGGCTCCCGCGCAGTCCGGCTAGATCAGATCAAATCCAAAAATCTCTGCGAGAAATTCATGGCTTACTCTCACGACGTCAGCGTTTGCGGCACCTACATTCTGGACATTCTGGGCGTCCCGGTGACCGAGATTCCGCCCGGTGGCGGCCGCCTGCTGATCGAGGAAATTCGGCTCGCGGTCGCCGGCACCGCCGGCGGCACGGTTGTGCCCTGCGCGCGTCTCGGTCTGAAAGCGCTCGCGGTTGGCGCCGTCGGCTCCGACGAGAAGGCGGACTGGATGCTGAACGCGCTGGAGCGCGAGGGCATCGACACCTCGCTCATGGAGCGGATGGCCGACAGTCCGACGTCTGCAACCATTCTGCCTATCCGGCCCGACGGCTCACGTCCGGTCATGCATGCAAGAGGCGCCTCGGCCCGCTGGCGCATCTCGCCCGAGGTGCAGAAGGCGGCTTGCCGGAGCAAGGTCCTGCATCTCGGGGGAGTCGGCTCCCTGCTGGCGATGGATGGCGCGCCTTCCGTCGCGCTGCTGCGAGACGCGAAGGCGGCCGGATGCACGACGACGCTCGATCTGATCCAGGCCCGGAGTGAAACGCTGACGCTGGTCGAGCCGCTAATGCCCTATGTCGACTTCTTCATGCCGAGCATCGACGAGACCAATGCGATGGTCGGGACCGCCGATCCCGCCGCATGCGCGCGGTTCTTCATCGAGAAGGGCGCGGGAGCCTGCGCTATCTCCATGGGCGCCGACGGCTCGTTCGTGATGACGCGCGACGGACGCCAGTTCACCGTGCCGGCCTTCGAGGTCGCGGTTCGCGATACCTCGGGATGCGGCGATTCCTACACCGGCGGCTTCATCGCGGGTCTCGTCCGCGACTGGGATCTGCTCGACTGCGCCAAGCTTGCGACAGCGACGTCCGCGATCGTCGCGACGGGCCTGGGTTCAGGCGCCAATCTCGTATCGTTCGAGGACACCGTGAATGCCATGAACACCCTCCCGGTCCGCAAGCCTGCTCGCGCCTAATCTCTTCACTCCAGTGAAAACCATTCATCCGAACAACAGGGGAGAACGCAACATGGCCCGACATGCGATCGTAACGGGAGCGAGCCGCGGAATTGGCCGCGCGATAGCCATTGGCCTCGCCAAGCGCGGCTACGATCTCGCGCTGACCGACATCGCTGCCCAGGAGAAGGTTCTCCTTGAGACCGTCGCCGAGGTCAGGGAGCTGGGCGGCCGCTGCATCCCGGTGCTGGGCGATGTCAGCGACATCGGCGACTGCAGGCGGGCCGTGGCCGGAGCGGTGAGTGGCCTTGGGCATATCGATGTTCTCGTCAACAACGCAGGGATACTGAGGTTGGCGACGATCGACGAGCTGACGCCCGACACGTGGGATCAGACCTTCGCCGTCAACACGCGCGGTGTCTTCCAGATGACCCAGGCCGTGGTGGCGCATATGAAGGAACGCAAGTACGGGCGGATCGTCAACATCGCTTCGCTCGCCGCCCGAACGGGCGGTCCGGGGCAGTCCCACTATGCTGCATCGAAATCGGCCGTGGTCGGCTTCACGCGCGTCTCGTCCATGGAGTTCGGAGGTTACGGCATCACCGTCAATGCCGTGTGTCCAGGCATCATCGTGACCGAGATGGGGATGAACAATCTCCGCGATCCCGAACGAGTTGCCTATTTCGAGAAGGTCACGGACCTTCACCGGCTCGGGCAACCGGACGACGTCGTCGGTCCTGTGGCGTTCTTCGCATCGGACGATTCCGCGTTCGTAACGGGGCAGGCCCTCAATGTAGACGGCGGCATATTCTACAGTTAGAGCGTAGCCTACCTGACTCAATCGTTTGGGATTCCCAAATCAGCGGTTTAATGATTCAAACTGTCTGCCGGGGACTGGGAGGCCGGCGGGCATGGCGAAACCGTTGTCGATGGATCTTCGTGAACGCGTTCTCGGCTGTATTGAAGGGGGCGTTTCAGGCCGGCAGGCTGCCGAGCGATTTGGCGTCAGTCCGGCGAGCGTAAGCCGCTGGCGAACGCGTGAGCGCAAGCAAGGCGATGCCCTGCCGAGGGCTCAAGGGGGCGATCGCAAGTCTCACCGCATTGATGCCCATCAGGCGACGATCATGGCTCTGCTGGAGGCTTCACCCGATATCACCATCGAGGAATTGCGGCATAGCTTGAGCAAACAAGGCCTATCCTTCGGCTATGGCACGATCCGCCGCTTCTTCGCGCGTCACAAGATCACGCGCAAAAAAAGACTGCCCATGCCGCAGAGCAGGACCGTCCGGATGTCTTGAAGGGGCGCGAGGCTTGGCGCGAGCGTCAGGACAAGCTCGACCGGGATCGCCTCGTCTTCATTGACGAGACCTGGGCATCGACCAACATGGCG
>NZ_RQIT01000059.1 GCF_003837805.1 Bradyrhizobium sp. RP6 | reverse complement strand
GGGAGGGGACGGGTTTCGATGATCCTGATCGAGACGCCCGCCAATCCGACCAACGGCCTCGTCGACCTCGCAATGATCCGCCGCATCGTCGATGCCATCGGCAAGGCGCAGGGACACACGCCGATCATCGCCTGCGACAACACGCTGCTCGGGCCGGTGTTTCAGCGGCCGATCGAGCACGGCGCGGACCTGTCGCTGTATTCGCTGAGCAAGTATGTCGGCGCCATTCCGACCTGATCGCGGGCGCCGCGCTCGGATCGAAAGCGATCATGAAAGGCATCAAGGCGCTGCGCGGCGCCATCGGCACCCAGCTCGATCCGCATTCCTGCTGGATGATCAACCGCTCGCTCGAGACGCTCAGCCTGCGGATGAAGAAAGCCGATGCGAATGCGCGGCTCGTGGCGGACTTTTTGCGCGACCACCCGAAGGTCGCCAAGGTGCATTACCTCGGTCATCACGAGCAGGACTCGCTCTCCGGCGCCGCGTGTTCGCGCGGCAATGCCTCGGCGCGGGGGCGACGTTCTCGTTCGACATCGTCGGCGGCACGGAGGCGGCGGTGAAATTCCTGAACGCGCTGCAGATCCTCAAGCTTGCGGTGAGCCTGGGGCCACGGAATCGCTTGCAAGCCTGCCGGCGACGATGACCCATTCCGGCGTTCCCCGCCGACATTCGCCAAAAGATCGGCGTGCTCGATTCACGAGGGCCGCATAACATTCATTCGGAAATGCCGGCCCGACGTAGTTCAACATTGATCGGGACATCCCCCCGCAACAGTTTTCGAGGGTCACTTTACCGGGTCCACCCTGTACCCTTCTAGTCGTTCTGCACCAGTCCAATGATGTAGACTGGCAGCACGGGCCGATCTGCCGGGAGCAGCCAGTGCGGGGAAACGAAGCGCTCGAACTCTCTAGCGTACGCATCCGGCGTAGGCCGCAGGCTGGTTGGATCATTTCCGTTGCCAACGGCCTGCACACCATCTTCGCCGACGCCATAGACCCAGATCAGGCCGTCCTCGATCTCCATTATAGAACCTGACGAGCTCGATCAGGTTTTCGATGCCAAAGTCGGTGAACGCCGATGGTAATGTCGCGCAGCCAGTCTTCGTCTTCACCGAGGTCTTTTGCGACCTGGGTGAGGGTGGTGACGTGATGAACTTTGTTGACGTGCGTGGTCATGCCGCTCGAGCGGGGAACGCAGATGCCGGCGTCCAATTCCAGGGCAGAAGCTCGTCCAGCCGGTGAGCTGGGCGGACGGCGATGCAGGCAAGGATATCCGTGAGCCAGGCCTGCGGATCGACGCCATTCATTTTGGCCGTGATGATCAAGCTATACATGGACGCCGCGCGCCGTCCGCCGCGATCAGAGCCGCAGAACAACCAGGATTTTCGTCCAAGAGCGATGCCTCGCAAGCCTCTTTCGGCGGCATTGTTGGAGAGACAGACTCGTCCGTCCTGCAGGAACAGCGTGAAGCTCGCCCATCGCTTCAGGATGTAGTTGAACGCCTTGGCCAGGTCGTGCCCACGGGACAGCTTGGCGAGCTGCTCCCGCATATAGACCTGCAGATCCTCGACCAGAGGCCGGCTTAGCGTCCGTCGCATCTCCAGACGCTCTTCGGGGCTCCTGCTTGCCGGTGGCCTTGCGACGCGCATTCTCTTCGATATCGGCCATGGCGAAGAACGGGCGCCGCGCATGGACCCAACACGCCGCTTCCCGGATCGGTCCAGGGTGGCGTCCCGCCAGATAGAGCTGGTTGTACCCGTCATAGGCGTCGGCCTGCAGGATGCCGGCATACCCCGCCAGATGCGCCTGGGGATGCTCGCCCCTACGGTCGCGGGAGTAGTAGAATATCGCCGCCGGCGGCCCGGCGCCGCCAAACGGCCGATCGTCCCGGACGTAGATCCAGCACCGTGCCGTATCGGTCTTGCCCTTGGCCAGCACCGGCACCAAGTGAGTAGGCCGGAGGGATTTCACCTCCAGCCTCTCGCAGAACCGGGCGTGAGACTCTCGCCTCACCCGGCTCCCATCAGGCAAGCTTGCCGCCATCGCCGAGTTGCCAATGCACAAAGAGCCTGCGGTTCTCACGCGCGATCTTCTCCAGGAAGAGACGCGCGCGT
>NZ_RQIT01000058.1 GCF_003837805.1 Bradyrhizobium sp. RP6 | reverse complement strand
CCGCGGCCGCAGCCGCAGCCGCAGATGGATCTGTTCGGGAGTGGCCTGTCAAACGGCGCCATCGGCGCGCCCGCATGGCTGGAGTTGCCGGCGGAAGCCCGGGCGGCCCTCACGAGCCTGATGACGCAGTTGATCCTCGACCATGCTGCGAGGACAGCAACGCTGCCCGCGAAGGAGGTCGATCATGATCTCTGACAAGGTCAGGCCTCATCATCTGGAGCGCAAGGCGATTCTTTACGTGCGTCAATCCTCGGCCCATCAGGTGTTGCACAATCGCGAGAGCAGCGCGCTGCAATACGCCATGCGGGACCGGCTGACGGCTCTCGGGTGGTCAGAGGTTGAAGTGATCGATGATGATCTCGGTCGTTCAGCCGCCGGCGGCATACAACGCGCTGGTTTTGAGCGGATGGTAGCGGAGGTTTGCCTTGGCAAGGTTGGTGCGGTTTGCGCCCGCGAGGTCTCGCGCTTCGCCCGCAACAGCCGGGATTGGCAGCAACTCATCGAGATGTGCCGCGTGGTCGACACCGTTCTGGTCGATCAAGAGACCATCTATGCGCCAAGACACGGCAACGACCGCCTGCTGCTCGGGCTCAAGGGCAGCCTCAACGAGTACGAGCTGGATCTGTTGCGCCAGCGCTCGCTCTCGGCACGCTACGAGAAGGCGCGCCGGGGCGAGTTGGTTGTGACAGCGCCCGTCGGCTTCGTGAAGGCCGGCGATCGTTATGAGAAAGACCCGGATCGGCGTGTCCAGGAGGCGATCAAGCTGGTGTTCGACAAGGTCGAGGAACTGGGAAGCGCGCGTCAGGCGCTCTGCTGGCTCCACGAGTACAATCTCGATCTTCCGGTGAAGCAGACCAACGGCGACACGGCCTGGCGGCGACCAAACTACTCTGCCATCCACCGGATCATTGAGAACCCGGTCTACGGCGGCGCCTATGCCTATGGTAAGACAGCTGTGGCGGCGGGATATGGCACCGCGGGCGTGCGCGTGAAGATCCGCCGCAAGGCGCGGAACGAATGGCTGACGCTGAAGCCCAACACTCACGAAGGGTATGTGAGCTGGGAGAAGTTCGAGGCGATTCGCACCATGGTCAGCAGCAATGTTCCCACCAGTCGGCATCACGGCGCGCCCAAGCATGGTGACGCGTTGCTGGCCGGTCTGATCCGCTGCAAGCGCTGCGGTCGTAAGCTCACACTCCGCTACTCCGGCATGGAAAACCATATCCCGCGCTACAGCTGCAGCCGTGCCTGGATGGATAATGGCGGGGCCCACTGCATCGCCTTCGGCGGACTGCGCGTCGATGACGCCATCGAGGAATCGCTGCTTGGAGTCGTCGGTCCGGGCGCTGTCGCCGCCGCAACCGCTGCCGCCAAGGGAGCCAGGGAGCGGCGCGATCAGGTACGCGATGCTCTCAGTCGCGACCTCGAAGCGGCGCGCTATGCCGCCGACAGGGCTTTCCGGCAATACGATGCCGCTGATCCCGCGAACCGGCTGGTGGCCAGTGAGCTGGAAGCGCGCTGGAACAGGGCGCTCGCTCACGCGGCGGAGGTTGAGGCCAAGATCGCCATGCATGATGTGGCGACGCCCGCACCCCTTGCTGATCCAGCTTCGTTCGGCGTTCTGGCCTCGAACCTCAAAACGGTCTGGGATGCGCGGACGACGGATGCTCGTCTTAAGAAGCGCATTGTGCGCACCCTCATCCATGAGGTCGTGGCCGATATCGACGACGCGGCCTCGGAGATCGTTCTCATCGTTCATTGGGTGGGGGGCGCCCACAGCGAGTTGCGCTTGCCGAAGTGCCGGCGCGGACAGCGCAACAGCACCTCGGCCGATATCGTCCAGGCCGTGCGTCAACTGGTGCTGATCGCCAGCGACGATCTGATTGCCGGCCTCCTCAATCGCAACGGCCTCAAGACCGGCAACGGCAATCGCTGGACCCGCGAGCGCGTCACATCAATGCGCTCGAACTACCACATCCCGGTGTTCAAGCCTGCCGAGGACGGGATCGAGCCATGGCTCAACCTTGGCAACGCCGCAAAGCTCCTGAAGATCGCGCCCAAGACGCTCCGGCTGGCCGCTGAAGCCGGCGAGATCGAATCCATCCATCCTCTTCCGGATGGTCCTTGGATCTTCGCCCGCACCTCGCTGATAACAACTGCTGCTCGATCTATCGCCGAACGAGCGCGACAGAACCCAAAATACCCCGCGGGATCGCATCCCGCTCAACAAAATCTCTTCTCTTCAATCACATAGCCAGATGGGTGTTCTGATGCGCAGTTG
>NZ_RQIT01000057.1 GCF_003837805.1 Bradyrhizobium sp. RP6 | reverse complement strand
GTACCGCTCCGACGAGGACCGTCTTGCGTGACGGGTGGTAATTCGCGAAGCGTGTGACCTTAGGTCTAGCTTTAAGGTCATCAGGCGATGCGGGTCGAAGTTTTGGGCGGGCTCGAGCGGCGGCGGCGTTGGTCGCAGGACGACAAGGCACGGATTGTCGAGGAGACGCTGGCACCGGGCGCGAAGGTAACTGAGGTTGCGCGGCGCAACGGAGTAGCGGCCAGCCTGGTGTTTACCTGGCGTCGACAAGCACGGACATCGGAACAAGTTGCACCATCTTTTACGCCGGTGCAGATCGCCGCCGTAGCGGCCTCGGCTGAAGAAACTCCGAAGCTTTTGCCTACGGTTGATGGCCGAGTTCGCTCGGCGGCAGCCGCGCGTACTGGATTGATAGAGATCGATCTCGGCAACCGACGGTGCATCCGGGTGGATGCGCACGTCGATCCGGAGGCGTTGGCGCGGGTCCTCGATGTGCTTGGACGCCGATGATTTCTGTACCAGGGAATGTGCGAGTGTGGCTGGCTACAGGCTACACGGATATGCGCAGAGGCTTTCCATCGCTGGCCCTCCAAGTGCAGGAGGTGCTGCACAAAGAACCGCTCAGCGGTCATTTGTTTGTCTTCCGCGGTCGCCGCAGCGATCTTGTGAAGGTGATCTGGCACGATGGTCAGGGAGCCTGCTTGTTCACAAAAAAACTCGAGAGAAAAAAGTTTATCTGGCCATCGGTTGCCGGTGAAGCGGTAACGATCTCGCTGGCGCAGTTGAGCTACCTGCTGTCCGGGATCGATTGGCGCAATCCGCAAGAAACCCAGCGTCCGACGCGGGTCGGATAATCGTTTTGGGTTTGAATCTGATGCTCGATCTGATTCAATGGCTTCATGACATTGAAGCCGAGCGATCTTCCGTCGGATCTCGCGAGCGCCTACCTTGCGCTGCTGGCCGAGCGCGAGGCGTTGCAGGCTGAACGCGATGTGGCGGTCGCGGATGCCGCCAACGCGCGGGCGGAGCTGTCGGACAGCGAAGTGCTGATCGCTCATCTTGAGCTACGGATCGAGAAGCTCAAACGCGAACTGCACGGGCAGCGCTCCGAGCGCACGGCGCGGCTACTTGAGCAGTTGGAATTGGAGCTCGAAGAACTCGCCACCACGGCGACCGAGAATGAGCTGGCTGCGCAGGCTGCCGCGGCAAAAACCCAGAGCGTGAGCGCCTTCACGCGCAAGCGGCCGGTGCGCAAGCCGTGGCCGGACGACATCGAACGTGAGCGCGTCGTCATCGAGGCTCCAAGGACCTGCGCCTGCTGCGGTGGATCGCGGTTGGCGAAGGTCGGCGAGGATGTGACCAAGACGCTGGAGGAGATTCCGCGTCGCTTTAAGGTCATCGAGACGGTACGCGAGAAGTTCACCTGCCGCGATTGCGAGAAGATCAGCCAGCCGCCGGCACCGTTCCATGCGACGCCGCGCGGCTTCATCGGCCCACAATTGCTGGCGACGATTCTGTTCGACAAGTTCGGCATGCATATCCCGCTCAACCGCCAGAGCGTGCGCTTTAAGGCCGAGAGGATCGATCTGCCGTTATCGACGCTGGCCGACCAGGTCGGTCACGGGACCTTCGCCGTCACGCCGCTGTTCCAGCTGATCGAGCGTCATGTGCTTGCGGCCGAGCGCCTTCATGGCGACGACACCACCATCCGCATCCTGGCGAAGGGCAAGTGCACGACCGGCCGGATCTGGACGTATGTGCGGGATGATCGGCCCTTCGCCGGACCTGCGCCGCCGGCGGCGGTCTATTACGCCTCGGGCGACCGAAGGGGCGAACATCCCCAGAAGCATCTGGCCGTCTTCGGCGGTATCCTGCAGGCGGATTGCTATAGCGGCTTCGAGCCGTTGTTCGACCCAAAAAGGAAAGCGATGCCGATCACGCCGGCATTTTGCCTGGCCCATGCGCGGCGGGGCTTCTTCGAACTGGCTGACATCGAGAAAGCCGCCCGGGACGGACAGAAAGGCAAACCGGTCTCCCCGATCGCGCTGGAAGCGGTCAGGCGTCTTGACGCCCTGTTCGAGATCGAGCGCGCCATCAACGGCCGCAGTGCCGACGGCCGGCGCGCCGTGCGCCAGGAACAGAGCAAGCCGCTTCTCGACGACATGCACGACTGGCTGCTCCGCGAGCGGGAGACCCTGTCGAGCTCCTCCGAGGTCCTGAAGCCCATGAACTACATGCTCAGGCGCTGGGACGACTTCGCCCGCTTCCTCGACGACGGCAGGGTCTGCTTGACCAACAATTGCGCTGAACGCGCGTTGAGAGGCATCGCCTTGGGGCGGCGCAACTGGACCTTCGCTGGCAGCCAGCGCGGTGCCGATCGGGCCGCCATCATGCTGACGATGATCACGACCTGTCGCCTCAACGACGTCGATCCCAAGGCCTGGCTCGCCGACGTCCTCGCCCGGATCGCCGATCTTCCTACGTCGCGGCTGCACGAACTGCTGCCCTGGGAATGGAAGCTCCTGCGCCAAGCCAATCCCACCGATCAGCAAGCCGCCTGACCTTCACCCCGCCGATCATAGAACTAACTGTACCCGCGCGCATGCGTCAATCAGGCGGTCCTCGTGGTATGCGTAC
>NZ_RQIT01000056.1 GCF_003837805.1 Bradyrhizobium sp. RP6 | reverse complement strand
TGGGGACGCCGGCCATTGTAAAAGGCGAAGTATCGGCCGATCGAGGCGCGGGCGTCGGACACGGTGTCGTAGGCGCGCAGATAGACCTCTTCGTATTTGACGCTGCGCCACAGCCGCTCGACGAACACGTTGTCGCGCCAGGCGCCCCGGCCGTCCATGCTGATGGCGATGCCATGCCTGGCGAGCACGCCGGTGAACGTGGAGCCCGTGAACTGCGAGCCCTGGTCGGTGTTGAAGATGTCCGGCTTGCCGTGGCGAGCGAGAGCGTCCTCCAGCGTCTCGACGCAAAATGCGGCTTCGATCGTGATCGAGACGCGCCACGACAGCACCCGGCGGCTGAACCAGTCGAGCACCACCGCGAGATAGATGAAGCCGCGCGCCATCGGGATGTAGGTGATGTCCATCGCCCAGACCTGGTTCGGGCGTGTGATCTCCATCCCGCGCAGCAGATACGGATAGATCTTGGGCCCGGGTTCGGGCTTGGTGGTACGCGGCCGGCGGTAAAGCGCCTCTATCCTCATCCGCCGCAGCAGCGTTTTGACATGCCGGCGGCCGATCTTGCACGCCTCGGCAGCCAACAGGTCTCGCAACATTCGCGAACCGGCGAAGGGAAACTCCAAATGCAGCCGGTCAAGCCGTTGCATGATCGCGAGGTCGGCGGGCGATACCGGACGTGGTAGATAATAGACACTGCCACGGCTGATCTTCAAAACTTCCGCCTGTTTCGTGATCGGCAGGTCATCACGGTCGATCATCGCTTTGCGCTCAGCAGGCCGGCTTTGCTGAGCGCGCCTTCTAAAAAACTGAGCGCGGCGCTGCGCGCCCCCTGTGGGATAGAAACGGCTAACCGCTAGACTGCGGCCGGAAGGGAGCGGCCGATACGATTTTGGTGGCACGTGAGCCCGTCAAAAAACCTGGTCCATGGGCTGTTGCGCACTTGAGAGTGGTGACGCCATCTCGGCGATCCCGTTTAGGAATTTGAATGAATTGCGCAGCCCAGCCCTTCCGCCGGAGTCAGAAGGAGCTACAGATGAATCCCAAAAGATCGAAGTCGAAGGACGGCGGTAAGATGCCGATGGTGCACCCGAACGCGGCTGCCATCGACGTTGGCGCCACCATGCATATGGCGGCCGTCAGGGCAGATCGCGCACCGGAGCCAGTCCACAGTTTCGGTACCTTCACGGCCGATCTGCATCGGCTGGTCGACTGGTTTACGGAATGCGGCGTCGAGACCGTCGTCATGGAATCGACCAGCGTCTACTGGATTCCGATTTTCGAGCTTCTCGATGCCCGGGGATTTACCGTGTTTCTTGTCCAACGCGCGCGATGCCAAGCACGTGCCGGGGCGTAAGACCGATGTCAGCGATGCGCAATGGCTGCAGCGGCTCCATTCATTCTGGTTGCTGCGGGCCAGCTTTCAGCCCAAAGGGCAGATTGCCGAACTGCGAGCCTACGTGCGTCAGCGCGAGCGTCGGCTGGAGTACGCGGCCTCACACATCCAGCATATGCAGAAGGCCTTGACGGAGATGAATCTTCAGCTCCACCACGTCGTCGCCGACATCACCGGCGCGACTGGCCTGCGTATCATACGCGCGATCCTTGCCGGCGAGCGCGATCCCGAGGCGTTGGCGTGCTTGCGCCACTACAGTTGCCACTCCAGTGCCGAGACGATTGCGAAGGCGCTCACCGGGAGCTACCGCGCCGAGCATCTGTTTGCGCTCGAGCAGGCACTTGCGCTTTACGACACCTACCACGAGAAGGCATCTGCCTGCGACGCCCGGATCGAAGCCGTGTTGAAGGAACTGAGCAACCATCGCGGTCGTGGCCATGGACCAGCACCGCGGGCATCGCTGCGTCGGAATCGAACCGATCAGGCGAACGCTCTAGCTTTCGACGTCCGCGAGGCGCTGTTCGCGTTGCTGGGAAAAGACATCACCACCATCGACGGCCGCGGTCCTTACCTCTCGCTGAAGCTGATCGCTGAATGCGTTGACGACCTCTCCTCGTGGCCAAGTGCAAAGCATTTTACCTCCTGGCTGGGACTGGCGCCGAGCAACAAGGTCTCCGCGGCAAAAGGCTCTCGTCCCGAACACCCCGATCCGGCGGCCGGGCGGCGGCGCTTCTGCGCCTTGCTGCCGTCACCGTCGGACGCACCGATACTGCGCTCGGCGCCTTTTACAGTCGACTTTCATCGCGCGTCGGCAAGGCCAAGGCCGTGACCGCCACGGCCCGCAAGATCGCAGTTCTGTTCTACAATGCTGTGCGATACGGAATGGACTATGTCGATCCCGGGGCCTCGTCATACGAGACGCGCTACCGGACGCGAGTGGTCAACAATTTGCATCGGCGTGCCAAGGCATTCGGCTTCTTCTCCAGCCGTTCGAGCCGAACGTCGGCGATGCCGTTTCTTAGGAATCGTTCTCAAGCGTCAGCTCCCCGATCTTGGCGTGCAGCGTTTTCACGTCCACCGCGGGCTCGCTCGTTCTGTTGGCGCCAGGACCAAAGACCTCGGCCGCCGCTCCCTGAAGCTGGGACTTCCACTGCGTGATCTGGTTCGGGTGTACGTCGAAATGCTCAGCCAGCTGGGCCAGCGTCATCTCGCCCTTGATCGCCGCTAACGCCACCTTGGCCTTGAATGCCGGTGCGTGCTGCCGGCGGGCTCGTTTGCTCATCGTCTCTCCTGATTCGCGGGACAATCTTGCCCGCCGTCAGGCAGAAACTCCACTTATCGCCCTGTCCAGATTTCCGG
>NZ_RQIT01000055.1 GCF_003837805.1 Bradyrhizobium sp. RP6 | reverse complement strand
AAGCCGCGGCCCGGCTCAGCTCGGAAGCGCCGGCGGCGCCCGCGGTCTGCTCCTTCAGCGCCGCGATCAGGCCGGGACGGTCGAACTTGGCGACATAGTCGTGGAAGCCGGCCTGACGGCCGCGCTCGATCGCCGCCGGCGACACCAGCGCGGACAGGCCGATGATCGGCGTCGCGGCGAGGTTGTTGTCGGAACGGATCACTTCGGCGAACTCGAACCCGTTCATGTCGGGCATCTCGATGTCGGTCAGCACCACGTCGAAGCTCTGGGCGCGGAGCGCAGCCAGTCCCTCCTGCGCGGTCGGCGCGGTGCGGACGCGGTAGCCGGCGGCCTTGAGCACCGGGGCCAGCATGTTGCGGAAGAAGGCCGAGTCGTCGACCAGCAACACCGACTGCGAGTGCATCGACGGCTTCATCTCCTTGCGGGTGAACCAGTCGGAGAACGCCATCGGCAGGAAGTGGCCGACGTCGATCACCTCGGTGGCCTGGCCCTTGATCACGGCCGAGCCCAGGATGCCCGAGGACGAGCCGCCGACCTCGATGTTGAGCCGCTCCTCGACGATGTCGATGATCTCGTCGACGACGAGGCCCATGGAGCGGCCGTCGTCGGCGAACACCAGGATCGGCTGGACGCCCTGGCTGGCGATGGTGACGCCTTCCATGGCCACCAGCGGCATCAGCTGCTCGCGGTACTGCACCATGTAGCGGCCGTTGCTGAACTCGATCTTGTCGGCGGGGAGCTCTTCCAGGCGGGTGACGAGCCCGAGCGGGACTGCCTTGGGCTGGGACGAGCCGGCGCGGAACACCAGGAGCGAGGTGGTCTGCTCGCCGCTGCCGATGTGATGGCCGGCCGCTTCGTCGGCCATGTCATGGGCCGAGGAACCGGCGGCGCCGAGCGCTTTCGCAATGCCGTTGGGATCGATGATCATGATCACCGCGCCATCGCCGAGAATGGTGTTGCCGGAGAACATGTCGATGTGGCGCAGCTTGGTCGACATCGGCTTCACCACGATCTCTTCGGTGTGGAACACGCCGTCGACCACGATGCCGAACGTCTGGCTGCCGACCTGGGTCACCACGATGAAGCCGTTCTCGGGATCGGAGGCCGCGCCGTCGTCGATCTTGAGCAGCTTCTTCAGGTGGATCAGCGGCAACAGCTTGTTGCGGAGCCTGAGGACCGCGGTGTCCTTGATGCGCTCGATGCGGTGCTCGGAGTTGGCGCGGGCCCGCACCAATTCCACCACCGAGAGCTGCGGGATGGCGAAGCGGTCGCCGGCGGCTTCCACGATCAGGGCCGAGACGATGGCCAGCGTCAGCGGGATCTTGATGGTGACGGATGAGCCTTCGCCGGCCACGCTCTTGATGTCGATGGTGCCGCCGATCTGGTCGATATTGGTGCGCACCACGTCCATGCCGACGCCGCGGCCCGACACCGAGGTGACGGCGGCCGCGGTGGAGAAGCCCGGCGCGAAGATGAACTTGTGGATCTGGGCTTCGCTCATCTTCTCCAGCTCGGCCTCGGTGACGAGACCTGAGGAGATCGCCTTGGCCTTGATCTTCTCGGTGTTGAGGCCGCGGCCGTTGTCGGCGATGCAGATGATGATGTGGCCGCCCTCGTGATAGGCGGACAGGCGAATGGTGCCCTGCTCGCCCTTGCCGCTGGCGAGGCGCTCGGCGGGGGTCTCCAGGCCATGATCGGCGGAGTTGCGCACCATGTGGGTGAGCGGGTCCTTGATCAGATCGAGCACCTGGCGGTCGAGCTCGGTGTCGGCGCCGTGCATCTCCAGTTCGATCTGCTTGCCGAGTTCGCTCGACAGATCGCGGACGATGCGGGGCAGCTTCTGCCAGGCATTGCCGATCGGCTGCATGCGCGTCTTCATGACGCCTTCCTGCAGCTCGGCGGTGACGTTGGAGAGGCGCTGCAGCGGCACCTTGAACTCGGTGTCCTCGTTGCGCCTCGAGATCTCCAGCAGCTGGTTGCGGGTCAGCACCAGCTCGGAGACCATGGTCATCAGATGTTCCAGCGTATCCACGTTGACGCGGATCGACTGGTTGGCGATGCGCTCGCCCTCGGAGGCGCCCTCGTCGGCCGTCGACTTCTTCGGCGCGACCTTCTCCTTGGCGGGCTTTGCTTCCTTCGCGACAGGCGCCTCGGGGGCGGGCTCAGCCTTCACTTCAGCCTTTATTTCAGCCTTGGCAGCCGGCGCGGGCACCGGCGCTTCGATCGCGGTCTCGCGGAAGGCGCGCTCGAGCTCGTCGAGCGAGACCTCGCCCGGGCGCAACGGGCGCTCCAGGGTCTGCTCGATCAGCGTGCCCGTGGTCAGCTCCTTGGCGGGTGCGGCGGCCGGTGCTTCCGGCGCCAGCGGCGGGGCGTCAGCGACAGGAGCGGCCGCAGTTGCACCTGCCGCCATCGCTGCCATGCCCTGCTCGACCATCGCTTCCAGCTTGTCGATGAGGTCGCGGTCGTTGCCTTCAGGCTCGGCCTCGGTCGCTTCCAGGCCAGCCAGGATCTCCTTGATGCGGTCGATCGAGGACAGGATCACCGTCACCGCCTGACCGGTCACCGGCATGCCGTCGCGGAATTTGCCCATCAAGGTCTCGCCGGCATGCGCCAGCGCTTCGAGCCGCGGCAAACCGAGGAAGCCGCAGGTGCCCTTGATGGTGTGGACCAGGCGGAAGATGTTATCCAGGATCTTGGCGTTGTTCGGCTCCTGCTCGAACTTCACCAGCTGATTGTCCACGGTGTCCAGGCTCTCGCTGGTCTCCGTCAAAAACTCCCGCAACAGATCATCCATGA
>NZ_RQIT01000054.1 GCF_003837805.1 Bradyrhizobium sp. RP6 | reverse complement strand
CGTCCACATGCCGGTTCGCTGATCCGATATGAAGCTCACCCGTTGGTCCACTGCACAGCTCTCTCGCCAAGGCATCGGCTGATCCTCCCAGCCGACAGAGAACTGTCACCCATCCATCCGGTCTACTGTGTTACCAATCTATCCGGTCTGGACAGCGAGCCACCCTCTCCCACAAGGGGAGAGGGGAAGATCAGCGACCGAGGCGATACGCCTCGACCTGGGCCTTCAGCTCATCCAGCGATGCGGTCGGATTGCGGGGGTCAACCCGATACTCCCCGCTTCTCAGCCATTTCAATATCATCGCGTCCACCACCGGCGAATGGTGAATGACGTCGCCGTAGTTGTTCAGATCGTGAGTTACCGCCTTGATCGCGCGGAAATCGTGCAGGCGCACGTTGGGACGCTGCGTCAGGCGTTGTACAATCACGGCCGTGAGATCGGTGACGATCTTCAGCGTCTCGGGCGAGGCATCGCGCATGGCGACGAATTGCAGGATCGAATAGGGCGGCAAGTAGATGTCGAAGCTCACGTCGGGATGGCGCGCGATCAGGCTGGCGGCATCCTGCTCGAAATGCCGGACCATGGCCTCGAAGCCGTAGCCTTCGCCGAGGAAGCTGCGGCGCGACGGAGCGGTGATATAGGCGAAGGCGGCAAGCGTCTTCTTCGCGTTGTAGTCGCGTGCGACGTCGAAATCCCTGGGCAGCGCGTAGATGTCGTCGATGTCTGGCAGCGCGAACTTCACGGGAAGGTAAGGCGCGGCCCGGGTCAGCGGCCCCTGCAGCGGCGGAATCGACCGCAGCAGCGTGAACAGGGATTCCTTCGTCATCGTCGCGCTGAACAGATAGGAGGCGATGCCTTTCGCGGTCCGGCGATAGAGATCGACCGACAGATATGGGTCGGTCTCGATGTCGGCGGCATCGACGAAGATGAAATCGTCCATCTCCCAGATCACGCGTTTTGCGCCGTGCTCGATGGCCTGCTCCAGCACGAAGGCCTGCTGGCGCGAATTGGAACCGGTCATCGCCAGCTTGAGCGAACGGACACCCAGCTCACGGTCGATATCGCTCTGGCGAAAATGGATCGCGAGCGAGGTGCCCATGAAGACCGTGTCGAATGGCCGGCTGCGGATCAGCCCGGCATTCTGCACGCGCGTGTCGTCGGAATAGAAGGCGCGCGGCGAGGGGCGAAACAGTTGCAAGGGATCGACGGCGTAGGTGAGCAAAGCGGCGCCGAGCACGCATACAATGCTCGCGAGCAGAAGACGCCCCAGATGTGTGAACGACCCGCGCATCAGAACCGGAAATAGATGAATTCGCTGTGGCTCTGGATGCCCAGGATGCCGAATGCGAGTACCAGCGACGCCGCATAGAGAAACAGCGGGCGCATCCGCCCGGCCCGCAAGGCCTCGCCGACCCTGCGGCCCGAATGGTCGTAGCCCATCAGCGCTTGGGTGTTCGGCGCCAGCCACACCAGCGCGGCGTAGACGGCGACCATCACCAGCGCTGCGATCTCCTCGCGGCCCAGCACGATAGCCGAGGGATCGGCCATGGCATGGAGAATCCGGAGCGCAAATTCCACACTCGCAGCACGGAAGAACACCCAGGCGACCACGACGGCGAGGAATGTCAGCACGCCGCCTGCGATTCGAACCGGACGGACCAGCAAGCCCGGCACGTCAGGCACCAGCGCGTTGACGGCGTGATTGACGCAGAGATAGGCGCCGTGCAGTGCGCCCCAAATGACAAAGGTCCAGGCCGCGCCGTGCCAGAGGCCGCCGAGCAGCATCGTGATCAGCAGATTGACGTAGCGCAGCACGCGGCCGCGCCTGTTGCCGCCAAGCGGGATGTAGAGATAGTCGCGCAAAAACTGCGACAGCGTCATGTGCCAGCGGCGCCAGAACTCGACGATGCTGGTGGCCTTGTAAGGCGAGTTGAAGTTCACCGGCAGGAAGATGCCGAACATCAGCGAGATCCCGATGGCCATGTCGGAATAGCCGGAGAAATCGAAATAGAGCTGGAAGGTGTAGGCGAGCGCACCCAGCCAGGCCTGATCGAAGCTCGGCGAGCGCGCCTCGAAGGCGAGCGCGACCAGCGGCTGGATGCCGTCGGCGAGGCAGGTCTTCTTGAACAGGCCGATGGCGAAGATGATGATTCCGCACAACATGAGATGCGCATCCGGATGCTTGGTCTCCTCGCGCTCGAATTGCGGGATCATGTCCTTGTGGTGGAGGATGGGCCCTGCGATCAGATGCGGGAAGTACGTCACGAATAGCGCGTAGTGCGGCAGCGCGTAAGCGGCGACTTGGCCGCGATAGGCATCGACCAGGAAGGCGATCTGCGTGAAGGTGTAGAAGGAGATGCCGACCGGCAGCAGGATGTGGACCGCGGCATGCGTGCCGAGCAGCGCATTGATGTTCTCGGCAGCGAAGCCGGCATATTTGAAGATGCCGAGCACGACGAGATCGCCGGCGACGCCGAGCGCGAGCGCGGCCTTTCGTTGCGATGGACCGAGCTCCGCGACGATCAGGAGATGTCCGATGCCGTAATTGAAGGCGATCGACAGCAGCAGCAGCGCCACGAATTGCCAGCTGCCGATGGCGTAGAAGGCGATCGAGGCCAGCGCCAGCCAGATCACCGGCGTCAGATTGCTGCGCCGCCCCAGCCAGAAATAGCCCGCCAGCACGAGCGGCAGGAACAGCAGGAGGAACGGGTAGGAATTGAACAGCATCAGGCTGGACCGGCGGTGGGGATATCGTTCCTAAAGCATACAGGGGGCCGATCAACAACCCGGTGGCCACAGGCAGTCGTGCTGGCAATCCGCAGGCGCGTCGCCATATGATGCGCGACCTGACGCCTTCCCTGGCGTCATTGCCGGGCTTGACCCGGCAATCCATCGATAAGGAATTTGTCTTGATGGATGCGCGGGTCAAGCCCGTGCATGACGAGCTGGTTTCCGGCGAGACACGAACGAGGACCGAGTGAC
>NZ_RQIT01000053.1 GCF_003837805.1 Bradyrhizobium sp. RP6 | reverse complement strand
TGATCTCGAATCCGGGCCTCATCAATTTGGATCACCTGACCCATGGCATTCCCATCGTTCATTCAAAGCTCCTTCATTCTAGAAGAAGCCGTCAATCCTGAAAGTGCGAAAGACTCTGTACGTTATCCCGCACTCACAGCTCGGATGGAAGACACCCTCCGAGTTCGCCTTCACCTGCCACCCGCGCCGGGATCTGGCGCTGCGCTATGCCGATGGCTCCGCGCCAGCTCCCGTCGCTACCACCGCCCAACTGGGCAAATCCAATGGCTTGAGCGAACTCAGAACTGGATAAAATCTGGGGGCAAGGTCAGCTTGCCTCGCGCGAGGTAGTGCCAAGCGACGCGGCTCTGATCCGCCCACGTCAGAACGGCATTGCTGGCGAGTTGAGTGCCGTTTTTGCTGACCACCGTGTTAGGCTTGCCGCGCTCGGTGATCAGGCGGCTCCAGTTCCCGTGTCACGCGGGTGCCCGAGAGCGAGGTATCGGCCACCAGCGCCAGACACTCGCGGGTGCTATGGTCGACCACGGTCAGAATGCGGAGCGACGGCCGTCGGTGATCTGATCTGACACGAAGTCGCGCGAGACGATTTTTGGGGGCCGTCGCGCCATCGTCTGGGCCCTGGCGACGAGGTCTTTCCCGCGACGCGACATCAGCCGTGCTGGGTGGTAAAACTGAATATGCGATAGCCTTACAGCAGCTGCCAGAGCACCGCTTTGTGATCGAAGGTGAAGATGG
The DNA here is from genome assembly GCF_003837805.1 of Bradyrhizobium sp. RP6. Lineage (GTDB taxonomy): Bacteria > Pseudomonadota > Alphaproteobacteria > Rhizobiales > Xanthobacteraceae > Bradyrhizobium. Next base: position 3,706 of record NZ_RQIT01000053.1, on the reverse strand, counting down.
GATGGCGCATGAATGACATTTTGCGCGCAGCGGCACCGCGCGATTTGGTACTCCTCGATTCCACGTCGCGCGCTACTTGTGAGAACAACGACTCTTCAAAGCTGGCTTGACGCGCGCCTTGTTCGTCCACGACTGACCGAGTTCATACTCTTGCCATGGCCGGCGATTACGTAGCGGCGCGTCTTGCGGTAAACTATGCGTTCGATTGCCCAACTCGCCATCGTTCCTCACGGTAGCACCACGACTTGATCCGAACCGCGTTGCCGCGCCCTCTCTACTGCCGCCCTGCGCGCCCTGGGGAACATCAATGGAATCTCCGTCCTGAACTCATAGTCTTTCGCCGAAATACTGGGCGATATGATCCGGAAGCGCCAATAGCGGCGCCCCCTTGGCTTCTTCCCGTACTCGCGCTCCCACCGCGAAGTGTCAATCCGCACATCACTCATGTTGGTGCTGATAGCCTCAAAGATTACAACCTTTCCCAGCGGCCTGCTCCAGGGCGTCAACTCATTCGGCTGGTCGGCAAGCTCAAGCACCTGCGTTCCGCAAAGCTGCCCCGCGCACCGTTGCGGTCTGGGCCGCAATCGCACACCCACTCGACGCCTTCACCTCCGACAATGTGCCGATTACCTCAGAGCTTCAGGCTATCGAACTTAATGCCATTACTCCTTATTGCGGTCGAGCCATCATCGCATGACGATGAGCCTTTTCTTCCTCAGACAGCACCTTGTTCAGACGTGTAGCCTCTCGGGTGGCTTCATCGCCCCCCTATCACGCAGGTTTCGCCAGTAAGGAGGGCGTGATAGCCTTGGCGTGCTACAAGGGCCGGATCGTTCTTCCAGTTATTGTCAGCAAATGCTGTCGATCCCATGCCGGCCTTAGCATGGAATGCCGTTGCGGTGGCTCCCGGCTGCAAGATGGTGATCCCGACATTCGTGCCAACCAGTTCTTCGCGCAGGCTGTGGCCGAAGGACGACAGGAATGCCTTCGAGGGACCGTAAACTGTCTCATAAGCGTAGGCGTAGTGGCGGAGAGCGAGCTGACAAACAGAAACTTCCCACCCCCGCTCTTGATCATGCCTGGCAGTAGGGCATAAATCAAACGGACCGGGGAGATGACGTCCAAACTAATCAGATCCAAATGCCGTTCCAGCGGAATTTCAAGAAATGCGCCACCGATGGAAATCCCTGCGTTTAGCACCGCAATCTTCAATGGCCGCTCAGTATCCCATACTACTTTGATGACAACTTCGTTGCCCTCCGCCGTAGTCAGATCGGAGCTGAAAGCAATCACCTCAGCGCCGAGCGACCGGAGTTCACTAGCCGCGTGCTGAACACGATCACTGAAACCTGAGATTACCAGATCGTGACCGTCCTTAGCCAGAAGTAGGGCCAGTTCAAGCCCGATGCCGGATGATCCGCCGGTTACAAGAGCAAGCGGTTTTGTCATTCAATTTCCTTTGTCTTGGAAGGCGATTGTCGCGTCGGTTATTCGGGAAGGATTGACTTCGAACTCGGACGAGAGCGCAAAAAGGCCTTGCTAATCGAAAGGGCCGGCGCAGCGAAAAAGGCGGTCAAGCCGCTCCAGGATACGATGGGCCGCGGTGCGGACGCATGGCGTTCAGGCAACTCCGCTGCCGGTCCAAAGCAACCTCTTCGTTTCATGTATCGCCAAGCAATCGGGTTCCAGTCACGCCAGACCTGCTCGGCTCGCGCTGACAACAGTCCGGACACGATTTCCGGCGGACTTCCAAAAACCTCAGGCAGTTTACTGGATAGATGCTCGTCCTTCAGTACGGTCCATTTCGAGTATCCGCCCATCACCGGAGAGGAAAGCGCGAAGACCACCCGACTTATTCGCGCCTCTCTGGTAGGAAACGAACACATCGGGCACGGCTCGACGATCGAATACAAAGTACAATCTGGCAGACGTTTTCGCTTCAGACTCTTTTGTGCCCGAGAAAGCGCGACTAGCTCCGCGTGTCTAGTTACGTCGCCTTCCGACGAAACGCAATTTGTCGCCTCGGCAACGATCTCTCCTTTAGAAACAATGACAGCCCCGAACGGCAGCTCTCCGTGCTCCGCACCGCGCCGAGCGAGCTCTAGGCACCACTCTATCATTGCCAGATCTTGAGCGTAAGCTTCCGGCATACTCATGAGCGTCAGCATCGGTAAGGGAACCACAACCACTGGCCGGACCGAATATTTCCCCAACTGCGATGATGAGAGTATGGACTCGCGTATAGGGTTGATGTTCGTGAGAGGCGGTCTTCATGCATCGCAACGGAGATCATTGTAAATAGCCCAGATGGAGTGCGGGAAATATAGCGACAGATGAAAGCTGGCATAGTGGAGAGAGCAAACAGGGCGTTGCACTCATTGCCACGGATCGCGAGAGAACTAGTCTGATCAAATCGTCACATCGCTAACCGCCTAGGCAAACGAAGTGCTCATGAACGAGAGCAAGGACGCGTTTGGTCCGCTTCCGCCGACGTTAGGCCGCGGATATCCGGATCGGGGTCTTGTCAGTCGTGGCTTGGACGAGCCTAGTGGCATGGATAGCGTCATCCTTTCTTGGTAGCTTTCGCCGGCCGTGGCGATATTGAGACCATCCCATTTAGTTCTGGTTCAGCGATTGGCCCTATCGTAGAGTGTTCAACGCCATTCTTCGTGCCATCCGTCTCCGACCTCGGGCAACTCGCACCCGCATTAGACCGCATCGCGTGACTTACAACCACTACCAGAAACGGTGGTTCAGAGCTGCCCTGATTGTCTAAACCGAGTTTCCGCATCGATAGGTGGAGCCTCTGACGGTGCTAGGCCGCCATGCGGAGTGGTAGCGTAAGCGGAAAGGGGCTTTCAGGTCACTTGGTCTGTCGACCTTTCTCATCGACCACCACCCCGTAACATTCCGCCCTGATCGCCCTTGTTTCAGCTTATCGGACCGTGGGCCTGACCTCGCGGGATGTCAGTAACTTCGTTGCGGCGAAAGCATTGCGCGCTCGGCGGGAAAGCTCGGCGTCACAATCGCTTGATCCTTCCTGAGATCTGAAACTATCCAGCAGCACTTATGCGCTTATTTGAAGTTTCCGGCGTCACCGACGCTGACGTTGACAGTGCAGAGATAACCGTGCGGAGTAAGGAGGCGGCGGAATTTGCTGACTATCTGGCGACGGACTGGCAACCTTGGGACGATGCAAGGAAATTGCCTGCGAGATCAAGGGCGCTCTAAGGGGTAGGGTGCTCGATGGTCACGGCCTCAGGCTGTGAAGCAGCTTTTGTTAGTTCGCATGAGGCATAGCGCTGTACGTCAGGGCTGCGGAGCGCCGGCCTAGACGCCGGCGCATTGCTCAGGTCAGCTGCTAAAATGTGTGCAAGTAGCGGTGAGAGTCGGACTCGCTTCCCCGATGCCGCAACTGCGCGAAGACCGCCGCAAAACAGGGAGCCCAAAAAGGCCGGGCTCGATTGTGTGACCACCGCCGTGTACCACCGATTCGGCCCGCAACGCGGGGCAAGCATCAGAACAGCGAGGCAACCATGGTAAATCCGTTCCCGTCGAAGACCCATATCGGCAACCATATGCTGCATCCGGAAACCCTGATGCTGACCTATGGCTATGATCCGCAATTGTCGGAGGGCGCCATCAAGCCGCCGGTGTTCCTGACCTCGACCTTCGTGTTCAAGACCGCCGAAGACGGCCAGGACTT
>NZ_RQIT01000052.1 GCF_003837805.1 Bradyrhizobium sp. RP6 | reverse complement strand
CGGAAAGTGACATCATCAGCCTTCCCGACCGTTCCATGAACGCAAACTCGGCGACCAAACCAGGGATGAAATCGATAAAGAACCTCGCGAAAAACGGTTTTGTGGGCGTTCTTGAGTCTTGTTGTACAACGAAGAGCGGCCCCATTGCGCGATCGGCAATCGACCGCCGATTTTACTGCAAAACCACGTCGGCGCATCCAGCCCGCCAACGTGATCACGGCGAAAAACTCTAGTTCTGAATGGTTCACAGTTCGGTCTCGCTACAGCGACAAAAGGGCATTATCAAAGCTTGGACTAAGAACCGAGTCGCACCTCTGATTGCTGTGCTGGCGCGCAGTTCGCTCGGCGCACCGAATTTGTACCATCGCTTGACGGCTGTGCCGCCGGATCTATTGCCTCGCCGTAGAAATAGGACTTGGCATTATAAATGCTTCAACAGCACACTGTAGTTAGGCCGCGCTATGTAGGCCGTCTCTATGCAGGAGTGTTCGGTGCAAACCAAGTCAATCATAATGATCTTATTGAGATTTGTGATGTTCTCGACAAGTGCCGTGGCAGGGGCATTAAACGAAACATGCCCTGAATGCGTAACACTTGAGGGAGGGATGGCAAAGGGCGTGATCGAGGATGGGATCCTGAGCCTCAAAGGAATTCCCTACGCGGCTCCGCCGGTGAGCGATTTGCGATTCCGCCCACCATCTTTGCCTAATCATTGGCAAGGAATTCTTGAGGCAGCGAACTATCGGACAATCTGTCCACAAATCGAGGATCCGCTCGAAAGTTATCCCAAAGCGGCCATGGCGCATGAGGTTGTCGTAGGCGGAGTCACAACTCGCTTGTTCGAGGATGAAGATTGTCTTTACCTTAATGTCTGGAAGCCTGCGAAGCAGGTCAGGAATTTGCCAATCATGATCTATCTTCCCGGCGGAGGCTTCATTGCCGGTGGCGCGTCCGACGTTTATAATGGGGCAGCAGTTGCTCGAAAGGATGTGGTCGTCGTCACGATCAACTATCGTATCGGCTTGCTGGGATTTGCGGAGGTAGGTGCGCTCGACCCTTCCTATTCCGGTAGCGGCAACAACGGCCTGCGCGATCAGATCGCAGCGCTTGAGTGGGTTCGACGTAACGCGACGGCGCTCGGCGGGGACTCTGATAATGTCACGGTATTCGGTGAATCGGCCGGTTCGATCTCAATCGCCGCACACCTCGTGTCTCCCTCGCTGAAAAAGCCATTTCAACGGGCGATCCTGCAAAGCGGGGCCTACAATCTAATTCGCACCAGGAGATCGGCGGAAGCGACAGTGAAAAAAGTCATGGACGTCGGATCCTTGAAAACCATGGCGCAGATCAAAACGGCGCCCGTTCGAGATCTATTGCTGCAGGCCCACGCTACCGGTGAGCCGGATGGTTTCTTCGCTCCCGTCGCAGATGGTTCGGGGGTCGCCCTCGATCCTGCCGAAGCACTCGCCTCCGGAACGTCAAGACATGTTGGGATCATGCTTGGGACGAATGCAAACGAAATGAACTACTGGGCAATGTATGACAGCAAGTTCCGCAATCCGTTCGTGGAAGACACCGATCTCGGCGCAAAGATCGATGTCTTCTCTATGTTACCCTCCATACGGGACACCTCAGAGGAGAAACGGGAGGAAGTGAAACGCAAGCTCATGAGTACGTATGAGAAGGTTCTCGGGACGACGGATCAAAGAACAATCGAAGCGGCGCTGGTTGATGACGTGATAATGACGCAACCGGCAACACACCTAGCCGAGCGCCAATCGGCCTCGGGCGGCAAGGTGTGGCTCTATCGCTTCACTTGGCATGTGCCCCCAAAGTATCTCGATCCTGCGCTGCCCCCGTTGGGGGCGTTTCATTCAATTGAACTTCCATTCATGTTCGGCACCGGTGATTTCAGCCAAATTCCAGGTGGTCTTGCGCTGTCGAAGGCCCCGGGCTCGGATATCTCTCGGCTGACTAATCAGATGTTGACCGCGTGGACGAATTTCGCAAAGAAGGGAGACCCTAATGGCGTTGGCGTGCCGGAATGGCCTTCCTACGACACAAACAAACGCGTCGTGATGGTGTGGTCAGCAGATTCTGAGGCGGTTGCGGACCCTGACGGGTCACGCCGTGAAATCTGGGAGCGCTGGCACTTTAACCCTTATTGATTGACAACCCGGATCGGTAATGTCCCGCCCGCTGTATCGCGGCTACGCCAGATTGCTGCGACGATGGCCGACAAGGTGTCGCCGCACGCGCCATGTGCCCAGGCAACGTTCGCCGTCTCCGAGGGCCTTGGATCTGCCTCTACTACATTGAGCCAGCAGTGGCCTCGCGCCTCTCCTCCGCCGAATAGTAGTCCGTTCTGTTAATCGCGGGGACAGTGTCATGTCGGTGACGAGGCGATCGAGCACGCCGATTTCAGTTGTAGTCAGTCGTCCGTTAAGAAGGCGAATTGAGCGGGGCGGGACGGCCGAACGTGCGCCATAGCTGGAGCAGGATGAGGCACAAGAGTTCTCTGAGCCAGGCGAGGATGCGGCGGAAGTTGTGGCCGACGGCTGAGAGGATGACTTTAGCCGCATCGCCGGCGCGGCCTTTGAGGTAGCAGCGGCCGAGGTGACCATCGGCCTTCAGGTGTCCGATGATGGGTTCGATGGCGGAGCGGCGGCGCAGCTCGCGCTTGATGACACCGAAGACGCCGCGCTTCTGGCCGGAGATGAAGATCCGTCGGTGATTTTGTGCGTCGTGGCCGCGGTATCCCTTGTCGACATAGGCCCGCTCGATCGCGCAGCCGGTGAGTGTCTCGGTGGGGTCGATGACGTCCCGCAAGGTGTGACCGTCGTACGGGTTATCGGGTAGCGCCCTGGCGTGCAGCACGAACAGGCCCCGGGAGAACGGCGGTTGTTGGTGACGATGGAGGCTTTGACGCCGAACTCGTAAGGCGCGGCTGCTTTGCCCTTGCCGATGCACTCCACCTCCGGGGCGTGGAAGGAAGAAAGCTTGAAGCCGCGCTGGCGCTGCTGCTGCGAGCGGATCTGCGAGGCCCGGCTGAGCGGGAGGGGCAGCTGCCGCTGGTGCCGCTTCAATTGCTTGGCATGGCCGTAGCGTCCCGCCATCATTGTCGCGGTTTTGGCAATGCGAAGATAGGACCGCCGCAGCTTGACCCCGTGCTTCCTCGCCAGTGGCGGAGACAGCGCTAACTCCCAATCACCGTAAGCGGCCTGCCGCCCCGGGACCGGTGTGATCCTTTAGGCCATCGATTACCTTGAGCGCGGCTTCGAGTCATCTCGAAGGCGCTTCGTAATGCGCAGAACGCCGCTCGCAAGCTCCTCACGGCTGATTTCTGCAACGTGAGCGACTTTTTCTTCGAGGTCGCGTATAGCTTCGCCGATCGTGTGCAGCGAGCATGTGCTAGGCATCATCCGCTCCGTCCTGATTAAGGGTCCGGCATCCGCCGAACCACGGCGTAAAAGGCGTCCGCTACACGGTTGAGTAAAGCGGATGGCGTTGCGGGAAAATCTGTCCCCATCTCGCGTCTGAGCGCCTCGAATTCGGATAAGGTCGAAAGAGGGCAATCCGCCACGGCGTCCATTTTTGAGCAGATAATTTCAACTCGGGATCGCCAATCGGCCGCTGTTCTTCAGTTCGCTGTGGCCCGTACGTGTCTTCTGCCGGTGTATGGCTTGGCCTACGGACGCAGTCCGTGAATGCTTGGATTGCCGCTACCACTTCCGTCCTAGGCACGGCAGTTACTCGGAGCCAGCTCGAGAGTTGCAGGCCGAGCGCTTTGATATGGCATGCTCGCGGGGCGCGGCAACCCACTGGTGCTGGTAGGTGTCCTCCGGTACTTTTCGACGATATTGCTTTGTTGGTCCCCCTTGGGAATTTGAGCCTCTTGGGAGCGAGCCCGGTTAGCCTTGCCAATCCAAGGGCGAAGGCTGGCCACCGAGATCTGCGGCACGTGATAGGGACAGCGCGCTGTGTCGGGGGAAGATCAGTGCTAGCTTCATCGGCAGCGCGGGCGCGGTAGGGACAGCGTCGTTGCGCATTTCCGGCGCCGAGGCGCGCCCGCGCTGCTTCCATCGTGGGCTAAGCCCCGTCATGGTAGCTATGCTCGTTCTGCGAGCGATAAGATCCTGGTCAGCTTCTTTCGCCGCTTGAGGCTGGCTGCCCCCGAAATTAGCGGTGCGCCGCAGGGACAGCGCTTCCTCAGGGTAAACGCGAGAAACTTTTCAAGCGCCTAGTCATGTTGCCGCTAATTTCAAAGGGTAGTGCGGGCGTGGCGGGGACAGCGCCTGACACCGCGCAGCCGAACGGCGCCGAGTTGCGCCCGCACTACCGGCGATCTGGGATGGACAAGCATCACGGACACTCAGCGAGTGAAAGAAGATTGTCTGGCTGAATGCCGTCTGCCGTCGTCTTGATGTACTTGTGCCCTTCGTGTTTGGCCACGATCAAACCAGCAGTCAGCCCGTCTTCCTGGACATAGAATTCCCACGCGCCGCTTTCGATGTCTCTGATCGTCTGAACGACAGATTGCTTCCAGTGACTTCCGTTCGAATATAACCCCGCCGATGCTGCTAATTCTCTCGTGTGGATTCGTGCTGTCGGTCTTACTGACGCAGCGAACGCGTGCGAGTCTGGCCACGGGGTCTCTTCTTCCGCATGCAAAAGGAGCAACAAGGTTAGCGTTCAGTGGCGGACCATGCCGCCGACCAATTCAGGTAGGTGCCCCGGTTACTTGTCTGCGCCATGATCTGGTGGCGCCTCGGGAATATGTCTCTGGAGCAAAGGTGGCCAACCACAGTCTTCGTAGACGGGGCTCGGCCACCGGCGCTGCGGCGCTTGCGAAGCGTACCCTAAGGGTAGCTACAGGCCAACGGATGCACATATTCGAGCGGTATCACGTCGCTACGCTCAGAGGCGCTTGCGGTGCTTGCAGCCAATCAGGCCCGCGCGGCCGATCAGTCTTTGAGCCTGGCAGATCGCCAAGTCGCGACGCTCGATGCCGAGGACGCTCAGGAAGTGCTAGGATCCTCGATTGCGTGAAACTCGACCCGGGGCCGGAGGAGGCACGGAAGATCGCTGCGCGCATACGCATGCTTCTAGAAGGGAAGAAGTGAGCCGCCAAGTTGACGGCGCGAAGGACGAGTCGGCTGCTCGATCACATCCCGCCTGTCATTCCTCAGAAATGGAGATTCTGCAAGGAGCGAAATTTCTGCGGCCTTGTCGAAGACTGCGGCCTGTCAGTGGACAGAGTAGCCCTATTGGTGGACGACACATCCTTGGTAATCGTCGGCGGCTTCTGATAATCGAAACGCGGCATCGGCTGCTCGCGTGGTAGTTCTCGGCTTGCGTGGACCGCCGCCTCTCTCGTCTTAGACATGGTCGGTCTCCAACTTGTTGAGGTTTTGGGGGTAGTAGTGCTTTCGCTTGATCCACTTGAAACGTTCGTGCCGCGTCACCACGGCGATGTCAACCTCGCCGCCAACCGTATCGGCGCCTGGTAGGAAACGAACGAAACCTTTGGTGGTTTCGACAAGAAAACTACAAAGTTCGATTGCGTCTTGAACCGGCATTCCAGGGTGCATTAACGGAGCCACGGTTTCAGAGCTTATGAAGTCCATCAAGCCCGGAAGGTCGGCGTCGGATACTCCCACTTTTCTCAGCGATTCCACAAGAGTGTTGTCGTAACCCATGACCAATCGATTAATGGCACTCGGTTGACCACCCCAAAATAGGTCGCTTTGGCCGTCTCGACACAAGCATTCAACTGTCGCAGCCCCATTTACGATGCCCACCTTGAACAACTCGTGGGTGTCGGAATCTGACGAATAGCCGCCGATCCAAAAATCGAGTGAATGATCGCCCTCAATCTTGGAAGCTGCCGAGTACTTGTCGGTGAACAGGAAATCGTGTGCCTTCTCCGCGACTTCAGCAACTGAGTATTTGTCGGGGTTGAGCTGGTACTTGCTGCCGTCCGTCTTAAACTCCCGGCGCAGGTCCTTCGCGAGTGAGTGAATGGGGGCGTTGCCGATAGCTCCCAAGCCCGAGGTCATGCCGACCACCGGCAGGCGCTTGTCCAGGTTGAACACTTTGTTCCCGTACTGGTACACACGCTCAATCACTACCTCGCCGGTAGTCCGGTTAGCACCCAAGAGGCTGGTAGCACTATCCGCAGCAAAGACCAAACCATCGTGGACGCAGGCAGCAACACACACAGTCATCTAAATTCCTTCTCTTTGCTTCCTTCGGGCCTTAAGCTCAGGTGTAATCGCGGAGAATGCCACCGCGAACGCAGAGTCTATTTAATAGACAGCTTCCGAAAATCCGTGCGACTACAGGGCTGATGTTTTGTCGCCCCTGAAGGTCTGCCGATGGTCAGAACGGAAAGCCCCAATCAATCTGCGTTCACGCGCCCTCGCCGGGGATTGCGCAGTGAAGACGAGGCGTTCTACGTCGGCGTGTCTCTGAGCTGGCTCCGGTTGTCTGAACAGCAATTCCGCGTCGTTAAGTGGAGCTTCTGCCAGAGTTAGGCTACCGCGCGGAACGGCAGCGGGCTGAAGTAAGCTTGATCCGGGGTGCCGTCGTCAAGGCTCGAGTGGGGACGCCGGCCATTGTAAAAGGCGAAGTATCGGCCGATCGAGGCGCGGGCGTCGGACACGGTGTCGTAGGCGCGCAGATAGACCTCTTCGTATTTGACGCTGCGCCACAGCCGCTCGACGAACA
>NZ_RQIT01000051.1 GCF_003837805.1 Bradyrhizobium sp. RP6 | reverse complement strand
CGTCCACATGCCGGTTCGCTGATCCGATATGAAGCTCACCCGTTGGTCCACTGCACAGCTCTCTCGCCAAGGCATCGGCTGATCCTCCCAGCCGACAGAGAACTGTCACCCATCCATCCGGTCTACTCTGTTACCAATCTATCCGGTCTGGACAGGTGCTGCCCTCTCCCGCAAGGGGAGAGGGCACGGAAACTCACACCTTCCACACGCCGACTGGCATCTTGATCGTCGCGTTCAGACGGTTCCAGACGTTGATCGTCGCGATCGCGAGGATCAGGGTTGCGAGCTCGCGCTCGTCGAAATGCTTGTCGGCCTCGTTCCAGACCGCATCCGGCACCGGGTCCTCGCGATCGGCAAGACGCGTGACCGCCTCGGTCAAGGCCAGCGCGGCGCGCTCGGCGTCGGTGAAATAGGGTGCATCGCGCCAGGCGGACACGGCGAACAGGCGCTCGTCGGTCTCGCCCAGCTTGCGGGCGACCTTGGGATGCATATCAACGCAGACGCTGCAGCCATTGATCTGGCTGGCGCGCAGGTGCACCAGTTCCAGGAGCTTTTCCGGTATGCCCTGCTTTGTCAGGTCGCCGAGAGACTGCAGGACTTTCATGGCCTCGGGCAGCACCATGACGGGGTGATTCATGCGGGCGTGCATCATTTGCGTCTCCATCTGTCCAATTTCGAAGGTTCCGGTCACATCGGCCGGATTGGCTTCGTCAAGAGCGTGACGGATCGCAAAAAGGAAATGTGACGGATGACCGGACAGAATTTTCTCGCCCAACAATTCGAGGCGAGCAGGGACCATTTGCGCGCGGTCGCCTACCGCATGCTGGGCTCGCGCGCCGAGGTCGACGATGCCGTGCAGGAGGCGTGGCTGCGGGTCAGCCGCTACGACATGTCCGATGTCGCGAACCTGCGCGGCTGGCTGACCACCGTGGTTGCGCGCATCTGCCTCGACATGCTGCGCGCGCGGAAGTCGCGCCGCGAGGATCCGATGGGGCCGCACGTGCCCGAGCCGGTCGACGAGACGCGGGAGCGCGAGGCGGAGATGGCCGACTCGGTCGGCGCGGCTCTGCTGGTGGTGCTCGATACCTTGCAGCCGGCGGAGCGGCTCGCCTTCGTGCTGCACGACATGTTCGCCGTGCCCTTCGAGGAGATCGCGCCGATCGTGGGCCGCTCCGTCGAGGCCTCGCGCCAGCTGGCGAGCCGCGCCCGGCGGCGCGTGCAGGGGGCGCCGGTGCCCGAGACGGATCTGTCGCATCAACGCAGGATCGTCGATGCATTTCTCAAAGCCTCGCGCGAAGGCGATTTCGAGGGCCTGCTCGCGGTGCTCGATCCCGACGTCGTGTTCCGCGCCGATCAGGCCGCCGTGCGGCTCGGCTCGCTGCCCGAGATCCGCGGTGCCGACGCCATCGCGCAGACCTTCAAGGGCCGCGCCCAGGCCGCGCGAACGGCGCTGGTCGATGGCGAGCTGGGTGTTGCCGTCGTCCTCGGCGGGCAGCTGCGCATCGCGCTGCGGGTGACGTTCAATGGCGACCGCATTGGCGGGATCGAGGCACTGGCCGATCGGGAACGGATCGCCGCGCTGGGGGTGGAGGTGCTGGAGTGACCCATTTCGGCGAAAACAACCCCATGCACAGTAGACGATCCTTGTGACATCAATGGTTTAGCAGAGCTCAAAGAGCTGCTTTGGAGAGCGGACCCCGAAGTCCGCCTTGACGCCTCTCCCCTCCCGACATACCCTCCAATATGGAATTCCGTATTCCGTACCAGGAGCCGCCGGCGTGATTCCTCTCGATCCGCTCCCGAATCTGATCGACCAGGTCTATACGCGGATCCTGGAAGCGATCTCCGACCGCACATTGCGTCCCGGCCAGCGCATCCGTCAGAACGAGCTGGCCGACAGGCTCGGCGTGTCGCGCCAGCCGGTCTCGCATGCGCTACATCTGTTGCACCGCCAGGGCCTGGTCGCCGAAAGCGGCCGCCGGGGATTTGAAGTCACCCAGCTCGATCCCGCGCGCATCCGCCAGCTCTACGAGGTACGCGGCGCCATCGACGCACTGGCGGCACGACTCGCCGCGGCGCGAGCAGGCACTGACGCGGCCGGACGCGCACGGCTCGACGCGGCGCTTGCCGCCGGACGCCGCAGCGACCGCAACACGGCGCTGGCCGAGCTCATCGCGCTCGATGTCGACTTCCACCGCGCGATCTATCAGCTCGCCGGCAATCCCGTGATCGAGGAAACGATCGCACCGCAATGGCCGCATATGCGGCGCTCGATGGCGACGGTGTTGTCCGAGCTCGATTATCGCGACAGCGCCTGGGCCGAACATGCCGACATCGCCGCACGCATTCTCGCCGGCGACGCGAACGGAGCCGAGCGTGCGGCGCTGGTGCATGCGCAGACGGCAGGACGGATGACCGAGGAGCGATTGAGGGCGACGGACGAGGCGGCGGCGTAATCGCAAACGCCGTCATGGCCGGGCTTGTCCCGGCCATCCACGCCTTTCCGCCCGGTCCAAAGAACGTGGATGCCCGGGGCAAGCCCGGGCATGACGAAAGAGAAGACAGATATACAAACCAAGGAGGACGCCCCATGAAACTGTCTCAGGAGCAATTGGAGTTCTTCCACCGCGAGGGCTGGCTGTTTCTGCCCGAGTTGTTCGCCCAGGAGGAGGTCGATCTGCTTGCGCGCGAGGCGGTCGGCATCTACGACGCCAACCGGCCGGAGGTCTGGCGCGAGAAGAGCGGCGCGCCGCGCACGGCCTTTGCCGCACACCTCTACAATGAGGCCTTCGGACTCCTCGGCGCGCATCCGCGCATGATCGAGCCGGTCGAGCAGCTGTTCGGCGAGCCCGTCTACATGCACCAGTTCAAGATCAACGCGAAATCGGCCTTCACGGGCGACGTCTGGCAGTGGCATCAGGACTACGGCACCTGGAAGCGGGACGACGGCATGCCGGAGCCGCGGGCAATGAACATCGCGATCTTCCTCGACGAGGTGATGCCGATCAACGGCCCCCTGATGCTGGTGCCGCGCAGCCAGAATGCCGGCGACCTGGAGGCCTCGCATGACCTCGCCACCACCTCCTATCCACTGTGGACGCTGGACGAGGACACCGTGACGCTCCTCGTCAAGCAGGGCGGCATCGTGGCGCCCACCGGCAAGCCAGGCGGCATGCTGATGTTCCACGGCAACCTCGTGCATGGATCTGCCGGCAACATCACGCCCTACCCGCGCAAGATCGTGTACCTGACGCTGAACGCGGTCTCGAACTACATCCGCACACCGACCCGGCCGGACTACATCGCGCATCGCGACTTCACGCCGATCAAGACCGTGGACGACGACGCGCTGCTGCGGCTCGCCCGTGCGCAGCGGCAAGCGGCGGAGTAAAATAGGCCTCGTGCCACATCCTCAGTCGTCATGCCCGGGCTTGACCCGGGCATCCACGACTTGACGCGATCGCCATCAGGAAGACGTGGATGGCCGGGTCATGCCCGGCCATTACGATCTGATAGAGACATGCGTCTCACGACTGCTGCATCACTGGAAAAATCTCCCATGAACCTCTTCCGCCTCCTCCAGGCCCGTTTCTCCACCGGCAAGCCGGTCCGAGTCGCGCTGATCGGCGCCGGCAAATTCGGCTCGATGTTCTTGGCGCAGGTGCCGCACACGCCTGGGCTGGAGGTGCCCATCATCGTCGACATCGACCGCGACCGCGCGCGTGAGGCCTGCCGCACCGTCGGCTGGGATGCGGCGCGCATCGCAGCGACTGTCTTCACCGATGACGGCGCACGCGCCATTGCCGGCGGCGCGATGGACGTGGTGGTGGAGGCGACCGGCAATCCTGCGGTCGGCATCAAGCATGCGCGCGCCGCGATCGCGGCCGGCAAGCATATCGTGATGGTGAATGTCGAGGCCGATGTGCTGGCGGGCCCCCTGCTCGCCGAGGAAGCGCGCAAGGCCGGCGTGGTCTATTCGCTCGCCTATGGCGACCAGCCGGCGCTGACCGCGGAGATGGTGGATTGGGCGCGGGCCACCGGCTTCCGCGTCGTCGCTGCCGGCAAAGGCACGAAATATCTGCCGGCCTATCACGACGTGACGCCCGACGGCGTCTGGCAGCATTACGGCCTGACTGCGGGCGAGGCGCAATCGGCCGGCATGAATCCGCAGATGTTCAATTCCTTTCTCGACGGCACCAAATCGGCGATCGAGATGGCCGCGATTGCGAACGCCTGCGGTCTCGACGTGCCCACGAACGGCCTGCTGTTTCCGCCCTGCGGCGTCGACGACCTGCCGCACATCATGCGGCCGCGCTCGCGCGGCGGCGTGCTGGAACGGTCCGGCGTCGTCGAGGTCGTCTCCTCGCTCGAGCGCGACGGCCGGCCGGTGTTTCGCGATCTGCGCTGGGGCGTCTATGTCGTGCTGGAGGCGCCGAACGACTATGCCGCCGACTGCTTCAGGCAATATGGCCTGAAGACTGACGCCAGCGGACGCTTCGCCGCGATGTACAAGCCCTACCATCTGATCGGGCTCGAGCTGAACATCTCGGTGCTGTCGGCCGCGCTGCGGGGCGAACCGACCGGGCAGGCCATCGGCTTCCGCGGCGACGTCGCAGCGGTGGCCAAGCGCAATCTGCGCGCCGGCGAGTTGCTCGACGGCGAGGGGGGCTATACGGTGTGGGGCAAGCTTTTACCGGCGGCTGCGAGCCTGACGACCGGCGCCCTGCCCATTGGACTAGCACATCGCGTGAAGCTGAAACATGACGTCGCCCATGGCGCGGTGGTGCGCTGGAGCGACATCGAGTTCGATGCGGGCAACGAAACGGTGAAGACGCGCAAGGCCATGGAAGCCGCGTTCGCAGCGCAGCATTGACCGGCCGGCCGGCGCCACAACCAAAGTGCGCTTGATTTGCGGTTCCCCTTTGGTCATGCTGACTGCGATCCGGGAATATTGAACTTCGGACATCAAGAAACGTCGGCCACCGGCGAAGACGAAAGCGGCGCCAAGACCGCGGTCCCTCGTCGAGGACACGACATCACAGGAGGGAAACGCATGGAACGTCGTAAATTTTTGACGGCAGGCGGATTGGGCCTGGCCGCGAGTGCCGTTGCCGCGCCGGCTATCGCGCAATCAATGCCCGAGGTGAAATGGCGGCTGGCGGCGAGTTGGCCGAAATCGCTCGATACGCTCTACGGCGGCTGCGAATATTTCTGCAAGCGCGTCGCCGAGATCACCGACAACCGCTTTCAGATCCAGCCCTTTGCTGCCGGTGAAATCGTGCCGGGCCTGCAGGTGCTCGACGCCGTCTCGAACGGCACCGTCGAGATGGGCAACACTGCGCTTTACTACTATTGGGGCAAGAACCCCGCGTTCACCTTCGGCACATCGCTGCCGTTCGGTCTCAACACGCGCCAGCACATCTCCTGGCTGTTGTGGAACGGCGGTCAGGACATGCTCAACGCTCTCTTGAAGGAGCACAATGCGATCGGCGTTCCCACAGGGTCGACCGGTGCTCAGATGGGCGGCTGGTTTCGCAAGGAGATCAAGACCGTCGATGATCTCAAGGGTCTGAAATTCCGCGTCGGCGGCTTCGCCGGCACCATCATCTCGAAGCTTGGTGGCGTGCCGCAGCAGATCGCGGCCGGCGACATCTATCCGGCGCTGGAGAAGGGGACGATCGACGCGGCGGAGTGGGTCGGGCCTTATGACGACGAAAAGCTCGGTTTCGTGAAGGTGGCGAAGTACTATTACTATCCCGGCTGGTGGGAAGGCACCGGCCAGGGCCATAACATCATGAACCTCGAAAAGTGGAATGCGTTGCCGAAGCACTATCAGGCGGCGATCAGCACGGCATCACTGGACACCTTCACCTGGGTGACGGGCAAGTACGACTCCGTCAATCCGCCGGCCTTGAAGCGCTTGCTGTCTGTTGGCGCGATCCTCAAGCCGTTCCCGCAGGAGGTGCTCGAGGCCTGCTACGGCGCAGCGAACGAGATCTACGCCGATCTCGCCAAGAACAACCCGCATTTCAGCAAGATGTATGCGAGCCTCACCGCCTTCCGCAGCGAGTCGCTCGCCTGGATGCAGGTGGCCGAGCTCAGCTTCGACACCTTCATGATGCGGATGCGGACGAGGACGTAGCTGCATCGCGCTGCGAACGGCAAAACGACGAAAGCCCCGGAGATGTCTCCGGGGCTTTTGCTTCGAGCGTGGGTCTCGTCGCCGGCCTGGTTAAGCCGGGGCATGACGGCATTCCATGATCAATTGTCCTCGTCGCCGAGCGCAGCGACCAGCTTGTCGTAGTACTTGCCGACGAGATCGATGTTGCCCTTGTTCTCGATTGGCGGGACCGGCGTCTTCAGCGCCTGGTTGAGCTCGTCGAGTGCTTCTTTCTTGTCCTTGGCCGGCATCTTCTTGTCGGCCTGGACCTCCGCGATCTGCGCCTTGATGACTGCTTCGGGGCCGACATACTTCTTGGTCGCCGGATCGAAGCCGCCGATCACGAGGCTGATGTTGTCCACGACGGTGTTGTAGTCGTCATAGCTGGCAAAGCCATGCTTCTTGGCGACATCCTCGAGCTGCGCGATGACTTTCTGGTCGGGCGCGGTGTTCTCCGGAAGCTTCTCCGTGATCGCGTCCATGTCCTTCTGCGCAGCGAGCACGCCGTCGAGCTGCTTGTCGGTCAGCGCAATCTGCTTCAACGCAGGCGCCTGCTGCGCCGGCGCGGCCGGCTGAGCGGGCGCAGCCTGCTGCTTGGCTTGCGCGAAAGCAGAGCCGGAGGAGGCGAACGAAGCTGCAGACAGAAGGCACGCAACGCTCAGCGCGGTGAGGGCGGGACGAAGCAATGCTGACATGAAGGGCTCCTCCTGGAGGGGGATGGTTGGTCTTGGCGGCTGAAAGCTAGGGGCCACGACGTGAACTGCGCATGAACTCCGCGCATCGCTGCTAGCAACAGATCATGGCCGAATGATCACGACTCGGTGGGGTACTGTCCAGAATCTTTCGCACTTTTGATCAGGCGACGGCTCCGGTTTCAGAGAGTTGTGGCTGATAGAGCGGTCGCATGTTCATGTAGCATTTGGTCGACCACGCCGTTCCGGCAATGTGCCGC
>NZ_RQIT01000050.1 GCF_003837805.1 Bradyrhizobium sp. RP6 | reverse complement strand
CCCTCCAGGGGAGGGTAAATGCGCCACCTACCTTGGCGCCATGCGGATGGCGCCGTCGAGGCGGATGGTCTCGCCGTTGAGCATCGGGTTCTCGACGATGTGCACGGCGAGCATGCCGTATTCGTTGGCGTCGCCGAGACGCGATGGGTGCGGCACCTGGGCGCCCAGGCTCTTGCGCGCCTCTTCGTTCAAGCCCATCAGCAGCGGCGTGAAGAACAGGCCGGGCGCGATGGTGTTGACGCGGATCTTCTGGCTGGCGAGATCGCGCGCGGCCGGAAGCGTGAGGCCGACGACGCCACCCTTCGAGGCCGAATAGGCGATCTGTCCGATCTGGCCTTCGTAAGCGGCAACCGAAGCGGTGTTGATGATGACGCCGCGCTCTTCGCCGATGGGCTCCGCAGTGACGAGGCGCTCGGCAAACAGACGCAGGCAGTTGAAGGTGCCGATCAGATTGACGTTGATGATGCGCGCGAACTTTTCGAGCGGATAGACGCCGTCGCGGCCGACGATGCGCTGCGAGCCGCCGATGCCGGCGCAATTCATCAGCACGCGCGCGACGCCATGCGCGGCTTCGGCCTTGGCGATCGCGGCCTTGATCTGCTCCTCACTGGTGACGTCGGCATGAAGCGCAACGCCATTCACTTCCGCAGCGACCTTCTCGGCGTTTTCCTTGCTTTGGTCGATCACGCCGATCTTGGCGCCCTTGGCAGCCATGGCGCGGGCGGTCGCGGCACCAAGGCCCGAGCCACCGCCGGTGATGAGAACGGCTACGTCTTTCAACTGCATCGCTTCAACCTTTCCTCTACCTTTTCCTTGGGCGTTTCTTCTCTAGATTTGTGAATCATTGGCCGGACTATCCGGCAGCGGCAGCTTCCCCGGCTTGCGTGAGGATGCCGCCGCAGATCAGCGTTTCCATGTGCCTGATGTATTGCCGGCAGACATCATCGGTGACCGGACCGACGCCGGTCGCGCGCGACATCGCGTGCCGGCCGAAGAACAGATGATCGCAGGCACCGATCAGGCTGGTGTAGAACAGCACCGGATCGGTCTTTCGAAATTCGCCGCGGCTGACACCTTCCGCCAGCAGGCGGCGGTGGAAGTCGAGCAGCGGGGCGACGAAGAATTTCGAGACTTCATCGGCGGAGCCGGCGCTGGTCTCGTGCAGCAGATAGTGGATCAGCCGGTTCATGTACGGGAACCGGTGATAGGCACGGATGATGCCCGCGATATGCAGCTTCAGCTTCGCCGTCGACGTGATCGGCTGCGCCAGCAGATATTCGAGATTGGACATCTCGGTCGCGGCATCCCGCGCGAGCAGCGCCAGCAAAAGGCCGTCCTTGTTGCCGAAGTGATATTTGACCAGGGCGGCGTTGGCGCCCGACTTCTGCGCGATATCGGACAGCGATATCTCGATCGAGGAGCGTTCGATCATCAGTTCGCTGGCGGCCACCAGCAATTTCTCTGCCGTGGAATTTTTCCCGCCGGGGAGCCTGTTCGATACGCTGGTAGCCACGGATATCCCTGTTTTCGCCGCTTGAAGCGGGGCGCAGATAAGCCCAAGCAGCGCCTCATCACAAGAGTTAATTGATCGATTGACTAAACGATCTCTCGTCCCTTAAATCCGATCCCGACAACCAACCCAGTCAAAAATTCAGGGAGAGACCGACATGGCCGAGGCTTATATCGTCGCCGCTGCGCGCACCGCGGGCGGGCGCAAGGGGGGCCGTCTCGCCGGGTGGCATCCGGCCGATCTCGCCGCAAAAGTGCTGGATGAGCTGGTCGATCGCACCAAGGTCGATCCCGCCCTGGTCGAGGACGTGATCATGGGCTGCGTCATGCAGGTCGGCGAGCAATCCAACAACGTCGCGCGCAATGCGGTGATGGCCTCGAAGCTGCCGGAGAGCGTGCCGGGCACATCGATCGACCGCCAGTGCGGCTCCTCGCAGCAGGCGCTGCACTTCGCCGCGCAAGCAGTCATGTCCGGTGCGATGGATGTCGTGATCGCCGCCGGCGTGGAATCGATGACGCGGGTGCCGATGGGCCTGTCCTCTCAGCTGCCGGCCAAGAATGGCTTCGGCAACTACAAGAGCCCCGGCATCGAGAAGAAGTATCCGAACATCGTGTTCAGCCAGTTCACCGGCGCGGAGATGATGGCCGAGAAGTACGGCCTCTCGAAGGATGAACTCGACGAGTACTCCTATAACAGCCATCAGCGCGCGATCGCGGCGACGCAGGCTGGTCATTTCAAAAAGGAGATCGTGCCACTCGAGATCACCCGCGCCGACGGCAGCAAAGACACTCACCACATCGACGAGGGCATCCGGTTCGACGTCACGCTCGACGGCATCAAGGGCGTCAAGCTGATCGCCGAGAACGGCAAGCTCACTGCTGCGAGCGCCAGCCAGATCTGCGACGGCGCCTCGGGCGTGATGGTCGTGAACGAGAATGGCCTGAAGCAGCTCGGCGTCAAGCCGCTGGCGCGCATCCACCACATGACCATGACCGGCGGCGATCCCGTCATCATGCTCGATGCGCCGCTGCACGCCACCAAGAAAGCGCTGGAAAAAGCCGGCATGAAGATCGGCGACATCGACCTGTTCGAGGTCAACGAGGCCTTCGCCTCGGTGCCGACCGCATGGCTGAAGACCACCGGCGCCGATCCGGAGCGTCTCAACGTCAACGGCGGCGCCATCGCGCTCGGTCACCCCCTTGGCGGCTCCGGCACCAAGCTGATGACCACGCTGGTGCACGCCCTGCACCAGCGCGGCAAGCGCTACGGCCTGCAGACCATGTGCGAAGGCGGCGGCATGGCCAACGTGACGATCGTGGAACGACTGTAAAAAACAAAAGCGAGTAGTGAGTGGCGAGTAGCGAATGGTGAGTAGGCGAAGAACGGTTTGCCCTTCTTCCCTATTCGCCACTCGCTACTCGCCATTCGCGTTTTGAGGAAACGCCATGACCCACCCGTCTATCCACGCCCGCACTACGCCCGACAAGATCGCCTACCAGATGGCGGGTACCGGCAAAGCGATCACCTATCGCGAGCTCGACGAGCTCTCGAACCAGGGCGCGCAGCTGTTCCGCTCGCTGGGGCTCAAGCCCGGCGACCATATCGCGCTGCTGATGGAGAACCGCCTCGCCTTCATGGAGATCTGCTGGGCTGCGCAGCGCAGCGGGCTCTATTACACAGCGATCAGCCGCTACCTGAAGCAGGACGAGATCGACTACATCGTGAAGGATTGCGGCGCCAAGGTCGTGATCACCACCCCCAAATGCGCCGACCAGATCAAGGGGCTGATCAAGGGCACGGCCGGCGAGCCGATCTTCTACATGATGGACGAGCCGCTGCCGGGCTTCCGCCCCTACGACAGGGAAGCCGCCGCGCAGCCGAACACGCCGATCGCGGACGAGGTCGCCGGCTACGACATGCTGTATTCGTCGGGCACCACCGGTCGGCCGAAGGGAATCAAGAAGGCTTTCGAAGGCAACAAGATCGACGTGCCGAACGCCTTCCTGCGCGTGCTCTGCGCCGACATGTGCGGCGTGAACGCGGAGAGCACTTACCTCTCGCCGGCGCCGCTCTATCACGCGGCGCCCCTGCGCTTCAACATGATGGCGATCGTGCTCGGCGGCACCTCCATCATCATGGAGCACTTTGACGCTGAAGAGTTCTTGAAGCTGGTCGAGAAATACAAGGTGACGCAATCCCAGCTGGTGCCGACCATGTTCGTGCGCATGCTGAAGCTGCCGGACGAGGTCCGCACGAAGTACGACGTCTCCACCCTGAAGGGCGCAATCCACGCCGCCGCGCCCTGCCCGGTCGACGTCAAGGCAAAGATGATCGAATGGTGGGGGCCGATCCTGATCGAGTATTACGCCGGCTCGGAAGGCAACGGCGTCACCGTCTGCAACTCGCAACAATGGCTGGAGCACCGCGGCAGCGTCGGCCGCGCCGTGGTCGGCAAGATCAAGATTCTCGACGAGAACGACGAGGAACAGCCGGTGGGCGAAATCGGCACCGTCTACTTCGCCGACGCGCCCGCCTTCACCTATCACAACGATCCCGAGAAGACGAAGAAGGCCTACAACGCCAAGGGGTGGTCGACCCTCGGCGATGTCGGCTATCTCGACAAGGACGGCTTCCTCTATCTCACCGACCGCAAGTCCTACATGATCATCTCGGGCGGGGTGAACATCTACCCGCAGGAGACCGAGGACGTGCTGATCACGCACCCGGAGGTCGCCGACGTCGCCGTGTTCGGCGTGCCGAACGAGGAGATGGGCGAAGAGGTCAAGGCGGTGGTGCAGCCGCACGATATGGGTCGCGCCGGCAAGGCGCTCGAGGTCGATCTGATCGCCTACTGCAAGACCCGCCTTTCCGCCATCAAGTGCCCGCGTTCGATCGATTTCGAAGCCGAGCTGCCGCGCACGCCCACGGGCAAGCTGGTGAAGCGGCATCTGCGCGACAAATATTGGCCGAAGACGGCGGCGAAGATTTAGAAGGTCTCGTGTCCCGGACGCGGTGCAGCGCGCAGCGTTGCACCGCAGAGCCGGGGCCCACCTCGCTGCAGTGCCGGGCCCCGGCTCTGCAGTGCGTCACTACGTGCCGCACTGGGTCCGGGACACGAGACCGGTGCCCTCAATCGAACAAACTCGGCGTGTGGTTCACCAGCGCGCCCTCGATCTCGAGCATCTTCAGCTTGGTCACCACGCCGCCATTCGCCGAGAAGCCGCCCGGCTTGTTGCCGGCCGCCAGCACGCGATGGCAGGGCACCACGATCGGGCACGGGTTACGGCCGAGCGCCTGGCCGACGTCGCGCGACAGCTGGACGCCGCCGAGCTGCTTGGCGATTTCACCATAGGTGATCGTCTTGCCCGGCGGGACGGTGCGGGCGATGTCGTAGACGCCGCGGTTGAATTCGGGAACGCCGTCGAGGTCGAGCGGAACGTCGATGAGATCATCCGGCTCGCCCACGAGCAGTTTCGTGATGCGGTCGATCGCCTGCTGCACCTCGGCGGTCGGCTCGGCTTCACTGGCATCGGCATGGCGCTGGTGGATGCGGGTGCGGATCTTCTGCTCGCTCCCCATCGGCAATTGCGTGCCGTTGATGCCGCGCGGACCCCAGGCGATGGCGCACAGGCCGATCCGGGTGTCGAACAGGGCAAAATGCTGGTCGGTCATGGCTAGGTTCCTGGCTTGCTTCCGTTGCAGGCCCCCACTTTGATGTCGTGCCAAATCTAGGCTTGGAAATAGTTGCGATCCACCCGGTTTCCGGGAATCTTGCACAGGAGTTCAAATCCATCGCGGGCCCGGAATGCAAAGCCTCCACGTCAACGGATACGACATGCCCTATCTCGACGTGGGCGAGGACAGAAGCCGTCCGCCGCTGGTCTGCGTCCACGGCTCGCTCAACGACTTCCGTGTCTGGGGCTGCGTGCTCGGGCCGCTGTCGCAGCGACATCGGGTGATCGCTGTCAGCCTGCGGCACTTCTTCCCGGAGCGCTGGGACGGCGTCGGCGACACCTATTCGATCGCACAGCATGTCGACGACGTCATCGCTTTCATCGACGAGATCGATCTCGGGCCGGTCGACCTGATGGGTCATTCCCGCGGCGGGCATATCTGCTTCCGCGTGGCGCAGCGGCGGCCGGACCTGCTCCGGCGGCTGATCCTGGCCGAGCCCGGCGGCGAGCTCGATGCGAGCCTCGATCCGGATTACGTCGGCGGCCCCTCGCCGCTGCTGGCGCGCTTCACGGCTTCCGCAGAGAAGATCGCGGCCGGTGATGTCGACGGCGGCCTTGCCGTCTTCGTCGACGCGCTGGAGGGGCCCGGCACCTGGCCGCGATTGCCGGCGATGGTGAAACAGAATCTGCGCGACAACGCCATGACGCTGATCGGCCAGGTCCGCGACAACCGCCCGCCATTCTCGAAGGCGGATGCGGAGGCGATCAAGATGCCGACGCTGTTCATCCTGGGCGCCCGGACCAAGGGCCTGCTGCCGAAGGTGCTGCATGCGCTGGCCGCGCATGTGCCCTATTCCAGGACGGCGATCATCCCGAACGCGACGCATCCGATGTTCGAGCAGGCGCCGCAGAAATATTCCGAAGTGGTGCTGGATTTTCTGGCGAGCTGACCAATGCAAACCCTCCGCGTCAACGGTTACGACATGGCCTATCTCGAAGCCGGCGAAGGCCCGCCGCTGGTCTGCGTGCATGGCACGCTCGGGGATTTCCGCACCTGGTATGCGGTGCTGGGCCCACTGTCGAAAGCACATCGGGTGATCTCGGTCAGCCTGCGGCATTTCTTCCCCGAGCATTGGGATGCGGTCGGCGACGACTACAAGATGGCGCAGCACGTCGCCGACGTGATCGCGTTCATCGAGCAGGTCAGGCCCGGCCCGGTCGATCTGATGGGCCATTCGCGCGGCGGCCACATCGCCTTTCGCGCCGCGCAGGCGCGGCCGGATCTGTTGCGCAAGCTGGTGCTGGCCGAGCCCGGCGGCGATCTCGACGCATCCCTGCCGGTGCCGGAAGGCACGCCCGCGCATCCGCCGCTGGCGGCCCGCACCGTACGATCGGTCGAGATGATCCGCACCGGCGACATCGAAGGCGCGCTGCAGAACTTCTACGAAGGCATCGAAGGCGACGGCTCCTGGCGCCGCGTGCCGGCAGCCGCGAAGCAGCAGCTGCGTGACAACGCGCTCACCTTCCTCGGCCAGATCAACGAGCAGCGCCGGCCTTATACGCTCAGCGATGCGCAGGCGATCAGGACGCCGACGCTGCTGATCGGCGGCGGCGCAACCACCGGCAGCCTGTCGGTGATGTGGCGTGTGCTGGCCGAGCACATCGCGGGCGCCGAGACAGCGGTGATCCCGAACGCCGGCCACTGGATGTTCGAGCAGGCGCCGCTCGAGTTCGGCGAGGTGGTGAACAGGTTCCTGGCTGAGTAGGTCTCTTTCTTCCTTCGCCCCTTGTGGGAGAAGGTGGCGCGAAGCGCCGCTCTGTCCGCCGTTACTTCTGCAAATGAGTCTGCGGAGAAATGCCCCCCACCCGAGTGAGTTCGTGTCTCCTGGCGGTTGTCCAGCGGATGGATGGGTAACAAAACAGACCGGATGGAAAGGTAACAGTCGTTCATGGTTCGGTCTGCTGCGGCGCTGCGCTAGCGCAGCGCCGCAGCGTCGATGTTTTCTGGTCGATGATGCCGATCGGCACGTTGAAGAAGCGCACCTGCCATTGCCCGTCGGC
>NZ_RQIT01000004.1 GCF_003837805.1 Bradyrhizobium sp. RP6 | reverse complement strand
GCCGATGGGGGGTGGCGGGCTCGGCATCGGCACCATCATCGTGCTCGGCCTGGTCGGCTACGCCTTCGGCATCGATCCACGCATCCTGATCGGCGGCGCCGAGATTCTGACCGGCGGCGGCCATGCGCCAACCTACCAGACCGATCGCCAGGCCTCCTCGGGCAAGCGCGGCGCCCCGACCGACGAGATGGGCAGCATGATCTCCGGCATCCTCGGCGAGATCGACGATCGCTGGAGCGAGATCTTCCAGGCCAGCGGCCAGTCCTACACCGGTCCGAAGATCGTGCTGTTCCGCAACGCGACCAATGGCGGCCGCTGCGGCATGGCGCAGTCGGCGATGGGGCCGTTCTATTGTCCGCCCGACCGCACCATCTATCTCGACACCAGCTTCTTCCGCGAGGTCGAGACGCGCTTTCGCGGCTGCTCCGGCAAGTCGGCCTGCAGTTTCACCACCGCCTACATCATTGCGCATGAGGCCGGCCATCACATCCAGAACCTGCTCGGCATCATTCCGCGCGTGACGCGGCTGCAGCAGCAGGTCGGCTCGAAGGCCGAGGCGAATGCGCTCCAGGTGAAGGTCGAATTGCAGGCCGACTGCCTGTCCGGCGTCTGGGTCAACCGCGAGGCGAAGAAGCGTCCGAACTTCCTGGAGCCCGGCGACATCGACGCCGCGCTGACCACGGCGAGCGCGATCGGCGACGATACGCTGCAGCGCCAGGCCACGGGCCGGGTCGTGCCTGACTCCTTCACCCACGGCTCGGCGGCGCAGCGCAAGCAGTGGTTCATGACCGGCTACCAGCAGGGCACGGTCCAGGCTTGCAACACGTTCGGCGCGGGAGCGTTGTAGCGACTGTTGTGCCCCGGACGCTGCCCAGCGCTTCTCGAGCGATGCGCTGCAGAGCCGGGGCCCACAATGCCGGTCTCCCAAGTCTCCAAGATGGGGCCCGGCTCTGCGGCGCGGCGCCGATGCGCCGCACCTTGTCCGGGACACGAGAGACGCACCATGGCCTCCATCGACGAAACCAAGCAGTTCATCCCGCTCAACATCGCGGTGCTCACCGTGTCCGACACGCGCGCGCTTGCGGATGACAAGTCCGGCCAGACCTTGGTCGATCGCCTCACGGCTGCTGGTCATCATCTCGCCGCGCGCGAGATCGTCACCGACGATGTCGAGGCGATCCGCGCCGTCATCCGCCGCTGGATTGCGGATAGCGGCGTCGACGTCGTCATCACCACCGGCGGCACCGGCTTCACCGGGCGTGACGTCACGCCGGAGGCGATCGAGCCGCTGTTCGAGAAGCGCATGGACGGTTTCTCGATCGCGTTCCACATGCTGAGCCACGCCAAGATCGGCACGTCGACGATCCAGAGCCGCGCCACTGCGGGCGTCGCGGGCGCGACCTACATCTTCTGTCTCCCTGGGTCGCCGGGCGCCTGCCGCGATGGCTGGGACGGCATCCTCGCAGCCCAGCTCGACTACCGCACGCGCCCCTGCAATTTCGTCGAGATCATGCCGCGGCTGGACGAGCATTTGCGAAGGCCGAAGGCGCAAGGCGCGACCGTGTGAGTTCTTGCTTTTCTTCCCTTCTCCCCTTGTGGCCCCTGTGGGAGAAGGTGGCGCGAAGCGCCGGATGAGGGGTTCTCTCCGCGCGCACCAACGCTTGTGGAGACATACCCCTCACCCGAGCGAGCTTGCGTTTGCGAGTTGCAGCAAGGGGAGAGAGCGCAGCAACGCGCATCTCGCTCGCTGCGAGATCAGAGATCCAGCTCCCACGTCTCGCCGACCAGATCGGCACCGAAGCTGTGATGCTTCTCTTCCTTCACGAGCTTGAAACCTGCGCTTTGATAGATCCCGCGTGCGGCGACCAGGATGCTCTGCGTCCACAGCGTCATCTTGCTGTAGCCGCGCTCGCGGGCGCCCTGGATGCACTGCTCGACCAGTGCGCGGCCGACGCCGAGGCCCCGTGCTTTCTTCTCCACCTGCAACAGGCGGAGTTTTGCGATCTCGTCCGTGGCCTTGACCAGGAACACCGAGCCGACCGGCTCGCCGCCGACCTCCGCGATCCAGCAGTGCTCGCGCGTGGCGTCGTAGTTCCTGATGAACTGCGCGCAAATCTCGGCAACCAGCGCCTCGTAGCTGATGTCCCAATTGTAGTCCGCGGCGTAGGCGGCAGCCTGCCGGGAGACGACCCAGCCCATGTCGCCGACGCGATGGCTGCGCAGCATGAAAGAAGCAGGCGGGCTTCGGCGTTGCTCCAGCACGGCCTCGATGGTCGCCATGGCCTGCGTGAGCCGCGTCGCATCGCCGGGCGATAGCCGAGCCAGCATTGCGGCGACCTCGTTTTGCGAGCTCAGGTTCAGCTTGGCGAAGGCCTGGCGGCCCTTGGCGGTGAGGCTGAGCTGGTATTGCCGGCGATCTGCGGGCTGGAGCTTTCGCGTGATCAGCCCCTTTTCGTCGAAGCTCTGGATGATGCGGCTGAGATAGCCGGGGTCGAGACCAAGCTCGTTTCCGATCTCCTTTGCCGCCAGTTCGTCGCGATGGGCGAGCTCGTAGAGCACCCGCGCCTCGCTGAGCGAGAACGGACTCTTGCCGAGGTGCTGGTCGAGCACACCGAGCTTGCGGGTGTAGAAGCGGTTGAAGGAGCGAACCGCTGCGACGTGGTCGTCGGCCTGTTCGGCCACGGCGCTTGACAACGAAGCTTTCGATAGCATGGGATCACCTCGATATTTGCCATTGTCAATTAATTGTTTGACGTTGGCAAGTATCTCGGCGCTTCAGCCGACCATGACGATCCGGCTGCGTAGCATGGTCCGAGACGACCGGCCGAGCCGCCGGAGCAGCTGCGCCTCGGAATGGCGGGCCTCGGGCGGGTAGCCGCCGATCCGGTCGTAATGATCACGCGCAATCAATAGCCCCTGATCGCTAAGCGGACCCACGAGCCTGCGCGCCAGGGCCCAGGCGACGTCGCGGAATGCGGTATTTACGTAAGGCGAGCGCGCATAGCGGAACACCGCCGCGCGATCCCGGCCGCTGCTGGCGACGGCCTGGATGAACTGGGTGGTTTCCTCGATCCACCCGGTTTCCAGTACGGCGCCTGCGGGCAGGAACATGAGCCAGGGCGATCGGGCCTGGAGCGCGCCGGCGGCGAGTGCAGCGCCCTGCGAGGATCCCTCGAACGCGATGAAACGGCAGCCTGCGACGTCGGCAACGCGCTCGATGACGCCGTTGCGCGTGCGGTCGACCAGAAGCACCTCCCGAACGACGCCGGCAGCGGCGCCGGGGACCAGCGAAGCGAGGGTTGCGACCGCCGTCTGTTCGACACCTTCGGTCGGAATGATGACGCTCAGCATGATTGAGGCTTCAGTGTCTGCACTTCGGGAGAAGCGTAGTTTTATATGATGTTGTCATAAACCCGTAGCGTTGCCGAGTGCAACTTTCCGGCGGCGCTTCGGCATGCGATGGTAAACCGCAGCCAGTCATTGCAGCCAAATGTGTCGTGTGCGGGCTGGAAATATTGCCGAATGTTTCGGCACAAGCTCATCCCGGCGGTAATAACTCGAAGCTTCCTGGACATTTCGCTGCGCAACGGGCAGTCGGTCCCTCTCAGACGAGGATGCAGCTTGCAACATAGGTCAACGAAGATGTGTGATCTTGGTCCCGGGAGTGGCCTCACATGAACGCCGATCAACTCGCCGTCGGCGCGGTGCCAGCGTCGCCGAAGCAGGGGACTGCGCCGACCTTGCGGATCCGGGCGCTGATGCTGGGCGACCGCATTAATGCTTCCAGCCTGGAGATCGGCACGCTGGTGTCCTCGACGCCGGCCGCCTTCCGCGTTCATGCCGGTCTTGCCGTGATCTTTCGCCACGGCGTCGTCGTGCTGATCGGGCTGCTTCCGTCCGAGGAGAAGGTCCTTATCGACAATCTGAAGTCACGCGTGACCGGAGAACTCAGCCCGTACGAGGAGGAGATCGCGCAGGCGCAGCTCTGCAACGAAGAAGCCGCCGAGACGATCCAGCCGGGCGGGCCGATCTGCCTCGCCAAATTCTCCGACGACCGGCTGCTGCTGGTTGCGGATGCGCTGGCCAAGAGCACTTCGCTGGCGCGCGACGAGCGCCGCGTCGCCGCGGTCTTCGATGTGATCGAGCCGTTTGCACGGGAGCTCGCCGAACACGGCCGCACGCCGCAACGGCGCAAAGGCATCCTGCAATTGATCGGCAACGCGCTGCTGGTGCAGCAGCGGGTCGCCGGCCGGGTCGCCATCGCCGAGAAGCCCGACGTGCTCTGGGAGAAGCCCGAGCTCGATCGGCTCTATTCGCGCCTGGAGGACGAGTACGAGCTGAAGGAGCGCCTCGACACGCTCGAGCGCAAGCTTGCCGCGATATCGGAGACCGCCAACGCGCTGACCGACATCATCGACACCCAGCGCTCGCTCCGCCTGGAGATTGCCGTCGTGGTGCTGATCCTGATCGAGGTCGCGATGGGGGTTTTCCAGATCCTGACGGGTACTCACTGAGGCGCGGCGGCGCGCCGAGCATGTTGGCTGGATTGCGCCTGCCACGTGGCGATCTCGGCAAGCTCGGCTTCGGGCCGTGTCCGGATCGTCTCGCAGCGTCCGAGATAGAGCTCTCCGGCGTCGCCCTCGATCGTCATCCACTCGCCTTCGGCAAAGCTGACTTGGCCGAGCTGGGCGCGCTTCGTAACGAGATCGATCTTCAACTCACGGCAGCCGACCACGCAGGGCTTGCCCATTTGCCGCGCCACCAAGGCCGCATGCGAGGTGCGCGCACCGACCGATGTGACGATACCCGCGGCCAGCGCGAAGCCCGCGACGTCGGCGGTGCTTGTATCGGGACGCAGCAGGATGACCGGCTCGCCCGCCGCCGAGAGGCGCTGGGCGCTTTCGGACGAGAACGCCGCCCGTCCGATCCCGATGCCGCCGGCGGCGCCGATGCCGGTCGTCGCGGGCTTGCCGGAGGAAACCAGCCTTGT
Source organism: Bradyrhizobium sp. RP6 (assembly GCF_003837805.1). GTDB lineage: Bacteria > Pseudomonadota > Alphaproteobacteria > Rhizobiales > Xanthobacteraceae > Bradyrhizobium. The sequence goes on along the minus strand of NZ_RQIT01000004.1, from coordinate 372,359 downwards.
TTCGGTAAGCGAGGCGAGGTCGATCTCCGCAATCCGCTCCAAGGCCTCTTCCTTCGAGATCAGGCCTTCATGCACGAGGTCGATCGCGATCCTGGCGGCGGCCCGCGGCGTGCGCTTGGCTGTGCGGGTCTGGAGGATCCAGAGCCTGCCGTTCTCGACCGTGAACTCGACGTCCTGGACGTCGGCGAACGCGTGCTCGAGCCGCCTCAGGACATCGCCGAGTTCGGCTTCGAGCTTCGGCAGCTCGCGGGCGATCGCCTCGGCCGTATCAGGTGTGCGTCGTCCGGAAACCACGTCTTCACCCTGCGCATCGAGTACGAGGTCGATCATCGGGCGCCGCGCGCCCGTCGATGGATCGCGCGAGAATGCCACGCCCGCGCCGGAGGCAAGACCGCCATTGCCGAAGACCATCGCCTGCACGGTCACGGCGGTACCCTCGAGCGCTTCGAGGTGCTGGAGGCTTCGATAGGTCAGCGCACGCTCGCTCGTCCAGGAACGATAGACCGCTTGGGCCGCCGCCTCCAGCTGCGCGAACGCGTCCTCCAGCGGGGCATCGGCGCGATTCTCGATCAGCGCCTGCTCGCGGCCGGCGAGCCGCTCGAGCGCTTCACTGTCGAGCTCACGGTCACTGCCGGCGTCTTCGGCTGCGACGAGCTCCGAGATGCACGCGGCAAAGGCGGTCGGGTCGAGCTCGAGCACGGTCTCGCCAAAGCTCTCCAGGAAACGGCGGCGGCAATCCCAGGCGAGCCGCGGCCGGCCGGTCGCACGGATCAGGCCATGCACGGCGTCTAGCGTGCAGCCGACGTTGAGAACGGTGTCGAGCATGCCCGGCATCGATCGCGCCGCTCCCGAGCGCACCGACACCAGGAGCGGCTGCCGGCGATCCCCGAAGCGCTTTCCAGTGGCGCCCTCCAGGAACGAGATTCCCTCCTTCAGGCCATCGCGCAGGTGCCGCGTGGCCTGCGCCTGGCCGGCAATGATGTCGGCGCAGAGCTTGACCGGGAGCACGAAGGCAGGCGGCACCGGCAGGCCCAGCGCCGCCATGCGGGCGAGATTGGCGGCCTTGGCGCCGATCTCTTCGGCGGGCCGCAATTCGGCGGCCTCAGCGCCGATACGGACGATATGCATGGGTAGCGTCCTCAAGCTGCGAGATCGATCATGATGTGACGGCGGAGCAGATGGCCGAACGCGGCGAAGCGGTCGGTGGCGCGCTCGACGGCGCGGGCGAGCTCGATCACCGACAGCGAGGTCGCGACGTCGAAGCCGCCGCGGAAGACCAGCGCGGTGATCGCGCGTTCGCGGCTGTCGGCGGCGTGTTCGGCGTCGATCAGGCGGGTCACGGCGGAGAGCGCGTCCTCGGAATCGGCGCGCCGTCCCTCCGGCACGTCGATCGCTGCCGCGACGCCGCTCGCGGCCACTTCGGTCGCGGTCTCTGCCACCGTGCAAAGCTCGGCCAGCGATTCCAGCAGGGATGGATCGGTCCTTTCCGGCATCAGTGCGGCGATGAATGCGGCCTGCTCCAGCTCGTCGACGGCTTCCTCGGCGCGATCGATCAATTGTCCGATCAGCGGGCGGGCATTGAGGCGGTCGACCTCGTTGCGGCTCTCGATCGCGATTCGGTCGGCCTTCTGCTCGATCGCGCTGCAGTGTTGCGTCAACAGCTTGCCGTCGGCGGGCTGGTCCGCGCGGAGCGCGGCAATATGGCGCGAGATCGCCGCGACGAGATCGTGGGCGAGGCCGATCTGACGCAGCACGGCTGCGAGCAGAGTCCCATCGACGCGATCGAGGTGCCGCATCAGATCGGCCTCGATCTGGTCGCGCACCGTCCTGACCGAGCGGCCCGCAAGCAGTGCCTCGGTGGAGGCGCGCAGAGATGTCTTCAGAAAATCGATTGCAGCGTTGCGGCCGAGCGCCTGGTCGAGCCGCTCGCCGAAGCCGATCCGCGTCGGAGCGGCGTTCCGGACAGCGGAGCCGAGCAGATCGTTGCCGCCGAGCTCGAGGAAGCCGCGATGGCCAATCCGCTGACGCGCAGCCCATTCGAGGATGCGTGCCGCGTCTTCCTTGGCGACCCAGGTCCTGAGCAGCTTGCGCGCCTTGTTCCAGTCGATCAGAAACACAAGGGTCGCACCGAGCGCCGCGAGGAATTCGTTGCGATCGGCGGCGTGGTCGCCCTGATACTGCCCGGTGACGAGATAGAAGGAATTGTCCTCGCCGAGGCCGGCCGCGGTGTGACGATCAAGGCCGCTCCAGCTCGCCTCGAACGCCTCGAACAGCGAGATGAAGAACTTCGCCCGCGCCAGATGCACGTCGGTGTAGGTGACGGTGACCGCGTTCTTCTTAACCGCGATCACGACGACATGGGCGTCCGTGGTGCCGATGTCGTTCTGGATCAGCAGCCGGCCGCCGGCGCGTGTTGCCATGGTGTCGAGACCGGGGTGATTGAACTTCAGACCCCGCGTCGCGTTCAGGCCCTTCATGAAGGCGGCGACGGCCGGCCGGTCTTCGCTGTGCAGGCCGAAGACATGGGCGCCGTCGAGCGCTTCCTCCGAGCAGCTCGCCGCAAGCCGGTTGAGCTGCTTGTGCAGATCCATGACGAGGCGATGCAGGCTGTCGCTGCCTGCATCGGCGACGCCGGTCAGGCGCGAGATGCGGGACATCTCGATCTCGCCGGTGGCATCGAGCAGGCCGGCTGTGCGGATCGCGTCAAGCCGCGCCTGCGCCCTTTCGCCTTCGCTCACCGCGCCGGCGCCGACGGCGCGGATCATGGTCGCTGCATCGTCCGCAATCTCCTGCATCAGCTTCGCAAGATCGGGGGCTGCGAGCCGGCCCTGTCCGATCAGATGCGCGCCGCCGATCAGCGCTGCGATCCCGGCGGGAGCGATGCCTGCAGTCTGGCTTTCGACCCCGAGGTCATTCGCGGGCCCGTCAGGCTCCTGCGCATGCCGGCCGCCGCCTGCAACGCGCTCATCCGCACCTTGATCCGGTCGTTGGCGGCGAGCCCTTCCGCCACCAGCGCGGGCAACAGGATGCTGCCTTGTCCGAGCTCTTCGATGATCTGGGTTTTCATGATCGGTCCGCAACCAGGATTGATGCGGTATCTGTGCCGCGAAACCGCGGCGGCAGCATTGCGGCAGATCATTCATAAAATTGTCACGTGGCGTGGCGCCCACGGATCAGCGCGGCGCAATGGCGCGCGATCGTCATCTCTTCATTGGTTGGAATGACGAAGATTTCGACGGCGCTGTCGCTGCCGTTGATGCGTCCGCGTGCCGCGTCGTTGCTGGCGGCATCGATGCGCACGCCCATCCATGCGAGACGCTCGCCGATCGCGCTGCGGATCTCCTTGGCATGCTCGCCGATGCCGCCGGTGAAGACCAGACAGTCCAGGCCGCCGAGCGTCGTCGCCATCATTGCGACTGCCTGCGCCGCACGGAAGGTGAAGAGATCGACCGCCCTCGCGCCGCGCTCTCGCCGCTCGCCAGCAGCGTGCGCATGTCCGCGGAGGTGCCGGAGACGCCGAAGAGGCCTGACTCGTGATAGAGCAGGTGCTGGACCTCCTCGACGGACATGCTCTCGTGTTGCTGCAGATAGAGCAGCACGCCGGGATCGATCGTGCCGCAGCGTGTGCCCATCACGAGGCCGTCGAGCGGCGTCAGTCCCATCGTGGTGTCGATGCTGCGGCCATCGCGCAATGCGCAGAGGCTGGCGCCGTTGCCGAGATGCGCGATGACGGTGCGTCTGGTCGCAAGCTCCGGCGCGATCTCGGAAAGGCGTCCCGCGACATATTCGAAAGAGAGGCCGTGAAAGCCGTAGCGCCTGACGCCGCGCGCCTCGAGTCGCCTGGGAATGGCGAAGCGGCTCGCCGGCGGCGCGAGGCCGTGGTGGAAGGCGGTGTCGAAACACGCGATCTGCGTCAGCCCGGGCCGGATCGACGCGAACGCGCGGACTGGCGCAAGGCAGCGCGGCTGGTGCAACGGCGCCAACGGCGTCAATGCCTCCAGCTTCGCGGTGATGTCGTCCGTCAGGACGACCGGGCCCGAATAATCCGGCCCGCCGTGGACGATGCGGTGGCCGACGGCCCGCAAGCTGTCTGCACCGAACCGGTCCTCGATGAACGCGAGCACGTCGGCGAACAGATGGCCGCCGCCGTCGGCGTCCGGCGCGTCCCTTCGCGCCTCGAACAGGTCCTCGCCCGCGGGGTCCTTCACCACGAGCCGGGGTCTTGCCTCGTGTTCGTCGAGCAGGCCCCTGCAGAGCAGGGAGGGCTCAGCTGCCGAGACATCGAACAGGCCGAACTTGATGCTCGACGATCCCGAGTTGAGGACGAGGATCGTGTTCGGCATGGCTAGTCGCCGGCTTCGGCCGGCGTGTTGCCGCCGGCACTGTTTTGCCACACCCAGTCGCGGATCTCGGGCATGTCCTCACCATGCTCGCGAACATAGCGGGAGTGCTCGATCAGCTTGTCGCGGAACTGTTGCTTTACCCGCGCGGCTTTGGTCGCAAGCCCCGGCACGCGTTCGATCGCCTCGATTGCCAAGTGGTAGCGGTCAAGCTCGTTGAGCACGACCATATCGAACGGCGTCGTTGTGGTGCCTTCCTCGGCAAAGCCGCGCACATGCATGCCGGCATGGTTGGTGCGGCTATAGGTCAGCCGGTGGATCAAGTAGGGGTAGCCGTGATAGGCGAAGATCACCGGCTTGTCGCGCGTGAACAGGCCATCGAAGTCGCGGTCGGCGAGGCCGTGCGGATGCTGCTCCCTTGGCTGCAGCGTCATGAGGTCGACGACGTTGACGACGCGGATCTTCAAGTCCGGCAGCGCCTTGCGCAGGAGGTCGACGGCGGCGAGCGTCTCCAGCGTCGGCACGTCGCCGGCGCAGGCCATGATCACGTCGGGCTCACCCTGTCCGTCTTCCGTTCCGGCCCAGCCCCAGATGCCGATGCCGGCTGCGCAATGCGTCGCAGCGTCCTGCATCGAGAGCCATTGCGGCGCCGGCTGCTTGCCGGCGACGATTACGTTGATGCGGTTGTAGGTGCGCAGGCAGTGATCGGCGATCCACAACAGCGTGTTGGCATCCGGCGGGAAGTAGATGCGGACGATGTCTGCTTTCTTGTTGGCGACGAGATCGACGAATCCGGGGTCCTGATGGCTGAAGCCGTTATGGTCCTGACGCCAGACATGCGAGGTCAGGAGATAATTGAGCGAGGCGATCGGGCGCCGCCACGGCAGGTCGCGCGTGACCTTCAGCCATTTGGCATGCTGGTTGAACATGGAATCCACGATGTGGATGAAGGCCTCATAGCAGGAGAAGAAGCCGTGCCGTCCCGTGAGCAGATAACCCTCGAGCCAGCCCTGGCAGAGATGCTCGCTCAACACCTCCATCACGCGGCCGTCCTGGGCGAGATGGACGTCGTAAGGTTCGATCGGCTCCATCCAGACGCGCTCGGTGGCGTCGAACACCGCATCTAGCCGGTTCGACGCGGTCTCGTCCGGCCCCATGATGCGGAAATTGCGCTGTCGCGCGTTGAGGCGGATGACGTCGCGCAGGAATTTGCCGAGCTCGCGCGTCGCTTCGGCGATGGCGCCGCCGGGCTGCGGCACCTCGATTGCGAAGCTGTGGAAGTCGGGCAGCTTCAGCTCCTTCTTCAACAGGCCGCCATTGGCGTGAGGATTGGCGCCCATGCGCCTGACGCCTTGGGGTGCGAGCGCCTGAAGCTCGGGAGCGAGCGCGCCGTTCGCGTCGAACAGCTTTTCCGGCTCGTAGCTGCGCATCCAGTCTTCGAGCACCTTCAGATGCGCCGGGTTCTCGCGGCATCCGGCGACGGGGACCTGATGCGCACGCCAAAAGCCTTCGACCTTCTTGCCGTCCACCTCCTTCGGACCGGTCCAGCCCTTCGGGCTGCGCAGCACGATCATCGGCCAGCGCGGCCGCTCGACGCTTTTGCGCCCGTCGCGGGCATGCTGCTGGATCGAGCGGATGCTGGCGAGTGCGACATCGAGCGCATCCGCCATGGCATGGTGCATCAATTCGGGATCATCGCCGGCGACGAACAGCGGTTCATGGCCCAACCCACGGAAGAGATCGCGGATCTCCGCATCTGCCATCCGTCCGAGCACGGTCGGATTTGCGATCTTGTAGCCATTGAGATGCAGGATCGGCAGCACCGCGCCGTCATGCGCCGGGTTAAGGAACTTGTTCGAATGCCAGGACGCGGCGAGAGGGCCGGTTTCGGCCTCGCCGTCGCCGACGACACAGGCGACGATCAAATCAGGATTGTCGAATGCAGCGCCATAGGCGTGTACCAGCGCGTAGCCGAGCTCACCGCCTTCGTGGATCGAGCCCGGCGTTTCCGGCGCCGCGTGGCTCGGGATGCCGCCGGGGAAGGAGAACTGCCTGAATAGCTTGCGCAATCCGTCCGTATCGCGCGCGATGTCGGGATAGATCTCGCTGTAGCTGCCTTCGAGATAGGTGTTGGCGACCATTCCGGGGCCGCCGTGGCCGGGCCCGCAGACATAGATGACGTTGAGGTCCAGCGCGCGGATCACGCGATTGAGATGGGCATAGATGAAGTTCAGGCCGGGCGTGGTGCCCCAATGGCCGAGCAAACGCGGCTTGATGTGCTCGGGCCGCAACGGCTCGCGCAGCAACGGATTGTCGAGCAGGTAGATTTGCCCGACCGAGAGGTAGTTGGCGGCGCGCCAATAGCGGTCGAGCAGACCGAGGTCGCCGATCGCGGCGGCGGTTTTTTGTTGAATTGTCATGTTCCCGTCGGCTTTCACCCAGCGATCGTCACCAACTTTGTTCCGGCACGATCGATCCCTGTGCGGGATCAAACGAAATCCTCGTGACGGGCGTGTTGCGTGAGGTCAAAGCGGCGCGCCCGAAATTTGGGCGGCTACTTTGCATGGGGTTGTTTTCACGTTTTTTGTTTGTGTTCTTGATTTGTTCCTTATGCGTGCTATCTTGGCTTCATGAGTCCAGCATCCTCTCATGCTCTCAAGCACCCGCCGGTCACGGCGCCCTCCGAGCCGGCGGGTGCGCCTTCAGATTTCCCCGAGCTTGGCGTCGCCATCGATCGCGCGCGACGGCGAGGGCGGGGCGCGCAATCCAATGCCAGCGGCCGTTATGAGGCGGAGGCCCGCGTCGCTTTCGACGACGGCTGGCAGAGCCTGGAGGAGCTGCCGCCGTTCAAGACCAGTGTCGGCATCGATACCTCGCGCAAGGTGATCACCCGCAACGATTCCCCCGACATCGGCTTCGACCGCTCGATCAATCCCTATCGCGGCTGCGAGCACGGCTGCGTCTACTGCTTCGCGCGACCGACGCATGCCTATCTCGGCCTCTCGCCGGGGCTCGACTTCGAGGCAAGACTGTTCGTGAAGCCCGAGGCGCCTTCGCTGCTGGAGAAGGAACTCGCCGCCACCGGCTACGAGCCCAGGATGATCGCGATCGGCACCAACACCGATCCCTACCAGCCGATCGAGCGCGAGCGAAAGATCATGCGTGGCATCCTCGAGGTGCTGGAACGCGCCAGCCATCCCGTCGGCATCGTCACCAAATCGACGCTGGTAGTGCGCGACATCGACATTCTCCAGCGGATGGCCAAACGCAACCTCGCCAAGGTCGCGATCTCGGTCACCTCGCTCGATCCGAAGCTTGCGCGCACCATGGAGCCGCGGGCCTCGACGCCACCGAAGCGGCTGGAGGCGCTGAAGCAGCTCTCGGATGCCGGCATTCCGACCACCGTGATGGTCGCGCCCGTGATCCCTGCGTTGAACGATTCCGAGATCGAGCGCATCCTCGATGCCGCCGCCCATGCCGGCGTCAAGGAAGCCGCCTATGTGCTGTTGCGGTTGCCGCTCGAGGTCCGCGATCTCTTCCGCGAATGGCTGATGGCGAATTATCCGGACCGCTATCGCCACGTCTTCACCCTGATTCGCGACATGCGCGGCGGGCGCGACTACGATGCGAAATGGGGCGAGCGGATGAAGGGAACCGGCCCGATGGCCTGGACCATCGGCCGCCGCTTCGAGATCGCCTGCGACAGGCTCGGACTCAACAAGCGGCGCTCCAAGCTCACGACGGATCACTTCGCGCGGCCGAAGCGGAACGGCGATCAGCTCAGCCTGTTCTGACGGGAAAGTGAAAGAGGCATGGCATGAGTCAGGAATTGCCGGGCCCTGTGCCGAGACTCACCGTCGTCACGCTGGGTGTCAGCGATATCCGCGCCAGCATCGCTTTTTACGAAGCTCTCGGCTTCTCGCGCCGGCTGAAGGCCACCGGCGAGGCCGTCGCCTTCTACGATACCGGCGGTCCGGTGCTCGCCCTGTATCCGTGGGATCAGCTCGCGGCAGACGCGACCCTGCCGGACGCGCCGAGGCCATCGACCTTTCGCGGCATGACGCTCGCATGGAACTGCCGGACGCGCGAGGAGGTCGATCAGGTGATGGCCTTCGCCGTCGCGAAGGGGGCCAGCTTGCTGAAGACGGCGCACGAGACCGATTACGGCGGCTATTCCGGCTACTTCAGCGACCCCGACGGCCATCCTTGGGAGGTCGTGGTCGCGCCCGGTATCGAGGTGGGCGAGGACCGCCGGGTGCATCTGGCGGAGTAGGACGGCCGGCCTGAATAGCGGGAATTATCCTGGGTTCCCGGTTGCGCTGGCGAAGCCGCTTGCGCACGATCCCGGCATGATTCGGGACAAGTCCGCCAAGAACCCAGCCAGAGAGGCGCCTAAAAAGGAAGCTGCGAAGAAGGCTGCGCCTGCCAAGGCGGCCAAGCTGCGTGCGGCCAAGCTACCTGCAGGCAAGGCATCTGCAGGCAAAGCATCTGCAGTGAAGGCTCCGCAGGTTCCTGTTGCCAAGAAGGGCATCATTGCCATTGCTCCGCCCAGCTTCCGCCGCGAGCGCGCGCTGATCAAGCGCGGCGTCTGGCCGGTTGCCGGATGCGACGAGGCCGGCCGCGGCCCGCTGGCGGGTCCCGTCGTTGCGGCCGCGGTGATTCTCGATCCCGACCGCATTCCGCGCGGCATCGATGATTCGAAACGGTTGACAGCCGAGGAGCGCGAGAAGCTGTTCGACAAGATCTGCGCCACCGCGCAGGTTTCGGTCGCCGTCGCCTCGCCCTCGCGGATCGACCGCGACAACATCCTGCGCGCCTCGCTGTGGGCACTGAAGCGCGCCGTGGTGGCATTGCCGGAGGCGCCCAGGCACGTCTTCGTCGACGGCCGCGATCGGCTCGACACCGAATGCGACTGCGAGGCCGTGATCGGTGGCGACGGCATCGTGTCGTCGATTGCCGCGGCGTCCATCGTCGCCAAGGTCACGCGCGACCGGCTGATGTGCGCGCTGGCGCAGGATTGCCCCGGCTACGGCTTCGAGCAGCACAAGGGCTACGCCGTCCCCGAACACCTCGAGGCGCTCGACCGGCTGGGCCCGTCCATCCACCACCGCCGCTTCTTCGCCCCCGTCGCCGCCGCCCGCGCCAAGCACATGCCGTGGACCGTCGAGCCGGTGCTGGACCTGTTCTCAGTCACGGAGGTGGAAGTGGAGGTGGAAGCCAGCGTTGAGATCGACGCGTCGGCTGGGCTCTAAGACTCATCTCGAGCGGCGGACTCTTCCCCCGTCAGAACGGGGAGAGGGAGCACACCGAAGTTGCCACGGCGCGCAGCGCCCATTATCAAACGGATGAGCGAATAGGGCCGGCTGGACTGGCTGCATCATTCGGACGTTGCATGCGGTTTACCTCCCTGGTCATCGAGCTCATTCGCGCCCGGCCGCGGCTGATCGTCTGGATCGCCGTGCTGCTCCAGGCTTTGATGTGGCTGTTCGTGGCGCTGGTGTTCTACCGCAGCCCGCCCGGCACCCTCGCGACGCTGCTGGCTTTCGGACGCGAATACCAGGTCGGCACCGATCTCGGCCCGCCGCTGCCGGTCTGGCTCGCCGATATCGCCTATCGGGCCGCAGGCGGCCACATGCTGGGCGTCTACGTGCTTGCCGAGATCTGCGAGATCGCGACCTTCATCGCACTCTACCATCTCTCTCGCGCCGTGATCGGTTCGCAGCAGGCGGTGCTAGCCGTGCTGCTGACGATGACCGTGCTGGCCTTCTCCTCGCCTGCGCTCGACTTCGGCCCTCTGGTGCTGGCGCGGCCGCTCTGGGCGCTATTGCTGCTGCATTCCTGGCAGATCATCGGCCAGCGCCGCGGCAATGCCTGGTTCGCCTGGTCGATCGAAGCAGGCCTCTTGCTGCTGACGACGCCCGCGGCGATCTTTCTGCTCGGGCTGATCGTCGTCTTCGCGGTGTCGACCGCCGGCGGCCGCCGGACGCTGCGCAGGCTCGATCCGCTGTTTGCGCTGATCGTGGTTGCCGTGCTGGCGCTGCCCTATGCGGTCTGGCTGATGCGGGCCGAGACGTTGGCCATGCCGGACATGCCGCAAGTCGCCGAGCTCAACGCCCGCGCGCTGCACGCGGCCTGGCTGTTCGGTGGACTCGTGCTCGGGGCTGCCGCGATCCCGGCGCTGACCTTCCTCAACACCGGGCTGTTCGACGGCAAGGGCGAGGAACCGCCGGTCATCTACCGACCGCCGGTCGAGCCGCTCGCGCGCAACTTCGTCTATTTCTTCGCGCTGGCTCCGCCGCTTAGCGCGGTGCTGATCTCCGGCCTGCTCGGGCTCGACTCCGTCGTCGGCGGCGCCGGTGTCGTGCTGGTCATGCCTGGGCTTGCCGTGGTCGTTGCGGCCGGCGATTTCATCGCGATGCGCCGCACGCGGATGCTGCGCACGGTATGGGCTGCTGCCATCATCGCGCCCGCCGCCGGCGTGGTGCTCGCCGTCCTGTTCCTGCCCTGGACCGGCGCCAACGAGATTGCGACCTCGATGCCGGCGCGCGCGATCTCGGACTTCTTCGACGAGAGCTTTGCCCGTCGCACCAACCATCGCCTGCGCGCCGTCGCCGGCGAGACGCAACTCGCCAGCCTGATCGCGCTGCATTCCGGCCGGCCGCATCTGTTCATCGATGCCGATCCTGCGCGGACGCCGTGGATGAATCAGGCCAAATTCAGCGAGACCGGGGGCGTCGTGGTCTGGCGCGCCTCCGATACCGCCGGCACCCCGCCGCCGGACATCCTCAAGCGCTTCCCCGGCATCGTGCCGGAAGTCCCGCGCGCGTTCGAATGGCTGGTGACCGGCCGCCAGCAGTTGCTGCGCATCGGCTGGGCCATCGTGCGGCCGAAGGGGACGTGACACTCTCGTGCCCCGGACGCTGCGCAGCACGAAGTGATGCGCAGCAGAGCCGGGGCCTATCTTGCCGCACGGTACGTAGTGCTGGGTCCCGGCTCTGCGGAGCGTCACGACGTGCCGCACCGCGTCCGGGACACGAGAGCATCAACCCGCCAGCACCTTGGCGATCGACCGCAGGTCCTGCCAGGCCAGCCGCTTGTAGGATGGCGAGCGCAAGAGATAGGCCGGGTGGAACGTCGGCAGCGCGCGGATGGTGCGCCCGCCGGCATCGTAATCGAACCAGCGTCCGCGGGTACGCATGATGCCTTCACGCGTTCCGAGCAGGGTCTGCGTCGAGGGATTGCCGAGCGTCACCAGCACGTCCGGGTTCACCAGTTCGATATGGCGCTGGATGAATGGCAGGCAGATTTGCGTCTCCTGCGGCGTCGGCGTGCGGTTGCCGGGCGGTCGCCAGGGAATGACGTTGGCGATGTAGGCGGTGGTGCGGTTGAGTCCGATCGCGCCGATCATGAGGTCGAGCAGCTTGCCGCTGCGTCCGACGAAAGGCAGCCCCTCAATGTCCTCGTCGCGGCCCGGCGCTTCGCCGACGAACATGATGCGCGCCTGCGGATTGCCGTCGGCGAACACCAGCCGCGTTGCGGTGTGCTTCAGCGCGCAGCCCTCGAAGCCCTGCATCAGCTCGCGCAATGCCTCGAGTGTCGGCGCGGTGCGTGCGGCCTCGCGTGCGGACGCGATCGCGACATCAGGCGCCGGCGCGGCCTCGCCCCGCATCACCGCGGGTGCGGCGAGCGGCCGCGGTGCCTCGACCGGAGGTGCCGCGCGCGGTGCTGGCCGCGGGGCATCCAATTCCGCCAGGCGGCCGATCGGTTCTTCCGCGAGCGCGCAGTCGACACCGGCCTCCAGATAGAAGGCGAGCAGCTCGCGGACGGTGGGGGCGGGTTCGGGGATCATGGGAATGTCTGGCTTTTATACCACCTTGGACGGCCTTGCATCCCAGCGGAATGCATTTCCATGGTTGTCCTACCCGGAAAAATCGGAAACAAGGGGGCGCAATCGACCAAGGACCGTCTCAAGGGCTGAGATCAGATGAGCACCGAAGAACTTCCCCCGCGCGAATCCATGGAATTCGACGTCGTCATCGTCGGCGCCGGCCCTTCGGGCCTGTCGGCCGCGATCCGGCTGAAGCAGCTCAACGCCGATCTCAACGTGGTCGTGGTGGAGAAGGGCTCCGAGGTTGGCGCGCACATTCTCTCGGGCGCTGTGATCGACCCGGCCGGGCTCGACAAGCTGATCCCGGACTGGCGCGAGGATTCCGACTGCCCGCTGAAGACGAAGGTGAAGGACGACCGCTTCTTCTGGATGACCGGCGGCGGCGCGATCAAGCTGCCGAACTTCATGATGCCGCCGCTGATGAACAATCATCACTGCTACATCGGCTCGCTCGGCAATGTCTGCCGCTGGCTGGCGCGCAAGGCCGAGGCGCTCGGCGTCGAGATCTATCCCGGCTTTGCGGCGGCCGAGGTGCTCTATGACGAGGAGGGCAAGGTCAAGGGCATCGCCACTGGCGACATGGGTATCGGCCGCGACGGCAAGCCGAAGGACTCCTTCACCCGCGGCATGGAATTGCTCGGCAAGTACACGCTGTTCGCCGAAGGCGCCCGCGGCAGCCTCACCAAACAGCTCATCAACAAATTTGCGCTGGACGCCAAGAGCGAGCCGCCGAAATTCGGCATCGGCCTCAAGGAGGTCTGGCAGATCGATCCCGCCAAGCACCAGAAGGGCTTGATCCAGCATTCATTCGGCTGGCCGCTTGACCTCAAGACCGGTGGCGGCTCGTTCCTTTATCATTACGACGACAATCTCGTCGCAGTCGGCTTCGTCGTGCATCTGAACTACGACGATCCCTATCTCTCCCCGTTCGACGAATTCCAGCGCTTCAAGACCCACCCCTCGATTCGCGGCATCTTCGAAGGCGCCAAGCGGCTCGCTTACGGCGCGCGTGCGATCACCGAGGGCGGCTATCAGTCGGTGCCGAAGCTCAGCTTCCCCGGCGGCGCGCTGATCGGTTGCGCCGCGGGCTTTGTCAACGTGCCCCGCATCAAGGGCGTGCACAATGCGATGGGCACCGGCATGCTCGCGGCCGAGCACGTTGCAGCCGCGATTGCCGCCGATCGCGCCAATGACGAACTGATCGAGTACGAGAACGCCTGGCGGTCCTCGTCGGTCGGCAAGGATTTGTTCCTGGTCCGCAACGTCAAGCCGCTGTGGTCGAAGTTCGGCACCGTGCTCGGCGTCGCGCTGGGCGGCTTCGACATGTGGTGCAATACGCTGTTCGGCGCCTCGCTGTTCGGCACGCAGTCGCACGTCAAGCCCGACCGCGCCACGCTCGATCCGGCCAAGAGCCACGCGCCCAGGAACTACCCAAAGCCCGACGGCAAGATCACGTTCGACAAGCTGTCCTCGGTGTTCTTGTCCAACACCAATCACGAGGAGGACCAGCCGATCCATCTGAAGGTCACCGACATGAACCTCCAGAAGAGCTCCGAGCATGACGTCTTCGCAGGTCCCTCGAACCGCTATTGCCCGGCCGGCGTCTATGAGTGGATTGAGGAGGGCTCCGGCCCCCGTTTCCAGATCAATGCCCAGAACTGCGTCCACTGCAAAACCTGCGATGTGAAGGACCCCAATGGCAACATCACCTGGGTTCCACCCGAGGGCGGCGGCGGTCCGAATTACGAGGCGATGTAAAGGCAGGTCACGCGGGTGATCTGGCGCACGTTCGCGTGAGGACCCGTGTGCGGCCAGCCGCCGCGGCCACGATAAGGCCATAGTAGCGGCGTCTTGGGACGTTCTTGGTGGATCCGCTTGGCCGATTTGGGGCATGCGGCGGGGATCGCCCGGTCCGAATCCTTGCGGGGGAGCGCCAAAAGCGGCATTGTCGGCCCGACGGTTCCGGGTCCCGATGCCACCGGCCGCTTTCGCGTGCGATGCGGCCTCCTGCTGCAAACCCAGGCACTACCAACTCAAGGCGAGCCCTGATGCTTTCAAATCGTTTCAACCGCTGGACTGCTGTCGCCATCGCTCTCATGGGCACCGCGATCGTGGCGGTCCCGGGCGCGGTCCTGGCGCAGACGCCGGACCACCCGGAGAACACGGCGGCGCAGTTTCCGACCCGAAACGATCTGAAGTCGCTCACCGGTGCCGGTAGCTATCTTGCCGCCCGCCACGCCAGCGTCGAGCGTGACGCGGCATCCGCCGCCGCATTCTACCGTTCGGCGCTCCGCACCGATCCCAAGAACAACGAGCTGCTGGACCGAGCCTTCATCTCGTCGGTCGCCGACGGCGACCTCGAGGAGGCGGTCAAGCTCGCCGAGCGCATCCTCACCATCGACAAGACCAACCGCGTCGCGCGTCTCGTCGTCGGCGTGCATGATCTCAAGCTGAAGAAATACGCGGCCGCGCAGACCAATATCAACCAGTCGGTCCGCGGCCCGATCACCGATCTGGTCGCCACGCTGCTGTCGGGCTGGGCCGCCTATGGTGCAGGAGATGCCAAGGGTGGTGTCGCCACCATCGACAAGCTGGCTGGTCCGGAATGGTATCCGCTGTTCAAGGACCTTCACGCCGGCCTGATCCTGGAACTCGCCGGCAAGGAGAAGGACGCCGGCACCCGCTTTGAGCGCGCCTACAAGCTCGACGATTCCATGCTGCGCGTGACCGAGGCCTATGCGCGCTGGCTCTCGCGCAACAAGGATTCTGCCGCGGCGACCACCGTCTACCAGGCTTTCGACAAGAAGCTCGCACGCCATCCGCTGATCCAGGAAGGCCTGCGCGAGACCAAGGCCGGCAAGAAGATGCCGCCACTCGTCGATTCCGCGCAGGCCGGCGCCGCCGAAGCGCTCTATGGCATCGGCGCCACGCTGACCCGCCGCGGCGGTGAGGACCTGGCGCTGGTCTATCTCCAGCTCGCGCTCTACCTCCAGCCGACCCATCCGCTGGCGCTGCTCTCGCTCGCCGATCTCTATGAATCGGTGAAGCGGCCGAAGATGGCGATCAAGGTCTATGAGCGCGTGCCCGCGACCTCGCCGCTCAAGCGCAATGCACAGATCCAGCTTGCCATTGACCTGGATTCCGCCGACCGCACCGACGAGGCGATCAAGATCCTCAAGGGCGTCACCTCGGAGGATGCCAAGGACCTCGAAGCCATCATGGCGCTCGGAAACATCGAGCGCGGTCGCAAGCGGTTCGGCGATTGCGGCGCGACCTATTCGCAAGGAATCGACGTGCTGCCGCCCGGCAACGACAAGGCCAACAGCGTCTGGTACTATTATCGCGGTATCTGCGAGGAGCGCTCCAAGCAGTGGAGCAAGGCCGAGGCCGACATGAAGAAGGCGCTCGAACTGCAGCCCGATCAGCCGCACGTCCTCAACTATCTCGGCTATTCCTGGATCGACCAGGGCGTGAATCTCGACGAAGGCATGAAGATGATCAAGCGTGCCGTCGAGCAGCGTCCCGACGACGGCTACATCGTCGATTCCCTCGGCTGGGCCTATTACCGCATCGGCAACTATGAAGAGGCGGTGAAGAACCTCGAGCGTGCGATCGATCTCAAGCCCGAGGATCCCACCATCAACGACCATCTCGGCGATGCCTATTGGCGCGTTGGCCGCACGCTGGAGGCAAAATTCCAGTGGTCGCATGCCCGCGATCTCAAGCCGGAGCCGGAAGAGCTTCCGAAGATCGAGGCCAAGATCGCCAACGGCCTTCCGGATGACAATTCGAACTCTTCTGCGGCGCAGGCCGAGAAGAAGAAGGACGACGGCAGGGGCGGCTGAGGTTTGCTTGGGGGCGTGTCGCCGATGTCGGCGTTGATTGAAGAGGGGCGGGCGAAGGTCAATTTGAGCCTTCGCGTCGTCGGCCGTCGTGCCGACGGCTATCATGATCTCGAAAGCGTGGTGGCGTTCGCCGATTGCGCCGATCGGCTCACGCTGGAGCCGGGCGGCGAGCTGAAGCTCGCCACCACCGGCCCGCTGGCGGCGGCCTGTGGCGAGACGTCCGACAATCTCGTGCTCAAGGCTGCGAGACTTCTGGCCGAGGCGGTGCCCGGCCTGAAACTCGGCGCCTTCGCGCTCGACAAGGTGCTTCCCGTCGCGGCGGGCATCGGCGGCGGCTCGGCCGATGCCGCGGCGGCGCTGCGGCTCCTGGCGCGCCTGAACGATCTGTCGCTCGACGATCCCCGCGTTCAGAAGGTCGCCCTCGCGACCGGCGCGGACGTGCCGGTGTGCCTCGTCTCGCGCGCCTGCGACATGACCGGCGTCGGCGAGCAGCTGTTGCCGCTCGCGCTGCCGAGCATGCCCTGCGTCATGGTCAATCCGCGCGTGCCGGTCGCGACCAAGGACGTGTTCCAGGCGCTGGGTCTGCGTAACGGCGAGCTTCTGGTCGGCGTCACCGACGTCATCCGCGCTCCGGCCTGGCCTGGGGAGGGCGCCTCTATTTCCGATTGGGTGGAGGTTCTGGAAACCGTCGCCAACGACCTTGAAGCGCCCGCGCTGCGCATCGAGCCTGTCATCGGCGAGGTGCTGGAGGCCTTGCGTACCTCCGCCGGCGTCAAGCTCGCCCGCATGTCCGGCTCCGGCGCGACGTGCTTTGCGATCTATGGCGCGCCGGCCGAAGCCCATGCCGCCGCCGAGAAGATCAGGCGCGATCACCACGGCTGGTGGGTGCATGCGGGGACCTTGAGCTAGGTCTGGTCGTCATTGTGAGCCACCGGGTCCGCTCGAAGCGCGGCCCGATGACAGGCTCCGCGAAGCAATCCGGAATCCCTCCGCCGTGACAGTCTGGATTGCTTCGCTGCGCTCGCAATGACGTGGATATCGTTGTGCTATTCCGCGCTGTCTTCAGCCAGCCCGAGAAACTGCCGGATCTCGCCCAGCACCTCCCGCGGCTTGTCGTGCTGCAGCCAGTGTCCCGCGCCGGCGATGGTCTTGATGCGCGCCTGCGGAAAGTAGCGCTCCAGGCCTGCGGCCCTGGCACCGGCGAGAAAGCTTTCGCCGGCATTGAGCAGCAGCGTCGGGCAGGCGATGCGTGACCAGAGCTCGATGTGGTCGTCGGGCCAGAGCCGGTGCGGCGCAGAGGCGCGCTGATAGGGATCGAACTTCCAGCTATAGGTGCCGTCCTCGTTCTGCCGCGCGCCATGCGTGGCGAGATGCAGCGCGAGGTCGCGGGATAGGCGCTTGTTGTGAAGCATCATCTGCGCGGCGGCGTCCTCGAGGGCGGCATAGCGGCGCGGGGTGCGGTCGTGCAGCTTGTCGAGCTGACCGACCCATTTGCCGATGCGCTCATGAACCGGCGGTTTTGGCGTATCCGGCAACATGGTCACGCCGTCGAGGACGACGAGCTTGGTGACCTGCTCGGGGAATGAGCCCGAAAAGATCAGGCTGACCATGCCGCCCATCGAATGGCCGATGAGAGTGACCGGAGGCGCTGCGATATTGCGGACGAGCCGCGAGAGATCGTAGACGTACTCCGTCAGTGCGTAGCTGCCGCCTTTGGTCCAGTCGGAATCGCCGTGGCCGCGCAGGTCGGGCGCGATGACGTGGAAATGCGGCTGCAACGATCGGGCGATGTGATCCCAGCTCCGGCAATGATCGCGGCCGCCATGGACCAGGATCAGAGGTGGCGCGCCCTCGTTGCCCCAGTCGGCGTAATGCAGCCGCAGGCCGTGCGATTCATAGAAGCGGCTTTGCGGAGCGCTAGCCATTTGCCGGCCGCCGCGCCAGCGCGAGCGAGAGGCCGAGCCCCGCGATGAAGACGCCGGAGCCCTGCGTGAGACGCCGCATCAGCTGCGGCCGTTCGATCAACTGCGCGCGCGTCGCAGAGGCCATCAGCACCACCACGACATCGGCGAGCGTGTTCAGCGCCACCGAGATCGCTCCCAGCACGATGAACTGCAGCGTGGGGTTCGATCCCGCAGGATCAAGGAATTGCGGTATGAAGGCGAGGAAGAACGCCGCGGTCTTCGGGTTCAGCGCCTCCACCAGCGCGCCGTCACGGAACGCGCGCTTGTCGCCGATGGGCTCGCCCGCGAGCGACAGCGCGCGGCCGGCGTTGCGAAACGTCTTGATGCCGAGCCAGATCAGATAGAGCGCGCCAACGAACTTCACCGCCGCAAACAGCTCGGCGCTGGCCAGGATGATCGCGGAGATACCAATACTGCCTGCAACCACGTGAACCAGCCCGCCCAGCGCCGTGCCCGCGGTCGATGCAAAACCGCTGGCGCGTCCCTCGGACAAGGTGCGTGCCGCAACATAAAAGATGCCGGGGCCGGGAACGGCGGCAACGAGGAAGGCGGCGGCAAGGAACAGCCAGAAATTGGTTTCGATCATCCTGTTTTGGTAGCCGAGCCTGCCGCGATTGCAAGGCCTCTTGTTCAAAGACCTCGTTCAAGCCATCCGGCGGAAGATCACGCTGGCATTGACCCCGCCGAAGCCGAATCCGTTGGAGATGGCATGCTGCATCGGCATCGCTCTTGCTGCGCCGGCAACGATGTCGATACCGTCAGCGCCGGGATCCGGATTGTCGAGATTGAGCGTCGGCGGCGCGATCTGGTCGCGCAAAGCGAGCACGGTGAAGATCGCCTCCAGCCCGCCGGCAGCGCCGAGCAGGTGCCCGGTGGCCGATTTGGTCGCGCTGACGGCAATGCCGCGGTTGCGGCCAAACAGCGCTGCGATCGCGCCGAACTCGCTCTCGTCGCCGGCTGGAGTCGAGGTCGCATGCGCATTGAGGTGCTGTACATCCGCGGGTGCGAGCTTCGCCTGCCGTAGCGCGATCTCCATGGCGCGGCGCGCGCCATCGCCGTCGGGCGGACCCGACGTCATGTGATAGGCATCCGCCGTCGTGCCGTAGCCGACGATCTCCGCGATCGGCGTCGCGCCGCGCGCCAGCGCATGCTCCAGCGCCTCGATCACCAGGATGCCGGCGCCTTCGCCCATCACAAAGCCGTCGCGGTCGCGATCGAATGGGCGCGAGGCGCGTGCGGGCTCGTCGTTGAAGCTGCTCGACAGCGCGCGGGCCGCGGCAAAGCCGCCGAGGCTGACGATGTCGATGCAGGCCTCCGCGCCGCCGCAGATCGCGACATCGGCTTCGCCGGCACGGATCATGCGCGCGGCATCGCCGATCGCCTGCACGCCGGCGGCACACGCCGTGACCGGCGTGCCCAGCGCTCCCTTGTAGCCGTATTTGATCGAGACCTGGCCGGCTGCGAGATTGGCGAGGAAGGAGGGAATCGTGAACGGCGACAGCCGGCGCGCGCCGCGCTGCTCGGTGATGCGCACCGCCTCCGCCATCGCCGGAAAGCCGCCGATGCCGGAAGCGATGATCGTCGCGGTCCGCTCCAGCGCCGCCGCATCCTGCGGCGTCCATCCGGCCTGCGCGACCGCTTCTCCGGTGGCAAGCAGCGCGAACAGGATGAAGCGGTCCATCTTGCGCTGGTCTTTTGGCGCAGCCGCCTGTGCCGGATCGAAGCCGCCATCGGCGTCATCGGTCTTGTCGGGCACGAGACCGGCGATGCGCGCGGGAAGTACCTGCGCCCACTCCGGCAGAGGTCGCAGCCCGCTTCGGCCGGCGAGCAGCCGCCGCCAGGACAGTTCGACACCGCAGCCGAGCGGCGACACCGCGCCCATGCCAGTCACGACGATACGACGCATGTCAATCTCCAGCCGGCGCGACGGCCGGGTTCATGGCCCTGAGCGAAGCGAGCCGCGCGCGCATGCCGCGGCTGGCGCGGGGACCGGGAATGGCGACCGTGTTGGCAAGCGTGATCGGCTGCATGTCGGCGGCGTCGACGACGATCGGATCGAACGGGCGAGCGTCGCTCCGGTTCGCCAACAGGATGGATTCGCCCTTCGGCGCGAGATGCTTGTTGCCCCAGGCGAGCAGCGCGACGATGACGGGGAAAAAATCCCGCGCCTTGTCCGTCAGCACATATTCGTAGCGCGGCGGGCGTTCGTTGTAGCGGCGTCGGACGAACATGCCGCTCTCGGTGAGATGGGCGAGGCGCCGCGACAGGATGTTCGGCGCGATCCCGAGGCTTTGCGCGAGCTCGTCGAATTTCGTCGCGCCCTGAAACGCATCGCGCAGAATCAGGATGCTCCACCATTCGCCGACCGTCTCCACGGCGCGGCCGACCGGACATTCCAGGATGGAAGGGGATTTTGGCTGCATGGCGGGAGGTTAGGGTAGTTACTTGCAAAATGCAAGTAACTAGATGGGCCAAGCATGCGGAGCGAATGAAGCTGGCTTCTGCTGGTGAGGCGAAGCGCAGTTGCTGGACAGACGCTCTCGTGCCCCGGACGCAGCGCAGCGCCTCTTTGCGGTGCGCTGCAGAGCCGGGGCCCATACTGCTGATCGTTGGAGGTCGGATGGGTCCCGGCTCTGCGCAGCAGCGTTTCACGCTGCAGCGCGTCCGGGACACGAGAGCGAGCGGTGCCGTCGCGCCTTACGCACGCAATGACTGGTGGAGACAGCGCGCACTTATCCGTCACCGGTCCCCTGAGGCGCTCGCCTCTTAGGCGAGCCTCAGGATGGCGGAGTAGGCAACGGTGCGAAAATCGGGAAGTACGTCAGCCAGTCGCCTAATGCGACCGTGCCAGGCAGAACGCCACGACCTGCTCCAGTGCGCTCTTCATCGGCGAGGGCGGGAACAGCGCCAGCGCGTCCACCGCCATGGCGCCGTAGTGCTGGGCGCGGCTCAGCGTATCCTCGAGCGCGCGATGCTTGTTCATCAGGCCGATGGCGTGGTCGAGATCGCCATCGCCGATCTCGCCGCGCTCTAGCGCTCGGATCCAGAAGGCGCGCTCGGTGTCGTTGCCGCGTCGGAAAGCGAGCACGACCGGCAGGGTGATCTTGCCTTCGCGGAAATCGTCGCCGGTGTTCTTGCCGAGCTTGGCGCTCTTGCCGCCATAATCGAGCACGTCGTCGACGAGCTGGAAGGCGATGCCGAGATTCATGCCGACCGAGCGGCAGGCGGTCTGCTCCGCCTTCGGCCGGTTGGCGATGACGGGACCGACCTCGCAGGCGGCCGCGAACAATTCGGCGGTCTTGCCTCGGATCACGGCGAGATATTCGTCCTCGGTGGTCGCGGTGTTCTTGGCTGCGGCCAGCTGCATGACCTCGCCCTCGGCGATGGTCGCGGCGGCCGCGGAGAGGATGTCGAGCGCGCGGAGCGAGCCGACTTCGACCATCATGCGGAAGGCCTGGCCGAGCAGGAAGTCGCCGACCAGCACGCTCGCCTCGTTGCCCCAGAGCATGCGCGCCGACAGCTTGCCGCGGCGCAATTCGCTCTCGTCGACGACGTCGTCGTGGAGCAGGGTGGCGGTATGCATGAACTCGACGGAGGCAGCGAGCTTGATATGGCCGTCGCCGGCGTAGCCGGCCAGGTTGGCCATGGCGAGCGTCAGCATCGGCCGCAGGCGCTTGCCGCCGGAGGAGATCAGGTGGTTGGCGACCTCCGGGATCATGGTCACCTCGGAGCCAGTCCGCGACAGAATCGTGGCGTTGACGCGCTCCATGTCAGGGGCGACAAGGGCAACCAGCTCTTCGATCGACGCGCCGGGAGTTTCGAAAGGTACGATGACGGCCACGCCGGTCTCCAATATTTGCCCCGGAAGGGCTATTCTGATGGAAAGACAATAGAAACTGGCGACGGACGCGGCAAGACCTCGGAACCATTGACATTTGCCGCATGCCCCCCTTTCAGGCAGGAGATCTGCGTTTTGCGCGAACTGGTTCGGACCAATGACATGGTGCTGGTGTCGGCGATCGGCGCGCTGCTTGACGGTGCCAACATCCATCATCTGGTGCTGGACCAGAACATGAGCATCATCGAGGGCTCGCTCGGCATTTTGCCGCGGCGGATCCTGGTCCATGAGGACGACGCCCAGGAGGCGAGGGCTCTCCTCACCGAAGCCGGCCTCAGCCACGAACTGCGCGGCGATGATTGAGGCCGCAGATATTACCGAGGACGCCTTTCTCGGCGGGCAATTGCGCTTGATGCAGAAACGATCCGGCCATCGCGCCGGGCATGACGCCATCCTGCTTGCGGCGGCGATCGACGCGAAGGCGGGGGACCGCGTGGTCGATTTCGGCGCCGGTATCGGCGCGGCCGGACTGGCGCTGGCGCGCCGCGTCGCGGGCATCAGGCTCAGCCTGGTCGAGATCGATCCGGAGCTGGCCGAGCTCGCGCGGCGCAACGCGGCGGCGAATGCGATTGCCGCCGAGACGATCGTGCTCGACGTTACGGCCGAGCCGCAGGCCTTTGCGTCAAACGGGCTGTCGCCCGACAGCGCGGACGTGGTGTTGATGAATCCGCCCTTCAACGATCCGGCGCGGCATCGCGGCTCGCCGGATCGGGCGCGGCACACCGCGCATGTGGCGACGGAGGAGACCCTGCATGCGTGGGTGCATGCAGCGCGACGTATCCTCCGATCCAATGGCGTGCTGACCTTGATCTGGCGTGCGGATGGAATCGCCGAGGTCCTGGCAGCGCTGTCACGCGGGTTCGGCAGCGTCTCGATCCTGCCGGTTCATGGCGAGGCGGGGCGGCCCGCGATCCGCGTGCTGGTGCGTGCGGTGAAAGGCGGTCGGGCCCCGACGCGATTGCTGCCGGGCCTCATGCTCAACAACGAGTCACGCATGTCCGAAAGCGCAGTGACGCAGATTCTGGAAGGGAGAGCGGCCTTGCCGCTGGTGGAACCGTGAGGGCTTACCGGGGAAGCGATTCGGACTGCTGCTCTTGCGGCGAGGTGAGGCGGATCGCCGTGAACAGCGCGCCGATCAGCAGCATCAGCAGATAGATTTTCATGGTGTTCTCCGCTGCCTCATTGCAGCCTCCCAACGGGAAAACTGCAAAGCACGTTCCGGGCACTTCCAATGACAGTCGCGTGATAAGAAATGGTTAATCAGAGGTAACGGCATGGCCGAACAATTGAACGATCGTGAGAGTTCCGGCCTGGCCGACAAGCTCATGCAATATCTGCCGGCGCGCTTTCGGCCGGGCACCTCGGTGGTGCCGGTGGTGCGGCTGTCAGGGGTGATCGGTGCGGTGACGCCGCTGCGCCCCGGCTTGACGCTTGCTGGCGTCGCGCGGGTGCTCGAGCGCGCGTTCTCGTATCGGCACGCCAAGGCGGTGGCGCTGGTGATCAATTCTCCCGGCGGCTCGCCGGTGCAGTCGCGTCAGATCTACTTGCGCATCAAGCAGCTCGCGGCGGAGAAGAAGCTGCCGGTGCTGGTGTTCGTCGAGGATGTCGCGGCGTCCGGTGGCTACATGATCGCCTGCGCCGGCGACGAGATCATCTGCGATCCCTCTTCGATCCTCGGCTCGATCGGCGTGGTCGGCGGCAGTTTCGGCTTTCAGGAGGCGATCAGGCGGCTCGGCATCGAACGGCGCCTCTACACGGCGGGCGAACACAAGGCGATGCTCGACCCGTTCCTCCCGGAAGACCCTGACGACGTCGCCAAGCTGAAGGCGATCCAGCGCGAGATCCACCAGATCTTCATCTCGCTGGTCAAGGAAAGCCGCGGCGCGCGGCTGAAGGGAGCGGACGACACCCTGTTCACGGGGGAATACTGGGCCGGTGAGAGCGCCATCGCGCTGGGGCTTGCCGACCACATCGGTGATCTTCGCTCAACTCTTCGTGCTCGCTTTGGCGAGAAGGTTCTCACCCCCGTGATCGCACAGCCGACAGGACTGCTCTCCGGCCTTTTGGGGCGGAAATCGCCCGGCGCGGGGCAGCTTTTGGCCCTGGAATCGATGGTCGGCTTGCCGGACGAGCTGATCTCGGCGGTCGAGACGCGGGCGATCTGGGCGAAATTCGGGTTTTAGGCCGGGCCCTGCCGCGCCATTTGGCCCTCGACCCGCAGATTGCGGCGCAGGCCCATCTGCGCAACAATGCGCGTGGGGGCTGAGCACTAGACAAGGATCGACCGATGCCGCCGTTCGTCGCTTTCGCGGGCGTGCTGGGCGGGCTTGCCGTGGTCCGCTGGGCCTACAAGACCGCTGTCCGGATCAACCAGGAGCTGGAGGAGATGCGTCTGTCGCGCGTCGCTGAAGCCGCCCATATGGGGGATATCCAGACGCTGAAGCGTGACCCCGTGACCGGAGCTTACCGGCCGGGTTAGGCCGCACCTTTTCATTCATGCCGTCATTCCGGGTTCGCCCTTAGGGCGCCCCGGAATGACGGCCATTTCCGGCCCCTTCGCCTTGATTCCCATCCCCGCCGTCGATACGGTCCCGCGCGATTCAAAACCCCCCGCGAGAGCCCGATCTGACGATGGACGCCTCATTGCCCGCCCATATGCGCCCGGAACGCTCGTTCCAGGGCTTCATCCTCGCGCTCCAGCGGTTCTGGGCCGAGCAGGGCTGCGTGATCCTGCAGCCCTACGACATGGAGATGGGCGCGGGCACCTTCCATCCGGCGACCACCCTGCGCGCGCTCGGGCCAAAGCCCTGGAACGCGGCCTATGTGCAGCCCTCGCGCCGGCCCAAGGACGGCCGTTACGGCGAGAACCCGAATCGGCTGCAGCACTATTACCAGTTCCAGGTGATCATGAAGCCGTCGCCGCCGAACCTTCAGGAGCTGTACCTGAAGTCGCTCGCTGCGATCGGCATCGATTCCGCCGTGCACGACATCCGCTTCGTCGAAGACGATTGGGAGAGCCCGACGCTCGGTGCCTGGGGTTTGGGGTGGGAATGCTGGTGCGACGGCATGGAGGTCTCTCAGTTCACCTATTTCCAGCAGGTCGCGGGCTTCGAATGCGCGCCGGTCGCGGGTGAGCTCACCTATGGCCTCGAGCGCCTCGCGATGTATGTGCAGGGCGTCGACCGCGTCTACGACCTCAACTTCAACGGCCGCGAGGGGGACGCCAAGGTCACCTATGGCGACGTGTTCCTGCAGGCCGAGCAGGAATATTCGCGGCACAATTTCGAACATGCCGACACGGCGATGCTGTTCGAGCAGTTCAAGATGGCGGAAGCGGCCTGCCGGAAATATCTCGACGCCGGCTGGCGCGAAGGCGGCAATCGGAAACAGCATCTGATGGCGCTGCCGGCCTACGACCAGTGCATCAAGGCGAGCCATGTCTTCAATCTGCTCGACGCGCGCGGCGTGATCTCCGTGACCGAGCGGCAGAGCTACATTCTTCGCGTGCGCGAGCTGGCCAAGGCTTGCGGCGAGGCCTGGATCCATACTGAAGCGGGCGGAGCGGCCTGATGCCCGATCTTTTGCTTGAACTGTTCTCGGAAGAAATCCCCGCGCGCATGCAAGGGAAGGCGGCCGACGATCTGCGCCGCATGGTCACCGACAAGCTGGTTGCCGAAGGTCTCGTCTATGAGGGCGCAAAAGCCTTCGCGACGCCGCGCCGCCTTGCGCTCACCGTGCACGGGATTCCTGCGCGCCAGCCCGATCTCAAGACCGAGCGCCGCGGACCCAAGGTCGGCGCGCCCGACGCGGCCGTCCAGGGCTTCCTGAAAGCGACGGGATTGAAGTCGCTGGACGAAGCAAAAATCCAGCGCGACCCCAAGGGTGATTTCTACATCGGCTTGATCGAAAAGCCCGGCCGCGACGCGATAGACGTCCTCGCGGAAATCCTGCCCGTCATCGTCCGCACCTTCCCGTGGCCGAAATCGATGCGCTGGGGCGCGCGCTCCGGCAAGCCCGGCTCGCTGAACTGGGTGCGTCCGCTGCATGCGATCACCGCGACCTTCGGCCTCGAGACCGAAGAGCCCGATGTCGTGAAATTCGAGGTCGACGGCATCGAGAGCGGCCAGACCACTTACGGCCATCGCTTCCTTGCGCCCGCGGCGATTTCCGTGCGCCGCTTCGAGGACTACGAAGCAAAACTGCTCGACGCCAAGGTCGTGCTCGACCCCGAGCGCCGCAAGGACGCGATCCTCACCGACGCCAAGCAGTTGGCCTTCGCGCAGGGCTTCGAACTCGTCGAGGACCAGAATCTGCTCGACGAGGTCGCCGGCCTCGTCGAATGGCCGGTCGTGCTGATGGGCTCGTTCGAGCCGGAGTTCCTTGCGACGCCGGCGGAGGTGATCCGCGCCACCATACGCAACAACCAGAAGTGCTTTGTCGTGAGCGACGCCAAGACGGGCAAGCTCGCCAACAAGTTCATTCTGGTCGCCAACATCGAGGCGACCGATGGCGGCAAGACCATCATCGCCGGCAACGAGCGCGTCATTCGCGCGCGGCTGAGCGACGCGAAGTTCTTCTATGAGACCGATCTCAAGACGAAGCTCGAGGATCGGCTGCCGAAGTTTGAGCAGATCGTGTTCCACGAGAAGCTCGGCACGCAAGCCGCGCGCATCAAGCGCATCGAACGCCTTGCCGCCGAGATCGCGCCGCTGGTCGGCGCCGATGTCGCCAGGGCCACGCGCGCCGCGCATTTGGCGAAGGCGGATCTGCTGACCGAAGTCGTCGGCGAATTCCCGGAGGTGCAGGGGCTGATGGGCAAATACTATGCCCTGGCCCAGGGTGAGGACCCCTCCGTCGCCGCCGCCTGCGAGGAGCACTACAAGCCGCAGGGCCCCGCCGATCGCGTGCCGACCGATCCGGTGAGCGTCGCGGTGGCGCTAGCGGACAAGATCGATACCCTGGTCGGCTTCTGGGCGATCGACGAGAAGCCGACGGGCAGCAAGGACCCCTATGCGTTGCGGAGAGCAGCATTGGGCGTAATCAGGCTGATTGCCGAGAATGCACTTCGTCTGTCGTTGATGAAGGTGGCGGCGTCCGCGCTCGCTGGCTTGTGGGTGAAGCCTGCCGATGCGCAGAAGCTTCCGAGCGACCTGCTCACCTTCTTCGCCGACCGCCTCAAGGTCCAGCTCCGCGAGCAGGGTGCGCGGCACGATCTCGTCGACGCCGTGTTCGCGCTCGGCGGCCAGGACGACCTCCTCATGATCGTCCGCCGCGTCGAGGCGCTCGGTAAATTCCTCGATACCGATGACGGCAAGAACCTGCTGGCCGGCACCAAGCGTGCCAGCAACATCCTCTCGATCGAGGAGAAAAAGGACAAGCGCAGCTTCGACGGCACGCCGGATGCGGCGCTTTACAGCCTCCACGAGGAGAAGGCGCTGGCGAAGGCAATCGGCGAGGTGAAGACGGAAGCCAGCGTGGCCGTCGCCAAGGAGGATTTCGCTGCAGCGATGAGCGCGATGGCGAAGCTGCGTCCGCCGGTCGATGCCTTTTTCGACAAGGTGCGCGTCAACGACGACGATACGAAGGTGCGCGAGAACCGCCTCAAGCTTCTGAACGAGATCCGCAGCGCGACGCGCGCGGTGGCGGATTTCTCGAAGATCCAGGATTGAGCAGCGTTCGCGCGGCAAACAACCTTTGTCGTTCCGGGGCGGTGCGGAGCACCGAACCCGGCATCTCAAGATTCCGGGTTCGCGCTTTCGTTGGATTCGCGCTTTCGTTGGCCCCGGAATGACAGGACGCAAAAAGCCCCGCCCGGCGGGGGGAGGACCGGGCAGGGCCGATGTCCGATTTAGTACTGCTCGCGCCAGCCTGATGTGACGCGCCGGACATCGAATGGAACGGCAGCGTTCCCCAGCGAAGTGGGTGTCGCTTCGCGTGGGAAAACGCGTCCAAACGCGAATTTAGTCCAGCACCTCGACGATGCGGCGCGAGCGCGGCTCGACCAGCACGGTCTCGCCGTTCACGACGGTGTAGCGATAGGTGGTGGCCCCGAAGCGTTGCGGCACGTCATAATAAGTGACCCCGCTTTCGGGTAAGGTGGCGCCGACCACGACACGATCCGGAATCCGGAAGGGCGGCACACGTTGTTCGACGACATATTCGCGGAAGGCTGGCCGCTGGTCGACCGCAATGGTCGGGGCGCTGTCGACCACGGCCGGCGCGCGTCCCACGGTGACACCGCTTTGCGCCTGCGCCGCCAGAGGCGAGCCGACCGCGGCTGCGACCGCTGCAAGAGCAAGAATCCTGTTCCGCATGGACAACTCCTTCGACGTTTCTTTTGCGGGCGCGCGACTGGCGCGACCGGTTGCCAATGCGTGCCTCATGGCAATGTTCCGGGAAAAGGCCTGCCGCATTCGCGGCAATTTCGGGCGGTTTTCGCGAAGCGGGGAACTCGAAGCGCGTCTTGCGCATCTCTACTCCCGGAACCGGGCCGGCTATGATCCGCGCGCGATTCGCCTCACCTCCACAGAAAGATAGTTCATGCACATCACCGTCGCCCACATTTCGCCGATCCTGTCGTTGATTGCGGGCGTGCTCATCCTGATCATGCCGCGGCTTCTCAACCTCATCGTCGCGATCTTCCTCATCGTCAACGGCGCGATCGGGCTCGGGCTCCTGAAGTGGCTCCGCTTCTAGGCGTTCACTTTTAGGAACCGTCCGACTTGCGCGGGCCCGCCCAAAATGGTGTAAGGCCCGCGATTTCCCATTCCTCTCGCAGGTTGTGTGCAAGCTATGGCCAAAGCCGCCTCGAAGCCTAAGAAAATGCCAGCGAAATCAAAGTCCTCTGCCGTCGCGAAAGCCGCGCCTCCGGCCCGCAAGACGCTGGCTAAAAGCGCGCCGAAGCCGGTCGCCAAGCCCGCTGCAAAGTCCGCAGCCAAGCCGGCGGCAAAAGCTGCGACCAAGGCGGCTCTGCCGAAGGTCGCCGCGAAGCCTGCACCGAAGAAGGCTGTGCCTGCCAAGGCGGCGGCAGCCACGGCGAAGGCCGGCAAATGGGTGTTCACGTTCGGTGACGGCAAGGCCGAGGGTCGCTCGGAAATGCGCGACCTGCTCGGCGGCAAGGGCGCCAACCTCGCCGAGATGGCCAATCTCGGCCTGCCGGTGCCTCCCGGCTTCACCATCCCGACCTCGGTCTGCACCTATTTCTACGCACACGATAAGACCTACCCGAAGGAGTTGCAGTCGCAGGTTGAGAAAGCGCTCGACTACGTCGGCAAATTGACCGGCAAGGTGTTCGGCGACGCCAGGAACCCGCTGCTCGTCTCCGTGCGCTCCGGCGCGCGCGCCTCGATGCCGGGCATGATGGACACCGTGCTCAATCTCGGTCTCAACGACCAGACCGTGGAAGCGCTATCCGAATTGTCGGGCGACCGCCGCTTCGCCTATGACAGCTATCGGCGCTTCATCACCATGTATTCGGACGTGGTGCTCGGCTTCGAGCACCATCACTTCGAGGAAATCCTCGACACTTTCAAGGACGCCCAGGGCTACACGCTCGACACGGACCTGTCCGCCGACGACTGGGTCGAATTGGTCGGCAAGTACAAGGACGCGGTCGCGCGCGAGACCGGCAAGGAGTTTCCGCAGGATCCGCACGACCAGCTCTGGGGCGCGATCGGTGCGGTGTTTTCCTCCTGGATGAACGCGCGCGCGGTGACCTATCGCAAGCTGCACGACATTCCGGAATCCTGGGGCACCGCGGTCAACGTGCAGGCCATGGTGTTCGGCAACATGGGCGAGACCTCGGCGACGGGCGTTGCCTTCACCCGCAATCCCTCGACCGGCGAGAGCAAGCTCTACGGCGAGTTCCTGATCAACGCGCAAGGCGAGGACGTGGTGGCGGGCATCCGCACGCCCCAGGACATCACCGAGGAAGCGCGGAAGGAGTCGGGCTCCGACAAGGCGTCGATGGAATCGGCGATGCCGGAGGCCTTCAAGGAGCTGACGCGGATCTACACGCTGCTCGAGAAGCACTACCGCGACATGCAGGACATGGAGTTCACGGTCGAGCAGGGCAAGCTCTGGATGCTCCAGACCCGCGGCGGCAAGCGCACCGCGAAAGCGGCGCTACGCATCGCGGTCGAGCTCGCCAATGAGGGCCTGATCTCGAAGAAGGAAGCGGTGACGCGGATCGATCCGGCCTCGCTCGACCAGCTGCTGCATCCGACCATCGATCCCAACGCCAAGCGCGACGTGATCGCGACCGGTCTGCCGGCATCCCCGGGTGCAGCCTCCGGCGAGATCGTGTTCTCCTCGGACGAGGCGGCCAAGCTTCAAGCCGACGGGCGCAAGGTTATTCTGGTCCGTATAGAGACCAGCCCGGAAGACATCCACGGCATGCACGCTGCCGAAGGTATCCTGACCACCCGCGGCGGCATGACCTCGCACGCGGCGGTGGTCGCGCGCGGCATGGGCAAGCCCTGCGTCTCCGGCTGCGGCACCATCCGCGTCGATTACGGCCGCGGCACCATGAGCATCGGCTCGCGCACCTTCAAGACCGGCGACGTCATCACCATCGACGGCTCACTCGGCCAGGTGCTCGCCGGCCGCATGCCGATGATCGAGCCGGAACTGTCCGGCGAGTTCGGCACGCTGATGAACTGGGCCGACCAGGTCCGCAAGATCGGCGTGCGCGTCAATGCCGACACGCCCGACGACGCGCGCACTGCGATCAAGTTCGGCGCGGAAGGCATTGGCCTCTGCCGCACCGAGCACATGTTCTTCGAGGAGACGCGCATCCGCACGGTGCGCGAGATGATCCTCTCCGAGGATGAGCAGTCGCGCCGCGCCGCGCTCGCAAAGCTGCTGCCGATGCAGCGCGCTGACTTCGTCGAGCTGTTCGAGATCATGAAGGGCCTGCCCGTCACGATCCGCCTGCTCGATCCGCCGCTGCACGAATTCCTGCCGCACACCCATGCCGAGGTCGAGGAAGTGGCGCGCGCCATGAACACCGATCCGCGGCGCCTGGCCGACCGCGCGCGCGAGCTCTCGGAGTTCAACCCGATGCTCGGGTTCCGCGGCTGCCGAATCGCGATCGCCTATCCGGAGATCGCCGAGATGCAGGCCCGCGCGATCTTCGAGGCGGCAGTCGAGGCCGAGAAGCGCACCGGCAAGGCCGTCGGCCTCGAGGTGATGGTGCCGCTGATCGCGACCAAGGCCGAGCTGGATCTCGTCAAGGCGCGGATCGATGCGACCGCCCAGGCGGTGATGCGCGACACCAACACCAAGCTGGCCTATCAGGTCGGTACCATGATCGAGCTGCCGCGCGCCTGCCTGCTTGCGGCCGAGATCGCGCAGTCGGCCGAGTTCTTCTCGTTCGGCACCAACGACCTGACGCAGACGACCTACGGCATCAGCCGCGACGATGCGGCGAGCTTCCTCGGTGCCTACGTCGCGAAGGGCATCCTCTCGGTCGATCCCTTCATCTCCCTGGATCAGGAAGGCGTCGGCGAGCTCGTCAAGATCGGCGTGGCGCGCGGCCGCAAGACCCGTGCCTCGCTCAAGGTCGGCATCTGCGGCGAGCACGGGGGCGATCCCGCCTCCGTCGCCTTCTGCCACCAAATCGGCCTCAACTACGTCTCCTGCTCGCCCTACCGCGTGCCGATCGCGCGGCTCGCAGCGGCGCAAGCCGCACTCGGCAAGGCCATCGCCAGCCAGGCGTAAGCAGAACTAGGATGCTGGAATGAGAGAGGCGGGGCCAGGACCCCGCCTCTTTCATTTGACGTCACGCTCTTTCAACAACGTCATTGCGAGCGCGGCGTAGTAATCCAGAATCCTTCCGCGGAGGGATTCTAGATTGCTTCGTCGCAAGTGCTCCTCGCGATGACGAGTTTGTGGCTACGCGCGTGCCATCCCCTCCCTGTCATAGCCCGGCTTGACCGGGGCAGGACAGCAGTCGCTACAACAGGAACCCGTCACGCGTCCCGTAATGATACGCATGCGCAAGAGTTCCTTCACCATGCGCGTTGACGCGATGTTTACCGCTTCACGTCAGGCCGCATTTACCAATGCGCGACGTCGCTCCGTGAAAACACCTGCATTCGCTTGAGTGTGCCGCATGCGCAACGCGGATTAACGCCCCGGCAACCTAAATTGGATACTTACGATAAAGATCGAATTGCACGGATGTACCGAGTTCGATCGGACGAGCGTAAGCGTAGCGTGAGCGTATCGATGTCAGTGTTGCGTAACCATCCGAAGGGCGCGCGGTTCGCGTCCTTCGGCATCGGTCTCTGCATCTTCGCATTGATGCCGAGAGAGACCGGCTATCAGGATATTGCCTCGCTGCTGGCGCGCCAACCCGGCGTCGCCGAGCGTTGGCAGAAGCAGGTGTTTTCCGCGGCGTCCTCGATCCAGCTCGCCACCTACAGCTTTTCACGGCCAATCGGCACCTCCGCTCCGCAGAGCGCGATGGTTCGGCTCGCGAGCCTCGACGGCCGCGACGTCATCGGCGCGATCAGCCGCAATCCTGCGCTTCAGGCGCCGCTGCGCTACCAGGCTTCCGACTTTCCCAAGGTCGATCGCTCGCTGAAGGGCGATCGCCTCGCAATCGTCGCGCCGCCACAGGCTCCCGAGACGGTCGCGCCGGCTGCAGAACCGGCACAGGAAGATCCCGCGACGTCGAACCGCTCGGTGTTCGGCTCCAAGACCGCCGCATTGCCGCCGGCGATGTCGCCGGAATCCGCAGCCGTGCTCGATCCCGAGCTCCAGGAAGCGCTGCGCGCGCCGCCGCTGCCGCAATATTCCAATCCGCCGCAGGCCAGCGATGCTGCGCGCGCGCTCGCAACCGCACCGCTGGAGGCCTTGAAGCGGGACCTTGCTGCGCCCGCACCGGTGCGCGATCCCTTCGCCGTCAAGACCTCAAGCCTGTTCTTCGGCAGCTCCTCGCTGGGCGGCAATCTCGAGACCATCGAGAGCTGGCAGCCGGGCGCCGAGCCGCTGATCGTGGTGCCCGATCCCGACATGAAGGTGACGGCTTCGCTGTCGCCTTCATCGGCGGAGGTTGACAAGGACGTCGAAGGCGGCGAGAGCGTTGCGCCGAAGGGCGAGGTCAACGCCGACAGCCAGCGTGCCAGATCGCCGGCGGAGCGGCTCGCGCTCGACGACAAGTCGCGCGCGAAATCGGAGAAGTGCCTCGCCGAAGCCGTCTATTTCGAATCCCGCGGCGAGGCCGTGCGCGGCCAGATCGCCGTGGCGCAGGTGGTGATGAACCGCGTGTTCTCCGGCAAATATCCCGAAACCGTGTGCGGCGTGGTCTACCAGAACAAGTACCGCCACTTCGCCTGCCAGTTCACCTTCGCCTGCGACAACAATCCGGACGTGATCCGCGAGCCCGAAATGTGGGAGCGGGCCAGGAAGATCTCCAGGGCGATGCTCGACGGCCAGATCTGGCTGCCCGAGGTCGGCAAGTCCACGCACTACCACGCCTATTGGGTCCGCCCGTCCTGGGTCGCCGAGATGAAGAAGCTGTACAAGACCGGCGTGCACACCTTCTATCGGCCGCGCAACTGGGGCGACGGCAGCGAGGAGCCGAGCTGGGGCACCCCGGCCCAGACCGCCGCGCTGTCCGCTGAACTCGCGCAGGAAGCCAAGAGCTCCGCCGAGATGGGCGAGCGGCGTTAGAATCTGGAGATGGTCGTCATGCCCGGGCTTGTTCCGGGCATCCACGTTCTTCGTTCCGCATGCCAGACGTGGATGGCCGGGACAAGCCCGGCCAAGTCGGTGTGGAAGTTCAGGTGCTTGAACTACGCCTCGATATCCAGTGCGCAGTCGAAGTTGGGCGCCGAATGCGTCAATGCGCCCGCCGACGCATAATCGACACCGGCCGCCGCGATCGCGGCGATCGAGTCCAGCGTGACGCCGCCGGACGCCTCCAGCTTGAGACGGCCCCCGTTGATCCTGACGGCCTCGCGCAGCATCGCGAGGTCCATATTATCGAGCAGCACCGCGTCGGCCATCCCGCTGTCGAGCACTTCGCGCAGTTGCGCCAGCGTGTCGACCTCGATCTCGATCTTGACGAGGTGGCCCGCGTGGGCTCGGGCGCGCTCCAGCACCGGACGGATGCCGCCGGCCACCGCGATGTGATTGTCCTTGATCAGGATGGCATCGTCGAGCCCGAAGCGATGATTGAAGCCGCCGCCGCAGCGCACCGCGTATTTCTCCAGTGCGCGTAGTCCGGGCGTGGTTTTTCGCGTGCAGCAGATGCGCATCTTCGTGCCTTCGGTGCGCGCGACATACTCCGCCGTGAGCGTGGCGACGCCCGACAGGCGGCCGACGAAGTTGAGCGCGGTTCGCTCGGCCGTGAGAATGACGCGCGCGGGGCCCGAGATCGTCAGCACATGCTGCCCGCGCGCAACCCGCGCGGCGTCGCGGACATGTGCACGCAGCTCGATGTCGGGCGACAGTTTCTGCAAGGTCGCGAGCGCCAGCGGCAATCCGGCGATCACGCCGGACTGACGCGCGACGAGGACCGCTTGCGCCGTCGTCGCTTCCGGAATCGTCGCAAGCGAGGTGATGTCGCCGGCGCGGCCGAGGTCCTCGTCGAGCGCGCGCTGCACGGCCGCGTCGATCGCGAGCGGAGAGAGAAAGGCGTCGGGATAGAGCAGTGAAGTCGGGGTGATCATGGGGCCTCCTTCAGCCGATCATGGATTGCGCAATGCGTGGCAGCGCACGCTCGTCGAGACTCTCCGCGACCTCGCGCATCGCGACGAGCGTCGTCATCGTTCTCCGGGCCCGCCCGGGATCGTCAGCCGGATGATCGGAACGGAAATGCGCACCGCGGCTCTCGCGCCGCGTCCAGGCCGCAACGGCGATGAGCAGGGCCGAAACCGCCATGTTGCGGAGGACGATGTCTGCGGCCTCGCGTTCGAGCATGGCGAAGTAGCGCACGGCTTGCGCAAGCCCGTCACCGTCGCGGATCACGCCGGCATGCGCGCTCATCATCGCGCGCAGCCGCTTCACGGCTGTGCTATCCGCCGTACCGCCTCGCGCTGTCACAGCATCGGGCAGACGGGCGGGCGCGGGGATCGCATGGCCGGCGATGTCGTCAGCGATGCGCGCGGCATAGACCACGGCTTCGAGCAGCGAATTGGAGGCGAGGCGGTTGGCGCCGTGCGCGCCGGTCGAGGACACTTCGCCGCAGGCCCAGAGCCCGTCGATCGAGCTGCGGCCGCGCATGTCCACCGCGATGCCGCCCATGTGATAGTGTGCGGCCGGCGCAATCGGAATCGGCTGCGCCGCGGGATCGATGCCGGCGGCGATGCAGCTCGCATGCACGGTCGGAAACTTCTCGGCAAAGCGCGCGCCCAGTGCCTGCCGCGCATCGAGGAAGGCGCCGCGTCCGGCCGCGATCTCGGCGAACACGCCGCGGGCCACGATATCGCGGGGCGCGAGCTCCGCGAGCGGGTGGCGGGCGCTCATGAAGCGCTCGCCGTTGCCATTGATCAGCGTTGCCCCTTCGCCGCGCAGCGCTTCGGTGGCGAGCGGTGCCGGGTCGCGGCCGACCATGATGGCGGTCGGGTGGAACTGCACGAATTCAGGATCGGCAATCACGGCGCCGGCGCGGGCGGCGATCGCAAGGCCCGAGCCGCTCGCTTCACACGGGTTGGTGGTGACGCCATAGAGATGTCCGATTCCGCCGGTCGCAAGCACGATCGCGCGTGAAGCGAGCACGACCGCCCGTGCAGAGGGATGGCCGGTTTCGCGCAATTGAAGGCCGGTCACGGCGCCGTCCTCGGTCAGCAGGGCTTCGGCGACAAAGCCTTCCATCAGACGGATCGCGGGCGTGCGCCGCACGGCTTCGCTCAGCGCTGCGATGATCGCGGCGCCAGCACCATCGCCGCGCACATGCACGATGCGACGTGCGGAATGCGCAGCTTCCCGTCCGACGGCAAGCCTGCCGTCGAGATCGCGATCGAACGGCACCCCGTAAGCGAGAAGATCATGGATGCGCGGGGCCGCCTCGCGCGCGATCCCGAGTGCGACTGCTTCATCGACAAGGCCGCCGCCGACCGCGACGGTATCGGCGGCGTGTGCCTCCGGCGTGTCGCCTTCGGCCACCGCCGCGGCGATGCCGCCTTGCGCCCACGCGGACGACGCGCCCTGTCCGAGCGGTGCCGCCGAGACCAACGTCACCGGCCGCGGCGCGAGTTTCAGCGCGCAGAACAGTCCGGCGAGGCCGCCCCCGACGATGACGACGTCGTCGGTGCTGCGGGTGAGGTTGTGGATGGCGTTGGTCATTGTCCTCTCCATTCACTCCGCCGTCGTCGCTGCGAAAGCAGGGACCGCATACGCTCGGCGGGAGCTTGTTGCGCGAAGCTGCGCAACGCCGTTCTTCGCCAAATATCTGCCTGTGATTATGGGTCCCGGATCTGCGCGCGCTCGAGGCGCGCTTGTCCGGGACGACAGACGTGTGTGTTGCTGCGTCCCGTCCTAGTTCTTCAGGTTGATCATTCGCTCGACCGAACGCCGCGCGCGTTCGGCAAGCGCGGGATCGATCGTCACCTCCTCGCGAAGCGTCAGCAGGCTCTCCAGGATCTTGGCGAGCGTGATGCGCTTCATGTGCGGGCAGAGATTGCAGGGCCGCAGCATCTCCACATCGGGAAGCTCGGCCCGCACATTGTCGGCCATCGAGCATTCGGTGATCATGACGAGGCGCCGCGGCCGCTTCGCGCGCACCCAGTTGATCATGTGTGCGGTCGAACCGGTGAAGTCGGCTTCCGCCAGGACGTCCGGCGGGCACTCCGGATGCGCGATGATCTGGACGGACTGATCGGCTTGCCGAAAAGTCCGCAGCTCCTCGCCCGTGAAGCGCTCATGCACCTCGCAGGCGCCTTTCCAGGCGATGATCTTCACGTCGGTCTTCGAAGCCACGTAAGTGGCGAGGTATCGGTCGGGCAGGAAGATCACGCTCGGCGCGTTTAGGCTCTCGACCACCTGCACCGCGTTCGAAGACGTGCAGCAGATATCGACTTCCGCCTTCACCTCTGCCGAGGTGTTGACATAGGCAACGATGGGCACGCCAGGGAATCTTTCGCGGAGCAGCCGCACGTCGGCGCCGGTGATGCTGGCGGCGAGCGAGCAGCCCGCGCGCGAATCCGGAATCAAAACGGTCTTGTCCGGATTGAGCAGCTTGGAGGTCTCCGCCATGAAGTGCACGCCGCACTGGACGATGATGTCTGCCTTCACCTTGGTGGCTTCGACGGCGAGTTGGAGCGAGTCGCCGCCGATGTCGGCCACACAGTGGAAGATCTCCGGGGCCTGGTAGTTGTGGGCGAGGATCACCGCACCCCGCGCGCGCTTCAACTCGTTGATCGCGTTGATGGTCGGCGCCATCAGCGGCCATTCGATCGGCGGGATCACGTGTTTCACGCGCTCATAGAGCGGCGCGGTGGCGCGCTCGACCCCCGCCGTCCATTCCAGGGAGGGCATTGGCCACGTCGGTCCCGCGGGCGCCGACGCGGCGCGAGGGGAGGTGATGAGTTGGCCCTGCGGCCGATTGGCAAAATCGTCGGGGCCGTAAATTCCAGCGATCGGCATTGAAGCCTCCCATGCATGGTTATTATGCTCAATATGAGAATATATAGGGCCTGATAAATCCGGCCGAGAAGGCCGGTCAGATCAGGTTGTACCCAAATATGCTCAATCTGAGTAAATCGAAGATAGCACGCTCCGGTTCGGGCCGCTAGATCCTGCCGCACACATTCCCGTCAGTTCGCGGGTGAAGCGCCGCGCGAGGCCGCATTGAAACGCAATGCTCCCGCGGCAGCCCCTCATGGAATGCAATCGTCCTCGACTGGCGATCTTTTTTGACTTGGGATTTGCATGCAGATGCATTAAACGGGCTCTCCCGCGGCTGCTGATCGCGCATCCGTCAACGACAGACGAGGAAGACCATGTCGACACAGATCGGCGAGCTCGCTCCGGCCTCACGTTCCTCCAACTGGCGTACCCCGGCCGTCATCATTCTCTGCGGTTGTGCGATCGGCATGCTCGGCTTCGGTCCGCGCTCGGCGCTCGGCTTCTTCGTGCAGCCGATGAGTCACGAATTCAGCTGGGGCCGCGACGTGTTTGGCCTCGCGATTGCCGTACAGAATCTGTTGTGGGGGCTGGGCCAGCCCTTCGCCGGCGCAGTTGCCGATCGCTTCGGCCTGTTCCGGGTGATGTGTGTCGGCGCTCTGCTCTATGCCGGCGGCCTGCTCCTGATGCGCTACTCCTCGACGCCGCTGTCGCTGGACATCGGCGCTGGCGTGATGGTCGGCTTTGGTCTTGCCGGCTGCTCGTTCAACCTGGTGCTGTCGGCGTTCAGCAAGCTCTTGCCGGCGGAGAAGCGCGGCCTCGCGCTCGGTGCCGGCACGGCGGCGGGCTCGTTCGGGCAGTTCCTGTTCGCACCGATCGGCGTCGCATTGATCGATAATTTCGGCTGGCAGCAGGCGCTCTCCGTGTTCGGTTTCCTGATGCTGCTGATCATCCCGCTGTCACTGGCGCTCTCGACGCCGCCGGTCGCAAGCACGGCCAACACGGCGCCTGTAGATGAGCAGACCTTCACCAGGGCGCTGGCCGAAGCCTTCGGCCACCGCTCATACGTGCTGCTGGTGCTCGGCTTCTTCACCTGCGGCTTCCAGCTGGCCTTCATCACCGTGCATCTGCCGGCCTTCCTGGTCGATCGCGGCATCTCCGCGCAAACCGGAGGCTGGGTGATCGCGGCAATCGGCCTGTTCAACATCATTGGCTCGCTCAGCGTCGGCTATCTCCAGAACTCCCTGCCCAAGCGCTACATCCTCTCGACCATCTACTTCACGCGTGCGCTGGCAACGCTCGCCTTCATCTCGTTCCCGATCACGCCGTTCTCGGCGATCGCATTCGGCGCGATTTCCGGCCTGACCTGGCTGTCGACGGTGCCGCCGACCTCGGCGCTGGTGGCGCTGATGTTCGGCACGCGCTGGCTCGCGACGCTGTACGGCTTCGCTTTCGTCAGCCATCAGGTCGGCGGTTTCCTCGGCGTCTGGTTAGGGGGCATCGTGTTCGAGCGGTTCGGTTCCTACACGCCGATCTGGTGGCTCTCGATCCTGTTCGGCGTGCTTTCCGCGCTGATCAATCTTCCCATTGTGGAGAAACCTGTCGAGCGAGCGGTTGCACAGCCTGCCTGATCGGCTAAACAATCCCTGAAACAAGTCAGGGAGTTCAGTCGTGGCCACATTCAAGGCGATCCGGATCGACAAGGCGGACAAGGGCACCACCGCGCAGCTCACGCAGTTCGACGAAGCCGAGCTGATGGACGGTGACGTCACCGTCCGTGTGGAATGGTCGACGCTGAACTACAAGGACGGCCTTGCGCTCACAGGCAAGGCCCCGGTGGTGCGCCGCTTCCCGATGATTGCCGGCATCGACTTCGCCGGCACCGTCGAAGCCTCATCGCATTCACAGTGGAAGGCGGGCGACAAGGTGGTCTGCACCGGTTGGGGCATGGGCGAGACCCATCTCGGCGCCTACGCGGAGAAGGCGCGGGTGAAGGGCGACTGGCTGGTCGCCTTGCCGCAGGGCCTGTCGGCGCGCGATGCCATGGCGATCGGCACCGCCGGCTTCACTGCGATGCTCGCGGTGCTGGCGCTCGAGAAGCACGGTCTCTCGCCGAAGAGCGGCCCGGTCGTGGTGACCGGCGCTGCCGGCGGCGTCGGCTCGGTCGCGATCGCCGTGCTCTCCAAGCTCGGCTACCACGTCATCGCGTCGACCGGCCGGGCCTCCGAGGCCGACTACCTGAAGCACCTGGGAGCAGCCGAAGTCATCGACCGCAATGAACTCTCGGCATCGGCAAAGCCCCTCGCCAAGGAGCGTTGGGCAGGCGGCGTCGACAGCGTCGGCTCGGCGACCCTCGCGAATCTGCTCTCGATGACGAAATATGGTGGAGCGATCGCGGCTTGCGGTCTGGCCGCCGGTATGGACCTGCCGTCCTCGGTCGCGCCGTTTATTTTGCGCGGAGTGTGCCTTCTCGGCATCGATTCCGTGATGTGCCCGATCGAGCCGAGGAAGGCAGCCTGGCAACGCCTCGCGTCCGATCTGGATCGGACAAAGCTATCTGAAATCACTAAGGAAATTTCGCTCGACGAAGTTTCGGAGTGGGGCGCGAAGATCCTTGCCGGCCAAGTCCGGGGCCGCATCGTGGTTAAAATTGACTAACGGCGTTTAGACTTTACCAACCAAGCTGCTCCAATGTTGCCTTGGTTGGTATGGTAAGCAGTGGGTAAAGAGATAGGCATCGCCCGCTGCGGGGGTTGAGTTCGGAGTTGAGCATGCTTGCGCGTATTGTGTTGGGGGCTGTTACGGCGGCAGCAACGTTTGCGCCAGCCATTGCTGGGAGCATGAACGCCGACGAGGCGCGTCGCTTCGTGGCGGGCAAAGTGTTCGCCTTCACCTGCTTCGACGGCACCCGCGGTGCAGGCCGCATCCTCGACGACCTCGGCGCCGCCGGTGCGGTGCAGTTCTCGGGCGCTGGCCCGGTCCGTCACCTCCGCCTGCCCGGCAATACGCTCCAGATCCGCGGCCAGAACGTTTGCGCCTCGATCAAGGGCATCCCGTTCGAGCCCTGTTTCAACCTGGAAAAGACCGACGATCGCAGCTTCCGCGGCTCGGTGTCGGGCATGGGCTTCGCCTATTGCGACTTCCATCACCAGGGCGGCAACCAGATGCTGATGGCGCGCGCTGCGGCGCGGCCGCGCTCGCTGCGGACCTCGGAGCGTACCGGTTCGATCGGCGCATCGAACACCGAAGTCGCCGCGCGCGTCGAGACGCCGCGTGTCGAGAGCAGCCGGCTCGAGCCGGTGAAGTCCGAGCCGGCGAAGAATGAGGGCCCGCTGGAGTTGCGCCAGTCGACCCAGTGAGCTGGCCGCGCGGGACCATCCGCGCAACTTGTCGCCGAAGACGTCCGTCGAACACGAAGCCGCTGCGCCGTATTGATACGGACTGCGGCCTTCATGCGTTGGTAGCTGTTCGCCTTCAATTTGCGTGCGGCCGGGGCGGTTCTACGCGAGGGGTCAACGATGTCGCTCTATTTCTTTCGCATCAGTACCGGCCGCTATTCCGGCGCCGCCGACCAGCCGTACGAGTTCGAGGATCGCGTGGCGGCCTGGACCGAGATGACCGAGGTGTGCGCCAATCTGCTCGGCGGCATAGCGCGTAGCCTGAAGCCAAACGCCGAGTGGTGCATGGAGCTGCTCGACGAGAACAAGAAGCCGGTCTTTCGAATCAGCGTCGTCGGCGAGACGGTCGGGTGCAGAGCCCCCTAGATCCGACCTCCAGCTGCAATTTACAACTATGGCGAGATCAATTCCCTTCGCTTTCAATCATTTAGCGTAACAAATCCGTATTTCTGCGAGTGATGTCCTTAACCAAATCGGAAGGTGCCGCGCTCAATTTTTAGGCAAGGGCGCAGTCAAGGCCTAGGGACAGTCGACAATGACTCGGCTGCGCATTCCTTCGGGGGAAACTG
The DNA here is from genome assembly GCF_003837805.1 of Bradyrhizobium sp. RP6. GTDB lineage: Bacteria > Pseudomonadota > Alphaproteobacteria > Rhizobiales > Xanthobacteraceae > Bradyrhizobium. The sequence goes on along the minus strand of NZ_RQIT01000004.1, from coordinate 330,884 downwards.
CCCATGTTGAGCCTTGTTCAGAATTTGAGAATCGGCACCAAGCTGGCGATTGCTTCGGCACTCGGGGTGCTCCTGGTCGGAGCCATGATCGCGAGCCAGATGCTCGGCAATGTCAGTGTCCGCGAGATCACAGAGAGTGCAGTTGCGCAGCAGCAGATCGCGCGCGACGCCGTGAAGGCGGAGGCAGCTGTTCGCGGCATGCAACTCGCTGTACGAGACCTTCGTCTAGCCAATAGCCAGGCCGATATCCAAAAGGCGAATCAGAGTTTGGAGGATCAGCAGAAATCGACCGGCTTATTGGTCGACCGGATGCTGCGCCTGTCGCACGAGGCTGAGAACCGCGCCCGCATGGAGAAGTTGAGGTCGATGGCGGCGGATTATGGAAAGGCCGCGCAGCAGATTTCTGGCGTCCGCAGCGAGATATTGGCTGCGAGCGGCGCAGATAGCGCGTCGCGTGCCGCCAAGCTCAATGAAGACGCTGTACGCATCGCTCGCGAGGTGACCCTGCCGATTGCCGCCGAACTCGATGTCCTGATCGGTCAGATCGCCGACTACGCGGGGCGCAAGTCCGAGGAGAAAAATGCAGCGGCCGCTACACGAATGAAATCGAGCGAGCAGCTCGCGATGCTGGTCGGTGCACTTGCCATGCTCGTCCTCGTCGGCTCCTGGCTGATGTCGTTTCTCACCATCGCGCGGCCGATCCGCGCGCTTACGGTCGCCATGGACAAGCTCGCCGGCGGCGATTTCTCCGTGGTGCTGCCCGGTCTCGGGCGCAAGGACGAGGTCGGCGGCGTCGCTGCGGCGGTCGAAAAGTTCAAGGTCGTGTCAGAACAGAAGGCGCGCGAGGAAGCTGAAGCCAAGATCAGGCAGGACCAGATTGCGGCCGCGCAGCGCAAGACGGAGATGCACAAGCTCGCGGACAGCTTCGAGGCTGCGATCGGCGAAATCGTCGATACCGTCTCCTCGGCATCGACCGAACTGGAAGCTTCTGCCTCGACGCTGACGTCGACTGCGGCGCGTGGACAGGAGCTCACCACCATGGTTGCTGCTGCATCCGAGGAAGCGTCCACCAATGTGCAGTCGGTGGCGTCGGCGACCGAAGAGCTGTCGTCGTCGATCACCGAGATCAGCCGGCAGGTGCAGGAATCGGCCCGCGTCGCGAGCAATGCGGTGAGCCAGGCCCGGACCACGACCGACCGCGTCGGCGAGCTTTCCGCTGCGGCGGCGCGGATCGGCGACGTGGTGGAACTGATCAACACCATCGCGGGCCAGACCAATCTCCTGGCGCTCAACGCAACCATCGAGGCCGCGCGCGCCGGCGAGGCGGGCCGCGGCTTTGCCGTCGTCGCCTCCGAGGTCAAGGCGCTCGCCGAGCAGACCGCGAAGGCGACCGGCGAGATCGGCCAGCAGATCGCCAGCATCCAGACCGCCACCGAGCATTCGGTCGGCGCGATCAAGGACATCAGCCACACCATCGAGAAGCTCTCGGAGATCTCCTCGACCATCGCAGCCGCGGTCGAAGAGCAGGGCGCCGCAACGCAGGAGATTTCCCGCAACGTGCAGCAGGCCGCGGCAGGCACCCATCAGGTGTCGTCCAACATCATCGATGTGCAGCAAGGCGCGAGCGAGACCGGATCGGCGTCCTCGCAGGTGTTGGCGGCGGCGCAATCGCTGTCCGGCGACAGCAACCGGCTGAAGCTGGAGGTCGGAAAATTCCTCGGTACCGTGCGCGCGGCGTGACGCTCGCCGTCACCGTGAGGGAAGCCGTCATCCCCTCCGTGATGCGGTGCATCAAGCTGCGTCCGCATCGCGGCAGGAGACGTCCATGCGCGCCGCAACAGATGGTTGGCGATCACGGGCGCGAGCCGTAGTTTTACGTAGGTTCCTGTTAACGCCTGTTTGCGATTATGGGCGCAATCTCTCGGGACAAGAACCAGCCAGCATTGTTGAACTGACTTCCGCCCTGTCGTCCGTCGCGACGATTGCGGCGCAGGTCATTCGCGCGTTGTTGGCTACATCGGGATTGTCATGATGTCGAAATTGTCGATCGTATTCAAGCTGCTGACCGTGCTGTCGGTCCTCGTGCTCTCGCTCGCCGGCGTCGGCGTGATGGCGATCGGCACGATGCAGAACATCAACGCCCATACGGTCGAGATCGCGGAGAGCTGGCTGCCGAGCGTGCGTGCACTCGGCTCGATGCGCGCCGACATCAACGAGCTGCGCGTCGTCCTGCGACTCCACCTGATGCAGGAGAGCATTGAAGGCAAGGACGCCGCTGAGAAGCGCATGGCTCCGCTACGCGAGCGCATCGAGAAGACGCGCAAGGTCTATGAAGGCCTGATCACCTTGCCAGAGGAACGCTCGATCTATCAGCAGTGGACCAAGGCCTGGGCCGAATACCTCAATGGCGTTCAGGAGACGATGGCGCTGTCGCGCAAGAGCACCGGCCGCTTCCCGACCGATGCCAACGAGCTGCTGCAGACCAAGGTCGCGAAGATGGCTCAGGCGGCGGATCCCCTGCTCCTGAAGAGCATCGAGCTCAACAACAGCGGCGCCGAAGCGGAAACGAAGCAGGCGGCCGACAGCTACGCCACCATCTTCCGCGCACTCGTCGGCATCATCGTTGCAGCGGTCGCGATCGCGATCGCTGCCGCCTATTACCTCGTGCGCGACGTCTCGCGCGGAATCGCCTCGATCATCCGTCCGATGCAGTCGCTCGGCGAGGGCGACCTCTCGGCCGACGTGCCGCACCGCGGCGAGAAGACGGAGATCGGCTCGATGGCGGATGCGCTCCAGATCTTCAAGGAGGCGTTGATCGCCAAGAAGGCGGCCGACGAGGCGGCGGCGCGCGACGCCGAGGCCAAGATCGAGCGTGGCCGCCGCGTCGATGCCATCACCCGCAATTTCGAGGTCATGATCGGCGAAGTCGTCGAGACCGTGTCATCGGCCTCGACCGAACTCGAGGCCTCCGCGGCCACGCTGAGCGGCACGGCCCAGCGCGGCCAGGAGCTCGCAACCGTTGTTGCGGCGGCCTCGGAGGAGGCTTCCACCAACGTCCAGGCGGTGGCGTCCGCCTCCGAGGAGCTGTCGTCCTCCATCACCGAGATCAGCCGCCGCGTGCAGGATTCGGCGCGGATGGCTGCCGAAGCCGTCGAGCAGGCGGCGCGGACCAACGAGCGCGTCAACGCGCTGTCGCAGGCGGCCTCCCGCATCGGCGACGTGGTCGAGCTCATCAACACCATCGCGGGCCAGACCAACCTCCTCGCGCTGAACGCGACCATCGAAGCAGCGCGCGCCGGCGAGGCCGGCCGCGGCTTTGCCGTCGTCGCCTCCGAAGTCAAGGCGCTGGCCGAGCAGACCGCGAAGGCGACCGGCGAGATCGGCGCGCAGGTGTCCGGCATCCAGGCCGCAACGCAGGAATCCGTCAGCGCGATTCAGGAGATCGGCGGCACCATCGAGCGCCTCTCCGAAGTATCCTCGGCCATCGCTGCCGCCGTCGAAGAGCAGGGCGCGGCCACGCAGGAGATTTCGCGCAACGTTCAGCAGGCCGCGCTCGGCACGCAGCAAGTATCATCCAACGTCACCGACGTGCAGCGCGGCGCGATCGAGACCGGCTCGGCCTCGGGCGAAGTGTTGTCGGCGGCGAAGTCGCTGGCGACCGACAGCACCCGCCTGAAGGTCGAAGTCGCGCAGTTCCTGGAATCGGTCCGCGCGGCCTGACCTTCACGTGCCCGTTTGCGGCGCGGCCGGCGGCAGTGTGACCTGCCGCCGGAACAGGATGCGTTGGTACAGCCAGCCGATCGCGACCAGCACGACGCCGAGGCACATGAACGAGAGCGCGCGATAGACGCCTGTCAGCGTCCAGACGTCGACGGCGAAGGCCTTCAGGATCGTCAGCGCGATGACGGCGGCCGAGGCCAGGCGTGCACGCTCCGAATTGACCAGGATGCCCACGCCAAGCAGCATCACCCCGAATGCGAGCCAGCCGATCGAATAGGTATATTGCTCCGCGCTCGTTGTGCCGCCGTAGAGCAGGACCGGGCCGTGGTAGAACCGCCGGATCTCCAGCGTCACATAGGTGAGGGCGAACACCAGCGCGCCGCCGGCGATCGTGTTGGCGTATGCGACAGGGCGATGGACCGCCACGGCGTAAGAGAGCAGCAGCATCAGCACGGCCGGCAGCGCATAGGCGAGGAGCAGCAGGTTGAATACGAGGCCGCCGACATTGACGCCGGAGAGCAGCAGCGGGTTCTCCAGGAGCAGGAGCCCCAGCACGCTGATGAGCCCGGCGATTGCGGTCAGCACCACCGCGCCGACATTGTGCACGATGCTGTGGCTGCGCAGCCGCAAGCGCTCCAGCCCGATCGCCATTGCCAGCGTGATGCAGACCTGCAGCGCGAATTCGAGCAGCGAGGGAGCGGCGGTCATGCGGCCGCCGGTCGCGAAGTGCCGGATCTCCATGAAGGCGAGCAGCGCGGTGAACAGGATGGCGGCGGTCTCGACCATGCGCAGCGGCACATCATCGGCGCGGCGGCGCAGGAAGATGCTCGCGCCCCAGAAGGAAAGCGCCGGCAGGCCGTAGCCCCACAAGAGCCAGTTGAAAATCGGCGTGGTGCCGACGGCGTCGCCGACGATGCGCGGATCGTAGGCGATGCGCGCGGTGACGAGCGCGGCGAAGATCGCGACGAGCCAGCGCAGGAACGGAATCGGCCGCTGCATCGAGATCCAGGCCGTGCCGAGCGACATCAGCGCAAGCGCGATCGTCAGCCAGCCTTTCTCCAGCGCGAAGGTCAGCGCCAGTGCCAGTGCGCCGAGCGTGCCGGTCGCGAACAGGGCAGTGGAGATCGCAACGCCAGGCCGGGTCTCGCGGCGCGTGAGCGCCTCGGTCGCAGCGCCGAAGGCGGCGGCGAGCAGCACGGCGAGCATCGCGAACGGGATCGAGCGGTCGAGATGGGCGATGCGCGCATAGAGCGCGACCAGGATCGCGATCGGCGTCGCGACGCCGGCCGCCGACCACACCACCGGAATGATCGCCGAGTTCGAGCGGCCTTGTGCCAGGAAGCCGGCGACGCCAAAGCCGGCGGCGAAGATCGCGGCCGTCACCAGGTGCAGCGTCACCGCGCTGTCGGTTGCTGTCGGTCCAATGCCGGGCATGGGGCCGCCCGGCAGCACCAGCATGTCAGGATTGGCGCGCACCGCCCATTCGGCGAACACGATGAAGACGGTGGCGGCAGCCGCGCCGATCGCGCCGGTGGCCGCCGGCGCGCGCCAGGCGACGAACAGGGTTGCGCCGACGAGCAGCGCAAACGCGATCAGCGCCAGATCGGCATGCGCACTCGACAGCACGATCAGCATCGCGCTGAACAGATAGGCACCGAGCGAGCTCGACGAGACCGGCTCGATCTCGCCGTCCTCGATGCCGGGCCCGAGCATGAAGCCGCAGACGACGAGCAGCGCGGCCAGCACGAAGCCCGCGATGACATGGAAGGCGTGCGGTGCGACCTGCAGTTCGGCGGCGTCGAGACCCGGCAGGATCCAGAGCACGGCGAAAACGATTGTCGTGACTGCAAGCCAGCGCCACAGGCGGATACGGGCGAGGCCGAAGCTCGCGGCGGTGACGATCGCAAGATAGATGTAAAGCGCCCAATAGTCCGGCTTGCCGCTGGAGACGAGGATCGGCGTCACGAAGGCGCCGACCACGCCGAGGCCGGCGAGCGCGGGCCCGTGCAGCAGCGCGGCGGCGAGCGTGCCGAGTGCGACCAGGCCGAGCAGCACGAAGGCGGTTGCGGGCACGAGGAAGCCGTAAAGCGCATAGGCCGCGTAGATGGTTGCGAACGCTACCGCCGTGCCGGCCGCGGTGAGGATCGCGGGGATGTTGGCGATTGGCAGCGCCTGGATGCTGGAGATGGCCTCCTTGCGCCGCGTCCATTCGCCGGCTCCTAACAGCGCCAGCGCGAACAATCCGCCGAGGAACACGCGCACGCCGGGGCCGAGGAGGCCGGCCTCGATCGAATAGCGCACCATGAAGAAGCCGCCGAGCGCGAGCGCGAGCCCGCCGATCCACACCACCCAGCGGGTGCCGAGCCGCTCCTCTAACCCGGGCGCCGGTGCGGGCAGCGGCGGCGGTGCGCCGACCTCGCTCCCGGCCTCGAATGGGGGCGGCGAAGCATCTGCGGTGACCGGCGGAGGCGACGCAAGCTCGGTTTCGGGCGCAAGCGGCGGCGGCTCCGCTGGAGCCGTTGCTGGCGCCTCGGTCTGCACCGCCGCGGGTATCAACGGCGGCGGCTGCACCTGCCGCTGCGCGTAAAACATCTCTTCGAGCGAGCTCAGCCGGCGGCGCAGCTCGGTCGCCTGGTTGGTCGCCTTGATCGCGATCAGGAAGGCGACGATCGCAATGATCAGCGCAAAGACGTCAAACGGGCCGTCGAACATGGAGCCTCCAGGCAACCGGCGGGCGGGGGCCGGTACCACAAATATCAGGATCTAGCGCCGGGAGCGCACGCGCAAGCCCGGCGCGGGCCGCTCCTGGAGCACCTCGCGGCGGAAGCGGTAGAGCGCCGCCGGCCGTCCGCCCGTCTGTGTCGACATGACGCCGGTCGGTTCGACCAGGGCTTCCATTTCGACCAGGCGACGGAAATTCTGCTTGTGCAGATGCCGGCCGGAGATCGCCTCCACCGTGTGCTGCAGTTCGGTAAGTGTGAATTCGGCTGGCAAAAGTTCAAAGATGACAGGACGATACTTCAGCTTGGCACGCAGCCGCGCGATCGCAGTGGCGAGAATCCTGCGGTGGTCGAAGCGCATCGACGTGCCGAGCGGGGGAAGTGTCTTGCGCGCTAATGCCGCAGGGCGGCCATCGCGCCGTGCTTCCTCGATCAGCCCGGCCTCGTACAGCAGCTCATAGCGGTCGAGCACGCGTTCCTCGTCCCAGGGCGCGCCGTCGAGACCGAAATAGAACCGCACGCGATCCTTCCGCGGCAGCGCGCGCGTCGTCTCCGGCGTTTCCTGCTCGGCCCACTTCGTCAGCGCCGGAATGATGTCGCGGGCGATGATCGCCGGCGGCTGCTCGCGCCAGTCTTCCCAGGGGAAGAAGCGATACCATGGCGCAAAGCTCGCCGCGTTTGCGGCGAGCTCGCCGTCCACAGGGCGCGTCAGTGCGAGATAGCCGATCGACACCATATGCGCGCCGGTATCGCCGGCCTCGGCATGGCGGCCGCGATCGCCGAAGGTGTAGAGCTGCTCGACATAGCCAAGCCGCAGGCCCGCCTGCTGCTCGACCCAGGCGCGCAGGCCGATTTCGAAGGTGCGATGGCTCACCGCGTCGAACGGGCCGAACGGCAGGCCGGCAAGCCCGTCGGCACCAGGTGCGGTCAGGATCAGCGGCTCGTGGTTCTCGATCGCAACGATGGCGGCGGTGAGGCCAATCTCGATCGGCGTCAGCTGCCTGTCGCTCATGCGGCCGGGATCGCAGGTGCTGTGAAAACGGCTTGTCGGTTGTTTGAGGCGGTTTCACCGCGGAGGCGCTGCAACCTCTCCCGCTTGCGGGAGAGGTCGGCGCGTAGCGCCGGGCGAGGGTTGTCTCCACACCGGGAGTGTCCCGATGAGGACGCACCCTCTCCCCAACCCTCTCCCGCAAGCGGGAGAGGGAGCGCACCTATCTCGTGACGCCTGGTCATTCGAGCTCGATTACGAAGGGGCGGCCTTCCACCATCATCGCACCGGGTCCCATCTCGTCGAGCGCGCGCAGCATGCGGCCGTTGCGCCCGAGAGCACGATCGGCGAGGTCGACGATGCGCCGGTTCGGCGAGGCAATCGGCGATGCCGCGCGGATCTTCCTGGCAATCTCGATCTCGTCGCGATTCGGATTGAGCGCGCAGGCGGCCGCGAACGCGCTCGCGGTGGAGCGGCTGATGCCGGCATAGCAATGCACCACCAGCGGTGCACTGCGGTCCCAGCCGCGCACGAAGGTCAGCACCTGCTCGATATGCGCCTCCGATGGTGCGACGAAACCGTCCATCTCCTCGGTAATGTCGTCCATCGACACCTTGAGGTGGTTGGCCGGCAGCACCGACACCGGACGTGCCACCTGCTCGACATTGGCCATCACCGTCAACACATGGCTGGCGCCGGTGATGCGGACAGTTTCGGGAAGCGCGGCGAGGGAACAGACATGGATCATGGGAGACCTTTTTGCCGCCGATTATAGCGAGGGTCGGTGGGATGGGCAAAGCGACATGTCCGCCGTAGCTCGAAGAGCGAAGGCGGAAGCGTGCCCGCCACTCTTGTCGCAAACGCGAAGGGATGGGGGGCGCGACGCAGTGCGCCTTTGCCACCTTACAGGACCTACGCAAACACGGCGCCAAATCGCTCCAGAAACTGCTTCTCGGCCCGCGCCGCCGTCCAAGGCGTCAGGTAGTCGCGCCGGATGGTGTCGGACAGGCCGGGATTCTTGCCGAACAGGCGCTTGGCCTCGCTCTCGCTGAAGCCGGCCAGTTCGGTTGCCTCGAGGTAAGCTGCGCCGCGATCGGCGGCCTTGATGGCTTGCGTGATCTCGTCGGGCAGCACCGGCGGCAGGCCGAAGCGGATATGGATAGCGCCGAGCAGGCGCTTCTCGACTGCCTTGTAGTGGCCGTCGAGCACGGCCTTGAACGGCGAGATCATGTCGCCGATCACATATTCCGGCGCATCGTGCAGCAGGGCAGCGAGCCGCATGCGCTGGTCGGCTCGCGGCATCTCGTGCCGCAGCACGGTTTCCACCAGCAGCGTGTGCTGCGCAACCGAAAAGATGTGCGCACCGATGGTCTGCCCATTCCAGCGCGCGACGCGGGCAAGGCCGTGCGCGATGTCGGCGATCTCGATGTCGAGCGGCGAGGGATCGAGCAGGTCGAGCCGCCGGCCCGACAGCATGCGCTGCCAGGCGCGGGACTGCGCATCGCGCGCGGTCTTCTTCGCCGTCATTTGGCCTTGAGGCGCGGCTTGCGCTGCGTCTTGCCGCAGGTGGCGTGACAGTGGCAGTCGACGAGATGATCGTTGACCATGCCGGTCGCCTGCATGAAGGCATAGACGATGGTCGGGCCGACGAATTTGAAGCCGCGCGAGGACAGCTCCTTGGAGATCTGCACCGACAGCGGCGTCGATGCGGGCACGCTCGCGGTGGTCTTGAACTGGTTGACCTGCGGTTTTCCGTCCATGAAGTCCCACAGCAGCTTCGAGAAGCCCGGGCCTTTCTCCATGATATCGAGATAGGACTTTGCGCTCAGGATCGCGCCGTCGATCTTGGCCTTGTTGCGCACGATGCCGGCATCGTTCATCAGCGCATGGACCTTCTTCGCGTTGTAGCGCGCGATCTTCTCCGGCTGGAAATCGTCGAAGGCTTTACGGAAATTGTCGCGCTTGCGCAGGATCGTGATCCAGGACAGCCCGGCCTGGAAGCCGTCGAGCATCAGCTTCTCATACAGCGCGCGGTCGTCATATTCCGGCACGCCCCATTCGGTGTCGTGATAGGTGACATAAAGCGGATCTTCGCCAGGCCAGGGGCACCGCTTCAGGCCGTCGGGATGCAGGCGGGGAGCACGGCTCATGCGATGGGCTGCTTGGCTGGAATTCGAACGACGTCCGGTTCAGCGAGCGTCAGAGGCAGCCCGCCAGCGGTGAGCGGCTGGCCCGCGTCGAGCGCTTCCGCGACGCGGTCGATGCGCACCAGGGCAATGCCCTTGCCGCCGGCAGTCGAGCCGATGGTGCCGACCGGCTTGTCGCCGGCGAGAATGGTCGCACCCGGCTCGGGCGACGCGTCCTCGAGCAGCACCTTCACGCTGCGCGTGCGCGCGGTGCCGCGATGCTGCATGCGCGAGACGACCTCCTGACCGACATAGCAGCCCTTGTCGAAATCGACGCCGGCGAGGCGATCCATGTTGGTCTCGTGCGGGAATGCATCGCTGTACATGAAATCGAGCCCGCCGCGGGGCACGCCGAGCGCGATGCGGTGCGCCTCGTATTCGGCCGCATCGACCAGCTCGGCACCGATCAGGTCGGACAGCTTCTGCTTGAGATTTTCCGGGATCAGGATGCGGTAGCCGAGCCCGTCGTTCCGTGGATCGATGAAGGCGAGGTCCGGCTCGGCCGCGGGCTGGCCGTCCCAGGCCGCGAGCACGCCGAGATCGTCGGAAAGGTTGTCGACCGTGACCTTGGCCCGCAGCTTGTAGAATTTCAGCTTGGTGGCGAGGCTGTCTGCCAGCGCTTTCGGGCAGTCGATCAGGAACCCGCCGCCGTGACCCGCGGGCGCTTCCGTGATCAGGAAATCCACGATGATCTTGCCCTGCGGCGTCAGCAGCGCGCCGAATCGCCCCAGGCCCGGTTTCAGCCTGTCGACGTCGGTCGTGACCAGGCCGTTGAGGAAGTTGCGCGCATCCTCGCCCGCGACCTTGACCACGCCCCGGTCGGGAAGAAACGCCGATTTCATGCGAAAATCTCTTGCGACATGTTGCTCCGGAACGTAAGCCCCCAACGCATAAACGACAAGACCTCGAGCCCTGCGCTTGGGGATGAGAAAGGCCTTCAGCCATGAGCCAGCGTTTCGATGTGATCCTCAAGGGCGGCACAGTGGTCAACCAGGACGGCGAGGCTGTTCGCGACATCGGCATCACGGGCGGGCGCATCGCCGAGCTGGGCCCGCTGTCGCAAGGCAACGCCGCGGAGGTGCTCGACTGCAAGGGCCTGCACATCCTGCCCGGCGTGATGGACACGCAGGTGCATTTCCGCGAGCCCGGGCTGGAGCACAAGGAAGACCTCGAGACCGGCTCGCGCAGCGCCGTGATGGGCGGCGTCACCGCCGTGTTCGAAATGCCGAACACCGCGCCGCTGACGGTGACGGAGGCCGAATTCACCGACAAGGTGAAGCGCGCCCATCATCGCATGCATTGCGATTTCGCCTTCTTCATCGGCGGCACCCGCGAGAACGTGCAGGACCTGCCGGTGCTCGAGCGCGCCCCCGGCTGCGCCGGCGTCAAGGTGTTCATCGGCTCCTCGACCGGCGCACTGCTGGTGGAGGACGACGAAAGCCTGCGCCGCATCTTCCAGGTGATCCGCCGCCGTGCGGCCTTCCACGCCGAGGACGAGTATCGGCTCAACGAGCGCAAGCCGCAGCGCATCGAGGGCGACGCGCGCTCGCATCCGGTCTGGCGCGACGAGACCGCGGCGCTGGTGGCGACGCAGCGACTGGTCAATCTCGCGCACGAGACGGGCAAGCGCATTCACGTGCTGCACATCTCGACCAAGCAGGAGATCGAGTTCCTGCGCGACCATAAGGATGTCGCCTCCTGCGAAGCGACGCCGCATCATCTCACGCTGGTCGCGCCCGAATGCTACGAGCGGCTCGGCACGCTGGCGCAGATGAACCCGCCGGTGCGCGGCGCCGATCACCGCGCCGGCATCTGGCGCGGCATCGAGCAGGGCATCATCGACGTGCTAGGCTCCGACCATGCACCGCATACGCTGGAAGAGAAGCAGAAGACCTATCCGGCCTCGCCCTCGGGCATGACCGGGGTGCAGACGCTGGTGCCGCTCATGCTCGACCACGTCAATGCCGGCCGCCTGTCGCTGGCGAGGTTCGTCGACCTCACCAGCGCCGGTCCCGCTCGCATTTACAACATGGCCTGCAAGGGCCGCATCGCCGCCGGCTATGATGCCGATTTCACCATCGTCGATCTGAAGCGCAGCGAGACCATCACCAACAAATGGGTTGCATCCAAGGCCGGCTGGACTCCCTATGACGGCGTGCGCGTGACGGGCTGGCCCGTCGGCACCTTCATCCGCGGCCGCCGCGTGATGTGGCAGGGCGAGCTGGTGACCCCCTCGCAGGGCGAGGCGGTGCGGTTTCTGGAGACGCTGAAGCCGTAGAGCTTCTGTCGGGGGACGAACGCACCATCCCCCGTCATTGCGAGCACAGCGAAGCAATCCAGAAATTTTCGGTAGGCAGTCTGGATTGCTTGGTCGCAAGAGCTCCTCGCAATGACGAGGGGAGAGGCTTACACTCCCTCTCGAACGGGAGAGTAATCCAATGTCCCAGCCAGCCGGCCTCATCACCACCGACCAGCTCGCCGCCATCTTGGGCGATCCCAATCTCCGCCTCTACGACTGCACGACCTATAACGAGCCGGTGCCCCCAGGCAGCGACGTGCCCTATCGCGCGGTGCCCGGCGACAAGACCTTCGCAGCCGGCCACATCCCCGGTGCCGATTTCCTCGACCTGCAAGGTGAGTTCTCGGACGCCTCGTCGCAACACTTCTACATGATGCCTGACGTCGCCCAGCTGGAGGCCGGGTTCGGCCGGCATGGGGTCGACGCGTCCAAGACCATCGTGCTCTACAGCATCGGCACCATGATGTGGGCGACGCGGTTCTGGTGGATGTTGCGCGCGCTCGGCATCGATGCGCTCGTGCTCGATGGTGGGTTCGACAAATGGAAGGAGGAGGGGCGGCCGGTCGAAAGAGGTGCCCCGAAGGGCTATCCGGCGACGACCTTCAAGGCGACGCCGCGCGCGGGCTTCTTTATCGACAAGACCACCGTGCTGGCGCGGATCGGAGATCCCGCGACTGTCATCGTCAACGCGCTCGGGCCGCAGTTTCACCGCGGCCTCGAACCCAGCCGCTATGGCCGGCCGGGTCGCGTGCCCGGCAGCGTCAACGTTCCAGCCGCAACGCTGGTGAACGCCGACAAGACGCTGACGACGCTTGCAGATGCCGAGGCCAAATTCGCGGCCCAGGGCGTCACGCGCGACAAGACCGTCATTTGCTATTGCGGCGGCGGCATTTCGACGACGGTCGACCTCTTCCTGCTGGCGCAACTCGGCTTCGACAAGCTGACGCTCTACGACGCCTCGATGGGCGAATGGGCGAAAGATCCGGCGCTGCCGATCGAGACGAATTAGGTTTGCTGGCCCCCTTTGGGCGAAAGAAAACTGGGAACCTTTTCCGCCAGCCTGCATCCAACGTCTGGAGCGAATGGAGATAGGTAACGCCATGCCAGGGACTGCAGCCGGCCTGTCCGCCGGGGCCAGGACATTGGAGGCCGCGCTGATCAACCGCGCGCGGCGCCGGGACGAGACTGCTTTGCGCGAGATCATGCAGGCAAACAACCGCAGGCTCTATCGCCTGGCGCGCGGCATCCTGCGCAGCGACAGCGAAGCCGAGGACGTGGTGCAGGAAACCTACGTTCGCGCATTCACCCATCTCGACGGCTTCCGCGGCGAGTCGGGACTGTCGACCTGGCTGTCGCGGATCGCCATCAACGAAGCCCTTGGGAGGATGCGAAGCGCCAAGCCGCATGTCGAGCTTGGTGCGGTGCCGGAAGAGGCGATCGCGGCGCAGATCATCAAATTCCCCGCTTCTTCCGCAGGCGATCCGGAAAAGACCATGGCCCAACGTGAAATCCAGCGCGTCGTCGAACGCGCCATAGACGAACTGCCGGACGTCTTCCGCATGGTCTTCATCGCGCGCGTCATGGAGGGCATGAACATCGAGGAGACGGCAGATCTGCTCGGCGTGAAACCGGAGACCGTGAAGACGCGGCTGCATCGCGCCCGCACGATGCTGCGCGAGAATGTCGAGAAGGAGATCGGTCCGGTGATGATGGATGCATTCCCGTTCGCCGGCTGGCGGTGCGAGCGCCTGACTGAAGCGGTGTTGAAGCGGCTTGCTGTCGGCGGCTGAAAATTCTTGGGAACGTTTGCACGAAACGCTCATCCAACTCCCGTGAAGCAAAGCCGGCGAATGCCCGGCAGCACAGGAGTCTCACCATGTTTGTCCGTTGGAGCGCGGCCGCCGCCGCAGCCATTCTGTTGTCCAGTCCCGCGCTGTTGCAAAGCGCCGGTGCAGCCGACAAGCCCACCGATCCGCAGATCGCTCACATCGCCTACACCGCAGGCGTGATCGACATCAACGCCGCCAAGCAGGCGCAGAAGAAGGCGAAGAGCAAGGAGGTGAAGGCGTTCGCCGAGGACATGCTGCGCGACCACGAGGCCGTCAACAAGCAGGCGCTCGCGCTGGTCAAGAAGCTGAACGTCACCCCTGAGGACAACGACACCAGCAAGGCGCTGTCCAAGCAGGCCGGCGACAAGTTGGCCGAGCTCGACAAGCTGAGCGGTGCCGCATTCGACAAGGCCTATGTCGCCAACGAGGTCGCCTACCACAAGCAGGTCAATTCCGCGCTGGAGACCCAGCTCATTCCCTCGGCCAGCAACGCCGAGCTGAAGAGCCTGCTCCAAACCGGCTTGAAGATCTTCCAGGGCCATCAGCAGCACGCCGAGCACGTCGCGGCCGAACTGAAATAGGAGAGCGATGATGTCGGGACGAGTGTTCTCCGCTGTCGCGCTCGTCGTGGCGATGGTCGTCCCGGCGCGCGCCGCGACGATCGAGATCACGATGGACAACCTCGTGATCTCACCGGCCGAGATATCGGCGAAGGTGGGCGATACCATCACCTGGATCAACAAGGACGTCTTCGCTCACACCGCGACCGCGAAGAACGGTGACTTCGACGTGATGCTGCCGCCGAAGAAGTCGGCCACGTCGGTTTTGAAGAAGGCGGGGACGATCGATTATTACTGCCGCTATCATCCCAACATGAAAGCGACGCTCAAGGTCGAGCCGTGAGGAGGGAGCACGTTCCCGATCGCGACGGGAACATCTCCCGACCGCCGCGAGACTAATGCTCATCAGCCTGACGTGGCCTCCGTGCGATAAAGGCGGGAGACTTCGCGAAGGCTTTCGTCAAATCCGTTCGCAAAGTCTTTCATCCGTCGACTGGCCCCGCCCGCGTGGCGGGGTCATTTTCGACGGGTTTACTGCCTGGAGATGCCGACCGAGAACTCGCCGTTGCGAATGCGGCCAGGAAAGCCCTCGACGAACTTCGCTACCGCGTCCTCGCCATAGGTGCCGACGAGTTCGGCCAGTGCCGCGAACAGGCTCGCCTGAGCCAGGCAATCACCGTCGACGCCGTCATGGCGCGCCTCGGCCCAGGCCTCGTTGAGATAGCTCAGGGCAGCTTGTTTCTGCTCGTGATCGGGCAGCGGCGCGCGGGCGTAGGAAATCGGCTGGTTCATGAAACTCGGTCAGGGCTGGGGCGCGATCCACGGCGATGCGCTATGCGAGAGGTGTAGCACGGGCGTTAACGACCGCTAGGCCACATCTTTAAGAACGGTTAACGGCTGTGCACAAAGTCGACGACAGGGTTCCAGCACCCGTCCGGGGCGCGCGCAGCGCGAACTACGGTGCGCAACTACGCACCTGAGAATCCATCTGGCGCAGAGTTGGTGGTGCGATGGATTCCGGATTCGCGATTTCGTCCCGCTCCGGAATGACAAGCAGAGAGCGGTCAGTTCGCGTAGCGCGCCGTCAGATCCCGCGAGATCTTCGAGCCTTCCTCGATGTAGCGGCGGATCGCCACCGTCGCGGCCGGCGTGCAGCTCCGGTAGGTCTGCTGAAAGCCGTTATAGCCGCGGTTGAATCCGGCGATCATACGGGTGCGGCGCTCCCCGGAGGGGGTTTCGGCCTCGATCAGCGCCTGCATCTCGTTGCGCCATTTGTTGCCCTCGTTGGACCCGCAGATGCCGCGGAGATAGTGCAGGCCGCCGAGGATCTCGGCCAGGCGCTGCAAATCGGCGTCAAACGGCGCCGCTACGTCCTGGGCCCGGACGGACCCGGCGGCGCAGGCGAGAATCAAGGCAAGAATGGCCAGAAATCGCGTAGACATCGGCGGGCTGTATGCCCCCTCGGGGCGGTGGACGCAAGGCGGAGTCGCGCGGACGGTGCGCTCCCTCCCCCGGCAAGCAAGCGGGAGAGGTGTCGGAGTTTGCCGCTCAGTCAGGGGCCGATCAGCCGGGCGGCGGACTGGATGACCTCCTCCAGCCCTCCGGTCAGCTTGAGGTCGCCGAGGCCGCCGAGAGCGGCCGGCGCGATCCAGCGGTAATCGTCGAGTTCGTCGTTCAAGGCCGGTTCGTTGGCCACCCAGCGGGCGGCAAAGGACATGATCAAATAATGGCCGGCGCCGGTCGCGGTGGGCAACACCTCGCGCCAGCCGGCAAGGCCAATGATCTCGATACGAAGGCCGGTCTCTTCGTCAACCTCGCGGTTCAGGGCCTGATGCAGCGATTCGCCGAATTCGACCCGGCCGCCCGGCAGCGAATAGAACCCCTTGGCAGGCGAACGGGCGCGTCGGACCAGCAGCACCTTGCCGTCTCGGAAGATGGCTGCGCTGACCGCGAGCTGGGGGTGGGTGGGCTGGACGACCGCGGCCAATCTCGTCACCTATCCGGCCGAGGTCGCCATGATGGTGTCGACGTCGGCTTCCGCGCCGCCATTGATGATGCCGCCGCAGGCCGCGATCAGCGGCTTGACCCAGAGGGTGGCCTGCTCGGCGAGGCGGACGCGGGTTGTGTCCTTCTCGACTTCGCGCATGGCCGAGCCGACCGCGGTCAGGATCGAGGTCATGGTATCGGTGATGTGGTCGAACTGGGCGCGGACGTTGGGATCGGCCTTGTCATAGGCCTCGATGGCGAGGTCCCGCGCCTTGAAATTCGACGCCGTGAAATGCTCGGCATAGGACAGAGGCGTCCAGGTCAGGAAGTCGTCGGCGCATTCAGGCATGTCCGGGACCATTTCGAGCAGCATCACGGCTTCATTGAAATGATTGAGATAGTCGGTTGCAAGCCCCGTCCGCGGGTTGATATTGGCCACGCGCAGGCGTTCGGCCCAGGCCTCCGCCTCGGGGCCCGTCTGTACGTGCGTCCGCGCGGGTTGGGAGGCCGTTGAGCTCATCTGCCGCAGTGTTAGCGTTCGGAGTTAAAAGGACCTGAACGGACCCTATATAGATACCAAAGCATGTGTGGACGCTTCGTCATAACTTCGGCCCCCGCGGCTTTGCGGCAACTGTTCGGCTATGTCGAGCAGCCGAATTTCCCGCCCCGGTACAATGTCGCCCCGACACAAGCGATTCCGGTCGTATTGGTCGAGAACGGCGCGCGCCATTTCCGCCTGATGCGCTGGGGCCTGTTGCCGGGCTGGGTCAAGGATCCGCGCGGATTTACGCTCCTGATCAATGCCCGCGCCGAGACGGTGCTGGACAAGCCCGCCTTCAAAAGGGCGATTCGTCGCCGGCGCGGCCTGATCCCGGCCGATGGCTATTACGAGTGGAAGACGGAAGACGGCCGCAAGCAGCCCTTCTTCATCCACCGCGCCGACGGCGAGCCGCTCGGCTTTGCCGCAGTGTTCGAGACCTGGGTCGGGCCGAACGGCGAGGAGCTCGATACCGTCGCGATCGTCACCGCCGCGGCCGGCGAGGATCTCGCCGCGTTGCATGACCGCGTGCCCGTGACCATCAGCCCGCGCGATTTCGATCGCTGGCTCGACATCAGCGGCGACGAGGTCGACGCGATCCTGCCGCTGATGACGGCCCCGCGCGTCGGGGAATTCGTCTGGCACCCCGTCTCCACCCGCGTCAACCGCGTTGCCAATGACGATGCGCAGCTCGTGCTGCCGATCAGCGCGGAGGAGATGGAGGCGGAGGCTGCGAAGCCCAGGAAGGCGGTGCGGAAGGTTGCTGCTGCCTCGTCAGATGACGGGCAGGGATCGCTGTTCTAGCTGCGGCGGCGGAGTGTGTGACGGCCTACACGATCTCTCTTGCCCGCAACTGCGCGATCTCCGCCGCATCGAATCCGAGCTCGCCGAGCACCGCATCCGTATCCGCCCCCAGCTCCGGCGCCATCCGATCCAGCCTGCCGCCGCCATGCGCGAGCTTGAATCCGCTGCCGGCAAAGCGCAGCCGGCCGTACGGCGTATCTAGCTCCTGGATCGCGCCGCGCGCCTTCACTTGCGGATGGTCGATGACCTCCTCGACCTTCCAGATGCTGGCGCAGGGCGCGCCGGCATCTTCCAGAATCGTCTCCCATTCGCGCGCCGGCCTTGCCGCGAGCGCCTCCTCGATGATCGCGCGGAGCGCCGGCTCGTTCTCGTTGCGTGAAAACCAGTCGGAGAAGCGCGGGTCGCTCAGCGCGTCCTCGCGGCCGAGCGCGCTCATCAGCGCGCGGTACTGCTTCTCGTTGTTGACGGCGAGCAGGATATGGCCGTCGCCGCATTTGAACAAATTCGCCGTGGTCCTGCGGCTGACTGCCTGGTTGCCCGACAGCTGCTGACGATGACCGGCGACCGACCAGTCCGCGATCTGCCCGGAGAGAAATGCCAGCGTCGCCTCCAGCATGGAGACGTCGATGAGCTGGCCCTTGCCGGTGCGGTCGCGCTGATACAGCGCGCTCGACACGCCGAACGCGGCCGTCGCGCCCGACAGCACGTCGCATACGGCAAAGCCGGCGCGGGTCGGCCCCGTCTCGGGGTGGCCGGTGATGGCCATAATGCCGGACAGCGCCTGCATCTTGCCGTCATAGCCGGGCCGCAGGCGGTCCGGACCGGTCTGACCGAAGCCGGAGACCGCGCAATAGATCAGCTTCGGATTGATCGCGGAGAGCGCCTCGTAGCCGATGCCGAGCCTGTCCATCACACCCGGGCGGAAATTCTCCATGACGACGTCGACGGTGTCTGCGAGCTTCTTCACGATCGCGATCGCCTCCGGCTTCTGCAGGTCGAGCGTCAGGCTGCGCTTGTTGCCGTTGACGGCCTGGAACGCCGGCGCCAGCCCGCGCTCGGCCCATTCGCGGGAAAGCGGCGTGCGGCGCATGTCCTCGCCTTCGCGCCGCTCGACCTTGATGATTTCGGCCCCCAGCAGCGCGAGCTGGTAGCTCGCATAGGGGCCGGCCAGCACTTGCGTGAAGTCCAGGATCTTCACGCCTTCGAACGGTCGCGTCACGTCGCTCTCCTCTTATTTGTTGTTGTCGGAGGACGTCAGGCGGCGCGGTTGCCGCGCGCGATCTCCTTCTGCTTGTCGAACTCGGCGCGGCGCCGCGCCAGCTCTTCGTGAGAGAGCTGCGCGACGTTGTTGTAGTCGAGCTTCCAGGAGGCATCCTCGCTCCAGCGCAGCGGCGACTGCATCGTGGTCTGCGGACCGCTCGCGGTCTCCAGCAGCTTGAGCGCCAGCTCGAGCGTCTGCGCCTGCGAGGCGATGTCATGCGGCTTGCCGGCGGAATTTCCGAGCGGGAAGTCGCTGAAGAGGAAGCGCGGCACGGCGGCGTGCTCGATGATGTCCTTGGCGCATCCCATGACCACGGTCGCAATGCCGTTCCGCTCCAGATGCCGCGCCACCAGCGCCGTGGTCTGGTGACAGACGGGGCAGTTCGGCACCAGCACGGCGACGTCGACCTTGTCGGCAAGGCAGCGCGCCAGGATCTCCGGCGCGTCGGTGTCGAGCGTGACGCGGTGGCTGCGGTTTGTGGGTGCGCCGAAGAAGCGCGGCGCGACTTCACCGATCCGGCCTGCAGCACTCGCCTTCAACAGCTGCGGCAGCGGAAACCAGGTGCCGCTGTCGGTGGCCGAGGTGTGCTTGCGGTCGTAGCCGATGTGCGAGATGCGCAGATCGTGCTCTTTCGACGTGTCGCCGTCATAGACCTGGTAGAATTTCGCGCCGCCATTATACGCCGCGCCCGGCCCCTGGTCGCCCTTGGCCGGATCGAACGGCGCGGCCGTGGTGATGATGGTGACGCGCGACTGTGCCAGCGGTTTCTTCAGCGGCTGGAACGGCGCCTCGGTGTAATGCGCCCAGCGATACGGCGTGGTGTAGCCGATCGCCGCGTAATAATCCCGCGTGCGCTGCATGTAGGGAACGGGGGAATCGTAGTCGGGCGCAAAGCCGAATTCGTCGTCGCGCGGAGCGGACATGGGCGCGTCTCCTGGTTCTTGGTTCGGCGCAGAGTAGAGATAGTCAGGAGTGAGCTCAACCGGGGGAGAGGCGGCGCAGGTCAGAATTGCATTGTACGCTAAAGCCGCGTGGAAGGCGCCTCTTACCCTCCCCTGGAGGGGGAGGGTCGGCTCACATGGAGCGTAGCGAAATGTGAGACGGGGTGGGGTGACGGTCTCTCCACATCCAACAGTGCCCGAGTGGAGGGATCACCCCACCCCGCTCGCGCTGCGCGCGATCGACCCTCCCCCTCCAGGGGAGGGTGAAGAGCGCACCTACCTGAACACGTGCAGCGCCGCGTATTGC
This sequence comes from Bradyrhizobium sp. RP6, assembly GCF_003837805.1. GTDB lineage: Bacteria > Pseudomonadota > Alphaproteobacteria > Rhizobiales > Xanthobacteraceae > Bradyrhizobium. Next base: position 310,745 of record NZ_RQIT01000004.1, on the reverse strand, counting down.
AGCAGCATGATCGCCTTGGCATCGATGATGCGGCCGTCGGCGATCATCGCCAGTGCCTCGTCGATGGAAAGCTCCAGCACCTCGATGTCCTCGCCCTCGTGCTCAAGGCCGCCGCCGTCGCCGACGCGCATTTCGGGCTCGTATTCGGCGACGAAGAAATGCAGCTTCTCGGTGATGGCGCCGGGACTCATGAAGGCCTCGAACACCTTGTGCACGTCGTGCAGGCGATAGCCCGTCTCCTCCTCGGCCTCGGCGCGGATGCGCGCCTCGGGCTCGGCGTTGTCAAGCACGCCGGCGGCCGCCTCGATCAGCAGATCGTCGTAGCCGCGGATGAACGCCGGCAGTCGGAACTGCCGCACCAGGATCACCGTGCGCCGGGCGCGGTTGTAGGGCAGCACGGCGGCGGCATTGTCGCGCTCATAGGTCTCGCGGTGCTGCGTCTGCCATGCGCCATTGGCGCGCCGGTAGTCGAACGTCGTGGTCTTCAGGGGAGTCCAGCCGTCCGAGAGCACGCGGACGTCCTTGATGCGGACGCGATCGGAAATGGTCATGGCGGGTCTCAGTTGCTTGGCGTGGTCGTGCGGCCGTCGAGCCACTTCTGGAACATCACGGATGTCGATAGCTCGAAGCCCAGCGACCCATAGAAGGCATTGGCCTGCGCATTGTCGCGGCGGACCAGGAGCTGCAGTTTTGGAATTCCGGCCGCGCGCAGCCAGCCCTCGGCCGCGGCCATGATGACGCGGCCGTGGCCGCGCTTCCGGCTGTCGGGATCGACCGCGACGTAATAGACCCAGCCGCGATGGCCGTCATGGCCGACCATGACTGTCGCGACGATCGCGCCGCCGTCGCGGCCGATCAGTACGGTGGAATTCTCGCGCCGCCGCGCCAGCGCGATGTCGGCATGCGGATCGTTCCAGGGCCGCGTCAGGCCGCAGCGCTGCCACAGCGCGACGACGTTCTCGACATCGGCATCCGCGATCGCGCTGATCGCGAGCGGAGCAGGGGGCACGCTCACAGCACCTTCCCCGGATTCATGATGCCGAGCGGGTCGAGCATCGCCTTGATGGAGCGCATCAGCTCGATCGCGGTCTTGTCCTTCACCTCCGGCAGCTCGTCGCGCTTGAGCACGCCGATGCCGTGCTCGGCCGAGATCGAGCCGCCCATGCGCAGCACGATCTCGAACACCACCGCGTTCATCTCGTGCCAGCGCGCCAGGAAATCCGCCGTATTGGCGCCGACCGGCTGGCTGACATTGTAGTGGAGGTTGCCGTCGCCGAGATGGCCGAACGGCACCGGCCGCGCGCCGGGGATCAGCTTCACCACGGCGGCATCGGCCTCGGCAATGAAGGCGGGCACGGCGGCCACGGGCACGGAAATGTCGTGCTTGATCGAGCCGCCCTCCGGCTTCTGCGCCGCGGACATCTCGTCGCGCAGTTTCCAGAACGCACCGCGCTGGGCAAGGCTCGCCGCGATCACGGCGTCGTCGACGATCTCCTCCTCCATGGCGCGGGTCAGGATCGTCTCCAGCGGCGTGCGGGCGTCCTCGCTCGGCGAAGACAATTCCATCAGCACGTACCAGGGATGCTTCGCCTCGAGCGGATCGCGCACGTCGATGCCGTGCCGCACCGAGAAATCGACCGCCATCTCCGACAGCAGCTCGAAGCTCGTCAGCGCATTGGCGGCCTCGCCTTGCGCGATCGTCAGCAGCTCGAGCGCCGCGGCCGGCGATTTCAGCCCGACGAAGGCGGTCTCGACCGCCCGCGGCCTCGGAAACAGTTTCAACGTCGCCGCCGTGATGATGCCGAGCGTGCCTTCGGCGCCGATGAAGAGATTGTGCAGATTATAGCCGGTGTTGTCCTTCTTCAGCTTCGACAGCAAATTGAGAACGCGCCCGTCGGCGAGCACCACTTCGAGGCCCAGCGCCATCTCGCGCGCGACGCCATAGGCGAGCGCCGCGGTGCCGCCGGCATTGGTCGAGAGATTGCCGCCGATGGTGCAGCTGCCTTCGGCCCCTAACGACAGCGGAAACAGCCGGTCCACCTCCGCCGCCGTCGCTTGCGCGATCTGCAGCACCACGCCCGCTTCGCAGGTCATGGTGTTGGACGCGGTGTCGACCTCGCGGATCTTGTCGAGCCGGCGCAGCGACACCACCACCTCGCCATTGTGCGGCGTCTGCCCGCCGACGAGCCCGGTGTTGCCGCCCTGCGGCACCAGCGCGATTCCGTGCGCGGAGGCCAGCTTGCAGATCGCGGAGACTTCCGCGGTCGAGCCCGGGCGCAGCACCAGCGGCGAGCGGCCGTGGAACAGGTTGCGCTCCTCGGTAATGTAAGGCTCGATGTCGGTCGCATCGGTGATGGCATGGCGGTCGCCGACGATCTTGCGGAATTGGTCGATCAATTCGAGCGCAAGCGGCGGGGTGGCGGATTTATTGACGTTCATTCTCGTGTCTCTTCTCAAGCTTCTTATCGGGCAACCGCAGCCCGGCGCAGCCGGTCGTTGATCGCTTCGCCAAGTCCTTCCTCGGGGATCGCCATCACCGCGATCGCGCGTGGCGCCCGGGCATCGAGGCTGCGAAGATAGCCGAACAGATTGGCGGCGGCTTCATCGAGATCGCCGGTGGGCGACAGATTCATGACGGCGGCGGCAGCATCGACGCCCGGCAGCCGCGCGGGGCCGAACGCCAGCAGCGCCTCGCCCGGCGCCACCTCACGCGCATTGAGCCGCACATCGGCGCGCGGCGCGTAGTGCGAGGCCAGCATGCCCGGCGCCAGCGGCTGGCTGTCGTCGCTTTCGGCCTCCACAGACGGCCGCGCCAAGGGTGCGCCGAGCACCGCCTCGATCCGCTCGCGCGCAAGTCCGCCGGGGCGGAGCAGCATCGGCGCGTCGAAGCAGCCGACGATGGTCGATTCCACCCCGACCGCAACAGGCCCGCCGTCGACGATCAGGTCGATCCGCCCCACTAGGTCGCTCGCGACATGGGCGGCCAGCGTCGGCGAGACGTGGCCGGAGATGTTGGCGGACGGCGCCACCACGGCGCCGCCGAAGGCGCGCAGGATCGCCTGCGCGACGGGGTGGGCGGGGATGCGAATCGCGACGGTATCGAGACCAGCAGTGGCGAGATCCGCCACCGGGCAATCGTCCGTTTTCGGCACCACCAGCGTCAGCGGCCCCGGCCAGAACGCCTCGGCAAGTTCCAGCGCGCGCGCGTCGAACCGCCCGATCCGCCGCGCGGCCTTGAGGTCGGCGACATGCGCGATCAGCGGATTGAACGCCGGCCGGCCCTTGGCGGCGTAGAGATGGGCGATCGCCGTGGCGTTGGCGGCGTCGGCGCCCAGCCCGTAGACCGTCTCGGTCGGAAACGCGACCAGCCCGCCGGCCGCAAGGCGCCGGGCGGCGGCTTCCGCGCCGGCCTCGCCGGCCGGCAAAATCAGCGTTTCAAGACCCGTTTTCACAGGGATAAAATTCCTCGGCTCGGCCGCTTGCAGTGCGTCAAACCCGACGCTATAAGCCGCCTTCTTGTCGGAGTGTGGCTCAGCCCGGTAGAGCACTGCGTTCGGGACGCAGGGGTCGCAGGTTCGAATCCTGCCACTCCGACCATTCTTCCAAAAATCGACGGTTTCCAGAGACTTGGCGAACCGGCCGCCGGCGCCTCGGGAGCGCCTTTTTGCAACGATTTTCAGGACGGGTCCACGGCCGATTTGGCGGGGCAGGGGCGCTTGCCGCAGTGGCATGGCTCGTCAGGTTCAGGCGAGACTTGTCGGCCGAGGCTCGAACGAGACGACGACCCGCCTGGCCTTGATCCAACCGTGCACCCCATAGCTGGATTCGAAGCTCAGCGTCGTGGCGTCGGGATCGATCTCGATGCCGAGTCCGAACATGATCCCGGCTCGGTGGGGCGCATCTGAAAGGCTTGGGCGACAGGCCGCCCGGGCGCACCCTGGCGAAGCTCCAGCTCCCGCAATGTCGCATGGTGGAATGAGGGGACACCCTCGAACCAGGCGCACGGCGCCGCGCCACCTTCCAGATCGTCAATCGCTGCCTTCGCCATCAAGGATATCTCACGCACACTGATGCGCAAGCTACCGGGATTTCGATGACGGTGCATCTACGAGCGTGGGTCATGGTCGAGGCTTTTGCGCGCGATCAAATCCCTGCGCGCGGGATGGCCACTTGCCATCCGGTCGGGCCGACAGCTAGATGACCGCATAGCCGGTTGCGCGTTCGAGAGCGCGATCGGCCAATAACAAGAACAGGGCTGGAAATCATGAACAAGACAATCATCGCGCTCTTTGGTGCTTTCAGCATCGCTGCCTCTGGGCCTGCATGGGCGGCGTGGCCGGACGACAAGCCGATCGAGGTTGTGGTCGGCTTCGCGCCGGGCGGCGGCACCGATGTCATGGCTCGCAAGCTGCTGCCCTTTGTCGAGCGCGCGCTCGGCGGCAAGGCGAAATTTGTCGTCCTGAACAAGCCCGGTGCCGGCGGCGAGATTGCGTTTGCCTCGATCGCGCGCGCAGCGCCCGATGCCTATGCGATGGGTGTCGTCAACGTGCCGGGCTACAATTTCCTGCCGATGACCCGCAAGACCCAATACACCACGGACGAGATTCGGCTGGTCGCACGGGTCGTCGAGGATCCGAACGTGATCGTGGTGCCCGCGAACAGCAGATTCGAGGATCTGCCGGCTGTTATTGCCGCACTTCGCAGCAAGCCGGGGTCGGTGAGCTTCGGCCACAACGGCGCCGGCACGAACGGTCATTTGGCCATTCGCATGCTCGCGGCCGTCGCGAAGGTCGAGCCCAACGAAATCTCCTACAGAGGAACGGCGGCACAGCGCACCGATCTTTTGGGCGGGCATCTGGAAGTCGGGATGGTCAGTCTCAGCGAGATTCCCGAACTGCATGGCACCAACAAGGGACCACTTCGCGTCATCGCGATCCTGTCGAAGAAGCGTTTTCCATCGCTGCCCGACGTTCCGACGGCAGAAGAGGTGGGCTTTCCGGTCGTGACGACGGCCGAACGCGGCTTCGCGGTCCCCAAGCGCGTTCCGGACGACATCGTCAAGAAGCTGGAAGCCGGGATAGCCGAGGGCTTGCGTAATCCAGAGTACCTGACGGGTTCGCCCGGGGATGAGCCGGTGATCGCCTTCATGCCCGGTGCGGAGTGGCAGAAGCGCCTCGACGACATGTCCGAGGCCCTGCGTCCTTTCGCCGAGCAGATGCGGGCAAGCGAACAGAAGTAGCCCTGTCGCAAGCAGCTCTGGCGCGGCTACCTTCGCGCCACCAGCACCCCCACCAGAAACGCAACCATCAGCGACGGCAGCGGGGCCTCGCGCACCATGCCGCGCACGATGTCTTGCCAGTGCTGCTCGGGGACCAGTCTCGGCGATCGCACGTTGGGCGCCGGTTCGATGCCCCAGCTTGATGCGAGCTCGGCGATCTCGCTTTGTGCGAGGCGAACGCCGTCGCGGACGCGGAAGATGGCGGCGTCGGATCGCTCGCGCGGCGCGAGCAGCATCAAGGTCTCGACGGCCGTGCGCAGCGTCATCTCGCCGTAGCCCTGCAGCCGCACCGACTCCTCGGGGTCCGATGTCATGCGAAATCCCTCACAGCGCCAAAATCTTCATAACACAAAGTGGCGCGCGATGGTGGAGGCCGCCGCGCGCGAGATCGGCTCGCCTGCTCATGATCTGGCTCCATGCTCTGCATGGAAATGGCGGCGGCGGAACTTGGTTCCTTGCGCGCGATGCGAATCGCGGGCGTCCGCTACTTCCGCAATAGCTCGCTCAAAGCCGCCGTGGCCTCGGCGCAGCGGATGTCGTCGATCTCGCGCGACAGGCTGAGCGCGATCGCTCTCAGCTCTTCCAGCGTGCCGCTATCCGAATGCTGGTTTTCGAGCTGGCCGAGACGCTTGTTCAGATCGTCCAGTCTCGATTGAAGCTGCCCGATGCTGGCGGCCCCATTCACTTTCCAAACGCGTTGTGCACGCATCGTCGTTCCCCTGATAGTCTCACGGCCTTGTGAGAGTGGTTCGTGGCCGGAATGGGAGTTTGTTTTGTCCGGCTTCAGATCGTGGGGAACCGTTGCAGATCGGCAACGAATTTCCCCCCGTTTCAGCGCGCCTGGCGTCCCCACGATGATACCCGCAGGCACGGAATTTGATTGTGCCATGGGGATGATGGGCGAAGGCGGCTTGCATGTGGCGTAGGCTCGAGCCCGACGACTCGTAAAAATGAAGGAATGACGCGTGGCGAGATTTGTGACGATTGCAGCCGGCCAGCTCGGCCCGATCGCGAGGAGCGAGACCAGGACCGCGGTGACGGCGAGGCTGATGGCCTTGATGCGCCAGGCTCGGGCCTGCGGCTGCGACCTGATCGTCTATCCCGAGCTGGCGCTGACCACGTTCTTTCCGCGCTGGTATTTCGAAGATCAGGCCGAGATCGACAGTTTCTTCGAGCGCGAGATGCCGGGCCCCGAAACGCAGGCCCTGTTCGATCTCGCGCGCGAGCTCGGGATCGGCTTTTGCCTCGGCTATGCCGAGCTGACGGTCGAGGCCGGACTTGTCAGGCGCTACAACACCTCCATTCTCGTCGACAAGAGCGGCGCGGTCGTCCTGAAGTATCGCAAGGTCCATCTGCCCGGCCATGCCGAGCACGAGCCGTGGCGCGAGTTTCAGCATCTGGAGAAGCGCTACTTCGAGCCGGGCAGCGGCTTCGGCGTGGCCAATGCCTTCGGCGGCGTGATGGGGATGGCGATCTGCAACGACCGCCGCTGGAGCGAGACCTATCGCGTCATGGGCCTGCAGGGCGTCGAGATGGTGCTGATCGGCTACAACACGCCGGTGCACAATCCGCCCGCGCCCGAGCATGACGATCTCTCGCTGTTCCACAACCATCTGGTGATGCAGGGCGGCGCCTATCAGAACGGCACCTTCGTGGTCGGCGTCGCCAAAGCCGGCATCGAGGAGGGCGTCGACCACATCGGCGGCAGCTGCATCATCGCGCCCTCGGGCGAGATCATCGCGGCCTGCACCACCAAGGGCGATGAGATCGCGCTGGCGCGCTGCGATCTCGATCTCTGCGACTCCTACAAGCGCACCACCTTCAACTTCGACGTCCACCGCCAGCCGCATGCGTATGGAATGATCGTGGAGCGGAAGGGCGTGACGACGATGGCGGATGGAACGCCGGTGCCGCGAAAGGGGTGACACTCTCCCTCCTGTCATTCCGTGGCGATGCGCAGCATCGAGCTATGGTGCGCAATTGCGCACCTGAGAATCCATCGGGCTGCAGTACAAGCGGTTAGATGGATTCCGGGCTCGCCGCTTTGCGGCGCCCCGGAATGACGCCGGGAAATTCGGTGTTTCGCTCCCGTGTCAATCCTCTCGCATGAAAATATTCCTACTTTCCCGAAATTTGGATTTGTCGTATGTGTCGCCCATCCCGGCTCATCCTTGAGGGGCGATCGTGTGGTCGTCATGTTCGCGAGCCGGGCTTGCGGTGGACGCGGCAGCGTCGTGCACGAGAGGTGAAGGGCAGGGCGGATTGCTCTCCGTGAGCCCGGAACGGCGTGCGGACGAGCGGCGCTGACAGGTTCGTCCCGGCGGTCTTCGATGGCAACGTGCACAACGTCGTCGGAGCCGATGGGGTCAAGCGAGCCGTGCGTACGGCAAAACCGTGTGGTCCTGGCCGTCGTTGCTACGGTCAAGCTCCTTGCGGAGGCGGCAGTCGCGTCAACCGGCGCGGCGCCGGTGAATTTCGCAAGGACGAGGGAGGCCAGAACGAACTCGGCTCCCAGGAGAGCGCGGCATAAGCCGTCCGACCATCGCGCAGGGAAGGCCGAGTGATCGGCACCACCTGTATGCTGCTGTGCGGTTTTCTGCGTGCACCTTTTGCGCAGCGGACCGCGGGTGCCTGTCGGCACCCGGTCTTCCCTGTGCCCTCTTGATCGAGAGGGTGGAGTGACCAGGCAAAGCTCGGGCGAAACGCGCCGCGAGGATGCGAAGGCGTGCCTGCAAGCGAGATACCAGCTGGAAGAGCGATGTCGTTGCGTCATACTCCGTCATTGCGAGCGCAGCGAAGCAGTCCAGAATCTCACCGCGGAGAGACTCTGGATTGCTTCGCGGAGCCTGTCATCGGGCCGCGCTCTGCGCGGATCCGTTGGCTCGCAATGACGGCGTTGAGGGAGCGTGCGCCAAACATTGCGCTCGTGCCCTGGACGCAGCGCAGCGTCCCTTCAACGACGCGCTGAAGAGCCGGGCCCAAATCGTTGTCGTACCGTGCACCCTGGGTCCCGGCTCCGCGCCGCAACGCTTACGCGTTGCAGCTTGTCCGGGACACGAGTGAGAGCCGCATCTTCAGGTCCGTCGAATCCTCCTCGACCCGTTCACAACCACGTGTCTTTATTCGGAAACGTTCATTCCCTATTATGCCGCTATGCAAAAGACCCGCCGATCCCGGCCTGCCGCCCGTCGTCCCGGTCGTCCCCGGGAATTCGACATGGACACTGCGCTCGACCGCGCCGTACGCGTGTTTCGCGACCGGGGTTATCATGCCACCTCGATCGGCGACCTCACCGCGGCGATGCGGCTGGCGACTGGAAGCGTGTACAAGGCGTTTCGCGACAAGCATGCGGTGTTCCTCGCCGCCTTCGAGCGCTACACGGCGCTGCGCCAGGAGCAGACCCGCAGCGCGGCCGAGCGCGGCGCAAACGGCCGCGAGCAGATCCGCAACGTGCTGCTGTCCTATGTCGAGCACTCCCAGGGGGTCGAGGGACGGCGCGGCTGCCTCGTGGTCGGCAGCGCCATCGAATTGTCCGCGCACGATCCGGTGGTCGCGGCCCGCGTCAGCGCGCAGCTTGCGACCAACGAAAAGCTCATCGCCCGCCTCATCCGCGACGGGCAGGCCGACGGCTCGATTCCCTGCCATGTCCCCGCCGACGAGACCGCGCGGCTGATGCTCTGCATCACGCAAGGGATGCGCGTCGTCGGCAAGACGCGTCTGCCGCTCGACGGGAGGCGCCTCGTCGACGTCGCGATGAAGCTGCTCGCCTGAATTTTCTGTCATAATAGGGAATGGTCATTCCTTATACCCTATCTGGAGTCCATGCGAATGACGATGAATGCCACGATCGAGACCGCGCCCGAGCCGGATGCGGTGTCGCAGCGCCTGACTTTCGTGCTCGCCGCGGCCTGTGGCATGATCGCCGCCAACATCTACTATGCCCAGCCGCTGATCGCCCCGATCAGCGCCGCGCTCGGCCTGTCGCATGCAGCTAGCGGGCTGATCGCCACCATGACGCAGATCGGCTACGGCACCGGGCTGCTGCTCATCGTGCCGCTCGGCGATCTCGTCGAGAACCGCACGCTGATCTGCTCGGTGATCACGCTCGGCGCCGCGGCGCTGCTCGCCGCCGCGTTCGCCACCCATGCGCTGCCGTTCCTGATCGCCGCGCTGTTCATCGGCCTCGGCTCGGTCGCCGTGCAGATCATCATTCCCTATGCGGCGCATCTGGCGCCGGCAGCCATCCGCGGCCGCGTCGTCGGCAACGTCTCGACCGGCCTGATGCTCGGCATCATGCTGGCGCGTCCGGTGTCGAGCTTCGTCACCGCGGCCCTGTCGTGGCACGCGGTGTTCTTCTGCTCCGCCGCGCTGATGATCGTGCTCGCGATCGCGCTCCGGATGACGCTGCCGAAGCGCAAGCCGGTGACGCGGATGCATTACGACGAATTGCTGCTGTCGATGCCGCATCTGGTGCGGACCACGCCGCTGCTGCGGCGCCGTGCGCTCTATCAGGCGAGCCTGTTCGGCGCGTTCACCCTATTCTGGACGGTGGCGCCGCTCCAGCTCGCCGGCGAGTTCGGCTTCTCCCAGCGCGGCATCGCGCTGTTCGCGCTGGCCGGCGTCGCCGGCGTGTTCGCCGCTCCGACCGCCGGACGCCTCGCCGATCACGGCCATAGCCGCATCGCGACGCTGGTCGCGATGCTGCTCGCGGCCGGCGGCTTCCTCGTGACCTATGTCGGCGCGCCCGGCTCGATGCTGAACCTCGCCTGTCTTGTGGTGGCAGCGGTTACTGTCGACATTGGCGTCCAAGGCAACGTCGTGCTTGGCTTCCGCGCCATCTTCGCGCTCGGGCACGAGCACCGCAGCCGCCTCAACGGGCTCTACATGGCGACGTTCTTCGCAGCCGGCGCGGCCGGCTCCGCGGTCGGAGCCTTCGCCTTCGCGCAAGGCGGCTGGCCGCTGGCATCGGCCATTGGCCTCGCGCTGCCCGTCGCGGGCCTGCTCTATGCGGCGACGGAGTAGTCGCTGGAGGACGGCGCGCGCGTTTACCAAGCCTCGGACAAGAAGCCACCCGGCGCCTGATGAAGTTTTGGACGCTACAATTTCCATCTCGCGGTTGACCGGCGGTTGTAGTACTTTCGTCGCAAGCGCACCTGGTTAATGGGCGGCAGGGGGAGGCTGATGAGGCGTGCGGGGCTGTTTGGCGTACCGCGGATACGGCCATGGTCGTGGCAGGCGTTTCTGCTCGGATTTGTCGTCGTCGCCATGTCGGCCGTGCTTCAGAGCCTCTGCGTCGCGCTCGGCGCAAAGCTTTATTTCGCAGCGTTCCTGCCCAGCCTGTTCGTGCTCGCGCTCGTTGCGGGCGCGCCGGCGGCGGCATTCGCCGCGCTGCTCACGATTCCGCTGGTATGGTGGGCGTTCATACCGCCCGTCTTCCGGTTCACCACGCTGACCAGCGCGAATGCCGATTCCATCAACCTGTTCTGCTTGCTGGCCATACTCCTGATCGGCCTTGCCGATCTCTGCCGCAAGACGGTGACGATCATCAGAAGCGGCGGACTGAAGCCTTCCAGCGAGAGCGCGGCAACGAATCCGCAATAAATCGGCCTGGCAGGACCGTGCGCGTTGCGGACGCGCAACAGTCCGGCAACCATCCGCGAACTTGCCGCGCGCCGCTAACTTTTCGAAAAAGATTTGGTCGCAGTTTCTCCCGCGGGAATGACGAGGGAGTTTTCGGGACATGAACGGTCACGCCATCCTGGAGAACGTGCGCCGCTATCGCGGCATCGCATCGCTCTATCGCCAGACCGCCGCATTCCGCCCGGGCCAGAGCTGGTCGCTGCTGGAGCAGGCGAGCGAGTGGGAGGCGCGGGCGCTGTCGGAGCTGGAAGCCTATTTCGCGACGCGCACGGACTGCAGCGCCCCGCTCGCGGCCTGATCGCCAGCCATCGGCGCGGCCGCGAACCGGCTCGCCGAAGGCGCGATCGCCCACAGGGCAATTACGGAGTTGTCTCCGCATCCCACTGTGCTAGCAACTGGCCGATCGAGATATTCTCCACGTCGGCCGGGGCACGCGATGACCACCTTCAACCGCATCTTCACGACGGAGCGTCTGCTCCAGATCATCGTGATTCTGGCGGCGACCATCGCCATGAAGCTGATGAGCTGAGCGCCGGCCTTCTATCGCCCGCCGAGTTCGGGCACGTCGGGCAGATAGTTCGACCCTTCCGACCCCAGAAAATCGAACATCGCCTGGGCGGGCGGCAGCAGCACCTTGTCGCTGCGGCGGATCACGTACCATTGCCGGACGATCGGCAGGCCCGCGACATCAAGCACGACGAGCCGGCCCTCGGCGAGCTCATGCGCCACGGTGTGGGCTGAGATGAAGGCGATGCCGAGCCCGGCGATGACCGCCTGCTTGATGGTCTCGTTGCTGCTCATCTCCATGCCGATGATCGGCTCGAGATCCGACTTCTGGAACAAGCCCTCCATCAGCGTCCGCGTGCCCGAGCCGGGCTCGCGGGTGAGGAAGGTCTCGTGCACGAGGTCGGTGAGGTTGAGGCCGGAATCCTTCTCCAGCCAGTGTCCCTTGCGCGCGACGATGACGTGCGGATTGCGCCCGAGCTGTCGGACGTCGACGGTGACGTCGGCCGGTGGCCGACCCATCACCGCAAAGTCGAGGTCGTAGCCGTGCATGGCCTCGCGGATCTCCTCGCGATTGCCGATGGTGAGCTTGATCTCGATCTTGGGGTAGCGCTTCGAGAACGCCGCGATCGCATGCGGCACGAAATATTTCGCGGTCGAGACCGCGCCGAGATGCACGGTGCCGCCGGTCCGCCCCGCGAGCAGGTCGAGCGCGCCCTGACAATCCGTGATGGCGGCCTCCACCCGCTCGGCCAGCGCCAGCACCTCCTTGCCCGCTTCCGTCAGCAGCATGCCGTCACCGGTCCGCTGCACCAGCGGCAGGCCGGCGAGGTCCTGCAGCTGCCGGAGCTGCTGGGTCACCGCCGGCTGCGTCAGCCCGAGATGGCTGGATGCCGCCGTCACGCTGCCCTTGGCCGAAAGCGCCGCGAGGGAGCGAAGCTGCCGGATCGTCAGATGCCGGAGCTGGGCCGCCGCATGGCCGGGACCATTATAAGAAAATTCTTTGAGGCTCATTATGATTAGAAATTTTCCTTATTAAGTCGCCCCTGTCAATCTCCTGATGCCGGGACCGACCGCGCCGACCTCCAGTGGGGAGGAAACGGATGCGGCGCCGAAGAGGGGATGGACGCAGATGACCGGGCAACTCAGGCTGGACGACCAGCTTCAACGGTATTCCGAGACCGCGCCCCACGCGCTGGCGGTGGCGGGCGCCGTCGATGCCATCGCCGCAGCGGCGATCGAGATCGCCGATCTCATCGCCTCCGGCGATCTCGCCGACGCCTCGGGCCTGACCACGGACCGCAACAGCGACGGCGATCTCCAGCGCGATCTCGACGTCCAGGCCGATGCGATCCTGCGCCGCTGCCTCGGCCGGCTGCCGATCGCGGCGCTGGCGTCGGAGGAGATGCGCGAGGCCCAGATCGTCGACCGGCAGGGGCGCATCTGCATCGCGATAGATCCGCTCGACGGCTCCTCCAACATCGATATCAACATGACCGTCGGTACGATCTTCTCGATCCTGCCGGCACCCGGCGATCTCTCACTGGCCTTCCATCAGCGCGGCTCGGCGCAGCTCGCGGCCGGCTTCGTCACCTACGGCCCCCAGACCTCGCTGGTGCTGACGCTCGGCGACGGCGTCGACATCTTCACGCTCGATCGCAAGTCCGGCTGCTTCCGCCTCGCGCGCAGCGGCGTGCAGATTCCCGAGGCCGGCGACGAGTTCGCGATCAACGCATCGAACCGCCGGCATTGGGATCCGCCGGTGCGCGCCTTCATCGACGAATGCCTGGCCGGTGTCGAAGGGCCCGCCAACCACGATTTCAACATGCGCTGGATCGGCTCGCTGGTCGCGGAAGCCTATCGCATCCTCACCCGCGGCGGCGTGTTCCTCTATCCTTCGGACGCGCGGCCCGGCTATGGCGACGGCCGCCTTCGCCTCACCTACGAGGCGCATCCGATGGCGATGATCATGGAGCAGGCCGGCGGTTCGGCCTCGACGGGACGCGAGCGCATCCTCGAATTATCGGCGCAGAGCCTGCACCAGCGCGTCCCGCTGATCATGGGCTCGAGCAACGAGGTCCGGCGCGTCGAGGAGCTGCATTGCGATCCGCTGCTGGTTGCCAGCGTCTCCGCGCCGCTGTTCGCGCGGCGCGGCTTCTTCCGGCTCTGAGCGAGGCGCGCCATGTCCAGGAAGCATCCGATCATCTCCATTACCGGCTCCTCCGGCGCCGGCACCACCTCGGTCAAGAAGACCTTCGAGCAGATATTCTTCCGCGAGAAGGTCAACGCGGTCTACATCGAGGGTGACGCCTTCCACCGCTACGACCGCGCCGAGATGCGCGCGCAGATGGCGAAGGAGGCCGAGCGCGGCAACAAGCATTTCAGCCATTTCAGCCCCGAGACCAACCTGTTCGAGGAGCTGGAGCGCGCATTCCGCGATTACGGCGAGACCGGCACCGCGGTGACGCGTCACTACGTCCACGATGCCGAGGAATCGGCGCTGCACGGCGCGGCACCCGGCACCTTCACCGACTGGAAGCAGCTGCCGGAGAACTCCGATCTGCTGTTCTACGAAGGCCTGCACGGCGCCGTGGTCACGGACAAGGTGAATGTCGCGCGCTATGCCGATCTGAAGATCGGCGTCGTGCCCGTCATCAATCTCGAATGGATCCAGAAGCTGCACCGCGATCGCAGCGCGCGCGGCTATTCGACAGAGGCCGTTACCGACACCATCCTGCGGCGGATGCCGGACTACATCCACTACATCTGCCCGCAATTCACGGAGACCGACATCAACTTCCAGCGCGTGCCGACGGTGGACACCTCCAACCCGTTCATCGCGCGCTGGATCCCGACGCCGGATGAATCGATGGTCGTGATCCGCTTCAAAAACCCGCGCGGCATCGACTTCCCCTACCTGCTCTCGATGCTGCCGCAGAGCTGGATGTCCCGCGCGAACTCGATCGTGTGTCCGGGCGCGAAGCTCGACCTCGCGATGCAGCTGATCCTGACGCCGCTGATCATGCAGCTGATCGAGCGCAAGCGAAACCTGAAGTGAACGAGGAGAGAATCCGATGAACATCTCCGTCCACGCCGAAGCCGACCTCATGGCGGTCACGCACCACGATCTCGCCAACGCTGTCCGCTTCCTCGCTGTGGACGCTATCGAGACCTCGCAGTCCGGCCATCCCGGGCTACCCATGGGCATGGCCGATGTCGCGACCGTGCTGTTCTCGCGCTTTCTCAAATTCGACTCGGCGCATCCCAACTGGCCCGACCGCGACCGCTTCGTGCTGTCGGCGGGCCACGGATCGATGCTGCTCTATGCGCTGCTGCATTTGACCGGCGGCGATGTCAGCCTTGACGACATCAAGGCCTTCAGGCAATGGGGCTCGAAGACGCCGGGCCATCCCGAATATGGCCACACGCGCGGCGTCGAGACCACAACGGGACCGCTGGGGCAGGGCATCGCGACCGCCGTCGGCATGGCGCTCGCCGAGCGCATGGCCAATGCGCGGCATGGCGACAGCCTCGTCGATCACTTCACCTATGTCATCGCGGGCGACGGCTGCCTGATGGAGGGCATCAGCCAGGAGGCGATCTCGCTCGCCGGCCATCTCGGGCTCGGCCGGCTGATCGTGCTGTTCGATGACAACGGCATCTCCATCGACGGCCCGACCTCGCTTGCGACGTCGGATGACCAGCTTGCGCGCTTCGCCGCCTCCGGCTGGTCGGTGCGTCGGGTCGACGGGCACGATCCCGAAGCCGTGGCACAGGCGATTGCCGAGGAGCGGGAGACCGCACAGCCGTCGCTGATCGCCTGCCGCACCATCATCGGCTATGGCGCGCCTGATTGGCAGGGCACCGAAAAGGCGCATGGCGCGCCGCTCGGCACCGAGCAGACGGCGGCGGCGCGCCGGAATCTTGGTTGGGACTATCAGCCCTTCGTGGTGCCGATCCCGGTGCTCAAGGCCTGGCGGATGATCGGGCAGCGCGGGCAGGTCGATCGCCTCGCCTGGCTCGATCGCTACGAAGCTGCAACGCCCGAGCAGCGCGATCTGTTCGTCGAGGGCAAGGCTGTGGCTCTGCCCGCCGCCTATGCGCTGGCCGCGGCGAAATTGCGCGAGCGCTTTGCCAGTGAGCGGCCAAAACTCGCGACGCGGCAGGCCTCGCAACAGGTGCTCGACGGCATCGCCGGGACAATTCCCGGCCTGGTCGGCGGTTCGGCGGACCTGACACATTCGAACCTGACGCATGCCAAGGCGCAGGCTCCGGTCAGGAACGGCGCGTTCGGCGGCGACTACATCCATTACGGCATTCGCGAGCACGGTATGGCAGCTGCGATGAACGGCCTCGCGCTGCATGGCGGCTTCATCCCGTACGGCGGCACGTTCCTCGCGTTCTCCGACTACAGCCGGCCTGCGATCCGACTTGCGGCCCTGATGCGCCTGCGCGTGATCCATGTGATGACGCACGACTCCATCGGACTCGGAGAGGATGGCCCGACGCACCAGCCGGTCGAGCATCTCGCGGCGCTGCGCGTAATTCCCAACCTGCTCGTGTTCCGGCCGGCTGATGCCGTGGAGACGCTCGAGGCCTGGGACTGCGCGCTGGCGGCGGAGCATCGTGCGTCCGTGTTGTGCCTGTCGCGGCAGGCTTTACCGACCTTCCGCAGCGATGCGCGCGGGAAAAACCGCGTCGCGCGCGGTGCCTACCTCGTCGTCTCGCCCGACGGCGGCCGCGACGTGACGCTGATCGCAACCGGCTCGGAAGTGGCGATAGCCCTGGACGCCGCCCGCCTGCTCGCGACCGAGCACATCCGTGCGGCCGTGGTCTCCGTGCCGTGCTTCGCCCTGTTCGAGGAGCAGCCGGACGACTACCGCGCCACCGTGCTCGGCACCGCGCCGCGCGTCGGGATCGAGGCGGCGGTGCTGGGCGACTGGCCGCGCTGGATCGGCGCCGACGGCGAGTTCGTCGGCATGCGCGGTTTCGGCGCCTCGGCGCCTGCGCCCGTGCTGTACCGCGAGTTCGGCATCACACCGCAAAGCATTGCGGAAGCCGCCCGCCGGTCGATCGCCCGCAAGAGACAATAAGGAGGACGTCCCGTGGCCCGTATCACACTTCGCCAGCTGCTCGATCATGCCGCCAGCCACGGTTATGCCGTGCCGGCTTTCAACATCAACAATATGGAGCAAGGCATCGCGATCATGCAGGCGGCGGCCGAGGTCGATGCGCCCGTCATCATCCAGGCCTCACGCGGTGCGCGCAGCTATGCCGGCGATCTCATGCTCTCGCACATGATCGACGCGCTGGAGCGGACCTATCCCGACATCCCGATCTGCATGCACCAGGACCACGGCAATGACGAGGCGACCTGTGCCTCGGCCATCGCCCACGGTTTTACGTCGGTGATGATGGACGGCTCGCTGAAGGCCGACGCAAAGACGGCGGCCGACTACGACTACAACGTCGCGATCACCCGCCGCGTCGTCGATCTCGCGCATTGGGTCGGAGCGTCGGTCGAGGGCGAACTCGGCGTGCTCGGCTCGCTCGAGCACGGCGGCGGCGAGCAGGAGGACGGTCACGGCGTCGAGGGCAAGGTCAGCCACGATCAGCTCTTGACCGATCCCGACCAGGCAGTCGATTTCGTCCGGGCAACGAAGGTCGACGCTCTGGCGATCGCGATGGGCACCTCGCACGGCGCCTACAAGTTCAGCCGCAAGCCGGATGGTGACATCCTGGCGATGCGCGTGGTGGAGGAGATCCATCGCCGGCTGCCAAACACCCATCTGGTCATGCACGGCTCGTCCTCGGTGCCGCAGTCGCTTCAGGACATGTTCAACCAGTTCGGTGGCGAGATGCCGCAGACCTGGGGCGTGCCGGTGGACGAGATCGTCCGCGGCATCAAGAGCGGCGTGCGCAAGGTCAATATCGACACCGATTGCCGGCTGGCCATGACCGCCGTGTTCCGAAAAGTGGCTGCGCAGGCACGCTCCGAGTTCGATCCGCGTAAATTCCTCAAACCCGCGATGGATGCGATGCGCGAACTTTGCCGCGAGCGCTTCGAGCAGTTCGGCACGGCGGGCCATGCGAGCAGGATCAAGGTGGTCCCGATGAGCGAGATGGCGCGGCGCTATCGCGCCGGCGAGCTCGATCCGCGCGTCGACGCCCGCGAGTCCGTAGCGGCCTAGTCAATCAGATAGAGCAGAGAAGAGAGCAGGAGAGAGACATGAACGCACATGCAGGCACGCTCCGCGGCAAGGAGCGCTATCGCTCCGGCGTGATGGAATACAAGCGCATGGGCTATTGGGAGCCCGACTACACGCCGAAGGACACCGACGTCATCGCACTGTTCCGCGTCACGCCGCAGGAAGGCGTCGACCCCATCGAGGCCTCTGCTGCGGTGGCTGGAGAATCCTCGACCGCGACCTGGACGGTGGTGTGGACCGATCGCCTGACGGCGGCCGAGAAATATCGCGCCAAATGCTATCGCGTCGATCCGGTGCCGGGCACGCCGGGCTCGTACTTCGCCTACATCGCCTATGACCTCGACCTGTTCGAGCCGGGGTCGATCGCGAACCTGTCCGCCTCGATCATCGGCAACGTGTTCGGCTTCAAGCCGCTCAAGGCGCTGCGGCTGGAGGACATGCGTTTCCCGGTCGCCTATGTGAAGACGTTCCAGGGGCCGGCGACCGGCATCGTGGTCGAGCGCGAACGGCTCGACAAGTTCGGCCGGCCGCTGCTGGGTGCAACGGTGAAGCCGAAGCTCGGACTTTCGGGGCGCAACTACGGCCGCGTGGTCTACGAGGCGCTGAAGGGCGGGCTGGACTTCACCAAGGACGACGAGAACATCAACTCGCAGCCCTTCATGCATTGGCGTGACCGATTTCTCTACTGCATGGAGGCGGTGAACAGGGCGCAGGCGGCCTCGGGCGAGGTCAAGGGCACCTACCTGAATGTCACCGCGGGCACGATGGAGGATATGTACGAGCGTGCAGAGTTCGCCAAGGAACTCGGGTCATGCATCGTCATGATCGACCTCGTGATCGGCTACACCGCAATCCAGTCGATGGCCAAATGGGCGCGGCGGAACGACATGATCCTGCATCTGCACCGCGCCGGCCATTCGACCTATACGCGGCAGAAGAGCCATGGCGTGTCGTTCCGCGTCATCGCGAAGTGGATGCGGCTCGCCGGCGTCGACCACATCCATGCCGGCACGGTGGTCGGCAAGCTCGAAGGCGACCCCAACACCACGCGCGGCTACTACGACGTCTGCCGCGAGGACTTCAACCCGACCAAGCTCGAGCATGGCCTGTTCTTCGACCAGTCATGGGCGAGCCTCAACAAGATGATGCCGGTCGCCTCCGGCGGCATCCACGCCGGCCAGATGCATCAGCTGCTTGATCTCCTGGGCGAAGACGTCGTGCTGCAATTCGGCGGCGGCACCATCGGCCATCCCATGGGCATTGCGGCCGGCGCGACCGCCAATCGCGTGGCGCTGGAAGCGATGATCCTCGCCCGCAATGAGGGCCGCGACTACGTCCACGAAGGGCCGGAGATCCTCGCCCAGGCGGCCCAGACCTGCACGCCGCTGAAGGCCGCGCTCGAGGTCTGGAAGGACGTCACCTTCAACTATCAATCCACCGATACGCCGGACTTCGTGCCGACGGCGCTGGAAACCGTCTGAGGAGAATTGAGATGAAGATCACCCAGGGCTGCTTCTCGTTCCTGCCCGATCTGACCGACGAGCAGATCACCAGCCAAGTGCAATATTGCCTTGCCAACGGCTGGGCGGTGAACATCGAGTTCACCGACGATCCGCATCCCCGCAACACCTATTGGGAGATGTGGGGCCTGCCGATGTTCGATCTTCAGGACGCCGCCGGAGTGATGATGGAGCTCGCCGAGTGCCGCAGGGTTTACGGCGACAGCTACATCCGCATCAGCGGCTTCGATGCCAGCCATGGCTGGGAGTCGGTGCGGATCTCGTTCCTCGTCAACCGGCCGAAGCAAGAGGCGGAGTTCGAACTGGTGCGGCAGGAAGTGGCCGGACGCGCGATCCGCTACACCGCCGTGCGAAAGCCGGCCGCCAACGCCTCTCAATAACACTTCCTCCGCGCGGAGCTCTCCCTGCTCCGCATCCTTGGCGGACCACTGCTTCGCCGCTCCCAGCGGCGAAGCTCTTTTCTTCGAGGTGCCGATGCTTGATGTTCCCCATGCAACGACGACCGAACAGAGCGAGCCGCGTTTCGATCTTCGCAAGGAGGCCGAAGCGGCCGGGATCACGGATACGCTGCAACAGCTCGACCAGGAATTGATCGGGCTCAAGCCGGTGAAGAACCGCGTGCGCCAGATCGCCTCGCTGCTGCTGATCGAGCGTATCCGGCAGCGTGCGGGCCTCGCCTCCGCGCCGCCGACGCTGCATATGTCGTTCACGGGCAATCCCGGCACCGGCAAGACCACCGTGGCGCTGCGCATGGCCAGGATCCTGCACGGCCTCGGCTTCGTGCGGCGCGGGCAGGTGATTTCGGTGACGCGTGACGATCTCGTCGGCCAGTATATCGGCCACACCGCGCCGAAAACCAAGGAGATCCTGAAGAAGGCGATGGGTGGCGTATTGTTCATCGACGAGGCCTATTACCTGCATCGTCCCGATAACGAGCGCGACTATGGCCAGGAATCGATCGAGATCCTGCTCCAGGTGATGGAGAACCAGCGCGAAGACCTCGTCGTGATCCTCGCCGGCTATGGCGAGCGGATGACGAGCTTCTTCGCGTCCAACCCCGGTTTCCGTTCGCGCATCGCCCATCACATCGAATTTCCCGACTATGCGGAAGCCGAGCTGCTCGTCATCGCCGAGCTGATGCTGAAGGAGCGGGGTTATCGCTTCTCGGCAGCCGCGCGCGAGGCGTTCGAGAAATACATCGCGCTGCGCCGGACCCAGCCGTTCTTCTCCAACGCCCGGTCGATCCGCAACGCGGTCGACCGCATCCGCCTGCGGCAAGCCGATCGTCTGGTGTCCGATCTCAATCGCATGCTCGATGTCGCCGACCTCGAGACCATCGATCCCATGGACGTCCTTGCGAGCCGCGTGTTCAGCGGCGGCGCCGATGCGCGGAGTGCAGCGCCATGACCGAAGACATTCTCATCGCTCCGTCGATTCTGGCGGCGGATTTCGCGCGCCTCGGCGAGGAGATCGCGGCGATCGATTCGGCCGGGGCCGACTGGATCCATTGCGACGTCATGGATGGGCATTTCGTGCCGAACATCAGTTTCGGTGCTGACGTCATCAAGGCGATCCGGCCGTTGACGAAGAAGGTCTTCGACGTGCATTTGATGATCGCCCCGACCGATCCTTATCTCGAGGCGTTCGCGAAAGCCGGAGCGGACTTCATCACGGTGCACGCCGAAGCCGGCCCGCATCTCGACCGCTCGCTCCAGGCCATCCGCTCGCTCGGCAGGAAAGCTGGCGTCAGCCTTTGTCCGTCAACGCCGGAGGCTGCGATCGAATACGTGCTCGACCGCATCGATCTCGTGCTGCTGATGACGGTCAATCCGGGCTTTGGCGGCCAATCGTTCATCGGATCGCAGATCGAGAAGATCAAGCGGATTAGGACCATGATCGGCGAGCGGCCGATCCGACTCGAAGTCGATGGCGGCATCACGCGCGACAATGCCGCTGCCGTGGCCGCAGCGGGTGCCGATACGCTCGTCGCGGGTTCCGCCGTGTTTCGCGGCAACAGCGCTGCGGACTATGCCGCCAATATCGCCGCCATTCGCATCGCCGCCGAGGCGGGCCGAGTTCCTGCGGGGCGCATGCGCGTAAGCGACGGAGGCCGTATCCGCTAGACTCGGGGAGGCCGAGCGCCTGTCGGCGCCATTTTGGAACTTTGACCCGAATACGAATTTCCCAAGAACGAGCCGAGATCAGGCGAGGGGGCGCAGCAAATCTTTTGCATGACCGCCATCGGCCTGACGCAAATCAAGGCAATAACCTTGGCAGATGCGAGGGAGGGTCTCATGGAGAACGTACGTCGCTACCGGGCGCTGGCGTCCCTCTGTCGTCAGCAGGCGGCCTACCGGCCGCTCCAGAACTGGGAACTCCTCGGCCAGGCCGAACATTTTGAACATCTCGCGGAAGTCGAACTCAAGGCGCATTTCAACGCGTGCAATGTGCAACGCGATGAGGACGCTGCCGCGCCCGCGACGTGGGAGGCTCCGGTCGCGGCGTAATGGCGCCAGGCCGGCTCGGCTCAATGCGACATCAGCGTCGGGACTGTCATGGCTTCCAGCATGGCGCGGGTGACGCCCCCGAGAACGCGCTCCTGCAACCGCGAATGGCCGTAGCCGCCCATCACCAGGAGGTCGAGGCTCTCGTCCGCTGCAAGCGACAGGATGGTCGGTTGAATGTCGGCGCGCGTTGCCGACAGGCCGACCGTGCGGGTCGACAGCCCGCGCCGGCCGAGATGTCTTGCCAGGCTGCTCGCTGAAGCCTCACCGGAGACGGCGTCGGCCTCGTTGATGGTGATGATCACGATCTCTGCGGCGCGCGCCAGGAACGTTGCTGCGTCGCGCACGGCGCGGGCAGCGAGGCGGCTGCCGTCCCAGCAGATGCCGACCCGGTTTGCGTTGAAGGCTCCCCGGAAGGTGTAGGGCAGGAACAGCACCGGGCCGCCCGCCTGAAACAGGATCTCGCCTGGCACGTCGTTGTCGAACGAGCCTTGCGTCGGATCAGGCTGGAGCACGATGCTGAGGTCGTGCAGTCGCGCCATCTGGCCGAGCGAGACGGCGGCATCCGCCGGGATCGCCCCGAGCGCATGGCTGGCGTAGGAGACGCCGGCGTTTGCCGCCTCGCTCCTGAACACCGCGAGCGCGGCCTCGGCCCGCTCAACGGCGCGCTCGCGCTCCAGTTCGAACACGGCCGCCACCGCCGCGCCGCCCTCCA
Organism: Bradyrhizobium sp. RP6; assembly: GCF_003837805.1. Lineage (GTDB taxonomy): Bacteria > Pseudomonadota > Alphaproteobacteria > Rhizobiales > Xanthobacteraceae > Bradyrhizobium. The sequence goes on along the minus strand of NZ_RQIT01000004.1, from coordinate 288,375 downwards.
TCACGTAAGCTGCACTGGTTGCGACATAGCCGACCGCGACCGCGTCGAGATGCGCGTTGAGGTGCGCCGCGAGCGAGATCGAGCCTTCGATAGCAGAACGCATGGGACGTTCGGTGGGAATGTGGACGAGAATGTCTTTGTACATGGCGCGCCTCCGGTGGACCTCATGGTTGCAGTTTTTCACTGCGCGAAGCGCCCGTGTTGAGCTGCATCAAATGAGCAGCGACGATTTGCCTGCCGCGCCCGCTTTGCCATTCTTTGCCGAGATTTAATCGGACGGACGGGACGCCGTAAGGTGGCAGCGACCATGTTGAGGACAAGGCGACACCAGCTCAACATGGATATTTCGACATGAACGATCGCGTCAATTCCGACACCACCACGTCCCGCAAGATCTTGAGGCCGCGCCGGCTCGCGCTGCTCGGCACCGTGGCCGCGCTGGGCGTGGCCGCCCTGTCAATGGCGCCAGGCTCCGCGCCGTTCGGTACGAACTCCTTCATTGCGCCGGCTCAGGCTGCGGAAGCCGCGGCTACGCCGGCGGGCTTCGGCGATCTGGTCAGCAAGGTCAAACCCGCGGTGATCTCGGTGCGGGTGAAGATCGACCAGGACAACGACAAGACCGCGATGCTGCAGCAGAACCGGATGGATTCGGACGAGGATACGCCGTTCGACCAGTTCTCCCGACAGTTCGGCTTCCGCTTCCCGGGTGGTATGAACGGCATGCCGCGCCAGCGCCATCAGATGATCACGGGCGAAGGCTCCGGCTTCTTCATTTCGCCCGACGGCTATGCCGTGACTAACAACCACGTCGTCGATCATGCCGAGTCGGTTCAGGTGACGATGGATGACGGTACGACCTACACTGCGAAAGTCGTCGGCACCGATCCGAAGACCGATCTCGCGCTGATCAAGGTCGATGGCAAGAAGGACTTTCCGTTCGTCAAATTCTCCGACCAGAAGCCGCGCATCGGCGACTGGGTGGTCGCGGTCGGCAATCCCTTCGGTCTTGGCGGCACTGTTACCGCCGGCATCGTCTCGGCCAGCGGCCGGGATATCGGCAATGGTCCTTATGACGACTTCATCCAGATCGATGCGCCCATCAACAAGGGCAATTCCGGCGGCCCGGCCTTCGACATGAACGGCAACGTGATCGGCGTCAACACTGCGATCTTCTCGCCCTCGGGCGGCTCGGTCGGCATCGGCTTCGATATTCCCGCCTCGACCGCCAAGCTCGTCGTCGCGCAATTGAAGGACAAGGGCGTGGTCACCCGAGGCTGGCTCGGCGTGCAGGTGCAGCCCGTGACGTCTGATATTGCCGACAGCCTCGGCCTCAAGGAGGCGCGCGGCGCGATCGTCGACAATCCGCAGGATGGCAGCCCGGCGGCGAAGGCCGGCATCGAGGCGGGGGACGTCATCACCGCCGTCAACGGCACCACGATCAAGGACTCCCGTGACCTCGCCCGCACCATCGCCACGTTAGCGCCTGGCACGTCGGTGAAGCTCGATGTCTTCCGCAAGGGCGACAGCAAAACGGTGACCCTGGCGCTCGGCGAGCTGCCGAACGAGCGGCAAGCCAAGGGAAATGGCACCGACGAGGGCAGGAGGCAGCCGAGTGCCGGCACGCCGCGCCTCGGCCTCAGCCTGGCGCCGGCCGGGGACGTCCAGGGCGCGGGCCAGAAGGGCGTCGTCGTCACCGAGGTCGATCCGCAAGGGCCGGCGGCACAGCGCGGCATTCAGACTGGCGATGTCATCCTCAATGTCGGCGGCAAGGCCGTCGAGAATGTCGGCGACGTCCGTTCGGAACTGGCGCAGGCCAAAACGTCGGGCAAGCGGAGCGTGTTGTTGCAGGTCAAAAGCGCGGAGGCGACAAGATTCGTGGCAGTTCCGCTCGCGTGAGCCGGGCGCATCGAGCGACACAGGTTAAAAAAGGCGGCCCTCGGGCCGCCTTTCCTCTTCATCCTCGAAATTTCCGTTGGGTTAGCGATAACATTCTCGTTAACCGCAGGGATGATGACGCAGTTCGTCCGAAAAAGCCGTGTTCGATCATCACAGTTCCAACACCGCTGCGGCAATGGAGTCGTAGAGGTGGGTTGCAATCGCGGAACTTCGAACTTGCGGCTGCTTTGTGGAACTTGCCGGCGGTTCGAATTTGATCGGTGCCGACATGGATCGATTGAAGCTCTCGCTGAGGAGTGCACTGCTCGTCGTGCCATTGGTGCTCTGTGGCGGACACGCGCTCGGGCGTGACGACGGCCGCTACGCGAATTCCCCTCTGAAACCATGGTTCGACAGCCTGCGCAGCCAGCTCGGTCCGTGCTGCTCGGATGCGGATGGCTTTGCCGTCGCCGATCCCGACTGGGAGTCGTACAACGGCCGTTACCGCGTGCGTCTGGACGGGCAGTGGATCGAGGTGCCGGACGAAGCCGTCATCACCGAGCCGAACCGGGCCGGCCGCACCATGGTGTGGCCGGTGAAGACTGCGTTCGGGATTTCGATCCGATGCTTCATGCCCGGCAGCATGATCTGAGACAGGTTAGCGTCAGCGCTTGCTGGATTTGCGCTTCGACGACTTCTTTGACGACCTTTTGCTTTTGGACGTCTTCTTGGCACTCTTCCGCTTCGATGCCTTCTTAGGGACCTTCTTGCCCTTCTTGCGCGCCTTCGACAGTCCGATCGCGATCGCCTGCTTGCGGCTCTTCACGCGGCCCCCGCGCCCGCTCTTGGCGGTGCCCTTCTTGTAGCGCCGCATCTCGCTTTCGACATCGCTGCCGGAACTGCGAGAGTAGCGACGTTTCTTTGCCTTGCGTGCCATGCATGTTCTCCCTTGGCTGAGGAGAACCATTCGGCACAGCCATGGTTCCGGCAACGCCTGCACACCGTTGCGGGCGCGCGACGCAGGCTAGAAGGAATTCGCCAACTCGATCTCCGCCTCCAACGCCTGGATGCGCCGTGCTGCCTCGCCGAAAGACAGGTCCCGTGCATATTGGGCCGGTTGATACGCCTCTTCACTCAGCCGCCTCAGCCTGAGACCCTGCGCCCGCGTCATCTGCTCTCCAAGAAAAGCCTTGGCGTCGTATTTACCTTGAATCTGCATCTGCCTTCTCCGTTCCGAGATCCACTTGACTATATGTTCTTATTTTGTTCTAACAAGCCATGGACAACAGAATTAATGAAATTCGACGTAAAATCAGAGTTTTGAGGCTCGAAATGGCCGACGTCGAAGCGTCGGTGCGCAACCTCGTCGAGCGCGACTGCGACTGCACAGAAAGGGCCTTGGCGCAGATGGTTCTGCGCCGGAGAATCAACCTCCTGATCGGCGAATGGAAGGCAGCCGGCGGCAGCGACGTTCTGCCTGACGTCCGCGACCGCGTGCGCCTTCGTCCCGCGAAGACAGTCGGCAACACCGTGCGCGCGAGCGGGCGCCGAGATACTCAAGCTGGGCTCAACCATCCGGCAGCTGCAGCGCGACCGCCTCGGTGAGGCCGCAGCCCAGCTTCTGATTGCGCGCAAGTGGACGCGGCTAGAGCATCTCATGACGGCGAGCAGCGAGAGAAAGGGCCCCGCAACGGCGGAGCCCTCTATGGCTTCCAGGCGTGGACTATTTGGTGTTGGTCATGCCGCCCTTGTTCGTCATGGTGCCGCCCTGATCGGAGCCGGGCCCGGAGCCGCCCTGGCCGGAAGGATCAGCGCCCTTGGGAGACTTGGTGTTGGCGCCGGTGGTCTGCGACGATGACATCGAGGATCCGTGCTTGGCCTTGTGTGACTTGGCCTGCACGGCGAACGGTGCGGCGGCAAGGCCGGTTGCCAACATTACGGCGAGAGCGAGCTTGGTCGTGTTCATGCGGGGAAACTCCCTGAGTTAATTTGACGCAGGCAGCCAACCGCTATTCGCCGCCGGAGTTCCCGACAAAGCGTCCCCCCGCGGATCACGCGCTTCAAGATTGCTTGTCCTCATAAATGATGAACACGACGCCGGTGAGCGTCGCGCCGATCGCGAACGTCGTCACCAGGGTGAGGGCGAACACCAGAATGGCTTGGCTTCCGCCGTTATTCAGCAGGTTGGCCACGGCCGGATTGGACACGACGAGCGCGAGGCTGAAGGTGAGGCCGAGGGCTGCGCCCATCATCGCGTGCGTCATCAGCTTGATGAGGCCACTGGCAGAGATCAGTTCAGACGACTTCTTCGTGCGCATGGGAGGTCATTCCCGAACCGGCATGCCAACGCCCGCATGATTCTGTGGTTCCATTCGGTTGAAATAATTGTCATCGTCCGCTTCATCCGACGTTCATGCCGGGCTTGCGAGGATGAGTGCCATCAAAACGGGAACATCGATATGGGTAAGGTAGTCTTTCTTTACCGCTCGCTAGCCTATCGTCATGCGGCCGCGGACATCCTGCGCAAGGCCCGCAGGCTACCGCGCGGAGCAGAGCGAAGCGCGGCGCGCCGTTACGCCAGGGCGTTGCGCGATCTCGCCCGAACGGAAGCCTGGCTGGAAGGGCGGGTGCCGCGCGAAGCGCGGATGGCCCAGCGCATGACGAGCGCGGTGTCCGGTTAGCCGGATGCGCGCTGCAATTCGGCGGAGCCGCCGGTGTCGAACTTGCCGAGTCCGGCCGTCGCCGTCTTTCGCGTCAGCGGCACCTCCAGACGGCACAACAGGCCCTCGGCGCGCCAATCGAACTGCGCCTGTCCGCCAAGCTGGGACTCGACGCTCGCAAGCAGGCTCCGCGTGCCGAAGCCGCGAGATTTCGGTGTCATGACCAGCGGACCGCCGGATTCCTCCCAGCTCAGCGTGAGCAGCTCGTCCTCGACCTGCCAATCGATCGCGAGCCGCCCCGATCGAGTCGAGAGCGCGCCGTACTTGGCCGAGTTGGTGAAGAGCTCGTGCAGTGCGAGCGCCAGCGTCTGGGCCGTCGCGGGCAGCAACTGAACTTCGGGACCTTCCAATCTGATCTGGTCGCCGAGCGAATAGGGCGCAAGCTCCTCGTCGATCAGCCTGGAGAGTTCGGCGCCCTGCCAGCTGGACAGCGACAGAATGGTGTGCACGCGCGCCAGTGCATTGATGCGTCCCTCGACCGCGTTGACATAGTCCTTGACCTCGTCGGCCCGGGTGAGGCGCACGATGGACTGGGCCAGCGCCAGTGCGTTCTTGGCGCGATGATCGACTTCCCGCGCCAGGAGATTCTGCCGCTCCTCGGCGCGCTTGCGTTCGGTGATATCGACGGTGACGCCGCTCACGCGCACCACGCGCCCGCGCTCGTCGACTGTCGCCGCCGCCGTGCCGACGCACCAGCGCACCTCGCCATCGGGCCGCACAATGCGGAATTCCGTTTCATAGGCGCGCGTGCCCTTGTTGAATTCGGCGATCGCCTTGCGCAACTGATCGACGTCATCGGGATGCAACAGCGCCTGGACGTTGGCCGGATTGACCTCGAAACTGTCCGGGTCGACGCCGAAGATGCGGTATTGCCCGTCGTCCCACATCCAATCGCCGCTGCTCCAGTCCCAATCCCAGGATCCCATCTTGCCGGCAGAGATCGCCATGCTGCGCCGCTGCTCGCTCTCGCGCAGCTTCGCGGTGGAGCTCTCCAGCTCCGCGGTGCGTGCGCGGACGCGGTCCTCGAGTTCGTGGTTCAGCCGTTCGAGCTCGCGCGTCTTGCGGTAGAGCTCGGCAAATACCCTGATCTTGGCACGCAGCACCTCCGGCACGACCGGCACAGGCACGTAGTCGACCGCGCCCATCTCGTAGCCGCGCAACCGGTCGATGTCGCTGACCTGGATCGCAGAGATGAAGATCATGGCGGTCTTCTGGAAACGCGGATGCGAGCGGATCATTGCGGCGAGTTCGAAGCCGTCGAGTTCGGGCATGCAGACGTCGACCAGGATCACCGCGATCTCGGTCTTGAGCAGCACCTCCAGCGCCTCGCGTCCCGATGAGGCGATCACGAGGTTCTCGCCGAGATCCTTCAGGATCACCTCATAGGCCAGCAGCTTGGCCGGCTGATCGTCGACGAGCAGGATGTTGACCTTTTCCTGGTCCATACGCGGGCCCAACTCAGCGGTGCAGCCACATGCGGATCGCAAGCAGCAATTGGTCGGTGTTGACCGGTTTGGCGAGGTAATCGGACGCGCCGGCTTCGAGGCATTTCTCCCGGTCGCCCTTCATCGCCTTGGCGGTCAGCGCGATGATCGGAAGACGGGCGAAGGCCGGATTCTCGCGGATCACGCCGATGGTCTGATAGCCATCCATCTGCGGCATCATGATGTCCATCAGCACGATCGCGATCTCCGGATTGGAGTCGACCAGTGTCACAGCCTCGCTCCCGGTCGTCGCCGTCAGCACTTTCATGCCGCGTCGTTCCAGCACACTCGACAGGGCGAATATGTTGCGGGCGTCGTCGTCGACGAGCAGGGCGGTCTTGCCGATCAAGTCCTCGTCGGAACTGTTCAGCTTCTCCAGCATGCGCTGCTTCTCGATCGGCAGCTCCGTGATCACGCGGTGCAGGAACAGTGCGGTCTCGTCGAGCAGGCGCTCCGGCGATTCCACGCCCTTGACCACGATGCTGCGAGCCATGGTGTGGAGTTCCGCGTCCTCCTCCGCCGAAAGCTCGCGGCCGGTGAAGACCACGATCGGGATGTTCGACAGTCGCTCGTCGTTGCGGACTTGGTCCAGCACCTCGAAGCCGCTCATGTCGGGAAGCCTGAGATCGAGCACCACGCAGTCACACGGCTGCTCGCGCAACGTCGAAAGTGCGCCCGCGCCGGTGGCCGTCGTCACGATCTCGATGTCGTCGTGGTGGAGCAGCTCGCGGATCGAAAGCTGCTCGGCCTCGTTGTCCTCGACGATCAGCAGCCGCTTGCGCCGCGGCCGGGCATATTCCTTGATTTGCGTCAGCGCGGCCGCGACGCCTTCAGGCGTGGTCGGCTTGTTGACGAATGAGAACGCGCCACGCGCCAGCGCATGCTGGCGGTCTTCGTCGAGCGTGATGATCTGCACGGGGATGTGGCGGGTCAACGGATTGTGCTTGAGCTGGCTCAGTACGGTCCAGCCGAGCATGTCGGGCAGGAACACATCGAGCGAGACGGCTCTCGGCTGATACTGCTTGGCGAGCTCCAGCGCCTCCGCGCCCCGCGCGGTGACCAGCACCTTGAATCCCTTGTCGCGCGCGAGATCGACCAGCACACGCGCGTAGTGCGGGTCGTCCTCGACGATCAGGAGGATGCTGTCGCCGGGCTCGAGGTTCAACCGGTCGTCGGGAAGCTGCTCGATGGCACGCTGTTGCTCCGGCGCGGCCGGCTGCAGCGCGGGCGGCTGGCTGTATTGCTGCGGCGCCGGCGCGGCCCGCGGCGCGAGCGTCGGACCGGAATATTTCAACGGCAGATAAATCGTGAAGGACGAGCCCTTGCCCGGCGCGCTGCGCAGATGGATTTCGCCTCCGAGCAGGCTCGCGAGTTCGCGGCTGATTGCGAGTCCTAGTCCGGTGCCGCCGTATTTTCGGCTGGTGCCGGCATCCGCCTGCTGGAACGCCTCGAAGATCAGCTTCTGCTTCTCCAGCGGAATGCCGATGCCGGTATCGGATACTTCGAACGCGATCACGGCCGGCGCGGAGTTCAGCACCGGGTGATCCGTTCCCCAGCCGCCGATCGCGCCCGCGACCTTCAGGCGCACTTCGCCTTCGGCGGTGAACTTGAAGGCGTTGGAGAGCAGGTTCTTCAGGACCTGTTGCAGGCGCTTGGAATCGGTGACGATGCTGCGTGGCAGGTTCGGATCGACGTCGATCTTGAACGACAGATTACGGTTGTCCGCCTCGTGCCGGAAGGGCCGCCCGACGGTCTCGAGCAGGTTCGCGGTCAGGATCTCCTCGGCGTCGACCGTCACCGTGCCGGACTCGATCTTGGAGAGATCGAGAATGTCGCTGATGAGGTTGAGCAGATCGGTGCCGGCGCCGTGGATGGTGCGGGCGAACTCGACCTGCTTGGCCGAGAGATTGCCGTCCGGATTATCGGTGAGCTGCTGACCGAGAATCAGGATCGAATTCAGCGGCGTACGCAACTCGTGGCTCATATTGGCGAGGAATTCGGACTTGTACTTCGAGGTCAGGGCGAGCTCGGTGGCCTTTTCCTCCAGAGCGCGCCGGGCCTGCTCGATCTCCTGGTTCTTGCGTTCGACCTCGACGTTGCGCTCGGCGAGCTGCTGCGCCTTCTGCTCGAGCTGGTCGTTGGTCTGTTGCAATTCGCGCTGCTGGGTCTGTAGCTCGCCGGCGAGCTGCTGCGACTGTTTGAGCAGGCCTTCGGTCTGCATCGTCGCCTCGATCGAGTTCAGAACGATGCCGATGGAGTCGGTGAGCTGCTCCAGGAACGTCATCTGCGAGGTCGTGAAGGAGACGAGAGAGGCGAGTTCGATCACGGCCTTGACCTGGCCTTCGAACAGGACAGGCAGCACGACGAGATTTTTCGGCGCGACGCGGAGCAGCGCCGAGTTGATCGGCACAACGTCGGACGGGATGTCGGAAACCATGCGCGGCCGCTTGTCGAGGGCGCACTGGCCGACCAGTCCTTCGCCGAACTGGAGCACGCTCTGGTAGGGATAGATGCCGTCGCTGGCGTAGGACGCGAGCAGCAGCAGCTGGGAATTGTCCTCGTTCTCGACCTGGTAGATCACGCCGGTATGGGCATTCACCAGCGGCGACAGCTCGGTGAGCAGCAGCCGGCCGACGGTGGCGAGATCGCGCTGGCCCTGGAGCATGTTGGTGAATTTGGCGAGGTTGGTCTTCAGCCAGTCCTGCTCGGTGTTCACGTCCGTCGTCAAACGGAGATTCGTGATCATCGTGTTGATGTTGTCCTTCAGCTCCGCGACTTCCCCGCGGGCGTCGACCTGGATCGACCGCGTTAGGTCACCCTTGGTCACGGCGGTCGCGACTTCCGCGATCGCGCGCACCTGCGAGGTGAGGTTGGCAGCCAGAAGGTTCACGTTGCCGGTGAGATCTTTCCAGGTGCCGGCAGCACCCGGCACGTTGGCCTGGCCGCCGAGCCGGCCTTCGACGCCGACCTCGCGTGCCACCGACGTCACCTGATCGGCGAAGGTCGCCAGCGTCTCGGTCATGTTGTTGATGGTGTCGGCGAGAGCGGCGACCTCGCCGCGAGATTTCATCGTCAGGTTCTGCTTGAGATCGCCGTTGGCGACCGCCGTCACCACCTTGACGATGCCGCGCACCTGCTCGGTCAGGTTCGCAGCCATCAGGTTCACGGTGTCGGTGAGGTCCTTCCATGTGCCGGCAACGCCGGGCACCTGCGCCTGGCCGCCGAGCTTGCCTTCGGTGCCGACCTCGCGCGCCACGCGCGTCACTTCGCCGGCGAAGGCGTTGAGCTGGTCCACCATGGTGTTGATGGTGTTCTTGAGCTCGAGGATTTCGCCCTTCACGTCGACGGTGATCTTGCGGGACAAGTCGCCGCGCGCCACCGCGGTCGTCACTTCGGCGATGTTGCGGACCTGCGTGGTGAGGTTCGCCGCCAGGAGGTTGACGTTGTCGGTCAGATCCTTCCAGGTGCCGCCGACGCCAGGCACGACGGCCTGACCACCGAGCCGGCCTTCGGTGCCGACCTCGCGGGCGACGCGCGTGACTTCGGCGGCGAAGGAGCGGAGCTGCTCGACCATGGTGTTCAGCGTGTCCTTCAGGAGAAGGATCTCGCCGCGCACGTCCACCGTGATCTTCTTCGAGAGATCGCCGCCGGCGATGGCGGTCGCGACCTCGGCGATGTTGCGGACCTGCGCCGTGAGGTTCGATGCCATGAAGTTGACGTTGTCGGTGAGGTCCTTCCATGTGCCGGCAACGCCGGGCACTTCGGCCTGACCGCCGAGCTTGCCTTCGGTGCCGACCTCGCGCGCCACGCGCGTGACTTCGCCGGCAAAGCCGTTGAGCTGGTCCACCATGGTGTTGATGGTGTTCTTGAGCTCGAGGATTTCGCCCTTCACGTCGACGGTGATCTTGCGGGACAAGTCGCCACGCGCCACCGCGGTCGTCACTTCGGCGATGTTGCGGACCTGGGCGGTGAGGTTGCCCGCCATCGAATTCACGCTGTCGGTGAGATCCTTCCAGGTTCCGGCGACGCCGGGCACGTTGGCCTGACCGCCGAGACGGCCTTCGGTGCCGACCTCGCGCGCCACGCGCGTCACCTCACCCGCGAAACGGTTGAGCTGGTCGACCATCGTGTTCAGCGTGTCCTTGAGCTGCAGGATCTCGCCGCGCACGTCCACGGTGATCTTGCGCGACAGGTCGCCGCCGGCGATCGCGGTCGCCACTTCGGCGATATTGCGGACCTGGGCGGTGAGGTTGCCCGCCATCGAGTTCACGCTGTCGGTGAGATCCTTCCAGGTGCCGGCGACGCCGGGCACGCCAGCCTGGCCGCCGAGCTTGCCGTCGGTGCCGACCTCGCGCGCGACGCGCGTCACTTCGCCAGCGAAGGCGTTGAGCTGGTCCACCATGGTGTTGAGCGTCTCCTTCAGCTGAAGGATTTCGCCCGACACGTTCACCGTGATCTTCTTCGACAGATCGCCCTTGGCGACCGCAGTTGCGACTTCGGCGATGTTGCGGACCTGGCCGGTGAGGTTCGAGGCCATCGAGTTGACGCTGTCGGTGAGGTCCTTCCATGTGCCGGCGACGCCGCGCACGACGGCCTGACCACCAAGCTTGCCTTCGGTGCCGACCTCGCGCGCCACGCGCGTGACTTCGCCGGCGAAGGCGTTGAGCTGGTCCACCATGGTGTTGATGGTATCCTTCAGCTCCAGGATTTCGCCGCGCACGTCCACGGTGATCTTCTTGGAGAGGTCGCCGCCGGCGACCGCGGTCGTCACCTCGGCGATGTTGCGGACCTGCGCGGTGAGGTTCGAGGCCATCGAGTTGACGCTCTCGGTGAGGTCCTTCCAGGTTCCGGCGACGCCGAGCACGTTGGCCTGGCCGCCGAGCCGTCCCTCGGTGCCGACCTCGCGGGCGACGCGCGTCACTTCGCCGGCGAAGGCGTTGAGCTGGTCGACCATGGTGTTGAGCGTCTCCTTCAGCTGAAGGATCTCGCCCGAGACATTCACCGTGATCTTCTTCGACAGATCGCCGCTCGCGATGGCGGTGGCGACGTCGGCGATGTTGCGGACCTGCGCCGTCAGGTTCGAGGCCATGAAGTTGACGTTGTCGGTGAGGTCCTTCCAGGTGCCGGCCACACCAGGCACCTGGGCCTGGCCGCCGAGCTTGCCTTCGGTGCCGACCTCGCGCGCGACGCGCGTCACTTCGGAGGCGAACGAGTTGAGCTGGTCCACCATGGTGTTGATGGTGTCCTTCAGCTCCAGGATCTCGCCGCGCACGTCCACCGTGATCTTGCGCGAGAGGTCGCCGCGCGCCACGGCGGTGGTGACGTTGGCGATGTTGCGCACTTGTGCAGTCAGGTTGCCGCACATCGCGTTGACGGAGTCGGTGAGGTCCTTCCAGGTGCCGGCGACGCCTGGCACGATCGCTTGGCCGCCGAGCTTGCCGTCGGTGCCGACCTCGCGCGCGACGCGCGTCACTTCCGAGGCGAAGGAGCGGAGTTGGTCCACCATCGTGTTGATGGCTTCCTTGAGCTGCAGGATCTCGCCGCGGACGTCGACCGTGATCTTCTTCGACAGATCGCCGTTGGCGACCGCGATCGTCACTTCGGCGATGTTGCGAACCTGGTTGGTCAGGTTGTTTGCCATCGAGTTGACGCTCTCGGTCAGGTCCTTCCAGACGCCGGTCACCTCCGGCACCTGGGCCTGGCCGCCGAGCTTGCCCTCGGTGCCGACCTCGCGCGCCACGCGCGTCACCTCGGACGTGAACACGCCGAGCTGCTTGATCATGGTGTTGACGATGTTCGCCGACTGCAAAAATTCGCCGCCGAGCGGACGACCATCGACGTCGAGCTTGACAGTCTGGAGCAGGTCTCCTTGTGCGACGGCGGCGACCGCGCGCGTCACCTCGCGCGTCGGCCACAGCAGGTCGTCGATCAGCGTGTTGACGGAACCTTCCATGTCGGCCCAGGAGCCTGAGGCGAGGCCGAACTTGACGCGCTGGCGGGTCTTGCCTTCGCGGCCCACCACCTGGCCGACCAGTTCGAGTTGCTGCGCCATGCGTTGGTTGGCGGCGATGATTTCGTTAAGAGTGTCGGCAATCTTGCCGTCGATGCCGAGATAGTCGCCGCTCATGCGCACCGAAAAGTCACCGCTGCGCATCGCCTGCAAGGCAAGCAACAATTCCGCCCGGGAATCCGGCTCCGACGTACCGTTGGATTTTGGCTTTGGGACGCGACGACCGGAGCGTGATGCAGTTCCGGGATCGAGGTCGCTCATACTGATTCCCCCGCAGGCGTCGGCCGAATCTGCGGCACAACGCGTTTGGTCGAAATGAAATAGAGCGTCAGCCAAATTCGAAATCAAGCGCCAAGGTGCGACGCGAGGAAATGGAACCCGCTTTGCTCAGCCCGATTCAACTAACCCTGATCGGCCGAATTGGTTCCACTCTATTGAGAGGCGCCGTCGTGGGGCCGCCGCTCTGCTCGTCCCCGTGCCCGGCATTCATCATTCGGAACGGAGCGCCGAGCCTGGTGGTTAGCCCCACAGAGAGACAGGGAGAATGGATAATGAAAGCAGAATTTGCCGCCATCGTTATCGCGGTGTTTGCCGCGGGATCGGCTTTGGCGCAGGGCGGTGCGCCCAGCGGGCGCGGCGCCGTGACTGGTGATCCCGCCGCGAGCTCCGCCAGCCCGCGGGCGGAAACACCCACCACCGGAACGGCCAGCCGGTCGAATCCGAGCGGTAGCGGCACGTCGTCTTCGGGCGCCAAGGACGACAACGGCGATGCGGGCCGGGACAAGATGCCGGAGAGCGATCGCACCGTGCGGCCGCAAAGCCAGCAACATCCTAACGACAAGTAAAACGGCTACTTGTCCGCCATGGTACGCTCGGCGTCCCTGACCTGCGAGCGCAACATCGGGAGTTGTTCGCGCGCGAACGCTGCGAGCGCTGCGTTGTCGGGCGCTTTCAGATAGCGATCGAGCAGCTCGATGATCGCTTCATACTCGGGAATCTGCGCGGCATAGAAGCTTCTGACGTAGGTCGGACCATCCGACATCTCGGGCTCCACGAGGCTTGCAGTCGAGGATGTTGCCTTGCCGACGCGAGGTTCCGCCCCGATTGCCTCCTGGATCTTCTTCAAGGTCTTGTCGCGCTTGGCCGCTTCCTCGGCGCGTAGGGCGGCGAGGTTCTTGACCTCCGCATTGCCCTTGAGGTCGGTATTTTCAAGAAGACCCTGTTGAAATCGGCTGAAGTTGTAGACGCCGATGATTACCTCAACCGCAGCCGGTGGCCGTTCGCCCGGCTTTCGCTCGCCGGTACTGTCGGCAAGCGCCGCAGTGCCGATGAATGCCAGGATGATCGCGGCAAGAACTCGCATCCAAACCAATGTCGAGGGGACTGCGAAGTTCCCTAACCCTTACGATCCGGCAAGCGGCTTGCAGCGCGAGAGTTCCGTCCCCACGTCCTCAATATGAAACAGTCCGACATCTTCAGGGATAACGCCGAGAATTGCCTTCAGCTTGCCGAGCGCGCCGAAGGACAACCCGCCCACAAGCGCTATTCGCGCATGGCCGACGCCTGGACGGCGCTCGCCAACGAACAGGATTGGCTCGACGGAGAAGTCCCGCCCGTTGCGGACCTCGCTCCTCCAAAGCGGAAGGTGTGAGCCGCTCGTTCTGGTGAATCTGCCTGTGCGACCGCTCACGGACGGCAAGCGACTGATTGGGGATCATCCAGGAACAGTTGATCACGTCGATTTCGAGTTTCAGAAGGAGGTTTTGTCGATGGCTCCGCGTCTGGCTCTTCTTTCCCTCATTCTCGCTTTTGGCGTCTCGGTCGCGTTCGCGACGGTAACGACGGTGCGGCAGGTGCACCTTGAGAATGCATCTGCCGCTGTCCATGCGGTGCGCAGTTAGCACTGTACCGGAACATTCGACGCCGCGGTGCGTAAGCGCTCCGAGACACCAGTATAAGCGGGAGCCCCATCATGGCCCATTCCGACCAAGGCATCGTCAAGGACAAGCGCGCGGAGGAGCAGCCCCGCGACAAGGAGCGTGCACAGTCCGTGCACAAGACGGATCCGAAAGGCTCGCCTTCGCGTGAAGCGACGCGCGATCCCAAGCTGAACGACAATAGCAAGACGCCAGGCTCCGGCGTGATGCCGGACGGCTCGAACGACGCAACAGGCTAGTTCTCACGAGGAACGAATTCTCGCGGGAAGAGTCGACGGATTGCTTCCGGTTGTCATGCCCCCGGTGCGCCGGAAGCAATCTCCAAGGACGGCCCTGGCACCCACGTGCCAGGGTCGTTTGCTTATGAATGAGCCTCTTCTGTGCGTCAGCCGTCGGTGCCGCTCTCCGGATCCCCATGAGTATGTCCGTCGGGTCCGCGGCCGAACACGCCAAAGCTGCTCGACTTCACGCCGACGGCGGCATCGACGCCAACGGCGCTCAGTCCGAACTTCAGGAGTTCGCGGACCGCGGCCGCCCGCGTCGGCATTCGGTGTTTGAACCGGAAATCGTCGATGGCAGCCAATTCTTCCGGCGAAAGCATGACCTGAAGGCGCTCGGCGCGAAGGTCGTTCATGGCGATCACGCAAATTGAGTAGTTTGAGTAGTTTACTCAACGAACCAACTTGGCGGGAGTTCCGCCAGAGTCAAGAAAGTCTCCTAATGAGTAGAAATTCGCAATAAAACCAATAAGTTAATTGAAACATATTGTGCCATCGCGCATTCTCCTCGAAAGGGAGAGAGCCATGGCGGACCAAGTCAGGTTACCTCGCAAGCTTTCCGAAGAGCCCGAAGCGCCCGAGCCGGTGCGACCAAGCCATCAGAAGGTCATCGAGCAGGTCGAGCGCTGGGCGAACAGCCCGGGCCTCCAGCCGCCGCAATCGCAGACCTCGGCGAAGGCAAAAGCGGGCTAGAAGCATGGTTCGTACAAATGTGCGGCGGTTTTCCGAAACGATCAGGCTCAAACACTATCTTATCGCGCTTTAGGGCTTCACGAAGCGAGAGCCCTCTGCTGATGGCGAATGGGCTGTACGGTGATGGTGCGAGACAATGCGAAGCTTGCGCCTGAGCCACCACGCAGTCACGGAAGCGCTGGCCCAGACCGTCAAGGCCGCGATGAAGCCAAGTGCGATGCTTGTCCCGACGGTGGCATAGAAGACGGCAGCGAACCCCGCGAGGCCGATGCTGCCGAGTGCTGCACCTGCGGCATCGAGCGCTGCGGCCTTCTGCCCGCGACGCCGCCCGCTCAGGCCGGCCTTCTCCTTGGCGTGACGCTCGTGGCTTTCGATCAGCGTCGCGCTGGCACAGAAGATGGCCGGAAGTGCAAGAAAGAGCCCGCCGACAGAAGTGCCGAAATGCGAGCCGATGACCCCCGCGAGAACCGTCGCGCAGCCGCCGAGCACGAAGCGAACGGCGTATTCGTACCACCGCGTCTGTTTCAGCGCCGATGACGACAGCTTCACCAGCATCAGGCGGCACCTCCCAAACCCGCGAGCAGACCGAAGGCGACCACGAGCCATACCGCGAAGGCAAGGATCGTCGCCGGGAGCGCGCCGAGACGGATCCTCATCAGGAGATGGCAGACGACGAGGCTGTAGCAGGCGAGCGCGATGGCGCCATAGATCATCGTCCAGCTCTCGGCCGCAGCATATTGCGGGCCGTGCTGGACCACGGCGATGCCGAGGGTGGCCAGCGCAACCGACGGCGCCGCGCCGAGAAGCCCGGCAAAGCTCTTTGGCCGCAGCATGTCGCCGAAGATTGCGAAGACGGATACGATCAGGCCACCGGCGACGAAGCGCACGAGATATTCCGTCATGGCCGCACCCGTGAAGCTTCGGGCCGCTGCTGCCGCGACCTTGCCAGCGTGAACGGCCTGAACAGTCGCTCGACGACGATGCCGAGCGTGAAGCCTGCCACCACGTCGCTGGTCCAGTGCGCCAGCAGCGCCACACGCGTCAGCGACAACGCTGCGGCGAGGGAGCGGGCCAAGCGGCGCGAGGTCGGCGGCAACAGGCCGGCCGCCGAGGCGAGGGCGCCCATATGCATGGCATGACCCGAGGGAAACGCGTCGCGAGGGCGCCCCGAATAGGGAATGCCATGCCAGTGGCCGCGCACCGTCAGCCGGTCAGGCCTCGTCTGATCGAATACGGATTTCAGGACATGCGGCAAAGCCGCCGTCACCAGCGATACCATCAGGACATGATCGGCCACGGAACGCCGCTGCGGATGCCGGAGATAGGTGTAGAGCCATCCCGCCGCGGCGAGCGCGAGCAGCACATGCTCGTCGGCGCCCCAGGTTATCGCCTGGGCGGCATGCTCTAAGCTTGGGTTGGCGTTGCGTGCGATCTCGTTGGCGATCGCCGTATCGATCCGAGTGGGTTTGACTGTTACGAGCGCCATCGGTCCGCCGGCGAGATATCCTCCATGACAGTTTTTTAAAGCCCGTAGACATAGAAGGTTCCTGAGCTCTATCGGAGCCTCAGCCGCGGCGCCGCATTACGGTTGGCCGGAGCCGCCGGCGGCGCCATAGACCTGTCCCGTCGCATAGCTTGCGTCGGAGGCGGCAAGCTGCACGTAAATCGAGGCAAGCTCGACGGGCTGGCCGGGACGCCCGAGCGGGGTCATACCGCCAAATTTTTCGAGTTTGTCCATCGTGGCACCACCGGAGACCTGAAGCGGCGTCCAGATCGGTCCGGGCGCGACGCCATTGACGCGGATGCCCTTGGAGGCGAGCTGCTTCGCCAGCGACTTCACATAGTTCATCGTCGCCGCCTTGGTCTGCGCATAATCGTAGAGATCCGGCGAAGGATCGTAGGCCTGTTCAGACGTCGTGCCGATGACGCAGGAGCCGGGCTTGAGATGCGGCAGCGCCGCCTTGATGATCCAGAACGGCGCGTAAATGTTGGTCTTCATCGTCGCATCGAAATCCTCCGATGATACGTCGAGGATAGAAGCGCGCGTTTGTTGCCGAGCGGCATTGCAGACGACGATGTCGAGCCCGCCGAGGCCCTGCGCCGCCTGCTCGACCAAGTGCTTGCAAAAGGCTTCGTCCCTGAGATCGCCGGGGATTGCAAGTCCGGTGCGCCCCTCCTTTTTGATCAGTGCGATCACCTCCTGCGCGTCGGGCTCCTCAGCAGGCAGATAGTTGATTGCGACATCGGCGCCTTCGCGCGCATAGGCGATCGCGGCGGCACGGCCCATGCCAGAATCCCCGCCAGTGATCAGCGCCTTCCGTCCGGCGAGCCGGCCGGAACCCTTGTAGCTGGTCTCGCCATGATCGGGCCGCGGCTCCATCTTGCCGGCGAGGCCGGGCCAGGGCTGCGACTGCTTCTTGAACGGTGGCTTCGGATAGCGGGTGACGGGATTGATCAAGTCGGTTTCCGCCATGGACGTATTTCCTTTCGCTGTGGAAGACGCAAGCGAAGCCGCGGCGAGCGTCGCGCTCGCGGCCTGCACGACCTGCCGGCGGGATAGAGAAGGGATTCGATTTGACATCATGCTCTCCGCGATGGTCGAGGCTCAATGCGCGGAGACGCTCGTCGTTGCCAAGCGAAGGACGCCGGGCCGGCCGGCGTCCTTCAGCAATGCGTTACCTGGATTGACCGACGCTCGGTGCCTTGCCGAGGTTCTTGGCCATGTCGAGATGGTGCTTCAACGCGGGAAGGGTCTTGCCGGCCCAATCCTTCAGTTGGGCATTGTCTCCACCCTTGGCGTAACGCTCGAACAGCGACACTGCATCTTCATGCGCGCTGACCTGATAGGAATTGTAGTCCGAGCTGAAGTCCTTGCCGTTCGCATTCTTGAGCTTGTCGAGCTTGCTCTGATGCGAGCTGTCGAGCGCCGTCGGCAGCGTGGCTTGCACCTTGCCGTTACCGACCAGGCCTTTGAGCTCGCTGCTGGTCTTGGTGTGATCGGTGATCATCTGTTGCGCGAAGGTCTTCTCCTCCGCATTGCCCTTCTGCTCGGCAAGCTTGCTTGATTCGATCTCGAACATGTCGCTGATCGCGACCTGCTTGACAAAATCGGCGGTCGTAGGCGCAACGCCGAGCGCCGAATTCACGCCGGTCTTTTCGCCAAGCGACTGGGCGAGCGCGGGGCCCGCGAAAAAGATGCAGGCAAGGGCGATGATAGTGCGTTTCATGGTCAAATCCCTCCGATCGGTCGGCGCGGCAGCTTGCCCGCGACGTTGCGCCGATCAACACGCCGCCGGGCCCGAGGTTCCAAACGGTCAGTCTGTGGGCCTTCTGCCACTGCGAGGATTGATCGGATCGGTCGGCTTTCGCCGGAGCCGCTCCGGAAGGAATGGCTCTGCCGACGTGGGGGTCGCGTCGGCGCGCACGTCCGCATGGTGCTGCGCCTGCTCATGCGGCGTGCGGTTGTCGTTGATCTGCCGCTTGACGTCGAGGCCTCCGACTGGATCGTTGACGCCGTGCTGGATGTCGCGGAAGTCGCTCATTGTTCACCTCATTGCTTCCCGGGCAGGATCGATTCGAACATCTGCCGCGCTGCTCCTTTGATCATCCCGGCTTCGTTCGGATCGCCCTTCATCAACGCCAGCGAGAAATTCTTCGCCTGCTGCAAGGTGATGTGCGGCGGCAGCGGTGGCACCTCCGGATCGGTTTTCACTTCCAGCACAACCGGCATGTCACTCGCCAGCGCCTGCTCCCAGGCCGAGCCGAGCAGCTGTGGGGCGTCCACGAAGATGCCGCGCAGGCCGATCAGCTCGGCAAAGCGTGAATAGGAGACGTCAGGAATGCGCTGCGAAGCCTCGAACTTGGGATCCCCGTTGATGATCCGCTGCTCCCAGGTCACCTGGTTGAGGTCTTCGTTGTTGAAGACGCAGACGATGAAGCGCGGATCCCGCCACGAGCGCCAGTATTTCGCAGCCGTGATCAGTTCGGCCATGTTGTTCATCTGCATGGCGCCGTCGCCGACCAGTGCGATCACCGGCCGGTCCGGCTGGGCGTATTTCGCCGCGAGCGCATAAGGAACCGCGGCGCCCATCGAGGCGAGGCCGCCGGACAGCGAGGCCGTCATGCCGCGCCGCATCTTCAGGTCCCGCGCGAACCAGTTGGCACACGAGCCGGAATCGCTGGTGATGATGGCGCGATCGGGCAGGCGCGGGGATAGTTCCCAGGCGACGAGCTGCGGATTGACGGGCGCCGCCGGTTGATGCGCGCGGTCGTCCAACGTCGTCCACCATTTCGCAACGCCCTCTTCGATGCCCCGGCGCCAGGCGCCGTCGGCTTTGGGCGCGAGCCGGGGCAGCAATGCGCGCAGCGTCTCGGCGGCATCGCCGACGAGGCCGACCTCCATGGGAAAGCGGATCGACATCATGCTCGCGTCGATATCGATCTGCACGCCGCGCGCGCTGCCTTCCTTGGGCAGGAATTCGGCGTAGGGAAAGGCCGAGCCGACCATCAGCAGTGTGTCGCACTCCATCATCATGTTGTAGCTGGGCTCGGTGCCGAGCAGGCCGATGGAGCCGGTGACCCATGACAGGTCGTCGGGCAGGGCGGCCTTGCCGAGCAGTGCCTTGGCGCAGCCGGCAGACAGCCGGTCGGCAATCGCGATCACCTCGTCGGTGGCGTGAAGCGCGCCGGCGCCGACGAGCATCGCGACCTTCTTGCCGGCGTTGAGCACCTCCGCGGCGCGGTCGAGATCGGCCTCACGCGGCATGATGCTGGGTGGGCTGTAGCCGATGCCGGAATGCAGCGTGCCGTGTTCACGGGGCGGATCCTCGTAAGGCTCCTCCTGTAAATCGTTGGGCAGGATGATCACGGTCGGGGTCCGCCGCGCCAGCGCAATCCGCACCGCACGATCGATCAGGTGCCGCACTTGCGCTGGCGAGGATGCCTGCATGACGTAGGCTCCAGCAACGTCCTTGAACATCGAGAGAAGATCGAGTTCCTGCTGATAGTGCCCGCCGAGGGCGTTGCGCGACTGCTGGCCGACAATCGCCAGCACCGGCTGGTGATCGAGCAGCGCATCGTAGAGCCCGGTGACGAGATGCGAGGCGCCGGGGCCGGAGGTCGCAATGCAGACGCCGAGCTCGCCCGAGAATTTTGCGTAGGCGGTCGCCATGAACGCTGCCATCTCCTCATGCCGCGCCTGCACGAACCCGATCCTGCCTTCGGCCCGGTTCATCGCACCGAATACGCCGTTGATGCCGTCGCCGGGATAGCCGAAGATGTCGCGCACGCCCCATTGATGCAGACGCTGGACGATGAAGTCGGAGACGGTCTGGGACATTGCGTGTAGCCCTTGGTTTGGCAGGTGCATGAAACTCAGAGAACGGCTCGTTTGGTGCGATGTTCCTGACCCGCTCAGGGAACATGCTCCGGAACGATCGCATGCCTATCCGGTTGGTTTTGCACGTGGCTGAGTGGAGAATTGCGATGTTGAAGCAAGACGAACTGGATCGCAGCGAGACGGGCCGTTTGATCGGCAGCGACAAGGTCGAGGGAACATCGGTCTATGGCGCCGATCGCAACCGGATCGGATCGATCGAACGCGTGATGATCGACAAGATCAGCGGCCAGGTGTCCTACGCCGTACTCGGCTTTGGTGGATTCCTGGGACTGGGCAACGACCACTATCCGCTGCCTTGGCAGTCGCTGAAATACGACACCGAGCTTGGCGGTTATGTCACGGGCATCACCACGAAGGAGCTTGAAGGCGCGCCCAAATATGGCGCACGAAGCGATTGGAACTGGGGCGACGACGCCGCGGTGCGCGGCATCAACTCCTATTACGGCGTCCCCTTCGCTTGAGATTTCAGGAGAGAGCTCAATGAGCAAGGAACGACCCAACGACGATCCCCGGCAGCAGAACGACTGGGGTTCGCATCGACAGACGGACAAGCCCTGGAAGGGCAATCCCGAGAAGGAGCAGGGATCGGACGAGGTGAAGCCCGATCTCGAGAAGTGGCACGAGACGAAGACGCACTGAAGGTGCGCCCTCGCGGAATATCGAGAGGAGCGCGGTACGAGATGCCGCGCTTTGTTTTTTGACGGCGCGATCACGAATGATCGCGGCGCGTTGGCAGGGCTGAACCAAGTGTCGGCGCCGAAGTTGGGCCGGCGACGCACAAGACGTACCCCAAAGCGTTCTGGCGTCAGCTCAATCCAGAGAAAGGTTGTTGGCCGTGGATGCTCAGACACGGGGGCATAGGCCGTCCGCGGAGCAGCCGCAGAGGGCGAAGCAGGCTCCAAATGCGCCGGCTGATCCGACCCGCAGCGCCGACGGCCAGTCGCACAAACTACCGTCGGCGGGAGAGCGGCTTCGTGAGCATTGGCTGCTCGCAACCGCAGGTGCCGTCGTTCTGATCGCCGCGCTCGTCGGCGGCCTGCTCTACTGGCTCGAGGTCCGACACTATGAATCGACCGACGATGCTTTCATCGCGGCGCGAAGCTTCTCGGTCGCCTCGAAGGTCGGCGGCTATGTGACCGACATTCCGGTCACCGACAACCAGCACGTCAATTCCGGCGATCTCCTCGCCAAGATCGACGACCGCGATTATCGCGTCGCCATCGATCAGGCCGACGCGCAGGTCGCCAGCGCCAAGGCGAACATCGCCAATGTCGAGGCGCAGATCGAGTCGCAGCAGGAGCAGATCAAGCAGGCCGAGGCCCAGCTCGAGCAGGCCCAGGCTCAGCTTCAATTCGCGCAGGAGGAATTCACGCGTGCCCAGGATCTGGTCGAGAAGGGCGCCGGCACCGTGCAGCGCCAGCAGCAGACCCGCTCGGATCTTCAGGCGCAGCAGGCCAACACCGAACGCGCCAGGACGGCCGTGACATCGGCGCAACTGGGCATCAAGACGCTGCAGGCCCAGCTCGAAGGCGCCAAGGCGCAGCTCGGGCAGGCGCAGGCACAGCTCGATCAGGCCAAGCTGAACCTGCAATACACCAGCGTCGTCGCCGCCCAGTCCGGTCGCGTCGTCAAGCTCTCTGGCGCCAAGGGCACGTTCGTCACGGCGGGACAGAGCCTGATGATGTTCGTCCCCGACGAGGTCTGGATCGTCGCGAACTACAAGGAGACGCAGCTGAGCGACATGCGTCCGGGCCAGCCGGTCGAGATCCGCATCGATGCCTATCCCGGCCGCAAGCTCACCGGCCACGTCGATTCGGTGCAGCCGGGTTCCGGCACCGCCTTCAGTCTGCTGCCGGCGGAGAACGCGACCGGCAACTACGTCAAGGTGGTGCAACGCGTGCCGGTGAAGATCGTGGTCGACAGCTGGCCGGCCGGCCTGCCGGTTGGCCCAGGCATGTCGGTCGTGCCCTGGACCAGAGTGAGATGACGGACACAGCGCAAGGCGGCGCGTCAGCGGGCGGCTGGTCGCCTGAGCGCTCGGCGGCCGGCGGGCACAATCCCTATTTGATTGCCTTCGTGGTCTCGATCGCGACCTTCATGGAGGTGCTCGACACCACCATTGCCAACGTCGCGCTGCGTCACATCGCAGGCAGCCTCGCGGTCGGCATCGACGAGAGCACCTACGTCATCACCAGCTATCTCGTCGCCAACGCCATCGTGCTGTCGATCTCGGGCTGGCTCTCGACCGTGATCGGCCGCAAGCGTTTTTACATGATGTGCGTCGCGACCTTCACATTTGCCTCGTTGCTGTGTGGCTTCGCGTGGAATCTGCAGTCGCTTGTGCTGTTCCGCATTCTTCAAGGCCTCGGCGGCGGCGGCATGGCGACGAGCGAGCAGGCGATCCTCGCCGACTCCTTCCCGCCGCATAAGCGCGGCCAGGCTTTCGCCATCTACGGCGTCGCCGTCGTGGTCGCGCCGGTGATCGGTCCGACGCTCGGCGGCTGGATCACCGACACCTATACCTGGCACTGGGTATTTCTGATCAACGTGCCGATGGGCCTGCTGTCGCTGTTCCTGGTCGGCACGCTAGTCAAAGAGCCGTCAGGCGCGGAGGAGGAGAGGACGAAGCTGCTCAGCAAGGGCCTACGCGTCGACTATATTGGCTTTCTGCTGGTTGCGATCGGACTGGGCTCGCTGGAATTCGTGCTCGATGAGGGGCAGCGCAACGACTGGTTCGGCTCGAACATGATCATCATCTTCGCGCTGCTGGCCGCGATCTGCCTGCTCGCGCTGATCCCATGGGAGCTGACGCGGGAGGATCCCATTGTCGACTTGCGCCTGCTCGGCCGCCGCCAGTTCGCCGCCTGCTTCCTGGTGATGCTGGCCACCGGGGCCGTGCTGATCTCGACCACGCAGCTCTTGCCGCAGCTGCTCCAGGCCGAGTTGAACTACACCGCCATGCTGGCCGGCCTCGCGCTGTCGCCGGGCGGCATCGCGACCCTCGTGCTGATGCCGGTGGTCGGCCGCCTCGTCGCTACGGTGCAGCCGAAATATCTCATCATGTTCGGCGCGGCGATCGTCGCGCTCTCGATGTGGCATCTCACCGGGCTTACCGGCGACATCACCTATGGCTATGCAGCGCTGTCGCGCATCTTCCTGGCGCTCGGTCTGCCGTTCCTGTTCCTGCCGGTGACGACCGCCTCGTACGATGGCGTTCCGCCGGACAAGACCAACCAGGCCTCCGCCCTGATCAATGTCGCCCGCAATATCGGGGGATCCATGGGTGTTGCGCTGGCGCAAACGATCTTGGCGCAGCGGCAGCAATTCCACCAGAGCCGACTGGTGGAACACGCCGCGCCCTCCGATCTCGGTTATCAGCAGACCATCGACACCATGACGCGGTACTTCCAGGCGCAAGGCTCAAATGCGAGCGATGCAGCGTCACAGGCCGTTGCGTGGGTCGGTCGCACCTTGCAACAGCAGGTCGATTTGCTCGCCTATATCGACGTGTTCTGGACGCTGGCGATCATAGCGGTGCTGATGATCCCCACGGCGGCGGTGCTTCGCCCGATCAAGCTGGGCGGGCCGGCGCGGGGGCATTGATTGCGTTGCTGTTGCAGGTGGCGAGCTTCGATCACGAAGATGCTGCCACTGACCCCACCGCTTTCTTGCCGCCCGGCCCCGCATGCACATGTACCTGCTTGGCGTGCAGCGGCTCGCCGCATTCTGAGCATACCATCACGGGATCGAACAGCATGCCGCAAATCTTGTGCTCGTGCAGCAGCGGGCGGCCGCGCTCGTCGCCCATATGGGCGTCGCCCCAATGCACCATCGCCATGATGACCGGGTAGAGGTCGAGCCCCTTCTCAGTGAGGATGTATTCGTAGCGCTTCGGCGCCTGGGAATAGGGGACGCGGCGCAGGATGCCGAAGCGGACCAGCTTCTTCAGCCGCTCGGAGAGCAGATGACGTGTGATCTGGAGTGAAGACTGGAACGCCTCGAACCGGCGCACCCGCAAGAAGCACTCGCGCAGGATCAGAAGCGTCCAGCGGTCGCCGACAACGGCGATGGTGCGGGAGAGCGAGCAGGGCTCTTCGTCCAGTGTGTCCCATTTCATGATGCGGTCTCCAGCGACAGTCAGTCTGAAAAAGGAACTAACTTGAATAGTCGGCGCAATTTCGTAGCAACGCTACCACTCTTCATCTGGGTTTGACAGTTCTATTTCAGAACTATAGTCTCGGGCACACTGCCCGCCGCACGCCTATAGCGGCTCAAACGGGAGGAGGCGATCTTGCCCAAGCGAAACGCCACCGCGGCTGTCATCGGGGCCGGGGATTTCATCGGCTCCGAGATCGCCAAGAAGTTTGCCGCCGAAGGGTTCTCGATCTTCGCCGGCCGCCGCAATGGGGACAAGCTCGCGCCGTTGGTGCAAGATATCGAAGCTGCCGGCGGTGACATCCATGCGCGCTCGCTCGATGCGCGAAAGGAGGATGAAGTCATCGCCTTCCTCAATGATGCCGACAAGCACGCGCCGCTGGAAGTCTGCATCTTCAATGTGGGCGCCAACGTCAATTTTCCGATCCTCGACACTACCGAGCGCGTGTTTCGCAAGGTCTGGGAGATGGCCTGCTATTCCGGCTTCCTTGCGGGGCGCGAGGCGGCACGGTTGATGTTGTCACGCGGCGGCGGCAACATCTTCTTCACTGGCGCCACCGCCTCCTTGCGCGGCGGTAGTGGTTTTGCCGCCTTTGCCAGCGCCAAGTTCGGCTTGCGCGCGGTGGCGCAGGCGATGGCGCGCGAACTCGGGCCGAAGAACATCCACGTCGCCCATCTCATCATCGATTCCGGGGTCGATACCGAATGGGTGCGGCAGCGCCGGCTCGAGGCGCTCGGGCCGAATGCTCTGGACAATCCCGACCTCCTGATGCCGCCGTCCTCTGTCGCGAATGCCTATTGGCAGCTCTACCAGCAGCCGAAGAGCGCCTGGACCTTCGAGATGGAGATCCGCCCGTTCGGAGAGAAATGGTGACCGCTGCGCAATACTCCGGCTAGACTGATCTCAACATCAAACAAATTCCGGGAGGTACTTGAGTGAAGACCGCGATCACCGAACTGTTCGGCATCGAGCACCCCATCATTCAGGGCGGCATGCATTTCGTCGGCTTTGCCGAACTGGCCGCCGCCGTCTCCAATGCCGGCGGGCTCGGCATCATCACCGGTCTCACGCAGAAGACTCCGGAATTGCTCGCCAAGGAGATTGCGCGCTGCCGCGACATGACCGACAAGCCGTTCGGCGTGAACCTCACCTTCCTGCCGACCTTCTCGGCGCCGCCCTATCCCGAATACATTGCGGCCATTGTCGAAGGTGGCGTCAAGGCGGTGGAGACCGCAGGCCGCAGCCCGGAAGCATACATGCCGGCGCTGAAAGCCGCCGGCATCAAGGTCATCCACAAATGCACCTCGGTGCGCCACTCCCTGAAAGCGGAACGCATCGGCTGCGATGCCGTCAGCGTCGACGGCTTTGAATGTGGCGGACATCCCGGCGAGGACGACATTCCCAACATGATCCTGCTGCCGCGGGCGGCGGAGGAGTTGAAGATCCCGTTCGTCGCCTCCGGCGGCATGGCCGATGGGCGTAGCCTTGTCGCGGCGCTGTCGCTCGGCGCGGCGGGCATGAACATGGGCACGCGCTTCATCGCCACCAGGGAAGCACCGGTGCATGAGAACGTGAAGAATGCACTCGTTGCTGCGACCGAGCTCGACACCCGCCTGATCATGCGGAGCCTGCGCAACACCGAGCGCGTGCTGAAGAACGCCAATGTCGACCGCCTGCTCGAGATCGAGCGCGAGAAGGGCGACAAGCTCACGATCGACGACATCCACGACCAGGTCGCGGGCGTCTATCCTCGGATCATGCTGGACGGCCAGATGGACGCCGGTGCCTGGAGCTGCGGCATGGTCGCAGGCCTGATCCACGACATCCCATCCTGCAAGGAACTGATCGATCGCATCATGGCGGAGGCGGAGACCATCATCCGCAGCCGTCTGATGGGGTTCCTGGACGGGACGGGAGCGACACGAAAGGTCGCCTGACACCGTCAAACTTCTTAACCACGGCGGCACTTGGCCGCTGGAATTGCGCGTGACGCCTCCTAAATAGGGGTAAATTACCCCTTTAATAAATCAATTTCAGGAGGCGCCCGTGGTCCTGAAAAGCGTTCCCTTCGCAATTGCTCTTGCCCTCGTGATCGTGGGGGGCGGCATTGCGCGCGCCGACGACTACAAGCCTGACGAATATCTCGGCCTCGATCTCTCCAAAGCCGTTCTGTCGCCGAAACGTCTCGGGCCGGAGACGCGGTTCGCACCGGTCGCACTCGAAGCGCGCGGCGGCAACGACGCGCGGGCTCGCGCTGAGCCCGTCGACGTGCCGAAGAAGGTTGCTGCCGAACGCGTCCGCGTGGCCGAGCCGAAGGCCGTGCATGCCAGGAGCGCACAATCGCGCGGCGCGGCGCGCGCCAAGCTTGCGCGCCGCCACAGCAATCCGCTCGACGCGCAGGCGATGGACACACGCATCCAGACCTGGCCATGCCGCTCCGGCGGCATCTGCAACTGGAAGCGCTAGTCTCGAGGACCAAGTCGTCATCCCTGCGTCGCAAAACCGTAGGCGCGGAGTCAAGAAACCGTAAGCTGGAAGTCAAGGAGCGCAGGCACCTTCCGTCGCGATTCGACGAAGGTCTCCTGAATGGCAACGCTCCGCGCCTCCCGCGCATGGACCCGGCGGCAGTTCCTGGTCCGCTCCGCCTCCAGCCTCGCCATCGCCTCGCTTGCGAAGCCCTCCATCAGTCGTGCCGCCGACCGCCCGCAGATCGCGGGCGGGATCCAGTCCGGCGACGTCTCTCACGGCTCGGCCGTGATCTGGGCCCGCGCCGACCGGCCGGCGCGGATGCTGGTGGAGTGCTCGACCGTCGAGAGCTTCAAAACGATCATCGCATCGGCCTCCGGCGATGCACTGCCCGACGCAGATCTCACCTCAAAACTGCTGCTGACCGATCTGCCACCGGGCCAGGATATCTTCTACCGCGTGCGCTTCGACGACATTGCCACTGGTCTCGCCGGTGAAAGCCGCATCGGCCATTTCCGTACCGCGCCGGCAGCTGGCCAGTCGATCTCGTTCCTGTGGTCCGGCGATACCGCGGGGCAGGGCTGGGGCATCGACACCGCCCGCGGCGGCTATCGCAGCTATCGAACCATGCTCGACAACCGTCCGGATTTCTTCATCCATTCCGGCGATCATATCTATGCCGACTGCCCGATTCCATCCGAGTTGAAACTGCCGAACGGTGAGACCTGGCGCAACGTCGTGACCGAGGAAAAGTCCGAAGTCGCGCACACGTTGGCGCAGTTCCGCGGCAACTACAAGTACAACCACCTCGATGAGCACTTCCGCGCCTTCCACGCGGAGGTGCCGATGTTTGCGCAATGGGACGATCACGAGGTCACCAATGACTGGTCGCCGATCGGAAGCTATGACGATGCCGGTTACGAGGACGATGGCACCCCGCGCCTGGTCGCGCGCGCCCGCCGCGCCTTCTTCGACTTCATGCCGATCCGCGACATCGGCGCGCGAAAAGGACGCGTCTATCGCAAGATCGCCTACGGTCCGCTGCTGGACGTCTTCATGGTCGACATGCGCAGCTACCGCGATGAGAGCTGGAACAAAGGCGATGATCACCGCGGCTGGATCCTGGGCGCCGAGCAGCTCGCCTGGCTGAAGCGCGAGTTCGTCGCCTCGCGCGCGACCTGGAAGGTGATCGCGGCTGATCTGCCGATCGGTCTGATCAGCCTGGATGCCGTCGCGCTCGGCGATGGTCTGCCCGACCGGCGCGAGCACGAGATCGCCGACATGCTCTCCTCCATCAAGCGCGCCGGCATCCGCAACGTGGTCTGGCTCACCGCCGACATGCACTACACCGCCGCGCATTACTATGATCCGAACAAGGCGCGATTCCAGGATTTCGAGCCGTTCTGGGAGTTCGTCTCCGGTCCGTTGCATGCCGGCAGCTGGGGGCCTGGCGAGCTCGACGACACCTTTGGCCCGGTCGCGATGTATCAGCAGGGCTGCAGCGCAGCGCAGGGCGAGAACCTCGCGCCATGTTTCGGACTGCAGTTCTTCGGAAGGGTCGACATCGATGGCCGCAGCGGTGTGATGACCGTGACCTTGAAGGATGTGGACAATCGGGACCTCTGGTCGGTCGACATCGTGCCGCAGCCGCAGGGGCGTCCGGCCGTGGTGGCGCAGCATTCCTAGCCGCGAACCCGATCTTGATGATTGGCTGGCCAGCCGCTCGCGCGCTATATAGTCGCTACTCTCGCCGCCTCTTTTCCATCACCGAAGAGTCTGCTCACGCGGCATTGCTGCGCGCATCGGTGGCTGCGATATCTCAGGAGCCTGTTTCATGGACCATCTGAAAACACAGGGCATCAGCTTCCCCAAGCTCGGCCTCGGTACCTTCCGCATGCAGGGCGATGCCTGCCGCGCCGCAGTCGAGAGCGCGCTGTCGATCGGCTATCGCCACCTCGATACTGCCGAGATGTATGCCAATGAGGAGCCGATCGGCTCGGCCATCGCGTCGTCCCGCCGCGAGGCGAGCTGCACGTCACCACAAAAGTCTGGCACGAGAACCTCGCCCCTGACGCGATCCGGCGTGCCTTCGATGCCAGCCTGAAGAAGCTCAGGCTCGACCATGTCGATCTTTATCTCGTGCATTGGCCATCGAAGGCTGCGAACTGGGGCGCGGTGTTCGAGACTCTGATGAAGCTCAAGGAGGAGGGGCGCGCGCGAGCCATTGGCGGCGCCAATTTCACAACGGCACTGCTCAAAATCGCGGTCGAGGACATCAAGGCGCCGATCGCCTGCAACCAGATAGAGTATCACGCCATGCTCGATCAATCGAAGGTGCTGGCCTATCTCCGGGCCAAGTCGATCCCGCTCGTCGCTTATTGTCCTTTGGCGCAGGGGCGCATCGCCTCGGATCCGGTGCTGGCCGAGATCGGCGCCAGGCACGGCGCGACCGCCGCGCAGGTCGCGTTGAAATGGCTGCTCGACCAGGACGGCGTCGCCGCGATCCCGAAGGCCTCGCGCCGCGAGAGCCAACAGGCCAATCTCGACGCGCTCAAGATCGCGCTCGATGATTCCGACCGCAAGAAAATCGCCGCGCTGTCGAAGGACAGACGCTGCGTCAATCCCGGCTTCGCACCGGCGTGGGATTAGCTCGAGTGCCTAAAGCATGATCCTGAGAAGTGCGCAGCGGTTCTCCGAAAAGATCATGCGTAAACAGCGACTTAAAGCGCGTTGACGTTTCATCCTAATCGCATCGCGCTTTAGGCAACAGAAATGGCCCCGTGAGGGGCCATGTCCACATCGCGTCGCTCATTAATCCCAGTGGTGGTGGCGGTGGCTGCGCTTGATCACGACCACGCGGTCTCCGCGATGGTGGCGGTGCCAGCCGCGGTCATGATGGTGCATACGATATTCAGCGCGGGCGCCGTACGGACCGTGATGATGATGACCGCGCTTGATCACCACCGTCTCTGCGCTCGCCAGCGTCGGCGCCGCGATCACGAGCGCACCGAGAGCTGCAACCACATAACCAAGCTTCTTCATGATGTTCTCCTCCAAACGAATGCACATCTAAACCGCAGATAACCGCGAACGTTCCGGAGCAACAGGAAGAGAATTCTGAATGGATGTTCAGGTGCAGCTAATCGCAGCGTTGCTGCGCGGGCGTTGGTGCGCCAGTGGCGACGTATTTGCCGTCCCTGATCGTATACTCGCCGCGCTCGCTGCGATTGTAGATCGCGCGCAGGCTTCCGTCCTTCTGCAACAGAAGTCCGAATTCACGCGTCTGACGCAGCGAGGGGAAGAACACCATCAAGTCGAGCAGGCCCTCGGCATCGACTGTGGCCGACACCACCTCGTTCTCGTCTTTGGCTTCGCCGAAATCGCGCCGGTACATCACCCGGCCATCTTTCCTGATTTCGTAAGTCAGGAGCGCACCCTTGTCGCGGTCGGGCCGAGCGGCGCAGTCGACCGCCCATGAGCCGAGCAGGCCCCATTGCTCGACTGTCGCGGCCAGCGTCTCGGCACCGGCCACGGAGGTAAACGCAACCCACAGCACCACAGCCGCGATCCAGCGGTTCAAACAACGCATCATGTCCTGAAAAAACCCCGCCTCGAAGACTTCTAAACTGTAGCATCGCGCTCGCGGCCGTTCCACGGCGGCCGCAGATCGCTCGCGAATTTGATCCGCGTCAATGAGGCAGCGCATTTGGAGGGTAGGATGGCATTCCCGAAGGCGAACGTGGATAGAGCAATGCTGAATCAAGTCATGGATTTTGCGGGCGAGGTGCTGCCGGGGAGCTGTGCCGTACCGCCTTATTCCGAGGCCGCGTTTCTGACCGAGCTGGGCGATCGCTTGCGGTCCTCGCGCATGCGCTGCGACCTGTCGCGCCGGGAGCTCGCCCGTCGCTCCGGGATTTCCGAGCGCTATATCGCCCAAATCGAGGCCGGCAAAGGCAACGTCTCGATCGTCCTGTTGCTGCGGCTGGCCTCCGCGATTCACGGCAGTCAGCCACAGGTGGCCTGACAGAGCGTGATTTCTCGGCGTGGCATAAGCGCTCTCGCCGGGTCAATGGGTCTGGAAGACCGCGTCGCGTCCACCGACCAGGCAACCACCAGGACGAGAGCGAACGCGATTCCGCTAATCAGGCGAGGATGCGCGCCGCCCGCCTCATCTAGGCCCGCTTCTCCACATTGGCGCTGCGGGCCGGCACCCCGAATTCCTTGCGGCAGACCTCGGCCAGCAGGGCGACGCCTTCCCGGATCTGCTGATGCGTGGGGCTGGCGAAGCACAACCTGAGCCGCGAGCTGGAATGGCTCTTGTTGGTCGACCATTCCGGTCCCGGATTGATCGAGACGCCGGCGGCGAGCGCCGCCTGATACAGTTTCAGCGTATCGACTTGGTCGGGCAGCTTCACCCAGAGGAAGATGCCGCCCTTCGGCTCCTCGAATTCGGCGGCCGTCCCGAACTGCTCGTTGAGCGCCTCCATCAGCGTGTCGAGCTTGGTGCGCAGCGCCTTCGTCAAGGCCGGCACATGGGTCGAAAAATGCGGCTTGCAATAGGTCGCCAGCACCATCTGCTCCAGCGCGCCGGACCCAGCATCCGTCTTCAGCGCCAGCATTCGCGACATCACGTCCCAGGGCGCGACGACGAAGCCGACGCGCAGCGCCGGCGCAATCGACTTCGAGAACGAGCCG
This sequence comes from Bradyrhizobium sp. RP6, assembly GCF_003837805.1. Taxonomy (GTDB): domain Bacteria; phylum Pseudomonadota; class Alphaproteobacteria; order Rhizobiales; family Xanthobacteraceae; genus Bradyrhizobium. Next base: position 256,663 of record NZ_RQIT01000004.1, on the reverse strand, counting down.
ATATGGATCACGCCGCCGCTCTCGCTCATCGCGTAGATCGCCGGCGGGCGCTGGCCCGACCAGACGAGGTCCGCATAGCAATCGTCCTCGAAGATGGGCACACCATACTCCATCGCGAGCCGGACGAGTTCGGCGCGGCGGCTCTCGGGCATGACGGTGCCGGTCGGGTTCTGCACCGTCGGAATGGTGTAGATGTATTTCGGGCGGATGCCGCGGCTCTTCAGGTCGGCCAGCGTCGTTGCCAGCGCGTCCATGCGCATGCCGTCCTGGTCGAGGGGAATGCCGACGACGTTGACGCCGAGCCGCGCTAGGCGGTTCAACGACCCCTGATAGCTGTCCTGCTCGAATATGACGGTGTCGCCGCGCGCCAGCAGTGTGGCGTTGACGAGATCGAGCGCCTGCAGCGAGCCGGAGACGATCAGGAGGTCGTCGACCGTGCAGCTGATGCCGGCATCGCGCTTAAGTTTCGACACCAGGAATTCGCGCAGGGACAGGTAGCCCTGCGGACCATGCGCCAGTCCGTAAGTGGCGAGGGAGCGGCCCTCGCGCCGCAGCACCGTGTCGGCCGCTTCGATCAGCTCGTCGAGCGGCACCTGTTCGGAATCGTTGTTGCCGCCGACGAAGCTGTACTTGGCAAGACCCGCCCAGCGCGCAGAGGGGGCCGGCAGCCCTGCCGGAAACAGGGGCGCGAAATCGAAGCTGGACGTCATGGGAGCGTTCCTCGTTTTGTTTTTGTTGAGCGTCGGCTTTGCACCGGTCGCCTTACCTCGTGCCGGCCGTCCTGGTCGGACGGCCCTGGCTGATGAAAGCGTAATGCGCATTGGCGATGCCGCCAACCATCAGGGCCTCGATCACCGGCTCGGCGATCTCGCCCGTGGCGGCCCAGTCGACGAGGAAGTTGGCCCCGGTCCCGCCGCGCACGTCATCGGTCGGAATGAAGATCGAGACGGTGGCGAGCGGTTTCAACGCCACCGGCGCCTTCAGATAGCTCTCAACCTGCTTGCCTGCGGTGTCGAAATAGGCGATGCGTTTGACGACCAGCGGCTGGGTCTCGGAGGCGTTGTGCACGTTCAACGTCACCGAGAAGTCGACACGCAGCTTGCCCTGGCTCATCGCGACGCTGGAATAGGCGGGCACGTAGAACCCCCCGGAAACGGCGAGATCCTCCTTCGGCAGCGCGGTGAGCGAATCGGCAAAGCTTCGTTCGATATTGACCTTGGATTGCGCGGCGGCGGGCACGGCAAAGGCGAGGGGACCTAGCAGCATGGCTGCGACGAGCCCTCTGCGCATGTGACGAATTGCTCGCTTGCCGCACCGCAACCCGCTTCTAGGGTGCGGCAAAACGGACCAATTTGGCATGCACGAGCTCATTCGCGACATCACTCTTTCTATCCTGTTTGCCTGGATGCTGGGCCTGCTCGCCCATTTCTCCCGGCAACCGCTGATCCTGGCCTACCTTATCGCCGGCTTCTGCATAGGTCCATTCGGCGCCGGCTGGGTCCATTCGCAGGAATCGATCAGCGTCATCTCAGAGCTTGGCCTGATCTTCATGCTGTTCATGATCGGGCTCGAGATCGACCTGAAGAAGATCGTGCGGGCAGGGCGGGTGATCCTGTTCGCGGCGGGCAGCCAGCTGCTCGGCGGCTGTCTGCTCGGAGCTCTGTTCTTCGTCGGCATCGGCCTGTCGCTTGGCGGCGGGCATTTCGATGTGGTCTATCTCTGTGTCGCTTGCGCGCTGTCGAGCACCGTCATCATCGTCAAGGTGCTCTACGAGAAACGCGAGCTCGATACGCTGCCGGGCCGCATCACCCTCGGCATCCTGGTGCTCCAGGACATCTTCGCGATCCTGTTCCTGGCGGTGCAGCCGAGCCTAGCCAATCTGCAGGTCAGCGTCATCCTGCTCTCGATCGGCCGCGTCGCGGTGCTGGTCGCTGCCGCGCTTCTGGTCAGCCGCTACGTACTGCCGCGCCTGTTCCACCAGATCGCCCGGCGGCCCGAGCTGATCCTGCTCGGAGCGCTCGCCTGGTGCTTTCTCGTCGCCGAGACTGCCGAGCGGCTCTCGCTGTCGCGCGAAATGGGCGCGCTGATTGCCGGCGTCTCGCTCTCGACCTTCCCTTACGCGCTCGACGTGACCGCCAAGGTCACCACGCTGCGCGACTTCTTCATCACGCTGTTCTTCGTTGCGCTGGGCATGACCATCCCCGTGCCCGGCCTATCGGTGATTGGCCTTGCCCTGATGATCGCGGGGTTCACGGTGGTGAGCCGCCTCGTCACCACGTCCACGCCGCTCTATCTGATGAAGCAGGGCTTGCGCGCCAGCCTGTTGCCGGCGCTGAACCTCGCGCAGATCTCCGAGTTCTCGCTTGTGGTGATCCAGACCGGTGTCGCCGACCACCATATCGCAGCGGAGACGGCAAATGCCACCTCCTTCGCCTTCGTGGTGCTGGCGGTGCTCTCGACCTTCGTGATGACCCGCAGCGACGAGATCACCCGCTGGGCGATCGGCCCCTTGAAGCGGATCGGCCTGCGCGACCTCGACCATGGCAACGGCCATGCCGAGGAGCACGGGGGCGGCCATGGCGAAGCCCGCCGTATCGTCATCCTCGGCTTTTTCCGTGCGGCGAGCGCGCTTCTGGCGGAGATCGAACGGCAGACGCCGGTGTTGCTGGAGCAGATCACCGTGGTCGATTTCAACCCAAATGTGTACCAGACCCTGCTTTCGCGCGGCTTGCATGTGATCTATGGCGACATCAGCAATGTCGATACGCTGCTCCACGCCGGCATCGGCAAATCCGAGATGATCATCCTCAGCGTGCCGGATTCGCTGCTGAAGGGCGCCACCAACGAGAAGCTGGTCCGCCACGTCCGCGCGCTCAATCCGACCGCGCTGATCGTCGCCACGGCCGACCTCCTGGCCGATGTCGGCGCGCTCTACGAGGCCGGGGCCAGCTATGTCACCGTGACCCGGCTCAGCGATGCCCATGAGCTGTTTACCGTGATCGAAGCCGCCCAGGCCGGCCTGCTCGCCGACAAGCGTGCCGAGCTCGATCTGCGGCTCGGTGAGCGGCGCGAGGTGCTGCCCTGACGGCGTCCGGCCGCCTTCCTTGCGGGCCGTGTGCGCCTATATCCCTGGTATCTTCGGTGCAAGCCTGAAAACCGCTTGGGACAGGCCTGCCCCGGGCATATGCGGTTGCGTCCAGGACACTAGCGTCCCGGGCCAAGTCCAGCTAAGGCGTCCGGTTAAGCCTCCGGCCCATAACCGATAGAGATTGGGAATGCCCGATACCGTCCAGGAAGTCTTGCAGGCCTTTGCCCGGGGTGAGCTCGTCGTCGTCACCGACGACGAGGATCGTGAGGGCGAGGGCGATCTGATCGTCGCAGCCTCGCTCTGCACCGCCGAGAAGATGGCCTTCATCATCCGCCATACCTCCGGCATCGTCTGCGCGCCCGTGACGACCGAGGACGCGCGCCGTCTGCGGCTCGACCCGATGGTCGCGCACAACGATTCCGCGCACACCACCGCGTTCACGGTCTCGATCGACTACAAGCCCGATGGCGGCACCGGCATCTCCGCCGAGGAGCGCGCCTCGTGCTGCCGCGCGCTCGCCAATCCCAATGTCGGTGCCAACGACTTCGCCCGGCCCGGCCACATCTTCCCGCTGATCGCCAAGGACGGCGGCGTGCTTTTGCGCTCCGGCCATACCGAGGCCGCGGTCGATCTCTGCAAGCTTTCGGGCCTGCCCCCGGTCGGCGTCATCAGCGAGTTGATGAACGACGACGGCAGTGTGATGAAGGGCGAGCAGGTGGCGCGCTTCGCCGCCCAGCACAAGCTCAAGCACGTGACCATCGCGGATATGATCGCCTACCGCCAGGCGCGCGAAAAACTGATCGAGCGGGTCTCGACCTTCGTCACCGAGAGTCCGATTGGTCCCTTGCAGGGCTATGCCTACCGCTCGCCGTTCGATTCCATCGCTCACGTCGCCTTCGTCTATAACGGCGTCGGCGACGGCAAGAACGTGCTGACGCGCTTCCACAAGCCGAACATCGTCAAGGATACCTTCACCGGTCACAAGCGCATGGCCGTCGTGCTCGAGCATTTCAAGAAATCGGGCCGTGGCGTGCTGGTTTACTTGCGCGATGGCGCGGCCGGTGTCCCCGTGGCGCCGCTGCCGGACGAGTCATTGACGGAAGCCGACCGCAACCGGCAGTGGCGCGAGGTTGGCGTCGGCGCGCAGATCCTGCGCGATCTCGGCGTCACGTCGATCCGGCATCTCACCTCCTCGGTGCACGACTACAAGGGTTTGTCGGGCTTCGGCATCGAGATCGTCGCCAACGAGCAGCTCGAAAGCTGACCACAACGTTTCCAGGCTCACGCCGTGGCGCAAGCCGGAAACCAGGATGCAATTGAACTTGTTGCCGCGGCGCTTTAGTTTGTCGGGCAATTATCGACGGAACCAGACGCGAAAGGACGTTTCATGAGCGTGCGCCCTCAGGCCAAGGACAAGCCGGCTGCGGCTTCTTTCCAGTGGGACGATCCGTTCCTGCTCGACGAGCAGCTGACCGAAGACGAGCGCATGGTGCGCGACACCGCCCGCGCCTACGCCCAGGACAAGCTGCTGCCGCGGGTCTCCAAGGCCTATCTCGAAGAGAAGACCGACCGCGAGATCTTCAACGAGATGGGCGAGCTCGGCCTGATCGGCATCACGCTGCCGGAGGAATATGGCTGCGCCAATGCGAGCTACGTCGCCTATGGCCTCGTCGCGCGCGAGATCGAGCGGGTCGATTCCGGTTATCGCTCGATGAACTCGGTGCAGTCCTCGCTGGTAATGTACCCGATCTACGCCTATGGCGACGAGAACCAGCGCAAGAAGTACCTGCCGAAGCTCGCCAGCGGCGAGTGGGTCGGCTGCTTCGGCCTGACGGAGCCTGACGCCGGCTCCGATCCGGCCGGCATGAAAACCCGTGCGGAGAAGGTTTCGGACGGCTATCGCCTCACCGGCAGCAAGATGTGGATCTCGAACGCGCCGATCGCCGACGTGTTCGTGGTGTGGGCCAAGTCGGCCGCGCACGACAACCAGATCCGCGGTTTCGTGCTGGAGAAGGGCATGAAGGGCCTCTCCGCTCCGAAGATCGGCGGCAAGCTGTCCTTGCGCGCCTCGATCACCGGCGAGGTCGTGATGGACGGCGTCGTGGTTCCGGAAGACGCCCTGCTGCCCAATGTCTCCGGCCTGAAGGGCCCGTTCGGCTGCCTCAACCGCGCCCGTTACGGCATCTCCTGGGGTGCGCTTGGTGCCGCCGAGGACTGCATGCATCGCGCCCGCCAGTACACGCTCGATCGCAAGCAGTTCGGCAAGCCGCTCGCCGCGACCCAGCTCGTGCAGAAGAAGCTCGCCGACATGGAGACCGAGATCGCGCTCGGCCTTCAGGGCTCGCTTCGCGTCGGCCGCCTGATGGATGAGGGCAAGTTCGCGCCCGAGATGATCTCGATCATGAAGCGCAACAATTGCGGCAAGGCCCTCGACATCGCCCGCACCGCCCGCGACATGCACGGCGGCAACGGCATCTCGATCGAATATCACGTGATGCGCCACGTCCATAATCTCGAGACGGTCAACACCTACGAGGGCACCCACGACGTCCACGCCCTGATCCTGGGCCGCGCGATCACGGGCATTCAGGCGTTTTTCTGATTTGGTTCTCCGTCATTCCGGGGCGATGCAACCATCGAACCCGGAATCTCGAGATACTCGGGTGCGCAAGCGCGCATCTGAGTTCGCCCTTCGGGCGCCCCGGAATGACGTCAAAGAACAAAGAAGAAGCCATGTCCGACAACGACGACGTCCCGTTCAACCGCAACTTTCCGCTGAAGCCCGGCCTCGTCGAGGAGGTCCGCCCCGGCGTGCGGCGCGTTCTCTGCAACAATCCGAGCCCGTTCACCTTTACCGGCACGGTCAGCTACATCGTCGGCAGGGGCAATGTTGCGATCATCGATCCCGGTCCGGACGATGAGGCGCATGCGGCTGCACTGCTCGATGCCGTGCGCGGCGAGACGGTGAGCCATATCTTCGTCACCCACACCCATCGCGACCATTCGCCGAACACCGCGCGCATCAAGCAGGCGACAGGTGCGCCGGTCTATGCCGAAGGCCCGCATCGCGCCTCGCGCCCGCGTTTCGAGAGCGAGAAGCACAATCCGGAATCCGGCGCCGACCGCGATTTTGCGCCAGACGTCAACCTCGCACACGGCGACGTCGTTGAAGGCGACGGCTGGCGGCTCGAGGCCGTGGCGACGCCCGGCCACACGGCCAATCATCTGGCATTCGCCTGGCCCGAGCGAAAGTTCAACTTCGTCGGCGATCACGTGATGGGCTGGTCGACCTCTATCGTGGCGCCGCCCGACGGTTCGATGATCGACTACATGGACTCGCTGGACCGGCTCGCGGCACGCGAGGAGGATCTCTATTTCTCGGGCCACGGCCCCGAGATCTCCGAGGGCCAGCGCTTCGTGCGCTTCCTGATCCGTCACCGCAAGGCGCGTGAGGCCTCGATCCTGCACCGCCTCGCCAAGGGCGAGGCCGACATCCCGACCATGGTCCGCGCGATCTATATCGGTATCGATCCGAGGCTGACGACGGCCGCCGGCTACTCCGTGCTGGCGCACCTCGAAGACCTGGTTGCGCGAGGGGTGGTCGCGACCGATGGCGATCCCGTGATCGGCGGGACGTATCGGCTGGCGTAGGAGCGAATGGCGAATAGGGAGTGGCGAATTGCGTTTCTCCATTCGCTATTCGCCACTCGCCAGTTCGCTATTTTTTCACCGTCTTTGCCGGCGCCTTGGGCGGCGCGACCGGCGTCTTCTTCACGGGCTTGAGCGCGTCGGCATCGGCGGCGGTGTTGAGATCGTCGATGAATTTCTTGATGCGCGCGGCGTTGCTGCCGAGATCGCTGTCGAAATTGCGCGAGGCGGAGCGCATATCGACCCGTGAATCATCGCCATCCGGCACGACTCTTATCGAAACGTCCTCGCGAAGACCCATGATCGGCGTGCGCGCCACCGCCTCGATGCGGCCGATGCGGCGCGGCGGCTGCGGCGCGCGCTCGTCGATGACGAGCCATTTGCGTTTGTGCACAAGCTTGAGCGCGATTGCATAGGCGCGGTCGGCGGAAATCTCGAGCTCGACGGGCTCGATGTCGGGATAGAAGTGGCGCTGCTGCTCCGCCGAGTAGAGGCCGGCATAGACCGCAGTGTTGGTGCCCTCGCCGGTGCGCAGGCGCGCCAGCGCGTCGAAGCGCGGCGGATCGATCGGGTCGGTGGTGATGTCGTAGATCGACGGCAGCTTGCGATATTGAAAGGCCAGATAGGCGGGGTAGGCGAGGATTGCCCCGTCGATCAGGAAGGCGAGCAGGATGCGCGCCAAGCCCCGCGAGCCGTTCTGCCAGATCGCGGCAAAGCCCGCGAGCCCGAACAAGATCGACAGGCTGGTGATTGCGAGCCCGCCGAAGAAAGTCGCAAGCGCCGGCTTCGGCTCCAGGAAATCGAAGCGCACGACGATGACCGACACCACCACCGCCACTACCGCGAACACGGCCAGATTGCGCGCCCAGTTCGCGAGGCTGGACACGGGCTCCGACTGATAGGGAGCGGAAAACCTGCGGGCCATCGGGTGAAGCTCTGCCGGGGTTGGCGATGCCGGCCGATCTGGCGCGACGATGGTTTGTTGAGACCACGGCGCGGCGGCAAATTCAAGGGAGACGGACGGTGAGTGCCCGTCATTCCGGGGCGCCCGAAGGGCGAACCCGGAATCTCGAGATTCCGGGTTCGATGCCGTTGCCATCGCCCCGGAATGACGTGTGGGGTGTTACGCCGCCGCGTTCGGGAAGCGATAATCCTTGAACTGGTCGCGCAGCGCCGTCTTCAGGATCTTGCCGGTGGCCGTATGCGGAATACCTTCGACGAAGGCAACGTCGTCGGGCATCCACCATTTGGCGATCTTGCCCTCCATGTATTTGAGAATGTCCTCGCGGGTGGCCTGCTGGCCCTGCTTGAGCTGCACGATCAGAAGCGGCCGTTCGTCCCATTTGGGGTGGAATACGCCGATCACGGCGGCCTCGGCCACGGCCGGATGGCCGACTGCGAGGTTTTCGAGGTCGATCGAGGAGATCCACTCGCCGCCGGACTTGATCACGTCTTTGGAACGGTCGGTGATCCGCATGTAGCCGTCCTCGTCGATCGTCGAGACGTCCCCGGTGTCGAAGAAGCCTTCCTCGTCGAGGATGTTGGTGTCGACCCGGTAATAGGCCTTGGCCACGGCAGGCCCGGAGACCTTGAGGCGGCCGAAGGTTTTGCCGTCCCAGGGCAGCTCCTTGCCGGCATCGTCGGTGATCTTCATCTGCACCGCGAAGGGCGCATAACCCTGCATCTGGAGCACGTCGAGCTTGGCATCGCCCGTCGCATTGTGGAACGGAGGCTTCAGCGCCGCGACGCTGCCGATCGGGCTCATCTCGGTCATGCCCCAGGCGTGACGGACGTTGGAGCCCATGTCGAGGAAGGCCTTGATCATCGAGCGCGGCATCGCCGAGCCGCCACAGATCACCATCTTCAGATCCGGCAGCTTGAGATTGTTGGCGGCCATGTGCTGAAGCAGCATCAGCCACACGGTCGGCACGCCCGCGGTGTGCGTCACCTTCTCGGTCGAGAGCAGCTCATAGACCGAGGCGCCGTCCAGCTTGGCGCCGGGCATGACCAGCTTGGTGCCCTGCGAGGGCGCGGAAAAGGCGATGCCCCAGCTGTTGGCATGGAACAGCGGAACCACCGGCAGCATTGTCTCGGACGCGCTCGTGCCGAGCGCGTCGACATTGTTGGCCATCAGCGCGTGCAACACGTTGGAGCGATGCGAGTACAGCACTCCCTTGGGATCGCCGGTCGTGCCGGAGGTGTAACACATCGCGGCTGCCGTGTTCTCGTCGAACTCCTTCCATTTGAATTTGCCGTCGGCCTCGGCGATCCAGTCCTCGTAGGCGACCACGTTCTTCAGCGTGGTCTCGGGCATATGCGCCTTGTCGGTGAGCACGACGTAGCGCTCCACGCTCGGCAGCTTGTCGGCGATCTTCTCCAAGATCGGAACGAAGGTGATGTCGGTCATCACGATGCGATCCTGCGCATGATTGATGATCCAGGCGATCTGCTCCGGGAAAAGGCGCGGATTGACCGTGTGGCAGATGGCGCCGATCCCCATGATGCCGTACCAGACCTCGAGATGGCGCCAGGTGTTCCAGGCGATCGTTGCGACCCGGTCGCCGAGCTTGATGCCGTCTCGTTCCAGCATCTGCGAGACCTTGAGGGCGCGCTTGTGGATCTCGGCGTAGTTGGTGCGGTGGATCGGTCCCTCCACCGAGCGCGTGACCACCTCCTGCTTGCCATGAATCCTGGCGGCGTGTTCGATGATCCGGTGGCAGAGCAGGGGCCAATCTTGCATCAAACCGAGCATTCCGACGTTCCTCCGAAAAGTCGCTGGGCGCGTTGTCGCTCTCAGCATTGGGCCAAAGACTTGTCATGACTTTTAGCGTGCTGGACTTTCGCCGCAAATGGTCTTGTCGCGGCTATATGTCCGTCGGCGCGGCAATGGTTACCGCCGCGCTCGGGCTGTTGCTTGTGCCCCCCGAGAGGGCAGAGGCGCGAAAACATGGTGCGCCGATGGACATCTTTGGCTTTGTCGCACCACGGCCGCGTGCGGTGGTTCATTCCGTCAAGATCCCCTTACCGAGACCCCGTCCCGAGGAGGCGCCGAAAGCTTCTGACGAGGCTCCGCCGGAGGCCGCGGGAAAGCCGTCTTCCGATCAGCCGAGCGCCGGAAAACCTGCCGAGGCTGCGCCGCCACCCGAGAAACAGGCCTCAGCCTGCCGCCTCGCACTGACGGAGGACATCGCGATCGCGCCCTCGATCCCGGACATCCGCGGCCCCGGCGCCTGCGGCGGCGAGGATCTGGTGCGGCTGGAAGCGGTCGTGCTGCCGGACAAGCGCAAGGTAACGGTCAAGCCGGCGGCCATCCTTCGCTGCACCATGGCCTCGGCGATCGCCGATTGGCTGCGCAAGGACATGGTGCCGGTGGCCACCAGCCTCGGCTCGCCCATCAGCGACCTCGATAATTTCGATTCCTTCGAGTGCCGCGGCCGCAACCGCGTCGCTGGCGCACTGCTGTCCGAGCACGGCAAGGCCAATGCCATCGACATCCGCGCCATCAAGCTCGCCAATGGGCAGTCGATCGGCCTCACCGACCGCACCCTGTCGCGCGACGTTCGGGAGCGTGTACTGCACTCGGTCTGCGCGCGCTTTTCCACCGTGCTCGGTCCTGGCTCGGACTGGTACCATGAGGATCACGTTCATCTCGACCTGGCGCAGCGGCGCAACGACTACCGCATCTGCCAGTGGAACGTCTGGGATCCGCTGCCGCAGATCGCCCCGCTATTGCCGGCGGAGCGCCCCGAGGAGGCGCCGCCACGCGAGGTCGCTGCCAAGCCAGAGGCGAAGGAAGGTGCTGACAACGAGCCGGCGGAGAAATCGTCTTCACCTGAAGAGAAATCGCTTCCTGCCAAGAAGCCTCAATCGTCCAAGCAGGTAACAAAAAAGCGCCGGTAAAACCGGCGCCTTTTGTTGTCCAGAGGTCGGAGGCGATCAGTAGCTGGCCGCCTGGCCGGTTTGGCTGTTGCCGAGCGCCAGTCGCGAATTGTACGGCGAGTCGCCGTGCTTGGGCTCGAGCACCACGACCAGGGTGCCAACCTTGACGCGATCATAGAGATCGATCGCGTCCTCGTTGGTCAGGCGGATGCAGCCCGACGAGATCGAGGCGCCGATATATTCCGGCTGGTTGGTGCCGTGGATGCGGAACAGCGTGTCCTTGCCGCCTGAATAGAGGTACAGCGCGCGGGAGCCCATCGGATTGTCCGGGCCGGGGGCGACATAGGTCGGCACGCCCAGACGCGAAATTTCGCCGGGGGTGGGGTGCCAGGCCGGCCACTCGGTCTTGCTGCCCACCTTGGCGATGCCCGACCAGGCCATGGCCTCTTCGCCAACGGTGATGCCGTAGCGGATCGCCTTGCCGCCATCGAGCACGTAATAGAGGTAATGGTTGTCGGAATCGACCACGATCGAGCCCGGCGATTCCTTGCGGTGGTATTCGACGATGGCGCGGCGGAACGGCTCTGCGACCGGGGTGTTCTCGTATCTGACCTTGGCGAGGAGTTCCTTGTCCTTCGGCTTGAAGGCCTTGGTGTCGGTCGCCTCATAGTGAGTGGCCTGCATGCAGCCCGACAGCATCAGGCCGGCGGCCAAAATCCCCAACATAACTTTCAGCGACGACATGGTTTGGTTCCAATCAAAACAATACCGTGCGGAAGGCTTGAGCTTGACGCCCAAGTTCCTCGACTCCGTTAATCTCATTATCGTTGAAATCTGCCACAATTCCAGCTCTGAAGGGCTTTTCCCGCGCTACGAGAGCCCAGCTGTGGCTTTTCTGCCGCAAAATTTGCGGTGTTGTGCGGGTTTTTCGGCTGGATACGCCGAACTGTCGATTCCGTGTCACAGTTGAGCCTCGGATCGCCACAAGTCCAAACGCTCCGTTAATGTTGTTGTCATCGTGAACCTGCCAGAATCGCGCTAAGGGCTGGCTGTCGCAGGATCTCTGGAGCTTTTCATGTTTTCGGTATTTGTTCCCTCGGAGTCCGCCCTCAAGAAGGCTGTCATCGAGGATCTTGCGGCCGTGCCGGAGAACGCGGTCTGGATCGACCTGGTCAATCCGACCGCGGCTGAGGACAAGGCGGTGGAGCGGCTCGCGGGCATCGCGATCCCGACCCGGGAAGACATGCAGGAGATCGAGATCTCCAGCCGCCTCTACATGGAGAACGGCGCGCGTTACATGACTGCGACGCTGATGTGCCACTCCGATACCGACATGCCCAGGACCACGGCGGTGACGTTCATCCTCGGCGACCACCGCCTGGTGACGGTGCGGTACGACCTGCCGAAGCCGTTCGCCCTGGTCGAGGCCAAGCTCTCCCGCTCCTGCACGCCTTCGATCACCGGCGAGATGGTGCTGATGGAGCTGCTGGACGCGGTGATCGACCGCTGCGCGGACATTCTGGAGCGATGCGGCGCCGAGATCGACCAGGTCTCGCATGACATCTTCGAGCCCGAGAGCGAGCGCCATGGGCAGGCAAAAAGGTACTCCCAGATCCTGATCTCGATCGGCCGCAAAGGCGATTTGACCTCGAAGGTTCGCGAGAGTCTGGTGTCGATCGGTCGCGTCGTGACGTTCCTGTCCGCGGTGGTCGAGGGCGTGAAATGGTCGAAGGACATGCGCGAGCAGCTCAAGACCATGCAGCGCGACGTCGCCTCGCTGACCGACCACGCCTCCTATCTTTCCAACAAGATCACCTTCGTGCTCGACGCCATGCTCGGCGTCGTCAATCTCGAGCAGAACAACATCATCAAGTTGTTCTCGGTGATGGCCGTCGTTCTGATGCCGCCGACGCTGATCGCCTCGGTTTACGGCATGAACTTCAAGGTGATGCCGGAACTCGAATGGGTGCACGGCTATCCGATGGCGCTGGTGATGATGCTGATCGCCGCGGTCGTCCCGTACTGGATCTTCAAATGGAAGAAGTGGCTGTAGGAGTCTCGAGCAAAAATCCCTACCGAGACCTTTCGCCGCTCGCAGAGACACGGTGGATCGTGTCGCAGAATAGATCGGGATTGAGGCGGCGCGGTGATGTCCGCGTTGTGCCGCAATTCCTCCGGTAAAATTTGAGCGGTGGGCTGAACGTTTGCGCGAAACTTGTCTGCGATAAGCAGTGCGTAGCCGCGAGGAACAGCCATGGTTGAAAAACACATAACGTCGCCCCGCAACGTCATCGATCTGGCGAACTATCGTCAGGTCGTGGCGAGCGGCAAGGCGCCGTCGATGTCGGCACGCATGTGCCGGCACTGTGGTGCTCCGCTGCTCGATGGTGAGAACGACGACGACTGCTCGACTGCATTCAGCACGGCCGCTCCGCGGCCGCGCGAGAGGTCGCGTCGGATTCGACTCGATTGAGGAACGGAAGGTAAGGGCGATCCAGGCCTTGCGGCGGCGTTGTCTGGATCGCCTGACTTCCGGCCCAAGCTACGGCGAAATCAGCTGATCAATTCATCCGTCATTCCGGGTCGTCCGCAGGACCGAACCCGGAATTTCGAGATTCTCGTATGCGCAAGGGCGCATCGGAGTTCGGTGCTTCGCATCGCCCCGGAATGACGCTCACCGCTAAACGTGCTGGCCGCCGTTGATGTGGATTTCGGCGCCGTTGACGTAAGAGCTGGTGTCCGTGCACAGCACGTAGATGATTTTTGCCACTTCGTCGGGCGTGCCGAGGCGGTGCATCGGGATCTGCTGCTCGACGATCTTCTCGGTGCCTGGCGACAGGATCGAGGTGTCGATCTCGCCCGGGGCGATTGCGTTGACGCGCACGCCGACGCGGCCGAAGTCGGAGGCCATCTCGCGCGTCAGCGAGGCGAGCGCCGCCTTCGAGGTGGCGTAGGCGGCGCCCGCGAAGGGGTGCACGCGCGAGCCCGCGATCGAGGTGACGTTGACGACCGAGCCCCTGGCCGCCTTCAATTCCTCGATCAGCCCGCGTGCGATCATGATCGGCGCGAAGAAGTTGACATGGAAGACATGCGTCCAGGTGTCGAGGTCGGTGTCGACGGAGCCGAGTCGGGAGCCGCCCGGGCCCTTCGGCGAGATCGCGGCGTTGTTGACCAGAGCATGCAGCGTGCCGCCCTCGAGCCGGTTGCGGATTTCGGAGATCGCGCGCGCAGTGTCCTGGGGATTGCCAAGGTCGACCTGGATGTGGTCCTCGGGCCCCGCGTCCCACGGGCAGTCCTCCGGGAAGGGATGCCGCGAGCAGGTGATGACGCGCCATCCCGCCGAGGAAAAGCGGATCACGGTGGCGTGGCCGATGCCGCGGCTTGCTCCGGTCAGGAGCAGCGTACGACGCGGCGCGTTGGACGAATGCGGCATGGACATCTTTCAGGTCGGCCCAAAGCTCGAAGCAAGGTTCAACATGGGGATCAAGGGTACATCCGCGTCTTGGACCATTTCTGGTCGGCGGCGTCACGGCGAAATTCGATACGGTCGTGCAGACGGAAGGGGCGGTCGTGCCAGAATTCGATGCGCAGCGGCGTGATGCGCCAGCCGCTCCAGCCCGGCGGACGCGGCACTTCGCCGATGACATATCTGGCTGCGACCTTGGCGATGGCCTGCTCGAAGGCGAAGCGGCTCTCCAGCTCCTGCGACTGCTTGCTCGCCCAGGCACCGATCTGGGCCTGCTTGGGGCGGGTGGCGAAATAGGCGTCGGCCTCGGTGTCGGTCACCGGCGTCACGTTGCCGCGGATGCGGACCTGACGGCGCAGCGACTTCCAGTGAAAGAGTAACGCTGCCTTAGGATTTGCGGCGAGTTCGCGGCCCTTCTGGCTGGCGATGTGGCTGTAGAAGACGAAACCTTCGGTATCGAAGCCCTTCATCAGCACCATGCGGACGTCAGGCAGCCCGTCAGGGTCGACGGTTGCGAGCGCCATGGCATTCGGATCGTTCGGCTCGCTCTTGGTCGCCTCGTTCAGCCAGGCCTCGAACAGCGCAAATGGCTCGTCGGCGGCGGTGAAATCACCGGATGTTAAGGATGTCTGGTGTTTCATCGAGGTCGTGTCGGTCATGTCTGGAGTCCGAGTTGCGTCCCGCGGCCCAAAATGCGTCCTTGTCCGCTACCGCCCTATATAGGGCATGGGAACGCGTTGGCCTATCGGCGATCCGGCCCTCCGGCCTCGTCATGACGATGATTCTGATCGGGCTCGGCGCCGGCGGCTGCAGCTTCTCCCGCAACGACACGAATGCCTACGTTAAAACTGACGACAGCGATCTCACCGGCTCGATCGCGGGGCCGGCGAGAGACGCGGCGCCGACCGAGACCGATCTCGCCTTCGCGCGCAATGCCGCCTCCGACGTGCTCAGCAAGGGCGACAAGGATTCCAGCCAGCACTGGGAGAATCCCGAGACCGGGGCGCGCGGCTCGGTGACGCCGATCGCCCAGTCCTATGCCGCCGAGGACGGACGCAGATGCCGCGACTTCCTGGCGAGCTACGTCAACGGCAGCACCGAAAGCTGGCTGCAGGGCGCCGGTTGCCAAAGCAGCCGTGGCCGTTGGCAGATTCATACGCTAAAGCCGTGGCGGAGCTGAGCATGATCCGGAAAAGTGGGAGCCGGTTTTCCGACAAGATCATGCTCCAAACGTAGAGCTTCAGCGCGCTCCTAGTTGCAAAAATGCCACTCTCTTCCCACATGATCCGCAGGTGGGGCCGGGGAGCCCTTTGAACAATTCGATTTCTTGAAGGAGACGTGACGAATGCGCGACCCCTATGAGGTCTTGGGGGTGCCGCGGGGCGCCAGCGCTGCCGCGATCAAGAGCGCCTATCGCAAGCTGGCCAAGAAGCACCATCCGGACAGCAACAAGGGTGATCCGAAGGCTGCCGAGCGCTTCGCCGAGATCAACTCGGCCAACGAGATCCTCGGCGACGAGGACAAGCGCAAGCAGTTTGACCGCGGCGAGATTGATGCCGAGGGCAAGCCGCGCTTCCAGGGTTTTCCTGGCGGCGGGGGGCCGCGCGGCCGCGCGGGACCCGGCGGGTTCGAAAGCTATACGTTCCGGAGCGGCGGTGCGGGTGGCGGCCCGGGCGGCGGCGCGTTCGAGGATATCCTCAACAGCATGTTCGGCGGCGGGGTGCGCGGCGCCCGGCCTGGGGCCGGCGGCGGCGCCCAGTTCGAATTCGATACCGGCGGCATTGGGCTCGATCTCGATGTGAATGTCGCCATGTCCGTCTCGCTGGAAGAGTCGGCCAAGGGTGGCGAGAAGCGCGTCCGGCTGCCGACGGGCAAGGAGCTCAACGTCAAGATTCCGGCCGGCGTCACCGAGGGCCAGCAGATTCGGCTCCGGGGGCAGGGCGAGAGCGCGCAGGGCCATCCGCCCGGCGATCTCCTGATCACCATCAACATCGCGCCGCACCCGTTCTTCAAGGTCGAGGGCGCCGACCTCAGGATCGACCTGCCGGTGACGCTGTATGAGGCGGTCCTCGGCGGTAAGGTGCGCGTGCCCACCCTGGGCAATGCCGTGGAGCTTTCGGTTCCGAAGAACACCTCCAGCGGCCGGACGTTCCGCCTCAAGGGCAAGGGCTTGTCGAAAGCTGGTGGAACCGGAGATCTCTTCGTCACCATCAGGATTATGCTACCGGACGGGAACGACGCCGAGCTCGAAGCATTGATGGAGAAGTGGCGGGACCACCACCCCTACAATCCGCGGAGCGGGCTCGGCTAGGGCGCTATCCGAGGCCACCTCGGCGATCAGAGCATTCTCTTCTCGAAAGGATGATGCTCAACTTGCGCCTGAAGCGCATCGCACGTCGATGCTGACTTCAAGACGTGTCGGCTGTCCAGCGGGCAGCCGAGAATAAGGTGCGGCCTCGAGAGGGGGACCAGCGCGGTACCAAAAGCCCCAATCGAGGCCGCCCGCGTCGATCGGCGGATCGAACGCTGCTCATTTTCGCGTGACCATCCGGTGCGATAATGAGACGCGCCGATGTCTTGATTCCAAATTTTCAATGTCGGAATCGAGGCATGCGTCTCGAAGCACGCCCAAGAAGCACGCCCAAGGCGTGGCTTCGGCCATCGCGCTGCTGTCAGGTGCCGTTCTTCTCTGCCTGGTCGTACACGGCCTGCGCCACCTTGGTCAGCCGCTCGCGATCACCGCCGCCGCTGACGACGTAGCCGACGCCGCGTTCGGCCCAGAACAGCGCTCCGTCCTTGTCCGTTCTGGCGTAGCGCATCTGCGTCGCACCATTGTCGGTCCTGGTGGCGTAGATCGTGTACCGCTCACCCGAAGCGCCCTCATACATCAGGAACGACGCCGGACCGTTCGGCCCGGGCAGAAGCCGGCCGCCGACGAGCTTCAGACCGCTCGCCTCCAGGTTCGGAGCGAACACCGTCCAGCCGCAGCGCCGGGTCAGCCAGGCCTGAAGATGGTCACGCTCGTTGCCGCCGACTTCGACGGGATGGCGGACCTCGACGACATAGAGGCGGTGGGCATCGAGCGCGTCCGCCGTAAGGCTCTGGAACGTGGAGGGCGCATTGGCGGCGCCATGTGCCACCCAGCCGGCCGTGCCGCCGGCGACGAAGGCCACCAACGCCGCCGCGGCGGCGCCATAGAGCCATTGCCGCGGGCGGCGTTCCAGCCGCTCCAGCTCAAGCCGCGCCGGCACCGGCTCCTGTGCGACGGAATCGTAGCGGGCGTGCAGCATCTCGGCCATGGTCCGCCAGGATTGAACCCGCTCGGCATCGTCAGGGTGGGCGGCGAGCCAGGCCTCGACGTCGGCGCGACGTTCGGCCGGCAGCTCGCCGTCGACATAGGCGTGCAGCTCGTCTTCGGTGATTGGAATGTTGCGGTCGTTCATATCGGTCGTCTCTGGCTCTGCGGCCCAAAAAATCGTTTGTGGCTCAACTTCGCTCGCGCCCTCGGCAGGTTGCGGGCGCACGATGTGAGATGCATCACGCTGTCCTCATTTCACCCGCCTGAGCGCCGGGCGCTCACCTTCCAGCGAGGCTTTCACGTGGGCCCTTGCGCGTGCCAGGCGCGACATCACGGTGCCGATCGGCACGCCCTGGATGTCGGCGACCTCGCGATAGCTCATGCCTTCCAGCATCACCAGGAGCAGCACCGAACGCTGTTCCTCGACGAGGGTGGCCAGTGCCCGCTCGATGTCACGTCCTTCGGCCTCTGTCCCGCTGGCATCCGGGTTGTTCTCTGTCAGCGGCATGAATTGCGGCCGCCTTGCCAGTGAGCGTCGCCGGTTCTTGTTGAGGTTGGTCAGGATCGTATAGAGCCAGCTCCTGACATCGCCTCCGAGAAACAGGCGTTCCGAACGCAGCGCGCGCACCAATGTATCCTGCACCAGATCGTCGGCCGCATCGGCATCGCGCGTGAGCCCGCGGGCGTAGCGGCGCAGCGCCGGGATCATGACTTCCACACTCTGCCGAAACGCGTTCATTGTGATCTTGAAGTCCCAACGTTCGGCGCGAGCGCCTATAGCGATCATAACACCCGAGCGGAACGGCTATTCCGGCACTCGAAACAGCGTTAACGCCGCGTATTAGGGCTGTACCGCAGGGGAGGGCTGGTGTACCTCCAGACCTCAACGAGAGTTCGACGGGACGGTCAAAATGGCGCAGAATTCAGGTCTGATGCAAGGCAAGCGCGGGGTGATCCTCGGCGTCGCCAACAACCGCTCGATCGCCTGGGGCATCGCCAAGGCATGCCACGCGGCCGGTGCTGAGCTCGCCTTCACCTATCAGGGCGATGCGCTGAAGAAGCGCGTCGAGCCGCTTGCCGCCGAGATCGGTGGGCTCGTGCTCGGCCATTGCGACGTGACGGATGCCGCGACCATCGACGCCGCCTTTGCCGTGCTGAAGGAGAAGTGGGGCAAGATCGACTTTCTGGTGCACGCGATCGCCTATGGCGAGCAGCTCGACGGCCGCTACGTCGACACCACGCAGGAGAATTTCTCGAAGTCGATGCTGATCTCCTGTTACTCTTTCACGGCCGTGGCGCAGCGCGCCGAGAAGCTGATGACGGATGGCGGCTCGCTGATCACGCTCAGCTATTACGGCGCCGAGAAGTGGATGCCGCACTACAACGTCATGGGCGTGGCGAAGGCGGCGCTGGAGGCCAGCGTGCGCTATCTCGCCGCCGATCTCGGCGAGAAGAACATCCGCGTCAACGCCATCTCGGCAGGTCCGATCAAGACGCTCGCCGCGTCCGGCATCGGCGACTTCCGCTATATACTGAAGTGGAACGAATACAACGCGCCGATGCGGCGCAACGTCTCCACCGAGGACGTCGGCAACAGCGCGCTGTATTTCCTCTCCGACCTCTCGCGCGGCGTCACCGGCGAGGTGCATCATGTCGATTCCGGCTATCACGTGCTCGGCATGAAGCGGCCCGACGCGCCGGACATCTCGCTGGGTGGGAAGGACTAGCCTCGAATCTGGAATGGCCGTGCCCACGATCTACTTCCTGCGCCATGGCGAGACCGAATGGAACGCGCTCGGCCGGCTCCAGGGCACCAAGGACGTCCCGCTGAACGCCCGCGGCCGCGGTCAGGCCGTGCACGCTGCCGGCGTTCTGGCCGATCTGTTCAAGCGTGAGAGCAAGGACAAGGCGGCGCTGCCTTACGTATCGAGCCCGCTCGGCCGCGCGCGCCAAACCATGGAACTCGCGCGCGCCAAGCTCGAATTGCCTCTTTCGGACTATTCGCTCGACGATCGCCTGCGCGAGATCGGCTACGGCACCTGGGAAGGTCTGACGCTTGCCGAGAGCGAGGCTTCCGATCCCGACGTCTATGCGAGGCGTCTCGCCGACAAATGGACGGTCGCGCCCGCAGGTGGCGAGACCTACGCGGCGGTGCAGCTGCGCATGCTGGACTGGTACGAGTCGCTCCTGGTCGACACCGTCGCGGTTGCCCATGGTGGCACCTGCAGGGCACTGATGGTGGCCCTAGGCATCGAGACCCCTGCCAGCGCAGCCGAACTCTTTATCGAGCAGGGCGCCGTCTACATGTTCCGCGACGGGCGGCTGGAGAAGTTTAGCTAGGCCTGAGTTCTTCGTCATTCCGGGTTCGCCCTCCGGGCGCCCCGGAATGACGGGAACGGGGTTGAACGCCATGCCCCTCAGGGCTACGAACGTTGACAAACAACGTTTATGTAAAACGTCAACGCTAGGCGGCAGTTCGGCATGTCCTTCAACACCTTCGGCCACATGTTCCGCGTCACCACCTTCGGCGAGAGCCACGGGGTGGCGATCGGCTGCGTGGTCGACGGCTGTCCGCCCATGATCCCGCTCACCGAGGCCGACATCCAGAAGGACCTCGACCGCCGCCGGCCCGGACAGTCGCGCTTCACCACCCAGCGCCAGGAGGCGGATCAGGTGAAAATCCTGTCCGGCGTGATGGCGCATCCGGAAACCGGCGCGCAGGTGACGACGGGCACGCCGATCGGGCTCCTGATCGAGAACACCGACCAGCGCTCCAAGGACTATTCCGAGATCAAAGACAAGTTTCGTCCGGGCCATGCCGACTTCACGTATGAAGCCAAATACGGCCTGCGCGACTATCGCGGCGGCGGTCGCTCCTCCGCACGCGAGACCGCGATGCGCGTTGCCGCCGGCGCGATCGCGCGAAAAGTCCTGCCCGACGTGAAGGTGCGCGGCGCGCTGGTGCAGATCGGCCCGTACAAGATCGATCGCGGCAAGTGGGACTGGGACGAGGTCGCCAGGAATCCGTTCTTCTGTCCCGACAAGGACAAGGCCGCATTCTTCGAGACCTATCTCGACGGCATCCGCAAGAGCGGATCCTCCATCGGCGCGGTGATCGAGGTCGTCGCCGAAGGCGTGCCGGCGGGGCTAGGCGCGCCGATCTACGCCAAGCTCGACTCCGATCTCGCGGCCGCGATGATGAGCATCAACGCGGTGAAGGGCGTCGAGATCGGTGCCGGCTTTGGCGCGGCAGAGCTCACCGGCGAGGAGAACGCGGACGAGATGCGCACCGGCAATGACGGCACGCGCTTCCTGTCCAACCATGCCGGCGGTGTGCTGGGCGGCATCTCCACCGGACAGCCAGTGGTGGTTCGCTTCGCGGTGAAGCCGACCTCGTCGATCCTGCAGCCGCGTCTCACCGTTGATCGGCAAGGCGCCGAGACCGAGATCTTCACCAAGGGCCGCCATGACCCCTGCGTCGGCATCCGTGCCGTCCCGGTCGGGGAGGCCATGATGGCTTGCGTGCTGGCGGATCACTTCCTGCGCGACCGCGGGCAGGTCGGGCGTTGATGTCGCGGTACTAGCCCACCGCGCAGCTTGACGGGCCATCGACTTCGTCCGCAAATGCGGCCATGAACAGCTCTGAGCTTCAGCACATCTGCAACTGGCTGATCGACGGCGTTTGGGCGGCTCAAGAGCCGGCCGTAGGGATTGCCGATTTCTGCGAACGTCTGGTCGCGGCCGGCCTGCCGCTGTGGCGGTTCGGCATCTTCATCCGTACGCTGCATCCCGAAGTTTTCGGCCGCAACTTCATCTGGCGGCAGGGCGAGGGAGTCGAAATCGGCAGCGTCGATTTCGAGATCCTGGACACGCCCGAATTTGCCCGCAGTCCGCTCCGAGTCGTGTTCGAGCAGGGCATCGAGGTGAGGGGACGCGCAAGCGATCCCGACAGCAAGCGGTTTCCGTTCCTCGACGACATGCGAGCCGAGGGCGCGACCGACTATGTCGCGGTGCCGGTGCCGTTTCTCGACGGCTCCATCCACGCGACGAGCTGGATCACGCAGCAGCCCGGCGGCTTCAGCGACGACGACATCGCGGCGATTCGTTCCCTCGTGACGCCGCTCGCGCGCATCAGCGAGATCATCAGTCTGCGCCGCACCGCCGAGATGCTGCTCGATACCTATGTCGGCAATCGTGCCGGCGCGCGCATCCTCGGCGGCCAGATCCGCCGTGGCCACAACGACACCATGCAGGCCGCGATCTGGCTGTCGGACCTGCGCGGCTTCACCGCGCTGTCGGACCGGCTGCCGCCCGAGACGGTGGTCCAGATCCTCAATCACTATTTCGACTGCCAGGTCACGGCGATCCGAGGCCATGGCGGCGAGGTGCTGAAGTTCATGGGTGACGGCCTGCTCGCGGTGTTCCCGATCGACGAATATGTCGGCGATGCCGCTCATGTCTGCGCGCACGTGCTGGAGGCGGCGCGCGAATCCCGTGCCAGCGTCGAGGCGCTGGCGTTTCCGGTCGGCGAGGCCGTCGAGCGCTTCCGCTTCGGCGTCGCGCTGCATGTCGGCAACATCCTCTACGGCAATATCGGCGGCGGCAACCGGCTCGACTTCACCTGCATCGGCCCGGCCGTCAACCTCGCCGCGCGGCTGGAGAAGATCACGGGCCGCCTGGCGCGCACCGTCGTCGCCTCGGAAGCTTTCGCCAATGTCTGCCAACACGATTGGCAGAATATCGGCGAATTCCCGATTGCGGGATTTTCCAAGGCGCAACGCGTGTACGGGCTCGCCGAAGAAGCGCACGTGCAGGCCGGCCGAACCGCTATTCCTCCGGCTCCGTCGTGAACAGCAGCGGGTAGCCCTTGGCGCGGCCGGCGTCGGTGGCGCGCGTGGCCTTGGTCTCAGCGACGTCCCTGGTGAACACGGCCACCACGCAGGCGCCCAGCTTGTGAGCGGTGATCATCACCTTGTAAGCCTGATCCTCGGTCATGCGGAATTCGGCCTTCAGCACCAGGGTGACGAACTCGCGCGGCGTGTAGTCGTCGTTGATCAGGATGACCTTGTGCAGCTTCGGCCGCTCGACCTTGGTCCTGGTCCGGGTTTTCGGCTTGGTGACAGTGTCGTTCATTCCGCCTCCTGGACACGGCGGGCTTTGGGTTCCCTGCCCGAGTGATCAGCTCGTGGCCTTCGCACCATATTGCAGGACCTGCACCTTCTCCAAGGTGATCAGCCCGCTCGACATCATGCCATCGAGGATGGGCAGGAATGCATTGATGTTGTCCTCGCTGTCGACGATCTCGATCAGCAGCGGCAGGTCTTCCGACAGCCGCAGGATCTTCGAGGTGTGCAGCCGGCTCGACTTGCCGAAGCCCATCGGTCCGCGCAACACCGTGGCGCCGGCCAGGTGTCGCTCGCGCGCCGTCATCACGATCGCTTCATAGAGCGGCTTGCCGTTGAAATGGTCGCTCTCGCCGATGAAGATCCGGAGCGAAACTGCCTGATTGGGGATTTGCATGTTCAGCTCCTTGTCAGCCGATTGTAGCGGCTCGCCATCATATGCCCTGCCCATACCGATACCAGCCAGCAGATGACGGACGCCGCGACATAGGCGAGCGCCGTGTACTTCATGCCGCCGTGGAGCAGGCGGAAGGTCTCCAGGCTGAAGGCCGAGAAGGTGGTGTAGCCGCCGCAAAACCCGGTCATGACGAATTGCCGGTGCTCGGGCAGCGCCAGCACGCGGCCGTCGGGGCCGGTCAGCGTCGCGTAGAAGCCGATGATCAGGGAGCCCGTCGCATTGATGAACAGCGTCGCGACAGGAAAGCCCGGCCCGGTGTCGAGCGCGATTCCGACCAGATAGCGCGTCAGACCGCCGACGATGCTGCCAGCGGCAACCCAGGCGTAGAGCATCGCGCTACGCCAGCGATCGGCGGAGGACGGAGCGTTCATTCGCCTCTACCCTCCAAAGCTGTCGGCGACGAGGAAGCCGCAGCTGACGGCAGCGAGGCCCAGCCCGACCGAGAATGCGACATTGCCGAGCGCCGAGAGCGGCTCGCCGCTCCGCGCGAGTGTCAGCGTTTGCAGGCTGAACGAGGACACGGTGGTATAGCAGCCGAGAAACCCGGTCACCGCGAACAGCCAGGGATTGGGTGAGGCGAAGACAGAGCCCGGATGGGTCGCCAGCGCGCCCAAAACGCCGATGAGGAAGGCGCCCGAGACGTTGATGGTCATGGTGCCCCACGGAAACGTCTCGCCCAGCCGCCGCGCGATCGCGCCGGAGACAAAATAGCGCGCGCAGCCGCCCAGGGCACTGCCGATCACGATCGCAAGCACTCCGCTCAGCACGATCAACCGCCTCCCATCATCGGTTGTCCTTCGCCGCCAGCCCGTTGCCGACCGTGAGCAATCCCACGAGCGACACCAGCGCGAAGCCAAGCCCTGCGAGGAACGTGCCTTCAGGACCAAATGCGTCCCAAAGCGCGCCGGCGATCACGCTCGCGGCCAGCAAGGCAAGCCCGGTGAACAGGTTGAAATAGCCGAATGCGGTGCCGCGCAGGCTCGGGGGGGCTGCGTCGGCGACGAGGGCCGAGAGCAGTCCTTGCGTCAATCCCATATGCAGCCCCCACAGCGCGACCCCGAGCGCGAGGCCAGCCAGATTCGGCAGCAGCGCCAGCGCGAGGTCGGCGCTGGCGAGGAAGACCAGACCGAGTGCGAGCAGGCCGGTCCTGTTGATCCGGTCCGACAGCACGCCGGCCGGATAGGCCGACAGGGCATAGACGATGTTCATCAGCACCAGCACCGCCGGCACCCACATCGCGTTGAGTCCGATGTTCTGTGCGCGCAGGATCAGGAAGGCCTCACTGAAGCGCGCGAGCGTGAAGACGATGCCGACCGCGACGACGCGCCAGTACACCGTTCCGAGTTGTCGCATCGCGGCCAGATTGAGCGGATTCTTCGCAGGCTCCCGGCTCGGGTCCGGCTGTGGCTCGTTCACGGCGAAGGCGATCAGTCCAAACGACAAGAACGCCGGCAGCACCGCCACCCAGAACACGATCGTAAAATTGTCCGCCGTCCACCACATCAGGCCGATCGCCGCGAGCGGCCCGACGAAGGCGCCGATGGTGTCGAGCGACTGCCGCAGGCCAAAGCTCGCGCCGCGCAGGCCGACCGGGGCGATATCGGCAATCAGCGCATCGCGCGGCGCACCGCGAATGCCCTTGCCGACGCGGTCGATGAAGCGCGCGGCCACCAGCCATCCGACGCTGGGCGCGAGCGGAAACAGCGGCTTGGTGAAGGCGGCCAACCCATAGCCGAGCGCGGCGAGCAGCTTGCGGCGGCCGAGCCAGTCCGACAGCGCGCCGGAGAAGATCTTGGTGATCGAGGCGGTGGCCTCCGCAATGCCCTCGATGAAACCGACGGTGAGCGTGGAGGCGCCGAGCACGGTGACGAGATAGATCGGCAGCAGCGCATGGATCATCTCGGAAGAGATGTCCATCAGCATCGAAACGAATCCGAGCACCCAGATTCCTCTGGGCAGCGGCGTGCGCGCAGTATTCGGTGTCGGCATCGTCACGTCTTCGTCTTCTCCTGGCGCTTGCCGGCGAGCCTTCGTCACAAGGCAACAAAAAACCCGCCATCGGCGGGTATGTCCATGCTCCCGCCAAAGGCAGAGGCCTTGAGATTGCCTCTCCTCGAGCAGGAGTCATCAGCCCACCACGGTCATCGACCGCCGGGCGGTTCTCGGGGGACTCCATCCCCATCTGTTCGACCAACCTAGCATGGAAATCGGGCCGGACAAGTGGGCGGGGCGCTCTGTCCCGCGCCTCGTTGTTTTCGGTTCTCGCATCGCGCGCCCCAGGCTGCGCGGGATCGGCCGTGTTTCTGCGGCGCGGCCGCGGCAACACGGCGGCGGTTTCGCGCCGGCACGCAAATGCCTAACTCGAATGTGAAGCGCAAGCGATCTTCGGCCTTTGCGGCAAGGCAATTGCATGTCACCATCGCGTCATACGACGGGAGACCGCGATGCGTTTGCTGTTCTCGATCGGGGCTGTGCTGGTGGCCGGCATGTTTGCCGGAGGGGACGTCGCGGGCATCGCGGCACCAGGACCCAAATTCGAAGCGCCGAAGAGTCGATCGCAATCGCAGCGGCTTGCCGCCGACAAGGACGCGCAGACGGTCGATGTCGAGCTGATCCTCGCGGTCGACGTGTCCTACTCCATGGACATTGACGAACTCGCGGTCCAGCGCGAGGGCTATGCGCAGGCGATCCAGTCGAAGGAGTTTCTGCAGGCGCTGAAGTTGGGCCCCAATGGCCGGATCGCGGTGACCTATTTCGAGTGGGCTGCCTCCAGCGACCAGAAGATCATCATCCCCTGGCGCCTGGTCGACGGACCGGAGACGGCGGACGCGGTCGCCGCCGAGATCATGAAAACGCCGATCCGGCGCGCCTCGCGGACCTCGATCTCCGGTGCAATCGCGTTCGCGATGCCGCTGTTCGACGAGGATCCCTATCGGGGCTTGCGCCGCGTCATCGACATTTCCGGCGACGGTCCCAACAACAATGGCGGTCCGGTCACGATCGCGCGCGATGCCGCCCTGGAGAAGGGCATCGTCATCAATGGCCTGCCGATCATGGTCAAGGAGCCGTCCTACTCGACCATGGATATCGACAATCTCGATTTATACTATGAGGACTGCGTCATCGGAGGTCCCGGCTCCTTCGTCATCACGATCAAGGACCGCGACAAGTTCAAGGAAGCGATCCGCACCAAGCTGCTGATGGAAGTCGCCGGCCGCACGCCGGAGCGCTTCGTGATGCGCGTTGCCGACAAGGAACCGCGCGTCAACTGCCTGATTGGCGAGAAGATCTGGTCCGACCGCTGGGGACGTTAACGCCTCCGCCGAGACCTTTTGCCCATCCCAACCAGCAGTTGTGTTAACTGCTCGTTAACTGGTGCAGGGCCCTAATCAGACTGTTTCCTTCTGTTTCCAGTCAGCATCCCGACATTGCTGGAACGAACGAAAGCGGGTTGTCCAACCTGCCTTTGAGCAAACCATGGCCATCGTCACCTCGAGCACTAACCAGATTTCGCCCGCGAACGAGCGGATGTATCGCCAGAGTGCTCTGGTTGGTGACTGGAAGGGCAATTGGGTGGGCAACAACCAGCCCGTCGGTTTCAAGGTCGTGAACATCCGCGGTGCCCGGGCGCAGGTCGAGTACACGCATAACGGTCGCACCGAGCGCGGCTTTGGCGAGGTCAAGGGCACGCTCATCACCTTTGGCGGAGTCACGGTCGGCACCAAGGACGGGAAGAGTATGGTGCTGCTGTTCTCAGTGGGCGGCGCTGGCAAGCAGACCGCGAATCTCGAGAAGCAGGCGCCGCCGGCCTCCGACAGCCGCCTCATGGGAAGCTGGGGCGGCTATTCCAGCGACAACGGCAAGAGCGCGAGCTTCAAGGTGCTCTCCGTCAACGGCAAGGAAGCCCAGGTCAGCGTCACCACCGACGGCATCACCCGCCAGGGCACCGGCATCGTCTACAAGAACGTCATCATGTTCGGACAGACGCAGATCGCGACCGACGACGGCAAGAACGGGAAGGTCATCTACCAGGTCGGCACGAAATCATTCGTGGTGCCGGTGACGAAATATCCCCCGGCGGATTCGTCGTCGTCCGTCGACAAGACGGTATAGCCGTTCACAGCGGCGTCCCGCCGGATCGCATCACCGCCTTCAATTGGCAATTGACCTGCCGCAGGACCGCGCAGGCCTGCGCCAAACCGCCATCTCCGATCAGCCGCCAGATTTCGTCGGACTGTTCCACCAGATGGGGAATCGTGAGGGGCAAGCCGGCCGCCTCGATGAGTGCGCCCTTTTCGTTGATGAGATATCGACGGTTGAGTGCAAACAGCACCTGCGCGATGCACGAGAGTGCTCTGTAGACGCAGCCCGCGACGTGGGTCCGCTCGTTGCGAGCTGTCGCCAGTTCCGCATTGTCGATGCTGAACAGGATTTCCCATTGAAAGCGCCGCAACAAGGCGCGGCCCAGATCCTCCGGATAGGGGAGCGCGATTGTCTTGAGCCGCGCGATCAGGCCTTTCGGATCGTGCAGAGGCTGACAATATGCGATCTCGCCCATCCAGATTGCCGAGCAGAAGCCGTGTGGATGGCCGGGCTGGTAGGCCATGAGGACCGTACCGTTTCGGCAGTCCATCATGACTCGCTCGACATCGTCGGCGTGACGGTAGAGCAGATCGACCTTTTGTCTCTCGACCGACAGCCATGCGCCGCCGACGATCCATGGCCCCCATTCGCCATATCTCGTTACGGTCGCAGCGCCGGGATCGTCGGCGATGTCCTTCGCGGCGGTCAGGAGCCGATCCGTATCGAGCGCGCCTGCACCAGAGCAATACAGGCCGATGTCGTAGTCGGACGAGGGATGCGCGCTGCCCCGCGCGCGTGAGCCGCCGAGCACGACGGCCTGAACGCCCGGTACCTCGGCAAGAACGGATGTCAGGCGGGCGAGCAACGGATCGTGCGGCATCAGGTGCAGTTCCCTCGGGAGGCCTGCAGCCGTGACACCCGGCGCCGTCGCTCCACTGGCATTGATGATGTTCGAGGAGTATAATTTGCAGGGATTGTTGACGGTAATCTGAATGTTCAAACCTGCACTTTCATGTGCTCTTGCAGCTCTCGCACTGCTCTGCCTCGGCGGAGAGCCGGTTCATGCGCAGGTCTCGCCGCTGAGATATTGGATTCCCGGCGGACCTTTCGGCCTCGGTGGTGGTGCCGGCCAGAGCTCCGACACCTACGGCAACTTCGCGAGCTTCAATGCCGGCGATGCTGATTGGCGCAACAGCTCTGCGAACGGATTCTTCGTCGGCAGCCAGCACGGCAATCTTGGTTTGAGCGGCTTCAGTCAGGCGGGCTCGGTCGGCAAGTTCAGCGCGCTCTCTTATGACAGCACGCAGTTCGGCTATAACGTCAAGACCGCGGGTGGCATGCCCGTCACGTTCTTCGCCGGATTCAACACGTTGAAGTACGGCAACGGTATCGGCAGCTCGCTTGCGCCGCTCACCTCCAGCACTGCGCCCGGCTTTGGCGGGTTTGCGGGTGTCGAATTCAAGCCGACCTCCAACCTCAGCCTGTCGTTCGGGGTCGGCTATACCCAGCAGCAATCGGGCCGCATGGACAGCGACATCAACTCGTCGATGCTGCCCGGCGAGTCGCCTGTGCTGGGCGGTCTTCAGCGTTAGGACTGCATCACCAGCTCCGGCGGACGCCGCAGCGATCTCGGCAGATCTGGACCGGTTCCGAAGCGCATCACGATATCGGGACGCCGTTCGCCGAGGCCGAGTGAGGCCCCGAATTGCTGCCGCAGCGCCGCTACCTCGACCGGCTGGTTGATGAAGGAATATTTGAGCCCCAGCGCGGTCGCCTGCAAACCGAAACGCTGGCAGGCGCGGCCGACCGCGATCCAGTGCGACTTGTCGCTGCGATCGGCAGCGAGCACGACGACGCCCGCAGAGCTCTCGAGCTCTTCACGGTATTTCTTGTTCTCGCCGCCCTCGGTGAAGAAGAGTTTCAGAAGCGGCCGCGCCACCCATGAGGGCAGCGAGGGGTTTCCAGACGCTGGCGAGAACAATCCATCCATGGTCGCGACTGCCTCCGCCTCGTTGAAGCGAATCCAGCTGACGAGCTCGCGCATGAAGGCCTTGTCGTGCATTTGCGCCGAATTGCCTTCGAGTACGTAGTCGGTGACCCCAGCGATCGCGGCGCGTTCGGTCATCAGGATCGCAGCGACGTTCGGTTCGCGACAGGCATCCTCGAGCCGACGCAATGTCTCCGGTGCGGCCGGCCTGCCGTCGAACGCAGCGCGGGTGCATTGCCTGAGCGGAATCGCGGCCGCCAATGCCGATGTGTCCTGCGGGCCTTCCTCGAGCGTGATCACGATGCGATCGCCGTCGACGGCCGCATCGGCGTGCCAACCCAGCGTGGACGCGGCGAGGATGAGGTTTTCGGCGGCACAGCCGAGGCTGACGAAGAGATGATGATCGTCCGGATCGACGGCCGGACAGCGGCGCGTGAGGTCAGGCGCGATCGCGATGACATTGCCGCGAACCGAGAAGATCCACGGTTGGGTGTTGTGGCTGTTGGCCGCGAGAGTGGCAAAGCGCACGAGCTCGCGATCCCTCGGCGCAGCTTGCAGCGGAGCCCGTGACGACTTTACCGCTTCGTCATAGGTTTTCGCCGCGGCTGCGGCAGAAGGGCCCGCGACGGCCGTCGCGGAAAGCCCGAGCGCAGTCGCTATGAATTGTCGTCGGTCAATCACGAACGTCCGCTCCGCGTTCAATTGCACAGGACGCTTTTAGACTAGCGTCAGCGAACGGCAGAGCGCTTGACTGGTGTCAAGATTGCCCGCTCGATTGGGAGTTCGCAGCCTATCGCGCGAACCGCGCCACCAGCTCCACATGCGGCGTGTGGCGGAACTGATCGACCGGCACCACCGCCTCCAGCCGATAGCCGCCGTCGATCAGCAGCCGCGCGTCGCGGGCGAAGGTCGCGGCGTTGCAGGACACCGCGATCACGACGGGTACCTTGCTCGCGGCGAGCTTGAGCGCCTGAGCCTGCGCGCCCTGGCGCGGCGGGTCGAACACCACCGCGTCGAAGTCGCGCAGCTCCGGCGGCACCAGGGGGCGGCGGAACAGATCGCGCGGCTCGCACCTGATCGGCTTCAGGCCCGGTGTGCGCGCAGCCTTCGCAAGAGCCGCGACGGCGCCGGCGTCGCTGTCATAGGCCGTGATGCGGGCCTTCTCGGCAAGCCGCAGGGCGAACGGGCCGACACCGCAGAAGAGATCGGCGACCTCCTTGGCCTTGCCGATGCGCTCGGCGACCAATTTGGCGAGCGCTTCTTCGCCCGCCACCGTCGCCTGCAGGAACGAGCCGGGCGGCAGCGTCACCTCGGCGCGACCCATCGTCACCGTCGGCGGCAGGCGTTGCAGCACCAGCTCGCCATGCCGCGTCAGCCGCGCCAGGCGGTGTTGCTCGGCGACGCGGGACAGCGCCGTGACCAGCGGTGTCGGCAGCGGGCCGGAGCCGCGCACGTCGATATCGAGGCCGTTTGCGGTGGCGGTGACCTGGATGTCCAATGGCTTGGTCACCGGCATCTTCGACGTCAGCGGCTCGGCCAGCGCCCAGGCAGCGTCGAGCGCCCCCTCGAGCGCGGGATCGAGGATCGGGCAGCGATGGATCGGGATGACGTCGTGTGAGCTCGCAGCCGAGAAGCCGACCTTGAGGATGTCATGCGTGCCAAACCGGCCGTGCAGCGTGATGCGCCTGCGACCGGCACCGTGGGCGTCGACCAGCGGCGCCACCTCGCAATCAATGCCGGCCTGCGCCAGCGTTTCCACCACGATATTGCGTTTCCAGGCGCGATACGATTCAGCCGCCCAATGCTGGATGGCGCAGCCGCCACAGACGCCGAAATGCGGACAGAATGGCTCGACGCGTTCGGGACTTGCGACCTCAACCGCGAGCAGCTTGCGGCGGTCGGGATGATGGCCCGGGACGTGATCGACCTCAACGGTCTCGCCGCCGAGCGTATAGGGCACATAGATTGCTTCGCCGGCGTCGTGGCAGACGCCGTCACCGCGATGGCCGACATGGTCGATCTTGAGGCGCTCAACCACGGCGGGCCCCGAGGAAGAATTCGATATTGCCGTCGCCGCCCGTGATCGGCGAGGGGAATATCTCGATGTCGGTGCAGCCGAGCGACGCGGCAAAGGCTGCGATGTCGTCGCAGATCTCCCGGTGAACGGCGGTGTCGCGGATGATCCCCTTCTTGTTGTGCTTCCGATCCGCCTCGAATTGCGGCTTGATCAGCGCCAGCAGGCTCATCGACGCGGCCGCCAGCGACAGCGCCACCGGCAGCACCGCCTTCAGCGAAATGAAGCTGACGTCGATCACGACGACATCGGGCCGCGCCGGCAGTCGCTTGCCCTCATAGCTGCGAATGTCGGTCTCCTCCATCGACACGATCCTGGGATGATCGCGCAGCGAGCCGTGCAACTGGCTGCTGCCGACATCGATCGCGAACACCAGGCTCGCACCGTTCGCCAGCAGCACCTCGGTGAAGCCTCCTGTGGAGGCGCCGACGTCGAGGCAGACGTGGTCCTCGATTTCGATTGGATAGCGCTCCAGCGCGCCGGCGAGCTTGACGCCGCCGCGGGAGACGTAGGGATGCGCAGGCTCGGCCTGGATCACCGCATCCTCGGCGATCGTCTCCGATGGCTTTGAAACCTGCTTGTCGTCGGCCGTGACGAGCCCGGCTTCGATGGCCGCGCGTGCCCGCGCCCGGCTCTCGAACAAGCCGCGCTCGACCAGCAGGACATCCGCGCGCTTGCGGGGAGGGGACATCGGATCTCCGAACGACGACTGAAGAGCTTATGTAGCGATCAATCGCGCGGCCGCCATCCGGACGCAAGTCTCGAACGCGGCGAGATCGTGCCAGACGTCGATCGGCATCGTGGCCGGTGTTACCAGCGGACAGCCGTGCAGCTCCAGCGCATGGATCATCATGAGGTTGTCGACGAGGCCAAAGTCCTCGACTATCAGCCCCTGTGCATCGATCAGCTGTCCGTCCTCGGACGTCACGGCCATGAAGCGGCCGACGCGGTCGGAATAGACGGCGCCGTCGTTGGAATAGGCGAGGCAGAATTTGTGGCGCCCGGCCATGTAGCCGAGCTCGTAGACGGTACCGGGATCGGCGCCGGCGCCCCGGAACGGCGTGAGATTGGCAATGATGGCGTCGGCCGCCTCCATCATCGCCTCGTTGCCGCAAAAGATCTGGCGTGAAACGTCGGGCGCGGAAAGGTCGATCTCATTGTCGAGGGGATAGAGGCCGGTGAGCCCGTGCGCCGCGCAGATCGCGACCTTCTGCCGGCCGATCTCGACCGCGTCCGGCAGGAACACGTCAGGGCCTGCCAGGTAGATTTTCATGACGTGAAGCCGAAGGATTTTGAACCGAAGTGTGCGCCACGGTGGGAGCTACGCTCCCTCCCCCGCCTGCGGGGCAGGGTTGGGGAGAGCATGTCTCCGCAAGCGAGAACCCCCAAGAGGCGAAAGCCCTCACCCGACGCTTCGCGTCGACCTCTCCCGCAAGCGGGAGAGGTGGACCAGCTCAAGCCAGCTTGACCGTCTCGGCCTTGACGTCCTTGCCGAGCGCCTCGAACACCTTGGCGACGATGCCCTTGGCATCGAGACCGGCGCGGGCGTACATCGCGGCGGGCGTGTCGTGGTCCTGGAACACGTCGGGCAGCACCATCGCGCGGAACTTGAGCATGCCGGTGTCGAGCGCGCCCTGATCGGTCAGGTACTGCGCGACATGCGAGCCGAAGCCACCGATCGAGCCTTCTTCGATCGTGATCAGGATCTCATGGTCGCGCGCGAGCTTGAGTACCAGCTCGGTATCTAGCGGCTTCATGAATCGCGCATCCGCGATCGTGGTCGACAGCCCGTGGGCGGCAAGCTCGTCGGCGGCCTTCTCGCATTCGGCAAGACGCGTGCCGAAGGAGAGCAGGGCGATCTTGCTGCCCTGGCGGATCATGCGGCCCTTGCCGATCTCGAGCGGAACGCCGACATCGGGCATCTCGACGCCGCGGCCTTCGCCACGCGGGTAGCGCAGCGAGCTCGGACGGTCGTCGATCGCGACCTGGGTCGCCACCATGTGCACGAGTTCGGCCTCATCCGCCGCCGCCATGATCACCATGTTGGGCAGGCAGCCGAGATAGGCGTTGTCGAACGAGCCGGCATGGGTCGCGCCGTCGGCGCCGACGAGGCCGGCGCGGTCGATGGCGAAGCGGACGGGCAGGCTCTGGATCGCGACGTCATGCACGATCTGGTCGTAGCCGCGTTGCAGGAAGGTCGAGTAGATCGCGCAGAACGGCTTGTAGCCTTCGGTCGCAAGACCGGCGGCAAAGGTCACCGCGTGCTGCTCGGCGATGCCGACGTCGAAGGTGCGGTCGGGGAAGGCCTTGTTGAAGATGTCGACGCCGGTGCCCGACGGCATCGCCGCGGTGATGGCGACGATCTTGTCGTCCTTCTGCGCTTCCTTGACAAGGCTCTGGCCGAACACGTTCTGGTAGGCCGGCGCATTCGGCTTGGCCTTGGCCTGGGTGCCGGTCGCGACGTCGAACTTGACGACGGCGTGGTACTTGTCGGCGGAAGCTTCCGCCGGGCCATAGCCCTTGCCCTTCTGCGTCACGACGTGGACCAGGATGGGGCCTTCTTCCATGTCGCGGACGTTCTTGAGCACCGGCAGAAGATGGTCGAGGTTGTGGCCGTCGATCGGGCCGACATAGTAGAAGCCGAGCTCCTCGAACAGCGTGCCGCCATCCATCATGAAGCCGCGGGAATATTCCTCGACGCGGTTGGCGCGGTTGGCGAGGATCTTGGGAAGACGCTTGTTGATCTGCTTGGCCGCATCGCGCAAGGTGCGATAGGTTTTGCCGGAGTAGAGGCGCGACAGATAGGCGCTCATGGCGCCGACCGGCGGCGCGATCGACATGTCGTTGTCGTTGAGGATGACGATCAGGCGCGAGTTCATCGCACCCGCATTGTTCATGGCCTCATAGGCCATGCCAGCCGACATCGCGCCGTCACCGATCACGGCGATAACGTTGTTGGTGCCGCCGGAGAGGTCGCGCGCCACGGCCATGCCGAGGCCGGCGGAGATCGAGGTTGAGGAATGCGCCGCCCCGAACGGATCGTAATCGCTCTCGCTGCGCTTGGTGAAGCCGGACAAGCCGCCGCCGGTGCGAAGCGTGCGGATGCGGTCGCGCCGGCCAGTGAGGATCTTGTGCGGATAGGCCTGGTGGCCGACGTCCCAGATCAGCCGGTCGCGCGGCGTGTCGAATACGTAGTGGATCGCGGTGGTGAGCTCGACCACGCCGAGGCCCGCGCCGAAATGACCGCCGGTCACCGAAACGGCATCGATGGTCTCCTGCCGCAGCTCGTCGGCGACCTGGCGAACCTGCTCGACCTTGAGCTTGCGCAGGTCTTCCGGCGTCCGGATGGTGTCGAGAAGCGGCGTCTTACTGTATGCGTTCACGGCGATTTCCAATTTGTCAGCGCCGGAAGGTCATTCCGGCGCGCGATGGGTTTGCACAATATCGGCGCAGCGCGAGTCCTCAAACCGTCGGAGCCACCTGCATGGGGCAAGGCCCCGTCTTCAAGCTTAGGTAAGCTTAGGTGCGCTCCGGTTCAGTCTCTGTGATCCCTGTCACTTAGATCGGCTTCGTCCGTCCCAGCCAATTTCATTAGCAGTTTGAAGCACTTGTCGTCGGCAATCGGTGCCCACGCAAGGCTTGCAAAAAGCCACACTCCGCGCAGCTTTACACCAAAGCTTGGGCCAAAGCCAACCCGGCGGACCGATGAGGGGTATGCAAGTGCAACTGGCGGGCCGGATTGGTTAACCCTGGCCAGGAAGGAGGAGTTCCGGTCTTGCTCGGTTCCGCGGCAGGCTTTTTTCGCCTGAATGACGGCTTTTTCGCCCTTGGTGGATGCTGGGACGGGAATGGCATTGGCCCGCCCCCACGAATCCGCAGTGCTTGGTAGAACAGCCCCGTGCGATCACGAAAGCGGTGCGAGCCCGTGTGTCGTCAGGGGGCCGAGCAGGATAGTTCCCGGCTTCACTTACTGGACGTCGAGCGGGGCAGTGCCGGTGGCCTGGCCGCTGGCATCGGTGGTGATCTTGTCGACGCGCGCCTCGGCCTGGCGCAGCAACTCCTCGCAGCGCCGCTTCAGGGCCTCGCCGCGTTCATAGATCGTCACGGATTCCTCGAGCGGGACCTTGCCGTCTTCGAGCCGCTTCACGATCGTTTCGAGTTCCTCGATCGCGCGCTCGAAGGTGAGCCTGGAGACGTCGACTTGAGTATTTTCGGCCATATCCGTTTCCGATTGCCCGATTCGCTTGCTTCCAGTGAAGGCGGGTTTTGCGGGCTTAATGTGGCGGGCGCCATCAGGCGCCCATCAGGGCGCCAACATGGGCCGTCACAGATTCTTTCAGTCCTTGCAGGTCATAGCCGCCCTCGAGCACGGAAACAATGCGGCCGCCGGCGGTCTTGTCGGCGAGATCCATCAGCTTGCGCGTCACCCAAGCATAGTCCTCTGCGCGCAAGTTCAGTGAAGCCAGCGGATCGCGGTAATGCGCGTCGAAGCCGGCGGAGATGATCAGGAGCTCGGGGCCAAATGTCGTCAGCTGCGGCAGGATCAAATTCTCGAACGCGGAGCGGAATTCCGGCCCGCCGTCTTCGGAAGCGAGAGGCGCATTGACGATGGTGTCGTGATCGCCGCGCTCGCTTCTAGCGCCGGTGCCTGGAAATAGCGGCATCTGGTGCGTCGAGCAGTACATCACGGTCGGGTCCGACCAGAAGATGTCCTGCGTGCCGTTGCCGTGATGCACGTCGAAATCGACGATGGCCGCGCGCTTGATGCCATATTTACGCTGCGCGTGGCGCGCTGCGATCGCGACATTGTCGAAGAAGCAGAAGCCCATCGGCTTGCCGATCTCGGCGTGATGGCCGGGCGGGCGGACCGCAACGAAGGCGTTGCGGTGCTCGCCCGCCATCACCGCTTCGGTTGCCGCAACCGCGCCGCCGACGCCGCGCATCACCGCTTCCCACGTGCCCGGTGACATCGAAGTGTCGCCGTCGATATAGATCTGCCCGCTGGTCGGAGCGATGTGGCGCAGCTCGGTGACGTAATGCTCGTTGTGGCAGAGCGTGACGAGGTCGAGATCGCCCTCCGGCGCCTCCTCGCGCACCAGGAACTGGAAACGCTCATGCGACAGGGCTTCTTCCACCGCGCGTAGACGATCCGGCCTCTCAGGGTGTCCCGGCGGCGTGACATGGTCGAGGCAGGCCTTGTGGGAAAGGAGAAGCGTGCTCATCAGGTCGGCCTCATGGGATGCGGACTTTTGACGTCGTTGGCGCATCCAGCGCCAAAACGCAATGCAAAACCAATCTAAGCGCTTGGCCGGGAATGGCAAAGTGCTGGCTGTTTGATCCGGATCAATTCACGCGCAGGATGCGGGTCGGCGGCAGCGGACCGACCGGCCCGTGTGCCCGGAAGAAGGCGAACAACGCGTCCGCGTCGTAGCCGCCGTATTGTGGCGCCGTGCCCTGTTTGGCGACGGTAAACCCGTCTCCGCCGACGGCGAGGTAATCGTTGAGCGTGACGCGATAGCCGCTTCCAGGCTCGATCGGCCTGCCGCCCAGCGTCATCCTCTCGAGGCTGACGCGCTCGCCGAACGGCTTTGAAGCATCCCAAGTATAGCTGAACCCGTTCGACACCTGGAGAATCCGCGGCCGCTTCGGGTCCAGCCATTGCTGCTCGAGCATGTCCTTGAGCTGGCTGCCCGTCAGCGTCATCGTGACCAGCCGGTTGCGGAACGGCTGGCTGGCAAAGACATCGCCGAACGTGATCGCGCCGTTCTCCTTCGGAACGATGTCGGTGCGGATGCCGCCGGGATTGGTGAGCGCGATGACAGCGCTGCCATCCTTCGTATCGCGGGTTGCGAGCAATTGCGCGTCGGCAATGACATTGCCCAGCGCGCTCTCGCCGGCCTCGTTCGGCACGCGCGACAGCGTCTGCGTCACCGAGCCGGCCGGCCGGTTGGCGATCGGCGCAGATAGCCTGTCGTAGGCGTCGATCAATGCGGTCTGCTCGGGATCCTTGGCCAGCGAGGCATTGGCGACGATCACATTCTCGGCCTTGGCACTGATGATGTCGCGCGTTGCGGAATCGAGCTTGAGGTCGATCGCGGTGACCAGCGTGCCGTATTTGTCGCCGCTGGTGACGAGCCGCCCGTCGATATCGCAGACATACGCGCGGTGGGTGTGGCCGCTGACCACGACGTCGACGGCACGGTCGAATTTCTTGACGATATCGACGATCGGGCCCGTGATGGCAGGGCATTCGTTGTAGTCGCCGGCGGGCTCGCCGCCCTGGTGGATCAACACCACGATCGCTTCGACGCCGCGCGCTTTCAGCTGCGGCACCAGCGCGTTCACCGTCTCGGCCTCGTCGCGGAATTCGAGCCCGGCAATGCCCGCTGGCGAGACGATGCCGTCGGTCTCCCTCAAGGTCACCCCGATGAAGGCGACGGGAACGCCGTCGAATTCCCGGATCTCGTAGGGCGGCAGCACGCTCTTGCCGGTCGCGGTCTCGATGGTGGAGGCCGCGAGATAGCGGAATTTGGCGCCCGTGAAGGGATGCGGGCCCTGGCAGCCGTCGACGGGATGACAGCCGCCGTTCTGCATTCGCAAGAGCTCGGTTTTGCCCTCATCGAATTCGTGATTGCCGACCGAGCTGATCGCAAGGCCCATCATCGAGAGCGACTCGATCGAGGGCTCGTCGTGGAACATCGCCGACAGGAACGGACTCGCGCCGATCAAATCGCCGGCGGCGACGAAGATGGTGTTCTTCCGCCGCTCCCGCAGCTGCTTCACAAGCGTCGCCATGTACTCGGCGCCGCCGGCCGCCACCATCACCTTCTTGCTCTTGTCTTCAGGGTCATTGATGCGGATGCCGCCCGGTGGCGGCCGCAGATTGCCGTGGAAGTCGTTGATCGCGAGCACGCGCAGCTCGACCGGAGCGTCGGGCTGCGCCGAGGCAGGGACGGCGGCGAGGATGGTCAGGATCAGAAAGACGTATCGCATGGGACAAGACTAGACGCAGCGCACGAAGATTTCACGATGCTTTGTCGTGAACACGCGTGTCCACACGCATGAAATCCTTGATGTCGGCGGTAAAGACCCCGGGGCCGCCGGCGATGGTCATGCAGCGGTATCGCGCGCCGCGACGCTTGCCGCTCTTGGGAAGCATCAGCCTATATCTGGCAGGCGTGCAAATGCGCCGCTCAACCTTTTCGACGCCGACGTCCCGCAATTTTGATGCAGGTTACCCGACACCGTCACGCGTCGCAACAATTAGCTACAATGTTTCATTTGAATAACCCCTGGTTGTGGTGCATGATCTCGCGCCGTTCCATGGCCGACCCGCCCGATTGATGATTGCCACAACCGGTATCGACGAATCCTCGCTGCATTATCGTGGCTGGCGTGTCGTGCTGGCCTGCTTCCTGATGGCCTTCTTCATGTTTGGCTTCGGTCTCTACGGCCAGAGCGTCTATCTCGCCGAGCTTCAGCGCGCCCACGGCTGGTCCGGCACGCTGGTCTCCGCGGCCAGTACCTTCTCGTTTCTCCTGAGCTCCGTCCTCGTCATCTTCACCGACGATCTGCTCGAGCGCATCGGGCTGCGCTCGCTGATCCTGTGCGGCTTGACGGCGCTCGGCGCTTCGACCGTGCTGCTGGCGTTGATGCAGACGCCTTGGCAGCTCTATCTCGCCTATGCGCTGATGTCGGTCGGCTGGACCGGCATGGGGACCGTGGTGATCGCGACCGTGCTGAATTCCTGGTTTGAGCGACGTCGCGGGCTCGCGCTCAGCCTTGCCTTCAACGGCGCGACCTGCGGCGGCATCATCCTCGTCCCGCTGCTGCTGTTGCTGACCGGCAGCATTGGCTTCCGTTCCGCCATGCTGACGGCGACGCTCGCGATGATGGTGCTGCTGTTGCCGGTGGTCGTGACCTTCATCGGCTGGCCG
Source organism: Bradyrhizobium sp. RP6 (assembly GCF_003837805.1). Taxonomy (GTDB): domain Bacteria; phylum Pseudomonadota; class Alphaproteobacteria; order Rhizobiales; family Xanthobacteraceae; genus Bradyrhizobium. Next base: position 217,623 of record NZ_RQIT01000004.1, on the reverse strand, counting down.
GTCCGGATGTCACCGGCATCGGACGGAGGCCGGACCGCTGGCGGCGCGGCCGCGCCAGGCCATTCCCGCAAGGCGCTGCTCGCCAACGCGGCGTTCTGGACCATGGTGCTGCCGATCGCGATGGCGCTGCTGGCGCAGGTGGGCTTCATCATCCACCAGGTGACGTTTCTCGAGCCGCTGGTTGGCCGCTCCGCGGCGGGGCTCGCGGTCACCATCATGGCGGCAATGGCTGTGGTCGGGCGCCTGTCGCTTGGCCTGTTCGTCGACCGGCTCGATCCGCGGCTCGCCTGCGCGGCGTCGATGACGAGTCAGGCGGCGGCGCTGTTCGTGCTTCTCCAAAGCACGAGTCCGACGGTGCTGCTGGCGTGCTGCGCCGTCTACGGCTTCTCGATCGGCAACATGATCACGTTTCCGCCCTTGATCATCCAGCGCGAGATCGGCTCGACCGCCTTCGCCGCCGCGATGGGGTTGGGCACATCGATCAGCGGCATCGTCAGCGCCTTCGGTCCCGGCATCATCGGTCTCGTGCGGAGCTTTACGGGCAATTACAGCACGGCGTTAGCGCTGTGCGTCGTGCTCGATCTCGTCGCGGCGGGCATCGTGCTGTGGCGGCCGAAGAAGAGCGTCGCCCGAATCTCCGCGAGCTAGGGGAGACGGTCCGCGCGAGAGTAGATCCGACTTACCCGAGCAGCACCGCATCCGCCGCCGCGACGGACTCTGCGCTTTCCGTGACCGTGCGCTCGAGCGCGGGCGCCTGCACCGTGATGTTCTCGGCAAAGAAGCGCGCCAGGGTGACGTAGCGCGCAGCGTCTGCGTTGCCTTCTGCCTTGGCGGCGAGCGCCTCGGAAGCGAGCAGGCAGCCGCCGAGCGTGGCGCCGAACTGCTGCAGATAGGGCGTTGCGCCCGCAAGCGCCTCGTTCGGTGCGGAGGCAACGCGCTCCAGGACCCATTTGCTGGTGCGCGTGAGCGACTCAATCGCCTCGCGCAGCTTTGCGCCCGTGGTGCCGAAGCCGGGATCGTTGGAGGCTTCGACTTGGCTGACGGTCGCTGTGAGCTCGTCGAGCAGCGCCCACACCGACGCGCCGCCATTGGCGGCGAGCTTGCGCGTGACGAGATCGATCGCCTGGATACCGTTGGTGCCCTCGTAGATCGCGGTGATGCGGGCATCGCGGTAGTGCTGAGCCGCGCCGGTCTCCTCGATGAAGCCCATGCCGCCATGCACCTGCACGCCGAGATAGGCGACCTCGTTGCCGATATCGGTGGAATAGGCCTTGGCCATCGGCGTCAGCAGCGCCGCGCGTGCGGCCGCTTCAGTGCGCACCTTCGCGTCCTTGGCGCGCGTCGAGACGTCGATCGCGACGGCGGTCGCATAGCAGATGGTGCGAGCGGCCGCAGTCTGCGCCCGCATCCGCATCAGCATGCGCTTGACGTCGGGATGCACGAAGATCGCATCGGAGCCGTCGCCCTTCTTGCCGACCGCGCGGCCCTGCTTGCGCTCCTGCGCATACGACAAGGCCTGCTGGTAGGCACGGTCGGCAACGCCGACGCCCTCCAGGCCGACACCAAGGCGGGCCTGGTTCATCATCGTGAACATGCAGCGCATGCCCTGGTTCTCTTCGCCGATGAGGAAGCCGATGGCGCCGCCGTGATCGCCCATGGTCATGGTGCAGGTCGGGGAGGCGTGCATGCCGAGCTTGTGCTCGACGCCGGAGGCATAGATGTCGTTGCGCTCACCCAGCGAGCCGTCCGCATTGACCATGAACTTGGGAACGAGAAAGAGCGAGATGCCCTTGGTGCCGGGGGGCGCATCCGGCAGACGCGCCAGCACGAAATGCACGATGTTGTCGGTCATGTCGTGCTCGCCATAGGTGATGAAGATCTTCGTCCCCTTGATGCGATAGGAGCCGTCGGCCTGCCGATCGGCCCGGGTGCGCAGCGCGCCGACGTCGGAGCCGGCCTGCGGCTCGGTCAGCTGCATCGTGCCGGTCCATTCGCCGGAGACGAGCTTTCCGAGATAGATTCTCTTCAACGCGTCACTGCCATGGGCGTCCAGCGCCTCGATCGCGGAGGCCGTCAGCAGCGGGCAGAGGCCGAAGGCGACGTTGGCGGCACTCCAGATCTCGGTGCAGGCGGCGTTGATCGCGATCGGTAGGCCCTGGCCGCCGAAATCTTCGGGGCCGGACACCGCGTTCCAGCCGCCCTCGGTCCAGCGCTTGTAGGCGTCAGGCCAGCCCGGCGCGGTCGTGACCTTGCCATCGTCGAGCTTGATGCCATGCTCGTCGCCGACCTTGTTGAGCGGCGCCAGCACGTCGGATGCGAACTTGCCGGCTTCCTCCAGCACGGCGGCCGCGAGATCGGCGTCGAAATCGCCATAATGGCCGGCCTCCACGGCGGCCTTGAGGCCCGCGCCATGGTTGAGCGACAGCAGCATGTCAGAAATCGGCGCGCGGTAGGTCATGGCTCACTCCCGGGGGATAGATATTGGCGCCGTATTCTCACGAAACGGGGGCAGCCTCAACAGGGCGCGATTTGGGGGCGGTCGGAAACGCTGCGTTCGCCGGGCGTCCAATGTCGGGGCCTGATGGAGCGTGTGCCACCCCAAGCCGGCACCCCCCGGGTATTTTGCCTCTGCAGGCGGTTGAAATGCCGCGCCTCTCCCTATAGACCGACACCACCCGAGGGAATTTGCGGTAGCCCGTGCCTCCGCCGTTCCCCGAGGACCTGATGGGGCGTAGCCAAGCGGTAAGGCAGCGGATTTTGATTCCGCCATTCGGAGGTTCGATCCCTCCCGCCCCAGCCAGGCAGCCTCTAACCCCTTGAAATTATGCAATTCGCCGGATTTGGCTGGGGAGTTGTCTCGCGACTGTATCACGCGCCTGTACCACAGGAGTGTCTACGTGCGCGTGGTCCAACATGTCTTCAGGCGAGGCGCTGTCTACTGGTGGCGTCGGCGGCTCTTCAAGAAAACCGGGGAGAGAGAACTTGCGCCGATTGCGATTAGCCTGAGAACGCGGGACCTTTTCAAGGCGCGCAGCATCGCAGCTCATTTGGCCGCAGCGAGTGATGGCATCTTGCGCCGGCAGGAGGGAAGAGAAGTGCTGTCGTCTGTTCAGGTCCGGTCGATGCTGGAGTCAGTGGCGCGAACCCATTTGGCCAAGCTCGATCGACTCGCCGTCTTGGAGACGGCCGACGGCATCACTGCGGATGAGGGCCGTAGGTCTGACCGGGTCATGGGGTGGGCTCGGCGCCTCCAGGCCTCTCAGGGCATCGCTGCGGCTATCGGCGAAGCTGAGCGCGGCCTGTTGGCGGCGAACGGTCTCAGTCCGGACGAAATCGAAGAGGTGCACTGGACGCTGGAACTGCTGCGTCAGGGTTCTATGGGCAGTTTTCCGCGTCAGAAGTTGATGGCGTTGTTGGAAGCCTGCGGGGCGTCCCAGGGAGAAGGCGATCTTCGGCAGGCAGAGCGCATTCTCTACCGCGGGCAGGCCGCGGCTTTGTTGTCAGTTGATCGACGTTGGACCGGGGATTATCGCGAAGACGATAAGTTGGTCGACCAGCTTCTTTCCGACCATGCCGTTGCGCCTGGGGTGACAGCCTCGACCCCTGTCTCGCGCGAGCATCCAGCATCAAGCGCCGTGGGAATTGGGGCGGTCGCGCACGACAGTCCTGCTCTCTCGCAGTGTCGTCCAGCGCCTCTTCAGAGCGTTGCTGGGTCGACTCACAAGGAAACCTCCATTACGAAACTCGCCGAAAACCTGATCAAGGAAAAGGCGCAGCTGGGCGAGTGGAACGAAAAAACCCAGCGGCAGGTCCGTTCAGTTGTCGCGACGTTCGTCGAAATGATCGGCGAGGACCATGTTCGGGCCCTCGCCCAGGGCCGCATTGCGGAGTATCGCTCGCTTCTGCTCGCTCTTCCGCGAAGCTACGGCAAGGGCCAGAATGACCGCGCCAAGCCGCTTTCTGAATGGTTGGAACGATCGAAGAAGCTGCCTGACGACAAAGTCGGGCGCGCATCCGGTACGCTCAATCGCCAACTTACGCAGCTTCAAGAAGTGCTGGTCTACATCGAGGCTTGCGGGCACAAGATTCCTGAGTTCTCCGGGGTTTCGAAGCTGTTGTCGAAGAAGAAGGGCCGCGCCCGCGACGAACGGCATCCTTTCTCTCCAGAAGACCTGACCTCGATCTTTCGACAGCCGCCGTGGACGGGATGCGAAAGCCTCAAGAAGCGGATGGTCCCGGGCGAGGTGATCTATCACGACGCTCTATCTATCGTGCCCTATCTCGCAAGATACACGTTGGCACGTCGCGAGGAACTCTGCGGCCTCGATGTCGATGATGTGTTGGAGGAGAGTGGGATCCCCTACATCTTCGTTCGCCCAAACGAACACCGCACGCTCAAGAATCCGCAGTCCACGCGAAGAATACCCCTGATCGGCGAAGTGGTCCGTCTCGGGTTTCTTCGCTACAGGGCAGAAATCCAATCGCTCGGACATAAACTGCTCTTCCCGGAGCTCCGCGCCGCAAGTGATCGCACGCCGTTGGGCGACGTCTTCTATGGCGACTGGATCAAAGTTCAGGATGCGGCAGTCCCCAACGCTGCCGAAGAGAAAAAAACTTTCCATTCGTTCAGGAAAGTTGGTGGTGCCGATCTGAAGGACGTCGGGGTCCCCTCCGAACTTCGAGCGGACATTCTGGGCCATGGCGGAGACAACGTCACGGAAGAGCGCTATTCCAGCAGCGCCAAACTGCGGCAGATGCTTCAGGCGCTCGAAAAGCTTCCGATCGTGACAGCGCAGATCGAGGCACGGGAGATTTGCCTACGTCCGGATGTCTTGCAAAAGCATCGGCGGCCGTCCGCTCGTCCAAGACGGCAAACGCTGGCGAAAAGGAAACCGTAGCCATAAGCAGGCTCGTGCTGGCGCTTGCCCTCAATGTCCGCCTAGCGGATACACTACTCAAATTCCTCGCTTTCGTTTCCAGCAAGGACTGCGCCGCCTAGCCTTCTTGTCTCCCGACGAGCCTGAGGCTCAGCAAATGCGAAACCGTTTCGCATTTGTGGGAGTTCGGGGGGCGGCCTTGGGCAATCTCATCGGCGTACATCGAATGTGAAGCTAAGGCGCCTTAGCTTCCTCTCCACATAAAAAACCTTCGGCTGGTTGGTTTTCAGTTGCAATCCTATCTTTGCTTTCCAGAATAATGACATCCAGCCTCGATTGCCCAGTGCGATTTTTGGCCTCTCGTTGAGCGTTGTAACGGCGTCGTTCCAGGGTCCAGCGTCCGTTCGCGCCTTTGCGATGATTCCCGCAATGCGCCGCTCATCTGAGGTCATCATGGCTTTCGACTATTCAGGCATTCCTTCGTTTGAGGCGGTGCAGTTGCAGCGGATCGCCCGACGCGTCAACGAGCTTCTCCCTACCGTTATTCCGATCATCGTCCAGATCGGTGAGCATTTGGCGGAAGCAAAGGCGATGATCCCGCACGGCCATTTCGGCGCCTATTGCAAAGATGAGATGGATATCTGCAATAAATCAGCGCAGAACTACATGAACCTGGCAAAGCTTGCACGCACCCGGGACCCCGGCGATTTGGCCAAGTTGCCTGCTCGTGCCGCATACAAACTCGCCGCGAAGGATACACCCGAAACGGTAATTTCGGAGGTTCTTTCCGAAGTTCGTGCTGGACGTTCAATCACCGAGGAGGAGGTGAAGGAACGAATTGGCCGAGCGAAGGGCAAACGACCGACCTTGGACACGCTCGAAGTCGATAAGATTGCTGCTCTGCTGCTCGAAAGCCTGGATGCCGGCGGTGTTCGGGAGGTCGAATCCTTTCTTCGCTGCGCGAGCAAAGCGACAATCAAGGCTCTTTCTGGTAGGCTGAGGGAAGCATTGGATGTTGACAACGGACCTCCTACCCGCAACGCGCACTAGCGCGGATTTGACGCGCCCCATTTCGTCGCGGATGAACCAACTCAACTTGTGAGAGGATCGCAGGTAGAGGAATGTTGGCTCCGATCGGCGTTGGCTGAAGCTCAACTCGTCGCTGAAGTGGCGATTGGGATGCCGGCCGACCCGGAATTCCGGCAACGCTTTGCCGCCGCCTTCATACTCTTTGCGAAATGCTGAAGGCCCTCCACTCGGAGGGCCTTTTCAGCAGGCAATACCAATCCAGAAGGTCTTCCATTGCTTTTGGGTTTGGCCCTGCGGCCTTGAGGCGGCCCCTTCGAAAGCCAGCTGCAGGTCACTCAAGCGGCGAAAAGGTACCCAACGACCGCGGCTTGTCTAACGCTCCATCTTTCTAGCTGCATTATGCGCCGAATTAACTATGTCACCGGGCATCGTGTCCGACAGATTGTCCTTTCCTAGTTCTCGCCAAGAAAGTGTAATAGATTGTTAACTATCGGTTTTTCCTCATATTTGAGTGCGGTGCAGCAATGCGGGCTGCTGTTGTCATCTTGTGTTGCCTTTTTGGTCTCTCCCACGCGACTGCCAGCGAAGTGAGCGGCGTGCCGCAGATTGTCGACGCGGACACCGTGTACGAGGGGACCGTCAAAATTCGCCTAAGCGGAATCGATGCCCCTGAGACAGACCAGATTTGCTTGGACTCTGCCGGCAAGGCTTGGGATTGCGGCATCGAAGCCAGAGAAAAGCTTAGAAGCTTTGCGCGTGAACAACCCTGGACGTGCGAGTTGACCGGCCAGGACGTCTACAAGCGCCATCTCGGAACTTGCACGGTCGGCGGAGAGAACGTCTCGCGTTGGTTGGTAAGAAACGGCTGGGCGCTCGCGTTCCGCCGCTATTCGTCGGACTATATTGCGGATGAGGATTTTGCACGGGAGCAGAGGCGCGGCCTTTGGAGCGGTGCCTTCGTTGCTCCCTGGGAATGGCGGCACCGAAGTAATAGCACCGTAATCCTCGGTGCGGTCGCTGTGCCTGTTCAGGCGCAGCGGATGCTGATGGCCCCGGCTACCGTGGCCGAGCCGCCCTCACCGAATTGTCTCATCAAAGGCAATCTCAAAAGCGCCCATCAATGCATCTATCACGTGCCTGGAGGCAAGTTTTACGATCGACTTTCGATGGATCGAAGCTCATCTCGCAGGTGGTTCTGCTCAGTGGCGGATGCCGAAGCCGCCGGCTGCCGCAAATCCAAGCTCTAGTTCCAGGCCGAAAACCGTATGAATCCTTCCGGCAAGCGTCAATCAGCCCTCGCTCGAATTATGGGCTTCCTCAGCCAGCCCGTTCATCACTACCAGCCGGCAACCAACATCTTTCTGGATCTCAACGTGGACCGCCTTGCGGATGAGATGCGGATTGTCGAACAAGGACGAGAGCGGGGCGCCCAGAACCATCCCGCGTCTGATGCGCAAACGCTCGACGATATAGAACATCAGATCATTGAAAGGATTGAGCGCCACAAGCAGGACTCGCACTCTATATACCTCGATCACCTTCATACTTACGATGAACGGGTGACGGCGCTCAGTTTCGAGGAGCGGTTCGCGACTATTCAGCAGGCCGCCCCTGAGGCCGTTGGTGATTTTCGCGCTGAGGCCACCGTCGGTCGCGATGAACTGTTCGCTTTGCGACGCCGGCTGAATGAGTCCGAGATTGAACGCGACAGCTTCCGCGCCCGGCATCGGATCGAACGGCCCGCGAGGCTCGCCAGTCCTGGGAAAATCATTCTCAAGGTCGGCATTCTAGCCATCCTGTTTGTCATCGAAGTGATAGTGAACGGCAGCTTCCTCGCCAATGCTAACATCGGCGGTCTGCTCGGCGGCTTGGTCCAGGCTGTGGTGTTCGCTGCCTTGAATATCTTGGCAAGCTTCCTTTGCGGCATGGTGCTGATACGCTTGGTCAACCGCCGGAACTATTTCCTCAAGCTGATTGGCGTTTTGTCCTGCCTTGCCTATCTGGCTCTCGCGGTCGTGCTAAATCTCACCCTTGCTCACTTGCGCGAAATTCCACCGACCATCAGTGGTGACGTCGGGCAGGAGGTGCTGCACCGCCTCCAAACGGCGCCGCATGCGCTCACGGACATCAATTCGTGGGTTTTCTTCAGTATTGGCCTGATCTTCTCCTTGGTCGCGATGGTCGACGGCTTAATGTTTTTCGATCCATACATCGGCTATGCCGGTCTCGAACGTCGATGGCTTGATGCCAGCAATCAGTTCGCGAGGGTACGCAGCGAGCTGATCGACCGTCTTCGCGACATCCGCGAGGATTGCACCGAAGCCATGAACGGTGCGGCGAGGGACCTTTCGGTCCGTCGTGGCGAATACGATTCTCTGCTTCAGGGACGGGGCCGGCTCGCCCAACGCTTCAGCCAACATCAGAACCAGACTGAGCAGGCCGGCCGAGCCTTGCTCGAGATCTACCGCGAGGCGAATCGCCGGGCACGATCGACGCCCGCGCCGAGCACCTTCTCGCGCAGCTACTCCATGGAACGCATCATCTATGCCGGCGGCGAGCCGGATTCGACGGCCCGGGAGCATCTGCGGCAGATGATTGCTGAGACGCAGGAACTTCTGAATCAGCAGATCAAGGCCATTCACGCAGCCTTCGACGACGCCGTGAAGACCTATCGCGAAATTGACGAGCTGCTGCCGGAGAAGAAGAGTGGTTAAGAAGCGTCCAAGGCGGCAGAGCGCATCTGGCATCGGTTGGGCTGGTGTAGGAGGCATCGCGCTGCTTCTTGTGGCGCTCGCATGCGGTGGTGCTCTGGCGTATTTCTACTTCTCCACCCCCAAGCGCCCGGTTCTTGACGCGCAGAGCCTGTGCCCGGTCGACGGCCCTCACGGCATTAATGTCGTACTGGTCGACACCTCTGACGATTTGCCCGAGACAACGCGGCGGGAAGTCCAAGTTATCCTCGACGACCTGATTGCGACGCTTCCAGCCTTCTACAGGCTTGATATCCGGGTATTGGATATCGCTGGCGCCCGGAGCCGGTCCGTGTTTTCCAAATGCAATCCCGGCGATGGAGCCGGCCTGAACGAATGGACCGATAATCCCCGTATTGCCCGGCTGCGCTGGATCGAGAGCTTCCGCAAGCCAGCTGCAGACGCGGTGAAGAACAGCATTGCCTCGGCCAAGGCCGCCAGCTCGCCGCTCATGGCTGCGATCCAAGACATCGCCATCGATCAGTTTTCAAGCGCGGCCAATCAGAATGCGAAAAAGACACTGATCGTCATTTCCGACATGATCGAGTACACGCGAGAGTACAGTCAGTACCCAGCCGCGGGCGACCTCTCCTTCCAGCGCTACAAGCAATCTCCGGCCTATTTGAAGTTCCGTACCGATTTGCATGGTGCTGGGGTGACGATTCGCTATGTCACTCGGCAGCCGAAAGGCCAGCCCTTGCTCAACGACCTTAAGCACGCCGAGTTTTGGATCCAATGGATGAAGGATAATGGGGCTTCGTCCGTTGAGGTCAAACGACTTCAAGGAGCCTAGGCGTGACCATCCAGGACACCATGCGGCGTACGCCGCCCGGGTTAATCAGCGGATTGCTTTTCTTCATGGTCGTTGCTTTGGGCAGTGGCTATATCGTGGCTTCCAAGCTGAATGATTTGCCCGCGTTTTATGTCACGTCCGTTCCGGTCCTGATCATGATCGGATATGCTCTCATGCTGGGCATCGCGCGGCTTTTTCGGCTCCGCGACGATCAATCGGGTGACAATCTCTACTACATGGGATTTCTGTTTACGCTGACGAGCCTTGCCGTCTCGCTGTACCAATTCAGAGCGGAAGGCGCCGCGGAACAGATTGTTCAAAACTTCGGTATTGCCATTGCCTCGACAATTGCCGGGATCACCTTGCGTATCTTGTTCAATCAAATGCGGCGGGACCCGATTGAAGTAGAAGCGACCGCCCGGTTGGAGCTGGCGGACGCTTCTCGGAAAGTTAAACGCGAACTAGAGAGCACGGTGCTGGAATTTGGCTACTTCCGGCGGATGACGCAGCAGTCGATCACCGATGCCTTGGACGAGATAAACGAGACGTTAGGTAGCGCGAGTGACAAGCTGGCCACGGAGATCCGGACGTTCGCACAAACGGCAGGAAAGCCCTTGGAGGAAGCATCACAAAGGTCAGGTAAAACACTCGATACTCTGAATGAGAAAGTTGTCGGCACGCTCGACACGGTTTCTGCCCGCTTGGTGAGGGAGTCCGACCAGTTGTCGCGAAGCACCTCCACCATCGTGAAAGCCATAGATGGCCTTGCGGCCAAGTTGGCGGCAATGCAGACGCCCGAGCAGATTATTGAGATAAAGCTCGCACCCGTTGTGTCCGGTTTGACCAAAGCGATCAATTCATTCAGCAAAAGTGCCGAGGTGCAAGCCAAGACGATTGACGCCAGTCTCCGTCAAACGCAAGCCATGGGGGCCGCCGTCGACAGGCTGATGCAGACAATTCAGGCAGCTGAGGCCGCGCGCGCGGCTGCTGGGCCCTGGGGGTCCAGTAATCGTGCTCCCTAGCCCTGAAAGGCATATGGCATGGCTATGAATGGCGAAATCATCCAGCAGCGCTCGTCCTACCGGCAAGGTCTTGTGCTCGGGCTTACAATGGCTGAGATCATGCTGTTGCTGGTGTTTTGCCTGCTGATCGTCCTGGCCACCTTTTTGAAGCGGGAGCAAGACAAGCGGGTAGTTGCTGAACAGAAGCTGCAACAGCAAATCGCGCAAAATCAACGCGACCGGGACACGGTCGCGTCCCTGCGCGAGAATTCGGCCGTTGCCGAGAGGCTAAGAAGCCTTTCGGGTCTTACCGATCCCCAGGAAATCGATAAGTATTGGCGGGAGCTGGTCGATAGCCAAACCGCGGTGGCCGACCTTGAGAAGAGCGGCGTGTCGATCAAGGAGGTCCGCAATCGAGTTGCAGATCTCGATAAACTGAAGGCGAGCGGGCTTGATGCGGACAAGGCCATCAAGAACGCCGACGCCATGAACGCAATCAACCGGGCGATGTCTAGACCTGGGAAGCTACCGGCTTCCACGTTGGAGATTCTAGAGGCGATCGAGCGAGGGCTGGTCTCTGCGCCAGCCGCCGGCGCCGCCGGTCACCAATGGCCGCCGATCATTACGTTGAGCGACGCTGCCGGTTATTCATTCAAAAGTGGGAGTGCGGAGCTTTCACAAAAGCTTATGGATGCGCTGACTGGAAAAACTCCTGAGGAAATCCTCGGCTACATCAAGAAATATGACGTCGACGTTATCGAGGTTGTCGGTCACACCGACGAACAGCCGTTGGGTGTTCGACCCACGAACCTAGACCGTGATCTCCCGTCAGTCCTCAAGGGCGCTTCGACTATCTCGACCTTAATTCCCGCCGACAACGCGGGGCTTGGGCTGGCGAGGGCCGTTTCAGTCGTTAGTGTGCTGCGGCAAAGCCAGTTACTGGCGCCCTATAAGCTCTTGCCGCTGTCGGGAGCTCAACTAGTCAACACCGACGAGACGTTAGCGATTGAGGGCGCCCCGCGCGACGACCCACAACGCCGACGCATTGAGATCCGACTGCGGAAGTCAGCGCTACGCGAGGTTACTTCAGCTATCCCGCTGGAGCCTGTCACTTCAACGCCGCCGCCTCTTCCGAGGCCGAGGCCTGTTCAAAAGCCACAGCCACTATCCCTTACGCCTCCTCCTAAGCCCGTCCGGGCTCCGTTGTGGACGCCCGGTAATTGATGATCTGGCGTGGCCTCCGGCCGGGCTTTAGGCTTCGCCCGGAGCCGCTGCGTCGTCTCCGCCCATCGAGGTGACAATCCCTCACGCGAGCCATTATGCACTCCTCGCCGGAGGCACTCGGTCAAGCATCTGCCTGCGGCACCGCTAGCACTGATGCGTGCGCCGGGTGCCTTCTTAACCGGTCTCGTCGTTGCAGTCGGTCCCGCGTCCCGCTTCGCGGCGCTATGCTGACGCTCTTGCGGCTGCATTGTTGCCGGCCTTCGCCCTGGCGCCGGCCTTCGCGGTGCCAAAGGTCGGAAAATAATTCGTCCAAGTGAACTAGCGCAGCCGATTTTTCGGTGATTATTAGTAGGCCCTCAATTGGAGGCTCACATGATCCAGATCAGCGTGCTTAGGTATCTTGTCGAGAGAGGCCCGGGCAGGACCGAGATCGAGCTGGCACGTGCCATACATGGCGAAAGCGCGTACCAGCAGCAGGTGAACCAAGACCTGCGGATGCTGGTCGATAGCGGAGATGTTGAACGCCGTGGCGGAGGGCCTGACGGATCCTATCGGTACTTTCCAGGTTAAGCTCAGACTTCTTCGCGATTTCACGCCGTCGCAACCGCCTCAAGGCCAAGCCTTCGGCGCTTCGCGGCCTTGACCCGGCTACGACGGCGAAACAGAGGCTCGCCATCGCAAGCCGGAATCCGGCTTAGCGATGCCACACACAGGCCGGGAAATTACGCGGCCGGCGATTCAGTTGAGCGTCAAGCTCACGGGCGCAGACTTCGGTGCATTGTCAGAAGCCGCGTTGCCATTTGTCGAGGCCAAAGATCTTGTCGCTTAGTTTGTGCATCTCAGAAATCCGCTTGGTCAGCGAGCCATCATCGAGCAGCCCACGTGCAAGTTTCTCAACGCGGGACAATTCTGCCTGATAGCTCGGTGAGGTCACCTGCTCCACGACCTTTTGGAAAGCAGATGACGTGACATAACCCATCGCCGCTTTGCCAACAGCAGAGTCCAACCACCTTTGGTGACGTTCGAAATCGGAAATCGGCGGCCAGCGGTCGCTGGTGGCGACGGGCCTAGTCGGGAAGTTCACACGCGCAGCCCGCTCACGTGCCGCGTTCAAGAGCTTTTCACTCTCGTTCTTCCATTTGCCTTGCAGCCGTCGCAGGAGAGTTGCCTCTGTGGCGTCCCACCCGCTCTGGCCCCTAATGATCCTGAGCATCGCGGTGGTCGGCTTCAATTGAGGATCTTTAACGATCGCGTCGGCCACGCGATCGAGAATCGGCCCATCATTCTTACCTGAGCCTTTGGGGCGCCCGCGTCCGCGCTTCGCATTGGTCATGATGATTCTCCTGTTCCATCCGTGCCTCAGATTGACGCGCGCGTTCCTGGACCGCCAGCGAGATGATTTGAGCAGAGCAAAGATAATAGCGAAGAATAACAACGAGCTGGGATCGGTCTGCGAGGATAATTCCTAGCCGCTCAAATTATTCTCGTTCGAAAATGGCTGTGCTGCCCAGGAAAGGCCTAGATCCACTCGCCCGATTGGATCCAGTGATTCGTCGGTCATATTTTGAGGAGGTTTAGATGCGCCGGTTTACCGTCCGAGAAACATCGCCTGGGATCAATCACATGGAGCCGGGCAAGCCAATCTATTGGCATTGGTCGGTTGAAGCACCCACCGCAGCGGCGGCAGAGGCCCTGATCCGGCAAGCGAACACTGGCGGCCGAGATCAAACGGTTGTGCCGCGCTTGGGCTAAAGGCCTCTCGACGGCCTAGCGTTCCTCGGTCGGGTGGACCCATTTGTAGGGCGTAATGCTCCGCGCTTCAGTAAGTTTGATCATGTGCACCGGCGGGGCATAGCGACCCTTACGTCACGATCGGCACTTGAGGGAAGCTTCAAGCTTCCAGATCGGCGTGTCGCCTGGCCGGCGGATCGCAACGAAGGTTTGCGCCCTCTGATTGGCGACGAGCTTCCTGGTGGTAGCTCTGCAATGTGGTTTTCCGATCTTGCCCGTGCACTTAATGCGCGGGAAAGATACCGCGAGAACGTACGCAGCATTTATCCAAAGATGCAGTGGCCTCGCGACAAGGTCGTTTGACTCGCAGAGCTATGTTCGCATAACCAAAATCGGGCTTACCTGTATCGAAGAACAACGGGTGTCGCTTGATTTACAAACTGCATTTTTCTTGGCACCATAAAACTCGAGGTTTGCCTTTTTCCTTCATTCCCTAACACGTTAGCTGAACAAGGCGAGCAATGGAGCCCAGACTCCCGAGCTGGCCACGGCATTTCCAAGAGCTCCGCCAAGTGCGCCTTCAATAATAGTTTTCAGTGATTTGCCAGCAGCTGTTACAATTCCGTTGTCTGGTTCGTTATCTACTAACTGCGCTTCGATCGTGGCGATAGCCTTGTCTGCTTTTTGACGATTCGATGCATCCAGTTGAAGGTCTCCGACATGCTGCTTGTAAAGATCGACGATCGCTCGGAGGTCGTTAGCTGTCATATTGTAGTTCGTTGCCTGAACGCCGTGACCACCCGCAGCAATGTGCTGAAAAGGCGAGTTGTGGACCGAGCCGATGTTGTAAGTAGTCGAGCCACCCGGGTTCTGGCCTGCTCTCGCCTGAACTCGTTGGCGTGCTGTCGAAGCCAGGTCCACAAACATGACCGCCCCGGTTACATTGAGAATGTCGCCCGCGTCCTCAAGGGCCTGCGCGGCATCGAACAATCGATCCCGACCCCACTCGGGCAAAAAATGCATCTGAGCTTCCCAAATCGAGGGCCGCTTGCCTGTCGAGAGCTGCCGCGCATGGAGCGCATCGAGCAGTGTTTCCTTATCTTGATCAACGGACATGCCGCTCCCCCATCTGGCAGAAGATCTACCTCCGACACTAACAATCGAATTGTGGGAATCAAGAGATATCAACCTTGAGTTAAACTCATCTGATGGACTCGGTCATTCCGCACTGCACCCGCACGGCGGGCTACTGACGTTTGTTGGCGGCCCCGCGCGCGTAAGAACTGCGATCGGTGGAAGTGACGCCTTGCCCACTAGTTCCTTTGAGGTGCACTCTAATGACACACTGCGGAGCCTCAAAGAATGTGTGTCATTAGAGTTTATTTCGGAATTTCTTGACAGGTGAGTCATCAAGTCTCAGACTTCCTGCCACAGAATGAAAGCGTAGGAGTTGACGGGACAGATTGTCGGTTATGTACGGGTCAGCACACTCGATCAGAAGACCGATCGTCAACTCGTCGGCATCGAACTCCACCGCACGTTCAGTGACCGCGCCTCGGGCAAGGACACCGATCGGCCAGAGCTGGCGCAGATGGTTGCCTATGTACGGGAAGGGGACACTGTCGTGGTCCATTCAATGGACCGCCTGGCCCGTAACCTCGAAGATCTCCGTCGCCTGGTCCGGGAGCTAACCGGGAAGGGCGTCCGGATTCAGTTTCTGAAAGAGGGCCTTACTTTCACGGCTGAGTCGTCGCCGATGTCGCAGCTCCTTCTCAACGTCATGGGCTCGTTTGCGGAATTCGAGCGGGCGCTCATCCGGGAGCGCCAGCGCGAGGGCATCGCCATTGCAAGGGCCAGGGGCATTTGCAAGGGGCGTCAAGCTGCATTGAGCCGGGCCCAGGTCGAAGAGTTGCTCATTCAGGTCAAGGCCGGCAGCAAGAAATCAGCGCTCGCGCGAGAGTTTGGCGTGAGCCGCGAGACCGTTCATCGCTATTTGCGCGAGGCCAAGTCCGCAGCGCAGGTCAACCAGAAACAAGAAGAGGAGGAAGTGGCATGACCGCTCTAATGCTCACTCGTGGGGACAAACTCCGCAACGTCGCGCGGTTCTACAAATTGGACGTTCAGCCGACGCTGTTCGGCGAATGGTCCCTGGTAAGGGAATGGGGGCGCATCGGCCGCGCCGGCAGAGTGTATATCGAGACCCATTCCACGCGTGGACTAGCGGACATTGCTGCTGTCTCGAACAGGACGCGGAAGCTCAGGCGTGGCTATCGCTAATTGCAGAATCGCAAAATCGTGTAATCGCATTTGTGGCGGACACGCGATGATCGTGCCCGATCGACGTGAGGGTAGTGCGACTTAATCGACTAACGGACCGGTGCAACGAGTTCTCGGAAATTGCTGAGAAGAATTGAACTAGCTTCCTCTGGCGAGACTTGCCAGATTTTGGCTATTTCACCCTCGGCTTCACAGACGTCCCAGGGCATCAATGGCGTTGCACCGCGTTGAGCAAATGGGCTGTCCGTCTCGGTGAGCACCCGATGCCGCGGCATCTCGGCAACCAGTTGCCGTCCTTTCTTGCTGACGAGCATGGCTGGTCCGACACTGAACCAAAGGTCCATGTCTACCGCTCGTTTTAGCTCGCTCATCGAGCCGGAGAACCAGTGTAGAATACACGGTCCGGCAGAGGGATGAGCTGCGATCGCGTCCAGAACAGGCGTTGCTGCGCGACGGCTATGAACTGAGATAATTTTCCCGCCCGCTCTTCCGCAAGCTTTCAAGATGTGGTCGAAAACCCGCTTCTGATGCTGTTGATGTTTTGCGAGTTCGGGGCTGCCATCCAGCCCAACCTCTCCAACGTACTTAGTCTGGGGCAAGAACCGGTCGAAAAGCCCTAGCTCATTTTCGCGTTCGTGAGCAATTTGAGGATGAAGGCCCAAAGCGACTCTAATGCGATCCCCGCCGTAGGAAAGTTCTCGGGACCGCGGCCAAGCGCTTGGCGTCGTTGTGACGGATAGGACATACAAATTGTGGGCTCGGCACTTTTCGGCGATCGCAAAAGGTTCGGGGAACAGATCCAGATGACAATGGAAATCTATCACTTTACCCCGGCTACCTTCAGAAAACGCCCTAGCTCACTCAGGCCCCGACGTACCACATCCTTGTAAGGAGATGTATCAGGAATAAAGCGTGACGAGAGACTGCTTCCCAGCCATGCGTCGAGACCATCCGCTTTGACTGTCGCTACGGCTAGGCCGGCCGCACGCACGTCGTCAAAGCCCGAATGATGCAAGTCCGCAGGCGAAAGATCGTCATAGACGTAGGGTGTCTTGTCCGCCTTTTTCCATTCGCGAAACGATGCCCGTCTTATGAGACAAGGAACGCAACGCCCGCAATGTGTGAAGCCATTCCTAGCATATCGTCCGCAACTCGTCGTATTGCTAGCAAATTTCCGCAAAAACACCTGATCAGCGCATTCTTTGAGCATCTGCCCTTTTGTTTTGAACTGATAGGGATTCTCCAGCTTCACCGACATGCCGGCAGCGTCCAAAAGTGTTTGCAGAAGCGTCATATAGATCGGATGCGTTGTTCGTGTGCTGAGGCTTCCAAGGCGCATCGGGGTTAAAGGCGGATTGATCGATATAAAGCCGTTCTCACAAACGTATAGCGTGACACGCTTGCCTAAGTGATACTGCTTCAGAGAAGTCGCAAGCAAAATGCCATACGCAAAGAAAATGATTGAGCGCGCCCGCTGCGAACGTTCATTCTCTTGCGGGCAGGTTATCACGTGATTGAGCTGAAGATGGCTGAGGCCGCCTGCAATCTTCGACGCAAAGTATTTCTGTTTTTGCTTGTCGCCTACCGAGACCTGACTGACGAGATATGGTCTCTTGCCATTTTTAGCGGTGAGATCGATCGCGCCTATAAAGCTATCCAAGCCGCCTGACAACAGTGCCACACAATCTTCGTCGGGCATTTTGGGAGTTTTGGGCGGGGCAGGTAAAATGCCGCCTGGAAGGAACTTCAATGACCAAATATCGGTAGTCAAAAACTGTAGTGCTTGATGTAGGAGATCGAGATGTTTCGCCCAGAATTTGGGGTCGGCTACAGCGATCTGGATTTCAATCTCTCGTGTCCAACCGTCTGGGCTTGTATCGCGGCGGACGGCGGTATCGGCAGCCAAGACTGCAAGTGCAATCGTCAGGAAATCCCATGCACGAGGCTCCGGCTTCAACTCCAGCCTTTTGAAAATCTCCTTGATGTTGGCGCCAGCGCCCCCGCGTCTTTGCGTGTCTGGATGACCGTAGAGAACAACTTCCAAATCGCGCACTGACCCGACTTTGAAACCCAAATCCAGCGGCGCGCACAGCAACCTCATTCTTCCGCCTCCCCAAAAACCTCAAAAGTTTGTTGGATCGCTTGCCGAACGATGCCAGCCACAGTGCGGGGATTGAGGCTAGCTCCGGCCTTTCTGATCTCACGAAAGCGAGCAGCAACGGTCTGCTTCACGTAGTTTTTGACCTCGCGAAGCCGACTTAGGTAAGTTGTGATATTTGGAGCATTGTTCTGTATAGCCTTACCTACGTTGAGTTCGAGCTGATTAAAAACATCAAGCGCGGTGTACCGCTCGACAATAAACAGCCGTTCCTCCTCTGAAAGATTCAGCAGGTCCGCATTCGGATATTGATCCAGAAGGTCGGCTGATAAGGCGCCCTGCAGCGCATCTCTTGCGGTTTCGGCATCTTGGGTGCCATCAACAGGGCGGACGCTTTCAACGATCGCCGTAATGATCTGTTCGACCGAACGCCCTTGAAGCGAATTGCGGTCTTCGCCCGAAGCAAGGGCATTGGTTTGCCCCGAGGCAAGGCCCGACAATGCGCCGTAGAGAGCCCCTCCAGTTCGGGCGGTCGCGCCCATCCGCTGCGCAGCGACACTGCCGCCACCTATCCCCTTGCGCGCATAGTGTCCAATGCCTCGTCGCATGTCGGCCGCCGAACCGGTCTTGGCAAAGCTGCCGAGACTTGTACGAGCCGCGCCGAAGCGCCTTGCGGGTGCGATCAACACATTAGGCGGCTGTGGGGTGTTCGGAACGGGTTGTGGTGGCGACGTCTCTGATGCTCCCGCCGGGGCCACCGGTTCGGGAGCCCAGGGAGGCACCATCGGTACATTGCTTGGAGAGCCCGTGCTGGATTTAGAGGTACCCATCAGCGTTTGCCCTGGGCGGTGATTGCCCGCTTTACGTTGGACGCGACGCTGGCGCCTTGCCAGTGAGAGAATAGCTCCCGCGACCATGTCTGGTCGGCGATCTTCGGGATAAGGCTTGGTGTGATCTGCGATGACGGTCTTTCCCTTAGAAACGCTGCAAGGCGGCTTCCTAACGCCGGATCTGCATCTGTTACGGCCAGTGCTGCTTCGAGAATGGCGGGCGTACCCCAGGATTGCTCTTGGAGAGCCTTTCCAAGAACACGGTCCATGAGAATGGCTGTTTCCGTGCGGGGGAGCTTAACAAGCCGGTCGCCTATCGAGCCTGCCATATCTGGATTTTCGAGCAGGGCCGTCAAAAGGTCTGCACCCTCAGAAGACAGACGGTCCTCTGGGAGAATTAATGGAGCATGCTCTCTACCAACATACAGGATGCCTCGTAGGTCCATGTCCGCAAGGGGCGGGTCAATGGCCAGCCACTCGGTAACGAATGGATCATCCCAGGGTATTTCTAGTTTTAGCTCTTCTCCGCCGCGAGCCTTGTCTTCCCACGGTTTGAGGAAGCTTGGCCTTCCACCACCGTCAGATGTGACAGCTTGGGTGAGCTTCGAATACGCGGCCGGTGCAGCGCACCGCTCGAATAGCAGGACCTTTGCTAATGCAGCCTCGTCAACGCCCACACCGTGGGCCTTCGAAATGGCCATGCGGATAGACAAAGCGTTGAGGACGCGCTTGATGAGACGCGGGTTTCCAGCAATTTGCGATGCGGATGTCATCAACGGCGCGAGCCGATCGGCCGCGTCTAGCCGCGCCACGAGGTCCTGAGGAAGATTTGAGTGAATCGTTTGCATGAAAGCGCGATCAACGCGTCGTCCTCGCCATGTTTGGCTGAGTTGTTCGCAGACCCTCTTCCGTATTGCTTCTTTATCCTCCTTCGACAGACTGCTATTCTCTACAAAGAGAAGCATAAGATAGGCTCGGACTTCTTGAGTGCCGAGTGGGGGAACACGGATTGGGACTTGGATGAGTTTGTCGAAGTAGCTGGTGACGAGAGCATCGTCGACGCCGTCAAAGTGCTTTTTGACGGCGTGTCGGATCATTGCGTCATCCGCCGCAATGACGAACGCCGTATTCTGAAGAAAGAGAAAGAGGCGAATGGCTTCGAGTGTTGATATTGTCGTTTCGGGGAGGCATCGATCGAGGTCGTCAATCAGAACGACGAGTGTCACGCCCATTTCCCTGAGCGCTTCCTCGAAACATTTGCGGATCGCATGAATTTCTTTTGGCGGCGAAGTATCGCTGTGGGGCTTGAGAAAACCTGAGGCGGCTTCCGCTACCTGCAAAGCGTCGCTAGCAACTGTCTTGGCGTCGGCAGCCGAGAGATTGCCACTTACGGCCTTCTTTCCCAGTTCGAAGATTTCGCCAATCAGGCCCGGCGGCACCCCTCCAAGCGCAACTGAGGCAGCTGTCCCGATGCCGGCCTTGGCTATCCGAAGCCAATCAACGCGCTTCAGCAATTCGACGGTTTTATCAACACCTGTCTTTCTTGTATCGGCTTCCGATCGCAGGGTGCCGGCAATGACCTCCAGTAATGCGGCGCGAGCATCATCGTACCCCTGATAGAGCCAGGCATTGAATTCGACGAAGACGAATTTGCCCGTCTGTCCCTCGGGCCGCTGTTCAAGTGCGTTTCGGACAAGTCGTATCATTGACGACTTGCCACTTCCCCACGCGCCGGAAACGCCGATCGATATAGGTCGTCCTTGCGCTTGTACGATGATCTCAGCGACAGTATCGGAAACGCCGGTAAAATTTAAAAAATCGCGGTTAGTATCGTTGTCAGCCCACATGTGATTTTGAACGGCTTTTGCCCCATTGCAATGCCTGCACGGTCCCGACCAATTTCGTCGACCTGCTCTCGGTTGATGCCGTCCTCCCCCGACAGTTAGTAGATCACACGGGGGGGTTGTATTGCAATCCGGTATTGTGCAGAGGACTTGCTGCGGTGCACGGCGGTAAAACGGCTGCTTAACCCAACCGGATGAATTGATGTAGTGTAGGTTTTGAGGCGTCTAAGTTGCGGATGTCTCGGTGCCTTGATTGAGGATGTCGAGATATCGAACGTAAGCGTAGATGCGGCGCCGTTGCTTGGCGGTGATCTCGCGGACGATCCCTAATTTCTCCAAATGCTCCATTGCCTTTGCCACGGTGGGTTTCGAGAGACCCAGTTCTTTGGTGGTTGCGGGCACAGACAGAAGGGGGCGCTTTTGCAGTAGTTCGTGCACGCGTAACGTTGATGCTGCGGGGCGGCCGAGCGCAGATATAGCGCGGCGATCCTTCTCGAACAGTTCGAGGAGCTGGCGGGCGGTCTCTGTCGCCTGGGTTGCGGTTTCGACCACGCCTTCGAGGAAGAATATGATCCAGCTTTCCCAATCGCCGGTCTCGCGGACGCTCTGGAGAAGCTCGTAATATCGCTTTCGATGGGTTTTGAAGTAGAGGCTCAGATAGAGCACGGGCTCTTTGAGCGCACCGGCTTCGCAGAGCAGGAAGGTGATGAGCAGGCGACCAAGACGGCCGTTGCCGTCTAGGAACGGGTGAATAGTCTCAAACTGGACGTGGGCCAGGGCGGCTTTGATCAGAAGGGGAATGCCTTGGTGCTCGGCGTGGAAAAAACGCTCCAGCTGATCCAGGCATTGCATCACCAGGTGCGGAGGAGGAGGGACGAATGTCGCGTTACCGGGGCGCGTGCCGCCAATCCAGTTCTGGGACTGCCGAAATTCGCCTGGCTGTTTGGTGCTTCCTCTTCCGGAGCGCAGCAGAACGCCGTGGATTTCTTTGATCAGCCGCAGCGACAGGGGGAAATGATCCGAGCGCAGGCGCCTCAAACCGTGATTGAGAGCGGCGACATAGCTCGACACCTCCTCGACGTCATCGATCGGAGCGTGAGGAAGTTCGTCGGCTTCGAAGAGCAGGAGGTCGGAGAGCGAGGACTGCGTGCCTTCAATTTGGGAGGACAGGACCGCCTCCTTCTGAACGTACATGTAGATAAAGAGAGGCGGGGCAGGTAGAACGGTCGTTACGCCGTCCAGGCGGCCCAAGGCAGCCGTCGCCCGATCCAATAGGTCGACGAGCTTGACCAGATCAATGGGCGGGACCGGCGGGAGCGGGGGTGGTAGGAAGGCGCGAACGACCTCGCCGCTAACCGCGCTTTCAATAAAAGTACCCAGACGGGTTCCCGTCTCATTGGCCAAGCAAGCTATCCTTTCCTTACGATTCACGTAAGTAAAGGATAATGACTTTTCCTTTCCTTAGATACCTTGGCGCTTTTGGTTTAGGCAGCTTTCTCTGCGATCCCGCCGCATAGGGCATGAAAGCCGGGGAAAATGCCCGGAATGCCGGCTCCTTGCTTGACCGCGAAAACAGGCGCGTTCTAATTTTGTTCTCAGTGACGGGACCGATTCTGTCGGCCCTTAGCTTCATTTGAATGACAACAGCAGCGCCTTTAGCCGGCCAGGACCTATGCACGAGATCATCTGTCCCCACTGCGACAAGGCCTTCAAGGTCGATGAGTCCGGCTACGCAGATATCCTGAAGCAGGTCCGCGACGCGGATTTCGCACAGCAGCTTCACGAACGGCTGGAACTGGCCGAGCGCGATAAGCAGAGCACGGTGGAATTGGCCAAAGCCCAGGTCCGCAACGATCTGCAGAAGACTGCGGCCGCCAAGGACGCCGAGATTCTGGAGTTGAAGTCCAAGCTTGAGGGAAGTCAGGTCGCCCAGAAGCTTGCCGTCAACGAAGCGCTCAGCGCCGTGGAAAAGGAGCGGGACAGGCTCGCGAGCGCGCTGGCTGAGTCCGAGCGCGAAAAGCAAGCCGCCTCGGAGCTCGCTGAAGCGCTCCTTGCCACTGAGCAGCACAAGATCAGGGCTGCCAAGGAAAAAGAAATCCAGGAATTGAAGTCCAGGCTTGAGGCCGCCGAGCTTCAGAAGAAGCTCGCCGTGACCGAGGCGGTCGGCGTCCTTGAGAAGGAGCGCGACGAGCTGAAGAACGGGATCAAGCAGGCCCAGCTTGAGAAGCAGCTTTCCGAGCAGTCGCTCAAAGACAAGTACGAAACGCAGATCAAGGATCGCGACGACGCGATCGAGCGCCTGAAGGACATGAAGGCCCGCCTATCGACCAAGATGGTGGGTGAGACCCTCGAACAGCACTGTGAGACCGAGTTCAACCGCGTGCGGTCGATGGCCTTTCCGCGGGCGTATTTCGAGAAGGACAATGACGCGCGGACCGGCAGCAAGGGCGATTACATCTTCCGTGACTCGGACGAGGCGGGGACTGAGATCATCTCGATCATGTTCGAGATGAAGAACGAAAGCGATAGGACCGCCACGAAGAGCAAGAACGAAGACTTCCTTAAGGAACTTGACCGGGATCGGGCCGAGAAGGGCTGCGAGTATGCCATCCTGGTTTCATTGCTTGAGCCGGACAACGAACTCTACAACGCCGGCATTGTTGACGTCTTCCACCGCTACCCGAAAATGTATGTCATCCGGCCGCAGTTTTTCCTGCCGATGATCACGCTTCTGCGGAATGCGGCGAGCAATTCGCTTAAGTACAAGAGCGAACTGGCGCTCGTGAAGGCGCAGAATATCGACATCACCCAGTTTGAGAACCAGCTTGAGACCTTCAAGACGGCGTTCTCGAAGAACTACGATCTGGCCTCCAGGCACTACCAGACGGCGATTGCCGAGATCGACAAGTCCATCGACCATCTTCAGAAGACGAAGGATGCCTTGATAGGTGCAGATCGCAACCTGCGCCTCGCAAACGACAAGGCGCAAGACGTGACGATCAAGAAGCTGACCCGGGGCAATCCGACCATGGCGGCGAAGTTTGAAGAGCTTAAGAACCCGCCCGCTGAAGCCGCGGAGTGAGGCTTCAACCGTCAGGTAGAGATAGCGCGCCGTAAAACCGTATCGCCGCATTCACGATTTTCAGCCCTGAACTCCGGACAGTTGAAATGCAGCGGGTCAACAGAGGGGCGCTTATTGACGGGCTCAAACTTGAGATCTCAAACAGCTTTCCCTTTCTTCAGGGCGAAACATTCGATGAGTGGATATCCCGGGCGAACCAGCTGCTGAATCCATCTCAGCGCGCCATGCTCGCGGCCAGCATTGGTAAAGTGCAGCGCAAGCTGGTTGCGGCGCGCTCCACGCAGAAGCGGACGTGGATCGCCACGGCCCGCCTGGAATTCCAGCCAGGGCGCCGGCACGCCTGCTTTATTTGCGGAGAATTCGAGTCGATCGTCCAGGCGCACCACGTTGTGCCCTTGAACGAGCAGTTCGAGCACGGCTTCGACAAGGCCGATCATGAATTCGAGTGGCTTTGCCCGAACCATCACGCCATCGTGCACCTCTGCATCGATCATAGCGCGTCGAGCCAAAGCTTGGGGCGTCGGGTCGCGCCCAGCATGGCCGACGTGCCCCTAGGGCACTTTGACAAGCTGTGGGATCTGATTGGCCGTTCCGGACGAACGACGCCGCGGCCTCACCAGCTTGGTGCTAGCCGGTCGGCGGCCTCTCCGAGATCATCCGCGAGAACGCCGTAATCTCCTCGAGATCAGGGAATTCGTCGCTCTCACGACCCCACCAGCTCTGCGCGTCCTTATAAAAGATATGCAGGAACTTGTGATGGCGGTCATAGAATTCCGACATATTCAGCTTCGGTCGCTTGATCCCGGCATGCGCGATCGCAATGTTTCTGGCGCGGCGAAATTCTGCAGGTAACGTCGGTGGAATTCTCTCTGGAAATGCACTGATGTGATTTTCCCAACCCGGGGCCGTTCCGTCGAAGATCGCATCCCGCCTCTTCTGTAATGACCTCTGCAGATAGCTAGCGATATGCGATATACTTGTCAGCCTCGACAGCTTGCATCGAACTGGCATCATTCCGGTCACGGGCAATGGCGCAAAGCGCAAACTCATACAGGTGATGGACGAATCTCGCGTAGGCGTCATAGGCCTTGTAAGCCCGGCGCCGATCCTGTCCCCGCATGATGAGGTCTTCTCCGGCAGAGGCGAATTGCCTGAGGGCCTCATCGCATCTTCTCAGTCTCGGGCTTCTTCTTGGCCTTCTTGCGCGCGAAATAATTGATGATGGCGTTGAAATTAATGCCGATACCCGCGATGTTCGGCTCCAGCAGGAAGAAGTTGGACACCGTCGCGAGCCCGCCGTCTGGCGTGCTGTCAGCTTTCGCCTCAATCGAGGCTTTGCCGCTTGCGAGCGTCTCGGTCACACGGAGCAACAGGTTGAGTCGCCGCTCATTGAACAGCGGCTCGGCCGTTCCCAGCGACTGGAGCAGGGTCCTTGCCTCGGTCAGCCGCTCCGGTGCGGCCGACCAGATCGCAATCGCAGCATAGGCGAAGACGAAATCCTCGAATTCATGACGCGGCAGGGTCTCCCGCTTGACCGCGTCGATCTCCTTGCTCGCGGCCTCGATCTGCTTACGGTAGAGCAGGCACTCCGCCAGATGGACCTTGTCGAGGTCAGAGGTTCCGAGCTGAACGGCTTCCCGGTAAGCGCGCTCCGCCTGCTCCCACTCATCGGCGTACCGGTAGCTGTCGCCCAATTCGCGCTGCAGTGCGGCCCTGCCGGCCTGCGTCCAGTTGTCCTCAAGCAGCAGCGCGTGAAACTGCGCTGCGGAGTCCTTTAGCAACCGCTTGTCGCGCCGCAGGTTACCCTGCAGCTGTAGGAGAAGGCCGAAGAGGTGCCGCTCATATGGTCCAAGCGGGTCATCGGCCTCGGTGTCTTTCACGATGTCGAGGACCTCGGCCAAGATCTGCTCGGCCGTCTCGGTGTCTCCGATCATCAGGTATTGAACCGCCTTCGCTCCGCGATACTGGAGCTGATTATCGCGGTCCTCGTCGAGTTCGAGAATGCGGTCGAGGATCTCCATTCGCGCCGCGAACGGCTGATCGTCGAACTCAAGGTCGACGTATAATTGCAGCAGCTCAAGGTCCGTTTCCGTCTTCGTGATCGGACCCGCCTTCGCCAACTCCCGCCGGGATTCCTCCCGGTCCTCGCCGGGAGTGAGATAGTACATGGCTCGGTAGTAGATGATTTTCCTGTACCACGACGCGTGCTGAATATTGGTGCGCAGCCGGTCCAGCGTCGCCAGCCAATCCTTCGTGAGGCCGAGGCGGAAATACAGCCACGACAGGCGAGAAACGTAGGCGCCGAGGGCATTCACATCGATCCGCAACAGCTCAGGCCCGACGCTGATCCGGCCCAGCGCGGGCGCGGTATTGGTCTTGTGCCAGATTGTATATTGCGTGATGTCCGCGCGCGTCGCGATCAGCGCCCGCTCCAGGTTGTTGTCCTTGATCGCCTGATCGTAGGCCGTGCCGATGTCAAAGCCTTGCAGCCGTTGCCAGCAGCACTCCTTGTACTTCTTCCCAGACGCACAGGGGCATGCCTCGCTCCATTTTGGCTTCCACATCGGGCGTTTCGGCATTCTGCGGCTCGCCTACAGCTAAGTCGCAGCTGGGGATTCTAAGCCGGCATCGAGCTGCCGGAGCACCCGATGCGACGCGGTTACGCCTCCGATCACCCTCAGCGCCGCCTCTGGCTCGTGCGGGTCACCGCTGGTCCGGATGCCGCCGAATATCCGGAATACCCAGATCGACATCTCAGGGAAATCCACGCCTTGGGCACCCTCATATACAAGTGCGCCGGCACCGAGATCGCCGGTGACGCGGGAACGAGCGTTGCCGGCGAGCAGCTGCTTGTACATCTGCTCGCCTTGTCGATTGAGGAATCCCGCCCGAACGGCGTGCTTCTGCCGATCGAGCATCGCCCCGAAATGGTGGAACAGTAGCCCCTGCGTGATGAACTTGAACAGTTCGTCAACCCGAGTGGCGTCGAACGGCAATGTCATCGACGGAACGAACATTCCGTTTTGAAGGATCAGCTCCTGCCGCTGCCCAGAGGATAGTTGGCCCTTCAGCTTCGCGTTCTTCGCCAATCGCGGTTCGACCATTGTCGACAGGACGCCAAGCGCATCTTGATGGCCGCCGGCAAACGGCAATACCGCGGTGAGATAGTGTTCATGGCTGCTCTTGACGCCGTTGCAGGCGCCACAGGCCGGGACCTTGGGCAGGTTGTCCCGGCGGCTGATCGGCAGAAACTCGCGCGCCAACACATGGTCCATGGTCGCCGCAGGTGCGGTGCCGCAATAGACGCAGATCTTTCCAACGTGTCGCTTGCTCATGAGCGCAGTATACCATGTCACCGCGTCGACGACGATTCCGAACGCGGAGCCGTCCAGGGCAGTAAAGTTTCAGTGCCCGTCGCTCGTCTCCCGTGAACGTCAGCCCACCGGGCCGGTAGGGTCGGGTGAATAGGCCAGCAGCGCAGCCCGGCAAGGCATCCTCCCGTCTCCCGGAGGGGCCCTCGGGCGGAGCCTCCTTGCCTGGCCGCTCACTCTGCCAGCCTTGAATTCTCCCGACCGGCGCGGATGGCGCAGCCGAGGGGCGCAGGCCGTTTCTGAAGCAACTGGTGGAGCTAGTCGATTACCACAAAGATGTCTTGCCGGCCGAAAATGCGATGATCCTCAGAAGTGTTCTGCGAGCCGGCCGATCCTTGAAAACTCTGGATTTCATCGAAGGGTATCCGTCCAATCTTCTAATCGAGGAGTTCAGCACCTTCTATTTAGCGCGCATAGCGGTGTTCAAGCACTCCAGCCATGTCTTCGACATGGAGGACAATATTCGCGATCTCCTCCTGAAGAGCCCTCTGACCAGCAATGGCCAACCCGTGACGAACTTTCGCTTTGCCGATTCCATGCACGAGCCCGGCATTCAGCCGTCAGATGTTGTTGTTGGCGTACTCGGGAAGATGCATAGCTATTTCACCATACGGAACGAGATGAGGTGGCCGAAGATCGGACGGCACTGAACGAGGTGAGCCTAGAGAATACCGTTCTCCTTCGCGACCTGATTTCTAGGTCACATGAGGCTAATATCGGCTTCCTAAATCACGTCGCAAATGCGCACGACTTAGACAAGCTCAATCTCTTCCTTCGATTCCTGGATGGCATCTACGCATGAGCAGCGGATGATGATCGCCAGGACAGCGTCGTAACCAGGCGGATTCAATCCTGCTCCGGTGGTCATGTGGTGGTCAATAAGGCCCCACGCGGTTCTCTTCGTTCCCAGGGCTCAGGGCTTCGGCAAGATAGGAGATGGCGCTTGAAACCGGTGGTCGTTGACACGAACAGTCTCAAGTCGGATGAGCTGAAGGAATACCTGTCTGATCCGACGAATGTGGCCGTGCTTCCGGACTTCGCGATCCTGGAAACGCTTAAGATCGGTGATGCCAAGGGAATCTCTGATCAGCTTGCGGTATGTGCTGAGCGTCCAAAGCAGGTTAAGGCGTTGAAACCTACTTACGCCGTGGCTGGACTACGTGCGAAGCGCCGTAGCCGAGGTCTGCAGCGACGGCTAGTCGATAAGGGCCAAACGGCGTCGTTCAAGGCATTTTGTGACAAGGTCGACGCCGCCAAGAATGGCGACCAGATGTTGCAAAAGCAGCTCGGTAGGAAATGCGAGGCGGCAACATTTGATCTGAAGAAGATCGTCGAGAACCAAGAGACGTTTGCAGCCAACCTCGCCGAGCACGCCAAGGACTACTCGGAGGCAGAGCTAAAAATCCTTCGGAAGGGAGAACCGATAACCCCCGAGCTCTTCAACAAGATCACAGGACATATCTTCAAATTGGCTTTCTGGTTGGCTCTCACTCATCCTCATTTCAAGAAGCGCCCGGATTTCAGGACCCTTCCAAATGCCTTTGTGTTCCGTTTCGCGGTTGCCGGTTATGTCGTTGCTCTCCGATGCATAAAAGAGGGCGGTGCAAAGGGCGCTTCGGCGGAGAACATTGGCAGCCAGATGGTTGACGCAATGTTTGCTACCTATGCTACGTACTTTGACGGCATCCTTACTAAAGATCGCCGTTGCCAGGAGATCTACGAGACGACCGCCGATGTGCTTAAGACCATACGGAGTGGTTTCGAGAAGTTGAAGGCCGATGGTTGGCCCAATGAGGCTCTCATGGAAGCCGGCAAGATGGAGGCGGGCAATTCGGAGCAATCTAAGGCCAAGCTGGCGGAGTATAGCCAGGTTCACCGCCGGGTTGATGCGTAGGCATCATGAGACAGGCCAGCCCCGATCCCATGGTACATTGGCAATTTCGCTTAGCATCACGACAGTTGAGTCACGAACGTATCGATGAACCATATGCGTCATCGGTTGAGGAGCGTTGACTATTACGGCACCGAATACAGTCGGCACACTTTCCAGTTTCAGTTGTTTCGCAAGATGTAAGGCGTTTGCGCGCATATATTCGACACGTCTCAGATGCCGTAGAAGCTTGTCTGGTTTTCGGTCTTTCATCGCCCCCTGATAATCAGAAAGCCGTTGGGCTGCTTCACCGATTGTGCGGCAAAGCTTTAAGTCCTTCGCTTCACAAACCCAGACGATCGTCCCTGCCTGGTTGATGGCGAGTACGTCGATGTCGCCGAGCTCCTCCAGTTCCTTTGTCTTCTTTTGGTTTAAACATGCCCAAGGCTTCACGGAAGCAGAGGCATTTAAGCCGAGTTGCTGCAGACCTTCTGAGACCGCCTCGTTGAAATCGATTCCAGTCTGAGATCCTGACGCCCCAGCGTATGCGATCATCTGTCGGCTTAGCCAGAACTGCCCCTGAAGGGCTCCAGATAGAGCGCCGCTTACGTTATGGGCTATTGTTCGTTCAATGAGTCCAGGGGCAATTGCCAGAAGAGGGTCGTCGTCGTTAGACAGAGAGACTATAGGCCTCGCTATGAGGGATATCCGTCGGTCATACTTTGATAGGTCTATGTCGCGTTGGCCAAATCCTTCGGGGATTTCTGCAAAGCTACGACGACATGGCAAAGTGAGGCGATCGATAAGAGGCAGGAAATCCATGTCGGAGACAATTTCGATTGTCTTGAGATGGTCGCGAAGCTCTGATCGTCTCAGAACAAAGACTCCTTGTTTTCTTTCACGAGCTATCCGCGCGGTTGCATCCGAGAATTCTCTGAAGACCTCGATCGGTACGCCATATTCCGCCTGAATCGCGTTGCTGAAATTCTCGTCCAGTGCTTTGCGAGATGGCGTCTTGCTGAACCGTGCAATGTATTCATTGCTAGACTGCGCCCTGTCTTCGGCGTGCCGTTTTTTAGCCCCCTCTTCGATCGCGGCTTCGTGAAAATCGTGGTCGTAGAGGATATCGCCAGTGGGACTAAGATGGATTTCGGGAGCGATGTGATCCGCTGCGTAGGCCGGCACCATATCTGCAGTTTGGAAGAGCTGAAGTGCGCGTGCCTGAAAGTCTTGGAGGTCCATGGTGCCGATATCCAGCCCTCCAACCGGTTGCGCTTCGGCAGCTAACTCGATCAGCATGGAGCTGGCGCGTAGAACGCCGTTGGCGCTCATGACTTTGCCCATACTCATATTGAAGTCTTCCTCAACGCCGTGAATTGCCCTGAGAGCTCTTGCCGAACGCCTCCAGTGGGCTTCCTCGGCAATGGCTGCTTGTAATCCCTCCATATTGGTGAGGATGAACTGGGTTCTATGGTAGGGCTTGATGTCGGCAATCAGCCGTCGAGTACAGTCTTCGATAAAGCTCTTCAGAAAGCGTAGACACTCTGTCTTGTTTGTGAGCTTTGTGCCGTCTTCGCGGCTGCGTACTCGCCAAGCGGAGCCACACTTGGCGAGAGCCCCTGCAGATATCGAAATTCCCTTGAAGGAGCGAACGAGGCCGTCGGCTGAGAGTTGCTCAATAACCCTCTTGATTTCAAGCGCGTGGCGATGACGGAAGTCAGTTGAGCCGACCGCCGCAAGAACCAAAGAGCTTAGTTCGTCTGCGGGCTTTTCAAGCCCGAAAAGCAAGCTAGCGCCGAGGAGGAGGTTTAGTCCTAGGCAGCGTTCGGCGTAATTATCTGGCCTGAAGAATCCCCGGAACCAATCGGTCTTGAGGGTCAAAGTCGCCAAACTGCTCGATGTGTCAACCTCCAGATCAATCGACGCATCAATTTCGGCGTCAGTCAGGGGCTTGAAGTCAAACCCGCTAGGGGACGGCTCTAGCTTGATCAGGAAGGCTATTGTCGGTCGGATTTTCCATTTGCTGATGGAGTTCAAGTATGGGGCCATCACTTGACCGGCCCACACGAGTACCGTCTTCCAGGTTTCGTAAATGTCCCTGCTTTTCGAGTGAAGCGTGGTGTCGAGGCGCACCCACCAATTTGATCTGTCCTCGTCAACAATTACGCCGGTTAAGTTGCCTTTTCGGACATCATCAAAAGACGCGTACGCTTTTTTGAGCGCGGCATAACTGCCTTCTTGCTCCAAGCGTCCAACAATGTGCCATCGCCCTTGTTCGTCTTGAAGGGCTATTCGGTCAAAGGCGTCACGAGCCTCCTTTCGTGCCTCCAGCAGCAGGCTTGAAGGAAAGTTCACGACCAAAGGAGGCGTCGCATCAATTTGGTTGGGCGGAAATAACGCGTGATCAGTAATCCGCCACCAGTGGAACAAGTTAAGCAGTCCATTGATAAGCGAGAATTCAAATCCCTGATTCTCGACTTGCGTTTGCTGCAACCTTAGACGCCAGAGATCAGCCGGCTTACCGTCCTTGCAGGCATTCATTGTTGCGAGGTCGGCCGGCTCGGCAGCAACAAACTCCCAGTCGTTGAGAGTGTCAGTTGGTGTGAAACCGAACCGCCGGCCGGCCCCCCAACCCGCGCACATCCAGAGCGTCATTCCACTAACGAAGTTTGGAGATGCTTTGGCGACCGACTGGGCCTTAAGCATCGATGCCTCGAGCATCTCGATCCAACTAAGGTCCGTGTCCTTGATGCTCGCAAATGCCTCGTCCGGCCAACCGGCAAACCCATCCACCGAGAAAATTACGTGAAGGAATCTTCCGGTTGAAATTTCAAAGAGTTGCTCACAGTACAGCTGGTCATCGCAAAACGCAGTTTTGCCTTTTGGGATATATGGAAAGTTGGATTGATAGAGGTATTCGGCCTCTGCGTTAAGAAAGTTGAATTGAAGTTGCCGAGCTAGGCCGTATTCGACTGTTGTGCTAATCAGAATCGATCGGATAGCCGTCGAAAGGTTGGCGGGAGCGCCGATTACGATGCCATGCTTCGCCTTAATCAGGGGACGAGATTCTAGCGGCGAATTCCCAGGTGGGCTGAAAAGTATGGGGCCGGAATCCTCCTCTCGGAAGAACAGAGGTTCGAGGTCATCAATATTGATGTTTAAGCTGGCAAGTTCCTCTGTAGAGAAGCGAACCCGCCGTGCCAACGCTGACAACCGGGCGTCAAAGGGAATCTCGATCGTTCCATAAGGAGCTCCATCTCCAACTATTCCGCGTTTGAGCTGAGACCTTTCAACGAGAGCGGTAGACAATCGAAGCAGCGCAATCGCGCTTTTCCACGCTCGTCTTTTAGGAGGACCATCAGGTAGGGCGGAAAAGGCGCGCAGGAGTAGCTCTGTATGAACAGATGCTTTTTCCCAGGTTCCAGAGAAGATCAGAAACTGGCCATCGCGGGTAGGAAGAGATTCAACGAAAAAGTCTTCTATGGGGTCCTCAAGCTGAGCGACACGCGCGACTTCTAATTGATTGTTCAACAGTTCGATGAGTTCGTCTCTCTTTGGCCGGCGGGTGCCTTTACTGGTTCCTAAAATTATGCGTACGGCGAAATCGAGCCTGACCTGGTTTGCCTGAAATTTTGGGTCGGTCATCAGCCCGGCAATCACGTCGATTGCCTTGAGCGGATCGAGCCCTTCTACCAGCCCGGCCAAATCTTTAGCGTACTCCAGAGCCTCTGCGGGCGTACCAGCAGATGCCATACGCGCCAAAAGCTCTTCAATATTAGGAATTGGACCTGCTTGCGAACTATCGCTCATAGGTTGATTTTATGAGTATCCGGTTGGCAGTCAAAGGTTTGAGTGAATGTATGCAGGCGTACTTTCGTCCAGCGCCGTGAACGCCGCTTCGGCTATGCCGGGACTTACGGCATCCCACCGCGTTCGAGATGTGGCAACAGCATATGTCGTGGCAGTAGCGCGGCCGGCGCGACGTGGAAAAAAGGGGCTTGGCAACTAAGCGGAGGCATTCTCCGGTTGGTGGTCCCTTGCCATTCTTCGGGTGCCCAACCGCATCTCATACAAAGGCCCTTAAATCCTTCGAGCGCGCTTTGCCACTCCCATTCGCAATCCTTCACAGGACAGGGAGCTGCTGCACGCTGCATTGGGTACTCGTCATCGCAAATAAATCATGGCCCTCGGCCATCCCCTACGGCATAGGCCGTTGGGGATGTGCCCGCTCATTTGCACTGGCCTAGTTCGGTTGAGCAAAAATATGAAGCTAAAGTCACAGACCGGGGAGATCAGGAGTCTCCGGTAATGGCCCGTTATCACCGACGAGACGGTGACTCTCCGCATATGCTCAAAAGTGCCATTTGGCACGGGTATCTTGTAAATCTATCGCAGTGTGTGTTGAGCCTCCGACACACTGCGATAGGTAGCTCTGAACACTTAGCTTCCCATTCGTAGGAGTGCAGCCAAGCGATTTCGACGTGCGGACGGGCAGCTGAGTGACGATCTGAGCAATCGCTTGTCAGGTCCAATCGGTACCTGGGCAGACCAACGCATTCGGCAGCTATTGCGTCTTGCGCGATTGTCCTCATGCTGGGGCCAAGGAGCTGTAATATAACCCAGGTAGTCTTAAATGCGTCGCTTCCCCGAGTGCCTTGAGCGGTCCGATCTCGCCGGCATCGTGCGCTCTAGGACGCCTGAAACCGAAGCTGCGTATCGTCAGCGACACGCGGGAATGGAGCGAACTCTTGCTCGCAAACTCAATCGCGCCGTATCCTTAGTTGATTTGATTGAGGATATTCGATCGCGTGCTGCGAACCTGAAGGTTCGTTCATTCTATCTCTATCGAGCCACTATTCTTCAGCATTGTCGCGACGAATATGAAGCCGGTCGGCTCGATCAACAGGAGGCCGAAGCCCTGGTCGCGCGCCTGATGCCGGAGGGAGGTTGGCCGTCAATCGGTTCTAACGTTTCTGAGGTCCGAACCTCCGCCCAATCGCGAAAACATGTAAAGCCGGAGAGCTTCGGCACGTTGGCCAGCTTGGCGTATTCAAAAGAACACCGTACCTACCAAATCGTGGGTGGGTTGCTGGAATATGGCCCAGAACTTCTGACCCGACCGCGGGAGCTTCTTGGCGCCCAGCTGATCGGAAGGCATTTGATCGTCCGGTCCGCAAAGTGGTCGCCGACCAATAGAAAGGGGACCGGGGAATTCAGAAAGATCGGCCTAATGGACGCAATTCTGGATTGGGAGCTGCCCGATTTCAGAAAGCTGCTCGCCTTGCTTCAGCAGGATCTGGACCAGGTCGGGGATCCCACGCGACTGGTCAGGCGCTACGGTGGCGCGCTTCGGCGATTGCGCCGAGGCGTACCTTGGGCAATCGGTATCACCCTAAAATCGACCCGTTCGCAAGGTCGCGCGACCTTGGCTCGCGCAGGTTACACCCCATTCGAAATCGCGTCGATCATGGGCCACGCTTCGGCCGAAACCGCGGCGTCTCACTATGGAAAGGCCAACAAGGGATGGAAACCCGTTCCCGGACGCTCGCCCCTCGCCATTTGCGTTGAGGAACTGGCGAAAGTGCGAGCCGGTGCACGAGCCAAGTCGAAAATCGCACGCCAGCAGCCAACGACAGTTACCGCGGCTCGAAGCGCCTTTTGGGCTCCTAAGTCTTCGAATTCGAACGTTTGATCGAAGTGTGCGGTTAAGTGTTTGATCGTTATCCGTCTTGTACTGACCGACACTGATCCGTCAGGTGGACTCTTCGGGTTTCGGTACAAAGCTAAGTAGCCGCTTCCTGGGCATGCGACATTCACTCCGCCGCTTTCTCCTCCACCTCGATCATCAGCACGTCGAGGCTCTCGATCTCCTGCATCGCTCGGCCGGCGATACCCTGCAGGTCGCCGTAGAGGCCCGCCGTCGAGTCCAGCACGCCGCGGAG
Source organism: Bradyrhizobium sp. RP6 (assembly GCF_003837805.1). Taxonomy (GTDB): domain Bacteria; phylum Pseudomonadota; class Alphaproteobacteria; order Rhizobiales; family Xanthobacteraceae; genus Bradyrhizobium. Next base: position 182,904 of record NZ_RQIT01000004.1, on the reverse strand, counting down.
CTGCTCTTCGCGCTTGGCCCAGAGGCGGGTCATCGTCTTCCGCTCGCGGTCGAGGTCCTGGTGCATGTCGGTGAAGCGCTCGACGATGGCGTCGATGCGCTGGCGGAAGCGGGGGCCCGTCAGGTAGGCGTAGACCAACTCCATCTTGGTCTGCTGACCTTCCTGAGCGGCGCGGCTGGCCGCGACGTCGATTAGCCATTGGCGCAGGACGGTGGCGAGAGGGATCGAGAAACGGGGGGCCGCGACCCAGACGTTGTCGATGACGTCGAAGGTTTCGAGTCCCTTCGGCAGGGCGCTGGAGACGATCAACGAGATTTCCGCCCTCGCGGCACGCTGGTCATTCCTGACCTTGGCGAGCCAGTCGTGGCTCCAGTTTTTGGTGCGCTTGGATTCCCAGAGGATGGTGCCGCACACCTGGCCTCCGGGGCCAAGCACGCGATGCAGCAGATCACCACCGTTCTGGCCGGTGAGGACAGGCTCGATGAGATCGCCGGGGAAGTTCGCGCGCAGCAGGGCCTCGAGTTCGAGCTCCGAAGTCTCGCCCTGCAACTGCTGCGATCCTTGCTCGGCCCTGCGCTTCAGATCCTCAATCTGCCGCTGCATGCCTGCGATCTGCGCCTCCTTCTCGGCGACCCTGGCCCTGAGAGCGTCTTCTGCCTCCAACCTGGCCTTGTCACGCACGCCGGCGAGGCCGTCCTGGATCCGCTTTTCGACGGTGAGATCGAGCTCCCGCTTGGCGTCGTCCAGCTCGCGCTCCTTGCGCAACACATCCGCCTGGGCCTTCTGCGCCACGGCCAGCTTCTCCGCGTTAGTCGCCAGCAGCTGCTGCATGTCCGTCAGCTGCTGGTCGCGCGCCGTGATTTCGTCGGCCAGGGCAAGTCGTGCCCTCTTGGCCTCGGCTGCCGCGATGGCGGAGCGCTCCGCCTTCAGTTTCGCTGCCACCTGCTCGTCGATGGTCTCGCGCGCCCTGCTGAGCTCGCTCTGCGCCTCGCGCAGCTGAGCCTCACGGCGGCCGAAGGCCGCTTCCTTGTCCGCCAGCTGCTGCTCGAAACGTCGGCGTGCGTCAGCGACGAGAGGTTCGGCGAGCGCGTCCGTCACGGGGATCTGCGTCTTGCAGTTGGGGCAGACGATCTGTGGGGCGGTCATGGTATCGGTCCTGATGCGGTTGTCGGGGATGGTATCGGCATTTCGGACCGCTCTTGCGACGGTCGGCGGCGTTATCCCCGGCAATCGCATCGGACGCGGCGGCAAGCGCTTGGACGGCGTCGGCTTGGAGTTCGTGTCAGTGTTGTCGGGCATATCAGTTCCTCGTGGCATGGAGATCGCGCTCGCGCAGGATCGCCTCGACAATGCGGCGCAACCGTCGGACCGAGCCGCCGCGCCAGTTGCGTGTGACGGCGGCGTGTTCGGCACCGTCGAGCGGCGGAACCCAGCTCGCATCGAGGCCGCGCTCCCTGGCGAGATCGGCGATCACGGCCGGCAACAGCGCATCGAGATCGCCGGCGGTCGGTTTCGGAAAGCTCACCACGCGAAACCGGTCGCGGATGGGCGAGGGCAGGGGATCGAGGCTGTTGGCGGTGGCAATGTACGAGACCTGGGAAAGGTCCAAGTTGGTCTGGAGTGCCGGATCCGGATAGCGGGCATTTGTCTCGGGCTCGAGAAATCCGAGCAAACAATCCCAGAGGCGACCATAATCTGATCGCGTTGCCGCCTTCTCAATTTCATCCAGCAGGATCAGAGCGCTCGCGGTCTTGCCCTGTGCGATCGCGAGAAACGGATGACAGGGCTCGGCCGAATACCAGCGCCGGTCGGTACCGCCGAACGCGGCGCCGTCGCTCCGGCTGGCGTCAGTGCGCCAAACCGGCAGGCCGAGTACTTCGCCGAGCCGCCGCGCGAACCTGCTCTTGCCGCCGCCAACGTCGCCAACCAGCAGCAGCGGACGAAGGCGGACCGTGGCCCGGCCAACCAAGTCGGCCAGCGCAAAATCGATGACTTCGAGTGCATAGGGGAATTCGAACAGGAGCTTGGATCGGACCTCGTACAGCGGGGGCACCTCGACCAGCGGCAGCGGCGTGTTGATGACACTCTTAAGCGGACCGAGGATGTCCTTCAGCTTCGTGTTCTTCATCGCTTCGCTGCTTAGGCGAGCGACCACCAGCTCACGTCCGGGCACAGCTTCTGCGACAACTGATGCAGCTTGCTCCTCGCCTTCGACGGCCTCTTCTTCGGCCTCCTCCTGCCTCCTGCGCTCCTCCTGCTCCTTGGCCCTCCGCCAAGCCGTCTTTTCCGCCGCAGCAACGCGGCACGCTGCCATTCGGTTACCCAAGAAGGCGGCGTTCCGCGCCGCGGAAGCTGTCTTCGACAGCAGGTCGGTGCAAGAAGGCAAGGCCGCCCAGCCAAAGACAAAACGCTCGAGGTCGCAGCAGAGCTCGTCCTCGACGTGCCGCGAGGCGGCCTGGAAAGCCTGGATCAGCGCCTTGCCGACCCTGCGATAGTCCGCGAAATAGGTCCGATCGCTGGGCGTCGGCAGGCACACCAATCTCGCGCAATCGGCGAGGCTGCGCAGGTTCGGCTCGTTCTGGACGACGGCGCGGTGGTCGAGTTCGGCGGCGAGCGCGAGTCCGGGATCGACGCCGGACGCTTTGGCCCAAGCCGTATTCTGAGGGAGCTGCGGACACAACTCGTCGATCTCGGCGATCAGCCGCTGCTCAATATGGTCAGCACTGTTGGTGACGAGCATGGCATAGCGGAGCAGCCGGGGAAGATCCTTCAGACTAGCGTTCGTGTCGACCGAATCCGCCGCTGCGCCGGTCGAGACCGCGTCGTTGGCCTCTGCCGAAAGGCCGAGATCATCGGCGTCCTCGCTCGTGCTCATGCTTCGTTCTCCGAACCGTCGTTATCGTCAACATGCAGGTCCGAGAACACCTGAAGCTTCATGCGCCATGGTCCCCGTTCTGACGCTGCCGGAACGCGATAAGAAGGACGTCTTCCGCCAGGTCGAACTTGCGTGGATCGTCCGAATGTCGGCGGCCGTATTTGAACCAGGATCCAGCGAGCTCGATCGCGAACCCGTGGCCGAGATCGGTGAGGCCAGCGATCTGCGACATCACCAGCGCGGCCGTCGCATCCTGCTTGAGTGCGGTGTACAGGAGGCACGACATGGTGACGTCGACCGGCAACGTGACCTCCGTGATCGGCATCAGGCCCAACGCGGCGCCGACGGCGGCGACTGCATCGCCTTGAAGAGCGGCGGCGAGGTCATTCCCGCCGCGGAGGACGCGGACATCTCCGAGCGTCGCGCGCAACAGCGAGCGTTCGGCATCGTGAAACGAGTCCGGCGGCAACCGGCGCCACCACGCCAGGGGGGAAGTGTCGTTGGGTTTATACGGCCAGGGAGACAACCGCGTCAGCCCCCACGCCGGGTCGAGCGGCAACGTCGGGCCAGCTTGCCCTGCGACGGCGAAACGCGGGCCTTCCAGGGGGCGACCATTCCGCTCCTGCGTGTTGTCGGCCTTCGCTTCATCCATCGTTGAACTCCTACGCCACGAATCGCCTCGTGCAAGGCCGAGGCCGCTGCCGCTAAGGAGGCGGCGTCGTCCTCGACATACGGTCAGATTGCGATTTACGCGCTGCCTAACGCGCGAAACCGGCCTGCCACTGATCGGGGCCGCGGGGCCGGGCCTGCAGAATATCGGCGACCCGGACGGCGCCCTCGGCCGTCGTGCGCACGGGCTGTTCGGTGGCGACCTTCGTCTGCGACGCGGACAGCTTGCGAATGACCGGGTCGAGAATCTGGAGCAGACCGGCGTGCACCTCGTCGCGGAGGGCCACCGTCATGTTGTCGATCTTGTCGGTGATGGGAACGCCAAAATGGCGATCGAGCTCGCCGCCGCTGATCTTGATGTTGCGGGGAAAGCCGGAGGAGCCGTAATAGTCGATGACTGCGGAGTCGACGTGGTCGACGTCGTATCCAAGCTTCTTGAGATGCGACTGGAGGACCAGACGCGCCGCGCGCAAATCATTCTCGATCGGCTTGCGCGTCTTCCAGGTCGTCTCTCCATTGCCTCTTTTCACGTCGTAGACTCCGGCCCAACGCTTGGTCTCGTCGATGACGACGATGTCCACCATAACCGAGCGCTCCACACGGGAATCCGACTTGAGCTTGATGCTGGAGAGATCCTTCTCGGAGTTTTCCGACGCCAGCAGATCGAGAGCGGCCGCGGTGATCGGGATGGGGCTTTCCATCAGCACCTCGAACCGGCCGCTAGAGGCCAGAGTATCGGCCAGCACCCGCTGGATGAGGAGGCCATGGCGCTGCACGACCAGTCCCGCGAAGGAGAACGCGCGCGAGAATTCGGCGCCGATGATCGGATCGATCGAAGAGGTCGCATCGAGCGCGCTGGCGACGACCTGCTTCGCTGCGCGCGAGATGGCTTCGTCGGTGGTCAACAGACCGAGGGTGGGATCAATCGGCATGTCACTCTCATTCGGACGCGGCACTTCGTCTTGATTTATACGATATAGCGTATAGAAGTAGGAATGTCAATAGGCCGCCCAATGGCGCTGCCAAGTTGAGATTACGATCTCGCCAGGGGAGGCCAGCCGACTATCGATCGTGGCTGAACAGATCGGTCAATCGCACTTTCAGCGCATCGGCAATCTTCGTCAGCGACTCTAGCCGGGGATTCGCTTCGCCGCGTTCGATTTCGCTTATCAGAGCCTGGCGAAGATCGGCAGCTTCAGCAAGCTCTTCTTGTGACAGCTCTGCCAATTGCCGCAGCCGACGCACGTTTTCGCCCAAGGTCCGCGCATTACGGGCGAGGTTGGCGGGAGGCTTCTTGCTGGGTCGACCCATCGGGGACCAGTTGTCTGATTGCGGGACCTCGACTCTTGTCTGTGATTCTCGTGTCTTCGTCCAATTAAGACACCGGGGAGAGCGGGCTGGAATCACAGGTGGATAGTTCGACGCCGCCGGTATCTGAGGTAGCGTGATGCTTAGCCGTTGACGGCGCCATTCGCAGGGTGGCGGAGGCCGAAGAGCGCGAGAAAAAAGGGCTGTCGCGCCGGTCTCGCTTGAATCTGCCTCCTCACTGCCGATCATGGCAAGCAGGCCAAAGATCTTCCACAAGGCATGGCCGCGAGCGGTCTGCAGGTGATCGCCTATGGTCTGATCGCCAGGAGCTGCGCTCCTGCGACGCCTGTTTTTGACGCTATGAGTATTTTCGTGGGTCAAGCGGTGAGGCTTAGTCCACGGCCGGAGCTGGCGGCACTGGCAGCGCCGTGATCGACTTGATCTTCTCCATCGCGAAGCGCGAGGTGACGTTCTTGAGCGGGACGGCGTGGATCAACTTCTTGTAGAACACGTCGTAGCTAGGCATGTCCGGAATGACGACACGCAGCATGTAGTCGACGTCGCCGGCAACGAGGGCGGCATCACGTTGAAACCGTCGGCCGCGCCGCTCTCGAACCAGGTCTGGATGTTGTCGGCGATCTTTTCCGGCGTGCCGGCAATGACCCAATGGCCCCGCGCGCCGGCAAGGCGCTGGACGAGCTGGCGGATGGTCGGTGTCTCGCGATCGACGATGTCGACAACGAGCTTGAAGCGGCTGGCGACGCCGCGCGCGCTGGCGGTGTCGATCAGATGGCGCGGCACCGGACCATCGAGATCGTAGCCGGTGAGGTCGACGCCGATCATCTGGCGCAGCTGCGTCAGGGAATATTCCGGCTGGATCAACTCATTGAACTCGTCCTGGAGGCGGTCGGCCTCGGCTTGCGTGCTGCCGATGAAGGGGCTGATGCCGGGCAGGATCTTGATCTCGTCGGGGGCGCGATCGAAGGTGCGGGCCTGCCGCTTGATGTCCGCATAGAAGGCCTTGGCGGAGTCCAGCGTCTGGTGCGCGGTGAAGATGGCTTCCGCAAAGCGCGCGGCGAAAGCACGGCCATCGTCGGAGGAGCCAGCCTGCACATAGACCGGCCGGCCCTGCGGCGTGCGCGAGATGTTCAACGGGCCGCGAACCCGAAAATGCTTGCCGACATGGTCGAGCGTATGGATCTTGCTGGTCTCGGCGAAGACGCCGGAAACTGGATCGTTGACGAGCGCGTCATCCTCCCAGCTGTCCCAGAGCCGCGAGATCACGTCGAGATACTCGCGGGCGCGCTCGTAACGCTCGTGGTGAGGCGGGTGCTCGGGCAGGCCAAAATTCTGCGCGGCCTGCGGCGCGCTGGTCGTCACGATATTCCAGCCGGCGCGGCCCTTGCTCAGGTGGTCGAGCGAGGCGAACAGGCGTGCGAGATTGTAGGGCTCGGTATAGGTGGTCGACACGGAGAAGCAGGCGAAAGCGCTGAACGACCAGCTCCACGAACTCTCGCATCCCGTGTCGGGCCTCTCGATGCTGTCCTATCATCTCGGTGTCGATCTCTCGCGCTTTCCGCAGGATCAGGTTCTGCCCGAGAATCTCGATGTGCCCGGTGTTGAAGGGCACTACCGCGAGGTCTCCGAACTGACGCGGCGCTCGGGCATGAGCCTCGCCGAACTGGGACAGCGCTACGGTGCGGGGCGAACCACCAGCGGCTTCGCCGGCACCGCCGGTACGGTGGCCGATCGCATGCAGGAATGGTTCGAGGCGGGTGCCTGTGATGGATTCATGCTGCAGGTCCCATACCTTCCGGGCGGCCTGGAGGTGCTTGTTCACGGGCTGGTGCCGGAGCTACAGGGTCGTGGCCTATTCCGGACCGAATCCGAGGGTCCGACCTTGCGAGATTCGTTGGGCCTGCCTCGTCCAAGAGGCTGAGGCGTTGCTTGGCCATCCGAGCCGGCGCTCCTCGATTTGGTTAGTCACTTGATTATTGGTCGAAGTGGTCCCGGATGACGCTTCCTCAGCTCTGCGCCTGGTTGTCCCTCCCGTGCGATCTCAATGCCTGCTTGGTCGGCGGCCGGCGACTTGCGAGGCCTCACGGCTCGAATTGCGCCTTCCATAGCTCTGATGCCGGCATCTCATGCCGCGATGCCGAGGGCGTCCCTCGGGCCGATTACTTCGCCCAGCTCCTAAAGCTCCGAAGCCCTTTGGCCGTCCCGACCACCAGCGTCGATCCGCGTGTTCCTCGTGCTTCCGAAAAATCTTCTGCAAACACCCTCCGCTTCCACTGGCCGGCGTGTCCTCGTCGGCGGCGCGAGCGTGGGTCGACTAACGAATTTAGCAAAGGCGGTCGTGGGAATCGGAGTAGGCGAGATTTACCCCGACGCCCCCCGTTACTACCCCCGAAATGTAACGCGCAATTACGGGAAAAGTAACGCGCTGTTCGAGATTTGCACGACGACTAGTAACGCTCAGTTTGGGAAATGTAACGCGAGAATGTCCGAAGTCGCCAGGCTTGGCGTTCAGCTGAAATAGAATTTCTTGCTCCTAGCCTGGTTCCTATCACGCCACTTCGGCCGCATTAAGCGCGACGGAAACTTCGCCTTATGGACGGCTCGCTATCACCAATGTGAAGGAGCTCCGTTCTACGAGCTCACCGTTACCAACATCGGGCATCGTTTGGGATTAGCGCCCTGCACCTGGAGGTGCTCCATTCCAGCCCGGCTGGTCTCCGATCGCAGGATGCGTGAGGTCTAACATAGCGTGCGATGCGGCGGCATCGAGGGCGATAAGCTCGGAAGGTCGGCGCAGACGCAACCTTGCGCCCTGTCTCACAACAGTGTAGCACATCCTCAGCAATGGCACGTGAATATAGCGTTTTTTCAACGGGTTAGCGCCTTTGGCGTGGGAGGTTCGATCCCTCCCGCCCCAGCCAGATTGCCCGCCCAGCCTGAATTGCCTCGCGAAACCGGTCTGGCTGCGGCGCTGCTGCACAGCGCCGCGACCCACTGCTGCAGCACAGGGTGTGCTTTGCAATGGCTGTCCACATTTTTCGCCGGGATGCCGTGTACTACTGGCGCCCTCGACCGCCGCGCGCGCTTGCCAAGATGCCGATCTCGACGCCGTGCATCATCTGATGACGCTCCCTTTCAGGGCATTGTCCCGACCAACGAGCATGTCGGGGACTTGAACGCGCTGGCCGCGGAACGCCAGATCGCAAGAGGCGGCCAACCGACCATCCGCGCCCTGCTTGTCGTCCTGTCTTCTGGCCTCTAGCAACCAGCGTGCCGGGCGTTTGATCAGAGGATCGATAGTTTAGGTATTGCATTTCGATCGAAAATATTCGTCCAAAAGAAGGTCTCCATTGCGACCGCGATTGCTGTTGTCGGCATTGGCTGCAGACTACCGCGGCTTCCCATTGGATTGCCTAAACACCGTGGCCGTGTAGAATGAGTCTTCGGGTGTTCGCTGCACGAAGTGGCGACAGGTCAAGCGATGGTCGGGCCGCCACGCGGGAAGTGCGCGCCCAATGGACCACCCACCGTTTGACATCATTTCGTCGAGCTTCCACGCAGATCCGTTTCCGGAACTTGATCGCATGCGGGCTGAAGGCCCCGTCGTTTCGATCAAGCTGCCGATCGTCGGGCGCACCTGGCTTGCCGTGACGTACGACGCCTGCGCCGAACTATTGAAGGACCATGAGAACTTCGCGCGCGATCACGCCAATGCAGGAAGCAAGACCCAAGAGCGAGTCCTCAGATTCCTGCCTAGAACTATCGGGCTTCTGGCGTTGAACATGCTCGGCCATGACGATCCCGAGCACCGCCGACTGCGAGGCCTTGTCGACCAGGCGTTCCAGCGACGCTCGATTACAGCACTGAGCCCAATGATCAATCAGATTGCGGATCGGCTTCTCGATAGGCTGGAAGGACAATCCGAAGCCGAGCTTATGGCCAAGTATTGCCGCTATGTCCCGCTTTCTGTCATTTGTGCGATGCTCGGCCTGCCGGAGAAGGACCATGATCGTTTCAAGAGCTGGCTTGGTGGACTGAGAGACACGGCGAATATAGGCACCGTTATCTTGGCCATACCCGGGGTAATCCAGGTCGTCCGCTATCTGCGCCGAACCTCGAGACCGCGCGGTGGCGCGCAGCCTGAAGGTCTCATCGCGACGCTCCGCGAGGTCCAGATTGATGGCCAAAGGCTGAGCGAAGACGAACTCGTGTCCATGATCTTTCTCCTGTTTGGAGCAGGGCAGGAAACGACGACACACCTCATCGCGGGCGGTCTTTTGGAGTTGCTCTCACGTGAGGATCAGTTGCGGCTGCTGCGCAGCGATCCGGGGCTGATGCCAAGTTGCGTTGAAGAATGCCTTCGCTACGTATCGCCGATTCAGATGACCAAACCACGTTTCGTCACTCGCGACATGGAATGGATGGGGCGAAACTTCAAGCGCGGGAACATGATTGCGGCGTTGCTGGCGGCGGCAAACTGCGATCCCGCGAGATTCGAACGTCCACAGGTATTCGACATAGCGCGTCATCCGAATCCGCATCTCTCGTTCGGCACCGGGGTGCATTTCTGTCTGGGCTTTCAGCTCGCCCGGGTAGAGGCCGCTGTTGGAATTGAACGGCTCCTTTTGCGCTTCCCGAATTTGCGGCTCAATCGCGGAGTGAGCATCCGGTGGCACAAGCGCCTCGGCATTCGTGCTCTGACCGCGTTACCGGTACGATTAGAGACATAGAAGGCAGTACTTCAAAGCTGCAAGAGCCATCAAGCCGGTCCATACGTTGAAGCTGTCACGTTCAGAGGCAACGGCTGCAATGCAGTTGCCCACGTCTCGAGAGTCCGCTCGGCACCATCTCTTACTGCGCGTGTAAGTCCTCATTTCGGAAATCAGTCTTGGATCGGACCGCCCCGGTAGCCAGCTAGACAACTTCTCTGACCGCAGCCGTGGTCGAGCTCGGAGCGCTAGCCCGTGACGGTTCTTTCCATCGATCCCGCTATGGCGTGAAAGTGCGCTTTGCATCATCAGCATGCGCGACCACGGCGTGACGCGCCGGGTCGATGCGTTCGCATATGGCAGTCCCGATGCGAGGGGCCTGCTCGCCCGCGGGCGGGAAGGGAGTCCAACGGCCGCCCCCGAGCTGATCGTCCGCAAGATCGGCGATTGACGCAAATCAAGATGATGATGTGAAAGCCGGTCAAGTTCCTCGAGCATTTGCTTACGAGGATGAGGTGCGAGAGTGATCCCTGGGCCCCTTGGCGCGCGTGTTACGGCCGCTCGCGCCGGTAGAGCGATCGTCTTGGCCCTGTTCAGCGCAATGATGGGAGCGGCGCTCGCGCCGGTGGGAACGAAGCGAGCGCTCGCCGCCGAGGTCGATGCGGTCGGCGCCACGGCTCCGATCGGATTTGCCGAGGTCATCGAACGGGTGAGGCCGGCCGTCGTCGGCATCCGTGTGAAGACCGATCAGAGGGGGCTTGATGTCGAGCGCCGGCAATCGATCCCGCCGGGATCGCTGCTGGATCGGTTCTTCAAGCAGTTCGGCGTACAAATTCCCGGAGATCCGCTTCCCGGGTCCGATGTGACCGTTGGGTCGGGCTTTCTCGTTTCCGGGGACGGCTATATCGTCACGAACGAGCATGTCATTGCGGGTGGCATCGAGATCGAGGTGACGATGGACGATGGAAAGGTCCATTCCGCCAAGCTCATCGGCGGGGATCCGCAGACCGATCTCGCGCTCATCAGAATCTCCGCACCGGACGATTTGCCTTACGTGCGTTTCGCCGAGGCGGAGCCCCGGATAGGCGAATGGGTGCTGGCGATCGGAAATCCATTCGGGCTGGGCGGCACGGTCACCGCCGGGATTGTCTCGGCACGCGGTCGCGACATCGGCGAAGAGCCCTACAATGATTTCATTCAGATCGACGCTCCGGTCAACAAGGGCAATTCCGGCGGGCCGACGTTCAACGTGAGGGGGGAGGTCATCGGGGTCAATACCGCCATTTATTCGTCTTCGGGCGGCTCAATGGGGGTGGCGTTCGATGTTCCGGCGGAAACCGTGAGGTCCGTTGTTCGCCAGCTTCGAGAGAAAGGTCACGTCACGCGAGGCTGGGTTGGCGTCTACCTCCAGGAGGTCACGCCAGGAATTGCCGACGCGCTGAATCTGAAGAACACCCGGGGTGCCCTTGTTGCGCAGCTGGACGAAGGACCGGCAGCCAGGCAGGGTGTCGAGGCTGGTGACGTGATCACGTTCGTGAACGATCATGAGCTCAAGAATCCCCGCGATTTCGCCAGGACGGTGGCGGCGATCGCTCCCGGTACCGTCATCAATCTTCGCCTCCTGAGAAATGCGCAGGAGATGTCGCTTGATGTGACCGTGGGTGAACACTCACGCACCGCGAACGCTCGCTCGGAAGAGCAGCCGGAGCCGGGAGAGAAGTCCGCGCTCGGGCTTACGCTTGCACCGGCACGCTCCATCTCAGGCGCCGGTGACGAAGGTGTGGTGATTCTCGACGTCAAACCGGGTCGCGGTGCGCTGGATGGCGGCCTTCAGGTCGGTGACATCATTGTCGCCGTCAGTGGTCGGGGCATCAGTACCGCAGCTGACCTGAATAGCATGGTTGACGAAGCGCGAGCGCGAGCCAAGCGCACGATCCTGGTCCGCATCAAGCGCGCCGGAACGATGAGCTTCGTGGCCGTTCCGATCACCTGATTGGTACGCGGGTCAATTCTGCGGGACACGCGACCGACACCGCAATCGGCATAGCCGTTCGCCAGCCCGCAAGGCGCCATTCGCCCTCTCAACGGCCGCTCGATCAATCGTTGCAGCTTTGATCGAGCGCAACGAAGGCTGCTGTTCAATTGCTAACGCTTCCGTTCCGGCTCGGAAGACAGTCATGCGAATTGTAGGAAAATTGAGCACACTCGCGGCCGTTGCCGTGATTGCCGCGGCAGCGTTGATGCCGACCGGAGCAGAAGCAAGGAATGGACGGATCGCCGCGGGGGTGATCGGCGGGTTTGCCGCTGGCATTCTCGCTGGAGTCGCCATGGGAGGGCCCTATTGGGGGCCCTATCCATATCCATACTATCCGGCTCCGGTCTACTATCCTCCAGGACCTTACTATGCACCATACGGGCCCATCTACTACGAACCGTGCGTTCGCCGCACCGTGTGGGATGGTCGGCGCTGGCGCCGCGTGCGCGTCTGCTACTGAGAATATGCAGATTGCAGCTCAGGGAGATCGCCAAAGCGGCGATCTTCCGGGCGATCATCCATGGCGACTTCAGGAATTGACTTGAAGCAACCGGCTTGTGGAAACGTGAGCGATCCTATAATTCTTCGGGAGCGACCGTTAACAAGCTCATTTGCATGATCCCCTTGCTTTTCATGCAAGTCGCGATCGCAGGCGCGCGCTTGAAGCAATGCGACGCGTCCGCGACATCGCGGCAGGTGAAAAGCGGCACCTCACATGTGATCAGTTGGTCCATCCTCAGAAAGCAAGCTGGTTCTCCAGGCTGTCGCTCTCGCCAAGCGAGGAAACCCGTCACGTCGCGCCTGCCGGAAAGCCCCCGGATGCTCTCCGCGTTTCGCTCGCGCTCTTCCTGATTTCGCTGGGCGTTACCGCCGTCGTGTGGTGGTGGTTGGGCACGCCGGTCCATCTGGTGCGCGCACCGATCGATCCGAATGACAAGGTCCAATGCATCTCATACGCTCCATTCCGCAACCATCAGACCTCACTTTCGCCGGCGACGCAGGTATCGCGTGAGCAGATCGCGGAGGATCTTGCCCAACTGGCGGAGATAACCGACTGCATCCGTACCTATGCAAACGATCTTGGTCTCGACCAGATCCCCGAACTTGCAGCCCGAGCGGGCCTGAAGGTCATTCAGGGCATTTTCCTCGACAAGGACAAGCAGAAGAACCGAACGCAGATTTCGACGGCCATACGCCTCGCCAGGGAATATCCCGGGACCGTGATCGCGCTCGTGGTCGGCAACGAGACGCTGCTGCGCAAGGACATAACAGTATCCGATCTCGCCGACACGATCCGCGCAGTCAAGGCGCAGGTCAATGTCCCCGTGACCTATGCCGACGTCTGGGAATTCTGGCTGAGCAATCGTGAGCTCTACGATGTCGTCGATTTCGTCACGATTCATATCCTGCCCTATTGGGAGAACGTGCCAATCCCGGCTGAGTCCGCTGCCAAGCACGCCGACGCAATACGCCGGCAGGTCGCAGCGGCCTTTCCGGGCAAGGAAATCCTGATCGGAGAGGTAGGCTGGCCGAGCCAGGGACGGATGCGGGAATCGGCGTTGCCGTCCCCTGTCAATCAGGCCCGAGTGGTCTCGGAGGTCCTCGACCTCGCCCGACGCGAGCATTTCCGCGTCAACCTGTTCGAGGCCTATGACGAATCCTGGAAGCGAGAGATCGAGGGCACAGTCGGCGGATCATGGGGCCTGTTCGGAGGCGAGGAACGTGTGCTCAAATATCCTGCCGGCATCCCCGTCAGCAACTATCCGCTCTGGAAGCTGCAGATGTGCAGTGGAATTGCGCTGGCGACGCTGATCTTCGGAGTGGCATGGTTGACCTCGCGTCGCAAGCCCGGCAGCCCTGGCCTGGCTTCATGGTTTGGGGTCGCAATATCGGCGACGACAGCCGGAATCCTGTTTGGCGTGGCCGCCCAGAAAGTGTTCTTTGAAAGTATCGGAATCGGTGGCTGGCTCATGTGGGGCTCTCTTCTGGTGGCCGCGACGGTTTCGCCGGTGTTTGGTACCAACGCCCTGATGTCGGGGCGCCCACCGCCCAGCTTTCAGGAGGTGCTCGGCCCGAAAGGCTACCGGACAGAATCGATGCTCGTGACCATGCACGGGGGGGCCTTGATCATGATCGTCGTGATCGGCACGGCGACCGCGCTCGGGCTTGTGTTTGACCCACGCTTTATCGATTTTCCTTTTGCCCCACTCACCATGGCAGCGGTCCCTTTCGCGGCCATCACCTTGCTCAGCCCGCCCGGGAAGGGAAGCCGTCCTGTGCCGGAGACGCTGTTTGCCGGCGTGTTTGTCGGAGCGGCGATCTATGTGGGGTTCAACGAAGGGCCGGCGAACTGGCAGGCGATGTGGACCTGCGCCGCCTATCTCCTGCTTGCCGCGATGCTGTGGCGGGCGCGTGCCTCCTGATCGGCATCAAGGTCGCTTCGGAACCGCAGCGATATGAACAACCATGCCTTCAGATCGCTCGATCAGCCAATCCGCCGCCGGAATGCGGGGGGCCTGAGCGTTGACCTGCATCAACCGGGAGCGCTGCTCTCAAGCTAACCTTTCAGTGTGGTGCTTCTGCGCCAGCTGGAGGACCGAGCATGTCTTCGTTCGACGAGCGCGAGAACGCATTCGAGGCCGAGTTCGCACATCGCGCGGAAGCAAAGTTCAGAGTCCGGGAGCGCGCGGTGGCGTCACTTGCGCAATGGGCAGCGCTTCGTCTCGGCAAGTCTGCAGCAGCCGCCAAGGTTTTTGCCCGGGAAATGGTAGCAGCCGACCTCGCAAGTCCGACCGTCGAGCCAACGATCGACCGGATCGTTGCTGACCTCGTACCGGCCGGCATCCCGAAGCAGGAGGTCCGGCAGGCGATGAACCGTTTCATGGCCGAGGCCGAAGCCGCCGAACGCGCCGGTCGTTCGTGGCGGGCGTTGGCGCGCGGCAAGTTTACCCTGCCCGAACTGGAGGCGAAGTTGGAAGCGCTGCAGAATGGGGCGATCCTTCAGATCGACCGCGTCGACTATGAGCGCCTGTTCGGATTGAACGATGTCGCACTTGGCCGCCTGCGCAATTTCGCCCGTGGTCACCAATGCGTCCCAAGCTTCGCCGACACGGCCGTCCTGTTTCGGAAGCATATCGCGCCGGTCGAGGAGTGGCGCGATCCACAACGCTCGCCAACCTGAGATCGTGCATCTCGCGGCGACGTGTCGCCCGGCAAGCGTGATGGCGGCTCATCGCGCGTCAATCACCGGGATGACTCTCAGGAAGGGAAATCGGCCGGCCTCACGTCGATCCGGTCGGCGTGGAGCGACCAGTCCCGGATTGCGCGAAGTTCGCAGAATTCCTGCTTCGCCAACCGCGCCGCCTCCTTCTCGTCGTCGGCATCGATCTCGATGGTACGCTGACATGCCTCACAGACTCGTCCTTGGTCGCCGACGACCTTCTTCAGAAAGCTGACGACAAAGTGCGGCATGAAATCCTCGCCATGTGAGCACGCGATCCGGCCTGCATCAGTAAACGAAAGCCGGAGTTTCGAGCAAGTGGTCATTCACCAGCACGACGCCCGGGATCGCCTCGGCCGCGACGCGGATAGCCGTGCGTTCGGCCGCAGATGGCGCGAAGCCCCAGATGTCGATGATGCCGTTCTGGACGGTTGCGTTCAGGTTGAACGTATGCGCCCAGGGCTGCTTCTTGAGCTCTTCAAGGAACCTCCTTCTGATGGTCGCATCGGAGACTGAAATCTCCAGCTTCGGCCGGGCGCTCGCGACGGCCTGCAGCAGATTGGCCCGGCTGACGATCCCGACGAGCTGGCCCTGCTTGTTGACGATCGGCACACGCTTGATCTGACGCTCCTCGATCAGCATGGCGATGTCGCTCAGCGGCGTTTCGGGGGTGGCAGTCACGACCTCGCGGGTCATGATATCCTTGACCTTGACCGCGTGCGACTTGACGTAGTCAGTCGCCATTTGCGCGTCACCGGTCAGGAGGCGAAGCCACCAGGCATAGTGGCGCTCGGTGCCGGATTCGGTTCGATGCATCAGGTCGCCTTCGGTCACGATCCCGAGGATCTTGTTGTCGGCATCGACGACCGGCACTGCGCTGATGCGGCGCTCGAGCAGGATCTTGGCGACCTCGCGAACGGTTGCATTTGCGCCGACGGTCACCACCGGTGCGATCATCACGTCCTGTGCTTGCATGGCGGGGCTCCGTGTTGGTTTTCGGCATCTTGCCGTCTCTCGGGCCAACCGGATTGATCGAGATCAAGGAGCGGCGGTGCCGCTTGATTTGCGTCAACGGGACGATTGGGAAACGCGAGATAAGGGTACAATTCAAGTCATGGAGCAATGACATGTCTCTTGCCAGCGTCATGGTCTACGTCGATTCCGAGCAGCAGGACGAAGGGCAGATTGCCGTCGCCGAGACGGTCGCGAGCGGCTTCGAGGCCGCCTTGCTCGGCGTCACGGCCGTCGCAATAGATCCTCCGTTCGTCGCCGAAGGAGTGATCATCGAACAGACCACCGAGGAGGATCTCAAGCGCATTCGCGCGACGCTGTCGGACAAGGAGGCGTGGTTCAGGCGCATCGTTCGCCTGCCGAACGAGAAGGTGGAATGGCGCTGGACGATCGGCTTTCCGACCGAGTTCCTGGTCGAGCAGTCCAGGGCGGCGGACCTCGTCGTGGTGAGGCGCAGCCAGCTGAAGCCGAATTACTCCAGGCATCTCGATGCGGCGGGAGCCATGTTGCGGCTGGGCCGTCCGATCCTCTCGGTGCCGGACGGCGTCACCCGGTTGTCGGGCGATCGGATCGTGGTCGGCTGGAAGGACGCCCGGGAGGCGCGCTTGGCCATTCGGGACGCGCTGCCGTTTCTGACCCGGGCTTCGCAGGTCACGGTCGTCGAAGTCTGCACGTCGAGCGAACAGGATGCGGCGCGAGACCGGTTGCGGGACGTGACCAGATATCTTCAGCGTCACGGCGTGAGTTGCCAGCACGAGGTGCGCGTGCATACGGCGGACCCTGATGCGGGCTACCTCGTTCGGCTGGCCGCCGACGTCGGCGCCGACCTCATCGTGACCGGAGGGTATGGGCACAGCCGGTTGGGCGAGTGGGTTTTCGGAGGCATGACGCAGAGCCTTCTGCGGCACGCTCCGGTCTGCCTGCTGATGTCGCACTGACGTCCACGTCCCAGGAGAGCGTGTAATGGACCAGCATGGTCAAGCGGCGAAGAAGAGCGTGGCCGAGCGAAAGGCCGAGGTACCCGCACCTGACCGGAACGCGCCGGTGCTGGAGACCAGGCCGGCAGACCGCGCGATCAAGGATGCCCTCGAGGACGACGAGGTGCGTCAGGCGCTTGGCGTACATCGCAGGGACAAGCGCCCCTGAAGCATGATCCGGAGAAGCGCGCAGCGGTTGCCCGCGCGACAAACGCGGAACGCGTTTGCGCGGAGATCATGCTCGAACGCTAACTGGCGCTCTAGCCCGCTGCCCGCCGGCCTTCCCCGCTGTCGCGCTCCGCGGCGCGGACGATCTCGATGGTTCGCAACACGCTCGACGGATTCACACTGATCGAGTCGATCCCGAGCTCAGCCAGATACTTCGCGATCTCCGGATAGTTGGCGGGAGCCTCGCCACAGATGCCGACGTGGCGTCGGTTGCGCCTGGCGCCGAGTACGGCCATCGACAGCATTTGCAGCATGCCGGGATCACGCTCGTCGAAGTCGAAGGCGACGATCTCGGAGTCGCGGTCGACACCGAGCGTCAGCTGGGTGAGATCGTTGGAGCCGATGGAGAAACCGTCGAACAATTGCGCGAACTGGTCGATCAGGATGACGTTGTTCGGGATCTCGCACATCATGAATATTTCCAGGCCGTTCTCACCTCGCCTGAGGCCATGACTTGCCATGGCTGCAATGACCTTGCGCGCCTCCTCGACACGCCGGCAGAACGGAATCATGATCTTGAGATTGGTGAGGCCCATCGCCTCGCGCACCCGCTTCATTGCAGCGCATTCGAGCTCGAACCCCTGCGCATAGGCGGGGTGCGCGTAGCGCGCGGCGCCCCGAAAGCCGAGCATCGGGTTCTCCTCGCGAGGTTCGAAATCGGCGCCGCCGAGTAGGTTCGCATATTCATTGGTCTTGAAATCCGAGAGGCGCACGATCACCGGCCGGGGATAGAACGCGGCGGCGATGGTGCCGACGCCCTCCGAAAGCCGCTCGACGAAGAATTCGGACGGCTGCTTGTAGCGTGCGGTCAACAGCTTGATCTTCCGCCGGTCCCGCGCCGAGGTCACCTTGTCGGGGCAGGCGAGCGCCATCGGATGGATTCCGATATGCTGGTTGATGATGAATTCCATACGGGCAAGGCCAACGCCATCACTCGGCAGGGATGCGCTCTTGAACGCGACCTCGGGATTGCCGAGGTTCATCATGATTTCGGTGCGCGGCCTCTGCACATTTTCGGTCGCGGTCCGTTCGACCTCGTACGGCAGGGTCCCCTCGAAGACGTGACCGATGTCACCTTCCGCGCAGGACACCGTCACAGCCGTGCCGGTCTTCGCCCTCTTGCTGAAGCTGCCCGTTCCGACCACTGCGGGCACTCCGAGCTCGCGTGCGACGATGGCGGCATGGCAGGTCCGGCCGCCATGATCGGTCACGATCGCGGCGGCGAGCTTCATGACGGGTTCCCAGTCCGGGCGCGTAGCCGTCGCGACAAGCACCTCGCCCGGGCGGAATTTCTGGAGATCCCGCTCGTTCCTGATCAGCCGGATGCGTCCTGCCGCGATCTTTTCCCCGACGGCGCGGCCTTCGGCCAGCGCCGTCCCGGACGATTTCAGGACGTAGCTCTCGAGCGCCTCCGGCTTCCGTTGCGAGGCGACCGTCTCGGGCCGGGCCTGGATGATGTAGAGCGAACCGTCCCTGCCGTCCTTGGCCCATTCCACATCCATGGGGGTCGGCTTGCCTGCCTTTTGCGAGTAGTGCTTCTCGACGAGCAGTGCGCATTCGGCCAGCGTCAAGACCTCGCTGTCATTGATGCAGAATTGCTGGCGCGCGTTCGCCGGCGTTGCCTCGTTCCGGGTCGTGTTGTGCCCGCGGCCGTAGACCATCCGCTTCGCCTTGGATCCCAGGCGGCGCGACAGAACCGCGCGGAAACCGGCGTTGAAGGTCGGCTTGTGGACGTAGAATTCATCGGGATCGACGACGCCCTGCACGATATTCTCGCCGAGCCCGTAGACCCCGGTCACGAATACGACGTCGCGAAACCCGGTCTCGGTATCGAGCGTGAAGGTGACGCCGCTCGCCGCGAGATCCGAGCGGACCATCTTCATCACGGCAACCGACAGCGCGACCTTGAAGTGATCGAAACCATTGTCGATCCGATAGGAGATCGCACGATCCGTGAACAGTGAAGCAAAGCAGCGGCGGCAGGCCTCCATCAGCCCGTCTGCGCCCCGGATGTTGAGAAAGCTGTCGTGCTGGCCGGCAAAACTTGCGGTCGGAAGGTCCTCGGCCGTGGCGGAGCTGCGAACCGCGACCGCGACGTTGCGTCCGTATTCCTGCTCCAGCTGCCGATACGCCCGTCTGACCTGATCGCGCAGATCCTCCCGGTCGGTCGCTGCGTAGACGATCGCGCGCGCGGCGGCGGCGCGGCGGGCAAGATCGGCGATCCGCCGCTTGTCGACGCCGGCGAGAAGGGGGCCGAGCCTGTCCCACGCGCCGGCTTCGGTCAGCGCGTCCCGATACGCGGCCGCGGTGAGCGCAAAGCCGTTCGGGACCTTGACGCCCTCCGGCGTCAGCGCCGAATACAACTCGCCCAGGGATGCGGTCTTGCCTCCGACCAGCGGCACGTCGGCAAGACGTATGTCCCTGAACCAGCGAATGTAGCTCGATGCGTCCATCGCGCATTCTCCCGCGCTGCAGAATGGGTCTGAATGGCGGCAACTTTCGCGCATGTCGGCACCTTCGGTTTGCGAAAGATCAAGTGCGCAGCACATGCCGGCTTTAGCTGTGAACATTGATGATGATCGAACCAGACCAGAACGGCTCTTCGCGGGCGAGGTCGCGATTCTGGCAGAGCGCCTCGGGCTTCTGGCGGGGAGCATCGGCCTGGCGCGTATGGGTGTTATGCGCGCTGTTGGTGATGATCGTCGTCCTCCAGCTCTACGTGCAATTTCGTTTCAACTACTGGAACCGCGACTTCTTCGATGCGCTGGAGAGCCGCGATCCTGCGCGGCTTAGGGGGCAGGCGTTCCTGCTCGTCCCATTGTGCCTCGGCAGCGTCGCGCTCGCCGTGACGTCGGTCTGGGGCCGCATGACCGTGCAAAGAAAGTGGCGGGAATGGCTGACCGGCAAGGTGATCGACTATTGGGTCGAGGATGACCGTTATGCCCGCCTCGCGGCCGTGCAGAGCGAGCAGCAAATTCCCGAATACCGGATCGCCGAGGACGTCAGGATCGCAACGGATGCGCCGATCGACCTCGCGCTCGGACTTGTATCCGCGCTGCTCAGCGCGGTCATTTTCATCCAGATTCTCTGGACCGTCGGCGGCGACATCGCGCTCCCTGTGGGACGTCATTCCATCCGGATCCCGGGCTACCTGGTCATCGGTGTCGCGCTCTATTCCGGCATCGTGACGACCGCGATGACGCTGGTCGGGGCGCCCCTGACCCGGCTCGTTCAGATCAAGAACCAGGCCGAGGCGGAGTTGATCACCGCGGCTCATGAGCTCCGCGATATCGGGGAGGGTGCCGCGCCGCGAGACCGACGGTCGGAAGTCTGCCGCGACGTTCGCAGTGCGCTCGGGGCCGCCATCGATCAATGGCGCCGCCTGTGCTGGCAACTGATGCGGACGACGATCGTGTCACACGGAAACACGCTTCTGGCGCCGATCATCGGCCTGGTGCTTTGCGCGCCGAAATTTCTTTCCGGAGCCATGACACTGGGCGAGCTCACGCAAGCCGCCGCGGCCTTCACGCTGGTGCAGGCCTCGTTCAACTGGGTTGTCGACAATTACGCGCGTATCGCCGATTGGAGGTCGTCGCTGGAACGGGTCGGCGGTCTCCTGCTGTCGCTCGACCGCCTCAACCGGGAAACGCCGCCGCAGCAGGCAGAGTCCTCGATGCTTCCGGCTGGACCCGTCAAACTGCCGTGGAAAGAATGACCTGTTCGGCGAGACGCTTGACGTCGTCGGGCCGGCAGAGTTCGGTGCCTGGATTGAGCAGGGCCGCGGCGCCGGCGGCGACCGCCTGTCGAAAGCAGTGTTCGAGGCCGGCTCCAGATGCCAGCCCGTAGACCAGCGCGCCGAGAAAACTGTCACCTGCGCCGACGGCGCCGACGGGCACGATCGCGAGAGGCTTGGCGCGCCACACGCGCTCGCTCGTCACCAGCGCGGCGCCGAGATGTCCCATCGTGAGGGCGACCATCGCCGCTTTGCCGCTGCGCACCAGCGTTCCGGCCGCTGCTTCCCATTCGGCGGGATCAGACGGCTCGCGGCCGACCAGCTCGCGCATCTCCCGCAGGTTCGGCTTGACCAGTTCGACTCCTTCCGCCACCGCAGCAACGAGGGCCGGACCCGAGGTATCAAGGATCATCTTGGCGCCGCGCTGTTTGACGATCCTTGCGACCCTTGCATAGAAGTCGTCGGGCACCCCTGCCGGGAGGCTTCCGCTGGCAACCACGAAGCTGGGAAACGGCTGCAGCGCCGACAGCAGTGCAAGGCATCTCTGCCATTCGTGCTCTGCAAGAGGCGGCCCTGGCAGAATGAATCGATAGGGCTGGCCTGTGCCGATCTCGCGGACGAAGAAGTCTTGCCGGGTCTCGCCGGCGATCGGAAAGGTCAGGCTTTCGACGCCCTCCTTGTCCAGCAATTGACGCAGCAGGTCTCCCGTGAGGCCGCCCACCGGATAGAGCGCGGTGCCATTGCCGCCGAGCCGCTTGACCACGCGCGCAACGTTGATGCCACCGCCGCCGGGATCGCGGCGCTGGCCGATGCCGCGCAGCTTGGCGACAGGGACGATCCTGTCCACCGATGTCGACACGTCAACCGCCGGATTGGGCGTGATCGTGAGGATCGCGCTCATCGGCTCAGCTGAAGACCGTGGAGGCGGCCATCGCGCCGGGCGTTGCCGTCACGTTGTCGAGCGCCGCGCGGTCTGCGGCAACCTGCGACCGTCGCGACGACCGAATGAGATCCGAATACCAGTGCGCCGACGCCTTCGGGGTTCGCTTCTGCGTGGCAAAATCGACATGCACGAGTCCGAAGCGTTGCGAATAGCCCGATGCCCACTCGAAATTGTCGAGCAACGACCACACGAAATAGCCCTTGACGTCGGCTCCGGCCCGCATCGCGTCCTGCATTGCCCTTGTGTAGGCGTCGAGATAGGCAATTCGTGCGGTGTCCTGAACGCGGCCGCTATCGTCCGGCTTGTCGTCCGCGGCGGTTCCGTTCTCCAGCACGTAGATCGGCAACCGGAAGCGCCGGTGGATGTCCAGCAGCGTATCGCGGAACGCGTCGGGAATGATGGGCCAGCCGATGGTGGTGCGGCGTACGCCAGCCGGCGGTGCACCGAAGCCGGCGCCGATCGGATTGCTGTCGGCCTTGATGTAGTGCGGTGAATAGTGGTTGAGCCCGAACCAGTCGACCGGCCGTGCGATCTGCGCCATGTCACCGGACTTGACGTAGGGCTCGATGGCCTCGGCAAGCTCCGGGGGATAGTAGGCAAAGTGCTGCGGATACGGGAATGCGTCATTCCAGTACGGCGCGAGGCGCCGCGTCGCCGCAACGTCCTCCTCTCGCGTGGTGGCGGGATAACAGGGCTGGCGGTTGTGAATGGCGCCGAGCGATGCGCCTGTCACCGATTGCCGGAGCACGTCGATGGCACGGCCGTGACTGAGGTTGACGTGGTGAATGGCTCGGTGCAAAGCGCCCCGGTCGGCAATGCCCGGCGCGTTCCAGCCGAGACCGTATCCGAACAGCGTGAATACGCATGGCTCGTTGAAGGTGGCGAACCGCTTGACCCGATCGCCGAAGCGTTGGGCCGCCAGCGCAGCATAATCGGCGAACCATCCCGCGATGTCCCGGTTCTGCCAGCCGCCAAGATCCTGCAGCGCCTGCGGCAGATCCCAGTGATAGAGACAGACCCAGGGTTCTATGCCGGCAGTCAGAAGTGCATCGACGAGCCTGTCGTAGAAATCGAGGCCCGCCTCGTTCGCAGCCCCGCGACCGCGAGGCAGGATGCGCGGCCACGAGATCGAGAGGCGGTAAGCACCGACGCCGATATCGCGCATCATCGCGATGTCTTCACGGTAGCGGTGATAGTGATCGCAGGCGATATCGCCGGTATCGCCATTCTTGATGCGGTCCTTCTGTCGGCAATAGCTGTCCCATATGCTGTCGCCGCGCCCATCCACATGGGAGGCGCCCTCGATCTGGAAGCTCGAGGTCGAGACGCCCCACAGAAATGAGTTCGCTGCCGGCATGCGCGTCCGGGCTGAGGGAGCGGCTCCGTCTGTCACTGTCATGTGCCTGCCTTGCGCAGTTCAGATTGTGTTGGGTCCACAATGCTGTTCTTTGCCGGTCACCGTTTGACCGAGATCAACCGCCGGGCTTGCAACGGGCGAGTGGAGCGGACCGGGTTTAGCGCAGCGGGCCGGCTCTCAACGTTTCGAGGTACGCGACGATTTCCTCGATCTGGTACTCCGCGAGCCGCGGGTTCGGCATGGCCTGGTCGGGTCCGAGCCTGCGGTGGCCCGATGCCAGGAACTGCCTGATGTCATCGGTGGAGAACGAGGGACGACTGATGATCTCCACGAGGCTCGGCGCCGGGGGGCGGGACTCCGGCGATTCCCTGGCGGCATCCTCGACGATATGACAGGTTCCGCAGGAGGCGTGGGCCAGCGCCCGGCCTTCGGTGACCTGATCGACGAACAATTGGTTGGTGACAGGTGGGCGAACCGGTACCTGGATTGTGATCGAGGCGTAGCCGCTGGCCCGATGGCAGCTGTTGCATTCGTTCGTGAGGGCCGAATAAGCCTTGGCGAAGGCAGGCACGTTCTTCTGTCGGATCGCCTCGCGTGCGGCTTGCAACTGAGCCTTTGCAGGAGCGGTCCGCGATGGGTCGGGCAAGAGCTTGCCGGCCGCTTCGAGGCTGGCATCGATCCGTTGGATCTCGTAGCTCGCCAGACCCCAGTTGCTGAGCTTCCCCGCAAACCAGAGCTTGGCATGCTGGAGCTGAAGCCGGGTCATGAGATCGGAGAGCGCGGCAGAGACCTCGACCGACGTCGTTGCGGCCGGCGCTTCGGCCCTCGGCGCCGCGACTGCCGCAAGGATCGCGGCCACCAACAATGCTTGCAGGCGCATGTCCGATGTCCAGATTTGACGGCAGCATGGCCCTCGATCGCGGCCAAGTGGTTGATCTCGATCAAGCCCCTGTCAGGGGCGGCGACTACCTGTGAGTTCTCTCTGGAGTTGATGACATGCGCGCGCACCAGATAATGTCCCGGCGGGTGATAGCTATTCGGCCCGAGGCTTCGATCGCCGATGCCATCAGGGTCATGCTCGGTCACCACATCAGTGGACTGCCGGTCACGGATGCTGCGGGAAAGCTCGTTGGCATCATCTGCGAAAGCGACTTCCTCAGGCGGGCGGAGCTCGAAACGGAACACACGCGCAACCGGCTGCTGACCGTCCTGCTCGGAACCGACCGAATCGCGCGCGAATTCGTCAAGGAGCACGGGCGCAAGGTCGAGCAGGTGATGACGCGTGATCCGGCGACGACCAGGGAGGATACTCCCCTCGAGGAGATTGCCGACCTGATGGAGCGCCGAAACCTGAATCACGTTCCGGTCATGCGCAATGATCGCGTTGTCGGCATCATTACCCGGTCCGACTTCCTGTCTGCAGTTGCCGGCCCGCTGACCGGCGCATCCGGCTATTCGGAAAACGACAATCAGATCCGCCGTTCGGTTCTTACGGCGATGGCCGGGATGCCCTGGCAGCCCGTCGGCTTGAACGTGAGCGTCAGGGATGGCGTGGTGACGCTGCGCGGCGTCGTCAAGGGCGACAACGCCCGCCGGGCGGCGATCGTGGCTTGCGAGAACGCTTCGGGCGTTCGCGGCGTCGATGATCGGCTGTGCCTTCAATCGGTCAGTCCCGATCCGGAGGACGATTACGGCGGCGGCGACTTCGTCTCGCTGCAGGCCGAACCATCCACGCTCGATGACGAACCGTTGTAACGCTCGTCCGTGAGGACGACAATCTCCCAACGGCGGCAGTGCAATCGCATCTGAGGAAACGCGGCGGGGACTCGCCTGCGGCCTACCTTCGAGACGCCCGCCTCCGGCGGGCCCTCAGGATGAGGGCGGAGTGTGCAGCAGCAGTTTCAAAGGAGAAGATCGCAAAGCGGTCGTCTCGAAGGACGAGGCGCTTGCTCAGCCCCGTCCGAAAGGTCCCCTCCGACGGGCGACCGTGCGGATCGACTTAGTTTTCCGCCCCCCGACGGGTGAGATCGGGATTCGCAGTCCGGCCGGGTGTCGAACGGACCGGCTGCTTGGCAGCTCTGGCGGTCGACGAAAAATAGAGCGCGAGCTCAAGGATGCCATACATCGCGAGTAGCATCAGCGCCTTGATTGCTTCGTTGGTCATCTGAATATCCTCCAACAGCCGATCTCACCTAGCGTTGGGCCATTTCGGTCAGCGCATGCATCGGACGCGCCTGGTAGACGGCTAGCGTCTTCGCCTTCTGGAAGCTCAATTCGGGCTGGACCAAGTGCACGGTCAGCGTGGTCGCCACGATGGCGATGCCGGCAAACAATCCGGCGACGACCACCTTCAGATGCGTTGCCTTGTCCGCAGTGTAAATCGAGTGGTTCATTTGCAGGCCCCTTGCCGGTGCGTGCTGACGAACCCTTACTAGCGAATAAATGGTCCGGCCGAAATTTGGGAGCTTCACCTAAGGTGATGTCCGTAGCCGCACGGAACTGAGGGTAACATTTGCATTTCTGAAGTACCGGCTCACCGCCTTACCTTTGCTGTGCCCGCCGGCGCCATCGGGCGGCTTCGCGCATGGGTTCGGCAGGAGCGGCCGCAGGCGGCGATCTCAGGGGTCGGCCGCCGTGTCGCGTCCGCAGCTAGCGCGGTGCCTGTCGGTCCCGCCCGGTAAAGGCGGCAATCAGCCCGACCAGGACAGTCACGAGCAACATGGTCACGATGGTCTGGATCAAGCCGAAGTTCAGTGCGTCACGTGCCACGAACAGCGCCGTGATCGGCGCTGCTATGGCGAAGAGAATCCGAACGAACCATCCGAGCATGGTGACCTCGACCGCGAGTTCAGCCGGCGGCCTTCATGTCTTCGGGCGATTCCACGTAGAACCCGGTATAGGTGTCGACGAAGCAGAGATGGTCGTGAACCTTCTTGACGCCGGCGGTGCTTTCGGCGGCGACGATCGCGGCCTGACGGGCTTCATCGGTGGTGACGAGGCCATGCAGATGCACGACGCCTTTGCGGACATTCACCTCAAAGCCGATCGGACGCCAGTCCGTGCCGTTGACCGCGCGCGTGATGCGCTCGCGAATGTGCTCGTCATCGGCGGTCGGATCCGGAATTTCGTGCAGGAGGCTCGCCACGGCTTGCAGCAGGTTCGTCCTCGTGACGATCCCGACGGGCGTCTTGTCCCGCATCACGGGGACGCGCTTGATGTCGTTCTTCTCCATCAGGTCGACCAGTTCGGCCAGATCCGTGTCTTCCTGCACCGAGACGACCTGCTTCGTCATGACGTCCGCGACCTTGCGGCCGCGCTCGTGAACGAACTCGGCAGCCGCGCGTCCTGGCCCCATGAAGAACTTCAGCCAGGCGGCGTGCCTGCGGCCGGTGCCAATCTCGCTGCGGCGGAGGAAGTCGCTTTCCGAGACAACCCCGACGAGGTTACCGGCATCGTCGATGACGGGCAGGCCGCTGATGTGCATTCGGAGCATGATCTTGGCCGCCTCCTCGATCGTCGTATGCGGTGTTACGGCAACCAGGTCCTTCGTCATGATATGATGCGCGCGCATGGTGTGTCCTCGAGTTCGCTGGCGAGTTTTCTGGGTGAGGCGAGGCTGCGACTATCGCAGCCTCGCGTCTCGGGCCTTCAAGCGGCCTTTACACTGATGGTCTTGGCCGGCTTCTGAGCTTCTTCGGTCTTGGGAAGCATGACCTTGAGCACGCCGTTTTTGAACGTCGCCTCGATCTTGTCGGCATTGACGCCGTCGGGGAGCGCGAAATAGCGCTCGAACGAGCCGTAGCGGCGCTCGGAAACGTAGTAGTCCTTCTTCTTCTCTTCGGTCTCTTCCTTCTTCTCGCCTCTGATGGTGAGACCTCCGTTGACGAGCTTGACTTCGATGTTCTTCTCGTCGAGGCCGGGAAGCTCGGCCGTGATCTCGTAGGCCTTGTCGCTTTCGGCGACGTCGACGGCCGGCGCATTGAAGTTCTTGGACAGATCGCGCTCCAGCCCTGCGAGCGATCGGAACGGCCGTTTCCAGAAACCGTTGCCGAAATCGTCGAAGATCTGATCGATTTCGTTTCTCAGCGCCTGGAACGGCTGCCATACCTCGCCTGCGGCTGCAGGTGCGGTGGACGTCTTGGTGACAGGAAGTTTGGTTTCGGTCGCCATGATCATTTTCTCCTTCGAGTTTGACCATTCCGGTCGCCACGAAGGATAGTGTCGGCCATCGTGCGCTGGTTGATTTCGCTCAAACCCAAGAGCTGCGCGCGCGAAATCAGATGCGTCCGCAGAGCATAGGACAGTCATGTCCCATGCAGTGTGAAACTCGTGGTTCCGCGTCTGCGTGTCGAGCAAAATAGGGCAGGTCCAGAGACATTTATCGATTGCAGGGGCAGTCGAGAACATGTGGGCGCTTATGAAGCCGGTCGCCTTGGTAGCCATTGGTCGCCAAGTTTCACGTATGAGCGCTTCACGGCAGCCCAGGCCGTGCGGTGAGCGATCTCTTCCTGGCGTAGGTCCCCGGCATGCGAGGCGAACGCGTGGTTGAACGCCTCCCGGTAGATGTCCAGGGCATGAGGCGGCAAATGGTGCCGCACGCCAGAGGGAAGGTCCTTGTTCGAGCGATAGGGCATCGTTGCATCCTGTACGGAATCTTCGCCCGCCTTGCGCCGACGGCTGATGCTTTTGCGTTTGCTGCAGGGCCTACGACCGCTACATCGCCATGTCGGGCTCGGGCAGCCGCTCGCGCCTCGGCTCCGGAATCTCCGTCATCGTCGCCTCCGTCAGAAGAAGCACGCTTGCGACGGACACCGCATTTTCGAGCGCGATCCGTACGACCTTCACGGGATCGACGATGCCGGCTTCCACGAGGTCGACGTAGACCTTCCGGGCGGCATCGAAGCCGGAATTGCCTTCGCTGGCCAGCATCCGGGCAACGACGACGCCGCCATCGGTTGCGGAATTCTCGGCGATCTGGCGCGCGGGAGCCTCGAGCGCGCGCTTGAGGATCTGAACGCCCGTTCGTTCGTCGCCCTCGCAGGTGGACTCCTCCTTGGCCACCGCCGCGATCGTACGGAGCAGGGCGAGCCCGCCGCCCGGCACAATGCCCTCGGCCACCGCAGCTTTGGTCGAGCTGATCGCATCGTCGAGCGCCTCCTTCTTCGCCTTCATCTCGGCTTCGGTCGGTGCTCCCACCCGGATGACGGCGACGCCGCCCGACAGCTTGGCGAGGCGCTCTTCGAGCTTCTCGCGGTCGTAGTCGCTGGTCGTCTTCTCGATCTCGATGCGGATTTGCGCGAGCCGCGCGTCGATACGGGCGCGATCGCCGCCACTCCCGATCAGAGTGGTATTCTCCTTGTCGGCGACCATCCGTGCGGCGCGACCGAGCTGCTGGAGGGTGGCACTCTCGAGCTTGAGCCCGATCTCCTCCGAGATCACCTGCGCGCCGGTGAGGATGGCAATATCTTCCAGCATGGCCTTGCGCCGGTCGCCGAAGCCTGGTGCCTTGACCGCGCAAGCCTTGAGCACGCCGCGAAGCTGATTGACGATGAGCGTCGCCAGCGCTTCGCCCTCGATGTCCTCGGCGATGATCAGAAGCGAGCGGCCGCTCTTGGCGACCTGCTCGAGCAGGGGAACCAGGTCGCGCAGGGCGCCGATCTTGTGGTCACAAAGCAGCACGTAGGGATCCTGCAGCACGGCTTCCATGCGGTCCGCATCCGTGACGAAGTAGGGCGACAGGAAGCCGCGGTCGAATTTCATGCCTTCCACGACGTCCAGCAGGGTCTCGGTGGTCTTGGACTCCTCCACCGAGATCACGCCGTCACCGCCGACCTTCTCGATCGCATCCGCCACCAGCTCGCCGATGGAGATGTCGTTGTGCGCCGAGATCGTAGCGACCTGAACCTTTTCCGCCCTGGTCTTCACCGGCTTCGCCATGGCGTGCAGGGCGGCGATGGCGGCCTGTGTCCCGCGATCGAGGCCGCGTTTGAGGTCGATCGCGCTTGCGCCGGCGACGACGTTCCGGACGCCGTCCGAAAGGATGGCGTGGGCCAGGATGGTCGACGTGCTGGTGCCGTCGCCAACGACATCGCCGGTCTTCTCGGCGGCCTGCCGCAGCACCTGGGCGCCCAGGTTCTCCTCCGCGTCCTTGAGATCAAATTCCTTGGCAATGGTGACGCCATCGTTGCACACGATGGGTGCGCCCCACGATTTCTGGATCAGGACGGATTTCGACTTCGGCCCGAGCGTGACGCGCACGGCATCGGCGAGAAGGGACGCGCCGCGCAAGACTTTTTCACGAGCCGCCGAGTGAAACAGGACCTGCTTGTGCGCCATTTCCATGTCCTCTGCTTTGCTGCCGTTGCCAGTGCGATTTTGCAGGCCAGTTTGGACGAGTGAGCTGTGGCCGGATTGATCTTCGTCAACGTGCGCATGCCGGCGTCGAAGCTCCCAGGCGGCGGAGCCTTCGACAGGCCGTCGATCGGTGCAAACGCGACAATGTTCTGGGACAGCGCGCATTTGCCGGCAGCGCGTTGACCTGGCGCAATCTGGAACAGCGGCGGTGCGGTATTCAGTTCGGCGGAATTCGCAGCAGCACAGAGTCATGGTCGAGCAAACACTATCTGTTTCGAAGCAGGAGCACATGACCCGGCTCTCCGCCGCGTCGGCCTGGTCGGGAGTCCTCGCTCACAAATGGTTTGTGCTCGCGATCCTTGTTCTGCTCACGCTTGGTGCCTGGCAAGGCGTCCGCATCCTGTTCGGACCTGCCGTCGTGGTCGACCAGGTCGCGCGCGGGCGATTGATCGAGACCGTGGTGGCGAGCGGGCATGTCGAGACACCATACCGCGTCGAGATCGGCAGCCAGATCACCGGCACGGTCGCGGACGTGCTGGTGCATGAAGGCCAGAAGGTCACCAAGGGGCAGCCGCTGATCTCGCTGGAGGCACGGGAACTCAAAGCGAGCGTGATCCAGGCGCAGGGGGCGGTGGCCCAGGCCGAAGCCCGGATCAGGCAGCTCGAAGAGCTGACGCTGCCCTCCGCAAAGGAGGCTCTGACACAAGCGCAAGCGACGCTTCTGAACGCCCAGCAGACCTATAGCCGCACGGCGCAGCTCGAACACAATGGCTACGCGACCAAGGCAGCCTTGGATGACGCGCAGAAGACGCTCGATGTCGCGCGCGCCGTGAAGCGTGCGGCGGAGTTCCAGGTCTATACGGCAAGTCCGGGCGGCAGCGACTATGTCATGGCGCAGACGCAGCTCAACCAGGCGCGAGCCAATCTGGACACGGCGGAATCCCGCTTGAGCTATGCCACGATCGTAGCCCCTCGCGACGGCGTTCTCATCACCCGGAACGTCGAGCGCGGCACCGTGGCGCAGGCGGGAAAGGCGCTATTGGTGCTGGCGCCATCAGGCGACTTGCAGCTCGTCTTGCAGATCGACGAGCGCAATCTCGGCAAGCTCGCGCTTGGACAGAATGCGCTGGCTTCCGCGGATGCGTACCCGGACCGGCATTTTGCCGCCAGGGTCTCCTACATCAATCCGGGCATCGACATTTCCCGCGCAACCGTTCAGGTCAAGCTGACGGTGGTGGAACCATCCGACGATCTGCGCCAGGACATGACCGTCTCGGTCGACATCGAGGTTGCCGCGAAAGACGATGCGAAGGTGCTTCCCGTCCGCTCGGTCCATGACGTCCTCTCCGGACAGCCCTGGGTGCTGACCGTGGAGGGCGGTCGCGCGGTCAAGCGTCCGGTGAAGCTCGGCTTGCGCGGCAACAGCAACATCGAGATCGTCGAAGGGCTGCAAGCCGGTGACGTCGCGATTCCGCAAAGCTCCGGCGTGGTGACCGGGCAGCGCGTGCGGCCCGTCCTGCCATGAATCGCTGGCTTCCATTCGAGTGGATCGCTGCCGTGCGCTTCCTGCGTGAGGGCAGATTGCAGACCGCTTTCATCATCGGCGGCATTTCGATCGGCGTGGGCGTCATTGTCTTCATGTCGGCGATGCTCGCGGGCATGGAGGCAAATTTCATCAAGCGCGTGCTGACGTCGCAGCCGCAGATCCAGCTCCTCACGCCGGATCAGGTCGCGCGCCCCCTGCGCAAAGCTGCCGGCGAGATCGAGGACGCGGTGGTGCAACGGCCGAGCCAGCGGGTGATCTCAATCGACCAGTGGCCGAAGATCAGAACCCAGATGCTGGCGATGCCGGAAGTCACCGCAGTCTCACCCACCATCACCGGATCTGCGCTGGCCATCCGCGGCGACGCCAGCCGGGCCGTGACGCTGACCGGAATCGAGCCGGACACCTATTTCAACATCGTCAAGGTGCCGGACTACATCGTCTCCGGCGGCGCGCGGCTGACCAGCGAGGACATCATCATCGGCACCGAGCTCGCCAAGAATCTCGGCGCCACTGTGGGTGACAAGCTGAACCTTCAGGCGGCAAGCTCTGCCAACCGGGTGCTGACGATCTCCGGCCTGGTCGATTTCGGCAACAAGGGGGCCAATCAGCGCGTGGCCTTCATCGCGCTGCGGACCGGACAGTCTCTGCTCGGCATGATCGGCGGTGTCACGACCATCGACATGACGATCAAGGACATCTACGCGGCCGAAACCATCGCCAGGCGGATCCAGGCCGCGACGGTTGTCGAGGCCGATAGCTGGATCGCGACCAACGCGCAGTTCTACACCGCCGTCCAGGCGCAGATCTACACGAACACCTTGATCCGACTGTTCGTCGGCTTGTCGGTGGCCTTCGGCATTGCCGCGGTGCTGATCGTCTCGGTGATCCAGCGCTCGAAGGAGATCGGAATCCTCAGGGCAATGGGAACCTCGCGCGGTCAGATCCTGCGGGTGTTCCTGCTCCAGGGCGGTCTGCTCGGCTTTGTCGGCTCGCTGTTCGGCGCGACGATGGGCGCCCTTGCGCTGATCTATTGGCACGCTGTTGCGCGTCAGGCGGATGGAAGCGAGTTCTTTCCGTTGATTCTCGAACGTAACCTCTTCATCTACACGGCGGTGCTCGCCACGGTCACCGGCTTGTTGGCTGCGACAGCGCCGGCGGTGCGCGCCGCGAAGCTCGATCCGGTGGTGGCGATCCGTGGCTGACGAGATCCTGAGGCTGGAGCGCGTCTGCAAGACCTACAATGTGGGCCTGCCATCGGAGGTCGAGGTACTGCACGACATCGATCTCGAGCTCGCCCATGGCGAGTTTCTGGCTTTGATGGGTCCGTCTGGCTCCGGCAAGAGCACGCTGCTCAACATCGTCGGTCTGCTCGATCGGCCGACCTCCGGCCGGCTCCTCATCAAGGGACGCGACACCGGCCTATTGGGCGACAACGAGCTCACGCATCTCAGAGGCCACACCATCGGCTTTGTATTTCAGCATCATTTGCTGATCTCAGCCTTCACCGCGCGCGAAAACATCATGATGCCGATGCTCGCGGACCGCGGATTTCCGAGCGCGGAGATCGCGGCCCGGGCCGATCATCTCCTCGCCGAGGTCGGTCTGGAGAGATTCGGAAACAATCTTGCCAACAACATGTCGGGCGGCCAGCAGCAGCGGGTGGCGGTGGCCAGGGCGCTCGCGATGAATCCGGATCTCGTGCTGGCGGACGAGCCGACCGGCAATCTCGATTCGAAGTCGGCCGATGCCGTCTTCGAACTGATGCGACGGGTCAATCGGGAGAGCGGCACCAGCTTCCTGCTCGTCACCCATAATCTCGACCTCGCGCGCCGCTGCGACCGCATCATCGAGGTGGTCGACGGCCGGATCGCGCAGCATTGAATGGTGGGAATCCTGCGCAAGCGTCATGTGCCGTCAGTCCTGTCGAACTCATCGGCCCGGTCGTGTGGGACCGCCGTGTTGACCTGAATCAAGCAGAGGTCGCCGTTCTCCATTACCATTCACGGCGCAGCCGACGGTGATGGGAGAAGCAGAGTGGAGTCCGATCAAGGTTCACGGAATCAGACCATGGTCATGGCCGCTGTGTTGGCAGGCGGCCTGCTGCTCGTCATGCTGCAGTTCGGGCTCACGACGTACAGTTCAATCGAAACCATTCCCTACAGCCAATTCGAGCAGCTGCTGGCGCAGGACAAGATCGCCGAGGTGTCCGTCGGCTCGGACATGATTCAGGGGAAATTGAAAGAACCGCTTCCGAGTGGAAAGTCCGCATTCATCACGGCGCGGGTCGATATGGCTTTGGCCGAGAAGCTCGCGGCAAAAGGCACGAGTGTGACCGGCGTTCCCAGTGGCGGCCTGCTGCAGAGCTTGCTGTCGTGGATCTTTCCGGTCATTGCCTTCTTCGTGATCTGGTTCTGGATCGGCCGCCGCATGGGAGGCGGCCAGGGCTTGGGCGGGCTGATGGCGATCGGCAAGTCCCGCGCAAAGGTCTATGTCGAAAAGGACATCAAGGTCACCTTCGCGGATGTCGCCGGAGTGGACGAGGCGAAGTTCGAGCTCCAGGAAGTCGTTTCATTCCTCAAGGACCCCACGAGCTATGGCCGATTGGGGGCGCATGTACCCAAGGGAATATTGCTGGTCGGACCACCGGGAACGGGAAAGACGCTGCTCGCCCGCGCCGTGGCGGGAGAGGCCGGTGTTCCGTTCTTCTCGATCTCGGGCTCGGAATTCGTTGAGATGTTCGTTGGTGTCGGCGCGGCGCGCGTCCGGGATCTGTTCGAGCAGGCCCGAAAGGCGGCACCGTGCATCATCTTCGTCGACGAGCTCGATGCGCTGGGACGCAGCCGCGGGCCGCTGTCGTTCGGAGGTTACGACGAGAAGGAGCAGACCCTCAACCAGCTCCTGTCCGAGCTTGACGGCTTCGACCCGAGCGCCGGCGTCATCCTGCTGGCGGCCACCAATCGCCCCGAGATCCTGGATCCCGCACTGCTGCGCGCGGGCCGCTTCGACCGGCAGGTTCTGGTTGACCGGCCGGACAAGAACGGGCGCGTCGCCATTCTCAAGGTCCACGTCCGCAAGATCCGTATGGGCAAGGACGTCGACCTCGACAAGGTCGCGGGACTCACGACCGGATTTACCGGCGCCGACCTCGCAAACCTCATCAACGAAGCGGCGATCGCCGCGACCAGACGGAGCGGTGAGGAGGTCACGTTCGATGATTTCGTCACGGCGATCGAGCGGATCGTGGCCGGCATCGAGAAGAAGAGCAGGGTGCTCAGCAAGGACGAACGGCGCAGGGTCGCCTATCATGAGATGGGCCATGCCCTCGTTGCGGCCAGCCTGCCCGGCGTCGACCCGGTGCAGAAGGTCTCGATCATTCCGCGCGGGATCGGCGCATTGGGATACACCATCCAGCGTCCGACCGAGGACAGGTTCCTGCTGACGATCGAGGAGCTCAAGAACCGCATAGCGGTGCTGATGGGGGGACGCGCATCGGAGCGTCTGATCTTCGACGGTGCGATCTCCACCGGCGCCGCCGACGATCTTCAGCGTGCGACCGAAGTCGCGATTGAAATGGTGACCAAATACGGCATGGACGAGACGGTGGGGCAACGCACCTATGCGCCCAAGCCGCAAGCGTTTCTCGGGGCGGCCCAGGACAAGATCGTCGGGGCTGCCGAGGCAACGGGCCGCGAGATCGATCTCGCCGTCCGCAATTTGATTGAGGAGGGCGACCGCCGCGCCCGGGATATCCTCCAGCGGAGGCGTGGTGACCTGGACGCCGGTGTGGAATTGTTGATCGCCAACGAAACGGTGACGTCCGAGCAGTTCGCGCCGCTGCTCGGCAAGCGCAGCGAGGAGAGCAAGCCGGTCGCGGCGTGATCGTGACACGCATGAACGACCGCGGCTCGCCTTGCAAGAGCTCGCATCAAGCCTGCCGAGGCCATCAGAGGCCGCGCGCGTTGATCTTCCTGCGCAGGCGATGACACGCATCTTCCAGGAGAGTCTGAAGATTCTCGATGTTCACCAGCAGCTCCTCCGCGCGTCCTCGTTCTGGCGTTCCGAAAGCAAAACCGTCGCGCAGATGCGTGACGTCCTCCAAGCGCTTGCGTCCGGCTGCGGCTCGATGCTCGAAGAACTCGAGTTGCTCCAGATCATGACCGAGCCCGTCCTCTTCGGAGATCAGCATCTTGGTGATGGCGCTCCGGCGGTCAGGCGTGAGGTCGTCGCCGTTCAATAGCGCGATGTAATGGTCGACATTCGCCCGAGCGATGTAGCGATGCATGACGCACTCCCGTAACCCAATACTACCACCGCAAGGGTAGGCGGCGAAGATGATCGTGTTTTTGGTAGGTCGGCCGGCAAGGTATTATAGTAACGCGGACGCAAGTGGTAAATCAGAATATCCGCGATCGTCCTGAATGGTGATCCACGTCGCGAAGAAGATGTTGCCGCAGATCTGGTTGAGCCCGATCAAGTCCGGGATTCGCGGGCTCGTTAGTATTCGATTTGCGTAACCCGACCCCACGGTTACGTCCCCGAGTCGCCGCCGAGGTCCATCCCACCGCATCTCGGCGGCTCTTTTTTCTGATGATTGTTTCAGTCAAGCTGTGTGGGGGCGCGGGAATCAGCCGATGCTCACCTACTATTTCGATATCAAGGACGGCGTGCCCGTCCGGGATAGGTCCGGACTGGAGCTTGTGAGTGATGGTGCCGCCATTGCACACAGCAAGATTCTCGCCGACAAGATGCGCAGAGAGAAGCCGAAAGGCCATCCCGCGCTCCAGATCGTCGTCATCGACGAGAGCGGCCGGGAAGTTCACCGCGAACAGATTTATCAAACGGGACCTGAGCACCGGTAAAGGGATGTCGTGCGCGCCTTTCTCTCCCTGCCGGAGTCCATCGCCCACATCGCGGAATTCGGTCGGCTCATTGATTTGGCGCAAAGCCTCAGGCCGATCGACTTCTAGCCTCACCCGACGCGCCGGGTCCAACAGGTGCTGACCGCAAGGGAGGGGAAGCACTGTGAAGTGGGAGCACGTCAAGCAGACCGTATCGTTCAAGGAGCGCCTTTCCGCGTGGGCCGAATAACTCCGCGAGCAGGCCGCCAGGCTGAAGCCTGGCCCCGAACGGGAGGCGAAGGTTCGTGAAGCCGATGTCGCGGCTCACCTCGACGAATGGGTCAACTCTCGGGGTCTTCAGCCACCAAGGTAGGGTTGCTCTCCTTCTGAATGCGGCTCCGATCGGTGCGTTGTCGCCTCATGCGCGGCATCAGCTCAGATCGACCGTCTGTCAACGCTCCGAGATTGCCAGGCGTTTGGCGACGTTCGCCGAGATCAGATAGGCAGCTGCGATGGCAATGATCGCCGCAACTATTCCTCCTGAAAGCGCGGTAAAGCCAAACAGCCCGCGCCACGGACCGAGCGCAAGCGCCAGCCCGGCGAGAAGGGCGCCGACAGACGTCGCGATCAAGATGTTGTGAGGGCGGTTCGCGCGCCACGGCATGCGGCGAGACCGGATGACGAAGATGACCAGGATCTGGGTGAGTATCGATTCCAGGAACCACCCGGTTCGAAACAGTGCCGCATCCGCCTCGAACACCCCGAGGAGAACGACGAAGGTGATCGCATCGAACAGGGAGGACGCCATTCCCATGATGATGGAGAAGCGCAGGATGCCGGCCATGTTCCACGTTTCGGGCTGGGCAACGTCTTCGCGGTCGACCTCGTCGAACGGGATCCCGATTTCGGAGAGATCGTAGATCAGATTGTTCAGCAGGATCTGCAGTGGCAGCAACGGCAGGAATGGAAGAACGATCGACGCCAGGGCCATTGAAAGCATGTTGCCGAAATTCGAGCTCGTTCCCATTCGGACATATTTCAGGATGTTGGCAAAGGTTCTGCGGCCTTCGCGCACGCCGGCCGCAAGCACTGACAGGTCGGGAGTCACCAGGATCATGTCGGCGGCTGCGCGGGCGACCTCGGTCGCGCCCGTGACGGATATGCCGACATGAGCTGCGTGAATCGCCGGCGCGTCATTGACGCCGTCTCCCATGAAGCCGACGACGTGATTGCGGTGGCGAAGTGCGGCAATGATCCGTCGCTTCTGATCGGGGTCGATCCGGGCAAAGAGATCGACGTCGTCGACCCGGGCGACGAGCGCGGCATCGGTGAGGCCGGAGATCTCGGCTCCGGTCATGACGCGCTCCGACGGAAGACCGACCGTTCGCGCGACATGCGAGACCACGGCGTCATGGTCACCCGAGAGGATTTTTATCGTCACGCCGAGCGAGGTGAGCGCTTCGATCGCCGAGGCCGCATCCCGCTTCGGCGGATCGGCGAAGACACAGAAGCCGAGCATGGTCAGATTGGTCTCGTCCCCGACGGCAATCGTCCGTTGCCCGGCCGGAATGGACCTGATGGCGACGGCAAGAAGCCGGAAGCCGTCGCGCGCATATCGAGTCTGGATGTCCGCCATCTTCCGTTGCCATGCGGCGTCGAGCGGATGAGTGAGGCCATCGATCTCGACGGCGGCGCAGCGGGCCAGGATGGATTCCGGAGCTCCCTTTGCGATCAGCATGTGCTCATCCTGCCTTGCGACGAGGACGGACAAGCACCTCCGCTCGAAGTCGAACGGGACTTCCGAAAGCCGGATCCAGCCGTCCGGGCCATCACGGCTCGCTGCCAGGATCGCGTCGTCGAGAGGGCTTCGGACACCAGCCTGGAATGTGCTGTTCAGGTGCGCGAAGCCCAGCACGCGATCGCTGGGCCGATCCTGCGGATCGATATGCGCCTCCAGCGTGATCCTGGCTTCCGTCAACGTGCCGGTCTTGTCGACGCAAAGCGTGTCCATCGCGCCGAGGTCGTGAATGGCGGACAGTCGCTTGACGATGACTTTTCGCTTCGCCATGCGCAGCGCGCCACGGGCGAGTGTCACCGTCATCACCATGGGCAGCAGCTCGGGTGTCAGGCCGACGGCGAGCGCGACCGCGAAGAGGAAGGACTCCATTGCGGGACGTTGCGCGACGAGATGAGCCATCAGCACAAAGAGGGTGAGAAAGAGAGTCAGTCGAAGGATCAGCACTCCGAGCCTTCGGACGCCCTCTTCGAGAGCGGTCGGCGGCGCGTTGGTGGCCATTGCCGCGGCGATCGCGCCGAAGCGCGTCCGGCTTCCGGTCCTCACGACCAGCATCTTGCCGCTTCCGCCCACGGTGCTGGTCCCTGCGAACAGGGCGTTTGTGGCATCCGCCGGCAATGCCGCCGAGCAGGAAGCGTCCGTCTTGAAGGCCGGAAACGGTTCGCCCGTCATCAGGGCTTCATTAACATGCAGTTCCTGGGCATCGAGGACGATGCCATCAGCCGGTATCAGATCGCCGATGCGGAGTTTCACGACGTCCCCGGGGACGAGAGCCGTCACCGAAACGGTCCTGTCCCTTCCGTCCCTGATGACGTCGGCCTGAATGGCGACGGATTCCCGCAACGCTTCGGCCGTCCGCTCGGCGCGATGCTCCTGAACGATATCGAGCGTGATAGACAGGGACAGCACGGTCGCGATGATGGCAAAACTGCCGATGTCGCCGCTCAGCCCGGATACGAGCGCAGCCGCCAGCAGCATCGCAATCAGCGGATTCCAGAGGCGTTGGCCGAGCTTGCGCAGGGCAGACCGGCTTTGGGAGGCGTCGGCGTGGTTTGCTCCGAAGATCGCCAGCCTTCGGTTCGCTTCGGTCTGTGTCAGGCCTCCCGGACCTGAGCCGAGTGTGCGGCAGAGCTCGTCCTTTGGCGCTTGCCAGAACTCGGCAACCAACGTCTCGGCCGGAATGGATTGCGCGATCATTGGGAGGGCTCGCCGGTCACTGACATCTGGGCCAGACGAGGGTAAGAGGCTATTCGACGCCTGGGTTGATGCAGCTCAACTCGGCTCCAAGGCGTACGAGCCTAATATCCCAACAGCGCCAGTCCGATCCAGAAGGCCGCGAAGGCAGAAAGCAGCGCACACCCGACGCCCGCGACCGAGGCTGCAATTCTCCAGCTCATGCCAGCCACGCCCCGCACTCCTAATAGACGGACACAGCACGACCTGCGTCTGCGTGAGCACCGTCCTGATGCGACGGCTCGATCGCGGCGAGGGCGGCCTGCTCATGCAACAGGCGCCACTCGATGTAGTTGCGCTCGACGTCGGTGAGATGCGTCTTCAGCAAGCGATGATAGCGCTCGATATTCCTGCTGTGGGCGCGACTGAGCGCAAAGCTGACTGCCGACATGTCACCTCCTCGTGCTGATGTTCCGAGCTGCGCTACTTCAGCGCATCATTTTTTCCGGCTGTTCGGCGATGGCGAAAAGATCTGGTTGGCAGGTGGTTGGCCGCCGGTTGGAATGGCGATGGTCACGAAGCCGCGGCCCATTGCGGTATGGCAGGCGTTGCAGCCGTCGGTCAGCGCGCGCATGGAGGCGACGAACTTGCGATCATCTGCCGCCGTGATCGCGTCGGCGACCGAGAGCAGCGGCTCCCTCATCGTTGTGACGTTGCTGACGGGCACCGCCGGATAGAAGATGGCTGCTTCGGCCAGGCTGTTCGTCAGCTGCCGCAGTTCATACGCGGCCAGGTCCCAGTTCTTCGCCTTGCCCGCATACCACAGCTTGAGATGCTCAACCTGCGCCATGCCCATGACCTCGACGAGGCGAGGCGCCTCCTGCTTCGCGCTCGCGGACGGCGGAAAGTCGGACTGAGCAATCGCGGACGTGACCGCACCCACCGAAACCGCGAGAACCGCACACCAATATTTTAGCGTCATCCGAGCATTCCCTGTCAATTTCGCCCTTTACTATCAGGCTCGCGTTCCCTGCGCTTGAGCTGAATCAAGCTTTCGCGTTCCCCCCCGCCCGCGGGCGGTCTCTCCAAAGCCGCCGACCGTCAATTCGAAATTGGTGTCTTGCCGCGAAGCGCCTGAGCGGGATCAGTTCAGCCTTCCGAGAAGTCTTCGGATGATCTTCCTCAGATTGTCGGCGTACTCGTCGATGACCTGACGCCTCTCGGCCGATGGCGAAAGCTGACCATTATCGCCTTCGTCCGCCGACGGACTATCCGTCCGCGATCCCCCACGGATGATGGAGTCGGTCGGCTTTGTCAGCTTCACGGGAATTCTGGCCTCTGGAGAGGGCTGCGCGCACTGTTCAGGATAAGGAACAGTTCCATCAGCCTGATCCGGTTCACCCGCGCCGGGCTGGATGCCCCGAGGCCGCCGGATCGCATTTGGGGCAGCGGCCGTCCGCGGCTGCTCCGAGCTGATGGCCAAGCTCCGTCCTCAGAGCTTCTTTCTCCCAATTCGTGCCGTCAGGTCTGACCATCCGCTTGGCGCGCTCGAAGGCGTGGCTCTCGGCGGCGTCATCTCCGATACGGATGATCACGTCGCGGTGGAAGGGGCAAACAGTCGTCGCGCGGGTCGACTCCAGTGCGTAGCGTACGGCAGCGGTGAGATCGTCGGTATGAATGTCGGCAAGCATGTCGGCTCTCCTGATCGGCGTACTCCTTTGCCCGGGCGATCCTATGGCTTCGACGCAAATCGGCCCCGGGCTCCATGGGAGCGCCGAGGCCGATTGTTCGCTTGGTTTTTCCATCTAGGGTCCGAGCTCGTCCAACAAACCCGCGTTGCCGACTTTCGTTCCATCGAACTCTCCGGCGGAGCCGCTCTCCGGCCTGCTCCATGCTCGCGGTCTTCTGCACCTGTGTATGAAGGCAGCGCCCGGAATGCCTAGGAATCCGAATTTCGCTCCTTCCGGCAGCGGTACCTCAGAAAGCGTTCCCGATGCCGATATAACGCTATAATCAGTGTCACCAACATGTCTTGATCCAGCTCAAAGTGCGCGATCAGGCGTTCATGTCCCTGAGGTGCTCTCGATTGCGCAGCACGATCTGCCTGGCACCGGAAAAGCCGAGAATGCCTCCGCTGTGCAGTTGGGACAGTGCGCGAGAAATCGTCTCCAGCGTCAGCCCGAGATAGTCGCCGATATCCCGGCGGCACATCGGGAGCGCCAGCATGCCCGCGCCCGCCAGCCGGCGATCCATTTCGAGAAGGAACGCCGCAACCTTCTCCATGGCGTTCTTGCGGCCCAGCAGCAGCATGTGATCCTCGGCATGATTGAGCTCGGCGGCCGTCATGTTCCACAATCTGCGCGCAACCTGGACGTCGGTGGTTGCGGCCTTTTCGAGCGCCGCGCGCTTCACGAGACGCACCGTCGTATCGACGATCGCTTCTGCCGCGAGACGGTGGCTCGCTCCCGACTCCAGGCCGAAGACATCGCCGGGCAGATGGAATGACCCGATCTGCCGCCGCCCGTCCGACAGCAGCTTGTACGTCCTGACGGAACCCGACACGACCTGGTAAACGTATTCGGCCGGCTCGTCTTCGCCAAAAATCTCTTCGTCCTTGTGGTAGGAGAACTCGCTTGCGACCAGTCCTGCCATGGCTGCGAATGGATCGGACATGCGGGACGCCTGGGTCGTTCTATGGCTAAGCGGCTGATTGACGCTGAGGGCGGTGGCCGGCATCGGAAACTCCTTTTGATGGAGCTCAAATACGCCAGCCGATCATGTCCGGATATCTAGGGAGGATTCGTAGGGCGATGTCCTTACGTATGTTTGCGTAAGTCGGCGCGGCCGGAAGCGCTCGATTGACCGCTCTCGATTGGCAATGAGGGCGCCGGCGCCGCGCGATATCCTCGCCGCTCCCGCGTAGATCCGTTCAGGACAGTTGCCTAAGTATTGGCCCGCAATTTCAATGCCGAAGCGGCGGGCGCATATGGGCAGCATGGAGCGCAATGTCATCTTCAAATGTCCCCGCAGCGGCATGAACGTGCAGCACTGGCTTCCCGACGCGACGTCGGGGGCCGTGGACACGCACGTTTCCGTCCGATGTCCCGCGTGCGGCTCGTTGCACTTTGTCGACATCGCCAGCGGCAAGATGTTGAGCGAAGGGGGCGGTCAGCGGCGTCGTCGACACTCGTCCGACGAAGCCCCGTCGCGCACGCCGCGACAAGCGCTCACGCCCAGCGAAAGCTGAGAACGTCCGAGCCGTCCCTCGCGATGGCGGAATCATCCTGCGCAACGCCAAAGATGGCCGTTGAGGCAGGATAGGACCTCTCTCCAACAGCCACATGTTGACTTGGGTCAAGGCGAACTTGGCGAGG
Organism: Bradyrhizobium sp. RP6; assembly: GCF_003837805.1. Classification (GTDB taxonomy): domain Bacteria; phylum Pseudomonadota; class Alphaproteobacteria; order Rhizobiales; family Xanthobacteraceae; genus Bradyrhizobium. The sequence continues at coordinate 140,741 of NZ_RQIT01000004.1, read as the reverse complement.
TTCGACACTGTTCCGCTACAACCCAAAGCCGGAGGAAGCACCATGCGAGGCCGAACCATTGCTGCAGCGCTACTGATTGCCGTCTCGGGCCACACAGCCTTGGCTCAATCGCCGGCGGACCATGAGGCCCATCATCCAGGACAGGACCAGGCGCCCGCGTCACCACAGACGGACTCTCCCCCAAGCCAATCCGCAGAGCGGCAGCGCACGATGCGAGGTGGAGATATGATGGGAATGATGGGCCAGGGAATGATGGGCCAGGGAATGATGGGGCCGGGAATGAAGGGGCGCGGCACGACGGGCGGTGACAGGATGGGACCGCCGATCGGGTCTCGCATCATCTTCGCGCTGATAGACGCAGATGGCGACCGGAACGTCTCCTTGTCGGAATTTCAGGTCGCTCACGAACGAATATTCAAGGCCATGGACAGCGACAAGGACGGCAAGCTCACCCTGGAGGAGATGATGGTGTTCATGCACGGGACCAAGAGCTCCGCTCCTCAACAATAGCGAGCGAAATCGAGGGGGCGGGCCGCCGAGTTGCGCCAAATGAACTTTTACGTCGTTCCGATCGCCTCGCTGCCGTCGCTTCCGACCTCCATCGCGCAACGATCGCGTTGACCCGGCGCGACTGGCGAAGCTGGTTTCGGAAGAGTCATGTATGTCCAGTGTGGCCAGCGGTGGAAACCAAGCCGTGTCGTTTGATCGGGTCTTGCGATGGGCTCTGGTTGCGATTGCGATCGCGGGACTGACCGCAGGCATTCTCGCGCGAGCCGCAGGCCGGCCTGATCTGGCCAACCTCGCATGGGCGCTCGGCACGGTGCCCGTGATTGCGGGACTGGCGGTCTCCATCGTCAGGGATCTCTTGCGGGGGCGCGTCGGAGTGGACGCGATCGCGCTGCTGTCGATGAGCGCGGCATTGGTGCTCGAACAGCCGCTTGCCGGGGCTGTGGTCGCGCTGATGTATTCCGGCGGCAACGTCCTGGAAGAGATCGCGATCGCACGGGCAGAGCGTGACCTGCGGTCACTGGTTGATCGTGCACCGCGGCAGGCACATCGCAAATCCAACGAGCGGATCGAGGATGTTCCGATCGAGGCGGTGTCGGTCGGCGAGGAGCTTCTGGTGCGGGCCGGGGAGATTGTGCCGGTCGACGGTGTCGTCGGTTCGGCGTCCGCGACAATCGACGAGTCCGCGGTTACAGGGGAACCGATCCCGGTGGAGAAGACGCGCGGAAGCGCCGTTCTTTCCGGTTCACTGAATGCGGGTGAGGCCTTCCAGTTGATCGTGACCGCGGCGGCCGGTGAGAGCACCTACGCCGGCATCGTCCGCATGGTGACCGCGGCGCAGACGGCGAAAGCTCCCTTCGTGCGGCTGGCCGACCGGTATGCGCTGATCTTCCTGCCGGTGACACTCGTCATCGCCTTTGTAGCATGGCACGTCTCCGGCGACTTGACCCGCAGCCTTGCCGTGCTGGTGGCGGCGACGCCGTGCCCCTTGATTCTGGCAGCACCCGTCGCCTTCATCGCCGGGGTCGCGCAAGCGGCCCGCCGCGGCATCCTGGTGAAGGGCGGTGGAGCGCTGGAGGCGTTGGCCCGCGCGCACACCGTGCTGTTCGACAAGACCGGTACCCTGACGGTGGGCGGGGCGCGGTTGCTTTCTGTGGAAGTCGCTCCGGGGGAGGACCCGGATGAAGTCCTCACGCTTGGGGCATCGCTCGAGCAAGCCTCGCATCATGTGCTTGCGAAGGCCGTGCTCGCTGCGGCCGTCGATCGGGGGCTGAAGCTGAAGCCGCCGGAACATGTCAAGGAGACCATGGGTTCCGGCCTGAGCGGCCTGATCGACGGACGCCAGGTCACGGTGGGCTCGCGAGAGATGCTTCTCTCGCATGCCGAGCCGTCGCCATGGGAGCTGCGGGCGATTCGACGCGCCTCGTGGCGCTCGGCGCTGATCGTCTTTGTCGCGGTGGACGGCCGTCCCATTGGCGCGGCGCTGCTGGCCGACGAACTGCGGGCCGACACGCCACGAGCGATCAGGCTACTGCGCGATGCCGGCATAGCGCGGATGGTGATGGTCACAGGGGATCGCGCCGCAGCGGCGCAGGCCATCGGAGCAGCGCTCGATCTCGATGCCGTGCTGGCCGACCGCGTTCCTTCGGACAAGGTCGAGGCGGTGCGTAGCGAACAGCGGCTGCATCCGACCATCATGGTTGGCGACGGCATCAACGACGCGCCTGCGCTGGCCGTGGCCGACATCGGGGTCGCGCTCGGCGCGCGCGGTGCAAGCGCCTCGTCCGAGGCGGCGGATGTGGTGATTCTCGCGGACCGGCTCGACCGGGTTGGCGAAGCGATCATCATTGCGCAGCAGGCGCGGCGCATCGCCCTGCAAAGCATCCTCGTCGGCATGGGATTGTCCCTGGCAGCAATGCTCGCTGCCACGGTGGGCTGGCTCAATCCCGTGCCCGCTGCGATCGTCCAGGAGGTGATCGATGTCGCCGTCATTCTGAACGCGCTGCGGGCCCTCACTCCGTCCCTCGTCAGGAGCGGCCCGCGCATCAGCGCCGAGCAGGGGCGGACATTGCATCACGATCATCAGGCCCTGTTCAGGGATCTCGACCGCCTGCGCCAGATCGTCGATGCGCTGGACGATGTAATGCCCGGATCTGCCGCTGCCATGATCGGAGAAGCCAACCGGCTGGTCCAGAGCAGCGTCGTGGCTCACGAGCGCGAGGATGAAGACAGCGTCTATCCGAGGCTTACGGAAGTGCTGCGCGACCGCCACGGGCTCTCTGCCATGAGCCGTGCGCATCGGGAGATACTGCATCTCGCGCGGTTGCTCGCGCGGATCGCGGAGGATCTGCCGTCGGAGAAGATCGACCGCTATCTCGTTCGAGACGCTCAGCGCGTGATCGAGGCGATCGAGACGTTGGTACGCATGCACACCGCTCAGGAGGAGGACATTTACGAGGCCGTGGCTGCATAGGCGGCAGCTTCGTCAGCTCGCGCAACGATGTGCATCACAGTAAGTGCTTCAACGCCTTTGCATCGGCCGGCGCTGCGCTCTTCTGGTCGTTGTCGAAATAGACGTAGACGTCGCAACCCTGCCGCTTCCACGATTTGATCCGTCGCGCCCATTGCGCCAGCGTGGCCTTGGTGTAGTGGCCGTGATAGCGCCCGCCCGGCCCGTGTCCGCGCACATAGACGAAATCCGCCGTGCGCTTCCAGGGCGCCGGCGCATCGTGATGGTCGGACAGGCACAGCGAGATGTTCTCGTCCGCCAGCATCCGCAGGATGCGCGGCTGGTACCAGCTCGGATGACGAAACTCGAAGCTGTAGCGCCGCTTCCGCGACAACAGCTTGAAGAAGGAGGCGAGCCGGTCCGCGTTCGCCTCGAATTGCGGCGGCAGCTGGAACAGGATCGGGCCGGCCTTGCCGCCGAGCCGCGAGATACGGTCCTCCAGCAGCTCGAGGCTGTTGACGGAGCGGTCCGACAGGCGCTTCCAGTGCGTGATGAATTTGGATGCCTTCCAGGCGAACACGAAATCGCGGCCTGTCTGCTCGCGCCAGCCTTTCACCGCCTCCGGCGTCGGCGTGCGGTAGAACACCCCGTTCAGCTCCGTCGTGTCGAACTGTCCGGCATAGTAGCGAAGCTGCTCCTTCAGCGTCACGCCCTCGGGAAAGAACGGGCCGCGCCAGGAGGCGTAGTGCCAGCCGGAGGTTCCGATCAGAACGCGCGCCATGTTTCGTGCCATCCGTTGCCATTTGCCGGAGGGAACGTCCGTGCGGCCGATACGTTGCTCGTGAGCTTGATCAACGCAGGACCGGAACCGATGTACGCGCTGTTCGAAGGCAACAAGCAGATCGGCAATCCCTTTCCAACCGAGAAGGAGGTGTGGGAAGCCGCCTTGATCGAGGGCCTCGTCACCGACGTTCCGGTCGCAGACGAGGAAGGCGGCCGGATTCTGCCCGCCGGCTATCACGTCGAGCGCATCGAGGAGGCGTTCGAGCCGCGGCCGGGCTGGAAGCTGCCACGCGAGATCTCGTGATAGATTAGTTTGATGCCAGCGACGCCTTGGCGACCTCGGCCATCCAGCCGGACGCGACCGGCAGGATCGCGTCGTTGAAATCGTAACGCGGCCCGTGCAGCTCCGCGCCGTCCCGCAAGGGCCCATTGCCGATCCAGACGAAAGCGCCCGGCCGCTGCTGCAGGTAGTGGGCAAAGTCCTCGCCGGCCATGCTGGGCGCGAGGTCGCTCCGCACCGGCGCCTGCACCTTCTCCGCGGCGATGCGCGCGAGGCCGGCTTCATCAGGCGTATTGATCACGACGCCCACACCCATGACGATCTCCGGCGTGACCTTGACGCCGAAGCTGGTCGCAATCCCGGCGCAGGTGCGCTCGATGCCGTCGAGGATGGTGTCCTTGACCGCCTCGCGATGGTACCGCAGCGTGCCGCGGATGGTGACGCGTCCGGCGATCTGGTTCGGCGCGGTGCCGCCGTCGATCGTGCACAGCGACAGCACGGCGGTGTCGAGCGGATCGACCCCGCGCGAGGTGATCGATTGCAGCGCCACGATCAGGTGCCCGGCCGCCACCACCGGATCGCGCGTCAGATGCGGCATCCCGGCGTGGCCGGCATGACCCTCGATGGTGATTGTGATGCGCCCGCCGGAGGCCATGACGACGCCGTCGTGGACTGCAATGGTGCCGGCGGCAAGGCCCGGCCAGTTGTGGAAGCCAAATATCCGCTCCATCGGGAAACGATCGAACAGCCCGGCCGCGACCATCGCGCGCGAGCCGCCAAAGCCTTCCTCGGCCGGCTGGAAGATGAAATCGACCGTGCCGCTCCAGCTGCTGTCGGCGGCGAGCAACGCCGCGGCGCCGAGCAGCGAGGCGGTGTGGCCGTCATGGCCACAGGCATGCATCACGCCTGATGTCCTGGAGGCATAGGGCAGGCCGGTATCCTCGGTGATCGGCAGCGCATCCATGTCGGCGCGCAGGCCGACCCGGCTCCGTGCGTGGCCGCGCGTCAACGTCGCGACGATGCCGTTCCCGCCGATGCCAGCTTCGAAGGGAATGCCGAGCTCGGTGAGCCTGTCCTGCACGAAGGCGGAGGTCTCCTTCTCCTGGAGCGACAGCTCCGGGTGGGCATGAAGGTGCTGGCGCCACACGGTCAGTTTCTGGTGCAGTTCGGGAGGCAAGGTCGGGGTCTTTCGCGAAATGCAGGTTGCCGGCACAATAGCGGATTGTCCGCGCCATGCATCAAGCGTCTTGGAATGCCTCGCGTGCAGCAATGAGATCGGCGATCGCTGGGGCACCAACCGTGCCGTGTGCTCCACTTCACCTCTCCCGCTTGCGGGAGAGGCCGGGAGAGGGCTGGATCGTCATTGGGAGTCTTATTGCGGAGACACCCTCTCCCCAACCCTCTCCCGCAAGCAGGAGAGGGGGCGCACCTCGCTTGTTGTCGCATCTCTCTAAGGCGCCAGCTTCGCCAGTCCCTTCCAGTCGAAGCTGATGCCGTGCCCTGGCCTGTCAGGCGCCAGCGCAAGCCCGTCCTTCAGCACCAGCGGATGCTCGATATATTTGTCGAGCCCGAAGCCATGCGCCTCCAGATAGGAGCGGTTCGGGCAGGCCGCGAGCAGGTGCACGGTGATGTCGTGCGCGCCGTGGCTGGTGACGGGCAGGTTGAACGCTTCCGCCAGCCGCGCGATCTTCATGAACGCACTGACGCCGCCGCAATTGGTCACGTCGGGCTCGGGATAGGACACCGCGCCTGATGCGATGTAGTTCTTGAACTCCCACAGCGAGCGCAGATTCTCCCCCGCCGCGATCGGCACGCCGCCGGCCTGCAGGACGCGTGCGTGCCCGGCGACGTCGTCGGGAATGATCGGCTCCTCGAGCCAGGTGAGGTCGAAAGGAACGAAAGCACGCGCGGCGCGGATCGCTTCCTCGACGGTCCATTTCATGTTGGCATCCGCCATCAGCGGAAAGCCATCGCCGAGATGCTGCCGCATTGCGGAGACCTTCGCGACGTCCGTTTTCAGGTCGGGCCGGCCGACCTTCATCTTGATGGCGCGAAATCCCCTGGCGAGGTTGCCGTCGGTCTGCGCGAGCAGCGCATCGACGGAGAGATCGAGGTCGATGCCGCCGGCATAGCACGGCACGCGCGCATCGAAGCCGCCGAGCAACTGATACAGCGGCAGCTTGGCGCGCCGCGCCTTCAAATCCCACAGCGCGATGTCGAGCGCGGAGAGCGCCAGCACCGCCGGCCCGCCGCGGCCGCCATAATGCAGGCCCCACCAGACATGATGCCAGATCGCCTCGGTGTCATCGGCCTCCCTTCCCTCGACGAGTGGCGGGATCTCGCGCTTGAGGATGTCCGCAGTTGCCCCGCCGTTGCGCCCGACGGTGTAGGTGTAGCCGACGCCCTCGGCGCCGTCGGCATCGCGGATGCGGCAGGTGATCAGCTCGAACGCGGTGATCTCGCCATGCGTGGAGTCCGACAGCGTGACGGGGAGGGGGATCCGGTAGAGGGCGGATTCGATATTCGCGATGCGGGCCATGGTTCCTTCCTGCTTTTTTCTTGCAGGCTAGGACGATGGGCGCGGCCCGGCAAGCGCCCACCGCGCAAGGCAGCTCACCGCATCGTCGCGAGTTGCACCGCCAGCGCGCAGGCGCGGTCGTATTCGTCCAGGTTGATCCATTCGTCGACCGTGTGCGCCTCGTTCTGGCCGGCACCGAAGGTCACGGTCGGGATGGCGTGGCGGACCATCCAGTTGGCGTCGAGCCCGCCGTTGGCCGTGCGGACGTTCGGCGTGCCGCCGACCGCGGAGACGGCCTCGACCGCGCGCTTGATCACGGGCTGGCTGTCCTTCATGCGGAACGGATAATAGTCGGTCTCCGCCTTGAACTTGACCTTGCCGGACTTGCCTTGCGCGTTGGTGACCTTCTTGGCCGCCTTCTCGAACGCGGCCTTGTAAGCCTTGGTGATCTCCTTGAAGAACTTGCCGTCATGGCTGCGGCTCTCGCCGCGCACATGGACGTAGTCGGTGACGACGTTGGTGGCGTCGCCCGCCGGGCGGCCCTCGCCGCCGGTGACCGGGCCGACATTGCTGGTGCCTTGCTTCTTGCCCTTCACCACCTTGCCGAACCAACCGCCGGCTTTCACGTCCGCGAGCGCGAGCGCCATGATCATGGTCGAGGAGATGCCGCGCTCCGGCGCGACGCCGGCATGCGAGGCGCGGCCGAAGATCTCGACGCTCCAGCGGTCGGCGCCGACGGCACCGATCACGACGTTGGAGGCGGCGCCGCCGTCATAGTTGAACGCCATCACCGGCGAGCCGAGCTCGTCCAGCTTGACGTGGCGCGCGCCGTAGAGCCCGCTCTCCTCGCGCACGCAGAACAGCAGTGTGATCGGGGGATGATCGAGCTTCTGTCTGGCGAGCTCCGCTGCCAGCGTCACCAGCACGCCGCAGCCGCAGCGGTTGTCGCCGCCGAGCGCGGTCCTGGCTTCGTTGACGATCTTGCGTCCCGACTTCTTCGGCTTCGCGCCGGCGCAGAGCGGCACCGTGTCCATGTGCGTCATGAACATGATGCGCGGCTGGTTGTGCAGCGCGCCGCGGCCGGGCAGGTCGACGATGAGGTTGCCGGTCTCGGTCGGCACGGGAATGCGGGTATTGGCATCGTCGAGCCGGATCGCCTTCGCCGGCACGCCGGCCTCCTTCAGTGCTGCCGTGAGCTCGCGCCCGATCGCCGCCTCCTGTCCGGTGACGCCCTCCACAGTGAGGAAGCGCATGAGGCGGTCGGTGGCGGCCTTGGTGTCGACGGGCATGGATGTTCCTTTGGCGGGCGGGGCGCGTCATCCTATGGGCCCCGCGAGGTATAAGCCAAGAAGATCAGCACACCGAGCGCCAGCATGGCAGCCATGAACAGCAGCACGGCGGGCAAGCCCGCGAGCGCCGCCACCGCGCCGGTGACCGACTGCATCAGCGCCGCGCCGAGGAAGAAGGCAAGGTTGACGGCCGCGAGCGCCTTGCCCGCGGTCTGCGCATCGACCAGCTGCCTGGACATGCCGAACAGCAGCGGCTGGGCGGAGGTCGCAAGCCCGATCAGCACGAACAGCACGAGGTCGTATCGCGGCGGCATCATGGGCAGGCCGAACAGTGTGGAGACCGCATGATGCGGCGCGCCCAAGGCCATCAGCGCCAGCAGCACCGCCCCGGCCATATGCGAGCCCGCCACCAGCGCGCGGCGGCGGCCGAGCCTGCGGTCGATCATACCGATGCACAGGGGACCTGCGATCATCGCCAGCGTGAACGCGCCGAGCTGGTTGCCGGCCTCGACCCGCGAGAGTCCCTTGACGTCCATCAGCCATGGCCCGCCCCACAGGCCGCGCAGCACCAGCGAGGTCGCCAGCGACACCAGTGCCAGCGCGATCAGCCCGCGCAAGGGGCGCGAGAGGCCGAGCCTGAGCACTTCGATCATCTGCGCCAGCGGCGAGGACTTGTCCTTGTGCTCGGCCGGCTGGTGCGGGACCAGCGCGAACACCGCGAGCGCCACCGCGACTCCGCCGATTGCGGACATCCAGAACCCGGCGCGCCAGCCGTAAGCGTCCACCACGAAAGCGAGCGGGCTCGACGACAGCAGCATGCCGATATTGCCGATCGAAAGGATCGCGCCCGACCACAACCCGAAGCGGGCCGCCGACAATTGCTTGGCCGCCAGCGTCATCGGGCACATCAGCATGCCCGAGGTGGCAACGCCCAGCATCAGCTGCCCGACGGCAAAGCTTTCCGGCCCTGTCGCAAACCCGGACGCGACCGCGCCGAACACGGTCCCCGCGAGCAGGCTGAGCGACACCGGCCGCACGCCAAACCGGTCCATCGCCGCCCCGACCGGGATCTGCGCCGCCGCGAAGGCGAAAGGATAGATCGACGTGAGGCTGGCAAGAGCCTGCGGCTCCATGTGGAAATCCGCCGCCATCAGGTCGAGGCTCACGGCCGGAATGGTGCGCAGCAAGGTCGAGAGCATGTGCCCGCAGGCGAGCGCCACGAGCGCGAAGATCAGCGCGCGGGTGGCGGTGCCCGCGTCGTTGGCGGCAGTGGTCATGAGCGTTTCGTCCCGAGAAGGTTTCGGGTGGGGTTACAGGATTGAGGGGGCGGCCGGCAAGCAGCATGGCGCCGCCGAGTGCCTGCCGGCGGGCGCGACCACTCGCTTGGTACGCCTATCCAGGTCCCGCAGGTGAACCACAACGGGCGCCAAGACGTTATGCCGGGAAAACGTGGTATCCTGCTGACCAGGAAGCGCCATGACATGCGGTGGCAGCGGCAATGTCCTCGTCCGAGAGTACAAGTCAGACGACCAGTGACGCGGCCCGCCGAGAGCGGCGAAGGAGCAATTTCCTGCTGTTGGTTCTCGCCGTTGGCTTTCTCGTCTTCGGCGTCGCAGCGGGTGCACTTTATTACGCGTTGCGGCCGGAGATTCTCCGGATCGCCGTCGGACCGGCTGGCAGCGATGATGACAAGGTCATTCAGGCGATGGCCGATGCGTTCGCCAGCGAAAGCCGAACTGTCAGGCTGCATCCGGTCAAGGCCGACGGAGCGATGGAAGCGCTCGCTTTGCTTGGGTCTGGCAAGGCCGATCTTGCCGTCGGCCGCGGCGACCTGGACATGCCGGCCGAGGCGCAGACCGTCGCCGTCGTCCGCAAGAATTTCGTCGTGCTCTGGGCACCATCCGGGCTTGCGGGCAAGAGTTCGAAAAGAAAGCCGTCCCCGAAGATCAAGGAGGTCGCCGATCTCTCGGGGCGCCGTGTCGGCGTGATCGGGCGGACGCCGGTGAATCCTGCGCTGCTGCGCGTCATTCTGAACGCCTCCGGAGTGCAGCCCGGCAAGGTCGCCGTGGCGCAGTTCGGCACCGACCAGATCGATGAACTCGCGCGCGATCTCACCCTCGATGCGTTCATGGCGGTCGGGCCCCTCGACAGCAAGATCACCTCCGACGCCGTTGCCGCGACGGCGCGGGCGCGCGGCGAGCCGAAGTTTCTCGCCATCGAGGCATCGGAAGCGATCGCCATCAGGCATCCCCGGTACGAATCGGAGGAGATTCCGCCCAGCGTCTTCAATGCGGATCCGGCTTGGCCGGGTGACAAGGTTGAAACTCTCAGCGTCAGCCATCTGATCGTGGCGAGAAAGAGCCTGCCCGAAGCGACGGTCGCCGCGTTTTTCCGCCAGCTCTTTGCCGTTCGTCAGGCGATCGCGAGGCAGGCCCCAGGCGCCGCACACATCACCAAACCCGACATCGAGAAGGACGCCGAGCTGCAGGTCCATCGGGGCGCGGCGGCCGTCATCGACGGCAACGAACGCACGTTTCTCGACCGCTATGGCGACTATTTCTGGTTCGGGCTCCTGCTTCTCTCTGGAATCGGCTCCGCCGCCGCTTGGTTGCGCCGCTATTTGAACCGCAACGAGAGGGACGACAACACCAGCCATCGCAACAGGATCCTGGCCATGGTTTCCAGCGCGAGAATCGCGGAATCCAATCAGGAGCTCGTGGCATTGCAGCGCGAGGCCGATACCATCATCGCCGAGACGCTCGAATGCTATGACGACGGCGCAATCGAGCAAGAGGAGCTCGCGGCCTTTGGACTGGTGCTCGACCTCTTGAGCAATGCCATTGCCGAGAGGCGAGCCGCATTGCAGCGTACCAATCTCGAAACTGTTCGAGGCGCGGTAGCGAGCCATGGCGGTACGCCGCGGGGATGAAGTGTCGTGGGGGCCTTCTCCGTGCGCGCGACGGTTGCAGTGATCGCCTATGCATACTCACTTTCGTTGTCGAGGGCTTCCGCTGGCGGACATTGGAACAAAGAAGACATCGTCTCTCTTACCTCGGTTAAGGAGACTTGATCATGCTGTCCTCGAGACCACCACGGCCCATTCGCACAACGCTCGATCTTGCGAACGCCGAGCAGGTCAAGTCGGTGCGCAGGCGGCTTCGCATCTCCAATGCCGATCTCGTCAGGATCGTCGACAAGATCGGCAACTCTCTAGCGGCGATCGAGAAGGAAGTGGAGCTCGAAAAGGTTGGCCGCTCAGCAGTGTAGTGCCAGGGACGCGCAGACGACCCTCGAATGAATCCGAGCCATCACCTCGAAAAGGAGAATTGCGATGAACGGTCTGATCTACCTCATAGGGCTCATTGTTGTGATCGCGGCCATTCTTTCGTTCTTTGGCTTGCGATGAGCGCCGCGGTCTCGCGAGCCTGACGCAGCAACGAGCCGGTGAAGCAATGTGACGTGCATCAAATGGTTGATCCGCACCAGGTCAATACCATCATAGCGACGACGGTTTGCGCGTTCTTCAAGGACGCTCCCGACGCTCAAATCGGAACTGAAGAAGCCAAGCTGCTGGCCAAGCAAATCACTGAAGCGCTGAACGCAGCTGGGCTGCAGATCGTCCCTGTGGATTCGGTGATCACACGATCCTAGTGCCATGGCGGCGGCCCCGAGCTTGCTGGCTTAAAGAATCCATCAGATTTTTTGTTTTGTTCAATCATGTCTCGCGCCGGGAATGGCGCGCTCTTATTCGCCCCGCCCTCTGGCGGCGGAGGTCGCGCCGCAATCTACTTCAACTCGTTCAAAAGCTTCCAAGCGTCCTCAGCAAGGTCTTCACCTGGTGTCGCTCGGCCCGACCATCCGGTGTGTACATTCCATGTCGACGTGCATTCTGGTTTCCCTTTGGAGCGCCCGATCTCGGCGCGCCGCCATGCATGCGGCAGCGGGGCTTGCCGTGCATCGCCGGCGCGCGGCAAGCGGTGCCGTCGCGTGTCCGCGCCCCGCAGCGCGGGCTCGTCACCATCGCGCGGGTGCTGCGGACGTGACCGCCGCTCATGCGTTGGCGCCTTGCCTTGCGTCCGCCCATTCGGCTTCGCCGGCCGCGCCCGACGCGCTGTCCGGATGGGCACCCATCAGATGAGCATGCTGCGTGACGTTGCCCACGATCGCCCGTCCGCCGTCCTGAACCGACAGGTTCTGCACCGTGATCGCGCGCTCGTCGCTGTTACGGTGGCGATTCAGCGCTTCGACCTGGGCGGCGAAGGTGCGCGAGAGCCGGGTCAAGGCGCGGGCGATGCCCTCCTGCTGCGCGAGATCGTCAGTGCAGGCGAGCCGGCAGGCACAGCGCATTGCGGCCATGTGCACCGACACCATTTGCGACACCAGCATGGCCTCGACCGAATCCTTCGGCGCGATGCTCCTGATCGTCGAGATCATGAAGGCGAGGTTGGCTTCGTCGGGCTTCTGCCCGACCACACTGGCCTTGACCAATTGCCTCAATATGCCGTGCATCGCGTCGCGGTCGGCGGCGCCGAGCGCCTCCGCCAGCAGCCGCTCGCCGGCCTGCGGGTCGGGATGGCTGATCGCGATGCGCCGCTTGTAGAGTTTTACGCGCGGGTTCGCGGCGGGGCCGCTGTGATCGTTTGCCGCGAGCGGCGACGTGATGGGACGCGAGAGAGCTGTCGTCATGTGCTGTGTCCTTCTGGCGGCGCAGGCGCGAACGGCCGTTCGCCGCTGCGCGCGAATGCGGATTTCGAAATGTCGGTGAAGGGTTTAGGCGCAACCGCGCCGGGACGGCTCCGGCCTGGCAGGCCGTGACGCTCGCGACTGTTGCGATGATGCCATCATGCCACTGTTTTGCCCGACGCGTCAGAATTTATTTCGTAAATCCGGAAAAATTTCGTCCATCCCCCGCAAGTCCTTGTTCTGACAGGGGCCGTCTACTGTGCATGGGGTTGTTTTCGCATTTTTTGTTTGGAAGGGGTCGTACGTGCCGTGCGACGGAATGCCAACGCCCGAACGTGATTGCGGAATCCGGCGTGGCCGCTATTCATGATCCTCGAATGCGTCGCACGAACAAACATGCACAAGCGGCGCCAAGAGGTCTGGGGAGAAGACGAATGCAACGAACGGCCCGCCTGCTGGCAGTCATCGCCGGATTGTGCGCTTCTGCGCTGTCGACGCAGGCCCTGGCGCAGAAATACCCGGTGCGGCCGGTCAAGGTCATGGTCGGCTTCAGCGCCGGCGGCCCGGTCGATGTGGTCGCGCGCATCGTCGGCGATCGCCTCGGCAGCAAGCTCGGGCAGCCCTTCGTGGTCGAGAACCGCGCCGGCGCCAACGGCATGATCGCCGCCGAAGGCGTCGCGCGTGCGGACGCAGACGGCTACACCATGCTCGCCTGCAACTCGTCCACGATCACGCTGAACAAGACGCTGTTCAAGGATGTCCGCTATGACCCGCAGGGAGACTTCGCGCCACTGACGACCGTCGTCTCGGCGCCGCTCGTGCTCGTCGTCAATCCCGAGAATCCCAAGACGGCCAACATCAAGACCGTCGCCGATCTCGTCGCCGCGGCAAGGGCCGCACCGGGTGCGCTTGCCTACGGCTCGGGCGGCAACGGCAACCTCGCCCATCTCGCCATGGAGCTGCTCGGCCAGAAGGCCGGCATCAAGATGATCCACGTGCCGTATCGCGGCGGTTCGGCCGCCGAGGTCGGCATCCTCGCGCAGGAGGTGCTGGCGGTGTTCGATCCGCTCTCCGCCGTGCCGCTGGTGAAGGCCGGCAAGCTGCGCGCGCTGGCGGTGTCGTCGGCCGAGCGCTTGCCCGCGCTGCCCGATGTGCCGACCGTCGCGGAAGCCGGCTATCCCGGCTTCGACATCTCGTTCTGGGTCGGCTTCTTCATGCCGAAGGCAACGCCCGCGCCGATCCTGGAGACGCTGCACCGGGAGATCATCGCTGCTGCCAAGGATCCGGCGGTCGCGGAGAAGCTCGGCTCGCAGGGCGTCGTGAGCGTGCTCGGCCCGGCCGACTACGCCGCGAAGATCGCGAAGGAGACGAAGGAGCTCGCCGAGGTCGTCGCGGCCGCGAACATCAAGGCGGAGTAGGGCGCCGCTCGAAATGGAGCATGATCGCGCCGCGGGCTCTTTGCCTCTCCCGCGAGCGTGAGCGGCGGATCGCGACAGCCTATCCGCTGCTAGGCAGCTGGGCCAGCCGGTCAAGCAGCGGACGTTGTCCTGCGTTGATCCTCTCCTTCGCCGCTTCGAGCGTGAACCATGCGGCGCGGTCGACTTCCGGGAACGTCTGCCGTTTGCCGCTGCGAGGCGGCCATTCCAACTCGAACGTGTTGCTGCGAATGCTGCCGGTGTCGATGTCGAGCTCGGCCGCGAACGCGGTGACCGACTTCCCGCCGCGTTGCTTGACCTGACCCAGCGCCATCAGAGGCATCGTCACCTCGAGGCCAAGCTCCTCGGCGAACTCTCGTCGCGCAGCGACTTCCGCATCTTCTCCGTCCTTGTACTCGCCCTTCGGGATCGACCACGCACCGAGATCCTTGTTGCGCCAGAACGGGCCCCCGGGATGAACGAGGAGAACTTCGATCTCTTCGCGCATCCGATAGGCGATGATCCCGGCACTCTTCGATGGCATCTCAGGTTCCGCAGGAAAGTGGCACGGCCTTCGCTCGGGAAAAAGTGGAACGGAGCGTTCTAGCGCAGGTTAGTAACCAACGTTCATTTGATGAAAGGGAGTGAATCATGATCCGCCTGTTGGCAACCACCGCATTAGGGCTGGTGCTGGCGAACGCCGCCTTTGCGCAATCGCCCGGCACGACCACCAAGTCTGAGCAGACGCCGCAATCACAGTCAAACTCCGCGGCACCATCCGCCACCTCGCCGTCGGGCGCGACTGACACGCAAAAGACTACATCGCAACCGCAGCAATCACCGGCGACGGGAACGTCGGCGCAGAATGCGCAGAGCACCGCGCCATCGTCTGGGGCCGCCAATTCCGGCTCCGGCACGTCGAACGCCGCGAACAGCACGGACCCCTCGCGGCCGCAGAGCGGCACGGCAAGCTCGAACACGACCGGAAACCAGCCTTCGACCCAGCAGGGCGCCAACCCGCCGCCGGCGAACACGAACCAGGCGCAGGATCGGTCCAATCCACCTTCGACGAATAACCAGGCCCAGCAGGCACCGGCCGCATCGGGAACCAACCAGGGGCAACAGGCGCCGAGCGCGCCAGCCAGCAACCAGGCGCAGGGCGAGCGCACCGGCACCAGTTCACAGGCGGCCGCTCAGACGAACGTCAATCTCAACCGGCAGCAGGAAACCAACATCAGCACCTCGATCTCGCGCCTGAACGTTCGGCCGCTGACCAGCGTCAACTTCTCGCTGAATGTCGGCACCGTCGTGCCGCGCGACGTTCATCTTTCGACACTGCCGCCCGATGTCGTCGAGATCGTTCCGCAATATCGCGGCTACAGCTTTGCGCTGGTGAAAGATCAGATCGTCGTGGTCGATCCGGCCACGTACAAGATCGTGACGGTTCTGCCCTATGCGGGGCAATCCACGGCAACAAAGACAACGACCACGCGCGAGCGCAGTGCCAGCAAGTTTTCGGATCGCGATCGCGAGGTGATCCGCAAGCATGCGAAGACCCGTACCGAAGGACGGAGCGAGGCGCGGACCACAGGAAGCACCGCACGCACGGAGATCCATGTCGGTGATCGCGTCCCGGACACTGTCGAGGTCGAGGAATTCCCCAGCACGGTCTATCGGGATGCGCCTGACCTGCGGGAGTACCGCTACATCCACCGCGACACGCGGACCTATCTCATCGAACCGCGTGAGCGTCGCGTCATCGAGGAGATCGACTGACGATGGATCTCGGAGCCACCCAAGGGGGTGGCTCCGAACACGCTAACCCGAGGGCCGTTCGCGCGATGCGAGGCGGACGGCGCGGGCTTTCACGCTCTTTCCGGCCGCACGCAGTGCAATCATGCTGCGCGCCTTGCCATGAGCAGAAGCGTTCTTCCGGAGCAGGGTTGCGAACCGCTTGCGGGCGCGGTTCGCCGTCAGGCGCGCGGCGAGTTGTTCGGCCTTGCGCATGATGATCGTGACCGAGGGCGTCAAGTGGACCGGAACCCAGGCGACGTCCTTCGTCTTGGAGAGGCTGCCGATGCCTTCGCAGGGTGCTTCGCGCGGCAGGTCGATGCGGATCGCCAGCGCCTCCGACCGTTCGATCCAGTCTTCGGCTTTGGTGCCGGTGATGATCCGGACATAGTCGCGCGTCTCGCGCGGCAGCTCGCTCTCTCTGGCAAGCCATTTCTGGATGCGGCCGGGGCCAGCATTGTACGCCGCCGCCGCAAGGCCGAGATTGCCGAAATCGTCACGAAGCTTGCGCAGGAACTTCGCCGACGCAGGCAGGGCCTTCATCGGATCGAAGGGATCGTCGAGCCCGACCTCGGCGGCCGTCGCCGGCATGAACTGCGCGACGCCCTGCGCGCCGGCATGGCTGACCTCGTTGGACTTGAAGCGGCTCTCCTGCCAGATCAGGCGCGCGAAGAAGGGCACTGGAATGCCGCTGGACTCGGCGGCTTCACGAAGCGCGTGACAGAATTGTTCAGTTGGTGAGGCCGGCGCCTGCACCACCGGATCGACCGCGCGCGTTGGCTCGATCACGTCCTCATAGGACGCGCGCGCGTTCGCAAGCTCGATGGCCTGCACGCTGGCGACGAAGAGGTCGACCATCGGAACAAGTGGCGAGGCATGATGGTTCTGAAGAAAGGTGGTGTGGAACGGTGAGGCTTGCCGGGATGCCGGCGGATCGAGGTCGCACATCAAAATCAGAAATGCGGCGCAAGCCGCGACGACAGATCGCATTTGCGGAGACAACCTCGAACTGTGGGATGAACGGTCGGCGATGCGCCGGCACAAGGAGTTCTTAACCGTCGGATTGCGGCAAAGCTGCGGTCTCGCCGGTTCCGTCGGTGTTACTACGGTGTTCCCGAGGAGAAACTCTCCGCGGCCTCGCGGGCCGCTTGCGAGTAGGATGCGCGATGACGATGCGATCGATGCTTGGCGCGGTGATTTCGCTGTGGCTCATCGGCCCGGCGCTCGCGGGCAATCTCGATCCGTCTGCGGTGAATGATGCTGCGCGTCCCGCCAAGCCGCCGGCGACCGACAAGCTCAGTCCGGCGGTGGTGAAGCTCCAGGTCCTGCTCGATCGTGCGCAGTTCTCGCCCGGCGAGATTGACGGCAAGCTCGGCGAGAACGCGCAGAAGGCACTCAAGGCATTCGCGGCGCAGAACGGCATCGCATCCGACAAGGCAATCGCGCCGGAGCTCTGGGACAAGCTGACGGCGGCGAGCGAGGGTCCGATCGTCGCCGGCTACGAGATCGCCGACGCTGATGTCAGAGGGCCGTTCCTGAAGGAGTTGCCGAGCAAGCTCGACGACATGAAGTCGCTGAAGGCGCTGAGCTACACCAGCCCTCTCGAAGGACTTGCCGAGAAATTCCACATGAGCGCGGATCTGCTCAGGGCGCTCAACCCGGGCAAGGCCTTCGACAAGGTGGGAGAGACGATCGTCGTCGCCAACGTTCCGGCACGGCGAGAGCTGCCGCGCATGGCCCGGCTCGAGGTCGACAAGAAGAACGGGACGTTGAAGGCGTTCGACGCAAGCGGCGCTCTGCTGGCGTTCTATCCGGCGTCAGTCGGCAGTCCGGATCGCCCGACGCCGACGGGGACGCTGAAGGTCACCGGCACACACGAGAATCCGACCTATCGCTACAATCCCGACTACAAGTTCAAGAGCGTCAGATCCAAACGGCCGTTCGACATCAGGCCGGGTCCGAACAATCCCGTGGGGGCGTACTGGATCGGCCTGTCCGCGCAGGGCTATGGCATCCACGGAACGGCAGAGCCCGACAAGGTCAGCAAGTCGGCGTCCCACGGCTGCGTCAGGCTGACCAATTGGGACGCTCGCGCGCTCGGCGAGAACGTCAGGCGCGGCACGCCCGTCGTCTTCCTGGATGCGCCGACGGAATCCTCGTCGAAGCAGCAGGAGAAGCCCGCTGCGAGGCGTGCCGCGAACTAGTCCCTGGGAAAATCCTTGCGCATCGCGATCTCGGCGGCGTCGCCGGGCGACAGCACGGTCTGGTCGAAGGCCGGTTGTGGCGTCGTCATGATATCGTAGAGCGAGATGCCTTTGATCGGCTTGCCCATGAGCTCGCGGACGCATTCGGCGAGCGTGCCGTTGTAGACGAGATAGGGCGGGCCCCGGTCCTTCAGCCTCTCGCCCTTCAGCGACGGCCACTTCTTCAATTCGGCCGGGGCGTCATAGGCGATCGGCGATTCCTCTTTGAACATGCGTATGGTCTCGGCGACTTGGATCGCCGGGAATCCTAGAGCCGCCGGGGGTAAGCACCCGTTAAAGAATTAGTTCAAATCAGCCGGCAACGAAGGCGAGCAGGGTGCCGTTGGCCTTGGCCGGCGGCACGCAGATCGCGTCGCCGCTGCGGACAGCGGCTGAGCCCAGCGCCTTCTCTGTCGCCGCCAGATCGCTGCTGACCAGCACGAGCGCGGCCCCGCCGCGCTCGGAGAGACCGGTCAGCGGTACGCCGGGATAGCGTTTGCCGAGCTGGTCCAGGGTCAGATAGACGAAGTCGGCGCGATCTCCGCCGGAAGGCACTGTCACCGCGCCGTCCGCCTCGGGCTTCGGCGCGCGGTCGATGAGCCGGCCGAGATGCGCAGCTTCCTCCGCCGGCTCGGGCGTTGCGATCAGCGTCTGCGTGATCCGCCTGGCCGCATTGGCGTGCTGCATCAGTTCGGGAATCCACACGGTCTCCGGCGTCTTGTGCTGGCACGCGAAGATGCGCACGCCGCCGGGCGCTTCCGCGGTCGGCCACATGAAGGTGCGGAATTTTGCCGCCGCGACCGTGCCGTCGGGCAGAGTCACCGGCCGTTCGAAATCGGTCGGGCCGATCGGCGTCAGGCCCCGTGCGCGGATCTCTTCGGCGCCGGCGGCGGAATCGACCGCAGTGAAAGCGATGCGCTCGATGCCTTCGCCACGCTTGTCGAGAAAGGCGCGCGCCGGCGCGTTCTGTTCGGTCGCAGCGAGCACGCCGAGCAGCTCCATATAGTCGGGGTCGAACATGATGGTGTAGTTGCCGGTGCCCATATGCGCGCTGTGCGTGCCGCGCGGCGACACCGTGAAGCCGAGCTGCCGGTAGTTCTCGGCGCCCTTGTCGAGGTCTTTCACCATGACCACGGCGTGGTCGATACCGATGACGTTCTTGAGGGCCACTGTTCTTTCCCCGATTGCAAGCTGATTTTGGGCCGCGCCGGCGGCTGCCGGTCATGTCTACGCCGGTTAGGCGGTCAAGTCATTTTCAATTCAGCGGCAGATGCGGAATTTCATTCCGCGCAACGCATCCTCGTGCGAGGCGGATCAGCGCGCCTGCGCAAGATAGGCGGCGAGGACGGCGCGCTCCTCGCTGGTCATCTCGGTGATGTTGCCCGGCGGCATGGCATTCGACCAGGCCGCGACACGGCCGATCAGGCGGATGTTGCGATGGATGTGCTCGGGGGCGTCGAGCAGGATGCCTTTCGGGGCGGTCGCGATGCCGGCCCAGACCGGCTCGGCCGCGTGGCACATGCTGCAGCGGGACATCACGATCTCCTCGACATTCGCGAGCGTTGGCTGCGCTGGCAGCGCGCCGGTCTTCATCTCGCGCGGGCCGGCCGCGGAGAGGAACAAGATCGCGACCATGCCGACTGCCGCCACGCCCCACACCCACCACGGCGATTCGCGCCCCGCGTGCCGTTCGTTGAAGAAGTGGCGGATCACCGGCCCCAGCGCCAGGATGATCGCGACGATGATCCAGTTGAAGCGCGTGGCGTAGAGCAGGGGATAGTGGTTGCTGATCATCAGCACGACGACGGGAAGCGTCAGATAATTGTTGTGGACCGAACGCTCCTTGCTGGCCTTGCCGAGCTTCGGATCGGGCGCCTGGCCCGCGATCAGGCTGGCCACGATCTTCTTCTGGTTCGGGATGATCAGCGCGAAGACGTTGGCGACCATGATGGTGCCGATGATCGCGCCGATCTGGTTGAAGGCGCCGCGGCCGCTCAGCACGCGGGTGAAGGCGTAAGTCAGCGCGACCAGGAACAGATAGCCGCCGATGGCAAAGGGCAATTCGTGCTGCGCAAGTCCGGTGCGACAGGCGGCTTCATAAAGCAGCCACGCCAGCGCGAGGCTGCAGAAGCTGAACAGCCCGGCCTGGAACGGCGTGATGTCGAGAATCGCCTTGTCGACCAGGAACAGGTCGGCCTCGAGATAGTAAACCACCACCATCAGCGCGAAGCCGGACAGCCAGGTGGTGTAGGCTTCCCATTTGAACCAGGTCAGCTCGTCCGGCATCTGGCTTGGGGCCACCAGATACTTCATGATCCGGTA
This sequence comes from Bradyrhizobium sp. RP6, assembly GCF_003837805.1. Taxonomy (GTDB): domain Bacteria; phylum Pseudomonadota; class Alphaproteobacteria; order Rhizobiales; family Xanthobacteraceae; genus Bradyrhizobium. The sequence goes on along the minus strand of NZ_RQIT01000004.1, from coordinate 120,461 downwards.
GAAGCCGCCGCCATGGACCTGCCAGGCCTCGCCCTGCACGCCGTCGGGCAGGTCGCGTCTAGGCCTGAGGCTGAGATCGAGGGCGATGAAATAGAAGGAACTGCCGATCCAGGCGATCGCCGCCACCACGTGCAGCCAGCGCAGCAGCAGGCTCGCCCATTCCGATATGACGGATCCCCACATGATCTTCCCATCAGTCACGACAGCGATGTCGCAGCTTTGATGACCGCAACCGAACCCTTACAATGTGTCGCATCTATCTGCGGTGTTTTCCAGTACGATGGGTGCACCTGATGCACATCGTGCGGGCATGAGCTGACGTCGAATGCGGCGGGTGTTTGACTTGCCGCAGAACGTTTGCGGAAGAATGGCGTTGACGACCTGTACGTCCAGGTGGGGAGAAGGCGACGTGAAGAACAGGACTCCGTACGCGGCGATATCCGCGGGGCTGCTGGCTGCAGTTGCGGCCGGCGCGCAGGCCGAGCCGGTGTTGCAGGGCAAGGACGCCTATGGCGACTGGCGGGCCGACAGGCCCGGCACCGTCAGGTTGATCCAGCCGCAGGATCTGGTCAGGCCCGGTGCCACGCGCTCGGTTGCGAGTTCCGCGCGCGTCGTCACGCGTCCGCATGAAGCCTCGCCCCAGGTGCCGGCAGGCTTCAAGATCGAGCTGTTCGCCGAAGGCCTGCGCGCGCCGCGCATCATCCGCGTGGCGCCGAACGGCGACGTCTTCCTCGCGGAGACACGGGCCGGTAACATCCGCGTGTTGCGCGCCGGGGAGGACGGCAAGGTCGCGACCAACGAGGTGTTTGCCAGCGGATTGCGACAGCCGTTCGGCATCGCCTTCTTTCCGAACGGCGACAATCCGCAATGGGTCTATGTCGCCAACACCGACAGCGTCGTCCGCTTTCCCTATCAAGCCGGCGATCTCAAGGCGCGCGGCAAGGCGGAGACGATCGTGGCAAGCCTGCCGCATGACGGCGGCCATTCCACGCGCGACATCGCCTTCACGCTCGACAACAGGCGCATGCTGGTCTCGGTCGGCTCGCTCAGCAACGTTGCCGAAGGCATGGGCACGCCGCCGGGCGGAATGGAGGCGTGGTCGAGAGCGCAACCGCTCGGCGCAGCCTGGGCGAGCGAGACCGAGCGCGGCACCGTGCTGGCCTTCAATCCCGACGGCAAGGAGCGGAAGATCTACGCCACCGGCCTCCGCAACTGCGTCGGCCTCGCAATCCAGCCGCAGAGCGGTCTGCCCTGGTGCTCGACCAACGAGCGCGACGGCCTCGGCGACGATCTCGTGCCCGATTACGTGACCAGCGTGAAGCAGGGCGCGTTCTACGGCTGGCCCTGGTTCTACATCGGCGGCAACGAGGACCCGCGCCACGCCGGCGCGCGCCCAGACCTCAAGGACAAGGTGACGGTGCCGGACGTGCTCATACAGTCGCACTCGGCCTCGCTCGGCATGACCTTCTATCAGGGCACGCAGTTTCCGTCCGAATACCAGGGCGACGCCTTCGCCGCTCAGCATGGCTCCTGGAACCGCTCGAAGCGCACCGGCTACAAGGTGATCCGCATCCGGATCAAAGACGGCAAGCCGACTGGCGAGTATGAGGATTTCGTCACGGGATTCGTCGTGAGCGACTCGGAGGTGTGGGGGCGTCCGGTCGGCGTCGCCGTGGCGAAGGATGGATCGCTGCTCGTTTCGGAAGATGGCAACGGCACGATCTGGCGGGTGACATATTCGCGGTGACCGAGCATGCTTCGCGTCTCCCCGCAAGCGGCAGGGAATCGCATTGAATTCTGCAGAGGTCGTCATGCCCGGGCTTGTCCCGGGCATCCACGTTCTGTGTGCTGCGTGGAAAGGCGTGGATGGCCGGGACAAGCCCGGCCATGACGTTGTGGAGACAGCCGGTGCCCATAGCCACATCTCATATGCGATAGCGCTGCCGCGTGCGGGGAGAGGGAGAAGAACGACCTACCCCCGTCGCACGCTGGCACCACCATCCACCGGCAGCGTCACACCCGTAATGAAGTTCGCCTCGTCGGATGCCAGAAACAGCGCGGCGTTTGCGACGTCCCATCCGGTGCCCATCTTCCCGCGCAGCGGCACCTTGCTGTCGCGCTCGGCTTCGACCTCGGCGCGGGTCTTGTGCCATTCGCGGGCGCGGGTGTCGACGGCCATCGGTGTGTTCATCAGGCCGGGCAGGATGACATTGGCACGGATGCCGTACTCGGCGTTCTGATACGCCAGCTGTTCGGTGAAGGCGATCATCGCCGACTTGGTTGCCTTGTAGGCGACATAAGGATACGTCGTGATCGCGGCCATCGAGGAGATGTTGATGATTGCGCCGCCTCTCTGCGCGCGCATGATCGGGATCACTTCCTTCGCGGCGAGTATGCAGCTCTTCAAATTGATGGCTACGACGCGGTCGAACGCCTCCTCGGTCAGCTGCAGCAGCTCGGCGTCGCCGCCGCCGAGGCTGACGCCGACATTATTATGCAGCACGTCGATCCGGCCCCAGCGCGACTGCGTCTCGACCACCATCGTCTTGATGTCGGCAGCTTTGGTCACATCGGCCTCGAAGGCCGCGGCGGTACCATGTTTCGCGGTGATCATCGCCACCGTTTCCTGCACCGACTCCAGATGATGGTCGACGCACAAGACCTTCGCTCCCTCGCGCGCGAAGGTGAGCGCGGTGGCGCGGCCGTTGCCCATGCCTTCGCCGGGACTTTGACCGGCCCCGACGACGATCGCGACCTTGTCCTTCAAGCGCATCACAGCTCACTCCCCGGTACGGGCACCATTCGTCCCATTATTTTCGTGCAGATTAGCAATCGCCCCGTCCGGAGAGAAGCGCGCGGCTCCTGCGTACATGTCATTGACATCACATGCAATTGCATGCTGCGGCCGGCCTGTCGCGCATGACTGACCCTTGCAGTCCAGGAACCGTTCTGAGGCCTCGGCGTTTGCTGCCGGAGCCTTTCCCGCGCTAGGCTCAGTCCCGGGGCTTCCCAACTACCAGTGGCGTGCCGATGAATCTGCTCGATCCGCAAGGGCCCGTGGCCGCGGGCAACAGCACCATCCTGGTCGATTCCGTCTTCATCATGCTCGTGATCGTGGTACCCACCATCATCGCGATCCTCGGCTTTGCTTTCTGGTTTCGCGCCTCGAATCCGAAAGCGCGTTACCAGCCCCACTTCGTCTATTCCGGCCGGGTCGAAATGGTGGTGTGGTCGATCCCTGCACTCACGGTCATCCTGCTCGGCGGCGTTGCCTGGATCGGCTCGCATCAACTCGATCCGGCCGCGCCCGTGCCGGGCACCGGAAGTCCGGTGCGGATACAGGCCGTTTCGCTCGACTGGAAATGGCTGTTCATCTATCCGGACCAGCGCATCGCCACCATCAACACGTTGACGGTGCCCGCGGGCGCCGAGCTGAATTTCCAGCTGACATCGTCGAGCGTGATGAACACGTTCTTCATCCCGCAGCTTGGCAGCATGATCTACACCATGAACGGCATGGTGACGAAGCTGAACCTGCGCGCCGACAATGAAGGCAAGCTCCAGGGCCTGTCCGCGCATTTCTCCGGCGACGGTTTTCCCGACATGATGTTCGACGTCAACGTGGTCTCGCCGCTCGCCTTTCCGGACTGGGTCGCGACCACGGCGAGGACGGATGCGGTGCTGAATGCGGACACCTACAAGAAGCTGATGCAGCAGGGCATCGAGAAGGGCCGACCTGTCTACCGCCTGGACGATCCGCGGCTGTTCGACCTGATCGCGAGCCAGCACATTCCGCCGGGGCCGGGGCCGGAGCTCGCATCCGAAGCGGGCCGGCCGCACAGTGGAGGCCATGATGCTCGGTAAGCTCGATTGGTCGGCCATTCCGATTGATCAACCGATTCCGCTCGTCGCCGGCGCGGTGGTGCTGGTCGCAATCCTCGGCGTCTTGACCTGGGTCGTGGTGAAGGGGCATCTGCCCTATCTCTGGGGCGAATGGATCACCAGCGTCGATCACAAGCGCATCGGCGTCATGTACATCCTGCTGGCTTCGGTGATGCTGCTGCGCGGCGGCAGCGACGCCATCATGATGCGGATCCAGCAGGCGGTGGCCTATCAGTCGCAGGGCTACCTGCCGCCGGAGCACTACAACCAGATCTTCTCGGCGCACGGCACCATCATGATCTTCTTCGTGGCGATGCCGTTCGTGATCGGGCTGATGAACCTCGTCGTGCCGCTCCAGCTCGGCGTGCGCGACGTCGCGTTTCCGACGCTCAATTCGGTCGGCTTCTGGCTGACCGCGACCGGGGCGCTGCTGGTCAACGTCTCGCTCGTGGTCGGAGAGTTCGCGCGCACCGGCTGGCTCGCCTTTCCGCCGCTGTCGGAGCTGGCCTACTCGCCCGGTGTCGGCGTCGACTATTACGCCTGGTCGCTGCAGATCTCCGGTGTCGGGACGCTGGTGGCCGGCATCAATCTCGTCACGACCGTGCTCAAGCTGCGCACGAGGGGCATGAACTATCTGCGCATGCCGATGTTCTGCTGGACCACGCTGGCCTCGAACCTTCTCATCGTCGCGGCCTTTCCGATCCTCACCGCCACGCTCGCGATGCTGCTGCTCGACCGCTATCTCGGCTTCCACTTCTTCACCAACGAGGCCGGCGGCAACGTCATGATGTTCATGAACCTGATCTGGGCCTGGGGCCATCCCGAGGTCTACATCCTGGTGCTGCCCGCCTTCGGCATCTTCTCCGAGGTGGTCTCGACCTTCTCCGGCAAGGCGCTGTTCGGCTATCGCTCCATGGTGCTGGCGACCATGGCGATCTGCGTCATCTCCTTCATGGTCTGGCTGCACCATTTCTTCACGATGGGGGCGGGGCCCGACGTCAACGCCATCTTCGGTATCGCCAGCATGATCATTGCGATACCGACCGGCGTGAAGATCTACAATTGGCTGTTCACGATGTATGGCGGCCGCATCCGTTTTGCGACGCCGATGCTGTGGTCGGTCGGCTTCATGGTCACCTTCATCATCGGCGGATTGACAGGCGTCCTCGTCGCGGTGCCGCCGGCCGACTTCATGCTCCACAACAGCATGTTCCTGGTTGCGCACTTCCACAACGTCATCATCGGCGGCGTGCTGTTCGGCGCCTTCGCCGGCTTCGAATACTGGTTTCCGAAGGCGTTCGGCTTTCGCCTCGACGAGCGCTGGGGCAAGGCCGCGTTCTGGTTCACCTTCCTCGGCTTCTACGTCACCTTCATGCCGCTCTACATCGCCGGCATGCTCGGCATGACGCGCCGAATGCAACACTACGACGTCGCGTCCTGGCGGCCCTGGATGATCGTTGCGGCGGTCGGCGTGGCCGTGCTGTCGATCGGCGTGATCTGCCAGATCGTGCAGCTCGTGGTCAGCATCCGCAACCGCGAGGCGTTGCGCGACCGCACCGGCGATCCCTGGGACGGGCGCTCGCTGGAATGGGCGACCTCGTCGCCGCCGCCGGTGTTCAATTTCGCCTTCAATCCCGATGTGCGCGGCGAGGACGCCTATTGGGAGATGAAGGCCCGCGCCCGGCAGCAATCGCTCGAGCACGAAGTGCCCGAATATCAGGACATCGAGATGCCCCGCAATTCGCCGACCGGCTTCGTCTGCGCGTTCTTCGCCACCATCATGGGCTTTGCGCTGATCTGGCACATCTGGTGGATGGTGATCCTGGGCGGCATCGGCGCGTTCGCGACCTTCGTCGTGTTCGCCTGGCGCGACCATGACGAATACGTCATCCCGGCCGAACAGGTCGCGGCAATCGACCGCGTCAATATCGAGGAACGGCGCAGCCTCGTCAGCATGGCGGGGGCGGTCTGATGGCGATGACCGCGACCGCCGGCCACGCGCACGCCGATCCCCATCACATCGGGCTCGTCATCGAGCATCCCGGACCCGCGCCGAAGCGGATCGTGACCGCCTACGGCTTCTGGATTTTCCTGCTCTCCGACATCGTGATGTTCTCTTGTTTTTTCGCCGCCTATGCCGTGCTTTCCGGCCAGACTGCCGGCGGCCCGAAGGGCGCGGAGATCTTCGAGCAGAGGAATGTCGCGATCGAGACGGTCTGCCTGCTGCTCTCGAGCTTCACCTGCGGCATGGCCAGCATCGCCGCCGACGTACGCAACCGGTTCTGGTTCTATCTCGGCATGACCGTGACCTGCGTGCTCGGGCTGATATTCCTCGTGCTCGAGTTCCGCGAATTCGCCGACCTTGTCGCCCGCGGCTACGGTCCGTCGCGCAGCGCGTTCCTGACCGCGTTCTTCTCGCTGGTCGGCTGCCACGGGCTGCACGTCTCGGCCGGCGTGCTCTGGCTGCTCACCATGATGGCCCAGGTCTTTGCGAAAGGCTTTCGCGCCGACGTGCTGCGGCGGATGATGTGCTTTGCGCTGTTCTGGCACGCACTCGACATCATCTGGGTCGGGGTGTTCTCCGTCGTCTACCTGCTTGGGGGTGCCCCATGAGCGATCAGACGCATATTCCGGCCGGGCACGACCTCGCACCGGGCGAGGAAGAGCAGCATGGCGTCGGTGAGCGGATCCTGGGCTATGTCGTCGGTCTTGTTCTGGCGCTGTTGCTCACGGCGACGTCGTTCTTCATCGCCGGCACCGACCTGGTCTGGCAGCCCTCGATTCCGGTCGCGCTGATCGTGCTTGCGATCGCACAGATGGGTGTGCATCTCGTGTTTTTCCTGCACATCACCACGGGGCCCGACAACACCAACAACGTGCTGGCGCTCGCCTTCGGGCTGCTGGTCGTCTTCCTGGTGGTGGGCGGGACGGTGTGGATCATGGCGCATCTCAATGCGAACATGCCGCCGATGGACCAGATCATGCGGATGCAGTGATAGACCCGCACAGAAAAGAACGGCCGCTTGCTCGTGACAAGCGGCCAAGTCTAGGGAGGAAACGCCCGAGCAAAGACAATCGGGCCGGAGCCGGATTGTTGCCTAGGAAACGCTCGCGCAAGGCGCTCGCGTACGCATACAAATGCAGCAACTGCCGACGAAGTTCAATCCCGGATCAATACGTAGTCGGAATACTACTCACAGGTGCGGAACTCGCCCGTTCATTTTGGCCGGCGGCAATTATAGGCCTTGCGGAAGCCGGCGGCCTGGGCGTCGTCCTCCGAGCAGAACCAGCGGTCGGGTCTCGTGGTCGCGGGATAGCTCGGGCAACCGCGCAAATGATAGATGCCGATATTGCCGGTCACGCGGGCGCGCACCGCAAGCTTGCCCTTGATGCTGCAGCTGGGCGGCATCGTCAGTTCCTCCGGGAACAGCACGGCGCGAATCTCCTTGTCGCGGTCGGGCCGGCAGGCGGTGCCCAGGAGCGTGCCGTCTTTCTTGCCGGCGCGAAAATCTTGCGGTGCAACAAAACAGCCCTTCCAGATTCCGGCGGCGGCTGTCCTGGCTTCGGCCGCGACGGGCTTGGCGTTGGCCTTGATCGGCTCCCGGGCGACGGCAAAGCCGAGCCTGACCAGCTGTTCGTTCAAGGTCGACTTGTCGCCCTCGGCCGTGCAGATCGCCCGGTGCCGCTTGCCAAAGCTCTTTTCCGGCCCGACATCGTCACAGCGCACCACGCGTCCCTTGATCAGCTTCGTGAGCTGATCGCGGGCCTCGATGCCGCAGGTCCAGGCATCGGCGTGATCGTCGATGCAGACCTGGTCCAGCTCGGGCGCATCGACGCCGTCCAGCCGATAGATCACGTCGCCGAGCTGGATGGAGTTGCCGTCGCGGGCCGTCGCGGCGCCGGTCAGCGCCGAGGCAGGGTTGGAGGTGCCCAGAAATCCGGACAAGGCGAAAAACGAAACGAGCGCAAAAGCGCGGGCGCTGGCAAAGAAATTTCGGAAGGACATACGGTCTCGCTATCGATGGCTCGTGCGTCTCGTTCCTAGCATCGGGATGTGGCGATACCAATGGTCTGCACCCTGCGAAGTGTGACATTCCGGCCTCGCGGCTTTACTCGGCCGTCGCTCTGACCCTATCGTTCGCCGGCCTCGCTAGGCGCGAAAGGCCGAATCGCCCGGGAAGCGGCGAGGGGGAGGAAGAAGTTGCGATGAAAGACCCCGTGGACGTCCTGATCATCGGCGCCGGCGCTTCAGGCGCGGCGGTGGCGTGGTCGCTGGCCGAGACCAAGATGCACGTCCTCTGCCTGGAGCAGGGCGGCTGGATGAACCCGGCGGAATATCCCAGCACCGGCCGGGATTGGGAGGCCAAATTCTACGGCGAGTGGTCGTCGAGCCCCAATGTCCGCGGCCGCCCCGAGGACTACCCGATCAACGACGACAACTCCCCGATCAAGGTCGTCAACTACAATGCGGTCGGCGGCTCAACCGTGATGTACACCGCGCATTGGCCGCGGCTGCATCCCTCCGATTTCAAGGTGAAGACGCTCGACGGCGTCGCCGACGACTGGCCGATCGACTACGACGCGCTGACCCCGTTCTTCGAAGAGAACGACCGCATGATGGGTACGTCCGGCCTGTCAGGTGATCCGCTTTCCCCGCTGACGCATCCGCCGATGCCGCAGCAGCCGATGGGATTGTCCGGCGCCATCATCGGCAAGGCCATGAACAAGCTCGGGTGGCACTGGTGGCCGTCGGATACGACGGTCGCGACCATGGACTATGAGGGCCGGGCGCGCTGCATCAATCTCGGCCATTGCACGCCGGCCTGCGCGCAAGGCGCAAAGTCCTCCACCGACATCACCTATTGGCCGCATGCGATCCGCGCCGGCGTCGAGTTGCGCACCCATTGCCGCGTGCGGGAGATCACCACCGACGAGAACGGCATGGCTTCGGGCGTCGTCTACTACGACAAGGACGGCGTCGAGCAGTTTCAGCCCGCGCACGTCGTCATCATCGCCTGCAACGGCGTGGGCACGCCGCGCCTGCTTTTGAACTCGGCCTCGGGGCGCTTTCCCAACGGGCTTGCAAATTCGTCCGGCCTCGTCGGCAAGAACCTGATGTTTCATCCCTATGCGCAGATCTACGGATTTGTGAAGGAGCCGACCGACAGCAATCGTGCGCCGCCGACCTGCCTGTGGAGCAAGGAGTTTTACGACACCGACCTGTCGCGCGGTTTCGTGCGCGGCTACGGCATCCAATTCGGCCGCGGCGCGGGGCCGGTGTTCGAGGCGGTCGCGAGCGAGCAGAAAGGCATTCTGCCATGGGGCGCCGACCATCATCGCGTGTTCCGCAAGCTCAACGGTCATCGGCTTGCGGTGTCGGCGATCTGCGAGGATCTGCCCGAGGAGCACAACCGCGTCACGCTCGATCCCGTGCTGAAGGACAGTCACGGAATCCCCGCGCCGAAGGTCGACTATACGATCAGCGAGAACAGCCGGAAAATGATGGAGCACGGGCTGGCGCGCGGCCGGGAGATTCTCGAGACCGCCGGTGCGACCGACATCTGCATCAACAACCCGATCCCCTGGGGCGGCTGGCATCTCCTCGGCACCGCGCGGATGGGCACCGATCCCGAACGTTCCGTAGTCAACGAATGGGGCCGCTCGCACGACGTGAAGAACCTCTTCATCGTCGACGGCAGCATCTTCGTCACCTCGGGCGGCGTGAACCCGACGTCCACCATCCAGGCCCTCGCGCTCTACATCGCCGACCAGATGAAGCAGCGCCTCGCCAATTTGTTCGATTGAGGTCGTGATGTCCGCAGACAACCAACTGACACGCAGGCAGCGCGACGACCTGCGCACCATCGCCGCGATGATCATTCCTGCCAGCGACGAGTACAAGGTGCCGGGCGCCGATGATCCCGCGATCCAGGCCGACATGCTGGCAACGCTCGGCCGTGACACCAGATTGGTGGCGGCGGCACTGGATCATCTGGCGCGCCTCGCCGGAGTGCCGCTCGCCGAGCTCGATACCAAAAGGCGCGATGCGGTGGCGCAGGAGTTTCGCAACAGCGGCGGCGTCGCCGCAGCAACGCTCGTCCGTGTCGTGCTGCAATGCTACTACCGCGACGACCGCGTGCTGGGTTCGCTCGGAATCGAGCTGCGCGCGCCGTTCCCCAGGGGCCATGTGCTTCCGGATGGGGACTGGACGCTGCTCGACCCGGTCAAGGCAAGAGGCGGTTCGCTGAGGCGAGCGCCCTAGCCATCTGGGCAGTCCAGCCCTGCGCTCCAGGCGCGCATCTTGCGCGGCAGGGAACAGGCCACCATCTGTGTGAGCCTTCAAGGACTCTTGCCATGCTGGACTTCACTTCAGATATCGCCGATGACGCAGCGTCATCGCGAACGACGGCGTCTGCCGAGGTCGGTGACCGGGCCCTGCTGGACGCCTATTCCAATGCCGTGATCGACGTGACCGACCGTGTCGGTCCCGCGGTCGTGCGCGTCGAGACCGGGCCGAAGGCGCCGAACGGCCGCGAGCGCGGCGGGCTCGGCTCAGGCATCGTGATCTCGCCGGATGGACTCGTCCTCACCAACAGCCATGTGGTCGGCAGTTCGAAGGAAATTCGGCTGCGCGACGTCGAGGGCCATGTCGGTGACGCGCGGGTGCTCGGCGTAGATCCCGACACCGATCTTGCCCTGCTGCGCGCCAACGGCGCGCGCCACTTGCCCTATGCCGCGCTCGGTAACTCCAAGACCCTGCGCCGCGGCCAGCTGGTGATCGCGATCGGCAATCCGCTCGGCTTCGAATCGACCGTGACCGCCGGCGTCGTCTCTGCGCTCGGGCGCTCGATCCGCTCGGTCAGCGGGCGCACCATCGAGGACGTGATCCAGACCGATGCCGCGCTCAATCCCGGCAATTCGGGCGGCCCGCTGGTGTCGTCGCATGCCGAGGTGATCGGCATCAACACCGCCATCATCAACGGCGCGCAAGGGATCTGCTTTGCGGTCGCCAGCAACACCGCGCAATTCGTGCTGTCGGAGATCATCCGCCACGGCTACGTCCGCCGCGCCTATATCGGCGTTGCCGGACAGACGGCACCGGTCCCGCGGCGGCATGCGGTGCTCGCCGGCGTCGAGAACAAGATGGGCGCGCTCTTGATGCAGATCGAGCCGGATGGACCTGCAGCCAAGGCGGGCCTGTTGCCCGGCGACGTCGTGATCAGGCTCGACGGCGTCGAGATCAACGGCGTCGATGATCTGATCCGCGTGCTCGATCGCGACCGGATCGGCCGGCGGCTCGCCATGGACGTGTTGCGGCTCGGCCGCCTGCGGGCGATCGATATCGATCCGATCGAACGCAAGAAGGCGCGCTAGCTGCAAGCCCGTGGGCGCGGTATGACGGTGTCATGCCTCGCTCACGGAACCTTGCCGCATGATGCCGGCGCACGAGACCTACGACGTCATTGTCATCGGCGCCGGTGCAGGTGGCATGACGGCCGCGGCCGTCGCTGCCGCTGAAGGCCTGCGCGTGCTGGTGATCGAGAAAACCGCCTTCGTCGGCGGCACCACCGCCTGGTCCGGCGGCATGGTCTGGATACCCGCCAATCACAAGATGAAGGAGGCGGGACTTTCCGACAGCGTCACCGATGCAGTCCGGTATCTGTCGAGCACGGTCCCGGAGTCCGCGAATTCCAGCCTGCGCGCCGCCTTCCTCGCGCGCGGGCCCGAGGCGATCGCCTGGCTCGAAGCCAACACCGAGGTGCGGCTCCAGCCGATGAAGGCCTATCCCGATTACTATCCGGAACGGCTGGGGGCGACGCCTGGCGGCCGCGTGCTGGAGCCGGCTGTCTTCGACGGTGCCCGGCTGGGAAATAACTTCGCGCGATTGCGGCCACCGCTGCCGGAGTGCACGCTGTTCGGCGGGATGATGGTCGGCCGCCTGGACCTTCCGCATCTGGGCCGGATCGGAGCGTCGTTGTGCTCGACCTTGCGCGCGGCGCAGTTGGTGTCCGCGTATGCGTGGCAGCGCTTGCGATCGCCGCGCGGCACGACGTTGCATCAAGGCAATGCGCTCGCCGCGCAGCTGTATGCCACGCTGCTGGCGCGGCGGGTCGATCTCCTCTTCAGCGCTGATGTCGAGCGCCTATCAATGCGGGACGAGCGCGCCGCCGGCGTGGTGATCCGCCACGGCGCCCGCGACCGCCTGATCTCAGCGCGTCGCGGCGTCGTGCTCGCGATCGGAGGCTTCTCGCACGATGCGAGCTTGCGCAAACGCTTCTTCCCGGCCGGCGCAGGCTTGATCTCGGCGGCCACTCCGTCGGCTGCGGGCGACGGGCTTCGGCTTGGGACTGCCGCCGGTGCAGCGCTCAACACGGACGCGACGAGCGCAGCCTATTGGGTCCCGGCCTCGCTATTCCGCCGCACTGATGGCAGCCGCGGCGTGTTCCCGCACATGACGGCCGATCGCGCCAAGCCCGGCGTGATCGCCGTCAATGCGGCCGGCAGGCGTTTCGTCAACGAGGCGCTGTCCCACCACGAGTTCGTGCTTGCCATGTTGCGCGAGGCCAATGGTGAGCTGGACCGGCCGTTCCACCTGATCTGCGACCGCTGGTTCCTGTGGGCCTACGGCCTCGGCCGCATCAAACCATTCACGCGCAGTTATCGGCGCTATGTGGCGAGCGGCGAGTTGATCGAGGCGGCGGATGTCGCGCAGCTCGCAGCCTTGATCGGCATCAAGCCATCCGTGCTTGCAGCGACGGTCACGAATTACAATGCCGATGCGAAGGAGGGGCGCGATCCCGAATTTGGTCGCGGCAGCACCATCTATCAGCGCCATCTCGGCGATGCCGTTCACAAGCCCAACCCTTGCGTCGCACCGATCGTCCGCGCGCCGTTCTTCGCGCTGCGCATCCACCCGGCGGATCTCGGCACGGCCATCGGCATGACGGTGGATGCGCAAGCGCGTGTGCTGCGCAAGGACGGCACTCCGATCTCCGGCCTTTACGCCTGCGGCAATGACATGGCCTCGATCATGAACGGCAATTATCCGGCCCCGGGCATCACGCTCGGGCCGGCGCTGACGTTCGGGTACATCGCGGGGCGGCATCTGGCGGAGGGGAGTGTGGCGACGGCGGGTGCGACGAAGGCGACCGTCTGACTGTCGTCTCGCTTTTCTCAGTCATTGCGAGCGTAGCGAAGCAATCCAGAATCACTCCGCGGCGACGGTCTGGATTGCTTCGTCGCAAGGGCTCCTCGCAATGACGCGTGGAGAGAACGTTCTCCCGACCGCTACTCCGCCGCCGCCGCAAAGCGGCTGTTCTCGAGCTCCGCTTCCAGCCGCGCCGTCTCGGCCGCCGCCAGCTTGATATTTGCTTCCTTGACATGGCCGAAGCCGCGGATCGTCTCGGGCACCCGTGCAAGCCGGGTCAGCAGCGGGATCTGCGCCGCTTGCAGCCTGACGATCCGCTGATCGATGATCGCCAGGTAATCCGCGATCAGCTTCCGCTCGGTCCGGCGCTCCTCGGTGCGGCCGAACGGATCGAACAGGCCGCCGCGCAGGAACTTGAGCTTGGCGAGAACGCGGAAGGCATGGATCATCCAGCCGCCGAACTCCTGCTTCTGCAGATGTCCCGTCACCTTGTCGCGCTTGGCGAAGATCGGCGGGGCGAGGTGGTACTTCAGCGTGAAATCGCCATCGAACTTTTCCGACACCTTCCTGGCAAAGCTGCCATCGGTATAGAGCCGCGCGACCTCGTACTCATCCTTGTAGGACATCAGCTTGAACAGGTTCTTCGCGACGGCCTCGGTCAGTTCCGTCGACGCGGGCGAAACGGCGCTCTCCGCCTTGCGCACCTTGGCGACCGCCGCGAGATAGCGGTCGGCGTAGGCCTTGTCCTGATAGAAGGTCAGGAATTCCACGCGCGTCGCGATGATGTCGTCGAGCGATTTCGCCGGCGCGGACGCTCTAGCCTTGAACTGAAGCACGCTGCGCACGCGCGACATGTCGTGGGCGGCGAGGCGGCCCCAGGTGAAGGCGAGCTTGTTCATCTCGATCGCGGCGCCGTTGATCTCGATGGCGCGGAGCAGGGCCTCCAGCGACAGCGGAATCGCGCCCTTCTGGAACGCGAAGCCGAGCATGAAGGGGTTGGTGGCGATGCTGTCGCCCATCAGCGCGGCGGCAATGCCCGTGGCGTCTATGATGTCGAGGTTCTTGTCGCCGATGGCGTCGCGCAGCACGGTCTGCATCGTGCCCATCTCGAAGTCGAGATCGGGGTTCTGCACGAAGCTCGCGGTCGGCTGCAAATCGGCGTTGATGTAGGCCTTCGTCACGCCGCGCTCGGCGCGGCTGAGTGCGGCCGGGCCGGCCGAGACGATCATGTCGCAGCCGAGGATGACGTCGGCGCCGCCCGTGGTGATGCGGACGGCGGAAATGTCCTCCGGCTTCGGAGCAATGCGCACATGGCTCATCACCGCGCCGTTCTTCTGCGACAGGCCGGTGAAATCCAGCGCCGAGCAACCCCGACCGTCGACATGGGCAGCCATGCCGAGCAGGGCGCCGATGGTGATGACGCCGGTGCCGCCGATCCCGGTGACGAGGATGTTGTAGGGACCGTCGAGTTCACGCGCCGGCGGCAGTGGCAGATCGGCGAAGAGCTGGCCGGAATCGACCGCCGAGGTCTTCATCCGCTTGAGCGTGCCGCCATGCACGGTGACGAAGCTCGGACAGAAACCCTCGACGCAGGAAAAGTCCTTGTTGCAGTTCGACTGGTCGATCTGGCGCTTGCGGCCGAATTCGGTCTCCAGCGGCTGCACCGAGACGCAATTGGAGGCCTGCGAGCAGTCGCCGCAGCCTTCGCAGACGAGCTCGTTGATGAAGGCGCGCTTGGCGGGATCGGGATAGAGCCCGCGCTTGCGGCGGCGGCGCTTTTCGGCGGCGCAGGTCTGGTCGTAGACAATGACGGTGAGGCCCTTGATGTCACGCAGCTCGCGCTGCACGGCGTCGAGCTCGCGGCGATGATGGATGGTCGCGCCTTGCGGAAAATAGTTTCCTTGCGGGTATTTGGACGGATCGTCGGAAACGATCGCGAGCCGCTTGACGCCCTCGGCCCAGACCTGGTGCGCAATCTGCGCGACGTGGAAGGCGCCTTCGGCCGGCTGGCCGCCGGTCATGGCCACGGCGTCGTTGTAGAGGATCTTGTAGGTGATGTTGATGCCGGCAGCGGAAGCGGCACGCAGCGCAAGTAGCCCGGAATGGGTATAGGTGCCGTCGCCGAGATTCTGGAAAATGTGCGTCTCGCTCGTGAAGGGCGACTGGCCGATCCAGTTCACGCCTTCGGCGCCCATATGAGAGATCAGATCGGTGCGACGGGTTGGCATGCTCAGGGCCATGCCGTGGCAGCCGATGCCGGCCATGGCGCGGCTGCCCTCCGGCACACGCGTGGAGGTGTTGTGTGGGCAGCCCGAGCAGAAGAACGGCGTGCGCGCGAGCTTGATCTGGGCGCTGGTGGTGACGGGATTGTCGAACGCCTCGAGCCGGGCGAGGCGCTGCTCCAGCACCGGGCTGTGATGGCCGAGCTTGCGCAAGCGCGCCACCAGCGCAGACGCGACAATGGTCGGCGTCAGCTCGCCCTCGCTCGGCAGCAGCGGTGCGCCGCGCTCGTCGCGCTTGCCGGTGACGGTCGGGCGCCTGGACGCATCGATATTGTAGAGGATGCGCATCAGCTGGTCTTCGATGAAGCCGCGCTTCTCCTCGACGACCAGCACGTCCTGAAGACCTTCGGCGAAACGCTTCGCGCCGCTCTCCTCAAGAGGCCAGGTCAGCGCGACCTTGTAGATGCGCAAGCCCAGATCCTGCGCGTCCTTGTCCGTAATGCCCAAATCGGCGAGCGCCTGGCGCAGGTCGAGATAGGCCTTGCCGGTCGCGACGATGCCGAGCCGCGCCGGCTTTGAATCGAGCACGATGCGGTCGAGCTGGTTGGCGCGGGCGAAGGCCTGCACGGCGGCCATCTTCGGGCCGAATAGCCGCTTCTCGGCTTCGAGCGGCGGATCGGGCCAGCGGATGTTGAGGCCGCCCGGCGGCATCTCGAAATCGTCAGGCAGCTTGATCCGGATACCTTCAGGATCGCTGTAGATCGACGCCGAGCTCTCGACGGTCTCGCTGATCGCCTTGAAGCCGACCCAGCAGCCGGAGAAGCGCGAGAGCGCAAAACCGTAGAGGCCGAGATCGAGATAGTCCTGCAGTGTCGCGGGATTGATCACGGGGATCAGCGCGGCCGCGAACACCTGCTCGCTCTGATGCGCCAGCGTCGATGACTGGCAGCCGTGGTCGTCGCCGGCGAGTGCCAGCACGCCGCCGTTGAGCGAGGTGCCAGCCGCGTTGGCATGCTTGAGCGCATCCACCGAGCGGTCGACGCCGGGGCCCTTGCCATACCAGATGCCGAACACACCATCGACCTTGGCGCCGGGAAACAGTCCGACTTGCTGGCTGCCCCACACGGCGGTTGCCGCCAGATCCTCGTTCAGGCCGGGCACGAAGGCGATGTCGTGCTGCTGGAGGTGCGACTTCGCCCGCCACAACGCGTGGTCGTACATGCCGAGCGGGGAACCGCGATAGCCCGAGATGAAGCCGCCGGTGTTGAGCCCCTGGAGCCGGTCGCGTTCGCGCTGCAACATGGGCAGCCGGACCAGGGCCTGCGTGCCGGACAGAAAGATCCGCTTCGATTCGAGCCGGTATTTATCGTCCAGCTCGACCTGCATCAGCGTCATTTCGGGAGTCCTTGTCTTTCGTTCGGCGTTGGGGTTTGCGCTGCGGGAGGGATTGCGGCTGCGCGACGCGAATTGTGACAGTCAAAGGCATGGGCCGGCGAAGTCAATATCGCTGGCCGCATCCGTGGCGCTCCTGCTAGTCATGGCTTCCTGTGGAGAGCACCATGACCGCGAACGCATTCGATACCGAGATCACGGAGACGGCCGAGGCGCTGATCGGGCCGTGGCGCCAGCCGCGCCAGATGCTGCAAACGCAAACCTACGACGCGCACGCCTCGATCCACGACGACGCAACAGCCCAGAAGCTCGGCTTCAAGAGCGGCACCATCGAAGGGCCGACCCATTTCAGCCAGTTCGCGCCGCTCGGCGAACGGCTATGGGGTCGTACCTGGTTCGAGACGGGCTGCCTGTCCGCGCATTATCGCAGCGTCTGCTACGAAGGCGAGGAGGTGCAAGCGATCCTGTCGAAGCCATTGCCCGGCACGAGCCAGTGCCAGGTCCAAATGGTCAAGCGCGACGGCACCGAGGTGCTGCGCGGAACGGCCTCGGTCGGCGATGCGCCGGTTGCGACCGCGCTTGAGACCCGCCTCGGCGAGCTCAAGCCGCTGGCCGATGCCGTGATCCTTCGCGACGTGAAGGTGGCGCGGACCGGCAAGCGGCAGTCGGTGCGCATGGCGTTCGACCAGAATATGGGCGACCTCTACCCGTTCTCGCTCAGGCAGAAGCTCGCCGTCATCACCGAGAGCTCGCCCTACTACTCGGGCGCGGATAATCCGTGGGGCAAGCCCGTCATTCCGATGGAGATGCTGAGCGTGCTGTTCCAGTACCGCTCCAAGGACGATCCGCTACCGGCCAGGGGCCCGGCCGTCGGTCTGTTCGCCGATCAGGAGATCCGCCTCGTGAAGGGGCCGCTCTTCGTCGACGAGGCGTACGAAGTCGAGCGCGAGGTGGTCGCGCTCTCCGGCAGCCGCCGCACCGAAAGCGCGTGGGTCAAGACGCGCGTGTTCGACAGGGCGGGCACGATGGTGGCAACCATGTTGCTGAACATGGCGACGTTGAAGGACTCTTATGCGCCGTATGAGGAAGAGTATCGGCGGCTGTATGGGGCTGGGCGGTAGGGGCAAGGCCTCGCCACACACGTGCGTCGTCATTCCGGGGCGACGCGTAGCGTCGAGCTATGGTGCGCGATTGCGCATCAGAGAATCCATTTCACCTCGGGTATTGTGGCCCGTTGAATTTCCGGGCTCGCGACTGCGTCGCGCCCCGGAATGACGGCTGGTGAAAGCCTCGCCACCGCTTAAGCATTGAGCAAATGCACGCCGTAAAGCCGCCGCATAGCGAATGAGCACACGCGCACACGTGTCGTAAGAGTTTGACAGAGCAGCGAATTTCTCGAAGCTCTCCCTCCAATCGCAATTGTACACAATGGCACGGTGCTTGCAGAACTCCTGGCCAAGAGAGTTCTCGCGAGGCCTGCGTCATGTTGAACTCAGCCAAGCCGACAAGGGGCGTCGTCAGCGCCGAGCCCGAGCCGATCAAGCTCGACTGGCCCGCCACCGCGCTTCTCATCATCGACATGCAGCGGGACTTCATGGAGCCCGGCGGCTTCGGCGAAACGCTCGGCAACGACGTCAGCCAGCTCGCACGCGCGGTGAAGCCGATCGGCGCGGTGCTGACGGCGGCGCGCGCCACCGGCATGCTGGTCGTCCACACGCGCGAGGGGCATCTGCCCGATCTCTCCGACGCGCCGCCGGCCAAGGTCGAGCGCGGCGCGCCGAGCCTTCGCATCGGCGATCCCGGTCCGATGGGACGCATCCTCATTCGCGGTGAGGCCGGCCACGACATCATTCCCGAGCTCTATCCGCTCGACAGCGAAATCGTGATCGACAAACCCGGCAAGGGGGCGTTCTACGCGACCGAGCTCGGCGACATCCTTCAGAAATACGGCATCGAGAATTTGCTCGTGTGCGGCGTCACCACCGAGGTGTGCGTCAACACCACGGTGCGCGAGGCCAATGACCGCGGCTATCGCTGCGTCGTCATCGCCGACGGCTGCGCATCCTATTTCCCCGAGTTTCACGAGATGGGCCTGAAGATGATCAAGGCCCAGGGCGGCATCTTCGGCTGGGTCGCGGACTCGGCCGCAGTCCTGGAGGCAATGAAGGTTTCGACCACATAGGGGTATTGTCATGAGCACATTGACGGGGACGGCCGGCAAATCTGAAATCGACAAGTCCGGGTTTAAGCCGGCGCTATGGACATCGGGCGACTGGAACGCGCTTTTCGGCTTCGGCACCAACATCCTCGTCAACATGCTGGTGCTCACGGGGCTCCTGCGCTTCGTGCTGAAGATGCCTGATAGCCTCGTGTTCGGCCGCATCCTGCCCGCGCTTGGGCTGATGATGTGCCTGTCCACCTTCTATTATGCGTATCTCGCCTATCGCCTCGCCCAGAAGACCGGCCGCAACGACGTCTGCGCGCTACCGTCAGGCGTCAGCGTGCCGCACATGTTCATCGTCACCTTCGTGATCATGCTGCCGATCACGCTGAAGACCGGCGATCCGCTCAAGGGCTGGTCGGCGGGGCTCGTCTGGGTGTTCTTCCAGAGCTTCATTCTCATGATCGGCGGCTTCATCGCGCCCTTCATCCGCAGGATCACGCCGCGCGCGGCGTTGCTCGGCACGCTTGCCGGCGTCTCCGTCACCTTCATCTCGATGCGGCCGGCGCTGGAGATGTACATGACGCCGCAGATTGGTCTCGTCTGCTTCGCCATCATCCTGGTGAGCTGGTTCGGCGGTGTGAAGTATTGGCGCGGCGTTCCCGCGGGCCTCGTCGCGATCGCTGCCGGCATGATCATCGCCTGGGGCTCGAACCTGTTCGGACTGGGTCTCGGCGGATTGAGTCTCAAAGGCGTCGGCGCCGCCTTTGCGAACTTCGGCTTCTCGGTGCCGATCCCGGCTGTCGGCTACGTCTTCTCCGGCTTCGAATTCCTCAGCATCATCCTGGTCACCGCCATTCCGTTCGGCATCTACGACCTCGTCGAGGCCATGGACAATGTCGAGAGCGCGGAAGCGGCCGGTGACGACTATCCGACCACGCGCGTGCTCACCGCCGACGGCGTCGTCAGCCTGATCGGCTGCCTGATCGGCAATCCCTTCATCAACGCCGTCTATATCGGCCATCCCGGCTGGAAGGCGATGGGCGGTCGGATCGGTTACTCGGCGGCGACGGGCATCATGGTGGTCGTGCTGTCTTGGTTCGGCATCATCTCGGTGCTGCTGGCACTCGTGCCGGTCGTCGCGATCTCGCCGATCCTGCTCTACATCGGTATGCTGATCGGCGCGCAGGCGTTCCAGACCACACCGGTCAAGCACGCGCCCGCGATCGTGCTGGCGCTGACCCCGCATCTAGCCGCCTGGGCCAAGCTCCAGATCGACACCATGCTGGGCTCCACCATGAATGCGGCGGCAACCGTCGGCGGAATGGCGGCCGACAAAGCCGATGCGGTCAAGGCCGCCGCGATCGCCGCGCTGCCGCAGCAGGGCGTGTTCTATCACGGCCTCGAGGTGATGGGCGGCGGCTCCATCCTCGGCGGTCTCATCCTCGGCGCCATCGGTGTCTTCATCATCGAGCGCGACTTCGAGATGGCGTCCGCCTTTGCGCTGGTCGGGGCGGTGCTGACCTATTTCGGCTTCATGCACGGCGAGGCCGTCGGCATCGGCGGCGGCTTTGGCGTGACGCCCGCGGTGGCCCTGGCCTACGCAGTAATGGCTGCGGGCCTGTTCGCCGCCGCCAAGCTCGGCGCCAGCGAGCCCTACGCCGCGCATCCGGAGATGTCGGCCGCGCCGGCGGAGTAGGCGTGCCCTCAAGTCTCGCGGAACGGCCGGGCGGCGTCCCGGCCGGTTTCTTTCAGGGGCGCACCGCCGGCGTCTCCATCGGCAGGCCACGCGCCCGCGACATCAGATAGAGCTGGAGCGCGACCAGCTCGGGCGAACCATAGTCATAGGCCTGGGCGCGGACGCCGGTCATGCAGCTGCGCAGCCGCCGCTCGAGCGACCCCAGCGTCTGCCATTCCAGGCGGTAAAGCGGATAGCCGGTCGGCTGCGCTTGCGTGATCGGCGCGCCGGCGAGGCGCTTGTCGAAATTGTCATCGTGGCAGTTGGTGCAGGCGAGGTTGAGCTGGCCCTCGCGCTGCATGAAGAGCGCGCGGCCCTGCGCGATAAAGGGCTTGAGCTTTGGGTCGTCACCGGCCGTGATCGCGGTGCCGCGCGACTGGTGGGCGATGAAGGCGGACAATGCGAGCAGGTCGCGGCCCTCGTAGGGCAGCGGTGTCGCCTGCTGATGATCGGCGCGGCAGAGATTGATCCGCTGATCGAGCGTGACGGGGCGGCCGAGCGCCTTGTCGAAGGCGGGATAGCGCGCAGCGACCCCCTTCATGCTGCTGCGCGCATCGCCATGACAATCCGCGCAGGCTTTGTTGGTGCTGCCGGTCTTCTTTGCCCAGAGAGCTTCGCCGTCGAGCACGAACAGCATGCCGGGATTGGTGGTGTCGTCGTCCTGCATGGCGCGCGTGTCCGGGCCCATGAAGGAATAGCCGGAGCGGCGTGCATCGGGCGGGATTTCGCCGGCGAGCAGGGTGGGGACCGCCGCGGCGAATAATGCCACCGCCGCTATCGCGCGCCAAGAAATCATTCGACAATGATCGATGCCGATGCAGTGGACGAATAGCCGTTGTCGCCGATCCATTCGAACTCGAACTTGCCGCTCTCCTTGGCGACGGTGAAGAACGACAGATAGAGATTGGCCGCGATCGCCGGAAACAGATCGGCGCGAAAGATCTCGGTGCCATTGTAGCGGCAAGTGAAGCTCGTGATGATGTCGCGCGGCACCAGCTTGCCGTCGGCGGTGTGGCGGAAACCGGTCTCCATGATGTGCGAGGTCAGCGTGCGGATCTCGATGATGTCGCCGCGCCTGGCCTTGGCCGGAACGTTGATGAGAGCGGCCATCAGTTCATCTCCTCGGTGCAGGCGGCCAGCGTCACGACGATTTCGGCGGCAATTTGCCAGAATGTGTCGTCGGAGAGACGTGCGATCGCGACCACCTTCTGAGTATCGGCGAGCCGAATCCGCGTCGAGACCTGGGCTCGCCCGGAGGAGGGGCTGAGATAAAAATTGCCGATGTTCGGCTGCGGGTTCTTCTCGTTGAAGACGTGGATGCTCTTGACGTGGTCGTCCGCCGTCATCGCGCTTGCGACGCTCACCGTCATCGGCACCGTGTTGCCGTTCTCGACCAGCGGTGGAATGTCGAGCTTCACCCTGCCGCTGCGAATCTGTGCTTCGCCGACGACGTTGCGGATCGCGGCGTTGAGCATCGCCGGTGTCGCCTCGAGCGGCCGCAGAGTGACGATCGGGACCGCGCCGGCGACGGTCACGCCTCCGGCGAGGCTCAGGAATTGTCGTCGCGTGGTTGGCATGAACCTAGTCCCGAAGCGTTGCAAGAAAGGCCACGATGTCCTCGATCTCCGCAGCCGACAATATCGGCTTGCCGGCGAAACTGCGTCCGACGCGGACGAGGCCGTCGGTGCGATAATAGGACGGCATGATGGTGTCCGGGTTGAAGCGCGAGGCATCGACCAGTCGAAGCCGCAACTGGCTCACCGACCACCGGTTCCCGGCGCCGGCGAGGTCAGGCGCGAGATCACCCTGGAACCGCGTTTCCGGGAATGGGCCGGAATGGCAGAGAATGCAGGTCGTGGTGCGCGCGAGCACCAGAGCGCGGCCGCGCGCGGCATCGCCGGGGGAGCCTGTGAGCGAGGCTGGAATGCCGTCGTTGACGATTGTGTAGGGCAAGAGTTTTTCGGCTCTCACGCTGGCAGCAAGTGTAAGGCTTAGCGCGACCACCGCAGCGGCAATCGAAGAAATGTGAGACGAGAGATCGAGCCGCGGCCTCCTCTTGCCTCTCCCGTTTGGGGGAGACGTCGGCGCGCAGCGCCGGGTGAGGGTTCTTTCCTCTAGGGGAGTCTTCGCTGTTGAGACACCCTCTCCCCAACCCTCCCCCGCAGGCGGGGGAGGGGGCGCACTGTGGTCGTGGCGGCAGGCCCGTTCCATCATGTCCTAGCCAAACGTCTCCGCCGTGATGGTCTGAAACCAGCGCTCGGCTTCAGCCGCCTCGCGGGCGCGCAGCTCGCGTGGCGCATCGACCGGGC
This sequence comes from Bradyrhizobium sp. RP6, assembly GCF_003837805.1. GTDB lineage: Bacteria > Pseudomonadota > Alphaproteobacteria > Rhizobiales > Xanthobacteraceae > Bradyrhizobium. The sequence continues at coordinate 97,609 of NZ_RQIT01000004.1, read as the reverse complement.
TGGTCGCGCCGCCCTCGACCTCGGCGAAGATGTCGCCCCTGGGCTGGTAGCTGCCGGCGAGCGAGAAGCCGTAGCCGGGGGCGACGGTGCTGTAGCAGATGCCTGTCAACCGCGGCGCTTCGGGCGTGCGGCCGGCGAGCAGGCTGACGATCGCAGCGGCGCATGCCTTGCCTTGCGCGCTTGCAGCGGAGGCCGATTTCGGAATGCCGCCGCCAAGGCAGGCGTCGCCGATGACGTGGATGTTCGGGACCAGTTTCGACTCGAACGTGACAGGATCGATCGGGCACCAGCCGGTCGCATCCGCAGCGCCCGCAATCCCGGCAATATGGCCGGCGCGCTGCGGCGGGATGACGTTGGCGACATCAGGGGTGTAGTTGCCGAATTCGGTGACGATGGTTCTCGTCGCGGGATCAACCGAAGTGACGCGGCCGCCTTGCGACAGTGCGACGCGTTCGATCATGTCGCCGTAGAGTTCCTTCCATGCCTTCTCGAACAGCCGCTGCTGGGAGAAAGTGTCCTTGGCATCGAGGATCAGAACCTTCGAGCGCGGCTTCTTCGTCTTCAGGTAATGCGCGATCAGGCCTGCGCGCTCGTAAGGCGCGGGCGGGCAACGAGAAGGATTGGCTGGGATGGCAATGGCGACCGTGCCGCCGTCCGCCATCGCCTCCAATTGCCTGCGCAGCAGCAGCGTTTGCGCGCCGGCCTTCCAGGCGTGCGGCATCGTCTCCGACGCTGCCTCGTCATATCCGGGCAGGGCATCGAGATGGAAGTCGATGCCGGGCGAGAGCACGAGCCGGTCATAGCCATACGCGGTGCCATCGCCCGTGGTCACACTACTCTTTTGCCCGTCGACTGCCGTCGCGGCCTGGGCGACGACGGTGATGCCGGCGCCGGCGAGCTTGTCGTAGCCGAACTGCTGCGCCTCGATCTCGCGCAGGCCCGCGATCACCTCGTTGCTGAACGGGCAAGCGATGAACGTCTTGTTCGGCTCGATCAGGGTGACCCGCAATCTCGCGTCGGCACGCTTGAGCGCCCGGGCGCAAGCCGCGCCGCCAAAGCCGCCGCCGACCACGACGACGCGGCCCGCCGATTGCGCGCGCAGGATCGAAGGTGCGGCGAGCGATGTGGCCGCGACGGAGATGCCGAGGATGGCATTCCGCCGTGTCACCGGCGCATTCATGAGGCTTGTCCGAAAAATGCTGCGGCGGCCGACGTGGCCGCCGCGAGTTGTTGTTTGAGCATGATCTTTTCGGAAAACCGCTTAGCACTTTTCCGGATCATGCTTCATGCGAAGGTGATGTTCTGGTCGCGCAGCGGCACCGAGCGGATGCGCTTGCCGGTCGCGGCGAAGTACGCATTGAGAACCGCCGGCGCCGCGACGCCGATGGTCGGCTCGCCGACTCCGCCCCAGAATCCGCCGCTCGGCACCATCACCGATTCCACCTTCGGCATCTCGTTGATGCGCATCGAGTTGTAGGTGTCGAAGTTGGTCTGCTCGATCTTGCCGTCCTTGACGGTGCAGCCGCCATAGAACAGCGCCGAGAGGCCATAGACAAAGGAGCCGGCGATCTGCCGCTCCACCTGCGCCGGATTGACGATGTAGCCGGGATCGGTGGAGGCGACGATGCGATGCACCTTGATCTTGCTGCCGTCGGTCACCGAGATTTCGGCGGCGCCGGCGACATAGCTGCCGTAGCCCATGACCTGCGCTATGCCGCGATAGACGCCCTGCGGCGCCGGCGTGTCCCAGCCGATCTTCTCGGCGACCGCGTTGAGCACCGCCAGATGCTTGGGGTGATTGCCCATCAGCTTGCGGCGGAATTCGAGCGGGTCCTGACCTGCGGCCTGGGCCAGCTCGTCCATAAAGCACTCCATGTAGATCGCGTTGTGATTGACGTTGACGCCGCGCCAGAAGCCCGGCGGGACGTGCGGGTTGCGCATCGCATGCTCGATCAACAGGTTCGGCACCGAATAGCCGAACGCGGCCTCTCCGGACTGGGCGACGCCCTGGAATGCGGCGGGATCCATGCCGTTCTGCAGCGCTTCGGGACGCAGCGAGAACAGGATCGACTGCCCCGACAGGCGGTAGTGCAGCGCGATCAGATTGTTGTTGGCGTCGAACGCGCCGGTCATCTTGCACTGTGTGATGGGGTGATACCGGCCGTGCGCCATGTCCTCTTCGCGAGACCACAACAGCTTGATCGGCGTGCCCGGCATCTGCTTGGCGATCATGACCGCCTGGCGGACATAGTCGGTTTGGCCGCGCCGGCCGAAGCCGCCGCCTGGCATCACCTTGTGCACATCGCACTTCTCGGCCGGCAGGCCGGAAGCCTCCAGCACGGCAGCGAAGGCCGCCTCGCCATTCTGCGTGCCGCACCAGACCTCGCATTTGTCCGCCGTATAGAGCGCGGTGGCGTTCATCGGCTCCATCGTGGCGTGGTTCTGGTAGGGATAGCTGTAGACGGCCTCGACTTTCTTCGCGGCGCCGGCGATCGCGGCCTTCGCGTCGCCGTTCTTGTTGCCGACATAGGCCGGCTGCGCGTCGTCGAGCCCTTCGGCCAGCCACTTCGCAATCGACGCGCTGGAGACCTTCGCGTTGTCGCCCTCGTCCCAGACGATCGGCAGCGCTTCCAGCGCGGTCTTGGCGTGCCACCAGGTATCCGCGACGACGGCGACCGCGGTATCGCCGACCTTGACCACCTTCTTGACGCCCTTCAAGCCGGCGATCTTGGCTTCGTCAAAACTCTTCAGCTTGCCGCCGAACACCGGGCAGTCCTTGATCGCGGCATTCAGCATGCCCGGCAGCTTGATGTCGGCGCCGTAGATCATGGCGCCGGTGGTCTTGTCGACGGTGTCGAGCCGCTTCACGCCCTTGCCGATCAGCTTCCAGTCCTTCGGATCCTTCAGCTTGACCTCCGCCGGAGGCGTCAGCTTGGCTGCGGCCTCGGCGACCTTGCCGTAGGTCGTGGTCCGGCCCGAGAGCGTATGGGTGATGACGCTGTTTGCGGCCGTGCATTCGGAGGCCGGCACTTTCCAGGCATCGGCGGCGGCCTGGATCAGCATCACGCGCGCGGTCGCGCCACCCTTGCGGACATAGTCCTGCGAAGAGCGGATGCCGCGGCTCCCGCCAGTCGAGAAATCGCCCCAGACGCGCTTGCGGGCGACGCTCTGGCCGGGAGTCGGATATTCCGTCGTGACCTTGGTCCAGTCGCATTCGAGCTCCTCGGCGACGAGCTGGGCGAGACCGGTGAGCGAGCCCTGGCCCATCTCGGAACGGGCGATGCGGATCACGACGGTGTCGTCGGGCCTGATCACGACCCAGGCGCCGATCTCGGGCGAGCCGTCGGCGGCGCGCACCACCGCGGGGCCACCGAAGGGGAGGTCGAGGCCGATGGCGAGACCGGCACCGACCGCGGCCGTGCCGATGACGAAGGCCCGACGATTCATCGTGGGAGAGAAGTGCTTGTTCATGGGGCGGCTCCTTACGCGCTTGCGATCGTGTGGATCGCCTCGCGCACCTGCGCGAAGGTGCCGCAGCGGCAGATGTTGGTGATGGCCTCGTCGATGTCGGCGTCGGTCGGCTTGGGCTTCTCGTTCAGCAGCGCCGCCACCGCCATGATCATGCCGCTCTGGCAATAGCCGCATTGCGGCACGTCCTGCGCGATCCAGGCCTCCTGCACCTTGTGCAGCGAATCCCCGGATGCGAGACCCTCGATCGTGGTGATCTTCTTGCCCTCGGCCTCGCTGACCGTAACGCCGCAGGAGCGCATCGCCACGCCGTCCATATGAACCGTGCAAGCGCCGCATTGTGCAATGCCGCAGCCATATTTGGTGCCGGTCAGGCCGGCATTCTCTCGGATCGCCCAGAGCAGCGGCGTTTCCGGCTCGATGTCAAGAGTGAAGGTTTTTCCGTTGATTGTTAGGTTTGCCATCGCAAGTCCCCTGATTGGCCCAATCCACCGACTGAACTCAGGGGCGCAATCTGTCCGGCAAATTGGAACTGTTCAAATCAACACTCCGAGGGCTAACCAGGATGCATTGCTCGGCCGCGCGAGGGTGTGGACTGGAGCGCTGTTTTGCCTCATCCGTGCGCCAGTCGATTCGGGTTGAGGTCTCTTCCATGGGCGCCAATCCGCGGCTTTACGCGACGTCCGGCCGTAAAGGCCGGTTCCAGGCCCGATCGCGCCTTGCGCAGCGGCGACAGTTTGTCCTTTTTGCCGGGATGCAAGACGCCGGCGCTTTGGTACACTGAGCCGACACAAAAGGAGTTCCATGAACGTGCCGAGTCCCTGCAACGTGCTGATGCTCTACCCGCTGTTCTCGGCAGAGTCCTTCTGGAGCTTTGGCGAATCCTGCAAAGTGATGGGCGTCAAGCGCCCTGCTGCCCCCTTGGGCCTGATCACCGTTGCCGCGATGTTGCCCGAGAGCTGGACGGTCCGGCTGATCGATTGCAATACGGCGTCCTTTGGCGAGGAGGATCTCGCCTGGGCCGACGTCGTGTTCACCGGCGGAATGATGCCGCAGCAGGCCGACACGCTGCGCCTGATCGAGCTCTGCCGCGCCGCCGGCAAGCCGGTCGTGGTCGGCGGTCCCGACCCCACCTCGAGCCCCCACATTTATGAGCGGGCCGACTTCCGGGTGCTCGGCGAGGCCGAGAGCGTCCTCGACGAATTCATCGCGGCCTGGGAAAGTGGCGCGCGGTCCGGCACCTTCACCGCGCCGAAATTCCAGGCCGACGTCACCAAGACGCCGGTGCCGCGTTTCGATCTGCTCAGGTTCGAGGACTATCTCTATCTCGGTGTGCAGTATTCGCGCGGCTGTCCCTTCACTTGCGAATTCTGCGACATCATCGAGCTCTACGGGCGCGTGCCGCGGACGAAGACGGTCGAGCAGATGTTCGTCGAGCTCGAGACGCTCTACCGGATGGGCTACCGCGGCCATCTCGACTTCGTCGACGACAATTTCATCGGCAACAAGAAGTCGCTGCGGCAATTCCTGCCGAAGCTCGCCGAATGGCAGCGTACGCACGGCTATCCCTTCGAATTCTCCACGGAAGCCTCGGTCAACCTCGCCGACGATCCGGAGCTGCTGGAGCTGATGGGGGCGGCCAACTTCTTCGGCATCTTCGTCGGCATCGAAAGTCCGGACCCGGCGACGCTGGTCGCGATGCGGAAAAAACAGAACACGCGGCGCAACATCGCCGAGAGCATCCACAAGATCTACGCCGCCGGCATGCTCGTCACCGCGGGCTTCATCGTCGGCTTCGACAACGAGAAGGTCTCGATGGCGGAGGCCATGATCGAATTCATCGAGGAGGCGGCGATTCCCGTCGCCATGGTCGGCCTGCTCTACGCTTTGCCGAACACGCAGCTCACGCGCCGACTCGAGCGCGAAGGCCGGCTGCATCCGGGACACGATGTGGCGCCGACCATCGGCGCCGATCAGTGCACGGCCGGCATCAACTTCGATCCGGTCCGCCCGTTGCGCGACATCCTGATGGACTACAGGCGGGTGCTGGAGCACACCTATAGCCCGGCGGCCTATGCAGGACGCGTCGACCGCCTGATGACGCTGCTCGACCGATCCAGGCAACGACCCGAACTCGCCGCAGGAGACATCCGCGCCAGGCTCGGGGCGATGGAGACGGTGCACAAGGTGGTCACCGCCCTTCCCGAGGCACGGGGGCCGCTCTGGCAGACTTTCATGAATTGCGCCAAGCGAGACACCTCGTCCGCACGCATCGCCGTGCAGATGATCGCGGCCTATGCGCATCTTGGACCGTTCTCGCGCAAGGTGATCGCGGCTATCGACGAGCGTCTGGCCGCGCTGGACCAGGACATGCCCAATCCCGTCGTGGAAATGGACGCGTCCGAGATTCGGCATCTGGCCTGACGTCCGGAAAGCCTACGGGTGGCCGTGGGGCGCTTTGATGCGCCGCGGGCAGGCCTTCCGGCTATCAAAGTGGCTGTCATGTGCGAGATCCCGGCTTGACAGCCGAACAACCCCAAGCTGATCGTCATCAGGACGACACCGGGCCCGTCATGATTTCGATGCGCGGCTGCGTCATTGCCAGATTGGCTTTAGCGGGGTTGAGCCATGTTCAGAAAGGTGATCCGCTGGTCGATAGCATTGATTGCCGTGGCGGCTCTGGCCTTTGCGTATCTGCCTTCCTTCATCGCCGATTCCATCTACAAGAACGTCGACGACATCACCGACGGCGAGATGCCCGCCACCATCACCGCCTTTCAATCGGGGCCGGACGTCGTCAGTACCATCGGCGGAAGCGGCGAGGGCTTGAACTGCAGCCTGCCGCCCTGGGCCAACATATTGTTCGACGGCGGGACTGATTCCAACCAGAAGCGCCATCTCGTCCTGCAGCGCTTCAGGCAGGCCTGCGTCTTTCACGACCTGTGCTATCGCCACGGCCTTGCGACCTACGGCTATAACCAGAACGATTGCGATCGGATCCTGCAAAACGCGGCTTTTCGGCTGTGCGTCTACATACGAAACAGCAGTCAGGAGAGCAGCGCGGCGCGCTGTCAGACCGATTCCAAGATGGTTCTGGCCGGCGTGAGTCTCGGAGGCTACGACGCCTATCGCGGCTGGGACCGATCGACCTATTTCGAGTTCGACTCGGATCCATCGCGGTCGAACGGGTTTCAGGTCAGCCGCGTGGTCGATCATCCATTCAAGGCGACGCTACCTGCCAAATACGCGGGTGACCCCGATGAGGTCATTCTCATGTTCGAGAACCTTCGCTCCAATCTGGCCGTGACCTGCATCACCTGCGCGACGGTTCCCGTTCTCGAGTGGACCACCGATCCCAACGCCGTCAGCGCCGAACTGCGCTCGGTCGGGGTGACGCGGTTGCCCGACGTGCTGCTCAAGCGCGAGCCCATGCTGACCGAAACCATGCCGGTCTGGTTGCCGCCACGCCGGCGGCACGCGGCGCCGCATCTCCTGGTCGATGGAGCCGGCAAGAACCATCTGATCTGGATGAGCCGGAATAACTCGGAGAACAGCATATCCTGTGTCGTCAGCGCCGATGCGGCGCGACTCCTCACCAATACCTTGCCGACCCGGGATCTCTGCTCGGTCGACGCGGGCCCATCGCTGACCCGCGTGGAAGTCGACATGTTCGCGACCTCTCCGCTTCCGATGGAAGTGCCCGGAAGTTCGGATCTCATCTATGCGATCTCGGCCAGCCCGCAGAAAACGGCAGAGCACCATCTGAGCTTCTGTTCGCGCTCTGCGTCCCGGAAGGTCGAGGAGACCGACCATGACGACCAGTCCAAATGCGTCACCTTCCCCGAGACGGAGGTCCGCGAGGGCGCGGCACTCGGCGCATTTCAGAACTTTCCGCTGGTTCGCCGCGGGCAGCAGATCTATTTCGCTCGGGACATCGCGCAGCAGGCGGACTCGCTGCTGACCGCCGTCTGGCAGCGCGCCTTTGGCAATACTTTCTCGCCCGAAGGCGCCCTGCTCGTGATCGACGTTGCACCGCCGCCCGCCGCAAAAGGGCCTCTCTCGGCCAGGCTGAAGAAGATCGTCCGGTTCAACATCGACGATCGCTTCGATCCGATGATGCCGATCACGCGCAAGGTGGACGACCTGCGCTTCCTGAGCCTCGAGGCGGCAAAGTCGAGCGTGCACCTCCGCATGATCGATTTCGCCAAGGACAGGCCCTCCGTCGGCAATGTGCAGCTGATGATGGGTAACGGCGAGGTGGAACTGGATCGCTCCTGGGCGGAGAGGCCCATGCTGGTGCTGGAGACCAGGGACGCGCGACCCAGAACCAAGCTGGTGTTCTCGCGTGGGGAAGTCGCGGTCCCAGCGGGCAAGCCCGTCACATCCGGCGCGACGACGGAAGCGTTGACGCTGCAGATATTGGTTTTCGAACGCGATGCCGCGGCGCCTTCGAATATGCCTTTCGTGAAATCGGCCGGGGCGGCGTGCCGGGTCGTGTACGAGTTCGCACCGAACCACACCGACTGGCCGTGCTATCGCGCGTTCGATCCCGAGCGTACGATGCGGGCGTCGCCGGCGACGCGGATGCAGGCCTCCCAGATGCTGGTCGGGCGGTTCACCCGAGCCGGCGGCCATGGCATCGCATTTCCCGATCTCTGCCTGAAGTCGGAGCCGATCATCCTGGCGCCGCAAGGGAGCACGTTTGTGCCCGTGAGCGAGACCGCGGGTTGGACAGGGCCGCCAAAGCTGATACGGACGGTCAAATGCGAGCCGCTCGATGCGGCGGCAGTCGTGAGCCGTCCGATCGCGGAGAAGACGCCGTGAGGCCCGCCTGAAAAGCGCGCCAACGCGCCCGGTCTACTTCACGGCCAACCGCAGGAAGCTCATCACGCTGCCGAGCGCGGCGAAGCCAGCGCCAAGCGCCAGCGCCAATGTCGCGCCGTCATGACCCGCGAGCGCGAAGCAGGCTGCGGCGAGCGCCGCGCCGGTCGTCTGCCCGGTCAGGCGCGCAGTGGCGACGATGCCCGAGGCGCTGCCGCTGCGGTGCGGTGGCGCGCTTGACATCACTGCCTTCATGTTCGGCGCCTGGAAGAAGCCGAACCCCATGCCGCAGATCACCATGCGCCAGATGATGTCAGCGATCGCGGGATTGGCCGGCAGCATGGCGAGCAGCGCCATGCCGAGGCCGAGCAGCACGAGGCCGATGCCGCCGAGCAGGCCGACGGCATAGCGGTCGGAGAGGCGCCCCGCGATCGGCGCCATGATGCCGACCACCAGCGGCCAGGGTGTCATGAAGAAGCCGGTCTCGACCTGTGAACGCCCGAGCACGTCCTCGAAGTAGAACGGCAGCGAGACGAAGGCGAGGCCCTGCACCGCGAAGGAGCACACCGCGGTCGCCGCCGACAGCGCGAACATCGGCCGGCTGAACAGGTCGATCGGCAGCATCGGCGCGGGATGGCCGGCATGGCGGCGCGTCAGGATGAAGCCGAGCGCGAGGGCGGAGACCAGTTCGATGCCCACGACCACCGGCGACAAATTGTGCGCGGCGCTGCCGATGCCGGTGATGAACAGGCCGAGGCAGGCGACGGCGAGGATCGCCCCGAGAAAGTCGAAGCCGTGATCGGCGCGCGGGGTCTTCGGCAGCATCGCAAAGCCGATGCCGATCGCGACGAGGCCGAACGGGATGTTGACGGCGAACAGCCAGGGCCACGGGCCGACCGCCAGGATCGCCGACGCAATGGACGGCCCGAAGGTGAAGGCGGTCGCGACCACCAGCGCGTTGTGGCCGAAACCGCGGCCCTGCATCCTTCCGGGATAGACGAAGCGCACCAGCGCCGTGTTGACGCTCATGATCCCGCTCGCGCCGAGCCCCTGCAGGGTGCGCGCGACGAGCAGGCTGTCCAGCGACCACGCCACCGCGCAGAACAGCGAGGCGATGGTGAACAGGATCAGGCCGCCGAGATAGATGCGCTGGTGCCCGACGATCTCGCCGAGCGCTCCGAGCGGCAGCAGCGTCGCGACCAGCGCGATCTGGTAGACGTTGACGACCCAGACCGACTGCCCCGGCGTGACGTGCAGATCGGCGGCGATGGCGGGGAGCGCGATGTTGGCGATCGCGGTGTCGAGCGAAGCCATCGCCAGCGCGGTGAAGATCGCAGCGATGGCCCAGCGCCGCTGGCGGGCCGGCAGGCCATCGGACATGGTGTGATCGGGCTCGCGCGTGGCGGCAGGTAACGTGATTGTCATTGCCTGGTTGTCATTGCGTTCGCGCGTTGCTCCGGCGGCGGGGCTGGGGGGACTTTCGGCATGTACTACGGCCGGGCCCTCTTCCACAGGCATATGCTTGCATGCTGTGCATGCACGAAGGTGAGGCGATGCGGCCTCGGGCATGCGAGCCTTGAGCTATCAGGCACCACCGTGCGCCCCGCCGAGTTGCTCGACATCGTCCGCGCCGCCGACGGCCTTCCTGGGGCCGACCGCGACCTTCGACTTCAAGGACGAGGCGCATGGCGAGATGCTGGTCATGCCTGACGACGTCGGCGACACGCTCGGCACAATCGCGGCGAGGGACGCGATTGCGGACATCCTGCAGGCGGAATGAGCTGCTTCGGACGCGTGCTCTCCGGCTCTCTTTTGGGGCTTGAAACAAGAAGTCGAGAAACAACCCCATGCACAGTAGAGCGCTCCTTGATCTATAAGGGATTTTTTGCGACGCGTTGCGACGACATCCGCAGCCGCGATCGCGCTGACCTGTCGGGCAAAACACTGGCAGGATGCGATGCTGGCGCCGGTGTCCACTGCACAGCCGCGCGCCGCTCCCGGCGCACGTTGAGCCAGATCAACACTCCCCCGGAAGGACCGCGAACTTTTCCATCAGTGCATCGATGGAAAGGCGGTCGACATGCAGACGCTGCTCAGGGACATCCGAAATACCCCTCTGCTCTGGATGCTGGCCTTCGTGCCCATCGTGCTGGTGGCCGAGGCCATGGTCCCGCATTCCCACACGCTCCTATTCATGCTGGCCGTGCTCGCGATCGTGCCACTGGCAGCGCTGCTCAGCCATGCCACCGAAGCGGTCGCCGCGAAGACCGGCGATGCCGTGGGCGGACTGCTCAATGCCACGCTCGGCAACCTGACGGAGCTGATCATCGCCATCACCGCGCTGCGGGCGGGGCAGTACATGCTTGTGAAGGCCTCGATTGCGGGCGCGATCGTCACCAACGCGGTGTTCATGCTCGGCGCCTGCCTGCTGCTCGGCGGCCTGCGCTACCACGTTCAGGAGTACAACCGCGCCGGCGCGCGGCTCTCGTCCGGCCTGCTGCTGATGGCAACCGTCGCCCTGCTTGCGCCTTCAGCCGTCGCCGATCTCGAGCACCTGCCCCAAGGCGGGGGCATCTTGAACAAGCTCAGTGTCGGAATTTCAATCCTGCTCATCATCGCTTATGCACTCGGCCTGTTGTTCTCGCTTGTTACGCACAAGGAGTTGTTCGCAAGCTCCGATCATGGCGAGGACAAGGAGGCGCGCTGGCCGATCGGAATAGCCGCCGGCACGCTGCTTGTCGTCACGGTGCTGGTCGCGCTGGTCAGCGAAATCTTCGTGGAGTCGGTGCAGAAGGCGGCGGAGACCTTCGGGATGAGCCCGGCTTTTGTCGGCTTCATCGTCGTCTCGCTGGTCGGCGCCGCCGCCGAATTCGCGGTGGCCTTTGCCGCTGCGCGCAAGAACCGGCTCGACATGGCCGTCAGCATCGCGCTGGGCAGCGCCTCCCAGATCGCGCTGTTTGTTGCCCCCGCGCTAGTGTTGCTCAGCTATGTTGTGGGACCCGCGCCGATGGACCTGCAGTTCTGGCCGGGCGCCGTCACCATGATGATGATTGCAACCGTCACGTCGGCCTTTATCACCGCCGGCGGGCGCTCAGCCTGGTTTGTCGGCGCCCTGATGATCTTCATCTATGCGGTGTTTGCACTGACGCTGTATATCGTTCCGCCAGCAGGCCAGGGATGAGGGGTTGTGCCGCATCGGCGAGAGGCTTCTGATTTCACCCGGCGCAGGATGGCGGGCGCGCAAGCCGCAAACGGGATCCGCAGCGGGTTGGCATCGCTCGGCGATCAAACCTGGCGTCGCAAGCGGGCGAATTCCGACATTATTTAATTTGACTTATCTATAGTTAAAATTATATATATTTATATATTTTTAAAAATTTAATCGTGGAGGCGCGTCGCCCTGACGTGGTTGTCGATCTGGCGTGTTCTCTTCGAACACCTGATGCGGACAGGCCGAGTCAACCGCGCCACTAAAGTTGCCGTCGAAGAGAGGCGTTATGCATGCGCCGGCCAATTGAAACAGCACCGAGCAGCGGAGAAGGCATCTGGGTCGAAGACGCGACCGGGGCTACTGAGGTCGGCCACTGGTCACGCGAGGCGGGCAAGTGGGTCTGGCAGGACGGCACTCCGATCGATCCTGCGCCTACCCATTGGTACCCCGCAATGGAGGATGTCGATCCAGAAGACGACCGATCGGGCGGTTCGCTCGTGGCGGCTGTAATCCTGATCCCCGTCGTCTTCGTCGGGGCTTCGCTGCTCGGCGTGTTCACGCCATTCTCGGCGCAACCGGACATGACGCGCATGGGGGGCGAGAGCACCCTCAGCCTCGATCAGCGGCCGGAAATCCTGACTGGCTTGCCAGCACTCCTTCAGCGCGAAGCGACTGGGCCCCCGATGCAGGCGGAGCCAGCGAGGGTGGTGCAACCAAGCCAGCGGCTGGGCGAAGACGCGCCGCGCATTGACGCGTCCGCCCACGAGCTGGCCGAAGCCCGCAGCGAGCTCGACGAGGCGGTCCAGCGCGCGCGCACGGCGGAAAGCGCGGCGGAGGAGCTGCGGAAATCACTTCAACAGGAGCAAGCCAGTAGCGCCGAGCTTGCGAACGAACTTGCCGGAGCCCGTCGCGAGATCGACGCCGGCAAGGCGCAATCCCGCAAAGCGGACGATGTGGCCGAGCAGCAGAGAGATGCGGCGGCGCGGGAGATCGCGGAACTGCAGCAATCCCTGCAGCAGGAGCGGCAAAGAAGTGGCCTCCTCGTGAAGCAGGCGAACACCGCGCAGGCGGCAGCGGCGAGCGCTGAGCAGGAACGCCACGAGGCGCAGTCACGCGCCGCCGCACTCGCGAGCGAACTCGCCGGAATACCTCGCGGATCGCTCATGGCGGATGCTGCGGCCGAAGAACAAAAGGAGGCAGTGGGGCGGCAGGTTGCGGAGCTGCGGCAGTCTTTGCAAGACGAGCGGCAGAAGAACGCCGATCTCGTTGCCCAGGCCAGAGCAGCGCACGCGGTAGCGGCCAATGCCGAGCAACACCGCCGCGCTCTCGAAGAGGCCCAGGCGCATGCAGCCGCGCTGGCGAGGGAACTTGCCGAAGCGCGCCGTGGGATCGAAACCCGGAACGTGCAATTGCGCGAGGCGAACGATGCGGCCTCGCAGCAGCGACAGGCAACGAACCGGGAGATTGCCGAACTGCGGCAGTCGCTGGAACAGGCGCGGAGCGGGACCGAAGCCAGGCAAAACGACCGTGCATCGGCATCGGCCCCAGCCGATGCGCGCCTCCAGGTCCAGCAAACAAATGAAGGCCCGATCTTGCCGCCGACGCGGCGCGTGGAAGCGACTGTCGCGGAGCCGCTGACAGCCGCAAACCAGAACGAGGCGGAGGCCCGATTGATCCCGCGCGCCAGGGCGTTGCTCGATCAAGGAAATATCGGTGCAGCGCGGATCGTGCTCGAGCTCGCGGCCGAGAAGGACATTGCGCAGGCAAGCTTCATGCTCGCGGAGACATACGATCCGGCGGTTCTGTCCGCCTGGGGCACCTATGGAACGCGCGGCGAAGCGGCCAAGGCGCGGGAGCTCTACGCGAAGGCGCACCGGGGTGGCATTCGAGAGGCGAAGGAACGGCTGGAGGCGCTGCAGCGCTGAGAGCGAACATGTTGCAGTCCTGCGGAACCAACGGTTGCGGTGGCTGATTCGGAAGGGAAACGACATGAATGAGGCACCAAGGTCACTCTCGCTGCTCCTGCTCGCCGGGTTGCTGCCGGTCGCGATGCTGCTTCAGACAGCCTGCCTGGAAGCCCAAACGGCGAGAAATACCAGGATTGATGCTCAACTCGTCCGAAGATTGCTCCCGCCGGAAAATGAAAAGGATCGGATGAACGCCTGGACGGTCGGGCTCGCCGGCGGTCTGCTCGAGGGCGCACCGATCCGCCTCGCCGCAGAAATGGCTCGCGTCGTCGATGACGGAGCAAACCTGCATCTCCTGCCGATCGTCACGCGGGGGGCCACCGACAATCTGAATGCGCTGCTGTATTTGCGCGGCGTCGATACCGCCATCATCAATTCCGATGCACTCGACGAGTATAAGGTTCAGGCACCGCAGATCCGAAGCCGCATCACGTATCTGCTCAATCTCTTTCCATCCGAGCTGCACATTTTCGTGCGGCCCGAGATCACAAGCCTGCAGGATCTTGCCGGCAAGAAGGTGAACTTCAACACCCAGGGCACCGCAGCGGCCTATTCAGGACCGCTGATCTTCAGTCGTCTTGGCATCGATGTTGACAAGACATTCATTCCGCACCAGGTGGCTCTGGAACAGATGCGCAAAGGCGAGATGTCGGCCGTCGTGTTCATTACATCGAAACCCGTCGACGCCTTCGTAAAGGGCCGCTGGGAGGCTGGATTCAAGTTCCTCCCGATCGTCTACGACAGGAAGTTCGAGGACTATTATCTGCCCGCGACCCTGGAGGCCAACGAGTATCCCAGCCTGATCAGGCAAGGCGAGCGGATCTCGACGATTGCGGTGCCGACGGCGCTCGTTGCATTCAACTGGCCGCAACAATCGAACCGTTATCAACGCGTGGCGCGTCTCGTCGACTACCTGTTCTCGCGAATCGACAGACTGCAGGCGCCGGGCTTCGATCCGAAATGGCAGTCAATCAATCTCGCGGCCACCGTGCCAGGGCTCACCCGCTTCCAGGCCGCGCAGGACTGGCTGGATCGCAAGGCACGAAGCGCACAGGCGCGGCCATGAAGGGTGCGGCTCCTCCGCTCGCCGTCGCTTTCAATGTGGCCTGCGGAATCGCTTACGCACAAAACACGACCGATCCCATGGAAACACTTCTGGCTTGCTCGGCGATGACGGGGCAAGAACGGCTGGAATGTCTGCAGGATCTGTCACGCAGGATACCACCGCCCGGCCGACGCGCGTCAGACGATGGCTGGCTGATCAGCGAGACCACCTCGCCAGTCGACTATTCACCGATCGTCACGGCCACCACCTCTTCGGTTGGCAGTTCGAATGGTGCTGCGATGCAACTCGCAATCCACTGCCGTAAAGGCCGCACGGAAGTCGTAATCGAAGGGCCGACGATGTCACGCAGTGCCAATGAATACGCCGTCTCCTTTCAGCTCAATGCGGAGCCGCCAATGCAACTCACGACCGCCGCGCCGTCATTCGGCTCCGGCGTCGCTATCGGAGGCGACGTTGTGCAGTTGCTGAGATCGCTACCCGATAACGGTCACATCAATGTGCGTCTCTCCATCCGCACCCGCGCGGTGCAAGCGGGACAATTCTCGCTCGGCGGATTCAAGAAAGTGCGCGAAAAAGTGGGGGCTGCATGCAAATGGCCGCATGCCGTCGCGAGACCAGGACGGTGACGGCCAAGCGAAAGGGAGAAACGAAATGATCGATCTGAAGTTGGCGATGGCAGTCATCAGCGGCTTGGCGATGCTGCTTCTGGCCGGACCAGACGCGCAGGCGCAGCAGGACAACCGGCTGATCCCGCAGGCGAGCGCGACGACCCAGGCGAGCAACCAGAAGCATTCAAGTCGACACAAGCAGGCGGGAAAACCAGGGCAGAACCTCACCAACAAGCGGAACCCTGCGAACGACGGAGCGCTGGCTCAGATGACCAAACCTGAGGTCGCCGCAAAGAAGTCACATCGGCTGATATTGCAGGTCAATTCCAACGAACCTGCGATGATGAACCTCACACTCAACAACGCGACCAACGTCGCGCAATACTACCGCGATCTCGGTGAACCAGTGTCGATCGAGGTCGTCACCTTTGGTCCGGGGCTTCACATGCTGCGCGACGACACCTCGCCGGTGAAGCCGCGCATCGAGGTGCTCGCGATGAGCCATCCCGAAATCTCCTTCAAGGCCTGCGGCAACACGCAGGAAAACATGCGGAAGGTGGAGAACAAGGACATAAGCCTGATTCCGCAGGCCACGGTTGTCAAATCCGGTGTCGTCCGCGTCATGGAGCTGCAGGAGCAGGGCTGGAGCTACGTCAAACCGTGAGGTTCGGCGGCAGACCGGGCACTGCAGGCGTTTGCGGGCCGAGCGGATTCAGGAGCTCACTCCTAAAACTGATATCTCCGCAGTCCCCCATCCACCGGGATCACCGTGCCCGTGATGTAGCGCGCCACCGGTGAGGCCAGAAACACCGCGAGTGCCGCGAGATCTTCCGGCTCGCCCCAATAGCCCACCGGGATTTCTTCCTCGGCAAAGCGTTCGCGATAATCCGGCGCGTAGTTGCGGCGAATCTGTTCGCTCATGATGCGGCCGGGCGGGATGCAGTTGATGGTGATGCCATGCTCGCCGATCTCGCGCGACAGGCCCTTGGCCCAGGCGTGCACGGCGGCCTTGGCGGCGAAGGCGGCGTTGAGGCCTTCCGGTTCGGACTTGCCGGTGATGTTGACGATGCGGCCCCATTTGCGTTCGATCATCTGCGGCAGCAGCGCATGCGCGATGCGGCGATAGCTGGTGAAGTTCAGCGCGATCGCTTCGTCCCACTTGCTGTCGGGCGCATCGACGGGGAGGGGACGGCTGCCGCCGGCATTGTTGACGAGGATGTCGACATGGCCGAGCTCCTTCAGCGCAAAGGCCGCAATGTTCTCGGCGGCGTCCTTGGCCATCACGTCCTGCTGGAACGGCGTGATCAATCCGCCGCCGGCTTCTTTCACCAACTCGGCAAGCAGATCGGTGCGGCGCGCCACGCCGACGACGCGCACGCCTTCGGCCGCCAGACCCTTGGCGATGGCGCGGCCGATGCCGATGCTCGCGCCGGTGACGACAGCGGTTTTCGATTTGAGCCCGAGGTCCATGGTCACACGCTCTCTTGGTTGCTTTGCGCTTTGCTGTTCGTTTCCTGCCTTGTCCCGCGTGCGGCGATTTGCCGAACCGAGACGAGCAGTGGTAACCAAGGGCCTCGGCGAAGGAAACACGAAAAAGAAAAGGCTGAAACGATGGTCTGGGATCCGCAGCAATATCTGAAGTTCTCCGGCCATCGGCTCCGGCCGGCCGTCGACCTCCTGATGCGGATTCCGGATTTTGCCCCGCGTGCGATCGCCGATCTCGGCGCCGGCGCCGGCAACGTGACGAAGCTGATCAAGGAGCGCTGGCCGGATGCGCGCGTGACCGGTGTCGAGGGCTCGGCGGAGATGGTCGCTGCGGGGCGGAAGGCCGCGCCTGACGTGGAATGGTCACATGAGGATCTCGGCCATTGGAGTCCCGCCGGGCAGTACGACTTGATCTATTCCAATGCCGGACTGCACTGGCTGCCCAATCATGCGGCACTGTTTCCGTCGCTGATGGAGAAGGTGACGCGTGGGGGCATCTTGGCGGTGCAGATGCCGCGCAACTTCACCGCGCCCTCGCATGTGCTGATCGGCGAGACCGCGCTGGATGGTCCGTGGCGGTCCAAGGTGGAGCATCTCGTCACCGCGCCGCCGGTCGAGGGGCCGGCCTTCTATCACGATCTGCTGGCGCCGATGTCGGCCAACATCGACATCTGGGAGACCGAATATCTCCAGGTGCTCGAGGGCGAGAACCCCGTCAAGGAATGGACCAAGGGGACCTGGCTGACGCGCTACCTCGACGTCCTGCAAGGCGAGGAGAAGATCGCGTTCGAAGACGCCTATGGGATGCGCGTCGCAAAGGCCTATCCGAAGAATGCGGCGGGGCAGACGCTGTTCCCGTTCCGGCGTCTGTTCATGGTCGCCCAGCGCAAGGGCTGATGGCGCTGCCGCATTGCGGCACAAGCGCTCGTTCCCTTGGACGCGCGCAGACGCCGGGTTGCGCATGCAGCGGTCGTCGCGTTAGCTTGGCCGCAGCAAATTGGGCTTAGGTCTAGTTGTTCGGGCAGCGGATTGCTGCCAGGACTGACCTGAAAAACAAGAGAAACCGGTTTCGGAGTTGTTGGGAGGTACGTTCATGCGCAAGCTGCTTACCGCGGTCGCCGCCGCGGCTGTTCTCTTGGCTCCCGCCATCGCCCACGCCCAGGCGCCGATCGTCATCAAGTTCAGCCACGTGGTCGCCAACGAGACCCCGAAGGGCAAGGGTGCGCTGAAATTCAAGGAGCTCGCCGAGAAATACACCGACGGCAAGGTCAAGGTCGAAGTGTACCCGAACTCCACGCTCTACAAGGACAAGGAAGAGATCGAGGCGCTGCAGCTCGGCTCGGTGCAGATGCTTGCGCCCTCGACGGCCAAATTCGCGCCACTCGGCATCAAGGAGTTCGAGGCGCTCGACCTGCCCTGGCTGTTCAAGGACGACCAGACCTATTCCAATGCGATGAAGGGCACGGTCGGCAAGTGGCTGTTCCAGAAGCTTGAAGCCAAGGGCATCACCGGCCTCGCTTACTGGGACAACGGCTTCCACATGCTCTCCGCCAACCGTCCCCTGATGAATCCGGCCGATTTTCAGGGCCTCAAGTTCCGCATCTCCGGATCGAAGGTCGCCGACCAATATCTTCGCATCATGGGCTCGATCCCTCAGATCATGGCGTTCTCGGAAGTCTACCAGGCGTTGCAGACCGGCGTGGTCGACGGCTGCGAGAACACCGCGTCCAACTACCTGACGCAGAAGTTCTACGAGGTGCAGAAGGACATCACCGTGTCTTATCACGCGCATCTGCAATATGCCGTCATCGTCAATTCGAAGTTCTGGTCGGGTCTTCCGCCCGACATCCGCACCAAGCTGGATAAGGCGATGGCGGAGGCGACCGACTACACCAACTCGATCGCGCGCCAGGAGAACGAGGACGCGCTGGCCGAGATCAAGAAGACGGGCAAGACCAATCTGCATTATCTCACCGACGCCGACCGCAAGGCCTGGCAGGAGGCGATGCAGCCGACGTATAAATGGGCAAAGGGGCGGGTTGGGCAGGAGGTGCTCGATCTCGTCGCCAAGGAACTCGACGTCAAGATGAACTGACGGGCTGCGCCCCAATAAGAACAATACCAACGGTCGGGAGTGATCGCACTCCCGGCCGTTGCGCTTGAATGATCCAATCCGGGGGGACCAAGTTGCTGCGCGCGCTGAATCGTTTTCTCGATCATCTCGAGGAGTGGCTGATCGCGACGATGATCGCGGCTGCGACATCGCTCATCTTCGTCGCCGTGCTGCATCGCTACGGTGCCGGGCTGTCGATCGACATCGCCAAATGGGCGGAAGCGCGAAATCTCGCCTTCCTGGCCGTGCCGGCGCGAGCGGTGTTCGTGTGGCTTGCCGCCCTCGACCTGTCCTGGGCGCAGGAACTCTGCATCTACATGTTCATCTGGATGGCGAAGTTCGGTGCCGCCTATGGCGTGCGGACCGGCATTCATGTCGGCGTCGACGTGCTGGTCAACATCCTCCCTGGCGGGTCGCGCCGGCGCGTCATCACCTTCGGCCTTCTGTGCGGCGCGCTCTTCACCGCCATCGTCGGCTATTTCGGGGCCGCCTTCGTCACCCACATGTGGCAGAGCGGCCAGCAATCCAACGATCTCGAAGCGCCGATGTGGATGGTGTACCTCACGATCCCGCTCGGCTCCGGCCTGATGTGTTTCCGCTTCCTGCAGGTCGCCTGGTCGTTCTATCGCACCGGCGAGCTGCCGCATCACGATATGGCAGGCGTCGAGGGGGTCGAGGCGGATCCGGTGCATCCGGCCCCGGTCACGCCCAGCCAGGTCGTCCGCGACGAGCGCAGCCCGCTCGGCTGGATCCTGATGCTGCTGCCGGTCCTGATCGTCGCCCTGTGCTTTGCGCATGCGGCCCACCTCATCACGCTGCCGCACGGCCTGCGTGTCTTCATCGTGTTCGCGCTTCTGCTCTCGTTGATGCTGACGGGCATGCCGATCTCGATCGCGCTGGGCCTGACCGTGCTCAGCTTCATGTTCACGCTGACCGACGTGCGAACGGAATCGGTGGCGCTGAAGCTGTTCACAGGCATCGAGAATTTCGAGATCATGGCGATCCCGTTCTTCATTCTCGCCGGCAACTTCCTGACCCATGGCGGCGTGGCGCGACGGATGATCACCTTCGCAACCTCGCTGGTCGGCCATTGGTACGGCGGCCTGGCGCTGTCGGGCGTGGTCGCCTGCGCGTTGTTTGCCGCGATCTCCGGCTCCTCGCCGGCAACCGTGGTGGCGATCGGCTCGGTGATCCTTCCCGCCATGGTCGCGCAGGGCTTTCCGAAGCGGTTCGGCGCGGGCGTGATCACGACGTCGGGCTCGCTCGGCATTCTCATCCCGCCGTCGATTCCGATGGTGCTCTATGCCGTGTCCACCAACAGCTCGGTCGGCAAGCTCTTTATCGCCGGCATCGTGCCGGGATTCGTGCTGGCCTCGCTGCTCGGCGCGACGACGTTCTATCGCGCTTGGCGCAACGACTATCCGCGGATGCCAAAGGCCACCTTCCTCGAGCGGCTCGATGCGTTCCGCAAGTCGATCTGGGGCATCCTCTTGATTGTGATCGTGATCGGCGGCATCTACAGCGGCCTGTTCACGCCGACTGAAGCGGCCGCCGTCAGCGCGGTCTACGCCTTCATCGTCGCCGTGTTCATCTACAAGGACCTGAAGCTGCGCGACGTGCCGCGCGTGCTGCTGTCATCGGCGAACCTCTCGGCGATGCTGCTCTACATCATCACCAACGCCGTGCTGTTCTCGTTCCTGATGACCTACGAGAACGTGCCGCAGGCGCTGGCGCAATGGATGATCGACCAGGGCCTGGGGTGGATCGGCTTCCTGCTGCTCGTCAACCTGCTGCTGCTGGTGGCCGGCAACGTGATGGAGCCGTCCTCGATCATCCTGATCATGGCGCCGATCCTGTTTCCGGTCGCAGTCAAACTTGGCATCGACCCCATCCATTTCGGCATCCTGATGACGGTCAACATGGAGGTCGGACTGTGCCATCCGCCGGTCGGTCTCAACCTCTACGTCGCCTCAGGGATCGCCAAGATGGGCATCACCGAGCTCACGGTCGCGGTGTGGCCGTGGCTGCTGACCATGCTGGGATTCCTGGTGGTTGTGACGTACTGGCCCGGCCTGTCGCTGTGGCTGCCTCGCTTGCTGGGCATGTAACCGCCGCGTGGCGGGGCGGAGACGATGAGCGTCTCCGCCCGTCCTGGGGCGAGACATGGCTAATGCGCGGTAAATCCGCACGCTCAAATGCGATCGTTGAGTAGCGAACGCATCTTTACGGATCTTCGGTAGATAAATGCCAGTGGATGGGAGCTGGCATGTTCTTCAACAGAATGGAATCCGGACCGGCGTCGATTTCGGACGCCGTCCATTTGGAAGTCATCACGGGCCTTCACGGCACGATGATGCCCACCATTCTCGCGGCCGCCTGCCAGGCGATGGTCGGCGCCATCACGACCTACGAGACCGGTGACATGATGACGGCCGGCCTGACGGTCGCCGGCGTGGTGGTGGCCGTTGTCCGTCTCGCCGAGATATTTGCATTTCGCCGCCGCCTCGCGGCTCCGCCACGGCTCGGCCGGGCCGAGGCCGTGCACTGGGAACGGCGCTACATTGCCGGCACCGTGGTAACGGCCCTCGTGCTCGGCGTGTTTGCCGCGCGCAGCATCGTGCTGGGCGATGCGCTCTGCTCCGTGATGGCGATCGGCATCGGTTTCGGCTTCGGCGCCGGCGTGGTCGCGCGGCTGGCGCTACGTCCCGTCGCGGCGCTGCTCGATCTCGCCGCGATCGCCGCCCCTGCCGCGATCGTGAGCTTCATGCAACCCGATCTCCGTCATGTCGGGCTCGGTCTCCTCATCCTGATGTACGTGGTCGCGAGCTTCGAGATGGTTCGGCTCAGCTTCAACGCCTCGATCAGCCAGATCACGCTCAAGCGCCAGTTCGAGCAACTTGCGCGCTCCGACCCGATGACCGGCGTGTCCAATCGTTCGGTGCTGGCGAGGGATCTGCCCGTGATGCTGTCGGCCGGGATGGTTGCCGTCCATACGCTGGATCTCGACCGTTTCAAGGAAGCCAACGATCGGTTCGGCCACCCCGCCGGCGATGCGCTGCTGAAGCAGGTCGCCGGACGGCTCAAGGCGCTGGCCGCGTCTGACGACCTCGTGATCCGCATGGGCGGCGACGAGTTCGTCCTGGTGCAGCGCGCCGCGTCCGACGCGGAGGCGATGGCACGGCGGATCGTGCAATCGATCGGCAGGCCGTACGAGGTTGACGGACAGGTGATCGATCTCGGTGCGAGCGTCGGCGTCGCCGTCGCGCCGGACGACGGCCGAACCGCAGAGGCGCTGTTGTCGCGCTCGGACAAGGCGCTGTACCGGGCCAAGCAGAATCGTGGCGGCTACGTGCTGGCCAGCGAGCTGCGGATGCCGGACAACGCCACGGCATCGCGCCAGGCCGTTGAAGGCGTAGCTGCCTAGACGGTGCACCCTCTCCTCGCGGGGAAGCGAGAAGGCATCTCGCTCCATTTCCTTCGTCTCCTCCAATGGCAATCGACCGCAAGATGCGGTTAGATGCCGTGCATCAGGCGGGAGGAGCAACATGACGGAATCCAGCAGCGAGCCGAAGGACGCATCGCCGTCTGTCATCGCGCAGCACGATGCGATGCTGAACGCACTGCCGTTTTCCGACACACGGGATTTCGACGACGCCGCGCGCGGCTTTCTCGGCACCATCGAGAACGCGGCGATCACGAATCCGCAAGGGCGGACGGTCTGGAGCCTCGAGCCTTACGGCTTTCTCGCCGCCGAGCAGGCGCCGCCCACAGTCAATCCGAGCCTGTGGCGGCAGTCGCGCCTCAACATGCATCATGGGTTGTTCGAGGTCGTGTCCGGCGTCTACCAGGTGCGCGGGCTCGACATCGCCAACATGACGCTGATCGAGGGCGACAGCGGCGTCATCGTGGTGGACGCGCTGACCTCGATCGAAGGCGCCCGCGCCGCGCTTGATCTCTACTTCAGGCACCGCGGCACGCGACCGGTTGCGGCGATCATCTTCACCCATACCCACACCGACCATTGGGGCGGCGCGCGCGGCGTGCTGGCGGAGGATGCGCTCGCCACGGGCAGCGTGCCGATCATCGCGCCGAACCTGTTCATGGAGCACGCCGTCTCCGAGAACATCATCGCAGGACCTGCGATGCTGCGCCGGGCGCAGTACCAGTTCGGACCCCTTCTCGCCAAGGGCGCGCGCGGGCAGGTCGATTGCGGCCTCGGCAAGTCGATGGCCGCGGGCTCCGTCGCGCTGCTGCGCCCCACGGATCTGATCATGGCGACCGGCGATACGCGCGTGATCGACGGCGTCGCATTCGAATTCCAGATGGCGCCGAACAGCGAAGCGCCGGCGGAGATGCACTTCTTCGTCCCGCGCTACAGGCTGTTGAACCTCGCCGAGAATTGCACGCACAATTTCCACAATCTGCTGCCGTTCCGCGGCGCCGACGTGCGCGACGCGCTGGCCTGGTCGAAATATCTCGGCGAAGCCTTGCAGCTCTGGGACGGCAAGGCCGAGGCGATGTGCGGCCAGCACCACTGGCCGGTGTGGGGGGCTGAGCGCATCGGCACGATGATCCGGCAGCAGCGCGATCTCTACAAGTTCGCGCATGACCAGACCATCCGCCTGATGAACCACGGCCTGACCGCAGCCGAAATCGCCGAAACGATCCAGCTGCCGAAGAGCCTGGAAGGCGCCTGGCACGGCCGCGGTTATTACGGCCACATCCGGCACAATGTGAAGGCGATCTACCAGAAGTATCTCGGCTGGTACGACGCCAACCCGGTCAATCTCGATCCGCTGCCGCCGGTCGAGTCGGGCAGGAAATATGTCGAGTACATGGGCGGCGCGGACGCGATCCTGGCGCGGGCGCGCACCGATTTCGACAAGGGGGAGTTCCGTTTCGTCGCGCAGGCGCTCGGCCACCTCGTCTTTGCCGAGCCTGACAATGCGGCGGCGCGCGCACTCTTGGCCGATACGCTGGAGCAGCTCGGTTATGCCGCCGAGAGCGCGACCTGGCGCAACGCCTATCTGTTCGGCGCCCAGGAATTGCGCCAGGGCATGCCGAAGGTGCCGGCGCGCCCGCCGATGCCGCGCGAAACGCTCGCCGCGCTCCGCACCTCCCAGCTCTGGGACGTGCTCGGCATCCGCCTCAACGGTCCCAGGGCGGAAGGCAAGCACATCGTCTTGAACTGGCGCTTTTCCGACATCGGCGAGACCTTCGTGCTCAATCTGGAGAACTGCGCGCTCACCTACGCCGAGGGCGTGCAGGCGGAAAATGCGGACGCCAGCTTCACGCTCGCGCGCGCAACGCTCGACGAGGTGATCGCGAAGCTGACGAGCTTTCCGGAAGCGGTCGCCGCCGGCAAGATCAAGCTGTCGGGCAATCCAATGAAGCTTGCCGAGCTGATGGGCCTGATGGACGAATTCCCGCGCATGTTCGAGATCGTCGAGCCGAAGCGGTGGTGAGGTAGGCGAGGACGCTGTTGGCTCCTTCCTTCTCCCCTTGTGGGAGAAGGTGGCGCGAAGCGCCGGATGAGGGGTCTTTCTCCACTGAGAAAGTTTCAATGCGGAGGCAAACCCTCACCCCAGCAAGTATGCGGCCTCGTTCTTGAGCCCTCTCCCACAAGGGGAGAGGGCGCTTCGATTGGCAGCCGCGGTGCGGCGGCCGTGAGTTACTCCGCGCTGCTCACCAGCTTGATCCGCGGCGCCTGCGCCTCGGTCAGGCGGCGATAGGCCGCAAGGTAATCCAGCGCCATGCGCCGCGCGGTGAAGCGCGTCTCGAACTGCTTGCGGATCGCGGTGCGGTCGAGTTGCGGAAGGCGATTTACCACCCCCGCGGCGCTGATAATATCCTCGACGATGAAGCCGGTGAGGCCCTCGTCGATGATCTCCGGCACCGAGCCGCGGTTGAAGGCGACCACCGGCGTTCCGCACGCCATGGCTTCGATCATGACGAGGCCGAACGGCTCCGGCCAGTCGATCGGCAGCAGGAGGCCGAGCGCGCCGCTCAGGAAGTCCGACTTCTCGTGATCGCTGATCTCGCCGATGAATTCGACCAGCGGATTGTTCTCGATCATCGGCCGGATCAGCTCGTCGTAATAGTCCTGGTCGGCGCGATCGACCTTGGCCGCGATCTTGAGCGGAATGCCGCAATGAGTCGCGATCTTGATGGCGCGGTCAACGCCTTTTTCCGGCGCGATGCGGCCGAGCACGGCGAGATATTCCTGCTTTGCCGACCTCGGCGTCAGCAGATTCTCCGGCAGGCCGTGGTGGATCGTCGTCACCCAGTTCGCCTGCGGCACCGGCCGCCGCTGCGCGTTGGAGATCGAAATGACGGGCATCCTGGAGAAGGTGTTGAAGACCGGCTGGTGCTCCGGCAGGTCGAGCCGGCCGTGCAGCGTCGTCACGAATGGTGTCGGCTGGCGGTGGAACAGCGACCACGGATAATAGTCGAGATGGAAGTGGAGGAAGTCGAACTCCTCGTCGTCACATTTCTGCCGCACCCGCTCCAGCAGCACCATGTGAAGCGCATTGGGATCGCGCACGGAGCCGTCGAGACGAAGCGCCTTCGGCCACAACGCATCCAGCTTTGCCGACGTGTGCGAGTCGCCGCTGGCGAACAATGTTACGTCGTGTCCAAGGGCTACCAGCTCCTCCGTCAACCAATGCACCACCCGCTCGGTGCCGCCATACAGCTTGGGTGGAACAGCCTCCGTCAACGGAGCTACCTGCGCGATGCGCATCTCACCATCTCCTCTACGATCATGAAGGTTGAAAGCCCCCGCATATCGGCACCGGCTATGCCAGCCAAGGGAACGTTCCCGCACTTGCGAAGTTCCTTCCTCCAAACGTTACATATTCGACACGTCGGGGAATCGTCGCGATGCTGCCACTACATCTTCGCAGATCGCCCGCATCCGCATGTCGTGATGGCGTTGCCCGGGAACCGAGGCGAAGCGGTCGATGTTCACTCGACCAGTAACGAAACGAAAATCAGCATAACGGGGCGATAGCCATATGGATCAGCTTTCTGGATACGCGCGCAGGCCATTTGCCTTTGTCTTGCGCTATCTTCGGATGCGAAAGGCATCGCACTTGGTGATCCTTACCGCGGTCGTTGCAGCGGTTGCCTGCTCCGTAGGCACCCAATACGGGGTGAAATCACTTGTCGACGCGCTGTCCGCGGGACCTTCCCAAGCCGGTGGCGTATGGCTGGCATTCATTCTGCTCATGTCGCTGATTGCCGCCGACAACTTCCTGTGGCGGATCGCGAGCTGGACAGCGAGCTTCACCTTTGTCCGGGTCACGGGTGACTTACGGCGTGACATATTTCGTCATCTGACCGGGCACGCGCCGAGCTATTTTTCGGACCGGATGCCGGGGATGCTGACAAGCCGCATCACGGCGACCTCGAACGCGGTGTTCACGGTCGAGAACATGTTCGTCTGGAACGTGTTGCCGCCCTGCATCGCCACAATTGCGGCAATCGCGCTGATTGGAACCGTCAGTCCGTACATGGCCCTCGGCCTGATCGTCATTGCCGGCGGCATGGTGGTTGCGATGTTCCATCTGGCAGCCGCCGGCAAGCCGCTGCATGACGATTTCGCCGACAAGGCCGCGGTGGTCGACGGCGAGATGATCGACGTCATCAGCAACATGCCGCTGGTGCGCGCCTTCTGCGGCATCAGCCACGAACATGAGCGGTTCGATGCGACGGTGAACCGGGAGCTGACCGCGCGAAGCCGCAGCCTGCGCTATCTGGAAAAGCTGCGGCTGTTGCATGCCGCTATAACGGTGCTTTTGACGATTGCGCTGATGGCCTGGGCCATCACGCTCTGGCAGAAGGGCGACGCGACGACCGGCGACGTCGTGCTGGTCTGTACACTTGGTATCTCCATCCTGAGCGCCACGCGCGACCTCGCGGTTGCCTTGGTCGACGTCACCCAGCACGTCGCGCGCCTGACCGAGGCGATTGCCACGCTGCTGGTGCCGCACGAGTTGCGCGATCACCCCGAGGCCGAGCCTCTCGTCAAGAGCGGCGCGGCAATCGCGTACAACAACGTCACCTTCGGCTATCCCGGCGGCGACAAGATCTTCGAGCGGTTCAGCCTGCGGCTCCAGCCGGGCCAGCGCGTCGGCCTCGTCGGGCAGTCCGGCGGCGGCAAGTCGACGCTGTTCACGCTGCTCCAGCGCTTCTACGACGTCGACGAGGGCAGCATCACCGTCGACGGCCAGGACATCTCCAAGGTGACGCAGCTGAGCCTGCGCGAGGCGATCTCCGTCGTGCCGCAGGACATTTCGTTGTTTCATCGCTCCATTCGCGAGAACATCCGCTACGGCCGGCCGAGCGCGACCGACGACGAGGTGCTGCGTGCGGCGATCGCGGCGCGCTGCGACTTCGTCGAGAGCCTGCCTGACGGCCTCGACACCATGGTTGGCGACCGCGGTGTCAGGATGTCCGGCGGCCAGCGCCAGCGCATCGCCATCGCGCGTGCCTTCCTGAAGGATGCGCCCATCCTGCTGCTGGACGAGGCGACGGCCGCGCTCGACAGCGAATCCGAGGAGGCCATCCGCGAGGCGCTGTCGCGCCTGATGCGCGGCCGCACCGTGATCGCGATCGCGCATCGGCTGGCGACGCTGCGCAATTTCGATCGCGTGGTCGTCCTGCGAAATGGTAAGATCATCGAGGACGGCTCGCCCGAGCGTCTGATGCAGGGCCACGGGCCTTATCGCGAGCTGGTCACGCAGGAAATGAGCCGGCTCGCGCAAGCTGCCGCGTAAACCAACAGTCGCGTTCTCGAGTCGGTTGCGTTTTGAAACAGGCGCAGGGGAGCAGCTCATGTCGGCCGAAGCCGTCACCCAATTCGTCTCCGTGACGCGGACCTCGGAACAGGTCGCGGAACAACCCTTCTATATTCCGATGACGGGGCCGTCGGCACGGCCGCGGCGTTCGCTCAAGCACGACGACACTTTCATCGTGCTCGACAGCCATGGCGACATCGGCGCATCCGCCGGCGGGCCGGACGGCCTGTTCCATCATGATACACGCTATCTCGCGCGGCTCGAGCTCGTGCTCGACGATCTCCAGCCGCTGCTGCTCGGCTCGAACCTGCGCGACGACAATTCGGCGTTGACCGTCGATCTCACCAATCCGGACATCTACCGGCAGGGCAGCCTCGTTCTGCAGAAGGACCTGCTGCACATCGTGCGCACGATCTTCCTGTGGCGCGGCACGGCATATCAGCGCATCGGTGTGCAGAACCATGGCGACCGGCGCACCAGCTTCGAGCTGACGCTGCTGTTCGGCAACGACTTCGCCGATCTGTTCGAGGTCCGCGGCGAGCGGAGGCCGCGCCGCGGGATCGGAACCAGCCGGCTGCTGGGGCCGACCGACGTCCTGTTCGAATATCGCGGCCTCGACGACGCCGAACGCACCACCGGACTGCATTTCGATCCGCGTCCGACGCGGCTCTCGGTCAATGCCGCGACTTGGGAGCTCGACCTGGAGCCGCATCAGGCCAAGTCGCTGTTCGTGGCGGTCTCCTGCAACCGGCCGGTGACGGAGCGGCCGGTGCGGTTCTTTCCGGGCCTGCTGGCGCACCGCCGCGAAATGCGGCAGTCGACCATGGGCGCGGCCAGCATCGAGACCTCCAACAACATCTTCAACGAGGTGCTGTGCCAGGCCATGGCCGACCTCAACATGCTGATGACCGAGACGCCGCAGGGACGTTATCCCTATGCCGGTATTCCCTGGTACTCGACGACGTTCGGCCGCGACGGCCTCATCACCGCACTCCAGATGCTCTGGATCGATCCGCGCGTAGCCAAGGGCGTCCTGCGCCGGCTTGCGCATTTCCAGGCCAGGGCGATCGACCCGCTCGCGGACGCTGCGCCAGGAAAGATCCTGCACGAGATGCGCGGCGGCGAGATGGCGGCCCTCGGGGAGGTGCCGTTCGCGCATTATTACGGCAGCGTCGATTCGACCGCGCTGTTCGTGCTGCTCGCGGGAAGCTATTACGAGCGCACCGGCGACGAGGCCACGTTGATCGAGCTGTGGCCGGCGATCGAGGCGGGGCTGGCCTGGATCGACGGCGCCGGTGATCCCGACCAGGACGGTTTCGTCGAATACCAGCGCGCGACCGAGAAGGGGCTGGCCAATCAGGGCTGGAAGGATTCCTACGACGCGATCTTCCATGCCGACGGCCAGCTTGCAGAGGGCAATATCGCGCTTGCGGAAGTCCAGGGCTACGTCTTTGCTGCCAAGCAGCTCGCCGCGCGTTGCGCACTGCGGCTCGGCAAGCCTGACCGCGCTCGCAAGCTCGAGACCGAAGCCAGGGCACTCGCCGAGCGTTTCGAGCAGGCGTTCTGGTGCGAGGAGCTCGGCACCTATGCGCTTGCGCTCGACGGCGAGAAGCGGCCCTGCAAGGTGCGGACCTCGAACGCCGGACAGGTCCTGTTCAGCGGCATGATCCGCGAGGATCGCGCCCGCCTCGTCGCCGCCGATCTGATGCGGCCGCATTTCTTCTCCGGCTGGGGCATCCG
Source organism: Bradyrhizobium sp. RP6 (assembly GCF_003837805.1). Classification (GTDB taxonomy): domain Bacteria; phylum Pseudomonadota; class Alphaproteobacteria; order Rhizobiales; family Xanthobacteraceae; genus Bradyrhizobium. Next base: position 68,329 of record NZ_RQIT01000004.1, on the reverse strand, counting down.
CACCGTCGCGCAAGGCGAGGTGCGCTACAATCCGATGTCCTATCACGACGGGTCGATCTGGCCGCACGACAATGCGCTGATCGCACTCGGACTCGCGCGCTACGGCCTCAAGCATTCGGTGGCGCATGTCTTCAAGGGGCTGTTCGATGCTGCGACCTATATGGATCTGCGCCGGTTGCCCGAATTGTTCTGCGGCTTCCGGCGCGAGAAACGGCGCGGACCGACGCTCTATCCGGTCGCCTGCGCGCCGCAAGCCTGGGCCAGCGCGACGCCGTTCACGCTACTGGAGGCGGCGCTCGGCCTCGAGTTCGACGTGGCGCGCGGCGAGATTCGCCTGCGCAATCCGCATCTGCCCGCGTTCCTCAACGAGGTGATCCTGCGCGATCTGCGCCTCGGCGAATCCAGTGTCGATCTTCGTGTCAGCCGCCACGGCGACGACGTGGCGCTGGAGGTGATGCGCACACGCGGCCAGATCCAGGTCTCGATCGTGCTGGCGCGCTAGCGTTGCATCGTGAGGAGGGTGACATGCGTGCGATCGGAGCGTTGATCCTGAGCGTGGCGATCGTGGTTGCCCTGACGGTCGCACCGTCGCGTGCCGCGGAGGATCAGCCCGCAGGCCAGAATGAAGCGAATGTGCCGCCAGGGGCACGGCCGCCGGTCTCGACCGTTCCCGTGACTCCCAAGGACGCCGCGCCGCCACCCTCGGTGACCATCATCGGTGCGAGCGAGGCCCATGGGGTGCTCGGCCGCGACGTTCGCAGCGCCGCCGGCGAGGACATGGGCCGTATCGTCGACGTCATCGTCGATCGCACCGGCCATGTGCGGGCCGCGGCGATCGATTTCGGCGGATTCCTCGGCGTCGGCAGCCGCAAGATCGTGGTGGACTGGAACGCGCTGCGCTTCGGCAAAATCGCCAATAAGAAAGACAGTATCACGCTGGAATTGACCAAAGCGCAGGTCGCGGCCGCGCCGGAATACAAGGAAGACACGCCGATCGTCGTCCTCGGCGCGTCTGGCAGCCTTCAGCCGCTGCAAGCGATCCAGTGAGGTGCCGGGAGGGCCCACCGCCTGTGCTGTTGTCGAGGAAGCCCAATCTTGCGGATCGCGGCGCCCGCGCCGAGCAGGACAAGGTTGCTGTGCCGTCGGCCGCGGGTATTCCGGCGCCCTCGCGCCAGAGCCTGCGCGGCCTCGACTGGTTCATCTTCTTCCTCGCCGACGTGCAGACCGGCTTCGGTCCCTTCATCGCGGTCTATCTGACGACGCAGAAATGGACCCAGGTCGAGATCGGCCTCGTGCTGTCGATCGGCGGCATCGTCGCGTTGATCGGGCAGATGCCGGGCGGCGCGATCATCGATGCCGCGAAGTCGGAGCGCCTGGTCGCCGCCCTCGCGATTGCGACCATCGGCGTCTGCGCGCTTGCCTATGCCGCCATGCCGATCTTTCCCGTTGTGGTTGCCGCCGCCACCTTGCACGCGGCGGCGAGCTGCGTGCTCGGGCCGGCGATCGCCGCGATCAGCCTCGGCCTCGTCGGCCCGCTCGCGATCGGCGAGCGGCTTGGCCGCAACGCGCGCTTCGCCTCGCTGGGCAATGGCGTCGCGGCGGCGGTGATGGGCACCGCGGGCTATCTGCTGTCGAGCCGCTCGGTCTTCCTGGTCACCTTCCTGCTCGCGATTCCGACCCTCATCGCGCTGTCGCGCATCCGCGAGAACGAGGTCGACATCAGGCGCTGTCACGGCGAGATGCCGCCTGAAGACGCCGACCGCGGCGACACCAATATCTGGCACCTGATCCGGCAGCGTCCTCTCATCGTCTTCGCGATCAGCGTGCTCTTGTTGCAACTCGCGAACGCCGCAATGATGCCGCTGATGGCGAGCGCGGTGACGGCGAGGTCGAGCCAATGGGCGACCGTGCTCGTCGCCGCCTGCATCATCGTGCCGCAGGCGATCGTGGCGCTGCTGTCGCCGACGGTCGGGCGGCAGGCGCAAGTGTGGGGCCGGCGGCCCTTGCTGCTGATCGGATTCGGCGCGCTGACGATTCGCGGATTGCTGTTTGCGACCGTGCGCGATCCCTACCTGCTGGTGCTGGTGCAGGTGTTCGACGGCTTCACCGCCGCGGTGTTCGCCGTCATGATTCCGCTGATCGTGGCCGACGTCGCCTTCGGCAGCGGCCATTTCAATCTGGCGCAGGGGATCGTGGGGACGGCGACCGGCATCGGCGCATCGCTGAGCACGGTGCTCGGCGGCTATGTCAGCGACAAGTTCGGCAATGCCACTGCCTTTATCGGACTGTCCGGCGTCGCCGCGGCGGGGCTCCTTCTGATCCTGCTGATGATGCCGGAAACCCGGCGCACGGCATGATCGCGGCAAAAGAAAAGGCCGGCCGAAACGGGTTCGGCCGGCCAAGTCACGGGGGAGAAAGCCGATCAGGCGTCGAGATTGTGCAGGCGCTGGCGGTTGCGCAGCACGATCTGGCGGGCGCCGGAGAAGCCGAGAATGCCCTGGGCGTGAAGCTGCGACAGTGCGCGCGACACGGTTTCGAGGGTGAGGCCGAGATAGTCGCCGATGTCGCGGCGGCACATCGGCAGCGCCATCATGCCGGCAACGGCGAGGCGGCGGTCCATTTCGAGCAGGAAGGTCGCAACACGCTCCATCGCCGTCTTGCGGCCCAGCAGCAGCATGTGGTCCTCGGCATGGCGAAGCTCGGAGGCGGTCATCGCCCAGAGCTTGCGGGCGACCTGCACGTCGGTGCCGGCGGCCTTCTCGAGGCTCGCGCGCTTCACGAGGCGCACGGTGGTGTCGATGATGGCTTCCGCGGCGAGGCGGTGCGTGGGACCGGATTCGAGGCCGAACACGTCGCCGGGAAGGTGGAAGGCGCCGATCTGGCGACGGCCGTCAGAAAGGAGCTTGTAGCTGCTCACTGCCCCCGACACGACCTGGTAGACATATTCGGACGGCTCATCCTCGCCATAGATCTCCTCGTCCTTGCGATAGGAGAATTCCGTGGCGACAAGGCCGACATGGCCTGTGATTGCGCCGAACTGGTCGGTGACAGGATGGGCAGGAGCAATCTTGCCGACAATGTGGGTTTTGATCGCCTGGGTGTTGAGCGTCTGGGTCAGCATCTGCGCCATCTCCGTTGTGATGGCGCTTTCCTACGCGGTATCGGGGGCCTCGAAAATTTCGAGCGATATCTTAAGGGGGGTGCCTTACGTAGAATCCCGTAGCGGGCGGTCCTGGATGGCGTGGCGGATGCACTTGACAAGGTTTTCGTCGAGAAGCGGCTTCAAAACCACGTCTTTGATGCCCGCCGTCGCCGCCCGGGCCGAGATGTTCTCGTCGGGATAGCCGGTGATCAGGACCACGGGCGCGTCGCGGTCGGATTTGCGCAAGCGGCCGGTCAGCTCGATACCGTTGATGTCCGGCATCTTGTAGTCGATGACGTAGCAGTCCGGCCCGGACGCGCCGCTGACATTGAGCAGCGCCGTGCCGCTCCTGAAAGTCCGCACGGCAAAGCCGTCGGTCTCCAGCAGGAACCGCAGGGATCCCAGCACCGCAGCATCATCGTCGACCACAAAGACGGTGAGTTGTGGGGAGGACTGCAGCCGCGCACCATGTGAGCTGACTTCGATCATGCTGACTGGTTAGCACGGCCCCGGGAAGGCGCCTTGACCTGCCTCAATCGTTGAGCATGCCGGCACGCATCGCCAGCCGGACCAGTTCGGAGAGGCTGCTCGCCTGCATCTTGGTCATCACGTTCGCCCGGTAGACCTCGATGGTGCGCGGGCTGATGTCGTATTCGCGGGCGATCAGCTTGTTGGAGAGGCCCGCGATCAGCCCTTCCATGACCTGGCGCTCCCTGGGACTCAAGGACGCGACGCGGGCGGCGATGTCCTGCGCGACGGCTTCGTTCTTGGCGGCAGGCTCGGCCTGGCGGATGGCCGAATCGATCATGGCGGTGAGACGGTCGTCATCGAACGGCTTTTCCAGGAAATCGACCGCCCCGAGCTTCATGGCTTCGACCGCGAGCGGCACGTCGCCATGACCGGTCATGATCACGATCGGGAAGGGGCTTTGCTGCGCCTTCATCCGCTTCAGCAGCTCGATCCCGTCGAGGCCGGGCATGCGCACGTCGGAGACGACGCAGCCGAAGGCGAGGCCGGGCAAGGCTTCGAGAAAGGCGAGGGCGTCGTCGAACAGGGTGACGCCGAAGCCGGCGGAATCCAGCAGGAAGTTCAGCGAGTCCCGCATCGCTGCGTCGTCGTCGATGACGTAGACATTTCCCTTGGTCGTCATGGATCAGCTCTCGTCGGTTGCCGGCAAGGTGAAGCGGAAAGTCGCTCCGCCCGCCGTGTTGCTTTCGGCCCACATGCGGCCGCCGTGAGCCTCGATGATCGAGCGGCTGATGGACAGTCCCACGCCCATGCCGGTGTCTTTGGTGGTGAAGAAGGTCTGGAACAGGTTCGGAACGACGTCGTCGCGGAAGCCCGAGCCGGTGTCGGAAACCTCAACCTCGATCATGTCGTCAGCGACGCGGGTGTTGGCGACGACGAGCTCGCGCCGCGGCGACTGCGCCATTGCTTCCAGCGCATTGCGGAACAGATTGACCAGCACCTGCTGGATCTGCACCCGGTCGGCGAGGACGAGATCGGCGTCAGGATCGAGGCTGAAGCGGAGCTGCACGTTCTGCTCGCGCGCGCCGGCGAGCCCGAGCGCGCCGGCTTCCTCGATCAGCTTCGACAGGCTCTCGACCCGCTTTTCCGATTCGCCGCGGGAGACGAAGTCGCGCAGCCGGCGGATGATCTGGCCGGCACGCAAGGCCTGCTCCGCCGCTCGATCGAGCGCACTTTCGACCTTCGGCGAGTTGGGATCGCTGCTGCCGGCGAGGAGGCGCCGCGATCCCTTCATGTAGTTGCTGATCGCCGCCAGCGGCTGGTTGAGCTCGTGGGCGAGAGCGGAGGCCATTTCGCCCATTGCGGTCAACCGCGACACATGCACAAGCTCGGCTTGCAGTTCCTGGAGCCGCGCCTGGGTCTGCTGGTGCTCGGTGAGGTCCCGCACGAAGCCGGTGAAATGAGGCTCGCCCGCGCGTTGCGTCTGCCCGACGGAGAGGTGCATCGGGAAGGTCGTGCCGTCGCGGCGCTTGCCCGTCACAATCCGGCCGATGCCGATAATGTGCGGCTCACTCGTCCTGAGATAGCGCGCAAGATACCCGTCGTGACGCGACTGATCGGGCTCAGGCATGAGAATGCTCACGTTCCGGCCAATGGCTTCCTGCCTGCTGTAGCCGAACAGCCGCTCCGCGGCGCTACTGAAGAGCTGCATGATGCCGCGTGAATCGATGACGATCATGGCGTCGGGCACCGTTTCGAGAATCGAGCGTAGATGATTCTCCTGGGAGCGCAGGGCCTCCTCGAGCTGCTTTTCCTCGTTGATGTCGAGGAATATCCCGCTGAGATGACGTGGCGCGCCCGAATCGTCCCGGATCACGCCGGCCCTGGCTCGGATCCATTGGCCGTTTCCGGACGCGCCGCCGACCTTGAACGACAGGTCAAGTCCCCCGCCGCCTTCCGAGAGGCGCCCGATCGCCTTCAGGAGGTGGTCCCGATCGCCTGGTTCCAGCAGCGAAAGAAAGAGCTCGTAGCTGACGGCCTGGTCCCGCTCGAGGCCAAACAGCCGCTTGGCCATCTCCGACCATTCAAGCTCGCGGGTCTGCAGATCGAAGTCCCAGGTGCCCACCCCGAATCCCTCGATGCGGCCCCGGAAATGCTCGCCCCGACCGTCGTCTGCTGGAGGGGTCACGCGGGTCGGCGCCAAGCTCTGCTCCTATCCTCGGCGGGCAGGCAGGATACCTTTACCGCTCCCGCAATTTCGCCCAAGGCTCGCTCCGAGGCAAGCGCAGACGTTGAATTCACTGGCGGATTTCCTACTGAACGATGGGGGAGCCAGAAGCGCTTGTTTTGATCTATCTCAGCCTGTCGCGCGGCAGCAGGTCTAGGATTCGACGAAATTTGATGATGCTGGGAGATACTCGATGACATACGCGACCGTCATGGTCAGCCTGGCGCTCGACCAGCCCAACGAGGCGCGTCTTCAGGTCGCGGGCGAGCTCGCCGAGCGATTCGAGGCTGCCATCATCGGGGTCGCCGCGGCCCAGTTCGCGCCGCCGCTCTATTTCACTGACGGTACCGAGGCGCAGGCGCTGATCGACGAGGGCGAAGCTTCGGTCAAGCGAGGGATGGCCGGCCTGGAAGCACAATTCCGCGCAGCAACCAAGAATCGCGGCGGACACGTCGAGTGGCGCAGCGCGATGGATTTTCCGACGCGATTCGTCCTGGCGCAGGCGCGTTGCGCCGACATCGTCGTCAGCGGAGGGCAGAGCCCGGCCTTCTCCGATGCTTTCTCGCTCGCGAGCCCCAAGGATCTGGTGATGCAGGCCGGCCGTCCGCTTCTCGTCGTCCCCGATCGGGTCAACTGGCTCGACCTGCGCAACGTGCTGGTGGCGTGGAAGGACACGCCGGAGGCGCGGCGGGCGGTGAGCGACGCGCTGCCGATGCTGCGCAAGGCGAGGGACATCACCATCGTCGAAATTCCAGAGCAGGGCAACGACCGTTCGGCCGTGATGGCCGGCGTCACCGACGTTGCCGCCTGGCTCGGCCGTCACGGCGTCACCGCGACCGCACGCGTCTCGGAGGCCGCCGCGGACGAAAGCGCGGCGGCGCATTTGGAGAAAGTCGCCGGCGATGTCGGCGCCGGCCTGATCGTCGCGGGCGCTTATGGTCATTCGAGGTTTCGTGAACTGATCCTTGGGGGCGTCACCCAGTATCTGGTCACGCAAACCGCCCGGAGCGTGCTGCTGTCGCACTGACCGCCGTCCGGTCAGTATCGAATCGAGGAGGACGCGTCGTGTACAAATTTCTTGAACAGACTGTCGACGGCTACATGACGCGCAACGTCAAGACGGTGCAGCGCGGCCTCGACTTGTTCCAGCTCAGCGAGATGTTCGAGATCGACGATTTCAATTCCTATCCGGTCGAAGACGACGGGCAGGTGGTCGGCATCGTCACCAAATTCGACATCCTGAAGTGCTTCGCCTTCACGCCGAGCCAGATGTTGCCCCGCTACGATGACCTGATGAGACGCAAGATCAGCGACATCATGACGCCCGAGTTCATCTATGTCAGCCCCGACACGCGGCTGACACGTGTGCTCCAGATCATGGTCGATCACCGCATCAGGAGCATCATCGTGCTCGACGGTACACAGAAGCTGGTCGGCATCATTGCCCGCGAGGACGTCATCGCCGCGCTCAAGGCGACGGCCCGAGAGTAAGCAGGAGCTCCGTGATTTTACGGAGAGGTTTCTGTTTCTTCACTTCTTCCCTTGTGGGAGCCGCACAGGCTGCCTTCGGCGCCCGCCCTTGAGAACGCCGGCTATGGCCGAATGAGCGGCCTGTCTCCACGGAGACATTTCACTGCGGAGCTGACTCCTCATCCAAGCGAGTTCGCCGCACCTTTCTCGCTGCCCTCTGCCGCAATGGCAAACGGCACCTCAACTGCCGGCACATCGCCTCACATTAACAGAAATCCATCCAGCTTGATTTCAATCAATTCCCTGCGAGGGTGAATGTGATTTCTGGCAGCGAGTTCTTTCAGAGAGAATCCGCATGAGCCAGCCATCCATCTCCAAATCCATGACCATCGGTGAAAGCGGCTTGGCTGTCGTGTTCGCAATCACCGCTTTCCTTTGCGTGATCGCCTCGGCCAAGGCGCTCGATGCGCCCTTCGCCTTCCATGCCGCGCTCAGCGCGGCGGCGAGCCTGGCTGCGGTGTTCTTCATCGTCAACCGCTACTTCGAACGGCCGGCGGCGCTGCCGCCCCAGGAAATCAACGGCCGCCCGAACTACAACATGGGGCCGATCAAGTTCTCCGCCTTCATGGCGATGTTCTGGGGCATTGCCGGATTCCTCGTCGGCCTCATCATCGCCTCGCAACTGGCCTGGCCCGCGCTGAACTTCGATCTGCCCTGGATCAGCTTCGGCCGCCTGCGCCCGCTGCACACCTCCGCCGTGATCTTCGCCTTCGGCGGCAACGTGTTGATCGCGACCTCCTTCTACGTGGTGCAGAAGTCCTGCCGCGCGCGCCTCGCCGGTGACCTCGCGCCGTGGTTCGTCGTGCTGGGCTACAACTTCTTCATTCTGATCGCCGGCACCGGCTATCTGCTCGGTGTCACCCAGTCGAAGGAATATGCCGAGCCGGAATGGTACGCCGATCTGTGGCTGACCATCGTCTGGGTCGCCTATCTGCTCGTCTTCCTTGCCACCATCTTCAAGCGCAAGGAGCCGCACATCTTCGTCGCGAACTGGTTCTATCTCGCCTTCATCGTGACGATCGCGGTCCTGCATCTCGGCAACAATCCGGCGCTCCCCGTCTCGGTGTTCGGCTCGAAATCCTACATCGCCTGGGGCGGCATCCAGGACGCCATGTTCCAGTGGTGGTACGGCCACAACGCGGTCGGCTTCTTCCTGACCGCCGGCTTCCTCGCCATCATGTACTACTTCATCCCGAAGCGCGCCGAGCGGCCGATCTATTCCTACCGGCTCTCGATCATCCACTTCTGGGCGCTGATCTTCCTCTACATCTGGGCCGGCCCGCACCATCTGCACTACACGGCGCTGCCGGACTGGACGCAGACGCTCGGCATGACCTTCTCGATCATGCTGTGGATGCCCTCCTGGGGCGGCATGATCAACGGCCTGATGACGCTGTCGGGTGCCTGGGACAAGCTGCGCACCGATCCCGTGCTGCGCATGCTCGTGGTCTCCGTCGCCTTCTACGGCATGTCGACCTTCGAAGGCCCGATGATGTCGATCAAGGTGGTCAACTCGCTCAGCCACTACACCGACTGGACCATCGGCCACGTGCACTCCGGCGCGCTCGGCTGGGTCGGCTTCGTTTCCTTCGGCGCGCTCTACTGCCTGGTGCCGTGGGCCTGGAATCGCAAGGGTCTCTACAGCCTGAAGCTCGTCAACTGGCACTTCTGGATCGCCACCCTCGGCATCGTTCTTTACATTTCGGCGATGTGGGTGTCCGGCATTCTTCAGGGCCTGATGTGGCGCGCCTACACCTCGCTCGGCTTCCTCGAATATTCCTTCATCGAGACCGTCGAGGCGATGCATCCCTTCTACATCATCCGCGCCGCCGGCGGCGGGCTGTTCCTGATCGGCGCGCTGATCATGGCCTACAATCTCTGGATGACGGTTCGCGTCGGCGAACAGGAAGTCCAGATGCCCGTCGCTCTTCAGCCGGCGGAATGAGGAGCTAAAGCAATGTCGTTCTGGACACGCCACCAAGTCTTCGAAAAGAACTCGATCATCCTGGTCGTCGGCATCTTGCTGGTGATCGCGATCGGCGGTCTCGTCGAGATCACGCCGCTGTTCTACCTCAAGAGCACGATCGAGAAGGTCGACGGGGTCAGGCCCTATACGCCGCTGGAGCTCGCCGGACGCAACGTCTACGTCCGCGAGGGCTGCTATCTCTGCCATTCGCAGATGGTCCGGCCCTTGCGCGACGAGGTCGAGCGCTACGGCCACTTCTCGCTCGCCGCCGAGAGCATGTTCGACCATCCGTTCCAGTGGGGCTCCAAGCGGACCGGTCCGGATCTCGCCCGTGTCGGCGCCAAATATTCCGACGACTGGCACGTCACCCATCTGACCAATCCGCGTGCGATCGTGCCGCAGTCGGTGATGCCGGGCTATCCGTTCCTCAGCAAGACCGAGATCGACCCGGATGCGATCGCCGGCGACATGCGCACGCTCAGGACCGTCGGCGTACCCTATAGCGACGAGCAGATCGCCAACGCAGCCGCCGACCTGAAGGCCCAGGCCGATCCGGACAATGCCGGCACCGATGCCTTCGGCAAGCGCTACGCCAAGGCCGTCGTGCGCAATTTCGACGGCAAGTCCGGCACGCCGACGGAGATGGATGCGCTGATCGCGTACCTGCAGATGCTCGGCACGCTGGTCGACTTCAAGATCTACAACGAGAAAGCCAATCTTCGCTGAGAAGGCATGAACGATGAAAGCCATCCTGACCGTCCATAATCTTGCGTCCGATCTCGTGACGACGATCTGGACACCGGTGTTCGTCGCGATCTTTCTCGCGATCGTCGCCTATGCATTCTGGCCCCGTAACAAGGCTGTGTTCGACAAAGCAGCGCACCTGCCGTTGCGGGAGGAGTAGAGAGCCATGACCGATCATTCTAGCGACATCGATTCCGTCTCCGGCAAGTCCACGACCGGACACGAGTGGGACGGCATCAAGGAGCTCAACACGCCGCTGCCGCGCTGGTGGGTGATCACCTTCTATCTCACCATCGTCTGGGCGATCGGCTACTGGATCGTCTATCCGGCCTGGCCGCTGATCTCCAGCAATACCGCCGGCGTGTTCGGCTACTCCTCGCGCGCCGACGTCGCGGTCGAGCTCGCCAACCTCGAGAAGATCCGCGGTGACAAGATGGTGGCGCTGGGTGCGGCCTCGCTCGCCGACATCGAGAAGGACCCAGCTCTGCTGGCGCTCGCCCGCGCCAAGGGCAAGACCGTATTCGGCGACAATTGCGCGCCGTGCCACGGCTCCGGCGCCGCCGGCGCCAAGGGCTATCCGAACCTGAACGACGACGACTGGCTGTGGGGCGGCTCGCTCGACCAGATCATGCAGACCATCCAGTTCGGCGCGCGTTCCGGTCATGCCAAGACGCATGAGGGCCAGATGCTCGCCTTCGGCAAGGACGGCGTGCTGAAGCCGGACGAGATCGTCACGGTCGCCAATTACGTGCGGTCGCTGTCCGGCCTTTCGACCCGTAGCGGCTATGACGCCGCCAAGGGCGAGAAGATCTTTGCGGAGAATTGCGCCGCCTGTCACGGCGATGCCGGCAAGGGCAACCAGGAGCTCGGCGCACCGAACCTGACCGACAAGATCTGGCTGTACGGCTCCGACGAGGCGAGCCTGATCGAGACCATCAGCCAGGGCCGCGCCGGTGTGATGCCGGCGTGGGAAGGCCGGCTCGATCCCGCCACCATCAAGGCGATGGCGGTCTATGTCCACTCGCTCGGAGGCGGCAAATAGCCGATCCAGACCGACGACTTCCGACGGGGGCGAAGAAAAGCGCCCCCGTTTGCGTTGGATCAAGGGACTTTCCGGCGTCGGGTCTAGGTTTAATCGCACCTCTTGAAAGATTCAGCGATGAACAAGGCCGTCAATCCGAACGAACTGAAGCCTGCGGACGACAGCGCGCCGCTCTACGCGGCGCGCAGGAAGGTGTACCCCCAGAGCGTCTCGGGCACGTTTCGGCGGATCAAATGGACCCTGATGGCGATCTGCCTCGGCGTCTACTATTTCCTGCCGTTCGTACGCTGGAACCGGGGCCTCGGCGCCCCCAGCCAGGCGGTGCTGATCGATCTTCCCAACAGCCGCTTCTATTTCTTCTTCATCGAGCTGTGGCCGCAGGAGGTCTACTACTTCACCGGCCTGCTGATCGTGGCCGCGGTGGCGCTGTTCCTGATGAACTCGGTCGGCGGCCGCATCTGGTGCGGCTATCTCTGCCCGCAGACGGTGTGGACCGACCTGTTCTACGCCGTCGAACGTCTGGTCGAGGGGGACCGGCGCGAGCGGATGAAGAAGGACAAATCGTCCGATCCGCTGAAGCTCGAGCGCATCTCCGAGATCGTGCTCAAGCATTCGATCTGGCTCATGATCGCGTGGTGGACAGGCGGCGCCTGGGTGCTCTATTTCAACGATGCGCCGACCCTGGTGAAGGAGCTCGTCACCTTCCAGGCGCCGATGATCGCCTATATCTGGATCGGCATCCTCACCGCGACGACCTACCTCCTCGCCGGCTTCATGCGCGAGCAGGTCTGCACCTATATGTGCCCGTGGCCGCGCATTCAGGCCGCGCTCACGGACGAATGGGCGCTCAACGTCACCTATCGCTACGATCGCGGGGAGAAGCGTACCTCGGTGAAGAAGGCGGCCGAGCTGCGCGCGCTCGGCCAGCAGGTCGGCGATTGCGTCGACTGCTACCAATGCGTCGCGGTCTGCCCGACCGGCATCGACATCCGCAACGGACCGCAGCTCGAATGCATCCAGTGCGGGCTCTGCATCGACGCCTGCGACAACGTGATGGCGAAGATCGGCCGGCCGAAGCGCTTGATCGGCTACGACAACGACATCAACATCCACCGCCGCCAGGAAGGCAAGGCGCCGATCTACCGCATCGTCCGCGCCCGCACCATCGTCTACAGCGCGATCATCGCGGCGGTCGGCGGCATCATGATCTACACGCTCGCGACCCGCAGCCTGCTCGACGTCAACGTGCTGCACGACCGCAATCCGGTTGCGGTCAGGCTCAGCGACGGCTCGATCCGCAACGCCTACACGGTGCGGCTGCTCAACAAGAGCGGGTACGACCGCGCCATCGCGATCGACGTGGAGGGGCCGGTCAATCCCAGGATGCACGTCATCGGCGTCGATTCGGTGACGCCGGATCGCCCGATCATCGTGATTCCGCGCGACTCCACCAGCGAGCTGCGGCTGCTCGTCACCGCACCGGCCGACAACAATCCGGAGAAGTCGATTCCCGTCCGCTTCCACGTCATGGATATCGGACTGGGTGTCGCCGCGAGCGCCACCGACAATTTCGTCGCGCCTTAAGGATCAGGAGACTGCCATGGCTTCCAAGCCTCTGACCGGAACCAAGGTCTTGCTGATGCTGGTTGCTTTCTTCGGCGTCGTGATCGGCGTCAACGCGACCATGATGAAGCTCGCGATCGCGACGCTGCCCGGCACCGACGTCGACAGTCCCTACGCCGCTGGCCTCGTCTATGACCGCGAAATCTCGGCGGCGCAGGACCAGGCCGCGCGCAAATGGAAGGTCAATGCCCATATCGAGCGCCTCAACGATGGCGGCGCCTCGGTCCAGGTCGAGGCTCGCGATGCCGGCGGCCAGCCGATCTCCGGGCTGAAGTTCGGCGGCCGGCTGGAGCGGCCGACCGACAAGCGCGCCGATCTCGCCGTCGAACTGACCGAATCCGGCATCGGCCTCTATCGCGGCAGTGCCGCGTCCGTCGCGCCGGGCCAATGGGACCTGGTGATCGAGGGCGAGGCGCGGGGAGCGCGCGTGTTCCTGTCGCGCAACCGCGTTATCCTGAACTGAAGGGCTTCGTCATGCACGTCACGCGAGACTTCTCGCACTACATCCGGAGCGCGGGCGAAGGCATCCAGCACATCGATCTCGCGGTCGAAGGCGTTCACTGCGCCGGGTGCATGGCCAAGATCGAGCGCGGCCTGTCTGCCATCCCCGACGTCACGCTTGCGCGCGTGAACCTCACCGACCGCCGCGTCGCACTGGAATGGAAGGCGGGCACGCTCGACCCTGGTCGTTTCATCGATCGCCTCCAGGAGCTCGGCTACAAGGCCTATCCGTTCGAGACCGAGAGCGCGGAGGAGGCCGAGGTCGCCGAATCCCGTTTCCTGCTGCGGTGCCTCGGCGTCGCGGCGTTCGCCACCATGAACGTGATGATGCTGTCGATCCCGGTGTGGTCGGGCAACGTCTCGGACATGCTGCCCGAGCAGCGCGACTTCTTCCACTGGCTGTCGGCGCTGATCGCGCTGCCGGCGGCGGCCTATGCCGGCCAGCCGTTCTTCCGCTCCGCCTGGCGCGCGCTGTCGGCGAAGACGACCAACATGGACGTGCCGATCTCGATCGGCGTGATCCTCGCGCTCGGCATGTCCGTGGTCGAGACCATCCACCACGCCGAGCACGCCTATTTCGACGCGGCGATCATGCTGCTGACCTTCCTGCTGGTAGGTCGCTTCCTCGACCAGAACATGCGGCGGCGGACCCGCGCGGTCGCCGGCAATCTCGCGGCGCTGAAGGCGGAGACGGCTGCGAAGTTCGTAGGTCCCGACGAAATCTCGCAAGTGCCCGTGGCCGCTATTCACGCCGGCGACATCGTGCTCCTGCGGCCCGGCGAGCGCTGCGCAGTCGACGGCACCGTGATCGAGGGGCGTTCCGAGATCGACCAGAGCCTGATCACCGGCGAGACGCTCTACGTCACGGCCGAGCAGGGCACGCCGGTCTATGCCGGATCGATGAACATCTCCGGCACGCTGCGGGTGCGGGTCTCGGCCGCCTCCGAGGCGACGCTGCTCGCCGAGATCACGCGGCTGCTCGACAACGCGCTGCAGGCGCGCTCGCGCTACATGCGGCTCGCCGACCGCGCCTCGCGGCTGTATGCGCCGGTGGTGCATGCGACCGCGCTTCTGACCATTCTCGGCTGGGTCATCGCCGGCGCGAGCTGGCATGATGCGATCGTGACCGGTGTTGCCGTCCTCATCATTACCTGCCCCTGTGCGCTGGGCCTTGCCATTCCGACCGTGCAGACGGTCGCCTCCGGTGCGATGTTCAAGTCCGGGGTGCTGCTGAACTCCGGCGACGCGATCGAGCGGCTGGCAGAAGCCGACCATGTCATCTTCGACAAGACCGGTACGCTGACGCTGCCCGACCTCGAAGTGATGAATGCGGCCGACATTCCCGCCGATATCTTCGAGCTCGCCGGCCGGCTCGCGCTGTCGAGCCATCATCCGGTCGCTGCCGCCGTCGCTCAGGCGGCCGACGCGAAATCTCCGATCGTCGGTGCGGTCGAGGAGCCCGGGCAGGGCGTCCGCGCCACCGTGGACGGCGTCGAGCTTCGCCTCGGCCGTCCGTCCTTCTGCGGTGCCGAGGCGCTGGTCGGCGAGGCCACGCTCGATCCCGAAGCCTCCATCGTCGCCTTCAGCAAGGGCAGCGCCAGATTCATCCTCTCGGTGCGCCAGGGCCTGCGTCCCGATGCGCAGGCCGTGGTCGCGGCGCTGAAGGCGCGCAACATCGGCCTCGAGATCCTGTCCGGCGACCGCGAGCCGGCGGTGAAGGCGGCGGCGCATGCGCTGGCCATTCCCGAGTGGCGCGCCGGCGTCACGCCGGCCGACAAGATCGCGCGGATCGAGGAGCTGAAGCAGCGCGGCGCCAAGGTGCTGATGGTCGGCGACGGCATGAACGACGCGCCGTCGTTGGCGGCAGCTCATGTGTCGATGTCGCCGATCTCGGCCGCGCATCTCAGCCAGGCCACCGCCGATCTCGTCTTCCTCGGCCGGCCGCTCGCCCCGGTGGTTGCCGCGATCGATGCTTCGCGAAAAGCGCTGCACCTGATGCGGCAGAACCTCTGGCTTGCGATCGGCTACAACGTGCTTGCCGTTCCGGTCGCGATCAGCGGCATCGTGACGCCCCTGATCGCGGCAGCGGCCATGAGCGGATCCTCGATCCTGGTCATGCTGAATTCGCTGCGTGCCCGCAGCGCCTCGCGGGAGATCGTGTGATGGAGATCCTGGTCATCCTGGTCCCGCTGGCTTTGATGCTCGGAGGTGCTGGTCTCGTCGCCTTCCTCTGGTCGCTGCGCAGCGGCCAGTACGACGATCTCGACGGCGCCGCCTGGCGCGCGATCGCCGACGACGAGCCGCCGCAGGAGGCCCCAGTCGAGCGTTAGCGCTTCAGGTCGAAGGTCAGCAAGGCGGCCAGCGCGAGCGCCACGCCCACACCGGCGACGCAGGCCTGCCAGCCGAAAGCATCGAACAGCCGGCCGAGCACGGCAGTGCCGACGAGCCCGCCGCAGAAGTAACACGCAAGGTAGGTCCCGCTGGCGATGCCGCGGTTGTCGGTTGCGGCCTGTCCGACGAAACCCGTCGCGGCGGCCTGCGCGAAGAATGTGCCGACGCCGACCAGAACCATGCCGGCAAGCACCGCGCCCAGATGCGGCGCCAGCATCAAGGGCAGGCCCAGCCCGGCGACAGCGAGCGCGCTCCAGATCGTGGGCCGCGTTCCCAGCCGTGCGGCCACCCTGCCGGCCAGAAGCGTGGTGACGATGGACGGCAGGAAGACGAAGTAGACGAGGCCCAGATCCATCATGCCGAGCGACAGCGGCGGCCGCACCAGCACGAAATTGACGAAGGTGAAGGTGCCGATGAAGGCGAACAGGATGCAGAAGCCGATGCCGAAAGCGGCGCGCAGCCTCCGATTGCGCCAATGCGCGATGCTGGCGGAGAGGGGCGAAGCCGCCGGGATCGTCGCATGCATCGGCTGCACGCGCTGGATGGTGAAATAGACCAGCACCGCGCCGGCAAGATTGAGCCCTGCGAAGAAATAGAAGTTCGAGGCAAGGCCGAGGCCGTCGGCAACCGCCGCCGAGATCAGCCGGCCGACGAGATTGCTGGCGACATTGCCGGTGATATAGGCGGCAAACGCGCCGCCGGCATCCGTGGCGCTGCATTGCTCGCCGAGATGGGCGAGAGTGAGCGCAAAGGCGGACGCCATGCAGAGACCCTGTGCCACGCGCAGAGCGGTGAAGACGACAAGATCCGGCGCGGACGCCAGCAGGCTGGTGGGAATCGCAAGGAGCGTCAGGCTGAGCAGGATGCCGGTCCGCCGGTCGATATGCGGGCTGAAGAAGCCGACGACGAGGCCGGCGACCGCCATGCCGAAGGTGCTGGCATTGACGGCAAAGCCCATCGCTGCGGGGGTGACGCCGTAGTGCCGCGTCAGCGAGGGAAGGATCGCCTGCGTCGCGAAGAGGTCGACGACGGTCAGGAATGCGGTGAGGCCGATCACGAGCGAGCGAAACGCGAGACCGGAGGAATGCGCCTCCATCGTCATCGCGGCCGGTTTGATGGAAGCGGAAAGATCGGCCATGGCCTGATTGTCCTGTGAGGAATGTGGCGCCCGGCATGCGGGGCGGCATGGGGGATCCCGGGCGCCACACCGGTAACGAGTGCGCTGGGGCTGGAGGCGCTCGTTACATGTGATGGTCGTTGGGGTCCTTGCGGACGTCGCCGACATAGAGAATGACGGTCTCCTTGCCGAGATTCTTCCACCAATGCGAGGTGCCGTAGACTTCGGAGCGGATGTCGCCGGCCCTGTGCACGATCGGATCGACGCAATTGGAGGCGTATTCGACGATCTCGCCCTGCTGCACGAAGATCAGGGCGGGGCGATCGTCATGGCTGTGCCAGGGCACGATGCCGCCGGGCGCGATGGTCAGCTTGCGGAAGCGCAGCTCGCGGCCCTCGATATGCGCCGGCTGCTTGCCGAGGTCGATCGCTCCGAGCGTGACATCGGTCACGCCGACCGCTTTGTGGTCGACCATCTGTTGTGCGTTCGGCTTGATCTTGCCGGCCGGGCATTCGCCGGCGAATACCGGCTGCGCCGAAAGTGTCAGCGCGCCGATCATTGCAAGGCCTGGCAAGGTCAGGCGCGACAGAGCGTGGCTCGTGGACATGGGGAGGTCTTCTCCTGTGTTGGCCGCAACCTCGCTGGTCGCCGGCTGTGGCAGCAGCTTCTTCGAGCCACGCCTCGTCCTGAAATGCCCTTTCGCTCTCGCTGCAATAGCTCGGCGCTATGCCGATAGGCGGCGGCTATCGAACTGATTGTGGATCGGCATTTCCGCTCGCGCGGCTTCCACCGTTCGATGGCAAGGCGCCCGATTGGCGGGCGTTCACGTCAATCCGGAGGAGCATCCCATGACAAGACTGTCCAAGACCCTGATCGCCACCGCCGCGTTCGCGGTCATCGCCACATCGGCGCTCTCGGAGGGCGCCTGGGATTTCAAGGCCGGCATGGCGTACGTCTATGGCGGGCCCGGCAAGATGTCGGCGATGGCGATGGCGGCCGCCGAGAAGAACCACGAGGCCATGATGAAGCACGCGAAGAAGGTACCCGAGAATACGGTCTTCTTCATGGACAACGGCACGCTGTACTCCGCTTCGGGTCGGCTCGATCCCACCGGCAACTTCTACGTGAACTGAACCGATCCCGGCATCGCGGCCGCCCCTTGCGGGCGGCCGAACCGGGAAACTAGTATTCACCCCAAGGGAATGCCGGAGCAGAAAGATGACGTCTCTCTCGCCAGCCGACGCCGAACAGCTCAGGCTCGCCTTCCAGCGCTGCCGCGACATGGATGGCACCCTGAACGAACAGCTCCGCGCCTATGCCGATGCCAGCCGCGAGGTCTTCCCGGCCTATGGTGAGGCGGTCGATCGCCTGGTGGCGCGGTTGGACCGAAACGGCGGTGGCGGGACCGCGCCGCGCCCGGGCGATGCAATGCCGCCGTTCATGCTGCCTGACGAGGGCGGGCGTCTCGTCGCGCTGCCCGCGCTGCTGGAGCGCGGTCCGCTCGCCGTGATGTTCTTCCGCGGCCATTGGTGCCCCTATTGCCGGCTCAATGTCCGCGCCGTCGTCCAGGCGCTCGACCGCATTAAGGCCATGGGCGCGCAGGTGGTCGCGATCATGCCGGAGACGCAGGAATATACCGGGCAGCTCAAGGCCGAATCCGGCGCGCCGTTTCCGATCCTGACCGATCTCGACAACGGCTACGCGCTGTCGCTCAATCTCGCGATCTGGCTCGGCGCCGAGATTCAGCAACTGCTGTCCTATCAGGACATGGCGAAATTCCACGGCAATGACGGCTGGATACTGCCGATCCCGGCCGTGTTCGTCGTCGGCCGCGACGGCATCGTGAAAGCCCGCTTCGTCGATCCGGATTTTCGCAAGCGCATGGAGATCGACGACCTGATCGAAGCGCTGGAGAGCGCGAGCCGGGAGCGCTGAGGCGCGCACTTTTCTCCACCCTCTTCCCTTGTGGGAGAGGGTGGCTCGCCGCGAAGCGGCGAGACGGGTGAGGGGTCTCCATGCTCACGGACGCTAGCGCGATTGGAGAGAGCCCCTCATCCGGCGCTCCGCGCCACCTCCTCCCGCGAGGGGAGAAGGAAGAGCGCCGGCGAGCATTCGCAATATTACCCCGCGATCTCCCGCCAGTCTGCGCCGCGCAGCATGCGCATCACGGCATTGCCTACGGCCGTGCGTTGCCGGCCCGCGACCCCATATAGGTTGACGGTCCGGCGCGCATCCAGCCCTGCCACTGCGGCGCGCGTCAGCCGCTCCGGCACAGGCGAGGTGTGCGGCACCATGGCGACGCCGATGTCGGCCTCGACCAGCTCGATCAGATCGCGCTCGTTCAAGACCTCGTGGCCATGTTCGATGTCGATGCCGTGTTCGCGCAGGCTCGCGGAGATGCGGCGCGCGTGTTCGCAGAAGGTGCGGCTCAGCAACTGCTCGGATCGCAGATCGTCCAGATCGACGCTGACGCGGCCGGCCAGCCGGTGTCCATCGCCGACCACGAGCTCGAAATTCTCGGTGAACAGCGGCCAGACGTCGAGGCGCTCCCAGGCCTCGTCGATCTCGGCGGCGATGCCGAGCTCGGCTTCGCCCTTCTTCAGGAAATCGCCGACCTCGCGGTTCGAGCCGCGCAGGAAGCGGAATTCGAGCCGGTTGAACTGCCGCTTGATCTCGTTGAGATGCGGAATGAGCAGGGCGAGGTCGATCGAATGCGTCAGCGCGATGCGGAGCGCACCGATCTCGCCGCTTTTGAACGAGGAGGCGAGCGAACGTGCGCCGGCGGCGGCGTCATAGCATTGCTTCAGAAGCGGATGCATTCGCTGGCCGAGCTCGGTCAATTGCGCCGCCGGCCGTTCGCGGCGGAACAGGTCGCCGCCGAGCTCGGCTTCGAGCTGCTTGATCGCGCGCGTCAGCGACGGCTGCGTGACGTTGCACTCCTCGGCCGCGCGCGTGAAATTCAAGAGCTGCGCCACCGCGAGGAAATAGCGGACCTGGTGCATTTCCATGGATCGGCTCCCAGCAGGTTTGCCTTCAAATCTAGCCGATCGAGGCGGGAAATGACATGCTCGGCGCGATAGCGCGGACGTATGGACTCGGAAGCCAACCGGCATTCCAAAAGGCCCCGCGATCTCCTAAAATGATCGCGCGTAACAACACCGCCGCGTCAGACGAAAATTCGACCGGTGCGGGCTCACAGGAGCGTAGCATGAAGGGCATCAAGGGCACAGCTGCCGATATCCCAGGTCAGGTCGTGCTGGTGCTCCAGGGCGGCGGTGCTCTCGGCTCCTATCAGGCGGGCGTCTACCAGGCGCTGCATGAGTCCGGCATAGAGCCGGACTGGGTCATCGGCACCTCGATCGGCGCCATCAATGCGAGCCTGATTGCGGGCAACGCGGCGGAGCAGCGGCTCGCGCGGTTGAGGGAGTTCTGGAAGCGGATGGAGCAGAAGCCGGTCTGGGACTGGCGCACCGGATTTCCCGGCTTCAACGAGAAGCTGGCCTATTGGTCGACCGTGACCCACGGCATTCCAGGCTTCTTCCGTCCCAATGCGCTGGCGCATGCCGGAGATTCCTTTCCGCTGGGAGCCGATCACGCGGGCTATTATTCGACCGCGCCGCTTGAGAAGACGCTGAGCGAGCTTGTCGATTTCGACCTGGCCAATCGCTGCGCGCCGCGCCTGACGGTCGGTGCGGCTCATGTCGGTACCAGCGAAATGCGCTATTTCGACAGCCGCGACGGCGAGCTGACGGTGAAGCATGTGATGGCCTCGGGCGCGTTGCCGCCGGCTTTCCCCGCCGTGCGCATCGACGGCGAACTCTATTGGGACGGCGGCATCCTGTCGAACACGCCGACGGAAGCGGTGTTCGACGACAATCCCCGCAGGGATTCGCTGATTTTCTCCGTGCATCTGTGGAATCCCGTCGGGCCCGAACCGAGCACGATGGCGGAGGTGCTGAACCGGCACAAGGACGTGCAATATTCCAGCCGCATCGCGAGCCAGATCGTGCGACAGCAGCAGGCCCATCGCCTGCGCCATGTGATCAACCAGCTTGCGGCACGGCTACCCGAGAGCGAGCGCAACGACCCCGCCGTGCGTGAGCTGATGAGCTACGGCTGTCCGACGCGCATGCATGTGGTGCGGCTGCTCGCGCCGCAGCTCGAGCGCGAGACGCATACCAAGGATATCGACTTCAGCCCGTCCGGGATCACGCGGCGGTGGCACGCCGGCTATGCTCATACGAAGGCGGTGCTGGCGCGCAAGCCCTGGATCGGCGAATTCGATCCGCTCGCCGGCGTGGTGCTGCACGAGCATATGGACGAGATGCCGATGGCGGCCGAGTGAGGCCTTGTTCGTCATTGCCTTGCACGACGACGATTTCGCAGGCGCGCGGTCCGGAGTATGGTCGCCGTGTCGTCGTCGCGAGGCCTGCAATTGGTCGCTGAGAAAGATCTGGAGGAGTCGCTCGATACGCTGCGTGCGAACGCGGCGGGACCGGTCGCGGGCGTGTTCGGTCCGGACTCGCTGACCTGGCAGATCGACCGGGAGGCCGTGATCTTTCTCGGTGCCGGCCGTGCGCTGCTGCTGCAGCTGGCCCATCCATGGGTGGCGGCAGCGATCGCCGAGCATTCGCGCACCCTTGCCGATCCGATCGGCCGCTTCCATCGCACCTTCGACATCGTCTTCACGATGGTGTTCGGCTCGCTGGACCGGGCGCTGCTGTCGTCCCGGCAGCTGTATCGGCGTCACAGCATGATCGTCGGCGAGATGCCCGAGACCGTGGGTCCGTTCGCGGCCGGCTCGCGCTACTGCGCCAACGACATCCCCGCGCTGCGCTGGGTCCATGCGACGCTGGTCGAGACGGCGCTCATGGCACATGATCTGGTGCTGCCGCCACTCACGGCGGAGGAGCGCGATCGCTATTGGAGCGAGGCCAGGCTGTACGGCGCCCTGTTCGGATTGACGGGGGATGATTTGCCGGCGGACTGGTCCGGCTTCGTTGCCTACACCACGGCAATGGCGCAGTCGGAGACGCTGACCGTCGGCCCTGCGGCGCGCGAGATCGCCGCACAGATATTCAGCGGCGCCCGTCCGTGGTTGCGGCCACCGCAATGGTATCGCGCGCTCACCGCGAGGATGCTGCCCGAGCGCCTGCGCGAAGGCTTCGGTTTCGAGCTCGACGAGCGCGCGATCCGATCCGCCGACAATGCACTGCGATGGATCAGGCGCGTCTATCCGAAATTGCCTGATCGGCTGCGCTATGTCGGCCCCTACCAGGAAGCACAGGCGCGGCTGCGGGGCGAGGCGTGGCCAGACTGGATGACCCGCTGTCTCAACCGCGCCTGGATCGGCCGGCCGCAGATGGATCAGCGTCGCTGAGCGCTCCCGGCGTGTCCCGGACAAGCTGTAACGCACAAGCGTTGCAGCGCAGAGCCGGGACCCATATGCCACGAACCCAGTCGAGACATGGGCCCCGGCTCAGCAGCGCACCACGTCGCGAGACGACGCGCTGCGCTGCGTCCGGGGCACGGGAGCGGAGTGGGGCGCGCGACTTTATCGGTCTGTCATTGCGAGCGCAGCGAAGCAATCCAGACTGCCGCCGCGGAAAGATTCTGGATTGCTTCGTCGCTTCGCTCCTCGCAATGACGGAGAATGAGGAAACGCTCGGGATCACACCGACGCCAGCTTGCGATATAGCGCGCTGTAGCTGCCGGCCGAGATGCTCCAGGAGAACGATCGTCCCATGGCGCTGCGGCGCATGGTATCGAGCTGGTCGTGCGCCATGAAGGCGGAGAAGGCCCGGCGGACGCCGCCGAGGAAGGATTCGCGCGAGGGTTTCGAGAACAGGAATCCGGTCTCGCCGTCGGTGATGGTCTCGGCGAGACCGCCGGTCTGGTGCCCGATCGGCAGCGAGCCGAAGCGCTGGGCATACATCTGGCTGAGGCCGCACGGCTCGAAGCGCGACGGCATCAGCGTGAAATCGCTGCCGGCGAAGATGCGGCGAGCTTGGGCGTCGTTGAAGCCGATCACGACGCCGATGGCATCGGGGCGGCGGCGATGCGCGTCGATCAGGGCCTGCTCGAGCGCCGGCTCGCCCGAGCCGATGACAACGATCTGCCCGCCGGCGTCGACGATCTCGTCTGCCGTCGACAGCACGAGGTCGATGCCCTTCTGGTGCACGAGCCGTGCGACGATGCCGAACATCGGGCCGCGCGAGACCGCAAGCCCGAACTGCTTGCGCACGTAATCCGCATTGGCCTTCTTGCCGGCCCAGTCGCCGGCGCCGAACTGCTGGGCGAGCTGGGCGCAGGAGCGCGGATCCCAGCTCTCGTCGATGCCGTTGAGGATGCCGGTCAGCTCGGCCGCATCGGAGCGGATGCGAAGCAGGCCCTCCAGGCCGCAGCCGAATTCGGCCGTGGTGATCTCCCGCGCATAGGTGCCGCTGACGGTGGTGAGGTGCGAGGCGTAGACCAGCCCGGCCTTGAGGAAGGAGACCTGGTCGTAGAACTCGACGCCGTCGATGTGGAAGGAGCTCTCCGGTGCGCCGATCCGCCGCAGCGAGTCCTTCGGGAAGAGGCCCTGATAGGCGAGGTTATGAATGGTCAGGATCGACGGCAGCTTGGCGCCGCGCCAGGCAAGGTACGCCGGTACGAGCGAGGCCTGCCAGTCATTGGCATGGATCAGGTCTGCTGCCCAATTCTTGTCCAGCTTGCCCATGGCGAGCTCAGCCGCCGCCGAGGCAAATCGCGCGAAGCGGATGTCGTTGTCGGGCCAGTCGCGTCCGGACTCGTCGCCATAGGGATTGCCGGGCCTGTCGTAGAGCTGCGAGCACAACAGCACATAGACCGGCAGCCCGTCCTTGGTCGCGGCCCGGCCGAGCGAGCAGGCCGGCATCTCCGCGAATGCAGGACAGCGGCCAACGATCTGGATATGCGCGAGTTGCTCGATGATGTCGCGATAGCCGGGCAGCATGATCCGGATATCGGCGAAGGAGCGAAGCGCACGGGGAAGAGCGGCGGAAACGGCGCCCAGTCCGCCAACGCGGACGAAGTCATCCAACTCTGTGGTGACGAACAAGACCCTCAAGAACAGCTGCCCTCTTCCGATCCCGCTTGCTGCTATGCAAGAACGGGTCCAGTTGTCCTGGAATTCCCGAGCCCGCCCACGCGACGCGTCCGTCCGGTAAACACTTTCCTAATCGGCCGCCGCCCTCTAGGGTCGCCGCATCAACAACAAAGCACTTCGTTGGTTCCTACGAGACCCAAGGCGTGAGCAGGCATGCAGCTATCAGATAAGCATGAGGGGACGTTGACAAAAGTCATGGCCGGCTTGCGGGTCCTGGACTTCTCGACCACCATCGCCGGGCCCCATTGCACGCGGATGCTCGCCGACATGGGCGCCGAGGTCATCAAGATCGAGACCGACGGCGGAGAGACGATGCGGACCCGGCCGCCGCTGCGCAAGGGGTGCAGCACCGTGTTCGGCCAGCTCAATGTCGGCAAGAAGAGCGTGGTCCTCGACCTCAAGTCCGAGGACGGCAGGGAGGCGGTGAGCCGGCTGGCCGCGACGGCCGACATTCTGGTGGAGAATTTCCGCCCTGGCGTGATGCACCGGCTGCGGCTCGACTACGACAGGCTGTATCAGGTCAACCCGAGGCTGATCTACTGCTCGATCTCCGGCTACGGCCAGACCGGTCCCTCGGCCGAGCTGCCGGCCTACGCCCCCGTGATCCACGCGGCTTCCGGTTACGACATGGCGCATCTGGCCTACCAGCCAGGCCGCAGCCGTCCCGATTATTGCGGCATCTACCATGCCGACGTCGTCACCGGCATCTACGGCTTCGGCGCGATTGCCTCGGCACTCTATCAGCGCACGGTCACCGGGCTTGGCCAGCACATCGACGTCTCCATGCTGGAATCGATGCTGACCTTGACGGTGATCGAACTGCAGAGCGCGCAATTCGCGGTGAAGCCGCCGCCGCGCCCGATGTTCGGTCCGACCGAGACGGCCAACGGCTACGTCATGATCACGGTCGCCAGCGAGAAGACGTTTCAGGGATTGATGGGCGTGATCGGACGCCCCGAATGGATCGCCGATCCGCGCTTTGCCACCTACGCCGCGCGCCGCGAGAACTGGGCAGACTTGATGGACGGGGTCGAAGTCTGGTCGCGTCAGCTCACGACCGATGCATGCCTGCTCGCGCTTGGTGCTGCCGGCGTGCCGGCCTCGGCCTATCGCACCGTGTCCGAGGCGCTGGCCGATCCGCAGCTCGCGCATCGGCAGGCGCTCTCCGAAGTGCAGGACGACGGTGGCTCCTTCCGGGTGCTCAATCTTCCGTTCCGGATGTCCGGCGCCGATACCACACCGGGCAAGACGGTCGCCGCGCTTGGCGAGCACACGGATGCGCTGCGCGACGAGATCGGCCTCGCAGGCGATGGACAAATTCCGCCAGGCAAAACAGCCGCGACATATTGAGCAACATCGCCGCCGCGTGCGGCGTTTGAACTCCCGTGCGTTCCTCTTGCGGTGGCGAGCATTTGTCGCCAATCTCGCCCTCAAGTCGTTCGACGATCCGAAACATCGGACGCGGGATCCCGGGAGGAACCATGACGAACATTGCTGCCGCAGTG
This sequence comes from Bradyrhizobium sp. RP6, assembly GCF_003837805.1. Taxonomy (GTDB): domain Bacteria; phylum Pseudomonadota; class Alphaproteobacteria; order Rhizobiales; family Xanthobacteraceae; genus Bradyrhizobium. Next base: position 42,947 of record NZ_RQIT01000004.1, on the reverse strand, counting down.
CGCAAGCACGTGCCGATTCTCCTCGTTGCGGCGTTTGCACTGGCCGGGCCCGCCCAGGCTCAGAAGCCGGGTGGCAGCATCACGGTCGGCCAGGAGCTGGATATCCCGGGCTTCGATCCCCTCAAGGTCGGTGTCTACGACACCTCCACCTTCACCGCGGCCGCGGCGATCTTCGACACGCTGACCACGCTTAACGACAAGGGCGAGGCCGCGCCAAAGCTCGCGGTGTCCTGGACCCATTCCGACGATTACATGACCTGGACCTTCAAGCTGCGCGAGGGTGTGAAATTCCACGACGGCACGCCGTTCAACGCGCAAGCCTTCAAGGAGAATTTCGACCGGCAGAAGGATCCCGCCAACAAGTGCCGCTGCGCTTTCTACATCACCAATGTCAAGGAGGTGCTGGCGCCGGACGAGTATACCGTCGTCTACAAGCTCACCGATCCCTCGGTGAACCTGCCCGCGGTGATCACCATCCAGAGCCAGAACAACGCGATCCACTCGCCGACCGCCTGGAAGACCAAGGGCGACGATTACAACCGCAATCCCGTCGGCACCGGTCCCTACATCCTGAAATCCTGGACCGCCGGCGACCGCATGGTGCTGGAGAAGAATCCCAACTACTGGGACAAGGGGCGCCCGTATCTCGACCGCATCGTCCTGAGCCGTTGCCCGACGCGCAGTCGCGCTTCGCCTCGCTGCAATCGGGCGAGGCCGACATCATCTGGGACGACGAGAACGACGCCGACAACATCATGAAGGCGCAGAAGGACCCCAAGCTCACCGTGCACACCTACAAGGGCTCGGGCGCGCAGGTCTATGCCTTCAACACCAAGGTGGCGCCGTTCGACGACGTCCGCGTGCGCCAGGCGCTGGTGATGGCGATCGACCGTCCGAAAATGTCACAGGCGATCAGCAACGGCCTCAGCCGGCCGGCGAGCAATCCTTACGGCGACGGCTCCTGGGTCAAGTGCAAGGACGACGGCGCGCTGCCGTTCGACGTCGAAAAGGCCAAGGCGCTGATCAAGGATTACGGCAAGCCGGTCGAGTTCAAGATGCTGGTGACCGCGACGCCGCGCGGCCGCATGATCGGCCAGGTGCTCCAGCAGTTCTGGAAGCGCGTCGGCGCCAACATGGAAATCGAGCAGGTCGACCAGGCCACCATTCCGTCGCGTGCCTTCACCCGCCAGTTCCAGCTCACGCCGTGGCGCATCGTCGATCTCGCCGATCCCGATCCGCAGATGTACGCGAACTTCCGCAGCGGCAGCCCGCTGGCGCTCTCCGGCTTCTCAAATCCCGAGCTCGACAAGCTTCTGGACCACGCGCGCGTCACCGCCGACCTCGGCCAGCGTACCGAGGACTACTGCGCCATCAGCCGCCTGATCAACAAGGAGGCGATCTGGTTCTGGACCTTCCAGAACACCTATTACGCGCTGTCGAGCGCCAAGCTGAAGGGCTTTCCGAAGATCTACAACGGCGTGATCGACGTCTCGAACACCTGGCTGGAATGACCACGCGATGCTGAACTTCGTCGCGCGGCGGCTTCTCGCCATCCTGCCGGTCCTGCTGGCCGTCTCGCTGCTCACCTTCCTGATCGCCTCGCTGCTGCCGGGCGATCTCGCCTTCGTCATCCTCGGCGACCAGGCGACGCCGGAGAATGTCGCGGCGCTGCGGCGTGACCTGGGGCTGGATCAGCCGCTGTGGTGGCGTTACCTGAGCTGGCTCGGCCACGTGTTGCAGGGCGATCTCGGCCGTTCGTTCCGGACCGGGCAGACGGTGTTGCAGGCGGTCGCCGAGCGCATCCCGGTCTCGCTGCAACTGATGCTGATGGCCGAATTCATCGGGCTCCTGATCGGTGTTCCCGTTGCGATCGCCTGCGCCGCGCGCGCCGGCAGTGCCTTCGACCGCTTCATGACCGGCAGCGCCTTCGCCATGCTGTCGATGCCTTCTTTTCTCACCGCGATCCTGCTGATCTATCTGTTCGCGGTCGAGCTGCACTGGCTGCCCGCGACCGGCTATGTGCCGTTCACCGAGGAGCCGCTGGCGAATCTGCGCTTCTTCGTGCTGCCGGCGCTGACGCTGGCGCTCGCGGAATGGCCGGGCATCATGCGGGTGCTGCGCTCCGACATGATCGCGACCCTGCAGGAGGATTATATCGCGCTCGCGAAATCAAAAGGCCTCAAGCCATCCCGCATCCTGTTCGTGCATGCGCTCAAGCCTTCGTCGCTGACCCTGGTGACGGTGACAGGCATCAATATCGGCCGCCTGCTCGGCGGCACGCTGATCGTCGAATCGATCTTCGCGCTGCCCGGCATCGGCCGGCTGCTGGTCGGGGCGATCTACACCCGCGACCTCGTCATCCTCCAGGGCGTGGTGCTGCTGGTCGCCTGCGGCTTCGTCATCGTCAATTTCATTGTCGACATGCTCTACGCCGTGCTCGATCCGAGGATCCGCCATGGCCACGCTTGAGCTGTCCATTCAGGACGAGGCAGCGTCCGCGCCCGTTCGCGGCGGGCGCAGGCTCGGCTTCCTGTTCTGGCTCGCGAGCGGCTGGCTCGCCATCATTCTCGCACTCGCAATCCTCGCGCCGGTGCTGCCGCTGCAGAACCCTGTAGACATGGACATGCTGGAGCGCCGCGCCGCGTTCTCTAGTGAGCACTGGCTCGGTACCGACGGGCTCGGCCGCGACGAGCTCGCCCGGCTGATCTTTGGCGCGCGGGTGTCGCTAACCGTGGGGCTCATTGCGCCAATGATCGGCCTCGTCCTCGGCGGTGCGCTCGGCCTGCTGGCAGGCTATTTCCGCGGCAGGTTCGAGACGCTGGTGGTCGGCAGCATGGACGTGCTGCTGGCCTTTCCGCCGCTGATCTTCGCGCTCGCCGTGACGGCCTATCTCGGCCAGTCCATCCCCAATCTCACCTTGATCCTTGGCGTGCTCGGCATTCCCGCCTTCATGCGGGTGGCGCGCGCGGCGACGCTGACCCTGGCGCGGCGCGAGTTCGTGATCGCCGCCGAGGCGCTCGGCGCCAGCCATGCGCGCATCCTCCTCCGCGAGCTGCTGCCGAACGTGATCCTGCCGCTGCTCGCCTTTTTCCTGCTCGGCGTTGCCGTCACCATCGTCGTCGAGGGCGCGCTGTCCTTCCTCGGTCTCGGCGTGCCGCCGCCGATGGCGAGCTGGGGCAGCATGATCGGCGAGGGGCGCGAGAGTCTCGACGTCGCGCCGCGGCTCGCCTTCCTGCCGGCGGCGGCCCTGTTTGTGACCGTGCTGGCCTTCAACCTGGTCGGCGACACCTTGCGGGCACTGACCGATCCGCGTCAGGGGGCATTGTGAGCGCGCTGCTGCTGACGATCGAGGACGTCGCGGTCGAGCTGCCGACTCCGCGCGGCAATTTGCGTGCTGTGGATCATGTCGATCTGTCGCTGGAGGCCGGCCGCACGCTCGGCATCGTCGGCGAATCCGGCTGCGGCAAGACCATGCTGTCGCGGGCGGTGCTTCAGCTGCTGCCGAAGAAGGCGAAGCTGACGGGGCGCGTGATGTTCGATGGTCAGGACCTGGTGCGGCTCGCGCCTGAAAGACTGCGTCGCCTGCGCGGGCGCGATCTCGCGGTCGTGTTCCAGGATCCCATGACCTCGCTCAATCCGGTACTGACCATCGGTACGCAATTGGTGGAGACGATACAGGAGCACCTGGAGCTGGATACCCCGGCGGCGCGCAAGCGCAGCATCGAACTGCTCGCGGCCGTCGGCATTCCCGCGCCGGAGCAGCGGCTTGCGCAATATCCGCACCAATGTTCCGGCGGCATGCGCCAGCGCATCGCGATCGCGATTGCATTGTCCTGCGAGCCGAAGCTGCTGATCGCGGACGAGCCCACCACCGCGCTCGACGTCACCATCCAGGCGCAGATACTCGATCTGCTCGCGCGCGAGCAGCGCCGCCGGCATATGGCCATGATCATCATCACCCATGATCTCGGTGTCGTCGCCGGCCGTGCCGACGAGGTCGCCGTGATGTATGCGGGCCGGGTGGTGGAGCGCGCGCCGACACAGGCGCTGTTCAGGCGCATGCACATGCCCTACACCGAGGCGCTGCTGGCCGCGATCCCGAAGCTGGAGACCGCGCCGCATACGCCGCTGCCTGCCATTTCCGGCCGGCCGCCCGATCCGACGCGGCCGCTTCGTGGCTGCTCCTTCGCGCCGCGCTGTCGTTATGCCGGGCCACGCTGTCACGAGGCCAAGCCGGAGTTGAAAGGCGCCGAGATGCCCGGGCACCTCTATGCCTGCTTCCATCCGATCCGAATGACGGAAAGGATCGGCGCATGATGCAGCTTGCCGTGCGCCCGGAGCCGCTTCTGAACGTCGACAATCTCGTCGTCGAATATGGTCTCGGCAACAAGACGGTGCACGCCGTCTCCGGTGTCAGCCTCAAGGTCGCACGCGGAGAGACGCTTGGCTTGGTCGGCGAATCCGGCTGCGGCAAGTCGACGCTCGGGCGCGCGGTGCTGCAGTTGCGCCGCGCCAAATCAGGTCGCGTGCTGTTCGACGGCGAGGACCTCACGGCCATGGAGGGCGAGGCGCTGCGAAAGATGCGCCGCCGCGTGCAGCTCATTTTCCAGGATCCGATTGCTTCCCTCAATCCGCGCCGTCGCATCGGCGACATCGTGGCCGAGCCGCTGATCATCTCCGGCATCAAGGACGCCGCCGAGCGCAAACGCAGGGTTCACGCGGTGCTTTCTGCGGTCGGGCTCGATCCTGATCTCGTGGCGAACCGCGTGCCGCACGAATTCTCCGGCGGCCAGTGCCAGCGCATCTGCATCGCGCGCTCGCTGGTGCTGAATCCGGAGTTCATCGTCTGCGACGAACCGGTCTCGGCGCTCGACGTCTCCATCCGCGCACAGATCCTCAACCTGCTGGAGGAGATGAAGGCGCGCTTCGGTTTGACGCTGCTGTTCATCGCCCACGACCTCGCCGTGGTCAAAGCGGTCAGCGACCGCGTCGCGGTGATGTATCTCGGCCGGCTCTGCGAGGTCGGTCCGTCGGAGCAGTTGTTCGCGAAGCCGGCGCATCCCTACACCGGCCTGTTGCTGCAGGCGATCCCGGTGCCAGATCCGGACGTACGTCCCGCCGAGAGCGTGGCGACCGGCGAGCCGCCATCACCGATTGCGCCACCGTCCGGCTGCCGCTTCCGCACCCGCTGCCCGCGGGCCGATCAGCGATGCAGCGCGGAGATACCGGAGTTGCGCGAGATCGCACCCGGCCAGTTCGCCGCTTGCCATCATCCGCTGGCCTGAACTAAGACCGCTCCCGGGTTTGTCTCGTCTCGCCGGTCATGGCATGCTGCGCAGGAACGAGAAGCATTCCGGGAGGACGCCAATGAAGAGTTTCAAGGTTGCCGATTTCAAGGCGCCGCTGCAGGAGGTCGACGAGGCGACGCCGCAGCCATCGGGCACGCAGGTGCTGATCAAGGTGAAGGCGGCCGGCGTCTGCCACAGCGATCTCCACATCTGGGAAGGTGGCTACGATCTCGGCCATGGCCGCAAGCCGTTGTCACTGAAGGACCGCGGCATCAACCTGCCGCTCACGATGGGGCACGAGACCGTCGGCGAAGTCCTCGCCTTCGGTCCCGACGTGAAGCCGACCAACCAGGGCGATCTGAAGGTCGGCGATGTCGGCCTGGTCTATCCCTGGATCGGCTGCGGCAAATGCGCCACATGCCTGGCCGGCGACGAGAACATGTGCCTCACGCCGCGCTCGCTCGGCGTCTATTGCGACGGCGGATATTCCGACCACATGCTGGTGCCGCATCCGCGCTACCTGCTCAACCTCCGGGGGCTCGATCCCGCGACGACCGCGCCCTATGCCTGCTCGGGCGTCACCACCTACAGCGCACTGAAGAAGGTCGAGCAGCATTTCGACACGCCGATCGTGATGTTCGGCGCCGGCGGCCTCGGCCTGATGGCGCTGTCGCTGCTGAAGGCCATGGGTGGCAAGGGCGCGATCATGGTCGATATCGACGCGAAGAAGCGTGAGGCCGCCGAGAAAGCCGGCGCGCTGGCGACCGTCGATTCCAAGGCGCCGGACGCGCTGGAGCAGCTCGCCAAGAAAGCTGGCGGCCCGATCCGCGCCGTGATCGACCTTGTCGGCAACGCCGCCACGACGCAGCTCGGCTTCGACTGCCTGACCAAGGGTGGCAAGCTCGTCATCGTCGGCCTGTTCGGCGGTGGCGCGACCTGGGCGCTGCCACTGATTCCGATCAAGGCCGTGACGATCCAGGGCAGCTATGTCGGCAATCTGCGCGAGACGCAGGAGTTGCTCGAACTCGTGCGAACGAAGAAGGTGCCGCCGATCCCGGTGACGCGGCAACCGCTCGCCAAGGCCAATGACGCGCTGCTGCAGTTGCAGCAGGGCGCCGTGGTCGGGCGCACGGTGCTGACGCCGTAGTAACCTCCGTCATTCCGGGGCGGTCCGAATGACCGACCTACGTTGCGCAATTGCGCACCTGAGAATCTCGAGATCCCGGGTTCGGCTCTTCGAGCCGCCCCGGGATGACGCATCCCTACAGGAACCCCATGTCCGCAAACAACGCCTTTCATATTGCCGTGCTCGCCGGTGACGGCATCGGTCCCGAGGTCATGGCGCCGGCGCTCGAGGTGCTGCGCAAGGTCGGCGAAAAGTCGGGTCTGCGCTTCCGCTTCACCGAGGCGCCGGCCGGCGCCAACCATTATCTCGCGACCGGCAAATCGATGCCTGACTCGACGATCAGGCTCTGCGAGGAGGCGGATGCGATCCTGCTCGGCGCCTGCGGCCTGCCGTCGGTGCGGTACCCCGACAACACCGAGATCGCGCCGCAGATCGAGCTGCGCTTCATCTTCGATCTCTATGCCGGCGTGCGTCCGGCGCGGCTCATTCCGGGCGTGCCGAGCCCGATCGTCGGCGCCGACCAGCGCGGCATCGATCTGGTCGTGATCCGGGAATCGACCGAAGGCCTGTTCGCCTCGATGGGCAAGGGCGTCGTCACCCATGAGGACGCGCGCGAGACCATGGTGATCACCCGCAAGACGTCCGAGCGCCTGTTCGAGTTCTCGTTTCGCCTGGCCGAACGGCGCAGGGCGCGCGGCAAGCCGGGAATGCTCACCTGCGTCGACAAGGCGAACGTGTTCAAGGCGTTTGCCTTCTTCCGCGGCATCTTCGACGAGATCGCCAGGAAGCATCCAGAGGTGAAGACCGACCGCCTCTATGTTGATGCCTGCTCGGCGATGCTGGTGAAGCGTCCCTGGGATTTCGACGTGATGGTGATGGAGAACATGTTCGGCGACATCGTCTCCGACATCACCGCCAGCCTGATCGGCGGACTCGGCATGGCGCCCTCGGCCGACATCGGCGACAAATACGCGGTGTTCCAGCCGTGCCACGGCACCGCCCCCGACATCATGGGGCAGGGCAAGGCCAATCCCACCGGCATGATCCTGTCTGCGGCGATGATGCTGGACTGGCTCGCCGACAAGCATGGCATCGAGAGCGCGGCCGAGGCGGGCGAGACCATCGCGCGCGCGGTGGACCAGGTCTATGCCGGCGGCATCAAGCCGATGGAATTCGGCGGCAGTAACGGCACGGCGGATATCACGAAGGCAGTGCTCGCGGCGCTGTAATCAAAGGAAAGGGGCCCGAGGGCCCCTTTGTCGTTCACCAGCGGCGCCAGTGATGGTGATGGCGCCATCCCCACGGACGCGGGCCGTAGAAGCGCGGACCGCCGTAATAGCCGTAGGCGCGATAATAGTTCGGGCGCCACCAGCAGCGGCCCCAGGGGTTACACACCCAACGCACCTGCTCGACTTCGGACGCGGGACCGCTTGCAATCTTGTCCGTCTGCGGGATGCCGTTTGGCATTGCCGCGAAGGCCGGTCCCGACGCGAGGGCCACACCGCCGACGGCAGCAAGACCAAGAACAGCAAATTTCAGTGTCATCGTAATCTCCCTCGTTGGTGGCGGGAGAACTTTCGCGTCATCAAGTGGTTGCGGCTGCGCAAGGTTGCACGAGGAATTTAATCTACCTGAACGCCGGTTCAGCTTCAGCGACCCCGGAACTTCGGCTTGCGCTTCTCCATGAAGGCCTGCCGGCCCTCGCGGAAATCCTCCGAGTCCATGCAGGCATTGCCGATCGCCTTGATCGCCTCCATGTCGCGCCGGCTCTCGTCCTTCAGCACCTGCGCGATGGTGATCTTGGCGGCCTTGATTGCGAGCGGGGCGTTCTGCGAGATCGTCTCGGCGATCGCCATGGTCTCGCCCCAGAGCTCGTCCTCCGGGAACAGGCGCTCGACGAGGCCGATGCGTAGCGCCTCGGCGGAATCGATCCGCATGCCCGTGTACATCAGAAGCCGCGCCCAGGACGGGCCGACCAGCGACACCAGATGCCGCAAGCCGTCATAGCCGTAGGCGATGCCGAGTTTGGCTGCGGGAATGCCGAATTGGCTGCCGTGCGCGGCCAGGCGGATGTCGGCGAGCATCGCCACCTGCATGCCGCCGCCGAGGCAATAGCCGTCGATGCAGGCGATGGTCGGCTTGGGATAGTCGGCGAGCAGCGCACGCTGGGCGGCGCTGCGCTCGGCGTACGCCTCGGAAGCCGCTGCGTTGTGCCTGGCCTTCTCGAACTGGCCGATGTCGGCGCCCGAGACGAACGCCTTGCCTCCGGCGCCGCGCAGGATCACGACGCGCACGGTGTCGTCGTCGCGCAAGGCCGTCAGCGCCTCGCCAAATCCCTCCCACATCTCCAGCGACATCGCGTTGCGCTTGTCGGGATTGTTGAAGGTGATCACGCCGACGCCGCCGGCCGAGTGCTTGAGGATCTTGCCGTCGGCGTAAGGAGTTCCGGTCGTGCTGAAAATGTCGGACATTGCGCGCTCGCTTGTCGGTGGCCGAGCGCAATGTGCGGCGCAGCCGCCGCCGCGGTCAACCGGCGCAGGGGAGGCGAGCTTGCATCCGCCTGTGCTGTGATTGCATGGCGCGCCATGTTCGACGAATGGCGGCAAACCGCCAAAGCGCGGCCAGGCCGCTGCAAAACAGACCGCGCGGTGCGCGAAACATATCTCGCCGGATCTCGTTCAATCCGGCCGCGCCCCGTGACGCGGCGGATTGAACATCGGCCGTAAAGGCCAGATCCCGATCGACCTCAGCTCTCGTTCGCCGCGATCGATTCCATCAGCGAGACGAGCTGACGCTGCACCGTCTGGTCCTTGATCTTGCTGTAGGCGCGCAGCAAGCGCAGGCTGAAGGCGGAGTCGAGGAAGAGCAGGCTCTCGACTTCGCGAGCCTTGTTGTCGCCATCGTAGAAGAAGGTCACTGGCACATCGAGGGCGGAGGCGATCTGCTGAAGCCGAGCCGCGCCGACGCGATTGACGCCCTTCTCATATTTCTGGACTTGCTGAAAGCTGACACCCAGCTTCTCGCCGAGCTCCGCCTGCGAGATCTTCATCTCGACGCGCCGCAGGCGGATCCGCTTGCCAAGCTCAATGTCCGGCTTGCCCGCACTGCGCTGCTTCATTCTTTTCGCCGCTGCTTTCATCTCTCTCTTCACCTTTGTTCTTCGGTTGAAAATCCCCCGAAGAGCTGGGTCAGGGGTTCGCCCATGTACGAGTCCTTGAATTCATGCGGGTGCACGAACTCTTCCTTAAACCACGGGAAGCGAGCCGGATTGAAAGCCTCGATCAGCCAGTCAATCATGTGCCGCACGCGGGGAATACGGCCGCTACCGGGATGGTAGGACAGCCAGATATCCAGCGATCGGTTCAGCTCGACTTCCAGTGGAACTAGCTTCCCGCCAAGCGCAATGGCATAGCTCGGGAATACGCCTATGCCGGCGCCATTCGCGACGGCCCAGTAGTTGGCGCTTGAGACGTTGGTCTTCATGACCAGAAGGTCGCGTTCCGAAACGCCCGGGAAGAAGCTCTCGAAAGATTCCTTGGCGGCGAGCTGGTCGGCGAATTGCAGCACCAGGCGATGCTTGATCAACTCCGCCGCCGAGCGCGGCGCGCCATGCTTTTCGATGTATTTCTCGGAGGCCCAGAACATCAGATGCATGCGGCCGAGCCGCACCAGCTTGATGTCGAGTGCCGACGGACGCGACAGATGAATGGCGACGTCGGCCTCGTGGCGCGAGACGTCGGCCGAGCGCATCGCGCAATGCAGGTCCACCAGGATCTTCGGATAGGCCTGCTGGAATTCGACCAGGCGCGGGGCCAGCCAGAACGTGCCCAGCCCTTCGGTGACGGCAACACGGACTTCGCCGGACAGGGCATTGGCCATCGAATCGCTGGCGCGCAGCACGTCGAACGTGGCTGCCTCCATGCGCTCGACGGCGGAGACCACCAGGGCGCCCTCATCGGTCAAATGGGTGCCGTGGACGTCGCGGGTGAACAGGGTGGTGCCGGTCTGGCGTTCGAAATCGTCGATCCGCCGGCGCACGGCGTTGATCGACAGCGACAAGCGTTCGGCCGCCGAGCGGAAACTTCCGCATCGGACGACTTCCAGGAATATGCGGGCCGTATCCCAATCCGAGAGGCCGCTGAGATTTGTCTTTGGGCGTTCCGCCAGAGGAACGCCCCTTGCCGCCAAGGAGTGCATACAATTTCCTTTAGGTCGCTAAAGTGGCAGAATCTGACGCAAACCACAACCACGACGGGTTGGGGAATGACGAGTTTTGAACGTCATCCTTATCAACTTGTGGGCGGTATTGGAGTGCTGTCTTGGGTTGGGATCGGGCGGACTATCGCCCGGCTGAGGGGTGGGGCGTGAGTTCCGTTGCGAGCCGTGAAATGGCTGCGGGATTGCCGGCGCTGTCTGCGATGGAAATTCTTGCGGGAAGGCAGATGCCATCTCCCGCGATGGATCGATCGCACCGCGCAAGGCGTTTGCTCCCGGACCAGTTCGGTGATGGCCAATGGTGCTGCAGATCGATTGTGACCGGAACCGCGGTCCCACCGCAGAAACACAGTGAAATCAGGTTCGGAGGCGCAGTAGCCTCGTGCTATCTTTGGTCTCTCATGCGGGCCAAAGGGGGCGCCACAAACACGTCTCGCAGGCCGAGTTAACGGAAAGAACGCCAGTGTCGTATTCAGACGAACAGTTGCAGTCGGTGCTGGAAACACTCGAGGAGTGCCGCAGGGCTCTCCATGAGTGCAACAGCCGCGAGTCGGCCGAAATGCTGTCCATCGTCATTCTCGACGTGCGGATGAAACTGAAAGGAATTGACAGCGCCGATCTCAAGGCGCTGTGCGACGAAATGTTGCGGAACGCCATGAGCGAGCCGACGACCCCTTCCAAGCAGACGCAGGACCAGCCCCGGCGTCCGCTGCTCCGCGTGGTGAAGTAGCCGCGCCGCCGAATCTCGCTTTTTGGCGAGGTTTGTGCGCGTCCCGATGCCGCATCTGTGATCACGGACGGCATCGGGAGGGGCCCTGGTTTTCGTGCGCCTCGGTTGCGCATTCTCCGGCATCCGCTACACCAGAGCCGGTGCTCCGGGCCGCGCGCATCCCCGCGTGCCGCGCCGGCACCTGAGATGGCTCCGACTGCGTCATGCAAAATGTTTCGATCCCGGCGGCGATGATTGCCGGCCTCGTCAGCTTCCTCTCGCCTTGCGTTCTGCCTCTGGTTCCGCCCTATCTGGTTTACCTGACGGGCGCCACGATCGAGCATGTCGAGAGCGACGAGCCGGTCGCGACCTCCAAGCGCGCGATCATGATGTCGGCGCTTCTGTTCGTGCTCGGCTTTTCCACGGTGTTCGTGGCGCTCGGCGCCAGCGCTTCGCTGGTCGGCGGGCTGATCCGTGCCTGGTCGGCGGAGCTGTCGATTCTCGCCGGCATCGTCATTATCATCATGGGCCTGCACTTCCTCGGCCTGACGCGCATCGGCCTCTTGATGCGCGAGGGACGGCTGCCGATCCCCAAACCGGTCGGCCTCTGGGGTGCCTATATCATGGGCCTTGCTTTCGCCTTCGGCTGGACGCCCTGTATCGGCCCGATCCTCGCCGCGATCCTCTCGATCGCCGCGGCGGAAGCCACGGTGACGAAGGGCGCCGGCCTGCTCGCGGTCTATTCCCTGGGGCTGGGTATTCCCTTCCTGCTCGCGGCCCTGATGATCGAACAGTTCTCAGCGCTGTTCGCGCGCATGAAGGGCCACCTCGTCAATGTCGAGCGCGCCATGGGCGTCTTGATGGTGATCACCGGCATCGGCTTTCTCACCGGTGCGGTCTCGAATGTGAGCATCTGGCTGCTCGAGACGTTTCCGGCGCTGCAGACGATCGGTTAGGGCGCGCTTCGGAGAACCGTGCTGCGGTTCTCCGAAAGGCCGCGCTCGAACAATAATCCAATGCGTGGCGAGACCGGCGCATTGAGCGCGCCGATCTCGATGTGTGCCGCCGGCTCAGGGCTTGAACACATAGCCCGGCGTGATCGCCGCCGTCTCCGGGATCGGCGGCAGGTCGGCGAACAGCTCGGGACGATCCTTCATGACCTTGAGAATGTGCTTCGGCTCGATATGCGCATTGACGTCGAAGGTCGATTTCAGGATGCCGAGCCGGGAGAGCCGGTCCTCGGCGCTCCACAGCGCGCGGTAATTGTTCGCCGACAGCCGGCGGTCGGCCTGCTGGATGTTGAACTGCATCGCGGCTTCCGCGACCTCCTGCTTCAGGCCCGGAATCCAGCGCGTGGCGACTTGCGCCGCCTGTTTCGGGTTCTTGCGCATCCATTGGTCGGCCTCGGAGACTGCTGCAAGGAATTTCTCGATGGTCTCGCCATTGGCCTGCACCCAGGGGCGAAGCGCGACGTTGAAGCCGATGTACGAAATCACGTCGCCCCCGCGGATGATCTCGACCGCACCCGGCACATCCTTGCCGGCGACGATCGGCCAGGGATCCCAGCCCGAGAATGCATCGATGCCTTTGGCGAGCAGGGCGACGGTCATGTCCGGCGGCGGCGTGTTGACCAATGTCACGTCGTCGGGCTTCAGGCCGGCCTTCTCCAGCGTCGCCAGGATGTAGAGATGGTTGATCGTGCCGAAGGACGCCGCGATCTTCTTGCCTTTCAGCGTCGACAGGTCGCCCTTGACGATGCCCGAACCTTCGCGCGCGATGATTGCCATGGTTGCGTCGGAGCCGGCCTTGGTGGCGTTGCCGCTGTAATTGCCGAGCGCGACGAGATCCATGCCGCGCAGCACGGCGCCGATCATGGGCACGCCGACCTGCACGATCTCGCTCTCGCCGGCCTGCAGCGCGTTCAGCGCGTCGACGCCGGTCGCGTAGGGGCGCGCGATCGTGACGTCGAGCCCGTGCTTCTCGAAGAAGCCGCGCTCGAGCGCGATCGGCAAGCCGATCTGGTCGATGCCGGTGACCATGCCCGCTTTCACTTTCGTCAAGGTCTGGGCGCTCGCCGGCACCATGCCGGCCAAAAGCGCGATCGCAAGCAGCAACAGTCGTTTCATGTCCTCAGCCTCCCTCTTTTATCGGCCCCACCGCCGTGACCCAGTAAGGTCGGGCCACGGCGTTGAGGTCCGTTCTTTTGACACCGCGAAGTTCGATGGAATGCTCGTCCGTGCCCGAGACGCGTCCATATTGCTGGAACGCGAGCACGTGGAAGCGCTCCGGCATGAACGGCAGCTCGACCTGCACGTTCACCTTCTCCGATGTGCCCTTGAGCTCCGGCGAAATCTTTGACGGCGCCGCGATCGTCAGCCAGAGCTGAAACAGCGCCCATGCGGCGATCGCGCCGAGCACGATTCGCACCTTGGATGATCGCAAGGCTTCGGAGGCGATGCTCATGCCGCGCGCACCATCTGCAGCACGCGCGCCGAGAGCTGCTTGAAGCGGTCGTCCTTGACGAGGTCGTCCCAGACCCGGGGCCGCGGCAGGTCGACCGCGATCTCGTCGAGCACGCGTCCCTTCGACAGCACGACGACGCGGTTGGCGAGAAACACCGCCTCCGGCACGTCGTGGGTGATGAAGATCACCGTCGGCTTGCGCTCCTGCCAGATGCGGGTCAGTTCCTCCTGGAGCGTCATGCGCGTCTGCGCGTCGACGCTGGCGAACGGCTCGTCCATCAAGAGGACGTCGGGGTTGTTGGCGAGCGCGCGCACCACGCCGACGCGCTGCTGCATGCCGCCGGAGAGCTCGTTGGGATAGCGGTGCGCCGCGTGCGAGAGCCCGGCAAGCGCCAGATATTCGCGCGCGATGCGGTCGCGCTCGGCTTTCGGCACGCCGCGCATCTTCGGGCCGAAGCCGACATTGTCGAGCACCGTCTTCCAGGGAAACAGTGCGAAGGACTGGAACACGACGCCGCGTTCGGGGCCGGGCCCGTGCACCGGCTTGCCGTCGAGCAGGATGTCGCCCTTCGAATAGGGGATGAAGCCGGCGATCATGTTCAGGATCGTCGTCTTGCCGCAGCCGGAGGGGCCGACCACCGAGATGAATTCGCCGGGTTCGACGTCGAGCGAGACGTCGTGGACGGCGGTGACGTGCGCGCCCGCATAGGGATCGAAATAGGTCTTGCCGAGATTGCGCAGCGAGAGCGTCTTCATGATGTCACCAATCCCCAACGCTGGCCGGTCGCGCGCTCGATCGGCGCGAGGATCCAGGCGTCCACGATGTACCAGAGCAATCCCAGGATGATCATGCCGAGGATGATCTCGACGGTCGAACCGGCGCGGCGGGCGTCGAACATCATGAATCCGATGCCCGACGTGCCGACGATCATCTCGACCGCGATCAGCGCGCGCCAGCCATAGCCGAGCCCGTTGCGCAGGCCGGTGATGATGTTGGGCAGCGCGCCCGGCAGCGTCACCTCCCACAGCACGCGTGCGCGAGAGGCGCCGAGGCTCAAGGCGGCGCGCGCGAGGTCCCGCGGCACGGATTCGACGCCGAGCACGGTGTTGAGCACGACCGGGAACAGCACGGTGTAGACGATGACGAAGGTCATCGTCGTCAATCCGAAGCCGAACCAGATCAAGAGGATCGGCAGCCAGGCGATGTCGCCGATGGCCTGGAGGAACAGCAGCACCGGCCAGCAGATGCGGTGCGCCCAGCGGCTGGTGCCGATCAGGATGCCCAAGGGAATACCGAGCGCCATGCCGACGGCGGCGCCGGTCGCGAGCCGGATCAGGCTGTCCTGGAGATAATCGGGCAGGATGCCCTTGTAAGTGAGCGTGAAGAACGCGCGCGTCACATCGCCCGGGCCCGGAAAGAACGCGCGAGGAAACAATCCGGACTCGCTGACCGCCGTCCACAGCGCCAGCACCGGGATGAAAGGAATGATGGCGGAGATCCCCGGCCAGCGGCGGGTCATGCGAGCGTAGCCGGCCCAGATTTGCAGCATCAGATTCATGCGCGCCTCACCATGCCCCACCGCTCGATGGTCGCGCGTTCCAGCGGGACCAGCAGCAGGCGGTCGATCAGAAGCCAGAGCACGCCGATCACGATCATGCCGAACACGATCACCTCGGTGCGGTAGAAGTCGCGCGCGACGAACAGCATATAGCCGAGCCCGACATTGGTCGCGATCATCTCGGCGGCGATCAACCCGCGCCAGGCGAAGCCAAGGCCGGTCCGAATGCCGGTGACGATGTTGGGGAGCGCGCCCGGCAGCAGCACTTCGGTGAGCAGCGCCCAGCGGCCGGCGCCGAGCGAGGCGGCAGCGTTGCGCAGCGTGTGCGGGATGGTCCTGACGCCGAGCAGGGTGTTGTAGGCGACGACGAAGAACACGGCGTTGAAGATCACGAAGACGATCGCGCCAAAACCGTAGCCGAACCACAGCGTCGCGATCGGGATCCAGGCAATGCCGGCGAGCACCGAGAAGAAGCGGAACAGCGGCGTCAGGAAGGCCGCGACCGTCGGGCTGACGCCCATGGCGATGCCGAGCGGCACGGCGGCGGCGATCCCGATCAGTGTGCCCAGGCCGACACGCAAGAGGCTGGCGCCGACATGGGCGAACAACGTGCCGTCGCGGATCGAGTCAAGCGCGGCCGCGCCGACCGCAGCGACCGGGGGAAACACGCGCGGATTGACGTTGAACAGCGGGACGACGATCGCCCAGATCGCGACCAGCGCAAGCAGCGGCGCGACGAACATCGCAGCGCCCGCCAGCGAATTGACGCTGCGGATCAGCCGCGACGATCGGCCCTTCAGACTGCCCGTCACCTGCATTTGACCTCCCTGACGCTCAGCCATGCCTGTGTCGGCATTTCACGCTGATCATTCCCGATATCGTAACCACGTCTGGTGCAATCGCATATCTCCGTCGGTGGCGCCTCTCGCGATCGCGGGCGGAGCTGGGATCTGTGCCGAGCCTTTCGTGTCACGGTCCATGGCGTTTCCTCTTGCTCTTGCGGCTCGGCTTCCTGGGCGAGCGCAGGGCCGATCCGTCCGTTTTACGGCTGGCCGCGGCGATGGCCGTCTTCCGTTTCGAAAGCTTCAATCGGGTGTAGCCCAGCAGCCGCTCCATCGCGGCGCGCGCCTTCTCCGGGTCGCCGCTCTCGATGGCTCGCGCCGCCGCCACGTGGTTCGGCAGATTATCCCTGAACCAGCCGCCGGGGCTGACGACGGCGACGGTGAAGACGGTGCTCAGGATGGTGTCGATCGCGCCGCGAAAGCCCTGGAGGACCGGGTTGTGGGTCGCGTCCAGGATGGCGAGATGGAATGCCTTGTCGGCTGCGAGGGCGCTGGCCTGGTCCTTTGCGGTCTGCATCGCGGCCAGGGCCGTGTCGATCCGCCAGCGGTCGTTCCTGGTGGCGCGTTCCGCGGCGAGAGCTGCGGCTGCAGGTTCGATGATCGAGCGCACCTCCTGGATCGCCAGCAGAAGGCCGCGGTCCGGCTCGTCCTGGCCGACGAGCCAACTCAGCACGTCGCGGTCGAGCAGGCTCCATTCGTGGCGCGGCAGCACGTGCGTGCCGTGGCGCGGCCGCACGCTGACGAGGCCTTTCGCGGCAAGAGTCTTGATGGCCTCGCGCACCACGCCGCGCCCGACGCCGAAGCGGGTTTCGAGTTCGGGCTCTGGCGGCAGGGACGTTCCGACGGGAATGAGATCCTGGGCGATCTCGCGGCCGAGCGTCGTCAGCACGGCGCGAATGCGGCCGGGCTTGATCAGTTTGTCGACGGGGCTCGGGCGCGCTCCTGCCACTCGTACGTTTCTCCCGTCCGGCCTGTCGCGGCCGGTTCATTTTGTCATTGGCTGCGACGCACGGCAGCTTCACAATCATCCGATGTTTAACATCGGATGATTGGGTACGGGCAAGCGCAATTGTCGCAGCATGACTGTGCTGCGTTGCGATATGCGTCATGGGGACGCCTGCATCACGGCTAGTCCAGCGTGCATATCACCGTGCAGACCACGCCGCGCGGCAGGAAGTCGACGGTTGCCTCACCATCGAGCTGGTCGCGTGCGCTGCGCTCGATCAGGCGCGAGCCGAAGCCGCGTTGTATCGGTGCCGTCACCGGCGGCCCGCCGGTCTCGGTCCAGATCAGCCGCAGTCGCGGCTTCGGCGCATCAGCGATGACTTCCCAGTCCAGCGTCACCCGGCCGGTCTCGTTGGACAGCGCGCCGTATTTCGCGGCGTTGGTGGCGATCTCGTGCACGATCATCGACAGCACCACGGCGAGCCGCGGCGACAGCGGCACGGCCGGGCCGGCCATGCGGATGCGGTCGGAATTGCTCAGCAGGAAAGGCTGGAGCGCGCGGACGATCACGTCCCGGAGCTCCGAGCCCGCCCATTTCTCCTGGCTCAAGAGGTTGTGCGCCTCGGCCAGCGCGCCGAGCCGGCCCTCGAACTTGGTCCGCTCGTCCCGGCTGGCGCTGCGGAAGGTCTGCACCGCGATCGCCTGCATCAGGGCGAGCGTGTTCTTGACGCGATGGTTGAGCTCCTCGATCAGCAGATTGTGCAGCATCTCGCCGCGCGCGATCGTGGTGGCCATCCTGACGGCAAATGTGAGGCCAACCAGCAGCAGGATGCCGCCGATCAGGCTGGTGATCGCGATGTCGCGCCAGAGCGGCGCGATCAGCGAGCTCTCGGCGACGCCGGCCACGACCGTCCAGCCGGTCAGCTGCGATCTGGTGAAGGCGGAGGACAGCGCGACGCCGTCGAGCGAAACGGTCGAAAGCGCCGCCTCCGGCGTCCGGGACATCTCATCGTAGAGTGCCCCGGAGGCCTGCTTGCCGAACGTCTCGGCGGGGTTGGGTGTGCGCGCGAACACGCGAGCCTTGGTGTCCAGCAGCGACACCGTCCATTGATCGTTTGGCCGCTGCTGCTCGACCAATTTCTGGAACAGCGCGATCGGCGGACTGAAGGAGAGCGCATAGGCGACCTCGCCATTGCGCCGTACGGGAACTTCCACGGTCACGATCGGCCGTTTCTTGGTCGAACCGACGAACAGGTCGGAATATTGCGGCGCCTTGCTTGCAAATACGCGCTCGACGATCTCGCGATTGTTGCGGGGGGGCAAATCCGCTGTTTGCGTCGTGGCTGTCGAAAACTGCTGATGGCCGGATCTGTCGGCCAACAGCAGGACGCTGTCGACGCCATACTGGCTCGAGAACTCGGCAGCCAGCCGGCGGAAGCCCTCGAAATCACCGCTCTGCAAGGAATTGCTGAGCGCGAGCACCTGCAAGCCGCCCGTCATCCGCTGCACCTCGGAGTCGAGCACGAGGCGCATGCTTCGCACCGTCTCCAGCACCCGGCGCGTCGCCTCGCTGCGATCCTGGCGATAGTTGGAATAGGCAAGGCCGACCGCAAAGACGATCAGCGGCAACATCGTTCCCGCGACCAGGAGGGCGAGCCGGACCGGCAGTGTGAGCTTTGACAAGCGTGGGCGTCCCGGTTCCAGCGCAACGGCGCCGGACTATGGTTTTGCGCAGACCATACGGTCGCGAGTTGGGCTGCGCCACGATTTTCGCGACGGCCTCGCGATGGCAGGACGCAGGCCGCCTTTCGGATTGCCACGCGCCGCCAGGAGCGCAAGTTGCAGTGCAGCAGGTCGTGAGGGAGTAGCCCCGCGACGAAGAGCACCGCCAGCGCATGCGAAAGGACTTCCGTCGCGCTGCGGTTTTTCATACGCTTGCCTCTCGCAAGCCGCAGAGCGGCTGCGCTCACGGCCCGGCGACAGGGCTGGAGCATCAAAGGGAGGGGAGACGATGAGGCGAAGGTCATTTCTCGCTGGTATCGGTGCAACCACTGCGGCGGCCACGCTTGGCATGCCGTCGATCCTCAGGGCGCAAGCTCCGATCACGCTGAACGGCGCAGTCCAGTTCAATGACGACCATGCCTTCAACCGGGCGCTGATCCGGTTCGAGGAGCTGGTGAAGAAGTACTACGGCAAGCCGGTCAACTTCACCCTGCACAAGAACTCCTCGCTCGGCCTCGAGAAGCAGTATTTCGAGTACATGTCGCAGGGGAAGGCGGTCGATTACGGCATCGTCTCGCCGGCTCACATGTCGACCTTCGCCAAGGCGGCCCCGTTCATCGATGCGCCTTTCGTGTTCAAGGGCATCGAGCACATGAACAAGGTCGTCGAAGCCAACATCCTGGCGCCGATCGCCGACGAGGTCGCGGCCAAGGCCGAGGTCGTTCTGATCGGTTACGCCGGCGGGGGCATCCGCAACATCTTCGCCAACAAGCCGCTCAAGAACCTCGCCGATCTCAAGGGCCTCAAGGTCCGCGTGCAGGGGGCGCCGATCTGGTCGAAGACCTTTGCGGCCGTCGGCATGAGCCCGACCGTGATCGCCTACAACGAAATCTACAACGCGATCCAGAACGGCGTGATCTCGGCCGGCGAGAACGAGGCGGCCGGCGTCGAGGCGATGAAGTTCTACGAAGTGGCCCCGCATCTCAGCCTGACCCAGCACGCCGTATCGATCCGGCCGATCTGCTTCTCGGTGAAGACGCTGAAGACCTTGCCGAAGGATCTGCAGGACGCGATCATGAAGGCGGGCAAGGAGGCCGGCGACTACGGCCGCCAGCTGGAGTCGAGCGAAGAGGTCGTCAAGCTCGACACGCTCGAGAAGGCCGGCAAGCTCAAGCGCGTTCCGTTCGAAGAGCGGGACGCCATGAAGAAGCTCGCCGATCCCGTGATGGCCACCTACGCCAAGGAGATCGGCGCGGAAGGCATTTACGAGAAGATCAACGTCGTCTGAGGTCGCTCTGTCCGCCGACGACAGTCCGGGCAGGCCCCGCTTCCTGCCCGGACGTGGCGGATCAGCGCCGTACGGAGCTCCAATGTCCGACATGCACGTCCCGTCCACGCCGTCGCTGTGGCGTCGCGTCACCGCGGCCTATGCGAAATTGCTGGAATTCCTGCTCGCCGCCTGCGTCGGCATCCTGGTCATCCCCGTCACGTTGCAGATCGTCTCGCGCTACACGCCGTTCATTCCCTCCTACATCTGGACCGAGGAGATGGCGCGATTCCTGTTCATCTGGACGATCATGATCGGGGCCATGGTCGGTGTGAGGGAGGCGCAGCATTTCGAGGTGGACGTGTGGCCCGACCTGTCGCGGCGGTCGGAGGCCGCGGTGCGGATTCTCGCCCGGCTCGGCGTGCTGGCGCTGGCGCTGGTGTTCGTAACCGCCGGCATCGAGTTCACCCGTTTTGCCTGGAACAGAACGTCGGAATTGGCCGATCTGCCGCTCTGGCTGATCCACGTCGCCTGGCCCGTGGCCGGCCTGACTTGGATCGTCTTTGCGGGTGAACAGATCATCGATGAAATACGCGTTCTGGTCGGGGCACAGAGATGAGCGGCACAGTACTTTCTGCCGGACAGGCCGCGATGGTGCTGTTCGGAGGCTTCATCGGCCTGCTCATCGTGCGCGTGCCGGTTGCATTCGCGCTCGGCCTTGCCTGCGTGCCGATTCTGCTGATCGAGCCACGCCTGTCGCTGATGACACTCGCGCAAGAAACCTTCAACGCCTACAATTCCTTCATCCTGCTCGCGGTGCCGTTCTTCCTCTTGACGGCGAACCTGATGAGCATCGGCGGCATCACCGACCGTCTGGTGGCGCTGTCGCGCTCGATGGTCGGGCACTGGCCGGGATCGCTGGCGCAGATCAACGTCGTGCTGTCGGTGTTCTTTGCGGGCATCTCGGGCTCTTCCACCGCGGATGCGGCCAGCCAGTCGAAGATCTTCATCGATGCGCAGACCAAGGAGGGCTACGATCTCTCCTTCTCCATCGCCATCACGGCAGTGTCCGCGGTTCTCGCAGTCGTCATCCCACCGTCGATCCTCATGATCGTCTGGGGCGGGTTGATTTCGACCTCGATTGCGGCGATGTACCTCGCCGGCATCGTGCCGGGCTTGCTGATCGCGGGTGCGCAGGTGGCGACGGTGCACGTCTATGCGGTGCGTCGCGGCTACCCGACCTATCCGAAGGCGACCTGGGCCGAGATGCGGTACGCCATCTGGCGGTCGATACCGGCCATGATGACGCCGTTCATCATCGTTGGCGGCATTCTGCTCGGCTGGTTTACAGCAACCGAGTCCGCCTGCGTCGCGGTGCTCTACTCCATCGTGCTATCGATGTTCTTCTATCGCGAGACAGGTCTACGCGAATTGTACAAGGCCTTGCTCGACACCGGACGTCTTGCCGGCGTGGCCCTGTTTTGCGTCGGCACCGCCAGCGCTTTCGGCTGGCTGCTCGCCTATTACAAGATCCCCCAGGAGCTGCTGGCCAACGTCTCGACCTGGGGCATGGGAGCTGTCACTGCCGGCTTCTTCATCTCCTTCTGCTTTCTCGTGGTGGGCTGCTTCCTCGACGCCATCCCGGCCATCATCATCGTCGGCACCGTGCTGGAGCCGCTCGCCAAGTCGGTCGATCTCCATCCGGTCCAGTTCGCGATCATCTCCATCGTATCGCTCGCCTTCGGACTGGTGACGCCCCCCTACGGCCTGTGTCTGATGATCGCCTGCTCGATCGCCGGCGTGCGGCTGCGCTATGCCCTGAAGGACACGGTGATCATGCTGATCCCGATGCTGCTCGTGCTGGCCGCTGTCATCGTCTGGCCCAGCGTGTCACTGTTCCTGCCGCGTCTGATCGTGCCGGAGATGCTTAGATGACGGCCTGATGGTGCAATCCCGCTGCTGACGCGGCGGGATTGCTTCGATCCGTTACAGATTGCTCTCGGTGATCGCAGCGTAGACCATGCTGCGCAGCTCGCGGCGG
This sequence comes from Bradyrhizobium sp. RP6, assembly GCF_003837805.1. Classification (GTDB taxonomy): domain Bacteria; phylum Pseudomonadota; class Alphaproteobacteria; order Rhizobiales; family Xanthobacteraceae; genus Bradyrhizobium. Next base: position 20,771 of record NZ_RQIT01000004.1, on the reverse strand, counting down.
ATCGGATAGGCGCTCGACGGCAGCACCTGCGTCATGAAGATGGTGATCAGGTCCTCGGCCGGATCGATCCAGAACGAGGTCGTGGCCGCGCCGCCCCAATTGTACTCGCCTGGGCTGCCGGCGATCAGCGTCTCGGCCGGGCGCATGGTGACGGCGAAGCCGAGACCGAAGCCGATGCCGTTATAAGTGGCCTCGGAGAACAGCGAGCGCGACACCTCCGGCAGTGCACGTCCGCCCGGGATGTGGTTCGTCGTCATCAGCGCCAGCGTCTTCGGCCCGATCAGCCTGACGCCGCCGAGCTCACCACCATTGAGCAGGGCGCGACAGAAGGTGAGATAGTCGGCGACCGTCGAGCACAATCCGCCACCGCCGGAGATGAAGGAGGGCGGCGACAGGAACGAGCTCGTCGTCGGATCGTCCTGAAGCGTCAGCCCCTCGCGGCGCTGGCCGGCATGGAAGGTCATGCCGCCGCCGGGGTCCGCGGAGTAGCAGGCGGCGAAGCGATGCGCCTTCGAGGCGGGCACGTGGAAATCGGTGTCGGTCATGCCGAGCGGATCGAGAATCCGCCGCTTGAGAAACTGCTCGAAAGGCATCCCCGAGATCTTTCCGACGAGATAGCCGATCACGTCGGTTGAGACCGAGTAGTTCCAGGATTCGCCCGGCGAGAATTCCAGCGGGATCTTTGCGAGGCCCTCGATCATGGTCTGCAGCGTGCCGGACTTCTCGACCTCGCCGATCTTCTCGCTGCGATAGGCGGCATCGACATTGGAGCGCTGCTGGAAGCCGTAGGTCAGGCCGGAGGTGTGGCGCAGCAGGTCGACGATCAGCATCGGCCGCGACGGCGGCCGGGTCAGGAAGGCCGGATAGGTGCCGGCGACGAAGACGCCGAGATCCTTCCATTCCGGAATGTATTTGGCGACGGGCTCGTCGATCGCGACGAGGCCTTCCTCGACCAGCATCATGAAGGCGACGCTGGTGAGCGGCTTGGTCATGGAATAGATGCGGTAGATGGTGTCGTCCTTGACCGGCACCTTGCGCTCGACGTCGGCAAAGCCCTGCACCGAGCTGTGAGCGATCTTGCCGCGGCGGTAGACGAGAAGCTGGGTCCCCGGGAAGCGGCCGGCATCGATGTACCGGTTCTTCAGATGCGCGTCGACGCGGTCAAGCGCGGCCTTGGACATGCCGACGGATTCGGGCGAGGCGGGGGTGGGGGCGAGCATCAGTTCCTCCGGGGCGTTTTGTCGGAAAGTTGATACCGAAATGGCGGCCCCATTCCAAGTCGGTTGCGCTTAACGCGGCTGGGGCGACTGGTGTAGGCTCGGTCTCGGAACGCCTCCAGGGAGCCCGCCCGGGCCAACGAGAAAAACGCGAGGGCAACGCATCATGACGCAGTTCAACGAGACCGAACTCACCGAAGCCGTCGTTCGGAGCTTCGACCGGACGCCTGATACGCGGGCAAAATTCCTGCTGCAGGAATTGGTGAAGTCGCTGCACGATTACGTGAGCAAGACCGGCCTGACCTTCGAGGAATGGGAATACGCCATCGATTTCCTGACCCGGACCGGGCAGAAATGCACCGACACGCGCCAGGAGTTCATCCTCTTGTCCGACGTGCTCGGCGTCTCCATGCTGGTCGACGCCGTCAACCATCGCGACCGCGAGGGTGCCACACAGACCACGGTGCTCGGCCCGTTCTATGTCGGCGAGCACAAGGTGACCGCGCACGGCACCGACATCTCGCCGAACAATCAGACGGGCGAACGGATGTTCGTGCAGAGCCGCGTCACCGACCTTAACGGCAAGCCGCTCGCCGGCGTTCCCGTCGACGTCTGGCATGCCGACGATGACGGCTTCTACGATTCCCAGAAGCCGAATTATGACGAGGTCGGCGCCTCGGCGCGGGCGCGCTTCATCACCGATGATGACGGCCGCTTCTTCTTCCGCACCATCCTGCCGTGCAGCTATCCGATCCCGACCGACGGTCCCGTCGGCGAGATGATCGTGCAGACGGGTCGTCACCCGATGCGCCCGGCGCATGTGCACTTTCTGGTCAATGCGAAGGGTTATGAGCCGCTGATCACCCACGTCTTCATCGGCGGCGACAAGTATCTGGATTCCGACGTCGTGTTCGGCGTCAAGGACGACCTCGTTGCCAAGGTCGAGCCGCGCAGCGATGCTGAGATGCCCGACGGCACCAAAGCGAACGGGCAGTGGCATCTGATGTCCTACGAATTCCACCTCAAGCCCGGCGGCGGCATGGCGCCGAAGCCGCTGGGGGTGAAGGCGGCGGAGCCGGCGTGACGGCTCCCCGCCGGCGGCGGGTGATAACAAGCTGGCAGCCAAGAACGGCAATCGCCGCTCGCGTGAACCGGCGCGGAGTGCTTAGTCGACCCGTGCTGGAATATGCACGGCCCCCTCTCGTCTCTGGGCATCCGAGGTCTGTTGGTCGGTGCTCCACCCGCGGCCCCATCTGATGAGCGGCGCCTCAATGATGATGTGCAAGACCCAGGCGAGGCCGATGGAGAGCAGAATGCCGGCGACGATTGTCGCGGCCGTCGATAACAGCCACACCTCGGTAAAGTTGATCATCCATTTTATCACCAGGTAATGGACGATATACAGCGAGTACGAAATCTTGCCGAACCATTGCAGGATTGGCGAAAAGGACCGCCCTTCGATCTCGGCGGACACCACGGCATGGATGAGCAATCCCGCAGCGAGGCCATAGGTTGGCACGCGCGCGAATTGCGGGTCGGCCGATCCGGACACGAATATCCAGTACCATCCGACAGCGAACAGGCCGGCTGAAGTTGCCAGAGCATGGCGCGAAAAGAGCAATCGACCGTTCCTGTGGAGATAGGCGATGCCGGCGCCAGCGCCGAATTCCAGGACCAGGGGATGGGAATAGATGCCAAGCTGCAGGCGGAATACGAGGGCAATAACGACCATGCCGAGCCCCGCGAACAGCAGTTCGAACAACCGGTTCGGCGCGATGGCGAGGATGGCCGCAACTGCCGCATAGAAATGCAATTCGAAAGCAATCGACCAGGCCGGGCCAAGGTACCAGTTCGGATATGTCCACGCGAAGATGAGGCCAAGGTCGAGCGGCGGACGTTTCTCCGGCGACAGATCGATCCAGGACGAGCTGGCGAACGCCGCCAGCAACACAAGCCAGTAGACCGGATAAATTCGAACCGCTCGTCTGAAGATGAAGCTCAACGCGTCGCGGTGCGCCGCCGCCGTGGTTGCGATGATGAAGCCGGAAATGACAAAGAAGATGTCGACGCCGCTTGCAAGAAGGGTGAGGACGCCTTCGGCAACACCCGGGCCGACCATGTCGGGTCGCGCGCTAACCGCGTGTCCGCAGACCACCGACAGCGCAGCAACGCCGCGCATTGCCTCTACACCCGCGAAGACGCGCAAAACGCCCCTGCAACATCAATTACAAGTTGAGTTCTATCTGCAGGCAAGGATACTAATAAATGGTTGCGTGTAGCTAAGAAACTCTACGCGAGGATGTGTGAAGTGGGCTGGGGCGGAACGGCACCTTGCCCATGATCGCTCGGAGTAAGAAGCGACTGTGCGCCGACCAGCCGCATGTCCGTTTAGCCGCCAGAAGCTCACGCCTGCGCCTCATGAGCACGCGCTCTAGCGCGCGTGCAGCAGCGCCAGCAGCCCGATGACCGCGCAGGCGAGCGCCGCCGACGTCACCTTCCAGAACATCAGCGGGTTGCGCTCCAACAGCGGCGTCATTCGCGTGTCGAGATAGGCCGGGTTGGGCGTGCGAAGCTCGTGGACGAATTCGGACAGGTCCTCGTGCCGCTTGTAGGGATCGGGATGGAGCGCGCGCCTGAGCGCGCCATCGACCCAGGCCGGCACATTGCGGTCGTCGTCCGCCGGACGATACTGGAGCCTGCGCACGTCCGCCTTGCGCCGGATCCTGGCGATTTGGGTGCCGTAGGGAAGCTTTCCCGTCAGCATCTGGTAGCAGATCACTGCCAGCGAAAACATGTCGGAGCGCGGTAAGCCGCCCTGTCCAAGAAAATATTCCGGCGCCGTATACTGGACCGTTCCCAGGATTTCGTCGGCCTCCTCGCGAGGCGCGGCCTCGGCCACGCCGGCGACCCTGACCGATCCGAAATCGATGATCTTGGCCGTGCCGGTCTTGTCGATCAGGATGTTGTCGGGCCTGAGGTCCTGATGCAGCATCTCCATGCGGTGGAAGGCGCGCAGGCCCGCCGCGATCTGCTCGACCAGCCCGCGGACGGTTTCGAGATCGGGGCGCGGATTGTCGATCATCCACTGCTTCAGGGTCTGCCCCTCGACGAATTCGGTCGCGACGTAGAGGTAGCTGCGCCGCCTCGACTGTGACCGCGGCTTCAGCACGTGCGGGCTGTCGATGCGTCGCGCGATCCACTCCTCCATTAAAAAGCGCTTCAGGTACGCGGCATTGTCGCGCAAGTCGACCGACGGCAGCTTGAGCGCGACCGGTTCCCCGGTCTCCACGTCGACGGCAAGATAGATGTGGCTGCGGCTGCTGCCGTGAATCTCGCGGACGATCCGATAGCCGTCGAAGATCGCACGCGGCTCAGGCAGCGGCGGAAGCGGCAATTGTGCGGTCTGATTGAAGATACCGGCCGGCTCGCGCTGAGGCACCGCGTCGATGCGCAGGATCTGGACGGTGATGTTGTCGTCGCTGCCGCGCCGGTAGGCTTCCTCGACGACGGCCTTCGCTGCCGCGTCGAGATCGCCCGCATGCTCGTTCAGCGCGCTCGTGACGAAGCGTGCCTCGACGAATTCGTAAGCGCCGTCGGTCGCCAGCAGAAAGGTGTCGCCGGCCTCGACCTCGAACGCCTGATAGTCGATCTCGAGCTGCGGATTGATGCCGAGCGCGCGGCCGAGATAGGTCTGCTCGGACGATACGATGATGCGGTGATCGTCGGTCAGTTGCTCGAGCGTCTTGCCGGCGACGCGGTAGACGCGGCAGTCGCCGACATGAAAGATGTGCGCGGTGGTCGCCTTGATGACCATGGCGCTGAGGGTGCAGACATAGCCCTTGTCGCGGTCATAGGCATATTGGCTCTTGCGCGTCTGCGCATGCAGCCAGGAATTGGTCGCGTCCAGCACGCGGCGGGCGGAGGTCTTCACCGTCCAGGATTCCGACGTGCAGTAATAGTCCATCAGGAAGCTCTTGACCGCCGACTCGCTGGCGATCTGGCTCACCGTGCTGGAGGAGATGCCGTCGGCGAGGACGGCCGCAATGCCCTTCAGGCTGAGCAGCGGCTCTTCCGGAATCAGGACGCCGTGAAAGTCCTGGTTGATGGGCTTGCGGCCCTTGTCGGAATGCTGGCCGACCGAAATCTGGAGTCCGCGGGTCATCGTCGCCACCGGCAAAGGGGAGTCTCACCGTGCTCGGGCGAGGCTCCCCTGTCGAGATGGATTCGATCAGGCCGCAACGCGGGGCTTCGCAGCCTTGCCGGCCTGGCGCTTCGGCAGGGTCATGACATGCGTGGCATAGAGGGTCATGCCGGTGAAGGCGAGGCCGCCGACGAGGTTGCCGAGCACGGTCGGGATCTCGTTCCAGATCAGATAGTCCATGATCGAGAACTTGGCGTGCAGCATCAGGCCCGACGGGAACAGGAACATGTTCACCACGGAATGCTCGAACACCATGTAGAAGAACACCAGGATCGGCATCCACATCGCGATGACCTTTCCGGGGACCGAGGTCGAGATCATGGCGCCGACGACGCCGGTCGAGACCATCCAGTTGCAGAGCATGCCCCGCAGGAACAGCGTCGCCATGCCTGCCGCGCCGTGCGCGGCATAGCCCAGCGTGCGCCCTTCGCCGATATTGCCGATGGCCGCGCCGACCTTGTCGGGCGCCTGGGTGAAGCCGAAGGTCGTGACGAAAGCCATCATGAAGGCCACGGTGAAGGCGCCGGCGAAGTTGCCGACGAACACGAGACCCCAATTGCGCAGCACGCCACTGAGCGTGACACCCGGGCGTTTGTCGATCAGAGCGAGGGGGGAGAGCACGAAGACGCCGGTCAGCAGGTCGAAGCCCAAGAGATAGAGCATGACGAAGCCGACCGGAAACAAGAGCGCGCCGATCAGCGGCTGGCCCGTGTTGACGTTGATCGTGACGGCGAACCAGGCTGCCAATGCCAGGATGGCGCCGGCCATGTAGGCGCGGATGATGGTATCCCGGGTGGACATGAAGATCTTGGACTCGCCCGCATCCACCATCTTGGTGACGAATTCCGAAGGCGCGAGATACGACATCAATGGTTCCCTTGCTTCCTAAGTGAGATCGACACGCTCCGGAGAGCGCGGCTGAACGTGATCGGCCGTGCGGACTGGCCTGCCGCGCACGAGGGCTATGGAAAATCAGGAAGCTTTGGGAATCGCGTCACGAGGACTTTGAGCCAGGAGGGCCGCGAAGCAGGTCAGCTTCCGGGATGCAGCCGCCAGAGGCTGCATCAATGCGGCGAGCCGCAGTCTTCGTTGACGGCGAAGGAAATGCAAGTTGCGTGCCGGTAGCTCGCCTCAGAAACATCAAGCAATTTCAATGCGATGCCGCTCTGCTGGACCTGAATCTGAGGCCGCCCCGGCCTTTTACTTAAGCTGCTGCACAAGACTTGTGCGCCGCACAAGGGTTGTGCAGGCCGCAAATTTCGGATGCGGAACCGACGTGCGACAGTTTGGCTCGGTCAACCTAAGGCATTGATCCATTATTGACTTTTACAGCGTTGAGCTTGGCATGAAGCTTGAATGGCTCCGCTCGACGCCATTGAAGCCGTCCCGCGAGACATCTCATCCGATTTGCTGACGCCACCAGACGGGGGTTCCCCCGTCGCGCGTTCGCATGCGCCAAAGTCGGCGCCACCGGACGGACGGGCCGCTCGCGCGCACAGCCGCAAATCATTCCGCACAGACGCAAAGGACGATACAGCCTATGAGCAAGCGCACCCGCCGGCCCTCGGAAACGACCGGCCTCAGCCGCCGTCAATTGTTGAAGGCCATCGGCTCGACCGCCGCACTTCTCGCAGCCGCAAAACTGAACTTCCCGGCCGGCGCCTTCGCGCAGGATTCAGGCCCCGAGGTCAAGGGCGCCAAGCTCGGCTTCATCGCACTCAGCGACGCCGGACCGCTCTTCGTCGCCAAGGACAAGGGCCTGTTCGCCAAATACGGCATGCCCGACATCGACGTGCAGAAGCAGGCCTCCTGGGGCACGACGCGCGACAACCTCGTGCTCGGCTCGGAAGGCAACGGCATCGACGGCGCGCATATCCTGACCCCGATGCCGTACCTGATCTCGGCCGGCAAGGTGACGCAGAACAACCAGCCGACGCCGATGTACATTTTGGCGCGGCTCAATCTCGACAGCCAGTGCATCTCCGTCGCCAATGAATATGCCGACCTCAAGCTCGGCGTCGATGCGGCGCCGTTCAAGGCCGCGCTGGAGAAGAAGAAGGCGTCGGGCAAGGCGGTGAAAGCCGCGATGACTTTCCCCGGCGGTACCCACGACCTCTGGATCCGCTATTGGCTCGCCGCCGGCGGCATCGATCCCGACAAGGACATCGAGACCATCGTGGTGCCGCCGCCGCAGATGGTGGCCAACATGAAGGTCGGCACCATGGACTGCTTCTGCGTCGGCGAGCCCTGGAACCTGCAACTGATCCACCAGAAGATAGGCTACACCGCGGTCAACACCGGCGAGCTCTGGAACAAGCATCCGGAAAAATCCTTCGGCATGCGCGCTGCCTTCGTCGACAAATACCCGAAAGCGGCAAAGGCGCTGCTGATGGCCGTGATGGAAGCCCAGCAATGGTCCGACAAGGCCGAGAACAAGGCCGAGCTTGCCGCCATCATGGGCAAGCGGCAGTGGATGAACTGCCCGGTCGAGGACGTGCTCGACCGCACTGCAGGCAAGTTCGATTACGGCATCCCGGGCAAGGTCGTCGAAAACTCGCCGCACATCATGAAGTACTGGCGCGATTTCGCCTCCTATCCGTTCCAGAGCCACGATCTCTGGTTCCTCACCGAGGACATCCGCTGGGGCAAGTACGAGCCCGGCTTCGATACCAAGGCGCTGATCGCCAAGGTCAACCGCGAGGACATGTGGCGCGATGCGGCCAAGACGCTCGGCGTCGCTGCCGCGGAAATTCCGACCTCGACCTCGCGCGGCAAGGAGACCTTCTTCGACGGCAAGGTGTTCGATCCCGAAAATCCGGCGGCGTATCTGAAGTCGCTCGCGATCAAGCGCGTCGAAGTCTGATGCAGCCCTGCGGCCGCCCATTGGGCGGCCGCATCGTCCTGATCATGCCGGAAAAGGGATTTTCGATGAACATGCCTGCCACGAAGATTGAGCTTGAGACCGCAGCGCCTGCGGCCGTTGCGGCGCCGGTGGTCGCGCTGACGCCGAAGCGTCCGCCGCGCGCCGAGACCTACGCACGGATGGCGCGCGAAACCGCGGTGCGCGTGATCCCGCCGCTGGTCGTGATCGCGCTTCTGACGCTGGTGTGGGAGCTGGTCTGCCGCCGCGCCGGCTCGGCCCTGCCGCCGCCGTCGAAAGTTTTCAACGACACCAAGGAGCTGATCTTCGATCCGTTCTTCGACCATGGCGGCATCGACAAGGGCCTGTTCTGGCATCTGTCCGCCAGTCTCCAGCGCGTCGCGCTCGGCTATTCGCTGTCGGCGATCGCGGGCATCGCGCTGGGCGTGCTGGTCGGCCAGTCGGTCTGGGCGATGCGCGGGCTCGATCCGTTGTTCCAGGTGCTGCGTACCATTCCGCCGCTCGCCTGGCTGCCGCTGTCGCTCGCGGCGTTCCGCGACGGCCAGCCCTCGGCGATCTTCGTCATCTTCATCACTTCGATCTGGCCGATCATCATCAACACCGCGGTCGGCATCCGCAACATCCCGCAGGACTACCGCAACGTCGCGGCCGTGGTGCAGCTCAATCCGCTCGAGTTCTTCGCAAAGATCATGATCCCGGCGGCGGCGCCTTACATCTTCACCGGCCTTCGCATCGGCATCGGCCTGTCGTGGCTGGCGATCGTCGCAGCGGAAATGCTCATCGGCGGCGTCGGCATCGGCTTCTTCATCTGGGACGCCTGGAACTCCTCGCATATCAGCGAGATCATCCTGGCGCTGTTCGATGTCGGGATCGTCGGCTTCGTGTTGGACCGCCTGATCGCGGGCCTCGGCAAGGTCGTCACCCGCGGCACCGCGCAGAACTGAGAGGAGAGGGCACATGACCGCCTACCTGAAGCTCGACCACATCGACAAGGTCTTCACCCGCGGCGCCGCCAGCACGGAGGTGCTGAAGGACATCAACCTCACGATCGAGAAGGGCGAGTACGTCTCGATCATCGGCCATTCCGGCTGCGGCAAGTCGACCCTGCTCAACATCATCGCAGGGCTGACCGGCGCCACCACGGGTGGCGTGCTGCTGGAAAACCGCGAGGTGAACTCGCCGGGGCCCGATCGCGCCGTGGTGTTCCAGAACCACAGCCTGCTGCCGTGGCTGACCGTCTACGAGAACGTCAGGCTCGGCGTCGACAAGGTCTTCGCCAGGACCAAGTCCCGCGCCGAGCGGGACGCCTGGGTGATGCACAATCTCAACCTCGTGCAGATGGCTCATGCCAGGGACAAGCGCCCGTCCGAAATCTCCGGCGGCATGAAGCAGCGCGTCGGCATCGCGCGGGCACTCGCCATGGAGCCGAAGGTGCTGTTGCTGGACGAGCCCTTCGGCGCGCTCGACGCCCTGACCCGCGCCCACTTGCAGGACTCGGTCATGGCGCTGCATCAGAAGCTCTGCAACACCATTCTGATGATCACCCACGACGTCGACGAAGCCGTGCTGCTCTCCGACCGCATCGTCATGATGACGAACGGGCCGAGCGCGCGCATCGGCGAGGTACTGGAGGTGCCGCTGGCGCGGCCGCGCAAGCGGCTCGAGCTCGCGACCAACGCGACCTATCTGAAATGCCGCCAGCGCGTGCTCGAATTCCTCTACGAGCGTCACCGCTTCGTCGAGGCCGCGTAAACGAAAAGTTTAACGCAATGACATGCACGCGCCCAAATAATTGACACCTCGCTCAATCCTTGTGCGTCGCACAAGGATTGAGCGAATCGCAAATTTAGCGTGCGAGAAAGCCCTGCGAACATTTCGGGCGCCACGAACAACATCCTGAAATCGCTGCATTTCCAGGATGCGCGCAACTGGCACGGAAATTGAAGCGCCTTTGCGCGACGCCAACGACGACGTCCCTCAACATCATCAAATCAGCATCGTGAACTCGCCACCGGGGTGAAGCTTCGGAGCGCGCCTCCTTGTCTGGAGGCTGAGCCTGCAACGACGCAGCGGTGAGACTGGAAGGGATATGCAATGACGAAGAGTCCCACTTGGATTTCTGACTGGCGCCCCGAAGATGAGGCGTTCTGGAACGCGACAGGCAAGACGATCGCGCGGCGCAACCTGATCTGGTCGATCGTGGCCGAGCATATCGGCTTCTCGGTCTGGCTGATCTGGAGCATCGTCACCACCAAGCTGCCGCAGGCGGGCTTCCACTACAGCACCGACCAGCTGTTCCAGCTCGTCGCCGTGCCGGGCCTGATCGGCGCCTTGATGCGCTTTCCCTACACCTTCGCAGTGACGACGTTCGGCGGCCGCAACTGGACCATCTTCAGTGCGGCGATCCTGTTCATTCCGACCTTGTCGCTCGCCTATTTCGTGAGCCAGCCCGACACACCGTTCTGGCTGATGCTGCTGGTCGCCTCGACCGCGGGTCTCGGCGGCGGCAATTTCGCCTCCAGCATGACCAACATCTCCTTCTTCTTCCCCGACCGGATGAAGGGATGGGCGCTCGGCCTCAACGCGGCCGGCGGCAATATCGGTGTCTCCAGCGTGCAGCTCCTGACCCCGATCCTGATGACGCTCGCCGTCTTCAACCTGTTCCAGGCTACACCGGTCGATGGCATCTTCCTGCAGAATGCCGGCCTGATGTGGGTGCTGCCGATCGCGATCGCGGTATTCGGCGCGGTGTTCTTCATGAACAATCTCACCACGGCGAAATCGTCGGTGAAGAACCAGCTTGCGATCGTCAAGCGCAAGCACACCTGGATCATGGCGTATCTCTACATCGGCACGTTCGGGTCTTTCATCGGCTATTCAGCGGCGTTTCCGCTTCTGATCAAGACGCAATTCCCCACCGTGACGATCTCGATCGCCTTCCTGGGCCCGCTGGTCGGCTCCCTGTCGCGTCCGCTCGGCGGCTGGCTCGCAGACCGGGTCGGCGGCTCCATCATCACCTTCTGGAATTTCATCGTGATGGCAGGCGCTACGGTCGGCGTGCTCTACTACGTCGGGCAGAAGGATTTCGTCGGCTTCCTGTCGATGTTCCTGATCCTGTTCGTGACGACGGGCATCGGCAACGGCTCGACCTACCGCATGATCCCCTCGATCTTCCGCGAGGAGAACCTGTTCAAGGTGCGCGGCAAGGGCGACGCGGCACGTAGCGCTGCCCTGAAGACCGCGAGCATCGAAAGCGGCGCAGCGGTCGGCTTCATCGGCGCGATCGGTGCCGTCGGCGGCTATCTGATCCCGAGCGGTTTCGGCAAGTCGATCGCCATGACCGGCGGGCCGCAGCTCGCGCTCGCGATCTATCTCGCCTTCTACGCCTCCTGTCTCGCTCTGACCTGGTGGTTCTACCTGCGTCGCAGCCCGCAGGGTGAAGGCGCGCCAAGCCTCGCCGGAGCGCGTGTGTAGAGCATGATCCGGAAAAGTGTGAAGCGGTTTTCCGACCAGATCATGCTCAGACGATAGAGACTTGGCACGAATGTCGCTTCTCTCCGTACGCGGGGAGAAGTCTCTCTGATGACGTTTGATCCATGAACTTCTTCCGCAATGGCGCGGACGAAGGCAGACCGAAACAGACAGGAGAACATCATGACGCCGGAACAGATCGCCCTCATTCAGCAGAGCTTCTCCAAGGTCGCGCCGATATCGGAAGCCGCCGCGGTGCTGTTCTACGATCGCCTGTTCGAGGTGGCGCCGTCCGTGCGCGCGATGTTTCCCGTGGACATGACCGAGCAGCGCAAGAAGCTGATGGGCATGCTCGCTGCCGTGGTCGGCGGCCTGTCGAACCCGGAGTCGATTCTTCCCGCGGCCTCCGCCCTCGCCAAGCGACACGTCGCCTATGGCGCCAAGGCCGAGCACTACCCTGTGGTCGGCGCGACCTTGCTGTGGACCCTGGAGAAAGGTCTTGGCGAAGCCTGGACGCCTGAACTCGCCGCAGCCTGGACCGACGCCTATGGCGTGTTGTCCGGCTAGATGATGTCCGAGGCCTATGGCGCACAAGCGCAGGCCGCCGAATAGGAGATGCCTTGTGAGTGAACCGCTCGTCATCGTCGGTAACGGTATGGCGGCCGCGCGTCTGGTCGACGAGCTTGCCAAGACCGCGCTCGGCCGCTACGCGGTCGCCGTGATCGGCGAGGAGCCGCGGCTCGCTTACAACCGTGTGCTGCTCTCCTCCGTGCTGGCCGGCGAGACCGGCTCGCACGAGATCGAGCTGCGGCCGGCCGACTGGTGGCGAAATCGCGGCGTCACGGTGCGCTACGGCTATCGCGTCACCGAGATCGACGTCGGTCGCCGCGAGCTCAAGATCGAAGGCGAGGAAAGCATGGAATATTCCAAGCTCGTCCTCGCCACCGGCTCGACGCCGCTGCGGCTCAACGTTCCGGGTGCCGATCTCTCCGGCGTGCACACCTTTCGCGATACCCGCGACGTCGACCTGCTGCTGACGCTGGCCGCGGCGAAGAAGCGCGTCGTCGTGGTCGGAGGCGGCCTGCTCGGGCTAGAGGCGGCCTATGGTCTCGCCAAGGCCGGCGCCCCCGTGACGCTGCTGCATCTGATGGACAGGCTGATGGAGCGACAGCTCGATGCGCCCGCGGCCGACCTGCTCAGGACGCTGGTCGAGCGCAAGGGCATCCGCATCCTGGTCAACGCGTCGACGGCCCGCGTCCACGGCGAGAGCCACGTCGAAGCCGTCGAGCTGGCCGACGGCAGCCGCATCGAAGCCGACGCCGTGATCTTCGCTGCCGGCATCAAGCCGAACGTCGTGCTGGCACAAGATGCAGGCATCGCGGTCAATCGCGGCATCGTCGTCAACGACGTCATGCAGACCTCCTCGCCCGACATCTTCGCGCTCGGCGAATGCGCCGAGCATCGCGGCAGCTGCTATGGCCTGGTCGAGCCCGCCTATGAGCAGGCGCGCGTGCTGGCGCGGCATCTTTCCGGCCGCCCCGCCGCCTATCAGGGCAGCGTGGTCTCGACCAATCTGAAGGTCTCCGGCGTCAGCGTGTTCTCCGCCGGCGACTTCATGGGCGGGGAGGGCAGCGAGAGCCTCGTGCTGTCGGACCGCAGCCGCGGCACCTACAAGAAGCTCGTGATTGCCGACGGCCGGCTCACCGGCGCCGTGCTGATCGGCGATACCGTCGATGCGCTCTGGTATCTCGAGCTGATCCGCAATCGCGACAAGGTCGCGGCGATCCGCACCGACATGATGTTCGGCCGCGCGCTTGCGCGTCCCTCCAAGGCTGCTTGACAAGGCTGTTTGACGATGACGGCGATCGATCCAGACCTCCGCACCACCAAGACGACGTGTCCCTATTGCGGCGTCGGCTGCGGCGTGCTGGCGACCCCCGACGGCAAGGGCGGGGCGGCTATCGCCGGTGATCCCGACCACCCCGCCAATTTCGGCCGGCTGTGCTCCAAGGGCTCCGCGCTCGGCGAGACCGTCGGGCTCGAAAGCCGGCTGCTCTACCCGATGATCCGCTGCAAGGGCGTGTTGGAGCGCGTCGCCTGGAGCGATGCGCTCGATCATGTCGCCCATCGCATGCAGCACATCGTGGCGCGCGACGGCGCCGACGCGGTCGCCTTCTATCTCTCCGGCCAGCTCCTCACCGAGGACTATTACGTCGCCAACAAGCTGATGAAGGGGTTTGTCGGCACGGCGAATGTCGACACCAATTCGCGGCTCTGCATGTCCTCTTCAGTCGCGGGTCATCGCCGCGCCTTCGGCGCCGACACCGTGCCCGGCTGCTACGAGGATCTCGACCAGGCCGATCTGCTCGTCTTCGTCGGCTCGAATGCGGCCTGGTGCCATCCCGTTCTGTTCCAGCGCATGCTGAAGAACCGGCAGGAGCGTGGCGCGCGCATGATCGTGATCGACCCGCGCCGTACCGACACCGCCGGCGATGTCGACCTGTTCCTCGGCCTCAGGCCCGGCACCGACACGGCGCTGTTCTCGGGCCTGTTCGTCCATCTCGCCGATAGCGACGCCCTCGATCGGGCTTACATCGCGCAGAACACCAGCGGATACGACGACGCGCTGGCGCGTGCGCGCAACATCGCCGGCAGCGTCACGGCGACGGCGCTTGCCACGGGCCTCTCCGAGCAGGACGTCGCCGCCTTCTTCAGGATGTTCCGTGACACCGCGAAGGTGGTCACGCTGTATTCGCAAGGGGTCAACCAGTCGGCGCAGGGCACCGACAAGGTCAACGCCATCCTGAACTGCCATCTTGCGACGGGGCGCATCGGCAAGCCGGGCGCCTCGCCGTTTTCGCTCACCGGCCAGCCCAATGCGATGGGTGGCCGCGAGGTCGGCGGCCTCGCCAATATGCTCGCCGCCCATATGGGTTTCACGCCGCCCGACATCGATCGTGTCAGGCGGTTCTGGAAGGCGCCGCGCATCGCCACCCATGAGGGGCTGAAGGCGGTGCAATTGTTCGAGGCCATCAACCGCGGCGAGGTCAAGGCGCTGTGGGTGATGGGCACCAACCCGGCGGTGTCGCTGCCGGATGCCGACATGGTCCGCGATGCCCTGAAGAAGCTCGAACTGTTCGTGGTCTCCGAGAACGTGCTCTCCAACGACACGGTCGAGGCCGGCCCGCATGTGCTGCTGCCGGCGCTGGCCTGGGGCGAGAAGTCGGGCACGGTGACCAATTCCGAGCGGCGCATCTCGCGCCAGCGCGCCTTCCTGCCGGCGCCGGGCGAGGCGCGCCCCGATTGGTGGATTCTCAGCGAGATCGCAAAACGTTTCGGTTTCGGCGACAGCTTCAACTACAGATCCGCCGCCGATATCTTTCGCGAGCACGCCGCCCTCTCGGCCTTCGAGAACAATGGCAGCCGCGATTTCGATATCGGCGCGCTGGGTTCGGTGTCCGACGAAGCCTTCGACGCCCTGAAGCCGGTGCAGTGGCCCGCGCGCGAGGGCGGGACGCCCGGCGAGCGCTTCTTTGCGCAAGGCGGCTTCTTCACCAATGACGGCAAGGGCCGCTTCATCGCGCCGGAGGTGCCGGCGCTGCGCGGCGAGACCGGTCCGTCGCGACCCTTGCGGCTCAACACCGGGCGCATCCGCGACCAGTGGCACACCATGACCCGCACGGGGCTGAGCCAGCGGCTGGGCGCACATTTGCCGGAGCCGTTCGTGGAGATTCATCCCGATGACGCCAGCAAATACGGCATCGCACATGACGGCTATGCCCGCATCACCACCGACTACGGCCAGTGCATCCTGAAGGCCGTCGTCAGCGACCGGCAGCAGCGCGGCACCCTGTTCGTGCCGATCCACTGGAGCGCGACGAACGCCTCGCACGGCCGCGTCGGCGCGCTGGTGCAGTCCTTCACCGATCCGTTCTCGGGCCAGCCGGAGGCCAAGGCGACGCCGGCCGCGATCGCGCCTTACGAATTCGTCTTCCGCGGCTTCGCGCTGTCGCGCAAGCCGCTGAATCTGCCGCAGAACCTGTTGTGGACGCGCGTAACGGTCGCCGGTGGCTTCGGTTATCTCTTTGCCGACAATGCGGATCTCGCCCGCTGGCCGGCCTGGCTCGATGGTGTTGCCGGCGAGGACGTTGCCGAATACCGCGACTTCGGCGGCGGCGTCTATCGCGCCGCCTCGTTCGCAGGTGATCGTATCGAGACCTGCCTGTTCGTCGGACCCGCGCACGATGCCGGCGATTGGGAGGTGGTGAAAAGCGCATTCGCCGCCGACCGCGTGACCGACGAGCAGCGTCGCATGCTGCTGTCCGGCAAATCGATAGAGGGCGCCGCTTCGACCGGTCCGATCGTCTGCGCCTGCTTCGGCGTCGGCCGCGGCTCCATCTGCGACACCATTGCCGGCGGCGCGCGCACCGTCGCCGAGATCGGCGCCAGGCTCAAGGCCGGCACCAATTGCGGCTCCTGCATCCCCGAGCTGAAGCGGTTGATCGCGACGACGGAAGTGCCGGTGAAGCAGACCAAGGTCGCGAGCGCCGCGGGGTAGGCGAACGAGGTCTCGTGCCTCGGACGCTGCGCAGCACGAAGTGATGTGCTGCAGAGCCGGGCCCATGTTGCAGCGACCCATGCGGCTTCCTGGGTCCCGGCTCTGCGCCGCAACGCTGGGGCGTTGCAGCGCGTCCGGGACACGAGAGTGGCGTAGGCTGGTGCTCGTGCTCCTGGCGCAGCCGTGATCTCCGCTCAATCGACGCGCCTTCAATTGTCCCCTATGGTGCCGCGTGCTCCTCCTCAACAACCACAATAGCGATGATGTACCTGGAAACGCCGCCGCGCCTGATCGAGACAAGAGTCTTCACCGCCATGCCCGACAAGTTCCGCTGCAGGGGCGAGCGGACCGATTGGGCCGACGCCAACCGCCCGGGGGTGCCGACGGACTCCTTCATCGAAGGTCCTTCATTCGACAAGGATGGCAACCTCTACATCGTCGACATTCCCTTCGGCCGCATCTTCCGTATCGCGCGTGACGGCGAGTGGTCGCAGGTCATCGCATACGAGGGCTGGCCGAACGGGCTGAAGATCGCATCCGACGGCCGCATCCTGGTCGCCGACTACATGCACGGCATCATGGAGCTCGATGCAAAGGCCGGACGGATCAAGCCGGTACTGACCGCGCGCAATTCGGAATCGTTCCGCGGCTGCAACGATCTCCACCTCGCCAGCAATGGCGACGTCTATTTCACCGATCAGGGCCAGACCGGGCTGCACGACCCCAGCGGCCGGGTCTATCGTCTCGCGTCGAACGGCCGGCTCGATTGCCTGATCGACACCGGCATCAGCCCGAATGGTCTCGTGCTCGGTCCGACCGAGACCGTGCTGTTCGTCGCGATGACGCGCGACAACGCGGTGTGGCGGTTGCCCTTCATGAAGGACGGCAGCGTGTCCAAGGTCGGCCGCTTCTGCTCGCTGTTCGGCACCAGCGGTCCTGATGGCATGACCATGGATGCCAAGGGCCGCCTGTTCGTCGGTCATGCCTCGCTCGGCCATGTCTTCGTGTTCGCGCCCAACGGCGAACTGATCGCGCGGATCAAGTCGTGCGCGGGACCGAACTGCACCAATGTCGCGATCGGTGGCGCCAACAGGGATCGTCTCTATATCACGGAGTCCGCGACCGGCAGCGTCCTGGTAGCGGATATCAGCGGACTGTGAGATCAAGCATGAACACACATCCCTTCGGCCAGACCGGCGCCAACGTCTCTATCATCGGGCAGGGCACCTGGTATCTCGACCACGGCGATCGCAAGCGTGCGATCGCGGCGCTTCAGCGCGGGCTCGATCTCGGCATGACCCATATCGATACCGCCGAGATGTATGGCGATGCCGAACTCGTCATCGCGGATGCGATCGCGGGCCGGCGCGACGAGGTGTTCCTCGTTTCGAAAGTGCTGCCCAGCAACGCCTCGCGCCGCGGAACCATCAGCGCTTGCGAGCGCTCGCTGAAGCGGCTCAAGACCGACCGGCTCGACTGCTATCTCCTGCACTGGCGCGGCTCCTATCCACTGGAGGACACCGTCGCTGCGTTCGAGGAATTGGTGAGATCAGGCAAGATCAAGTCCTGGGGCGTCTCCAACTTCGACGCGGACGATCTCGAGGAAATTCTCGACGTTGCGGGCGAGGGCCGGATCGCGTGCAACCAGGTGCTCTATCATCTGAAGGAACGCGCGATCGAGCATGCGGTGATCCCGTGGTGCGAGCGGCACAATGTCGCCGTCGTGGCCTACTCGCCGTTCGGCCACGACGATTTCCCGGCAGGCAGCAGCAAGGGCGGTGCCGTGCTGGCGCGCATCGCGGAAGCGCATCGTGCGACGCCGCGTCAGGTCGCGCTGAGCTTTCTCACCCGTGCGACTACGGTGTTGGCGATTCCGAAGGCCTCGTCTGCGGAACATGCCGGCGAGAATGCGGCGGCAGGCGACCTCGTGCTGACGAAGGACGAGATTGCCGCGCTGGACGCGGCGTTTCCCCGCGGGCCGAAGCCGCGCAGCCTTCCTATGCTGTAGTGCACAACGGGCAATATTAACGGAGCATTGACGCGCGCGGCGGCCGGCGCATATCGGCATCCTGTTTTCGGAAGTTGTTAACGGGGCGCATTTGTCGTTTTTTACGACCGTTCTCGATTCGCATTTTGCCCGGGTTCCAGCCGTGACACCGCCGCCCGCCGCAGCCGCAAGGCTCGACAGTATCCCCATGCCCGCGCCGGAGAAGAAGCAGCAGGCTCGCCGCGCGCCTGCGCGCGTCGATCATCCCTTCAAGGGCATCGCGCTGATCCTGCTCTCGACGGTGTTTCTCGGCTGCTCCGACGTCACCGCGAAGTATCTGGCGGCCAGCCTGCCTTCGATCGAGATCACCTGGATCCGCTTCCTCACCTTCACGCTGCTGTTCACGCCGGTGATGCTGCCGGCCTCGCCGCTCTATGCGATGCGCACCAAGCGTCCCGGCCTTCACGTGATGCGCGGGGCGGCGCTGCTTGGCTCCTCGCTGTTCTTCATCACGGGCCTCGGCTTCCTGCCGATCGCGGAGGCATCCGCCACCGGCTTCGTAGCGCCGCTGTTCGTCACTGCGCTCTCGATCGTCTTCCTCGGCGAGAAGGTCGGCATGCGGCGCTGGCTCGCCACCGCGCTCGGCCTGATCGGCGTGCTGATCATCCTGCGCCCGGGCACCAGCGCATTTCACCCCGCCGCATTCTTTCCGTTGGTCTCGGCCGCGTGCTGGGCCGGCACGTTGATCCTGACGCGCATGATGAGCGGACGCGAGGCCGTCGTCACCACCATGGCCTATTCCTCGCTGACCGGCCTTGCGATTCTGACCGCGCTGGTGCCGTTCGTCTGGGTCACACCGTCCTGGACCGCGATCGCGCTCGGCATCTTCATCGGCATCGCCTCGACCGCGGGCCAGTGGATCGTCGTGCTGGCCTATCGCTACGGCGATGCCTCTGTGCTGGCGCCGTTCTCCTACACGCAGCTGCTTTGGGTCAGCATTCTGGGCTTCTTCATCTTCGGCGAAGTGCCCGATGTCTTCACCATCACCGGCGCGGCCTTCATCGTGGCGAGCGGCCTCTACATCGCCCATCGCGAGCGTGTCCGCCGCGCCCAGCTCCTGGTGCTGGAAGAGCGTTCCCCGAACGCCTGACGCAAGTTCGCTCCTCGCGCTTTGTGATATCACGCTCCAAACATTACGGGAGGAGCCGGATGCGGGCCGCGATTTTCAGGAACGGAGAGATCGTCGTCGACCGGATCGCCGAGCCGAACCCGGGCCCCGGCCAGGTGCTGGTCAGGACGCTCGCCTGCGGCATCTGCGGCTCCGACCTGCACGCGCGCCAACACGCCCACCGCATGGTGGAGATGGCGCAGAAGGTCGGGCGCAAGCCGATGGACCTCTCCCGTGACGTCGTGTTCGGCCACGAGTTCTGCTGCGAAATCGTCGACTACGGCACCGGCACCGAACGCAAGCTCAAGCCCGGCACCCGCGTCTGCTCGCTCCCGGCGCTGCTGACGCCGCAGGGCATCGAAGGCATCGGCTATTCCAACGACAATATCGGCGGTTACGCCGAGGCGATGCTGCTCAGCGAAGCGCTGCTGCTTGAGGTGCCCAACGGCCTTGCGCCCGAGCATGCCGCGCTCACCGAGCCGCTGGCGGTCGGCGTCCACGCCGTGGCAAAAGCCAATATCAGCGGCGGCGAGGTGCCGCTCGTGATCGGCTGCGGCCCGGTCGGCCTCGCGGTGATCGCCGCGCTGAAGCTGAGGGGCCTGCACCCGATCGTCGCCGCGGACTATTCGCCGGCGCGGCGCGCGCTCGCGGCGAAGCTGGGCGCGGACGTCGTCGTCGATCCCCGGGTCTCGCAGCCTTATGCGACGTGGGCCGAGCACGCGCAGATGTCGGAGGCGGAGAAGGCGGCGCGGCCGCCGTTCCGGGCCATGCTGCCGGCGCTGAAGCCGGCGGTCATCTTCGAATGTGTCGGCGTGCCCGGCCTGCTGCAGCAGGTGTTCGAAGGCGCGCCGCGCGATGCACGCATCGTCGTGGTCGGCGTCTGCATGGAGACGGACAGAAGCGAGCCCATGCTCGGCATCATGAAGGAGCTGAGCGTCCAGTACGTGCTCGGCTACACGCCGGACGAATTCGCAAGCTCACTGCGCCTGATCGCGGAAGGGCAGGTGGATGCCGCCGCGATGGTGACGGCCGAAGTCGGCATCGACGGAGTCGCCAAGGCGTTCGCCGATCTCGCCAATCCCGAGATGCATACCAAGATCATCGTGCAGCCGTGGCGGTGAAAGCGCCGCCGCGACGGCGATGCGCTCCCTCTCCCGCTTGCGAGGGCTTTGCTTAATCGGGCGTGCGGGAGCAGTTCCCGATATGAGACTTTTTTGCGAGGCGTCGATCGGCGCGCGGCGTCGAACGATTGCGTTTTCGCGGCCGATCGAGGGCGTTGGGCTGCGGC
>NZ_RQIT01000049.1 GCF_003837805.1 Bradyrhizobium sp. RP6 | reverse complement strand
AGCGAAGACCCCCTCCCAGCCCCCCGTCGCCCCGCGCCGGCCGCATTCCTTTACGCATCACGGGATCACCGTGACCGACGACTATGCCTGGTTGAAGGACGCGAAGTGGCAAGAGGTGCTGCGCGATCCCGCCGTACTGGATCCCGACATCCGCAAGTATCTGGATGAAGAGAACGGCTACACCGACAGCCTGCTCGGGCACACCGCGCCGTTGCAGAAGACGCTGGTGCGGGAGATGCGCGGACGGATCAAGGAGGACGATTCCAGCGTGCCGTCGCCCGACGGTCCGTTCGCCTATTTCCGCAGGTTTCGCGAGGGCGGGCAGCACGAGCTGTTCGGGCGCATGCCGCGCGAGGGCGGCGACGGCGAGATCGTGCTCGACGGCGATGCGCTCGCCAAGGACCACAAATATTTCAAGTTCGGCGGCAGCCGGCATTCGAACGATCACAAGCTGCAGGCCTGGAGCGCGGACACCAAGGGGTCGGAATATTTCTCGATCCGCGTCCGCGACTGGGCGACGGGGATGGAACTCGACGATCTCGTCGAGGAGACCGATGGCGGCGTGGTCTGGGCCGCGGACTGCAGGAGCTTCTTCTACGTGAAGCTCGACGACAATCACCGCCCGATGCAGGTGTGGCGGCACAAGCTCGGCACCAAGCAGGCCGAAGACACACTGGTCTATGAAGAGCAGGATGCCGGCTGGTTCACCCATCTGCACGAGAGCACCAGCGGCCGCTTCTGCGTGATCGCAGGCGGTGACCACGAAACGAGCGAGCAGCGGCTGATCGATCTCGCTCATCCCGAGGCGCCGCCGCGCCTCGTCGCGGCGCGCGAGGAAGGCGTGCAGTACTCGCTGGCCGACCGTGGCGATCAGCTCTTCATCCTCACCAATGCGGACGATGCCATCGACTTCAAGATCGTCACCGCGCCGCTCAATTCGCCCGAGCGCAAGAACTGGCGCGATTTGATCCCGTATCGGCCCGGCATCTACATCATCGACCTCGATCTCTATGCCGGCCATCTGGTGCGGCTGGAGCGCGCCAACGCGCTACCGTCGATCGTGATCCGCGACCTCAACACGAACGAAGAGCACGCCATCGCCTTCGACGAGGCCGCCTATTCGCTGGATACGATGGGCTCCTACGAATTCGAGACGACGAATTTGCGCTTTGCCTATTCGTCGATGACGACGCCGTCGGAAGTCTATGACTACGACATGGTCAAGCGCACGCGCGTCTTGCGCAAGCGGCAGGAGATTCCGTCCGGCCACGATGCCGCCGACTACGTCACCACGCGCATCATGGCAAAGGCGTATGACGGTGCCGAGGTGCCGGTCTCGATCCTGTATCGCCGCGGCTTGAGCCTCGACGGCACCGCGCCGCTCTTGCTTTACGGATACGGCTCTTACGGCATGGCGATGCCGGCCTCCTTCAATGCCAATCGCCTGTCGCTGGTCGACCGCGGCTTCGTCTACGCCATCGCCCATATCCGCGGCGGCGCCGACAAGGGCTGGGGCTGGTATCTCGACGGCAAGCGCGAGAAGAAGACAAACTCGTTCGACGATTTCGCCGCCAGCGCCCGGGCGCTGATCGACGCCAGATACACCAGCGCCAAGCGCATCATCGGCCATGGCGGCTCGGCCGGCGGCATGCTGATGGGGGCGGTCGCCAACCGCGCCGGCGAATTGTTCGCCGGCATCGTCGCCGAGGTGCCGTTCGTCGACGTGCTCAACACCATGCTCGACGACACCCTGCCGCTGACGCCGCCGGAATGGCCGGAATGGGGCAACCCGATCGAGAGCGAGAAGGACTTTCGCACCATCCTGTCCTACTCGCCTTACGACAACGTCGCGGCGAAGGATTATCCGGCGATCCTGGCGATGGGCGGACTTACTGATCCCCGGGTCACTTACTGGGAGCCCGCCAAATGGATCGCGCGCCTGCGCGCCACCATGACGGGCGGCGGCCCGGTCCTGCTCCGCACCAACATGGGCGCCGGCCACGGCGGCGCCTCGGGACGATTCGACCGGCTTGATGAGGTCGCGATCGTCTATGCGTTCGCGCTGTGGGCGGCGGGGATGGCGGAGGTGTGACGTCGTAGCCCGGATGCGGAGCGCAATCCGGGATTCGCGCAGACATCAAGACTGTTCCCGGATTACGCTCCGCTCCATCCGGCTACGAGCGCGCTACCTCCCGTTCTTCTTTCGCCATTCCGCGAAATCGGTGAGCGTCTGCGGATCGGTGGCGGGATAGAGGCCGAAAATGCCGCGGCCCTTGCCGACTTCCTCGGTGACGAAATCCTCGAACGCGGTCATCTCGAAAGTCTCATTGGCGATCTCGTCGGCAAGATGCGCAGGGATCACGATGACGCCGTCGTCATCGCCGAGGATGACGTCGCCGGGAAACACCGGTGCATCGCCGCAGCCGATGGGGACGTTGATCTCGATGGCCTGGTGGAGCGTGAGATTGGTCGGCGCGCTGGGGCGGTGGTGATAGGCGGGAATGCCGAGCTTGGCGATCTCGGCCGAGTCGCGAAAGCCGCCGTCGGTGACGACGCCGGCGACGCCGCGCTTCATCAAGCGCGTCACCAGGATCGCACCGGCCGAAGCCGCACGCGCGTCCTTGCGGCTGTCCATCACCAGCACGGCGCCGGGCGGGCAATCTTCCACTGCCTTGCGCTGTGGATGCGAACGGTCCTTGAAGACGTCGATGGTGTTGAGGTCCTCGCGCGCCGGCATGTAGCGCAGCGTGAAGGCCTCGCCGACCATGGTCGGCTGGCCGGGGCCGACCGGGTGCACGTCCTGGATCATCTGGATGCGCAGGCCGCGCTTGAACAAGGCGGTGGCGACGGTGGCGGTGGAGACGGATTTGAGTTTGGTGCGGGTGGCTTCGGATAGTTTTGTCATGTCATACTCTCACTTCTCGTCATTCCGGTGCGCGCGCTGCGCGAGCCCGGAATCCATCGAGCGGCATAGTGTGCGGCCCGATGGATTCCGGGCTCATCGCTTCGCGATGCCCCGGAATGACAGGGTCATCAGTAAATCGACGGCTCGCCGATCGGCGCGCCGAAATCGGTCTCGAGGAAGTCGAAGTCGCAGCCGTCATTGGCCTGCTTGATGTGCTTGGTGAACATCCAGCCATAGCCGCGCTCGAAGCGGCGCTCGGGCTGCTTCCAGGCGGCGCGGCGTTTTTCCAGTTCGGCCTCGGGGACATCGAGATTGATGGTGCGCGCGGCGACGTCGAGGGTGATGCGGTCGCCGTTCTGCACGAGGGCCAGCGGGCCGCCGATGTAGGATTCCGGCGAGACATGCAGGATGCAGGCACCATAGCTGGTGCCGCTCATGCGCGCATCGGAGATGCGCACCATGTCGCGCACGCCCTGCTTCACGAGCTTGGTCGGGATCGGCAGCATGCCCCATTCCGGCATGCCCGGCCCGCCTTGCGGCCCCGCATTGCGCAGGATCAGGATGTGATCCTCGGTGACGTCGAGATCGGGATCGTCGACCGCCTTCTTCATCGAGGGGTAATCGTCGAACACCAGCGCCGACCCGGTGTGCTTGAGGAAGCGCGGCGCGCAGGCGCTGGGCTTGATGACGCAGCCGTCGGGCGCGAGGTTGCCCTTGAGCACCGCGAGCGCGCCTTCCTTGTAAATGGGGTTGTCGATGCCGCGGATGACATCGGCATTGTGCACCTCGGCGCCCTCGATGTTCTCGCCCAGCGTCTTTCCGGTGACGGTGATGCAGTCGAGATGCAGATGCGGCTTGATCTGCCCCATCAGCGCCGGCAGGCCACCGGCATAGAAGAAGTCCTCCATCAGGTAGGCATCGCCGCTCGGCCGGACATTGGCAATCACGGGCACCTTGCGGCTGGCGATCTCGAAATCGTCGAGCCCGATGTCCTGGCCGGCGCGGCGGGCCTGCGCGATCAGATGGATGATGGCGTTGGTGGAGCAGCCCATCGCCATCGCGACCGCGATCGCGTTCTCGAACGCCTTGCGGGTCTGGATCACCTTCGGCGTCAGATCCTCCCACACCATCTCGACGATGCGGCGGCCGCATTCACTGGCCATGCGGATGTGGTTGGCGTCGGCGGCCGGAATCGAGGAGGCGCCCGGCAGCGTCATGCCGATCGCTTCGGCAATCGCCGTCATGGTCGAGGCCGTGCCCATGGTCATGCAGGTACCGTAGCTGCGGGCGATGCCGGCTTCGATGTCGAGCCAGTCCTTGTCGGAGATCTTGCCGGCGCGCCGCTCGTCCCAATATTTCCAGCCGTCGGAGCCGGAGCCGAGCGTCTTGCCCTTCCAATTGCCGCGCAGCATCGGACCTGCCGGCAGATAGATCGCCGGAATGTTCATCGAGGTGGCGCCCAAGAGCAGCGCGGGCGTGGTCTTGTCGCAGCCGCCCATCAGCACCACGCCGTCGACGGGATGGCTGCGCAGCAGCTCCTCGGCGTCCATCGCCAGCAGGTTGCGGTAGAGCATCGTGGTGGGCTTCAGCAGCGATTCCGACAGCGACAGCGCCGGCAGCTCCAGCGGCAGGCCGCCGGCCATCAGGATACCGCGCTTGACGTCGTCGACCCGCGACTTGAAGTGCATGTGACACGGCTGCGCGTCCGACCAGGTGTTGAGGATCGCGATGATCGGGCGGTCCTTCCACTCCTCGGGGGCATAGCCCATCTGCATGGCGCGGGAGCGGTGGCCGAACGAGCGCAGATCGTCGGGCGCGAACCAGCGCGCGCTGCGGAGCTGGTCGGGCGTCTTCTTCTTGTCGGTCATTGTATTCCTTGTCCGTCCGAAGGATTCGCCCTGCTCTTCTCACAGGCCGTCCATACCCGGCAAGACGCTGGGCGGACCGGAGGCGAACCCCTGCTATGCACTCAGGCGGGCATATTCGGCGGTGCAGCGCAATAAGCCGGCGCCTCAGACCGTAGGGGCTTCGAAGTGCTTGCCGGCAGACGAGAATCCGCGCAACAATTTCATGTTTTTCATGGCTTTGATTATGGTCGTCGGGGACTTCCCCACCGACCCGGAGGATTTCAGACGTGGCCAACATCCTGATCGTGGGGACGATCCGGCCGCACAGATCACGAGCCGGCCGTTGCTGGAACGGACTGGTCATCACGTGACGGCCGCCGGCGATGACTTGCAGATGACCAGGACACCTCCTCTGCTCCGGGCCGGAACAGGCGCGATACCGCAAGTCCGGCGAAAATCTGCATGAAACTCGCAACGACGCTGGCAACGCGGCTGGCCATCGCGATGATCCTGCTGGTGGCGGTGACCGTGGCCGCAGTCGGATGGCTGGGCTATCGCAACACCACACAGGCCGTCATTCCGCGGGTCCTGGAGCGGGTTGAAGCCCAGTCACGCCTGCTCGCGACCAATCTCGAATCCTACGTTGCCGGAGTGCGCGGCGATCTGATCGGCTATCGCGCCGCAGCGGCAATCAATGGCCTCATCCGCGCTCACACCGATCGAGGAATCGACCCCATCGATGGCGTCTCGGAACAAACCTGGCGCGAGCGTATCGCGACGCGGCTCGCGGCCGAGATCGACGCCAAGCCCATCTATGGGCAGTTCCGGATCATCGGTGTCGACCACGACCAGCGCGAGCTGGTCCGCGTCGACCGATCCGGGCCGGGCGGAACGGCACGGATCGCCCCGGATCGGGAACTGGAGCGCAAGGGCGACCGAGCCTACTTCAAGGAAACGATGCGGCTCGGACCCGGCGAGATCTACGTATCCCCCGTCGATCTCGCGACCCGGCACGGGGGAACCACGGCCGCTCACGCTCCGACTTTGCGGGTTGCGATGCCTCTGTTCGCAGACGACGGCAAGCCGTTCGGCATCATCGTCGCCAATATCGACATGCGCCCGGCACTCGACCGCCTCCGCTCCACCGCAACCTCAGGAGGAGGGATCTACGTCGTGAATTCGCGCGGCGATTATCTCATCCATCCCGATCGCACGCGGGAATTCGGCGCATTGCGTGACCGTCCCAACGACTGGCGCAAGGACTTTCCATATTTCGCCGCCCTGGCCGGCACGCTCGACGTATCCACGCGGCTCATGACGGATGGATCGGGCCTGCCGAGCGGTGCGGCCATCGCGCCGGCGCTGCTCGTGGGCAAGGAATGGGTCGCAATCATCGAGACGATTCCGGCGCCTGTGTTCGGCCTCGTGCCAGGGGCCATCCAGAAAACCTCCTTGCTCGTCGGTATTTTGGCCGTCCTCGCCGCGGCCGCGCTCGCGGTGCTGCTGGCGCGTTCGTTGACCCGCCCGATCGGGCGCCTGACCGCGGCGGTGCAGGCCATCGGCAGCGGACGTCCAGCGGAGATTCCCGTCGATGCCGGCGGCGAGACCGGCGTGCTGGCGCGCGCTTTTGCCCGGATGGTCGAGGAGACGCGTGCTAAAACGGCCGCTCTCGAACGCGAGATCGAGGAGCATCGCCGCACCGAGGCCGCGCGAAGCCATCACGCGGCACGCGAGAGGCTGTTCAGCGCCGCGGTGGAATCGTCCGACGATGCCATCGTGATGCAGACGCTCGATGCGGTCATCACGGGCTGGAACCCGGCCGCCGAACGTCTCTATGGCTATTCGGCGGATGAGGCGATCGGCAGGCCCACGTCGATCATTGTCCCGCCCGACCGTCGCGCGCACGGCAAGGACTATTTGCAGCGGATCGCGCGGGGCGAGCCGATCGAACGGTTCGAGACCGTGCGCCTGCGCAAGGACGGCACGCCGGTCGAAATCTCGCTCAGCCTCTCGCCGATCAGGGGCCCATCCGGCGAGATCGTCGGCGTCTCCGGGAGCGCGAGCAGCCTGACCGAGGCGCGGCGCGCCGAGCGGGCGCTGCAGCACCAACTCGAGGAGCGGCGACAGATCTTCGAGACATCGCAGGACCTGATCATGATCATGGATGCGCGGGGCCGTATCGCGCAGATCAGCCCGAGCAGCGAAGCCATTCTCGGTTACCGGCCGGACGAGATGATCGGCCGCAGCGGCGCCGATTTCATTCATCCCGATCATCTGGAGCAGTCGCGCGCCGAGATGCGCGCCTTGCGGCACGGCGAGCGTCCAAAGCTCGCCGACACCCGCTGCTTCCACAAGAACGGGCACGAAGTCTGGCTGTCCTGGCTCGGTAACTGGTCCGAGCCGGCGCATCGATTTTTCTTCGTCGGTCGCGACATGACAGAAGCACGGCTCGCGCAGGAATCGCTGCGCGAGAGTGAACGGCTCGCCCGCAACATCGTCGAGACCTCGCTCGACGCCTTCGTCCAGAGCGACGAGACCAGCAGCATCCTGAGCTGGAATTCGCAGGCCGAACAGCTCTTCGGCTGGCGCCGCGACGAGGTGCTCGGCAAGAGCGCGATCGATCTGATCGTCGCCGAGAGCGAGCGCGAGAGGGTCAGGGCGGGACTGAGGCGCTTCCTCGATGATGAGGACGGCAGGACGCTGAACCGCCGCCGCGAGCTCATGTGCCGCCGCCGCGACGGCAAGGAATTCAAAGCCGAGCTGAGCGTCACCGCCCTGAAGCGTCGCGAGGGCCTTCTGTTCAACGTCTTCTGCCGCGACCTCACCGACAAGGTCGCCGCCGAAGAACGCATCCGTCATGCCGAGAAGATGGAGGCTGTCGGCCAGCTTACCGGCGGCGTGGCGCATGACTTCAACAACATTCTCACCGTCATCACCGGGACGATCGAGATTCTCGCGGAGGCGGTCGCGAGGGAACCACAGCTCGCGGCCATCACGAAGATGATCGACGAGGCTGCCGCGCGCGGCGCCGGTCTGACCCAGCATCTACTCGCCTTCGCACGCAAGCAGCCGCTCCAGCCGCGCGAGATCGACATCAACTCGCTGATCGTCGACACCGCGAAACTGTTGCGGCCGACGCTGGGTGAGCAGATCCAGATCGAATCGGTGTTCGAGGACGAGAATTGCGTCGCGATCGTCGATCCCAACCAGCTCACCACCGCGATCCTCAACCTCGCGCTCAATGCTCGCGACGCCATGCCCGGCGGCGGCAAGCTGATCCTGGAGACCGGCGCCGCCTATCTCGACGAGGTCTATGCCAGTGCGAACGATGCGCCGCCGGGGCATTACGTTTTGATCGCCGTGAGCGACACCGGCACCGGGATCCCTGCGAGCATGTTGCCCAGGGTGTTCGACCCCTTCTTCACCTCGAAAGGACCGGGCAAGGGCACCGGGCTCGGGCTTTCGATGGTCTACGGCTTCATCAAGCAGTCCGCGGGTCACATCAAGATCTACAGCGAGGAGGGCCACGGCACCACGATCAAGATGTACCTGCCGCCCGGGAAGACGGCGACAGCGGTCGGCGAGGGCGTGACGCCGGCGACGATCGAGGGCGGACACGAGACGATCCTCGTGGTCGAGGACGACCGGCTGGTGCGTGACTACGTGCTGGCGCAACTGCATTCGCTGGGTTACGTCACCTTGCAGGCTGCGAACGCTGCGGAGGCGCTCGCGATCGTCGCCAGCGGAAAGCCGTTCGACCTTCTGTTCACCGACGTCATCATGCCCGGCAAGATGAACGGACGGCAGCTCGCCGACGAACTGATGAAGACGCGTCCGGATCTCAAGGTGGTCTACACGTCAGGCTATACCGAGAACGCGATCATCCATCACGGCCGGCTGGATTCGGGTGTTCTCCTGCTGGCGAAGCCCTATCGCAAATCGGACCTGGCGCGGATCATCCGCAAGGCGCTGAGCGGGTGATTGCTCTCGTGTCCCGGACGCACTGCGGCGCGCGAGCGCTGCTGTGCAGCAGCCGTGACCGAGAATGTTGAGCCGTGAAGTTGGAGAGATGAGCCCCCGGCTCAGCGGCGCATCATTTTCATGATGCACCGCGTCCGGGGCGCGAGAGAGATCAGCCGCCTACGACGCGCGCTGGGCTGCGGTCATCACGATGCGGATCAGATCGGCGGCATTGCGCGCGCCGAGCTTCTTCATGATGTTGGCGCGATGGTCCTCGATCGTGCGCGGGCTGATCCCGAGCGTGCGGCCGGCTTCCTTGTTGGATGCACCGGAGGCGAACTGCTCCAGCACCTCGCGCTCCCTGCGCGTCAACGGCTCGCGTCCGGGGAAATGCAGCGAGCCGAACTTCGGCGCCGCATTCTGCGCCTGCCTGCGTGCATAGGCGCCGATCGCCTCGTCGAGCCGGCCGACGATCTCGCTGCCGCGGAACGGCTTCTCGATGAAGTCGAGGGCGCCGCTCTTGATCGCCCCCACCGCCATCGCGATGTCGCCCTGACCGGAGATCATGAAGATCGGCGCCGGATAGTCCTCGCCGTGCAACTCCTTCAGGATGTCGAGGCCCGACTTTCCTGGAATATGCACGTCGAGCAAAATCGCGGCCGGTGTGCGGCTTCGCGCGACGGAGAGCAGCGCTGCACCGTCCGCAAAACAGATCACGTCATAGCCCGCCGCCTTCAACACCATGGACAAGGTGTCGCGAACGGCAGGGTCGTCGTCCACTACGAAGATTTCACCGCGAGAGCTTTGTTCGGCCATGTGCCACATCCGGTTGGCATGAAGGACTCGCGTCCGCGCCAACCCTTATGGCGCTCGGCGCGGATTCGGCCCACCCGTATTTGTACGGGACATGGACTTAACGCACAAGTAGCGGCAAGGTGCCTAATTGCGGGACACGGAGATTATCCATGCTAAATTTCGCTGGCAAAGCCCCGCTTGTCACGGCGCGTGCAACTGACAGCCGTCAGTTGATCGCAACCGATCTTCGCTCTCTGATCGCACGCATCGACATCAGTCTGCGCCTGATCGACGCAGTCATGGCGGAGGAAGA
This sequence comes from Bradyrhizobium sp. RP6, assembly GCF_003837805.1. Taxonomy (GTDB): domain Bacteria; phylum Pseudomonadota; class Alphaproteobacteria; order Rhizobiales; family Xanthobacteraceae; genus Bradyrhizobium. The sequence continues at coordinate 2,687 of NZ_RQIT01000049.1, read as the reverse complement.
CGCGGCAGGGCACGTGAGCGTTGTCGCGGGTTCCCATGAAATTATCGTGCTCGACGACGTCACGCCGCGCTACGCCACGGCGAGCGCAGCGCTCATTGCCTGCCGGGCGGGGCTCGACCACGCCCTGCAACAATTGTCGGAGTCCGGCAGTCCGGCCTAAGCCGCAATCAGCGCGGCGGAGCCGCCGCAGCCGCTTGCATGGCAGCTCCGCGGCTCAGGCGCGGTGCCGTTCCACAATCGCGTCGTTGACGACACCACCCCAGGTGTGGATCGCAGGCAGGCCCATCGCGATCTTGCCGAGATTGGCGAGGCTGATGCGCAGTGCCGCGAGATCGAGCGGCTTCGGCAGGCTCTGCAGCTCGATCCCGACGGAACGGGCAAAGCTGCGGGCGGCGCTGCGGCGTCTGCCGTCCATGCCGCTGATGACGATCACGGAGCCCGCGAATTTCGCGCTCGCCATCTCGCGCAACACGTCGATGCCGTCGCCATCCTCCAGCACGAGATCGAGCGTCACGCAGTCGAAGCGCGCGGTGCGGAGCTTCTCGATCGCGTCCGTCACGGATGGCGCCACGGTGACTTCGTGGCCGGCCTGCCTGGCCGCGACCGTGATCAGGTGGCGCTGCGTGGCGTCGTCGTCGACCACCAGGAGCTGGAGCGGACGCCGCTCGGCGACGTCGGGCAGGTTTGACGGGATGGGGGAGAGAGAACTTCTGGGCATTGCCGTATCCTGATTGAGACCATCAATGGATACACGGCCCGCGCTTAGGCGATGTAAAGCTGCTGCGGCCAATTGATTCGAATGTGTTCAGCGAATGTGAAGCAACGTGCCGGAAACAGTGGCGGCAGCTGCGGCCAGATCACGCCGCGGCGTCGTGGTCGCCGGCCGCACCGCGCTTCTTCCTGTTCTTGCCGCGCAGGAACTGGATGTCCATTTCGGCGCCGTTGACGCGGACCAGCTCGCAGCGGCGGTAGGCGAGGCCCGTTGACGACAACAGCAGGAAGAACTCCTTCAGATTCAATCCCTGGATCGAGCCCTCCACCGTGAGGATGGCGTCGGTGTCGGAGATTGCGTTGAGCTTGCAGTCCCGCCGCCAGGTGCCGTCGATGGCCATGATGCAGACATCATAACCGCGGCTGAACGTCACGCGCTCCGCGCCCTTGCCATCCTCGGCCATGTTATTGTCCCGCCATCGCCACCATGCGTGGCGTCGCTGCGGCGAGAGCCGGCCTGGCTGCTGCCGCACGCGGATCGTTCGGCTTGTAGAGGCCGCGCCGCTCCGGAATCGGCTTGAACGTATCGGTCAGTCCGACCACGGTTTCGGCGGCGCCCAGCACCAGGAAGCCGTCCGGCTCGATCTGGCGTGCCAGCCGGTTGAAGATGTTGATCTTGGTGTCCTGGTCGAAATAGATCAGCACGTTGCGGCAGAAGATGACGTCGAAGGTGCCGAGCTGGGCAAAATCGTGCAGCAGGTTGAGCTGGCGATGCTGAATCATCGCCCGCAATTCGGGATTGATCTGCCAGGTCTCGCCGGTCTGCTTGAAATATTTGACCAGCATCTGGATCGGCAGGCCGCGCTGCACCTCGAACTGGCTGTAGACGCCGGCTCTCGCCTTTTCCAACACCTCTTGCGACAGGTCGGTCGCGATGATTTCGACCCGCCAACCGGTGAGGGCCGCGCCCATCTCCTTCAGGCACATCGCCAGCGAATAAGGCTCCTGCCCGGTCGAGCCGGCGGCGCACCAGATCCGCACGCTGCGGCGGCCGGCCCGCGCCTTGATGATCTCGGGCATGATGTGGTCGCGGAAATGATCGAACGGGACCTTGTCGCGGAAGAAGAAGGTCTCGTTCGTGGTCATCGCCTCGACCACGTCGGTGATCAGCGTACGCGAGCCGGCTTGCAGCTTCTGCACCAGTTCGGCGATACCCGAGAGCCCGGCCTTGCGGGCGAGCGGCAGCAGCCGGCTTTCGATCAGATATTGCTTGTCTGCGGACAGGTCGAGACCGGAACTGTCCTTCAGGAACTTACGCAGATACTCATACTCGGTCGGGGTCACGGATGGCCTCTCGGAAGCTGTACTGGAACACTCTGGCCCGAACACTCGGGTCAGACACACTCAGACCATGGCTTGTCCGACCGGGATCAAACCAACTTCAGCGAACTTGTCGGCGATAATGTCTTTGTCGAAAGGCTTCATGATGTACTCGTTGGCGCCGCCGCTGAGCGCCTGGGCAATATGAGCCACGTTGTTCTCGGTGGTGCAGAACACCACCTTGGGCTGGTCGCCGCCGGGCAGGCGGCGCATGTGGCCCATGAACTCGAAGCCGTCCATGACGGGCATGTTCCAGTCGAGCAGCACCGCATCGGGCAGCTGCCGCTGACAGATTTCGAGCGCCTTCGCGCCGTCCTCGGCCTCGGTAACTTCGAATTCCAGTCCTTCCAGGATCCGGCGCGCGATCTTGCGCACCACGCTGGAGTCATCGACCACCAAACACGTCTTCATTTTGCTTCTCCGGCTTCGATGGTTTCGTCGGTTCAGGCAGCCATTTGCGTTTTGGTTTCGAGCTCGAGGACGCGATCGACGTCGAGGACGACCATGAGCTGGCCGTCGAGGCGGTGGACGCCGCCGGCGAGCTTGGCCATGCGGGGGTCGAGGTTGACCGGGTTCTCCTCCTTGCCGTCCTCGGG
>NZ_RQIT01000048.1 GCF_003837805.1 Bradyrhizobium sp. RP6 | reverse complement strand
GCGCATCGCCCGGACGCGCCGACCTCCCCCGCAAGCGGGAGAGGTTGCACCGAGCAAGCCGCGAGTTCGAACCACGAAATGAGCAAAGCGAAAGGGCAGAACGGCGACGCTCTGCCCCTTCTTCATGTCAGCTCTTGAGCATCGTCATTCCGAGATGCGCCGCAAGGCGCAGGCCCGGAACGACGGCTAAGCCACCAGCTTCGCGAACAATTCCGCATCGACATTGCCGCCGGAGAGCACGATGACGACGTTCTTCCCGGCGACGTCGAGACGTCCCGCCAGCAGCGCGGCGAGGCCGACGGCGCCGCCCGGCTCCACGACCAGCTTGAGCTCGCGATAAGCGAACGCGACGGCCGCGCCGACTTCCTTGTCCGATGCAGTGACACCACGCGCGAGCAGCTTGCTGTTGATCGCAAAGGTCATCTCGCCGGGCATCAGGGCCATCAGCGCATCGCAGATGGTGCGGCCCGCGGGTGCATGCGGCTCGCGGTGGCCGGCGGTGAGCGAAATGCCGTGATCGTCGAAGGCCTCGGGCTCGGCCACCACGATCTCGGCGAGCGGATAGCGCGCCTTCACCGCCGTCGCGACGCCCGCGATCAGGCCGCCGCCTGAGGCCGGCGCCACCACGATATCGGGGGCGAGACCGAGCGCCGCCATGTCCTCCGCGATCTCGCGGCCGGCGGTGCCCTGCCCCGCGATCACGAACGGATCGTCATAGGGCTTGACCAGCGTCGCGCCGCGCTTCTCGGCGATGCCGCGTGAGATCGCCTCGCGATCGTCCTTGTCGCGATCATAGAGCACGACCTCGGCGCCGTAGGACTTTGTGCGCTCGCGCTTCGACAGCGGCGCGTCGGCGGGCATCACGATGGTTGCCTGCATGTCGAGGATCTTTGCCGCCGCCGCAACTCCCTGGGCATGGTTGCCCGAGGAGAACGCAACGACGCCGCCGGCGCGCTTGTCCTGCGGGATCGAGAACACCTTGTTGAAGGCGCCGCGGAACTTGAACGAGCCGGTGCGCTGGAGCATCTCCGGCTTCAAGAACACTTTCGCGCCGACGCGCTCGTTGAGCACAGGGAAGGACAACAGCGGGGTGCGGATGGCGAAGGGTGCGATCACGCGCGCGGCGGCATCGATGTCGGCAGGGCCGACCGGGAGGAGCTGTTCTGTCATGGCGGGATGTTATCGCGGCCGATGAGGCCCCTGCAAGACACCTCCGCGCGAGGCTTCTCCCGATCAGGCCACGAAGCGCGGCTGTTCCGCCCCGGGCAGCACCGCGCCAACCGCCCTGATGCTGTCGATAAAGACCTTCGCCGAGGCTTCCCAGGTGTAGTTGGCGGCGAACGCGACGCAGTCCTGCCGACAGACGTCGAGCGCGGCGAAGCAGGCACTGCCCAGATCGTGGTCGAGCGCGCCGACCGGCGCATCGCCGATCACGTCGCGGGGCCCTTTCACCGGAAACGCCGCCACCGGCAGGCCACTGGCGAGCGCCTCCAGCAGGACCAGGCCGAAAGTGTCGGTCTTGCTGGGGAACACGAACACGTCGGCGGCTGCGTAGATTTCCGCCAGCGCCTCGCCGTGCTTCTCGCCGAGGAAGATCGCATCGGGATAGGCCTCTTCCAGCGAGGCACGTGCCGGGCCGTCACCGACGATGACCTTGGTGCCGGGCAGATCGAGGTCGAGGAAAGCCTCGAGATTCTTCTCCACCGCGACCCGGCCCACCGACAGGAACACCGGTGCCGGCAGGCAGAGATCGATGGCACGTGGATGGAACAGGCTGGTATCGACCCCGCGCGGCCACAGCACGACATTGTCGAAACCGCGGTCGGTCAGCTCGCCGGCCAGCGCCGGGGTTGCCGCCATCACGGCGCGGCTGGGCGCATGGAAACGGCGCAGCGCGCGCCAGATCAGCGAGCCCGGCACCGGCACGCGGGCGCGGACATATTCGGGGAAACGGGTGTGGAAGCTGGTCGTGAACGGCAGCTTGCGCTGGCGGCAATAGCGGCGGACCATCAGTCCGATCGGACCTTCCGTCGCGATGTGGATGCTGTCCGGACGCGCCTCCTCGATCAGTCGCGCGATCCGGGCCGGGCGCGGCATCGCCAGCCTCACGTCGCGATAGCTCGGCATCGCGAAGGTGCGGAACGATTGCGGCGTCAGGAACGAGAATTCGACGCCAAGGCCTTCAATGCCAAGTCCTTCAATGCCAAGACCTTGAACGCTAAGCCCTTTGGCGGCGTCGGCAAGCTTGGTCAGCGTCCGAAGCACACCGTTGACTTGCGGGTGCCAGGCGTCGGTCGCGACCAGGATGCGCATCATGCGGCTCTTGTCATGCAGCTCTTGTCATGCAGCTCTTGCCGCGACCTGCGGGACGGCTGCCGGCCTTTGCAAATGATCCGCCCAGGTGATGATCTCGAAATGGCCGTCGTCATGCTCGACCAGGGCCGTGCAGCTCTCGACCCAGTCGCCGCAATTCATGTAGCGGATGCCGGCCTCGTCGCGGATCACGGCGTAGTGGATGTGGCCGCAGATCACGCCGTCGGCATCGTGGCGCCGCGCCTCGGCGGCGAGCGCCTGCTCGAACGCGCCGATATAGTTGACGGCGTTCTTGACCTTCTGCTTGGCCCATTGCGACAGCGACCAATAGGGCACGCCGAACAGGCGGCGGAAGAAGTTGACGAGGCGATTCATCTGGATCGCGAAGTCGTAGGCCTTGTCGCCGAGATGGGCGAGCCAGCGCGCGTTCTGCACCACGAGATCGAAGATGTCGCCGTGGATGACGAGATAGCGCTTGCCGTCGGTCCCGGTGTGAACCGTGTTCTCGACGACGTCGATGCCGCCGAAATGCGTGCCGTAATAGTTGCGCAGGAACTCGTCGTGATTGCCGGGGATGTAGATGATCTTGGCGCCCTTGCGCGCCTTGCGCAACAGCTTCTGGACGAGGTCGTTGTGCGATTGCGGCCAGTGCCAGCTCGATTTCAGCGCCCAGCCGTCGACGATGTCGCCGACGAGATAGATCGTGTCGGCATCGTGGTAGCGCAGGAAGTCGAGCAGGAGATCGGCTTGAGAACCGCGGGCTCCGAGATGAACGTCGGAGATGAACAAGGTGCGAAAGCGCCGCTCCGGGCTCTCGTCGCTCACAGCGTAACTTCCCATGCGCCAGCCTGTAACAATGTCCCGTGACAGGGGGATGACCGATTGAACCTTGAGGCACCTCAGCTACGAATCAAACTTCGCCTCGCCCTCCCCGCGAATATCAGTCGCATGCGACAATCAGGCGACATGGCGCCGCAGGGGGGCTCAAATACGGATTGCCGCTGGCAACCCAGGAGGTCGGTGCGCTCCTCCCCCGCATGCGGGGGAGGGTTGGGGAGAGGGTGTTTCCCCGGTGGGATTCGCCATGAGGAGAAAGCCCTCACCCGTCGCGCGGGATGATGCTTCGCATCGCTCGGACGCGCCGACCTCTCCCGCTTGCAAGCGGGAGAGGTGAACGAGCCCGCGTCAGTAGAACCTGTGGAAATGATGGATCGGCCCATGGCCGTGGCCGACGCTGAAACGGTCGGCGGCGGCGATCGCGGCGCTGATCCAGGCCTTGGCATTGCGCACGGCGTTTTCCAGGTTCTCGCCCCTGGCCAGTCCCGCCGCGATCGCCGAGGACAGCGAGCAGCCGGTGCCATGGGTGTTGCGGGTGGCGATGCGCGGCGCCGCGAGCGCGATCCTGCTGTCCGCATCGACCAGATAGTCGATGCTCTCGGCACCCTCGCCGTGCCCGCCCTTGACCAGGACGGCGCCGCAGCCGAGCGCCAGCAGGCGGCGCCCCTGGCTTTCGATCTCGGCCTCGCTTGCCGCGACTGGCTCGTCGAGCAGAGCCGCGGCCTCCGGCAGGTTCGGCGTGATCACGGCGGCCAGCGGTATCAGACTGGTGCGCAGGGCGTCGACGGCCTCAGAGGCCAGCAGGCGGTCGCCGGAGGTCGCGACCATGACGGGATCGAGCACAACGTGCCGGGGCGACCAGCGCGACAGCGCGGCCGCGATGGCATCGATGCTGGCGGCCTGGGCCACCATGCCGATCTTCACCGCGCCGATGTCCAGGTCGGAGAACACCGCGTCGATCTGCTCGGCGACGAACCCGGCGGGCACCGCGTGGATGCCGATGACGCCTCGCGTGTTCTGCGCCGTCAGCGCCGTGATCACGGAGGCGCCGTAGACGCCGAGCGCGGCAAAGGTCTTCAGGTCCGCCTGGATGCCCGCGCCGCCGCTCGAATCGGAGCCGGCGATGGTGAGTGCGACCGGGGTCGTCATGACGATTTTCCGCGTTTTCGAGCCATGTGCCGTCTTAGCAAGCTCGCGCCGAACCCAGCAAGTTCGCTTGCTAAATCCGGCCGGTTTTGGCCTATTAGCCGGAAGAATACGCTTTCGGAGTGCCCGCGATGGTTCCTTTCTTCGTCCAGATCAAATGCAAGCTCGGCCAGTCCTACACGGTGGCCAATGCGCTTGCCGAAGCCGAGATCGCCTCCGAGATCTACTCCACGGCCGGCCAATACGACCTGCTGGTGAAGTTCTACGTCGACAAGGACACCGACATCGGCCACTTCGTGAACGAGAAGGTGCAGGTGCTGCCGGGCATCCAGGACACCCTCACCATCATCACCTTCAAGGCGTTCGGCACTGGTTAGCTTGAGCCGTACTAGCTGCCCTGCTTGCGCTTCGGCGGCGTCGGCCCGTCCACCGGCGGCAGCGATTTGAGGTACTCCGCCATCGCCGCGAGATCCTGATCCGGCAATTGTGAGATGTTCTTGATCACGCGCGTCATCGCGCCGGCGCTGTCGCCATCCGGCAATTCGCCGGTCTTGAGGAAATAGGCCAGATCCTTCGTGCTCCACTCGCCAAGGCGCTTTTGGGTGATGTTCGGAACCCATCCCTCGCCTTCCGGATTGGGCCCGCCGGCAAAGCGCTCGCCGGAAATGATGCCGCCGAGCGCATTGCGCGGGCTATGGCACTCGGCGCAATGGCCGAAGCCGTTGACGAGATAGGCGCCGCGATTCCATTGCGGCGACTTGCTCGCGTCGGCGACGAAGGGCTTGCCGTCCATGAACAGGAACTTCCAGATGCCGATGTTGCGGCGGATGTCGAAGGGAAAGCCGACGTCGTGGTCACGCACCTTGCCCGCAACGGCCGGCAGCGTCTTCAGATACGCAAAGAGATCGAGCACGTCCTCGCGCCTGGCGTGCTGGTAGGAGGTGTAGGGAAAGGCCGGAAAATAGTGCTGGCCCGACGGCGAGACCCCGTGCATCACCGCGTTGACGAAATCGGCGTCCGTCCATTTGCCGATGCCGTCGTTGGGATCGGGCGAGATATTCGGCGCGTAGAACGTTCCGAACGGCGAGTTGATCGCGACGCCGCCGCCGAGCCTGAGACGATCTGGCTGATTGGGAACGGCATGGCAGGACGCGCAGCCGCCTGCGTCGAACATCACCTGGCCATTGGCGAGATCGGGCGTGCGGGCCGGGATGGCGCTCGCAGCCGCCACCACCGGCGCACTGAGCCACCAGTAAAAGCCGGCAGCGACGACCGCGACGAGCAGCGCCGCGACAATTGTTCGTTGCAACATGCGCACCCATTCACTCGTTGCGGCGAACTTACGACCGATGCCGTCGCGGCTCCAGCCACAAAGAATTTAGCCCGCCCTGGCCGGAGACCGGAATAAACTGAAATGCCGGCTGTTGAAAGTTTGGCAGCCCCTTCGGGTTCAACAGGGAGAATGTCATGAACAAGTCCGTCATTGCCGTGTTCGCGCTCGGTGCCGTTGCCTTTGCAGGGTCCGCCAACGCCGAAAAGCTGAAAGCAACGCTCGACGCCAAGTCCGAGGTGCCGGCGACGACCAGCAGCGCCACCGGAACGGCCGATCTGAACTACGATGCCGCCAGCAAGAAACTGTCTTGGACCGTCACCTATTCCGGGCTCTCCGGGCCTGCCACTGCGGCGCATTTCCACGGGCCTGCCGAGGCAGGCAAGAACGCAGGCGTTGCTGTCCCGATCCCGAACGCGGCCTCGAGCCCGGTCAAGGGCGAAGCGACCCTGACCGACGCGCAGGCCGCCGATCTGCTCGGCGGCAAGTACTACATTAACATCCACACGGCAGCCAATCCGGGCGGCGAGATCCGGGGACAGGTGACGAAGTAAGCCTCGAGGCTGCTTCGTCGGCGAAGGCCGGGCGCTGGAGGGGGCGTCCGGCCTTTTCGATTCCGGCGGACGTCAAGCCGCGTTCAGCGCCTGCGCGAGGTCGGCAATCAGGTCCGACGGGTTCTCGATGCCGATCGACAGCCGGATCGTGGAATCGAGGACGCCGATCTTGCGGCGGATGTCGGCCGGGACGCCGGAATGGGTCATGGTTGCAGGCAGGCTCGCAAGCGATTCCGTTCCGCCAAGGCTCACCGCCAGCTTGAGGATCTGCAACGCGTTGAGGAACCTGACCGCCGCCTCCTTGCCGCCTGCGATGTCGAAGGAAAAGGTGGATCCGGCACCGAGACACTGCCTCGCGAACGCGCGCCCGGCCGGCGAGTCCTCCTTATGATGACCGAGGTAATGGACCTTGGCGACCTTCGGATGATCGCGCAGGAAATCCGCCACAATGCGCGCATTGTCGTTGGCCTTCTCCATCCGCAGGCTCAGCGTCTCCAGCGAGCGGTTGATCATCCAGCAGGAATGCGGATCGAGCTGGGTCCCGATGGCGCCGCGCAAGGCCTTGATGCCTTTCATGATCGCCTTCGAGCCGAGCGCGGCACCCGCGATCAGGTCGGAATGACCGCCGACATATTTGGTCAGCGAATACAGCGAGAGGTCCGCACCATGCTCGATCGGCCGCTGAAACACCGGTCCGAGCAGCGTGTTGTCGCAGGCGATGACCGGTGTGTGTCCCTGCGCCTTTCCGATCGCATCGGCAACGCGGCGGATCATCGCGATGTCGACGAGGCCGTTGGTCGGATTGGCCGGCGTCTCGATCAGGATCATCGATACCCGACCCTTGCCAATGGCCTCCTCCGCGGCCTGCTTGACCGCCGTCTCGTCGATGCCGTCGGCAAAGCCGACGGCGCCGATCGACAGGCGCGCAAGCGTGTTCGTCAGCAGGGTTTCCGTCCCGCCATAGAGCGGCTGCGAGTGCAGGATGACGTCACCGGGGCGAACGAAGGCCAGGATGGTGGTTGAGATGGCCGCCATGCCGGATGAGAATAGCGCACAACTCTCCGTGCGCTCGTAGATCGCGAGCCTGTCCTCGACGATTTCGCTGTTGGGATGATTGAAGCGCGAATAGACGAGGCCTGCGCCCATGCCTTCCGGCGGCTCGCGCCGGCCGGCGACGTAGTCGAAGAAGTCCTGCCCGTCCTCGGCGGTCTTGAACACGAAGGTGGAAGTCAGGAACACCGGCGGCTTGATAGCGCCTTCGGACAGTTGCGGATCATAGCCATAGGTCAGCATCAAGGTTTCCGGATGCAGCATATGGTTGCCGATATGGGTCTTCGACGGGAACGGTTTTGCCATGGCCTGTCTCGCTGTTGATTCAATTCCGCGCCGGGCGTTGGAACCTCCGGATGCCGTGAGACATCGATGCCGCATCGGCATCACCATAGATAACCTCTTTGACAGCGATCCGTCAGGCCATGCGAACGGAATTCGTGGCGGGCTCGTGGCCAGTCGCGATCAGACGCCAAGCGTGCCGATGGAGCGCTGGCAATCCGGAACAGACCTATCGGCGTCGACCGGCTGGCGCGGCGATCGCAGCAACCGTAGGTCGCTTGAGCTCAGCGAGATATGCTTCCACCCCGGGTGTCGTTGCGCTCGTCCGGGCTACGAACTTCGGGCCACGAACCGCGCCGTCACTTCAGCTTCACACGATACGTCTCGTGGCAATCGTTGCAGCGATCGTTGATTGCGGTATAGGCCGCCTTCAGGCTCGCGACATCCTTGATCTTGCCCTTGACGTCGGCGATCGCCTTCTGCACCGGAGGAATCTTGGAGTCGAAATCGGCCTTGTTCTGCCAGATCTTTTGCGAGCTGCCGTAGGTCGCGTTCACCACGTCCTGCTTGGGATTGATCTCGAAGGTCTTGGCGATCTTGGCAACATCGGCCTCGATGCTGGCGATGGCTTCATCGGCAGCTTTCTTGTCGAAGGGGATGTCACCCTTGGTCATCTTCTGAATGACACCATACTGGTTCTTCGCGATCGAGCGCATCAGATTGTCCTGCTGGACGGCAATCTCCTGCTGCGCCATCACGGCACCCACGCCCAGCACAAGGGCGCCCGCGACAATCATCGTCCGTTTCATTGGCTCGTTTCTCCGGCTCTCGAGACGTTCAAGGAATGAGCTTCACGGGCTTCAGGCGAAGCCGGGACCCATCTTGGATAGAACCCCGCGCGGCGCGTTTATTCCCGTCCGCGCGGGGATCTTGGCCTAGAGGCTGTGGCGCCGGTGATGCTCGTTGATTGCGATCCACACCCGCTCCGGCGTTGCCGGCATGTCGATGTGGTCGATCTTGTATTCGCGCCAGAGCGCGTCGACGATGGCATTGACGATCGCCGGGCAGGAGCCGATCGCGCCGGCCTCGCCCGCCCCCTTCACCCCCATCGGATTGGTCTTGCAGGGGATATTGTTGGTCTCGAACACGAAGGCCGGCCCGTCCGCCGCGCGCGGCAGCGCGTAGTCCATGAAGGTTGCGGTGATGAGCTGGCCGTCGGTGGCGCCATACACCACCTGCTCCATCAGCGCCTGGCCGATGCCCTGCATCGCGCCGCCATGCACCTGTCCGGCCAGAAGCAGCGGATTGAGCGTCTTGCCGAAATCGTCGACGATCACGTAGTTGACGATCTTGATGATGCCGGTGGCCGGATCGATCTCGACCTCCGCGACATGGGTGCCGTTCGGATAGGTGCCGTCGGCACTGGCAAAGGTCGCGCTGCCGTTCAGCTTCGATGGATCGACGCCGGGCCGCTTGGCGAGATCGGCGAACGAGATCGAGCGGTCGGTGCCGGCAATCCGCACCACGCCCTCGGAGATTTCGAGGTCGCCCGCGCTGGCTTCCAGCGCCTGCGCCGCAATCTCCTTCAGCCTCGAACCGAGTTCGCGCGTGGCACGTTCGACGCTGACGCCGCCCGAGGGAATCGAGGCCGAGCCGCCGGTGCCGAGGCCCGTTGCGATCTCGTCGGTATCGCCCTGGTGGATGTGAACACGCTCGGGCGCGACGCCGAACTGCTCGGCAACGATCTGCGCATAGGCGGTCTGGTGCCCCTGCCCGCTCGATTGCGTGCCGATCAGGACGGTGACGTCGCCATTGGGATCGAGTCGCACATTGGCGGTCTCCTCGCCCATGGTGCCGCACACCTCGACATAGCTCGCAAGGCCGATGCCGCGGATCAGGCCGTGCTTCTTGGCGAGCTTCGCGCGCTTGGGAAACTCCTTCCACTCGGCGATCTCCATCGCGCGCTTCAGATGCGCGGCGAAGTCGCCGGAATCGTAGACCTTGCCGGTGGCGGTCTTGTACGGCAGCGCCTTCGGCTGGATGAAGTTCTTGCGGCGGATCGCGTCCGGCGTCATGTCGAGCTTTCGCGCGCAGGCATCGACCAGGCGCTCGATGACATAGGCGGCCTCAGGCCGACCGGCGCCGCGATAGGCGTCGACCGGAACGCTGTTGGTGAAGATGGTGCGCACCCGGCAGTGGAACGCCTGGATGTCATAGAGGCCCGGCAGCATGCCGGCGCCGCCATGCGGGATGTAGGGCCCGAAGGTCGACAGATACGCGCCCATGTCGCCCATCAGGTCGCAATCCATGGCCAGGAACTTGCCGTCCTCGGCCAGCGCCATCTTCGCGGTGGTGACGTTGTCGCGGCCCTGCGCATCGCCCATGAAATGCTCGGTGCGGTCAGCCGCCCATTTCACGGCTTTCTTCAGTTTCTTGGCCGCGACCGCCATCAAGGCGTATTCGCGGTACGGGAACAACTTCGTGCCGAAGCCGCCGCCGACATCGGGACAAATCACCCGCATCTTCTCGGTCGGGATCTTGAGCACGTTCTGACACAGGATGTCGCGGAGCCGGTGGCTGCCCTGGCTGCCGATGGTGAGCGTCAGATGGTCGCGCTTGGCGTCGTATTCGCAGACGGCCGCGCGCGTCTCCATGAAGCTCGCGACCACGCGCGGATTGACGATCGAGATTTCGGCCACCGCATGCGCCTTGGCGAAGGCGGCTTCCGTCGCCGCCTTGTCTCCGATCGAGACGTCGAACAGCACGTTGCCGGGCTTGTCGGGCCAGACCTGGACTGCGCCCTTCTTCACGGCGTTGACGACGCCGGTCACCGCCGGCAGCGGGCTCCATTTGACCTCGATCGCCTCGATGGCGTCGCGGGCCTGGTCGATGGTCTCGGCGACCACGAAGGCGACGGCATCGCCGACATGGCGCACTTCGTCCTTGGCCAGGATCGGGTAAGGCGGGCCGGTGAACGGATCGGTCTCGAGGTTGAACAGGCAGGGCAGATTGCCGAGATCCGCAACGTCCTCGGCGGTCAGGATCAGCGCGACGCCGGGCAAGCCGCGGGCGCGGCTCACATCGATGGTGTATTTGGCATGCGCGTGAGGCGAACGCAGCATCAAGCAGCGAAGCGCAGCCTGCGGCGCGTAATCGTCGGTATAGCGGCCCTTGCCGCGGATGAGCGCGTCATCCTCCTTGCGCAGCACGCTTTGGCCAACGCCGAACTTGATGGGAGCCGCCATTTTATTTTCCCGTTCTCATGGTTGTTTTGCCGGCATATTGCCGTGGAAAAACTGGCAAGGCAAATGGCATTAGGGTCGCGCGGCCAGGCCGGACAGCCGTGCGGAACGGCGTCAGTGGCTGAATTTCCTGACCATAAAGTACTTGTCGTACGTGGCTTCCCCTATGCGGACCGCAGCGGGATCGGTACCATAGATTTCAAAGCCGTTACGCTTGTAGGTCCTGACCGCAGCTGTTGCTTCGACCAGAACGGCAGGTGCACCTGTTCGACGCAAGCCTCGGCATGGGCAAGAAGCTCCTTGATGAGCCGATCGCCCACCCCTTTACCTCGGCCATCCTCCCTCACGTAAACTGTGAAGATGTGGCCCCTGTGCTGTGATCGCTTATCCGGCGACACATAGAAGCCTGCAACTCCAATCAGATTGCCACCCCAAAAGGCGCCGAGGACCGTTCCGCTCAGCCAATGGCGATATGCCGCCATCATCGCCTCACCGCCCTCGTCCTCTTCAGGAGAACTAAAGGTTTGAGGATGCGTCCGAAGCGCTTCCGCGCGAATGTCGCGAAAGAATTCGAGATCATCGACAGTCAATCGTCGGACCTCCAGGTCCGCCTGAGCACAAGCCGCATACGACGTCATGATCGCCTCCTCTCCTTTGCAGCAGCGAAGATCGGCAGGGATTGGTGGTCTGTCATATCCCACCACGGCCCCACAGGGTCCTCGCGTTGTCTCTCAACCTTTCGATGGTGGCTTCAGGCGCGATGCTTTCGATCTCGCTGCGCGTCAAGCCGATATCCATCAGCTCTCTGTCGCTCAGATCGTGCAAGGTCACCCGTGAGCACGGCCGAAGTTCCTGAAACGCCTGCCAGTATCGCGTGAGCAGGCTCGGGACGATGGAGAGGACGAGGCGAAGTCTCGCGGTGTCGACCTCCGGCTCGCTTGCGGTGTTCGTCAATTGCGGTGGCATCGGACGCTCCTGCTGTTGAGCCGGCAGGGAGCGTGGCCAATGAAAAGGCCCCGTCCGATGCCGGCGGGGCCTGGTGGAAAAGATGGTGTCGTCGAATTCCTAGCGCACGACTCCTTCCACGGCCCAGCCGAAGCGGGTCATGTGGTTGAGGTTGAAGGTGCGCGACGATTTGATCATGCAACGCGATTACCACGGCAAGCGCGTATAATCAAGAGATGTACCGATGATGGTTGCAGCCTGGAGGCGAACGCCGCGCTCGCCTAGCCGCGCACCAGTGAGACCAGCCAGTTGCGGCCGAACAGGATGAGGATCGCGAGCGCGTAGACGATGGTGCCACCGGCCGCGAGCAGGACCAGCATCAACTCATCGTGGAAATGCATCGAGGCGAGAAATGGAGCGCCGAAGCGCGCGATCAGCCAGAAGGCAGCGGCGAGGATCAGTCCGGTGACGAGGAATTTGACGAGCGACATCAGCCAGGCGCGGTCCGGCACGAGGAAGCCTCGCCGCACGGCGAAGAACAGCACGAGGAGCAGATTGGTCCAGACGCCGATGGCGGTTGCCAGTGCAAGCCCGATCTGGGCGAGCGAGCCCATCAGGGCGACCTTCAGTGCGACGTTGACGGCCATGCCGGTCAGCGACGCCCGCACCGGCGTCGCGGTATCCTTGCGGGCATAGAAGGTCGCAACCGCGCTGCGGATCAGCACGAAAGGAATCAGGCCAATGGCATAGGCCGCGAGCGTGCCGCCGGCGGCGACGGCATCGGCTTTCGAGAACGCGCCGCGGGCGAACAGCGCACGCATGATCTCGTCGGGCACGGTGAGGAAGGCCGCCACGAACGGGATCGAGAACAGCAGCGTGAAGTCGAAGGCGCGGCGCTGCGCCTTCAACGCGCCGTCATGGTCGTTGGCCGTGATGCGCCGCGACATCTCCGGCAGCAGCACGGTGCCGATGGCGATGCCGATGACGCCGATCGGCAGCTGGTTGAGTCGGTCGGCATAATAGAGCGCCGACAGCGCGCCGGCGGGCAGGAACGTCGCGATGATGGTGTCGGCGAACAGCGCGACCTGCGTGCCCATCGAGCCCAGCGTGGCGGGTCCGAGCGCCTTGAAGAAGCTGCGGACGTCTTCGTCGAGCTTGAGCGGCGCAAAGCGCGGCAAGCCGCCATGGCGGGCGAGATCGCCGGCAAGCAGGAAATATTGCAGGAAGCCCGAGATCAGCACGCCCCAGGCCGCGGCGTGGCCCGCGGTCGGGAACCAGGCGGCGAGCGCCAGTGTCATCATCATCGCGACGTTGAGAAAGATCGACGCCGCCGCCGCGCTGGCGAAGCGCTGCATCACGTTGAGCATGCCGCCATAGAGCGTCACCAGCGTGATCAGCAGGAGGTAGGGAAAGGTGATCCGGGTCAGCTCGATCGCGAGCTTTCGCTGATCGGCGTCCTCACTGAAGCCCGGTGCGAGAATGCTCATGGCCTGCGGCATGAACAGCCAGGCGACGATCAGCAGCACCACCTGCGAGGCCAGCAGCAGCGTGAAGATGCGGTCGGCGAACAGGTGAGCTGCCGCCTCGCCCTTCTCGCCATGGACATGGGCATAGGCGGGCACCCAGGCCGAATTGAAAGCGCCCTCGGCGAAGATCGCACGGAAATGATTGGGCAGCCGCAGCGCCACGAAAAAGGCATCGGCGACAGGGCCGGCGCCAAGGATCGCCGCGAGCATGATGTCGCGGGCAAAGCCCGTGACCCGCGAGAGCAGCGTGTATCCGCCAACCGTGAAGATGCGTCCGAGCATGCGTCTGTTCTAGAGCATGTAAGGAATAGGTCTAGGTGCAAACCACGGCGGAGGTGCGCTCCCTCCCCCGCTTGCGGGGGAGGGCTGGGGAGAGGGTTGTCTCAACAACGAAGACTCTCCCAGAGGAGAGAACCCTCACCCGGCGCTTCGCGCCACCCTCTCCCGCAAGCCGAGGGCTTTGCTTAATCGGGCGTGCGGGAGCAGTTCCCGATATGAGACTTTTTTGCGAGGCGTCGATCGGCGCGCGGCGTCGAACGATTGCGTTTTCGCGGCCGATCGAGGGCGTTGGGCTGCGGC
>NZ_RQIT01000047.1 GCF_003837805.1 Bradyrhizobium sp. RP6 | reverse complement strand
GCGAGGTATCGGCCACCAGCGCCAAGCACTCGCGGGTACAGTCATCGACCACGGTCAAGATGCGGAAGCGGCGGCCATCCGTGAGCTGATCGGAGACGAAGTCCAGTGACCAGCGGTCGTTCGGTGCCATCGGCACCGTCATCAGCGCCCGGGTCCCGATCGCCCGCTTGCGGCCGCCACGGCGGCGCACCACCAACTTCTCTTCCCGGTACAGCCGGAATAGCTTCTTGTGGTTGATCGCAAAGCCCTCCCGCTTGAGCAGAACATGCAGGCGCCGATAGCCGAAGCGGCGGCGCTCCTGGGCGATCGCCTTCATGCGCTGGCGAACGCCGGCATCATCCGCTCGGGTCGTCCGATATCTCATGGTCATGCGGCAGCAGCCTATGGCTTTACACGCCCGCCGTTCGCTCATCCCGTGGGCATCCACGAGATGCGCGACAGCCTTCCGCTTGGCCGCGGGCGTCACCACTTCTTTCCCAAAAGGTCCTTCAACGCCGCATTGTCCAGCATGGCGTCAGCCAGGAGCCGCTTCAGCTTCGTGTTCTCGTCCTCCAGCGTCCTCAGCCGCTTGGCCTCGGAGACGTCCATCCCGCCGTACTTGGCCTTCCATTTGTAGATGCTGGCGTCGCTCACGCCGTGCTTGCGGCATAGATCGGCGACCGACACCCCGGCCTCGTGCTCCTTCAAGATCCCGATAATCTGCTCTTCCGTAAAGCCGCTACGCTTCATGCTCTGGTCCTCGTTGTGGGCCAGAACGAACTTCAAACTGGATTAAGCCCCGGGGGCAAGGTCAAAGCCCTTGCAGAACGCTTTCATCGAGAGCTTTAGGTATAGGCAGCCCCGCTGATGCAAGGGATTTCAGCAGCACTTTGGATACTGGCCGGGTGCGTGCATGGATATAGCGTGTTAGTGCGACCGATGCGATGGCCGCTGGCCCTGGATGGAGATCGCGGATCGAGGTCTCATCAACGGGTCGCGCTTGTTGCGCCTAAAGCTCTTCGGGCTTGCTCGATGTCCAGCTCCGCCGGTGTCCATCATGCTGTCATTTGCCCTCACACCATCCGTGGCCAACTTGATGGCAACGCGATGGCAAGGACCATGGGCCGCTGCCGTTCAAGCAGGGCTTCGATACAGCCACGTCCGGCCCAGGACCAGCCCTTTGGATACCGAACGACCTTGCGTGTTCCGATGTCTAGCAAGTACCTGAGATAGGAATCGCCCTGTTTCGTAATCCGATCTAGCCCGTCCGTTCCCGGCGGTGGAATTCCGCTTAGGCCTCCGGCCAAGCCAGGCCGCGAACTCCCGCGCGGAGCGGAAGATGGTCGCGTCCGGCACGGTCGCGGCGAGAGCCGGGGCCGTTATGAGACCAATCCCGGGAATCGGATCGATCAAGCGCCGTGAGCGAGAACGTCAGAAGTAGGTGAATGGAATTGGCGAGTAAGCGCTCCAACTACCAGACATGATAGTAACTCACGGACCAGTGCGGAGGCTAAATTCGCAAGGACGCTTCGCGGCCGTACAGAAAGTCGTATCAGAGGAGCTTTCAACATGCTCACAGCAGCTGAAATTGCCAACGCAAAAACTCGCGTCAACTATCAAGATGACAATTGTCTCCACGAGGATGATGATAGCGTCCGGATTGCCTATCAATGGCTGGACGCGCAAATAACAACAAAGAAGAAGTTGAGAGCGGGACACCCTTTAAAGGAGATCATTGAAATTTGGGGCGGTAGGTTCGTTGCATCGTCTGATGTACGCGTTGCAGCCGAATTGCACCCACGAATTCGAGGGATGTACCCGCGGTTTAATATTAGCTCTCGCTTAACACTTCCTTCATGCCGTCGTCTGTTGGCTATTGCTGGGGCCAGAACGCAAGACTACTCGCTTACTGCCAACCACATCATCGAAACGTATGCCCGAATCGAAGGACCATAGATCAGCCGTTTGCTTGTAGACCCGCACCTAAAAACCTTTTGTAGCTCTAAACAGGCTTTGCGTCAAAAAAAGGCTCCGACCATAACTCCAGGGCGCATCGAGCGGCCGTAAGGGGCCGTTCAGGGGCCATCTACCGAATGACGGGGTGATCTGCGAGCCTGCGGTTCGTTTTGGACCGTTAGGCTTAGAATGGACACAGTGCATACTGCTATCACGGAGCCGGTGCGGCGCCTCGAGATCTTCAACCGGAGCGGGCCTTCGGCGGAAGTGGAGCGACGAGGACAAGGCTCGGAGTTTTGCGGAGATCGCAGCGAGTGGCGACTCGGTCTGCGACGGCTTGGATTGTCGCCGCAGCAGTTGTTTGGCAGGCGCCGTCAGTTGCGAGAAGCACCGGGCGGTCATTCCGAAGCAAAAGAAGTACAGTTTGTGCCGGCGGTGGTGGATGCCGTAGTGCCGGCGCCAGCTCTTGGGCGCGTGAGCGCAAAGCGGTACGCTGCAAGCCAGGGGGGATAGTCATCGAGATCGAAGTTGAGGGCATCACGATCCGGGCCGGCCGTGGTGCGGACCCGACGATGATTGCGTCGATCGTCCAGGCTCTGAAGGCGAGCCGGTGATCGGCCCGTCGGGTGCGGTGCGGTGGGCATAGCGTGCTATGGCTTAAGCACAGTCGGACCGTATTTAGAGCACTACTCAGGAATCCAAGTTCGCGATCTTGGCGGGCAGACCGGCTACTACATTCCCTACATCTATGTGACAACGCATGATGCAGCGCTCGCTTCGGGGCGGGAGGTCCTTGGCTCTCCAAAAAGCTGGCACATCAGAATGACATGGGAAGACGGTCTAATTCAGGGCACGCTCGAACGTCCGGCTGGCAAGCGTCTGCTAACCATCCATGCTCAACCAAATCAACGCTCCGGTGCGGGACAGATGTATTCTACCCGGACGAACTTCTATTCGGTTCCCCATCTGCCCCCCTTAACAGAGTCCGGAAAGGGAGCCGCAACGCAACTCGTGAAATGGTGTACGGACCAAAGGTTCCGACGAGACCGAACGGGGCGACGAAGTACTTTCTACTGGCCCGGTTTCCCTAACTTACGACCCCCCACTCATCGATCCCGTGCACAATTTGTCAGTCGCGGATACTCTGCTCGGCACGTGCGAGGAGTATGACTCTAGACTCCAGGCCATCGGTGTCTTGTCGGGAGATCAATTCAGGCTAACAGAATGAGGAATGAGTTTGCCTCAACTTATCCAGTTAGAAGTCCTGGTGACCTTGCCCTAAGTTTTATCCAGGTCTCTGCCGGGGGTGCCCTCGTATTTTCTTGTGACGTGGCAGCAGGGGTACCAGTAATCGTTCTGGGCCGTCCGACGTTAGATGAAACGATAGATTGACTCATGGCTGATGATGGCGCGACCATGCTTCAGCACCAGCCGCCGGCGATCTGCTCCGGCGAATGTCCCATCGCAAGGCTTTTGCCCACGCATCTGCGCAGGTCTGACTGGCGCGCCATCGTGAAGCGACAAGCCCATCGCCTCCGTCGCTCGGCCGATTGCTGGGCGCGGATCGGCTCGCACATGCCGGCCAAGCCTTCGTGACAGTCCAACCTTCTTCTAGCTGTAGAAATGTGTGATATGCTTCGATGCAAGTTCAATGTTCAATTGCAGCCGTCGGGGTGTAAGCGGCAAGCTGCGGCCGTCACGCGGCATGGTTCCATGGCATGAGCGCGTCGATTTCGCTACTCGGCCAGCCATTGGTGATACGGTGAAGTGTTTAGGACGAGCCAAGCGAACGGATCGACGTTGTTCATTCTCGCCCTATGCAGCAGTGTTGCGATGGTCCCCCAGGTTGTCCGCCGCCGTCGCTGCCCGCGAAGAGGCTATTTTTCTTGTAATTGTCTGTGGCGTGATGGCGCGCTCGACGATGTTGGAGTCCAGCTCAATGTGGCCGTCGGTGAGGAAGCGTTCGAAGAGGGAGCCACGTGAGACGGCATAGCGGATTGCCTCGGCCAGCTTTGATTTCCCGGAGATCCGCCGCAAGGTGTGCTGCCAGAGATCGAAGAGACCTGCGACGACCGCCCCGGAGGCTTGCTGGCGCGCGGCAACGCGTGCGTCGGGGCTTTGGCCGCGCACGGTCTTCTCAACCTGCCAGAGCTTTGCCATCCGTTCGACTGTCGTCGTTGCCACTTTCGAGCTTCCTGCAGCATGCAGCTCATAGAACTTGGGGCCTGCTGTGTGACCAGCAGCCGGCCAAGGTGATGCCGATCATTCCGCGATCGGGTCGCGCCAACTTGGTATAGGCGGCGTATCCACCAGCCTGCAGGGATGCCGCGATAACCATTGAGATGCCGGGCCGCACGTTCGCCGGAGCGGCTGTCTTCGAAGCGATACGCCACGATCGGGGGGCGCTGCCAGCAAAGGTTCCATCATCTCGGGCATAGCCCCATAAGCAGGTCGTCTTCGTCGATCCGGAGCCGGAGCGAGCGTCGGCAAGGTGGTCTCGTCGGCACAGATCCGTCCGGCCTTTTTTACCTCGCTGAAGATGTAGTCGGCCACGATCTCCAGCTTGAAGCCGAGCTTGCCCATCCATTGCGCCACCAGCTGGCTGTCAAGTTCGACCTGATCGCGGGCATAGATGGCTTCCTGCCGGTAGAGCGGTTGGCCATCGACGTACTGGAGACGGCGATCTGGGCCCGGCGCCTGGATCACGCTGTCCTCGTTCTTGAAGGCATACTTGGGACGGCGTGTGACGATCACGGGGAACTTCGCCGGCTCCACATCCAGACGCTTCGACACGTCCTCGCCGATGAGCACCTTCTGCTTGCCGGCATGCTCAGCTAACGCTTCCGGCTCGATGACAACCCCGATCCGTTCCAGATGCGATGCAAAGCCCTTGCGCCGACGAGGTGCGCGTTTGCCACCCGCCCCGCTCGCGGCCCTTATTGACCTGTGTCCTGATCGCAGCAATGCCGGTCTCGATCTCCTCGAAGGCAAAAGCCTGCTGTTCGTCATCGATACTCGCCGAGCCGAGCTTTTCCGATCGTCGGTCGAACCGGGGGCGGTCAAAGGCCTTTAGGATCTGCGTCAGCCGCGCGATGCGCGCATCGGCGTTGCGCGCCTTGAGATCGTCGATCTCGCTCTCCATTGCATCGCAGGCGCCGCTTTTTTGGCCATGGCAAGCACCATGGCCTTTAGCATCTCTACGTCATTCGGGAGGTCGAGATCGGGCGGGGGCATTGCCCCGACCAGAGCACCTATTGCTCCGGTTCTCTCGTCCTTTCAGGCGTTGATTCACTTCGTCGCAGCGCTTACCGCCGGCGTGACCGCCACAGCCCGGACCCGCTTCCCCATCCATCCCGTCCACCAGGGCCATCAACTGCGCGGATTCATCTGTATCCGATGATGCCCGATTCCGCGGCCAGCAGAACTTCGCTTTTTCAAGGCGTTTCAAATAGAGGCACACGCCAGAGCTATGCCACCATACGATCTTGATTCGGTCAGCCCTTTTCGCCCGGAACACATAAAGCGCCCCGTCGAACGGATCTGAGCCGGCATCGCGCACCAGCGCAACAAGGCCATCGGTACCCTTGCGGAAGTCAACTGGATGGCTGGCCAGGAACACCTTCACGCCGGAGGGGATCATGCCGAACGGACCGCCCGGATCACCCGCTGCAGCTGCGCCTCGTCGGCGTCCACGCCGGCGCGCACGATCACCTCGCCAATGGAGGCAATCTCGATCACTGCCTCTGACATGCACGCCACCGCGACTTCGCGACTCGAAGGCCGCGAAGGTAGGTTCGTTCGCCCGAGCATCGCGACGCCAGACGAAGAGATGGGCGATCCCCGATACACTCGCGCCAGGCTCCTGCGCCTCTGCCACAACTTGCGCGTGAACTCGTCCGACCAGCGCCGGCGAAGCTGTCGCGGCGCCCCCTCAAGACGCTCGGCGACAGCTTCAATCATATGGAACGCGGACGATTACATCAAACCGGAGGCGTTCTTTGCTCTGCAAATGCCAGGCCGGTACGACACGGTCCTTGGTAAAGCGCTGAATCGCAGCGCGGGACCGAAACGTCGAGAAGGGTGGCCGGCAAGCTGGCTGGTTTGGCATAGCGTTTGCTCCTGTAGCCCAGCACTCGGATCGGTCAGTCATGTGACGCTGCTTTTGTTCTTCGGGTATCGGGCGGCACGCGTTCAAAATGGGCTCTCTATTGCAAAGTCAACACCAACAGGTCCCATGAAGTCATGCCTTCATACCGCACGCTGCATGTAGTCTCTTGGCGATCGTGGCACCGGAGAATTGGGATTAGTGCAGAAAACAGCGTCTGCGCCGTTAGCATTGCGTGACATGCGCGCACCCGCGTCGGCAGGCGCTCAAGGCCAACGCTAGCATGAATAAGATGGGCTAGATACGGCCGAAAGTCGCCCACACCCCGTCTTCGCCGTCCCAGCTGCCGCGGCTCGCCGCCTTGGAGTACTCCGTGGCGCGCTGCTCGAAGAAATTGGCGTGCTCGACGCCATTGAGAATCTCGACGAGCCACGGCAGCGGATGCGCCTTGAGCTGGGTGAACCCGCCCTCCTTGGCCTCGAAGAAGCCGAAGACCGGGGCAATCCGGAGTTGGGCCAGTCGCCAGTCGGCGACGTAGCGGACGTAGGCGTGGATATGCTCGGGCAGCATGCCCTCGATCTTGCCAAGGCCGAAGGCGAGCTCGACGAAGTTCTCCTCCAGCTTCACCATGGTCTTGGCGACGTCGACAATGTCGTCGCGGACGGAGCGCGTCACCGCGCCGGTTTCGCGGTGCCATTCGTGAAATAGCTTGATGATGCCCTCGCAGTGGAGACTCTCGTCGCGCACTGACCAGCTTACGATCTGTCCCATGCCGTTCATCTTGTTGTGGCGTGGGAAGTTCAGCAGCATGGCGAAGCTGGCGAACAAGGCCATGCCTTCGGTGAAGGCGCCGAACATCGCCAGGGTGCGGGCGACATCCGCCACGCTGTCGACGCCGAACTCATGCATGTAGTCCGCCTTGGCGCGCATCTGCGCATAGCCGCGGAATGCCTCGAACTCGGTCTTGGGCATACCGAGCGTCTTGAGCAGCAGGGCATAGGCATCGATATGAACCGTCTCCATGTTAGTGAAAGCGGCCATCATCATCTGGACGGTGAGTGGCTGGAAGATCGGAATGTACCGCTTGAAATAGTTGTCGCCGACTTCGATGTCCGATTGAGTGAAAAAGCGGAAAATCTGGGTAAGCAGCGCACGCTCGCTGGCCGTGACGCGATCCGACGCCCAGTCCCTGAGGTCGGTGCCGAGCGGCACCTCCTCGCCCATCCAGTGGGTCTGCTGCTGGCGCTTCCAGAACTCGTAAGCCCAGGCATAGCGATCGACGTCATAGCTGCCGGTCGTGTCAAGGAGCCCGACGCGCCCCTTGCCGATCAACGTGCGCGGATCGAGGCGCGACAGATCGATCACTGACATGCGAGGCACTCCTCATAGTCGGTGCGCTGCCGCCCCCGCTGCTGCGTCGGCGTTGCATCCTCGGCAATCTTGCCGGCGAACGCCGCGCGCGAGATCGACTTTGATCGACAGTAGTAGAGGCTCTTCACCCCACGCTTCCACGCTGTCCAGTGCAGCATGTGGAGGTCCCACTTATCGACGTCGGCCGGCAGATAGAGGTTGATCGACTGGCTCTGGCAAATCAACGCGGCGCGGTCGGCGGCAAGCTCGACGATCCAGCGCTGGTCGATCTCGAAGGCGGTGCGAAAGATCGCTTTCTCGTGCTCCGACAGGACGTCGAGATGGGCGACCGACCCCTCGTGCGCGATGATCGACTGCCAGGTCGCCGAGGTGTCGGCGCCTTTCGCGGCCAGCACCTTGGCGAGGTGCGGATTGCGCACCGAGATGGCGCCGGATAGCGTCTTGTGGATGTAGATGTTGGCCGGAATCGGCTCGGTGCAGGCGCTGGTGCCGCCGCAGATGATGCTGATCGAGGCGGTCGGCGCAATCGCGATCTTGTGGCTGAAGCGCGCCATCACGCCGCGTTCCAGGGCATCCGGGCACGGGCCACGCTCGCGAGCGAGCGCCACGGATGCCGCATCGGCATCGCGACGAAGTTTTCGGAAGATGTTCAGATTGAATGACTTGGCCACGGCACCCTCCATTGGAATGCCCTTGGCCTGGAGAAACGAGTGGAAGCCCATGACGCCGAGGCCAACGGAGCGCTCGCGCAGGGCGGCGTAGCGGGCACGCTTCATTCCGTCCGGCGCCACCGTGATGAAATGGGTGAGCACGTTGTCTAGGAAGCACATGACGTCCTCGATGAAGCCGGGCTCCTTATTCCACTGGTCCCAGGTCTCGAGGTTGAGCGACGACAGGCAGCACACCGCTGTGCGCTCCTCGCCGCGATGATCGATGCCGGTCGGCAGGGTAATCTCGCTGCACAGGTTGGAGGTCGAGACCTTGAGGCCTAGCTCGCGCTGGTGCTTGGGGAGCGCGCGGTTCACGGTGTCGATGAACAAGAGATAAGGCTCGCCGGTTTGCAGCCGGTTCTCAAGGATGCGTTGCCACAGCTGGCGGGCATCGATCTCGCGGACAACCTTGTTAGTGTTCGGGCTGCGCAGAGCGACTGCGGTGCCGGCACCTACGGCACGCATGAACTCGTCGGTGACGTTGATGCCGTGATGCAGGTTGAGGCTCTTGCGGTTGAAGTCGCCAGACGCCTTGCGGATCTCGAGGAACTCCTCGATCTCGGGATGGTGGATATCGAGATAGACCGCCGCCGAGCCGCGCCGCAACGAGCCCTGGCTGATCGCCAGGGTGAGGCCGTCCATGACGTGGATGAACGGGATGATGCCCGAGGTCACGCCGCCCCTCGCCTCCTCGCCGATCGAGCGAACATTGCCCCAGTAGGTGCCGATGCCGCCGCCGTTGGAAGCAAGCCAGACGTTCTCGTTCCAGGTGCCGACGATGCCTTCGAGCGAGTCCGGCACTGAGTTAAGGAAGCACGAGATCGGAAGGCCGCGCGTGGTGCCGCCATTGGAGAGCACCGGTGTGGCCGGCATGAACCACAGCCGAGACATCGCATCATATAGACGTTGGGCATGCGCAACATCGTCCGCGAAGGCGCAAGACACTCGGGCGAACATGTCCTGGATGCCTTCGCCGGGAAGCAGATAACGGTCGGTCAGCGTCAACTTACCGAACGACGTCACCAGGTCGTCCCGCGACCAATCGAGGGTGATGTCAGACGGCGTGGGCGATGGCGCCAGGGGCTTCGGCAGGGGAGCCGGCGATGCTGGGGGCCGCACAAGACACGGCTCAGGCTTGGTAGGCTTTGCCTGCGCCCGGGGTTGCCGCACACTCGGCAGCTCAATGAGATGACCATACTGATCGAAGTTGTAAGACGGCGACACCGGCACCCCCGCGATATTTGGGGCCGGGACCGTGCGGACGATTTGCGAGGAGACCGGGCAAATGTCCCCTGCAGCAAGCGATCCACCGGGGCACCCGGCCCGAGGACATGTGTTCTGTCGCGGCAGATCTCCTGGCTAGCGGGTCGCTGCGGCTGTCGGCCTTCCCGGCGCTATCGCAATGGCCGCTGCCGACGCATTGGGTTCCCTTCTAGCTTCCATTCTACAATATATGGGTATAGAATACCGTGACGGCACCACATATATGCGCAGCTACGGGACTCGTCAAGACGGAACCGTAAAGTTAACGAGTTGGTGCAGCCCCGAGGTCGAGGTTCGAAATTCGCCGAGCGCCTGTCCTGAAGGGCCTCACTCAAAAAGCATAGCGTCTCAAGGACTGGCCAATCGGCGAGTTAGGAGCCTGAGATGGCCGACGAGCAGCCAAGCGAGCTCGGCGGGGGCGGAACCTTCGAAGTCTTTGCAGAGGCGCGGACATCTGCCGAGCCGTGCAAAGGTGCGCTCGACGGCCCTGCGCCTGGGCGGGAGTGGAAGCCTTGGACGCGGGGCGGTCGCTCGACGATCTCGATCGTCCACGGCCCCCAGTGGGAGAGTGCTTGACGAGCTGTTTGCCGCGATAGATCCGATCGGCAAAGATGTGCTCAAGCCGCGGCCTCGCAAATTCTGCAACAGGGGAGCAGCACCATGGACATCCTGAATGTTGGCATCGATCGGTTCGCGATCCGCGAATTGAGTTGGGCCGGATCGGGTTTCGGTTGCCATACGCGTCTCGCCATTCATCGCTTTCTGTGGCCCTTAGATCAAAATTGTCTGGAGCGCGACCGCAATCGATGCAGCCGCCCGTGGCAATGTCCCACGCTTAGTGGATTTGACCCCTTCGCAGGCCGGGCGAGCCGCCGCACGTGCTCAGTTGTCTGGCCTCGAACATAAGCCGTCCTCAACCGAACGCGGTCATGTCAGGTTATTGCCAATCAATCCTAACGGGATGAGGCGGAGCTATGCTTGAATCTGGGTGACGGAGCCGATAAGGCGGCGTGGCTTTGCTGTGTCGGAATGAAGCCGTTCGCAACATTGGCGTGAGCGGCGGCGAGGAACCGTGTTGTATCTCACCAACGACCTTGAAGCCGTGACGTTGGTAAAAGGGAATGTTTTCAGGGTTCGAGCTTTCGAGGTTGGCAGCAATGCCGTCCTCATCGCATCGTTGAAGGGCGTATTTCGTCAGCAACGTACCAAGCCCTTTTCCGACCCAGTTCGGACCGACGGGAATGAGTGGCAGATACCAATGTGGCTCGTGGGGATGATGTTCGGCCATTCTCCGCCGCAAGTGTGCCATATCCTCCGTGATCTCCGGGCGCAGGGATAGACCATGATTGCATCCAACGCCTCCTCATCTTGCTGCCCGTTGGGATGCAGCCACAGGGCCGCGCCACGAATCTCTCCCGCGACGTAAGCTGTGCCATAGAGCCTGACCAAAAAAGAAAGTTGAGTGATTTAGTTCGTTGTGATTCCTTCGTGTTTGCGAAGACCCGAGGGAGAACAACATGTGTTGGACTGAAATCACCCGCGCACAATATCGGCGCGATGGACTTGGTTATGCAAGCGACATGACGGACGCGGAATGGGAATTGATCGAGCCGTTGATGCCAGCGCGATCTCGACGCGGTCGTCCCCGCAAGATCAGTCTGCGCGTGATCATGAATGCGATTCTCTACATTGGAGCCAGCGGCTACCAATGGCGAGCGCTGCCGAAGGATTTCCCGCCGTGCTCGACTGTTCAGTACCATTTTTATAAGTGGCGCGGTTCTGGCTTGTGGGGCGCGATCAATGACACTCTGGTCCGGCGCATGCGCGAACGGCAAGGACGCAAACCCACTCCAACGGCCGGAGTTATCGACAGTCAAAGCGTGAAGACCACGGAAAGTGGAGGCCCAAGCGGATTTGCAGTCCCGCTGTTGCGGATCATTGGTCGCCTGTTCCCAACCTGCGTCACATCTTCGCCGATCGTGTCTATCGTGGTCCAAAGTTGCTCGATGCCATTGCTGATCTGGGCCAATGGACGATTGAAATCGTCACCCTTTCCGTAAGCGTCGTTCTCAGGCCACGGCTTGGAGGGCTTGAGCGCGGTAGGCGCAGGGCAGTAGCTGGTCGATCTCGCGGTTGGGATGCCCGTTGACGATCCTGGTCAGGACGTCGGTGAGATACGCGAGCGGATCGTGGTCGTTGAGCTTGCAAGTCTCGACCAGGGACGCGACGACAGCCCAGTGTTCGGCACCGCCGTCGGATCCGGCAAACAGCGCGTTCTTGCGACTGAGCTTGATGCTACGGATTGATCGTTCGACGGTGTTGTTGTCGAGTTCGATGCGGCCGTCATCGATGAAGCGCGTCAGTCCTTGCCAGCGCGAGAGGGCGTAGCGGATGGCCTCGGCGAGCTTGATCTTCTGGCTGATGAGAGCCAGCTTAGCGCGCAGCCATACCTCGAAGGCATCGGCCAGTGGTCGGCTCTTCTGCTGCCGCACGAGGCGACGTTCCTCCGCGCTGCGACCGCGGATCTCCTTCTCGATCGCATAGAATGCTGCAATGTGCTTCAGCGCCTCGCTTGCGATCGGCGCGGGGCCGGCTCTCGCGAGTTCGTAGAAGTTGCGCCGCATGTGCACCCAGCAGAAGGCGAGCTCGACCTCGCCACGTTCGGCAAGCTTTGGGTAGGCGTTGTAGCCATCGACCTGCACGACGCCCTTGAAGCCGGCAAGATGGCTGAACAGCCGCTCGGCCTTGCGGTCGGGTGCATAGACATAGGCGATGCCGGGCGGATCGGGGCCGCGCCAGGGCCTGTCGTCGGCGGCATGGGCCCAGAGCTGGCCGGTCTTGGTGCGCCCTCGACCGGGATCGAGCACCGGCACCGTCGTCTCGTCGGCGAACAGCTTGGACCTCGCGCGAAGCACCGTGAGAAGGCGCTCATGCAGCGGGCGCAGATGGAAGGCGGCATGCCCCACCCAGTCCGCCAGTGTCGATCGATCGAGAGCGATGCCCTGTCGGGCATAGATCTGGGCCTGCCGGTAGAGCGGCAGATGATCGGCATATTTGGACACCAGAACCTGGGCGACGGTTGCCTCCGTCGGCGGTCCGCCCTCGATCAGCCGGGCCGGAGCCTCGGCCTGCAGGACGCCATCCTCGCAAGCGCGACTGGCGTATTTGGGACGCCGGGTGACGACAACGCGGAACTGGGCCGGCACCATGTCCAGCCGCTCGCTCCTGTCCTCGCCGATCTGGTGCAGGTCGCCCCTGCAGCACGGACAGGTCTTGTCGTTGATGTCGACGACGACCTCGATCCGCGGCAGATGCGCCGCTAGCGCTCCGCGATTGTTGCGGCGCTTGCGTGCGCGCTCCGCCCGGCCTTCCGGAGCTGGTCGGGCCTCTCATGTTCCGATGATTGCCTTCCATGCGTGATGCGGCCATCGACCCCGACGGAGCGGCATCGTCTCGCATAACGACGATGCTCATGCTGCCTTCGTGACTAGGGAACACAGGTCTCCGCGCACATCCACCTTTCGAGGCTCATTCCCGCACCCCGCATGGCTCCTGTCTACACTTCGAACCCCGCGTTGCCGCGACGCCCGCAAGACTCGGTCCCGGCTTGCCTGCTTCGGCTTTGGCCGGATGGGACTTGCACCCACAAGCAATCATCAGCTTGGCATGACGTACTCCCCTGGCGTGGTGTAGCTGAGGGCGTGTGGTCACCACGTTCGGCGGCATCGGCCACTCGTCGAGGAAGGTGGCGAGCTTCGGCAGCTTGGGGCGGAGCTGGTCGGCGACGCGCCGCCACTGCGCCCGCGCCGCCTCGGCATCGTCCTGGGCGCAGGCAGTGGCGATGAACGTGGAGGCGACGCGTCGTCCGCTCTTGCCGGCATGCGCCAGCGCGTTGCGTATGAAGTGCACGCGGGGTCGTCGGAAAGCTGCAATTGGCTGATTCCGTTTTCGTCGGCGATTCGCGATCGGCGGAGCAAACGAGATGCTGGGGCGCAAGGAGCGGGATCGGTTGGAGCTCTTCATCACTGGCTCGCTCAAACAGCTCGTCCCAGATGAGCACGTGCTGCCGCGGGTCGATCGTGTGCTCGACCTATCTTGGCTAAGAAAGAGGTCTCCGTCTGCTATTGCGCGAACGAAGGTCGGCCAGGCATGGATCCGGAAGGCGCGGTACGCCTGATGCTGGCGGTTCTGCTCACCGGCATGTACACGATCGCAGGCTGATGCGGGAGGCTTAGGTCAACATCGCGATTCGCTGGTTTGCTGGTTATGGCCTGCACGAGTAGCTACCGCACCATTCCAGCCTGACGCGCATCCGCCAGCGCTGGGAATAAGAGCGATTCCGTAGGATCTTTAAACGGACTGTCGAGGCCTGTCTGAAGGCCAAGATCGCAAAGCCGAAGTGGTTCATATCGATGCGTCGCTGATCCGCGCCAACGTGAGTTGGGACAGCCTCACCGAGCAGGCATGTGGTGGATGTGCTGAGTGAGAATCAAAGCGAAGATGAAAGCGAGGCTGAGAGGAAGGGCCGGCAAAGCGGCAAAAGAAGATCTGCACCACCGATCTGGATGCGACAATGGGCCACCAATGCCCGAAACCGGCGGCTGGAGTCCGCTTACAAGCAGCACGCTGCCGTCGATAACAAGGTCGGCGTTATTCTGGACGTCGCAGTCACGACTGGACAAACGAACGAAGGGGAGACCTTGCCGGGCTTAATCCAGTTTGAAGTTCGTTCTGGCTCACAACAAGGACCAGAGCATGAAGCGCAGCCGCTTTTCGGAAGAGCAGATCATCGGGATTTTGAAGGAGCATGAGGCCGGCGTGTCGGTCGCCGATCTGTGCCGCAAGCATGGCGTCAGCGACGCCAGCATCTACAAATGGAAGGCGAAGTTCGGTGGAATGGAGGTGTCGGAGGCCAAGCGGCTGAAGACCCTGGAGGACGAGAACACACGGCTGA
>NZ_RQIT01000046.1 GCF_003837805.1 Bradyrhizobium sp. RP6 | reverse complement strand
CGGAAAGTGACATCATCAGCCTTCCCGACCGTTCCATGAACGCAAACTCGGCGACCAAACCAGGGATGAAATCGATAAAGAACCTCGCGAAAAACGGTTTTGTGGGCGTTCTTGAGTCTTGTTGTACAACGATGCGCGACCACACTCGCAGGATGGAAAACGCCCTCCGAGTTCGCCTTCAGCTGTCACCCGCGCCGGAATCTGGCGCTGCGCTATGCCGAAAGCTCCGCCGCCAGCTCCCGTCGCTGCCACCACCCAACCGGGCAAATCCAACAGCCGGAGCGAACTCAGGATTGGATAAAACTTGGGGGCAAGGTCACAAGCCTTCCCTCGCTGGCTCTCCGTTCTCCGCACCCAGCGTCTCCGTCATCTCGGCTTCGAGGGTCTTCCTGCGGATCAGCGGCTTCAGGAACTCCTTGTCCGACCTCAACAACTCTTTGACTGCAGAGACATCCGTCTTAATCGTCGTCACGGTCATGGCGGGTCCAAGCTCCTCTACGAGCGGTGATCTTCGCAACCACCGGACTTGCCATGACCGCTTCAGCCGCTCAGCTTTTGCAGAACTTCCCGCAGGCTACCTCATAAACCTCATAAAAGTGTGCTCGATACTCCGCTCTGAGTTAGGACCCCGTGGGCTCCGCCGCGGCTGCTCGGTGCCGATCCTTTGGAGCATGGCCATCACCTGGGTGATGCCCGGCTCCCGCTGCGCGGGACGGGCATGGCCGGCGGTCTTACCGCGAGCGCTGGCGGCGAGGCCACGTTCTGCTGTCTGAATGACGTCCGGCGGACCGCACCGCATCGACGCAAAGTCTTAGAGGGTGGAAAGTGGTCTTCAGATTCGAGCCAGAAGCGGACGCGAAAAGGCGCTCTTGCCGGTTCGCTTTGACCTGGACCCTCGAGCTGACTACTGTCTCCGTACGTTTTTGGAGGTTGGTGCAACCGGATTACCGCCAGTCCGATGAGCTGCAAGCGAGAATGCCAATCGCGCGCAGCGCGGCAGCCGCCTTCGCGAGTGGAGTAATTGTCTCGACGGTTCCGATTTCGTTGCTGGGCATGGCGTCAATTCGTCGCAGCAGTCGCGCGAAGCTGCCGACTTGTCTGTCCAGAAGAGCGACGTCGACGTAGTCGCCCGGTTCAATACTAAGTAGGTACTGCGGCACGGTGACGAGCGCGATGTTTGGGATGCCCTTTAGGTAGAGCGGCTGGCCTTCGCCGAACTGAATGAGTGCGTTTGGGGCTGACACTCTCGGCGCTTGTCCGGTTGTACGCCACTCTGATTCGATAAGCGCCGTCAGCTCCGGATTGGAGGCCTAGAGCAGTTCGGGTTCGGGGTTGCCTGTCGGGCCATAGGTATTTTTGAGAGGATCGTCACGGTATTCCCGAGCACCGAGGTGCTCGATCACCAGACCTGCCACTGCGTGGCGATTTCCCGGACCACCGGCCCACCACTGCGGGTGGTCCCGCAACCAGCGCGAAGTGGCTTGGCCATGATCGGTGACCGCCGGGATTCGGAGGTGTCCAGCGGTTAACACGAAGACGGCTGTGCGTGCCAACGGTCGAGCGACAGTCTGGCGCGCGAGTTCGACCAAACCGACGTGGCCGTTCTCCTCGACAATGTTTGTACCGTCACTGTGGCTTACCACGAGCACAGTTTCGTGGGCTGCGCTGTTACCTTCCACGGCCGCCCATATTGTTCGCATAGTGCTGTCTCGCTCGATCACGGCGTCGACGACGAGCG
This sequence comes from Bradyrhizobium sp. RP6, assembly GCF_003837805.1. Classification (GTDB taxonomy): domain Bacteria; phylum Pseudomonadota; class Alphaproteobacteria; order Rhizobiales; family Xanthobacteraceae; genus Bradyrhizobium. The sequence continues at coordinate 12,917 of NZ_RQIT01000046.1, read as the reverse complement.
TCGCCCGCATGGCCCGTGAGGCGGCGTCCAGCACCAAGTCGGCGTCGTCTCCAGCCACGAAGACCGCTGGAATGTTCTGGTAGGGCAACGTGAACGGTAAGTACTGTCCTTTGGCGTTGAAAATGCTTATGCCACGCCAGGCGAAGATCACCGCCTCAACGCCAGCTCGTCTAGCACGCGCCAGACCGAGGCCGGCGAACGTGGCAGGAAGCAGCGGCATAGTGGTCTTGCCCCATGCACGCGCCCGATCCCAAGTCTTGACCGCCGCATCAAACGGGAACTCCCGATTTCGGACCTCGACGACCGCAATTCCGCCGCGCGCTTTGGTCCATCGCGGTATTGGACCGCGCAATCTGTACAACTGCTTCTCGGTCCCTAGGGGGCCGGTGGTCCCGGAGTAGGGAAAGACCGAAGAGATCGCTATATCGCGCCCGTCGATCTTAAGACGCAGACCGTCGGGGTTTTCTGCAGCCATGCTCCAGCGATCGAAACGCAAGACGTCCTCGTGAACTCGCATACCGAAATCGGCCCACTGCTGTTTAACATGCTCTGCAAGTTGATCGTGGCTCTTTGAGCCCGAGATTCGGGAGCCAAGGGACTCCAAGTACATCAGCTCGGCGCGGATGGTATCGTGGTCCACGGCGAAGAACTCCATTCCGCGGATTTCGGCAGGGAGAAAGTGCCCCAACAACTAATATCTCTGCTCGGTCCGGAGGAAGTCGCCAGATTCGACGACTTCAGCGCGGCTGGTTCTTTTCTGCAAAGGGAACGCATCGGTATCTGCTCGCTTCTTTCGTCAAGCTAATTCTTGAACTTCGAGCCCTCCGTTACCATCAGCGCTCAGGATCCGGAACACACAATAGGCGCGCGTCGAACATGTTTGGCCGCTCCAGCCGCAAGCGTCAGAGTACAACGTGCAGGACGAACTGGCTTCATCCTGTGCCAACTACGAGGCGCATCGACATTGCCCTCAGTTGCCACGCCTGGCGCTCAAGCCGATGGTCATCCTTTACGCCAAGCGTCGACGCTTTACTCAGCCTTCATTTGTGCCAACGGATTTTCGGTAACATCGCCGGTGATTGGCGGCTGCTCAAGCACCTGAGCAAACCGCCCTAGGAGGTCGATCGTCTTCGGCGACATTTCCGCGATGGGACCAGGTACATAGCGTGCGACCAGGCAGGCGCGGCGGCGCTCCTCAGAGTCATCCAGCAGCAATGGCAGGGTCTCGATTGCTTGCTCCCGTTCCAAAGTGGCGATGATGGTCTGTTGGCGAGTGATTGTAGTCAGACGGTCAGAAGGGACCGAGCGGAACGGCTCGTTCTGCGTCAGGACGCGTGACCAGCGATCGAGACGATCGCGGCGGATACCGCCGCGATCGCTCACAAGCAGCGCCATCATGCGGATGACGGCCTCGATAAAGCCGCCGGTCGCGATCATCTTAAGCGCACACTGAACGTCCGGGCGCGACCTCAATTCTTCTGGCGTCATTTGCCTCGCCTGCACTTCGTAGCGATCACCAAAATAGTGCTGCAAAGGAGTGTTCCACATGCTGTGGAACGTCAGCTCATACATCATGTCGCGCAGGTCGCGCCAGTAGATCATCGCCTGTGCGATATGCTGCACATACAAGGCTTCCGCCAGCAGGAATGGATTATCTACTCTGGCCTTGGCTCGAGACTGGCGAACCTGCTCGCTTATGGACTTGAAGCCAGCCAGCATCAGATTTCGCGAAGAAATTAGCGCTCGCGACAGGCGCTCCGGGTGAACACTACGGCAAGCTTGGGCCGTGAAGGTCGTGACTGCAGCTCTGACGAAGGGGCGGGCGATTGTGTGATAGATCTGTGCCTGAAGTTCAGACGCCCGGTCAACTGCACCGAAAGGGAACTCATCGCGATAGTTGTCGTTCAATGCCCGGATGTCCTTGAAGCTGCGTTCGACTAGTTCAACACTGAAGCTTTTTCGTCCATCGTGTTCCTGAACATCTTTGACGCACATTTCGTAGAGGCTGGGCATTAACGCTTCGATTGCCTCAAGCGTGGTTGCAACTTGCCGGAACTCCCTATTGACAACTTTTGAAGAGACGAAGATGCCGAGGTGCCCGATGTCGTCATGCACCATATAGATAATGTGTTGGCCGCGAACGCGGATCTCCTCCTCGTCCTCGTAAACATCTGTGATCCAATTCAGAGCCTGCTGGGGCGGCGTCACTTTGTCGCCATGGCTGGCAAACACGATGATCGGCGCCCGGATCTGCTTGAGATCCACGTGCTGACGCTCCGATCCCAGGTAGGCCATGTTTTTGCCGAGCCGGTTGCCGATGAACAAGTTTTCGAGAATCCAGCAGATCTCGTTTTCGTGCAGCAAGCAGAAGCTGCTCCACCACTTCTCGGTGGCAAGAAAGCTTTCGCGCGTCGTATCCACGTCGCGGAAAAGCTCGGCGTACTTGAGGAACAGCCGGCGCTCGGGATTGAGCATCTCGAAATTATGTATGAGATTGGCTCCATCAAACATGCCCTGGCCAAGGTCGCACAGAAACATCGGGATCCAGACTCCGCCGAATATGCCGGCAATGTAGCGGAAAGCGTTGTCGCCGATGTTTCCCGACACAGCCGTCACCGGTGATCCATTGATGACGACGGGTCCTGTCAAGTCAGGGTTTGTTGCGGCCAGAACGAGGGTCGCCCAGCCTGCTTGGCAGTTGCCGATAATGGCCGGCAGAGGCGCGCGCGGATGCCGGCGGATCACTTCTCGAACAAACGCCGCTTCCGCATAGGCCACATCAGAGAGTTGCTGATCCTGCTCCGGATCGCGACGGAAGCTCACCAGATACACTGGATGACCTTCGCGCAAGGCGACGCCGAGCTGACTATCGTGCTCGTGGGCTCCCACACCCGCAGTGTGTCCCGCACGTGGAGGGATGATAACAAAGGGCCGACGACGGGAGTAATCGACCGTAACATCTTGCGGCGGGATGATGCGCAGCAATACGAAGTTGGACTTTACGGGAAGATCCCTTCCGTCCATGATCTTCTCGTACTCGTAGAAAAGAACCGGCTGACAGCCTGCCGCCTCATGTTCAAGGAAGAGGTCGCCGCTCTCCCGGAGAAGATCGATTAGCAATATAGCGCGCTCGCCCGCGTCGCGGGTGTATTCACGCCAGGCAACCCCAAGCTGTCCATCGTCACGCAGGTTCCGGAGATCTTTGGCCAGACGTTCGCCGCTTGCCAAGAGCTCGGGCAGGCGCATAAAGACCATTTCGCAGCCGCGCTTGACCCGCAGTATCCAGGCAACTTGTAGAATGTTGATGGTCTTCGCGCCCTGTTGGACCATGCGATCAGCGTGGAGTCTGAATGGGCTGCGGGTGAGCGCGTGCTCGAGTTCTGCATGTTGCGCTTCCATTGACTGGGCCAAGTTGGAGCGCTGGAACGAGTCAGACATGGCCTGACCTCCTCTGTTCTAGAGTCGATGCCGCCCCGTAGTGCTGATTCACGCTGTGGTGCCGGATTGCCTGTCTACGGCATCTTTCATCCGGCAAACTGCTCGCAAGCGAGGTCAGTGTGACCAAGAAAGCGTAACCTCAAAAGGACGTTTTGCGAGCAGGGGTGACTTTCCACGACGTTCCCGAATCGCTCTATGCAAAGTCGATGCCAGGCATCTTGTTGCTGCCGAGACGAAGTATGGCCAAGCAACTTCCGTCTTCCTGTTCTGCTGCACAGGTTTTGTCTGATCGAAAACCAACACTGGCAGAAATCAGACACTGCGGATCACCTTTGTTAGATAGCGGACGTCTGTACATTCCTTGCTGGCGTTTACACGAGCGTCGCGAGCCCGTGTAGCTGACACCCAAGCGAGAATGCAATGCTCGGCGTTGTGATTGGGAACAAACGTCAGAGACCTTAAGGCTGCCATCCATCAATTTGGAAGCGCCGCGGATGCGGTCGCCTACGGTTTTCAGCACTGGCGGTGCTGCGCCTCGCCTGGGCAGTCGCAGGAATCGCCGTGGGATTTGGGTTGCGCGCGAACAGAACGGCGATTTTTCGCGGTCTCTTCCTGAACCGCACCCACGCGTTCAAGTACGCGCTGTCCAAGAATGGCCATCATCCAGAAACCATCGTCGAGGTGTCGCGCGAGATGGAATTCGATGTTCCCGCTCATTTGCAGATCGTCGGCACGAGCTCCGCCAACTAATACATCGACCCCAATTGAGAACAGGAGACGAAATTCAATGCGCGCCAGCGGCTTCCTTCAATCTTGAAAATGAAATTGCAAGCTTCCCGGCCTTCAGACCCCAAAAGGTAGCAATTAAACCTTGCTCCGCTCCAAAATTGACTCCCGCTCAATGGCTTGGGCGGTTCTTCACGGCCGACTGTTTAGTGTTGTGGCGCCCAGTGCTGACCTGGATTGCAGCCTGGCAGCGGCGCTGCGCCTCGCCCGAGGCTAGCGTAAAGCCTATGTTTCCAGTGTGAAAGTCTCCTCGCGTGTCGCGCCGATCGACTGGAGGCGCCGCACGGCGCCTTCATTGCGTTGCCGCGCCGCGTATTGATACGAATTGACTGCTGCGTCCCGATCTTGTGCGGTGCCTCGGCCTGACATCAACGCGTCGCCCAGAGCAACCTGCGCTTCCGCCATGCCTCGCTCGGCGGCTCTCTGAAGCTATTCCGTCGCCTTCGTCACGTCAGCCTCGCGCCCCTGTCCCCTCCCGAGCATCACGGCGAGGTTGTACTGCGCAACAGTATGTCCCTGCTCTGCAGCGGCCTCATACCAGTTCACACCCTCTGCAAGATCCAGGCGCACTCCAGTACATAACGGCGAGCTGGAACTGTGCGGCTGCATGCCCCGCGCGCGCGGCCTTGGTCATCCACGATGATGCTGCTGAGCATTCCCCACGCCGCTCTTTCGGATCCAGATGGAGAAGTCCAAGCATGTACTGCGCCTCGACATAACCGGCTTCCCCCGCCCGTGTAAGCCATAGGATTGCGCCTAATATATCGGCGGCCCCTCCGAACTTACCCATCTTCAGCGCGCCCAGTTGAAACGCCGCCGGAGGATGACCAGCCTCCGCGGCCTCTCCCAACAAAGAGTGCTCGCGTGCAACGTTATCAGCAGACGCATCCTAATGAAGCAGGAAGACCGCATAGGCGGTCTTGGCGTCAGGATCTCCGCTACTGGCGGCCCTGCTCACATTCCGACGCCATTTCCTGATCTTTGGGAACGCCAGCGCCGGTCGAATAGAGCTTTCCGAGTTGCACCTGTGCGGCGCTGATGCCGCCATCGGAGGCACGTTCGAAACCATTTTATCGCGGCCTCCAAGTTGCGCTGAACGCCGGAGCCGTTGAGATAGAAGATTGCAACATTGAACGCCGCAGTGGCATGGCCATTTTCGGCCGCGCGCTCGAACCACTTCGCGGCATGACGAATGTTGGGCGAGACACCGACACCAGTCGCATAGAACCGCCCTACGAAGAATTGCGCCTGCACATCGCCCCGCTCGGCCGCCTTCTCATACCAAATCGCCGCCTCCCGCAAATCGGGCTCGGCATCGGCTCCGCTCGAATAGAATTCCGCGAGTGCCTGAATTGCCGGAAGATAATCCTTCCGCGCCGCCTTGCGCAGCGCGGTCTCGGCGCGATCGAGGTCCTTGGCGACGCCCTTGCCGCTGAACCGAAACAGGCCGATGTTGTAGAGTGCGATCGGATCATCATGCGTGGCGGCACTCTGGAATAGGCGAGCAGCCTCAGTCGGGCTCTCGGGCAAGCCCCTACCCTTCAGCGTCATGAATGCGAGCCCAATCTGCGCCCTCACGTGATCCTGCGCGGCGGCCTTGCCATACCAGATCGCAGCCTGGGCGAAATCGACGGGTACGCCGCGTCCCTGATAATAGACATCGCCGAGCGCGAACTCGGCAGGTGCAAACTTCTGATCGGCCGCCGCGTGATATCAACGAAGTGCAGCAGCGAAGTCCTTCGTGCACCCCTGCCCTTCGCTGTAGAGATGGAGTGCCCGACCGCATTGAAGCCGGAAGGCCTCCTTGATGAATAGGCTCGGCGCGATGCAATTCACGTTTCCGCGATGGCTTCCAAGGATAACAGCTTCTCTCACTAACTTCGAAAAGTACAGGGCTCAAGCGTGGTCGCACTGAAGGGAAGTGAAGGAGTACCATCAATCAGAAGAGTACCATCAATCATCAGCTTTAAGTAGACGATAGTTGGACAGCTGCAACAGATCGGCTTCATCAAATCGGCCTTGAAAGTTCCGCGCCCTGTATGTCGCACCGTCTGAACCAGCCCTAAAGGATATGATCGTACCGGCGTTTCCGAGAACGGCGTGACGCACCTCTGGTTCAAGCTGATGGAGGTATTGGTGGGCGACTGCAAGTGTTGAAACTCGTCGACGTAGACAAAGAACGGACGCCGTTCATACTCGGGTAGGTCGGCGCGGCTAAACGCAGCAAGCGCGAGCGTAGTGACGAGCAATCCGCCCAGGTGTACGAGCTGTCCTCACCGATTTGCCCTTTGGCCAGGTTCACCAGTAGTACTTTGCCCTCATCCATGATTTGCCGCACATGGAGATCATGCTGGGGAGCGGTTAGAAGTCTGTTGAGTATCGGATCTGAAAGGAAGGCGCCCACTTTGTTCTGGATCGGCGCCGTGCCGTCGGCACGGTAGCCAAACGAGAACCGCTCAAACTCTTTTATGAAGAACGTCCGAACCGACTCGTTTTTCAAGTGTCGCGCAATCTCGGCGCGGAACTTCCGGTCCGATAGGATGCGCATCGTGGCGTGCGGTTGCTCCTGCAGCGCCATCAAAACGTTGCGCAAAATGTGCTCCATGCGAAGGCCCCATGCATCCGGCCACATTTTCTTGAATACTTCGATGAAGCCAGAAGCAGCGAGCGCGATCCGATCTTCACGGACATGCCGCAGGGGATTGTACCCATACGGCTGGGAGGGATCGCACGCATTTAAGTAGATCACGTCTGATGAGCGTCTCGTGGAAACCTGCGCCACGACGCGCTCCACCAAGTCGCCGTGAGGATCGATAAGAGCGATTCCACATCCGCGCTCGATGTCCTGAAGCGCCGTCGTCTCGATTAAAGTCGACTTTCCGGTACAGTCTTGCCAATGATGTAAAGGTGCGAGAAGCGGTCTTCGTCAGCCCGACGAGATCAACGATCCACTGACGGATATCCTGCGAGCGGGCGCGCAGCAGCTTTTGGCGCAGGCGATCGAGGTCGAAGTCGCGACGTTTCTTGCCACGATGAAGGACTTGAAGCCGGCCGATGGGCGCGCCCGCGTGGTGCGGCACGGTCGCGGCCCGGCGCGAACGACCGGCATCGGCCCCGTCGAAGTCGCACGGGCGAAGATTCGGGACCGCGGCGCGGCCGGCGATGGCGAGCGGATCCAGTTCAGCTCGGCGATTCTGCCGCTGTGGGCGCGACGGACCAGGAGTTTGGACGCGCTGTTGCCGGTGCTCTACCTGCGCGGCATCTCGACCGGCGACTTCCAGGAGGCGCTGACGGCCCTGCTGGGTAAGGACGCACCGAACCTGTCGCCAGGGGTGATTTCCCGGCTGACGGCCGAATGGCAAGGCGAGTACGAGCGTTGGCAGAAGCGCGATCTGTCGGCGCGGCGCTACGTGTATGTGTGGGCCGATGGGGTCTTCCTGCAGGCGCGCATGGAAGACCACGGCGAATGCATGCTGGTGCTGATCGGCGCAACGCCGGAAGGCAAGAAGGAACTGATCGGCTTTCAGGTCGGCGTGCGGGAGAGCACGCAGAGCTGGCGCGAGCTCCTGATCGACGTCAAGCAGCGCGGATTGCAGATCGCCCCGGAAATTGCCGTCGGCGACGGCGCGCTCGGCTTCTGGAAGGCGCTCGATGAGGCTTGTCCCGGCACCCGGCACCAGCGATGCTGGGTGCACAAGACCGTGAATGTCCTGGACAAGGTCCCGCTCTCGGTGCAGGCGAACATGAAGACGGACCTGCGCGAGATCTACCGGGCGCCGAACCGGGCGGCCGCCGAAGCGGCGATCGATGTCTTTGCCGAGAAATACCGCGCCAAGTATGGCCGGGCGGTCGAATGCCTCACCAAGGACCGCGACGCGCTGCTGACCTTCTACGACTTCCCCGCCGAGCATTGGGACCATCTGCGCACGACGGATGAGATGGACAAGCGATTTCTTCGTCGCCGAGACGACGACTGCGGAGATCGCTGTAAGTCCACCTATTGTTCGGCTGCGCTGCGGGCCATTCTTCCGTCCCGGCCACCGATCTCGCAGCCGCCGCGCGCCGGGGCGGTCAAGGCTGGCCGCATCTGCGGCCACCGCAAGGCTTGGCCTTGACCGGCCCGAGCACGGCGGCACACTGGCAGTGGAACGGGACTGCATTCCTGGCTAGAACTTGCCATCAGCCGCGATTATGGTTGTTGGGCGCGGGCGACCTCGTGGCGAAGCGTGACGCGTCGGCTGCAAGCGTCACCGGACTGCCTATTTTGTCCTGCCGAACTGAGGCGCTCGCGAGCCACTTTTTGGGTGCCGCGACTTCCATTGCGACACGAATCGTTCGTAGCTTTGCTCGGCCTGGGCGGCAATCAACATCTCGCGGTCGCGCAGCGGCTTGATGTTGTAGGCATAGGCTGGTCCACGGCGGCTCCCTTTCTGTTGTGGATGTCCGGCTTGAAGTTGCATCGCGCGGGTCTTGCTGGCGACTAGCGCCGGGCGCGCCCACAGGTAATCCTCGCCCTTTGTCAGCAAGTGCCAGCAGAGCACAGTGAGCTTCCGAGCCACGGCCACCGCGGCGATCTGATGGCCGCCGCGCACGGATCCGCACGAAAAAAGCATGCAGTGGACCGGGCGCCTTGGCCGCTGCCCAGGCCGCTTAGACCAGCATGGCGCGCGCATGACTGCGGCCGATTTTGCTGATACGGCCGTGGTGGGCTGCTCCCAACCCGGACTGCCGCACCCGCGGGTTCAGCCCGAAATAGCTCACCAGCTTGTGCGGGCTGTTGAACCGGCTGATGTCGCCGATCGCCGCCACGATGCCGGCGGCGACCGCCAGGTTCACGCCGGTGATCGTCATCAATCTGTTGACCGCGGAATCCTCGATTGCGTCCCGCGCGATCTCGCGGTCGAGCAGGACCAGGTCTTCCGCCAGCCGGTCAAGCTCACGGACATGCCGGTCGATGGCCGCTCACTCATCGTCCGGCAACTGTTGAGCGGCCAACCATGCCCGGCAAAAGATCGGCATGCGGGCACTTCGGGATCAGGTGCGCGTGCAGGATCGAATGCACCTCGTTCTTGAGCCGCGTGCGATGCCGCACGACCTGGTAGCGCCGCGCCACCAGCCTACGCTTGCGCTCGGTCTCCGCGTCAGGCGTCCAGATCTGCGGCAGGTATCCCGCCGTCTGCAGACTGGCGAGCGTGCCGGCATCGATCTTGTCGGTCTTGACGTGAGCCTGGGCGATCGCCTTCACCTGCAACGGATTGGCGATGATCACCCGCGTCACGAATGGCGCCAGAACCCGCGACACCGCCAGGCGGTTACCAGTCGCTTCGAGCACCACCTCATCACCGGCCAGCGGGGTTTTGCCAAATCCCTCCAGCGCAGTCCGCGTCATATCAATGCGACCCGCATGTCGAAGCCTGCCGTTCTCCCAAAATACCACCTCCCCGAAGGTTCGGTGGACATCAATGCCAATTTATCCGTCGCATTCGCACCTCCTCTGCCGAACACATGACGGGAGCTGCGGGCGACACGACAACTACGGATTCGCGCTCGCGGCGCAACCGGGCGAGTCGCAGAGGCGGCCAGCTACTAACTCGAGCTCTCGGCTCATCGTGTGCATCGGCCTGTCCGCACTTCGTGCTCCCGGTGCCTCTGTCCCGATGGTCGCACCATACGCCACGATGTAGGAACACCGCAGCGGAACGTTGGCACCGAGCCATCTCATACCGGTTACCAATCCCATCGAAAGCGTGTTCGCGACCGTGCGGCACAGAACGGTGCGCACCAAGGGCTCGTTGTCGCCGACCACCGCCAAGCCTGATGGTGTTCAAGCTGGTCATCGCCGCATCAAAGACCTGCCGGCGGCTCAACGGCACAAATCCAATGCCCAAGGTCATCGCAGGTGTCAGATTTAATGACGGCATCGAGGTCATCCAAATGCCGGAAAACCACGCCGCCTGATCACCTCGTCACCCAAAATCCCGCATAGCTCCAGTAGTGGACGCTCGCTCCGCCTCGGAACGAGCACCCGAATGGGTCGGAAGCTCGTAGCGAGGAGGACACGATGTCCAACATTTCTCTTGCCGAGAGAGTTCAAACGAGCCCCGCGATCTGCATGACGGCGGGGTGCAACAACACCGCCGACATGGAGCCCGATCAAGACCAGGGCTTCTGCGAAGCATGTGGTGGCAAGACGATCGTCTCGGCACTTGTGCTCGCCGGCCTGATCTAGGAGGGTGGCGATGCTGGTTCGCAACTACTACCACCCCGAAGAGTGCACGCGAGTGGAGCGACGTGTGGTCCGCATGACGCCCTACAGGCGCGAGGACGCGGAGGAGTGCGATGATGAATAGTATCGCCCTTCTGAACGATGCCTTCCGGCGCACTTCGGTGGCGGCAAGGCAATGATGACAATCGGAGCCGCCGAGCTACCCGACTGCGTAAGGCCGAGGCGCTCCGTCAGGTGGCGGATTTCTCCGGGTTTACAGAGGAGAACGATTCTCATGGCGAGCACGGCTTCGGAAGCTTCGACTTGGTGGGTCAAAAGTTCTTCTGGAAGATCGACTACGACGACAGGAAGATGCAGCAAGGCTCCGAAGATCCAAGCGACTCGGAAAGGACATTGCGTGTCCTCAGGCTGATGTCGGCAAGCGAGTACTGAACAGAACAAGAAATGGTCGCCTCCTATCCAGACGCTGCGGAAGAATGCTCCAGCAGGACGAAGCACCGTGGCGGGGAACATCGGAAGCCCTGCCGAACCCTCAGGGTTAAGCGCGCGATCAGTGCGGACATTTGCCTCGGACACTGCTTGTCCAGCCCTCGCCACGGCGAGGGCTTTGTATGGATCCTGAATGGTAAGTAGGCTGCTCTAGGATTCGTTCAGATCACATGACTCCGAGGCGCATTTGTCTAGCGAGCGATATGGAGATGACACCGAACAGATCTCTTTTCCGCGGAGGCGGAGTGGCGCAATGGGATCTGCATGTGCATAGCCCAGCGTCAAACAATTTCAGCGGCGATTGGCCGGCATTTGTCATTCAGCTCGGAACCTCCGACCGGCGTTACTAGGATCCCCGGTATCGTATGTCCGAACACAAACGCGGAGCCTTGCTTACCATCGAGGTGGCGTTCTCGGCTCTTACGCTATCGCTACCGCTCACCAAAAACTCGTTCAGTAAGTGCTGTTTGATTGTCGCGGCCTCCCGCTCTCCCTGTGAGGCAAGCCAAAGAATGCGCTCCGCGATCTCCAGCGCAGAGCGGTGCTCCTGCCCGATGAACGTGGAGCTAGCAAGTACTTCATCAAGGACGTTGCGGAGCATCTGCACCGTAGCAGTGTCGTAAACCATGCGCGAATACCCATCCCGACAAATCAATGAGCCAAAAAACACTGCGCGTCACTCCGACCAGCAGCGGCAAGTTGTCGGACCAAGCTACGTAGCACGCTTTGATTGCAGGTTTATGACCGAGCGTTTCCTCGTGACACAACGCGCCTCTCTCTGCACTGACAGGGTATACCCGTCCTACCGTCGGGATTGGGACATCGATGTCTTGAGGATGACGTAGTTTAAATTGTCTAGCGGCTCTTGCCTGAGTGAGAACTTCGAGTGTCCGTGTCAGATAATTTGAGACTGGCCAGGCTTTTCGAGAAGGGGGGCTCCTAGGCTTAATCGAGTTTTACGCTCTTTCTGGCCCAGGCGAGGACCGGGGCAATCATGAATCCGCTGCCATTAGCAGCCACAGGTTCCGCTGTTTGCGCTCGCGCAGACCTTGCAACCTACTTCGAACGAGGTTGGCAGTATAGGAAGCCCATCGGGTGCGCATCTGCGGTGACCTGCCACTGCATTTTCATCCAGCGGCAGTTAGAGTCTCGGGGTTTGTACGCCAAGTGGCGCGGGTGCAGCAACGGACGATCGGCGGAGCTGGTCGGGGTTGCGCAGCCGATCGTCCGTTGCGGTGAGGTGGGCGGCGTAGGCCGCGGGGGTCAGGTATTTCAGCGACGAGTGGGGACGCTGGAGATTGTAGTCGGCGACCCAATTGCCGATCTTGGCGCGGGCGTCATCGAGATCGAAGAACAGGGTCTCGTTGAGTAGCTCATCGCGCATCCGGCCATTGAAACTCTCGACGAAGCCGTTCTGCATCGGCTTTCTCGGTGCGATGAAGTGCCAATCGATGGCTGCGTCCTTGCACCAAGCGAGCATGGCGTTGCAGGTGAATTCGGTGCCATGGTCGGACACGATCATTCCTGGCTTGCCGCATCGCTGGACGATTGCCGTCAGTTCGCGGGCCACGCGCCGCCCCCGAGATTGAGGTCTCCGGAATGGCGCTCAGGCATTCCTTGGTGACGTCGTCGACGATGCGGAAGCGTCGGCCATTGGCGAACTGGTCGTGGACGAAGTCCAGCGACCAGCGCGCGTTCGGCCTCGCCTCGACCAGGATCGGGGCACGGGTCCCCACAGCTTTGCGGCGAGCCCGCCGCTTGCGGACGGTGAGCCCTTCCTCGCGATAAAGCCGGTAAATCCGGTTGATCCCCGATGGCTCGCCCTCCCGCCGCAGCAAGACGAACAACCGGGGTACTGTCCAGAATCTTTCGCACTTTTGATCAGGCGACGGCTCCGGTTTCAGAGAGTTGTGGCTGATAGAGCGGTCGCATGTTCATGTAGCATTTGGTCGACCACGCCGTTCCGGCAATGTGCCGC
>NZ_RQIT01000045.1 GCF_003837805.1 Bradyrhizobium sp. RP6 | reverse complement strand
TGTTCGTCGAGCGGCTGTGGCGCAGCGTCAAATACGAAGAGGTCTATCTGCGCGCCTACGACACCGTGTCCGACGCCCGCGCCTCGATCGGCCGATACTTCGCCTTTTACAATGGCCGGCGTCCCCATCAGGCGCTGGAAAACCGCGCGCCGATGGCGGTCTGGCGGGCAGGTGTCACCGGCGCATTCGGCGAAGAGGCTGTGGACATGACGCTTCTCGCAAGCGAGAAGCTTGGACAACGCTGCGCGTTGCCCACATCCCCACAGCCACGACAGCAGCAAGCAACAGTGGCGTAAAGTATCGGGAAGAACGAACGGCAGCAAGCTCCACTTAAGAAACCAGACCCGGTGGTCCTCAGCATAGGGTCCACTTCAGACGGCGTCGGACCCCGCGCAGGAGCGTTATCCTTACTTACCGGCAACATCAGCCGTTTTGCGAAGGCTGCAGGGCAGTCGAACATGGCGAAGCTGGACTGGTGTGATTGTCACCACCCCGTCCGCCGACGACGGTCACACAAAATGCGGCCGCGCTCCAGCCGCTTGGCATAAAGTGACATGCCCAGTCCTGGCAGGCTCGAAATTTTCGGCCGCCTGTATCCGAGCTGCTGCTCGAGAGCGGCCATGGCCTGGCGAGCTCCGTCTAGCGTCGCAGTCGCCTCGTTAAAGAGCTGCCGCGCCTCATTTAATTGAGTGACCGCTCTTGCGCCAGCATTAAAGAGCTTTTTCCTGGTTGATGGAGGTCGATCCTCGAGTACTGCGCGCTCTAGGTCTGGGAGCATGCTCATGAGCGCTCGATGTGTGCGTGCTTGCGCCTTTTCAGAGTTCGCGGCCGCGGCTAGCGCGTTACGATAACGCCGTACCGCCTCGATGGTCCTCTCCTCAAGATGGGAATCGTCGCTCAATGGCTCGTTCTCGCTACTTGCACGGTCGAAGCCGCATCGGGCGTCATGCTGGTTCGATGACAGATCGCTCTCAACCTCCTTTTGACCGTACAATCTGACGCTACGTGCGCTTCAAGCTTGTTGGGTAATTATTACTTTCGTCGCCCTTCATCAGATTGCGCATTGGCGCTAGTTGCTAACAGCGCAGACCAGCGGGCATCGAACTTCGAACATTGCCCCCTCAGTGCTAGACAACATGAGCGTGCACGAAGTGCCTGATGAGCCTCTTTCGCATTGGGCTCGTAAACACTCATCCCGAAGTTGATCATCCATCCAACCGGACGATCCGCCCAGCCGACCACCTCCCGCACCGATCTTGGTCCGATTCGTTTCGTTAGAGCTCAGCCGCTCTGCTTGGCTGATAACCTCGTTGTCACCAGAAACCCGTGAGAAGGTGTCGAAACATTCGGTATCAGCTGGAGAGCTGGCCGGATTGTTCGCGCTGTTTCCGAAGCTGCGCGAAAAAAGCCGAAGACCGGGCATAACTATCCGATCGTCTTGATTCAGCAGGCCGGCCTTGACGGCTTCTGGGTTCAGGTGCTTGAAAAAGAAGGGATTTCGAAAACCGCCCGAGAATTCATCCTCCGATGAGGCAGTGCGAGTACGGGCCGCAGAGCCGCCATCATGCGGATTGCGCGGCTCGTCGTGATAGACCCAGTCCGCGACCTGCCGCGCGACAGCACCTGCCCGACCACGAACTGGAATGCTCAAGGAGGAGTCATTGATGGCAATTTACCTTATCGACAGTATCGCAACGAGGTCCCTTCCTTGATTGTCAGTTTAGAACGCTCTCCGCTTAGACGTGTGTGTGGGACGAACGAAGAGTACGTTGCGGCTGCGCGGGCGGCGGGAGAGCCATGCGCTCACGGCGTAAATTGTGCCGATGATAGCGAAAGCGATCGACAGCAAAAAGAAGAATAGCATCGCGTGAACCTCTTAATTGTTGAAGGTTGGTCTGGCTGCATGTGTGGACGCGACCCGCGCAGCGCCGAATTAAAAGCCGGAGGCCAATCTCTCATACAACGTGACGTAACGTCAGGTTCAAGCGCCGGGCGAGGAAAAGGACGTCATGGCGGTTCGTCTTCGCCTGATCGTGCGGGTTCCTGGGACTCAGCAATCGCGACAACGCTGTCATGGCCGAGCGAGCGGATCAGGCGAGAAGGCAATAGCGAGTCGGATCGGGCCTCGTAACAGTGAAGTGGACCCTATGCTGAGGACCACCGGGTCTGGTTTGTTAAGTGGAGCTTGCTGCCGTTCGTTCTTGCCAATACTTTACGCTACTGTTGCTTGCTGCTGTCCTGGCTGTGGGGATGTGGGCAACGCGCAGCGTTGTCCAAGCTTCTCGCTTGCGAGAAGCGTCATATCCACAGCCTCTTCGCCGAATGCGCCGGTGACACCTGCCCGCCAGACCGCCATCGGCGCGCGGTTTTCCAGCGCCTGATGGGGGCGCTGGAAATTGTAAAACTCGATCCATCGGGCGATTCCGGCTTTGGCCTCGTGGCCATCCGAATAACCCTTGAGATAGATGCCCTCGTATTTGAGCGAGCGCCACAGCCGCTCGATGAACACGTTGTCCATCTAGCGGCCGCGACCGTCCATCGAGATCCTGACGCCGGTGGCGGCCAGCGTGCCGGTGAAGGCGGCGCTGGTGAACTGGCTGCCCTGGTCCGTATTGAATATCTCAGGCCGGCCGAAGCGCGGCAAGGCCTCTTCGAGCGCAGACACACAGAACGATGTGTCCATCGTGTTCGACAGGCGCCAAGCCAGCACCGCACGGCTCGCCCAATCGATGATCGCCACCAGATATAAAAAGCCTGGCCGATCGGCACATAGGTGATATCGGCCGCCCACACTTGATTTGGCCGGTCGATCACCATATGGCGCAAGAGATACGGGAAGATTTTGTGTCCCGGCGCCGGCTTTGTGGTTCTGGGTTTGGTCCCAGCGCCGCGATGCCCATCTTGCGCATCAACCGCTGCACGCGCTTGCGATTGATGCGACAGCCTTCGCCATTGAGCATCGCCGTCATCCGCCGCGAGCCCAGGAACGGCCAGGCCGTGAACAGCTGGTCGATCCGTCGCATCAGCTCAAGGTCGTTGTCATTGGCCGGCCGCGGCGGCCGATACGCTCGATCGCGCAACGCTCAGCAGTTGGCATTGCCGGCGGATCGATAGATTCTCATGATCGCGCTGAAGCAATCCTCGGCGATCCGGCGCGCTCATCTTCCGGACCTCCCTGGCTAAGAAATCTCGCTCGACCGTCAATTGTCCGATCTTGGCGTGGAGCTTCTCGACCTCCAGTTCGTGGGCCGCCTCGCCATCCCGACCAGTGCCCGGGTCGAACGCGCGAACCGCTTGATCCTGAAGCTGTTTCTTCCAGGCATAAATCTGGTTCACATGCACCTAGTAGCGCTGCGCCAGATCCGTCACCGTTGATCGTTCTCGCAGCGCCTCCAAGGCGATCTTTGCCTTCAGCGCCGCATCGATTGTCCGTCTCGTCTTCTTCATGGTCCGCTCCGTTTATCAAAAAGGGAACGGCATCCGCACCACCTAAGCCGCCGGTCCAAAATCCGGCGTCCACTTCAAGGAAGTCTATGCGTCCAACCGCCGGGACAATCTTCCGCCCTGATCCCGTCGCGGCAGATCCCACGCGCACGATCGTGACGCTCATTCACGGCAGCCTCCCAGGCCGCCAGATCACGCTTCCGGACGGCACTAAGATCGAGGAGAGCAGTCATCGCCCGATGCCCGCCAGGGCATCGCTCTCGATCGATCAACGCTGGCGGACTGGGTTGTACATTGAGAGCTGCCACTGGTCAGCCATATGGACGTACAGTTGCAAAGTGCGGTCAGTTGCGGCGTCGAGTTTGTGTCAGCAACCAGTCCTGGTGGTGCGTCGCGCGTCTTCCAAGAGATAGAATCGCTATGTGCCGGGGCTGGCCAGCCGCGGCTACGAGTATCTCAAGTCTTAGAGAAGCAGCGGATGCGAGCTCCCCAAATGATCCAATTTCTCTTTGGGCCTACAGTTGGTCGGACCGTCAGATTTTGTTGCAGTGGCCAGGCAGTCGCGCACAGGATAACTCCGAGCAGGCACGGGACAGGGTGCTCGCTTGTCCATTCTAAATGTCTCACGATGTTAGCGCTCGATCAATGTTCCCAGAGAGCTCGTTCTGAACCGATGGTGTGATACGACTATGCTGCCCAATTCTCAGCAGGCCCGAGATGCGGCCTATCAGCTCCACGCCTACACAAACGCGCGGTCGCACCAACAGACCGGACCGCACATAATTGACCGCGGCGAGGGCCCCTATGTCTTCGACACAGCGGGAAAGCGCTACCTCGATGCGATGGCCGGTCTCTGGAGTGCGGGACTTGGCTTTAGCGAGAAGCGGCTCATCGAAGCCGCGCATCGCCAGATGCAAGTCCTCCCTTTCTATCACACCTTCGCATCACGATCGAATGGGCCTTCCATTGAGCTCGCCGAGAAGCTCGTGAAGATGTCTCCAGTGCCGATGAGCAAGGTGTTTTTCACAAACTCCGGTTCGGAGGCGAACGACACGGTACTGAAGCTGATCACTTCCGGTGGGAAGCGATGGCGGCGATAAAGAGGGTCCCGGGCGATCGGCATGCCGCTCGTCTATCCCCTTGGCCGCTCCAATTCGTTAACTTGACGGTACCGTGCAAAATGCCGCTGATAACGCGGCGGTCATCCACCCGATGTGCACCACTGCGACCGCAGCGGCTCAAGTCGCTTCCACTTAGCGTCGCTCAGCCAATAGAGTTGTTTCCTCATCAAGGCCTCCATCTGCGTAGAAGCCTTGAATCATAATCCGCCCCAAATCGGAATCCTTATTGAGTACGGACCCTAGACTAGCCGGGCTTGCTGTCTTTAACATCCGCATCCGTTTTCAGCAAGCGGCGACAACGAGCTGACCACAGGCGCTCGGAAATGCCGTTTTTTTCTGAAGGCTCGTTGCCATCAACAACTGGCCGATCAGGCGATCTTGGGAAAGTACTAGGCGACCGCCCCAAGCTCGTCGTCACTCATATCACATCCATTGATTCAACTGCTCACCGCTGATGTTGTTGTATCTTGAGATTATCCAATAACTTCGAGCCTTCACTGAACGATCTGGACCAAGATCGCTCTGCCAAGTCCAGATAGCTTTTTAGCAACTCGGAGGGCGTTTTTACCTCGGCAACGACTCTTAGAAAATTGGCGTGATCGTGCAAAGAGGAAGCAGTCAACCTCAAACTGTCCTTCAAAGCCGCCGCGAAGAAGTTTGTCGTTGCTTCGATCGACTTCTGCCATTCTGGAAACACGAATGCAGCGCGCGTGGCTGTCGTCGACTCCTTAGTATGTTCGGCGGTGCCACTTCGCCCAGGAGCCGATGCTTGGGCCACTTGCGGCCCTTGTTGTACACGGCGTTTCTCGTCTTCAGCTACGTTCGATGCCATTTCTTCTCCCCTCTGAACTGTAACGTTGTGATTAACCTGCGGAGGATAACACGATCTTCAATATCCGATACCTGCCACTTTTTGTAGCTTCGATCGCAAGGACCTGACTTGACGACGACATACAACGTGAGCAGTGCTGGCCGCGAATTATTCAGTCTGGCAGATTCCGGTAAGTGCCCCGATGGCAATTTTGCGGCGATAGTAACGGGAGCCGAGGGGAAACAGATCGCTGATCGCCGAGTTGTGTCGGTCGCGAACGGCAGGCCGCCACAATGGCGCTATCGCGCTCAATCAGCGATTGGTTCGAGAGGCAGGAGCAGCAGGTTGATGCGAGATCGCTTGCATGGGGCGACTTCAAGGGGAGCTCGATTTGGAAGGCCGAGACTGTGTGGTGGATTTTGCGAGAATTGATGCGCAAGGATAGCGCTCATGCGGTCATTAGTCATGCTTTGAGGTTCCGAGGCTATGTTGCGGAGAGTAGGTTTTTCCAGATGGGGGAAACATCCGAAATGGCATGTCGCAAAGGCGTGTAGGGGCTGAGCAGCAACTCCCTGGGTAAAAGCAGGTGGATAGAACTAGGAGTCTCGATAGACCTCGACTGTGAGACCTTACCCAGGCGATCTCAGAGAGAGGATCGCCTTGCAGTCGAAACGGCACTGTCAAATGCGGTGCCGGCAGGCTGATGCACTCGCTCAGAGATATGGAAGTGATGCGCGATGAGTCGCTGCAGTCGCCTACAACGCAAGCGGTGAAAGCTGCCCGAGAGAGGCTGCAGCGCCAGGGGAGACTCGACTGCCGCTCATTGAGGAGCAGCCGCAAAGGGACGGTGTGAGGTGGTCGTTTATCCTCGATGACAGATCAATCCGGTCCACCTCAGTCTCGGGCTCGGGTCTTGTCCCCAGTGATGGTGTTGCTCGGAAGCGTAAAGCTGCGCGCAACGGCTACTGCGACCGGACCGGGGAGATCCTCGCCGGCGCGGTCGAGCTTCGTATCCCCGAGCTGCGCAAGGGGTTCCTATTTCCCCGGCTTTTTAGAGCCGCGCCGGATGGCCGAGAAGACGCTCATCTCCGTGGTGCAGGAAGCCTATGTGCAAGGCGTCTCAAACCCGCTCGGTGGACGAATTGTCCAGGCCATGGGGATTAGCGGCATCTCCAAGAGCCAGGTCCGCGGCTGTGAGCGGAGATCGACGACAAGGCGAAGGCGTTCCTCGCTCGCCCGATCGAGAGCGACTGGCCCTATCTGTGGATCGACAACACCTACGAGAAGGTGCACCAGAGGGGCGCAGTCGCGTCGGTCGCGATAATGTCGCGGTCGGCGTCGACAGCGATGGCCGGCGCGAGATTCGTACGCATCCGACCAGCACCCCGGGCATGTGCGCCGGTCTGCCGCGGCGCTCAGGCAGCAGTCGCTTTGGACTGATGGGTCGCCTTCCAATTCCACGGAAGCAGGTCGACAACTCGGTTGACGGGGTGATCTGGAAGCCTGGCCAACACGTCAGCGAGCCAGGCTTGTGGATCAACGTCGTTCATCTTGCAGGTTTATGCCGCCCGCCGAACTATGCCGAGTCGGGTCGTTTTCCCCAGATTTCTCGCTGACCGGCGTTTGGTCGGTTCGGCATAGTTCGTTCTGTGCCTCCGCATTCAACAGCGGAGAACAGGAAGATGGAAGTTGAAGAGTACTTGGGTAGAAGCCGGCTGTACCGGCGTCTCAGAAGCGGGCCGCACGGACAGTTCGTCGAGCGCTACGCCGCTCGTCTCGTCGAAGAGAGGCTCGTTCGGCACGGCACGTGGCGTTGCCTCAACGTGGTTGGCGGGCTCCTGAGTTGGATCGCGGGCCGTCGCTACAAGCTGGTCGATCTCGATGAGCAGGTCGTTGCGCGGTACCTCCGACATCGAGGCGGGAGGCAGTCTATCCAGCCCGGTGACCGAGCTGCACTCAATCGATGGCTGTCGGTGCTGCGCGAGGAAGGCGCGATCGCGCCGTTGGTGCTACCGCCTCTCACCCCGCACGAACGGATCTTCAAGGAGTTCGATGCCTACCTGCGATCAGAGCGCGGCTTGGCCCCGAGGTCCATCGTCCGCTATCTCCCAGTCATCCGCAGGTTCCGGCACGAGGTGTGCTCCGGCGGCGCGGCGCCCTGAGCAAGATCAGCCAAGAGGACGTGATCCGCTACGTTGAGCGCCACGCCCAGGATTGGAGCCCGGGAACAGGCAAGGCGATGTGCTGGTCGTTGCGTGCCTTTCTCCGTTACCTCCACCATCGGGGGCTGAACTCGCGCCCGTTGGCGGATTGCGTTCCATCGATGCGCCGATGGAAGCTCGCAACTCTACCGACCTATCTGCCTGCCGCTCAGGTGCGGAAGGCTCTCGACGGTTGCGACCGAGAGACGGTGATGGGACGGCGCGATTACGCCATTCTATTGTTGCTGGCCAAGCTCGGCCTGCGGGCCGACGAGGTTGCGACGCTCACCCTCGACGATATCGACTGGCGCGCCAGCGAGATACTCGTTCGCGCCAAGGGCCGACAGCGTGCACGAATGCCGATATCGCCAGACATTGGCGCGGCTATCGTTGCATATCTGCGCAATGGCCGCCCAAAATCGTCGTGCCGACTGCCGCGCGGCAATCAGGGTGACAGTGCGTATTGCCTCACGTATCGATGCTCCCGGGCGCGATCGGTTGCCTCATTTATTTTGCTCCTGGCTTGGGTTGAGGAGGAGGCCGGGTGCGGAGATGGCCGGGGTTTCGGAGCGCCCGGCCTCCTCCGCTGGCAGCCGCTACATCATTGCGTTGTCGTGACCTCTGACCTTGGTGGCATTTTCTCCGTAGGAGCGAACAGCAGCGCATTCGCTTGCTCGCTGCGCCAGGATTTAAGCCGCCGTTGAAGCGTTCGAAGAAGCTTGTTCGGGTAGGCTCCAGGATATTCCACCTGCAGGCGGGAGAGCAGTTCGCTGCCAGTCCGCCAGGGCTCGGCTTCAAACCATTTTCGCAAATCTGGCGTTGCGCGAATGAGCGGGTCGGGACGACGCCGGCCTCTTTTCGCCTTCACGATTGGCCGATCCGTCGGTCGCATAGCTCCGTCCTTCCAGGCCGTTCGCAGGCATGCCAGGAAGCGATCGGTCGATTGCGATGCCGCAGCAGGATGGACGATTGGTTGGGTATCCGCGAGGGCCGCGAGGCGCTCCTGCGCGTCGCGGATGTCGCGCAACAACGCGACCGGATCGAGAGCGGCATAGATTTCTTGGAGATGGTGGCGGACTGCGTCAGGCGTGCGGGCGTCGGCGGCCAGGCGCTGGTGGGGTGTTGCCGGCGCGCTGTATGTCTTGCGCACACGAGCACCGTCGCGCTGCTTGGCTATCAGCTTGAACGAGGGTTGGAAGAAGTTTACGAACAGCCGCGCTGCTCGATAGAGTTCTGCCAGCAGCTCGGCCGCTTCCAGGCCTTCGAACCGACGATAGCCGACCATCCTGCGCACGACCGCGCCGTTCTTCTGCTCAACGAACGCCTGGTCATTCTTCCGGTAGGGACGGCAACGCGTGAAGACAATGTTGGCTGCCTCGCAATAGCCTTTCAGCGTCTCGTTCATGAACACCGTATCATTGTCAGTATCGAGGCCGAGCAGCGCAAAAGGCAAATGTTTGCGCAATTCCGTCAGCACCGTGCTCAACAGCGTCTGTTCACGCACGATCAGGGGAGCGCACTCTGTCCAGCCAGTAGCAATGTCGGTGAGCACGAGGGTCTGGATAAAGCTGCCGCGCGCAGATGGTCCGCTATGCGCTACAAGGTCAGCCTCGACGAATCCTGGCGCCGGATCGTTCCAATCCGCCGACGTCCGTATTGGAACACTGCGACGCAGAGAATGCGCTGTGTGCCGCCGGCGCTTGCGACCCAATTTTTCTCGGATCGGCACCAATACGCGGTCAATCATCGCAGCGCTCATCGCCAAAAGCTTGGCGCGGATCTCGGGGGCAAGGTCGAGGTGGCCATGCCGTTCCATCGCCTCTATCAGCGCAGGCATTAACGCCTTCAGCCGCTTCCCGCAGATCCGGTCTGACGCTTCCCAAAGGAGCACGAGCGCGTTGTGTTCTGCCTCATTATAGATCCGACGTCGCGGCCCTCGGCCTGGGCGTGCGTCTTCCTGGCCTCGAAGTAGTCGCATCGCATGCTTGCGATGAAACCCAGTGATGTCGACGAACTCATCTAATATTCGTGCCTTCTTCGCGCGATCCGAATGCCGATAACGCACGCCTGCCGCCGCCGTCAGTTCCTTCCGCGTTGCCATGCTCAGCCGCCCCATCTGCGCCCCCGCTCGTCCCCGATTCAGGGGAGCAATTTACGTGAGGCAACGGCTCAGCATCCGGTAACAATTAAGGCGAGGCAATGCGCATGTGGGCGTTGATCGTCGTGTGCCGCCCGTTGCCACTGCCCGCATGTGCGCGGCGGCGATACGCTCGCCCCCCAGGAAGATTTCAACCGTTCGCGCGCAGGTCCGCGCTTCTACCTCCCGACGGGCGAAGCGGTAGGGCACCGAGTAGTAGTGCCGTTCAAGCTCGACGTGATAGTCGAGCCCGACCCGGCATCGGCGCCATTCGGCATGGACCCACGGCTCGCCAGGAAGCGGTTTAAGTTTCCCCGAACAGCTGGCGCTGTGTGCGGCCATACTGACGCAGCACCCGTCCGTCATTGAGCTTGGCCAGCCACTCGGTGATCGCACCGTTGAGTTCAGCCAAGCTGTAAAAAGTTCGGTCGCGCAGCCGCCCCATCTGCGCCCCCGCTCGTCCCTAATCCAGGGAGCAATTTACGTGAGGCAACGGCTCAGCATCCGATAACAATTAAGACGAGGCAATGCGGAGTCTCACCCTGATCGCCGCCGCGCACGAGCATCCGTATCTCTACCTCGACGGCATCGTGATGAAGCGCAGCTGGGCTGGTGAGGTTCGCAACGTGTCGCTGCTGGTGGGCCTCGGCGGTCAATGCCGAGGGGTTCCGGGAGATCCTCGGCATCTGTGAAGGCGCCCAGGAGCCTTGGCTGCAGGCTCGCGCCAAGCAGCATCCCATCGCCACGAGTCTTCCCATGCTCGACGGCTATGTCGCCGCGATCGTGGCCGGGCCGGTGTCGATGAGTCCGCCCGACTGGATCTGTCCGCTACTCGCCACGACGCCGACGCATTCAACCACGGCGGCACGCCGGAGTTCGCTGCGATTTCGGCCGTCGCGCTGCGCCACAACGACATCAGTAACGTCCTTTCCACCGCACCACATCGGTTCGCGCCGATCCATGGCCGCAAGCCGAATGGCGACGTTGATGCGCGGCCGTGGTGCCGGGCTTCTATGCCGCCATGCGGCTGAGAGTATCGGCCCGGGCCCCGCTGCTCGACATCCGCAACATAGACCACGGCTTGCTCCTGCCGATCCTGCTGCATTGCGTCGACAATCAAGGGCGTCCATCGTTTGGACCGCCAAGGCCAGGCCGCGAGACCGAGGAATTCCTGCGCAACCCCCATACCGACATTCCGGACGTCGTCGAGGCCATGCGCCAGTACTGGATGCCGAACCGCTACGCCCGCGCGCGCTGATCACTGCAGACGTGGGAACTCATGCCGGTTACCATCTGCCGGCCGGGGCAGCCGATATACGCTCGATCGCGCAACGCGCAGCAGTTGGCATTACCGGCGGATCGATAATCTCTCATGATCGCGCTGAAGCAATCCTCGGCGATCCGGTGCGCTCATCGTCCGGACCTCCTGGCTAAGAAATCTCGCTCGACTCGTCACGGTTGATTGTTCTCATGGCGCCTTCAACGCGATCTTTGCCTTCAGCGCCGCATCGATTTTCCGTCGCCTCTTCTTCATGATCAGCTCCGTTCTTCGAACCGGAACGGTAACCGCGCCACCTGAGAGTCTGACTCATAAATGAGCCAAGCGAATGTGCGTTCAACCACCCACCGCCTTAGCAGAAGCTGGAAGCCTTTGACGCCTTGGGGCCGCTCGACGAGCTCGACAGTCCATGGACTGTAATCTGAGAGCGCGTTGAGGAGTTGATTTCCGCGGTAGATCCGGTCGGCAAAGACGTGGCGCAGGTAGGGGAAGTTGATCCGCACATTCTTCAGCAGCGGTACGGCGCCATGGCAGTCCTGAACGTTGGCCGGATGAACATGAACCTCGAGGAGGAGGCCATTGATATCCGTCACAATATGCAGCTTGCGGCCGTAGATGCGCTTGCCTGCATCGTAGCCGCGCGGTTCGCCAGCTTGCGTGGTCGGCGCACTTTGAGTGTCGATCACGGCTGCAGTCGGCTTCGGTGCGCGTCCAAGCTTTTTTGCGCCCGTCGGACAAGGACGCTGACAATCCTCTGCCACCGGCCTGTATCCCGCGTTGCATAAAAATAGCCCTGCACCGTCGAGTAGGGCGGGAAGTCCTGCGGCAACGCCCGCCACTGGCAGCCGGTCGAAACGATATAGAGGATCGCTTCCACCACACGACGCAGCTTCGTCTTACGCGGCGGGCCGCGCCGGTTCGCTCGCGGCAACAGGCGTCTGATCAGCGCCCACTCCGCGTGGGCCATATCGCTTGCATAACCAGCTCGTCCCGCCGATATTGCTCCCGAGTGATCTTGGTCCAGGGCAACGTGCTCTCCCTCGAATCTTTGCAAATCCGATGGAATCACACCCCACTGAGATCACTCACCCATTTTCAGTCAGGCTCTTAGGAAGCGCGTTTGGGCGCGTGCTCCAGAATGTCTTGCGTCAGCACCACGGACGGTATGGCCGTTGGCATCAGCATCTGACGATGCTTCGCCGTCCACCGCCAACCTGCCCAGAGCAGTACGGCGATCAAGGGAGTGGCGGCGACGGTGAAGGTACCGTTCGGATAATCAAGCGCCATCAGCACCAGGACGACAACGAGGAAAGCGAGTGTCGCCCACGACGTGACCGGCGCGCCGGGCATCTTGAAGCTGACGTCTGCGACCTCTCCGCGGCTGACGGCGCGGCGGAACATCATCTGGCAGACGACGATAAAGCCCCAGGTGCTGAGGATGCCGAGCGAAGCAACGTTGAGGACAATCTCAAACACCTGAGACGGCACGAGAAAGTTGAGCACGACTCCGAACACGTAGATCGCGAGGCTCAGGAGGATGCCGGCATAGGGAACGGCTTGGCGGTTCATCTTGGCGAGAAATGCCGGCGCGGAGCCCCCCTGGGCGAGCGATCTCAGCACCCGGCCGGTCGAGTAGAGGCCGGAATTCAGGCTTGAGAGCGCCGCGGTCAGAACGACGATGTTGATCACCGTGCCGACGCCAGG
Source organism: Bradyrhizobium sp. RP6 (assembly GCF_003837805.1). Taxonomy (GTDB): domain Bacteria; phylum Pseudomonadota; class Alphaproteobacteria; order Rhizobiales; family Xanthobacteraceae; genus Bradyrhizobium. The sequence goes on along the minus strand of NZ_RQIT01000045.1, from coordinate 6,121 downwards.
AATGCCGAGAGCGCCGAAAAAGGTGACGAACGGACTCTGGCCCGCCTCGTAGGCAGTCCAGGGCAAGAGGCAGACGAGCAGGACCACTGAACCGACGTAGAACAGTGCGATGCGCCAGAGCACGCTGTTGATTGCGGGCGGCAGGACCTTCTTGGGATCTGAACATTCGCCAGCTGCCGTGCCGACCAGTTCAACCCCGGCAAAGGCGAAAACGACGCCCTGCACGAGAACTAGGGGCGGTAAGAGTCCGTTCGGGAAGAAGCCGCCTTTCTCGGTAATGAGGTGTATGCCGGGCGCGCTGCCCGCGATCGAGATGCCACCAGCGAAAAAGATCGTGCCGACTACAAGGAACAAGGAGATTGTCGCCACCTTGATCAGCGCAAACCAGAATTCCATCTCGGCGAACCACTTCACGCCGACCAAGTTCATGGAACCAACGATAAGCAGGGCTCCGAGCGCAGACACCCATTGTGGCAGATGCGCGAAGAGATCCCAGTAGTGCATGTAGAGGGCGACCGCGGTGATATCGGCGATGCCAGTCATTGCCCAGTTGAGAAAGTACATCCAGCCGGCGACGAAGGACGCCTTCTCGCCGAGGAACTCGCGGGCATACGATACGAAACTTCCGCTGCTTGGCCGATGAAGCAGCAGTTCGCCGAGCGCTCGAAGGATCAGGAATGAGAAGGCGCCGCAAACCAGATAAACGATTGCCAGTGACGGACCGGCGATCTGCAGGCGTGCGCCAGCACCCAGAAACAGGCCGGTGCCGATCGCGCCGCCGATGGCGATCATCTGAACCTGACGATTGCCGAGCGCCTTGTGGTAGCCCTCCTCGTGGGACTCGAGCCAGCTTCTTTTATCGAGAGAAGCGTTGCCTGTCGTCTGTTGGACATCTAGTGCAGTCACTGAACTCTCCTTTGGTTATCGGCAATGTGTCGAGCCAAGGTTTGCGGAGCGGAGTCTCGAGCGCGTCGCTCAGATCGAGCTGCGGACTGAGCTTAATACGGGCGGCTAGGTTCGCTTTTATGTGGTCGATGTGTATGCATCCTGCCCGAGGCGCAGGTTTGCACGTGGCATAGCCCAGGTTATCCTGCTATGGACAGCCGTCTCCCAACGCGGAGGGAACTCACTAGCGAAATGAGTTGCTGCTCTTTGCAGAAGGATCGCCAACCGGGGCATCTTCACCTGATTGGGACTATTCTCTTTTGTATGGGCGACAACGGCCACTGAGAATTCACGGATGTCGCGAGCGCGACAGGCCCGATCAATGCTTTCTAGCGCGGCACAAAGCTTTGGCCATCAACGTGCACGCCTCGATGTGCTTGCCACCGCGTTCCATACAGCTCTGTGCCTCCCACCTCGTCGATGCGCGGCCTTGCCGATCTACCGCTCGGTTGAGAGGCGGACACCCCATGTGGCCGGAACGTATCATTTGCAAACTGCTACGTGCTCGACGGCCTTGCCTAGGCTGGTCGCCAAAACGCGATGAGCCTGTCTCCCCATTTCTGCAGGTCACTCGGAGACCCCGAGAAAGGATCCGGCGGCCCGACACCGGCGTGTCGTATAGCCGCGCGGATTTGATCTGAACTGTCGAAGGGATCGGCAGACTTGTCGCGGGGGAGAGCGAGATGGCCGGGGGTGATGCCCGTAGAGGACGCCTCTCGATCCCGCGCTCCGGGCGCATGCGATCGAGGACAGAACGGAGTGCTCCGCGAGCTTCCCCGCGGCCTGGACCGGATTTAGTGGTCGACCCGCTCGTCCCACCGCTGTCGGCGCTTGACACTGCAATGTACGACTTCCCAGATCGGCCAATACTCGTCATGATCCATCTCAGATTAAACGCTAATGCGCCGGCGCTACTGTTGCGGGGCCGGCGCTCTGGACGAATTCGTTGCTGCTCGCAGTGACGCCGCAGCTTCCTCTTTGAGACCAAGGACCGGACCGCAGTCTGTCGTGACGTATAATCGGGCACGGCTCGACGGCTGCGATATGATCGCAGATCTCAGATACGAGGCGCGACTGAGCGCCACTCGTGACAATTCGAGCGCGCGCGAGAATGCTTGGCCTTCGCTAGTGCGCCTCGCGCAGCTCTGGGGACGAGCTCGACGACTAGGTGCACCCCAAGTTGATCGGCAGGCAATCGAGTTCATGGCCTGCGAAAACATTTGCAACCTTGCTGATCTGAAGCACATGCTCGCCACGAAACCGACCATCGCTGGCCGTTGTGTAGGTCCGATACTGGCACTCAGGCTACATCGTCTTTCAGGTGACATGCTTGCACAAGGCTTTCTCAGCTGAGCATGCTGATCAGTCCCGCCCTGCGACGAGGCTCTGGGAACTTTCGATCGCTCGTGAGAGATAGGCACCTGGGCCCGACTCCAGCATTCGTTGCTCGCTTGGACATGTCTTGACAGCTTGACCTGCCTAAAGCGGCTACCTGACCACAAGCTGACGAAACGCCAGCAAAACCGATCATCTCGCACGACAGATTGGCGGCCGATCACCACCAGCGCCGTCACCGGCGTATTCGCATGCGCCGCGACCCATAGCAAGGCCATGCCGGCATCCCGCCAGCGTTTGACGTTGCGCGTGACGCGGCGAATGGTGCCCATCATGTTCTCGGCGATGTTGGTACAGGCGAGCGATTGACGAAGCTCCTTCGGCAGCTTCGACCGGACGACAGTCAGGATTTCGTCGAGGCCTTCGAGGATGCTGGCCGCTACGCCGGGCCATTGCTGGTCGAGTCGACGCGCGAGATTGCGGATCAATCTTTCAGCCTTCGGCGTCATCGAGCTCCTAGGCCTGGCGCAGCACCCGATGGGTGGCCGCATGATGCTCTTTTGGCAGGCCTTCCATGATGTTGCGCGCCTTGTGGATCTGGCAGCGCTGGATCGCAGCGGCCGAACCGAAGGTGCGGCGGAGCGCCTTCGACAACGCTTTCGCGCCGTCGGCGATGAACAGTCTTGGTACCGTGGGGTCGAGCCCGCGCGAGACCAGGTTGTCCAGCAGGGCTTGAACCGTTGCGGCATTCTCGGTCGCCCCTTCCACCAGCGCCAGCGGATGCTTGTTGCCTCCGCCGTCAACCCCGATCGCGGCGACCAGCACGAGATCGTCGCCGAGATGTAGCCCGTCGATTTGGACCACCAGAAGGTCGAGCGCGGACAGATCGGCAGCCATGAAGTCGGCCAGCCGCGCCCGCGCTACGAACCTCGGCGAGGTCGCCGACTTCGAAACCCCAGATCCGGGCGGTGCCGGCACCTCACCCTCCGGGAGCCGGACAGCGCGGGTCGAACCGGCGCGTCGACACATTGATCAGCATCAGGTTCATCGCCCAGCGACCGAGCCAGTCCTCCTGCGCCGCCGTTTCGCAGCTCGGGATCGTGATCGCGCGGCCGTCCATGCCCCGGACACGCGGGCGTTCGACCTCGATCTTGCCGCCGTGGAAGCCGATTCGTCCCCGCGTTCGGCCCCAACGGTGCGCCCGCCGCGCCGCGTCGCGACCTTGGTGCGGCGCGCAGGCCGCCGTGACATCCGCCTCCATCATCGTGCGGCGCGCCTCGATCCCTGCCGCAAGGCAGAACCGATCGAAGCTCGCCCGCACTTCCGCAAACGCGTCGTCCACAGCCCCGCTCGCCCAGCCGGTGTGATATCTCTCGTCATGGCGTTGCTCTCCTTTGTGGAGTCAGCACCCCGAGCCTACCGGCTCAAGGTGGGCAACGCCGACCCCTTCAGTAATTCAACAGAACCCGGGACATCCCCTGATGCTGCAAGCGGCGGTTTGTGATGGTGTCTCGCTTGATGCGGTTTCGTTCTGCGAGGATCGCCTCAGGCCTGCCGTGTTCGCCGTCAGCGCCTGTGAGACAAACAGGCAAGAGGGCAGGGTAACCTCACCCGTGTAGCAGCTTCATCAGCAGGATGCCGCCGGCGAGCACCATTGTGATGGCGTTGGCGGCGACCAGAGGTGCATCGCCCGAGAACAGGCCGTAGACGAGCCAGAGCGCCAGGCCCAGCACCATGACCACGAACATGCCGAGCGAGATATCGCCGGTGGAGCGGGTCTTCCAAACCTTAATGGCCGCCGGCGCGTAGGCCACGGTCGTGCAAGTGCCGGCGGCGAAGCCGATCAGCTTGTTCACGAGGGGGTCCATACCGGCTCTACAGCATGGATTCCAACCTCGGTCATGCCTCGCGTTTTCTTGCGAGCCGGCCAGTTCGCTCGAAAACACTACGCTTAAACGGCCGCCATAAGGCTGCGATATAGAGCGTCATAGTCGCCGGCGCCGCTTGTGCCGGAAGATGTCCGTCGCAAGGCCGCTTCGCTGCAGTCGCCGCCAGCTCAGTTCTTCACGACGCAAACGGAGGAGCAGTCTCCATGGCGCGACGAATTATGCTCGTTTCTGCGAGCGATAAGCTCCCGGTCAGCTTCTTCCGCTGCTTTGAGGCTGAGTGTGGAGAAGTTAGCAGGGCCTGGCAGGGACAGCGCTTCCCCTGTGTATGCGTGGGGAATAAGCGCCGAGTCACGCTCTGCTAACTTCAATTGGCAGTGCGAGCTGGGCAGGGGCAGCTTCCGGCCCAGCGCAACCGAACGGCGCGGAGTCGCGCCCGCACTGCCTGCGATCCGAGATTGATCGCCAAATCACTGGCTACGACCAGTCCTGATGGTTGCGCTAGGGCGTTTGCCGAATGATACACGCTACGGTCAGTTTCTTCCGCTGCTTGAGGCTGATCGTGGTGAAGTTAGCGGTGCGTGGTAGGGACAGCGCCTCCTCGGTTCACGTCAGGGCGCCGAGTCACGTGGCCGCTAACTTCATCGGCAGGCGAGCCTCGGCAAGTACACTGAAGCTCCTCCGAATAAGTGGACACCTGTAGTAGGCTCATTGAGCCCGGAGGTGTCGAATGGAACGTCAACGTCGGTCATTTACCGAAGAGTACAAGCACCAAGCCGTCGAGTTGGCTTTGTCGAGCGGGCGCTCGATCGGGTCGGTTGCCAAGGAACTCGGTCTGCGCGACTCGGTGCTGCGGCGCTGGGTTGACAAGCTCCGGCAGGAGCCGCATCGGCGGCGTGGCGCCCCACCACGCAGGCGACGCCGATGTCGGCGGACCAGGCTTCGGAGATCGCCCGCCTGCGTCAGGAGAACGAACGGCTGCGCATGGAGCGCGACATTTTAAAAAAGTCGATCGCGATCTTCGCCGGAACCCGGACATGAGCTTCCGCTTCATCGAAGACCACCGCGACGCCTATCCGGTGCGGCTGATGTGTGCCGTGCTCGAGGTCTCGCCGGCCGGCTATTACGCCTGGCGCGATCGCCCGGTGAGCGAGCGGACCAAATCCAATGCCAGCCTCCTGGCCGCGATCCGGCAAGTCCATCAAGACAGCAGCGGGCGTTACGGCAGTCCTCGCGTCCATGCCGTCCTGCGCAAGCAGGGCCGCGGCGCCAGCCGTGGCCGGATCGAGCGGCTGATGCACCGGCACGGTATCCGCGCCATCATGGCGCCGCCACGCCGGGTGCGCACCACCGACAGCCGTCACGACCTCCCGATCGCACCGAACCTGATCGCGCGCGACTTCACCGCTCCCGCCCCGAACCGGGTCTGGCTCGCCGACATCACCTACATCCCGACCGCGGAGGGCTGGCTGTATCTGGCGGCCGTCATGGATCTGTTCAGCCGAAAGATCGTCGGCTGGGCCATGCAAGACCATATCCAGGTCGAGCTCGCATCCGCGGCGCTGACGATGGCCATCCAGCAGCAACGGCCGCTGGCCGGATTGATCCACCACTCCGATCGCGGTGTGCAGTATGCCTCACATGCCTATCGCAAGGTCCTCACCGGCGCCGGCATCGTGGCATCAATGAGCCGCAAGGCCGATTGCTACGACAATGCCCCGATGGAGAGCTTCTTCCATACCTTGAAAACCGAGCTGATCCATCATCGCGACTACAACACCCGCGCCGAGGCCCAGCGCGACATCTTCGCCTTCATCGAGGGCTTCTACAACTGCGCATCAGAACACCCATCTGGCTATGTGATTGAAGAGAAGAGATTTTGTTGAGCGGGATGCGATCCCGCGGGGTATTTTGGGTTCTGTCGCGCTCGTTCGGCGATAGATCGAGCAGCAGTT
>NZ_RQIT01000044.1 GCF_003837805.1 Bradyrhizobium sp. RP6 | reverse complement strand
CTGCGGCTGCGGCTGCGGCCGCGGTTGTCGATTGTGTCGGTATCCGCTCCCTGGCATTGCCGTCTGGCGTGACATGAGTCGCTCCCCGATTCTGGTCGTGAGAGACTCTGGATGCGCCAGAAAGCAGGGCAGCTGATGACGTTCGACCCTTCAACGCCAGATCGAGAAGCGCAGAGAGCGCCGCAAGTGCATCGATGCTGACAAACGGCTGAGCTGCCAAAAGCTCGGCGTCAGGGCATGCTGCCCGATCGAACATCCATGCTGGAACCTCCAACCATCGATCCGCTTGCGATCCATCCAGAGAGCAGCGGAAAGTGACATCATCAGCCTTCCCGACCGTTCCATGAACGCAAACTCGGCGACCAAACCAGGGATGAAATCGATAAAGAACCTCGCGAAAAACGGTTTTGTGGGCGTTCTTGAGTCTTGTTGTACGATGCGGTTCGATTACATGCCCCTATTCATACCGTGATGAGGATACTCCGATGTGGTCGGCTTGATACTCTGCCCGCGGCACGAACAATGCGGGCGGCTCCCCACTATGCGATCGAACGAAATTGCAACTCGAATGTTTGACCAGCTTGGCAGGAGCGTGCGTCGTTAATGGCTCCGCACCTGTCGTACCCACCTCGCGGAGAATGCAGATGAGCTCTACATCGCGCAACGATTTGTAGTCGCGTTGCACGCCTCGCCTCCTCCTCGAGGCCCGACGATACTGCAACTTTGCACATCATTGATGGCGCCCTCTGGTCGTGGTCCAACTCAGTCAGCTTGACTTCGGAGTCGCCTACCTTTCCAGACATCCGGATCGCGGCTTCCGCCGCAAACATGTTTAGCTTATCTCGAATCCGCTACATCATCAGAAGACCCCAACATTCGCATCGGAGGTCAGCGAAGAGGTCGCTCATAGAGCCAGCTACGCTTCGTGAGGATTGCCCGCACTTGGTAGCGCGCAGAGCGCTAGAGTATGGGGCAACGTCTAACAGCAGCACGCTTTCGAAAATGGGTTCACGGACTGTCATTGCCGTCTTCGTGCCCGGCCTAGGCCGTCTACACCGCCTTTCCGCTGACAACGACTTTAGTACCTAAACCGCTACGATCGCCTCCCAATTTGGGACACGCATCCGACCGCCGCGTCCGCAGCACGGGGATGGATCGATCAGAACGTTAACACAGGGATCCGACAGATCCTCGAGCTTTCAAGAGCGTTCTGCGCCGCGATCTCACCTCGCCTGGTGGTCCACGGCGCCCCGTGACGATCGGCGACGAAATAGAAGCACGCCCTTCAGCTGCGGGCGCGTAATTTGCTTCGCATTCCGCCGGAGCAACCCAAAGTCGCGCCTTACACTTCGCCATATCTGCATTAGGGGCAACGGCACCGATGCCGTTACCTTAGATAATACCCTGACGTCGCGCTTTGACGACGCACTAAGTCCGGGTGGATGTTTCCAGCTTTCGCATCGCATTCTTGAGATGAAAGTTGACGGTATTCAGGCTCACGTTCAGGATGACCCCGATCTCCCAGGATGACTTCCCTTCCTCGACCCATCGCAAACACTGTCTTTCCCGTTCCGACAGCACAACCTCTTGCCTATCCGCCATGAATTTCTCCTGTAGTCCAGAGAACAGGAAAGCATCAGCAAATGCCATACCACTCAGTGGCGCCAGCAAACTGTCGGCGAGGCAGGACAAATTCTTCGGCGATTGCCGCGCCATTCGCGCGGATCCTGCCATCCCACCGCAGCCCTGTCGACAGGCTTGCGACGTATGTCGTCAACCTGACAGCAGCATTGCGACAATCGTGGCTGTTCGATATTTGCGTCAAACTCTATGTGAGCCGGATATCACTAAGGGCTCCTCCCCCGCCGAGGAGTGGGGGGCAATTCTCGCTGGGGGCCGCAGCACCAGGCTCGCGAACGGAAGGTCATTCATTTGCATACAAAACCCTTCTTCCAGCCTTAGGCGCGAGGCCAATCAACCCATAGCGAAAGCTTTGCGTTCGGCGTGCCTCCTATCGCGATCATGCAAGCCTTTGCGGTCCCGATAAACTACCAATGCTGGTCATTGAGCGGCATCACGCCGAAGCGATATGAGCAGTGACATTGGTGGCAATCTAGGTCGGCTTACGGGATTTAGGCATGCAGTATCAACCACAAGCCGTTCGGCCCACCGCAGGTCATCAATGCGCGCGGCCGTCGCCTGCCGAAATGCTTCATGTCCAGGTCTGCTCGAATGATGAGCTCTCGTTTCTGATGGAAGCGCATGATGGCCTATCCGCCACAATCGCACAGCGGTCAGGGTTCAAGGGGCTCTGGGCGTCTGGTCTGTCGATTGCCAGCTCCCTGGGCTATCGTGATGCCAATGAAGCTTCATGGAGCCAGCTCGTCCAGAGCGTCGAGCGCATAGTGGACTCGACAGAGCTACCTGTGCTCGTTGATGGGGATGGCGGCTTCGGCAATTTCAACAATGCTCGCCTGCTCGCACGCAAACTTGGTCAGGCTGGCGCAGCAGGCGTCTCGCTTGAGGACAGCTGCTTCCCGAAGCTGAACTCGCTCATTGGTGAGCGGCATCCGCTCGCCGATATCGATGAATTCTCCGGTCGTCTGCGGACTGTAAAGGATGCAGTCGCCGAAACTCTTGTTCTCGTGGCCAGGATCGAGGCGCTGATCGCCGGGCACGGATTGAACGAAGCTATCTTGCGTGCTCACGCTTATGCCGACGCGGGAGCCGATGCTATCTTGATTCACTCGCGAAAGAGTACCGCGGACGAGATACTTTCGTTCGTCACCGAGTGGCGCAACCGGCTACCTGTCGTGATCGTTCCGACCACATACTATCGAACGCCCGTCTCAGCCTATCGGGATGCGCGCATCTCCACAGTGGTTTGGACCAACCACTCCATGCGAGCTGCGGCAGCTGCAATGCGGCGCGCCTGCGATAGTATCGCAGCTCAAGAGAGCGTTGCGAGCATTGAGCCTCAGATCGCACCGCTCTGCGAGATATTCGAGCTCCTGAGGTATGACGAACTCGCCGTGGCCGAAAAGCAATATCTGCAGCCCCGCTAGTCCATGGCAGCAGGGTTTGTCACCTGAAGCTTCCTTTGTTCAAAATCTGCCGATGAGTCCCTCACCTTTCGTCGGTCCCGCTCAGTGTCACAGAACTGTCAGCGACGTAAAACTCCTGGAGAGGCTCTCGACATGGCAAAACAGCTTTGCCTACGGCTCAAGAACGGACACACAGCGGCTGATGCAAGTGTATACGCCGACCACGATTCATGCCTGCCTCTTTCAAACTCTGGGGTGGTCTCACAAGTCTGCGGCACCTGACACTTAACAGAGGCGCTCAGGATGCTTGCAGAACCATAGGCGGGATGAAGAAAGCGAATTGAAATGCCTGTGAATGTTCCCAAGCATGCTCTCATTCTTGCCGCTGGAGTGGGCTCTCGTCTACGGCCGCTCACGGAGCTAAGCCCAAAACCTCTAGTCCAAATCCATGGCACCCCCATCCTGCACAACGCCCTACATAATCTTGGCTGTCTTGGCGTGGAACACGTAACGATCGTTGTGGGGTATCGCAAAGAGGCGATCCAAGAGGCCTGCGGCAGCCGCTTTGGCAGTGTTACGATTGACTACGTCGAATCCTCCGCTTACGACCGTACTGGGAGCGCCTATTCGCTATGGCTGGCGCGTGACGCACTCCTTTCCGGAGATTACTTCGTTCTTGAGGGCGACGTCTTCTTCGAGGAAAATGTATTGCGGCAGCTGATCATCACTGAAGCGCCCAACGCTGCTGCTGTCGCTCCCTTCCATGAGCTGATGCAGGGATCGGCGGTCCTGTTGTCCGATCTTGGCTTCATTTCAGAATTTCGCTTGAAGCAAACAGCGCGAGATCTAATCGCGGGTGGCCCCCCTCTCTACAAGACGATAAATCTGTTACGGCTGTCCGCGTCTACTCTGCGGACGGAGGTCATTCCGGCCCTAGACGATATGATCAGGGCCGGAGCTACCCAGGCCTACACCGAGGAGCTTCTTTCCTATCTCGTGGAAACACGAGGCTTGCTGCTTGCTGCGGTGAGATGCGACGGGCTCAGGTGGTACGAAATCGATGACGCGGAAGATCTGCGTACCGCCGAGCGCATCTTCGCAGAAGCCGACTACGTTTGATCCTATCGCCTAGGGTGAAGTTCAAGACGGTCACGGAAGGTTTGTCGCTGCGCCTCTTCGACATTCGCGGCAGCCTCTGAGGCCGGGCGGGTAAGAACGGCCAAGAACCGTAAGCTTGACGGAGGCCGCAATCAAAGCGGCGCCCATTGTCTTAGCAGAACGCAAGCGCTCGTCCCGGCATACAATGTGAAAACACATCCCAAGCGATGAGGTGGTAGCGAAACAGTCATTTTGCGCCCAGCCGCTTTGACCGCGGGAATGGGACGAGACCTAGACCTTGAGGGAGGCAGATGATTTCGATTTGCTCGCTTGCGCTTTTCCGGATCGAGACTTTCCTGCAAGCGACTGCTCCGCGGAACTAATCTCTTTGAAGTCGAATCTGAAGCTGATTCTTGGTGCGCAAAGTACATTCTCGCCAAATTTGATCGGAACACGGCCGGAGCAATCAAGGCCCTCTTTGACGAAGACCGGCGCCGAAGTGGACATTTCAAGCAGGCGCGCCTCATGGGCGAAGGGCAGACGCGCACTTATCGTCACCCATTGCTGCGAGTAGTCGTCAATTCCGATGCGCCTGAGAGCTGTCGACATCGAGTTGGTGCCAGAGAATTTATCCAGCAGTCCTGGAGTGCGTTTCGCCGGAAAGTAGCTATGCGCGATGACGATCGGGATCTCGTCTTGGTAACTCAGCGTGTCGATGCGCAGCACATCGTCACCGGCCTGCAAGTCGAGGTAGCCGGCCAACCGCTCGTCTGCCGGTACCGTTGCAGCAGACAGGATCTTACGACGTGCCAAGCGGCCTTGCGAGATGAGATTATCGGTCAGCCGGGTTTGAGGGGAGAGAAGATAGGTTGTTGGATGTTCGACAACGAAGGTGCCTCTCCCCTGCTCGACACGAAGCAATCCTTCCTGCTCAAGTCTCCGAATGGCGTATCTTACGGTGTGCCGGTTGACACCATATTTGAGAGCAAGCTCGACGTCGTTCGGAAGCTTTTCCGCCTGGCCGAAATCGGCTCGACGCAATAGCTTCTTCGATGTTCGATCGAACAAATTCCCAGCGCTTTCCTTGGTACATAGGGCAAATAGTCCGTGGTTCAGGTGTTCAACTGCGTCGGATTAGCGTCAGGTCTATCGTTCTTCGGCTGGGCCAGCCGCGTTACGGCCGCTCCCCTCAGATAAAGGCGCTGTCCGTAACGCTCCCGGAAGACAGTTGCCCGGCGCGCTGAAGAGGCAACTGAGACGCTCGCATCTTCGACATCATACTGGCTTGAGTCCTCGCGATCTTGCAAAGCTTCATCAATGATACGGCCCTGCACTGTCGACGGTAGCGGCAGTCTCAAGCTGGAAAGGATCGTCGGTACCAGGTCAACGATGCTGGTTGGGACAGCAGCAACTCCGGTTTTAAAGCCATTGCCAGCAAGGATGCATAATGAAGACAGCTCGTTCGCCGAAAGCCCGCCGTGCATGCCAACGCCGATCGGATAGGCTCCATCGTACTACACGGCGTCGGGCGGAGCGTTCCGATTGGCCGCGCTGCAATCGGCGAGAACAAACGACAGATCCGCGCTTCGTTGGTGTTCGGCCATGACAGCCGAAAGCGGGAGGGTGTTGGCGACAAGTGGAGACCCATCAGCGGCCTTACGTGAGAAAGCCACGCCAAACCATGGCTGCTCGGAAAGGCTGTGATACATCTCTGTCAGAAGATGGCCTTCTCTGTCCCCGACCCAAATATTGACAACCCTTTGAGCGGTTATTGCGCGTCTACGTCGGGCGTGAGCTCGTATCCGACTTTGAATCCCGACCGCTGCAGGTGGTTCAATACGGAGACCTTTTCTCCAATGATGGCGTGTCCGTGATCGGATGCAAGAATAAGCTGTACTCCCTCACGCTCTCCTTTCTCGCTCCACCAAGCGAAAATGCGTCCAAATTGCCGATCGACCTCGTGGAGCACCTCACGGGCCGTAGGATGCTGAAGTCCAAACATGTGATATGTAATGTCCGGCTCCGAAAGCCAGAGCAGGCTGACCTCCGGAAGCGCTTCCTTCTTGAGAAACGAAAAGAATAGATCGACGACACGTTCGATGGTAGCACGCGCCGGCCGCTCGTCGGGAGGGAGCAGTGGAAACGATGACGCAGTGCGGTGAACGGCCGCAGTGCTACTGAACTTTGATGGGTCATGAACCCAGAACGCCGGCGCACCTGTCTGCCAACTGCCCCAGCTCGAAAGTCCAAAAGAGCCCTGCGACTGAGATCTGATCGTCAGCATCGCACGACCATGAGCCGCCAAGACTTCGCCGATCGTAGTGGCGGTGAGGACGCCACCGCGTTCGCTGCCGAGCGTCAGGAGCGCCGAGAGCGAAGATCCGTCGATGGACCGACCGTTTGCCAAAAAACGGTTGCCGATGATTCCATGGGCCGAGCTATGTCCGCCCGTGGCCAGCGCGGCCGATGAAACCCGCGTCTCACTGGGAAACGATCAGGTATGGCGGGCAAGTCGAAGGCCGATTTTGGACAGCTCGGCGAGATTCGGCGTGACTGCTTCGTCTAGCTGGTCAGGACGAAGGCCATCGAGCACGACAATTACAAATTTCATTCGGCCACCTTCCAGCTCCGATTCCGGAGCCTCAACCTACGGGAGTAGCAGCCTGCCTGTCCAGAGCTACCTAGGTACCTAGGTTTGTCATGATGGTGTCACATGGTGTGAATTATATCTCGCAGTACTCGAACGGCCCCCGCAGAAAAACATTGTGCGAGTCCGCCTGGCCCTGGACGGCCGGAAAAGGTGACGGTGCGGTTTCGCGAGAGCGAGATGCGGCAGCTCGCGGAAGTCTCCCGTCAGCGTGGCATGACGCGAACCGGCTGGATTGTTGCCCTGGTGCGCTCGCGATTGGGGTCGCCCGTACAGCATTCCCCGAACGAGCATGGCGAGCTTCGCGCGATCGTTCGCGAGCTCAACCGGATCGGCGGCAACATCAACCAGATCGCGCGGGCCGCAAACAGCAGTGTGCTGCAGGGCAGGGCGGTTGAGCCGGATCTATCCGCGATTCGAGAGGCCAAATTGGTCATCGAAAGAGAGCTCGCGCAATTGCGTAGTGCGCTGCATGGCAACGCGGATTATTGGGATGGAAGGCCATGAGCCGGCGTCCGCCGCGGCCGAACGACTTGGCCTTCGAACTTCCGCCGATCTCGTACGTCTGGGAAACGCCCAATCGGCGCCCAGGGCGGGCCGAGTGGGATATCCCCGATCAGGCGGCTCCGGGCCGCCTTACGCCGGCGATGCGTGCGAAGCTCGAGCGCATCGTGCGTCGAGCACCAGAGGTGATGGTGAAGATCACCGGGCGGACAAAGAGCGTGGCGCATCTGAAGTCGCACCTCGCCTACATCACGCGAAACGGCGAGCTCGATGCGGAAACAGAGCAGGGCGCGACGCTAGCGGGTCGTTCCGGATTGAAAGATCTGCAGCAACGCTGGGAAGATGATGCCAGTCTCGACGGCAAGCGCCGCCGTGATGGATCGCTTTCGATCAACATCATTCTGTCGATGCCGGCTGGCACCGATGCTGTCGCTGTCAAGGATTCCGCTCGGGCATTTGCCATCCAGACGTTCGGCTGTAATCACGACTACGTCTTTGTCCAGCATCTCGACGACAAGCATCCCCACGTGCACTTGACGGTTCGGTCCCTCGGCCACGACGGCAAGCGCCTCAACCCGCGCAAGGCGGATCTGCAGGCGTGGCGGGAACGGTTTGCTGGCGAACTCCGGCTGCGCGGGATCTCGGCGGAGGCAACGCCGCGGCGAACCCGCGGGCGAGTTCGAAAGGGCGACCGCGGGGCAGTCCTCGCCATGCGCAAGCGAAAGATCACACCTGATGTCGATCAGCTCGCCCGGAAGGAGGTGCTTTCGGAGGTGAGGAGTAGCAAGACTGCCAAACATCCTTGGGACGAACAGATCAAGTCACGTCAGGACGCAATCCGGCGGCGTTATCTTGACTATGCAGCCGAGCTCCAGCGATCTGGAGTGCCTGCAGATGTTGAGTTAGCTCGCCAAGTTCGGCAATTTTTGACGACATGCCAGGTATCGAAACTCGCCGGCATGCGCTGAAGAACGAGCTTTCGGAGCTGGCCAGTAGCCGGCGGCGAGACGTTAAACAGGACGTTCATGCAGAGGGGCGTGACAAAACACGAGGCGATGAGCCGATCAGAGGCGAACGGGGGAATCATAGAACTTAGGCACGGAGGGCGAGTTCCTCCCCGCCACCAAAACGTCAGTCAAAGCAATTTAAATAGCGCTGCCGCACCTGTGTGAATCCTTGCGGCCGCGCTGTAGCAACGTAGCGTTAAGGTTGAACTCGGATTGTAATCTAATCCTCGGAACGGCTGCGACCCTGGCTACTTCGGATTCACGGCATCGCGCCTAGATGCCATCAGCGGCTTTGCCGTCCCGCTCTGATCAGTCGCGGCAAAGGTGACCGGCCAACAACTAGCAGGCGCAGTTCGCGCTGTGGGGCCTTCGGTGGCCAAGGTCAAGAGTACCTGAGCGAGAAATAGCGCCGCCCTCGAAGGGCGGTTTGGTGTCGGCATCAGCATGCACGCGCACCGCACAATCCTATCTGCCAGCCTTCCGTTCTGAAACCAGCCATTCTGCGAGGGGATCGCTCGATGCGGCCTCCCCGGTAGGCAGACCGGAAGCCCGGTCCAGATACCAGTCAATCGCCTTGCGATCCCAACGCTGAGTGCCGGGGATAGCCTCCGGCACCAAGCCCTTCTTAACCCACGTGTTGAACGCGTCCTTGGAGCAGCCACAATAGGCTGCCGCACTGGCCTTAGTGAGGCCCCGAGGTGCGATCTGATCGGCTCGTAGTATCCGCTCCGAACGTCTCAGCTCTGCGGGCGAAGGTTTGTCACGCTGATGATCACCGTCCATTTGGACCTATGGTAGAAGTTAGCGGCAACGTGACGGCGCCCCGAAGCGTTGGAGGTAGAGCGCTGTCCCTAGCACGCCCCGCCAACTTCAGCATGGCCAGCCTCAAGCGGCAGAAGCTGACGGCGGAAAGTATCGTCCGGAAGGCCCATGGCGCAACTACCAGAACCGGTTGCTGCCAGGCGCTTGGGCGATCAGTCTCAGTGACCGGAAGCAACGCGGGCGCGGCTCGGCGCCAGGTCAGGATAAGAATCGGGCGTTGTCCCTACCGCGCCCGCGCTGCGATTGAGATTAGCGGTGACGTGACTCGGCGCTCTAGCCCCCTCGCGTACACCGGGGAGGCGCTGTCCCTGCCAAGCGCCGCTAAGCTCAATGGCTGAGTATTCGGGCTAGCTTTCCAAAAGCTGACAAGGACCCGCGCGGAAAAATCTACAAATGAAAAGCGGCCCGTGTGGGCCGCTTGCCGTAGACGTTCAGGCCGCAGACAAAAGCCGTTCGGCCCGCTTACGATCAGCGGCAGCCGCACCACGACGACGGGCCGGATCGGCGCTCAGCCGATCTATTGCACGCTTACGGCTGATCGGCGTTACGACTTCACGCCCTCCAGGCTCCATCTATTCGACCAAATAGAGCTTGCCGTTCGGTTTGCGCATCAGGCGAGAGCGACTTTCGTACCAAGCGCCACTTACCGGGCCGCGATCAAGGCTGATGCGCGTGACGATAGCGGCATCGCTTGCGGTGTCGGAGACGATCTTCGAATTCGAGACGTTGCGGATGGCTTCCATTTTTATTCCCCTACAGGCTTCTGAAACGCCGCAGACACTGGATGAAGCCTCCGTGGCGGCGGGAGGTTCAGAACCTGTAGAGGACAGGCGAGCTAAGCCTTATATCGCTGCCCTCCCGCCATGCGGAACGTCGAACGGAAATCCGGACACAAAAACAGCGCCATTCGAACGTTCGGCGCTTTGGGCGCCTCCAAAAGGGGTTCTGAAACCTTTTCTGCCAACACCAATCCAATATAACACTGATTTTTCTCGCATTTTGTAAGCTGACATTCCTTACAAAACTAACGACGTTGCGACCCTCAGCCTGGATGCCAAGACTGCGCGGCGCTCAGCCTGTCAGTCTCGGAGAACGATCAGAGCGGCGCGAACGGTGCGCTGATCTCACCGTATCTCTGCTTCAGTTGCCACAATCTGTGAAGGCCGAGCGCTCGCTCAAGCATCGGCTCGCCGCAGCATTTCATCACGCCCCCTAATGGCGCGAGCCGGAATGTCCTGCGTCAGCCGCCAAGCCAGGAATGGCAACCCGACTTCGGGCAGCTCATCCGTCAAGCGCAGGACGTTGATTGCCACATTTCCTCAACTTCGCGAGTGCATGCGCGAGGACATCGGGAGTGTCAGTCTCGACGGCCGCAGTGCGAGGCGCGAATTGCAGTTTGACTACACTGCTCACTCTACGCTCCTGCCGAGCCGAACGACCTTGACTTCGATACGCGCAACGCTGTCAGACTTGATGTCTGTTACCTCGAAGGCTTCACCGGTGCGAATGAGCGTGATGCGATAGCTTTGCAGCAACGGCCACGGCAGCGCCTTGTGATCGAAAGTGAAGATGGGGACGCTTGTGGTTATGAGCGGGCTCAGCGAATGGCCGCGCGAATGCACCTTTTTATCGCCCATCACCACAGTCTCGGGCTTCGCAATGAATACTGCGATAACCCTCGCAGCTCTGTCAGGCTGAGGCTCTCCGGGAAAGTTAGGCCTCCCAGCATAACCAGAACGGGTTCGCCCATATTGTCGTCAATGGCTGCGCTGACACGCTGGAGGCCTGCGCGCCACGTTTGTGGGAATAGCATCGTCATTCTTGTGATCCTGTGGGCGGCCCTTGTGTGGACTTAACCGAATTGTCGCCAAGTCCCTGCATTCCCGTGCCGAGCTGGCCGTTGAGTTGAACGCGTGAAGCCGCTTCGGCCCGAGCCACAACGGCTTGGAGGTATGCGGACGGCTCGACGGTGACCGTGATGTTCTGATGCATCTCAGCCTCGCCGCTCACAGTCCCGTGGACTTCTTGCCGTGGCCTCATCCCTGGGAGGGCCGCGTTGAGCCCGCAATGATGGAGTCCTGCAAGCCCTGAGACTGAATGCCCGTATCGGCTGAAGGCAGCCGACCGATGTCCGGCCTCAGGATAGCATCAGGACGCAGCACTCTATAGATTTTTCGACAATCCGCGCGTCACCGAACACGGCGTGATGGCGGGACATTTCGCTGCGACTGCAGCGCGTTCAAAGCCCGCGAAGGGCCTGTCCTGATCCTGCAGGATACGACCGAGTTCATCTACAGTCGCCCGGCAACATCGGCTACACAAAGACCATCAATGCTGGGCGCTATAAGGCCGGACAACCCACCACCCACACCTTGTGCGGCGTGTTGACGCATTCGAGTCTGGTCGTCACCACCAGCGGAACTCGACTCGGCCTGTCCGCGGTAAAGTTTTGGACCCGCAGCAAGTTCAAAGCAACAGCTGCGCTCAGGCGGCTCGTGAACCAAACGCGCGTGCCGATCGAGACAAGGAAAGTTATCGCTGGCTCGAGAATTTGCGTCAGTCCATCGCGCTTCTGGGCTCGCCCGAGCGCTGTGTGCACATTGGCGATCGCGAAAGCGATATCTACGAACTCTTTTCCCTGGCGCAGGATCTCGGGCGCGGTTTCTTGTGCGCGTTCAGGCCAATCGGCTGGCTGAACCAGCGTCGGAGGCCTCGCCGACGAATGCGGCCCATCGCGTGTTCGCTCAACTTGCCGCGGTCCCTTGGTCCGGCCGCCACCGGGTCGCGAATTGGCGGTGAAGATGGCGAAACTGCTTTCTTGCAGATCAAATTCGCCTCGGGGAAAACATTGCCGCCAATCAGCAAGCAAAAGCGCTAACCGCCGCAAACGCTCGTCTATATTCATGCCTTGGTGGTCGACCCACCGTCGAATCGTGACCCGATCGACTGGAAGCTCGTAACCAATTTGCCTGTCGACGACTTAGCAGCCGCCGTCGAGAAGCTCGACTGGTACGCCTCGCGCTGCAAGGTCGAGGTGTTCCACAAGATCATGAAATCTTGGTTGCCGCGCTGAGGACGCGAGATTGCAGACGGCCGAGCGGCTGGTAACGCTTCTCGCTCTCGCTACCGTTGTCAGCTGGCGCATTTTTTGGATCACTATGTCCGCCCGCGCTCAACCGGATGCGAGACCCGAGACTGTCCTATGCCCGGCGGACATTGAAGCACTCGACCGCATCGATGCGGCGCGTTCCAAACCGCGCATCCTTCGCCGAACGCTCGCAACTTACCTTTTGCAGATCGCCGTGCTCGGCGGCTATCTCGCCCGCACACGTGATCCTCCTCCAGGAAACATCGTCGTTTGGCGAGGACCAAGTTGCAAGATGTCGCCGTCGGCATCGCTATCGGGGCACCCCGAAGATGTGGGTAATTGAAAGCCTCACCGGATGCTTACTCCGATAGTCGCCACCTGGCGACAGCTTCGTCGTCAGCTTACAGACAGGTAAGTGCTTCAGAGGTTACAACGTATCGTAGTGGACTGAGTCTACTCAGTCCTGGCAAGGGAGTATGGAATGGATCCTTTTGAGGCAGGACCGATTCTGCGCGGCGATGGGATCTCTTCGAACGAACAAGAGGGGCAGGAAAACGAGGCCGGGGCGCAGTGGGACGGAGTGCTGACAGGCTATGACGTGGCAGATTCAGCTCATGCGGAGGATGACCAAGACCAGACGGTTGAAAATTGGGCTGCCGAACGGGACGTGGGCCCGCTCGAGGATCGAGAAGAAGCCCTAACGCGATTAAATCTTTCTGAGTTCAATCAACATCTCGATCTCGAATCGTTGTCCCTGACCAGTTTGCCCAGATTTTCGACCGATCTCAGGCGGATCGACGTTCCCTTCAATCGGCTAACCAGGCTGCCCCATACCCTGCCCGCCACCCTCGAGTCGCTCAACGTCGGTCACAACCAGCTGACCAACTTGCCCACCCTTCCGGCCGTGCTCGCTTATCTCGACGCGAGCAACAACCGGCTAGCGAACCTGCCTGACGCCATCCTCCCGCGCTTCAGTTTCTCGATGTCAGCCACAATCAGTTGCAGAATCTGCCGGAGGTCCTCCCTGCCACGCTCGAGAGGCTCCGCGTTAGTGGCAACCGCTAACCAGGTTACCCGAGGCGCTCCCACCCGGGCTCGAATTCCTCCTAGCTGACTATAACCAGCTAACCAGCCTACCCGAGAACCTACTGACGCAGTTGGGCGCTGATGCCAACGTAGATCTGTCTGGAAATCCGCTGCCGGATCAGGTGCTGACGAAGCTGCATACAGCCGTAATGCCGCGGACTATACCGGTCCATCCGTCATACTTCCGGGCAACCACGTGAGTGCACTATCCTCGATGAACAGGACCATACTCTCACCGAAGCCGTCGCAGACTGGCTCAGGGGCAATCCAAAAGACGGCGATCCGGAGGTGCTGGCCGCTTGGCGGACCTCTGCAGAGGAGCCGGGCGCTGAAGAGTACGCGCTTTTCCTCGGCAAGCTGTTCGAGTCCGTCAACTCTGACAATCAGGAATTCCAGCAGTCGGTGGCGAATGATCTACGCGAGGCGGCGAAGAACCCGCAATTGCGTGCGCAGTATTTTCAACTGGCCGCCGATGCCAACCAGACCTGCGAGGATCGCAGAACGTTGACTTGGAACGGTATGCAAACAGCACGTCTCATCGCAGACGTGGAGAACGGCGTCTATGACGATAGGGCGCGGCCTCCCGATCTCATCGATCTGGGGCGCGTCATGTTCCGCGTGGATGCTCTGGAAGGGACCGCGCGCGAGAAGGCTCACTCGCTCGGCTCCGTCGGCAGAGCCGAAAACATCGATGCCATCGAGGTCTATGTTGCTTATCAGAACAAGCTACGCGAGCGGCTGGGACTGCAGCACGTCGCGCCGAATATGCGCTTCTTTGAAGTTTCCGGCGTCACCGACGCTGACGTTGACAGTGCAGAGATAACCGTGCGGAGTAAGGAGGCGGCGGAATTTGCTGACTATTTGGCGACGGACTGGCAACCTTGGGACGATGTGGTTTCTCGCATCGCCCTGACGCCCATGCTGCGATGCAGGACCAACTCATTGATGCAATGGGCGAAGAGTTCGACAACAGACTGGAGCAACAGCTCGCCGACAGAGACTTGAGTGGAACTGATTCTGATCTCGTCGAGGATGCCAAGCGAGAATTAGGTGCCGAGGTCCGTAAGGAAATTGCCCGCGAGATCAAGGGCGCTCTAAGGGATAGGGTGCTCAATGATCACGGCCTCCGGCTGTGAAGCAGCCTTTGTTAGTTCGCACGAGGCATAGCGCTGTACGTCAGGGCTGCGGAGCGCCGGCCTAGACGCCGGCGCATTGCTCAGGTCAGCTGCTAAAATGCGTGCACGTAGCGGCGAGAGTCGGACTCCCTTCCCCGATGCCGCAACTGCGCGAAGACCGCCGTAAAACAGGGAGCCCAAAAAGGCCGGGCTCGATTCTGTGACCACCGCCGTGTACCACCGATTCGGCCCGCAACGCGGGTAAGCATCAGAACAGCGAGGCAGCCATGGTAAAACCGTTCCAGTCCAAGACCCATATCGGCAATCATCTGCTGCATCCGGAAACCCTGATGCTGACCTATGGCTATGATCCGCAATTGTCGGAGGGCGCCATCAAGCCGCCGGTGTTCCTGACCTCGACCTTCGTGTTCAAGACCGCCGAAGACGGCCAGGACTTCTTCGACTACGTCGCCGGCCGGCGCGAGCCGCCGGAGGGCATGGGCGCGGGCCTGGTCTATTCGCGCTTCAATCATCCCAACAGCGAGATCGTCGAGGACAGGCTCGCGATCTACGAGCGCACCGAGAGTTGCGCGCTGTTCTCATCTGGCATGGCGGCCATCGCAACCACGATCCTGGCCCTCGTCCGCCCCGGCGATGTCATCCTGCACTCGCAGCCGCTCTATGGCGGGACGGAGACCCTGCTGACGAACACGCTTGCGCGTCTGTCGATCGGTGCCGTCGGCTTTGCCAGCGGAATCGACGAGACGGCAGTCAAGCAGGCCTCGGAGGAGGCCATGGGCAAGGGGCGGGTTTCGATGATCCTGATCGAGACGCCCGCCAATCCGACCAACGGCCTCGTCGACGTCGCAATGATCCGCCGCACCGCCGAAGCCATCGGCAAGGCTCAGGGACACACGCCGGTCATTGCCTGCGACAACACGCTGCTCGGGCCGGTGTTTCAGCGACCGATCGAGCACGGCGCGGATCTGTCGCTGTATTCGCTGACCAAATATGTCGGCGGCCATTCCGACCTGATCGCGGGCGCTGCGCTCGGATCGAAGGCGATCATGAAAGGTATCAAGGCGCTGCGCGGCGCCATCGGCACCCAGCTCGATCCGCATTCCTGCTGGATGATCAACCGTTCGCTCGAGACGCTCAGCCTGCGGATGGAGAAGGCCGATGCGAATGCGCGGCTCGTGGCGGACTTCCTGCGCGACCACCCGAAGGTCGCCAGGGTGCACTACCTCGGTCACCACGAGCAGGGCTCGCTGTCCGGCCGTGTGTTCGCGCGGCAATGCCTGGGTGCGGGCTCGACGTTCTCGTTCGACATCGTCGGCGGCAAGGAGGCGGCGGTGAAATTCCTCAACGCGCTGCAGATCCTCAAGCTGGCGGTGAGCCTTGGCGGCACGGAATCGCTCGCAAGCCTGCCGGCGACGATGACCCATTCCGGTGTTCCCGCCGACATTCGCCAAAAGATCGGCGTGCTAGATTCCACCATCCGGCTGTCGATCGGGATCGAGAACCCGTCGGATCTGATCGCGGACCTCACGCAGGCGCTGAACGCGGCTTGAGCGAGGGAATCAAAGCGGATTGGACGCGCGGCACGCTGACATGATCGCCGCGGCGGCCTCATTGCTCTGCGCGCAAGGGAGCTGCCGCACGAGCCAGACGTAATAGCCCTTGCTGGGATGCGTTTAGCAGGGAATCGCCGGCAGGCCGTCAATCTCACTCGATTTCGAACCATTCGGAGACGGCGCGACCGGTGGGCCAACGAACGAAATCAAACTCGCAATTGCCGCTCGATCCCGTGCCCGAACCGCGATCACCGTGCTCCTGCTTTGCATCTAGTTGAAGCAGTTCAGCCTCGACTCACGCCAGGGGTCCTTGCCAGTTCTTGGTTGGCCAAGGCGTCGATATGTAGCGTCGTCGGGATGAGGAGCCAAGTCTCGGCGCCCCAGACCTGGGGCGCCGGCACCGACTCCTCCAAGTTGACGGCCTGTTGTTTGCCTGGAGCCATGCGGCGCCCCTGAGTAATCATTGTGCCCTGGGGAACAACCCCGAGCCTCTGAACGGCTGCGAAGTCGTCGAGAAGGACGTGTTCTTCAGCGAGCATTCGGAAGGCCCGAACGCGCTGGCGTCCCTCGCTTTCCACCAACTCGCCCCTGCAAGGCACTCCACGGATCTCGAAATAGGTCGGGCGCCCGACTTCGGGCATGAGGCGCGGGCCTTCGAGGGCGCGGACAAGGTAATCGGGCAGGAATCGCTCCCGGTGCGCCCATCGGCCCCGAATCAAGTAGCTAAGATCGACTGTACCTTCGTCGGGGGGCGCGGCCCTGACGATCTGCGGGGGGCGATAGAGGGGCTGGGATGGACCAGCTTCGTTTATCCCGCCAGCGCGCGGGTGATGGATCAGGCGAACATCCATGGGGCCTTCCGGCCCGACAGTCGCGGAATAGCGCTCCCCATTGATCGCAAACTGACTTGGCCCGAACTGGTTTGACAGCAGATTGATATTGCTCAACACGTCGATCAACACGTCCGAAGCCGCCCTGGAGCCGTGGCGCCAGTCGGCGCCAACGATCGCTCCGATATCCCGCAGCTCCGGAGCCGCCCCGGGGTCCGAAAATTTTGAGGCCTTCATCGGTATCCGCTCCTCCCAGCCGAGGGGATTCGGCAGCGAGAACTCTCTAGCCAAAAATGGTCCAGTTTGCCGGCCTCAGATCAGCACCACCCGGATCGGGGATTTCGAAATCGGCGGCCTCGCGGAGGTTCGTCGCGCTGTCGGCGGCGCGGCTGGCCGACTTCATGGCTGCCGATCTGTCCGCGCTCGACCTTCTGGTGGTCCAAATCGATGGGCTGCATCTCGGCGACGATCTCGTGCTGGTCGCCGCGATCAGGGTTGACGGCGAACGCAACAAGCATCCGCTGGCGCTGGTGGAAGGGTCGACCGAGAATGCGGCAACGGTTCAGGCCCTGCTGGACAATTTAGTCTGCGCGGGCTCGCCCCGACAGTGCTAAGGCTGTTCATCTCATCGTCGATGGCGCGAAGGCGTTGTCGAAGGCGATCCGCAACCACCTTTGGTTCGGCCGCCCCGATCCAGCGCTGCCAGATTCACAAGGCGCGCAACATCATGGAACGCCTCCCGAAACAGCATCATGCGGCCACCCGTCGGGTGCTGCGCCAAGCCTTGGAGGTCGATGACGCCGCAGGCTGAAAAAGTGATCCGCAATCTCGCGCGTCGTCGCGACCAGCAATGGCCCGGCGTCGCGGCGAGCATCATCGAAGGCCTCGACGAAATCCTGACCGTCGTCCGGTTGAAGCTGCCGAAGGAGCTTCGTCCATCGCCGAGAACATGATGGGCACCATTCGCCGCGTCACGCGCAACGTCAAACGCTGGCGGGGTGCCGGTATGGCCTTAGGATGGGTCGCGGCCGGCATGATCGAGGCCAACAAGGGCTTCCGACGATTGAAGGCACGTAAGCAATTGGCGATTCTGGGTGCAGCCCTTCAAACTCACCACGATCGCATGACGATCAAGCCCGTTGCCCACGTCACGAGGGCCGCATAACAGTCGTTTCGGAAATGCCGGCCCGACGTAGTTCAACATTGATCGGGACATCCCCCCGCAACAGTTCCGAGGGTCACTTTACCCGGTCCTCCCTAACACCGGCGCAGTGCGGGGAAACGAAGCGCTCGAGCTCTCTAGCGACAGACTCTGAAACTCTTTACGCACCCGCGCAATTACGCAGACATGGAGAAAACCGGAAGATGGGATTGAGCCGAAGGGAATTCGCAGGGGCGGAGGGCTGCAGTGAAGGTGCGGTCAGATATGCCTTGCGCCAAGGGCGTTTAGCGGCGCGGCCCGATGGCACGCTCGATCCATCTCAGCTCGGTCGGGCGGTGGATGCGAGACTCCTCGGGACAGAGGCCCTCGGCGTATTTCTTCCGGTAGTCGATGCCACCGAAAGGATACGGAGACGATCGGGATCGCCGCCACCTTCCATGGAAAGTGGTCTGTGGAGGTGGCGATCCTCCTCAGTATCTTGGTCTCTCGAAAATGGGCGATGTTGATCCGATCGGCCCGATAGAGATCTGCGACGACCTCAACGCGCAACTCGCTGAATTTTGGGTTGGTGCGCAGGTTGGGCCGCGCGATGGCACCAGATGAACCAGATGATGAGAACGCCGTCCTCCTAGATATCAACGATCCGATCGCGGTCGCCGGAAGGATGATCCATCTGGCGGTGAATTTTTACCAGGAAGACCTGAAGCGCCGGCGCCGGGAGACCGGGATCGTGTGTGTGAGGGACAAACGCCATGGCAAAGGGTAAGAGCGAGGATTTCGCAAACCAAGCGCCTCAGTTCGCGCGTGACGGATAGCTCGCGATCTTGCGAGCTTGCGAGTGAGCCGCCAAAGCTCGACCCTATTGGTCTCGGCTAATTGCTGTGCTCGCTGCTTAGCCGCTTCCTCATCAGCGCAAATCAGCCTTACGCAGTGCACTACATTCCCGTCGGGCTCGAACAAGTAGACCATGAACTCCTCGACCGAAGGGCTTCCAGTCACGCGCCGGCCGTGACTTTGAAGGTTATTGCTTGGTCCGATGGCGCTGCGTGCATGTCTTTGGTGGAGGTAGTCATCGCTCATGCTTAGCTGATCGCGACAACCGGCCGGCGTATTGCCCGGTTGCAAAGTTCCTGCATGGACATCGCTCGGATCTTATTCCCCGCCGGTTGCGCTCGACGATAGCTAGAATCAATTCTTCGGTGGCGATCAGGGCCAGCTCCATTTTTTCCTTAACAATAGTCGACGTATCTCGACCGATACTGTCGAGATGGTTCAGGGCCACCGCTTTGAAGCTATGGGCTAGGCGCTCCTCGGCATCGTCGCGTGCATAGTCTATAA
>NZ_RQIT01000043.1 GCF_003837805.1 Bradyrhizobium sp. RP6 | reverse complement strand
TGATCTCGAATCCGGGCCTCATCAATTTGGATCACCTGACCCATGGCATTCCCATCGTTCATTCAAAGCTCCTTCATTCTAGAAGAAGCCGTCAATCCTGAAAGTGCGAAAGACTCTGTACGTTATCACAACCGGCGATAGCCGAAACGCCGCCGCTCGTTGGCGAGATCGCGCAATCGGCCACGCAGAACTGCGTCCGGCGGGCGGCTTGAGCGGTAGCGGATCATCTTGCGATCCGCCCCCACGATCCAGCAGGCCCGCCGTTCCGACAGGCTCATGACAGCCTGCAGATGCGCGATCGCAGCGCGCTTTGCGGCGGGCCCTACCATTGTTTTGAAAGGAGCTCGCGAAGTGCGGGCGCATCGAGCATCTGCTCGGCCAGAAGCTTCTTCAGCTTCGCGTTCTGCTCTTCCAAGGCCTCAGCCGCTTCGCTTCGGGCCGGACTCTAACTCCTTCTGGAGGAATACGCAGTGGCAGGTCACAATCGGTACAGGCGGCCGGCTTCGCTCGGAATCCACGGCCGACTTCGTCGGAATGCGCACCCCTGACAGGAACGACAAACTTGAAGCAGTTTGGTCTACCTCCTCGTGAACAAGTCACGCCCCGTCATTTTATGAAACTGCCAGTCCGATCCCACGTAATATAGTGTCCACCCAGCTGGAATCTTATTAGCAGCTACACGACCATTCCAAATCGTGATTGTTTTGCAGTCTGGGGCCGCGGGTGCCGTCCAATTGACGTAGAAATCTATTCTGTTTGCCGTGACGACGCCTGCGACAGGGTAAGGCTGTCCCCGGCACGAAAATCCAGTCGCGTTGTTGACATACGTTCCCGCGAAATTCCCTGTTGACGGGTCTAGCATCTGGATCGAGAGAAACGAGCCCCTTTGATTCACCCATGTGGAGGGGACGGGCAACTGCGCGTGAGCAGATACCGATATGACGGCAAAGAGCAGAAGCACAAACAAGCGTGTCATGGTATTCCCCTAGGCATTAGGCAACTGCACAAACGCTGCCAGATATAGATTCGCTCTCATGATGCGGCCATGCAATTCGCTTCCACAATCAACCCAGAAGCGCACCCGTCCACGAAAAGTTCTCGCTTCGTAGTTTCGCCAGATTCTCCAGAGGTGGATTTGCCGACGGCCTCATTTCGAGCGACGTTGGGTACCGACCTCTTGAGAATGCTCAAAGAGCGAACGACGGGTCACAGCGTCTTGAGGTATTCGAGCAGCGCCTTTTTGTCTTGTTCGCTCAAATTCGTCCCGTACTCGTGGCCGCATCGGCTGTTTCCAGAATTGATGTCATTACAATCCGTGACGGATAGTGAGTCACTTTGAGGCTCCTGAGCGGCGGCAAGACCAACGTTTTCGATGTCGTACTTCCGTCCAATGCTAAACTGCGATTTGCGCTGCCCGGATGGTTTGAGCAATTCCGCTAGGGTAGGAACCGAGCCGTTATGAAGATAAGGTGCGGCGGCCCAAATGCCCTGCAGAACGCGGGCCTCGTAGGCGCCCCATTGAGGGAGTCGACTGCGCGATGCCTTTTCTGCCCCTTCCGCTTGGCTTTTTTGATCTCTTCCGAAGTGCTGACAGCGTCGAACGCCGTTACCAGATCCTGCAGGGTCGGCGGTAGTCGTACCAACCCCAGAGACTCCGGGGTCTCCGACGACCCCGGATCTGGTGACGCCGCGACCCGTGCGTTGGTGGAAGGGTCACCACCGGCTAGCAAGTGTTCTGCGATCGAACCAATGACCGAGGTCGCGAGAATGTTAAGAACCTGATCCCTTTCCTTAAGAGGAGCGGTTGCGAAGGGAATGTACGCTCCGTTCAGGACGCCTGTCTTCGCTTTCCAGGCGAGAACATCGTACTCACGTGTATCGGTACCGACGTTCTGCACCACGGTTCTCCACGTTTTGATGAATGGAAAGCGCTGCTCGCCGCCTTCAATCCCATGACAACCGCTGCATCCCCCTTCATCGGAACCTCTTTCGAAAATCATCTTACCCCGGATGGCTAAGGCAGCGTCAATCTTCCAGGGCCATTTCGGAGGGCCGATTCGCTTCACGAGGTTTTCAAGCTCGCTAAGGCCGTCGAAATTGGTGGAATTGCCATTGAGGAAATTGATGACCGCTCCCTGACGCTTCGGCTCGAACGTAGCGAACACCCCTAAAACCTCGCCAACGTTCCGGGCCAGCCCCAAGATGTCACTTCCGTTCTTTGCAAATCCCGGCCATTGCGTCTTGTCCTGCCGCGGCGCATTCCAAAGGAATGGGTATCTCACGGGAGCGTCAGCGGTTTTTATGTTTTCCGGGATCATGAAATCGGGTGGCGGACCGATGTCCAGTCCGGATAACCGGTTGAAGATCATCCCGACAGCATCCAAACGGCCTACTCCCCAGCCGCTTTTGGGCAGGGCTCGCACCACAAGCGTGTGAAACCGCAAGTACCACCTGTCTACCTGCCGGCGAAGAACCTCAAGATCAGCCGTATCGGGATTTGCCGACTGCAGAACAGCTGCAGCAAAAGGAGCAAACGAGTCATCGCTAGCAAGCACATCGCCGACAGCCTTGTCCAAGTCACCAAGCAGCGTGTAGAAGTCCACGAGTCCGGGACCGCCATCGACACGATACACATTGCCTTCCACTTCGATCTGGCGCGTATGACATGCGGAGCAGGTCATTCCGACAATTTGGAAACCTTCAGGACCGGAGGCATGAAAGCCGACGGGAAGACTGACCTTGTTGCCTGGATTGGGGAGATAGCCGTACCGCGACAAACCATCGGCGAGGAACGGTTGTCCGTTCCTTTGCTTTAGAGCCTGCATCCAGGAGAGCGCGATCAAACGCGAGCCCTGATCGCGCACATAGAAGTCCGCTCTCGCCGTCGCGGTCCACTCTGCACCTTGGTCAACGTAGAATGGAATAGCGTCCGCGCCCTGTGCGCTCGATCTTGTCGTGGTAGCAACGGTTAAGCCGATCAGAAAGAGCCTCAGACGGCAGTCTAGCATCTGAGGGCAGGTGATTTGGTATTAAAGACCCATCAAGTTCAACCTACCAAGTTTTGTAGTGATGTCGGCTGCCTCTGCATCGCCCACCAATGGAAATCGCAGAATCTGCGCCATAATCCGAGGGCTCGCGCAGGGCCTCATGCGCCGCATCCAGACCCCCACAGCTGTCAGCCCGCCCTTGGCCAGCACCGCTGCATCGCGCCGGTCGGTTTTTACTCGATCCCCGGCCTTCATCGGGATCAGCGAGGGAACCACGACGTGGCAGTCGTGCCCCAGTCCGTTCAGTTGTCGCGATGCAGGCCATATCTGCAGAGTCCGGCGGGCTCAATACGGCGCGCCTTCGAGCACCCGGCGAGCCAAATCGTTCTGCAGGACTACATTCATGCCGTAACCGACGCTGAGGTCCGTGTGGACTGTTTGTCCAAGTGATCGGGGAGCTGGCGCCACAATGGTCGATCACGCCATTTGTAGAGGCCCTGCAGGCAATGCGGGGCGTCACCTTCATCGTTGCCGTGACGGCGGCTGCCGAGGCCGGCGACTTCTCTCGCTTCAACGACCTCAAGTTGACGGCCTTTTTCAGCCTCGTGGCGTCGGAGTATTCGAGCGTGCAACCATCCGACGCGGGGTGAGAAGAGGAGCGCGCCAGATCCGGCACTCGGTCTGCCGCGATCCGGTGCCGGCTGAGGGCGCGCTCGGTCCTTGCGGCGCGTCGATGACGTGTGATGGCTGCAGCCCAGCTGCCGCGCAATCCGCTTCAGACCCTACCCGCACGCCCTCAGGCGCAACATCTCCGCCACGTCATCCGGCGTCTTCATCACCTGCCCCCGTGGATCAATCCACGACGAGCCTTCCGTTATTCGTTCCTCGTTCATTCGCTCTCTCCTCGGCTATCCAAGGAGGGGGCAATTCCTCGTGACGCCGAGGGAGCAGTTTTCCATGGCGTGCGACACGAAGCGTAAATCGCCGTTCAACGGATTAAAACGGGTAACGGGGCCGAGGGCCGGTCCAAAGCCGGAATTAGCGCGCGATGAAGCGACGTTGTGTGACGACGTAGTCGCATAATGATGGGTCAGTTAGGCCGCCTTGTGAGACGGCCGACCTCTTGTGCAGTCCGTCAGGCGCGAGTGGATCGCTCAGGAGAACGCCGCCCAGGGATGCCCAGCCGGACCACGGTCCGGAGCGCGGCTTATCCTGCCAGATGTGCCAAAGCGCGTTGTCAGCCCCGCGCGCAAACACTTCCAGCCGGCCGTCGCTGTCGGCGATCGCGGCGGGATCGCTGGTGATCTGGCCGCCAAGCGAGGCCCAACCGGACCACGGAGCGGCATGCGGCTCCTCCTGCCAGATGTGCCACAACGCGTTGTCGGTGCCCCGGGCGAACACTTCGAGACGGCCATCGGAATTGTCGACCACGGCAGGATCGCTGGTGATGCCGCCGCCGAGCGAGGCCCAGCCTGACCACGGTCCGGCATGTGGCTGTCCGGCCAGATGTGCCACAACGCTTTGTCGATGCCACGGGCGAACACTTCGAGACGGCCATCCGAATTATCGACGCTGGACGGCGAGCTGGTGAGAACGCCGCCAAGCGAGGCTCAGGTTGACCACGGCCCGGCATGCGGCTTCTCCTGCGAGATATGCCAGAGTGCCCTATCGATTCCGAGACTAAACACCTCCAACGTCCATCGGAATTCTCTGTCACCGATACCGAGTTGGTAAGCGCTGCTGCTGCATTTGTCACGACAGCCTCCAATTGTGTTATGAGGAGAACAATTAACAATGCGCAATCTGAAGTCCGCACACTTTTGCCCTGCGATGGCGCCGACAAGATGGTCTCGCGTGAAAGTGATCCCGCGTTCAAGTTCCCTGCATTCTCATTACGTTTGCTGCAGTGAGCGAAGCAACGCTTTGGTTGCACTCACCCCACGCGTCCCGGCGCTGCGCGAGAGTGTCGCTGACGCCATGCTTGCGGCACAGATCGGCAACCGACACGCCGGCTTCATGCTCCTTCAAAATCCCGATGATCTGCTCTTCCGAAAAGCGGCTGCGTCGCTTCATGCTCTGGCCTTGTTGTGGGCCAGAACGAACTTCAAACTGGATTAAGCCTGTGGGGCAAGGTCACAAGGAACGACTAGAAGTAGAGCCCAGAATCGGAGGCTTTCAATCGTACTCAAGCCAGCCGGGATTAGTCAGACTTTTTTTGGGCAACCCGTGGGCAACCACCCAGTTATTATTAGCAAAGGTGATACGGCAAAGGTGATGAAGCATAACGCAAAAGCCGCCATATGGCGGGCTTTTGCGTTGAAGAGACCAAACTGGCGGCCGAGCAAGTGAGCCCTCATACATCGACGTCAGCGGCTAAAGGTTGAAAAGATCGATGGATGTCAATCGGCCCTTTAACTGCGGGCTGTTTTCAAGCTGCCATTCTTTCTCTCCAGTGGCACGCCGACCGCGATTGCTCCGTCGGAGCTGCTCGGGGTTGCGGAGACGGAACGGTCGCGGTCCGGCGAGACGATCGCCTAGGGAGATTGGATAATCGATGCGTCTGGCAGGTCCTACAGTGGCCCAATACTCGATAGTTCCGCTGTAGACAGACGTTAGCGGCTGATCAGTTTGCGTATTGAACAAACAGGCTCGGAACGTGAAAGCACGGCAACCGTGTTGGTCTGCAATCTTACCTCGCCCAACCGTCCGACAAACTCCACTTGAGCTTGGTTGTCGAGATCGAGTGTGCAGCACGAAGCGCAGACACTTTGAAGAGCGATGCGACTTCATCATCGACGGCGAACGTCATTTTGACAACACCTTCCTGTCCGCCTCGAACGATTCCTGATCTTTCGGGTCCGCAAGCTTAAACCAAGAGCCGGGTGCATACGTGGCGATAAGCTTGGCAAAGAACGATTGTGGCTCCCAATCTTGCCCTTCACGCTTCTCGAAAATAATGATTCCGTCGCGCGTGAAGTAACTAGGTCCGGGAACATTGCAGTCGACCGAAAGCTCGACGCGCCATAGCCCGCCCTTTGTGGTTTGCTGCTCATCTCTCGTCGGCGAGTAATGCACTCCAACCGGCTCGCCGATAGCGCAGCGGCCACGCCGTAGAAGATCGCCCAACTTGCCCTGGGCGGTGGTCACGAAGTTGAAGTTAGCGGGATTATGCAGAAAGTGACGGTTCACGCCGCTTTCGTCGTTTGTCACTTCGTCCGCGATGAGCGAGAGTGCGAACGCCTGCCAGCCTAGTTCCATCGGCTTTGCATACGGCGCCACAATTTTCACTGTGTCATCGGGCATCACCTCCCACGTGACCGTGTACTCTTCCTTTGTTTTATCGGCCCGGTGTTTGGCCCATGAAAAAATAACTGACTCGCCCGAGTCGGCCTTTTGACCAGCCTCCCATCCCCTGGGGATGAAGTGTGCTACCTTCGAGACCTTGGTGAAGATTTGCTCCGCTGTCTCACCATCCTGCGCTCGCCAGGTTGATTTGACCTTATCGATAAGCGGGTTGTCGCTCGTACGAACACCATCGCTCTTACCGGCCGGCCCACCCGGCAAGATCAACCATACGCCAAGGCCGATACAGAGACCGATAACGAGACAAAGCCAAAGCACGCGCCTTTCGATCATTTCTCTTACCCCGCGCAGCTATCCTGATATCCGCGCAAAATTGTATCTTGAGGAGAGTGGCGGCGCAGCTACCAGGACTGGTTGGCACCCAAATCAATTTCGTTCACCCCAGCCTGCTGGCGATCTGATGCAGGTGCCGACACTTCTGCGGAGCGGGCCCAAGGAGGTCCGGGGCCATTTGATCAGCTTGACTTTTAGAACAACACCTCGGCTGGCAGTGGAGAGCATGCGTAGTGTGCTTGAATGCGCTTGCCTGCATTTTCAGCTTCTGTGAAGGATGCGCCCCAGCACTACATCTCATCGGGCATAGTACGAACTGGCCATCAATTCTCATCCGAACGATTCGAAGAGCTTCGGCGTATATACAGAGCCGTGTCGGGGAGGAGATCACTGCGGCAGAGGCGTGCGATATCGCGCATCGCCTCGTCGCGCTCTATAGATTGCTTTCCCGCCATTTGCACGACGACGCGAGCGGCCTCCTTTGCTACTCCTCCGGCTCAAATCGCTCCCGAAGACTTCTGGCGTTGTGCAAGATGCGCCGTCGTCGGCCTGCATGTCGCGCAGGATCATGCGAGCTTCCGGCCATCAACGATCCTGCCAAGAACCCCGAAGCAAATGATCTCAAGTGAGTGGATTAGGCCTTCGCTACGGACACCACTGTAATCATTTGCGGTTCGAGACGGCACTCGCGTGCGGGCAACAGATCGACATGCACGCTCACAACGGTGGCGGCCTGCTCGCGTGCTCGCCCGATAATCAGGAAAAGCCGGACGAGCCCAGTGAGAGTGGGCGTGCGTGACTAGCGAAAATACTCTACTTCTTACCCGCCCTCGATCAGCGTGGGAAGGCCGATCGTCCTCACTGGGGTTGAGGTCGCCACGCAAGTTCGGTGGCGACGAACAAGAAGAAGGATGCGTCAACCGGCGCACTGCTAGTCTGGCAGTTAACCCAAACTGCATTGTCATTGCCGGCCCGGTCGGCAGTGTTACACCAAGCGTTCTCCGCACCGTTCGTCAAGGTGTCGGCCTGAACCCATCGGCTCCAACCCTTGATTGCTTGGACGTTGTGTCCGAAATCGATCTGATATATGCCAGCCCCTCTTGGTGTTCGCGGTGTTGTAACCGAAGCAGCCCGCTATGCTGCCGTCTGAGTTGATTGCCGCTGTCAAAAACACGACCCCTCTGGTCGGCTGCACTTAGCCCGGCGCGACACTGAGAGCGCGCTCCTGCCCTGGAAGGGTGTTGTTCTCCTGTCTAGCTGTCTGTGCGATGGCAACACTGGAAAGAGCGATTCCCAAACGCGTCAGTGCGATAGTGGCGACAGAGCGATTCATGATATCTCTCCTCTACTATTTGCGAACGCCCCCTGCCTTCAGGCAAGCCGGCGCTTTGACCAGCGTCAGCGTCGTTAGCAACGTTGGCATGCCTCCGTCGCCCCGATCAACAACTAGGCCTAGTAGGTGAGCACGCGCATGCTGTTGCAACTCGCGACTTGAATAATCATTCTCGAGGCTCCATTTGCTTCGGATGAGGTCGTGTCCCTGGCGTACTGAGGGATATCCACATGATTGAAAACCGGATCGCAATGGCCATCCAGGCGTTCACCGCAGCAAGCCTTCTAATATGCCAGCTTTCGACTTATCAGCGCCGTACATGACGCCCAACGAATTGGTTCGGCTGGTCTGCGCAGAGACCGGACGCGTTGGCCCGAAGATCCCAGCTCGCGGTTTTCAGACTACGATAAACTCAGGCACAGGATGAGGTCCATGTTGCCTCCCGTTCCCCACGGACTTCATTCAGCGTATCGCGGATACTTCCGCGCTACCGCTCGCGCGTGAGTGACCTTGCCCCAGGGGCTTAATCCAGTGTGAAGTTCGTTCTGGCTCACAACAAGGACCAGAGCATGAAGCGCAGCCGCTTTTCGGAAGAGCAGATCATCGGGATTTTGAAGGAGCATGAGGCCGGCGTGTCGGTTGCCGATCTGTGCCGCAAGCATGGCGTCAGCGACGCCAGCATCTACAAATGGAAGGCGAAGTTCGGTGGAATGGAGGTGTCGGAGGCCAAGCGGCTGAAGACCCTGGAGGACGAGAACACACGGCTGAAGCGCCTTTTCGCCGATGCCATGCTGGACAACGCGGCCTTGAAGGACCTCGTGGGAAAGAAATGGTGACGCCCGCGGCCACGCGGAAAGCTGTCACCGAGGCGCCCACGGGATGAGCGAACGGCGGGCGTGTAAAGCCATCGGCTGCTGCCGCATGACCATGAGATACCAAACGACTCGGGCGGACGAAGCCGGCCTTCGCCAGCGCATGCGGGCAATCGCCCAGGAGCGCCGCCGCTTCGGCTATCGACGCCTGCATGTGCTGCTCAAGCGGGAGGGTCAACCACAAGAAGCTGTTCCGGCTCTACCTGGAAGAGAGGCTGGCGGTGCGGCGGCGTGGCGGCCGCAAACGGGCGATCGGGACCCGGGCGCCAATGACGGTGCCGATGGCGCCGAACGACCGCCGGTCGCTCGATTTCGTGTCGGGTCAGCTGACCTGCGGCCGCCGCTTCCGTATCCTCACCGTCGTGGATGACTGCACCCGCGAGTGCCTGCCGATACCTCGCTCTCCGGCATCCGCGTGGCGCGGGAACTGGACCGGCTGGTGATCGAGCGCGGCAAGCCCAAGACGGTGGTCAGCGACACCGGCACCGAACTGACCAGCACCGCCATCCTGACCGGGGCGGATCAGAGGCGCGTCGCATGGCACTACATTGGGCCGGGCAAGCCCATGCAGAATGCCTTTATCGAGAGCTTCAACGGCCCGCTGCGGGATCAACTGAACGAGACGCTGTTCACGTCGCTGGCCCAGGCTCGCGTCGCACGCGGATGCTGGCGGGCCGATTACAACGATGCGCGACCACACTCGCAGGATGGAAAACGCCCTCCGAGTTCGCCTTCAGCTGTCACCCGCGCCGGGATCTGGCGCTGCGCTATGCCGAAAGCTCCGCCGCCAGCTCCCGTCGCTGCCACCACCCAACCGGGCAAATCCAACAGCCGGAGCGAACTCAGGATTGAATAACACTTGGGGGCAAGGTCATGGCCCGCATTGTGAGTCCGGTGCTTCCAGTCTGACGAAGAGATGCGGCAACCGGGCGCGTAGCGGGGATGGGCGACTGAAACGCCGTCCAAGAGGGGAAAATGTTCGACGTGCTTCAGAAGCTTGGAAAATCAGGAGCAATATCGCGGCTGCATTTGCGAAGTGTGCCCATCCGTCCGCCGCCCCCTGTTCAAGTACGGGAGTTCTTAGATCATGATGCTTACAGCCGTTCCGCAACAGTTGAGTGAAGTCGCCGCCCAGCTCGTCCCTATCTTGCACCTAGATATTCGGCCGCTGAAAGCACCGAGGCGAAAAGCGCGACTGGCCGATCCTTCTGACTCTCGATTCTTACAGTCATCGTCCCTTGATTATCGAAGCTGACAACTGTGGCCGCGTGTGTATCATCGAGATAGTAGGGCCAGAGTCCCCATCCGATTTGCGATAATCTCCGCTTTGTCGACCTCGCTGAACGTAGCCCCGGAGCTATAGTGAATCCGCATTTCCACAACTATTAGGAGGCTCGACAGGAACCGCGGCAATGTGCCCCCAGGGCCGAAAGTCGTATCCCAGCCGGGCGGTGGCATCCCAGGGCTTACGATTACCCACATTTTGGGGCAGAGTTTTTGGGAAAGTTTCGCTCCCGTTGCGAGATCGATGAATCGCGATAATCCGCGCCACATGATCAGAGTCCCTGGTGGCGGATCGTTGGCGCGGGCGAGATAGCCGCCGAGCCTGGCGATCTTGATGAGATAATGCGACAATGTCTTTCGTTGGTGCTGACTGGAGTCTTGTTTTCGACGAGCCGATCAAGCAATTGGATTTCAGCTTTGGTCAGCACAAATTCCGGTGAAGCATTTTGCGCTGAACGATTGAGCATCGTCATCCAAAAGATGCGCCAGCTCACAATGCAGAATACCGAGATCAAATTCGTGAATCGCTGAGCAGTCCGCAGTTGCGAGTCCTCTGCCCTACAGCCGGATTTGAGTATCTTGTGGAAGACCTCGATCTTCCATCGAAGGGAATACCAATCGAGTTTCTCGATCGCATCCCTGCTCGATTGCACCGGAAGATATGTCAGGAGTTTCCATTCAATCTTCTTTCTGTTCTTTGCGCGCTCCTCGTTCATCAGCGTGGATCACTGTCAAAGTCAAAGCTGGATACCGCGACTGCTTGCCTATGGGTGGCAAAATACGGATTTTACGATACCGGATTTCACGAACAGCCTGGTCTGGATTGCCCTTGCTATCCTGGACTTCGATCCGGTGGAGGCCTTTGACCATGACCTCGTCCATTATCGTTGCAACGGTATGATCGCCATCGCCTGCCAGGCGATTGACACAGGTCCTTACCAGAAATGCGTTCCAACCTCTTGGGCGGCACAAAACAATTCATAAATGTCGGCCTCACGATCACCGATATGGATGCACTGCGATGGCTCCTCGAAAAGGTCCGTGGATTGCTTGAGGTTCTCCAGCCACCGAATGCTCTCCTTGGTTTCAATGGGGATCCGTGTCGGGTTGACCTCGCGCCTAAGCGCAGCGACCCCTTTGAATTTCTTTCTGGTCCACACTTCACGGCGTTGAGCCCCGGGGGAAGCCCTCGAGGGTCACCGCAAGGCTCGAATGCATCAATATTCCGCATGTCGTGTACGTTTCGGGTTTTCCGTCCAATCTTCGCGAGTTCCTTCTGGGGACACGCTTAATGATCCCGATCAGATCCGGGCGCTCCCTTTGATAGGTGAATTCGGTCGTATCATGCAGGACAAGACAGGCCCTTTCGCAGCCGCGATAAGTTCCCGCGTGGATTCAAGATGACCAGACAGGATTTCGGCCTCGCTTACTCGTTCATTGGAGAAGAAAGGATAGGCCGCCTTGGTATTCGCCCAGTCTTGGCAAACCACCGGAATGCTCTGTCCGATATCTCCACCAATCTGCTGCAGCAGCATGCGAAAGCTCTCGCCAAGTCGAGCGTCCCGGAATTCGCACAGCGCAGCTTCACGGTCAAACCAAGTCAACGCGTCAGACGCCAACCGATGCGCCTTCTCATCCCGGACGCGTGAAGTCAGTCCCATAGAGCACTTTTTCTCGAATCAGGTGCCCATCAAAGAATCGCAAGCGATTCTGGCGACTCAAGTTTCTCGGCTCAGTGCACCTCAAAAAAGTGGGTAACCGTAAGATCCCAGGGGAGCGTACCCGGATTATTATAGGCCATTCCGAGTGCGGAAGAGAGATACCAGTCTGCAGGTGTTGGCGAGAAGTTCAACAGGCCGAACGATCGAAGCGCATTCTGCACGAACCGTGCTTGGAGAATACGAATGTTGTCACAGCTACTCCATTCGGCGGCAGCTCAGGATGCCTGACGTTGACACGTCTGCCTCCAGACGACCGCATCCACGATCTCGGGCGCCAATGCAGGCGGCGCTTTGGATGAGCTTCGGCGAACGACAATAAGCTTAGTGCGTCGCATCACGCGACTCCCAACCCGGCGCACTATGTCATTTCTTAGGACCGCGAGCTTCGGCACTGAACAGCGCTTTCGTGAGGAAAGCCGACGCATCGCTCTCAGCGCCGAGATAGGTTCCGGCGGCTTCGACAAGAGCACCGATCACGATCGGTATCTTGTCGTCGCTGGTGATGATGATCGTCATCGCCCGTCCTTGTCGAAGCTTGCCGAGGGCGACGACCCGCTCGATTCGCCCTACTGTAGAAAGGCCATAGCCCGGCTTTTGAATTGTTCTGAACGTCTGCTTGCTCATCTTCGCTGTAGGTGACGAATGACTGTACGAGTACATCCATC
Organism: Bradyrhizobium sp. RP6; assembly: GCF_003837805.1. GTDB lineage: Bacteria > Pseudomonadota > Alphaproteobacteria > Rhizobiales > Xanthobacteraceae > Bradyrhizobium. The sequence continues at coordinate 7,478 of NZ_RQIT01000043.1, read as the reverse complement.
TTATTGGCAATTAGCAGCGTCGTGGTGAATGGTTGCATGTTGCCCTCAGGCCCGAATGTGCGTTCGCAGTTGATTATTGAACCCGAATCCCATGGTGCGGCGTTCTTGTTGTGATGTGCAAGACCTAGCGCCGCCGAATACTGGGCGTGGGCTGACGGGCATCACATTCGCGAGTGACGCGTCGGGAGAAACACCGCTTGCAGCGAACTTCTCGCTAAACTTTGAGGATGAGCTGCTGCCTCCCCAAAGGCCGAAAAAGCCGCCGGACGAGCCGTTGATTCAAGATTTTGAGACATCGGTGTTCCACGTTCCTTGTGCGACATTGAACTTGCGCGACGGGGCCTTTAGCAGCAGCTCGACGATGTCGCTATAGCCGATCGAGAAGGTGATCGGCTCCGTGCCGCTGGGTCTATACGGCATGGCGTTATTCATCGCCACGAAGATCGGATCTAGGTTGTCTCGGTTGAGCGCGATGGCGCCTTGGCGTGCTTTAGCAGAGCAGAGCTCGCAACCAAGAGGCCATACTTGGAAATCGTGCCCGGTTGGACCTGCTTCTTGCTTGTCGCGTGTCTCGGCCCAAGCCTTGTAACAGACTGGATCCACGGTATCCTGGAAGCGCTCGGAAGCAGGCTGGAGCGCGGAAAGTACGCCCTGATAATCGACTGAAAACTTGTTGCCGCCAGCTCCGAGCCGACATTCATATTGAGTGTGGCTGGCGGAATGATATCGAGATAGTCCCACAACCGGCTGTCGGCACCGGAAACTCCGATGAGGGTGGGGCGGGTTGGAGTACCTGAAATGGCGAAGTCGTCTCGTAGCCCAGCCCCGTGGCAAGTGCATTGAAGAAGCCGTTCTGCAGCTGATCGAAGTTCGTTGGGTCGGCGATTGAGAGTTCCCTCCGGATAAGTGCACGTGCTGCTGCTCGGGCCGCCGGGCGTCGGTAAGACGCACTTGTCGACCCCGCTCGGGCGAGAGGCGATCCTGGCCGGTTACACGGTGCGATTCACCACGGCGACGACGCTGGTCGCTGGCCTCGCCAAGGCGCGCGAGCGGCGCCTGGACGAGAAACTGCTCGCGCTGGCGAAGCCAAAGCTGCTGATCGTCGACGAACTCGGCTACCTGCCGCTGGAGCCCGACGCGGCGCATCTGTTCTTCCAGCTGGTCAGCCGCCGCTACGAAACCGGCGCCATGCTGATCACTTCGAACCGCAGCGTTGCCGAATGGGGCACCGTGTTCGCAGATCCGGTGGTCGCCACCGCGATCCTTGACGGGCTCCTGCACCACAGCCACGTGCTGACCATCCGCGGCGACAGCTACCGCCTCCGCGTCAAGCGAAAGAGCGGCCTCATCAAGGCGCCCGCCGCTGACGGCCCGACATCATGAACCCGAGCGTGGGGGCAGTTCTTCATGACGCAAAGGGGGCAGTTCCGGATGGCGTTTGACAGGCTTCGGGCTTTAGGCCGTCAACCAGATCTCAGAAAGATCCAACTCGCTTTCAGCGGCAGAAATCCGTGCCGAAATGGCTTGTCGCACCCTCTCGCATGCTTGAGCCAACTTGGCACGATCTGTGGACTTCTGATTCGCGTAAGATCGAGTTCGATTCTAGAGCCGCGAGTCAGTGTCACTTATGCGTTATTTTATCTACTATACAACGAGCCGCGCTGCAAAAGGATTGCATTCGACAACGGGAAAAGATTGCTCCGAAGGACGGGTTCGAACCCGTGGTCAGTCTGATTTCCATTCAGCAGCAGAGCCGCGGACTGGTTTTTGACCGGGGACGATCGGTCAAGGCGCTTTTTATTCTCGAAACCGTAGGTTCGAACCCATTCCTCACGCAGAAAATACTCAAGATTGAAGCCAAGAAGCCGTTCATATCGGTTCGCAAACCGCCGGACTCACTCACGTTGCTGGGAATCGACGAGGACGTTCGAACTTTACAGGGTAAAGGTGCCGAGTGGGCATAAGAGATCTTACGTGACCTGCAACCGAAGATGATCAGCGCATTCTGCAAAATATCAGCGTTCTCCGGCAGCGCTTCGAACCGGAGTTGGTGGCGAAGGAGGAGACTTCTCGTGCCCGCCGGGCAAGCGGTACGAAATCAATCTTTAGCGTGCGAGAACGTTGCGCGATATCAGTCGCTTCCGCAGCGGTGACCTCCTCTCCTGAGAGTTCTTTGTATATACTACGAAGTTCTTCGAGTCGTTCAGACTTTGTGGCTTGCGGGTAGCATACCCGATGCAATGCACTTGCGCCGCGCGTTCTTCACAGGCGTGAAATTGTGCCGTGGTGAAGGACTACGTTGCGGCGGGCGGGGTGAAGCCGTTCAGGTCGCCTGAGCGCCGAAACGGCTCGATGGCCTTGAAGGTTGGCTGCGCGAGAGGTTCATTCGGCATCGCGGCAATGCAAATGTGGTGCGCCAGGACCTGTTGACCGAGGAAGGCGTGGCAGTCAGCCGGCGAACGCTGCAACGCGCCGTGCAGCCCTATCGCCAGGCACTCAAGGCGGAAGCGCTGGCGACGACGCGGTTCGAGACGCCCCCGGGCCGGCAGCTACAGATCGACTTCGGCGAGCGTCTGGTCGAGATCGGCGGGGTGAAGGTCAAAGCATTCGTGTTCGTGGCGACGCTCGGGCATTCGCGGCGGCTGCATGTGCGTGCGTTCCGGGGCGAGAAGCAAGAGCACTGGTTCGGTGGGCTCGAGAGCGCATTTACGACTTTCGGCGGCGTGCCGGAGGAAGTGCTGATGGACAATCCACGCGCGCTCGTGGTGCGCCACGACGCGGTGAGCCGGTCGGTTCAGTTTAACGCCAAGCTCATCGCGTTCGCGAAGCATTGGGGCTTCCGTCCTAGCGCCTGCGCACCGTATCGGGCGCGCACGAAGGGCTAGACGGAGAATGGCGTCGGTTACGTGAAGAAGAATGCGATCGCGGGGCATTCCTTCGCGAGCTGGGTGGCATTCGAGGCGCATCTCGCCGAGTGGGAGCGTGAGGTGGCGAACGTGCGTATCCACGGCACGACCGGCGAGGCGCCGATCGTCCGCTTCGCGCGTGACGAGACACACAGGTTGAAGCCGTCGAGGTCGGTACGAACAGCTACTCGGTGCGGTTGCGGCCGGCGAGGTGCGTATCCGCCAAGGCATGCGCGAGGTTGCGGTCCACAAGCAATCGGAAGGTCGCCGGCTGCGGATCGTCGATACCACCCACCTCGACGGTGTTGCCGGGCAGAATGGCGCGGTCTGCCGACCGGAGATTGCGGCAGCGACGGTGCCGGCATCGTCTCCACTGCCCTCGTTGTTGCGTCCTCTTGCCGAATACGAAGCAGCGATCGGAGGGAGCTTCTGATGGCGCGCATAAAGAAGGCTACCGAAGCACCAATCGATCGGCTCGACGCCATGCTGGCACGATTGCAGCTCGCCGGCATCCGGGACCAGCTCGACAACCTGCTCGACGAGGCGGCGCGCGCGAACCTGTCGGCGCGTGAGACGCTGATCCTGCTGTGCTAGCGCGAGATCGCGAAGGATCATCGCCGCATCGAGATGGCGCTGAAACTCGCACACTTCCCGGCCGTGAAGGAGCTTGCCGGCTTCGACTTCGAGGCGCAGCCGTCGATCGATCCGAAGCAGATCCGTGACCTGGCCGCGTCACGTTGGATCGCCAACGCAAATTCAAGGATAGACCAAGCATTGCGGAGTGATTGTCCGCTGATCACCGAAAAGAAAATGCCCACCGAGCAACGTGATGGAACGTTTCGGCCGCTACTGCCCCCGGACCAGAGTTACGCTAGAAGAAGCAGCTTCTGGATCAAGCAGCGCGGGCGTTCGAGAGCAACGGCGACAGCGCAGCCGGGCACGAGCGCGAGATTGAGAAGCTGCACGCCAAGATAGGCCAGTTGATCATCGAGCGGGAGTTTTTAGCGAAGGGCTACGGAAGATGAGCGCCCCGGATCGCCGCGTGCTCGTCGACCGCAATCATGGAGAGCTGTCGGTGCCCCAGCAGTGCCAGCTGCTCGGCGTCGCTCGCTCAAGCGTCTATCGGCCGCGCCCTCAACGACGATGACGATTCGGCGCTGATGCTGCGGATCGATGAACTGTTCGTGAGTTGGCCATTCCTCGGCTCGCGTCGGGTGACCGCGATGCTGCGCGCCAGGGCCATGCCGTCAATCGCAAGCGCGTGCAGCGGCTGTTGCGCAAGATCGGCCGGCAGAGCTTGGCGAGGATTCTGATAAGAGTTCGCGTGCTGTCCCCGCCCATCCGGATGGGTATCTGAACTTGCCGCCCACTCGGGTGGATGGTTGATGTCCGTTTCGCTCGTGAGCACCCAACCAGAGGGCCGGCGGTCGGGGGGCGTTGCATTTTGACGAAGGCCTGTGATTTAAACTCCCAAACTGGGGCGTCGGACCATTTGCCAGAACTCGCTGGTCGTCAATCGGGTGCCATCAAGCGCATCTCGTGTCACAGTCAACTACCTGCTTAGGCAGTTGATCGAAGCGACAAACATAGGACAAATCGATGCCAAGGAATGCGTTTCTGCGTGGCTAAACACCTTCACATCTGTAGTTTTCAAGCGCGGGATCGAGGCAGGTGGCTGGACGGATAAGCCGAGCTGCTAGTGATTCCAGATGCATGCCATGGCTTGACGAGGGAACGCAATTTGCCGGCGAGAGCTGCCGTGTATTGACACGTTACGACGTTCGACCGAGGCATTGCGTTCTCGGGTTGCCCAGGCGAACGGAGCCTGATGCCCCTGTAATTCCATCGCGCTGCCGAAGACATGGAAATATGGAGTGCGAATAGCGACGGCTATTCGTTCGTGATCAGCTTCCAGAGCCCGACTGGTCGTGGCTTCCGCGGAAGGTCGGGCTACGTCGCCTCGTGGCGTCCGCTTGACCAGAGCCGTGGCTCGATCAGGATTCTCGGCTGGCCGCTCCAAAGCTTCGCTGATGCCGAGAATGCGTGCAACAGTATGCTGAAGTACCTTCGAGACGTGAACTGATCCGCACTCGCTGAGAATATGGAGCCTTGCCAAATGACTCAGTCGCGAGCGCCGCCCAGGATACTCGATCGAATCTCACCGCTCACTCATTATGCAAAAGGCGTTGGAGCAATATGCTGGTAGCCGATGCAGACGAAGTTGATCTTTAGGAATGGCAGTCGGGATGATGAGTTGTGTACAATGAGCAGCAGACAGCTTAAAGATGAGTACGACGCCCAGGAAGCCGAGGCGATTGCCGCGGCACTTGACCTCACGCTCGATGAATTGAATCAAATCGAGTATACGATAAACGAGATCGCCAACGACGATGGGCTGGTTTACGCATACGGCGTAGAAATCAAAGAAGGAGCCCCGCAGTACATCCTCGACAAGCTTGCGCCGCTGCCCAGGCGGGGCAACTTAGTGGTTGTGCGGGGATACGCCCACGACGCAGATCAAGAGGAAATTGAAATAGAGATGGCCAGGAAACCGTTTACAAAGTAAAGCTCTACAACATCGCTACAGATGAAGTGGTTATCTCCCGGCGCATGGCCACCTACGACGGGGCAGCCAAAATGGGAGGGTGGCCGGTTGAAGGCACGGGTCATGTAATTGAACTAGCTGACCTAGAACCCGGCGAGGAATGGACACCTCGCGATTTCGATCCGACCACGATATGACGGTGCTCACGACTGAGCATCTGCTCATTTGGCTAGCGAAACACATTGCCGCTGTTGCTAGCGCTGTCTTCGGATGCATGCTGGCGCTGGCCAGGCGGGCGCTTGATCACAGGTCACACCTAGCAAAGCACCGATCCATTTGAATAGCGTTGGCGCTTACGGCAAGGAATAAATGCCATAGGCGATCGGTCTGACGAAGGTACCAGGTAAACAGTTTTGCTTATGTTGATGTAAGGAAAGATCTCTACTCGCGTCGCGGCAATTAGAGAATGGTGATAAATCTCGCGTGAGGGCGAGATACGATAGAGTTGCTTAAGTACGGGCATTATGAGAATCGCGTTCTCCCAGTAGACGTCCTTCACTGTTCCTTTGAGGTTGAAATCGGAATTCGTTAGACCAAACTCAGAGACAGTCCGGTATTCCTCTGTTCCTGGGCTTTGACTAACGTGCACCAGCGTCCCTCCCGCCTCAGTGATCCTGTAAAGTTGCGCACCCCACTTCTGGATGGGTTGGGTTCGAAATCTTAACGGCCCGGTTGCCGATGTTTGCCCTGGGGCATCACCGAACTTGAACGGTATTCCTAGCTCCTGCAGTTCGTTGTTGATCTTCGTGTAGTACTCCTTTTTTCGCTGCTTCCAATCAGATGTTGAATTGAGTTTTGTTATATCGTGGTCCGACATGCTTTGAATCGTCTTCTCTATTCCGTCGCCGTAAAAGAACACGTTTACGTTCAACAAGTCAGGAAAAGAGTGCGAGTAATCCCTGAATGCAGACGCGGCACCACACGCAACGACTAGGAGCAGCGCAAGAAGGCGAATTAGCCCCTTGTGAACGTCGTGCTCTAATGAGATCCAGTCGAGCAACGAAATCCTCACCAGTCCTGTCTTTTCGAACACTGTTTGGGGAAAAAGAAAAAGCAAGCGGCATACGAGCGCCGCTATGGAAAGAGATAGTAAGTCAGGCCAGCGGCCTAGCATTGCGAACCGTCTCCGCTCTATCTAAAAACGTCGCAATTGCCTCAACAGTTGCATCAGGGCACTCCTCTTGAGGCATATGTCCACAAGCTTGGATGACGTGTAGCTTGGAGTTGCAAGATCACGGTTCAATCGATGGCCATTCTCAAGAGGCACAATTCTGTCGTTATTGCCCCAGATCAGAAGAGCTGGGATGCTAATAGATTTGAGTGGCGCGAGGTACTTACTGAGATGAGAAGGCGCAATCTCCTTAGCCATTCGCCTGATGGCAACTCTTGCTTTTTGGTGCTCAAGCATTTCGGCATACACACTGCAACTTGTGAGGACGTAATCTTCGTGCTGTCAAAATAGCATTGCTCAAGAACCGATCGGGCCTGCAACATGCGGCGGTTTTACTTGCTTTCGACCCAACCGACCCTCTTCGGCGGGGTCTCGCTGATCCGCAAGCGGGGCCGGATCGGCACGACTGGCCAGACGATGGTGCAGACGCCGGATAAAGCCGTTGCGCCAAGCCTCAGCCGCACCGGCGCGTTGTCGGCTGCCGCTGTTTGCAGCCTCGTGTTCGAATTTGCGTTGGTGATTGCGAGCGCACGGTCCATCCACGCGTCTACCGGGTGATCGGCGGTCTCGAAAGCGAGCACAACAACGGACTGTTGCCCGTCACCGCGCCCATTGTTGAAGGCTTCGCGCGAATCCAGCAGCCGAACATTGGCGGGAAAGAGCCAGGTTGGTACTGTCCAGAATCTTTCGCACTTTTGATCAGGCGACGGCTCCGGTTTCAGAGAGTTGTGGCTGATAGAGCGGTCGCATGTTCATGTAGCATTTGGTCGACCACGCCGTTCCGGCAATGTGCCGC
>NZ_RQIT01000042.1 GCF_003837805.1 Bradyrhizobium sp. RP6 | reverse complement strand
GCCGCCGCCGCTCGAGCCCGCCCAAAACTTCGACCCGCATCGCCTGATGACCTTAAAGCTAGACCTAAGGTCACACGCTTCGCGAATTACCACCCGTCACGCAAGACGGTCCTCGTCGGAGCGGTACATGAAAAAGGCCATCGGCGCGTTTGGAAATGTTGCGCGGCACTTGACATGAGAAGGAGTCGATTGACGGTGTTATCTTGAATGCCGACGACCGGCGCCTGACGAGAAATTTAAGCCGACTTTGCCTTCATCTGAGCCTGAAGAATGACCTTCTGCGCTCGCTTGTGCATTCGATTAAATCGAGCTGAGATGTTGGCCTCACATTCGATTTACGCCCATTGGCGCCAATCTTCGACGGGTAGTTGGACAGGCTGCCAATAAGGGCGGGATAAGCGGATGATCGCATCCCGCCGCAAGCGATGGAGCGTCTTAACGAGCTCCTCTAAGCGTGGAGTGACAGCCGAAGCCCTGCCCCTCTCACGCCCCCGGCAGTTTGGTTGCTGGACACCACTCTCCATCATGTCCGCTCTCTCCGTCATTCATCCGAGGATCGCCGTCGTTCCCTCACCGTCAGCGTTGTTTTGTCTTCCATCGATATGGTTCCGCAGGCAGCCAATCTGTGGCACCCCCGAAGAACGCGGTCAGCGACCATCTCGCGGCTTCCCCATCTGTCAGTTGATGGGAGTAAGGTTCGCGGCCTGAGGGGTTAGCCCCGACCCCGAAGGATCTATATTCGGCATAATAGCTCGTCCTCAAGTTGTTGGTCTTGCCCCTATCCCATTCGCGCCAGCCCTCCGGAATGACCTGCGCATCTATCTTTGTCGACAGAAAGACCACTGTGGCATACGGCCGCCAGGGGCGGCCAAGCGCGATATCGCGCGCGGAAGGGTCGGCACTTAGAGTGCAATGATCAAAAACATAGCCGCTGTCCTCGTCCGGTACTGCCTTGCTCTGAGCGGTAAAGACGACCGCTTGATTGGCGATGCCGTGCAACTCACATTTCCGGAACCAGGCCTTGGCGTTGCCAAATACGAAATCGACATGCCCTTCGATGTAGCAGTTCGAGAAGTATTGACGTGACATTCTGCCGTTTGGACCCTTGCCGGCAAGCAGCGTGTCCTGGGCGCCGAGCAGGCGGACGCGCGTAACGACGTCCCTGTCTCCGGTAAGGGATAATGCAACCGCCTGCGAGGGTGGATTGGCCGGGTTGAGAGCGTAGTCGTTCTGGATGGTCAAATTCTCGAGCCGGAAGTCATCGCCAGTGGCATCCAGCGTCGCCGACCGGGCGGTTCCTCCTACATTGATCGCGCCATCGCCATACACAATGACGGTATTCTCCGGCTTGCTACCAGTGCCTGAGAGATGAACACCGGATTTGGAGATTTTGACCTTCTCACGATAGATACCCGGCGCGATCCGAACATCTCCGCCTTCCGCCGGCAATGCGTCGATGGCTTGCTGCACCGAGTGATAGTCGGCATTTACGGCATGCGACACGAACAGTGGCTGAGCGTATGCTGACGAGATGCAGAAACATCCCGTCAGAAGTGCAGCAGGGTGAACGAAAATACGCATGATCCTACACTTCGTTGAGTCAGCGGCACCTCGACGCAGTCGACAGAGCCTCTCTCGGCGGGATAGCCGCCGCGCATGGCCAACACATTTTTCGCGCCAAATCAGAACCTCCACGTCACCTTCGCATCCCTGGCCCTGCAAACCGTCAGACAATTGCAAACAAGTCCGGACATGAGGCCGACCTTCGTCAACACCAGTAATCTTGGTCCAGAGCTGAACTCACCACCCGAGTTCGGCGCCGGATGTAGTGCTTACCGATTGCTGTTGCGGAACGCCCTGGAACATACCTCCGAGCCGCGCAGCAGCGGTTTTGCAGCTTGTCCTGGCAGCGGCGGTGATACGTCCGAGTGATTTGCGGTGACGTTCGCATGTTCAACTTGCCAAGTGGCGGAATCGGAAAATCGGACATCTTCGAGTGTCAGGTCAAGTGCATGCTCCTCGTCTACGCCGCGCATCAGCAACACACCGGTGTCGCCATGCACATGACGGAGAACGATTCGCCGATAGACCGGAATTCTCGTGCCTTGTGCGCGCGGATCATATTTCGTATCAAACGCTAGCGGCCACCGGTTGCCCCTCAGGCACACGTACTCATAAGTCACGCTCTCGACCAGACCGCCTCGGCTAACATCGCTCTTGATGCGCAGGCCGGACGTCGTACCATCCAGCGTCAGATTACGCACCAATATGTCTCTGGCCCCGGAATTCACCTCACTGCCGATCGACATGCCATGCCCCCAGCCGAAATAATTATCAATGATCGAGATATGGCTGCTTGAGCCATTGTCGCCGGCCTTGATTGCGACGTTGTCGTCACCCGTACGGATCAAGCTGCGGGTAATGGTCACATCCTGACTCGCGCCAAGATCGATGCCATCAGTGTTGCGCGCATCCGCCGGTGAATCGATTATGAGGCCCCAAAACGTGGCACCTTGGACCCGGTTCATCGCGACATGAAAGTTGGGAGCGTTGCGCAAGGTGACACCGGAGAAAGTGATGTCCTGCGCATGATCGATTTGGATCAAGCGCGGGGCGTTCTGGTTGCCGCCCTGGGCTTGAGCGCGGCGCGCTAGCTGCCACCAGGTTTCCGCGCCGCCGCCAATTATTGCGCCGCCCTGACCATCGATGATGCCTTCTCCGTAGATGCCACCGCCGCTGGTTCTGGAAAAGCTGATGAACGGCCGGCAACCGCCGCCCTTTTGCGCAATACGACCACATTGTCCGAGGCCCTTGTCGTAAGCAGCAGGTTCGGGGATGGCGATCAGCGTCGCCCCGCGTCCGACCCATAACGTCACACCCGATTTCATCTCGAGTGGGCCCGACCGGAACTCGCCACGCCCTAAATACACGGCGGCCCCGGAAGGACATTGGTCGATGGCATTTTGCAACGTGGTCGTATCTTGCTTACCAGACGGCACGAGGCGCTCGCACACCGTATGAGGTGCAACAGGCTCGGTGATAGTCCGGCGGTCTTGCGCTTTCGCGGCGGGGAAGACAACGATGGAGGTGAGTATGAACAATAGGGCCAAGTTGCGAAAACGCTTTGTCATCGACCTCCTCGTGCTTTGTCAGGCATCCACGCCCCATCGGTATCGAGCCGCTGGCTCAATCTAGCCGCCGCGCGCGTCACTGGCGCGCGCAAGATGACATTTATAAGACGCAGCAGAGACCGGACCGTGCACCTGCGCAGCAGCACTTTGCAGATGCGCAAAAAACACGAAGCGTCATGCGATGGTTCAAAATCCGACAGCTTCGTCAATGGTCGGCCTTCTCGCGCCAATCAAGCGGGTCGCCGGATTCGGCCTTTTTGCATCTAGAAAGTCGTCGGCGCCCAGTGCTTACTGTTGATATCGATTTCGATAAGCCGCGCTTCAGCCTCACTGGGAGCAATTGGTGTACGCCCAGTACCCGCCGAAGCCGCGGCACTCACGCGCGCCTGACCCCGACTGCTGCTACTGAACCTCCGCGCTGTTCTTGAAGCGTCTGGAAGGCTATACCTGCGTGCTTGTTCTCCTTGAACACCGTGTTGGCGAGCTGGTTTAGTGTACTGTCACCACTGGCCTGGAGCGACTGGCCGCCCTCACCGGGGAAATCCGCCCCCTTAAAGCATCTGAAGATACTTCTCAGCCGTAGATTGGTGAGAGTTTCCGACGAGTACTTGGACTGCTCACCATCTCGTGAATGTAATGATCCGCGCGCTAGACATTCGACGGCGGATTGCGACCGCGGCATCGAGGCAAGGCCTGCCACACGCGCTGTATCCAGCTGCGGCTCAAAGGCATCTTCTTTCGCCAGTTTCGGCTGCTGATCGTTTAGTCCGGCGTGCTGTACCGATGGTGGAGGGGCAGCACTGGATAGTCGAAATTGTGCGAGTGCACGCCCGCCTCCCGTCCAGGATCGATGGGTTTATCCGTATTCGGAGAAGCTTTCGAAAAGCTGACGAGGCTACGGCCGGGAAGATGGATAAAACGACCGAACTGGCCCTGAGTAAGGGGGACAGCTCTTGACGTTCAATCCAGACATGTGCGTGAGCAGCCCTCCAGATAGGAGGCTCTAGTCAACACCGCAGGGAGACGTCCCGCATGTGGTGTTACTCCGCGCCCCATCCGCCGGCCCAACGCACCGCGATCACCAAAACGCCCGGCATAACGGCAGGCCGCCAGTTCGCGCGCCCCGGTCCGTAAAAATGATGCCTCCCAAGCCGGTCGGTATTCTCGCCGTTAACGTGGGTTACGGCAGTTTTAATGGTCTCATGATCGCCTGGAAAACGCCACGGCGGCTTTCTAGCCAACAGGATCATCGATGCTTCGCGGTTCGCGCGGTAGCGCGTCACGTATTCAATTGTTTGCCGCAGAGTTGCGGTGGCGTTCATCGATCGGCAATGAGATCGCTCGACCCTCAAGCCTCCGCTCCAAATCCGCCAATCCTGCTTTACATTCGGCGACGACCGATTGGGCACGAAGCAGCTTGACCTTGAGCTCGTCCTTCTGCCTGACTATGTTCTCAGCATCCCAATCGTCCTGCAACAGCTCATTTACCATGTGTGACCACCGATGCAAGGCCGGCGCTTAGCTCCAAGAACCCAGGCTTGGCATCTCGCCAATACGGGCGCTTGAGCCAGGGGTTAAAGGTGGCGCAAACGATCGTCCAGAAGCGTAACGTCTTAACCCCGGTGCGCGCCATCTTGTTGAGGACCGCCATTGGTCGCGAGCCCGTTGCAGGACAGTCGGATTCTGGCCGGCAAAGCAAACGGCAATCCGAAGGTAGCAGAGTTCGCAACGCTGGCACGCGTTTCGGAAAGTGCATCAGGAGACGTCTGCCATCGATGAAGTGGGCACGTTTCATTTGAATACCTGGATCGCGTTCTGAAGGAATATCATGGCCAAATTGGTGCTGTCACACATTCAAGCAACCGGCATGCCAATGCCCTCGTGCATTTTCATAGACAGACTCATGTAGGTTTTTTCGCGCCATCTGGCTGCCGGCTCCTATTTGTCGCGACTGAAACAACCGTTATCTTGAGCAAGACAGCGAAACCGCAACCACGAGCCTGTAGCAGCGCTCGCTCCGGCAGCCGATGTCGGCCAGAGTGCTCCCACCATCTTTGCGCAGGACGTTGTGGCGTGAGCCACAGTGGCGAGCGTCAACGCCAGACTGACGGTGCTGTGCGGCTGATCGGCAGTCGATCCCCAATGCAGAAGGGCGTTGGGGCTCCTCGCAATCTGATGCCACGGCTGTTCACGATACTGACCTCACGCTTAAATTCCGGAGCCGCGTTTGGCCCAGCCTGGTCGAAGATCAGTTCGTGGCCCGCTTGCATCCTACGTCGCGATGCTAGGCAGCTGCTCGGAACGGACTGTCTCACCTTCAGTCAGCATGGGCATCTTGGATGGCGTGGGAGATTGAACGGTCGAGCCTAAAGTGAGTCAAGCACTCGGGTCCGAATACGCCAAGCTCAAGCCGATCGGGAGCCCGGACAATGTTCGAATGTCACCAGCGTTTTCGGTTTCACTCTTCATCGCGCGTTTTCGCTTGCTTGCCCGATGAGAGGCTCAAAACCTCCGAAATCTCCCGCAATTGATACTCGCGAGCAAGGTAGAGCTGCTCATTGCGGGAGCGAGACCGCCGTCCGAAGATCCATGTCTCGCGGAATAAGTCGCGCAGCCCAACCGTCCGTCAAAGAACAGATCGCGATTTTTTTGTCGCCGAGTTCTTCACTAACGAAGAACTGAGGGAGGCAACTCTAACCAACCGCGAACCCGGAAGCGGAATCCATAATCCTTTATCCGCGGCTTAGCGAATGGATCCAAACCGAGCGGGACAGTTGGTGGGATCAGCAGCCGAGGAAAACCGAAGAGAGAGCAATCGCACGATGATCACTGGGGCGAGACCGCCCATCGTGGCTGCCTGCCGTTCTTCCATGGGACGATCAGCAAGCGAGAATAACGCACGCGTTCGGGTCCATTTGGAAATGGCCTACCTAAGCTGGGAGTGTCGCGTCTTTCTGACGAACTGTATGAATTTAGAAGTTAACCGGAGTCAGCCAGATGGCACCTCGCCAGATCACGCGCATCACAAAGCATCGCGAAGACAGCCATCGGCGTATTCAAGTCAGCCGCGCGCCGCTTCCACTGAATAGACGCAATCTAGCGCACGTATTGAGCTATGGAGACTGCCTTGTTTTCTACAAAGGAAGCGCCGGTGAGATCATGGCCTTCGTGGGCGTTTCGGTGCTGTCACGCCAACCGCTGACCTGCCCTACTCTCCGAATTAACTGAACCTTAAGCTTGCAGAGTGATCCGCTCAAAACGCGCGGCCCTGAGAGCGGGCCGCGAGTTAGGCCACGTAGCCGTGTAGCTTTCGAGCAGTCCGCACCCGTTTGTTCCGGCGGCATTCGCACACAATCAACAGCACGACCGCTTGGGGGTCCGTCAGGCTAATCCGGACCGCACAGAAATTCAACGAGAGCGAGCGGCATGGTAACAACGCTTTCTCCATCGGGCTCATTCACCAACATACTCAGCCACGCCAGGCTCCAAGCGCCCACAGGCAAGCGACCGTGATTGCGGTGAAAACGAGTACAGCGCCAATTGCTAGCACAATCTCCATCGTCGGCTTCCTTCATTGCGCGGACCACCCACCAGACGTTGTATGTGAAGGAATTCCTCCGCAAATCGACTATCTGGACACCATTGTCTGTCACTCTCACGGAGAAGGAGGTGAGGTGCAATAATCAGGACCGCTGTAGACTCCTGGGCACTTGGGCCTCAGTAGCCAATGCGACTCCGTACCGAAGTGATATATACTCGGTAGCGCACCGGCGATGTGGCATTCACTTTCGAAGTCGTAACCGTTTGTTATGCTCCCGGTTACGCGGACTCTGATTCTATTGTACCTGCGGCCTTCATGTTCGTACACGCTGAGGACTTCGCGCATGAGCGAACGCGATCGCCGCTGAAGCCGCTCGAATACGTTGCTCCATGTTGCCTCGCGAGCAGTAACGGGGCGGACCCGAAATGGTCTCGAACCATATCAGGCCCGCCCCAGCATCACAGCCCCTGCAAGACCGGTGACGCTCACTGCACCCAAGCAAGCACCGTGCCTTTCTTCCAAAAGGCTGCTGTACCTCGCTTGGGGCTGTGTATACTTGTGAAGTGTGTCCTATTTTGTTCTGTCTCCATGTCCATTAGGATGCAAAATGTTTGCAAGCCGACATTCGCACATCAACCTTGAACTCAAGCGCAGGTAAGCTCGCCATCGCACAGGAAGGCGATCGCATCGCTCCGGAAGTAGCGCTGACGCTTGCAGTCTACAACCCTGCCGATCCCAAGCATCGATGGGAATTGCTATTCTGAGTATCGCCGACACTAAGCTGTGCATCGACAACAAAAGCCGCGCACGAAAAATGGCAATCCTACTTGGCTCTACCAGTTCAAAGGGTCAGTTGTTCAGCAGTGGAATTTTGTACCCCTAACGGACCTTAGGGTTGCAGAGTGACTGCCTCAAGAGGGGCGACGATTCGCGGCGCGCATAAACCGAATTCCGCTGATTACTCGCAAGGTAGCGTATGGTACGATCATGCTGCAGGCGCAAATCCGTGTCGTAACGCAAAGCACGAAAATGAGTTCATGGGCGCCTTAGCCCCTCATCATTCTCGATGTCTCTCCGCCCTCCTTGGCGCTTGCGTTATCGATCGGCTTCCTCAAATCGAGCAGCATGTTTTTGACCCAGGTCATTGACGTTTCATTTTCCCCAACGGGAGTACCGAGAGCGGCAAAGCCGCGGCGGCGTGCTTCAGCAAGTTTCAAGTCAGAATAGTGACCCAGCCGAACTTTGGTGCGGTTGTTTGACAACGACCAGGCTTTTCGCCTCTTGCGGACGCGCAAGGCAAAGGCCGGCGTCTTCCGGTCCATATACAAACCGGGCTTCAGTGACTGAACGAGAGATCTGTGAGTCCAAGAATTGGCACGATCTGGCACGCCTCTCACGTGGAAAGAAGGAGCAGAGCGTGGACAATCCTCCGCGTCGAGCCTGACGGCTTTGATGGAGGTCCAGGACGAGTTCGTGCCTCAGGCGGCGCATGAGAGGCAATAAATTCCGGACCATCTTCAGTAGGCAGTTCAGGCAGAGCAGACGCGCCAGACTCTGCGGCAGAGCACGGTGCGGCGCTATGCTGACGCGCCTTTCTAGCTCGGCTCTCGTGATGAAACAATCACCGCACTCGAACCACAATCTCTACCAGCCCGCATCGAGAACTATTTGTCGCGGGACTGACGGCTCTGCGCCAACAGCGCTTCACCGGTGTCGCAATCCCAATGCCTGGACGGCGTACGCCTCGGCTATGTTGCTTCAGCTGAGAAGGGGAGTGGTCACGTCAGCAAGACCTCACCACTACCTGACAACTATCCTCATCAACCCGAGACAGAGACCCCGCTCTCGTCCGAGGCGTCATCCGTCTTTCGATCAGCCAACCCGGAGATCTTCAGCTGAGATCTTGCCCGTACGCCCGGCCTTGGGCTGATAACTTACGCGGGCCCCCTCTTCGAGAGTGGTGTAACCGGCCTTTTCCACGGCACTGACGTGCACGAAGACATCGGGGCCTCCATCCTCGGGCCTGATGAATCCATAACCCTTGGTCGGATTGAACCACTTCACAATACCCATTGCCACGTCGGCACCTCCATAGTGAACCGTTGTGATCTAGCGAAGAGTCTTCCGGCCATCAAGAGCAGCGGCAAAAAACATCGCGGCATGGATGCGAAGGTCTCGTCTCATTTTTCTGTCGGATCGCCTAGCTGTCGCCCAATATGCAAACGATAGAAAGCCCCTGACGCGACCGCACTTCGCTTCCATTCCTGTGGATCCGGATGGCGATTTGACCTTCGCTTCAGTTGCCGCGGCGAACGGTTCACAAGAGAGTTGCACGCATCGAACACGCCCCAATAATCCAAAAACACGACGTCTGCATTGATGGTCCGCGAAGTATCGGTCACTAAGCCAGCAACGTTTCGTGAGGAATCACCCGAACTTGGTTAAGCGCGCAGAGTCATGGTTCGTCCAACTTCTACCAGCAGCGTGTTTTGGAAATGCGTCTGCCGACCATCATTGCCGACTTAGGGTGCGGCCCGCGCCGTCCGAGCCGCGTTTGGGTGATCACCATTTCAGCACGTCAGCCGCTATGATCACTAAGATTTCCGCTTCCGACACATATCGAACCGCTACGCCGGTAAGGGGAGGACGGACATTGGAATTCGACCGACCGTCCAGCTTTCAAGAGTGTGATGCGCGTGCGCCGTTAGCTTGATTACCTTGTCCACGTTGCGCCTCACCGTCGCAATCAGCGATGACATGGAAGCACGCACTGTTCATAGTATCAGCACCTCTATCATCGCTGTACACTTGCCACGCGACGTCCTTGTATTCGCCACAGCGCCACCGAAACCGCGGCTTAAAGAAGACCCAAACGCCGCGCCTTGACGACGCACTGCGTCCGGCTGGTCGTTTCCAACTTTCGCATCGCATTCTTGACATGAAAGTTGACGGTGTTCAGGCTCACTTTCAGGATCACTCCGATAGCCCAGGATGACTTCCCTTCCTCGACCCATCGCAAACACTGTCTTTCCCGTTCCGACAGCACAACCTCTTGCCTATCCGCCATGAATTTCTCCTGTAGTCCAGAGAACAGGAAAGCATCAGCAAATGCCATACCACTCAGTGGCGCCAGCAAACTGTCGGCGAGGCAGGACAAGTTGTTCGGCGATTGCCGCTCCATTCGCACGAGGCTGCCATCCTGCTGTAGCCCTATCGACGGGCTTTCGACATTGTCGTCAATCCGACGGCAGCATTACGACATCCGTGGCTGTCGATATTTTCGTCTAAATCTATGTGAGCCGGATATCACCCTTTCCCTAAGCACTCCTCCCCCGAAGGAGTGTGGGAATTCTCTCTCGAGGCGTAGCACGGGCTCGCGAACCCAGGTCATTCATTTTGCATCCAAAGCCCTTCTTTCCAGCCTTAGGCGCGATGTCAATCAACCTATAGCGAAAGCTTTGCGTTCGGCGCGCCTCCTATGGCGATCATGCAAGCCTTTGCGGTCCCAATAAACTACCAATGCTGTTCATTGAGCGGCATCACGCCGAAAAAATATGAGCAGCGACGTTGGTGGCAATCTAGGTCGGCTTACAGGATCTATGCATGCAGCATCAAGCTAGAGGCGTTCGGTCCACCGCAGGTCAACGACGCGCGCGGCCCTCGCCTGTGGAAATGCTTCGTGCCCAGGACTGCTCGAATGATAAGCTCTCGTTTTGATGGAAGCCCATGATGGCCTTTCCGCCACAATCGCCCAGCGCTCAGGATTTAAGGGGCTCTGGGCTCTGGTCGGTCGATTGCCAGCTCGCTGAGCTATCGTGATGCCAATGAAGCTTCATGGAGCCAGCTCGTCCAGAGCGTCGAACGTATGGTGGACTCGACAGAGCTAGCTGTGCTCGTTGACGGGGATGGCAGCTTCGGCAGTTTCAACAATGCTCGCCTCCTCGCACGCAAGCTTCGTCAGGCTGGCGCGGCGCGCGTCTCGCTTGAGGACAGCTGCTTCCCGAAGCTGAACTCGCTCATTGGTGAGCGGCCTCCGCTCGCCTGGATGAATTCTGCGGTCGTCTGCAGGCTGTAAAAGATGCAGTCGTCGAGAATCTTGTTCTCGTGGCCAGGATCGCGGCGCTGATTGCCGGGCACGGATTGAACGAAGTCATGCTCCATTCGATTGGCGCCTTGTGGTGCCTGCCGTCCCGCAGTAGGGCATCCAGGCGTCGCACCAGGTCGCCGGCCCGGCCGACGAGTCCCTGCCCGATCCGCTCGGCGTACTAAGGGTGCTGCGGACCCGGGCTTCGAGCTGCTTGCGGAAGGCCTCGATCCTGTCGAACATCTCCCCGATCTGATCGAAGATGCTTTCGATGGCCAGCAGGTCGTCGGCAGCGGCCATTCGACCGTCCTCGATGTCGGCTGCCATGCTGGAAGCTGTGTACTCCTCGGCAAGGACCTGCATGGTTTCCGGGGTGTAGCTCCGCGCGAGATCGACGATGGCGTCGCGGAAGCGGTACGGATGGTTAACGGTGAGGATGGACTCGAAATCCTTCAGCAGGACTCGACTAACTCCTCGAAAAAGGCTGCCAGCCGGGTAGCGACTGTTTTCGACTCCATGACGGTCCGTCGGACGCGCTTCAGGTCGGCCAGAATGGCCCGCAGGCGCTTAGTGAACTGGTCGGCCTGATTGCGCGTCTCGCGTACGGCGAGCGCGGGCTTCGCGCTGCTTGCGGTCGGTGATCTCGGGCCTCAGTTTTTCGACGGCCTCCGTTGAGGCGGATTTGCACGATCAAGCCGCCGAATCGCTCGAGAGATGTTATTGCGGCTCGCGAGCCGCTCCGGAAAACCAGACCTTTCTCAAAACAGAAGCGAGCCGCCGCGAATACTATTGCTAGAAGACCTACGCGCCCTCGGTGGCGAGGGACCGACGAAGACGACCCTCAATATGTCTGTCCGACCGATGATCCCGAGATTGCCAACGCGCGGAAGCTTTCCAGCGCACCAAGATTGGCTATAGCGCGCGACGCGAGCTGGCAGCGAAGTTGAGGCGGGCCGGCTACCCTGCTCCTCCCCACATGGAAGGTGTCGTCGTCAACGAACTCGCACGCGCGGGACTTTTCCGGATTCGCGCCACGCTCGTCGGTTCGATGGCCTATCGGACATACAGCGGCGTAGTCGGCCTCAAGCTGCCCGACGAGCTCGTGACGACCGAGGATATGGACATCGCGAAATTTTACGGCATCTCGATCTGGATCGATGAAAGCATGCCCGACATCGAAGAGATCCTGAAAAAGGTGGATCCGACATCTGCGCCCTCATTCTCCCCCGATGAAACCAAGCTGTTCAGCGGTTTTGCCAATGCCACCGGCTCAAGGTCGAATTCCTTACACCAAACCGTGGCGACGAGGACTACTCCTCCAGACTGACGCAGATGTCATTGGGGCCGTCCGTAGGAGCGCAGGTGTTGCGGCTCCTAGACTAACTGATCCATGAGCCCATCCGCCCTCTTGTCTTGCACGACGCCGGCGTGCCGGTCCTTGTACCGGCCCCGGAGCGCTATGCCGTCCACAAACTGATCATCGCGACCAAAAGGAATGTGTTCTTTGCGGATAAGTCAAAAAAAGAGATCAACCAAGCTGGCGCGCTCATTCAAGCATTCAATGCCGTCAAACGTAGTAGCGACTTAGGCTTTGCGTGGATGGAAGGGTGGGAACGCGGAGCCAGATGGCGACGACGGCTTGGTGTTGGCGCCCTGCGTCTTTCGGATGACACTTTCAAGACGCTCGAAGGGCGTCGCCGAAGCGGCCAAACTCGACGGCAAGCCTGCAGAGGAGTACGGGCTTACGGGAGGCAAGGAAGGTCTTCTGGCGCGCGTTTCAATTGCGAATCCGACGGCGTCGCCAACGCCGTGATGCCAATTCGACATGTCGACGAGGCTCTCTCGCCCATCATGGGCGACGGCCCCCGGAAGCCTTGAGCGCAGATGTGCAGCCACGTTTTCCGGCGGTGAGGCGGCTCGGGTTTGTCGCCACATGCGTCTGTTCCTAGCATTAGGTGAGCGCGCCGTGCGTCCGCGGTCTGGTGAGCTCGCCGCCAGAGCGACCATGCGAGAACACGGTCGATTGAGATGCGCCGTTGAGCGAGCTTGATAGCGATGCGACGGGTTTCCTTGGTCGACCAGCGACGCCGCGCACGATCGAAGATGCCCGGATCGAGGCAGTAATCGTCCGCACCCTTGAGACGAAACCGCCCAACGCCACTCACTGGAGCTCGCGCAGCATGGCGAGGGCCAGTGGACTGTCGGTCTCGACGGTACAGCGGATATGGCGCACCTTCGGCCTGCAGCCACATCGGTTGGAGACCTACAAGCTTTCAAACCATCCTGACTTCGTCGCCAAGGTTCGCGACGTCGTCGGCTTCTACGTAGTCCCGCCCGAGCGAGCCATCGTGCTGTGTGTCGGCGAAAAGCCGCAGATGTTGGCGCTGGATCGGAGCCAACCCTCGTTCCGCATGCGACCTGGTCAGGTGGAACACCACAGTCACGACTACAAGCGCCATGGCACGACATCGCTATTTGCCGCTCTCGACATCGCAACCGGCCGGGTCATCGGCAAGTGTTACGGGCACCACGGGCCACAGAATTCCGCAAGTTTCTGATGAGATCGAAGTCGCCGTGCCGGATGATCTGGACGTTCATCTCGTCAAGGACAATTAGGCAACCCATAAGACGCCGCTGATCCGTAACTGGCTGGCCAAAAGACCGGGCTGGCAAGTCCATCTGACGCCAACCAGCTCATCCTGGCTCAATCAGGTCGAACGTTTCGTTGCCCTCATCACCGAGCGCAAAACCAGGCGCGGCATCTACCGCAGCGTGGCGGAGCTACGTACTGAGATCGCGTCCTTCATCGAACAGCACAACGCCGACCCCAGCCCATTCCGATGGACCAAATCAGCTGACGACATTCTCAGCTCCATCGAACGCTTCTGCCTACACTGTGTCAGCCAAGGCCTTAAAGGCCATGAACTTCTGGTTTAGGACACTAGATTATGCGCGATGTCCCGCGTACGGATTTTCGCCCGAAACGTCCGCGCACCTATTGCTGCGCCGATCGCGGGCAATTTCCAGAGGAAAATGAACTCCCAATGCAAGGCTGTCGAGTGGCGGTGTGCTGCCCCCGGCGCGCTCGCGAAAATTTCGCGCTTCAGGCTGCGGTCATGTACCGCAGGTGATGATCCCGCAGCTGAGGCGGTTATCCCGGCATCGCTGTCTTCAGCAGCACAGCAGCTGCGATGGAAGTGGACCCAAGGCGACATGGGCTTGTGCATCGGGAAAAACGCTCTTGGTCAGCTACTCGTCAGCGAAGCGGTTTAGCCAGGAAGGCTGCGCATTCTCGACTCTTCTATCGGAGATAAAATATGACGGGCATCGGCCGAGCTGGCAAATCGTACGTTGGAGCTGCAGGAGCCGACAGCACTGGGGTATCGAGCAGTTCGAGCCTGGAGTTCGGCCTCGTCCCTGGGGAACGCAGTCAATCTTTCGAGGCCGTCGTGGAGCGGATGCGCTCCGGGCCTCAAGATAGAACCGCGCCGCTCGTGAACCGGCAACCAACTTCGGATGTGGCGGCGCCAACACGAGATGAGGTTAAGGCAGCAAAGCGAGCGTTGGACTGCCTGCTTGAGGACCTTAATACTTGTCGTAGGGCAGCCACGGGCGGCCGGACCTTGTCCGAGAGGCAAGAGCTGATCGATCAAGTCGTCAAAGCAGGCTTAGCAGTTCTGGACTACTACGCTGCTCTGCCCCCAGGTTTGGCGCGGCGCATTCTGCCCGACCATCGGGCTCGCCAGCTCCGCGATGAGACGCTGGGCGCGGCCGACGAATGTAACGCCGTGGCTGCTGCGATTTTCGATGACCTGGAGAAGAGCAGACATAAAGCAGCAGCCCTGCTCGGCAGGATCATCCGCACCGCTTCGCCTGACCAGCTGAACCGCGTGCTTTCAGGCGTGGAGCCCTACTATGAGCACTGCATGGAGTGGTGGAGAAAGAGGGCATTGCGCTCGGAGCGGATGCAGTCCGTCTGCGCGGCTACTGCCGACCTACCAAGCAGCACGCCCGAGTTGCGGAAGTCCGAAGAGGCCGCGCTACGACTGCATACCGGCTATGCACTCAACACGAAGTACAAGTATCTGGAATCGCAGATCACTCTCGCGCAGCTCTCCCTAGCGAGCAGGTTGGGACCAGCCGTCAGAGACGCCCTTATCGATGGAGACGGGCGAGTGCGTCTGCTCGGGACCTTCATCGAGGATGTTGTTCCGGCATTCGCCTCGACGGCCGAGGCCGTGATGAACCGCAACGGAGCGCCGCTTGACGCTGAGCACCGCGACGTTCTGGAAGGAGTCATGGAGCGGCTTTCGGAATTTGCATCAGGAGTGAGCGGCATGGTTGCCAGCCTGACGGACGCCGGAGCGGGAGCCGATGTTCCGTTAGAATTGCTGGACCAGATAGTGGAAGGTGCGTGGCTTACAGCGGACGAAGTCATGCGGCTGCTGGCACTTCAGCCAAAGACACCCGCCACGATTGAACCGCCGGCTTGGGCTGTGCTGCCGGAACATACTGCCGGGGTGGCCGAAGGCACTGCAGCGCGCAGGAAGGGCAAAGGCAGGCGCGCAGCGGCCGCAGGCGAGGGGAGTTCGACAGCTGGGGGCGCTGAGCCGCAGCTCGCCGGGTCCGACGCTGGCACGGGCTCAACACGCAAGGTTATCGTACTCTCGGATTTGGGTACAAAGAAACTCACGAGCGCGGAGGAGGCCCGCGCGCGGGCGTCATCGTCGGCGAGCGGAAACCTGACGATGTGGCAGGCTCCGCCCTCCAGAGAAGCGCTGACGGGACTGCTCAAGCGATTGGACGAACTTTTGCAGTTCGATCTGCCCGCTCAGCAAAGCGCCGTCTCGCAAGCGCGTCAGATGAAACCCGAGGACGCCGACCACGTCCTAAATATCGTCGTCGAGCGCCTCCACCGACAGGCCGCCGAGATCGAAGCCTGTGTAGCCGCGTTGGAGGAGCCTCGTCGAAGTGGCTTGCTCACGCCCGCGCAAGTGCCCGAAGTGCACGACAAGATAGTCCGGCTCAAGACGATGTATTCCGAGGTGCAGGGACAGGCAAACTCATTGAAGAGGCAAAGAGCCGCGATCATGATCGATTGCATGAAGAGCTACGGCTTTCCCTCGCAGAAATACCTTGAAGCGTTGCGGGCGGCCGGGGAGTTGGAGCCTCCGGATCCTCCGCGCGCGTTGAGCGGCGATCCGGGGACGCTGTTCGAGATTAAGCTGCGGCCCAAGGCACTGCGCAACGGTGCGACGGCGAATCCGATGTGGGTGCACATCCATACGAAGCGGCCGGTACATGCGTGGCATTTGGCGACGGCGGCTGACGCCGAATTCGCCGCTTGCCATGTGAAATCCAATGAACAGCGCGGCTACAATCGGCACTGGCAGAGCGCGCGAGCCGCGATGGGGCACGAAAACGTCGTGATCCACCGCGGCAAGCTCACGCCTGCATTCTGTAGGTCCTTGTTGAACAACGCAGTTGGCACGTCCGACGTCAGATAATTTGAGACTGATTAGGCTTTTCGCGAAGAGAGGCTCTGGGCTCATCTAAGTTAGCATTACAGTTTCATTTTTCGTCCGAGGTGAGCGCGGCGAGCGTCGGTCTGGTGAGCTCGCCGCCAGAGCGACCATGCGAGAACACGGTCGATCGAGATGCGCCGTTGAGCGAGCTTGATAGCGATGCGACGGATTTCCTGGATCGACCAGCGGATCAGGAACGATGTTTGGTGCGCCGGCGTCGCGTTTTTTGAGCGCTGGCTCAGCATTGGCCCGATGACGGATGACGGCCATCAAGGCGAAGGCCAGCATGACGAGTGAGACATGGCGATGCCAGCCATGCCAGGAGCGGCTTTCGTTGTGATCAAGGCCGAGCTCGTTCTTGGCGGTTTCGAAGCTGTCCTCGATGGGCGAGCGATGGCCTTCTACCGACACCAGCTTCTGCATGGAGGTGCCCTCGGGGCACCAACTGGAGAAGAAGGCCAAGCTGCCGTCGGCGATGTTGCGGCGGATCAGAAGACCCCGCGTCCATTCCCCGGCAAGGTCGTCGTTGTATTCACTGACGTCGAGATCGGCCCAACTCGAGATAGGCCCTGTCGTGCCAGCGCGGACCTTTGGTCCCTCCGCCTGACGGCGGCGCCAGGCGTTCTTGGGAAGGTTCTGCGCGATCGCGGAGGCGGTGCCGGCGACAGGCTGCGGCTTGCCCCAGGAACGGAACACGTGATTGGAAGCAACACTCAGAACATAGCCTTTGCCCGCCTCGCGCAGCAGGGTTTCGATCTCGCCCGTGCCATACACGCTGTCCGCCGCCACGAACGAGAACGGCGCCCTTGCGGCGATTGCACGAGCGATCATTCGACGCGCGATCTTGGGCTGGGTCGCAAAGCCCACATCGCTCGGTACATGCGGTGCCTTCAGGCGAGCGGGGGCGTCCGTCCATTCCTTCGGCCGGTAGAGCGTGCGATCGATGAAGGCATGGCCATGCCGCGACACATAGGAGGCGAACACTCCGATCTGGCAATTGGTGATCTTGCCCGCCGAGCCAGTGTACTGGCGTGCGACGCCGCACGACGCCTTGCCCTGTTTTAAAAACCCGGTCTCATCGATAGCCAGAACCGCGTCCTCATCGGCAAACGTTTCCAGCGCGTACTCACGCAACAATGTCGCGCAGCGTGTCGGCATCCCACTGCCCCCGACCCCAGGATCGCCTGCTGGCGCCACGGGCCTGGATCGCCGGCCGCTTCAGCCCGCATCCAACCCGTCTTGCGCGGCTCGTTACCCAACAGTCCGTCGAGAAACCGTCACGCCGAGGCCGCCACCCGCTCCTGCGTAAACAGCGGACGGATGCGTTGCCTGGCATCTCGCAACGAGGAAGCCCGCAGCGTCAGCGTATCTTCAACCGACGCACCACCAATGACCAGATCCCGTATCATGGTCACCCATGGATTCAGAACTCACCGAAAATAGCAACTGTAATACTAGGACGATAGGGCTGCTGCGCCTTTCGGCGCTGGCTCCGTTTGCTTCAGGCGATCTAGGTAGCCGCGTGCGCGCGAAATCACCGCCTCGACGACCGTGTCCAGGACGGGATCGCCGCGGGCAGGCATGGCTTCGACTTCGGCCTTGGCCACCATTGCGTGGTGCGTCACGGCCTGAGCAATCTCGGAGACGCGACGGATCGTCTGTGTTGGAGAGAGCTTGCAGTCGATGGCGAAGCGCTCCCAGTGGTTTCGTCCAAGCTGATCAGCCTGCTTCTGCCCGCCGATCTTCTGCGCCATGTTGCGTGTGATCTTCGGATATGGCGCCGCACAGATGATGTCGTAGCCTGGCACCATGGCGGCGCCGCGCGCCGATAGCATCAGCGAGTAATTTTTGGCATGGGAATCCGTGTTCCACACCATTGGATTGAAGATGGCAAGGTCGACGAAGCGAGCGGTCTCCTGTGCTGTCATGTGGCGCTGGGTCACGCCGACCATGTCGGCCAATGATGGTCCTTTTAGGCCTCTATCGTTGTTCTGGTACTTGGCAGCTGGCGGTCGGCCCAGGGCTTGGCAGAAGTCCTCCTGATGCAGCCGCCGCCACCTCTTGCCGTCATGACGGCGGTCATAGCGCTCAACCAGCAGGTAGCTACGTTCGCCTGCCGTCCCGGTCGTCACCTTCGGCGTCGGGATTCCGATCATGCGCGCGAGCGTCAGGCAGAATGCCTCGTTCTGGACGGCGCCAGGCAAGCGCTCGCCATCGGGCTTGATGATGTGGGTCGATGGCGCGCCGTCGATCGGTATGTACAGGGTGTCGCCATCCAGAGCGACGGCGAGCTTCGTCTGCACACCGGCAAGCGACATCGACACGCCATCTTCGCCGACGAGGAAGGGCTTGTGGGGTAGCTCATTGAGGATGCGCTCGAGCGCGGCCTTGTCGGGGATCTCTCGCCATTTTCCGGCGATCAGCCCGGTGCCCGGCTGTCCGACGGAGAGCGCGCCGGCGGTGTCGCGGCCCATCTCGGCAAGAAGGCCGATGACATCGGCCGGCGACTTGCCGAGCATATGACCTACGATCCCGAGAGTTGCGTTCTCCGGCAGCAGATTTGCCGCCCATGACAGAATTGCCGAGGCATCGTGCGACGCCCGCGAGAGCGGCATGGTGAGCGACACAGGGAAGGCGCCGGTCAGCCCGCGCCAGGATTCGGCATAGGTGAAGCCTGACGCTTCGTCGGCGGTCGTGATCCAGCCGACCTCTCGCGTCTCAAAGTAGACGGGAAGACGGTCCATGAGGCTCCTCCTCGTCGCTGTCGGGAATGTCCGGTGTCTCGGAAGTGTTCGCGCGGCGGGCTTGGGCATCCTTGAGAACATCCTCGATGCGCAGCCCGAGCACGTTTGCCACGTGCAGGCTGCGCCCGAGCTGACACGTGCTTTTTCCGGCCTCGAGGTCAACGATGAAGCGCTTTCCTGTCCCGCCCACCATGGCCAGCTCGTCCTGCCGGAGGCCCTGGCGTTTGCGTTCTGCCTGGATGAGGCGACCGAATGCTGCAGCGAACTCGGCGGCTTGGCGCGCGACACCGGTCTCGCCAGGAGCGTCGTTTCCGCCTGAGAGGGGAGTGCCCTTTGGACGCGTGTTCATAGCTCTCTCGTCGTAAAGTTACCGAACGGGAACTTTATGAGCTGAAACGGCGGGTGTCCAGCGAAAAGTTACCGAGCGGGAGTTTTTCGCTCAGTTCCATGGTTGAGAGGCAAAAAGTTACCGAACGGGAACTTTAACCCCAAGCCGGGGGTGGGGCGACCCAGAAAGTTACCGATCGGGAATTCTGCTGCCAATACCAACTCTGTTCTTTGAAAATCGATGACGACCCGAGGGAATCCCCGCTCATCCCGTCCAGCGAAACATGGTCCTTGGCGTCCCCTCGATGTGGCGACCTCCTCACGTTCGGCGAATGAGGTAGCGTCCTAATAGAGGTTTTGACGATCGCGATAAATGTGTCGGGGTCATACCGCCCGCTCGTGCAGTTGGCAGATTGTGCAACCCTGCGCGAACGCTTTCTCACCGCGGAAAGACAATCATTTCAGACCCATCAATAATCGCTGTCGATTTGGATCTATGCTGCGTGAGAACGATAGCACTTTACCTGAGTTAAGTGCCGCGCGCGCTTCGCAGCCGGGGCGGCAGCCAAGGCGACTGCTGCGTCACGCTGTGCGTCGATTGGATCTGCCGTTCCTGCGTCGCCGCGGCCTCTGACGGCGACTGCGCGGAGGAATAAGCAATTGGTCGCATCCGTGACCGCTTGCGTAGCGACTTCGCCGTACGAGAAATAGATGGTTGCTCAGGGAGCTCAATGCAGGCATGGCGCGGATTGACTATCCTCAAGGAATCCCATCTAGCAACTTACTTCCAGCTCGTCATGTTGTGCTTGGGACGCCAGGAAATCCGCTCGACAGCGGTCGAGGCTGTTCAGACCGGTAATTTGCGCATCTGACGAGCTTCATCGAGTCCGCCCACCCTCATCAGCTCTCTCGCCTTGCGTTCCATGAATTCAGCTGAGCAAACTGAGGAGTTGAGATAACCAATGGTCTCTAGTCTATCGGCTTCGATCAGCCCGTCCGCCGAACTTACTCAGAACAAAGCCGCCTCGATGCATAGGTGTATTCAAGGGCGAGTTGACGCGCATCTTCCATGAGATTGGCCGCGGCGCTATGTCCGCCGTCGATGTTCTCGTAATAGAAGTAAGGCTGGCCCAGCGCGGCGAGCTTCGCGGCAGCTTTGCGGCCGTGCGCTGGATGCGTGCGGTCGTCCTTGGTGGAGGTAAGAATTAAGGGAGCGGGATAGGTCTTGCCCGCCACCAGCTTCTGGTATGGCGAGTAGCCTTCGATCCACGCACGCTGCTCGGCAATGGCGGGGTCACCGTACTCGCCGATCCAGGAGGCGCCCGCGCCCAGCTTGGTGTATCGAAGCATGTCGAATAGCGGCACCTCGATGATCGCCGCGTTGAAGAGCTCGGGACGCTGGGTGATCGCGGCGCCAACGAGCAGGCCGCCCTGGCTGCCGCCAATCGCGCCCAGCTGGCGCGGACTAGTGATCTTCCGACGGATCAGGTCCTCGGCAACGGCAATGAAATCATCCCATGTCGTCTGCTTCGTTGCCGCCTGGGCCGCTTGGTGCCATTGTGGACCAAACTCACCGCCCCCGCGCAGGTTCGCAACGACATAGGCATTGCCCTGTTCGAGCCATAGCCGCCCCATCGATCCCAGATCAGAGGGCAGTTGCGACTCCTTGAAACCGCCATAGCCATGGAGAAGTGTCGGGATCGTGCCGTCAAACCTTGCGTTTTTGGGCCGCACCAGAAAATAGGGAACTGACGTGCCATCACGCGAAATGGCCTCGAGCTGCTCCACCACATGGTTCGACGCATCGAAGGCAGAGGGTGCCTTCTTCAATTCCTCCAAGCTTTTGCGTTCGGCATAAAAAGACCAAACTGAGGTTGGTCTGAGATAGCTCGAGACGGTGAATATGACCCGGTCGGCTTCATCGTAAGTGGCTGACAGGCTGACATTTGTATCTTCCGGCAGCGGGATCGGTGTCGCCGACCAAGCTCCCTGATCGTACTTGTAGAGGAACGCTTTACTCTGAACGTTCTCAAGGATCGTCAGAATCAAAAAGTTCCTTGTGTGAGTGAACTCGCTCAGTGCCTGCCGGGGCCCAGGCTGAAAGACGAGCGATGGTCTGGCGCGCAACGGATCCTGTTTCCATTCATCGAGGTCATACGAGATCATCGAGCCGGCCGTGAAGCGGATGCCCTCGGACGGTATCCAGTCCTCATCAAGTTTCACAAGCAGGCGGCCGCACGCGAGCGTGGCGATCTCGGCCTTCTTCGGCAGATTGAGCTTGATGGGCCCATCGGGGCGGAAGACCACATACTCGGACTCGAAAGTGCTGATTGCGCGGGCGGCGCCGGTCGCATGAATATGACCCTCGCTGTCACGAAGCACGAAGGGGGACGCCCCAACGTCGGTGGGCTCGCCCCGAAAGATCTCGCGAGCCTCACTGAGCGGCTGAGCACGTTTGAGCTCCTTCACCACAAAAGCGTAGCCGGCTTGCGTCAAAGTCCCCTCGCCCCAGTCCCGTGCAACAAGGAGGGTGTCACCATCGACCCAGCTGACGTCCTGCTTGCCCTCGGGCAGATGAAAGCCGTCCGCGACGAAGGTCTTGGCGGCGCGATCGAACTCTCGTATGGACACGGCATCCTTTCCGCCATCGGAAAGACTAATCAGGCAACGGCGCTCTTCAGGCGGAAGGCAGCTGCGACCTTGAAAGACCCAATTTCTGTTTTCGGCGGCAGCTAAGGCGTCCACGTCGAGAATGGTTTCCCACTTTGGGTGTTGGCTACGATCGCTCTCACGCGTGGTGCGCCGCCAGACGCCGCGCACCTGATTCTCGTCTCGCCAGAACTGCTCCAAACCGCCCCCTTCGAATGGAACATCTGCGATCCGATCTTTGGCCTGCAGGATGGAGAGCGCCTGTTCGTAGAAGCGCCGATAGCGAGGATCTGACTGAAGCACCCCGAGCGTCTTCTCGTTCTCGCCGCGAGCCCAAGCCAACGCGCCTGGCCCTTCCATCTCCTCAAGCCAAAGGAATGGGTCGTCAGTCACCGCCGCATCCGTTCGCTCCTTTGAAAGCGCCGTGGACG
Source organism: Bradyrhizobium sp. RP6 (assembly GCF_003837805.1). GTDB lineage: Bacteria > Pseudomonadota > Alphaproteobacteria > Rhizobiales > Xanthobacteraceae > Bradyrhizobium. The sequence continues at coordinate 1,512 of NZ_RQIT01000042.1, read as the reverse complement.
TGGCGCTAGCAATCGAAGGCAACACCGCGGACAAGAGTGGTGGCGTGTTCATGGACTTTTTCTCGATAAGATCGGCGGGCCACGCTGGCCGGCCCTGGCGCGTCAGGCAGACGCGGCGGAAACCGTGCAAGCGCATGACATAGCGCGGCTTGCGCTATGTCATGCGCCGCTTACTGCAAGCTGCGTGCCGGCTAAGGAGTCGCAAGTTTCAGCCGTTCGGGGGCTGCACGGCCATGTTCCGTTGCCGCCATTGGTTGCCAAGCGGACATCACAGCCTGTCGGCGGACAGCCTGTGAGACAGCGCCAGCTTTTTTCGATCTTCAGTGGCAAGACTGGGACGCAGCGATGCTGCTTACCTCCGCATGCGAGGTTCTCCTGGTTGGCGTCACCGGGCAGACTTGTCGACGGGCATCATCAGGACAACGATCAGCGCATTGATCAGCAGCCAGATCGACATCATGCCAAGGTGGTATGCATGGCGATCTCGACACCTCGGCTGCAAGCATTGCCTAGTTGGAGGAGCTTTTTCCTTGCGCAACATGCGAAGTCACACCGATAACTCGGTTCGTTAACTGATTGCCGGGAGAATTGCGCTCGAGACAAGGAGAGTAAAAATGCCCAAGAAACGGCCTACGCTGCAACACCTCTTGGCGGTTCAAGGCTCGTGCAACCCTCGCTGCGAACTGTTCCGTGACGGTGCTGTTGCGGCCTAGAGCAAGCGCCGCTTTCCGCCGCGGAGCGATCAACGGGCACCAGCGCGCCGACTGGCGCCGCCCCCCCTCGCATCAGCGTCGTTTAGGCATAGAACATGAATTGATTGTATCGCCCCCATTCTGGTGATGGACCACTCATATGATGCCTTGATTTCCTAGGCCTGCGCCGTGCGCAAGAACCGCGTCAGCGCCAAAGACCTGGATTGCTCCTCTGTCCTGCTACAGAAGTCTGTCATCCACCGTGCTATGCTTTTCGTTCGCTCAGTCCTCTCGGGCACCGAGCTCTTGTCCGCGATGACCATGGCGTGAAGCTGTCGCCGCTGGCAGATCCCAGAGTATGTCCTGTGTATGGTTCAGTGGGGCCACTAAAGCGTCAAAGGCCGACATCACGGCTCCATAGGGCAGCCTCCTTCAACGCGGCATCAGCGGGATCGATCTCGTTATAGGCGGTCAGCGCCGAGGCATAATCTTGATACAAGGGGATTTGAGCCTCGTTGGTCCAGCCCATACCGAGATGATGGACTCGGGCTCCTGGTTGACCATCGAGACGGTCCTCCACCTCGCCCGACCCAACAGCATCGGAAGGACCTGCACTTCGCTTAAGAGAATCTTTCTTCAAGCTGTCCCGGCCCGCAACCTTGGCCCTGTCAGGTGTGGCCCTGCGCGGTTATACAACTGCGCATCAGAACACCCATCTGGCTATGTGATTGAAGAGAAGAGATTTTGTTGAGCGGGATGCGATCCCGCGGGGTATTTTGGGTTCTGTCGCGCTCGTTCGGCGATAGATCGAGCAGCAGTT
>NZ_RQIT01000041.1 GCF_003837805.1 Bradyrhizobium sp. RP6 | reverse complement strand
CTCCTCCCGCCCTCCCCCGCAAGGGAGGAGGGAGCGCAGCGGAGCGCACCGCGGCGCTGTGCCTCACAGCACTGCCGCAATCGATAAGAACCACTCTTGCCAGAGCAAAGGTGCGTTCCCTCCTCCCTTGCGGAGGAGGGTTAGGGAGAGGGGTGCCACACGGGGACTCTCTCCATGAGAAGAGCGGCTACGTAAGTCGGCCCCCTCACGCCGGCTTGAGCGAGGCCAGCGCGTTCTCCAGCAGCGAGCGCACGCGTGCGGCATCGCCTGACTTCACCACGGCGGGATCGAGATAGAGCTCCAGGCCCGGTGCGCGCTCGGTGATGATGCCGCTGTTCTCCGCCGCCGCGTCGCTCAGCGCGTCCACCGAATAGGGAATGACCTCCCGGCTGATACCCTTCATGGTGATCGCCGGCAACGCATGGGCGCGGACGATATCGCTGACGAGTGCGAAGGTCTCGTAGCTCAGCACGATGCCGCCAGGCTCGGCGATCGATTGCAGGCGCGCAGCGAGGTTCGCCTCCGCACCGATGATGGTGTAGTCCATGCGGTCGGCGCTGCCGAAATTGCCGACGTTGCAATAGCCCGAGTTGATGCCCATGCGCGAGCGGAACGGCTGCTCGATGCCGGAGGCGCGCCATTTCGCATTGAGCTCGGCAAGGCGCTGCTGCATGCGCCAGGCCATCTGCAGACAGGCCTGTGCATCGGCGCGGTCGCCCCTGGTCTCGGGGTCGCCGAAGAAGATCAGCATGGCGTCGCCGATGAACTTGTCGATGGTGCCGCCATATTCGTGGGCGATCGCCGACATTTCCGTGAAATATTCGTTGAGGAGCTGCGTCAGCTGCTCCGGCTGCAGCCGCTCGGCGGTCGCAGTGAAATTCTGGATGTCGGAGAAGAAGATGGTGAGCTTCTTGCGCTCGGTGTGGATGGTGACGTCCTTCTGGCCGGAGAAGATGCTCTTGTAGACCTGGGGCGGGATGTAGCGCGAGATCTTCATCGAGAGCGAGGCGAGGAAGTCGTTGGCGGATTCGAGCTCCTTGTTCATGCCCTTGATGCGGCGCGCCTGGCGGCGCTGCAGCGACAGGAACGACAGGCCGCTGCCGGCAGCGATGACGAAATAGGCCAGCAGGAACTTGAACGAGAAGATGTTGGCGGCGATCGGCTGGGCGATGATCACCTCCTGGATGCCGCGGACATCCCCCACCTTCCAGTCCTTCTTCGGGCTTTCGGGGTGGCTGTTGTGGCAGCTCACGCAGGCCGGCCCCATGGTGACGGGGGCGACCAGGCGGACCTTGTCGTTGAACAGCGAGGTCTCGGTCTCCACGATCTTCTGTTCGGGGTCCTTCCGCAGCGCATCGAGCGCATCCTTCTCGAACTTGTCGAGCTGGTGCGAGGCACGGTTCTGGAACGGGAAGTCGGAGACGAAGCGGTAGGTGATGTTCTCCTGCTGCGCGCCGATCACCCGGCCGAGCTCGAGCGACAGCGTTGCCGGAATCGGGATCGCGCCGGGGATGGATTCGTAATTGTGCACCACCCGCGTCGTGCCGTTGGGATTGGCCAGCACCCGTCCGACCACGTTTGTCGCGTAGTAGCTGCGCACGCTCGTGATCACCGAGTTGAGATCGATGGCCTGCCGGCGTAGCGCCGTCTTACTCAGCTCGGTCAGGTCCAGCCACACCGCGAGCGGCAGGGCGAGGAGCAGGAAGGCGATCACGGCGCCCGTGAGAATGCCGCTCTTGCGCTGATCTTCGGCGATCTCTTGTTTCACTCTGTGGCTCCGCTGTGTGCGATTTTGTCGCAAACCCGTCGGGAGTTGCGGCAAAGAATGCGGCAGCACAGAGCCAACAATTGCGGGCCCGCGCAACCCCATTTTATGGTGGTCGGGCCAAGCGCCTTTTCGTTTCATCACAGATGTTTAAGATCGGCCCGTCCTGCATCCGCTCCGCCGGGAGATCCCATGACCGAGACCATTCGTATCAAACGCTTCCACGCGCGCCCCGTGATGGTGCCGATGAACCTGCCGCTCCAGACCTCGACCGGGGCAATCGCCAAGGCGCCGCTGGTGCTGATCGACTGCGAGACTGACGATGGCGCGGTGGGGCACGCCTATCTGTTCTCGATCACGCCCTCGGCCTTGAAGCCGCTGACGGCGATGGTCACGGAAATGTCAGACTTGCTCGCCGGCGACGAGCTGCTGCCGTTCGAGATCGAACGCAAGCTGACCCAGCGCTTCACGCTGCTGGGTCTCGCTGGTCTGCAGCGGCTGGCCCAATCCGGCATCGACATGGCCGCCTGGGACGCGCTGGCCCGCATACGTGGCCTGCCGCTGGCCCGGCTGCTTGGCGGCGCTCCGAAACCGGTGAGGGCCTACAATTCGAAGGGGCTCGGCATCATGCCGGCCGGCGCGGCGGTCGAGGAAGCCCACAAGCTGCTGGCCGAGGGCTTTCGGGCGGCGAAGATCCGCGTCGGGCGGTCCGATGCGCGGGAGGACCTCGCCGTCGTGCGCGCGGTGCGCAAGGCGGTCGGCGACGAGGTCACGCTGATGTGCGACTACAACCAGGCCCTGACGGTGACCGAGGCGATCCGCCGCGGCGAGATGCTCGATGACGAGGGCTTGAGCTGGATCGAGGAGCCGATCCGCCATGACGATTATGCCGGCTGCGCCCGCATTGCCGATGCGCTGCATACGCCGGTCCAGATCGGCGAGAATTTCGACAGCGCCTTCTCGATGCAGTCCGCGCTCTCGGCCGAGGCGTGTGACTACGTGATGCCCGACGTCCAGCGCATTGGCGGCGTCACCGGCTGGCTCCGCGCCGCCGCGCTGGCGCACGCCGCCGGCATCGAGATGTCGACGCACCTGTTCTCGGAAGTGAGCGCGCATCTCCTCTGCGTGACGCCGACCGCGCACTGGCTGGAATATGTCGACTGGGCCGACGCGGTGCTGGCAACGCGGCTGACGATCAAGGACGGCTTTGCGCTGCCGGGCGAAGAGCCGGGGAATGGCATCGAATGGGATGAGGCGGCGGTGAAGAAATATCTGGTCGGATAGGCCTTGATCGGCAGACGCTCCCTCGCGTGTTCGTCAGCTGTCGATCTTGTGACGCGTACTTGGGAGCGGGTCCTTCAATCGATCTGCCTTTCATTGGATATTGAATCGCGCGCCCGGGCATTCGTTGGTGACCGTCGTTGCGACGAACTGGGCGGCGGGCGAGGTCGGCTTCGGGACCGCAACGATCTTCCAACGACCCTGTTTATTGAGCCAGAACCGTCCCGTCGTGGTCGCGATGCGGCGCTCGGTGTATTTCTTCGTCGAGATCAAGGGGACCTTCGACTTCGGCGCGGGGACTTCCTTCCAGCCGTCGAGCGAATAGAACTCCTGGAAGAAATAGTGCCACTCGATCTTCTGGAATTCATGGTGCGAAACGACGACCCGGACCAGTGAGTTTCCCGTAAGCCATTCCGAACCCATCGGGTCGGGTTCGACCTGCAGGCACCTCGTGTGTAGCGGCTCCTGAACCTGAAGCAGATTCAATCTCTGACTTTGCGAAAGCATCGCCGAGGTCACCGGCTGCCCCACATTTGGGTCGTTGGTCGGCCCCGAGCAGATCGGCACCGTTGGCGGGCCTTGTCCGGTCCATGGGTTGTTGCTGCAATAGACGTAGCGCGACCACGACGACCAGCCGGTGGACGCCTTTTCCTCCGCTTTGCCCGTCTCGCGGTCCCAAATGCCGGTAAACTTGATCGTCTTGCTCGGCGGGCAGGCCGTTATGGGAGGCCCAGTCCACCAATGGGTGGTTTCGAACTCATAGATGGTTTGGTTCGGATACGGGTACATCACTGCTTTGGCGCTGGTCAGCGCGTGGTGTTCCGAACACCCTTCGCCCTTCGTATCGAGCCAACAGACGAGCGGAAAGTTCTCGCTCGGCCAGCAACCCGCGTGGGCCGAGGACGATCCCAGAACAGTGATCACGAAAGCCAACGCAAAGAGACAGGCACGCACGGTCAATCTCCCCATATGCATCTTCGCGTTGAGATTGCCCCACTTCGTCGCCACCACCTTGATCAAGATCAACGCATTGATCCCAGCGACGCAGCCGTGCCGGAGGGGGGAAAGCCGCCGGACGTCTGCCCACCTTTTCGAACTCATGACGCAAGTGCGCGTAGGTCGTGCGTTGGCACCTGCCGATGCCTCCGGTCATCATCCCTTCGTGCTGCGAAGTCGGCGCCAAGGCCAGGTCGCTAACGCCCGGCGCGTGTTCATTGCTTCTGCAACACCGCCGGCAACACCGAACCGTCGTTCAAGATCGAAAAAACCTCCCGGGAGGACAGATGGGCGACGGCCTCCTCGAAAGTATCGCTCGCATCGACCTTGGCACGGCCGACCGCCAGGTTCGCGTCGACCGCGTCGGGCCGGACGGCGCGTGGAAGCGGCAGCTGCGCGACGTGGAAGGCCAAGAGCCTGGCGTCTTCGCGCAGCTCCAGCAACGCGGGTCTGATCCCTGCATCCGCCGACTCACTCAATTGATTCGCTCGACGTAGCACCGAAGGCGGCGCTGCTTCTTCGGGCGTGACGAACAATTTGCCGGACGCGGGCCTGGCAGTCAGCGCGCCTATGGGAACGGCGAACAGCAGCCCGACGACGACCGGCGACATCCAGAGCAGAAGGGGCAGCGAAACCGCGTACGCGCTTGCCGCCATCGCAACGCCGCACAAGGTTGGGACACCGTATTTCCGATAGAGCTCGCGGCGCTCCACTGTGCCATCGTCCCGCCTTTGCGTCTGCCAGCCCGCATCGCGGCCGGCCAGAATTTCGACCACCGCGATTGACTGAAAGATCATCATCACGGGCGCCATCAACGCGGATACGACGATCTCTGCGAAAACTCCGGCCGAGGCACCCAATGCGCCGCCGAATTGGCGTCGCACCGGCCGCCTCATCCAAAGGAGGACCAGGCTGAGCAGCTTGGGCAACAGCAGCAGCCCCATCGTGGCGACGAACACCCAGATGGCGAGCACGGGATCCTGGGCCGGCCACGTCGGAAACAGGGAGAACCCCTTCGGAAAATACTCCGGACGCGCGAAGCGGGCCTGCAGCGAGATCAGCATTCCCAGCAGCAGGAACAGCAGCCACAGCGGCGCCGTCAGATACGCTCCGATTCCCACGATGAAATGCAGGCGCGACACCCAATGGAGGCCCCGCGCGGGCACGACAGCGAGATGCTGAAGATTGCCCTGACACCAGCGTCGGTCGCGCGCGGCGAAGTCGAGCAGCGAAGGCGGCACCTCTTCGTAGCTTCCGCCGAGCATCGGCAGCATGTAGATGCCCCACCCGGCCCGCCGCATCAGCGCGGCCTCGACGAAATCGTGGCTGAGGATGTGTCCGCCGAAAGGCTTGCGCCCGCGCAGCTGCGGCAGCGCCGCCGCTTCGGCAAACGCCCTCACCCGGATGATCGCGTTATGGCCCCAGTAGTTGCCTTCGGAGCCGTGCCACCAGGCAACGCCGGCGGCGATCATCGGTCCGTACAGGCGGCCCGCGAATTGCTGGACGCGGCTGAACAGACTTCGCGCGTTGACGATCATGGGGAGCGTCTGGACCAGCCCCGCGCTCGGATTGGTCTCGATGGCATGGACCAATCGGACAACGGTCTGCCCGCTCATGAGACTGTCGGCGTCGAGCACGACCATGAAGTCGTAGACGCCGCCGAACCGCGTGATCCACTCGGAGATGTTCCCGGCCTTCCGCTCCGTATTCTCGGCTCGGTGGCGATAGTACAGCCGTGTTCCGAGGGCCTGTCGCAGCGCGAGGAGCGCTTTTTCTTCGGCGACCCAGATGTCCGGATCGGTGCTGTCGCTCAGAACGAACCAGTCGAACAGCTTTCCGTGCGAGGTCGTCTCCAAGGATTCGATCATCGCACGGAGCCGCGCCGTCAATCGGTGCGGGTCTTCGTTGTAGGTTGGAAGCAGCATGGCGGTGCGGCTTGCGATGGCTGGCAGTTCCGCGCCGGAGGCAAAGGCAACCTCGTCCGGACGGTGGTTCAGCAACACGACAAAGCCCGCCACGGCGGAGGCGAACGAGAACGCGACCCAGGCGAGCAGGACCAGAAAGAGCGCCAGCACCATGCCTTCGAGGACGGTGACGCCGCCGACCTGCAGCACGCGATACATCTCATAGCCGCCCGCCCCCGTGAGCGCCGCCGTCGAGAGCAGGATGAGGCCGCGCCGCCAAACCATCGTGGGGGCGACCTGCGCAGGAATACGGTCCGATACCCGGTCCTTTCCGAGGTCGCCAGGAGCCATCGGGAGGGGGGACTCGTGCGGCAGCAGGCGTTGGCTCGCGATTTCGCCGACAACCGGCCGCGGTGCCGTGCTCAAGGGGTCCATCGGTAGACCCAGACTTCCGACAAGGGCTTGTCGCCTTCGGCCAGAAACGCCCGCAGCTCGATCGGCTCGCCCTTCACCTGGCACTGGAAGCTGAGCCGCCAACCGCCGGTGTGGGGATTGGGCTGCGTGACGATGTTCTTGATCTCGGATTTCTCCGCTGTCACCACGCCTTTGACGCCCGCAGGATCAATGCCCTTCAGGTTGTCGCCGAGCAGATCGAGCACAAAGAGCCGGGCGTCCTCGCCCCTCGCCCCTATCCCGCTTCGCGTGAATCTGGCGAGCGAATGCGGCTTCGGGCTATCTGGCCCCCAATGCAGCCGATAGGTATAGTTGTGTTCGCCCTTGGCCTGCAGCGGGTTTTTAGGCCGCCAGAATGCGGCGATGTTGTCGTGGACCTCTTCCTTGGTCGGGATCTCGAACAGCACAACCCCGCCCTCGCCCCAATCTCCGATCGGCTCCATCCAAAGACTTGGGCGTTTTTCGAAGCTGGATTCGATGTCCTGGTAGGCGGAGAAGTTTCTCTCCCGCTGCATCAAGCCGAACCCGCGCGGATTGAGATCCTGGAAGGTGCTGATCTGGAGATCGCGGGGATTGCTGAGCGGCCGCCAGAGGCTTTCGCCCTTCCCGTTGAAGATCGCAAGACCGTCGGAATCGTGGACCGAGGGGCGGAAATCGTCGATGTCATTGCGGTCGTTCGGACCGTAGAAGAACATGCTGGTCATGGGCGCGAGTCCGGCCCGCTGCATTTCGACACGCGGATAGACCGACATTTCGACGTCGAAGACCGTCGTGTCCCCCGGCCGCACCGTGAATCGATAGCTCGCTGCGCAGCTTTTGCTGTCGAGCAGAGCATGGATCACCAACGAGGTCGCACCCGGCGCCGGCCGCTCCAGCCAGAAGGCCTTGAAGAGCGGAAATTCCTCGCCCTTGGCTTCGCCCGTATCGATCGAAAGTCCCCGGGCGGAAAGCCCGTACGTCTGTCCCTTGGCCACCGCGCGGAAGTAGCTCGCGCCCAGGAAGACGCAGACTTCGTCGTAATAGTCGGCGCGGTTCATGGGCGCGTGTATGCGGAAGCCTGCGAACCCGAGATCCACGCCCTCGAACGCCGGAACCTTTTCGCCGAACGAGAAGTCCGCCTTGCTGTACTTGAGTTCGGTTGCCTTTCCGTCCGCGACCTCGAAGATGTTCACTCTGTTCTTGTAGAAAAAGCCACGATGGAAGAACTGCGCTTCGAAGGGAAGATTCTTGCCGCGCCAGAGCGCGCGCTCGGGCAAATAGCGGATCGAACGATACTGATCGTAGTCGAGATCGTGCAATCCGCTCGGCAGCTTCTCGTCCGGCGCCTCGTACGGCTTAGCCGCTAGCATACGGGCGAGGTCCCTCACCGTGGACGACCCGAATGCGCCCTCCGACGTGCGAGCAGCGGCGAAACCGCTTCGCGATGCGAGCAGCAATACCGGCAGCACTGCCGACCCTTGAACAAGCTGGCGTCGGTTCACGCGTTCTCCTCGCTACTGCTGCCGCGGCCAAAGCAACGGCCGTCGCGCCCGCGAGTTCCACCGCCCGGCGATCATTGGCGCAGGAGCAAGTGTCGCAGCCGCAATGGACCACAAGACGGGCGGAATTTGAGAGCCGCACCTCCTCCGCCATGCCGGAAGATCCGACCGCCCGCGGAAAGTTTTGGCCGCGAAACGTGCTGTTGACGAAGGAAGTGCTGCGCGTGGACACTGTTCACGCACGCCGCCTCCAGTCGATACGAGCGCGCTCGATGCGAGATAGGGAAGTGTGGCTGCAGCCGAAGCGACGATCGGGAAGCGCAAGCGGCCTTGTGCGTTACCTTCCGAGTAACGCCCGCATTTGGGCACCAGCCCAATCTGGATGGGGCAACCCGCTCCGAAATGGAAATCTCGTGGAAACCACAACTTCAAGCCTCAAGCGCGGGGCGCCTAAAGCACTGAAAAAGATGGCGGGCACGACAGGGATCGAACCTGTGACCCCTACCATGTCAAGGAAGGTGTCGTCGGCGTATCTCATTGATTCGTGCGTGACAGCGGAATTGGTCTCGACCGCGAGACGGTGGACAAGATCTTCAGTCCCTTCTTCACGACCAAGGCCAAGGGGATGGGAATGGGATTGACGATCTGCCGCTCTATCATCGAAGCGCATGGTGGACGGCTATGGGCTTCACCCGCAGAACCACACGGCGCGCTATTCCAGTTCACCCTGCCGAGCAAGGCGCAGGTCGACCTATGAACGAACGGGACGGCACTCGGCCAAACGGAAGGCTGCTCGTCAGGTCTTGCTGACTCCCTTCGATGATCTGCTTGTCATCGACAAGTTGATCACGAAGTCATTGATCTCGTTCGAAGCGGGCGAGGGTCTCGCGCGATATCGATTGCTCAACTCGATCCGAGGCTATGCGCTTGAAAGACGCGACACAGCCGCAAGCTTGAAGGAACCGCGCCGAACATCCTAGGCGCCCTTGGCATCCATGTCGCCGAACAAGTAGCGCTCGATCTCGTCGTTGCCCAACGTTCGAAAGAAGGTTGAATAGAGATCGCGCTGCTGAAAGTGCGCGCAGGGCGTGCGTTGCCGCGCCTGCCGATGCCTCCGGTCATCACGCAATTGCCGCACCTGCAGCCCGGCCTTTCCGAAATGGGTCCGATCACGTCGATCGATTTCCTCGGCGTGAGCGCGCAAGGACAGGACGTCTATTCTGTCTGGCACCAGGGTGGCGCCGCGTCGCACTGGCACATCGCGCTTGGCAGCGATGGCACGATCATCTCGGCCTTCGTCACGCCGGGGCCATAAACTCGGTCAGGCTACCACGCTTCCGCGCCCGGAATTCTCTTCCGCACCGCCTTCCGCTGGATCCAGATGCAGCGACGGACGGACCTGTTTGATCGGCCGACGGCGGATATCCCCTCGCCGGCCTGAAGCAGCGGCGCCACGTTTTCGCGCAAGCTCCGGCAGCGCTGGAGTTCGGCTTGCCAGTCGACGGCGGCGTCAGCGCACGAGGCGATCAGCGCCAGCATCGCCATCGCAAGACAGATCATCCGCATCGCTCGCATTCCCTTCATCGCGATCAGCCCGCATCGCGCTTGTAGCGGAAGTCGCAATGAGAGGCGCCTTGCATGATCGTCTGCGTACGCGTGAGCTTGATGTCGGGACCAAAACCTTCCGCGGTCGCAAAGTCCGCAGTGCAGATCAGGAGGAAGCCGAGTTCCGGCTCACCCAGCGCCTTGTAAAACTCGGCAAAGGCGCACCGCTTCACGTCCAACGCAAATGCGTCATGCGTCTGCTCGATGACGTCATAGGCGAGCGCATCGTCGCGGGCGTAGGTCCTGAAGGCCGACGCGACGGCCTTGCCGAGATCGGCTTCGTTCTTGCCGTGGTTTCTGGCTTTCCAGAACTCCTCTCCGAAGCCGCGATAGAGATCGCCGAGAGCCTTGCGCACCAGCGCATTGGCGCGCGCCGCGCCGAGTTCGGCCTGGAGCGCCTTGACCAGCGGGACCAGCACCTGCGCCTGGATTTTTGCCTGTTCGATGACGGATACTGTCATGGGCAGAGCCTCGCTTGCAACCGGGCGCGTAGCGTAATCCGGAACAGCGCCCGAGAGGATACACCCTCGATTGCGCGGGGGCTGCCATCGGGCGGCGCTTGCGCCGACCGGATGACTCGGTCCGACTATAGAAGGATCAGATATTGGCTCGCCCGGCCGTAGCTCGCCGCGTCAGCCCGCCTGCGCCCGTTTGGCTTCGGCGTGGCTCCGACGCCGAGCAAGCCGCACCAGTCCGTCTCCGCTCTTCGAGCTACGCCGGACACGCTTCGCTGCAATTATTCAGGCTGTGCCACGCGAAGCCGAAGGCGAAGCGTGGTGGGCACGACAGGGATCGAACCTGTGACCCCTACCATGTCAAGGAAGGGCTCGCCGGCGTATCTCCTTGATTTTGGTTCACATTCGCTCCAGCTCGTTACGTTCGGTGAAGCCTCGTTTCCGCGGCTTTTGGCCCTTTCCTGGAAGGTTCGTGGAAACGGCTGCGCTTCCCTGCGGGTGCCCGCATGAGCACCGAGACATCCACGGCGCACCGGAAAGCCTTGTTTAACCGCCTGCCGCCCGAGCTCCGTGAGGAGCTCATCACGCTTGGGCGGCGCGCCAAAAACATGTTCGGCCGCATCCGCTTTCAGGACGTTTTCGATCAAAACCTGCAGCTGTTCGAGCGATTGGCCGCCAATGGCGCGACGGCAGCCGATATCGGCGAGGTGCTGGCTGCCGCCGGCGTGACGCGCAAGGACGGCATGGTCCTGCCGGAGGGGACGGTTACCAGCGCCCTGAGCCGTGCGCGCGAACGCGCCGGCCGCCGCACCACGACGTCGGCCGGTCCCTGCATGCCCCTGCCGAGCCCTGCACCGGCCTGCAATGCCCTGCAGAGTGGGGAGGAAACCCGCTCATCTGGCGGCCTGCCCCGACGCCCGCCCGTTCAACACCCGCCGGCCCCTATGCCCGGCCTCAGTTCTGTTCGGACTTCCCCGAACGGACCGGCAGGTTTCGTCCTTCCGGCACACGCGCGCCGCACCGCGGCACTTCTACACAAGATAAGGAGCGAAAACGATGAAGACAGCTAAGACGACCGATTTTCCGGACCTCGTGGAGATCACGGCGGACGGCACCTCGATCGGCAAGACGGTTTTGGCCGGCCGCGTTGCACACTTCTTCGGCGAGGTGGGACGAAAGGTCATCAGGGTCCAGATCGAGAGCAGCCGCCGCCGAGGCGCGGTGGAGACGGGCGATATTTTCATCAATCTTGAGGAGTTTGCCTCCGCCGGAATCCGCAACGGAGGCCTGGTCGGCGTGCTTTCCCCGCTGTTTGAGGCGGTCATAGAGGCCCGCAAGAGTGGCGCCGGCGTCGTCGTCGATTGGGCGGGCGGCACGGCGGGCCATCGTTTGGAGGTTCTGGCCGCCACCAACTTCGACGCCACGCTCGCCGCCATGCAGGTGAAGGCGCTGTCGATCGTCATGACCACCAATTCCAGCGAGCACATGGCCCAGGCTGAAAAGCACCTCCACAGCCTTCAGAAGGTTGCTCCCCACCTGCCCCGCGCCTTGGCTCTCTCCGGCCGTGCGGGACCGTTCGACTGGCCGGTCAACAGCGAGCAGCGCGGCCATTTCGACCGCTTGCTCGCCGCGGCGGGAGAGGTCCCGGTCCTGCGCATCCCGCTCGCCGCTGGCAGGGCCCTGCAGGTGTGTGCCGACGCCGGCCTCGACCCGACGCAGGCGCTGCTGATGAACTTCGATGAGCTCGCTGCGCGTCTCGGTGTCCACATCTTCCAGGCCACGGCCTGCGCCACCGAGATCGCGGTTTGGTGGCAGCGGGTCGGCGGAGAGCTGCGCAAGTTGCTCGGAGCCGCCCGTGTACCCGTCACCGCGTAGGCTCAACGAACGCGTAAACTACTTGGTACGCCTGCGGCGGCTCCTTGCCGTCCAGGCGGCAGCCTTCACGCTGGCCTACTATCGCCGCCACCGCCGGATGCCTCCCGGTTATGTGCTGCGCCTCTTTTCGTCCGCCACCGTCCACCGGATCCGGCTCCGGGCAGAACTGGAAATTTTGCTGGGAATCCCGTCTCTCTACAGGTTTTCCCGCCTCTTGTACGACTGCGTCATTGACCGTTGCCATGGCTCGCGTGACGTTCGGAGCCGGCGCTAGTCGATGAGCGATTAGAAAAGCCATAGATATGGTAAACAAAGGAGTCCGGCCTATCATGATCGACCTCAATAATTGCAGCCCCTATCTGTTGCTCTCGACCAAGGAGGTTGCGGCGGTCCTCGGCCTTAGCAAGGGCGCCGTGCGAAAGTTAGCCCGGAGCGGTCGCCTGCGCACGATCGACGGCTTCCGGGTCTTGTATTTTTCGGCCCAAGCGGTGCGCGAGTTCGCGGCCGGCGCTGGTGTCTGATGCGGTACACGAGCGTCCATTCGATCGGTGAGTTCGAGCTGTGCAAGGCAAGCAACAGCCCGAATTACTACGTCGCGACCTACGTCCGCGAAACGCAGCAGATGGTGTACCGCTCGTTGCGCACGAGCGATCTAGAGAATGCGATCGCCCAAGTGAAAAGCCTTGTCGCCCGCGGTATCGCGGGCGACCCCGGCGACGCGCTGGTTCAAAAGCCGATTCAGACGGTCGCTGAGGTCCTTGAGCTCTACAAGCCGCACGCTGCCGAGCTCAAGTCGGCGGAATTCACCAACATCGCTATTGAACGCATCAATCGCCTCATCGGCACTTCGATCTTGTCGACCATGGTCAAAAGCGATTTCGACGACTTTCGTAAGGCTGCAGAAGCAGAAGGTCTTGCCCTTTCAACGGTGGCTCGGACCCTCACCGTTTTGCGGAGCGCGTGCAAGATAGCGGTCGGAGAGCGCCGGCTGGCCGAAGAGAGCGTTCCGCATATCCCCTATATCATGAGCAAGAATGACGCCCGTTCGGCGCCGGCGAAGGGCCGCGTCATGACGGCGCCTGAGATCGCTGCGGCAATTGATCAATTGGACTATCTGCACCTCCTTGTGGCCAACGTTTTCCTCCTCAATACGGCAAGCCGCATTGGCGCAATCCTCGAAGCGCAAGCTGATCAGATCGATGGCACCTGTAATATTATTCACCTGAATGCGAAGGGCCGTATCCAGACTGACAAGTACCGCCCTGACTTGCCAATCACCAATACGCTCATGCCGTGGACGATCAACTTGCCGCCCGGCCCGTTGGTCGTATGGCGCGGAGTCGCGGTCGAAGAAATCGACACCGGCTTCGGTGCTGCATGCAAGCGTGCAGGTCTCCCCGGCGGCGAAAACACCTACTCAATCAGGCATTCCGTCGCCCGCTATATGCTGCAGAAGGGCGTCGACCGTGCCGAAATCGGGCAGTGGCTGGGCCACATCAAGCCCGCCGACTCGCCCGAAACGACCCTGATCTATTCACCGTACGCGCCCGATTATCTGCGCGCAGCCAAGGCAGCGGTGGAGGATTTCGTGCGCGAGATCGCTTCACGCTGCCGCCGACACGACATCCTGACCCCGCCCTGGCTCAACTGACTGAGGTGCATGATGACCACCCGGACCGAGAAAACCAAAATTTCATACCGCAACCGTGCAAAGCAGATAGCGACGGCGGGCGCCAAGAAAGCAGGACGCCGGCTGTCGCCGAGGGAACTCGCCCAAAGCCTCGTCGACCGCCGCGCCGAGCTTGCCCCGTCGAGCTTCCGCCAAAATCGCGCTGCCCTCCGCTTCATGATGAACGAGGTTGCGGAGGATCAGCCGAGCTTGGTACCGGAAATGCGCGCGGCGATTGCCCTCCTGGAGGATGTCGAATCGCGCGAAAGGTCCGACGATGGACTGTTGCGCACCTCTCAGCAGAAGTTGAAGCGCCTCGACGACGATTTGGATCGCATCTGCCACGGTGCACTGGCCACCACGAGCCCGAATGCTGGTATCCTGGTAGACTGTCTGACCGCTGGATCGCTGACCGGTGCTAGACTGGAGGAGTGGCCAAGCGCCAAACTCCGCCCCTCCAGCGATCCCGACTACGCATGGGAACTGGAGTTCGCGAACGGCAAGTCCGGAAATGGCCGGGCTCACGGCGAAACGCGCGTGTTACGCTGGGCTTGGCTCCCTGAAGAACTTGTCGACCAGACGAAAGCATGGATCTTCGCGGCTCGCGAAGCGGCCTGCAATGGACACTATGAGACTCTCATTTCAACGCTGAGATCGCTGATGCGTCGGGTCACGAAGCAGCTCTTCCCGACGCGGAAGCGCCGCCCCACCCTTTCGTCAGCCCGGCACGCCGCGGCGGCGAGATGGAAAGCGATCTACGTGGCTCCCGCTCGCACGCCGGAGGAGAAGGAGCTCGGACTTGCGATCGTGGCGGCGTTGTTGGGCCACGCCAGCGACGAAACCGCGACCAGACACTACGCACGCCCGCGCGAGGCGGACGGCAGGTTTCCTGTCCCGACGCCCGACCCCACCGAAGTCGCGCGCGTCCGCAAGCGCTACTCGGCACCGAGCAAGAAGCGCGATAGCCTTAAGCCCTAAATAGTAGTCGAGCACACCTGGTAGCGGGGGAGCGCTACCGCCTTTCCCCACACCGACCAGACCTACGATATTTCATCCAATCCAGCGCATGAGCCTATTGGGCCCCGCCCCGCTCTTACCCTCTTGCGAAGGGCAATTCGCAATGGCGCACGGCCCGGATCGGAGAAGCTGCCACCATCTTAACTGGCGCCGAGATAAGCAGCTTCCTTTGTTCCGCGGCGAACGCATAGTTTTTTGCAGTGTTGGTGCAAGCTTATCATTCCTCGCCGCGCAGAAGCCCATTCAATCACCACGGAAGTTTGGCATCAGCATAGCCACCCTGCACTGAATACTGCGACTTCCGCGGCTGACTGGAACATTCTTATCGCGTACGCCGGCATCTGAGATCACTTGTTTTGTGAAAGGATCGGAGACATGAATGCGCATGAAGGGACCGGCAATTGCCGTCCAACATGCAAGCACGCCCGGCACTTGGCGCAATCATACGAACGGCCCACCCAAGCAGCCGATTCAGCGCAGAACAGGCGAGAGTGCTGCTCGCGCACCAAAGGCCGCGCCGAAAAGCCTGCCCATAACCTGTTGCACCAACGGATCGTTCCGCGGCAGGTCGGCAACCGCGTGGGTAAAGGTACGGGTTCGCGCCTTAATCCACTCCGTCCTGTCGCTACCGGCGCGCCGCGCAATTCCGGCGAGGATCAAGCAGGACCAGCTGAACATAGGCCGTTCCAAAGACCCGGCCTTCCGTTCCATATCCGGTCCTCGGGGATCGCATTCCCGAAATCAACTGTACCGCTCGCCGTAAGTCTCTGGCCGGAGCCATCCCATCGCCCTGGATGCTGACGCCGGGCTGCTTGGTATCGACAAGTACGGCGATCCGCTTGCCGCTCTGGTCAGCCGCTACGATCAAGTGATCGGCGTACAGGGTGCCAGTCGCGTAATATTCGTGCCATTGAGCTGTAGTCCGCCTCCGTCCGACGTCACCGCCGTTCGGTAGCAATCGGCGGCTCCGACACCCATCTCGGTGTCGCGACCACGATCGGGGTGTGGTTGGAGGTTATGTAGCCCTTAGCTCTTCCTCTGCGGCCGCAATCTCATCTGCAGCGCAGCCTGTGCCGACATCCCGTCCGTTGTCTCTAATAATTCAGGTTGCCTGGTGGCTGATCTGTCCGCTCCTGTTTCGGCGGGCGCTTTTGGCCTGAAGTCTGGCTCTCTTGCGTCTTCGCAGCATAACTCTCGCATCCGTTCGATATGAGCCAGCGTTGTAAATTCTTTGCTGGCAATCTTGTCGATAACCAACCGGTTGCGATCGCGCTCACGGCGTAGACCGGCAACCGTCATTCCTCCGAAAGGAAATGCGATCTTCACGGCATCAGCAAGGCGAAGCGGCGTGTCAGGCGACATTTCAGGTTGCGCTCGATTCAGCATCGACGCTTTTCGGACCTGTAAACCGTGTGCGGTGTGGCGAGCCCTTGCAAACGACTGCCTCGAAATGAAGCCGTCACAATCGCGCAATCTGCAAGTACCTGGACGGGATCAGCGAGAGTCGCGTTGCCAGTTAGGCGCACTAAGCATCGATTACCTGCTCCGGTGGGAATGGGTCTTTCCCATTCGACTACTCATGGCAGGAGGCTGCAGGCCGCTCGTACGGCGGGACCAGGTTCCGGCACTCGAATTCAGCGCGTCGACATATGGAAGGCTCTGCCGAAAAGAAGCGTCGTTTGCCTGACGAACATATCGTCATTTGGTCGAGCAGGCGGCCCGCCTGTATCGCGATGACGCGGCGGAATGTGTGGTTTCCGCCTCCTCACCGCTCATAAACCAATGCCATCGTTTGTCGCCCAGGCTCGCCCTCAATCTCAGTCTCAGCGTCGTGAGGCGTGCGCCGAAATGCTTTCTTACTTGGTCGCGCCCTCGATGATCCACGCTTCGACCCGAGCTGGCGCGACCGAATATGACCAACACTCGCACCTGCAACGCGCGGTGTGAGGCGTCTACTCGTAAGTTCCATCCAGAATAGACGAGGCTGATCAGAGGAGCAGCCGGTGATTTTCTAGTAGAGTTGAAAGAAAGCAGGCATTGGCCCCAGCGCATTCAACCCTATCCGAGCGGCGATCGAGACACGCACTTCCCACCTATTGCGGATTACAGAGAGGGATTGATACAGCCTTAGTATAAGACCCCTTAATGCGCTAAATATACGCGGCACCGAAGACAAGTTACTTTTGGACCCATCGCGCCCTCCGCCGCTAGGCGTTGTATATGCCTCCTGAACAAGCTCCTTGGCACGCGAGCTGCGAAGAGAGGTGGTCGCCCTTGCGTCGACACGGGCCGCGATGGCGGCGCTATTTTCTTCAATTGATGTAATCCTTGCTGCAACTGTCGTATAGATGTCCAATTTAGTGGTGTAACTTTCGGGAGCGAGGATGATGGCCAACGCGCTCGAGATCTATAAGGCTCATCCGGTACCATCGCGGCTCGGCATGAGAGCGGCACAATATGTACGCATGTCGACACAAAGGCAGCAATACTCGATTCAGAATCAGGCTGCTGTGATTGCGGCATACGCGCACGCCCATAGCCTGACCATTGTACGAACCTATCGCGACGAGGGAGAGAGCGGCCTGCTCATCAAGAACAGGGCCGGCCTTATACAGCTGATCAAGGATGTCCAAACAGGAGAAGCGGATTTCGGTCATATTCTGGTCTATGACGTAAGCCGGTGGGGCCGCTTTCAGGACGTCGATGAGAGCGCGTATTACGAATTTGTATGCAAACAGGCAGGCATTAACATCGTGTATTGTGCTGAGCAGTTTGACAATGACGGCAGCGTGCTCTCCAGCATCATCAAAAACATCAAGCGCGTAATGGCAGCCGAGTACAGTCGTGAGCTTTCGGCAAAGGTTCACGCTGCGCAGTGCCGGTTCGCCCGACTTGGCTTCAAGCTCGGCGGTCGCCCTGGCTATGCTCTCTTGCGAGAACTTGTCGATCAGAGCCAGCGATCGCGAGGCGTGCTGAAGAATGGTGACCAAAAGTACCTCATGACTGACCACGTCCGAGTGCGACCCGGCATTCCCGAGGAAGTCGCCGTGGTGAAGTGGATCTTCGAGCGCTTTCTGCAGGTAAAGTCCGAAGCGACTATCGCCCGGGAGCTAAACCGGCGGCCCATACTCACGAGCACGGGAGTTCGGTGGACGCGCGCAGCGGTTAACACGGTGCTTAGAAACGAGAACTACATTGGGAACCTGACCTTCAACCGCCGATCACGTAAGTTGCGGCAGCACTGCACCTACAATCCTCCCGAGCTTTGGATCACCAGCGAGAGATGTATCGAGCCGATCATCGAACGCGAAGTCTTCCTGAAAGTAAACAAGATCATTGAGGAACGGCGTGTCGATCTAACTGAAGAGGAGATGCTTGCCCGTCTACGCAAAACGCTACTCAAGGAAGGACGCCTGAGCTCTGCCATCATTGCCAGCACGGTCGGCCTTCCCTGCGCTTCCACCTATCAAACTCACTTCGGCAGCATGACGAACGTGTATCGGTTAATCGGCTACACTCCCAAGCGAAACTATGCATTTCTTGAGTCGCGCCCGCGCTGGGCGGAGGAAGAGGCCAAGCTCGGCTCTCACATCGCCATGGCCATCAGGAAAGCTGGTTGCCGCATCACCTCTAGCAACAGGACCGATTACTTGCGCGTGCGTGGATCGGTCAACATCTCAATTCGATCAGCCCTCTGCTGCGGAAGGCAAAATCGAGCAATGTACTGGTCGATCAAACGCAGGGCACGCCTGCCTCAGGGCTGGATTGCCGCCATCAGGCTGTCTGAGCATAACGAGTCAGTGCTCGATTACGTACTGCTGTCGGTCGACGGGAAAGTAAAACGAACCATAAACTTTTCTGAGAGGGCTCGCGTTCGCCGTGGAATCGCTCGCTTCGATACCCCTGACGCTTTGGTTCGAGCTATCGCCAAGCTAGTGACACGAAAAGACCGTTCTGCGCCAGCATCACATGAGAAGCGATCGAGACCAAAGCAGCTCAACACCAAGAACGCCGGCGCGCGCCGCTGATCAGACGCAGGCACAAAACCCCGCAAAGCAGTGCTTCATAATCTTTTGAATCTTGTCCAGATTTCACGCGCCTTCACTCCTGCCGCGGTTCGCTGTTTCGGAGCATGCCGTTCGCTTCTCCGACCATCTTTGCCAAACTACTTTTCGGCAAGCGGGTGCTAGGCGGCCCAGGGAACTTGTGGTCTGGTCAAGTTCGCCAGCCGTCAGCCGAAAGCGGGAGCAGAAGCGACGGCAACGGTAGAGCGAGCGCATCTGTTGCCGGCTGGCGCGGAGCGCCAACTTGTTTCAAGAAGCGCCGCTTACTTCTGACGGCCTTCGGATATCTCTCCAGAACATGCCGACCGCGATTGTCAGAATCCTCGACCGTCAGAACATCGTCAGCGGCGGTGGCGGACGACTGCCCGATGGATATTCCTCCGACGATCGGACGCGTGGCGCATCCGGATCGCGGTGGCTGGGACGTCGCATGGCCAAATCTCACAATCAATTGGCTTGATCTCGGAAGCATATGCCATTCCTTATCGATGAGTGGCGTAACGGTTGCCAGTTCTCGAATTGACATAAGTTCCGCCACGGTGTGATGAGCCGGATCCGCCCAAATAGCTGCCCCCATGACCGGTAGTGTGATGTCCGCCTCCGTAGCTGACGCGCCCTCCATGCCCCCGCGCGCGTCTGCTTGCCTGATCGCGCCGAGCAGCAACAGACCGGCAACTATTGCAATCAACCTCATTTTCGCCCGCCCCTTGGAATGCGGACGCGTATGCAAGCGCATCCAGTGCGAGATAATAACTTCTGATATGGGCAAAATATGCAGCTTTACATCGGGAACAGCTAGAGCGGAGTCGTTTTCCGGCGAGTAAGGCTCGCGCAGTCGTCCGCGAAACTTCTCGACCTCCAAATGGAGCCGGTGACCTCGTCTGAATGTCAAGCCGATCGAGCAGAAATACCGCAGATGAAGGCCCTCTACGCTGGTTATCCTCATGGCCACGATGCTAACGTAGGCCTGCTACTTACTTGGGGCCAACATTGCCATTGCAGGAAATTTCCCCCCAGTCGACTGCTGCAGCCGATCGGGATCTAATCTTCGTAGTGATCGAGCGTCATCGCGAGCTGTTGGCGCATTACGATGCGGCCCTGTCCGTATCGGCGAAGCTCGATTCGGGGCCCGAGTTTGATGCCGCCGACGAAATTAGCTGTCAAAGGAACCATGCTCTCGCGGAGCATGGGAACGTGCTCATCCGTTCAACGCCAACCACGATCGCGGGCGTGATTGCTCTGACGCGTTACGTCGGCAGCCTACGAGAGTGGGACCTTCCCGACGATGACGCGTGGTATCGGACTTTCTTGGAAGGGCTGGCAGACGCGATCGATGGAATCGCCATGGCGCAGCGGCTTGGGCAAGATGGCGATTAAAATGGCGCTCGCTTTCATCTTCCGCGGCATACTTTTCTGGGTGGCAATCGCTGCGCTTCTCTATTTCATGTGGAAGTTGCCCTTCTGAAGTCTGACGATTGGGGGCTCGCCCGAGCCAGCATCGAGGCAATGAGGAGGGGCGGCTCTTGAACCACGGTACTCGCCGGATCCCTGGAAGATGGATGCGATTTCAGTTTCCTGGCCTTGCCCGAAGCTGATCCGTCTTAGAATCGTCGACCACGAACGCCTTTGCCAGCGCAGCGCGGCAGGCGCGCCTGCTCTACTGCTGCAGAAGGGCATCGCTTGAGAAGGATCAAGAGAACTGGCGAGCAAGTGAGGTAGCTTTGGGCCCAGTGTGCCAAGGGGGCCGTGCCCATAGCCTCACGAAAAGCTGCACGGTCGTTCCGCTATCAGCGCTTAAGTGCGCGAGAAAGCATCCGTTTCCTGGAAATTGGGATACTTCCGGACATTGCGGAACAAACGACCGCACGAGCCGCTGTAGACCAGCCCTACCGCCGGTGCCACGACGTTCCGCGCCATGGCGGCGGCTCGGTCTATTGTCCAGGAGACAGAGACGCTGGGCAAGCCGCCGGCGAAGTGAACTTAGCAATCCGCAATCGCGCATTGCCCAATCGGACCGCTCTGGCGATCTTTACTGGCGCAGAGGCTTGCGAGACGCCATCCTGCTCCCAGCAAGCCACAAGCCGAACATATGGTGCCGACAGGGAATTTACATCGCGGTCCACGCCCATGGGCCGATTGAATTCTTCGAGAGTCTGAATCGCCTGCTTCAGATCGTGACGCGGCTGACGAATCTCCATGAGACGTGACGTGCGATGCCGTGGGCGGTCAGCGATGCTCCCGCGGATTTCGTCGCGATCACATTGTGGAAGGCAAGCGCAAGATGAGCCCCCCCCCGTGCCTGATCGCATTCTTCTCCACCGGTCTAGCGGCGAGCAAACTGGCACAGGACCAGGAAATTGCAGCTTTTATCCTACTTCAGGACCGAGACGATAATGTGCATAACTGCCGCCAAGAGCGCCGCTCGACAGAGAGCGATCTTACATCTGCAACTCTCACAGGCTCCAACGGCAATTAGGGAGATTAACTCGGGCCGTCAACTAACTCGCGAGTCTGCCAATGGAACAGTCAGCTTGAGCTTACTAAAGGATGTGGAGAGTTGTCGGTATTCTGACAGAGGCCCAAATCCCATGTCAGGTCGAGTACAGTGGGCATAGTACGCGAACTCTCAAAAAGCCCATTCGGCGTTGTGGCTTGCCCAGCGTCGCCTGGCATGGCCATTGCCTAAAACAAATCTATCAAGAAACAGAACCATAAAGCAGCAAATGCTCACGCTTCACTCGCATCTCACCCTTGAGGAACGGTCAGCTGATTCACAATGCGGACATACCCGCTATGACCATCCGAGGCATGTAGACCAGCAAATACTCTCGAACACGTTGATATGGCACGATGGCGTTCGATGACTCGCGGCAAAGACCACGACTCGTTCAGCGCCTACTGTCGAGGACATGCTGGTCTTTCGATTGGCACGATGCTTGCTGAAGATCATTCGCTCCAAGGGGGTGGGGGAGACCTGCCAGGGCCTGGAAAAGCGAGATCAGCGCAATGACTTTGATCGGTGGCGTCATTCCGAGCGCGGATATTGTGAAACGTGCAGCGCGCATCGGTGCCGAAGTCAAAAATATCAAGCTATCAGGCGATCTACCGGATCACGCGATAGCTGCGATCAACAGCTTATTGCTAGAGCACAAGGTGATCTTCTTCCGCAATCAAGGACATCTCAATGACGCCGAGCAGGAGCGCTTTTCCGCTCGTCTGGGAAAGCTAGTGCCACATCCGATACTCGGCGCTACCAAGGGGGCGTCGCTCCTCGAACTGGACTCCACTCGCGGTGGCGGTCGCGCCGACGTTTGGCATGCGGATGGGACCTTTGCCGACGCCTATCCCAAGATCTTGGTCCTGCGGGCCGTGGTAATGCCAACGTTCGGAGGCGACACCGTGTGGTCTAACACAGCTGCCGCTTATCTTGGTTTGCCGTCGCCACTACAACGGCTCGCCGAGGGCCTATGGGCCGTTCACAGCAACGTTTTCGATTACGCTGGGATCGCGCGTCTCCGCGAGGTCGACAAGAAGCACTTTGACGAGGTGTTCACCAAAGCGGTTTTTGAGACGGAGCATCCCGTCGTACGCGTCCACCCCGAAACAGGCGAGCGGACGCTAGTGCTCGGCGCCTTGGTGAAGCAGTTTGTTGATGTCCCCAAATACGACGGACAAAAGCTGTTCGACCTGTTTCAGTCTCACATCACCGCGCCCGAAAACACTGTGCGCTGGAACTGGTTAGAGGGGGATATTGCGATATGGGATAACCGCGCAACGCAGCATTACGCGGTCAACGATTACGGGGACCAGCATCGCGTCGTACGTCGGGCCACGATCGAGGGTGAGGTGCCCGTCAGCGTCGATGGCCGGAGCAGTGTAACGCGCCTGAAGGTGACCGAATGACTGCGCGACGACGCCCAGCGCTCTCGCGTCTGAAAATCGAGAAAATCTGGCAATCGGAGTTGTTTAGGGTAAACGCGAAAACACACTTTCCGACCCGATATCTCAGCTCTTAAGGCCAACTCGGCAGCGCCTAGCTTGATGCGTGCAAACTATTTAGCGTCGACCGACGGCTTCGAGGAAACTGGAGCATCACTGTCCTTCGCCAGCGGCTTCACGTTTCAGCTTAGAAAATCCTCGATCAGTGGCCATAAAGCGCGCCAACATGGGGGCGATGAGTTTAGTCGGATCGACCACTTGACCACCCTGACGCGTAAGCGCTTCTGCATATGCAATGAGATCACGATGCACCGCCGCAGGCAGCTCCGCACTTACTTTGACCGGCTTGTCGTCCGGAAGCTCTCCTATTTTGAGTTTTGGCATTTTGTTACCCTCTATTTACCGAACGTTTCAAAAAGTCTTTCGGTTTCGGAACGACGGTGCGCAGGAATGCTCTTTAGAAGGAATTCCATCATGCTGGTGTTGTCGCGCTTTTCGCCAGCTGTGTCCCATAAGATGGCTCCCTTGTCGCCCTCGCTAAGGTATGCGCCGCTCGAATATGGACTGCCGCAGTGATGCTTAAGAAGCCCGTTAAAATGCTGCAGGTACTCCCGCGGTTCAGGGTACAGCCACCTCAACAAAGGACACATCGTGAATGCGGTTGTTAGGATCGCAAGGACTCTCGAGTGGTCCTGAAGATCGATAGTCTTGATCGATGGTGCATCCCCATCGCCGGATTGCATAGTGCCTCCTTGCGCTGCCAGTGCCGAACTGTGGCCCTACCGATCTAGCGCTTTGAATGCACCGACCGCGTGGCCAAAAAACCTGCGGTAGCAAAAGCCAGGCCAAAGAATTGTGCGGC
The DNA here is from genome assembly GCF_003837805.1 of Bradyrhizobium sp. RP6. Taxonomy (GTDB): domain Bacteria; phylum Pseudomonadota; class Alphaproteobacteria; order Rhizobiales; family Xanthobacteraceae; genus Bradyrhizobium. The sequence goes on along the minus strand of NZ_RQIT01000041.1, from coordinate 1,532 downwards.
TCGTCTTGCTTCTTGGAGTGGAATGTCGTCTTCGCGACAGGACGGGACGCGGTTGATGTCGGGGAGCTAGCGGTTGCGAAAGCGCTAGCCCGAGCTGGCTGATGCGCAACAGCCACCCGAAGGTAAATATCCGCACAACGTTGAGTGAGATGGTTCACTCTTCCGACGCTCGGCATTTACCCCGGGAGGCTTTCAACGATCCTTCGCTGTCCTGCCGCCCCGGAGCCCCGCGAACTGCCGGTGAGGTGCGGGAGCCGCGCCGCGGGATGATCCTGTTGAGCTGGGCGGATCGCTGGCCGGGCAGAAAAGCCCCCGAAGCCGGCGATCCCTACGAATCTCTCCGAGCCTTCGCGGCCACAGGAACGCTCGGCCCATACCGTGTCAAAAATCTTACGGCAGGCGATTCCCGAAGACGTGAAGCCACCTCGCGGGCGATTGCAGAGGGCGCTTAGCGATTCCACCGGACGTTGGTATGGAATTCGCTGCCTCCGCTCGCATCGCCGCAAGCAATTGCGCCATCGCCACTGATGCCTACGCAAACGCGCGCGATCGCAGTGCTCTGCATCAATTAAAGCGTAAGGTTTCTAACATGAAGGCGCTCGTCAAGGCTAAGTCTGAGCCCGGACTCTGTCTACGCGACGAACCCGTGCCCATGATCGGACCGACTAATCTCTTGATCAGGGTCAAGAAGACCGGGATTTGCGGTACGGATATTCATATTTTCCGCTGGGACGAGTGGGCTCGTAAAACGGTGCCTGTGCCCATGGTGGTGGGCCACGAGTTCGCGGGCGAAAGAGTTGATCTCGGCTCGGCCGTTCAAGGCCTTGCATGCGGCCAGCGTGTGACGGGAGAAAGCCATGTAATCGCAATGCACGGTCTGGCCTAGGCCACCCGGACCGCATTTCTGAAGGCACGTAAATTGCTGGATAACGAGCAGGAGCTGGCGCAAAGAACGCAGGCCGCAGCGACTATCTCAATTCTAATGAGGCTGATCCGATTTATCTTGTTCCACTTGACTTTGATGCTGCTTGCACCTGAACTTTCAGACGCAACGAGTGCTGCCGCTGGCGCAAGTCCTTCGAGCGTCAAAGCTGTGGCGACATTCAAGCAGAATGGTCCCCGAGAGGTGCCACCAAGCTTCAGGAATGGCGGCCCCTACGACAGCTAAACGACGCTAGCCGCACCCGGTCAACCGGCGGACAACTTCCGGCCGGTCAAGCTGCCTGGCAATTCCGCGGGGCTGGAACCCAGCCTTATATGTATGATCCGCACGCCCCAACGCCCGACAGTCAATATCCTCGATGGCGCTGAGAGGCTTAACGCCCCCTTGTGACGTACGGGATGTGCAATCCTGCCGCCCCGCGTTTTAATCTCCTAGCTGCAGAGACGCCGCGCTCAAGCAATAGATAACGTACAGAGTCTTTCGCACTTTCAGGATTGACGGCTTCTTCTAGAATGAAGGAGCTTTGAATGAACGATGGGAATGCCATGGGTCAGGTGATCCAAATTGATGAGGCCCGGATTCGAGATCA
>NZ_RQIT01000040.1 GCF_003837805.1 Bradyrhizobium sp. RP6 | reverse complement strand
CATGCGGAGAGAGTCCTCGTGTGGCACCCCCCTCCCTGCCCCTCCCCCATAAGGGGGGAGGGAATAAGAGAGCGGCACCCGCCTCACGCGCGAATTCCCGGCCGAAATTCTCCAATGATTTCAGTCGCCATTCTACTGTGCATGGGGTTGTTTTCGAATGTTTGAGTGACGGGAGGCGCCCATGACCGCGCCGCCTCTGCTCGACGTCCAAGACCTCACCGTCGAATTCACCACCCGCCGCGGCATCGTGAAAGCGGTGCAGCACGTCAACATCTCCGTCGCCAAGGGCGAGACGCTCGCCATCGTCGGCGAGTCCGGCTCCGGCAAGTCGGTGACCTCCTATGCCGTGATGCGCATCCTCGACCGCGCCGGGCGGATCGCCGAGGGTTCGGTGATGTTCTCCGGCATCGACGTGAAGGCCGCGACCGAGGACCAGATGCGCGACCTCCGCGGCCGCGAAGTCTCGATGATCTTCCAGAATCCGCGTGCGGCGCTCAACCCGATCCGCAAAGTCGGCGACCAGATCGAGGACGTGCTGCGCACCCATGTGCAGCAGGCCCAGGTGGCCGATCACGGCGAGAAGGCAATCGAGGCGCTGGAGCAGGTCAAGATCGCACGCCCGCGCGAGCGCTACCACGCCTATCCCTTCGAGCTCTCGGGCGGCATGTGCCAGCGCGTCGTCATCGCGCTCGCGCTCGCCTGCAATCCGCAGCTTCTGATCGCGGACGAGCCAACCACCGGCCTCGACGTCACCACGCAGAAGGCCGTGATGGACCTGATCGTCGAGCTGACCAGGCGACGCGCGATGTCGACCATCCTGATCACGCACGACCTCGGCCTTGCGGCTGCCTATTGCGACCGCGTCGTCGTGATGGAGAAGGGTCGCGTCGTCGAGACCGCCAAGGCGGCGGATATCTTCGCGAACCCGCAGCACCCCTACACCAAGAAGCTGATGCGCGCGACGCCGCGGCTGGGTGTGAGCCTGCGGGATCTGCTGCCGGAGGAGGAGGGCGCTTCGCAAGCCCCCGCCGTCATGGCCGGCCTTGACCCGCCCGCGGGGCCGAAGCCCCTTCGGCGCGGCGAAGGCCCGGCCACCCATCACGCTTCGCAAGACTCATCTCGTTCGATGGACCCCCGGGTCAAACCCGGGGGTGACGAGAATCCAAAGCCCCTCCTGCTCGTCGACAAGCTCGTCAAGGAATACCCCCGTCAGGGCGCGACCGCCGTGCTCGGAAAACTGTTCGGCCGGAAGCCTCCGGTCGAGCCGGACGTGTTCCGCGCCGTCGACGGCATCAGCTTCGCGATCGGCCATGGCGAGAGCGTCGGCCTCGTCGGCGAATCCGGCTGCGGCAAATCGACGACGTCGATGATGGTGATGCGCCTGCTCGACCAGACCTCCGGACTGATCCAGTTCGACGGCGAGGACATCTCGGGCATCGCGCCATCCGCTTTCGCCCGCCTGCCGCAGCGCAGCCGCATCCAGATGGTGTTCCAGGACCCCACCGACAGCCTCAACCCCCGCTTCACCGCCGCGCGCGCTATCGCCGATCCGATCATGCAATTGGGTGATATCAAGGGGCGCGACGCGCTCCGTGCCCGCTGCGAGGAGCTCGCCGCCATGGTCGGCCTGCCGCACAATCTGCTCGACCGCTTCCCGCATCAATTGTCGGGCGGCCAGAAAGCCCGCGTCGGTATCGCCCGGGCCATTGCCCTGCATCCGAAGCTAGTCATCCTGGACGAGCCGACGGCGGCGCTGGACGTCTCGGTGCAGGCCGTGGTGCTCAACCTGCTGCAGGACCTGAAACAGCGGCTAGGTATGAGCTACCTGTTCGTCTCGCATGATTTGAATGTGGTGCGCTTGTTGTGCGATCGTGTCATTGTGATGCGGACGGGTCGAATCGTCGAGGAAGGCTCTTCCGAGCAGGTCTTGAGCGATCCCAAGGACGACTACACCAAGGAGCTGCTGACGGCGATCCCGCATCCGCCGTTGCAGGTACACTGAGAGTGCACTGATAGTTGAGAGCGTGATGGCCGAATCCCTGGACGACTATATCGACGCCGTATCGAGAGCGCTGGCGCTGCCGGTCGAGGAGGCCTGGAGGCCGGCGGTGCGTGCCAACCTCGAAGTGTCGCTGCGCCTCGCCCGCCTCGTCGACGAATTCGCGCTGCCGGACGAGACCGAGCCGGCGCCGATCTTCACGGCCTGATATCGCCATGACCACCAAGCCAGAGATGACGGCCTCCGAGATCGCGAGTGCGGTTGCAGGCGGCAAGATGTCCGCGCTCGACGCCACCGAAGCCGCGCTCGCGCGCATCAAGCAGCACGACTCCGTCCTCAACGCCTTCACCGACGTCACCGCCGAGCGGGCCCGTGCGAAAGCACGCGCGATCGACGCCGATATCGCGGCGGGAAAGAGAGTCGGCCCGCTCGCCGGCGTGCCCTTCGCGGTGAAGAACCTGTTCGATGTCGCAGGCCTTTCGACCCGCGCGGGTTCGAAGATCAACCGCGACCTCGCGCCCGCCAAGCGCGATGCGACGCTGATCGAGCGGATGGAAGCGGCCGGCGCGGTCCTCGTCGGCGCGCTCAACATGGGCGAATACGCCTACGACTTCACCGGCGAGAACGTCCACGACGGCCCCTCGCGCAATCCGCATGACACCACGCGGATGACCGGCGGCTCTTCCGGCGGTTCCGGCAGCGCGGTCGGCGGCGCGCTGGTGCCGATCGCGCTCGGCTCGGACACCAACGGCTCGATCCGCGTACCGTCCTCGTTCTGCGGCATCTTTGGCCTGAAGCCGACCTATGGCCGGCTGTCGCGGGCGCGCTCCTTCCCGTTCGTGGCGAGCCTCGATCATCTCGGCCCGTTCGCGCGCTCCGTCACCGATCTCGCGCTCGCCTATGACGTGATGCAGGGGCCGGATGCCGACGATGCCGCCTGCACCACGCGTGGGCTGGAACCGACGCTGCCGCTGCTTGCCAATCCGGTTTCGGATCTGCGCATCGCCATTGCCGGCGGTCACTTCCAGAAGAACGTGTTTCCGGAAGCGGTCGAAGCCGTCAGCCGCGTTGCCAAGGCGCTTGGTACGACGAAAGTCGTCGACGTGCCTGAAGCCTCGCGCGCCCGGGCCGCGGCCTATGTCATCACCACCACCGAAGGCGCTTCGCTGCATCTCGATCGCCTGCGCAAGCGTCCGAACGACTTTGATCCGGCCGTGCGCGACCGGCTGATCGCGGGCGCCATGGTGCCGGCGCCGCTGGTCGATCGCGCGCAGAAATTCCGCCGCTGGTATCGCGCGCAGCTTGTCGAGATCTTCAAATCGGTCGACGTGCTGCTGGCGCCGGCGACGCCCTGCACCGCGCCAAAGCTCGGCCAGATGAATTTCAACCTCGACGGCGTCGAGTTGCCGGTCCGCGCCAATATCGGCATCCACACCCAGCCGATCTCCTTCATCGGCCTGCCGGTCGTTGCAGTGCCGGTGCCGCTCGAGCCGCTGCCGATCGGCGTGCAGATCATTTGTGCGCCCTGGCGCGAGGACATCGCGTTGCGCGTTGCGCACGCATTGGAGAAAATGGGTGTCGTCGCCGCGCCCGCGCCCAGAGGAATCTAAGATGGAGATCGATCTCCCCGAGGTGATTGCGGAAGTCAAAGCCGCGTTCGAGCGCTATGAACAGGCCCTCGTCAACAACGATGTCGCCGTGCTCGGCGAGCTCTTTCGCAACGATCCTCGCACCCTGCGCTACGGCATCGGCGAGAACCTTTATGGCTATGAGGCGATCTCCGGCTTCCGCGCCGCCCGCTCGCCGGTCGGGCTGAACCGCCGCACCGCCAAGACCGTCATCAGCAGCTACGGCCGCGACACGGCCGTGGCCTCCACCTTGTTCTATCGCGACACGGCGCCCGGCAAGGTCGGCCGGCAGATGCAGACCTGGATTCGTTTCCCGGAGGGCTGGCGCGTCGTCGCCGCTCATGTCAGCATCATCGACGAGCCGAAAGAGACCGTATGACGCTTGACGATCTTCCGCCTGGGACACTGCCGGCCGAGCCGGTGGTGCCCCGCGTCGACCGGGCGCTGCCGTCGCTGCAGAAGGTCACGCGCGCCGAGGAGCTGCGGCTTCAGCTTGCCGACGAGATCGTGCGCGGAACCCTGGCGCCGGGCGCGCCGCTGGACGAGACCGACATCGCGCGACGCTTCAACGTCTCGCGCACGCCGGTGCGCGAAGCGTTGCGCCAGCTGGTGGCGAGCGGCCTCGTCGAGGCGCGGCCGCATCGCGGTGCCGTGGTGGCGCAGCCGTCTATCGAGCGGCTGAAAGGCATGTTCGAGGCGATGGCGGAGCTCGAGGCCTTGTGCGCCGGCCTTGCCGCCGAACGCATGTCGGCGGCCGAGCGTCATGGCCTGGAGGCCATCCACGAGGAGCTGCGGGTGCTGAGCTACACCGGCAATCCCGAGCGTTTCCACGAGGTCAACGAGCGCTTCCACAACGCGATCTATGCCGGTTCGCAGAACGGCTATATCGCCGAGATCACGCTCGCCACCCGCGTCCGCGTGCAGCCGTTCCGCCGCGCCCAGTTCCGCAATCTCGGCCGCCTCGCCAAGTCGCAAGCCGAGCACGACCGCGTCGTCGTCGCCATCATGCGCGGCGACAAGCAGGGCGCCGCCGCCGCTATGCGCGCGCATATCGAATTGGTGCGCGGGGAGTATGAGATTTACGCGGTGTCGGTGTAAGCACGTTCGTTGCCACACTCTCACTGTCGTCCCCGCGAACGCGGGGACCCATAACCACAGGGAGTAGTTCGAGGCAGAGTTCCCACTCCGAGTATTCGCAAAACCGCTTTCTGTGGGTATGGGTCCCGGATCGGCGCTCCGCTTCGCTGCGCTTGTCCGGGACGACAGTCTTTATGAGGTTCGCGCCGTTTACACGACCTACGCCGTCGCGGCTTCCGCCATAAACTTCCGCCAGCCGGCATAGGCGGTGATATCGCGCGCTTCGCCCAGCGCCTCGGGCTCGACGAGAAACCCCTTCACGCTGCGGCCATCGGCAAGGCGCACCGTGCCGATCGCCATCGGTGCCGGAATGGCGTTGACGAACTCGCCGAACGCAGCTGCCGACAATGACCAGATTTCCAGCTCTATGGCCGCGCCCGTGCCGGTCTCGACGCGCAGCAGGCCCGGCTTCGGCGGCGTCGTCTTGAGCGCATAGAGCTTGTAGTCGGGCGCGGTCTTCGTCGCCTCGATCAGCTTTCCATTCAGCGTGGTCAATTCCCCGTTCAGCGCCATGCCGGAGAGGTGCGCTCCGACCACCGCAATCGGGATTTCATCGCCATTGCTTGCGGGCAGTGGCGCGAGCGGGGCCTGCGCCACACCCTTCGCGCCGACGGTCAGCTTGGTATCAGCATGGAAGACGCGGCCGATGCTGGCGAGCAGCGCATCGCGTCCTGCGGGCGCGAGCAGCGTGATGCCGAAAGGAATGCCGTCGCTGCGCATCGCAGCAGGCACGGCGAGGCCGCAGAGGTCGAGCAGGTTGACGAAATTGGTGTAGGTGCCGAGCCGGCTGTTGAGCTCGATCGGGTTGGCGAGCACCTGAGCGGTGGTATAGGCCGTCGGCGCGGTCGGCAGCACCAGCGCGTCGATATCCGTAAACGTCCGCTCGGCGACCTTGCGCAGCTCCTGCAGGCGATAGAGCGCCGAGAAGGTCTCCGCCGCGGTCAGCCGCGCGCCGGCGGCGGTGATCTCGCGCGTCACGGGGTGGATCGTGTCGGGCGCGGAGGCGAGCAGGTCCTTGATCACGAGGTAGCGCTCGGCGACCCAGGGACCCTCATAGAGCAGGCGCGCCGTCTCATAGAACGGCTCGAGGTCGAACTCGACCAGCGACGCGCCAAGCGCAGTCCATCGCTTCAGTGCATCGCCGTAAGCGGCTTCCGCCTTCTTGTCGCCGAAGAAGATCAGCTGCCCGTCGCGCGGCACGCCCAGGCGCAAGCTTGCCGGCATCGGCGTGAGCGCACCCAGCGGCCGGTCGCGCGAGAATGGATCGGCCCGGTCGGGTCCCGCCATCACCGATAGCGCAAGGGCGGCGTCGTCCACCGTCAGTGCGAACACCGAGATGCAGTCGAGCGTGCGGCAGGCCGGCACCAGGCCCGCATTGGAGATCATGCCGAGGCTCGGCTTCAGCCCGACGATGTTGTTGAGCATTGCCGGCACGCGGCCCGAGCCGGCGGTGTCGGTGCCGAGCGACAGCGGCACGAGCCCGGCGCCGACGGCGACCGCGGAGCCCGAGCTCGAGCCGCCGGGAATGAGATCCTCGCGGATCGAATTCCTGGGAATGCCGTAGGGCGAACGGACGCCGACGAGCCCGGTTGCGAACTGGTCGAGATTGGTCTTGCCGATGATGATGGCGCCGGCGGCGCGCAGGCGCTCCACGGCGGCCGCGTCGTGCGCCGGCGTGTATGAGAAGGCCGGGCACGCGGCCGTGGTCGGAAAGCCCAGCGCCTCGATATTGTCCTTCACTGCGACCGGCACGCCATAGAGCGGCAGACCGGCGGCATCCGCGCGGACGGCTAGCTTCTCGGCCTCAGCGATCGCGTCCTTCTCGTCGCGCAGGCTGATGAACACGGCGGGATCATCGTGGTCGCGGATGCGCTGGTAGGTCCGTGCGACCGTCTGCGCCGGCGTCAGTGTGCCCGCGCGATGCGCGGCCACAATCGCGGCGATCGTTTCAGGCTGCTCGGCCCCCATGGCAACTCAACTCCGGCAATTTGTCCTTCGCCCGGAGTAAAGCAAGCGATGTGCCATTGTGTACATTGTCCGGGCAGGTCGATGGCCCCGGATATCATCGTAAGATCAGCAGGTTGGAGGATGTTTCGGCAAGCGCGCGGGCGGTCGTGCCGCCGTCCTCCGACGGGCATCTGCTCAAATAATGAGCAGTCGGGATCAGGTGAAGCCGGCGAGGATCCGGAGCAGGTGCGCCCGATTCTCCTTGCCGATCTTCGCCTCGACGTGCCGCTCGTGCTCGGCCGCGAGCCGCTTGAACTTCGCCAGTGCGGTCTCGCCCTGCGCCGTGAGGTGCAAGGCATGGGAGCGCCGGTCTTCCTTGGACTTGATGCGCTTCACCAGCTTGCGTCGTTCGAGGCTGTCGAGCAGATGCACCAGCCGGGCGCGCTCGATGCCGAGGCGCTTTGCCACCGCCATCTGCGACAGGCCCGGATTGGCGCCGATCACCGTCAGCACCGAATATTGGGTCGGCCGGATGTCGACCTCGCCGAGTGTCTTGATGAAGTCCTGAAAGATCCAGATCTGGAAGCGCCGCACCGCATAGCCGGCGTGGCCGACCAGTGCGTCGAGGCCGACGTCGTCGGCGACATCGCGAGTTGCTGCGCCATTGCCGGCGCGCTTGCGTAGGGAGGGGCGGGTCTCGGCCCGGACTGCACTGGCGGTCACGTATGTCTCCTGTCGCGCAATCTTAACGCCTCGTGGGGCCGAGAGGAAGATTGTTGTTGACGACAACAATTGTCGTGCCCAACATTATGGCCGAAGCAGCCCGAAACGAGGCTGCGGCCTATCCGATTTCCCGGGCGGAGGAGGAAACACATGACAGTCGCCCCAGATGGTGACGTTGCAGGCCTGTTCGCAACGCCAAGGACCGTCGCAGAGCAACGCGCCGATGGCAGCATCGTGCTGCGATCGCCCGATCCGTTGCGCGACGGCGCGCGTTGCGTCGGCGACTGGCTGGAGCAATGGGCGCGGCAAACGCCGGATGCGATCTTCCTGGCCGAACGCGGCAATGTCGAAGCGCCCTGGACCACCGTCACCTATGCCCAGGCGCTGCGGAAGGTGCGCGCCGCCGCATCCTGGATCCTGGGGCAGGGTCTCTGCGCAGAGCGCCCGCTCGCGATCCTTTCCGACAACAGCATCGATCACGCGCTGCTCGCGCTTGCCGCCCAGCATGTGGGCGTGCCGTCCGCGGCGATCTCGCCGGCCTATTCGCTGATGTCGAGAGACTTCGACAAGCTCAAGAGCATGATTGCGCTGCTCGTGCCGGGCGCAATCTACGTTTCCGCGACCAGGCCATTCGCGGCAGCGCTGGCAGCTATCGAGCCGCTGCACCAGGCCCAGGTCATCAGCGGCAATGCCGATGACGATGGCGTGCTCGCCTTCCGCACCGTTGCGGCGACACCCGAGACGCCCGACGTCGCAAGAGCCTTTGCGGCGCTCACGCCTGATACGATCGCTAAATTCCTGTTCACCTCGGGCTCCACCGGCACGCCCAAGGCGGTCATCAACACCCAGCGCATGCTGACCTCCAGCCAGCAAGCGAAGGCGCAGACCTGGACTTTCCTCGAAGAGAGCCGCGGCAATCTCGTCATCCTCGACTGGCTGCCCTGGAGTCACACCTTCGGCGCCAACCACAATTTCAACCTCGTGCTGCGCAATGGCGGCTCGCTCTATATCGACGGCGGCAAGCCTGCACCCGGACTGTTCACGACGTCGCTCGCCAATCTGAAAAGCGTGATGCCGACGGTCTATTTCAACGTGCCGCGCGGCTTCGACATGCTGATCGCGGCTCTGCGGAGCGACGAGGAACTGCGCCGCCGCTTCTTCGGCGAGGTGAAATTCGCCTTCTATGCCGGCGCCGCGCTGCCGCAGAATCTCTGGGATGCCCTGGAGCAGCTTTCCATCGAGACCGTCGGCCGTGCGTTGCCGATGGTCTCGGCCTGGGGCTCGACCGAAACCTCACCGCTCGCCACCGATTGTCATTTCCTCGCCGAACGCTCCGGCAACATCGGTGTGCCCATTCCCGGCACCGAGCTGAAACTGGTCACCTCCGGCGACAAGCTGGAGGTGAGGGTGCGCGGCCCCAACGTCACGCCCGGCTACTGGAAGGCGCCGGAGCTGACCAGGCAGGCGTTCGACGACGAGGGATTTTATCTGATCGGTGACGCCGTGAAGCTTGCTGACGCCGGGCGGCCCGAGCGGGGGCTGTTCTTCGATGGCCGGGTCGCGGAAGACTTCAAGCTCAATTCCGGCACCTGGGTCAGTGTCGGCACGTTGCGCGTCGCCGGCGTGGCCGCGCTGGCGCCGCTCGCGCAGGACGTCGTCGTTGCGGGCCATGGCGGCGACGAGGTGCGCTTCCTGGTGTTTCCGAATATCGCGGCCTGCCGCGCTCATGCCGGGCTGCCCGAGACCGCGGCTGTGGACGACGTGCTGGCGCATGCAAAGATCAGGGCTGCGATCGCGCAGGGGCTGGCGAGGCTGAAACAGCAGGGCCCCAACTCCTCCGGCCACGCCACGCGCGCGCTGCTTCTCGCCGAGCCGCCATCGGTGGATGGCGGCGAGATCACCGACAAGGGCTACATCAACCAGCGCGCCGTATTGACGCGCCGTGCCGATGCAGTGGCGCGGCTGAATGACGATACGTCGGGCGAATGGATCGGGTGCGCCGGCTAATGCTGTTGGCGCGCATACTCCTCTCGTGCCCCGGACGCAGCGCAGCACGCAAGTGATGCGCTGCTGGGTCGGGGCCCATTCTTCGCGGACGTCACTAGAGCTGGGTCCCGGCTCAGCGTCGCGTCATTTCATGCCGCGCCGCGTCCGGGACAGGAGAGCATCGTTACACCACCTTGCTGCTTCCCTGCGTGATCAGCCGCGCGGCGCGCTGATCTCGCGCGTAGATCCAGAGCCAACTGAGCGCAACGCTGAGGCGGTGGCGCAGGCCGATCAGGAAGTAGATGTGGGCGATGCCCCAGATCCACCATGCGATGGCGCCGCGCAGCTTGATGCGGCCGAAATCGATCACGGCAAGCCGCTTGCCGATCTGCGCGAGGCTGCCGGCATGCTTGTAGCGGAACGGGCCCGTCGCGGCGCCGCGCAGGCGCGCCCTTATCGTGTCGGCGACGTAGCGGCCCTGCTGCTTGGCGGCGGGCGCGATGCCGGGCACCGGCTTGCCCTCCCAGGCATTGATGCTGACGGTGTCGCCGATCGCAAAGATCTCGGGATGGCCTGGAATCGTGAGGTCGGCCTCGACCTGCACGCGCCCGGCGCGATCGCTGGGTGCGCCCAGCCATTCGGCCGCGGGCGAAGCGCGCACGCCGGCGGCCCAGATCCGCGTCTTGGCCTCGAGCAGCTTGCCGCCGAACACCACGCCCTCGCGATTGATCTCGGTGACGGCCTGGCCGAGCACGACCTCGACGCCGATCTTTTCCAGCGAGGCCTGGGCATAGGCCGAGAGGTCGTCGGGAAATCCTGCGAGCACGCGCGGGCCCGCCTCGATCAGCACCACGCGCGCCTTGTGCGTGTCGATGTTGCGGAAATCGCCGGGCAGGGTGTGATGCGCCATCTCGGCGATGGTGCCGGCGAGCTCGACGCCGGTCGGGCCCGCCCCGACGATGACGAAGGTCAGCCGCGCCGCGCGCCTGGCGGGATCGGTCTCGCGCTCTGCGCGTTCGAACGCCACGAGAATGTGCCGGCGCAGCGTGGTCGCATCCTCCAAGGTCTTCAGGCCGGGCGCGAACTGCTCCCATTCGTCGTGGCCGAAATAGGCGTGCCGCGCGCCGGTGGCGAGCACCAGCGTGTCGTAGGGCACCTCGCTGCCGTCGTCGATCAGCACGCAGCGACGCGCCGTGTCGACGCCGCTCACGGTGGCAAACAGCGTCGTCACCTCGCGGCGGTCGCGCATGAGATGGCGAATTGGCCAGGCGATCTCGCTGGTCGCGAGCGAGGCGGTCGCGACCTGGTAGAGCAGCGGCTGGAACAGATGATGATTGCGACGGTCGATCAGGGTGATCTCGACCGGCGCGCCCGCAAGCCGGTAGGTCGCCTCCAGCCCGCCGAAGCCGGCGCCGACGATGACGACTCGATGGGGATTTGCGGCCATGATGCACCTTCGAATCTCGCTGCTGCTCACCTTCATTTAAGTGCGGATTGGGCGCCGCGGTCCAATAGCCGTCATCAATGACCGCATAGGCCCAATGTATCGATCGGGCGCGAAAAAGCACCGCAGCCCCCGGACCGCCCTGGGCCGCCTCGGTCGAAGCGAGTAGAATTATATTTCTTGTCACCGCCGATTGAGGCGAAATATGGTGCAGGACGGGTGTTGAGCCATTGGCGGCTCGACAGATTTTGCGTTCAATAGAGACAGGCTTGGAGCGGCGATCACCCCGTTTCCGGGACCAATAATAAGGAGGGAGTGGTTATGAGGACGGCATTTTGGCTGGCGGGCGCAGCGGCGCTGGTGCTGGCAAATCAGGCATTCGCCGGCGACACCATCAAGATCGGTTTCGTCTCGACCTTCAGCGGCCCGACCGCCGTGATCGGCAACGACATGCGCAATTCCTTCGAGCTCGCGCTCGATCATCTCGGACGCAAGATGGACGGCAAGCCGGTCGAGGTGATTTACGAGGATGACGGGCAGAAGCCCGATGTCGGCAAGCAGAAGACCGAGAAGCTGGTGCAGTCCGACAAGGTCGACTTCATCGTCGGCTATATCTGGTCGAACGTGCTGCTCGCCTCGCTGAAGACCGCGGTGGATTCGCAGACCTTCCTGATTTCGGCCAATGCCGGCCCGTCGCAGCTCGCGGGCGAACTGTGCAGCCCTTACGTGTTCTCGACCTCCTGGCAGAACGACCAGACGCCGCAGGCCATGGGCCTCTACATGAACCAGAAGGGGGTTAAGAGCGTGTTCCTGATCGGGCCGAACTACGCGGCCGGCAAGGATATGCTCGCGGGCCTCAAGAGCACGTTCAAGGGCGAGGTCAAGGGCGAGGAATACACGGTCTGGCCGAGCCAGCTCGACTTCTCCGCCGAGCTCTCCAAGGCGCGCGCCTCCGGCGCCGAGTCGATCTTCGTGTTCTACCCGGGCGCCGCCGGCGTGCAGTTCCTCAACCAGTATGCCCAGGCTGGCCTGAAGAGCACGATGCCGCTCTACACCGCCTTCACCATCGACGAGCTGTCGCTGCCGCTCCAGAAGGAGAACGCGCTCGGCGTTCCCGGCGCACAGGAATGGGTCAACGACCTGCCAAACGAGCAGAACAAGCGCTTCGTCGCCGACTACCGCAAGAAGTACCCCGGCCTGCGCCCGACCTATTACGGCGCGCAATCCTATGACGCCGCCCAGCTCATCAACAGCGCGGTGGTCGCGGTGAAGGGCGACACCAGCAAGAAGGATGCGATGAAGGCCGAGATGGAGAAGGCCAACTTCAAGTCGGTGCGCGGCGCGTTCAAGTTCGGCAACAACCATATCCCGGTGCAGAGCTTCTATCTCCAGGACGTGGTCAAGGACGCCGACGGCCAGCTCGCGCTGAAGACCGTCGCCACTATCGTCGAGAACAATCAGGATCGTTTCCACGACAAGTGCAAGATGAAGTGAGTTGATCGCACCCACGAGCAAGCTGCCCCTTCTCCCGTTGCCTTGTGGGAGAAGGTGGCCGCTCAAGCGTGGTGAGATGAGGCTCGATCGCTGCAATGACGGAGGTGCACTCCCTCTCCCGCTTGCGGGAGAAGTGAAGGAGCTGCGCCAATCGATTCAACCTAAAGGCATCCGCTTCAGGCGGCGCGGCGGGTGAGGAGTTCTCTCCGCGCACATCGCTACGAATGGCGTTCGCTGGTCGAGCCCCTCATCCAGCGGTCATCCCACGCGAGCGGTGATGTCATACGGCGTCAAGCGTGTGTTGACGTGGAGGGCGGGGACGGTCGCTCTCGTGTTCCGGCGCTGCAGCGCAGCGTCGCAGAGGAGACGCTGCGCCGAGCCCGGGCACGAGGGTGCGGCTAGGTACTTCAATCTTCTCCAGCAGGAGAAGACGAAGAACTTCCCGGTTTGAGTGTTTCGATTGGATCTGCGCGTTCAAATGGAAGGGCCGCGTCGCCGCGCGATCTGTTGCATCGGCGTCGTTTGTTGCAACTGCGATGGCTAGCTCGCCGGTCCCTCCGGCAATACGCTCTCGGCCGCCTCCGCGCGCTCTCTTTGCAGCACCTCACGCGCGAACTCGATGATCTTCTGCTTGTTCACCGTTTCGCGGACGGCAAAAAACACGCGGTTCAATTCCAGGCCGAGCACGGTGTTGAGGGCGATGTCCTCGTCTTCCATCATTGGTTTCCCGCTTCGGACGCTTCAGGCGTATCGTGGCGCAAATTCTGCCACAAGTAGTTTAAATCTTCGGAGCAGACGAGCACCGGGAAACTACGGCCAAGCGATTTGAGGCAGTTCGCAGATACGTGCTATACGGAAGCGGCGAGGGTCAGGAAAGCACCGATGTCCGCCGTAGAATATGGCCGGGAGGCGCTCGACTTCATTGAAGGTCTGCAGACCTACCGCGAGGTACCAGCCGCCATGAACGCGCTCGAAGCGGCGTTTGGCCGCTTCGGCTTCGAAACCATCATCGTGACGGGATTGCCGAACCCCGACCAGCGGTTTGCACAGATGGTGCTGGCCAAGCGCTGGCCGGCGGGCTGGTTCAGCCTCTACACCGAGAACAATTACGACCGCTTCGATCCCGTGGTGCGGCTCTGCCGGCAGTCGGTCAATCCGTTCGAGTGGTCGGAAGCCCCCTATGATGCGGAACTCGAGCCGCATGCGGCCGAGGTGATGAACCGCGCCAGCGAGTTTCGCATGTCGCGCGGATTCATTGTGCCGATCCACGGGCTGACCGGCTATGAGGCCGCGGTGTCGCTTGGCGGCGTCCATCTCGACCTCAATCCCCGCAGCAAGCCGGCGCTGCACTTGATGGCCATGTACGGCTTCGATCACATTCGTCGTCTGCTCGAGCCGGTGCCGCACCCGTCGACGCGCCTCACTCCGCGCGAACGCGAGGCGATCGCCTGGGCTTCGCAGGGGAAATCGGCCTGGGAAATCGGCGAGATTCTGCACATCACGCAGCGCACCGCCGAAGAGCATCTTGCAACTGCCGCGCGCAAGCTCGGCGCCGTCAACCGTACGCATGCGGTGGCGCTGGCGATTCGCAACAAGATCATCGCTCCTTAGGCGCCTCACTGGGAAATTTCCCAATATCGAATCTGCGTCTTTTCGCGGAGTCTGCCTCCATTGAAGATCAATGGGGGTTTTCATGATTCACGCAATTTCCTCGGCGAATCGCCACCTCTATGAAGACGTAATCGAGCAGCATTTCCGGCTGCGTCACGACATTTTCGTCGAGGAGCGGCGCTGGGAGACGCTGCGCAGGCCGGATGGCCGCGAGATCGATTCCTATGATGACGAGGACACCGTCTATCTGCTGGCGCTGGAAGGGCGCCGCGTCGTCGGCGGTCACCGGCTCTACCCGACCACCAAGCCTTCGATGATGAGCGAGGTGTTCCCGCATCTGGCGGCGGTTCGCGGCTGTCCGGCGGATCCGCTGGTCTGGGAATGGTCGCGCTACTTCGTCGTGCGCGATCGCCGCGACGGCGCGCTCAACTTGCAACTGATGGCGGCGGTGCAGGAGTTCTGCCTCGATCAGGGAATCGCGCAGGTCAGCGCGATCATGGAGACGTGGTGGTTGCCGCGCTTCCACGAGGCCGGGTTCGTCGTCACGCCGCTCGGCCTGCCGGCCCTGGTGGAGGACGCATGGACCATGGCAGCGACCATCGATATTCGCCGCGAGACCCTCGATGCCCTGCATGATCGTATCGGCATGGCCTTCGTCGTGCAGCAAGACGGCCCGCGTCTGAACGCCGTCGCCCGTGCCAACCTCTGCGGCTTCGCTGCCGCGCAACGAAAGAGCGCCTGAGATGTCGAACATGATGCGGGACAGCCAGATCATGGCGCAAACGAACGACGAAAATCTCGGCTACATGTCCGATATGGCGCTCGAACTGGCGCAGATGGCGGAAGACGCCGGGTTGGCGACGCTCGCCTATCTGTTCCGGATGGCAGCGCTCGAGGCCACGACGGCCAACAACGGGCTCGCCGAACCCGATGATCTGCCCCGGCAGATGACGTCCCACTAGACTTCTCCTGCATTCCGACGAGTCTTGCACCCTCTCTTCCGCCCGCCGGCGAGAGGGTGCTCGTTTGGGTGCGGCAGGTTGCCCCAGCCTGCGCGGCAATCTTCTTGCAAGGTCGATTTCGATCGCATGCATCGGCATGCAACAAAGTGCATGTTTGGTGTCGAATCGCTCTTGCCTCGGAACGATACTGCCATTACCCATTTTTCGGCCTTGGAGAGGCGGGGGAGCTCTTTCACTGATGGCGACATTGTTCGAACATCGGCGCGACGCTACCTGCGCCTGAAAGAGTCTTGATGCTGCTCGTCGTCGAACAGTTCTTGAACGGATTGCAGTTTGGCTTGCTGTTGTTCCTGCTCGCCGCCGGCCTGACGCTGGTGTTCGGGATCATGGATCTCGTCAACCTCGCGCACGGCTCGCTCTACATGATGGGCGCCTATTTCGCCGCGACCTTTGCGGCCTGGACCGGCAGCTTCCTGCTCGGCGCACTGATGGCGCTCGGGGCCACGCTGGTGCTCGGTATCGTGCTGGAGGTGACGGCGCTGCGGCATCTCTATGGCCGCGACCATCTCGACCATGTGCTCGCGACCTTCGGCCTGATCCTATTCTTCAACGAAGCCGTGCGGCTGATCTGGGGGCCGGCCGGCCTTGCGCTGCCGCTGCCGGCCTGGCTCACCGTGCCGGTGCCGATCCTGCCCGGCATTCACTATCCCGCCTATCGTCTCGCCATTATCGTGGTGGCGCTGCTGGTCGCGCTCCTGCTCTATCTCGGCGTGATGCGCACCCGCATCGGCATGCTGATCCGGGCCGGCGCCTCGAATCGCGAGATGATCGGTGCGCTCGGCATCAACATCAAGCTGCTCTACACGCTGGTGTTCGGTTTGGGAGCCGCGCTCGCGGGCCTGGCCGGCCTGATGCAGGCGCCGATCCTCACCGTGCAGATCGGCATGGGCGAGAACATCCTGATCCTCGCCTTCGTCATCATCGTGATCGGCGGCATCGGCTCGATCCGCGGCGCGTTCCTCGCCGCGATCTTCGTCGGCATGATCGACACGCTCGGCCGCGCCTTCCTGCCGAACCTGTTGCGGCAGGTTCTGAGCGGCGCCGCAGCCTCCACCGCCGCGCCGGCGCTGTCGTCCATGCTGATCTATCTCCTGATGGCGATCGTGCTGGTGGTGCGGCCGGAGGGGCTGTTTCCGGCCAATCGTCGATGAAGGCTTTCACAGTGAGCAAGGCCGTCACGGTCCTTTTGCTGGCGGGCCTCGTGCTGCTGCCGCTCTATTCGCAGCTCTCCGGCAACATCTTCATCCTGACGCTGTTCACCCGCATCATCATCCTGGCGCTGGCGGCTGCGAGCCTCAACCTGATCATGGGTTTTGGCGGCATGATGAGCTTTGGCCACGCCGCCTATCTCGGCATCGGCGGCTACGCCGTAGGCATGCTGGCGCAGGAAGGCATCGGAAGCGGCTTCATCCAGTTCCCGGTCGCGCTCGCGGCGTCGGCGATCTATGCCCTCGTGATCGGCGCGCTCTCGCTTCGCACGCGCGGCGTCTACTTCATCATGATCACGCTTGCCTTCGCCCAGATGGCCTATTACGTCGCCTCGGGGCTGGCGCGTTACGGCGGCGACGACGGCCTCACCATCTACAAGCGCAGCGACTTCTCCGGCCTGATCGATCTCGGCAATCGCGTGCAGTTCTACTATCTCTGCCTTGCCTGCCTGTTCGGCGTCATCTTCCTGATCTGGCGCATCGTCAATTCGCGCTTCGGCCTCGTCTTGCAGGGCCTGCGCTCCAACGAGCAGCGCATGCAGGCGATCGGCTTCCCGGCCAAGCGCTACCAGCTGGTCTGCTTCGTCATATCAGGCACCATGTGCGGCCTGGCCGGGGCGCTGCTCGCCAACAACACCGATTTCATCAGCCCGGCCGTGATGTACTGGACGCGTTCCGGCGACCTCATGGTGATGGTGATCCTGGGCGGCATGGGAACGCTGTTCGGCCCCGTCATGGGCGCCGTGGTGTTCCTGTTGCTCGAAGAGCTCCTGTCGCAGATCACCGAATATTGGGCGCTGATCATGGGCCCGCTGCTGCTGCTGATCGTCCTGTTCGGCCGCGGCGGCATCATGGGCGCGCTGGGGAGGGCTGGCCGTGGCTGAACCCTTGCTCCGCGTCGAAAACCTGGTGCGTCGCTTCGGCGGCATCATCGCGACGGATCACGTCTCGCTCGACGTCGCGGCAGGCGAGCTGCACGCCATCATCGGCCCGAACGGCGCCGGCAAGACCACGCTGATCAGCCAGCTAACCGGGCATCTTTCCCCGCATTCCGGCAGCGTTTTGCTCGGCGGCCGCGACATCACCTATCTGCCGGCCTATCGCCGCTGTGCGCTCGGGCTCGCCCGATCGTTCCAGATCACCTCGCTGCTGCTCGATTTCACGGCCGCCGACAATGTCGCGCTGGCGGCCCAGGCGCATGCCGGAACGTCGTTCCGCTTCTTCGCCAACGCGCGCAAGGAGAAGGGCCTGCGCGATGCCGCCCATGCGGCGCTGGATCGCGTCGGTCTCGCCCATCGCGCCGACGTCGTGGTGAACAGGCTCAGCCATGGCGAGCGGCGCGAGCTCGAGCTGGCAGTTGCGCTCGCGAGCAAGCCGAAATTGCTGCTGCTGGATGAGCCGATGGCCGGCCTCGGCGTCACCGAATCCCAGCGCATGGTGAAGCTGCTCCAGGAGCTGCGGAAGGAAGTGTCGATCGTGCTGGTCGAGCACGACATGCCGGCGGTGTTCGCACTGGCCGACCGCATTTCGGTGCTGGTCTATGGCCGCGTCATCGCCTCCGGCGATCCGGCCGCGATCCGCCAGAACGAGGACGTCAAGCGCGCCTATCTCGGTGATCAGCATGTGGTGACGCATCATGGCTGACACATTGCTCGACGTCGACGGCATCGAGACCTGCTACGGCCTGTCCCAGGTGCTGTTCGGCTTGTCGCTGTCGATCAAGCCGGGCGAGATGGTCTCGCTGATGGGCCGCAACGGCATGGGCAAGACCACCACCATCCGCTCGATCATGGGTCTGACGCCGGCACGCGCGGGCGCGATCCGTTTCGCTGGCGCCGAGGTGCGACAGCTTCCGTCCTACAGGATTGCAAAGCTCGGCGTAGGCCTCGTTCCGGAGGGACGTCAGATCTTCCCGAACCTCACGGTGCGCGAAAACCTGGTCGCGGCCGCCGCGGACCGCTTCGGTAGCAGCAATCCGTGGACGCTGGCTGGGATCTACGTGATGTTTCCGCGCCTTGCCGAGCGCGCCTCCAACATGGGCAACCAGCTCTCCGGCGGCGAGCAGCAGATGCTCGCAATCGGCCGCGCATTGATGACCAATCCGAAGCTTCTCATCCTGGACGAAGCAACCGAGGGCCTTGCGCCGCTGATCCGCGAAGAAATCTGGAGCTGCCTGTCGCTGCTCAAGAGCCGGGGACAGTCGATCCTGGTCGTTGACAAGAACGTCGACCATCTCGCCCGGATCTGCGACCGCCACTACATCATCGAGCGCGGCAAGACGGTTTGGAGCGGCACTTCCGACGAACTCATGGCCGCGCCGGATCTGCAGCACAAATATCTCGGTATTTGAGCCCCGCTCCAGCGCCGTCGTCATTGCGTCATCATTTGGTAAATCCGTCTTACCTGATGTGCACGCACCAGCGGCTAACGCGTGAGGCGATGCGTCCCGATCTCGATCAGGGTGGTCCGACAGGACAGGCGATAGATCAGGCTGAAAAGTTGATCCCACATGACCGAACTCCGCTGTTGATCATGGGGTGCAGCTTTAGGCTGTGTGTCTTTCCGGCGGTTTTCGCGGGATGAGGAAAATGGCTTCGCTCGGTGCCGGCACGATGTCGTCGGAACAGTCCGGATGAAGTCGCCTCACGGGAGCGTGAAGCAATGCACCGGTTCGAGCTGGCTGAAATAAGCCATCGGTGCCGGATCGCGCCGGACTTGCTCAAAACACCTCGAATACTCGCGATGCTCCCAGTCGGTGACCTCGGACAGGAGGCGATCGATCTCGGTGTTCTTGATGTGGGTGTAGTAGTCGACGAATTCAGCCCTGAGCTTGTCGCGGAAGAACGGGTCGTCTTTCAGTCCGGCGACGGCATCGCGCAGCGATTTCGGCAATGGCGGCGCTCGCTCTCGGTTCCGGTGCTGCGGGAGGGGCGGCGTCACTGCGGTCGCAATTTCTGTAGCTGCATTCCCGTTGTCTCGAAGCCGGTGCTATAATGGATTCAAGGCATGAGAGAACAGGGAGGACGCCATGAATCATACCATGGTTCCCAGTGACCGCGTGGAGCGTGTCGCCGTCTATGGACGCGACGGTACGAAGCTCGGCACGATCGAACGGCTGATGCTCGACAAGATGAGTGGAATGGTTGCCTAGGCCGTGATCAAGACCGGTGGACTGCTTGGCACCCATCATCACTATCCCCTCCAGTGGAGCGCGCTGAAATACGACCCAAGGCGCGAGGCGTTCCAGATCGAGTTGACGTTGGACGAACTCAGTAGCGGCCCGTGCGAGTTCGATGGCGATGCGTTTGACTGGGGCGACCGTTCACGGTCCTACCCGCATCCGCACTACTGGTCGGTCTAGCGAGGAAGCCCGTCTGGCAGCCCGCATCCTCGGCACCGGACCGGCTGTGCCCGAGCCGCGGCCATCGAGCCGCGTCTGACGTGATCGTCCGGCTATCCGGCGAGCGGCTGTTCGCCGACTTTGGGCCAATAGGTGCCAAAGCTCCAGAGGCCGCCCTCCGGATCGCGCGCGGCGAAATCGCGGCTGCCATAATCGGTTGTGTAGGGCTCCGTTTCGATCTTTGCGCCGGCGGCTTTCACCTTCTCATAGAGCGCGTCTGGATCATCAACGGCCAGATAGACGGCATCCGTCCGCCGGCCGCTGATATCACCAACCCGCTTGGCGTAGGCGTCGTCGCGATGTGCGCCCAGCATGAGGATCGACGATCCGAACGCCAGCTCGGCGTGAATGACCGTGCCCTCCTTGCGGTACACCACGCGTTCGGCGAAGCCGAGAACGTTCTTCAGCCAGTCGATCATCGCCTCCGCATCCTTGCAGCGCATCGTGTGGTAGAGGCGGGGCGCTTCGTAGCCGTTCCGCTGGTTCATAAAGCCCTCCGAGTTCGGTGCAAGTTCGGTGCAAGTTCGGCGCAAGTCCTGGCAAGCCTGTTGCGACGCCGACCCTAGTTCGGATCATGGCGGCCGGCTTGAACAAATGGGACCTGACCGTGCCTCGCGCTGTCGTGGCGCCGTCGTGGCGCCGTCCTGGCGCTAGCCCCCGCCGTCCCGCATCAGGCGTGGGTCGACGACATCGAGCCGCGCGGCCCATCCGGTCGGCGTCTCGCCGCTGAATATCCGGAAATCGCGAGCAAGATGCGCCTGGTCCGCATAGCCGGCGTCTGCTGCAATTGCGGCCCAGCCGCCTGTGCCGTCCGTCCGGGCAAGCGCACAGGCCCGATGAAAGCGCAGCATCTGTGCCAGCGTCTTTGGCGGAATGCCGATCTCGTTGTGGAAGCGACGCGTGAGATGCTTGCGGCTCCAGCCGATGTCGGAGGCGATGTCGGCGATCCTGACCGCGCCTGCGCATCCCCAGAGCGTCTCCAGGGCGAAAGCGACCGCTGGCGAAGGCTCGTGGACTGCGCGGCGAAGCACGAAGTCTTCCACGATCTCGAATCGTCGCTGCCAGCCGACCGCCTCGGCCACCCTGGCGCGGAGGTTCTCACCATCGCGTCCCAGAATGTCGTCAAGGCCGATCATGCGGGCGGTCAGATCGGGCACGGCTCCTCCGAAGAAGCGATACGCCCCGAGCGGCGTGAAATCGACCTGAACGCATTCGGCGCGGCCGTCGGACTCGATCAGGACCGGCCCAGGAAAGAGACCCGCCGCGAAACTCGGTCGAGCGTCGGCAGCATCCGGTTGGTGCCCGAGCGCAATACGGAAGAGCGTCCCCAGGTTCACCAGCAGAGGAAGCGCAAGCGGCGCGGCGTGGCGGAAGGCGGCCAGGCCGAGGCCGCGCTCGCGGTAGAACGAGATGCTGGAGACCAGCCGCGCAAGGCGTGGGGAGGCAGATCGACGGATGACATCGGCAGGTGCGTCCATCGCGCGTCTCGCTCGTTCGCGCGCAGCATAGCGTCGCGATGGCGCCCGTCCAGGTGTATCGCTACGGCACCGTGCTCTGCCGCGCTTCCGCCTCACGTTCCATGTCGCGGCCGGACAGATCCTCGCCCTGCATGTTGGCGTAGTCACGTGCCATCTCGCGCATCAGGAACTTCGCCGGAACGTCGTGATAGCTGCCGCGGTCATTGACATATTGCATATAGGCTCGGCCTTCGCCGTCGAAGGGGTGCAGCAGCGCATCGGTGTGGCCGTCGAAATCGAGCGGGCTCACGCCGACCTTGGCGCAGAGCGTGTCGTTGAACGTCGGCGTCGCCTTGCGCCAGGCTCCGTCGACGAACACTTCCGTGAAGCCGTGCCAGGTGAAGATGTCGGTGCCCATGCTCGCGCGCAGCTTCTCGGTGGTGAGATGGTTCCTCACGTCGGCAAAGCCGACCCGGGCGGGAATGCCGTGGACGCGGCAGGCGGCCGCATAGAGCGCAGCCTTGCCGACGCAATAGCCTTGCCCGGCGGCGAGCACGCTCGAGGCCCGAAAGGTCTCGGCGATGCGCATGCTGACATAGGGGTTGTAGCGAATGCCGTCGCGCACCGCCTTGTAGAGCACACTGGCCTTCTCGCGCGCGCTCGCATCCGCGCGCACCGCGTCTTTCGCGAATTGCTGCACGGCGGGATGATCGCTGTCGATGTACTCACCGGGATCGGTGTAGAGACGGCGGATGGTATCGGGGAGGGTGTCGGTCATCTCGAGAGCTTAGCAGGCGATATGTCCGGACTCAATTCAAGCAATGCATTGCGCGAGAGCATGGGCGCGTCCTCGACTTGCGTGGAGGCGCTGCCGTATCAAGGCCGGTTGCGCATCCAGTCGGCGAGGCCCGACATTGCGCGGTCGAGATCCTGGCGCGCGGCGATATCAATCACCGTCTCCTCCAGTGCTCCACGCATGCAGAGCATCCACGCATCGCGCTCGGCATCACCGATCGCAAAGCCGATGTGCCGCTGCCGCAATCGCGGATGGCCCTTCTCTGGGGAATAGAGCTTCGGGCCGCCCGTCCATTCGGTGAGGTAGCGCTTCAAGACGTCCCGGATCAGACCGAGGTCGTCCGCATGCATCGCGCGGATGCCTTTCGCTTCCGGCAGCATGTCCATGCGCTCGTAGAAGCGGTCGACGAGGGCGTCGATCGTGGCGCTCCCGCCGATCCGATCGAACAGGGAGATAGTCGCGTCGATACTGGTCATGCGAGGACGGAGCTCAAAGCGCGACGCTGCGCAGGCCGAAGCTGCGGGCCTCGTTCTGCAGCACGGGCCGCACCGCGTCGATCAATCGCGCGGCAGCGGCATCGACGCTCAGTCCTGCCGTGTCCACGACCGCAGTGGCGCGTGCATACAGCGGCTCGCGGCTGAGCAGGATGTTGCGCAGCTCCGCCATTGCGGAGCGATCGTCCGCCATCGGGCGCAGATCGCCCTGGCGGCGGACGCGAGCCATGTGCTCCTCGGGTTCGGCCTTCAGCCAGATCGTGTAGAACGAGGACAGCACCTGGTCGAAGGTCAGCGGCTCGGAGACGATGCCGCCGCCGGTCGCCAGCACCATCAGCTCGTTGCGCGCAAGCAGCTGTTGCAGCGCCGCCTGCTCCATGCGGCGGAAGCCTTCCTGGCCGTACAGCGCGATGATCTCGGCGACCGAAAGCCCGTTCTGCTGCTCGACCTCCTTGTTGAGCTCGACGAAGCTCCAGCCGATCTTCTTCGCCAGCATCCGCCCAAGTGTCGACTTGCCGGCGCCGCGCAGGCCGATCAGCGCGATGCCGCAGAATGGCGCGCGGCGCGGCGCGGAGGCGCTGCCGCCGGCGAGCAGATCCTTGGCCTGCGCGATCTGCGCGGGCGTTGCCTTGCGCAGGAGGTCGCGAAACATCTGCCAGTCCGGCGTTGGATCGGCGCTGGGCAGCAAATCTTCGAGATGCGCGCCCATCGCGTCGGAGACGCGGCGTAGCAGCACGATCGAGACGTTGCCCTTGCCGCTTTCGAGCTGCGCGATGTAGCGCTCCGAGATCCCCGATACCTTGGCGAGCACCTTGCGCGACATGCCCCGCAATGCGCGCATGGTGCGCACACGCTGGCCGAGCTGTTCGAGGAAGCGGGATTCGGCGTCGGGACTTTTGGTCATGAGCCTTCTTTACAGGGGTCCTGTTTACAAGAGTCCTGCGGCGCGTTTTAATGAAACATAATGCCTGATGGCATTGACAGCAAGTCGGCGTGGTGTCTTTCTATGAATTATAATTCTAAATTTGGGGGAGATGTCCGTGAGCGAGGGGTCCTACAACGCGGTGACCTGGCTGCTCGACCGTAACGTCGAGGAAGGCCGCGGCAGCAAGCTCGCCTTCGACGACACGGTCTCGCGGCTCAGCTATGGCGAGCTCGCGCGCGAGACCCGGCGCGCCGCCAACATGTTGCGCCGGCTTGGCGTCCGCCGCGAGGAGCGCGTGGCGATGATCATGCTGGATACGATCGATTTCCCGATCGTGTTCCTGGGCGCGATCCGCGCCGGCATCGTGCCGGTGCCGCTCAACACGCTTTTGACCGCCGACCAATACGCCTACATTCTCGCCGACTGCCGCGCACGGGTGCTGTTCGTGTCCGAAGCGCTCTATCCCGTCATCAGGGACGTCGTCGGCCGCATGCCCGATCTCGAGCATGTCGTGGTCTCCGGCGCCAAGCAGAACGGCCACAAGCAACTGGCCGAAGAGATTGCCGGCGAGAGCGATCAGTTCACCACCGCGGCGACCCACCCGGATGAGCCGGCGTTCTGGCTCTACTCGTCGGGCTCGACCGGCATGCCCAAGGGCGTGCGCCATCTGCACTCGAATTTGCAGGCGACGGCGGACACCTATGCCAAGCAGGTGCTCGGCATCCGCGAGAGCGATGTCTGCCTGTCAGCGGCAAAATTGTTCTTCGCCTACGGCCTCGGCAATGCGCTGACCTTCCCGATGTCGGTCGGCGCCAGCGTGATCCTCAATAGCGAGCGTCCGACGCCGGCCCGCATGTTCGACCTGATGAACCGCTACAACCCGTCGATCTTCTACGGCGTGCCGACCCTGTTCGCGGCCATGCTCAACGACGAGACGATGAAGAGCGAGCGCGGCGGCAAGAGTTTGCGCATCTGCACCTCCGCCGGCGAGGCGCTGCCGGAATCGGTCGGCCACAGCTGGAAGAAGCGCTTCGGTGTCGACATTCTCGATGGCGTCGGCTCGACCGAGCTGTTGCACATCTTTCTGTCGAACGCGCCCGGCGACATCAAATACGGCTCCTCCGGCAAGCCGGTGCCGGGCTATGCGGTGCGGCTCGTCAACGAGGCCGGCCAGGACGTCGCGGACGGCGAGGTCGGCGAGCTCCTGGTCGACGCGCCCTCCGCCGGCGAAGGCTACTGGAATCAGCGTCACAAGAGCCGCCGCACCTTCGAGGGACCATGGACCCGCACCGGCGACAAATACGTCCGCGACTCGGAGGGCCGCTACACCTTCTGCGGCCGCGCCGACGACATGTTCAAAGTCTCCGGCATCTGGGTCTCACCCTTCGAGGTCGAGAGCGCGCTGATCACCCATCCGGCGGTGCTGGAAGCCGCTGTCGTGCCCGAGGCCGATCCGGAGGGCCTGTTGAAGCCGAAGGCTTTCGTCGTACTGCGTCCGGGCGCGAAGACGACGGACTTGCAGGAGACGCTCAAGGAGCACGTCAAGCAGAAGATCGGCCCGTGGAAATATCCGCGCTGGATCGACGTGGTGGAGTCCCTGCCCAAGACCGCGACGGGCAAGATCCAGCGGTTCAAGCTACGGGAGGAGACGCATTGAGTTTGCTGATGCCGCGCACTGCCGTCACCGAGACCTCCGCCGCGCTCCCTCCCCCACAAGAGGGGAGGGAACGACGGAGTGCGCGCAAATATCTCGCGCTCATCCAGCGAAGCAGAGCGACAGCATGACCAACCTCACCCCCAAAGGCTTCCTCAGCATCGATGGCGCTAGCCTCGAATACAAATGGCTCGCGCCTGAGGCCGCCGACGCCCCCACCATTGTCATGCTGCACGAAGGTCTCGGCTCGGTCGGCCTCTGGGGCGACTTCCCGGAGAAGCTACAGCAAGCCACCGGCGCCGGCATTTTCGCCTATTCACGCGCGGGTTACGGCCAGTCCAGTCCGGTCGCGCTGCCGCGGCCGCTCGACTACATGCAGCGCGAGGCGCTGGACGTGCTGCCGAAGCTGCTCGATGCGATCGGCTTCAAACGGGGCCTCCTGCTCGGCCATTCTGACGGCGCCTCGATCGCGACGATCTATGCCGGGGCGCATCAGGATCATCGCCTGAACGGACTCGTGCTGATCGCGCCGCATTTCATCGTCGAGGACATCTCGATCAAATCCATCGCCGCGATCAAGACGACGCTTGAGACCACGGACCTCAAGGCAAAACTGGCACGCTGGCACAGGGACGTCGACAATGCCTTCTATGGCTGGAACGGCGCCTGGCTCGATCCCAAATTCCGCGATTGGGACATCTCCGACTACCTCGCCTACATCCGCGTCCCCGTTCTGGTCGTGCAGGGTGCGGACGACCAATACGGAACGCTCCGTCAGGTCGAGATCGCGCAGGAGGAGTGCTACTGCCCGGTCGACGTGAAGATCATCTCAGGCGCGGGGCATTCTCCGCATCGCGAGGTGCCGGCGGCGACGCTGGAGGCGATCGAGCAATTCGCACGAGCGGCCCTGCGCGACGATCAGGGCCTGCGAGGCCGCGCCGCGTAATGGCAGCAAAACGACTCCTCATGAAACAAAGTGCATGCTATGGCAGTTGAGGGCTAGACGCGTCCGAAAAGATGCACTATTGTGCATCTAACGCACAAGCCAGAACGCACAATTCAAGCTCAGGATGACTCATGGCCGGGGAAGATCGGCGCCTCGCAGGCGGCGCGACATTCATCGATTTCCAGACCGAACCGTCCCGCTACAGGCATTGGAAGCTCGCGGTCGAAGGCGACGTCGCGACGCTGACCATGGACGTCGACGAGAATGGCGGCCTGTTTGAGGGCTACCTGCTCAAGCTCAACTCCTACGACCTCGGCGTCGATATCGAGCTCGCTGACGCGCTCCAGCGCCTGCGCTTCGAGCATCCCGAGGTGAAGGTTGTGGTGATGCGCTCGGCCAAGAACCGCGTGTTCTGCGCCGGGGCCAACATCCGCATGCTTGCGGGCTCGACCCACGCGCACAAGGTGAACTTCTGCAAATTCACCAACGAGACCCGCAACGGCATGGAAGATTCGTCCGAGAATTCCGGCCAGCGCTTCATCACCGTGGTGAACGGCTCTGCCGCCGGCGGCGGCTACGAGCTCGCGCTTGCGACCGATCACATCATCCTCGCCGACGACGGCTCGTCCGCCGTTGCGCTGCCCGAAGTGCCGCTGCTCGCCGTGTTGCCCGGCACCGGTGGTCTCACGCGTGTGGTCGACAAGCGCAAGGTGCGCCGCGACCACGCTGACTTCTTCTGCACCATCGAGGAGGGTGTGAAGGGCAAGCGCGCGGTGCAGTGGCGCCTCGTCGACGAGATCGCGCCGAACTCCAAGCTCGAAGCCAGGATCGCCGAGCGCGCCAAGGAATTCGCCGCGGCCTCGAAGCGCAACGGCAGCGGCAAGGGGATCGCGCTGACGCCGCTCAAGCGCGTGATCGACCAAAACAGCATCCGCTATGGCTTCGTCACCGTCGACATCGATCGCGCGGCGCGGATCGCCACCATCTCGATCAAGGCCCCGGAGGCCGCGCCGCCGGCCGACATCGACGGCATGATGGCGCAAGGCGCCTCGTTCTGGCCGCTCCAGGTTGCGCGCGAGCTCGATGACGCCATCCTGCATCTGCGTATTAACGAACTCGAGATCGCCATGCTGGTGTTCAAGAGCCATGGCGAGCGCGCCCATGTGCTCGCCTGCGATGCCTTCCTCGAAGCCAACAAGGCGCACTGGCTGGTCAACGAGATCAGGCATTACTGGAAGCGCGTGCTCAAACGCATCGACGTCACCTCGCGCACGCTGGTGACGCTGGTCGAGCCCGGCTCCTGCTTTGCCGGCACGCTCGCCGAGCTCGTGTTCGCCGCCGACCGCTCCTACATGCTGATCGGCACGCGCCAGGGCGACAACCGCCCGCCGCCGTCGATCGAGCTGTCCGCCATGAATTTCGGCCCGTATCCGATGAGCCATGGCCTGACACGGCTTCAATCGCGCTTCCAGGCCGATCCGTCCGACGTGGAGCGCGCGGAAGCCACGCTCGGCACCGCGCTCGACGCGGAGCAGGCCGAAGAGCTCGGCCTCGTCACCTTCGCGCTCGACGACATCGATTGGGACGACGAGGTCCGCGTGTTTCTCGAGGAGCGCGCCAGCTTCTCGCCCGACAGCCTCACCGGCATGGAAGCGAGCCTGCGCTTCGTCGGCCCCGAGACGATGGAATCGAAGATATTCGCCCGCCTCACCGCCTGGCAGAACTGGATCTTCCAGCGTCCGAACGCCGTCGGCGAGGAAGGCGCGCTGCGCCGCTACGGCAGCGGCCAGAAACCGAAATTCGATATGACGCGGGTGTGACGAGGTGCGTGTCCCGGGCGAGCTGCGGCACGAAGTGACGCTGCGCAGAACCGGGACCCAGAAGGACGAGACAGTTGGGTCTCGGCTCAGCAGCGCATCGCTTCGCGCTGCGCAGCGTCCGGGACAGGAAACAAGGAGCACGGCCATGAACATGAACATCATGAACGTCGACTACTCGACCAAGATCCCGAACAACGTGAACCTCGCCGAAGACCGCCAGGTGCTCAAAGCGCTGGAGGGCTGGCACCCCGGCTACATGGATTGGTGGAGCGACATGGGGCCGGAAGGTTTCCAGGAATCGCTGGTCTATTTGCGCACGGCCTATTCGGTCGATCCGCGCGGCTGGGCCAAGTTCGATTATGTCCGCATGCCCGAATATCGCTGGGGCATTCTGCTTGCGCCGCAGGAGGAAAACCGCGTCGTGCCGTTTGGTGAGCACTATGGCGAGCCGGCCTGGCAGGAAGTCCCGGGCGAGCATCGCGCCATGCTGCGCCGCCTGATCGTGATCCAGGGCGACACCGAGCCGGCCTCGGTCGAGCAGCAGCGCCATCTCGGCAAGACCGCGCCCTCGCTCTACGACATGCGCAACCTGTTCCAGGTCAATGTCGAGGAAGGCCGCCATCTCTGGGCGATGGTCTATCTGCTGCAGAAATATTTCGGCCGCGATGGCCGCGAGGAAGCCGACGATCTCTTGCGCCGCCGCTCCGGCGACGCCGACGCGCCGCGCATGCTGGGCGCCTTCAACGAGGCGACGCCGGACTGGCTGTCGTTCTTCATGTTCACCTACTTCACCGACCGCGACGGCAAGATGCAGCTGCATTCGCTGGCGCAGTCGGGCTTCGATCCCTTGTCGCGCACCTGCCGCTTCATGCTGACGGAGGAAGCGCACCACATGTTCGTCGGCGAGACCGGCATCACCCGCGTCGTGCAGCGCACCTGCGATGCGATGAAGGCGGCCGGCATCACCGATCCCACTGACATTGCCAAGGTCCGCGCGCTCGGGGTGATCGACCTACCGACCATCCAGAAGAAGCTGAACCTGCACTATACGCTGTCGCTCGACCTGTTCGGCTCCGAAGTCTCGACCAACGCGGCCAACGCCTTCAACGCCGGCATCAAGGGCCGTTACCACGAGACCCAGATCGAGGACGATCACCAGCTCAAGAACTCCACCTATCCGGTGCTCAAGCTGATCAACGGCGAGGTCAAGCTGGTCGACGAGCCGGCGCTGACCGCGCTCAACATGCGCCTTCGCGACGATTACAGCCAGGATTGCGTCAAGGGCATGCTGCGCTGGAACAAGGTGATCTCGACCGCGGGCTACGACTTCAAGCTGACTCTGCCCAACGTCGCCTTCCACCGCCACATCGGCGAGTTCAAGGACGTGCACGCGACGCCCGACGGCATCCTGATCGACGACGCCACCTGGGCCAAGCGCAAGGACGAATGGCTGCCGTCCGCCAGCGACGGCGACTTCATCACCTCCCTGATGCAGCCCGTCACCGAGATCGGCCAGTTCGCCTCCTGGATCTCGCCGCCGAAGGTCGGCATCGACAACAAGCCCGGCGATTTCGAGTATGTGAAGATCGAGTCGTAACGGCTGCGACGCTGCTCCACACTCTCAGTGTCGTCCCGGACAAGCAAAGGCCTGGCAACGCATCGCATTGCCAGGCCTTTGCGCAGATCGAGGACCATACCCACAGGAAGGAGTTCGCCGAGGGCTCGGAGTGGGACCTCCTGTCACACGCTGACCCGTGGCTGGGGGTCCAGGATCTGCGCTCACCTCGTTCGCTTGTCCGAGCCGAGCGGCGCGTGACGTGGAGGAGTCTAGGACGCGCACTCCTAGACGCGTGACGTCCGGTTTCGGAAAATGGAGCGGGCATATCCGAGAGCTGCGAGAACGTCAGCTTGCGGACCCTTAGCTGACAAGCTGCTATTTCAAACGCCGTCCCCGCGCGAAGACCTCCGATGGAAGTTCTCCGAACATTTTCCGGAAGTC
Source organism: Bradyrhizobium sp. RP6 (assembly GCF_003837805.1). Lineage (GTDB taxonomy): Bacteria > Pseudomonadota > Alphaproteobacteria > Rhizobiales > Xanthobacteraceae > Bradyrhizobium. The sequence continues at coordinate 3,338 of NZ_RQIT01000040.1, read as the reverse complement.
GTTGGCGAAATGGCCCAGATTCGCGAAGCCGCATTTGAAGGCGATCTGAGACACTGATGTTCTCGGATTTCCTTCCAGGAGCATTTGCCTGGCGCGTCGGAGCCGCACGGACTTTGCAAATTGCATCGGCGAATATCCGCGATTCTTCTTGAAAGCTGCATAAAGACTGCGGATGCTGGTGTTCGTTTTTGCTGCCAACTCCTCGACGAGAACAGCACGAGCCCAATTTGCTTCGATGTATTCCTCGGCCAAGCGGACTGCGAGAGGCGCTGGCTCGGTGGCGGGACTCTCCAACAGTTCCGTGTAGTTGTGTCTCTGAGCCGAGAGGAACGTCATAATGAGCGCTTGCTCGAGCTCGATCAGCGCCGGTTTAGGGAGCTGCGCTGCCGTTGAATTCAGCTGGTCGGCCAAGAACATGGTCAGCTGACGCAACAGATGGGCCGCAGGCTGGTTCGGCGGCGCGGTGGGGTTGAACAACAGCGTCCCACGAGGTGGCGCACCGAGGAGTGTTGCTAACGCCCTATCGAGCGCAGCCGTTTTGATACGAAGGATTAACTGCTCAAACCCGGCTTCGAATATGATGGTACTCGGCTGCCCCGGCGGGGTGATACCGAGGTGCTGCTCGTCCACGGGCACCGTCGTCGCGGTGTCTAAAATGACGCCCGCTTTCCCCTTGAGACCGACTTGGAGTCTTGCAAAATCGCCTTCGGGAAAATCGACGATCGTTTTGGCAGCATATCCACAAAAGCCGAGCCCGGTATGGGGCAATACCAGGTAATTTGCCACCCCCTCGAAATCGATTGAATTCGCGACAGAAAAACCGGTTGCCCCATAGACCGTGCGCAGCGCATCCCTCATCTCTTCGGGGTTGCGTGTACGGACGACCGGAGAGCGGTTAAGCGGGTAATCGATTTCATCCATTTGACAATCGCGAAGCCGGATCAATTGGTGATTTTTTGATCAGGAAACGCATTTGGCACTGATCTGGATCAAGAAGTGCTTCGATGCCGGAAATTGAGCAATGATTGCAGAATTGGGCCATGAGAAATCGTTGCGCCGGCATAGCAGGTAAGAGATGCTTACGGGATGGAGCGGGGTGCTCATACAACATCCGGCTCTGGGGCCTTGCGAGTTCTGCAAGAGCGCGCCTGCGTTCTCAGCAGTGAATAGCAGTGTTCCTACGGACTTGGCTAAACCTAACAGCTTTCGATGACCTAACTATAATATTTTCATTTCGTCCGCTGACGGCTTTGGCCACCGCCCATGGCTTCCCCAAGCTGCACCGAACGAAACACTGACCGTCGAATTTTTTTCGACGGTCCATTTTTTCGCAACTTTAACGGTGAGCGCTTCGCGCTGCTAAACTTAGCACACTTAGCGGAGCGATTTTGGAGGGCTGTTCGCTGTGGCCCGAACTTGCTTAGCATTCTTGGTGATCCGAAAGGGAGAAACGACGTGGGTTGCGCGGTGGACGATACTTTCCTGGCTACTCCAAACGTCAGCCAGCTCAGAGAACGATTAAGCAGGGAAAGGCCCCCGGAAATGCGCAGCAGAATACTCGACCGTCTTGCAGCTGAATTGGCCAAACTTCCCGAACCTGAACAGCGGGTCGAGTTGATCAGGACGGCGAAATACTTGGTAACCTAGTGTCAGAGATTAGCTATGTACAACGTAGTGCAGTTTCCAGGCACGCGCCCTCGACCCGACTTGGAAGGAGATGTTCGGCGCGCCATACTCCTTCTCGACATTTCACTCGTTCGGACTGCGCGCTTGATCGCGAACTGTCCTGCGGGTGAACGGAGGCGTGAATTGAATAACGAGCTCCTGGAGCTACAAGCCAAGCTCGAATATCTGCGCGCCTTGGCTCGAAGCACCTTTGCTGGAGCTCGCCATCAGTGTGACGTCTCGTTTTAGCCCGTGGCGACCTTAGTTCAGAGCGACGCGAGGCCTCTGCTAGGCGAGCTGCCCACGTGAATTGCCCTGATCAATATGCGGTTTCGTTGCAGGCGTATGTGCATACTGCGTAGTCCTCCAACTACCAGCCCTACCCGTGAGCCGTCAGTTTCCCCAAGGTCTGGCTCATTTTTGCCCCGGACGGCCGTGTTGGCCGTGCGACCTACATGCAAATACCTGGGCCCGCCAAAGTTGCGCTACTTCAAATCCGGCCACTCCGAGTTCCGTACTCTGGCGAGAAAAAAGGGAGAACCCGAATGCTGGTGCGGATCAACCCGGCAAGCTGTCCCAGCGACGGACATCTTGCAGCACTGACGGGCGAGCGCGCTTTTTGCAGCGAGTTCAAATACCGTCGGGGCATGGAGATTTTCGGCGAAGGCGAGGACGCGGAGTACGTCTACCAGATCACCTCCGGCGCGGTGCGTACTTGCAAAATGCTTCCCGATGGTCGTCGTCATATCAACTCGTTTCATCTACCCGGGGACATGTTTGGTTTTGAAAACGGGGCAACGCATCGCTTCAATGCGGAAGCGATCATTGAAACGACAGTGCGGATCACGCGGCGACGCAACGTGCTAGACGCGATGACAAGCCGAGAGAAGGGTGCAATGAACCTCATCGGTTTCGTCACGCAAAACCTCCAGCACGCCGAGAACCGCATGCTGCTGCTGGGCCGGAAGACATCGCTGGAGAAGGTGGCGGCATTCCTGCTTGAAATGGACCAGCGGCAGGATCACCCCGACATGATGATCTTGCCGATGAACCGCCGCGACATCGGCGACTATCTCGGGCTGACGCTGGAAACCGTCTCTCGCGCCCTTTCCATATTGCGAGACCAGAATCTCTTGCGTTTAGGCGGGGCGACCCAGCGACGGGTCGAACTGCTCGACCGCGACGAACTTGCAAGGCTGGATGCCTGACTACTGGTATTGGCCCGCAGCCTACCTCGTCACGTTGTCCGACAACCGTAAAGTCGGCCAGTTTGGCGCCCTTAGATCCAGTTGCTCCAGACACCGCAAACAGCGCATTCGTCCTTTCATCCGAAGCGCGGGTGCGAACCACCGGCGACTGGCTGAGCGGGTATTCCGGAAGGTCCATGATCCAAATCAAACGGGCCCCTCGTCATGTCATGTGCCGAGTAGCAAATCCCAATCAAGTGATGATTGTGATCTAGATCAGCCAGTGTGAATCAAAATCTGAGCAATGTCTGCAGAATTTGGCCGTTGAGGATCGTTCTACATCGCACACGCCTACCGTAGGTACTGTCCAGAATCTTTCGCACTTTTGATCAGGCGACGGCTCCGGTTTCAGAGAGTTGTGGCTGATAGAGCGGTCGCATGTTCATGTAGCATTTGGTCGACCACGCCGTTCCGGCAATGTGCCGC
>NZ_RQIT01000003.1 GCF_003837805.1 Bradyrhizobium sp. RP6 | reverse complement strand
CGTCCACATGCCGGTTCGCTGATCCGATATGAAGCTCACCCGTTGGTCCACTGCACAGCTCTCTCGCCAAGGCATCGGCTGATCCTCCCAGCCGACAGAGAACTGTCACCCATCCATCCGGTCTACTGTGTTACCAATCTATCCGGTCTGGACATCGCGCCACCTTCTCCCGCAAGGGGAGAAGGAAAGAGAATCCGCGGCGACGGCTGCCGCGCTAGTTGAACGTCATCCCGCCGCTGAGCGCCACGGTCTGCCCGGTCATATAGGCGTTGTCGACCAGCAGCATCACGGCCTTTGCCACCTCCTCTGCCGTGCCGAAGCGGCCGAGCGGGATGCGGCTGACGAGTTGGGGCTGGCCGCTCATCATGTCAGTCTCGATCAAAGACGGCGCCACTGCGTTGACGGTGATACCTTCCTTTACCAACCGCGCGGCATAACCTCGCGTGAGGCCTTCCATGCCGGCTTTGGACGCGTTGTAGTGCGGGCCGATCGAGCCGGCGCCGCGCGCCGCGCCCGAGGAGATGTTGACGATGCGGCCCCATTTCCTTGATCGCATCGACGGCAGCACGGCTTGCGTGCACAGGAAGGCGGATTTCAGGTTGACCAGGATGGTGCGGTCGAAATCGTCTTCGGTGAGATCGTCGATGCCGCGCGTGATGGCGATGCCGGCATTGTTGACGAGGATGTCGACCGGCCCGAGCCCCGCCGTGACGCGCTCGACCATGCCGGCCACGGCCCCGTGCTGCGAGACGTCAGCAGCGACGACGATGGCGCGGCCGCCTTGCTTGACGATCTCGCCAGCGAGCTGCTCGGCCTGGCTGATCCGCTCTCGGCAATTGATCGCCACGGCAGCGCCTGCTTCGGCCAGCGCGCGACAGATCGCGGCGCCGATCCCGCGCGACCCGCCGGTCACGAGCGCGGTGCGCCCCTTCAGATCATCGGCCATCTCTGTACCTCCCGTATTGCCTGGTTCTGGCTACTGAAGCGTATCACGCCGCCCGCGGGCCCGTGTTGAACTCATCGCGAGATGAATCCGCCTGCCAGTGCTTGCGCCGAGAGAAGCGCCCCGGCGCGCCGGCCACAAATATGGATAGTCATTTCATTGACCTGTCGCGCCAATCGCTCGATATTCGGAGCGTAGAGACTGCTCCTCGAGCCCAAGTCGCACCATGAGAGCCGATCGCCAGCGCAAATCGAATGACATGCATGCGTGCATGACGCGGCGCTGTTTCTCGGCGGCAACGGGCGCCTGTTGTTGTTGCTGACGGTCTCCTAGCAGCACCTCACACCAAAAATCCCAAGACAGGAACGCCGAAATTTCGGCGAACGAGCAGTCATGTCCCAGACCCAGTCGAACGCCTACATCATCGAGATCCACGATCGCGCAGCCGGCATCATCACGAGAGATGAGCGCGGCTTCCGCTTCTTCTCCTCCGAGCGCCTGTTCGACAGCCTCGAAGGCCGCCAGTTCCGTTCGGCCCGCGAGGCCGAGCGCGCCGCCCGTGCCGTGTTCTCCGGGCGGACCCGCCGCGCGAGTTCGCATTTCTTCGCCAACTGATCCCACCGAAAGGACCGCCTTATGATCAACCGACGACACATCCTGGCAGCGACGCTGTTGCTTGCGACGGCCCTGGCTGCACCCGCGTACGCCGAGGACAAGCCGGCGGAAATCCGCATCGGCACGCAGAAAGGTGGCTTCTTCCCCGCGGTGCGCCAGCGTCAGACGCTCGAGAACGCCTTCAGGCCATTGGGCATCGAGATCAAGTGGGTCGACTTCCAGTTCGGTCCGCCGCTGCTGGAGGCCATCAATGTCGGCAGCGTCGATTTCGGCTATGTCGGCGACTCCCCGCCGATCTTCGCGCAAGCTGGCGGTGCGAAGATCCGCTACGTCGCCGCGGTGAAATCGGAGGGCAACACCCAAGCGATCATCGTGCCGAAGCATTCGGCCATCAAGACGCTGGCTGATCTCAAGGGCAAGCGCGTTGCCTTCGGCAAGGGATCGAGCGCACATAATCTGCTCGTCGCCGCGCTCGAAAAGGCCGGCCTGTCCTGGTCCGACGTCATACCGGCACCGCTCGCGCCTGCGGACGCAACAGCGGCTTTCGTGAAGGGCTCGGTCGATGCCTGGTCGATCTGGGATCCGTATCTCGCGCTCGCGGAACTGAAGGAGAACGCGCGCATTCTTGCTTTCGACAAGGACGTTCACAAGCCGAACGCTTATTACATCGCCAACGCGGATTTCGTCGAAAAGTATCCGTCGCTGGTCGCCAAGCTCAACACCACCTTCGGCTCCGAAGGCGTGTGGGCAGAGACGCATCACGAGGAGGTCGCGAAGGCGCAGTCCGAGGCAACGGGCGTGGACATCGAGGCTGTCCGCCGATTCATCAATCGCTCGACGTACAGCGTCGTGCCGCTGGACGCGGAGGTGATCAAGACGCAGCAAGCGGTTGCTGACCGGTTTGCAAGGCTCGGCCTGATCCCGAGGCCGGTCAACGTCTCCGACATCGTCTGGAAATGGACGCCGGGCTCCTGAAGCAGCGCGACTGATCAGCTCCTGCGGCGCGCCCTGGTGCGCGCCGCCTTCTTTGCGGCGGCGGAGCGGACCTTGGCGCCCTTGGTGCGGCTCGCCTTGCGCGCTGCGGCAGAACGCGACGCCGCGGTTCGCCGGCTCGCGGCGCGCTTGCCCTGCTTCGACAGCGCACTGCGCGATGCGGTCGAGCGCGGCTCCTTCTTCAGGACGTTCTCGACCGCACGCGAGACGCGCGGGCGGCGCTTCGGCGTGCGTTTGCCCTGACCGACGTCATAGGCATATTTAGCGCTACGGCGCGTCGCTTTCTTGGTGCGCCCCTTGCGCGGCGGCGGCAGATCGACACCGGCGCGGCGTGCCTCGGACAGGCCGATGGCGATGGCCTGCTTGGTCGAGCGCGCGCCGTGCTTGCCTTTCCTGATCTTGTCGAACTCGTCCTTGACAAATTCGCCGGCCTGCGTGCTCGGCGATTTGCCGGCACGCTTGTCCTGCTTGGCCTTACGGATGACTTCCTGTCTTGGCATGATCCAGTTCCCCTTCTTGATTGAGAGGGATATCCGATCGCAACGCGCAAGACGGAAGATCGATCCGCCTAGTTCCTCAACGCAGCCAGCAACTCGTCCGGGCGCTCGGCCATGATCATGTGGCCGGCACCGGGCACCACGACCGTCTTTGCATGCGGAATCGCGGCGGCGAGCGCCTTGCCCGCCTTGGCCGGCGTCATCATGTCCCGCTCGCCGAGAATGAGCGTCGTCGGCACCTTGATGCTCGCTGCGGCGGCAAGCGCGTTCGCATAGGCATTGCAGGCGGACAGATCCTTGAACAGCACGCCGGGCTCGCAAGCCTGAAGCACGGCCTGCGCGCCACCATGCATCCACAAGCCCGGTGCGAGGCTGCCGCCGAGCTCGGCCTTGAAGCCGAGGCCCCAGATCGAGACCATGTCGTTTGCATCCTGCGTGTTGGCTTCGGCCGCCTTCAGCAAATCGGGACCGACCGTCATGGTCGCGGCGGTGCCGATCAGGCTCAGCGCGGAGACCTTGTTGGGATGGCGTGCCGCCGTCTCCAGCGAGATCAGCGAGCCCATGGAATGGCCGATCAGATGCGCCTTGGTGGCGCCGGCTGCATCCAGCAGCGCCGCCGTCCAATCGGCCATCTCCGCGATGCTGCCGAGTGAAGGCCCCGGAGAGCGGCCGTGGCCGGGCAGGTCGGGCGCCAGCACGGCAAAGCCGTGATGGGCGAACCAGCGTGTGTGCAGCGCCCAGGTGGAATGATCGAAGCCGGCGCCGTGGATGAAGACGACTGCGGGCAGCGACTTGTCGAAGTCGCGGCCGCCGGTTGCTGCAAACACTTCAGTGCCGTTGACGGAAAGCTTCATGGCGTCAGACCTTTTGCGAGATGCGCAGGGCTTGGGCGAGATCGTCGATGATGTCGCTGGCCGTCTCGATTCCGACCGACAGCCGCACCAGCTCCTCGCCGATGCCGGCGGCCTTGAGCTGCTCGGCATCCATCTGCTGATGCGTGGTCGAAGCCGGGTGGATCACCAGCGTCTTGGCGTCGCCGACATTGGCGAGATGGCTGATCATGCGCAGGCTTTCGATGAACTTGCGGCCCGCGGGCCGGCCGCCCTTGATGCCGAAGGACACGATCGAGCCGGCGCCGCGCGGCAGCAACTGCTTTGCGAGCTGGTAATCGGGGTGATTTTCCAGCGAGGGATGCAGCACCCAGTCGACAGCCTTGTTGGATTTGAGTGCTTCCAGCACGAGATGCGTGTTTTGCACGTGGCGGTCCATGCGCACGGGAAGCGTCTCCACGCCTTGCAAGAGCTGGAACGCGTTGGTCGGCGACAGGCAGGCGCCGAAATCGCGCAGGCCTTCCGTGCGCGCGCGCATGATGAAGGCGGCGGTGCCGAACTGCTCGTCGAAGACGATGCCGTGATAGCCGCCATAGGGCTCGGTCAGCACGCCGAACTTGCCGGAGCCGCGCCAGTCGAAGCGGCCGCCGTCGACGATGGCGCCGCCGATCGCGATGCCATGGCCGCCGATCCATTTGGTCGCCGAATGCATGACGATATCGGCGCCCAGCTCGATGGGGCGGCTGAGATAGGGCGTGGCAAAGGTGTTGTCGATCAGCAGCGGGATCTTGGCTTCATGCGCGATCGCCGCGACCTTGGGGATGTCGAGCACCTCGAGCCCGGGATTGCCGATGGTCTCGCCGATCACGAGCTTGGTGTTCTGCTTGATCGCCGCGCGGAATGCGTCGAGATCGCGCGGCTTGACGAAAGTGGTGGTGATGCCGAAGCGCGGCAGCGTATGCGCGAGCAGGTTGATGGTGCCGCCATAGAGCGAGCTCGACGCCACGATGTGGTCGCCGGCATTGAGCAGCGTCGCGATGGCCAGATGCAGCGCGGCCATGCCGCTGGCGGTGCAGATGGCGCCGACGCCGCCTTCCAAGGCCGCAAGCCGCTCCTCGAGCACGCCCGTGGTCGGATTGGAGATGCGGGTATAGATGTGGCCGGCGCGCTCCAGGTTGAACAGCGCCGCGGCGTGATCGGAATCCTGAAACACGTAGGACGTGGTCTGGTAGATCGGCACCGCGCGGGCGCCGGTCACGGGATCCGGATGCTGGCCCGCATGCAGGCTCAGGGTCTCGAAAGCAGGCGGTTTTGGCGCGGGCATACATGGCCTCGTTGCTCGGTCAGTAAGGGTGGCCGTTGTGCCATAAAATCGCGCATGAAGTCAGCCATTGACAGCGCCGTACCGGCGGTGCGTCCCGCTCGCAAGCGGGGCGAGGTGAAACGGCACTGTCCAAAGCTAACCGCCGATCGCCTGCTCGATATTCCGCGCCTCCCGCAGCAAGATCTCCGCGACCTCCTGCTCGCGCCTTGGTCCGAGCCGCGTCCGCACCGCGGAGACGGTCATCGCTGCGGCCGGCTGCCCGTCCGGCGTCTTGATCCAGGTCGAGATGGACTTCGTGCCCTGTACCAGGCCGATCTCTCTCATGCCGTATCCGAGACGCCGCGCGGCGCTGATCTCGCCCAGCACCGTTGCCACATCGGTCCGGTAGGCCTCGAATCTCTTCTCGTTGGCTACGACGATCTTTCGCGCCTCCTGCGCCGGCATTGCGGCGAGGATGGCGACGCCGGCGCTGGAGACGCCGAGCGGCCGGCGCGCGCCGACCTCGATCGACAGCACCTGGATCGGATAGACGCCGATCCGGCGATCGACACACAGCGTATCGTTGCCGGTGCGCACCGTCAGGAACAGCGTGTCGCCGATCTCCGCGGAAGCGCGCTGCAGCGACGGATTTGCTGCGACCAAGAGCCGCGAGGGCCGGGGACGCGCCAGCGCCAGCTCCGGCACCTGGTTGCCGATGGCGTAGCGGCCGGTCCGCTCGTGCCGCTCGACGATGCCTTCCTCGATCAGCACGTGGACGATGCGATGCACGGTCGGGCGGGTGAGGCCGGTCGCCCGCACCACCTCGGCCAATGGCACACCGGCCTCGCGCCCTGCGGCGAGAATGCGCAGCACCGCCAGCGCGCGCCGGATCGCCTGCGCGCCCTGCCGCGGCTCCTCGGCGCCACCGGCGGATTTCGTTGAACGCGTCTTGTCCATATTATGGACAAGAACGCCACAATTCCCTCGACAGGGCAAGCGCGCATCTGGAGATTGCGGCCCAATCGGAATGCCATGCGAGACGTCGGGCATTCGAACTGAGTTCGTAGCGTCGCCGGGAGGTTAACATGAGACTAATCTGGACTGCCATAGCTGCCGTCACTGCAATGCTGGCCGGCCCCGCATCGGGCCAGGAATGGCCGGCGCGCAACGTCAAGCTGATCGTGCCCTATCCCGCCGGCGGCAACGTCGACAGCGCCGCGCGCATCGTCGCCGACAAGCTCCAGGAAAAGCTCGGCCAGCCCTTCGTCATCGAGAACAAGGCCGGCGCCGGCGGCATGATCGCGGGCGAAGCCTTCGCGAAGTCGGCACCCGACGGCTACACGCTGTTTGTCGGCGCGAACGGTCCGGTGCTGTTCGCGACCGAGATCAACAAGCGCGAGGCCTATAACTGGAAGAAGGATTTCCTCCCGATCTCGACGATCTCGATGACGCCGCTGGTGCTCGAGGTGCATCCGTCGGTGCAGGCGACGACGCTCAAGGAGTTCCTCGAGCTCGCCAAGCGCGAGCCCGGCAAGCTGACCATGGCCTCGCCCGGCCCCGGCACCACAAACCACCTGCTCAGCGAGCTGATGCAGTCGAATCTCGGCCTGCAATGGGTCACCGCGCACTATCGCGGCAATGCGCCCGCGATCAACGATCTGCTCGGCGGCCAGGTGCAGTTCGCCTTCGACCAGCTCACGGTCAGCCTCCAGCACATCAAGGCCGGCCTGTTCCGCGCGCTGGCCGTGACCAGCCCGCACCGGCTGAAGTCGCTGCCGGATGTGCCGACCTTCGCCGAGCTCGGCTACAAGGATTTCGACGGCCAGACCTTCACCGGCCTGTTCGCGCCCGCAGGCACGCCCGCGCCCATCGTCGACAAGCTGCACGAGACGCTGGTCGCGATCCTGAAGGATCCTGCCGTGATCGACAAGTTCGAGAAGCTCGGCGGCGAAGCCACGCTGATGACGCCGGGCGAATTCAAGGCCTATCTCGAACGCGAGGACGCCAAGTGGATTCCGGTGGTGCGCAAGGCCAATATCAGGGCGGATTGACCGATGCGGATCGATCCCACCGAGCTCGGCGCCGAGCGCATCTACCGGCTGATGACCGGCATCGTGGTGCCGCGCCCGATCGCGTGGGTGACGAGCCTGTCGCGCAGCGGCGTGCTCAACCTCGCCCCGTTCAGCGCCTTCACCTTCGTCTCGCAGAAGCCGCCGATGCTCGCCATCAGCGTCGGCCGCAAGGGCGCCGATTACAAGGACACCGCGCACAACATCCTCGATATCGAGGAATATGTGATCCACATCGCCGACACGCCGCTGATGTCAGCGGTGCACGACAGCTCTGTCGAGCATCCGCCTGAAATCAGCGAGGTCGAGCATCTCGGACTCGAAACGCTGTCCTGCGATCTCGTCAAGGTGCGCCGGCTCGCCGCTGCACCCGTAGCGATGGAGTGCCGTTTCCGGCAGTGCCTCGAATTCGGCGACGCCAAGAGCCGGCTCATCGTCGGCGAGGTCGTGATGTTCCATTTGCGCGACGGCCTCGTCAATGACGGCAAGGTCGAGACGAAAGCGCTCGACCCGATCGCGCGCATCGGGGGCCCGCGTTACGCCCGCCTCGGCGAGATCGTGACGCTGAAGACCGTGTTTCAGACGCCCAAGTCGACCGACTGAGCGTGCGGCCGCTCACGCGGGCCAAGCGTCTCAAGATCATTGGAGAAAACGACAATGCGACTCCTGAGCTATCTCGTGAACGGAGAGCCGCGCTATGGTGCTGCCGTCGAAGGCGGTGTGATCGATCTGACCAGGCGGATCGGCCGCGACTTCTCCGACGTGAAGGCGTTGATCGCAGCGAATGCGCTGTCCGATGCGCAGGAAGCGGCGGCCGGGCAGAAGCCCGACTACCCGCTCGAAAAACTCGTCCTGTTGCCGCCGGTGCTGGCGCCGGAAAAGCTCTGGTGCATCGGCGTCAACTATGCCGAGCGCAACGCCGAATATAAAGACAGTTCGGACCTGCCCAAATATCCCAGCCTGTTCGTGCGCAGCATGTCCTCAATGACCGGCTCCGGCCAGCCGATCGAGAAGCCCAAGGTTTCGGATCAGCTCGATTATGAAGGCGAGCTCGTCATCGTGATCGGGCAGGGCGGCCGTCACATCCCGCGCGAACAGGCCTGGTCGCACATCTTCGGTATGACGCTGTGCAACGAGGGCACGATCCGCGACTGGCTGCGCCACGGCAAGTTCAACGTCACGCAGGGCAAGAATTTCGACCGTTCCGGCAGCATTGGCCCGTGGATCGTCACCGCCGACGAGCTCGATCCGCGCGGGCCGCACGACATCATCACGCGCGTCAACGGCGAGGTGCGGCAGCAGGACACGACCGAGCGGCTGATGTTCCCGTTCGATTTCCTGATCTCCTATCTCTCGACCTTCGCCACCCTGAAGCCCGGCGACATGATCGTGACGGGCACGCCGACCGGGGCGGGCGCGCGCTTCGATCCGCCGCGCTGGCTGAAGGTCGGCGATGTCGTTGAAGTCGAGTCGAGCCGCATCGGCGTGCTGCGCAACACCGTGGCGGCGGAGAGCTAGGTCATGCTGGATACCGCCACGATCGAACGCCTAGCCGCGCGCCTGGATGAAGCCGAGCGCACCAAGGCGCTGATCCCGATGTTCTCGAAGGAGTATCCCGACTTCAGCATCGAGGATGCCTACGCCATCCAGCGCGCCTGGACCAAGCTCCAGCTCGGCCGCGGCCGCGTCATCAAGGGCCACAAGATCGGCCTGACCTCGAAGGCGATGCAGAATGCGGTCGGCATTTCCGAGCCGGATTACGGTGTGCTGTTCGCCGACATGTTCTATGCCGACGCCACGCCTGTTCCGTTCGACCGCTTCCACGCGCCGCGCATCGAGGTCGAGCTAGCCTTCGTGCTGAAGGCGCCGCTGCGCGGTCCCGATTGCACCATTTTCGACGTGCTCAACGCCACCGACTACGTGACGCCCGCGCTGGAGATTCTGGAGACGCGCATGCATCGCGTCGATCCTGAGACCGGCAAGATGCGAAAGGTCATGGACACGATCTCCGACAACGCCGCGAATGCCGCGCTGGTGCTCGGCGGCCGGCCGTTCCGCCCGATGGATGCGGATCTGCGTTGGATCGGCGCGCTGTTGTTCCGCAACGGCGAGGTCGAGGAGACCGGGCTTGCCGCCGGCGTGCTCAATCACCCCGCCAACGGCATCGCCTGGCTCGCCAACCGCCTCGCGCCGCATGACGAATATCTCGCCGCCGGCGAGGTGGTGCTGGCGGGATCGTTCACGCGTCCCGTCGACATCAGCCGCGGCGACACGTTTCATGCCGACTACGGCGCGTTCGGCTCGGTGTCGTGCCAGTTCGTCTGAACCAACAAGCAGCAGGGAGCGCACCATGACACGGCGCAAGAGCATCCACATCGGCGGCTTCAAGCACGTCAATCCGATTCCGAACGCCTGCCGCATCGGCAATCTCATGATGTCGGGCGTCATCCTTGGCCGCGATCCCGCAACCAATGCAATGCCCGAAAGTCTTGACGCGCAATGCGCCAACATGTTCGCGCATATGAAGGCGACGGTGGAGGCCGCCGGCGGCACCACCGACGACATCATCAAGATGACGGTATGGCTGAAGGATCGCACGCAGCGCGGGCCGGTCAATGTCGAATGGCTCAAGATGTTTCCGAACGAGCATTCCCGCCCGGCGCGTCACGCGCTGCCGATGGACAACATGGATGGCGGCGCGCTGGTGCAGTGCGACTTCACCGCCGTGATCGACTGAGGAGTTTCGCGCATGCCGACATATCTGCCGTTTGATCCGAACCCGCGCCGGCCGAGCAAGGCGCCGCCACTGAGGACCATCGACAGCCAGTTCCACGTGCTGGGACCCATCGACAAATACCCGGAGCGCCCCGGTGCCGCCTATCGGATGCCGACCGCGACCTGGGAAGCGGCGCTGCGCATGCACAAGGCGCTCGGCATCGAGCGCGGCATCATCGTGCAGACCACGACTTACGGCGCCGACCATGCCGTCGTGCTCGACGGCCTCGCTGCGATGGGCCCGAACTATCGCGGCTGCGCCAACGCGCTGGTGTTCGCCGAGGCGAGCGACTCTTACCTCGCCAAGCTGCATGATGCCGGCGTGCGCGGCGCACGCTTCAGCTTCCGCCAGGAACTCGGTGCCGTGCTGTCCGATGCCGATTTCGCCCGCGCGATCGCGCGCATCCGCGAACTCGGCTGGTACGCCAAGATCCAGCCGGAGAAGGACGGCATCATGTCGAGCGTCGCCAAATATGAGAATCTCGACGTCCCCGTGCTGATCGACCACATGGCGCGCCCCGATCCCGAAGCCGGCAAGGCCGACCCGAACCTGCGCAAGATGCTGGAGCTGCTGGCCAAGGGCAATTTCTGGGTGATGCTCTCGCTCGGCGAAAAGACGTCGAAGACCGGGGCTCCCTACGACGACGTGATCACGATCGCGCGCGCCTATATCGAGGCCGCTCCCGATCGCTGCGTCTGGGCCAGCGACTGGCCGCACCCGGTCTCGGTGAAGCAGCCGCCGAACGATGCCGACCTGTTAGAGCTGATGTATCGCTACGCGCCTGATCAGGCCGAGCTGGAGAAGATTCTCGTGCACAATCCGGCCAAGCTGTTCGGCTTTCCGGACTAGGCTCGGACCTCACCGCGTCATTGCGAGGAGCGAAGCGACGAAGCAATCCAGAGTCCTTCCACGGAGGGATCTCTGGATTGCTTCGCTGCGCTCGCAATGACGGCGTGGTTCCCGCCCTTACACCACCGGCTGCTTCGCCAGCCGATCGCGCACCTCGGCCGCGATCTCGAATGAGCGCAGCCGCGCGGCGTGGTCGTAGATCTGCCCCGTCGTCATCAATTCGTCCGCGCCGGTTTCAGTGATCAGCGCCTTCAGCTTCTCTTCCACCACGGCCGGCGAGCCGACCGCGGAACAGGATAGCGACTGGCCGACGCCGGCCTTCTCCGCCGGCGACCACAGCGCGTCCATGTCATCGACCGGCGGCGGCAGCGGCCCCGGCGTGCCGCGGCGCAGGTTGATGAACTGCTGCTGCAGCGAGGAGAACATGCGCTGTGCCTCCGCGTCGCTGTCGGCCGCGAACACGTTGACGCCGATCATCGCATAGGGCTTGTCGAGCTGGGCCGAGGGCTCGAAGCGCGCGCGATATTCGCGCAGCGCCGGCATCATCATCTGCGGCGCGAAATGCGAGGCGAACGCGAACGGCAGGCCGAGCATGGCCGCCAGTTGCGCGCCAAACGTGCTCGATCCCAGGATCCAGAGCGGCACCTTGGTCCCCATGCCGGGCACGGCGCGGATCGCCTGGTTCGGCTGCACGTCGCCGAGCAGCGACTGCAGCTCCAGCACGTCATGCGGAAAATTCTCGGAGGTGGTGGCGAGGTCGCGCCGCAGCGCCCGCGCGGTGAACTGGTCGGTGCCGGGCGCCCGGCCGAGCCCGAGATCGATCCGCCCGGGATAGAGCGATTCCAGCGTGCCAAACTGCTCGGCGATGACAAGCGGCGAATGGTTCGGCAGCATGATCCCGCCGGAGCCAACCCGGATCGTCTTGGTGCCGCCCGCGACATGGGCAATCACCACCGACGTCGCCGCGCTCGCGATGCCCGTCATGTTGTGATGCTCGGCGAGCCAGAACCGCTTGTAGCCCCACTTCTCCGCATGCTGGGCAAGATCAAGCGAATTGCGAAACGCCTGCGCGGCATCGCTGCCCTGGCGGATGGGGGCGAGGTCGAGCACGGAGAAGGGGATCATGTGAGGGCTGCCGGTGTGGAGGGCTACGCGATCATGCGCGTCTTCAGCAAAGACATGTAGTGGCAGCGTTGCAGGATGGGTAGAGCCTCGCGAAGACCATCACGCTTCGTCAGCACGGCTCGCGGGTTCGCAGCCGCGCCACCCATCCTGCCCGCTGCGAGCTATGAGGCTCCGGTTCACAACACTGTTATTGCGACCTATGGCGCCCTCCGCCTGAACTGGGCGTTTTGCGCCTGGTGTTGTAGTTTGCCGAGCAACTGCACGGTTGTCAGGAGGAACTGACATGACGAGGGTCGTACTTAGCCGCCGCAACCTGCTCGCTACTGGCGGCTCCTTTGTTGCAACAGGGGTTTTGGCAACCGGCGTTTCCGGGCTCCTGTTGCCCGCGCACGCGGATGGCCTCGCACCGACCCAGTCGATGTCGGGCGGGGCGAACAACTACCGCAAGGGCGCAGCGATCGTGGAGCGGATCGGCAAGGGCGGCTTCTGGATGAGCGGCACCGTCCGCCGCGCCGGTGACGGCGCTCCGCTCGCCGGGCAGCGCATCCAGATCTGGGCGCACACCGTCGAAGGGCAGGAGCACGAGCCGCAGAGCCATGGCGCCACGCTCACCGACAAGGACGGCAAGTTCCGGCTCGAGATGCCGCAGATCATTCCGATCTTCGGCCAGCCGCATGGCCACCTCGCCTATGACAGCGGCGAATTCAAAACGGTGTTCCTGCGGCCGGTGATGCGGAGCGCCAAGGAAACCAGCCTCGAGGCGCATTTCGTGCTTCAGCCGGCCTGAGCTGACTTGCAAAAGCTGACTTGCAAATGAAGCGGTGGAGATCGGCCCGGGCATTCCTGATCTGGGGTGCCCTTGCCCTGGCTGTCGGCGTGCCGATCGCCGCTGCTGCGGCAAGCGAGCAACTCGCATGGCGCGGCCCGGTCTACATTCTCGCCGGCTTCGCAGGGATCGTCGCCCTCGGTCTCGTGCTCGTGCAGCCCCTGCTGATCGGCGGATATCTGCCGGGCCTGTCCGCCTATCGCCGACGGCGCGCCCATCTCTGGATCGGCGGCACGCTTGCTGTGGCGATTGTGATTCATGTCGCCGGCCTCTGGTTCACCAGCCCGCCCGACATGATCGACGCGCTTCTCTTTGCATCGCCGACGCCGTTCTCCCCCTTCGGCGTGACCGCGATGTGGGCCATCTTCATCGTCGCGCTTCTGGCTCTGCTGCGCCGTCGGCTGGGACTGCGGCTGCGAACCTGGCGCATCATCCATATCCCCCTCGCGATCGTCATCGTCGCAGGCAGCGTGGTGCATTGCCTGCTGATCGAGGGGACGATGGAAACGATTTCGAAAGCGGCGCTGTGCGCGCTCGTCCTTGCGGTCACCGCAAAGGTCTTGATCGACCTCTGGAGACGACAGACGCCTCGCGCCGAGAGTGTTGCGCGGCAGTAAACGCGCGGAACTGACCGCGCGTCGCAGAGCTCCTTGATCCGAACACACTTGATCGAACACATTGAGCCTCACTCATTGGGTGGCGTCAGCGCCGGTGTCCTCTGCTTGTCGCAGATGGCGAGGGCGCATATCCTTGCGCAATGGCCGCCAGCGATCCCGATCTGAAAGCCTTCCTGCTCACCACACCGTTCTTCGGCGGTCTCCCGGAGCCGAGCCTCGACCTCCTGATTTCAATGCTGGTCGAGCGCCGCTTCGATGCCGGAGCGACCGTCGTCGCGGAGGGCGGGCCGGGACGCTCGATGTTCATCGTCAAATCCGGCCGGCTGGCGGTGAGCAAACGCGCCAGTTCGGGCAGTGTCATCCCGCTTTCCGGCCTGGAGCGTGGTGATTTCTTCGGCGAGATGACGCTGATCGAAATGCAAAACCGCTCCGCCACGGTGGTGGCGGAAAGCCCGACCGAACTGTACGAGCTGACGGCCCAAAAGCTCTACGCCTGCTACAAGACCGATATCCACGCCTACGTGATCATCCTGCAGAACATCAATCGCGAGCTGTGCCGGCGGCTGCGACGGTCAGACGATCGGTTCGCGGCATTGCAGGTGGCTAGCTCAATTGATGGTGCGCAGGACGGGTAGGGCCGTTGCGAAACCATCACGTTTCGCCACTGAGCAAGGCTCGATCGGTCTTGGAAATCACGACTTATCGTGCGCGTATTTCTCCAAGACAAGCCGATTATATTCATCTCGCACGGCTCTTCGCGAGATATGCCCTTTCCGGTCTTTGGCGATTTTCAGAAGGTCGGAATCAGTCGGTGCCCTCGACGTCCGCCTGAATCTCGCAAAGAGCCGGGTCGGAGGCGACGACGTCCTTCCAAACAGCCGGTCAAACCATTCCATGGTGTCCTCCCGGACGGACCGCAGGTTACGATACTATCACCATGAATTCGGCGGTCAAAAGGACAGAACGTCTGCATTTTTGCGGAGAAGCGCCACCGTAGCGGATATCGATCGCAACGACTTCTGACCCGTCAGGCAAAACACCCGCCTCTCCCAAAATCACGTCAATCCCCTCTCGCGAAAATATTCCGCTTTACCGAAATTCGGAATTGCGCCATATTCCTGCCTTCCCGGCCCGAGGAGAGGGGCGATCGTACGTCGTCACGAACGTGGGCGGGGATGCGGTGGACGCGGCAGCGCCGGGCACGCGAGGTGGGACCAGGGCGAGATGAACCTCGTGAGGTCCCGACTGCGTGCGGACGAACGGCGCTCGGGTCCGGCGAAGCCGGGCCGGCTGCGTGCGGCAAAACCGTGTGGTCCTGACCGTCGTTGCTACGGTCGAGCCTTGCGGACATGGGTCGGGGCTCAACCGGGTCTCGGGACATCGCCAATTCGCGAGGTGACGGAGGCCAGAGGGAACTCGGCTCCGGGGAGAGCAGGCATAAGCCGTCAAACCATCGCGCAGGGAAGGCCGGGTGTTTTCCGGCCCACCTGTCGTCCCGCCTGCGCATTTGCGTGTGCAAATTCTTCGCGCGGCGGATCACGGGTGTCAGCCGGCACCCGGCCTTCCCTGCTCCCTCTTCACTTGGACAGGGTCAACAGCAAAACTCGGACGCTTCGCGACGCGAGAAGGTTGCTTCATGTGTGAACACCGGACAGACCGAGCTTTTCGCCTTGCCGGTGCCGCTTGAGGATCAGCGGCGGGCGGCGATCGCCGTCAGCTCCAGCTTGACGCCCGGGCCGAGATCCGCAACGCCGATGGCGGCGCGCGCCGGCAGATGGTCCGCGGTGAAATAGCGCTTCCACACCTGGTTGAATGCCGCCTTGTCGGCGAGATCAGCCATGAAGATCGTCACCTGCAGAACGCAGGAGAGATCGGAGCCGGCCCCGCCAAGCAGGGTCTTCAACTGGCGCAGCACATCGTCCGCCTGGCCCGCCATATCGAGCCCCGCATCTTCAGGGACGATGCCGCCGAGATAGAGCACGCCATTATGCTCGACGATCTCGTGGAGCAGTCCTTCATAGGGCAGGGAACGTTTGATCACGATGGCATCCGGGGAGTTGCGGGCTCGCTGGCCAGGCGCAAGGCTTGTTTCAATAAGGCCTGTTTCAAGGCTCGCTTTAATGGGGATAGGTGGTGCTGCCAGACAGGATTGAACTGTCGACCTCTCCATTACCAATGGAGTGCTCTACCACTGAGCTACGGCAGCATGTGCTGGTGAAGAATCGGGCGCCCGAGGGGGCCTACCAAGCGGGCCGATATCTGCCACAAGCCCCCCTCCTGTGCAAGCTTGCAAGTCCTGCCAAAATGAGAAAATCGGGCCGATATCAGGGCCAGAATGCCCATTTTGGCTTGAAACTCCTAGCTTTCCGTCCATTCGGGGTCCGATATCCCCGGCCAACTGGCCAGTTGCCGGGGACGCCGGATTCGCTCCATTTCGCGTTTCGCACGATCGGATCGCGTCGGCCTCTTGAGCTGCCACACTTCGGTGGCATCCTGCTGCCGGTTGCTGTGATGGATCCGTGATGGCTGACGAGACTGACAAGAGCGCGAGGCAGACGAGGGTGTCCCGGGATGACCGGCTGAAATCGGCCCTGCGCGAGAACCTGAAGCGGCGGAAGCTGCAGGCCCGCGAACGCGCCGCAACGACCGGCCCCTCGCAGAACGAAGATGGTTCCCTAGATGAGGGGGCCGCCGGCAAGACCGGAAGTTGAAGGCTGGCGGCTCGAATTTTGGAGTGCATGAGGTGGCCATGGGGCAGGACGAACCGCAACGAACCGACCGTGACGCGCAGCTGTCGCGCTTCATTCGCCCCGAGCAGACCTTTCCGGCGCTGACACCGGCCGAGATCGAACGGATCAGGCACTTCGGCGAAATCCGCACCTTCGTGGATGGCGAGTTGCTGTTCGAGACCGGCAAGCCCGGCCCCGGCATGTTCGTCGTGCTGAAGGGCCTTGTCGCGATCACCCAGCGCGACGGGCTCGGTCACGTCACCCCGGTGATCGACCAGGGGCCGGGGCAATTCCTGGCCGAGCTCAGCCAGCTCTCCGGCCAGCCGGCGCTGGTCGACGGCCGCGCCGAGGGCGATGTCGAGACGCTGCTGCTGCCGCCGGACCGGCTGCGCGCGCTGCTGGTCGCCGAGGCCGAGCTCGGCGAGCGCATCATGCGGGCGCTGATCCTGCGCCGGGTCAATCTTATCCAGGACGGCGCCGGCGGCCCCGTGCTGATCGGACCATCGAACTCCGCCGGCGTGGTGCGGTTGCAGGGGTTCCTCACCCGCAACGGCCAGCCGCATCATCTGCTCGATCCCGATCGCGATCGCGATGCGGCCGAACTGATCGCGCGGTATTTGCCGAAGCCCGAAGATTGGCCGCTGGTCGTCACTGCTGATGGCGCGGTGCTGCGCAATCCCAACGAGACCAGCTCGCGCGCGCCATCGGCATGATCGGCGGCGCTAAGGGCGACCGCATCTACGACGTTGCGGTCGTCGGCTGTGGACCCGCCGGGCTCGCAACCGCCGTGTATGCCGCGTCCGAAGGGCTGTCGGTCGCCGTGCTCGACACCCGCGCCTTCGGCGGCCAGGCCGGCGCCAGCGCGCGGATCGAGAACTATCTGGGCTTTCCGACCGGCATCTCCGGCCAGGCCCTGACCGCGCGCGCCTTCACGCAGGCGCAGAAGTTCGGCGCCGACATCATGATTCCGGTGACCGTGAAGTCGCTCGACTGCACGCGCGAGAATGGCGCATTTTCGGTGGCGCTCGACGGCGCCGATCCGTTGCGCTCGCGGGCGGTGGTGGTGGCGAGCGGTGCGCGCTATCGCCGGCCGGAGATCGAAAACCTCGACAAGTTCGAGGGACGCGGCGTCTGGTACTGGGCCTCGCCGGTCGAGGCGCGGCTCTGCGCCGGCGAGGAGGTGGCCCTCGTCGGTGCCGGCAATTCGGCAGGGCAGGCCGCCGTGTTCCTGTCGGGTCACGCAAAAAAAGTGCTGATGATCATTCGCGGCGGTGGCCTGGGTGCCAGCATGTCGCGTTACCTCATCGAGCGCATCGAAGCGACGCCGAACATCGAATTGATGTTCAACACCGAGATCACGGCACTCGAGGGCGACGAAGCTTCGTTGCTGCGGCGCATCCGCTGGAAAAGCCGGTTGTCGGACGACGAGGATTTCGCCGACATCCGCAATCTCTTCCTGTTCGTCGGCGCCGATCCCGCCACCTCCTGGCTCGACGGCTGCGGCGTGACGCTCGATCGCGGCGGCTTCGTCGTGACCGGCGCGCAGTCCGAGCAGAACCAGGGCAAGCTTGTGGCGCCGCTGGAAACCTCCGTGCCCGGCGTCTATGCCGTCGGCGACGTCCGCTCCGGCTCGGTCAAGCGCGTCGGCGGCGCCATCGGCGAGGGCGCGCAGGTCGTCGCCTCCCTGCACGGCTATCTCGGCGACGCCGCAAAACCGGCGCTTTAGGCACGCAGAAGACAAGGAGATAGCAAGCCGAATCCGGCTTGCCATCTTGCTGCGTCCCACAGACTATCGCTCGTCGCGGGGCCAACCGCGCGTAGAAAAACAAAGATTCCCAAGGGAGGACCAAATGGCTGAAATCGTCGTGCTGTACAAGACGCCCAAGGACGCTGCCGCCTTCGACAAGTACTATGCCGAGACGCACATCCCGCTCGCCAAGAAACTTCCCGGCCTGAAGAAATACGCCGTCAGCAAGGGGCCGGTCGCATCTCCCGCCGGTCCTTCCGGCATCCATCTCGTCGCCATTCTCACCTTCGACAGCGTGGCCGACATTCAGGCGGCATTCGCCAGTCCGGAAGGCAAGGCGACCGGCGCCGACGTGCCCAAGTTCGCCAGTGGCGGTGCCGACCTCTTGATCTTCGACACCAAGGAAGTGTGAAGATCGCTTCAACTTTCGTCGAGGACTGCCCTCCTTCGCGACGGCGATGCAAAAAATTCAGCCATGCGTTTGTCGATTCGCACGATGACGCATGGCCGTGCTTCCGCATGCGACGCCAACGCAGGTGGCAATCCCATGAGGACCGTAATACTACTCTCATCATCTCAATGCGGAGAATAGGAGAGATGTCATGGTCCTTGGGTTGAGTCTGCCCGCCCTTACGCTGATCCATGTCATCATCAGCCTGATCGCCATCGTCGCCGGCCTCGTCGTGATGTTCGGCCTGCTTGGCTCGAAGCCGATGCCGGCCCTCACCGCCATCTTCCTGCTGACCACGATCCTCACCAGCGCCACCGGTTTTCTGTTTCCGTTCAAGGAGCTGCTGCCATCGCACATCATCGGCATCATCTCGCTGGTGCTGCTCGCGATGGCCTGCATCGCGCTGTACGGCATGAAGCTCGCCGGAGTGTGGCGCCCGGTCTATATCGTGACCGCGATGATCTCGCTCTATTTCAACGTCTTCGTGCTGGTGATCCAGTCGTTCCTGAAGGTGCCCGCGCTTGCCGCGCTCGCACCGGCCGTGCCGCCGGCGCCGCCGTCGGGTCCGGTGTTCGCCGTGGTGCAGGGCATCGTGCTGGTGTTCTTCGTGGTGCTCACCATCGGGGCGTGGCGCCGCTTCAGGCCAATGGCGTTTGCCTGATCACAGGATTCTCAACGTTCCGGATCGATGCAAGGCGTCGATTTCAGACATCGCATGACCATCTGATGATCACCGGCCAGTGCTTGTGCGCGTGCCAATTTCCATCGAAAGAGAGCAATCCATGCCCACCATCACCACCAAAGACGGCGTCGAGATCTTCTACAAGGATTGGGGCGCAGGCCAGCCGATCGTGTTCAGCCATGGGTGGCCGTTGTCGTCGGACGATTGGGACGCGCAGATGCTGTATTTCGTCACATGCGGCTACCGGGTCGTCGCCCATGATCGCCGCGGTCACGGCCGCTCGGCGCAGGTCGCCGACGGCCACGACATGGATCACTATGCCGACGATCTCGCCGCGCTCACGGCGCATCTCGACCTCAAGAATGCCATCCATGTCGGCCATTCCACCGGCGGCGGCGAGGTCGTGCACTACATTGCGCGCCACGGCGAGAGCCGGGTGGCGAAAGCCGCGATCCTCTCGGCCGTGCCGCCGCTGATGGTGCAGACCGCAGCCAATCCCGGAGGCCTGCCGAAGAGCGTGTTCGACGATCTCCAGAAGCAGCTCGCTGCCAGTCGCACGCAATTCTATCGCGACCTCCCTGCCGGTCCGTTCTACGGCTACAACCGCCCCGGCGCGCAACCGTCGGAAGCGGTGATCCAGAACTGGTGGCGCCAGGGCATGATGGGCGGCGCGAAAGCGCATTACGACGGCATCGTCGCGTTCTCGCAGACCGACTTCACCGAGGACCTCAAGAAGATCAACGTGCCCGTGCTGGTGATGCACGGCGACGACGACCAGATCGTGCCTTACGCCGATTCCGCGCCGCTATCGGCCAAGCTGCTCAAGAAGGGCATCCTGAAGACCTACAAGGGCTTCCCGCACGGCATGCCGACCACGCACGCCGAAACCATCAACGCCGACCTGCTGGCATTTTTCAGGGAGTGAGAGACCTCACTCCAATATTGCCCTGATCGCATCGAAGGTGCGCCTGACGAAAGCTTCCGGCTTCTCCCGCGCGCCTTCGCCGATCCAGCTCTCGCCGCCGACGCGCATGGCGCCGGTGGCGATCATCGCAACGAGCCGCGCCTTCTGTCGGTCCGATTTGGTGCGGGCGCGCTGTGCCAGTCCGTCGGCCAGCGCGCGCTCGAGCTTTTCGTATTTGAGCTGGTCGCGCGCCCGGAGCGCGGGATTGTCGCGCTTGAGCCGCGACATCGCTGCGGCTTCCGCCGGATCGAGCCGTTTGACTGCCGCCGCGATCGCGTTCTCCGCCGCTGTCAGCATGGATTCGTCCGCGGGCCGGGCGACGATCTCGGCGGCCAGCGTGCCAGCTGCGCCCTCCTGCCAGGCGGCGACCACGTCCTCCTTCGACGCGAAATAGTGGAAGAAGCTGCGTCGCGATACGTCCGCTGCCGCCGCAATGTCGTCGATGGTGGTGGCCTCGAACCCGCGCTCGAGGAATAAGGTCATCGCCGCGCGGGTCAGCCGCTCGCGGGTCTCCTGCCGCTTGCGCTCGCGCAGGCCGGCGGTCGGGGATTTTCCTTCCGCGGACAAAGACTTGACGCCTTTCCCGGCGACCTTCGAAGCCTTCAAATCATTTCACCTCTTGCAAATTTGCACTCAGTGCACATTTAGACCGGTTGCGGGCCCTTTTCCACCCCTGAAAGCCGCGGAGACATGGCATGACCGACTGGAGCACGGCAGGCATTCCCTCACTCAGCGGCAAGACCGTCGTCGTGACCGGCGCGACGGGCGGGCTCGGTTACGAGACGGCGATGGCGCTCGCGGGCGCCGGTGCCATTGTCATACTCACCGGCCGCGACGACGCAAAGGGCCTGCGGGCGATCGAAGGCATTTGCGAGCGGTTTCCCGACGCTCTGATCGCCTACGAGCATCTCGACCTCGCAAGCCTTGCCTCCATCGCCGATTTCGCCGGGCGCTTTGCCGCCGACAACGAACGGCTCGATCTCCTCGTCAACAATGCCGGCGTGATGGCACCGCCGAAGCGGCAGCAGACGGAGGATGGTTTCGAGATGCAGCTCGGCACCAACTATCTCGGTCACTACGCCCTGACGGCGCGGCTGTTGCCGCAGCTTCGCCGTGCCAAGGCGCCTCGCGTCGTCCATCTCTCGAGCCTTGCGCACCGCTCCGGTGCGATCAATTTCGACGATCTGCACAGCAGGCATTCCTATCGTCCGTGGCGCGCCTACTGCCAATCCAAGCTGGCGATGCTGATGTTTGCGCTGGAGCTGCAGCGTCGCAGTCTTGCCGCCGGCTGGGGCCTGACGAGCCTTGCCGCCCATCCGGGCTATGCGCGGACCGATCTCATCGCGAACGGGCCGGGCATCGACACGTTCCAGTGGCGGATCGGGCGGCTGCTCCAGC
Source organism: Bradyrhizobium sp. RP6 (assembly GCF_003837805.1). Taxonomy (GTDB): domain Bacteria; phylum Pseudomonadota; class Alphaproteobacteria; order Rhizobiales; family Xanthobacteraceae; genus Bradyrhizobium. Next base: position 410,485 of record NZ_RQIT01000003.1, on the reverse strand, counting down.
CGTTGATCAGTCAGTCCGCCGCCGAAGGCGCGCTGCCAACGCTGTTTGCAGCGACCTCTCCGGACGCCGAGCCCGGCGGCTATTACGGTCCAAACGGGTTTTACGAATTGAAGGGATCACCCGGGCCGGCGAGGATCATGCCGCAGGCGCAGGATCTCGCGGCGGCAGCCATGCTGTGGGATGCCTCGGCAGCGCTGACCGGCGTATCCTTCGACGAGATCGCGGCCGCCGCATGAGCCGCGAGGCCGCTGGAGACTTCCCGATGAAGGTCGTCATCTTCGGCGCGACCGGCATGGTGGGGCAGGGCGTCTTGCGCGAATGCCTGGTCGACACCGGCATCGAAAGTGTGCTCGTGGTCGGCCGCAGCCCGACCGGCGTGCGCAAAGCCAAGCTCACCGAGATCATCCACAACGATTTCATGGACTATTCGGCGATCGAGCCGCAGCTGGCCGGCTTCGATGCCTGCTTCTTCTGTCTCGGCGTCTCCTCCATCGGCATGAGCGAGCAGCGCTACCGCCACCTCACCTATGATCTCACGCTCGCGGCTGCGACGACGCTGGCCCGGCTCAATCCGCAGATGGTCTTCACCTATGTCACCGGCGCCAGCACCGATTCGACCGAGCAGGGATGGCGGATGTGGGCGCGGATCAAGGGCAAGACCGAGAACGATCTCTTCAAGCCGTGGTTCAAGGCTGCGTACATGTTCCGGCCCGGCGCCATCCAGCCCCTTCACGGCGTCCGGTCCAAGACCGCCTGGGTGCAGGCTGTCTATGCCGTGAGCGGGCCGCTCTGGTTGGTGCTGCGCCGGATTTCGCCGCGGCTCGTGACCTCGACCGAGCAGATCGGACGCGCCATGATCCGCGTTGCCCGGGAGGGGTATCCGCGCAGGGTGCTGGAGATGGAGGATATCAATAGCCTCTGACCTGCCGGCCGGTTAGTTTGTGCGGAAATTTCGGCGCTCGCGCGCGTTGAGCCCTGTCCCCTCCAAAGGAGAAGCGTCGGCAATGTCGCCCCAGCTCAAACTGATCGCGCTCGATGCCGACGACCTCGCCGTGATCTCGACCCATGTCCAGGACGCCCGTGTCCAGACCTCCGACATCATCTGGCGGCAGGGCGAGAAGCGGCTCGTGGTCGGAATGAGCCGGCTGGACTGGGAGCAGACATTGGAGGGCGAGGCCGAGCCACGCCGGCTGGTCGCTGCGCTCCGTTTCGACCGTGTGCTCGCCTGCAAGTCGCGCAACATCGACCTCACCGCGCCGGACGAGGTGCTCGACCTCGTCGGCATTGAATTTCATCCCCAGGACGGGCGCCACGAGGAGCCCGGCGGCAGCGCCCTGCTTCTGTTCGCACAGGGCGGCGCCATCCGCCTCGACGTCGAGTGCCTGGAATGCGAGCTGACCGACCTCGGGGGCGACGCGCTGGGAACGGGCATCGAGGGGGAGGGGTGAAGTGGCCGGTATACCAGCCAAATGGGCTGAGGCCCTCGCCGGAACGGCATCTGCCGAGGGTTGACGCAGCTTCCCCGCCGCGCCATTGAGCAGGGGGACCCGGTGCGCCGATCCGCCCCCAAAATACCAGCCAGAAGCCAAGCGAAACATGCCCGTTCGCCTCGACCGCAGCAGCGCCGATTTTGACCAGCGATTCGCCGCCTTCCTTGCCGCCAAGCGCGAGGCTTCGGCCGATGTCGAGGCCGCCGCGCGCGTGATCGTCGACGACGTGGCCAGGCGTGGCGATGCCGCCCTGCTCGAAGCCACGGCCAAGTTCGACCGGCTGACGCTGGACGCATCCTCCTTGCGCGTCTCCGCCGCGGAGATCGAAGCCGCCGAGAAGGCCTGCGATGCCGCGACGCTGGATGCACTCAAGCTCGCGCGGGACCGTATCGAGACTTATCATCGCCGTCAGCTTCCCAAGGACGAGCGCTTCACTGATCCGCTCGGCGTCGAGCTCGGCTGGCGCTACACCGCGATCGAATCCGCCGGCCTCTACGTGCCCGGCGGCACCGCGGCCTATCCCTCCTCGGTGCTGATGAATGCAGTGCCTGCGAAAGTCGCCGGCGTTTCGCGCCTGGTGATGGTGGTGCCTTCGCCGGACGGCAGGCTCAATCCGCTGGTGCTGGCGGCCGCGCATCTTGGTGGCGTCACCGAGATCTACCGTGTCGGCGGCGCGCAGGCCGTCGCCGCGCTCGCGCACGGCACGGCGACGATCGCGCCGGTCGCAAAGATTGTCGGCCCCGGCAACGCCTATGTCGCCGCCGCAAAGCGGCTGGTGTTCGGCAAGGTCGGTATCGACATGATCGCCGGCCCCTCGGAGGTGCTGGTGATAGCCGACGATACCGGCAATGCCGACTGGATCGCCGCCGACTTGCTGGCGCAGGCCGAGCACGATGCCAGCGCGCAGTCGATCCTGATCACCGATTCCGCTCGCCTTGCCGCCGATGTCGAAAAGGCGGTCGAGGCGCAGTTGAAGACGCTGCCGCGCGCCGCGATCGCAGGCAGCTCCTGGGCCGATTTCGGCGCCATCATCATGGTGAAGACTCTTGCCGACGCGATCCCGCTCGCGGACGCCATCGCTGCCGAGCATCTCGAGATCATGACCACGGATCCCGACGCGCTCGCCGCAAGGATCCGCAACGCCGGCGCGGTGTTCCTTGGCCCCCATACGCCCGAGGCGATCGGCGACTATGTCGGCGGCTCCAATCACGTGCTGCCGACGGCGCGCTCGGCACGGTTTTCCTCGGGGCTCTCGGTGCACGACTTCATGAAACGCACCTCGATCCTGAAATGCGGACCCGATCAATTGCGTGCGCTGGGTCCGGCCGCGATGACGCTGGGCAAAGCGGAGGGGCTGGACGCCCATTCGCGTTCGATTGGATTGCGCCTCAATCTGTCATGACAAAGCCGCCCGAACAGGACGACTCGGCCAATCGCATCGTCGCGGTCACGCTCGACGAGGAGTCGATCGGCCGTTCCGGGCCGGATATCGAGCATGAGCGGGCGATCGCGATCTACGACCTGATCGAGCAGAATTTGTTCGCGCCCGAGGGGGCGGAGGGGAAGGGCCCGTTCACGCTGCATATCGGCATCACCGGCAACCGGCTGATGTTCGACATCCGCCGCGAGGACGGCACGCCTGTCGTCGCGCACCTGCTGTCGCTGACGCCGTTCCGGCGGATCGTGAAGGACTATTTCATGATCTGCGACAGCTACTACCAGGCGATTCGCACCGCGACCCCCGACAAGATCGAGGCCATCGACATGGGCCGCCGCGGCATCCATGACGAGGGATCGCGCACGCTCCAGGAGCGGCTGAAGGGGAAGGTGCGGGTCGATTTCGAGACCTCGCGCCGGCTGTTCACCCTCATTACCGTCCTGCACTGGAAGGGTTAGGGCATGGCCCGGAAAAGTGTGCAGCGGTTTTCCGACAAGGCCATGCCCTCTATCAAAAGAGGTTGAGCGCGATGGCGGGTCCGCCACGCGCACGCGATCCGCAATCGGTGCTGTTCGCCTGTGCGATGAACAGCGTCCGCTCGCCGATGGCCGAGAGCCTGTTGCTGCATATGTTTCCGCAGGGCCTCTATGTGAAGTCGGCCGGCACCAGGAAGGGCGAGCTCGATCCGTTCGCAGTCTCCGTGATGGCCGAGCTCGGCCAGGACATCTCGGCCCACAAGCCGCAGACCTTCGAGGAGCTGGAGGACTGGGAGGGGCTGAATTTCGACCTCATCATCACGCTCTCGCCCGAGGCGCATCACAAGGCGCTGGAGCTGACGCGGACACTCGCGGCCGAGGTCGAATACTGGCCGACGCAGGATCCCACCACCATCGAAGGCAGCCGCGACCAGAAGCTCGCTGCCTACCGCGAGGTCTGCGATCAGCTCCTGATGCGCATCCGCCGGCGCTTCGCCACGTCGGGCGCGGCGAGCGGCTAGCATTCGGTGTTCGTAACACCGTCGTCACAGGATGCAGGCACAGCCATGTCGAGAGGCTCGAATCACCAAACCTCCGGTTCCCGGTTGTGAAATCAGCCCCCTTCCGATAGGTTCCGCGCGCAATTCACCCCCTGCTTCATCCCGCAAATCACCTGATGCTCGGCCGCCCCAAATTCGTACTTGCCTCCGGTTCGCCGCGCCGCCTGTCGCTGCTCAACCAGGCCGGCATCGAGCCGGACACCCTCCGGCCGGCCGACGTCGACGAGACGCCGAAGCGGGGCGAGCTGCCGCGCGCCTGCGCCAACCGCCTCGCCCGTGCCAAGGCCGATGCGGCGCTGAAATCGGTGCAGCTGGACGACGAGCTGCGGGGCGCCTTCATTCTCGCCGCCGACACCGTCGTGGCGGTCGGTCGGCGCATCCTGCCCAAGGCCAATCTGGTGGATGAGGCCGCGCAATGCCTGCGGCTGCTGTCGGGCCGCAACCACCGCGTCTACACCGCGATCTGCCTGGTCACGCCGCGCGAGGCGTTCCGCCAGCGCCTGGTCGAGACCCGCGTGCGCTTCAAGCGTCTCTCGGAGGAGGACATCCAGGCCTATATCGGCTCCGGCGAATGGCGCGGCAAAGCCGGCGGCTACGCCGTGCAGGGCATCGCCGGCTCCTTCGTGGTGAAGATGGTAGGGTCCTACACCAACGTCGTCGGCCTGCCGCTGTACGAGACCACGACGCTGCTCGGCGGCGAAGGTTTTCCGATCCGCTTCGGCTGGCTCAACACCACGTCCGTGTGAGCGCCGATAAAAATCACGAAAACAACCCCATGCACATAGAATGGCCCGGCCGAGTCCCGGCGGCGGCGCATGCGCCGTTGCTGGCAGGAACCCCTTTGCCGACAGGCGCTTGAACTCCCTCACCCCGTGTAAGCCGCGCATTCCCATGGACGACCAGATCGAAAAGCGAGCCGGCCCCCTCAAGACCTGCCCGATCTGCGGCAAGCCGCAGGCGCAGCCCACCCGCCCGTTCTGCTCCTCGCGCTGCCGCGACGTCGACCTGAACCGCTGGCTGAAGGGCTCCTACGTCATCCCCGGCCGCGACGACGAAGTGGATGACGTTGAATAATTAAGTAATTTCAATTCGATGACCGGATGATCGCTTCATCCCGCGCCCGCCGCGGCAAGGCCGGTCCGGCTTGTGCACAGCCGGGCCGCGCCCCGCGAAGCCTCTTGGCGAAGCCGGGTGGACAGGCCGCCCCGAGCCCACTATAAACCGCCCGCTCGATGGGCTTTGGCCCCTCTCTTGGAGCACGCCCAGGTAGCTCAGTTGGTAGAGCATGCGACTGAAAATCGCAGTGTCGGTGGTTCGATTCCGCCCCTGGGCACCATTTCCCTGACATTCCCGAGATGCGGCTGCTGCTGAGCCACCACCCTCGCTCGCTATACGAGCCCGGCTGCCGCTGCTATGATCCCCGCCATTGGTAAACGGCAGCTCGCCACCAACTCTTCTGCGATGCCGGCCTTTTGATCGGACCTCGATCCCGCTCGCGCCTTGTCGCATTGCCTCGACACCAACGCTGAACAAATTCGTCGACGGCTGCCGCGTCCCCGCTCACATCAGGAGATGTGCCATGGCTGCATCGGACTGGCGTCTCGAAGGCGAATGGATGAAGAACTGCACCTGCGCGTTTGGCTGCCCCTGCGATTTCAACGCACGGCCGACCCGAGGCTATTGCAAGGGAATGGTCGCCATGCGGATCGCCAAGGGACATTTCGAAGGGACCAGGCTCGATGGTCTCTGCTTTGCGATCACGGTCGATTTCCCTGGCCCGCTGCATGAGGGCAACGGGACAATCCAGCCCATCATCGACGAACGCGCCACGGGGGAGCAGCGACAGGCATTGTTCGATATCTTTTCCGGCAAGCATTCGGCCGAAGGCACGCTTTTCCAGATCGTCAGCATGATCGTAACCAAGATCCACGATCCGGTGTTTGTGCCGTTCGAGTTCTCCTTCGACAAAGACGGACGCGTTGCAAGACTCGTCGCCAAGGGCGTGCTCGAGACCGATGTCGAGCCGATCAAGAACCCGGTGACCGGTGATCCGCACCGCATCCAGGTGGTCATGCCCGAGGGGTTCGAACATCGGGCGGCCGAGGTCGCATCCGCCAACATCCGCTCGACCGGCGCGATCCCGTTCGAGACCCGCGGTACGCATAGCTCGCTCGCCAATGTCGTGCAGACGCCCGACGGCGTTGCGGCATGATGCGGCGCTGACACCGGCACAAGATCTCGGTGTCAGTTCCTCATCGCTACGGACAAGTCGATGCAGGAGCGCTCGATACTGGAACATCTGTTCCACCGCGATCGCTTGATCGTCGCGATCGGGACCGCCGCCGTGGCGGCGCTCGCCTGGGCCTATCTCGCGGGCGGCGCCGGCATGGACACCGACATGATGGCCGAGATGCCGGACATGGCGCCGATGCCGTGGACGCTGCGCTCTGCCGCGCTGCTGTTCGCGATGTGGTGGGTGATGATGATCGCGATGATGGCGCCGAGCGCGGGGCCCACCGTCCTCTTGTACGCGGCGATCAGGCACAAGCACGAGACTGCATCTCGCGCGGCAATCGATGCCTGGATCTTTCTCGCCGGATACCTCGTGACATGGGCCGGGTTCAGTCTCGCTGCCGTCCTGGCACAATGGGCACTTGAACGCCTTGGCCTCCTGTCGATGGCGATGGCAAGCACCAGCGCGGTTCTGGGCGGCGTCATCTTGCTAGCCGCGGGGCTCTACCAGTTCACGCCGATCAAGCGCGCCTGCCTGCGGTACTGCGAGAGCCCGCTGTTGTTTCTCAGCGGGCATTGGCGGCCCGGCACGCGCGGGGCATTCCGCATGGGGCTGCGCCACGGCAGCTACTGCGTCGGCTGCTGTTGGTTTCTGATGGCCTTGCTGTTTGTCGGCGGCGTGATGAACCTGGTCTGGATCATCGGCCTCATGCTCTATGTCGCCGGCGAGAAGCTGCTGCCGTTCGGCCGAAGATTGAGCTATGCGGCCGGCGGGATTCTCATCTTGTCCGGGGCGATCGTTATTGCGCGCGCGGTGTGAGGCCCGATACCGCGAGCGCTGCTGAAGCGCGATGAGACGGGGATGAATCGTCGTCGCGCTTTGGATGCTTGTTTGAGGATGATCCTTTCGGAAAATTGCTGCGCACTTTCTCCGGATCATGCTCCAAGATACTGCACCCTTGCAGAAGGGCGTCGCCGCGCCCTGAAACGCATCAGCTTTGACGGGCAAATATCAACTGCCCCACGTCGATCTTTCCGGCCCTGAACCCCGCCTCGCAGTAGCACAGATAATATTCCCACAGCCGGCGGAAGGGCTCGTCGAACCCGAGCGAGGTCAGGTCGCTCCATGCCCTGCCGAAGTTCTCGCGCCAGAGTGCGATCGTCTTCGCATAGTCCTGTCCAAACACGCGCTCGCGAATGACAGGCACCTCGAAGCGTTCGCCGAGCGAGCGCAGGATGTTCGTCGAGGGGAGCATCCCTCCCGGAAAGATGTACCTCTGGATGAAGTCCACGCGCTGCCGATAGCTGTCAAAGAGCTCGTCGCGGACAGTGATGGCCTGGATGCCTGCTAGACCGCCCGGCTTGAGCCGCCGGTTCAGCTGATTGAAGTAGGCTGGCCAGAATTGCTCGCCGACGGCCTCGATCATCTCGATTGAGACGATGCGGTCGAAATGACCTTCCTGGTCGCGATAATCCTGCAACCGGACCTGGACCTTTTCGGCGAGCCCGGCTTCGTGGATTCGTCGACGGGCAAATTCGTGCTGCTCCTTGCTGATGGTCAGGGCCACCACGCTCGCGCCGTAAGTCTTCGCGGCAAACTCGGCAAAGCCGCCCCAACCGCACCCGATCTCGAGCACGCTCTGACCGGGCTGCAATTCGATGGCTTTCGCCAGTTGTTCGTATTTGTGATGTTGAGCAGCGGGCAGGTCGGCTGTCTCGGCCGGGAACAGAGCCGACGAGTAGGTCATGCTCGAATCGAGCCACGCAGCGAAGAACTCGTTTCCGAGATCGTAATGCGAATGGATGTTGTGCCTCGACCCCTGTCTTGTGTTCCGGCGCAGTCGATGAAGCACCCGCCGGCAGAACCGGACCAGCATGTTCCCGGCAAAGGCACTGTCGACCAGCTCTTCGTTGAGACAGAACACGTAGAGAAGCTGGGTGAGATCGGGCGTGGTCCAATCGCCTCGAATGTAAGCCTCGGCCATGCCGATGTCGCCACCCATGACGAGGCTGCGCGCGAACCGGTAATTGTTGAGTTCTATCGTGGCCGACGGACCCGGAAGCCGACCGCGCAACGCGACGGTTCTCTGGTCGGGAAGGCGCACATGAACCGTGCCGTACCTGATCTGCGATGCAAGGCGCAGTGCCAGTCGGGCAAGGAATGGGACACCATCGAATTGAGCGGCCTGACGCGTGGCTGCGAGGTCCATGGTTCAAATCTCGCGTTGTTTCAAACGGCGCACGTACGGAGCACCTTTCAGCCAAAGCCGCATCGCTTCCCAGTGGATGGCTGCGATCACCTTGAAAGTCAGGAAGGGCAGACCGAACAGCGTCGCCAATAGCGAGGGGCTGGTCAGAGGGTGGCGCCGTCCGCGGAACGCTGCCGCAAACATCGCGCCCTGCTCGCTTGCCTGCAGGATTCTGACCTTCACATCTTGCTCGGGCGGAGAAATGCTGAAGCGGTAATGCGTCTCCATCTCCATGAAAGGTGAAACGTAAAACTCCTTCGCCTGGCTTTGTCGTATTGTACAGCCTGGTCGCGCATCTTGCACGGGCAGGATGTAGGAATGCATCTCTCCGAAGGTGTTGCGGACCTCGTAGATCATCAGCGCGAGATCGCCGGCCGCGCCATAGCAGAAATAGACCGAAAGCGGGTTGAACACGTAGCCCAGAACCCGGGGATAACAGAGAAGGAGAATGCGGCCTCCGGAGAGATCGATGCCGCGCTCCGCTGCCAGTCCTCGGACGTACCGGCCGAGGCACGGGCTCTTGCCTTCACCGTGATCGCGCTCGTGGAAGCTGAAAAGTGCTGCTCGATTGACGCCAAACAGCCTGGACTGACGGTCTGCTTCGTTCAACCGGTCGAGATCGATCAGCAGGCTCATCACGCGATAGCTGAACCTGTGCTGCACGGGCCGCCATCGCGCGTGCATCACTTTTCCGCAGTAGAGCGCGGCGGGCGCTATCGCATTATCCGCTCTCGCCGGGTTCGTTCGGACCATCGTGCTACTCGGCTGCTTGGACCAGCAAGGGGGCCGACTGACGCCATGAAACTTCGCCGCCGAGCGCCTCGGCAACGGAGATGCCTGACTGTAAGCCATCCTCGTGAAAGCCGTAGCCGGTCCAGGCGCCGCAGAACCACGTCCGGCGGCGCCCCTGAATTGCCGGGAGCCGTCGCTGTGCCGCGAACGCTGCCAGGTCGTATTGCGGATGGGCGAAGCTGAATTTTCCAAACGTCAGATGGGCCGCCGGCTCGAAGGGCGGGTTGAGACTGACGAACAATGGCCTGCTTTCGTCTATGCCCTGCAGTCGGTTCATCCAATAGGTCACCGCGACGTCGCTCTGGACGGGTGTTTGTCGTGGCCATTGCAGGAAGTTCCAGGATGCCCATGCCTGGCGGCGCTTGGGCATGAGATTGCGATCACGGTGCAGATAGACGGTGTTCGGGGCATACCTGATCGCGCCGAGAATGGACCGCTCCTGGGCGTCGGCATCCGGCAGCGCCGCCAAGGTCTGATCGCTGTGGCAGGCCATCACAACGCCGTCGTAAGTCTCCACACCGCCATGACTGTCGCGGACCGTCACGCCATGCTCCGCTCTGTTGACCGACGTCACGGCGCAGCCTAGCCGAATGTTGTCCTTGAACATAGCGGTGAGCTTGTCGACATAGCGCCGGCTGCCACCCTCTACGGTACGCCAGCGCGGCCGGTCCAGGTGCAGCAGCCGGTGGTTGTCGAAGAAGGCGACAAAGTTTTCCGCAGGAAAGGACAGAATGTCGGCCGACGAGGACGACCAGATGGCCGCCCCCATCGGTCCGAGATAATCGGAGAATAAGCGAGGCCCGAACGATTCCTTGCGCATATACTCGCCCAGCGTCAGGTTGTGCAGCCGGCCGGCGCGCAAGTCCGCCGCGCTCTGCCTGTTGAATCGCAGGACCTCAGCCAGCATGCGAAGATAGGATGGCGATGAGAGGTTGCGCGGTTGTGCAAACAGGCCGCAAACAGTCTGCAGAAAGGTCTCGCCGCCACCCCGCCATTCGAACCGGCCATGATCGGCGGACATGGCGAAGCTCATGCACGTCTCGACGGTCCTCGCGCCCAGCCGCTCGAATAGCGCCGTCAATTGCGGATAATTCGCCTCGTTGAACACGATGAAGCCGACATCGACGTCAACGGCCTCGCCATCGTAGTCGACGCGAACGGTGTGGCTATGTCCGCCCGGGCGCAGCTCGCGCTCGTACACCGTCACCGCATGGCGTTTCGACAGGAGCCACGCGGCGGCATTGCCGGCAATTCCCGTCCCGATCACGGCCAAACGCATCCTCTGTCGCCCCCACTGGATACCGTCACTACGGTACTTGAAACGGTCACTGTGCGAGGAAACGTTCGGCGAGATGGCGCGGATCACCCTTCGGATCATCGGCCGACCCGCGGCCGAACGCGAAACCGGCTCCTGCAGCCGACGTATTGAGGAGAGGTTAATTCTGGTGACGCATGGTTTTTGTGCATATTCAGGCCATAGTCGGCATTGCGCTGGCCTTTTGCCTCTTGATGGGACTGGCCTGGGTCGTTCAGCAGCGCACGGGAAACTCCGGATGGGTCGATGCGATCTGGTCCTACGCGACCGGCCTCGTCGGCGCGGTCGCCGCCCTGTGGCCCCTCGACGCTGGCACGCCGTCACGCCGAGTGCTCGTCGCAGGGCTCGCGTTGCTTTGGTCGGTGCGACTTGGAACGCACATTGCGCGCCGCGCCGCGGCGGGCATCGACGATCCGCGCTACGCGAACTATGCGCGGCAGTGGGGGGCGGCGGCCCCTCGCCGGATGTTCCTGTTCCTGCAATCGCAGGCGCTGGTCTCGGTGCCGCTGCCGTTCGCCATCTTCCTCGCAGCCCACGCCCCCGAGCCTGGATTGCGGCCGCAGGACTATGCCGGAGTCGTCATCATTCTGGTGGCTGTCGCTGGTGAAGCATTGGCGGACCAGCAATTGCGCCGGTTCAAGCTCTCCTCGTCCAATGCCAGTCTCGTCTGCGATGTCGGACTTTGGCGATGGTCGCGTCATCCAAACTATTTCTTCGAATGGCTGGGGTGGCTGGCTTACCCCGTCATCGCGCTCTCGCCCGGATACGCCTGGGGGTGGGCCAGCCTGGCGGCGCCGGCGATCATGTACTGGATACTCGTGCATGTGACGGGGATACCCCCGCTCGAGGAGCAGATGCTGCAATCGCGCGGCGACCGCTATCGGGAGTATCAGGCGCGTACCAGTGCATTCTTCCCGTGGCCGCCGAAACGCGCACATTGATGGCCGGTGGTTGTTGACTGCACGCAAGCGGGCGCGAGTGTGCGGATATGATCCGGCGTGGCTCGCCGGTCGTTAATCCGGTGCCGGGTTCGACAAGCCGGGCAGATGCAATCGGACGGGAACGCGGACATGAATCTTCTCTTCACCTATCTTTCGGTGGCCTTGACCTTCGTTGCAATCGACATGGTCTGGCTCAAGATCATGGTCGAACGGCTTTACCGGCCGGTGCTGGGCGACATGTTGCGCGGCGAGCCCAATCTGGCGGCCGCTGCAGCATTTTACTTGCTGTATCCCATCGGTTTGATCTGGTTCGCGGTGCTGCCCGCGCAGCAAGACGGGAGTGCGCTACGCGCTTTCACGTCCGGCCTGATGCTCGGCTGCTTCAGCTATGCGACCTATGATCTCACCAATCAGGCGACCCTTCGGAATTGGTCGACCGGGCTGACTCTTGCGGACGTTTGCTGGGGATCGTTTCTCGCCGGTGTCAGTGCCTGGATCGGATTCATCGTCGCTCGAAAACTGGTACACTGAGCCGAGAACAAGCGTGCCAGGCTGAGTTAGATATCTCTTCGCCGTCCGATCAGGTCGAACGTCTCCCTGGTTTCCGCGATCCTGCCGGACAAGGATCGGAATGCGCTTTGAGCCTGCAGCTTCGTATCTTCGTCGAGCAAGAGGCTCGCGAGGTCGACGAGTTGATCGCTCATGCGCTCCATGGCGGCAAGCAGCTGATCGAGGCTGGCTCCGGGATCGTCGGCTCCGACACGTTCGACATCGATCGACAGCGCTTCGAGCCGTGCGATCGAAGAGACGAGCCGGTCCCCGCACTCTTGCTTGGGAAACGCGATGATCTCTGCGGTCATGCGTGGTCTCCGGCTTCAGGCCGCCGCCGATGCCGCAGTGCAATCCTTGCGCACCGCCAGAATGGTTCGATGTAGCCAGGTCTTGATGGTCCCGACCGGCACACCGAAGCGCCGTGACAGGCTGGCGCGGCTCTCGCCTTCGAGATAAGCGAGAGCCAACAGCCTGCGGCGATCTTCCGGTAAACGAGCCAATGCTCCGCGCGCAATCGGTTCGGCACTGGCGTAGTCGAAATCCTCGATCGAAGACGGGCCGGCTCCTGCCGGAACCAAAAGCGCTTCGTCCAGTTCGTAGGTTGGCTGCCTTCTGGCCCGGTGATGATCAATTGCGGCATTCCGGACGACCGCGGACATCCAGGCCATCGCCGGGGCGCGTCCGGCATCGAACCGGTCAGCGTTGCGCCAGATCTTCAGAAAGGTTTCCTGGAGGATATCGTCGACGTCGTGAGGCGAGGCTCCAACGGCCAGCGCTATCCTGCGCAGCCGATCTCGTGTCAGCGTATGGAGCTCTGCGAAGGCACGTGTCTCGCCTGCGGAAACGCGCGCCAATAGCTCAGGCAGCCTCTCGCTCGGCACCTGACTCGCCAGACTTGAACCGGCCATGTCCGTGTCTCCCTTGCGTTTGTTTCGAAACGCTCCGGGCGCATGTCTGGATCACCCCCGGGAGAAGGACTTGAGAAAATCAAAGTCGCACGAACGGCCCGATCAGTCGGCCGAGAAAGCCGTTCATGCGCAGGTCGCCGGTCATTGCGACCAGGCAGACACACGGGCCTTCGTCGCCAACGACGGGACGATGCTCGATCTCATCATCACCGTAATCAAAATCACCAGGACCAAAGCGTCCGCCCTCGTGACTGAAGCTGCCCTCGAGGACGAGGGTCAGTTCGGTGCCGGTGTGCGTGTGTTCAAGCATGCGCGAACCTGGTGCGGACCGAAGCAGAAAGGCGCGCGCCTTGCCCGAACCGGAAAGCTCGATTGGCCGCATGCTCAGGCCCGGCGCGATGCGCCGGCGCTTGCCGATGCGATATTTTCGCAGTGCCGGCGGAAGATCATGGTCGGTGGCGGACGCGGGAGGGGGCGCCGCTTCATCTTCCGGAGAGTTGTCAATTCGCGACATCACACGGTCGAACGCATCCGGCGCGATCGGCACCGGCTCGAAATCCTCTAGCGTTGCTCCCGCAAGCTGCTCTATCGCTTGCACAAAGCGGGCGCACCGCGTGCAACCTGCCACATGCACTCCTACAACCAGCTGATGAGCCTCTTCCAGCTTGCCGGCCGCGAAATCGGCCAGAAGATCTTCGGGCGGATGGTGGCTGATCGTCATGCTTCTTCGTCCAATATGTCTCTCAACCGGTTCATCGCCAGCCTGATCCGCGACTTGACCGTTCCGAGCGGAATACCGAGCAGGCTCGCGATTTCAGGGTGCGTCCTCTCCTCGATGAACGACAGCCTCACCACCATGGATTGCTCTGTCGAGAGCTGCTTGATGGCCGCCTCGATCCGTGCGGCGTCTTGCACTCGCGAAATGGCGGCATCGGCCGGTTCGGCCGGATCCGGTGCGTCGGGCAGCTCGGAATCGGCCCGCAGACGGTCTGCCCGCGCTCTGCGACGGAATAAATCGATCCGCAGATTGCGCGCGATCGTGAATATCCAGGCCGCTGCGCCCGCTGTCGCGGGATCGAAAAGGCTCGCCTTCCGCCACACCGCAATCATGGCGTTCTGGGCGATCTCTTCCGCCTCGTCGGAGCTGCAACCGGCTCTCTGCATCAGCCCCTTGATACGGGGCGCGAAATGCTCGAATAGCCGCTTGAAAGCGGCCCGGTCACCGTGAGAGGCAACGCGTCCGATCAAATCAGCCCAGTCCACCTTTGCCTTCGGCCCTTTGCTCGCACCAATGAAAAGCCGCACCTTACCCCTCCGGGGCACGCCAGCTTCAGCTCGGATTGGCACATCTATAGCCCGGATAGCAGCGATCATAGCGCCTCGACAAGCGATCTCCGTGGCTGAGAACGAGCGGGAACAGGCCCCAGATCACCGTGAAATGCTCAATTGCTGGTTCCGATTGGTTCCGATGCGCATGCCCTGCACCCGCCCATCCTGGCACTCCGCTTGCTCAGTCAGGAGCCAAGCCAAGGTCTCGGCGAGAGGCCGTTTCAGGTTGAGGCAAGTGATGCAGAAAATGTCCCGTTCTGGTGCTCCCGGTGAACTCCGGCTCGATGCATTGATCGCTGATTTGTGGTGGCGCGTTCGGCTCCTGAACACCGACATCCTCGAGGAGGAAGCTCGGGCCAGGGTATCCGACGTGAACCAACCGACCTATCCGCTGCTCGCGCTCAACCTGCGCACACGACGCGATAACCTGGTCGCGACGATCGGCGTGCTCGAGCAGCGCGCGAGATCGATGTCGGAAGCGGCTTGAGAGCAGTCTGCGGACCGGCGGCCGCGCTCCGTCGCAGGCCGCCGGCGCACGGAATGCAACGAGCGTCGTCGCATGGCTCGAATGCCTCCGGCGCTTGTCGGGGCATGAGTTGAATTCACGCCACGCCTGGCTGTGATATTGCTGGCCCCTGCAATCCCGCGAGGCCTCCATGCTCCCCATTCCCGTCGATATCTTTACCGAGCCCGAGGACGTCTCGCCAGACGGCCTTGCCAATCTTGGCCCGCTGCGGCGGCTCGCCGGCACCTGGCAGGCGGACAAGGGCATCGACATCAATCCGAAGGCGGAAGGGCCGGAGCGGCGAATCTTCATCGAGCGCATCCGCATGGACCCGATCGACCCCCAGGCCAACGGCCCGCAGCTGCTGTACGGTCTGCGCTATCACATCCACATCAACACGCCCGAGGAAGACATCACTTTTCACGACCAGGTCGGCTACTGGCTTTGGGAGCCCGCGACCGGGCTGATCATGCAGACGCTGGCGATCCCGCGCGGGCAGGTGCTGCTGGCGTCGGGCAAGGCCGGGCCGGATGACAGGACAATCACGGTCACGGCCAAACGCGGCGACACCGCTTACGGGATCTGCTCGACCGACTTCCTGGAACAGGCCTTCCGCACCGATGCCTACCGCTGCGACATCACCTTCAACGATGACATCAGCTGGACCTATCTGATCCAGACCGAGTTGTTCGTGCGCGGCGCGCCGTTCAATCATCGCGACACCAACACGCTCCAGCTCGTCGCGCCGCCAAAGCTCAATCCCCTGGCGCTGATCGTCAACGATCGCGCCAAGGAGAATGCAGCAGCCGCCGGTGGATCCGCGGCCTGAGCGCTACCCGGAGAATTGCATGAAGCCGTATGTCATCTGTCTGATGCACTCCAGCCTCGACGGCCGCACGCATCCCAGCCGCTGGCGCCCGAAGGAGGCGGGCACGGATTGGTTCGAGAAGATCCATGACGAGCTCGGCGGCGATGCCTGGGTGATCGGCCGCGTCACCGGGGCGGAGTTCGCCAAGGGCAAGCCCTATCCCACGACGGAGGCAACATTCCCGCGCGAGAACTGGTTCGCGCGGCGCGATGCGAAAACCTATGGCGTCGTGCTCGATGCACAGGGGAAGATCGGCTGGGGACGCTCGGACATCGGCGGCGACCCGATCGTGGTCGTGCTGACCGAGCGTGTGCCGGATTCGCATCTCGCCGGCCTTCGCGGCGAGGGCGTGTCCTACATCTTTGCCGGCAAAGCCGAGATCGACCTGGCGCTGACGCTGGACATCCTCGCCCGCGAGCTGGGCGTGAAGCGTCTGCTGGTGGAGGGCGGCGGCGTCGCCAACGGCGCGTTCCTGCGCGCCGGCCTCATCGACGAGTTCAACCTGATCCTCAGCCCGGCAATCGACGGCGCAAAAGGCGCACCCTTCGTGTTCGACTCGACAGAGGTGGACAGCGACCGGCGCGCGCCGATCACCGCGTTGACGCTGGAGAGCATGCGCGAGCTCGGCGGCGGCGTCCTGCTGCTGCGATATCTGATCAAGAACGACCCTCAAGCCGCGAGCCGGTAAAGCGCGGCCATGCCCGATATATCCGAGCACATCGTCATTGTCGGCGCCGGGGCGGCCGGCCTGATGGCGGCACGCGAGCTGGCGCGTGCCGGCCGGAAGGTGACGATCCTGGAGGCACGCCAGCGCTGTGGCGGCCGTATCCATCCGCTGCCGGCTTCGGAATTCAGCTATCCCGCCGATGGCGGCGCTGAATTTGTTCATGGCGAAGCGCCGGTCACGCGCGCGCTGCTCCGCGAAGCCGGGCTATCCCTTCAGGAGATCGAGGGCGAGCAGTGGAGCTTTGACGGGACGAAGCTTTCGCGCGAAGGGCGCGACGATCCCCATGATGCGGAGCTTCAAGCCACGCTGCGGGGCTTGAAGGACGATCTCACGGTCGCCGACTTCCTGCGCCGGCATTTTGCCGGCGACCACTATGCGCCGATGCGCCATTCGATCGAGCGGATGGTCGAGGGCTATGATGCGGCCGACCCTGAGCGCGCGTCCACGCTGGCGCTGCGCGCGGAATGGATGGATGGCGGGCACGCTCCGCAGGCGCGCATCGACGGCGGATACGGCGCCATGATCGACGTGCTGGCGGCCGACTGCCGCAGGCACGGCGCGACCATCCGCCTCGGCTGCGTCGTGTCGGCGATCACGGAGGAGGCCGGCGCGGTGACCGTTCGCTGCGCCGGCGGCGATGTGCACGCCTGCGATCGCGTGATCCTCACCGTGCCGCTGCCGCTGCTGCGCGAGATCGCGTTGCCGGCGGAGGCGCGCGCGAAGCTTGCTGCTGCCGACGACATCGGCTTCGGCAATGTCATCAAGATCCTGCTGCGCTTCGCACGGCCATGGTGGCGCGAGCGCAAGGAAGATCTCGCGGACATGACCTTCCTCTTGTCCGACCAGGCGATCCCGGTGTGGTGGACGCGTTATCCGGACCAGCATTCCGCGCTCACGGGCTGGTTCGGCGGCCCGCGCACGGCGGAGCTGGAAAGCCTCGATCCGCAAGATCTGGTCGATGCCGGGCTCGGTTCGCTCGCCGCCATCTTCGGCCTGCCGCGCGACGACATCGCGCGCGAGCTCGTGGCGGCGGTTGCGACCAACTGGGCGCATGATCGCTTTGCCCGCGGTGCCTATTCGTGGGCGACGCCGCGGACGCGCGAGGCGCAAGCAACCCTCGCACGTGCGGACGGGTGCGTGCTGTTTTCCGGCGAAGCACTCTATCGTGGCCGTGATATGGGGACAGTCGAGGCGGCGCTCGCGAGTGGCCTTGAGACGGCGGGGATAATCTTGCGCGGATAACAAGAAAGGCCCGCATCTCTGCGGGCCTGTTGTCTTACCAGCGTCCGCCGCCGAAGCTGAACGTCACGCCGGGACCGCCGCCGTAATAGCCGTACGGTCCGCCGCCATAATAGCCGTGGTGCCGCGGGTAGTAGCCGTAGCTTCTATAATAGGGCCGGTGATGGCCGTGATGATGCCGCCTATGGTGACCGTGCCAGCGATGGTGTCTGCGGTGCGCGCTGATGTCGGTGGACTGGCTTTCCTGAGCGGTCTGCTTGGCGCTTGCGCTGCCCGCCGCGTTGGCCGCCGATCCGCCGGCAAACGCCGCAGCACCGAGGGCAATCGCGGCAATGAGATACTTCATGTCGTCACTCCAGTTGAACGTCGTGTGACAACACATGGATGCCAACTGCGTTCCAGCCAGTGCGGGCGTCGAAACGACGCAGCGTGCGATGTGCGAGGTCACACGAGTGATCGTGCGCCGTGAGATGTATTGTCGCATCACCGGCGCTCATCGCGCCGCCGCCATCACTTCGCCGCGAATGACGCGATCGCCTCGTCTGCAGTGACGATGCGGGCGAATTCGCCGTTGAGGTTCGACAGCGTCATTGCGTGGATCTGTTCGGCGGAATGCGCCTCGCCGTCGGGCCCGATGCGGTCGAACGTCCAGGTCGCATCGCGCACCAGGCACGCATCGAAGCCGAGATTTCCAGCCATCCGCGTCGTCGTCTCGACGCAATGATTTGTCGTGGCGCCGCAGATGACGAGCGTGGCGATGTTGCTTGCGCGCAGACGCGTCTCGAGGTCCGTGCCGATGAAGGCGCTGTTGACGCGCTTGACGATCACCGGCTCGTGGTCCTGCTCGCGCGCCTCGTCCTTGACTGCGTGGCCGGAACGCGATGGCAGAAACGACGAATTCGGCCTAGTGCCTTCGTGGCGAATGTGGAAGATCGGCGCGCGGCTCGTCCTGAAGGCCTTCAGCAGATCGACGATGCGCGCCACCGCATCCGGATTGTTGCGCCGCTTGCCCGCCGCCTCCCATTCGTCGAATGCCCGCTGGACGTCGATGACGATGAGGGCGGGGAGGGAGGCGGTCATGATCGGAGCTCTCGTGCGGGCCGTTGAAGCGAATATGCGAGCCGGTCAGGGAAGCGCAATGCCAATCTTCCCTCGTTTCGCGACAGTTTCCGTGCCCCGGACGCAGCGCAGCGCTACGCGCTGCATCGCGCAGGACATCGGAACGGCTACGCGGGTTGCGGGAATTCTGTCTATGGATGCGGATCGGGAAAGCCGTGCCGCTCGGAGAGCGCGGCGAGGATCGCGTCCTTGTCGGCGATGAAGGCGCGGCCATGATCGCTGCCGGTCTGGTGCGGCGAAGTCGCCCCAGTCGCGAGCACGAGCAGCGGCAGCGATTGGTTCTCCTCGCCGACCAGCGCGATCACCGCTTGCCGCGGTCGTGGCCAGGGAATCCGCTCGACATCGAGCTTCTCGGCGAGCGCCGGAAACGAGGCCAGCACGCCCTCGATCAGCGCGCAATGCCAGCAATAGAATCGGCGTCCCGGAAAGGTCGGGTCCTCGAAGCCGGGACGCAGCAGAAACAGGCGGTCGCGGGTCATGGGTCGCTCCGAAGCATGGCCGCCTTGCTGAGGATCAAGGCGGCACAGTCTGGCCGGCCTACTTTCGAGGCCCCAAATGGTTGGGGGATCGAGAAGGTTAAGAAAGAACGCCATGCCGGGGTCGAACAGTCAACCGCAGTCGCTCGCTGACGTAACGACACTGCCGGAGCTCTTGCGCTGGCGCGTCCGTGCGACGCCGACGGCGGAGGCCTATCGCCATTTTGACGGCGCTGCCGGAGGCTGGGTCAGCCAGTCCTGGCAGGAAATCGATGCGGAATTCGAACGCTGGCGGCGAGCACTGGCTGCGGAGGGTTTTGCGGCCGGCGAGCGCGTCGCCATCCTGATGCCGAACGGCATTCCGCATGTCGCGATGGACCAGGCGGCGCTGTCGCGTGGGCTCGTGCCGGTGCCGATGCATGCCGTCGACAACCCCGACAGCATCGCCTACATCCTCGCCGATTCCGGTGCGCTGCTGCTGTTCGTGGATACGTTGTCGCGCTGGCAGGCGATCACCTCCACTGGCCAGCCGCTCGACCGTCTCAAGCGCATCGTTTGCGCGGATGCGGCGGGGCTTAGTGCTGCCGATGCCCGTATCGTCGCGCTCGATCGCTGGCTTGCGGAGCCCCGCAGCGCCGGCGCTCCGCTGGCTGACGTCACGGTCGAGCCGGGCGATCTTGCCGCCATCGTCTACACTTCGGGCACGACGGGCCGGCCTAAGGGCGTGATGCTGTCGCATGGCAACATCGTCGCCAACGTGAAGGCCGTCGCGCGGCGCATCGCGGCCGTGCCGAACGACGTCTTCTTGTCCTTTCTGCCGCTCTCGCACACCTTCGAGCGCACCGGTGGCTACTATTATCCGATCGCGGCGGGGGCCTGCGTCGCCTATGCGCGCTCGGTGTCGCAGCTCGGGGAAGACCTGAAAATCATACGGCCGACGGTGCTGGTCTCGGTGCCGCGCATCTATGAGCGCATCTACGCCCTGATCATGCAACATCGCGCGGCGGCCGGCGGCGCAGAACGCACGCTGCTCGATCTCGCGCTCGCCGTCGGAGGCCGGCGCTTCGATGCGCGGCACGGTCGCGGCTCGCAGGCGCTGTTCGACCGCCTCGCCTGGCCGCTCCTGAAGCGTTTCGTCGCCGACAAGGTGCTGGCCCAGTTCGGCGGACGCCTGCGCGTTGCGGTCTCCGGCGGCGCTCCGATTGCCGAGCCGGTCATCCGCGTGTTTCTCGCGCTCGGGCTCGACGTCCTTCAGGGCTACGGCATGACCGAGACCTCGCCGGTCGTTTCCGTCAATACGCCCGACGACAACGATCCGACCTCCGTCGGCCGCGTCTTGGACGGTATAGAGGTCAGGCTCGGCGAGCTCGACGAGCTGCTCGTGCGCGGGCCGAGCGTGATGCTCGGCTACTGGCACAAGCCGGAGGAGACGCGCAGGGTCAAGCAGGCCGACGGCTGGCTGCACACCGGCGATCAGGCCCGCATCGAGAACGGGCGCATCACCATCACCGGCCGCATCAAGGACATCCTGGTCACGTCGACCGGCGAGAAGATCGCGCCGGTGGATCTGGAGACCGCGATCCTCGCCGATCCCCTGTTCGAGCAGGCACTGGTGATCGGCGAACAGCGGCCGTTCCTCGCCGCGTTGGTCGTGCTGAATGCGAAAGCCTGGGTGCAGGAGAAAGAAAGGCTCGCGGCGGGCGGCAAGCAAGGCGCCGCGGCCGAACGGGCCGCGCTGCTGGCCAGAATAGCGGCCGCGGTGAAGGCCTATCCGTCCTACGCGACGCCGCGCGCGGTATGGTGGACGCTGGATCCGTGGACCATTGCCGGCGGCCTGCTCACGCCGACGCTGAAGAACAAGCGCCCCGCGCTCGAGCGCCGCTTCGCCGCCGAGATCGAGCAGATCTACGCCAGGAAGCCGGTGGCGATAACGTCGACGTGATTTCGCCTCCGGCCCCCCTTGATCCAGCGCAACTTCGGCCGCCGCCGCCCGATGCAATGTGGCCGCGACATTCGAAATGCAATCGAGGCAGGTCATGAAGGCGTATTTCATCGGCTGTGGCATTGGATCGCTCGCAGGTGCGGCGTTCCTCGTTCGCGACGCGCAGCTGCCGGGGCGCGACATCGTGATCTATGAGGCGCAGCCGCTGGTCGGCGGCAGCCTCGACGGCGCGCAGCTCGCGAACGGCGCCTATTCGCTGCGCGGCGGACGCATGCTCACCACCGGCCATTACGAATGCACCTGGGATCTGCTTTCGAGCATTCCCTCGCTCGAACATCCCGGCCTCAGCGTGCGCGACGAGACGATCGCCTTCAATGAAGCGAACCCGGCGCATTCCCGCGCGCGGCTGGTCGACCGCAACCGCTACAAGGTGGACGTCTCGAACATGGGCTTCTCCGCGCGCGACCGGATCGAGCTGCTGCGGCTCACCGAAGCTTCGGAGGAGACGCTCGGCAATAGCCGCATCACCGACTGGCTGTCGCCCGGATTCTTCGAGTCCAATTTCTGGTACATGTGGCAGACCACCTTCGCCTTCCAGCCCTGGCACAGCGCGGTCGAGCTGAAGCGCTATCTGCACCGCTTCATGAGCGAGTTTCCGCGCATCGAGACGCTCGGCGGCGTCAAGCGCACCGTCTACAATCAGTATGACGCGATCGTGCGGCCGCTCTCCGACTGGCTTAAGCGCCAGGGCGTGCAGTTCGTTCGCGGCACGCGCGTCACCGACATTGCGTTCGAGGCCGAAGGCGCGCGCTTGCGCGTGCGCCAGCTCACGCTCGATCGCGACAGCCGAACCGCCAATGTCCGGGTCGAGGACGGCGATCTCGTCTTCTTCCAGAACGGCTCGATGACGGACGCCTCGAGCCTGGGCACGATGACCGAGCCGCCGCCGCGCCTGACCAAGGCCGACAGTCAGGGCTGGGCCCTGTGGGAGACGATCGCGAAAGGACGTCCCGAATTCGGCAATCCGTCCGCGTTCAACAGCTCGATCCCCGAATCCTATTGGCTGTCCTTCACCGTCACCTGCCGCGATCCTCGATTCTTCGACCGGATGGAGGCGTTCTCCGGCAACAGGGCCGGCACCGGCGGCCTCGTCACGTTCAAGGATTCCAACTGGCTGATGTCGGTCGTGCTCTATCACCAGCCGCATTTCACGGGCCAGCCGAAAAACGTGCAGGTGTTCTGGGGCTATGCGCTGCATCCCGACCGCATCGGCAATTTCGTTGCAAAGCCGATGTCTGATTGCGGCGGCGCCGACATCCTGAAGGAGCTCTGCGGTCACCTGAACTTCGATCCCGCCGTGTTCGAGGATGCGATCTGCATTCCCTGCCGCATGCCCTACATCACCAGCATGTTCATGCCGCGCAACGCCGCCGACCGGCCGCTGCCGGTGCCCGAAAATTCCGTGAATCTCGCCTTCGTCAGCCAATTCGTCGAGATCCCTGATGACGTCGTGTTCACTGTCGAATATTCGGTGCGTGCGGCACAGATGGCGGTCTATCGGCTCATGAAGATCGATCGCCCGGTGCCGCCGGTGACGCGGCACGACAAGTCGCTCGCCGTGATCTTCGCGACGCTGGAAAAGGCGTTCACGTGATGGCTATTTGAACGGGTCCTGGATCGACGGCGCCGACTGGCGGATACGACGCACGCTGACCGGCGTGCCGTCGGAGACGAACAAGAGCTCGTATTTGCGGCCCTCGTTGTCGGTCGCCGAGCAGGTGACGTCGTTCACCTTCCTGGCGGCGAAATTGCCGGTCTGGCGACAGACGCCGGTCGAGGTCTGCTCGGCCGGCACCGGCAGGCCATCGACCCGGGGGCGGTGCTTGGAATTGAGCAGCATGCGGTCGATCGGCAGCTCGTAGGAATTGTCGTCGGCACGCTTGCCGTTCTCGCCCGAGAACGACACGACGTGGTTCGCATCGGCGGGATCATCGACCGCGACCGCGAAATTGACCCGGCCCTTGTCGCCGTGGGCGTAGGCCACCGTCTTGCAAGCATAGGTGCGGCCTGCGACCTTGAACGTCTTGCAGTGGCCGGAGATCAGCGCCAGGAGATCGATAAAGGCGTTCTGCTGCGCCTGCGGATTGTTGACCGGAACGGGTCGGGAAGTCTCGGCAAAACAAGGACTTGCCAAGGCCGTGATCAGGGCGGCGAGGACCGGTCGGCAGAGGCGCATCGTCGGGCTCGTGTGCCAGTGGGCCGTGGCGGCGGAATAGGCCCGTCCGATAACCATTGAACCGCAAATTGGTTGCGATCCCGTTTGCTCCGCAATTCCCGCCTGGAATACCACCGCGTCACCCCCGACGGCGCTTCGCCCAAATTGCCCAACCCGTCCGGCCGGCACATGCCACCAGGGCGGTGTTTTTTTCGTGGCGGAGCTAGCCTGTCGCCGCCTGCCAGCGCGCATCCCGAGGCGAGGGCCGGCGGTGCAGGCGGGCATCCAGCAGGGCGCGGGCGCGGGGCAGCTCGCCGCAGCGCATGAGCGCGACGATGTAGGTGTCCTCGATCAGCTCGCGCTGGGCATGGCTGCCGCCGATACGCACGACCTCGCCGAGGCCGGGCGCGAGGATCTGCACGCAAGTCCCGTAATCCTCATCGGCGAAAGCCGCGAGCGCGCGGCAGATTGCCGGTACCACGGGACCGGCGGGCAGCTTGCCGTCGGCGAGCCGCTGCTCGATCGCCGCAAGGCGTGCGGCGAGCGCGTCGCGGTCTTGCGTTGCGGCCGCGAACAGCGCCATGTGGACGTCGGCAAAGGACAGGCTCGGCTTCGGAAACAGCTTTTGCGCGGCGGTATCGGCCTCGCGCCACAGCGCCTTCGGCACGGCATGGCCGTAGGCCGACAGGCGCCAGAGCAGCGAGGCGCTATCGGTGACGACGTTGAGCGGCGGCGCCTGCGTGGCGGAGGGCTGAAGCACGTCGGCATAGATCGCCAGCGCCCGCGCCGCATCGCCATGCTCGAGCGCGCCCAGCGCCTGGTGCCAGCGGATATGGCTGTGCAGGATTCCGGCGCGGTCGTAAGTCGGGATCCATTCGTCGACGAGACGATCGGCCGCGTCGATCGAGCCGTCCTCGAACATCGCATGCAGCACCGCATGCACGGCGTGGGCATTCGCCCGGCGCAGATTGAAGCCGCGCTCGGTGACGGCGCGGCCGCGCGCCACGTCGCCATTCTCCGTCATCGCCCAGCCGGACATGGTGAGGAACCACCAGTCCTCACCATAATGCTGCGCAACGCGTTCGCAGAGCTCGTGCCGGGCGCGGTCGTGATCGGCCATGCCGGAGAAGGCGAACAGGCCGAACGCGCCGAGCGGCAGCGACAGCACGACGGCGTCGCGCGGCCATGCGTCGATGTGCTTCAGCGTCGATGCGATCGCCTCCGGCAGCCGGCCCTCGATCGCGAGCGCCAGCGTCTCGACATGCGAGCGCTCGCGCTCGCTGCCGCGCTTCATCACCAGCTCGCGCGCGAGCGCCGCCTTGCCTCGGGCGAGATCGCCCTGCTGGTAGAAGGCATGCACGCGGCCGCGGGCGATATGGGGAAGTGCGAAATCCGGGTCGGTCGCGATCGCGCGATCCAGCGTCTCCGCCGTGCCGGTCCAGCCCGCGAGCATGAGGTCGACGCCGTCGCGATAGGCGGCGGCTGCTTCCTGCGAGGTGGTCGAGAGCGGCAGGCCGTAGCGGTCTTCGAGCGGCATCGTCGTCTCCCACCCTTACGCCGTCCGCGCGCGGCGGCCCTCGATCGGATAGGCCGGGTCGTTGTAGCCCGGCGTCGAGGGATGGCCTGGCGTCACCAGCCGGTCGACCAGCGCCTCGTCCTCCGTGGTGAAGGAGTAATCGAGCGCGCTGATGTAGCCGTCCCATTGCTCCTCGGTGCGGGGACCGGCAATCACCGACGAGACGAAGGCGGAGTTCAGCACCCAGGCGACCGCGAACTGTCCGGCGGTGATGCCCTTCTTCTCCGCGTGAGTCTTGATCTCCTGCGCGAGGCGAAGCGATTCGGGCCGCCATTCGGTCTGCATCATGCGGGTGTCGTTGCGGCCTGCGCGCGTCTCCTTGTCGGGGACTGCATCGGGCTTGTACTTGCCGGTGAGCACGCCGCGCGCCAAGGGGCTGTAGGGCACGATGCCGAGACCGTCTCCCATGGGATTGGCGAGTTTTGTCGCGAGCACCCAAGCGTTGCGATTGCTGGCGATGGCGCGGCCGACAACTTCTTCGGAGCCACCTTTCGAATAGGCATCCGCCGTATCGATGAAGTTGATCCCGGCGCCGTGCGCCTTGTCGATGATCCGTTTTGACATGGCTTCATCCGTCGGTCCGCCGAACATCATGGTGCCCAGGCAAATCGGCGACACTTTCAGGCCAGTACGGCCGAGCTGACGGTATTGCATGGGCTATCCTTGCTGCTTCTTCGTGGGAGCAGCATAGCCAGCAACGCCCGTCATTGCGAGCGCAGCGAAGCAATCCAGAGATGTGTCTGCCGAGGGATTTTGGATTGCTTCGCTGCGCTCGCAATGACGGTGGGCACGCTTATGCCTTAGATTCAGTGTCATCGCCCGCGAAGGCGGGCGATCCAGTACTCCGAGACGGCTGTGATCGGTCGAGAGGCCGCGGCGTACAGGATTCCCCGCGTTCGCGGGGGAATGACAGCGTGTATGCAGTGAGCCGCGTTGCCGACCTGACCGCTTCGCCTACCCCGGCCCCTTCAAGATCTTGAACACGCCATTCGCCATTACGATGCAGCGACCGTCGACCGTCACCTCGGTGGTCATGAAGATCAGGCTGCGGGTCGAGCGGACCACGCGCGGGCGGGAGATCAGGATGTCGCCGATCTGGCCGGCCTCCACGAAATGAGTGTCGAGCTGCACCGTCGCCATGTACTCCTTGCCCGAGACATAGCGAGCGGTCATGCCGCAGGTGCGATCGGCGAACGTCATCATCACGCCGCCCTGGACCATGCCGCGGCGATTGTGATGCTTGTCTTCGGTCGCGAGCGCGAACTCGTAATGGCCGTCGACCTTGCGCTCCCACAAGGGGCCGATCAGGTGCAGGAAGCCCGTGGTCTGCAGGATGCTCCAGCCGTCTGATTTCAGCCTTGCGGCAGCCTTGGTGGTCATGTCGTCGTCCGTTCCTGTGCGGGCCTTGCGGGCGCATTTCATCGGGGCCGAACGTGGTGTAGTCAAGCATCATGAGACCGTTCGACGATGCCACACGACGGAATATCGCGGATGCCTGCGCAGCCTTCACGCGCCTGCAGGAGGATGATGCGCGGGCGGGGCTGAAGCGCGCCGCGGTTGCGGTTGCGTTGACCGCGAGCGAGGGCGACGACACTGCGCTGCTGCTCACGCTGCGCGCATCACATCTGCGCGCCCATCGCGGTCAATGGGCGCTCCCGGGCGGTCGCTGCGATCCCGGCGAGACGCCGGTCGAGGCGGCGCTGCGCGAGCTCGACGAGGAGCTGGGCCTTCGCCTCACGAATGCGGATGTGCTCGGCACGCTCGACGACTATCCGACGCGTTCCGGCTATCTGATCACGCCGGTCGTGGTCTGGGCCGCAGGCAACGCCGCGATCCGGCCGAACCCGGAGGAGGTCGCCTCCGTGCATCGCATCGCGCTGGCGACGATCGAGCGCGAGGACGCTTTTGATTTCGTCGCGATCCCCGAAAGCGCGCGGCGCGTGATCCGCTTCCATCACCAGATGAGCCTGATCCACGCCCCGACGGCGGCGCTGATCTACCAGTTCCGCGAGGTGCTGGCGGGGCGGCAGACCCGCGTCACCGACCTGGAACAACCGGTGTTTGCCTGGAAGTGATGGTAAACGGCGCGTTAACGTGACGGTTACCGGATGCCTGCTAAGAGGGCAGCATGCATCGATCGATTCGAAAGAGCCTGGCGCTGGTTCCACTCGCGCTCGTCATGATCTCACCCGCCGCGCGCGGAGGCGAGGCCGGCACGCTGCCGACGGCCGTTCGCAATGCCAACGCCCAGCTGCTGTCGCAGTTTTTCGCGCAAGGTGCCTCACCGGCCGTGCTCGAATATCGCCGCAAGCTCGCGGAGTATCAGGCCGCGCGCGCCGCCTTTGATGCCGAGGCCGGGGCCTATTGGAGCCAGATCTCCGAGAAGCGGAAGACGCGCAACGCCAAGCGGCGCAATGGGCAGCAGATTACGCTCGACGATTACGTTCTGGAGCATCCGCCGCTCTATGCCGGACCGAAGCGCCCGGTGAACCCGGAGCCGGAGGAAACGCCGGAGCGGCCGCCCCGAAAGCCTATTCCGGTGGTCGCCGATTTCCTGCGCGCGGCGCAGGAGCTCTACCAGTTCACGCCGCAGCGCCCGTCCAGCGAGGTCGAGTTCAAGCGCGCCTATGCGCGCTATGCGCTCGCCTCGGGGCTTACGCGCGAGCAGGCTGTGCGGGTCTATTCGTTCGAGACTGGCGGCACCGGCAGCTACGATGTGCAGGCGGGCATCGAGCACGGCGGCAAGCGCGCGATCTCGACGGCGATGGGTTACAATCAACTCCTGACCACCAACAGCGTGGAGCTGCTGGCCGAGCAGGGCCATGAACTCATCCGCGCGCTTTCGGACAAGCTGGCGCGGACATCAGGGCCAGCGCGGCATGCGCTCGAGCACAAGCTCACTGTCCTGAAGAAAATGGTGGCTCATGCGAAGTCGGTGCCCGACACCTGGTCGGAGCACGAGAAGATTGGCAACACTCCGCAGGGCTGGGCGATGCACGCGATGGTGCTCGACGTCGATGTCGGCCCGATGCTGCAGACCCACAAGCTGCTCACTTCCGTGCTGTTCGCCCGCGCCAAGGGCTACACCCGACCGCTCTCCGCGGCGGAGCTCGAAATGATGAACCTCACCGGCGACGGCACCGGTCTCGATATGGTGACGATGCCGCAGGCGATGCGCGAGAAGGTGCCGACCTCGAACTTCTTCCAGCGCGGCGGCTACGAGCGCAATCCGGTCGCGATCCGCCACAACACGGTGGCCAAGCTGCTTGCCGTCACCGACGAGCGGATGGACTCGAACAGCAGCAAAGCCGGCGCGCGGGAGCTCGCGGGGGCGTTTTAGCTCTCAGTCCGCCACGTTCTCCGCTGTCATGCCCCGGCTCGACCGGGGCATCCAGTACGCCGCAGCCTCTTGATTCAATTGCTGCGGCCTCTGGAATGCTGGATCACCCGCTTTCGCGGGTGATGACACCGAGCACGTGGTGCGGCAATCGGCGACAGCCGATCAGACTTTACTGATCCGGGCCGAACTTGAATTTGCCGTCGCCCTCCAGATAAGGGCCGCTGCGCATGTAGAGCTGGCCGTTCTGGCCGATGAAGAACAGCGTGCCCTTCGGCACCTTCTTGGCTCCCTTCAGGAGCTCGCCGGCGTTGCTGGTACCCATCTTGTAGGAATAGGTTTTGCCGTCCCTGTCATAGGCATAGCCCATGTCGGGCTTGAGCTCCCAGGGCGTCGCTCCGGTTTGCGCCAATGCGGGCCCTGCGCATGTGCCGAGCGTGGCTACGATTGCAAATGTCTTGGTTGAAAATGCCGTCATCCCATCCTCCCACGGTCGGGACATTTCAGGCTTGAACAAATCACGAACAGTGCCGCCGGGTCAATTTGCGAAAGCGCCGCAGCGCATCACGTTACCCAGCAGCTTGTGATTTTCCCTCCGTCCCCTCGCGACTATGGTCCGCTTTCCGTCTAGAACGCAATTCGACAAAATTACGGGTAGGGATGATTCGGATGCGCCATGTGATCAAGCTTTGCTGGGCTGCTGCATTGTCGCTGGCGGCGATGGCGCCGGCGGCCCGGGCCGATGATTACCAGCTCAGCCATAATCAGCGCATTTCGTGCAGCCGCGGCCTTGCCCCGGGCAAGCTGAACACGGCGACCTGCAAGTCCTACACCTATCTCTTCAACACCAAGACCTCCGAATATTTCCGCTGCCAGGTTTCGCTGGCGCTGACCCGCGACAACAAGGAGGTCATCAATGTCCAGACCGACGGCGGCTGCACCAGGAAGCCGCGCATCTTCGAGACCGACGGACGTTACGACTTCGACGCGACCGAGACCGAGCCGCCGAACACCAACTCGTTCTTCGGTCCCGGCGGTTATTCGGTGTGGGCCGCCGACGTCACCGCGCAGAAAGTGCGCGGCTGCATCATCATCTCTTCCGGCCTCGGCTCCGACATCTCCAAATGTCTGGACATGACGTTCCAGTGAGGGATTGCCATTAACGGTGCGCTCCCTCCACAGCTTGCGGCGGTCATCGCACTGATACAGCTCCGGACCACGGCTGCGCCATCTCGCCGCAGCCGGGTTCCCTAAACATGGAGCCGGAACGGCCATTTGCCGCAGTCCTGTTTTGCCTTTTGGATGGGTTGACCCGCACCCTTCATCCGGCCAATTTCGCGGCCGGTTTGGGGAGTACAACAACCATGAAACGGACGATTTTCGGCGTGGCCGCGGCTCTTGCTCTGGCGGCGTCGGCACCTTGCGCGCATGCGCAATCCTTCATCAACGTGCTGACCGGCGGCACCTCGGGCGTCTACTATCCGCTTGGCGTCGCAATCGGTAAGATCTACGGCGAGAAGATTCCGAACGTGAAGACGCAGGTGCAGGCCACCAAGGCGTCGGTCGAGAATCTGATCCTGCTGCAGCAGGGGCGCGGCGAACTGGCGTTCACGCTGGGCGACTCGCTGAAAGCGGCCTGGGACGGCGAGGAGGAGGCGGGCTTCAAGACCAAGCTCGACAAGCTCAGGACCATCGGCGCAATCTATCCGAACTACATCCAGATCGTCGCGACCGCCGACAGCGGCATCAAGACGCTGGCCGACCTCAAGGGCAAGAGCCTGTCGGTCGGCGCGCCGAAATCCGGCACGGAGCTGAACTCGCGCGCGATCCTCGCGGCCGCCGGCATGAGCTACAAGGATCTCGGCAAGGTCGAGTATCTGCCCTTCGCCGAATCCGTCGATCTCATGAAGAACCGCCAGCTCGCCGCGACGCTGCAATCGGCCGGCCTTGGTGTCGCCTCGCTGAAGGACCTGTCGACCTCGAGCCCGATCACGGTGGTGTCGGTGCCGAAGGAGACCGTCGACAAGATCGGCCCGCCCTTCATCTCCGCGATCATTCCCGCTAACACCTATACCGGCCAGGACAAGGCCGTCCCGACGGCTGCTGTCGTGAACTATCTCGTGACCAGCTCGGCGGTGTCGGACGATCTCGCTTATCAGATGACCAAGCTGGTCTACGAGTCGCTGCCCGAACTCGTCAATGCGCACGCGGCCGGCAAGGAGATCAAGCTCGAGACCGCGGCCGCCGGCAGCCCGGTTCCGCTGCACCCCGGCGCGATCCGCTATTACAAGGAAAAAGGGCTGATCAAGTAATACAGGTGTCATGGCCGGGCTTGACCCGGCCATCCATCTTCCAGGACTCATCTTTGATGGATGCCCGGGTCAAGCCGGGCATGACGATTTCAGGGCGCGGGAATATCGATGTCGCAGGCAAAGGCCACCGAGGCCCCCATCAAGGTCGAGTTCGACAATTTCGAGCATGGCTTCCCGGAAGGTTTCGGTCCGGGCTGGTGGGGCCAGCTCGCCTACTGGATCGGCATCGCCTTTGCCACATTCCAGCTCTATGTCGCCGCCTTCAACTATCTGCCGAGTCAGGTGGTCCGCGGCGTCCATGTCGGCTTCCTCGTTCTGCTCACGTTCGGCCTGATCGCCAACTTCACTGCGAAGAGCAATTTCGGCCGTGCGCTCGGCTGGGTGATCGGCGGCGCCGGCTTCTTCTGCGGCCTCTATCAGTGGATCTTCTACGCGGATCTGATCGCGCGCGACGGCGATCCGACCCGGCTCGATCTGGTGGTCGGCACGCTGCTCGCGGTGCTGATATTCGAGGGTACGCGGCGCCTGATGGGCGCGGCGCTGCCGCTGATGTGCGGCGCGTGCCTGCTGTATTGGTTCTTCGGCCAATACCTGCCGTCGCCGCTCAATCATCGCGGCTATGATTTCGACCAGATCGTCACACATCTGTCGTTCGGCACCGAAGGTTTCTACGGTGTGCCGATCTACGTCTCGGCGACCTACATCTTCCTGTTCATCCTGTTCGGCTCGTTCCTGGAGCGCGCCGGCATGATCCAGCTCTTCACCGACGTCTCGCTAGGCCTGTTCGGCCGCACCCGTGGCGGGCCTGCCAAGGTCGCGGTGTTCGCCTCGGGGATGATGGGCACCATCTCGGGCTCGGGTGTTGCCAATGTCGTCACCGTCGGCCAGTTCACGATTCCCTTGATGATCCGGTTCGGTTACCGCCGCGCCTTCGCCGCCGGCGTCGAGGCGACGGCGTCGATGGGCGGTCAGATCATGCCTCCGGTGATGGGCGCGGTCGCCTTCATCATGGCGGAGACGCTGGGCGTTCAGTACTCGGAGATCGTCAAGGCCGCCGCGATCCCTGCGATTCTGTATTTCGCCTCGGCCTTCTGGATGGTGCATCTGGAAGCCGGCAAGCACGGTCTCGTCGGCATGAAGCGCTCGGAGATCCCGAGCGCCTGGAAGGCGCTGGTGACGCGCTGGTACCTCGTGCTGCCGCTCGCCGCGCTCGTCTACATGCTGTTCGAAGGCTTCACGCCGCTCTATGCCGGCAGCATGGGTCTCGCGCTGACCGTTGCGCTGATCCTCGGGACCAGCATCACCGCAGGCGTCTCGGCGACGGTCATCCGCTACATCTTCTGGATCGGGCTGGCCCTGGTCGTCGCCGCGCTGTCGCGCGACGGCCTCCAGATCGTTCCGGTCGCGTGCGTCGTGGTCGGGCTGATCGTGATCACCACGTTCGTCCGCGGCGGTTTTGCAGCCTTGCGCGCCTGTCGCGATGCGCTGGCTGAAAGCGCAAAATCCGCCATCACGGTCGGCATGGCCTGCGCCATCGTCGGCGTCATCATCGGCATGATGTCGCAGACCGGTGTCGGCACCATCTTCGGCGGCTGGGTGATTGGTCTCGGCGAGAAGAGCCTGTTCCTGGCGCTGGTCATGACCATGCTGCTGTCGATCCTGCTCGGCACCGGCATTCCGACCATTCCGACCTACATCATCACCGCCGCGCTCGCCGCGCCGGCCCTCGCCAAGCTCGGCGTGCCCTTGATCGCGAGCCACATGTTCGCGTTCTACTACGGCATCATGGCCGACCTTTCGCCGCCGGTGGCGCTGGCCGCGCTTGCGGCGGCGCCGATCGCAAAGGAGAACCCGGACAAGATCGGCTGGGAGGCGATGCGCATCGCGCTCGCCGGTTACGTCATCCCCTTCATCTTCGTCTACTCGCCGGCTCTGATGCTCCAGGCCGGCGATCCCATGGCAGCCGAGCTCGGCTTCTATGGCGCCGTGGCGCTGGCAGCCACCAAGGCACTGGTGGCGATCGGCCTGTTCGGCATGGTCGCGATCGGCTTCCTGTTCACGCGGCTGACGCTGATCGCGCGCCTCGTTGCGCTCGGCGCCGCGTTCTGCCTGCTCGGCGAATTCCCGTTCAGCGACACCGCGGGGTTCGTGCTCGCTGCTGCGCTCGTGCTGTGGCAATGGCGGCAGCGCCCGCCGGCGGCGGTCGAGGCGGCGTGAGCTTCTGCTTCGCAACGGCATCAGGCGTGAAGGCGCTGGCGTTATCCGCTTTCACGCTGGCCTGGACGCATTCGATCGCGAAGGTCGAATGGCAGGAAGACTGGCGTGTCACGCCCGCCGGCCTCGAACTGGTGCAGGCCCGCGTCAAGGGCACCGGCCCCGGCATGGAGCCGCCGCGCGAGGCGCGGCTCGTCGACGGCTGGTTTCAATGGCGGCCGCAGCGTTCGCCGATGCACGAGGTCGTGCTCGGTAACTCCGGTGCGGCCGGGGAGTGGCGGTTGTGCCATGACGGGAAGTGCCGGACATTGTCGGAGATTGTCGGGCATCCGATCGGTGCTAACGTCACCACGATGAAAATCTGCAGCGATCCGTAGCCCGGAACGCAGCGATATCCGCGAATGGTGACCCCGGATATCGCTACGCTCCGGGCTACAAAAACAGCAAGGGGAGACACATAATGGATCGGCTCAAGGGCAAGGTTGCGATGGTGGTGGGCGCCGGCTCGATTGGCCCCGGCTGGGGCAATGGCAAGGCGACCGCGGTGACGTTCGCCCGCGAGGGCGCGCAGGTGTTTTGCGTCGATCGCAATGGTGCTGCGGCCGAGGAGACCGCGAAGATCATCGCCGGGGAAGGCGGCAAGGCGACGGCGTTCACCGCTGACGTGTCGCGCGCAAGTGAGATCGAGGCGATGGTCGCAGCGTGCCTGAAGGCCTATGGCCGCATCGACGTGCTCGACAACAATGTCGGCATCGCCGAGATGGGCAGCGTGGTCGAGGTGAGCGAGGAGAGCTGGGACCGCGTCTTCAGCGTCAACCTCAAGAGCGCCTATCTCGCCATGAAGCACGTCATCCCCGTCATGGTGAAGCAGCGCGGCGGCTCGATCATCAACATCTCCTCGATCGCCTCGATCCGCCACATGGGCATCTCCTACGTCACCTACGGCACCTCGAAGGCGGCGATGAACCAGATGACGCGCACCACGGCGATCGAGTTCGCGCGCCACCATGTGCGGGTCAACGCGATCCTGCCCGGCCTGATGAAGACGCCGATGGTCGAACATTCAGCGGGGCTCGCCGCCAGCTACGCCAAGGGCGACGTGGAAGCGATGTGGCGCGCGCGCGATGCGCAGGTGCCGATGGGCCACATGGGCGATGCCTTCGACGTCGCCAACGCCGCGCTGTTCCTGGCCTCTGACGAGTCGAAATACGTGACGGGTATCGAGCTCGTTGTAGACGGCGGGATCACGTGCAAGGCAGGGGCGTAGTTCCAATCTCCACCGTCATCCCGGACGAGCGCGCCCTCAAGCGCGCTCCGATCCGGACGATAACGGAGTTTGTCGCCACCTACTGCGCCAGCGCCAGGATGCCGCCGGCGAACGCATGCCACGCGGCGCTCTCGCTGATCGGCCAGTTCAGCACCTTCACTGCCAAAAGCGCGAGCGTGCCGTAGATGTAGACCGGATGTACGCGGCCTTCGGTGCGCCAGTCGCGCACCATGGCGACGACGAGCAGGAGGGCGGCGACCACAGCCGGCGCAATCGTCACGGGCACCGGCGGTGGACCGGGCGGTCCGGGAGGTGCGAGAAAGGTCAGGAACCAGCGCGCGATCGCGGCATCGAGGATCGAGACCGCCGCCAGCAGCATCAGGCGCTTGTGAATCTCGGGCCTGCGCGTGTTCATGATCGCCAGCACGAACACCACGGCGAAGAACGCAATTCCGCTCATCGGTACGATCGAGAAGCCGATGCCGGCGTCCTTCTGCCCGAGCGCGGCGGAATGCTGCATCACGTGCACCGAGGCGAGGAAGCCGAAAATTGTCATCGCAGTCGCGAGCGATACGCCGGCGATGCCGAGCGAGCGGTGATTGACCACACGACCCGAAGCAGCGAGCCAGCTCTGGAGCACGAAGTAGAGCGACCAGGTGAAGAACAAGAGTCCGTGAAAGTGAATCACGGGACTTGCGGAGAGCGTCCGGTTGGCGAGCGGCACCCAATAGGTCGGTGCGAAGCCGAGAAAGGCGGTGGCCGCGCAGGCCAGGGCCATGTGGAAATAAAAATATCGTGCAGGCGACGCATCACGCGCGCGCACACGACGGTCGTCGATCAGGGTCGTCATCTGGAGTGTGTCTGGAGAGGCGGCATTTGGTTCAAAGGCGGCCATTCATCCTCCGCTGTCGTCCCGGACAAGCGCGCCCTGAGCGCGCGCCGATCCGGAGCCCAAAATCACCGGGCCACGTTTGGGGCAGGCTGGTCACTCCGAGTCTTCGTCAAACCCTTCCCTGCGGCTATGAATCCCGGATCTGCACTCCGCTCCACTCAACGCTGCGCGTCGTCTGGAGCTTCGCTTGTCCGGACGACACCGAGTTTGTGTCGCGGGGTTGCCTCATCCTCCCGCGCTCAATTCTGCGCGATCGAGCTCTTCCTCCAGCCGGTGAAACGCATCGTCGCCGATCACCTCGGTGGCGCGGAGATCGAAGATCGACTTGCGTGCGGCCTCGATGGCGCGGCGGCGCAGGGGATCGGCCGGCAATTCGCCGCTGGCGATGCCACCGTTCGGATCGTTTTCGGTCTGCATCAGGATGGCGCGATATTCGAGCCGCAGGATTTCCGCCTCCTCCGACGGATCGCTCTCGATCGCATCCAGCGCCGCGCGATAGGCGACCGCGCGACCTCGCGCGACCTCGATGCCGACGGGATCATCGTCCGTCAGGTCGAAGGCGAGGATCAGCGGCCGCAGCGTCAGGCCCTGGATGATGAGCGATCCCAGCACCACCGCAAAGGCGATGAAGACGATGAAGTCGCGATGGGGAAAACCCTCCGGCAGAGCAAAGGCGGTCGCGAGCGTGACGAGGCCGCGCATGCCGCACCAGGAGATGATGAGGCCGCCCTTGGGCGAAGCGATCTGCTTCGGATCCTTCGGATGATAGAGTCCGTTTGCGATCAGCACGCGCAGGGTCGTGCGATAGAACGTCACCCAGCCGAGGCGCACCAGGATGACCGTGAGCAGGATCCAGGCGGCAGCCACGCAATATTCCCAGCGCACGTCGGCATCGAGCCGCGTCCAGATCGGCCGCATCTGCATGCCGATCAGCATGAAGGCGAGCACGTTGAGCACGAACACCATCGTCTCCCACACCGCATAGGACGGCACCCGCAGCCGGGCCGGCATGCGCGCCGGCGCGGTGCGCGCGAGGGCGATGGCGTAGATCACGATGGTGAGGATGCCGGACAGCCCGAGATGCTCGGCACCGATCCAGATCATGAAGGTGGTGGCGAACTGAACGATGATCGCGCTCGGGGCTTCCGTCACGCGCTCCATCATGGGCGCGATGATGCGTGCTGCGACAAGGCCGGCGACGACGCTGCCGACCAGCGCCAGCGCCATGGTCGGTGCGACCTGGCTCCATGTCAGGTGCTCGGTGGCGACCGCACCGACGGCGATGCGATAGATCAGAAGCGCGCTGGCGTCGTTGAGCAGGCTCTCGCCCTCCAGCACCTTCACCATGCGGTGAGGCAGCTTCACCTGGCTCAGGATCGCGACGGCAGCGGCCGCATCCGGCGGCGCCACGATCGCGCCGAGCGCCACCGCGGCGGCCCAGGGCATGTCGGGCATCAGCCGGTGCGCGACATAGGCCACGGCGGCCGTGGTCAGGCCGACCGCGGCGACCACCAGGGTCGAGACCGGAACCCAGTTGTTGCGCAGATCGCGCAGCGAGGTGTCGAAGGCGGCATCGAGCAGCACCGGTGCGACAAAAAGAGCCAATGCCAGGTCCGGCTCCAGCGCCCAGGACGGACTGGACGGCACGAAGGCGATCAGAGCGCCACCGATGGCGAGAAAGGTCGGGTAGGGGACCTTGATCCGCCGCGCAAGCGCCGATAAGGCAACAGCGCCGAGCAGAAGCGCGATGATCCATTCGAATGTCGACACGATGATCCCCGAGACCGATCTGAGCGGCGCCACAAGCTAGCACCAATCCGGCCGTATGATGGATAATGCGGCTGCAAGGCAAGACCCCCCAAGGCAAGACCCCCCAAGACAAGACCCTCCGACATCAACGAGCATGCGTTCTTTCATTCACCTGTTCGGCGCTGGGCTGCTCTATGCACTCTCGCCCGCCCCGGCCGATGCTGCGACCGGAGGCGAGTCGGTTGCGGTGACACAGGTCGATGTCGAGCTGTGCCTTGCGGCGACCGCGGCCGACGACGTGGACAAGGCGGCTACCGCCTGCGCCGCCGTGATCGACGATGAGAAGACGGCGAAGGAGGACCTGATCAAGGTGCTGATCGCGCGCGGCGCACTGCTGGCGAGGCACGACCAGGTCGACCGTGCTATCGCCGATGACAGCCGTGCTCTCGAGCTCGATCCGGGCCTTGCGGATATCTTCAACGCGCGCGGCGAGCTCTGGCTGAAGAAGGGCGACAAGCCGAAGGCGGTGCAGGATTTCGGCGCGGCACTCAAGATCGATCCGAACCACGCGAAGGCCAGGGCCAATCACAAGGCGATGGCACGCGAGCTCGAGCGGATCGGCGCGCAGATGGCGGTCGCCGGCAAGCCCAGCTTCAATTGCGCGCGAGCGCGCCGCGCGGTGGAACGGGCGATCTGCGGCAATCGGGAGCTCGCCGATCTCGACCGGGAGGTTTTTGCAGCGAACGCGCGCGTGATCCGCGCGGCGCGCACTCCGGATGAAGCCAAGGCGTTCCAGCGCGAGCAGGATGAGTTCATCGCGCGCCGAAATGCCGGTTTCGGCCGGCCGGGCTATGATCTCAAAAAGGCGATGCAGGAGCGGCTGCAGCGGCTGAACGGGGTGGGCGGCTCTTGAGGCGCTTCGCCTCTCCCCGCAAGCAGGGCGTGGGAATGAAAAGTGGTGCGTCCCTGACCCGGCCGGTTTGAACCCATCTCCTGCCAGCCGCGACAACGGTGAGAACCCCACGTCACGGAGCCCTATGCCATGTGCGGCACGCATTCTTCCGCGCAAGCGCTTTCGCCTGCCAAAATCTCGCTTCGCGCCTTCTTTCTCGGCGCGGCAATGAGTCTTGTTCTCGCGGCCCCAGCCGCGGCGAGCACCGAGTGCGTGCTGGACGGCAGGGCTGCCCCGGCCGAGTTGATCCCGGCGTGCAGCGCCATCATCGACAAGACCGCAAATCCGACCTCCGATCGTAGCGCGGCCCTCGTCGTCCGCGCCGAAGCCAATGCGCGAACCCCTGGAGGGCAATCGCAGGCGCTGCGCGATCTGGACCGCGCCATCGCGCTCGACGGCGGGAACGCAAAGGCCTGGCGCCTGCGCGGCGACCTGCTGCGCGAGGCCGGCGGTGATCTCAACCGTGCTGCGGCGGATTTGACCAGGGCGATCGAGCTCGATCCGCAGGATGCGGAGGCTTACGAGTCGCGCGGCGTGGTCTACACCAATCAGCGTCGGCTCGACCGCGCGCTCGCCGATTACGCCGAGGCGATCAAGCTGAAGCCGAATGATGCGCAGGCCTGGTCCGACCGCGGCGTGACCTACTATCTCGGTGGCGACAACGAAAAGGCGATCGAGAATTTCGACGAGGCCTTGCGGCTCGACCCCAACCGGCCTCGCACCTACACCAACCGCGGCGCGGCCTGGAAGAAGCTCGGCCAGAACGACAAATCGGTCGCCGACAACACCGAGGCCATCAGGCTCGATCCGAAGGTGCCGGAATATTACGACAATCGCGGCCTCGCCTATGCGGCGATGGGCGAGTACGACAAGGCCATCGCCGATTACGACGAAGCGATTAGGCGTGAGCGGCGCGCCAACTTCCTGACCAACCGCGGCGATTCCTACCAGTTCAAGGGCGAGCTCGGGGCTGCGCTGAGCGACTATGATGCCGCGCTCGAGCTCGATCCGAACTTCGCAAAGACCTACAACAACCGCGCCGTGCTCTACAAGAAGATGGGCGAGCGCAAGAAGGCGCTGGCCGATTACGAGACGGCGCTGAAGCTTGATCCCGGTAACGAGAATGCAGCCAGCGGCCGTCGTGCCATGATCGCCGAGATCGCGAAATTCGGCGCCGAGCCGCTGCGTCCGCTGAATGCGGCTTCCGGCAACGGCCCGTCATTCGATTGCGCCACGGCGAAGCGCGAGGTCGAGAAGGTGATCTGCGCCGATCCCCAGCTGGGCGTGCTCGACCGCCGGATCGCCGAAGCCTATGCGCGCGTGCTGAAGCTGGCGAGCAAGCGCTCGGCCGGCGATTTGCGCAAGACCCAGCGCGATTTCCTCGCCACCCGCAACGCCAGTTTCGGCCGGCCCGACTATGATCTCAAGAAGATCATGCAGCAGCGGCTGCAGAAGCTGAACGCGATGGAGAGCTGAGAAGCGTTCCGAACTTGTCGTCACTCCTCGAGTCGAACCGCCACCGTCCTTCCAGAGGCCCCGCCCCCCGCAAGCGGGGCTACGCGCGCACCGCCCGCGGCGGTAGTTGTGTCTTCCCCGAAAGGCCCATCCTTTTGAGCTTGAACCGCGGCCCGTTCCCGCGAAAATAAGCCCACAACAAGGCCGGCAATTGATCCTGGTCATGGCGGGGCGCCTGTCCTGCCACAAGGGTCACGGGCAGGGCGAATAAAGGCACGGGAGCGCGGGAATGAACGTCCAAGGGAACGCCGACGGCAAAAGTCGTTATCATGAGGTCCACGCGCGCTCGCTGGCCGATCCCGAAGGTTTCTGGGCCGAGGCCGCGAAGGAGATCGACTGGATCGAGCCTCCGACGAGGATCTTCGATCCCTCGCAAGGAACCTACGGCCGCTGGTTTGCCGGCGGCGTCGTCAACACCTGCTACAACGCGCTCGACCGCCATGTCGAACGCGGCCGTGCCGATCAGGTCGCGCTGATCCATGATTCGCCGCTGACCAATTCGGTCACCAAACTCACCTATGCCGAACTGCTGAACGAGGTCCAGGCGCTCGCCGCCGTCATGCAGGACTTCGGCGTCGCCAAGGGCGACCGCGTCATCCTCTATATGCCGATGGTGCCGGAAGCGGTGGTCGCGATGCTCGCCTGCGCGCGCATCGGCGCGGTGCACTCCGTGGTGTTCGGCGGCTTTGCCGCGAAAGAGCTCGCCACCCGCATCGACGATGCGCAGCCGAAGCTGATCCTCTCCGCCAGCTGCGGCATCGAGCCCGGCCGTATCGTCCATTACAAGCCGCTGCTCGACGAGGCAATCAGGCTTGCCGGCAGCAAGCCGAAGGCCTGCATCGTGCTGCAGCGCCCGCAACTCACCTGCGAGATGACGCCAAGCCGCGACTACGACTGGGCCGGCCTGCGCCGAAAGGCGCTGAACGACGGCAAGAGCGCGGCTTGCGTGCCTGTCGCCGCGACCGATCCGCTCTACATCCTCTATACCTCGGGGACGACCGGCGTGCCCAAGGGCGTCGTGCGCGACAATGGCGGACATCTCGTCGCGGTGAAATGGTCGATGTTCAACCTCTATGGCGTCAAGCCGGGCGAGGTCTGGTGGTGCGGCTCCGACATCGGCTGGGTGGTCGGCCACAGCTACATCGTCTACGGCCCGCTGTTTCATGGCGCGACCTCGATCATGTACGAGGGCAAGCCGGTCGGCACGCCCGATGCCGGCGCGTTCTGGCGCGTGATCTCCGAGCACAAGGCGGTGGCCTTCTTCACCGCTCCGACCGCATTCCGCGCCATCCGCAAGGACGATCCGGAAGGGAAATTCATCCGGCAGTACGACCTCTCCAAATTCCGCACGCTGTTTCTCGCCGGCGAGCGCGCCGATCCGCCGACGGTGGAATGGGCGGAGCAGCAGCTGAAGGTGCCGGTGATCGACCATTGGTGGCAGACCGAGACCGGCTGGTGCATCGCCGGCAATCCGGTCGGCCTCGGCATGCTGCCCGTGAAGCACGGCTCGCCGACGGTGCCGATGCCGGGCTACCAGGTCGATATCGTCGATGAAGCGGCAAAACCGGTCGGCACCAACATCATGGGCTCGATCGTCATCAAGCTGCCGATGCCGCCGGGCTGTCTGCCGACGCTGTGGAATCAGGACGAGCGCTTCAAGGAGGCTTACCTCAGCGAATTCCCCGGCTATTACAAAACCTCCGATGCCGGCTACAAGGACGAGGACGGCTATGTCTTCGTCATGGGCCGCACCGACGACATCATCAATGTCGCCGGCCATCGGCTCTCCACCGGCGGCATGGAGGAGATTTTGGCCTCGCACCCTGATGTCGCCGAATGCGCCGTGCTCGGCGTCAAGGACGCGATCAAGGGCGAGGTGCCCTGCGGCTTCC
Organism: Bradyrhizobium sp. RP6; assembly: GCF_003837805.1. Taxonomy (GTDB): domain Bacteria; phylum Pseudomonadota; class Alphaproteobacteria; order Rhizobiales; family Xanthobacteraceae; genus Bradyrhizobium. The sequence goes on along the minus strand of NZ_RQIT01000003.1, from coordinate 369,406 downwards.
TGGTGCTCAAGGCCGGCGTGAAGCGCCCGCCGGCCGAGATCGAGAAGGAGATCATCGCACTGGTGCGCGACAAGCTCGGCCCGGTGGCCGCCTTCAAGCTCGCCATCACCGTCGGCCGGCTGCCCAAGACGCGTTCCGGAAAGATCCTGCGCGGTACCATCAAGAAGATCGCCGACGGCGAATCCTGGACCATGCCGGCGACGATCGAGGATCCCAAGGCGCTGGAGGAGATCGGGGAGGCGCTGAAGGGAAGGGTGTGAGTTTGCCCATCCGTCGTGCCCGGGCTTGCCGTCTTCGCATAGCTTCGCCGGCCCTAAACCAAATGCCCGGCATAGCCTTGGCGGCGCCGGGACCCGGGCATCCATCTATGAGCAAGCACTTGCCTTGATTTCGATGGATTGCCGGGTCAAGCCCGGCAACGACGAATGAGACAGGACGACCAAATGTCAGCCAAACTCGCGCAGTATGGAGCAATCTCTCTGCTCGCCATTGCTCTCTCCGCTTGCTCCGCGCGCTACCAGACGCCGGTGGCGATGGGCGGCGATGATGATGACGCGGTCTGCCAGAGCCGGGGCCATGCGCAGGGCTCGCCGGAATACGTGGCCTGCCGCAAGGACCGCGATGTCCAGCGCAATGCCGCCATTGCCCGCGCCGACCGCCGCCAGCGCGATCTCGGCGAGTACATGCTGAATAATCCCGAGCGGCCGTAAATCGGTGACGGTATCATCCGGTGTCATTGACGCGCATCCGTCGTGACACTTCTGCAACGCAGCAGCCAAATCGTGTCGCGTTGGTCCTGATTTGATCGGCATCAAATCCTTCACCATCCCCTTTCTGCTCTGACGCTGATGTCGCGCAACGATGCGCAGATATGGCTGAAGGGGATTGATATGGACGGAACAATAAGAAACCTGGCGCGGCTCGCGACGCTCGGTGCGATGCTCGTGGGGACCTTTGCCACGGCGCAGGCCGCCGATCTGCCGGTTTACAAGAAGGCGCCGCCGCCGGTGGAGGCCTGGAATCCCTGGATGATCCGTCTGCGTGTTCTCGGCGTCTTGCCGGACGGCGGTGACAGCACGGTGAATGTCGCGGGTGTCCCTGCTCTGTCGTCGCCGAACTCGGGCCTCGATATCAGCAACCAGGTCGTCCCCGAGCTCGACATCTCCTATTTCTTCACCCCGAACATCGCGGCTGAGCTGATCCTCGGCGTGACAAGGCACCACATCACCGGAACGGGCACGCTTCAGGGGCTCGATATCGGCAAGACCACGCTGCTGCCGCCGACGCTCACGCTGCAATACCACTTCACCAATTTCGGCGCCTTCAAGCCCTATATCGGCGCCGGCGTGAACTATACGGTGTTCTTCAACAGTTCGGCGTCGAACACCGCGTTCGGCGGCCTCACCGTCACCAACCTACATGTCAGCAACGCCTGGGGCGGCGCCGTGCAATTCGGCTTCGACTATATGTTCGACAAGCATTGGGGCCTCAACGTGGACGTGAAGAAGCTGTGGCTCCAGCCGGACTACTCGGCCACGGTCAACGGCGCGATCCCGGTCACCGGCACCGCGCATATCGATCCCTGGCTGGTCGGCGCGGGCGTGACGTACAAGTTCTGAGGCGCGGTACACCAAACAAAAGCGCGGCAGGGTTTCCCCTGCCGCGCTTTGCGTTTGAAGTGAATGAACGAGAGAGAAACTATTCCTCCTCGTCGTCCTGCTTCTTGCCGCCGAGCGTCTTCAACTTGGCGAACACGGCGTCGACATTGAGATCGTCGCTGGACTTCTCCGCGGGCTCGTACTCGTCCTTGCGGGTGGTCTCGGAGGCCGGCAGCAGGGTCGCGCCGCCATAGGTTGCGTCGATCGGCTTTTCCTTGGCCGCGCGCTGCACCTCGAAGTCGAGCTCGATCTGCGAGCACAGGCCGAGGGTGACGGGGTCGATCGGCGTCAGCGACGACGTGTTCCAGTGGGTACGGTCGCGCACGCTCGCGATCGTGCTCTTGGTGGTGCCGACCAGGCGCATGATCTGGGCGTCCTTGAGTTCCGGATGGTTGCGCAGCAGCCAGAGGATCGCGCTCGGACGTTCGTGGCGGCGCGAGACAGGGGTGTAACGCGGTCCCTTGCGCTTGGGCTGCGGCGGCAGCACGACCTTGCTCTCCTGGAGGCGGAGCCGGTAATCCGGGTTCTTCTCACCCTTCTCGATCTCCTCGCGGGTCAGCTGGCCGTTGGAGAGGGGATCCATGCCCTTGATGCCCTGGGCGGCGTCGCCGTCGGCGATCGCGCGGACCTCAAGGGGGTGCATCTTGGTGAAATCGGCGACCTGGTCGAAGGTCAGCGCGGTGTTGTCGAGCAGCCAGACGGCGGTCGCCTTGGGCATCAGAGGTGCGTTGCTCATGGCAAATCTCCTTTGTGCTTCGCCCACCCCTCTGGAGGCGAAACCGGTGGTCATCAGCGATGACAGGGAATTCGCGCTATATAAGCCGGGAGGGGCTAGCCACGCAATGGTTCTGCTATAGATAGTGCCTTGACACCGCCCGAAAGGGGGCCCAATTCCCTTTGAACCGCTGTAGGGTTCAAGCCGACAGTTTTAAGCCCCTATTTCCATCCATCGACCGCCCCCGCCAGAAGGCGAAACGGGCGATTCGGTCCCGAGATCGCTCAATGTCAGCCAAACCAGACCTCAAGATCGTGCTTTGTTCTCCCCGCGGCTTTTGTGCCGGCGTGGTCCGGGCGATCGATACCGTGGAACGGGCGCTCGATAAGTACGGCGCCCCGGTCTATGTTCGCCACGAGATTGTGCACAACAAATACGTCGTCGACGGGTTGAAGAAGAAGGGCGCCATCTTCGTCGAGGAACTCGCTGAGATCCCGGAAAATACCACGGCCCCGGTGGTGTTCTCGGCCCACGGCGTTCCGAAATCGGTTCCGGCCGACGCCCAGTCCCGCAATCTGTTCTCGCTGGATGCGACCTGTCCGCTGGTGACCAAGGTGCACCGCGAGGCGGCGATCCACTTCAAGCGTGGCCGCGAGATCTTCCTGATCGGCCACTCCCACCATCCCGAGGTGGTCGGCACGCTCGGCCAGCTTCCGCCCGGCGCCGTGACCTTGATCGAGACCGCCGAGGACGCCAAGACGATTACACCGAAGGACCCGGACAACCTTGCCTTCGTGACCCAGACCACGCTGTCGATCGACGACACCGCGGAGATCGTGGCGCTGCTCAAGGAGCGCTTCCCGAACATCAACGGCCCGCACAAGGAGGACATCTGCTACGCCACCACCAACCGCCAGCTCGCGGTGAAGAAGGTGGCGCCGGTGGTGGACGCCTTGATCGTGGTTGGTGCGCCGAACTCGTCGAACTCGCAGCGCCTGCGCGAGGTTGCCGAGCGCGAGGGATGCCCGATCGCCGTGCTGGCGCAGCGCGCCGCCGATCTCGATTGGAAGCGGTTCGAGAACATCACCAGCCTCGGCATCACCGCGGGGGCCTCGGCGCCGGAGGTGATCGTCGAGGAGATCATGGACGCGTTCGCCGAGCGCTTCACGCTGCATGTGGAGACGGTCTCGGCCGCCGAGGAGAACGAGTTCTTCCCGCTGCCGCGATCGGTGCGCCCCGAAGCTGCCGCCGAGTAGACGTTTATGGCGGTCTACACCGACGTCGCCGCCGACGAGCTTGCGGATTTCCTGAAACAATACGATCTCGGCGAATTGCTCTCCTACAAGGGCATCGCCGAAGGTGTCGAGAATTCCAACTTCCTGCTGCATACGAGCAAGGGCTCGTTCATTCTCACGCTCTACGAGAAGCGCGTGGCGAGGAACGATCTGCCGTTCTTTCTCGCGCTGATGACGCATCTGGCCGAGCACGGCGTCAATTGTCCGCTGCCTGTGAAGGGATGCGACGGCGAGGCGCTGCGCGAGCTGGCTGGCCGGCCCGCGGCGATCATCACCTTTCTCGAAGGCGTCTGGCCGCGCAAGCCGAACGCGACCCATTGCGCCGGGGTCGGCGAGGGGCTGGCCCGGATGCATCTGGCCGGCGCCAATTTCGCGATCAAGCGCGCCAATGCGCTGTCGGTCGCGGGCTGGCGTCCGCTGTTCGACGCGGCGGCGAACCGTGCCGACGAGGTGCAGCCCGGTCTGCGTGCGTTTCTCGCCGCCGAGCTCGATTTTCTCTCCAGCGGGATCTGGCCGACCAACCTGCCGGAAGGTGTGATCCACGCCGACCTCTTCAACGACAACGTCTTCTTCCTCGGCGACAAGCTCTCGGGGATCATCGACTTTACCTTCGCCTGCAACGACATGCTGGCCTATGACGTCGCGATCTGCCTCAACGCCTGGTGCTTCGAGCCGGATCATTCCTTCAACGTCACCAAGGCGCGGGCTTTCCTCAACGCCTATGGCCGCGTGAGAAAGCTCTCCGAGACGGAAGAGGCGGCGCTGCCGCTGCTGGCGCGCGGCGCCGCGATCCGCTTCCTGCTGACGCGGCTGGTCGACTGGCTCAACGTGCCGCCTGGCGCGCTGGTCAAGCCGAAGGATCCGCTGGAATATGCCCGCAAGCTGCGCTTCCACCAGAGCGTGACGAGCGTGCGAGATTATGGGCTGACGCCGTCGGGGCTGGTGGCGTGAGCGAGCTTCCCAATGTCACGATCTATACCGACGGCGCCTGCTCGGGAAATCCCGGGCCGGGCGGCTGGGGTGCGATCCTGAGGTTCGGCGACAAGGAAAAGGAGCTGAGCGGCGGCGAGCGCCACACCACCAACAACCAGATGGAGCTGATGGCGGCGATCTCGGCGCTCGAGGCGCTGAAGAAGCCGTGCACGGTCGATCTCTATACCGACAGCCAGTATGTCCGGCAGGGCATCACCGGCTGGATCTTCGGCTGGAAGCGCAATGGCTGGCGCACCGCCGACAAGAAGCCGGTGAAGAATGTGGAGCTATGGCAGCGCCTGGATGCTGCGCTGAAGCAGCACGAGGTCCGCTGGCATTGGGTCAAGGGCCACGCCGGCCATCCCGAGAACGAGCGCGCCGATCAGCTCGCGCGCGACGGCATCGCCATGGCCCGGTTGCAGCAGCGGGTGAGGGAGTAGCTGGGATGTGATTCCGGGGCGCTCGCGTTAGCGAGCGAACCCGGAAGTTCGAGATTCCGGGTTCGGTGCTGCGCACCGCCCCGGAATGACTTCAACTAGAGCTGCCCGAGCAGCGTATCGCCGCCGGAGACCTCGACCTTGCCGGGCATTGCCTCGAGGTTGAGCTTCTTGACCACGCCGTCCTCGACCAGCATCGAATAGCGCTTGGAGCGGATGCCGAGGCCGTTGGCGGAGGCGTCCAGTTCCATGCCGATCGCCTTGGTGAAATCGGCATTGCCGTCGGCGAGGAAGACGGCCTCGTCGCGCTGGTCGGTGTCGCGCTTCCAGGCGTTCATGACGAAGGCGTCGTTGACGGAGACGATGGCGATCGTGTCGACGCCCTTGTCCTTGATGGCATAGGCGTTGAGGAAGATGCTCGGCAGATGCATCTTGTGGCAGGTGCCGGTGTAGGCGCCGGGCACCGCGAACAGGGCAACCTTCTTGCCCTTGAAGATGTCGTCGGTGGTCTTCACCTGCGGGCCTTCCGCCGTCATCACGCGGAATTTTGCCTCGGGTAGCTTGTCGCCAATCTGGATCGCCATCATCAGTCTCCCTGGAAATCGGTCCCGCGTTTTAGACCGGGCGGCGGGACTGCACAATATTGCCGGCCGGGGAAGCAGCAAGGCCGGCCCGCCTTCACGGCTACGTCATCAGCCGGCAAAGCCGCCACCGTCCAGGAACGCCTGTTCTTCCGGCGAGGTCTCGCGGCCGAGGATGCGGTTGCGGTGAGGAAAGCGGCCGAAGCGGCGGATGATGTCTGCGTGCTCCCGGGCGTAACTCAGGCTCTCGGCGTCGCCGGCGCCCTCGAACAGCGCGACGCAGCGCTCCTGGTCCGCCAGGTGCTCGGAATGCATGAAAGGCATGTAGAGGAATTCGAGCAGGGCGGGATCGATCCTGCGATCGACCCCTCGCTGGATGGCGCGGCGGGCAACGTCGCGCGCCAGCGGATCGCTGGCAAAGGCTTGCGGCGTTCCGCGGAACATGTTGCGCGGAAACTGATCAAGCAGAATGACGAGCGCCAGCGCGCCCTCGTCGCTGGTCTCCCAGTCCGCCAGCTCCCCGGCAGCTGCTTTGTGCCAGAGCGCGAGAAAGCGGCGCCTGATCTCCGCGTCGAAACCCTCATCGCGCTCGTACCAACGGTCGCGGCCAGCCTCGCGCCAGAAGGCGAGAATGCCTGACGGCGAGATGTCGCCGACGTCAGTCATGAACGGGAGGCGCGGCTTACGCCGCCTCGGCCTTTTGCTCGTCGCGGAGCTGCCGGCGCAAGATCTTGCCGACATTGGTCTTCGGCAGGTCGGTGCGGAATTCGATGTGCTTGGGCACCTTGTAGCCGGTGAGCTGCTCGTGACAGAACGCGATCACCGCCTCGGCGGTGAGGTTCGGGTCCTTCCTCACCACGAAGGCCTTCACCGCCTCGCCCGATTTGGAATCGGGCATGCCGATCACGGCGCATTCGAGCACGCCCGGATGGCTCGCGATCACTTCCTCGACCTCGTTGGGATAGACGTTGAAGCCGGAGACCAGGATCATGTCCTTCTTGCGGTCGACGATCTTGGTGTACCCCTTCTCGTCCATGATGCCGATGTCGCCGGTGCGGAAATAACCGTCCGCGGTCATCACCTTCGCGGTGTCTTCCGGCCTGTTCCAGTAGCCCGACATCACCTGTGGGCCCTTGGCGCAGATCTCGCCGGGTTGCCCGAGCGGGACCTCGTTGCCGTCGTCGTCGCGGATCGAGATGTAAGTCGATGGCACGGGGATGCCGATCGAGCCGGAGAACTCGGTCGCGGTCGCCGGATTGCAGGTCAGCGTCGGCGAGGTCTCCGACAGGCCGTAGCCTTCGGCGATGAAGCAGCCGGTGATCGCCCTCCACTGGTCGGCAACGGGTCGCTGCACCGCCATGCCGCCGCCGTTGGAGATCTTCAGCTTGGAGAAGTCGAGCTTCTTGAAGTCGGGATGGTGCATCAACCCGTTGTACAGCGTGTTCACGGCCGGGAAGCTGTTGACCTGGTATTTCGCCAGCTCCTTGACGAAGCCGGGAATGTCGCGCGGGTTGGGGATCAGGAGATTGCAGCCGCCGGCGCGCACCGCGAGCAGGTAGCAGGCCGTCAGGGCGAAGATGTGATAGAGCGGCAGTGCACACACGATCATGAGCTGGTCGACGTGTGGCGGCGCGGTGAGCGCCGGCTGGAGCCAGGCGTCGTTCTGCAGGACGTTGGCGACGATGTTGCGATGGAGCAGCGTGGCGCCCTTGGAGACGCCGGTGGTGCCGCCGGTATATTGCAGGAATGCGACGTCGCCCGGCGAGAGTTTCGGCCTGTTGAACGTCATGCCGCGGCCGGCCGAGAGCGCGTCGTTGAAGGCCACCGCCCCCGGCAGCGACCACGCCGGCACCATCTTCTTGACCCGGCGGACGACCAGATTGACGATGATCCCCTTGAAGCCGAGCAGGTCGCCCATGCTGGCGACGATGACGTGCTTCACCTGCGTCTTCGCGATCACCTGCTCGACCGTGTGGGCAAAGTTCTCCAGCACGATGATGGCTTCGGCGCCGGAATCCTTGAGCTGGTGCTCGAGCTCGCGCGGGGTGTAAAGCGGGTTGACGTTCACGACCGCGTATCCGGCGCGCAGCACGGCGGCGGTCGCGACGGGGTACTGCAGTACGTTCGGCATCATGATTGCAACACGGGCGCCGCGCTGGAGCCCGCGGCCCTGCAAGTAAGCGGCGAGCGCGACCGACATCTGGTCGAGGTCGCGATAGCTGATCGACTTGTCCATGCAGATGAACGCCTTGCGGTCGGCGAACTTGGTGAAGCTCTCCTCCATAAGGTCGACCAGAGATGCGTATTGTGTCGGCTCGATATCGGCGGGTACGCCGGGCGGATATTGCTTGAGCCAGATGCGCTCCATGGAAAACTCCCCTCATTGACCAGAGCCCGTTGTGTCTCGGGCTTGCCGCATTGCCGCCAGTATCCAGCCTGCCGGAACTAGTGGCAAGCGGTCGTGGCTTAGGGCAAAGGTCGGGGCGTAGCTACTGGAATCGTCGCAAACCGCGCTGCCGCGGGTGCGAAGCGCGGGCTGCGGTTTAATTCCGAGGGACGTTAACTGTTGTTCGCCGGCTTGGCGGCCGCGGCGGGCTTGGTCGCGGCCTTGGGCTTGGCGGGCTTGGCCGCCTGATCGCCGCCTGCCGCAGGTTTCTCGGCGGGCTTCGCCGCCGCATCGTGCCTGGTCGTGGGATGCTTGGTCCCGGCCGGCTTGGCTGCGGTCTTTGCGTCACCCTTGGTTTGACCCTTGGCACCGGACTTGGCTTCAGGCTTGGTTTCAGACTTGGCTCCAGGCTTGGCTGCAGACTTGGTCTCGGACTTGGATTCGGACTTGGATTCGGACTTGGCGTCCGGCTTCACCGCTGCCGTCTTGGTGTCCTTGCCTGCGTCCTTGTGCCCGTCCTTGTTTCCATCCTTGGGCTTGTCGGCGGCGTCAGGCTTCCTGGCGACGCGCGACTTCTTGCCATGCGGCTTGGACGCGGCCTGCTGGTCGGCATCGGCCGCGACCGCCGCGATCAGGGCGGTGCCGGTGCGGGTCGGGCCGGTATAGACCAGCACGGGTTCGGCCGCCGCGGGGGCCGAGGCCATCAGCTCGGAAGCCTTCATCATCAGGGGCGGCTGCAGGCCCGCCGTGAAGAAGGTGACCTGGGCTTCTCCACCGGTGGCCGAGGCCGATCCGGTCGCGCCGCCATTGGCCGCAATCAGCGCATCGTCGTCGTCACTGGCCGGCCGCTTGCGGTGAGGCCCGCACATCTCGTCGCGCAGGTTCGGCGGCGAGGCCTCGACAGGCACGAGATTGTCGACGGTGCCGAGCGAGGGGCGGAGCCAGGTGAGATTGTCTTGAGCGAAGCCGCGCTCGAGCAACTGCGCCGCCTTCACCGCGCGCGCGGTGCCGGAACTGGCGCCGAGCACCACCGCGATCAGCCGGCGGCCGTTGCGCGTGGCCGAGGCGACGAGGTTGTAGCCGGAGGCGCAGATGAAGCCGGTCTTGAAACCGTCGGCGCCGGGATAGCGGCCGATCAGCTTGTTGAAATTGCCGGTGACGCGCTTGCCGAAGCGGATCGCCGGAATGTGCACGAAGTACTCGTATTCCGGCAGGTCGCGCAGGAACGCGCGCGCCAGGATTCCGAGATCGCGCGCGGACGTGATCTGGCCGTCGGCGGGCAGGCCGTTCGGATTGACGTAGCTCGTCTGCGTCATGCCGAGCTTCTTCGCGGTGTCGTTCATCATCGCGGAGAAGCCGTCGATCGAGCCGCCGACGCCTTCGGCGAGCACCACGGCCATGTCGTTCGCCGACTTGACCATCATCATCTTCAGCGCGTTGTCGACCGTGAGCTGCGTTCCCGGACGGAAGCCCATCTTCGAGGGCGACTGGGAGGCCGCCGTCGGCGACACCGTGAGCAGCGTGTCGAGCGTCAGCCTGCCGTCCTTGACCGCATTCAGCGTGACATAGGCGGTCATGATCTTGGTGACGGAGGCCGGATACCAGGGAATGGTCGCGTTGTCGGCCTGCAGCACCTTGCCGCTGTCGGCCTCGATCAGCAGCAGCGCTTCGGCGCTCGCCGCGCGCGGCGCGAGCAATGCGGCGCATGCGAGGACCACGGCGAGCAGGTTGAACAGCGATTTGCGAAGCAGCGGGCGAAGGGCGTGCACTATCCGATTTCCGGTCCTTGGAGACCCGCCGGTTCCGGACGGCTCTCGTGATCTGATGTTCGGTTTTGAGATCCAGCGCCGCCGCTTGCGGCATCGCAAACCTATACCGGCTCGTGCGTCGAGAATAGGGGGATCGGCGCGGTATTCCGCAATGAAGTAGGCCGAATTTCGACGGTGCCGTGGGGACTTGTTATGGGGATTTGACAGCCGTCGCGGCAGTCTCGGCCGCCGTCACGCTGGCCCGTGCGTTCTCCTGAACCATGAACTGGGCCCTGGCAAGCTCGGCGAAATGGCCGCCTTTGGCCACGAGTTCATCGAAAGTTCCGCTTTCGATCACGCGCCCATTCTCGAATACCAGGATCAGCGTGGCATTGCGGATGGTCGACAGGCGGTGGGCGATCACGAAGGTGGTGCGGCCCTTCATCACTTCGTCGAGAGCGGCATTCACCTTGGCCTCGGTGACGGCGTCGAGCGCGCTGGTGGCTTCGTCCAGGATCAGGATCGGCGGGTCCTTCAGCAGCGCACGAGCGATGGACAGGCGCTGGCGCTCGCCACCGGATAGCATGCGGCCGCGTTCGCCGGCATTGGTCTCGAAGCCGCCGCTGCGCTCGATGAACTCGAGCGCCTGCGCGCGCTCCGCGGCCTTGCGCATCTCGGCCTCGGTCGCGTCCGGCTTGCCGACGCGCAAATTATCGGCGATCGAGCGGTTGAACAGCAGCGCTTCCTGGAACACCACGCCGATGTTTCGCCGCAGCGAGGTCAGCGTGACGCCGCGCACGTCCATGCCGTCGATCTTGATGACGCCGGATTGCGGATCGAAGGCGCGATGCAACAGCGCAATCGCCGTCGACTTGCCGGCGCCGGTCGGGCCGACCAGCGCAATGGTCTGGCCGGGCAGCGCGGTGAAGGTGAGGTCCTCGATCGCCGGCCGCTTGCCATCATAGGAGAACGTGACGTCGTTGAACTCGACGAGGCCCGACAGCCGGCCGGCGTCGATTGCATCGGGCCGGTCGTGCACCGCGGGCACGGCGTCGAGCACGTTGAAGAACTCGCGCAGGCGCGGGGCTTCCATGAATACGTTGTTGATGAAGCTCACGACCTGCTCGAGCTTCTGGATCAACATCGTCGCGAAGCTCACGAACATCACGATGTCGCCGACCGAGGTGAGCCCCTGGTCATGCAGGGCGATGCCGAAGGTGAAGATCGCGAGCACCGTGATGGTTGTGGAGGCGCGTGTGATCACCGTGACCAGCGCCCACCAGGACAGCACCGGCATTTGCGCGGCCAGCAGCTCGTCGGCGACGGAGCGCAGCCCCTTGACCTCGGATTCGACGCGCACGAAGCTCTGCACTAGCGCGACATTGCCGAGTGCGTCGGAAGCGCGCGCGGAGAGCTCGCTGTAGTGCTCCTCGACCTCCATCTGCATGCCGAAGGTCTTGCGCACCACGAAGGTGGTCAGCGCGGTGAAGACGATGCAGAGCACGAACAGCAGGATTGCGAGCCGCCAGTTCAGGTAGAGCGAGAGCGGCAGCAGCACCACGACCGAGAGGATCGCGGCAAAATGCTCGCGGAAGAAGCCGAGCCACAGCCGCCACAGTGCGTCCGTACCGTTGAGCATCACCTTCATCAGCCGGCCGGAATGGGTGCCGGAATGGAAGGTCAACGGCAGTTGCAAGATGTGCTCGAAATAGCTCGTCAGCACCGTCTGACGCTGGCGGTGCGAAAGCCGGTCGGCCTGCAAGGCCACGAGCGCGCTGCACGCGATGGTGAAGAGCCCGAACGCGACCCAGGCGGCCAGGAATGGCCAGGCCGAGTTCGACCCGGCCACCGACTTGCCCGAGAGCACGTCGACGATACGGCCGAACAGCACAGGCTCGGCGAATTGCGAGGCCGCGAGCAGGAGATTGGCGACCGCGAGCAGCCAGCCCAGCCGCGCTTCCTTGCCGAGCAGCTCGAGAACGCGGGTGTAGAGACGGAGGATGGACATGCGGGCGACGAACTCGAGTGGATAACGGAGCCCGTATTTTAAGCAGGGATCGTGCGGGAGATATAGCGGAAGCTGTCAGTTTTGCTCAATTGATCAGGCGCCCGGCGACCGGTGGCAGGAACCGGTCGTCGAAGATGTCACCCGCGGTGGGCCGCTTGCGGAATTTGAAGTCCTGCGCGACCTGTTCGATCGAACGATCGAAGCGCGCCGGGTCGACGCCGCCGAGGCCGTTGCGCCTGACCTCGTCCGTCAGGATGTTGTCGGCGAGGATGGTGCGCAGGCGCTCCAGCTCCAGGTTGCGGTCGCCGTCGCCGATGCGGCTCGCTGCCTCCTCCGCCGCTCGCCCCGGCTCTCTGACGGTCGCGGTGATGCCCGCCATCAAGGCGCGGACGAAGCCCTTTACCGCGTCCGGCTTTGCTGCGGCAAAGGCGGGATTGACCACCACGGCAAAGCCGTAGGCTTCGCAGCCGTAGTCAGCGTAGCGCAGCACGACGAGATCGGCTCCGGGCACGCCGCGGTCGCGCAGGTTCACCGCAGAGAGATAGCTGAAGCCGGCGACCGCATCGACCTGGCCCGCGGAGAGGATCGGCTCGCGAACCGCCGCGCTGATCTTGTGGAATTTGACGCGCGATGGATTGATTCCGTTCTGCCGTGCCAGTGCCGGCCACAGCCACATCGATGGATCACTGTCGGCGACGCCGACGGCCTTGCTGTCGAGATCGGGCAACAGCTGGATGCCGCGGCTCTTGCGCGCGACGATCGCATAGGGCGCGCGGTTGAACAGCACGAACACCGCCTTGACCGGAGCCGCGTCGTCCTTGTCACGAAAGCGGATCAGCTCGTTGATGTCGACGAGCGCAAGCTCGCTGTCGCCCCTGGCGACGCGTGCGAGTGCCTCCGGCGATCCGTTTGCGCTCGTGAAGGACACATTGAGGCGCTCGGCGCCGAACCTGCCGTCCTTCGCCGCAAGGAAGAACGGCGCCATGCTTGCGTCCGGCGCGCGGTCGAAGGTGAGGCGGATCGCAACGGATGGCGCGGTGGTCTCGGTCGCGCTGACATCGCGTGCAATCAGCGTCGCAAGCAAGAGCGACAGAGCCAGCAGGCCGTGAAGTGCGGTCGTCTTGAATCCTGACATCAGTTGCGCCGGTCCCGCATTGTTATGGTTTCGTGACGCTTGCAGCGCCGGCCCGCGGCGACCGTGCGCGCGCCAACATGAACGGAGGATGAGCGAGGTTGCGGCATCGTTACGCAACCCCGTTCAGCTTGTGTTGGGGTTGGGGAACCTAACTTACGTTATGCGGGTTTTGAGAGGCATGAGCCTGTCCGCAGGCGTCCATTCCAGGTCCCAAAGGAGGGCCCAAGACATGTTCGAGCGATTCTCCAGATTTGTGGGCCGAAAGGCCGTTCTTGCCACCGCCGCGGCGCTGGCGCTGACCACAATTGCCCCGACCGCGTCATATGCGGGCGGTCGCCACTGGCATGGCGGCGGAGGCGGCGCGGCCGCAGCTGCGGCTTTCGCTGCCATCGGCACAGGTCTCGCCATCGCGGCCAGCCGAAATGCCTACGCCTATGACTACGGTCCGGGCTACGGCTATTACGGGGGACCGGTCTATTACAGCGCGCCGGCCTACGGTCCCTATTATGGTCCGGGCCCGAACTACCAGTATCAGCGCTATGGCGGCACGGCTCCGTCCGAGTTCTGCGGCCAGGGCTACTATCAGAACTGCTACTAGCCCGGAATTCATGGATTGACCATGACGGGCCGTCGCGCTTGCCGCGCCGGCCCGTTCTCTGCTTTTATAGTCGCGCGTTAACGCGCTCGCCATTGGTTTAGAGTAGTTTTGAGTACCATGAGTGATTCGCTTGAGCGGCTATATCTGGCTGTGCTCGCGGCCAGGGATCTTGATCCGGCAACATCGCGCACCGCCCGGCTGTTTCAGCGCGGCCCTTCCAAAATGGCGAAGAAGCTGGCCGAAGAGGCCATCGAAGTCGTGATCGATGCGGTCAATGGCGATAGCGAGGCCGTCATCCGGGAAAGCGCCGATCTGCTCTACAATCTGACCGTTCTCTGGGCATCGGCCGGGGTACGTCCCGAGGACGTCTGGCGGGAGATGACGCGGCGTGAGGACATGCTCGGTATTGCCGAGAAGCTGCCGAAATCACCGATGAAGCTGCCCAAAGTCGCGTCACCGCGGGTTGCGGCCAGGCGGCCAATTGTCGCGCTCGAGGGCCGCGCAACGCGTAAGCGCCACTAGAAACCTCATTATTCGCCTCAATCTCGGCATGGACAAATCCGTCCCATGGTGCTTCATCGCGGCGCCATGCTGAAACGTATCTACGACTGGTGCATCGACGCCGCCCACAAGCCCTACGCGCTCTGGATCATGGGTGTCGTGTCCTTCGCCGAAAGCTCCTTCTTTCCGGTCCCGCCGGATGTGATGCTGATTCCGATGTCACTGGCGCGCCCGCAGCGTGCCTGGCTCTATGCGGCGGTCTGCACCGCGACGTCGGTGCTTGGTGGCATCGTCGGCTACGCCATCGGAGCGCTGCTGTTTGACTCGGTCGGCCAATGGCTGATCCAGGTCTATGGTCTCGGCGACAAGGTCGACGCCTTCCGCGCCTCCTATGCGGAATGGGGCGCAGTGATCATCCTGCTCAAGGGGCTGACGCCGATCCCCTACAAGCTCGTCACCATCACCTCCGGCTTTGCCGGCTACAACATCATCCTGTTCATCCTCTGCTCGATTATCGCGCGTGGCGGACGCTTCTTCGTCGTCGCGATCCTGCTCAACCGTTACGGCGACTGGATCCGGGTCAGGATCGAACGGCATCTCGGATTGTGGGTCGCGCTCGGTGCCATCGTGCTGGTGCTCGGCTTCGTGGTGGCGGTCAAGTTGATATAGGGGCGTTGGCGGCTTTGCCGCGGGGCTCGCTTCGGCTACGGTTGCCGCCATGATGGTTCGATCCGGCAATCCGGCGGTGCGGCTCGGGACGCTGATATCAGCGGCGCTGCTGCTCCTGCTCAGTGGCGGCGGCATCGGCTGGACGCAATCTGCACCGCCATCACTCGGTCTCCAGCAACAGGGGCCGCAGGCCGCGCCGCCGCCCTCGACGCCGGCCCCTTCCGTCCCGCCGGCGCGCGACGAAAATCCCGGGCTGATCAATGAAATGGGCAAGCTGTTCGACAAGTTGCCCTCGATCCTGCCGCCGATCAAAAGCCCGAGCGAGACCATGAACGACCTGTCGCGGCTGGCCACGCCCTCGACCATGGTGTCGGGACGCGCGGTCTGCCCGATCTCGTCGAACGGCGCGCCCGACTGCAAGCAGGCGGCCGACCAGCTCTGCCAGGGCAAGGGTTACAAGGAAGGCAAGAGCCTGAACGCCGACTCCGCGGAAAAATGCTCGGCCAAGGTCCTGATCCCCGGCAGGCAACGCAAACCGGACGACTGCCGCACCGATACGTTCGTGACCAGCGCGCTGTGCCAGAACTAGAGGACATCGCGCGAGCAACAAGGAGCGCCCATGAGCCGGACGGAGCAGGATTTCCTCGGGCAGCGTGAGATCGCCGACGACATCTATTACGGCGTCCAGACCATCCGCGGGAAGGAGAACTTCCACATCACCGGCATTCCGATGAGCCAGGAGCCTTACTTCGTGAAGGCGCTTGGCTACGTGAAGAAGGCTGCCGCCATGGCCAATCGCGATCTCGGTGCGATCGACCCCAAGGTCGCGGAAGCCATCATCCTCGGTTGCGACCGCGTCATCGCCGGCGACATGATGGATCAGTTCGTCACCGATTTCATCCAGGGCGGCGCCGGCACCTCCACCAACATGAACGCCAACGAGGTTATCGCCAACCTCGCACTGGAAGCGCTCGGCTTCAGCAAGGGCGACTACCAGCACGTCAGTCCCAACGACCACGTCAATTACGGCCAGTCGACCAACGACACCTATCCGACCGCCTTCCGGCTGGCGCTGATCCTGCGGCTCGAGAGCTACATGACGGCGCTGCGCCAGCTCCAGGAGGCCTTCTTCGCCAAGGGGCGCGAGTTCGAGCGCGTGCTGAAGATGGGCCGCACGCATCTCCAGGACGCGGTGCCGATGTCGCTCGGGGCCGAATTCCGCGGGTGGGGCACCACCATCGGCGAGGAGGTCGACCGCATCTCGGAAGCACGCGCGCTGTTGCGCGAGATCAATCTCGGCGCCACCGCGATCGGCACCTCCGTCACGGCCGCGGTCGGCTATCCCAAGCTCGCGGTCCGGCACCTCAGCGCACTGACCGGCGTCGACTTCGTGCTTGCCGGCGATCTCGTCGAGGCGACCTCCGATACCGGCGCGTATGTGCAGCTCTCCGGCGTCCTGAAGCGCACGGCGAGCAAGCTGACGAAAATCTGCAACGATATCCGCCTGCTCGCCTCGGGCCCGCGCGCCGGATTCAACGAGATAAACCTGCCGCAGCTGCAGCCGGGCTCCTCGATCATGCCCGGCAAGGTCAATCCTGTCATCCCGGAGGTCGTCAACCAGACCAGCTTCCTCGTCATCGGCCTCGACACCACGGTGACGCTCGCGGCTTCCGCCGGCCAGCTCCAGCTCAACGTGATGGAGCCGGTGATCTCGTTCGCGCTGTTCTTCTCGATCCGCACCATGGAGCGCGCGGTCAACAGCCTGCGCGAGAATTGCGTGGTCGGCATCACCGCCAACGAGGAGCACACCCGCAACATGGTGCTGAACTCGCTCGGTATCGTCACGGTGCTGAAGCCGCTGCTCGGCTACAAGCAATGCGCCGAGATCGCGCGCGAGGGCTACAAGACGGGCAAGCCGCTGCACCAGATCGTGGTGGTCGAGCGCAAGCTGCTGACACAGGAGAAGTGGGACGAGATGTTCTCGTTCGAGCGGCTGATCAATCCGGATCTGGTCGGGTAGGCGGTCGTCGCATCGACCACCGGCGTTCATGGGTGATCGATGCTTTCTCCGCGCGTCATCATTGCGAGGAGCCTTGCGACGAAGCAATCCAGATTGTCTCCATGGAAAGAGACTGGATTGCTTCGCTGCGCTCTCAATGACGGAGGAGGCAGATGGGCTAAGAATTCCGCTGCTTGGAATTGCAGCAGCCCATCCGCCACGGCGCCAAAACGCAATACTTGACAGTGGAAAGATTGCCTTGTTGGTATCATTCCAATCGTCGATTTTTGACTGTCAATAGAGGATCGTTTCGCAATGTCCATGCCTGCCTTGTTCAAAGGGCGCCTGTCGATCCCGGTGATCGGCTCGCCGCTCTTCATCATCTCGGTGCCCGATCTCGTGATCGCGCAGTGCAAGGCGGGTGTGGTCGGTTCGTTCCCGGCGCTGAACGCGCGGCCGCCGGAGCTGCTCGACGAATGGCTGGCGCGGATCACCGAAGAGCTCGCAGCGTACGACCGCGCCCATCCCGACAAGCCGTCGGCGCCGTTCGCAGTCAACCAGATCGTGCACAAGTCGAACAACCGGCTCGACCATGACATGCAGCTCTGCGCCAAGTACAAGGTGCCGATGATCATCTCCTCGCTCGGCGCGCGCGAGGAGCTGAACAAGGCCGTGCACGGCTGGGGCGGCATCGTCTTCCACGACGTGATCAACCAGAAGTTCGCGCACAAGGCGATCGAGAAGGGCGCCGACGGCCTGATCCTGGTCGCGGCCGGAGCCGGCGGCCATGCCGGCACCGTCTCGCCGCTGGCTTTCGTTGCCGAAACGCGAAAATGGTTCGACGGTCCGATCGCGCTGTCGGGAGCGATCGGCAACGGCAAGGCCATCCGCGCTGCACGCATTCTCGGCGCCGACTTCGCCTATATCGGCTCAGCGTTCATCGCGACCAGGGAGGCCAATGCGGTCGAGAAGTACAAGGAGATGATCGCCGGCTCGAGCGCCGACGACATCGTCTATTCCAACCTCTTCACCGGCGTGCACGGCAATTATCTGAAGCCCTCGATCCTCGCGGCCGGCATGGATCCCGACAATCTGCCGACCTCCGATCCCTCCAAGATGAATTTCGGCACCGACGCCTCCGGCGAGCGCGCCAAGCCGAAGGCCTGGAAGGAGATCTGGGGAAGCGGACAAGGCATCGGCAGCATCGACAAGGTCGTCCCCGCCGCCGAGTTGATCGCGCGCTTCAAGAAGGAATACGACGAAGCGGTCGATCCGCCGTTATAGTTCTCGTGTCCCGGACGCGATGCAATGCGTAGCATTGCTCCGCAGAGCCGGGACCCATCGTCGCAACGCTTGGATCCCGGATCAGCAGCGCACCGCTACGCGCTGCGCAGCGTCCGGGGAACGTCAACTGAGACTGATTGAAAACGATGTCCCCCATCTACCGCGTCGACGGCAACAGCGTCATCACCAGCCCGGATGCCGCCGGTCCCTGGGATAGGCGCATGCAGCACGGCTCGGCGCCGGCTTCGCTGGTGACGTGGGCGGCCGAACGCATTCCGACGCCTGTCCCGATGGACATCGCGCGTGTCACCATCGATCTGATGCGGCCGGTGCCGGTCGCGCCGCTGACGATCGCGACGGAGGTTCTGCGCGAGGGTCGCAAGATCCAGCTGTGCGGGATCAAGCTGCTCGCCGACAGCGTGCAGGTCGTCGGCGCCACCGTGCTGAAGGTCAGGCGCCAGGCGCTGAGCCTGCCCGATGACGTCGAGGAGCTGCCGGTCACGCTGCCGTTGCCGGAGGACTCGCTGGTCGAGGACGGTCACGCCGCGACCAGCCCGTTCGTGCGATCGGTCTCGATGCGCGCCGCGCGCGGCCGCTTCGGCCAGGCCGGCGCCGGCGCGATCTGGTTTCGTGTCGACCATCCGCTGATCGAAGGTGAAGCGGTCTCGCAGGCGATGCGCGCCGTGGTCGCCGCCGACTTCTCAAACGGTACCGCCTCGACGCTCGACTTCCGAGCCTGGACCTACATCAACGCCGATCTCACCGTGAACTTTTCGCGCCAACCCGTCGGTGAGTGGATCTTGCTCGACGGCGAGTCGTGGATCGGTCCCGACGGCGCCGGCCTTGCGATGTCTCGGCTGGCGGACCGGCAGGGCTATTTCGGCCGGGCGGTGCAGAGCCTGGTGATCGAGAAGCGGTGAGCGCCGCGAGGTCCGCGCGTCATTTTCGCTGTCATGCCCCGCGACCCGGCTACGCCAAGGCTTCGCCGGGTTGAGGTCCAGGGGCGCCGAAGCTTTAGCGAAGGCGGCAAGCGGGGCATCCAGTACGCCGCGGCCTATCGATTCAATCGCAACCGTCTCGGCGTACTGGATCGCCCGGTCAAGGCCGGGCGATGACACCTGTCGTGTGGTTGCTGTGTAGAATATACGCAGACGCGCGGTTTGCATGGACCGATTGAACGGCAAGCTTCCGCCGCCGCGGAAGGCATGCTTGCCATCCTACCAGTTCACAGACCGTAGAAGATCTTGATCCCCCACAGCACCACGATAATAGCCGTGATCAACGTAACCGCGGCGACTGCACTTTCCAGGGAAGCGACTCTCATGTCTTACTCCGCTTCCCAGCCCCGTCAGCGGTCTAGGTGATTCCCTGATTCGCCGGCAATTGCGCGTGCATTGCCGTCGCATACTCCGTTGCGCGCTGTGGTGCCGGGGCCACAACGACACCGTAAAATCCCGGGTATTTCCCCCACCATCCGGTCCCGCCCGGTCCAGAAGCCCGCACGCAGTACCTTTGTCACAAGCCTGGAACGACGCTGGCACAGGGATCGCGGGAGGGAACGGCAAAGCCCGCACAGGGAGGCATGCATGCCATCGGATCGACTACAACGCTTCCGCGATCGTCTCGCGCTGCCGCTGATCGCGGCGCCGATGTTTCTGGTGTCGGGCGTCGAGCTCATGGTCGCGTCTTGCCGCAACCGGGTGATCGGCAGCTTTCCTACCGCGAATTGCCGCGATACTGAACAACTCGACGCATGGCTCTCCGAGATCGGCACGCGGCTGCGGCAGCATGAAGATCAAACCGGGCGCAAGGTCGCGCCGCTCTGTCCGAACCTGATCGTGCACCGTTCCAATGCGCGGCTCGCAGAGGATCTGGCCGTGCTGCTCCGACATGGGCCGGAGATCGTCATCACCTCGGTCGGATCGCCCGCCCAGGTGTTGAGGCCGCTCCATGATGCCGGGGCGTTGGTGCTGGCGGATGTCGCCTCGATCCGCCACGCCGAGCGTGCGGCGGAAGCCGGCGCGGACGGGCTGGTGCTGCTCACGGCGGGCGCGGGCGGGCAGACCGGCTGGCTCAACCCCTTCGCCTTCGTCCGCGCGGTGCGCGCATTCTACGACGGCATCATCGTGCTGGCGGGCGGCATCAGCGATGGCCGCGCGCTGCAGGCCGCGGAGGTGCTGGGCTGCGATCTCGCCTATATGGGCACGAAGTTCATTGCGACGCGGGAGAGTATGGCGGACGACCGCTACAAGCGGATGCTGGTCGAGAGTAGCGCCGACGACATCGTGCTCACCACCGCGTTCACGGGCTTGCAGACCAGCATGCTGCGGCCGTCGATCGTCGCCGCCGGACTTGATCCGGACGATCTGCCGGCGCGCGGCGCGATCGACATCGTCAAGGACATCGACGTCGCCGCGCGCGAGAACCGGCCCAAGCGCTGGCGCGACATCTGGAGCGCCGGGCACTCCGCATCCGGGGTGACCGAGGTGCTCGCGGTCGACGATCTCGTCGCGCGGACGCGTGCGGAATATCGAGAGGCGGGTGGGCGGTAGATGTTCTCCAGCCCCGGTCACAGTTAATCGAGCGCGCCTCCGCGCGCCCGCACTTAACGGCAGATTAACCATCGCCCGCCAAGAATCCCCTTCACGGCCGCCAACCAGGACCGAGAGGGGGACAGGCGATGGACTTCGATTTTCTCAACAGCAAGTCAGCTGCGACGATGGACGAAATCCGAGTCCGCGTCGCCCATGCCCTGGCCCGCCACCCGCTGTGCCGCAACGTCCGTTTCGACATCGTCAGCGTCCCCCGCACCCGCCGCGGCGGCAATTGGACGGTGACGCTGCAATCGGTCGAGCCGCGTGCGGTCTGGGAGGCCTCGGAGATCGTAGCCGACATCCAGGATGCCTATGATCTGGCAGCCGCCGCCTGATTTCCTTGGGGCTTTGGGGGTGATGTCGCCGCAGTCCGCGCGATTGCCGCTGCAATGGCACGGTTAAGCCTTATTTATCGCCCAGTTTTTGGGGCAGTGATCACGTGGACTTGAAGTCGGACGCGGAGAGACGTTTGTCGAAAGCCATCACTATCGTCGCGCTGACCTGTTTCCTCGTCCTCGGCGCCGCCACCACCGCCATTCTCGGCCGCGACAGCGTGCCCAGCGTCAGCGCCGAGATGATTGACCAGACGCCCCCGGCCAAGCCGCTCGCAACCAACCGCGCCGCCAAGGCCGACCGTCTGGTTCCGACACTCGCGCTGGCCTCGGCGGCGATCGAGCCGGTCCAGGTGGCCGCCGACAAGCTTTCCCAGGCGCCCGTCCTGACCGAACCGCTGCGTCAGGCCTTCGCCGCCGCCACGCCCTCCGATTTCCCGATGCCGAAGGCAAGCGCGAACGAGGCGCCCGCCGCGACGGAGCTTCCTGCCGTTGAGGTTCCGGCCAAGCCGAAGGTGGTTGCCAAGCCGCAGCCGCATAAGGCCTATTCGCTGCTGTCCGACGGGCAGATCGCAGGCATCAGGGACCGCCTGAAACTGTCGTCGTCGCAGGAATATTACTGGCCCTCAGTGGAGACCGCGCTGCGCAACGTCGCCCGCAAGATCCAGGCGAACAAGCTGTCGAATCCGAATGCGCCGCCCAGCGCGCAGATCGATCCGAATTGCGACGAGGTGCAGCAGTTGAAGTCGGCCGCGATGCCGCTGTTGTTCCAGCTCCGTGACGACCAGAAGGAAGAAGTGCGCAAGCTCGCTCGCCTCATCGGGCTCGAGAAGGTCGCGCAGCAAATCTGATCTGCGTGGTTTCCTCTTTGAGGAGCCGCGACCATCAGGAACATCTGGCAATCCCCACGCGTTGCCCGCTCCAAAGAGGGAGTGGATGAATGCGCGCCTCGACCGCCTATTTTGTCGGTGCCGGAACCATCATCGCGGCCATCGCCATTGGTCTCGGCGGCGGTATCGTTGCCGGCAACATCATGAATCCGGTCGCGTCCAAGCAGGAGCCTGATACCGGCAAGGTGGCGCAGCGCACGGCAACTCCCACGCCGGCTCCCATGCCGGCGAGCACCAACGCTCCCTCCGAGCGCGTGAACTATCTCACCGGCTCGCAAGCTTTTGGCGCGATGATCGCCGCGCCCGCGCAGGCCGAAGCAAAGCTTGAAGCCGCAAAACCCGACACGCAAACCACGCCGGCGAATGCCGCACCGGCGCCGCAGCCTTTGCAAGCCGCAGCGGTCGAGCCGCCCAAGCCCGCCGCTGCGTCACAGGCCGCAAAGCCTGCCGAGCAGCAGGTCTCGACCGAGCCGTCGTCATCACCGAACAACGCCTATGCCAAGGCGAGGGATTCCGATGTGAAGCGTGCAGCGTCCGAACGGCGCCGAGCCGAGCGCCGCGAGCGCTGGGCCGAGCGCCGCTATTATCACGAGTCCCGCGAGCCACGCGGCATGCGCGATCGCACCGATTGGGATGACGTCGCGCGCAACATCCGAGAAGATTCCGAGGCGCGCGATTACGCGGGCCGTCCGCGCGGCGGCTTCCCGCAGATCAAGCTGTTCGGGCCTGACGACGATTAGCACCTGACGCGGGGATCGAGCGGAGCAGTCGCGCCGGCGACCGTCACGTCATGCCCGCGCGCCGCAAGCCTTCGAGATAATGCGCACGATCCTCTTCGCGCAGCATCGGCAGTTCGCGCGTGATCCAGGCAAGCGAGACCTCGGGCTGGGCGCGGCGCAGGCCTTCCAGGGCGGACGCCGCGAGCGCCGGATCGCCCAGCATACCGGCAGCGGCGGTCAGCACGCGGTGTGCGCCGACGAAATCTCCGCGCTGGCGCATCGATTCCCGTGCCATCTGGACGGCTCCCTCGTAGTCGCGGCCGACGAACCGGGCATAGGCCGCAACCCCGCAATAGATCGACGCGAGCGGGTCGCGCGGACTGAGCCGCAGCGCGCGACGGGCGGCGGCATCGCCGTCCTGCCATCGTCCGGCATAGCAAAGCGTCACGCCGTGGAAGGCATGCGCCATCGCGAAATTCGGGTTGAGCCTCAAGGCCAATTCGAATTCCGCCAGCGCGTCGTCGAAGCGGCGGCGGAACAGATAGGTGTAGGCGAGGCCGTGATGGGCCCAGGCATCCTCGCGATCGGCCTCCACCGCCGCGAGCGCCGCACGTTCGGCAAGCGGCAAGGTCGCGGCCATGTCGGCCCAGCCCATATGCGCGCCGAAGATATGGCTGGTCGCGAGCAGGCCCAGGGCCTTGCCATAGGCGGGATCGATCGCGACGGCCTGTTCCAGCAGCCCTTGCGCGGCGGCATTGTCCTCGCGGGTGATGCGCCAGTAATGCGACAGGGCGCGCATCACGAGGTCCCATGCATCCAGGCTGCCCGGCGGCTTCTGCTGGGCTCGGAAGCTTTCGGCGGCATAGAGCTGCGGCTCGATCGCGGCGACGATCGCCTCGGTGATCTCGTCCTGCACGGCGAAGATGTCGGCAAGCTCTCGGTCGTAGCGTTCGGCCCAGAGATGGCTCCCGGTCGAGACGTCGTTGAGCTGGGCCGAGATGCGCACCCGCTCGCCGCTGCGCCGCACGCTGCCTTCGACCACGTAGCGCACTCCGAGTTCCCGCGCGACCTCGTGAATGTGCACGGCGCGGCCCTTGTAGACGAAGGAGGAATTGCGCGCGACGACGAAGAACCATCGCAGCTTCGACAGCGCGGTGATGATGTCTTCGCTGATGCCGTCGGAGAAATAATCCTGCCCGGCCTCGCCGCTCATATTGGTGAAGGGCAGCACGGCGATCGCGGGCCGCTCGGGCAGCGCGAAGGTCGCCTGAGCCTGGGCGACACGGACCGGCTCCGGCGCGACCGCGCCAACTTGTGTCTGGACATCACCGACGAAGCGAAAACCCTTGCGGGTGATGGTGCGGATCAGCTCCTGGCTCGCGCCATTGTCGCCGATCGCCTTGCGCGCCGCATTGATTCGGCTGGTCAGGGTGGATTCGGAGACGCTGCGCCCGTGCCAGATCTTGTCGATCAACTCGTCTTTGCTGACCACCCGGTCGCGGTTCTGCATGAGGTGGACGACGAGGTCGAAAACCTGCGGCTCCACGGCAATGGGAACCTGTTCGCGGCTCAGCTCGCGCCGGTCGGTATCGAGAAGGTGATCCCGGAACAGAAACTGCACTTCGAAAACTCAGGCCTCATATGTGAAATCGGGCACGCAAAATGACAAAATGAAATTTGGATCGAAAATCATGTGTCTGTCGAAGGGAGCGCTTGGTTCATCGCGATTGCGTGATGGCAGCCATGTCCGTCTCGGAGGGGAATACAACCGCAGCTGGAATGTTGCGGTCGCAGGCCGCCGAGATTCCCACCACAATCAATCCGTCATCCAGAGGTGCGAGGCGTAGGCTGCACAGCAGCGTACGCGGAGCCTCGAAGGATGAACGGCCACGATGTAGCCGGGCCGTCCAACCTTCGAGGCCTCCGCTTCGCTCCGGCACCTCAGGATGACGGGCGATGGCGCGACGCTTGTCGGGCCGGACGAATGTGTGGCGAACAGTGAATGTCCATTGCCGAATTGCGCGGCCTGCGTAAGCTGCCGCCACACAAAACACCAACCACGAAGAAACGCCCATGCCAGCTTTCCCCGCCTCCACCACCGTGCTCGACTCCATGCTGTTTCGCGACGCCTTCGGTACGCCTGAGATGCGCGAGGTGTTCTCCGACGTCGCGACGGTCGCGCGCTATGCCGAGGTCGAGGTGGCGCTGGCGAAGGCGGAAGCGAAGTGCGGTGTGATCCCGCAAGAGGCGGCCGCGGCGATCGCGGCGCGGACCGACGTCGCCGCGCTCGATTTCGATCTGCTCAGGCAGGAGACCGATGTCGTCGGTTATCCGATCCTCCCTTTGGTGCATCAGATGGTGAAGCAATGCGGCGAGGCCGGCCGCTACGTGCACTGGGGCGCCACCACGCAGGACATCATGGACACCGCCGTGGTGCTGCAACTGCGCGCCGCCCTCGAATTCGTCGAACGCGACATCGCCGAGCTGCGCAAGATCCTCGCCGAGCTGTCGAAGCGCCATCGCGACACGGCAATGGCGGGCCGAACCCATCTCCAGCAGGCCCTGCCGGTGACCTTCGGCTACAAGACCGCGATCTGGCTCGCGATGTTCGACCGCCACGCCGAGCGGCTGGCGCAGCTCAAGCCGCGCGTGCTGGTCGGCCAGTTCGCCGGCGCTGCCGGCACGCTGGCCTCGCTCGGCGACAAAGGCTTCGAGGTGCAGGAGGCGCTCTGCGCCGAGCTGAAGCTCGGCGTTCCCGCCTCGACCTGGCATGTCGCGCGCGACGGCTTTGCCGAGGCCGTGAACTTCCTTGCGCTGGTCACCGGCTCACTCGGCAAGATCGCGCTCGACATCATGATCATGGCCTCGACCGAATTCGCCGAGCTTTACGAGCCTTTCGTCAAGGGGCGCGGCGCCTCCTCGACCATGCCGCAGAAGCGCAATCCGATCTCTTCGGAGCTGATGCTTGCCGCGTCCAAGGCGGTGCGACAGCACGCCGGCCTGATGCTCGACGCCATGGTGCAGGACTTCGAGCGTGCCACGGGGCCGTGGCACGCCGAATGGATGGCGATCCCCGAAAGCTTCGTGCTGACCGCTGGCGCGCTGCACCAGGCGAAGTTTGCGCTCGCAGGTCTGATCGTGGACGAAGCAAAGATGAATGACAACCTCGCCATCAGCCGCGGCCTGATCGTGGCCGAAGCGGTCATGATGGGACTTGCGCCGCAGATCGGCCGGCAGGAGGCGCATGACGTGGTCTATGATGCCTGCCGTCGGGCCAACGAGAAGGAGATGAGCCTTGCTGATGCGCTGGCCGCAGATTCACGGATATCGAGCCGCATCGACCGTGCCACAATCGAGGCACTCACCTCACCGAAAAATTACCTCGGGCTCGCGCCCGCCATGGTCGACCGGGTGCTGAAATCGGCAACGCGTTGAAAACCAAAATGCGTGAAACTGCGTATCTTTCGTGCGTTGCAAGACGCTCGCACACTTGTGTCTTGCGATGCTAGACTTAGATTGAGCGAGAGACTTTCGGCAGAGGGCCCGGCATGACTGACCAACGCAATATCTCCACTCCCATCGATCCCGCGAAGCTCGACCGGCTGGCCGAGGTGGCGGTGAAGGTGGGCCTGGGCTTGCGGCCGGGACAGGATCTGCTTCTGACGGCGCCCGCGATCGCGCTGCCGCTGGTGCGGCGGATCGCCGTGCATGCCTACAAGGCCGGCGCGGGCCTCGTGACGCCGATCCTGTCGGACGAGGAGATGACGCTGGCGCGCTATCGCCATGGCCACGACGCCAGTTTCGATCGTGCCGCCGGCTGGCTCTACGAGGGCATGGCGAAGGCGTTCTCGGACAACACCGCACGGCTCGCCATCGTCGGCGACAACCCGATGCTGCTGTCGGGCGAGGATCCCTCCAAGGTGGCGCGCGCGAGCAAGGCGAATTCGATGGCCTATCAGCCCGCGCTGGAGAAGATCGTCAATTTCGATACCAACTGGAACATCATCGCCTATCCGAGCCCGTCCTGGGCGAAGCTGGTGTTCCCGGATGATCCCGAGGACGTCGCGGTCGGCAAGCTCGCGGATGCGATTTTCGCCGCGTCCCGCGTCGATCGCGAGGACGCGATGGGCAATTGGGCGAGCCACAATGCGGTGCTGCGCGAGCGCACCAACTGGCTCAACGGCCAGCGCTTCCGCGCGCTGCAATATTCGGGTCCCGGCACCGACCTCACCATCGGACTTGCCGACGGCCACGAATGGGAAGGCGGCGCCTCGCTCTCCAAGAACGGCATCAGCTGTAACGCCAATATCCCGACCGAAGAGGTCTTCACAACGCCGCATTGCCGCCGGGTCTACGGCCATGTCGTGAGCTCGAAGCCGCTGTCCTATCAAGGCACGCTGATCGACAACATCGCCGTGCGCTTCGAGGACGGCAAGATCGTCGACGCAAAAGCCTCGCGCGGCGCCGAGGTGCTGAACAAGGTGCTCGACACCGACGAGGGCGCCCGGCGCCTCGGCGAAGTGGCGCTGGTGCCGCATTCTTCGCCGATCTCCCAGAGCGGACTGTTGTTCTACAACACGTTGTTCGACGAGAACGCAGCGTCTCACATCGCGCTCGGCCAGTGCTATTCGAAATGCTTCGTCAACGGCGCCCAGCTCACGCCGCAGCAGATCGCGGCGCAAGGCGGCAACCAGAGCCTGATCCATATCGACTGGATGATCGGCTCGGCCGAGACCGATATCGACGGCATTTTGGCGGACGGCAGCAAGGTGCCGGTGTTCCGCAAGGGCGAGTGGGCGAAGTAGCCTGCGGTAACTCTCTTCGGTAGCGGACGAGCCGCGCCGCCGCGGCCGGTGCATCGGCCGCAACGGCGTTGCCGGACTTCGTCCCAGTGCCGTTGCGCGCTTTGTCGCACCCGGGAAGGACCGGGTCATGTTCGCGGATTTGCAAGGGAATTGCGACGTTAACCGTTTGCACCTGTCGCTTCCGGTAGATTTTCGAAATCGATGTAAGAAAGAATTAGAAACGGGCGACTAGCGTCCGAGCATCTTTCGAGACACTCCCGGCCGAGATTCGGCCGCAAATATCATTTCCCGAGGAAGCAGATGTCATTGATTGAAGTCGGCAATTTCAATGTGGACCTCGAGCTGCGGCCGATCGAGCCGTCCTGGATCATCGAGGGCAATCCGGTATCAAGCTCCCGCGTCCTGTCGACCAGCGCCGACGGCACCGCCCAGACCATCATCTGGCACTGCACCGAAGGACGCTTCAACTGGTACTACGACATCGACGAGACGATCATGATCATGGAAGGATCGATCGTGCTCGAAAGCGACGGCATGCCGCCCAAGCGCTACGGGCCCGGCGATGTCATCTTCTTCCGCGACGGCGCGCATGCCAAATGGCACGTCGAAGGGCACGTCAAGAAGATCGCGTTCTGCCGCAAGACCAATCCGGTGATGATCGGCTTCCTGATCCGCGTCGTCAACAAGCTGAAGAAGATGTTCGTCTCCACCGGCGAGCGCCGTCCGGCCTCGCTGATGGGTGCCGGCTAAAGCGGACATAGCGCTTCAAGGACGCTTCCCAGCGGCCACGACGAAGAGCGGGCGGGATCAACATCCCGGCCCCTCTTCTCGTTTCGATATCATGGCCAGCTCATGGCCTGCGCCGTCGTGCTTTGACCTCCACCATTAACCGCCAATCCCGTGCTGCTGCGGACTTGGCCTCGCCGAGCCAATGGAAGGAGTCCTGGCTGATCCCGGTGAAGCTCCAGCGCGTCAGCTCGCCGGCTTCGGTGGTGCCTTCCTGCACGATGTCCTTGCCGCGCGGACGGCCGATCTGCTGGCGGAACACGCAGCGCGCGGGATCGAACCAGGAGATCCGCCACGCGGAAATGGCGGGGTCATAGACGCGCAGCGTCGTGCCGTACCAGTTTCCGGCGATCGGGAAGGCGGCCCCGTCTGCAGCGCGGGGGATGATCCAGACGTCCTGCACGGCGCGCCCTTCCAGAACCCAGCCAAAATGGATCTCGCCGGGCGCCACGTGTTTCGTTCCGCCTGGCCCATGGGCCGTGATCTCGGCATCCCAGTCGCCGACGAAGCGGCCGTAAAGCTGAAGCGCCGCTGCGTGCTCGGGATTCGGTCCGTCCGCCTGCAACAATCTCGCAAAGTCGGTCATGTCGATCTCCTGTCGCGAGGAGATCAGCACCAAAGGTCGACAGTCGGCTTGGAGAAAATTGCGCCTCAGACCCCGTCGAGGATGATCACGGTCGGCTTCGGCGGCAGCGCATCGCGCGACATCCGGAACGAGCGCTCTATGCGCCGGTCGATCTCGAACTGCTGGCCGATCCGGCGCATGAAGTCGTCGAGCGGGGTGGCGAAGCGGTGCATCGGCAGCACCACCGAGGCGCGCAGCCGCTTGGTGATTTCGGAGATGCCGTCCAATGACATGGTGTAGGTGCCGTCGATCGGCACCATCACGATGTCGAGCCGTCCGATCTGGGCGAAATGGCTGTCGTCCAGCTTGTGGTGGAGGTGGCCGAGATGGCCGATGCAGAGGCCGGCGGCCTCGAAGATGAAGATGGAATTGCCGTCGCGGATCATGTCGCTGCCGGCATCGTCGGCGAAATAGCGGCGGATGTCGGTCGTGACATTGCGGATGAAGGTGTCGCTGATGCGCTGCGACACGATCGCCGGCTTGCCGTCATCGCTCCACCCATGCAGCACATGGGGAATGCGCTTGTCGGGATACAAGGAATAGTGCGTGCTGTGCGCCCGGTTCATGGTGACGACGTCGGGCAATCGTCCCACCTGGTATGCGCCGCTATAGTCGGTCGCGATGCGCAGGCCGGCGGGCGTGTCGATGAAATAAGTGGAATGGCCGGCATAGGTGATCTCGACCTCGCTCGCTGCTGCGGCCCGCTGGAACGCGACCGGCAGCGCGCGGGGAGCCGCGTTCGCCATCGCGAGGCATTCGCTGCGTTGAAGCGGCTGCTGGGCCAGCGCAGGAGCCATCAACCATCCGAGGAAGGCAATAGCCGTCAGCACCAATCGAGACATGAAGCACCGTCCGCCACTCATCACCGACATTTCGAGTGTAGCGACGAATGGTCCTGGCGTCATGTGCCGCCGGCCAATCGCGCCAATCCGCCGCTCGCCTCGATCAGTTTCACGGCCCTGTTGTCGAAGGAGACGAAGGTCTCGGCTCCAAGCCAGTTGCCTTCGTGGGCGATGACGCCATCAGCGAAATCACCTCCGGCGTCGAGGAACGCCAATCCGGCTTCGGCCGCGGGCCGGTCTACGACCGTATTGGAAGCACCGATCAAGTGCCGGATCGAAGCCGCGATGTCGGCAGCCGACGTCTCGTAGCCGCGAGAGAGAACCCAGGTCAGTTCACATAATGCGGGGATCGAAATGGCGATGAGGTCGGCCTTCTCGAGAAGGGCTTCGGCCACTTTGCTCTGTTCAGCATGATCGCGGACCAAAATTCGCACCAGGACATTGGTGTCGGGTGTTATCTTCACCGCTTGCCGGCCCAGCCCTCGGCGATGACCTCGTTCATTTCCTCGATCGACAGCGATCGATTGTTGGTCTTTCCTTTCAGGAAACCGAAGGCATCCGAGATCTTCCCGGCGGGTCGCGCGGCTTTCACCTCGACCCGTCCTCCGGGGAGTTTCTCGATCGAGATCTTGTCGCCCGGATGCACGCCAAGGTGCTCCAGGAGGTCCTTGCGGAGCGTAACCTGCCCCTTCGCGGTGACGGTCAGCGTGCTCATCCGCGTCTCCTTGTTAGGTCAGTTAGTAAGGCAATTTAGCCTTACTTTCAAGGGGAGCCATTTCCGCCTCACTCTCGTCTCGGGCTGAACTTCCAAGTGATCGCGACGAGGCCCGCGGTAATCAGGCCGCTGATGAGGCCGGCGAAGGGCAGGGCGAGCAGCAGGGCCGCGCTCGCCGCCCAGCCGATCGAGGAGAAGGCCTCGGCGAAGGTCGCCAGCCGCGACGAGGTCTGGCGGCGGCGGAATTGGCTGCGCCGGGCCTGCACCCGGAACCAGAGCTGGATCGCCGTCGCCGAGGCCGCGGCGATGACGATCGCGCCGGCGCTGATGGCCGCCTGGAACGGCGAGGCGAAGGCCAGCGCCGCGACCAGAGGGCTGAAGATCACGGCGATTGCGATCAGCACCACCTCGATCTTGGCGCGGATGACGCTGGATGACATCAGCGGCGCTGTGGCGACGAGGTCAGGGGCGTCCTCGCCCGAGATCGTCAGCCAGGCCAGCCCGCCGGCCAGCTGTCCGGCCGCCATCACGATGACAGGCGTGATCAGCGTCAGCGCCGCGGAGCTGTCGGCAAAGTTGCGCCAGAGCAGCAAGGCCGGCGGCACCAGATAAAGCAGCTGCATCAGAGTCTGCGAGATCAGCCAGGGATCGCGCCAGAGCAGCATGAACTCCTTCCGTCGCAGCGCCTGCTGGCGCGAACCGCCGCGGAACGGGCGCTTTCTGGTGCGGACGCGGCCGGATGCGCCATGCGCCGCCGCATCGATCGCGGTGTCGGCGAAGCGGTGCGAGAAGATCGCCATCACGCCGCCGAGCAGCACGAGAGCCAGCGCGAGAAGCAGCAGCAGGGCCTCATGGTCGCCCATCGTTGCCCGCGCCGGCCACCACCAGATGCTGTCGATTTCGGGCGCGTAGGCGGCAAGGCTCCCCGAGGTCAGAATGGTGAAGCGCGACAGCGTGCCGTAGGACATGATGGCCGCGACCTGGACCGCGATCACAAAGCCCGCGCCGATGATCGCGGCGAGAATCTGGGCGATCAGGCGCGTTCGCGCCGGGCCGATCAGGCGGAACAAGAGAATGGTGACGGCGATCGCGATCGCCGCGGCCGACAGGCCCATCGCAACGACGACGCCGAAGGCGGCAAGCCAGCGCGCGCCGCCGCCGATCACCAGCACGTCGATGAACGGTGTCGAGAACAGCAGCGCGAGCACGGTGACGGTCAGCGCGATGGCGGCGATGCGGACCGAGAACAGATTGGCGAGCCGCGCCGGCGAGGACATGATCAGGCCGAGATCGGCGCGGGCGTAGAACACCCGCGTCACCGATTCGATTGCCTGCGACAGCATCAAGGTCCAGGCGAAAAAGATCGTCGCCGAAATCACGATCAGCGAGGACTTGTCGAGCGGCAGCTGCAGGTCGGCGAAACGGCCGATCACCGCCCAGGCCGGCAGGTGCAGCAGCGCGGCGAAGCAGAGCAGGCCGATGAGGGTAGCGCGCGCCCGCTTGCGCCGCCCGCCGGTCATCATGGCGAACCATTCGCGCCAGGCGAGCCGCAGCTCGTGGCGGGCAAACCACGACAGCGCCGTCGCCGAGTTCATGCTGCGGCCTGAAGCGTCACCAGCGCGATGAAGAGATCCTCCAGGCTGGTGTCGGCATGACCGTTCTGCTGACGCAGCTCGGTGAGCGTACCTTCGGCGACCAGGCGCCCGGACGCGATCACGCCGATGCGGTCGGCCATGCGCTCGGCGACCTCGAGAATATGCGTGGTCATGATGACGGTGCAGCCGGTGCGGACGCGTTCGCTGAGCAGGCCCTTCACGTGGCGTGCGGAGACGGCATCGAGCCCCGTCAGCGGCTCATCGAGAATGATGAGGCGGGGATCGTGCACCAGTGCCCCTGCGAGAGCGACCTTCTGGCGCATGCCCTTGGAAAAGCCCTCGCAGCGCTCGTGCCTGTGCGCCTCGAGCCCGAGCGAGAAGAGCAGCTCTTGCGCCGCCGGTTCCGAGGCCGATGGGGCGATGCCCCAGAGCCCGGCGACGAACTCGAGATATTCGAGCGGGGTCAGCTTGTCGTAGATCATGGGCTCGTCGGAGACCCAAGCCATTACCTGCTTGGCGGCAACCGGGTTTTGCAGCGCATCGATGCCGAAGATCGAGACCGCGCCGGCATCGGGGCGCAGCAGGCCCGCAACCATGCGCAACGTCGTGGTCTTGCCGGCGCCGTTGGGGCCGACCAGCGCATAGAATTCGCCGGCATGAATGGTAAGATCGAGGCTGTCGACCGCCGGACGGTCAAAACGCTTCGTTAACCCTCGGACTTCCAGCGCCGAGTTGTCCGGCTTCATGATGGCCACACCATCCGGTTCTGCATGCCCCGAGACCATGCCCCGAAGATATTTCGGCACGGTGAATCGTTTTGACGCAAATTCCTCATCCGGGATCGACCAAAGGCAAGTCACCGTTTGTTGACAGCGCGCGGGCGTTCAGGCTGAATTGGCGCCGGGACAAATGGCGCTAACGCAGCGAAACGACTGCGTAGCGACTGGACACAAGATGCGGCGAGGCGGTCAGGAAGAACCGCCGGCTGCATCGGGAGGACGCGCGTCGATGCTGGATTTTGTTCAGCAGCTGGTCAGCGGTGTTGCGCTCGGCTGCGTCTACGGCCTGATCGCGCTCGGCTTTGTGCTCGTCTACAAGGCCACCGAGGTCGTCAACTTCGCCCAGGGCGACCTGATGATGCTGGGCGGCTTCTTCGCCTTCACCTTCATCGGCATGATGGGCCTGAACTACTGGATCGGCTTTGCCGGTGCGGTGGCGGCGATGGCTCTGTTCGGCATGGTGGCGGAGCGCGTCGTGGTGCGGCCGATCCTCGGCTATCCGCAGTTCTCGATCATCATGGCAACGATTGGGCTGGGCTATTTCCTGCGCTCGGTCGCCGGCATGATCTGGGGCACCGACGACCTGAAGATCGAGACGCCGTTCAGCCAGGGCGTGCTGCGGATGGGCTCGCTGGTGCTCGCCTACGACAAGCTCTCGGTGATCGCGGCGACGATGATCCTGTGCACGCTGCTGTGGCTGTTCTTCAACAAGACCACGCTTGGCACCGCGATGCGCGCCAGCTCCGAGAACATGCTCGCAGCCTACTATATGGGCATTCCGGTCAAGCGCGTGGTGTCGGTCGTCTGGGCGATCAGCGCGGCGGTCGCGACCTGCGCCGGCGTGCTGCTGGCGCCCATCACCTTCATCCACTCGAATGTCGGTCTCGTGCTCGGCCTCAAGGCGTTTCCTGCCGCCGTGCTCGGCGGCTTCGGCTCGATCCCGGGCGCCGTGGTCGGCGGCGTCCTGATCGGCGTGATCGAGAGCATGGCCGGCTTCTACCTGCCCGAAGGCTGGAAGGACGTCGCGCCCTATGTCGTGCTGCTGACCGTGTTGCTCTTGAAGCCCGAAGGCTTGTTCGGCCTCCACGTCCGCAAGAAGGTCTGAACGCCATGCGCTTCCTGTTCAAGACCGACTACGAAGACGACATCAAGCTGTTCCCGCATTCGGGCTACGTCGTCTCCTACGGCATCCTGCTCGCGCTGCTGCTGATCGCGCCCTATGTGCTCTCCAGCTATCTGATGAGCCAGCTCGTCTTCGTCTGCATCTATGCAATCGTCGGCGTGGCGCTCTTGATCCTGACCGGCTTCACCGGCCAGGCTTCGCTCGGGCACGCTGCGTTCCTCGCGATCGGGGCCTACACCGCGGCCTATTTGCAGACATACAACGTGCCGTTCCCGGTCTACTTCCTCGCCGCCGGACTCTTGACCGGCATCATCGGCGCGATGGTCGGCTTTCCTGCCCTGCGGCTCACCGGCATTTATCTCGTCATCGCCACCATCTCCTTTGCCCTGATCGTCGAGGAGATCCTGGCGCGCTGGGAGAGCGTCACGCATGGCAACGAGGGCATGCGGGTCAAGACGCTGTCGCTGCTCGGCGTCACCGTGCCGCGCGACAGTCCGACCTTCTATTACCTCTGTCTTGCCGTGCTGGTGCTGACCATCGTCGGCACGCTAAACCTGCTGCGCTCGCCGACCGGCCGTGCCTTTGTCGCGATCCGCGACAGCGAAACGGCGGCGCGCAGCATGGGCGTCAATGTCGCGCTCTACAAGGTGAAGTCCTTTGCCATTTCGGCGGCGATCACCGGTTTTGCCGGCGTTCTGTTCGCGCACAAGCTCTCCTTCATCTCGCCGGAGATGTTCACGCTGCAGCTCTCGATCGAGTTCATCATCGTGATCCTGATCGGCGGCACCTTCAGCCTGCATGGTGCGGTGCTGGGCGCGATCTTCATCGTGATGATCGACCCGTTCCTCACCTATCTCAAGGACGACATGCCCGGCATCATCGCCGGCATCGCCGCGACCTTCGGCGCTAGCCCGGCCACCGCGGGAAGCATCCAGTCGAGCGTCGCGGCTTTCGCATCGCTCAACGGCCTGAAAGGCGCGATCTACGGCATCATCATCGTGTTGTTCGTGCTGTTCGAGCCCCTCGGGCTCTACGGCCGCTGGCTCAAGATCAAGCTCTTCTTCCAGCTGTTCCCGCTCTACAAGCGCGCCACCTTCAAGCGGCAGAAGATCTACGTGAAGTCGGAGCGCAACCGATGAGCTATTTTCGCGCCGAGAACCTGTCGCTGCATTTCGGCGGCCTCAAGGCGGTCGACGCGGTCTCGTTCGCGGTCGAGAAGGGCGAGATCCTCTCGATCATCGGGCCTAACGGCGCAGGCAAGAGCTCGATCTTCAACCTGATCTCGCGGATCTACCGGCCGACCTCGGGCCGCATCTTCTTCGAGGACCAGGACATCACCGAGGAGCCGCCCTACGACATCGCCAAGCTCGGCATTGCGCGCACCTTCCAGAACATCGAGCTGTTCGAGAACGCGACCGTGCTGTCGAACCTCCTGGTTGGCCGCCACCGGCACTCGACGACGCAGCTCTGGCAGGAGCTGCTGTTCCTGCCGAGCGTGCGGGCCAACGAGAAGGTGCATCGACGCCGGGTCGAGCAGGTCATCGAGTTCCTCGATCTCGAACCCTATCGCGACAAGCTGATCTCGGGCCTGCCCTACGGCGTGCGCAAGGTCATCGAGCTGGCGCGGGCGTTGTGCTCGGAGCCGAAGCTGATCCTGCTCGACGAGCCGTCCTCCGGTCTCAATGTCGAGGAGACCGACGACATGTCGTTCTGGATCCGCGACCTGAAGAACGAGCTCGGCGTCACCGTGCTGATGGTCGAACACGACATGTCGCTGGTCAACCGCGTCTCCGACCGCGTCATCGCGCTGAACTACGGACGGGTGCTGGCGATGGGCTCGCCGGCCGAGGTGCAGCAGCACCCCGACGTCGTCGCTGCGTATCTGGGAGCCTGACGCAATGGACGCGACCGCGACGCCCGAGACCATCCTGAAGCTCTCGAACATCGAGAGCTATTACGGGCCGATCATGGCGATCCGCGGCATCTCGCTGGAGGTGCCGCGCGGCCGGATCGTCACGTTGCTGGGCGCCAACGGCGCCGGCAAGACCACGGTGCTGAAGACCATCTCAGGCATCCTCGACCCGCAGAAGGGGACGATCGAATTTCTGGGCAGGCCGATCCAGCGCATGGAAGCCGACCGGATCGTGCGTCTCGGCCTCAGCCACGTGCCGGAAGGGCGCGAAGTGTTCCCGTTCCTTTCCGTGCGCGAAAACCTGATGATGGGCGCCTATCCGCGCAAGGACAGGGACGGCGTGGCGGAGGATCTGGAGCGCGTCTACGGCTATTTCCCGCGCCTGAAGGAGCGCATCAACCAGCCGGCCGGCCAGCTCTCGGGCGGCGAGCAGCAGATGCTCGCGATCGGGCGTGCGCTGATGAACCGGCCGACGCTGCTCCTGCTCGACGAGCCCTCGCTCGGCCTGTCGCCGCTACTGGTGAAGGAGATCTTCACCATCATCCGCCGCGTCAACGAGGAGCAGGGCATGTCGATCCTGTTGGTCGAGCAGAACGCCAAGGTGGCGCTGGAGACCGCACATTACGGCTATGTGCTGGAGATCGGCCGTATCGTAATGAACGACAGCTGCGACCGCTTGATGCATTCCCAGGACATCCAGGAGTTCTACCTTGGCGCCAAGGAAGCGGGCG
Organism: Bradyrhizobium sp. RP6; assembly: GCF_003837805.1. Lineage (GTDB taxonomy): Bacteria > Pseudomonadota > Alphaproteobacteria > Rhizobiales > Xanthobacteraceae > Bradyrhizobium. Next base: position 332,972 of record NZ_RQIT01000003.1, on the reverse strand, counting down.
CGCGAGGCGAGCGGCGCTGGAAAAAGAAGAAGACGTGGCGGTGAGGAAGAGCTGGCAGTAAGATGAGCTTGCCATCCGCAACATAGACCGCCGGCAAGGCAGGCAGCGGAGGCCGGCGACAAGGAGGGAGGAGAGGCGCATGGCCCGACCGGCGGTGCTGACGGTCGCTGACACGATCGCGAAGAGCTTCTTGCGGGCCGCCGAGACGCGGGGCGACAGCCCGGCGATCCGCGAGAAGAAATTCGGCATCTGGCAACCGACGAGCTGGCGCGAATGGCTGGAAATCTCGAAGGAGATTGCCTACGCGCTCCGTGCGATCGGATTCATGCCGGGCGAAGTCGCCTCCATCGTCGCCAACGCGGTTCCGGAATGGGTCCACGCCGACATGGGCATCCTGTGTGCCGGCGGCGTCTCCTCCGGAATCTATCCGACCGATTCCTCGTCCCAGGTCGAGTATCTCGTCAACGATTCCCGCACCAAGGTGATCTTCGCCGAGGACGAGGAGCAGCTCGACAAGATCCTCGCCTGCCGCGCACGTTGCCCGTCCCTGCAGAAGATCATCATTTTCGACATGGAAGGCCTTAGCGGCTTCTCCGACGACATGGTGATGTCGATCGACGAGTTTCGCGCGCTCGGCCGCAACCACATGGTCGGCCGCGAAGCGCTGTGGCAGGAGATGATCGACAGCCGCGGCGCCGGCGATCTCGCGATCCTCGTCTATACGTCCGGCACGACCGGTCCGCCCAAGGGCGCGATGCACGCGAACCGCAGCGTCACGCACCAGATGCGGCACGCCAACGATTTCATCCCGGCGCGGGAGGACGAAGACCGGCTGATCTTCCTGCCGCTCTGCCATGTCGCCGAACGCATCGGCGGCTACTACATCTCGGTCGCGCTCGGCTCGGTGATGAATTTCGCCGAGAGCCCGGAAACCGTGCCGGACAATTTGCGCGAGGTGCAGCCGACCGTCTTCCTCGCGGTGCCGCGCATCTGGGAAAAGTTCTATTCCGCCATCACCATCGCGCTGAAGGATGCGACGCCGCTGCAGCAATGGGTCTATCGGCGCGCGATCGGCATCGGCTATCGCATGGTCGATTGCCGGCTCGAGGGCAGGGCGCCGCCGCTGTCGCTGCGTCTTGCCAACCGCATCGCCTACCAGGTCGCGTTCCGCAACATTCGCCGCATGATCGGGCTCGACCGCTGCCGCATCGCGTTCACCGGCGCGGCGCCGATCGCGCCGGAACTGATCCGCTGGTATCTGGCGCTCGGCATCGACGTGCACGAGGTCTACGGCCAGACCGAAAATTGCGGCGTCGCCACCATGATGCCGGCGGAAAGGATCAAGCTCGGCTCGGTCGGCACCGCGGTGCCCTGGGGCGAGGTCGCGCTGTCGCCTGACGGCGAGATCCTGATCAAGGGCGAATTCCTGTTCATGGGCTATCTGAACCAGCCGGAGAAGACCGCGGAGACGATCGATTCCCGCGGCTGGCTGCACACCGGCGACGTCGGCACCATCGACAATGAGGGCTTCGTCCGCATCACCGACCGGATGAAGGACATCATCATCACCTCCGGCGGCAAGAACATCACGCCCTCCGAGATCGAGAACCAGCTCAAGTTCTCGCCCTACATTTCCGACGCCGTGGTGATCGGCGACAAGCGGCCGTATCTCACCTGCCTCGTGATGATCGACCAGGAGAACGTCGAGAAGTTCGCCCAGGATCACGACATCCCCTTCACCAACTACGCAAGCCTGTGCCGGGCGAGGGAAATCCAGGACCTGATCTGGCGCGAGATCGAACAAGTCAACGGCAATTTTGCCCGTGTCGAGACCATCAAGAGGTTCTATCTGATCGAACGCCAGCTCACACCGGAGGACGAGGAGCTGACGCCGACCATGAAGCTGAAGCGCGGCTTCGTGAACAAACGCTACGCTGCCGAGATCGAAGCGATGTATCGCGAGCGCGCGGTGGCGTGACGCATGCGCATGACCCGGAAAAGTGGGAACCGGTTTTCCGAGAAGGGCATGCGCAAAAAGGAAACGTCCCATTCGAGAAAGCGAAGGAGCCGTGGCCCCCGCCCTTCGTCCAACACGGGCCTTTAGGAGAGGAGACGTCAATGTCGAAATCGTTCAGCGCATTCGGCCTTGCTGTGGGCGCCGTGGTGCTCACCTGTCTGCCGGCCGCAGCGCAAACCAAGGTCACCAACGAAGGCATCTCGGCGACCGAGATCGTCATCGGCACGCACCAGGACCTGTCGGGTCCGATCAAGGGCTGGGGCGTCCCGGTCGCAAACGGCATGAAGATGGCAACCGAGGAGATCAATGCGTCCGGCGGGATCAACGGCCGCAAGATTCGGCTGGTCGTCGAGGACAGCGGCTATGACCCGAAAAAGGCCGTGCTGGCTTCGCAAAAACTGATAGAGCGCGACAAGATATTCGCGATGGTCGGACCGATGGGATCGCCGACGGTGCTCGCCGCGCAGGACATCCTCTTCGATGCCGGCGTCCTGCAGCTCTTCCCGCTGACCGCGGCCGAGTTCACGTTCAAGTTCGATCCGGCCAAGCCGCAGGAACGATTGAAGTTCAACAATCTGCTGCCATACGTCGAGAGCACGCGGGCCGCGCTGAAATACATGATGGAATGGAAGGGCTTCAAGAAGCCCTGCATCATGCATCAGGACGACGAGTACGGTAAGAACGTGCTCGACGGCTTCAATCAGCAGCTCACCGCCATGAAGGCGCAGCCGGCTTCGATCACGAGCTACAAGCGCGGCGCCTCCGATTTCAGCGCGCAGATCGCCAAGATGAAGTCCGACGGCTGCGACCTCGTCGTGCTCGGCACCGTGCTCCGCGAGACCATAGGGGCGATGTCCGAAGCCAAGAAGCTCGGCTGGGACGTCACCTTCCTCGGTGCCACCCCCACCAACGTGATGGAGGTCCCGGCGCTGGGCAAGGAAGCCGTCGAGGGTCTCTATGCCGCCAGCGGCTTCGAGATTCCCTATGAGGACACCGCCAAGGGCAAGGTGAAGGATTGGCTCGTCAACTACAAGAAGATGTTTGGCGCGGACGCCAACACGCAGGCGATCATCGGCTACAACGCGATGATGACGTTTGCGTTCTACGCGAACAAGGCGGGCAAGGATCTGACGGGCCAGAAGATGCTGGACTCGCTCGAGTCGGGCGAGAAATTCCTCGACATCTTCAACTCGCCGCCGACCAAGTTCTCCAAGACCGACCACCTCGCCAACACCGTCACCCAGGTGCAACAGGTCAAGGGTGGCCGCTGGGTGCTGGTGAAGGACAATCTGATGTTTTGATCGGTTCGCTTTCACCCTCGCCTTTAGGGGTGAAAGCAGCCACCTAGCCCGGCGGTGCCGGGGTTCGCGTCTAGAGCATGATGCGCAAAAGTGCGCAGCGGTTTTCCTGAAGAATCATGCTCAAGCAACAATCCAAAGCGCGGTGACGATTCATCCGGATCTCATCGCGCTTTAGGCAATTGCGGGCCGACTGACTTGTGTCGAAAGCTTCGAGCAGTCAGCGCGTCTCGGCGACCGCCACCGAAACCTGCACCGGCTCGTCGACATACTTCATCACCGCCGACTGGTGGAGCACGAACAGCGGCTGATAGCTCCGCGTCGCGTCGTCCTCGACCATCGCCATGCGGCGATTGTCGAGCATCAGCCAGTGGCCGTCGAGCCGTGCAGCAGCAATCGCGTGCTCCTCGCCGGCGCGGATGTCGCGCACCACGAGGATGCGAAGGTCTTCGGGAGGAACGCCCGCCAGCCGCAGCGCGGCGAGCTTGGCGATGGCATAGTCCTCGCAATCGCCGGCGCCACGCGCGAAGGTCGCAAGCGGCGAGCTCCAGACGTCGTCGGTGCCGTCATTGGCGGCGTGGATGGCGAGATTGACGGCGCGGTTGGTCTCGCCGAGGCGCGCACGGCCGTCACGGGCGCGGGCCTGGTCGACGATGGCGAGCAGCTTCAGGGCCGCGGGCGAAACGCAATTATCCCGGTCGCCGTCGCAAAGCGCGAGCTGCACCATGTCGCCGTCGAGCTCGTGCTTCAGCGTCGACCATTTGTGCTGGAGGCCGCCGGATGAGATGGCGAAGGTGAACACGCCGAACGGCTCGGCGGATTTGCGCACGAGGACGCCGGCGCCCGGCGACAGCAGCGTGCCGGCGCGAAGCTCGGCGGCCGATCCGAGCAGGATCAAGCCGCACAAGATCAGGATTGCGCGCCAGGCGCGCGAGCGAGCGGCGGTCTCCATCTGACATCCCCTTGCCAGGCTTCCCGAGATCCCTCTCGATCTCGACGTGCCGGGCGTCGTTGCTTTCCCGGAGATAGTGCGAGGCGCGCCGTTTTGGTCTGCTTAACGCGCCCGGCAGGGGCGTCAAAACTGGGTGACAGGCTGAAACAGGCCTGCCCAAATTGCGTAAAATTTTACGATTCGAAGGCTAGGACGGCCTCGTTGCCGCGAAACGGAGCCGGTTGCAGGCATAAGTTGCGGTCGCCGCTGATTTGTTCTCTATGGCTAACAGCCGCTATTTCACGGGTTCTGTTAGTTAGGTCACAGATTTAGTTCCGTCTTTGCCGCAGGATGCTGCAGGGTATCACTCGGAAAAGACAACACGAGTATCTGTCTTGCCGTTTTTACTTTGAACGACTTGGGGTGACCGGGAATGCGGGTATCTAAGCTTCTTTCGACTTCGGAATGCTTGAAAGACGACTTCCGCTCCTCTGGGGAAGCACCGGCCTGCGGCAGCTCTTTTGGCCAAGTGACGCGATATCACACAAGCAATAGGTGGTTTCGCTAAGGACTTGGTAATGCTAAGCAAGCTTAGGTAGCTGATACTTACTTAAATTTTAACCCTTTTACGGTGCCCGGTTGAATTACGCTGGCAAGTTTGACGCCGCGACGTCTTTGGACGGCCAGGGTTCCGGTTCACCTGGCTATGTCCATGCCGGTTCCTTTGCGGCCAAGTCCTTCATCGCAAAGGCGCATGGCCATGTGCCTGATGGCGCGTTCGTTGTTCCCGATCCCAACCTGATCTTCAACGGCGAGTTCAAGCGCGCCGGCCTCGATCTCGTGCTGTCCCACGAAGGGCGGGAGTTCGTGGTTCACGATTATTTCAGGGGCGACAAGCGCGCCGCGGTCGCCTCGCCCGACGGCGCCCACCTCACCGGCGACGTCGTCAACGCTCTCACCGGCCATGTCCAGGTCGCCCAGGCCGCACCCGGCGCCGCTGCGGCCCAGGTCATCGGTCACGTCACCAAACTCTCCGGCAGTGCGACCGCTATTCGCAACGGTGTCTCGGTCATCCTGAACAACGGCGACAATGTCGAGAAGGGCGACGTGGTCTCGACCGGCGCCGATTCGACGCTCGGTATCACCTTCATCGACGGCACCGTGTTCGGCCTGTCCTCCAATGCGCGGATGGTGCTGAACGAGATGGTCTACGACCCCAACGGGTCGAGCAACTCCTCGCTGCTCAGCCTGGTTGCGGGCACCATCACCTTCGTCGCCGGCGAAACCGCCAAGCATGGCGACATGAAGGTCGACACGCCGGTCGCCACCATGGGCATCCGCGGCACGGCGGTGCTGACCCAGATCAACTTCGTCGTTCCCGCCGGCGGCGGGGATCCGCAGCCGCAGGCGAGCTTCCAGGTGCTGGTCGAGCCGAACGGGACGACCGGCTCCTACATCCTGTTCGACAAGGTCACGCTGCTGCCGATCGCGACGGTGAACCAGGCCGGCCAGATGATCCAGATCAGCGGCGGCAACGTCTCCATCACCAACGCGCTGATGTCGCCGGAGGTGCAGAAGCTGATCACGGACGTGTTCACGCTGAAATTCACCGACAACAACACCAACACCAAGCTGACCACGAATTTCACCGACACGATCACCCCGATCAGCCTGGACGTGGTGTTCAAGTCGGGAGCCGGCTCCGTCGCAGTCGCGACATTCGTCAATCTCAGTCCGCAGGGACGCGACGCACCCGGCAATTCGACGCAGCAGGCCACCCGTGTTCCCGGCCAGCCGATCGTGCAAAGCTTCGACGCCGGGGGCAACGTAAAGACGGCCTTCGCGCTGACTGAGCGCGCAGGCACAACGGGCGACACGCATGCCGACACGATCACCGGCCTGATCAGATTCGTCGATCAGAACCTCGGCGACCGGCCGACGGTGTCGGTGAGCCTCGCCGAAGCGCCGAACTACGTCTACAAGAGCGCCGGTCAGCAGGACGTCACCGGCTCGCTCACCGAGCTCCAGAGGCAGGGCATCGCGGCGACGCAGATCCAGATCAGCGTCGTTGCCGACCCCGCCAACGAGAACAACGGCTCGGCGGTCTGGACCTACACGATCCCCGACAAGGTCTTCGACTTCCTCGCCGCCGATGAAACCCTGACGCTGACCTATATGGTGCGCGTCGACACCAATTTCGTGGTGAACCCCGAGTCCAGGTTCATCCCGATCACCATCACGATCACGGGTACGAACGACAAGCCTACCGTTGCGACGTCGGGTGGCAGCGTCATCGAGCAGGTCGGGACCGGTAACGAGGCTCTGGACGTCATCACCGGCACGGTCACCTTCACCGACGTCGATCTGACGGACCGGCCGATCGTGAGCGCTGAGCTCTCGTCCACTCAGCCGTTTAAATATCTCGATGCGGAAGGCAACGACATCACCGCCACGCTGACGCCGCAGCAACTCGCCGCGATTGCAGCCGTCAAGGTGCCGCTGACGGTGGTGCAGGGTGCAGGGAACGGCAACAACGGCTCGGCTACCTGGACCTACAGCGTTCCCGACCATCTCTTCGACTTCCTTGCCGAGGACGAGAAGCTGATCCTCAATTACGTGGTGCAGGTCGATGACGGGCACGGCGGCATCGTCAGCACGCCGCTCACGGTTTCCATCAATGGTGCCGACGTCAATGTCGAGGGCACCAACGACGTGCCGACGATCATCGAGGACGACACGACCCCGACCGGCGCGGTAACCGAGGACGATGCGGCGGTCACGCTCGTGGCCAACGGTACCATCACGTTCAACGATCCCGATCTCACGGATACCCACACCGCAAGCTTCGAGCTGAAGTCGACGACGTCGAGCGCGCACCTGCCTGGATTCAGCGATGGCACCTCGCATATCGGCACGTTCGCGCTAACGTCGGTGAGCGAGAGTCCCGGCGTCAGCTCGCGAGGATCGGTCGGCTGGACACTTACGATCGACAATAACGACCCGGTGTTGCAGTCGCTGGCCGAAGGCCAGACTGTCACGCAGGTTTACACCGTTACGGTCGACGACCATCACGGTGGGACGGTCACCAAAGATGTCACGGTCACCATCACGGGGACCAACGATGCCCCGACCATCACGAGCCATGAAGACGCGGCGAAGGGCTGTGTCATCGAGGACGCGGGCCCGACACTCTCGATCTGCGGCACACTGGCGATCCAGGATCTCGACCTGATCGACACTCATGCCGCGCAGGCCGTGTTCAAGTCTTCGACGTCGAGCGTACATCTGCCGGGCTTCGACGACGGCACGCCGCTCGGCTGCTTCACGATTGATCCGTCGGTGTACGAATCCAACACCGACACCGACAACGGCGCGACGCTGGGCTGGCATTTCACGCTCGACAACAGCAATGCGGTGCTGCAGTCGCTGGCGCAGGGCCAGACCATCACCCAAGTCTACACCGTCACGATCGACGACCATCACGGTGGCATGGTCACGCAGGACGTCACCGTCACGATCAACGGCGTCAACGACGCGCCGACCGTCACCAGCAGCGCCGCAGATGCCACTGGAGCGGTGACCGAGGATGCCAGTTCGACGTTGTCGATCTGTGGTACGCTGGCGATTCAGGATCTCGACCTGATCGATACCCATACGGCGGATGCCGTCTTCAAATCATCCACGTCGAGCGTTCAGCTTCCGGGCTTCGCCACAGGCACGCCGCTCGGCACCTTCTCGATCGACTGCGCAGTTGACGAGTTCAATACCGACACCAACGTCGGCGCGACGCTGGGCTGGCATTTCACGCTCGACAATAGCAATGCGGTGCTGCAGTCGCTGGCGCAGGGCCAGACCATCACCCAGGTCTACACCGTCACCTTCACCGACGATCATGGCGCCCAGGTCTCTCAGGACGTGACGGTCACGATCAACGGCGTGAACGACGCGCCGACACTCGGCAACGCCACGCTGGCTGCGATCGCCGGTAACGAGAGCGACCCGAGTGGAGCTGCGATCGCCGATCTCTTTGCGAACAAGTTCCAGGACGCCGATACCGGCGCGGCCTTCAAGGCCATCGCCGTGACGTCGGATGCGGCCACCGCGGCGCAGGGCACCTGGCAGTACGCGCTGGCCGGTACGCATCAATGGGTCGATATCGGATCGGTCAGCGACACGACCGCGCTGGTGCTGAGCCCCGATACGCTGATCCGGTTCGTGCCAGCCAATGGCTTCTCCGGGACGCCGGGCACGCTGGGAGTCCACGCACTCGACGACACCTATACGGGCGCCATCACGACTGATCCGTCGATGGCGACGATTGATCTTTCGGTTACCGGCACCGGCGGCAAAACTCCAGTCTCGCAGGATATCACCACCATTGGCACGGAAGTGACCGCTCCCGCCGGCGGCCCGGTCATCGACACCGAGAGCTTCCAGGTCGAGCACATCGCCGAGAACAGCAACGACATCATCAGCGATCTTGTCGTCATCGACACCGATCCAGGCGCAGCGGCGGACACTTTCACAGTCACGCTGTCGACTGCGCATCCGGACGTCAGCAGCGTCAGTGTTTATCCGATCACGGGCTCGCTCGATCAGATCAACACCGGCCTCGCCAGCGGCGCCGGTGTCACCTACGACCCGACAGGCGCCAGCACCGACGATTACCCGCAGCCCCCCGCGACCGACCAGATCACGCTGACCGTTGCCGACTCGGCCGGCCACTCCGACACGGTCAACTTCATCTTCGTCAAGGGAGCGAGCAGCCAGGATATCACTCTGGCCGGCGCCGACGGCAAGGACGTCATTTTCGCAACGAACTCGAGCGACACGCTGATTGGCGGCGGCGCCAAGGACCAGTTCGTGTTCGCGCCGACGTCGTCGCAGACCGCGGTTCAGCACACCGTGAACGACTTCGAAATCGGCCTCGACAAGATAGATTTACGGCTGTTCACGAGTATCACGTCGTGGACACAGGTTTCCCAGCTCGCGGAGCAGCAGGGCACCGACACTTTGCTCACGCTCGATGGCAACGACAAGGTCCTCCTGAAGAACACTGTCGCCGGTGATCTCCACGCCAGCGACTTCATCCTTCATGTAGGTTAGAGACTTCCGTCCGGGCACGCGGCCCTTTATTCCGCTTTGATCGCGACAGAAAATCCCTATCCTCTGTCGCCGAGTAGTTCGCCATCTGCGTCATGGCAATCCAAGATCAGACCTGAAGCGGGGCAGGAAGTCCGGTCGAAATGAAACGTCTCAAGATCCTGCGGCGGTGGTTTGCGCGGAAGTTCGGCTTTGCGCGGCTGATGTGCCTTGCGCTGCTGGTTCTGTTTGCCGGCGTTCGCCTCTGGGATCCGCCGCCGATCCAGGAATTGCGGCTGCGCACCTTCGACATGTTCCAGCTGATCGATCCGCGCCACAAGACGGCGCGGCCGGTCACCATCGTCGATGTCGACGACAAGAGCCTCGCCAGGCTTGGCCAGTGGCCGTGGCCGCGCACGCGGATCGCCGACCTGATCCAGAACCTCACCCAGAACGGCGCGGTGGCGATCGGCTTCGACGTGGTGTTCTCTGAGCCCGACCGGCTCAATCCGGACCTGGTCGCGGACCAGATGCGCTATCTCGACGATAGCACCCGCGCCAAGCTGCGCGAGCTGCCGACCAACGACCAGATCCTCGCCCAAGCGATCAAGCGCTCGCGCGTGGTGCTGGGCGAGACCGGGCAGCGGGCGATCTCGTCCGAGATCGACAAGTCGCTGCCTTTCACCGGCATCGCGACGGTCGGCGAGGAGGGCGCCGAGCGCTTCCTGTTCGAATTCCCTGGCCTGCTCCGCAACGTGCCCGTCATCGAGAAGGTCGCCGCCGGCCGCGGCCTGTTCACCATCAAGACCGAACGCGACGGCCTGATCCGCCGCGTGCCGATGGTGATGCGTGCCCAGGGCCACATCATGCCCTCGCTCAGCCTCGAGATCCTGCGCGTCGCCACGGGCACGCCGACGCTGCTGATCCGGACCGACAAGACCGGCGTGCGGGCCATTCGCCTGAAGGGCGTCGAGATTCCGACCGATAAGAACGGTCAGCTCTGGGTGCACTATGCGCGCCAGGATCCTTCGATCTACGTCTCGGCGGCCGACGTCCTCGACAACACCGTGCCGCCCGCCAGGCTCGCCGGCAAGCTGGTGCTGGTCGGCACCTCCGCGGTCGGGCTCAACGACATCAAGACCACGCCGGTATCCTCGACCATGCCGGGTGTCGAGATCCACGCCCAGGTACTCGAGAGCCTGCTGAGCGGCGCGGTGATCTCGCAGCCGAACTACGCGCTCGGAGTCGAGTTGCTCGCCGCGCTCATCATCGGCCTGCTCGTCATCATCTTCACGCCAAATCTCGGTCCCGTGCGCCTCGTGCTCGCCGGTGCGATGTTCGCCGCGATCCTGGTCGGCACGTCCTGGTTCTTCTACGCGCAGTACCGCTATCTCATCGACTTCACCTATCCGCTGCTCTCGACCACGGCGATCTATCTGACGCTGATCTTCGCCAGCTTCGTGCGCGAGCAGCGCCAGCGCGTGCAGATCCGCGGCATGTTCGCGCAATACATGTCGCCGGTGCTGGTCGAGCAGCTGGCGCAGTCGCCGGAAAAGCTCGTGCTCGGCGGCGAGGAGCGCGAGATGACGATCATGTTCTCCGACGTGCGCGGCTTCACCACGATCTCCGAGAGCTACAAGCAGGATCCGCAAGGGCTAATCGCGCTGATGAACCGCTTCCTGACGCCGCTGACCGACGTCATCATCGAGCGCAAGGGCTACATCGACAAGTACATGGGCGACGCCATCATGGCGTTCTGGAACGCGCCGCTCGACGATGCCGAGCACGAGCTCAATGCCTGCGAGGCTGCGATTCAGATGCTGGAGCGGATCGACATGGTCAACAAGGAGCGCGAGCAGGAAGCCGCGGATGGCGGCCACGTCTACATTCCGCTCAATGTCGGCATCGGCCTCAACACCGGTATCGGTGTGGTCGGCAACATGGGCTCCGACCTGAAGAAGAACTATTCGGTGCTTGGCGACAGCGTGAACCTGGCGTCGCGGCTGGAAGGGCAGACCAAGGAATACGGCTTCCCGATCATCGTGGGATCCAGGACCGCGCTCGCGGCCAAGGATAAGTTCGCGATTCTGGAGCTCGACTTCATCATGGTCAAGGGCAAGACCGAGCCGGAAGTCATCTATGCCATCGCGGGTCGCGAGGACGTGATGCATTCGGGCGCGTTCCAGCGCCTGCGCAACATCACCATCGAGATGCTCGGCTGCTACCGCAGCCGCGACTGGCAGGGCGCGCTGGATGCGATCGAGCGCGGCCGCCGCAGCGAAGACGCCGACACGCTGGAGAAGCTGTTCCGGCTCTACGAAGCAAGGATCAAGGATTTCCAGCTCAATCCGCCGCCCGAGGGCTGGACCGGGGCCTATGCGCTGCTGACGAAGTAGCGGTGCGATCGAGGCATCTCCGGTGCCTCACGCTCAGTCATTGCGAGCGCAGCGAAGCAATCCAGAATGTCTCCGCGGATGCATTACTGGATTGCTTCGCTGCGCTCGCAATGACGAGTTTGATGCGCCTGTGTGCGCCAAACATCCGCTTCCGTAGGGTGGGCAGAGGCGCGTCAGCGCCGTGCCCACCATCTCTCCTCGCATTGGTCCGAAGCGGCGGGCGCGCTTGCGCGTTGCCTAGGCAGGGACAGCTGTCTCCGCTCCCGTCACTCCACTCCGATCGTCGTCAGATCCTGGAACCAGTGCTGCGCCTGGACGAATTGCTTGATCTTTGGCGACAGCGCGTGCGGGTTGGTGTCGTGGACGACCCAGACCAGTGCGGCATCGTCCACGATCAGCGCATGCGCCTGCGCCAGCAGCTCGTCCTGTTTGGTGGCATCGAAGGTCTGCTTGGCCTCGTCGATCAGCGCATCCACCTTCGGGTTCTTGTAGCCGCCCCAGTTGACGCCGACAGGCGCGATCTGCCCGGAATGGAAGAAGCGGACGATGGCATAGAGCGGGTCCGAGGTGACATAGGCGATGTTGTTGGCGGTGATGCCGGCGTTCATCTCGTCGGCCGCCCCCTTGCGCCAATGCGTATAAAGGGTCTCGAGCTCGACGACCTTGAAATCGATGTCGATGCCGATCTCCTTGAAGCTCTGCTGCAGGAATTCGTTCATCGGCAGCGACAGCATCTGTCCGGTGCCGCCCTGCGCGATGATAAAGGTGGTCTTCAGCGGCTTGGCCTTGGAGTAGCCGGCCTCCTCGACCAGCTTCTTGGCTGCTGCGAGATCATATTTCAGCTCGAAGGTCGGTTTGCCGAACCATGGGCTCGACGGATCGACCTGGCCTTTGGCCGGCTTGGCGAGGCCGTTCATCAGGCCGACCACCGCCTCGCGATCGATCGCAAGGTTGAGCGCCTTGCGCAGACGGATGTCGGTCCAGGGCGAGCCGGGCAGCACGCTGAGATGATAATTCCAGACATGCGGCGTGACGTTGTCGACGAGCTTCATGCCGGCCGCTTTCAGCTGCGGCACGGCATCCGGCGCTGGCGTCTCGATCAGGTCGACCTGGCCGGCAAGCAACGCATTGGTGCGCGTCAACGCTTCCGGCATCGGCACCAGCACGATCTTGTCGACCTTGGGGATACGCTTCTTGTTCCAGTAGTCAGGGTTCTTGGTCAGCTCGGCGAGCTCGCGCGGCACCAGCTTGGTCAATTTGAAAGGGCCGGTGCCCGAGGGCTGGCTGGCGAACTTGTCCCAATCCTTGCCGAGCTTTTCATACTGCGCCGGGCTCGACACCAGGAACCACAGCATCTGATACGGGAAGAAGGAATCGACCGTCTTGGTGGTGATCTCCACGGTAAAGTCGTCGACCTTGGCGTAGCTCGCGACGGAGGGCAGGCGGGTCTTCACCTGTGCGCTCTGCCGCTTGTCGAATTGCGGCGCCTTGTCGTTGAGCACCTTGTCCAGATTCCAGATCACCGCATCGGCGTTGAACGCGCTGCCGTCGTGAAACTTCACGCCCTTGCGAAGCGTAAAGCGCCACTTGGTCTTGTCGGCATCGTCGACTTTCCATTCGGTGGCGAGGCCCGGCACCAGCTTGCCGGGGCGATCGGCGACATCCATTTCCCAGGCGACCAGGGGATCGTAGATCGTGTAGGCCGTGAATTGGTAAGCGCCGGCGCCGCGATCGGGCTGGCCTGTCGTCAGCGGGATGTCCGCCATCGAGATGCCGTAACGCACCACCGTTTCGGCGCGCGCCGAGATTGCGGAAACTGTCAACGCAAGCACGGCGAGACAGGTCGACAGACGAATACGCATGGATCAAAGCTCCAGGGAGGGTCTGGGCCCGAACTTGCAATCTTGATGCCAGAATAGGCAGCGCGCGGATTCCTTCGGTGCGTCATCACAAGTACTTGTCGTCCTGAGGGCAATTTGCAGAATAAGTTTCTCCTTGGCATAGCCATTGCATACGGGTGCATCAAAATTAATCATCGAAAGCCGGAAAAGGATTGAGGCGATGCTTATCAAGACGAACAAGACCCGCGCGGCGCTGATCGCGCTGTTGGCGCTCGGCAGCGTGGCCGCATCGCCGCGCGCAGCCAGCGCCGAGACCGTGCTGCGCATCGGCATGACCGCTGCCGATATTCCGCGCACCCTGGGTCAGCCCGATCAGGGCTTTGAAGGCAATCGCTTCACCGGCCTCACCATGTACGACGCGCTGACCGGCTGGGACCTGTCCTCTGCCGACAAGGCGAGCGTGGTGATCCCCGGCCTTGCCACCGAGTGGAAGGTCGACGATGCCGACAAGACCAAGTGGGTCTTCAAGCTGCGTCCCGGCGTCACGTTCCATGACGGCTCGCCGTTCAACGCCGATGCTGTCGTGTGGAACGTCGAAAAGGTGCTGAAGCAGGACGCGCCGCAATTCGACGCCAGCCAGGTCGGCGTCACCGCCTCGCGCATGCCGACGCTGGCCTCCGCGAAGAAGATCGACGACATGACGGTCGAGCTCACCACCAAGGAGCCCGACAGCTTCCTGCCGATCAACCTCACCAACCTGTTCATGGCGAGCCCGGCGAAGTGGCAGGCCTTCTACGACAAGGCCGAGGGCGCCGATGCCAAGGCGAAGTCGCAGGCCGCCTGGACCGCGTTCGCCAAGGACGCCTCGGGCACCGGCCCGTGGAAGATGTCGAGCTTCACGCCGCGCGAGCGGCTCGAGCTGGTCAAGAACGCGAACTATTGGGACAAGGCACGCGTCCCCAAGATCGACAAGATGGTGCTGCTGCCGATGCCGGAAGCGAATGCGCGCACCGCGGCGCTGCTCTCCGGCCAGGTCGATTGGGTCGAGGCGCCGGCGCCGGACACGATCCCCGAATTGAAGCAGCGCGGCTTCAAGCTCTACGCCAACGAGCAGCCGCACGTCTGGCCGTGGCAATTCTCGCGCATCGAGGGCTCGCCCTGGAACGACATCCGCGTGCGCAAGGCGGCGAACCTCTGCATCGATCGGGAAGGCCTCAGGGACGGCCTGCTCGCCGGCCTGATGGTGCCCGCGACCGGCACCTTCGAGCCTGGCCATCCCTGGCGCGGCAATCCTACCTTCCAGATCAAATACGACAAGGCGGCTGCGCAGAAGCTGATGCAGGAGGCCGGCTTCGGCCCCAACAAGAAGCTGACGGTGAAGACGCAGACATCTGCGTCCGGCTCGGGTCAGATGCAGCCGCTGGCGATGAACGAGTATCTCCAGCAGGCGCTGGCCGAATGCTATTTCGACGTGAAGCTCGACGTCATCGAGTGGAATACGCTGTTCACCAACTGGCGCCGCGGCGCCAAGGATCCCAGCGCCAACGGCTCGAACGCGACCAACGTCACCTATGCGGCGATGGACCCGTTCTTCGCGCTGGTGCGCTTCCTGCAATCGGGCATGGCGCCGCCGGTCTCGAACAATTGGGGCTTCATCAACAACCCCAAATTCGACGAGCTGGTGAAGAAGGCGCGGCAGACCTTCGATCCCGCCGCACGCGATGCCGCGCTCGCCGAACTGCATGCGGCCTCCGTCGACGACGCGGCTTTCCTCTACGTCGCCCACGACGTCGGGCCGCGCGCGATGAGCCCGAAGGTGACAGGCGTGGTGCAGCCGAAGAGCTGGTTCATCGACTTCTCGCCGGTGTCGATACAGTAGCTCGCGCCACACGCTCGGTGCACCCTCTCCCCTTGCGGGAGAGGGTGGCTTCGCGAAGCGAAGCCGGGTGAGGGGTCTCTCTCCGCGGATGCGGACCCTTCGATTGGAAAAGTTTCGTCCGCGGTTAGAACCCCTCATCCGGCGCTTTGCGCCACCTTCTCCCACAAGGGGAGAAGGGAAGAAAAGAAACAACGTGCTCGCCTATATCGCCCGACGCATCGTCTATGTCGTCCCCATCGTCATCAGCGTGGCGCTGGTGTGCTTTCTCCTTGTGCACATCACGCCGGGCGATCCGCTCGTCGCGGTGCTGCCGGCCGACGCCTCGCAGGAGCTCGCCGCGCAGCTCCGCGCCGCCTATGGCTTCGACCGGCCGCTGCCGGTGCAGTTCGGCCTGTGGCTGCTTCGTGCCCTCCATGGCGATCTCGGCAATTCCATCGCGACGGGACGCCCGGTGCTCGCCGAGGTCATGCGCGCGGTCGGCAACACCGTGACGCTCGCGATTGCCGCGGCCATCATCGGCTTCACGATGGGCATCCTGCTCGGTTTGATCGCCGGCTATTTCCGCGAGACCTGGATCGACAAGGTCGCGACCTCCTTTGCCATCGCCGGCGTCTCGGTGCCGCATTACTGGCTCGGCATGCTGCTCGTCATCATCTTCTCGGTGCAGCTGAACTGGCTGCCCGCAGTCGGCGCTGGCCCCAGCGGCTCCAATTCCTGGGCCTGGGATTGGGCGCACCTGAAATATCTGGTGCTGCCGGCGATCACGACATCGGTGATTCCCATGGGCATCGTTACGCGCACCGTGCGCGCGCTCACCGGTGACATTCTCTCGCAGGACTTCGTCGAGGCCTTGCGGGCCAAGGGCCTGCACGAGCGCGGCGTGTTCCGCCACGTCATCAAGAACGCCGCGCCCACCGCGCTTGCGGTGATGGGGCTTCAGCTCGGCTACATGCTCGGCGGCTCGATCCTGATCGAGACCGTGTTCTCCTGGCCTGGCTCGGGCTTCCTGCTCAACTCGGCGATCTTCCAGCGCGACCTGCCGCTGCTGCAGGGCACGATTCTGATCCTGGCGCTGTTCTTCGTCTTTCTCAACCTGCTGGTCGACATCGCCCAAGCCGCGATCGACCCGCGCATCAAGCGGGGCTAGCCGATGAGCCCAGCTGTGACCACGCAACAGGTACGCTCCCTCCCCCGCCTGCGGGGGAGGGTTGGGGAGAGGGTGTCTCCGCTCGCGAGAACCCCCCAGAGAAGAAAGCCCTCACCCGCGCCTGCGGCGCGAGAGGTGCACTGCCGCCTTGGCGTGCACCGACGACACCCATACGCGATGGGAGCCGAGCAATGAGCGAGCTTCCGCTTCACGCCACCGCCGATGCCGCGCTGCAGGCCGCGCCTGCGACCAAGGCGCGCGGCTACTGGGCGACCGTCGGCCGCCGCATCATGCGCGACAAGGTCAGCATGGCCTGCGCGCTGGTACTGCTGCTGATCTTCCTCTCCGCGGTCCTCGCGCCATGGCTGGGTCTCGAAGATCCCTACAAGGGCTCGATGATCCGCCGCCTGCGCCACATCGGCACGCCAGGCTATCCGCTCGGCACCGACGAACTCGGCCGCGACATGCTGGCACGGCTGATCTATGGCGGGCGGCTGTCGCTGGTCATCGGCATCCTGCCCGTGATCCTCGCCTTCTGCATCGGCACCTCGCTTGGCATCATTGCCGGCTATGTCGGCGGCAAGCTCAACACCGCGATCATGCGCACGGTCGACGTGTTCTACGCCTTCCCCTCCGTGCTGCTGGCGATCGCGATCTCCGGCGCGCTCGGGGCCGGCATCCTCAATTCCATCGTGTCGTTGACCGTGGTGTTCGTGCCGCAGATCGCCCGCGTCGCCGAGAGCGTCACGACAGGCGTGCGCAACATGGACTTCGTCGAGGCCGCGCGTGCCTCCGGCGCCGGGCCCTTCACCATCATGCGCGTGCACATCCTCGGCAACGTGCTGGGTGCGATCTTCGTCTATGCCACCAGCCTGATCTCGGTCTCGATGATCCTGGCGGCCGGTCTGTCCTTTCTCGGTCTCGGCACAAAGCCGCCGGAGCCGGAATGGGGCCTGATGCTGAACACGCTGCGCACGGCGATCTACGTCAATCCCTGGGTCGCAGCGTTGCCCGGCGCGATGATCTTCGCGGTTTCGATCTGCTTCAACCTGCTCTCGGACGGCCTGCGCAGCGCCATGGACATCAGGAACTAAGCCATGAGCGAGAATGCCTCCATCGAAATGCTCGAACAGGTCGAAGATCGCGGCGGCGTCGCGCAGCCGCTGCTTCAGGTCAACGGGCTGACCAAGCATTTTCCCGTGCGCGGAGGGCTGTTCGCCGCAAAGCGCACTGTGAGCGCCGTCGACAACGTCTCGTTCACCGTTGCCAAGGGCGAGACGGTCGGCATCGTCGGCGAATCCGGCTGCGGCAAGTCCACCACCGCGCGGCTGCTGATGCATCTGATGCCGCGCGACGACGGTGACATCATCTATGACGGCATGACCGTCGGCCAGTCGCTGAGCTTGCGCGAATTGCGCCGCGGCATGCAGATGGTGTTCCAGGACTCCTACGCCTCGCTCAATCCGCGCCTCACCATCGAGGAATCGATCGCCTTCGGCCCCAAGGTGCACGGCATGGCCGACGCCACGGCACGTGCGCTCGCGCGCGAGCTGCTCGGCAAGGTCGGCCTGCGTCCGGAAACCTTCGCCAACCGTTATCCGCACGAGATCTCCGGCGGCCAGCGGCAGCGCGTCAACATCGCGCGGGGGCTGGCGCTGTCGCCGCGGCTGGTGATCCTCGACGAAGCCGTCTCCGCGCTCGACAAATCCGTCGAGGCGCAGGTGCTCAACCTGCTGGCCGATCTCAAGCGCGAGTTCGGCCTGACCTATCTCTTCATCAGCCACGACCTCAACGTGGTCCGCTACATCTCGGACCGCGTGCTGGTGATGTATCTCGGCGAGGTCGTCGAGCTCGGTCCGGTCGACCAGGTCTGGGACGCGCCGGCCCATCCCTACACGCGCGCCCTTCTTGCGGCGATGCCGTCATCGGATCCCGACAAGCGCACCGAGACGCCGCCGATATCGGGCGATCCGCCCAATCCGATCGATCCGCCCCCGGGCTGCCGCTTCCACACCCGTTGTCCGTTTGCGGAGCCGCTCTGCGCAAACGCGACACCAAAGCTCACCGCGCTCGATAGAATGGGCCACAAGGCCGCGTGCTACATGGCTATACCGGGTTCAGGCCATAGCCGCGCGCCCAGGGAGAAGATCGCATGACGAGACCGACACCGAAAGACATCAAGCCGATCGCGCTGGTCGCGGGCGTGCCCGTGGACGACGAGATCGCAACCCGCATCTCCAATGCCATCGGACCTGCCTTCGAGGGCTTCGCGGCCATTGCCGGTTCGCTGCCGTTCGACCTCGAGCCCGCCGGCTATGTGCTCGCGCAGACACAGAAGGTGTCGAAATGAGCACCGAACCCGCATTGATGACGCTCACCGAGGTCGCGCGTGCCATAGCGACGAAGCAGCTGTCCTCGCATGAGGCGACGCGCGCGCTGCTGCACCGCATCGGCCAATGGCAGCCGCACCTCAACGCGTTCATGTCGATCGAAGCGGAGGCTGCGTTGAAGGCGGCCGATGCCGCCGATGCCGAGCTTGCCAAGGGCAATGTCCGTGGTCCGCTGCACGGCGTGCCGCTCGCGCACAAGGATATGTACTACGACGCCGGTCACGTCGCGACCTGCGGCTCGCTGATCCGGCGCGACTTCGTGCCGACGGTCACCTCCACCGCCTTGCAGCGGCTGAAGGATGCCGGCCAGGTTCGCCTCGGCACGCTGCATCTGGCCGAATTCGCCTATGGCCCGACCGGGCACAACGCCCATTACGGGCCGGTGCGCAATCCCTGGAAGGTCGCGCACATCACCGGCGGCTCCTCGTCCGGCTCGGGCTCGGCGGTGGCCGCGCGGCTGACCTATGCAGCGCTCGGCTCGGACACCGGCGGCTCGATCCGCATGCCCGCGCATTTTTGCGGCGTCACGGGACTCAAGACCACCGTGGGCCGCGTCAGCCGCGCCGGTGCGATGCCGCTGTCGCAATCGCTCGACACCGTCGGGCCGCTCGCCCGCACCGCCGAGGACTGTGCGCTGCTGCTGGCCTTGATGGCCGGCGCCGACCCCGCCGATTCCACCTGCAGCCAAGAGCCGCTGTCGGATTATGTCGGCGCGACCAAGGGCTCGTTGAAGGGCCTGAAGATCGGCGTGCCCACGTCCTTCTACGTCGACGATCTCGACAGCGAGGTCGCGCGCGTGCTGGACGAGACCATCGCGGTGCTCAAGCGCGAGGGCGCCGACATCGTCAAGGTCGAGCTGCCGGACCAGCGGCAATTGTCCTCGGCCAGTCAGCTCGTGCTGGCGGCCGAAGCTGCCGCCTTCCACAAGCGCTGGATGATCGAGCGTCCGCAGGACTACGGCGCACAGGTCCTGATGCGGCTCCAGAACGGGCTCGCCGTACCCGCCGTCACCTATCTCGAGGCGATGCGCTGGCGCGGGCCGGCGCTCGCCGCGCACAGCGCCGCGACAGCGGGAGTGGATGCGGTTATCGCGCCGGCCTCCCCCGTGCCGGCGCCCACGATCGAGGAGAGCGATGTCGGCGGCGGTCCGAACGCTCCGGCCATGGTGCAGCGCCTGACGCTGTTCACCCGACCGGTGAATTTCCTCGGCCTGCCGTCGCTGACGGTGCCGTCAGGCTTCACCAAATCCGGCCTGCCTGTCGGCATGCAGCTGATCGGGCGCTCCTTCGACGAGGCGACCCTGCTCACCATCGGCGCCGCCTTCCAGCGCGCCACCGACTATCACGACCGTCTGCCGAAGCTGCCGTCATGACCAATCTCGTCGAGATCTCGGGCCTCAACATCCGCTTCACCGGCGAGCGCACGGTCTATGCCGTAAACGATCTCAGCCTCTCGCTGGGGAACAGCGAGGTGCTGGGCCTGCTCGGTGAATCCGGTTCGGGCAAGAGCGTGACCTTGCGTGCGCTGATGCGGCTCTTGCCGAAGAAGCGGACGCAGATCACGGGCAAGGTCAACGTGCTGGGACAGGACGTGCTCGCCATGAACGACGAGCAGCTCTCGTCGTTCCGCGGCCAGACCGTGTCGATGATCTTCCAGGAGCCGGCGCTGGCGCTCGATCCGGTCTACACCATCGGCGCGCAGATCGCCGAAAGCGTGGTGCGCCATGAAGGCAAGAGCTTTGCGGAAGGGAGGGCGCGGGCGCTCGAAATGCTCGAGGTCGTACGCATCCCTTCGGCCAAGCGGCGTCTCGACGCCTATCCGCACGAGATGTCAGGCGGCATGCGTCAGCGCGCGATGATCGCGCTTGCACTCGCCTGCCGGCCCAAGATCCTGCTGGCGGACGAGCCGACCACCGCGCTCGATGCCACCGTGCAGATCCAGATACTCCTGCTGCTGCGCGAGCTGCAGCGCGAGTTCGGCATGTCCGTCATCTTCGTCACCCACGACATCGGCGTTGCCATCGAGATCTGCGACCGCGTTGCGGTGATGTATGCCGGCCAGATCGTGGAGCAGGGCACGCTTCGCGACATCGTCCGCTCGCCGGTGCATCCCTACGCCAAGGGCCTGCTCGCCTCGACCATCCACGGCGCCAAGCGCGGCGCCCGCCTGGAGACCATTCCCGGCACCCCGCCCTCGCTGGCGGAGAAGCCGCACAATTGCTCCTTTGCTCCCCGCTGCAAGCTCGCAATGCCGCGCTGCCTGGAAGGGCTGCCCGCGAATGTCGAGGTCGGACCGGGGCGGGCGGCGAGATGCGTGCTGGCGGAGTCGGTCACCGTGGTGTCATAGTCCCGGATGAGTTGAGCTGGAGCATGATCCCGGCTGCGCGAGCCACACCGCCAGTATTCACACCTCATTCATTCCGGTTCCCGTTCGATGGCTCCGGTCACGGAGAGGGACCTCACTCATGTACATTTCCAACGAAGGCCTGGTGGTCATCCTGTTCGTCGGCCTGGTCGCCGGCTGGCTTGCCGGCAAGGTGGTGCGCGGGACCGGGTTCGGAATCATCGGCGACATCGTGGTCGGCATCGCCGGCGCGCTCGTGGCGAGCTTCCTGTTTCCCAAGCTCGGCATTCGTCTCGGCACGGGGCTCGTCTCCGAAATCGTCTACTCCGCCATCGGCGCCGTCATCCTGCTGGTCGTCGTCCGCCTGGTGCGTGGCGGGGGCAGGTTCTAGCCCCGCATTCGGCTGGCCGGAACTTTCAACCTCGCGATTTCCCGGAAGAGGCTGAAAGCCTGCAAGAAAAAGCCGCAAGCCTGTGAAATTCCGGACTTGCGCGGGAGGCCATCACGGGTAGATGTGGCCCATCAGGGCTCTGGATGAGCTCGGCTGCGTTGGACGCCGGGCGAACACGATGTTAATCCGGGGCGAGTACCCTGAATTGCCCGTGAAATCAGGGGCCTTGCCCCCTAGCCGAAAGAGATCAGACTGATGGCAGCCATCCCTGGCGTCCGCCGTTCAGAGCTCGGTGACGCCTTGCGCGCTTGTCGCACGGCGTTCGTCGGCGTCGGCTTGATGAGCTGCATGATCAACCTGCTCTATCTGACCGGGTCGATCTTCATGCTGGAGGTCTACGACCGGGTGCTGCCGAGCCGCAGCATCCCGACCCTGATCGGCCTCATCATCCTCGCCAGCTTCCTCTACATGGCGCAGGGCGTGCTCGACATGATTCGCAACCGCATCCTGGGGCGGATCGGTACCTCGCTCGACGAAGCCCTCAACAAGCGCGTGTTCGACACCATCGTGCGCCTGCCGCTCCTGGTCGGCAGCCGCAACGAGGGCCTCCAGCCGCTGCGCGATCTGGACAATGTCCGCTCCTTCCTCGGCGGCCTGGGTCCGAGCGCGTTCTTCGATCTGCCCTGGCTGCCGCTCTATCTCGCCATCTGCTTCGCCTTTCACGTCCTGATCGGCGTCACCGCGCTGGTCGGCGCCATCATCCTGGTCGGCCTGACGCTGGTCACCGAGTTCATGTCCCGCCAGCCGGCACGCGAGGCGATGGGGCTCGCCGCCCAGCGCAACGATCTCGCCCAGGCCAGCCGCCGCAACGCCGAGGTGATGGTGTCGATGGGCATGGCCGGACGGATGAACCAGCGCTGGAGCGAAGCCAACGAAAAATATCTCGCCGGCAATCAGCGTGCGAGCGACGTCGCTGGCGGTCTGGGTGCAGTCGCAAAGGTGCTGCGCATGATGCTGCAATCGGCCGTGCTCGCGGTCGGCGCTTATCTCGTCATTCACCAGGAGGCGACGGCGGGCATCATCATCGCCGGCTCGATCCTCTCCGCCCGCGCGCTCGCGCCGGTCGATCTCGCCATCGCGCATTGGAAGTCCTTCGTCGCGGCACGCCAGAGCTGGCACCGCCTCACGCGCCTGCTGGAGCAGATGCCGGCGCAGGCGATGCCGACCCAGTTGCAGGCGCCCACCAGCCGGCTCTCTGTCGAAGGCCTCGCCATGGTGCCGCCCGGCGACCAGCGCCTCGTGGTGCAGGACGTCACCTTCGCGCTCGCCGCCGGCAACGGCCTCGGCGTGATCGGCCCGAGCGGCTCCGGCAAGTCGTCATTGATCCGCGCGCTGGTCGGGGTCTGGCAGCCGGTGCGCGGCAAGGTGCGGCTCGACGGCGCGGCGCTCGATCAATGGTCGTCCGACATGCTCGGCCGCCACATCGGCTATCTGCCGCAGGACGTCGAACTGTTCGGTGGCACCATCGCACAGAACATCAGCCGGTTCGATCCCGGGGCGACCTCCGAGGATATCATCGCGGCTGCGAAAGAAGCCGGCGTGCATGACATGATCATCAAGATGCGCGAGGGTTACAATACCCAGGTGGGCGAGCAGGGCGCAGCGCTCTCCGCAGGCCAGGCGCAGCGCGTGGCGCTAGCGCGCGCGCTCTACGGCAAGCCCTTCCTGATCGTGCTCGACGAGCCCAACTCCAACCTCGACACCGAAGGCGACGAGGCGCTGACCCGCGCCGTCCGCGCTGCCCGCGAGCGCGGGGCCATCGTCGTCGTGGTGGCGCACCGCCCGATCGGCGTCGAGGCGGTCGACCAGATCCTGGTGCTGCGCGACGGCCGCATGCAGGCGTTCGGCCCCAAGGAGCAGGTGCTCGCCCAGGTGCTGCAGCCGCGAGCGACGCCGCCGGCACCGATCAAGATCGTCAGCGAAGGCGGAGTGGCCAAGTCATGAGCGCAAAGTCCATGAGCACAAAGTCATGAGCACGATGGCCATCGGCGGCCCGAAGCCGGCCGCGAAGAAGACCGTGCGCGACTCCATCAAGTTTCACCTGATCCTCGGCCTCGCGATCGTGCTGGTCCTGGTCGTCGGCCTCGGCGGCTGGGCGTCGACCGTCTTGATTTCCGGCGCGCTGATCGCGCCGGGGCAGATCGTGGTCGAATCCAATGTCAAGAAGGTGCAGCATCCGACCGGCGGGGTGGTTGGCGAGGTGCGCGCCCGCGACGGTGATCTGGTCAAGGCCGGCGACATCGTGGTGCGGCTCGACGACACCGTGACCAAGGCCAACCTTGCCATCGTCACCAAGAATCTCGATGCCGCGCAGGCGCGTGCGGCGCGATTGCAGGCCGAGCAGCGCGGCCTCGACAGCATCGAGTTTCCGCAGACGCTGCTCGAGCGTACCAGCGATCCCGACGTCAAGGTGCTGCTCTCGGCCGAAACCAAGCTGTTCGACGTCCGCGTCAACGGCCGCACCGGGCAGAAAGCGCAGCTGCGTGAGCGCATCACGCAGCTCAACGAGGAAATCTCCGGTCTCAGTGCCCAGGAGAAGGCCAAGGACCAGGAGATCGCGCTGGTACAGAACGAGCTCACCGGCGTGCGCGAGCTCTACGAAAAGCGCCTGGTGCAGATCTCGCGGCTGACCCAGCTCGAACGCGACTCGGCGCGTCTCAACGGCGAGCGCGCGCAGTACATCGCCTCGCGCGCCCAGGCCAAGGGCAAGATCACCGAGACCGAGCTCCAGATCATCCAGATCGACAAGGACGTGGTCAGCGAGGTCTCCAAGGACCTGCGCGAGACCAATGACAAGATCGGCGAGCTGATCGAGCGCAAGGTCGCGGCCGAAGACCAGCTCCGGCGCGTGGACATCCGCGCGCCGCAGGACGGCATGGTGCTGCAATCGACCGTGCACACCGTCGGCGGCGTCGTCACGGCCGGCGATACCTTGATGCTGATCGTTCCGCAGGCCGACGATCTCCAGGTCGAGGCCAAGGTCAATCCGGTCGATATCGACAAGCTTCAGATCGGCCAGAAGACGCTGCTGCGCCTCTCGGCGTTCAACCAGCGCACCACGCCGGAGCTCAACGGCGTCGTCAGCCGCGTCTCGCCCGACGTCACCACCGACCAGCGTACCGGCCAGGGCTACTACACCATCCGCGTCTCGATGCCGGCCGAGGAGGTCGCCCGGCTCGGCGACGTCAAGCTGATTCCCGGCATGCCCGTGGAAGCCTTCGTCCAGACCGGCGACCGCACCATGCTGTCCTACCTGATGAAGCCGCTGCACGACCAGCTGATGCGGGCGTTCCGGGAGAAGTGACGCGCGAAAGCGCGTCATCTTTCCTCGTCATTGCTTCGCTGCGCTCGCAATGACGACTTGGCTACGATCCTGCTATAGTGCGCTTGTTTCAAGCAAAGCGGCGGTCGAATCATGCAATCCCCACCTTCCATCGCCACCGAATCCCTCACCGACGCGAGCCTCGCGGTTGCCCGCCTCGAAGAGATCTACGAGCGCAACACCAAGTTCCTGCGCGACCGGTTCGAGGCCTATGTCAATGGCGAGACAGTCACGACGCGAATGCGGGCCTATTATCCCTTCGTCCGCATCACCACCGCGACGCATGCGCGGCTGGATTCGCGTCTGTCGTATGGCTTCGTCGCGGGCCCCGGCGTGCATGAGACCAGCGTGACGCGGCCGGATCTGTTCCGCAGCTATCTCACCGAGCAGATCGGATTGCTGATCCAGAATCACGGCGTGCCGGTCGAGATCGGCGAATCGGCCGAGCCGATCCCGATCCACTTCGCCTATCGCCGCGACATCAATATCGAGGCCGCCATCACCACCAGCGAGAACTCCGCCGTCACGCGGTCGCTGCGCGATGCGTTCGACGTGCCTGATCTCGCGACGATGGACGATGCGATTGCCGACGGCACCTTCGAGCTCCGGCCGGGGGCGCCCGAGCCGCTGTCCCTGTTCCGCGCCGCCCGCGTCGATTACTCGCTGCGCCGGCTCTATCACTACACCGGCACCGATCCCGAATATTTCCAGAACTTCGTGATCTTCACCAATTACCAGTTCTATGTCGACGCCTTCGCGCAACTCTGCCAGCAGCGGCTTCAATCCGGCGAGGCGGGCCTCGACGCTTTCGTTGCACCCGGCAACGTCGTTACGCGCGCCGGCGGCGCGACGACGGGTGTTGCCCCCGCGCGCGCACCGCAGATGCCGGCCTTCCATCTGGTCGAGGCCGGCTATCGCGGCATCACGCTGATCAACATCGGCACCGGTCCCTCCAATGCGCGCAACATCACCGACCACGTTGCGGTGCTGCGGCCGCACGCCTGGCTCATGCTCGGCCATTGCGCGGGACTGCGCAACACGCAGCGGCTCGGCGACTACGTGCTCGCGCATGGCTATGTGCGCGAGGACCACGTGCTCGACCGTGAGCTGCCGCTGTGGGTGCCGATCCCGGCGCTCGCCGAGATGCAGGTCGCGCTCGAGGAGGCGGTCGAGGATGTCACCGGCCTCGAAGGTTTCGAGCTGAAGCGCCTGATGCGCACGGGGACGGTGGCGAGCGTCGACAACCGCAACTGGGAGATTTCCGGGCCTGAAGTGATCCGCCGCCTGTCGCAATCGCGCGCGGTCGCGCTCGATATGGAATCGGCCGCGATCGCCGCCAACGGCTACCGTTTTCGCGTCCCCTACGGCACGCTGCTTTGTGTCTCCGACAAGCCGCTGCACGGCGAGATCAAGCTGGCCGGCATGGCCAGCGAATTCTACCGCCGCCGTGTCGGCCAGCATCTCGAAATCGGGCTCAAGGCGCTGGAGCGGCTCAAGCAGCAGGAATCGGAGCGACTGCATTCGCGAAAGCTCCGCAGTTTCGCCGAAGTCGCGTTCCAGTAGGTCGGGCCCTCCCTTCATCCCTGCTGACAAGCCGGAGAATTTTCCGCATTGTGCGCGAGGGGGGCGACCGGGACGCTTTCAATGCCGCTGACGCGCGACAAGATCATCGGCCACGACCTCGAACGGCTGGCCTTCCGCTTCACCATGCTGAACGATGGCGAGGTCGTGCATTGCCAGATCAGCGACGCCGCGATGGACGAGCTCGCGGGCATGCAGGGCACCGAAAGCAGCGCCCGTCAGGCACAATTCCTGTCCCTGCGCGAGACCATCGAGCGGATCGCATCAGATCTCTACGACGAAGCACCGCGGGTGAAGGGGTATGTGGTGCGGATTTTCACGCGGCATTTGGGACGGTGAGATGGAACGTCACGACGAGCACCGTCCCTCGCCGTCGAGGCTCCCCTTGCGATGCAAGGGGAGCACCTCAGGATGACGGTATTGGAAGTGTCCCTGCTGCGGCAGCCGCTCACCCCTCCAGCTTCCTCAGCAGCAACTTCAGCGCTGTTGCCGCAAACACCTGCATGTTGGCAAACCGGTCGCTGCTGCCCGTCTCCAGCGTCATCACCTCCGCGGCGGGGCCTGCGACCGCCATGCAGCTATGGCCCGCTGCGTCGCCGTAGCGGTTGCCGGTGGGGCCGGCGGCGCCGGTCTCGGACAGACCCCAATCACAATTGAAGCGGCTGCGCATCTGCTCGGCCAGCAGTTGGGCGTAAGGCTCCGACGACGACCGAAAACCCTTCATGCCGTCATCCGAAATATCCATCAGCACCCGTCTGGCATCGCGGGTGTAGACCACCGCGCCGCCGAGGTAATAGGCGGAGGCGCCAGGCACCGCGAGCAGGCTGGCCGAGATCAGGCCGCCGGCCGATGATTCCGCAACCGCGATGGTCTGTTTGCGTGCGATCAGCTGGGCCGCGACCCGTTCCGCAATTCCGACGAGCTCTTTCATCCCTGAAACCCCTCTTTCCTTCGCAACCGAGCTGCGCCTTCCTAGCATATGCCGGTGGCCCCGGCTGAGTTGCGGGCGGCGGGCAGGCCTGCTTGAATGCAGGCACGAGACAAGAATTGACGAGGAAACGTGAAGGAGACGTCATGGCGTCCCTGATCGCCGGCGGGGTGGACTGCGATGTGCATCCGGCCGTGCCGCATCTGACCAGCCTGCTGCCCTACCTGAACGATTATTGGCGCGATCAGGTCACGACGCGCGGCATGGTCGACCTGGTCTCGCAATCCTATCCGCAGAACTCGCCGATTACGGCACGGCCCGACTGGCGGCCCGAGCAGGGCAAGCCGGGCGAGAGTCTGGCGGACATGCAGCGCCATGTGCTCGATCCCTTCCAGCTCGAGCATGCCATCTGCAATCCGCTGTACGGCGTGCAGATGGTGTTCTCCGAGGACATGCAGGCCGCCTTCTGCCGCGCGCTGAACGATTGGCTGGCGAAGGAATGGCTCGATCGCGACGCGCGGCTGCGTGGCTCGATCGTGATCCCGACGCAAGGCGTCGAGAAGGCGGTCGCCGAGATCGAGCGCTGTGCGCCGGACAGGCGCTTCGTGCAGGTCTTGATGCTCGTGATGGGCGACGTGCCGCTCGGCAAGCGGGCGCTGTGGCCGATCTATGAGGCCGCGGAGCGCCTGGAACTGCCGGTCGGCATTCATGCCGGTTCCGCCTATCATAATCCGCCGACCGCGGTGGGGTGGGGGTCCTACCACATCGAGGACTATGTCGGGCAGGCCCAGGCGTTCCAGACCCAGCTCACCAGCCTGATCGTCGAAGGCGTGTTCGCCAAATATCCGAAGCTGAAAATGGTGATGCTGGAGTCCGGCGTCTCCTGGATCGCGCCCTATCTCTGGCGCCTGCACAAGTTCTGGCGCGGGGTGCGGATGGAAACGCCCTGGGTCGATCGCGCGCCGCTGGAGATTGTGCGCAGCAACATCCGCTTCTCGTTACAGCCATTTGATGCGCCGCCGGAACCGGAGACATTAATTCGCCTGTTTGATCATATGCAGTCGGACGAATTGGTCCTATTCTCCACGGACTATCCGCACTGGCAGTTCGACGGCCAGGACGCGCTGCCCGAAGGTCTGTCCCCCGATCTCGTGCGCAAGATCATGATCGACAATCCGCATGCAACCTATCCCCGCCTGAAATGAGCCCGCTGCCAAAGGAGGCAAGGCGATGAATATCCAGTTCCGCGAGAGCCAAGAAGCCGCGTCCCCCCTGACCGTCAAAACCGCGATCGCGGACTGCGACATCCACCCGGCACGCGCCACCCGCACCGAGCTCTACCCCTACCTCGCAAAACGCTGGCAGCATCACCTCGAAGTCTACGGCGTCCATGCCTATCAGGGCATGATGGAAGGCCCGCCCTATCCCAAAGCCCAGCCCAACGCCTCGCGCCGCGATGCCTATCCGCCGGAAGGCGGCCCGCAGGGCTCCTCGCTGTCGTTCATGCAGGAGCAATTGCTCGATCCCAACAACGTGCAGCTGGGCGTGCTCAACCCGCTCAACACCGGGCAGGGCATCCGCAATCACGAGCTCTCGGCGGCCCTATGCTCGGCGATTAACGACTGGCAGATCGACAAATGGACGTCCAAGGACAAGCGGCTGAAGGCATCCATCGTCGTCGGCAATGAGGACGGACTGTCGGCCGCCGCCGAGATCCGCGAGCGCGCCGGCGACAAGAACTTCGTGCAGGTGCTGCTGCTCAGCCGCAATGTCGAGCCGCTCGGCCAGCGCCGCTATTGGCCGATCTACCAGGCCGCGGAGGAGGCCGGCCTTCCGGTCGGCGTCCACGCCTTCGGCTTCGGCGGCAACCCGATCACGCCGTCGGGCTGGCCGTCCTATTACATCGAGGAGATGGTAGGTCACTCGCAATGCCAGCAATCGGCGCTGGCGAGCCTCGTGCTGGAGGGCGTGTTCGAGCGTTTCCCGAAATTGAAGATGGTGATGATCGAGGCCGGATTCGGCTGGGCGCCGTCGCTGGCGTGGCGGCTCGACAAGGCCTGGCAGCGGCTCAGGAGCGAGGTGCCGCATGTGAAGCGGCCGCCGTCGGAATATATCCGCGAGCAGGTGTGGTGGACGACGCAGCCAATGGAGGATCCGGAGCGTC
Source organism: Bradyrhizobium sp. RP6 (assembly GCF_003837805.1). GTDB lineage: Bacteria > Pseudomonadota > Alphaproteobacteria > Rhizobiales > Xanthobacteraceae > Bradyrhizobium. Next base: position 303,202 of record NZ_RQIT01000003.1, on the reverse strand, counting down.
GCGAGGACCTGTTCGACGTCATCAAATGGATCGGCTGGGACCGGCTTCTGTTCGCGACCGACTATCCGCATTGGGATTACGATGAGCCCTCGCGCGTCTTGCCGGCGGGCGTCAGCGAGGCCAATCGCGAGGCGTTCTATTTCGGCAACGCGAAGAAGCTCTACGGCGTTTCCTGATGGCAAGACACGTCATCGCGCCGGTCGACGAGCTTCCGCCGGGCACGCGAAAGTTTTTGGAGATCGACGGGCGGCCGATCGCAATCTTCAACATCAAGGGCGAGTATTTCGGCCTGATGAACCGCTGCCCGCATCAAGGCGCGGCGCTGTGCGAGGGACCGCTGATCGGGCTGGCGCAGTCGAGCAATCCCGGCGAGATCGAATACACCAAGTTAGGGGAGATCATCCGCTGCCCCTGGCACGGCTGGGAGTTCGACATCCGCACCGGCCAATCCTATTGCGACCCCCGCCGCTTCCGCGTCAAGGCCTATCCGGCCCATGTCGAGCCGGGCGCGAGCGTGGTGAAGGGGCCGTATGTCGCCGAGACTGTCACGGTCAGGATCGAGAGTGACTACGTGGTGGTGGAGCTGTAGCCCCTGTCATTCCGGGGCAGCCCGCAGGGCTGAACCCAGAATCCATCGTGCGACAGAAATGCTGGGAGAGATAGATTCTGTGATGCGCAATTGCGCATCAAAGCTCGCCTCTTCGAGGCGCCCCGGAATGACACCGTCCTAACGCCCCGCCACCGGCTCCGGCACCGCATCATAGGCCGGCACCGCCTTGCCGCCGCGATACACCGTCGAGGCCGCGATGATGCCGAGCAGGGCGGCGAACATCAGCCAGAAGCCGGGCGAGGCCTTGTCGCCGGTCCGCTCGATCAGCCAGGTCGAGGCGAACGGCGTGAAGGTGCCGAACAGGGCGGCGGCGAGCGCAAACGCCAGCGAGAAGCAGGTGGTGCGGACATGCGCGGGAACGATCTCGACGAGGGCACCCAACATGGTGCCGCTGTAGACGCCGAAATAGAACGAGAACATCATTTCGACCGCGAGCAGCTTGCCGAAGCTCGGCGCCGCCACCAGCCAGTGCAGAGCCGGATAGGCGGTGACGAGCGACAGGCAGGCGATCGCGATCAGCACCGGCTTGCGGCCGATGCGATCGGAGAGCGCGCCGCCGACCGGATTCCAGATGAAGTTGGTCACCGCCACCAGCAGGGTGACCAGCAGCGCATCCTGCGTCGACAGCTTCAGCACGGTCTTGCCGAAGGTCGGCGTATACACGGTAACGAAGTAGAACGTCGTCGTGGTCAGGATCGCGATCATCATGCCGAGCACGACGACGCGCCAGTTGGCGAGCGCCGAGGCGAACACCTCGCTCGCGCTCGGATGCTTCTTCATGGCGAGGAAGGCCGGCGTCTCCTCCAGCGTCCGCCGCAGGAGGAAGATCAGCGGAATGATCAGGCAGCCGACGAAGAAGGGAATGCGCCAGCCCCAGGCGGCCACGGTGTCGGCCGGCATCACCTCGGAGAGGATGTAGCCGAGGATCGAGGCCACGAAGATCGCGACCTGCTGGCTCGACGACTGGAACGAGGTGTAGAAGCCGCGATTGCCGGGCGTCGAGATCTCCGCGAGATACACCGACACGCCACCGAGCTCGACGCCGGCCGAGAAGCCTTGCAGCAGCCGGCCGATCAGCACGATGACCGGTGCTGCGATGCCGATGGTCGCGTAGCTCGGGCAGAACGCAATGACGACGGTGCCGAAGGCCATGATGCCGAGCGTGACGATCAGTCCCTGGCGGCGGCCGATGCGGTCGATATAGGCCCCCAGCACGATGGCGCCGACGGGGCGCATCAAGGCGCCGAGCCAGAACACGCCGAACGTGTTGAGCAGGGAGGCGGTCTCGTCGGTCGAGGGGAAGAACGCCTTGCCGATCGCGGCGGCATAGAAGCCGAACAGGAAGAAGTCGAACTGCTCGAGGAAATTGCCGCTAGTTGCGCGCAGGATCGCCCCGACGCGTGACTTGATTGCGGGCGGACTGGTTGAGGCGGCTGGTCCAGCCATGACGTTGCTCCCCTTGGAAAGACGTGGCCGGGCCGACTGAAATTCACGGCAAGGCGACAGATTGATGCTGCGACAATCTGTCATACCCCTTCCCGCGCGGAGCGGGGCGAGTCAACCGGTATTCCGGAGGAAGCTGATGATTTTTCAGGCTTTATTTTGCGTTGCAGCGACGATCCATTGCCGGAATGCGGCAAGTTTCGGCGCCTCGCGGCGGCCCTCCGGCGCGACCAGGTAGAACCCGGCATCGGCCGGCAGTGCGATCTTGAAGGGGACAACGAGGCGGCCCTTGGCGATGTCGTCCTGAACGTAGGAGGTCCGCCCCATCGCCACGCCGATGCCGTCGATCGCGGCCTGAATGGTCATGAAGATCATGTCGAAGGTGATGCCAGGTTGCCTTGCGATGTCGGCCGGCAGGCCCGCCGCAGTCAGCCACAGCCGCCAATCATCGCTGTTGGCGTTCGAGGTGTGCAGCAGCGGATGGTTGCGCAGATCCTCCGGCCGGCGCAGCGGCTTGTCGCCGCGCAACAGCGACGGGCTGCACACCGGAAACAGCTCGTCCGCCATCAGCCAGTCGGCGCGCAGGCCCGGCCACTGGCCGCGGCCATAGCGGATCGCGGCATCGACATTGTCGCGCTGGAAGTCGACGAGGCTGGTCGAGGTGGTGATGCGCACGTCGATGCCGGGATGCTGCTCCTGGAAATCGGTCAGGCGCGGCAGCAGCCATTTTGCCGCGAGCGAGGCCAGTGTCGACACGGTCAGCACCTTGTCGTCCTCTTTGCGCAGCAGGCGGTCGGTGGCGAGCCGGAGGTCGTTGAAGGCGGCGCGAACGCCCGGGAGGTAGTCGCGCGCCTCCGGCGTCAGCGCCAGCGCGCGGTTCTGCCGGATGAACAGGCGGATGCCGAGTTCCTCCTCGAGTCTGCGGATCTGATGGCTGATCGCGGTCTGGGTCACGTTCAGCTCGCTGGCTGCCAGCGTGAAGCTGAGATGGCGCGCGGCGGCCTCGAACGCCCGCAATCCGTTCAGGGACGGCAATCTGGCAGTCATTTGGCAGCAGGATGCATGACGTTATTTCATGCGAAAAGGTACAAATTGTCGTTTGTCGCAGCGCGGTAGGAAGCAGATATTAGCGGTCAACTTAGCTCCAGGAGCTGAAAATGTCTACTTTGACAGACAATTCGATGACAAATCATCATGCACCCGGCCTGATCCAGCAGATCGGCGAGACGCTTCACGTCTGGCATGAGCGCTACCGCACCAGGCGCGAGCTGACCAACTGGACCGCCCGCGACCTCCATGATGTCGGGCTGTCCTGGTCCGACATCGCCTACGAGGCCGACAAACCCTTCTGGCGGGCCTGATTGGCCGCCAGGCCGGCGCCGCCTGACTGTGGGGCGCCGGCGGTCCCTTTTTGCGCACGGCATGTGTCATGAGCATCCTTCGCCTCGAAGACCTGAAGCAATATTCGGATACGCTGCGCACCCGCGACGGAGCGGCGCTCAACGTTCGCTTCGTCGAGCCGCGCGACACCGAGGAGCTCCAGCACTATTTCCGTTCGCTCTCGACGCGCTCTCGTTACAATCGTTTCTTCGGCGCGATCAGCGAGCTGCCGCAGGGCCTGCTGCACGACTTTCTTCAGATCGGCGAGGGCGAGCGCTTCACGATCGTTGCGACCATGATGGTCGACGGCTTCGAGACCATCGTGGCCGAAGCGCGCTATGCCTTTCATGCCGAGACCGCGACTCTCGAGTTCGGCCTGTCGGTCGACGACCGCTGGCAGGGTCACGGCATCGCCACCGCGCTGATGAAGAACCTCGAATGCCGCGCCGCCGCGCTTCGAGCCGAGCACATGTTCGGCGACACGCTGCGCTCCAACGAGGCGATGGTTTCGCTCGCGCGCAAAGCCGGCTTCGCCTTCGTCCACCATCCCGACGACTGGAAGCTGGTGCGCTTCGACAAGGAGATCAGCGTCGCTCCGAAAGACATTCCCTGCGCGAGCTGGCGCCTCGCTGCCCTTTCCCGTCAGGCCGACAGCCCCTCAGCCTCGGCCTGACACCACTGCAGCCCGGCCTGGCCACGCCAGAGCCGGGCGTCTTTTTCGCCTTCCGCTCTCTTCATCGTCATTCCGGGGCGCGAATAGCGCGAACCATGATGCGCAATTGCGCATCGGAGAATCCATTTCGCCGCGCGTTCTGCGGCCCAATGGATTCCGGGCCCGATGCTCCGGGCCGCGCCTTGCGGTCCCGTCGCATAGCCCCGGAATGACGCTCCTCGTTTCGGAGCTACTTCCCCGTGAACACCGCTTTCCGCTTCTCGATGAACGCCTGCACCGCCTCCTTGTGATCGGCGGTCGTGGTCAGGCGGATCAGCCGTTCAGCCTCGTGATCCCTGGCCGTTTCGAAATCGAACAGCACGGCCTCGTCCAGATTGTCCTTCATGTAGCGCAGCGCCAGGCGCGGGCCTTCGGCGAGCGATCTGGCCAGTGCGAAGGCCTCGGTCTGCAGCTTGTCATCAGGCACCACGCGGTTGACGAGGCCGATGGCTTCGCAACGCGCGGCATCGACGCGATCGCCGGTGAACATCAATTCGCGCGCCCGGGCGGTGCCGACCAGCCGGGTCAGCAGCCAGGCGATGCCGTAGTCGCCGGAGAGCGCGATCCGGGCGTAGCCGGTGGCGACGAAGGCCGATTGCGCGGCGATGCGGATGTCGCAGGCCATGGCGATGGCGAGGCCGGCGCCGACCGCGGGACCGGGTAGCGCGGCGATGGTTGGCTTACGCACCGACACCAGCGCGCCGGTCAGCAGCCGCTGCCGCTCCTTGAGATCGGCGACCTTGTCGTCGAAGGACATTTCGAGCTTCTTCGGATCGCGATGCGCGCCCATCCCCTTGACGTTGCCGCCGGCGCAGAAGGCTTCGCCCGCGCCGGTGAGCAGCAGCGCGCCGACACGTGGATCCTCGCCGCAGGTTCGGATCATCGTGCGCAGCGCCGGCGTCAGCGCGTCCGACAGCGAATTGCGCGCCTCCGGCCGGTTCAGCGTGATGATGGCGACGCGGTCGCGAATGACGCAGAGGAGCTCGCTGGTACCGGTGTCGATGGTAATTTCCGTGGTCATGTCGCCTCCCCATTTTGTTGTCATTCCGGGGCGATGCGAAGCAGCGAACCCGGAATTTCGAGATTCCGGGTTCGGTCCTGCGGACCGCCCCGGAATGACGAGCTGAACTCAAAACTTCTCCACCCAGGGCCGCAGCTCCAGCTCCCAGCTCCAGGCGCTGCGCGGCTGCTGCAGCACGTTCCAGTAGCTCTCCGCGATCGCGTCGGGATCGAGCATCGAATCCGGCTTGTCCGCCGGTTCGGTTCGCGTCGCGCTCCTGATGCCGCCGTCGATGACGAAATGCGCGACATGGATGCCTTGCGGCGACAACTCGCGCGCCATGCTCTGTGCGAGGCCGCGCAGCGCGAACTTGCCCATCGCGAACGGCGCGGACTGCGCATAACCCTTGACGCTGGCGGAGGCGCCGGTGAACAGGATCGCGCCGTGCTTGTTCGGCAGCATGCGCTTGGCCGCCTGCTGTGCGACCAGGAAGCCGCCATAGGCGCTGACCGCAATCGCCTGCGCGACGTCGGCCGGAACGAGCTCGATAAAAGGCCCGCGCGTGCGGCCGCTCGCATTGTATACGACGAGGTCGGGCGTTCCGATCTCACGCTCGACGAGGCCGAACAGCCGTTCCACCTCGTCGGGCTCGGTGGCATTGCAAGCATAGGCCCTGGCCCCTGTCTCGCTGCAGAGCGCGCCGAGCTTTTCGATCTTTCGCGCGGCGAGCGCGACGCGGACGCCCTGGGCGGAGAGCAGCCGCGCCAGCGAGGCGCTCAGGCCTTCGCCGGCGCCGACGATGAGGGCGATCTTGTATTTCGGATGTTCCATGGCGTGATCTCTCGGAAGCAGGAGCCGCTGATCTATGCATGGGCTGTGCGAAGAACCAGCCGGGAAGATGACAACTCCGCAGAGCGAATTGCTCCTCTGCGGCGATCATGCCGCCCTGACAATTTGCGGCTTTATCGCGGTCCGCGACTGGAGCATGATCGACATCATCCCAAGCGGCAAGCGCAAAGAATTGCCGTGGGACGGAAACGAAGAGGACGATCATGCACAAGCCGGTCACAGCGCAGCCACAAGATGTCGCGGCCGCACCATCCGGCCTGCTGGCGCCCGATACGTCAGGCATGAATTTCTACCGCGCCGATCCGGCGCTCGCCGATCTCCTGCGCATCCATCTGCCTGATACGCTGTTCCGTCATATCGAGCCGCATCTCGATCGTCTCGGCGAACTCGCCGGCGGCCGTCTCGACGAGTGCGCCCGGCTCGCGGACCGGCATACGCCCATTCTGCACCAGCGCGACAAGTTCGGCCGTGACGTGCAGTGGATCGAATACCACCCGGCCTATCGCGAACTGGAGAACGCTGCGTTCGGCGAGTTCGGCATCCACGCGCTCTCGATCCGCAAGGGTATCATGGGCTGGCCGGACAAATTTCCTGTGGTGGCCAAGCACGCCTTCACCTTCCTGTTCAACCAGACCGAATTCGGCATGGGCTGCCCGATCAACGTCACCGACGGCTGCGCCAAGCTGCTAGCAAACTTCGGCAGCGAGGCGCTGAAGGCAAAATATCTCGACGGCCTGACCTCGACCGACATGAGCAAGCTGACCCAAGGCGGCCAGTTCATGACCGAGAAGGAGGGCGGCTCCGACGTCGGTACGCTGACCACGCGCGCGGTGCAGGAGGGCGACCATTGGCGTCTCTACGGCGAGAAGTGGTTCTGCTCGAATGCGGATGCGAAGGTCGTGATGCTGCTGGCGCGGCCCGAAGGCGCCGGCCCCGGCACGCGTGGCGTCGGCCTGTTCCTGATGCCGCGCTTCCTCGACGACGGCTCGCAGAACAACTACCGGATCGTGCGGCTCAAGGACAAGCTCGGCACGCGTTCGATGGCCTCGGGCGAGATCAAGCTCGAAGGCGCGATCGCCTACGTGGTCGGCAAGCTCGACCGCGGCTTCGTGCAGATGGCCGAGATGGTCAACTCGTCGCGGCTCTCCAACGGCGTCAAGTCCGCCGCGCTGATGCGCCGCGCCTATCACGACGCGATGACGGTGGCGACGAACCGCGTCGTGTTCGGCAGCCGCATCATCGACCTGCCGCTCGGGCGGCGGCAGATGATGAAGATCATGCTGCCGGTCGAGCAGGCGCTGTCGATGAGCTTTCTCACCGCCGATGCACTCGATCGCGCCGAAGCCGGCAGCCAGGATGCGGCGGCGCTCCTGCGCATTCTCACCCCGACGCTGAAATTCCGCGCCACGCGCGACGCGCGAAAGGTCTGCGGCGATGCGCTCGAGATGCGCGGCGGCATCGGCTACATCGAGGAATTCGCCACCGCCCGCCTGCTCCGCGACGCGCATCTCGGCTCGGTCTGGGAGGGCACCGGCAACATCGTGGCGATCGATGCGCTGCGGCGCGCGGTCGGCCGTCACGGCGCGGAGTCCGCGCTCGCGGCCGATCTGCAGGCCCGGCTCGACGACAGCGCCTCCGTGCCGCAGGCCTGGCGCGATCGTCTGCGCGGCCTCACCGATCGCGCCGTCGGCTTTGCGCGCGAGGTCGCAAGCAAGTCCGAGAACGAGGCGGAGGCGCGCCGCGCCACCAGCCTGCTCTATCATGTCGCCAGCGCGGTCGCGTTCGCCTGGGAGGCGCATCGCATCCACGACATGCGCGGCGATGCGCGCCGCTTGCTGCTGTCACGCCTCGTCATCGATCATCGGGTGTTGCCGAGCGATCCGTTCCGGCTGACGGAAAATGCCGCGCAAGCGAACATCGCAGCGTTGTTGCTCGGCGATCGCGCAGGCAGCATGAGCGAGGTTGGCGAACTGGTTCTGGCGGCGTAGGCTCGCCCTTCACCTCTCTCGATGGGAGAGGTGAAGTCCCCGCAAGTAACGAAAATCATAACAATGAGGAAACACCGATGAAGGCCGCCGTCCTCCATGAAGTCAACCAGCCGCTCGTCATCGAGGACGTCAGCCTGCCCAAGCCCGGCCCGCGCGAGGTTCTGATCCGCACCGCGGTCGCCGGCCTCTGCCACTCCGATCTCCATTTCATGGAAGGACTCTATCCGCATCCGCTGCCCGCGGTGCTCGGGCACGAATCCGCCGGCGTGGTCGAGCAGGTCGGCTCCGATGTCACTTACGTCAAGCCGGGCGACCACGTCGTCACCTGCCTGTCGGTGTTCTGCGGCACCTGCGACAACTGCACCACGGGCCGCACCGTGCTCTGCACCGACACCACGGTGAAGATGCTGCCGGGCGTCTCCAACCGGATGCAATGGTCGAAGCCCGAGAAGCTGCACCAGTTCCTGAATCTCTCGTCATTTGCCGAGCAGATGCTGGTGCACGAGAACGCCATCGTCAAAATCCGCAAGGAAATGCCGCTCGATCTCGCCGCGCTGATCGGCTGTGGCGTCATCACCGGCTACGGCGCCGTGGTGAACACGGCCAAGGTGACGGCCGGCGAGACCGTGGCGGTGATCGGCTGCGGCGGCGTCGGCATGGCCGCGATCAACGGCGCGCAGATCGCCGGCGCCGGCCGCATCATCGCCATCGACACCAATCCGGCCAAGCTCCAGCTTGCGACCAAGCTGGGGGCGACTGATATCATCAACCCGGCGGATGGTGACGTCGTGAAGCAGGTGCGCGACCTCACCAATGGGGGGGTGCATCATTCCTTCGAGGTGCTCGGCCGCAAGGAGACCGCCGAGCAGGCGTTCGGCATGCTCGCTTCCGGCGGCACCGCAACCATCGTCGGCATGATCCCGTTCGGCCAGAAGATCGAGCTGCACGGCTTCGACTTCCTGCGCGAGCGCAAGATCCAGGGCTCCTCGATGGGCTCCAACCATTTCCGCGTGGACATGCCGCGCCTGGTCGACTTCTATTTGCGTGGCCGCCTGCACCTCGAGGACTGGATCTCGGCCAAGCTGAAGCTCTCCGAGATCAACGAGGGCTTTGCCAACATGAAAGCCGGCAGGACGCTGCGCAGCGTGATCATGTTCGATAGTTGAGGTCGGTATCGCTGTTTTCGCTCCGTCATTGCGAGGAGCCCTTGCGACGATGCAATCCAGGATCCTCCGCGGAGGTAGTCTGGATTGATTCGCGGAGCCTGTCATCGGGCCGCGCTTCGCGCGGACCCGTTGGCTCGCAATGACGTGGAGGGATCAATCGTCAAACATCTTCGGCGGCGCGAACCCGCCGAACTCGCGCTCGATCAGCTCGGCGAGCTTGAGCGGCGTGCGGTCCTCGAGGAAGGGGCCGACAATCTGGACGCCGACGGGCAGGCCGCTCTTCGACAGACCGAGCGGAACTGCCGTTGCAGGTAGACCCGGAAGCGTGGCAATGCCCGGCCAGGCGAGCTGGTCGGAATAGGGATAGTCCTTGCCGTCGATGCTGATCGTTCGCAGCCGCTGCTCCGGCGAATGATCATGCGGAAAGGCCGGCGTCGGCATGATCGGGCAGATCACCGCGTCGAAGCTCCCGAACAGCGCGCGCCATTGCGCACGCAGGCCGGCGCGGCTGCCGGCGTCGAGCACCCAGGCGCGGTGGCTTGCGGTGATGCCACGCAGTCGCTCCGCGCCGAGGCTGCGATCCTCCGGTGACAGCTGGCTCGCCCGCGCCTGCGCATCCGCCAGCTCGTCGGGAGGCAAGAACGCGCCGAGGAAGCTCAGCAACATGCGCATGTAAAGCCGCGACGTCTCCGCGAAGTCCGGGAGCAGTGGGCTCTCTCGTGCGACGGTCACGCCGGCCTTCGCAAGATCGGTTGCGAGCTTGTCGATCGCGCCGCGGACATCCCGGTCGGTCGGCAGCAGCGGATGGCTGTCGATCACCAGGACACGAAAATCCCGCAGCGACTGATGCCGTGCAGCTGGCAAGTCGAGCTTGTAGGCGATACCGGCGTCGAGCGGATCGGGTCCCGCCATGACGTCGAGCAGCAAGGAAAGATCCGCCGCCGTGCGCGCCATCGGCCCGATGACGGCGAGGTCGCCCTCGCGCGGAATGGCTGGAAACGGCGGCGGAGTCTCGCCACGCGCCGCGCAGAGATTGATGGTCGGCTTGTGCGCAAAGATGCCGCAATGAAATGCCGGCACACGCAGGGAGCCGCCGATATCCGAGCCGGTGGCGAGCGCGCAATAGCCCGCGGCGAGGGCTGCGGACGATCCTCCGGACGATCCGCCCGGTGTGCGGCCGAGATCATAGGGGTTGCTGGTGGTGCCGTAGATGTCGTTGTAGCTCTGCCAGTCGCCGAGGCCGACCGGCACGTTGGTCTTGCCGAGAATGATGCCGCCGGCCTGCTTGATGCGGGTCACCGCCAGCGCGTCCTCCACAGGCTTGAAGTCCTTCTGCGGCACGAACCCCCAGGTCGTCGGCAGGCCGGCGATGTTGAAGGATTCCTTGATCGTCGTGGGCAGGCCGAGCAGCGGCTTGCGCTCGCCGCGGGCCAGCGCCGCGTCCGCCTCGCGCGCCGCAACGAGCGCGCGCTCGAAATCGCGCACACAGATCGCGTTGATCCTGCCGTCATGCCGTTCGATGCGTTCGATCGCATCCTGCGTGAGCTCGACCGCGGAGACCTTCCTCGCGCTCAATGCGGCCGACAACTCGACCGCACTCTTGAAACTCCATTCCGACCTCGCCACGGCGTTCTCCCGCTCTGGTTGTTGGAGGATGATGCGCAGTTTGGCCGAACGCGGCAACGGCTGTTTGATGGAGATTGCTATGTCAGTGGGACAGTGTGGCTCCTACGCCGCCCCGATCACGATCCCGACCGCCAGCACGATGGCGCCGCCCAGCACGATCTGGAACACCGCCTGGAGGAACGGGGTGTCCATGTAGCGCGAGCGGATGAAGGCGATTGCCCACAATTCGAAGAACACGACGACACAGGCGATTCCCGTCGCGATCCAGAACGCATTGGCCCAGCTGTCGGGAACGAGATAGGGCGCGGTGTGGCCAAGCCCGCCGAGCGTCGTCATCGCGCCACAGGTGATGCCGCGCAGCCAGGGCGAGCCGCGCCCCGTGAGCGAGCCATCATCGGACAGCGCTTCCGCAAATCCCATGCTGATGCCGGCGCCGATCGAGGCGGCGAGGCCCACCAGAAAGGTCTGCCAGTTCTGATGCGTGGCGAAGGCCGCCGCAAACAGCGGCGCCAGCGTGGAGACCGATCCGTCCATCAGGCCGGCAAGACCCGGCTGCACATATTGCAGCACGAACATACGCCGCCGCGTGCGATCCTCCTCGGCGCGCACGTCCGGCTTCAGGATCTCGTCGGTGAGTTTCACGGCGGTATGCTCGTGAGCCTTCTCGGCTTCGGCGAGATCGCCGAGCAGCCTGCGCACGTTGACATCCTCGGCCTGCTCGGCGGCCTTGGCGTAGAAGCGCTCGGCCTCGAGCTCCATGGTCTCGACTTCCCGGCGGATCGTGTCGAGCGGCAGGTTCTTGGTCAGCCAGATCGGGCGGCGGCGCAGGAAGCCCTTGACGTCCTCGCGGCGGATCGGCGGCAGATGCTGGCCGAAGCGCTGCTCGTAGGTTTCCAGCAGCATGTGACGATGGCCACGCTCTTCCTCGGCCATCTGCTCGAACAGCTTTGCCGAGTCCGGATAGCGCTCCTTCAGATCCTCGGCGAAGGTCATGTAGATCCGGCTGTCCTCCTCCTCGGAGGAGATCGCGACCGCCAGCACTTCGCGTTCGGTCAGATCGGCAAAATTTTTCACGGCAGCCTGGCTTCCTAGTTTAGAACTATTCTAAATATATAGGGTGCCGAGGTTCCCCGGTCAAATCAGCTGCCGCCAGCTTTCGCCAGGAAGTCGAGCAGCAACCGGCTGACCTCGGCGGGCTGCTCCTGCTGGACCCAGTGGCCGGCGCCATCGACGAGATGGCAGCCGAGCATGTTCGTGCACGCGCGGCTCTGCATCGCCTCGAATGCGCCGGGGCGCTGATAAGTGCCCCAATCCTGCTTGCCCGAGATGAAGCAGGAGGGCACGTCGATGCTGCGGCCGGCGAACAGCTGCATCTCATTGTCCAGCATGCCTGACGTGCCGTAGCGATACCATTGCAGCCCGCCCTGGAATCCGGTGCGGCCATACTCGGCGGCGTAATAGGCGAGTTCGCTGTCCGGCAGCCATCGATTGGCGGCGATCGCGTCCGGCGAGGGCATTTCCTTGGCGACCGTCTCCGCCATGGTCTCGTTCAGGTCCATCACGTAATAGGTCGGCAGCTTCGCCAGCTCGCTCGCCGACCACGACGCCAGCGGATAGGGTTTGTTGCCGGCCCAGTCCGCGCTCTTGTGATGATAATAGGCGCGCAGAAAATCATGCACGCCTTGTGGCGCGCGGTGCATGTCGGCGTTCGCCTCGCGCGTCGAATAGTACCATTGATAGTGTATTCGCGGGCGCGGCAGCGCGGCGAGTTCGCGATGAACGGGGTCTTCGGCCGCAGGCTTTGCCGGCATGTCGAGGGTGTCGAACGGGAGCGGCGGCGGTCCGCCGAACGGCGCGCTCATCATCGTCACCGAACGAAACACGTCAGGCCGGATCAAGGCGCACCAGGCCGCGACCGGGCTGCCGAAATCGTGCCCGACCACATCGACCTGCCTGTAGCCGAACGCCGACACCAGGGCGAGCGCATCGCGCACGAGGTTGAGGAGCGAGAAGGGCGCGAGATCGCCATCGTACTCCGCACTCCATCCCGTCGTGCGCCCATAGCCGCGCTGGTCCGGTGCGATCACGTGGTAGCCGGCAGCGGCGAGCGCCGGCATCACCTTTCGCCAGGAGAAGGCGAGTTCGGGAAAGCCGTGCAGCAAGAGGATGCAGGAGCGGCCTTTGGTCTCGAAGCCGGCCTCCAGCACATGCATGCGCAAGCCATTGATGCCGTCGACATAGCGCGAGCGGATGTCGGCGGGCAGCGGAATCGGGGGCAGATCAGGCATGGTGCCTCCTCGTCATGGCCGGGCATAGCCGTCCGAAGGACGGCGTCGCTTCCGCTCGCCTATGCCCGGCCATCCACGTTCTTCGTTGCCGGCAATTGTAAGGACGTGGATGCCCGGGACAAGCCCGGGCATAACGGCAAGAAACAGGAAGATCGGGTGCGCTACACCGCCGCGCAGACGAACGCATTGCCCTTGCGCTTGATCTTCCCCACGGACGGTGACGGGAAGTGCGCCGTGCAGCACAGCGTGTCGGTGTCGCAATAGCGCTCCAGGAAGCTGCGACGCGTCGTTGCGGCCTTGGCCGGATCGACGTCGAACTTGATCGACAGCTCCGGATAGAGCGTCTGCAATGGCGAGTGCATGAGATCGCCGGAGAACACGGCATCGTCCTTGCCGCGACCCATCGTGATGGCGATATGGCCCGGTGTATGTCCGGGTGTCGGCAGGATGCGAACGTGGTCGCCGATCTGATGGTCGTTGCCGACGAGCTCGTGCCTGTTAGCCTCGACCACCGGCAGCACGCTGTCGGCGAAGGGCGGGACTTCCGCCTTCGCGTTCTGCGCGGACCAATGGTCGAATTCCTGCCTGGCGAAGACGTAGCGCGCCTTGGGGAAGGTCGGCACCCATCGCCCGTTCTCCAGCCGCGTGTTCCAACCGACGTGATCGACATGCAGATGCGTGCACATCACGAAGTCGATATCGTCCACCGAGAAGCCGGCCGCGTTCAGCGCGCTCAAATACGTGTCGTCGGTCTTCATGTTCCATTTCGGCCGATTGGGGCGCGGCTTGTCGTTGCCGATGCAGCTGTCGACGAGGATGGTGTGGTGCGGCGTCTTCACGATGTAGGACTGGAAACACAGCAGCAACACGTCCTGCTCGTCCAGCGCCCTGGCCTGACGCATCCATTGCCGATTCTCGGCCAGCACCTCCGCCGTCAGTCCCGGCAGCATCTCCAGGGCCGGAACGAAGGACGTCTCCTGCTCGACGATGCGATGGATGGTGAGATCGCCGATCGAGAACTTGAGGCTCATGAGAACTCCCGCTGTTATGCGGCTGGCGGCACCGAGATCTTCACCGAGGGCCGCTCCAGCATCTTCTGGTGGAAGGCGTCGAGCTTCGGATAGGCCTTGCGCCAGCCGCAATCGGCGAAGCGGAAGTCGGCATAGCCGAGCACGCAAACGAGGCCGATCTGTGAGATGTCGAACGGGCCGTTCAGCACCTCCGGCATGTTCTCGAAGCGCGCCATACCGGTCCAGGCCCTGTTCCAATGGTCGTCCGACCAGGCCTGCCATTGCAGGCCTTGCGGGCGCACCATCTTTTCGTAGCGGCACAGCAGCATGGAATCGAGCATGCCGTTGATCAGGGAGTGATTTGTCTTGGCCTTCCAGCGCCGCGGGCCGTAATCCGGGATCAGGCTCCCGCCGGCCATCTCGTTGAGATATTCGACGATGACGTAGGAATCTAAAATCACGTCGCCGTCATTGGTGATCAGCACCGGCAGCTTCTTCAGCGGCGTGATCTTCGAATAGTCCTCGTTGGGCGTGCCCGGCGTCACGGCCGCGGACACGAACTCGATCTTGTCGATCAGCCCGAGCTCGATCGCGGCAATGCGCACCTTGCGGGCGAAGGGCGAGGCGGGGGAGAAGGTGAGTTTCATGGAACGATCCTGATGAACATCGGGCAGTGCTTTCGTCATTGCGAGCGAAGCGAAGCAATCCAGATTGTCTCCGCAGAAAGAACCTGGATTGCTTCGTCGCAAGAGCTCCTCGCAACGACGAGGAGAGAGCGGAGGCTTACGCCGCGATGATCTCCTGGCGCTGCTCGCCGAGGCCTTCGATGCCGAGGGTGACGACGTCGCCGACATTGAGGAAGGTCGGCGGCTTCATGCCGAGGCCGACGCCGGGTGGGGTGCCGGTGGTGATGATGTCGCCGGGCAGCAGCGTCATGAACTGCGAGACATAGGAGATGCACTTGGCCATCGAGAAGATCATGGTCTTGGTCGAGCCGGTCTGGCGACGCTGGCCATTGACGTCGAGCCACATCGACAGATTCTGCACGTCCTTGATCTCGTCCTTGGTCGCGAGCCACGGGCCGAGCGGGCCGAACGTATCGTGCGACTTGCCCTTGGTCCACTGGCCCAGGCGCTCGATCTGGAACGCGCGCTCGGAGACGTCGTTGCAGACGCAATAGCCGGCGACATGGTTCAGCGCGTCGGCTTCCGACACGTATTTCGCGCGGGTGCCGATGATGGCGGCGATCTCGACCTCCCAGTCGAGCTTGGTCGAGCCGCGCGGCTTCTCGACCGGATCGTTCGGACCCGACAGCGAGGTGTTGGCCTTCATGAAGATGATCGGCTCGCTCGGAATATCGGCGCCCGTCTCCTTGGCATGGTCGCTGTAGTTGAGGCCGATCGCCACGAATTTCGAGATGCCGGTGACGGGCGCGCCGAACCGCGGCTTGCCGGAAACGGCGGGCAGCGAGGCGGGATCGAGCGCCGCCAGCTTCTTCAGGGACTCAGGCGAATAGGCCTCGCCGGTGAGGTCCTTCAGATGCGCCGACAGGTCGCGCAACTGGCCGGATTTGTCGATCAGACCGGGCTTTTCCGCACCCTTCTCACCGTAACGAACAAGCTTCATTCTCGTTTCTCCCTGGAGATTGGACCGATCGGTTAATAGCTTCATGGAACAGGGCGGCAGGAAATTCAACCGCCCAAAACAGAGATCACCCCAGCGCTACGAACCTGAACGCGTCCCCCTCCCGCCTGATATGCCCGGCCGAAAAATGTCCGCCGATCACCAGCGTCGGCGTATCGGCAAAGCGGCCGAACAGCGCTGCCCGCGTTGCGGCCGATTGCGCCTGGTCGGAATCGGCGGGCGAGGACCAGTCGAGATGCGCCATCTGACAGGGGTGATGGGCGACATCGCCGGTGAGCAGGGCCTGTTCGCCCTCAGACTGGATGAGGACGCTCATATGGCCGGGACTGTGGCCGGGGGTCGGGATCATGCTGATCTCCTCGCAGAGCCGGTGATCGCTCGGGATCAAATCGGCCCTGTCGGCATCGACGATCGGCTGCACGGAGTCGCCGAACACGGCCTGCTTGTCCGGCTCGGTCGAATGGTCGCGCCAGTATTCGTACTCGATCCTGCCGAAAGCGTAGCGCGCCTTCGGGAAGGTCGGCACCCATTTGCCGCCGGACAGTTTCGTGTTCCAGCCGACGTGATCGACATGAAGATGCGTGCACAGCACGGTGTCGATGCTGTCGGGCGCAAAGCCCGCCGCCGTCATGGTCTGCAGAAATGGCGTGCTGCGGTTGTTCCAGGTCGGGACGTTGCGGCCCTGCTTGTCGTTGCCAAGGCCGGTGTCGACCACGATGCGCTTGCCGGGCGTCTCCACCACCAGCGAATGGATCGACATTTTCAGCCGGCCCTCTTCAGTGGCGAAATGCGGTGTCAGCCAGGGCAGCTTGCGGATTTCCTCGTTGCTCGCGAGCGGCAGGATGAAGCGGGTCGAGCCGACCGTCTCCGATTCCGCCACTTTGGTGATTTTGACCTTGCCCACCTGCCACTGCATCCGGCACCTTCCCAGCTTCTTTTTGGTGCCGAAACATGCGGTTTTCCGCCGTCAAGCGCAATGGATCATCTGACGCGATACGGCGTTATCGCGGGAACCCTGGAGAGAGCCATGCCGGAGCTTACGATTTCCGCTGAGAAGGTCGCCTTCATCATCGAGAAGGCGCGTGAATTCGACGTCAAGGAGGGGGATTCCGATCCGGATTCCGGCTCGAACCCGAGCGACGACGATGCGGTCGATGTCCTCGAGGATGATGGCTCCGACCCTGTCGTGCAAGAGCTCGGCAGCTTCATGATCGCCTTGAACGAGGACGAACAGGTCGACCTCGTCGCGCTGACCTGGCTTGGTCGCGGTGACGGCACGATCGATGATTGGGACGATCTGCGCGCCCGCGCCGTGGAGGCGCGCGGTGAGTATCGCAGCCCGCGCCGCGAAACGGTGCACTATCTGCTCGGCGAGCCGATGCTGGGCGATCTGCTCGCCAACGGGCTCGAGGAATTCGGCATCGACTGGACCGGCGAGCGCCTCACCGCCGATTCCTCCGATCCCAGCGAGCGTGACGAGGACGAGGCGACGAAGCAGCGCTGAATGCGGAGAGCTCTCTCCCCGCGAGGGGAGAGAGGAGAAGCCTTACAGCGTGCCCGGGAACGCACCACCATCCAGCAGAATGTTCTGCCCGGTGATGAAGCCGGCCTTGGCGCCGCACAGGAAGGCGCAGGCATAGCCGAACTCGTCCGGCTGGCCGAAGCGGCCGGCGGGGTTGAGCTTGGCGCGCTCCGCCAGGATCTGCTGCGGCGTGACGCCGCGCTTGTCGGCTTCGCCCTTCGCGGTGCTGGTCAGGCGATCGGTCTCGAACGGGCCCGGCAGAAGGCCATTGATGGTGACGTTGTTGATGACAGTCTTGCGCGAGAGGCCGGCGATGAAGCCGGTGAGACCGGCGCGCGCGCCGTTAGAGAGGCCGAGGATGTCGATCGGCGCTTTCACCGCGGCCGAGGTGATGTTGACGATGCGGCCGAACTTGCGCGCCATCATGCCGTCCACCGTCGCCTTGATCAGCTCGATCGGGGTCAGCATATTGGCGTCGATCGCCTTGATCCAGTCGTCGCGGGTCCAGTTGCGGAAATCGCCGGGCGGTGGGCCGCCGGCATTGTTGATCAGGATATCGGGCTCGGGACAGGCCTTCAGCACCGCCTCGCGTCCCGCAGGCGTCGTGATGTCGCCGACGATCTCAGTGACCGTGACATCGGGATAGGCCTTGCGGATCTCATCAGCCGTTTTCTTCAGGGCTTCGGCACCGCGCGCGGTCAGCGTGACATGAACGCCGGCGTCCGCCAGCGAGATGGCGCAGGCGCGGCCGAGACCCTTGCTGGATGCGCAGACGATGGCGCGGCGACCCTTGATCCCAAGATCCACTGTTTCACTCCGTAATGTCAGGTAGGTTTGGACGACGGCACTCTAGCCAAGTGCGGCGCCGCTGGTAAGGGAGGGGCTCGCACCAAAATGCATGCGCGTCCACGCTGCGATGCAAATGCGCCAGATCAGATGCGCCGCTCCTGCTTGAGGCGGTCGATGGCGGAGGTCGCCTCCGGCGGCAGCGACTTGAAGCCCATCTGGCCGGCGGCCGAGAACAGCGGCCGCAGGTGCGAGCCGGCGAGGAAGGGCGGCTCGCGGTTGGCCGGCACGATCTGATCGAACACCAGCACCAGCGTGGTGGCGACGAGGCCGACCCTGATGGCGCCGAGCGCGGCGCCGCCGAGCCGGTCGCCGATGCCCGCCTCGCCGATGGTGTCGTTCAGCGCCATGCGGCCGATATGGCCGAACAGCATGCCGATCACCACGAAGATCGCGAAGAACCAGATCCAGTTCTGGAGCAGCGGCGAGTTGGCATTGCCGGCAATCTGCGGTGCGATCATCGGCATCAGCGCAACCGCGATCGGCGCGGCGAGAAGATAGGCGAGGATGGTCATGGCGCTGCGCAGCAGGCCGGTCCTGAAGCCGAAGCCGACCGCGACGGCGAGCGCGGCATAGACGGCGAGATCGAAACTGTTCATGAGCGACACCCTGCCTACGGAACGAATGAACGTCGAACCGATCATTCCGGTTTCAGATCGCTAAAATCGTCTGTATTGATGGCCCCAAAGCTCGCGGGATCGCGCCCAAGGAAATCGATAAGGAAATCGGCAAGGAAGTCGTCATGTCAGACCTATTCGACGTCAGTAAAGAGACCATCCTCGTCACGGGCGCGAGCCAGGGGCTGGGCCGGCAATTTGCCCGGGTGCTGGCGGCGCATGGCGCATCGGTTGCGCTCGCCGCGCGGCAGACCGACAAGCTGAAGAGCCTCGAGGCGGAGATCCGCGGCAAGGGCGGCCGTGCGGCAGCGGTCGCGCTCGATGTCACCGACACCGCCTCGATCGCCAAGGCTGTCGATGCCGTCGAAGCCGCGCTCGGTCCCGTCACCGTGCTGATCAACAATGCCGGCATCGCCATCGAGAAGCTCGCGACCGAGCAGACCGAGGCGGACTGGGACGCGGTGATCGGCGCCAATCTGAAGGGTGCCTATTTCCTCGCGACCGAAATCGCCCGCCGCATGATTGCGCGCAAGCAGGAAGGCAACATCGTCAACATCGCCTCCGTGCTCGGCACCGGCGTGCTCAAGGCGGTCTCGCCCTACGCGATCTCCAAGGCCGGCATCATCCAGGCGACGAAAGCGATGGCGCTGGAACTGGCGGGACAGAACATCCGCATCAACGCGCTCGCGCCGGGCTACATCGACACCGAGATGAACCATGCGTTCTGGTCGACGCCATCAGGCGAACGCCTCGCCAAACGCATCCCCCAGCGCCGCGTCGGCGCCGAGTCCGATCTCGACGGCGCCATCCTGCTGCTGGCGTCCAACGCGTCGCGGTACATGACCGGGAGCGTGGTGACGGTGGACGGCGGGTTCTTGCTGAATTGATTCACGTCGTCGTTGCGGACAAGCGCTTTTCGCTCCGCTGTCGTCCCGGACAAGCGCGCCCAAAGCGCGCGCAGATCCGGGACCCATAACCACAGGGAGAAGTTGGGGCGCGCGATGGCAACTCCGAGTCTTCGCCAAACCATGTCCTGTGGCTATGGGTCCCGGATCGGCGCTTACGCTTGTCCGGGACGACAGAGGGGAATGACGCGGCGGCAGCTTCACACTACCGCATCTCCGCACCTATCATGTCCGCCGCCTTCTCCCCGATCATGATCGTCGGCGCATTGGTGTTGCCGCCGATCAGCGTCGGCATGATCGAGGCGTCGACGACGCGCAATCCTCCCACGCCGTGCACCTTCAGCGCCGGATCGACCACGGCCATCGCGTCCGTCCCCATCTTGCAGGTGCCGACGGGGTGATAGACGGTGTCGACGCGCTCGCGCAGCACGGCGCGGATATCGTCGTCGCTGCGCACGTTCGCGGTGAACATGTCCTTCTTCTGCAGCGCGCGCAGCGCCGGCGTCTCCATCAGGCGGCGCGTGGTCTTGAAGCCCGCGACCATGGTCTCGAGATCGTCCTCGTGCCCGAGGAAGTTCGGATCGATCAGCGGCGCCTGCATCGCATCAAGGCTGGCGAGCGAAACGCTGCCGCGGCTCTTCGGCCGGAGCAGGCAGACATGGCAGGAGAAGCCGGTACCGCCATGGCGCTTGCGGCCGTGGTCGTCGACCATCGCCATGCCGAAATGCAGCTGGATGTCGGGGATGTCGAGATCGGGCCGCGTCTTCAGGAAGCCGCCGCATTCGGCGAAATTGGAGGTGAGGGGACCGCGGCGCTCCCGCCGATATTGCAGGATGGCGCGGATCAGCCGCGGCATGCCCTTCAGCGAGATGCCGGAGAAATAGGGGCTGTCGGACATGTAGCCGAAGATGAAGTCGGGATGGTCCTGCAGATTCTGCCCGACGCCCGGCAGATGATGCACGCTTGCGATGCCGTGTGCGCGAAGCGCGGCGGCGTCGCCGATGCCCGACAGCATCAGGAGCTGCGGCGACTGGAACGCGCCGGCGGCCAGGATCACCTCACGCCGCGCGCGAAGCTGCTTCAATTCCTTGCCCTGGCGGTATTCGATGCCGACCGCGCGCCTGCCCTCGAACAGGATGCGCGTGGCATGCGCCTGCGTCACGACGCGCAAGTTCGCGCGCTTGCCCATGTGCGGATGGACATAGGCCCGTGCCGCGCTCCAGCGCTCGCCGTTCCTCTGCGTCACCTGGTAGATGCCGAGGCCTTCATGGTCGTCAGTGTTGAAATCCTCGCGAATGCGGAATTGCCCCTCCTGCGCCGCCTGCAGGAAGATCTGCTGAACCGGATTGCCGGAGCGCAATTTGTTGACGAAGAGCGGCCCGTCCTTGCCGTGATAGTCGTCGTCGAAATCGGCGTTGTTCTCCGACCGCTTGAAATAGGGCAGCACGTCTGCGTACGACCAGCCGGTGTTGCCGAGCGAAGCCCAGTGGTCGTAGTCGGCGCGGTGGCCGCGGATATAGACCATGGCGTTGATCGCCGAGGAGCCGCCGAGCCCCTTGCCGCGCGGCTGATAGCCGATGCGGCCGTTCAGCCCCTTCTGCGGCACGGTGTTGAAGGCCCAGTTGTTGACGGTGCCGGCGACCATCAGCACCAGCGCGCCCGGCGTGGTCACGACCCAGTTGTCGCAAGCCCCGCCGGCATCGAGCAGCGCCACGGATGTCGCCGCATCCTCCGACAGCCGGCCCGCGACCGTGCACCCGCCCGAGCCCGCGCCCACGACGACGAAATCGAATGTGTCGGTCAATTGTTTCCCCCCCCCGCATTTTATTTGTCGTCATTGCGAGCCAACGGGTCCGCGCAGAGCGCGGCCCGATGACAGGCTCCGCGAAGCAATCCAGAATCCTTCCGCAGAGACAATCTGGATTGCTTCGTCGCTTCGCTCCTCGCAATGACGGTGTTCGACGACCTACGACATGAACCGCATCAGCTTCTCCAGCCGCGCGATCTTGCCGCCATAGGGCGGATAGAGATCGGCGAGGCGGTTGAACCTGGAGCGATAGAACACCGGCTTCAACTTGCTGAACGTCCTGAAACCCCATTCGCCGTGATAGGCGCCGGTGCCGGAGGCGCCGACGCCGCCCATCGGCTGGTTGATTTGCGTGAAGTGAAACAGGCAGTCGTTGACGGTGACGCCGCCGGAGACGGTGCGCGCCAGCACCTCGTCGCGCGCGGCAGCGTCCTTGCCAAACCAGTACAGCGCCAGCGGCCGGTCGCGGGCGTTGACGAAAGCGATCGCCTCCACCGGCTCGCGAGTGCCGAGCACCGGCAGCACCGGGCCAAAGATCTCCTCCTGCATCGCCGCCATCGTTTCGGTCGCACCAGCGATCAGCGTCGGCGGGAATTTGCGATGCGCCTTCCAGTTGGGATCGTCGGGCTTTGCCGGTTGCAGGATTTTTGCGCCGTGCCGGGCTGCGTCCGCGACGAGGCCTTCGAGCCGGGCATAATGCCGGTCGGAGATGATCGAGGTGTAATCCTTGTTGGCGGGATCGGTGCCGAACATCCGCCGCATCTGCGCGCGGACCTTTTCGGCGAAGGCCTGTAACGAGCGCTCCGGCACCAGCACATAGTCCGGCGCGATGCAGGTCTGCCCGGCATTGAGCAGCTTGCCATAGGCGATGCGCTCGGCCGCTTCGTCGAGATCGGCCGAGGCATCGATGATCGCGGGCGACTTGCCGCCGAGCTCGAGCGTGACGGGCGTCAGATTGCGTCCCGCGGCCTCGGCGACCAGCCGCCCGACGCGCGTCGAGCCGGTGAACACGAGATGATCGAACGGCAGGCTCGCAAAACCCTTGGCGACCTCGTCCTCGACGCCGGTGATCAGCACCTCCGTTGCATCGAATCGCTGCGCGACCGTCTCCTGGAGCAGTGCCGAAAAGTGCGGGACCAGCTCGCTCGGCTTGATGATGACGCGGTTGCCGGCGGCGATGGCGCCGATCGTGGGCGCGAGCGTGAGCTGGAGCGGGTAATTCCACGGCGCGATGATGCCGACGACGCCGAGCGGCTGCGGCATCAGGCGGTTGCGCGCAGGCAGGAATTGCAGCGCGGTGGCGACGCGCTGCGGCGTCATCCAGGCCCTGAGGTGCTTGGTGGCATGCCGGAGCTCGGAGAACAGCAGCATGGTCTCGGCGATGGTGGTCTCGACCGCGCAGCGGTGGCCGAAATCGACCGAGATCGCCTGCCGGAAGCGCTCTTCATTGTCGGCGACGACGCTGCGCAGCCGCGCCAGCCGGTCGAGCCGCTGGGCGAGGTCAGGCGCCGGCTCGTCCCGCGACCGTGCGCGCATGGCATGGAAGGCCTCTTCGAGGGCCTGCAGCGGAGCGTTCGTCAGGGATTTGTCCACGGCGTCCCTCCCTCCAGCCGTTTCAGCCTTAATCTTGTTGCCGCAAGCTGGCCCTTTGTGGAACTTCTGGCAAGAGCCCGCGGAACGGCGCGGAAATTCGTCCATCCCCCTGTCATAAAGTCGAAAAAAACGTTCCCGCAGCCCTTTCCAAAGCCAGCCCGCCTTGATACATACGCCCCGCACCCGATGGGCTTTGCCCCGGGGTCGCCTTCCAAGGAAGCCTTTGGGACGGAAGAGCAAGCCACGCGAACAGCGCCGGCCTCAACCGACCGTCCCCGGGATTTTCACAAAGGCACGCAACAGTTTAACGCGGGGTGGAGCAGCCCGGTAGCTCGTCAGGCTCATAACCTGAAGGTCATAGGTTCAAATCCTATCCCCGCAACCAAATTTGGATTGACCGGATCCGAGACGAAAACGGCCCGCGTGACGCGGGCCATTTTTGTTTCGGAGCTGCTGTTCTCAAAACTCCCTAACCACTTTCCCATCCGCCCCGACCAGCGTCGACGGCGCTTCCCCGAACACCAGCCCCTCCGGCTGAAACTTGATCGTCTTCCCACCTTCGACGAACTCGGCAAAATTCCTTGGCGTCGCCGCGTGCACGCCGTTTTGCAGGAAGTCGCCGGTCTCGTAGCAGGTGTCGGGCTTGCCGCTGGCGCCTTCGCCCAGGAACGTCTGGAAGTTCTGGCTCGTCACCTTGGCCTTCTTGCGCGCGGACCAGTTGGTGTAGCGGCGGTAGAGTTTTGGCGGGATCACCGGGCCCTTGTCGGTCGCGAGTACGGCGGTGTCTCCGGCCTTGGGTTCGCGCAGGTCGAAGTCGAAGGGGCCGATCGTCTTCGCGAGATGCTTCCAGACCGGCAGCTTCCTGGTGCGCGCAATCTTGGCCAGCGCAAGGAAAGCCCTGATCTCGTCTTCGTTCATCGAGGAGTAGAACGTCGGATAGGCAAAGCCCTCCCCGACCAGCCAGTGGTTGATGTCGACCTTTTCGCCCGCGACCGTCACCTCGATGTCGCCGACCAGCCGGCCATAGGTGTCGAACACCTCGTTCGGCGCATCGACATGGGTGAACACCCGGCAGGCCAGCGCGGCTTCGCCGCTGCTGCTGAGGAAATCGTGCAGTGCCTTGCTCGCGGTCGCGCCGAGGAATTGTCGGTAGGAATGGGTGACCTCGTGATAGGCCTGCTTCGTGGCATCCGTCAGCCCCTTCTTCTCGGCAGCCGAGAGCGGCGACGGCATATAGTGCAGCTCCGGTGCGTCGATGCCCTGGAGGCGAACGGTGAGCTTGCCGTGCTTGATCGGCGTCGTCGACGTGCGGCCCTTGACCTTGGCGCCCTCGAAGACGTGAGTCGGCTGGAACGGCGCAGAGCCGCTCTTGCGGAAGCGGACCGCGTCCGGCGCCATAGTCACCAGCACCTTGGTGGTATCGGCGTCCGACCGCCCCTCCGGCCAGAATTGGCCGACATCGATGGTGCCTTCGACCTCCAGCAGTCCAACGGGCATCGGCCGCTCCTGTCGAACGCGCGCCACGCCGTCGGGCGACTCGCGCGCATAGCTGGCAGTAGCGGATCATCTTCGTGCGACAGGCCCGTGACCATATGTGAGACGGGTGGGACCACGTCACGGCGCCGGCGAACAAAACGCCCGCGTGCCTGGAGCGCGCGGGCGACGATGATCTTCGCCAACAGATTAGAATTTTTCCAATCACTCCCTATACGGGCAGACCATCGTCAGCTTCAGCAGCGTCGGCTTGTCCGAGCCCTTCTTGTACTTCCACTCCAACCGAATCTCGTGCCGGTGGGCATAGGCGTCGTTCGGCGCGTGGACGATGATGTTGGTCTTCATCGGGATCGGTGGCTCTGAATTGAAGCATTTGCGGACGCAGGCATCGAGCAGATCGCATCGCGTCAGCGGGATCACGCCCGGCTCGTCCCTGGACAGCGGGACCGTGTTCGGCTGGGTGCTGAGATCGAGACGAGCCCGGCCCTTCTCCTTGTGCCAGTATTTGGCGCTTCCCTGCGGCCACTTCGAGGCCGGCGTCAGGATCAGGTGGTACTGGCCGTATTCCAGGGTCGGCAGATCGATGTCGTCCGATGCCTTGAGCTTGGCGACACTCTTCTTCATGTTCGCCAACGGATAGTAATTGCTGTTCATCAAATTTCGGAATGAAGCCCCGTTGTAGGTTTTCGAGCCCATCGCCTTTTTCCTTCAATATGTCCTTGGCCTTGCGGAAATACATACAAGTCGGCGGCGCCGGTCAGTCTAGCCGAACCGGGCGCCGCCGAAATATATGCCCCATCCTTGCTGGGATCTGTTCACGCTACCACTCAGGGCCGGATTTCGTCCAGATCGCCAATCGTGTTGTGCTCCGCTAACGTGAGGAGCGGGCCCGATTGCTAAGCGGTTCTCGATAGGTATTCTTGTCGAGAGACCGTTCGCGGATTCTGGTCGACAGAATGGCCGCGACCCTTAGGGCGCAGGAATGCATTGCTTCGCGTGTCAGTCGGCGATCAATCCGGACGATAGCTGGTGCTCCAAATGCGGAGCCGCAGTACGTCAGCGGGTCGACCCCGACAGCGAACGTCGCTTTGTGACGATTCTTCGTGCCGACGTAATAGACTCCACCGGCCTCGTTGCCGATTTGGAGCCGGAGGAGGCTGTCTCGCGCCTCGAGCCGGCACTGGCGGCCATGAGGGCCGCCGTACGTCAGTTTGGCGGCATCGTCAGTAAGGAGCTGGGAGATGGACTGGCGGCCGTCTTCGGCGCCCCCATTGCCGACGACAACCACGCGCCTCTGGCGTGCCACGCAGCCATCGAGCTTGTCCGGCGTGTCAGCAGCCTCGGCGATCCCGGACTCCAGGTGAGGGTCGGCCTCCACTCCGGCCATGTCGTCGCCTACATGGTCGCCAGCGAGTTCTCCAAAGTCTACGAGATCGGGGGGGCCGCCCAGCATCTGGCTGCCCGGCTCGAGGCAGCGGCCGAGGCCAATCAGATCTTCGTCTCCGAAGCCTGCCAAAAGCTCGCGGACGGGCATGTCCGCTTTGAATTCCTCGGCCGGAAGGCGCTCCGTGGCTTTGGTGAGCCATTGCCTGTGTACCGGATCATGGGCGCGAGCGATCTTTCGAGCTGGCGGGTCCGGCGTGCCCGCAGTGTCTCCAGATTTGTCGATCGCACGACGGAGCGGGCCCTGTTGTGGCGGGCTGTGGAGCGGATATCTGCCAGCCGGCAGACGGTTCTGCTGATAGGCGACGCCGGCATTGGAAAGTCACGGCTGGCCCATGAGTTCGTGCAGGACCTTCGGACGGGAGGTTGGCGGCTGCTCGACACCGAATGCAGTCCAAATCTTCAGGGAGCATCATTCAGCACCCTGAAGCGCGTCTTGCTGTCGCTCCTGGAAGCAGTGGCCAAAGATCCGGACCGTATGGAAGATCCCAGAGAGCGCCTGTCGGCGATCCATCGATTGGCTATCGATTCAGTGTTGGATGTGCCCGTTTCCGACTCACGCTGGAGCGAATTGGAGCCTTACGCGCGAGGTCGCGCGATCTCCGAGGCAAGCTGCGCGGTTGTGGAGAGTATGGCCCGCCACAGGCGGACTGTCCTCCTCGTCGAGGACCTGCACTGGATCGATCGCGCCAGCGACGCCGTTATTGCCGCTATTGCGTCGCTGCAGGCGCCCAATCTGTTTGTGTTCCTCACCAGCCGGCCGAACGGAATGCCGGACTGGATTGCGCGTTGTCACGCCGAAGTGATCGCGATGCGTCCATTGGACGATGATTCAGGGAGGGCCATGCTGGCTGACATGCTCGGAGCTTCCTTGGCGGATGCCGATCTGAAGAACCGGATCATTTCCCACACCGCCAACGTTCCGTTGTTCATCGAGGAGGTTTGCCGCGGCCTGAAAGATGACGGTACACTCCGCGGCCAATGGGGCGATCTGGCTCTCGTTCGTCCCATTGAGGAGCTAGGTATTCCTTCAAGCATCCAGGGGGTGATTGCGGCGCGCCTAGATCGAGTATCGAGACAGCAGCGCATGGTCTTGCAGGTCGCAGCCGCATTGGGGCCACGATCGAGCGAAGCCGTGGTGCGAAGAGTCGCGGAGCTGCCTGAAGACACCCTCCAGGACTGCCTCGCGTCGCTCGACCGCGCCGAGTTGCTTGTCAGGATCGATAGCGATCTCGAGAGCTCACTCGAGTTCAGGCACGAAATGGTCCGCCAGGTAACCTACGAGTCGATGGTCGAAAAGGTACGCGAGAGCGTACATGCGCGTGTTCTCTCGGCCTTCGAGAGCGACGAAACATGGCGAGATGATCCCGACACGCTTTGTTATCACGCCGTGCGCGCCAAGGACTGGCCGAAGGCGTTCAAGTACGGAAGAAGCGCCGCACAGAAATGCTTGGTGCGATCGGCCTATGCCGACGCGGTCGACTACTTCCGGACCGCGATGAGTTCACTGGACAAGACGCCGTCGACAGATCTGCGGGAGACCAACGCCATCGATCTCCGGATGGAGGCGCGCATGGCATTCATTTGGTCCGGTCGGGTTGCCGAATGGATTGATCTGGGAAAGGAAGCCGACCAGCGGGCCAGCAAGATCGATGATGTCGGCAGGAAGGTTGCCGCCATGACGGTCATGGCGGGTGGCCAGAATTTTTACGGGACGCCTACCGAGGCTGTTCTCCTTGGCGAGGAAGTCGTCGGTCTTGCCGAGAAGTCTGGCAATCCGGGGTGGCGCAATCTTGCGCTGTACAATCTCGGACAGGCCTATTTTCTTGCGGGGCGTTATCGCGAGGCCGAGCAGACATTCGCACGAGGCCGCGCTCATCTCATGGGATCGGAAGCGATTGCGCCGTTTGGCACGCCGCCGAAATACACGCTCCTCCTCTGCTGCATGATGAAGAGCTTCACCCACACGGTCATGGGCGAGCTCGATGCCGCCGAGCAGCTCCAGCGACAGGCCGCCGCGATCGCCGAAGAGACCGGCCGCCCCTATGACCGCGTCGCCGCCGCCTATAGCGGCGGCTGGCTGAAGCTCGGGCAGAACGATCCGGCCGCGGCCGCCGCGATCCTCGAAGACGGCTTCGTGCTCGCGCAGAAGCACGGCATCCGGCTGTTCGTGCCCGTGCTGGCCTGCCATCTCGGCATCGCCTATCTGGAGCAGGGGCTGTTCGACCGGGCGCGCGGCATGCTGACGGAAGCGCGCGAGGAGGCGAGGGCGGTCGGCTACACCTCGGCGGTGCTGCGCAGCTCGATCTATCTGGCGCTCGCCACCCACCGCCTCGGCGATGTCAGGGCTGCGCAGAACATGCTGCGCGAGGCGCGCAACACCGCCCGCCAGCAGGGGTTTTCGGGCCTCGAGGCCGAGGCCCTGTTCGGCGAAGCCGTCGTGACCCCGCCATCGGACGCGGCGAACAAGGCCGCCATCCTGGTCGCTCTGCGCGCCGCCATCGCCATCGCTTCCGAACGCGGCGCGCTGCCGCTAAAGCAGAAAGCCGAGGCGATGCTGAACGAGATGCTCGCCCGGGACGATCGGCTCAGCTGAGCCTGCTCCCGATCAGAGTAGCGATAGCACCGCCGCTGGCAGGACCTTGCCCGACGCCTCAGAGAAATCCTCGCTAAAGCAAAGGGGTCGCTACTGTGCATGGGGTTGTTTTCGCGGACTTGACGTGAAGCCCTCGCGCCTCACGCCAGGAACGCGCGAAACCGCCGCAGTGCGATCACGAAGAAGACGCTGCCGATCACGGCGAGCGCGAGGAGCTGTGGCCACACCGCCTCCAGGCCCGCGCCGCGGAACAGGATCGCCTGCGCCAGCATCACGAAGTGCGTGTTGGGCGCCGCCAGCATGATATCCTGGACGAATTGCGGCATGCTCTCCCGCGGCGTCATGCTGCCGGAGAGCGTCTGCAGCGGCAGCAGGATCATGATCAGCAGCAGTCCGAACTGCGGCATCGACCCGGCGACGGTGGCGAGGAAAATGCCCATGCTGGTGGTGGCAAAAAGCTGCAGCGCCGCGCCGACGAGGAACAGCGCCAGCGAGCCGTCGATCGTCACCGCCAGCCATCCCTTGACGACGACGGCAATCGACAGCGCCGAGGCGATCAGCACCACGGCTCCCATCGACCAGACCTTGCTCACCATGATCTCCAGGGGCGTGACCGGCATCACCAGGAGGTGCTCGATCGTGCCGTGCTCGCGCTCCCGGATCAGCGCCGCCCCGGTCAGGATGATCGAGAGCATGGTGATCGAAGTGATGACGTGATCGATGGCGCCGAACCACGACTTTTTCAGTTCCGGGTTGAACCGCGCCCGCAGCGCCAGCTCGATCGGCACGGTCTGGACACCGCGTGTGCGCGCCAGGAATTCGGCAATTTCCGCGCTGACGATCTGCTCGATATAGCCGCCGCCGTTGAATGCCTGCGAGATGCGCGTCGCATCGATGTTGAGCTGGATCGTGGGCGATTTGCGCGCCAGCAGGTCGCGCTGGAAGTCGGGCGGGACGTCCAGCGCGAAAGTGTCGAGGCCGGCATCCATCCTGCGGTCCATCTCGTATTGCGAGATCAGGCGCGGTTCGGAGAAATAGGGCGGGGTGAACGCCATCCCGATCCGGGTCGAGACCGGCGAACGGTCTTCGTCGACGATGGCGATCGCGGCGTGGTTCAGGGTTTCCGGCAGCGCCTTTGCGCCGGCATAAACCGCCAGCGTGAACGAATAGACGATCAGCACGAGCAGCATGGGGTCGCGTACAAGGCCGCGCAATTCCTTGATGCCGAGCTGAAACACGTTGTCGAGGCGCATGGTCAGCGGGCCTGTTTCTTCAGCAGCATCGTGCCGGCGATCACCAGAACGGGAACCATGATGGCGAGCGCCAGGAGATCGTTGTGGAGGGTGTCGAACCCCAGAGCTTTGGAGAACGTGCCGCGCGAGATCGTGACGAAATAGGTGGTGGGATAGAGCCGGCCGATCAGGGCGCCAAATCCCTGCAGCGACGAAACCGGATCGATCAGCCCGGAATACTGGATGGCCGGGATCAGCGTGATCAGGACAGTGCCGAACAGGGCCGCGATCTGGCTGTTCATGAAGGCCGAGATCACCAGCCCCATGCCGGTCGTGGCCGTGACGTAGAGCAGCGCGGCCAGCGCGTAGGTCGGAAAGCTTCCGGTGAAAGGTACGCGGAAGACGGCAAGGGCAAAGCCGACGAGAAGGAGGAAGTTTCCGAATGCCAGCACGACATAGGGCAGCTGCGTGCCGAGCAGGAACTCCAGCCGCGTCACCGGTGTGACGTAAAAATTGACGATTGAGCCGAGCTCCTTCTCGCGCACGACCGCGAGCGCTGCGAGCACCGCAGGGATCATGATCAGCAGCAGCGGAATGATGCCAGGCGCCATGGCGACGACGCTCCGGACGTCCGGGTTGTAGCGGTAACGCAGCGCGAGCTGATAGGACCCGGCGATCGCCGCCTCGCCATAGAGCTCGCGGCCCTTCTGCGCGAGCCAGGTCGCGTGGATCGCCTGCGCGTAGGAGCGCAGCGTCTCGGCCCGCGTCGGGTTGGCGCCGTCGACCCAGGCGCCGATCTCGACATGGCGGCCACGGCTGACGTCGCGGCCGAAGCCGGGGGGCAGCTCGATCGCGAGGCCGATCTCGCCGGCGCGCATGCGGCGGTCGAGGTCGGCGTAATCGGTGATCGGGGCCTTCTCGGTGAAATAGCGCGAGCCCGCGATCTGGAGGCTGTAGTCGCGGCTGATCGCGGTGTCGTCGCGGTCGAGCACGGCGAAGGTCAGGTTCTCGACGTCCATGCTGATGCCGTAGCCGAGCACGAACAGCAGCAGCACGCTGCCGAGGATCGCGAGCGTGGCGCGGATCGGATCGCGCCGCAGCTCGAGCGTCTCGCGCCGGGAATAGGCGAGCATGCGCGTCGGATTGAACGTGGCGCTGTGCCGACGGACCGTTGTTGGGCCTGCAGGTGCGGGCGGCAGCGAGCCGACCGCCGGCTGACCGGCCGGCTCCGTCGTGTCCGCGATCGCCTCCTCCAGCCAGGCGATGAAGGCCTGCTCGAGCGTGGCGGTGCCGCGCGCGGCCACGATGGCGGCCGGCGTATCCGACGTCAGCACCTTGCCGGCGTGCATCAGCGAGATCCGATCGCAGCGCTCGGCCTCGTTCATGAAATGGGTCGAGACGAAGATGGTGACGTTGTCCTTGCGGGAGAGCTCGGCCAGGATCTGCCAGAAGCGGTCGCGGGCGACAGGATCGACGCCGGAGGTCGGCTCGTCGAGGATGAGGATGTCGGGCGCATGGATCATGGCGACCGCGAGCGACAACCGCTGCCGCAGCCCGAGCGGCAGGCCATCGGGCAGGGCGTCGACGACATCGGCAAGATCGAACCGGGCGATCATCTCGTCGATGCGCGCGGCGACGGTGTCCGCCGGCAGCTCGAACAGTCGCGCATGCAGATCGAGATTCTGCGCGACCGTGAGCTCGGAATAGAGTGAGAAGCCCTGCGACATGTAGCCGATGCGCCGCCGCACCGACATGTCGCCGGCATCGATCGTCTTGCCGAACAGCCGCGCGGTGCCTTCGCTCACGGGCAGGAGGCCGGTGAGCATCTTCATCGTCGTGGTCTTGCCGCAGCCGTTGGAGCCGAGAAAGCCGAAGATCTCGCCCTTCCTGATGCGGAAGCTGACGTCGTCGACGGCGACGAAGCCGTTGAAGCGCCGAGTCAGGTGGTCGGCCTCGATCGCGATCTCATCATGATCCGGGCCGCGTGGCGGGATGACGACAGCGTTGTGGTTGCCGCGATCCGCTTCGGGCAACAGACGGATGAAAGCCTCATCGAGCGTATCGGCGCCGGTCTGCCGCTTGAGTTCGGCGGGCGTGCCGGTCGCCAGCGCGCGGCCGGCATTCATCGCGATCAGGAAATCAAACTGCGCAGCCTCTTCCATGTAGGCGGTCGAGACGATCACGCTCATGCCGGGTCGGCTGCTGCGGATCGCGCTGATCAGTTCCCAGAACTGGCGCCGCGACAGCGGATCCACCCCGGTGGTCGGCTCGTCCAGGATCAAGAGCTCGGGATCGTGGATCAGCGCGCAGCACAGGCCGACCTTCTGTTTCATGCCGCCGGAGAGTTTTGCCGCCGGCCGGTCGGCAAAGGGCGTCAGCCCCGTGTCGCGCAGCAGGCCGGCGATCCGCCTGTTCCGCTCCGCCTTGTCGTGTCCGAACAGGCGACCGAAGAAGTCGATGTTCTCGAACACCGACAATGTCGGATACAGATTCTTGCCGAGGCCCTGCGGCATGTAGGCGATCTCGGGGCAGACGGTGCGGCGATGCCGCGCGCTCGCCATGTCGCCGCCGAGCACGTGGATACGGCCCTCCTGGATCGCGCGCGCGCCCGCTATCAGGGCGAGCAGGCTTGATTTGCCGACGCCGTCGGGGCCGATGATGCCGACCATGCAGCCGGACGGCAGGTCGAGCGTGATGGATTCGAGCGCCCGGGTCTTGCCGTAGCTCAGGCCCACGCCTTCCAGATGCACCACGCTGCCGACGGCAGCCGGTGCTTCGGCTGCGGCAGTCGTGCTCATCTCGTCAACTTGATTTTGAGGTTGTCGGGCCATTGCGCCGCCGGATCGAGCTGCACGTAGGCCATGCCGGGAAGGCCGGTCTTCACCTGCTCGATGTGCTGGCGCAACAGATCGGGCGCGATATGCGCCTTGATGCGGAACATCAGCTTTTGGCGTTCCTCCTCGGTCTCGACGGTCTTGGGCGTGAATTGCGCGACGTCGGCGACGAAGGTGGCCTTGGCGGGGATCACGTATTTCGGGATGGCGTCAAGGACGAGGCGGACCTCGGCGCCGATCGCGACGCGGCCGGCATCGGCCGTCGGCAGGAAGAATGTCATGTAGACGTCGCCGAGATCGACCATGTTGAGGACGCGGCCGCCGGCAGCGAGCACTTCGCCGGGTTGCGACACGCGATACTGCACGCGGCCGTCGCGCGGCGCCTTCAGCACGCTGTCGTCGAGGTCGGCGTTGATGCTCTCGATCGCGGCCTTTGCCGCGTCGACCGCTGCGCCGGCATCGATCACCAGGGCGCGGGAGGAACTGATCGCGGCTTCCGATGCCGCGACCTGGGCCTGGGAAGCGGCCAGCGCCGCTTTCGCCGTGGCGTTGGCGGAACGGTCGTCGTCCAGGACCTGCTGGGATACCGCACTCGTCTTGATCAATTGTTCGGACCGGTCGAGCTTGCGGCTCGTGGTGTCGAGCTGGGCGATGCGCTGGTCGACCACGGCCTCCGCAGCCCTGCGTTCGGCCTCGCGCTGGTTCACCAGGCTCTTCGCGGTTTCGACATTGATCGTTGCGCGCTGGAGCTGCGCTTCGGCCTGGCGGCGCTGGGCTTGCAGCTGCTCGGTGTCCATGCGTGCCAAAACCTGGCCCGCGCTGACGAAGTCGCCTTCGTTGACCAGGATCTCGCGGATCCGTCCCGGGGTCTTGGTGGCAATGTCGATCTCGACTGCCTCGATGCGGCCGTTGCCGCGGGCGAAACCCGGTGGCAGCGCGTCGGCATCACGGTGCTGCCAATAGTAATAGCCGCCGCCCGCGAGCAGGATGGCGAGGGCTGCGACGACGCGACCCGGTGTAAAGTTCATCTGTGCACAACGCCGTGCGGTGGCGTCCACTGTTGAGATACGAACGCCCGGCCGCGGATCGCGCGGAAAGGGCGGGCTCAACATTGCAGGAATTTTGCACCGCAACTTGATGCAGATCAGGCCGCGGCGCGAGGCATCCTGCCTCTATTTTGGGCCGCGTCCTATCACGGCTCGTCCGCCCTGATAGATCAGGCGGACGAGCAGAATTGTTGACTAAGTGACGTCGGCGCGCTCCGGGCCGTCTCACTTCACCAATGGGCAGCCGCCGTCCTTCAGCGGCCGGAATGCCTGGTCGGCGGGAACTTCAGCGAGCAGCTTGTAATAATCCCAGGGCCCCTTCGAATCCTCGGGCTTCTTCACCTGGAACAGGTACATGCTGTGCACCATGCGGCCGTCCTCGCGCAGCACGCCGTTGTCGGTGAAGGCATCTCGTACCGGCAGCTCGCGCATCTTGGCCATCACCGTCTTGGTGTCGCGGGTGCCGGCGGCCTGCACGGCCTTGAGATAGTGCAGCGTTGCGCTGTAGGTCGCGGCCTGGTTCATGGTCGGCATGCGCTTGACCCGCTCCATGAAGCGTTTGCCGAAGGCGCGAGTCCTGTCGTTGAGGTCCCAATAATAGGCCTCGGTGACGATCAGGCCTTGCGCGAGCTTGAGCCCGAGGCTGTGCACGTCGGAAATGAACATCACGATCGCAGCAAGGTTCTGGCCCCCGGCAACGATGCCGAATTCGCCGGCCTGCTTGATCGCGTTGATGGTGTCGCCCCCGCCATTCGCGAGGCCGATGATCTTGGCCTTGGAAGCCTGGGCCTGAAGCAGGAACGAGGAGAAGTCCGCCGTGTTGAGGGGATGCTTGACGCTGCCCAGCACTTTGCCGCCAGACGCTTTTACCACGTCACCGGTGTCGCGCTCGACCGAATGGCCGAACACGTAATCTGCGGTCAGGAAGAACCAGGTGTCGCCGCCGCTCTTGACGATGGCGCTGCCGACCGTGTGCGCGTTGGCATAGGTGTCGTAGGTCCAGTGCGCGGTGTAGGGCGAGCAGGACTTTCCGGTGATGTCGGAGCTCGCCGCGTCCGTCACGATCATGATCTTCTCGTACTGCTTCGACAGCTCCATCACCGCCAGCGCGGTGGCCGAAGTCGGCAGATCGATGATCATGTCGACGCCTTCGGTCTCCCACCATTTGCGGGCGATGGTGGAGGCGACGTCGGGCTTGTTGAGCACGTCGGCACTGATCATTTCGATGGGTTTGCCGAACATCTTGCCGCCAAAGTCCTCGATCGCCATTTTGGTGGCCTCGACATTCCCCATGCCGCCTATGTCGGAATAGACGGACGAGAAGTCGGAGAGGACGCCGATCTTGAGCGGGCCCTGCTGGGCACGAGAAGGCCCGACAGCAAACGCAGCGAGTGCGGCCGCAAATGCGGCGCACATAATCCGGCACATGGTATTTCCCCCAATATCATAGTTGGTGCACGAGCCCAGATTTGCCGCTCCGGAGCGGCAATTCTTGCGTGACGGCGCCGGGCAGGCCGGTCGATTTGACGCGGCCAATCGCGCCGACTACGGTTGCGCAAACGCAAAATACTTTTTGAATGCGGTGGGCCGACGAATGCCCAGGCTCCCATTCATGCAGAATAAAGATTCAGGGGGAAGGACATGACCGGCGACACCGCAGCCACCATCTCGAAAGCGCGCGAGCATTCCATCGGCGATCTCCTGCGCCGCTCGGCGGGCCGCGAGCCGAACAAGCTCGCGGTACGCTGTGGCGATGTCGGCTGGACCTTTGCCGAGATGGACGCGACCTGCAACCGGCTTGGCCGCGGCCTGCTCGGGCTCGGCGTCAGGAAGGGCGATCGTGTCGCTGTGCTGTCGCGCAATTCGCACGCCTTCGCCGCGCTGCGCTTCGCGGCGGCGCGGATCGGCGCCGTGCTGGTGCCGATCAACTTCATGCTCAATCCGGACGAGATCAATTTCATCCTGAAGAGCTCCGGCGCGAAACTGCTCGCAACCGGCCCCGATTTCGTCGAGCCCGCACGCGCGGCCAGCGCTAAGGATTGCGCGGTCGAGAAGATGATCTGGCTGCCGGGCGAGGATCCCGCATCGGCGCCCCCCGGCCTCACGACTTTCGACGATCTC
Source organism: Bradyrhizobium sp. RP6 (assembly GCF_003837805.1). GTDB lineage: Bacteria > Pseudomonadota > Alphaproteobacteria > Rhizobiales > Xanthobacteraceae > Bradyrhizobium. Next base: position 267,430 of record NZ_RQIT01000003.1, on the reverse strand, counting down.
CTCGACGCTGACGGCTCGTTCCTGGACGCATCGGTCGACAGCCGCGACCTCGCGCAGATCGTCTACACCAGCGGCACGGAATCCCTGCCCAAGGGCGCGATGCTGACCCACGAGGCCGTGATGTGGCAATATGTCAGCTGCATCATCGACGGCGGCATGAGCGCGGAGGACAAGTTTCTGCACGCCCTGCCGCTCTATCATTGCGCCCAGCTCGATGTCTTCCTGGGACCGCAGGTCTATCTCGGCGCCTCCGGCGTCATCACGGGCAAGCCGACTGCCGACAACATCCTGGCGCTGATCCAGGCGCACAAGATCACCTCCTTCTTCGCGCCGCCCACGATCTGGATCGCGATGCTGCGCTCGTCGAACTTCGACAGGACCGATCTGTCGACCTTGCAGAAGGGCTATTATGGCGCCTCGATCATGCCGGTGGAGGTGCTGCTTGAGCTCCAGCGCCGCCTGCCCAGCGTCAAGTTCTGGAATTTCTACGGCCAGACCGAGATCGCGCCGCTCGCGACCGTGCTGCGACCGGAGGATCAGCTGCGCAAGGCCGGCTCGGCCGGCAAGCCCGTGCTCAATGTCGAAACGCGGGTGGTCAACACGGCGATGGAGGACGTCAAGGTCGGCGAGGTCGGCGAGATCGTGCACCGCTCGCCGCATCTGCTGTCAGGCTACTACAATGATCCGGTGAAGACGGCGGCGGCGTTCGCCGGCGGCTGGTTTCATTCCGGCGATCTCGCCACCGTCGATGACGAAGGCCACATCACCGTGGTCGATCGCGTCAAGGACATGATCAAGACCGGCGGCGAGAACGTCGCGAGCCGCGAGGTCGAGGAGATGGTCTACCGCATCCCCGCAGTCTCCGAGGTCGCCGTCGTTGGCCTGCCCGATCCGCGCTGGATCGAGGCGGTGACCGCGATCGTCGTGGTCAAGAGCGGGGAGAAGCTGGACGAGGACGCCGTCATCAAGCACTGCGCCGGCCAGATGGCGCATTTCAAGGTGCCCAAGCGCGTCATCTTTGTCGATAGCCTGCCGAAGAATCCGAGCGGCAAGTTGCTGAAGCGCGAGCTGCGCCAGCGCTTCGTCGGCGGCGAGACGCTCGACAAGGCCATCCAGAAGAATTTCGGGACGTGATGATCTCGCCTCAGTACTTCTTCACGGTCGCACCGAAGGCCAGCCAAAGCGCGATCGACGCGAGGCCGAAGCCGCCGAGCAGCAGGAAGGTCGGTCCGTAGCCGATCCATTGCGCGATCCAGCCGCCAAGTGCGGGGCTGAGGCTGGCGCCGATGCCCTGCACCGTGATCACGGCGCCCTGGCCGAGATTGATGCGGCCGGTGCCGTTGAGCGAGCGCGCGACCATGCCGGGGACGGCGACAGTCTGCAGCCCGGTGCCGATGCCGTCGAGCACCTGCATCGGTACAACGCCCCACCATCCCGTGACGAAGAAGGCGAGCACGCCGCGGACGGGTAAGAACATGAAGGACACCAGGATCACCGGCCAGTAGCTGCGCTTGCTCGCGGCCTTCATCGCGATCAACGAGGTCACGATCATCACGCCTTGCGCGATCACCACGGTGGTCGCGACGAAGCTCGGACCGTTCGCCTGTCCCTCGGCCACCGCGGCAAGTCCATAGAGCGGAACGATGGCGGCGTTGCCGAGGTGGAAGAGCGCGAGGGTGAGAGCCAGCACGAGCAGCGCCCGGTGCTTGAGCAGCATCGTCATCGCATCCGGCGGAGCCTTGGAATCGTCCTCCTTGCTGCCGCGCGCGGCCCGGTCGTCGATGGCCTTGGCCGGAATCATCAGGACGCAGGCGATGGCGATGGCGCCGAACACGGCCGCCAGCGCGAACACGGCGACATAGCCGTATTTGTAGCCGAGATAGCCCGACAATGCGGCGCCGAGCATGTTGCCGGCGTGGTTGAAGGCCTGGTTACGGCCATTGAGCTCATTGAAGCCCTTCTGCTTGGCGATGCCGAGCGTGATACCCGTTACCGCCGGCACGATCGCGGCGCTCGCCAGTGATTGCGCGACTTGCGAGAACGTCACCGCCCAGAAGTTCTGCGAGATCAGGATGATCCCGGACGCGAGAACGACACAGATGCCGGGAATGACGACCCAGAGCCGCTTGTTGCGGCTGGCATCGATGAAGCCTCCGATCGGCGTGGTGATCAGCATGCCCGCGACGTTGCCGATCGTCATCGCGGTGCCGATCAGCCCGCTGGCCCAGCCGCGTTCCTGCAGAAAAACCCCGACGAACGGCCCGATGCCCGACTGCATGTCGGCCATGAAGAAGTTGAGCGCGAACAAAGGCCAGATACGGGAGGAGGTGGGGGACCGCGATGCCATCGATACTCGAACATGCTCTTCGTGTGTCGTGATCCCTTTAGCCAATCATTCTGGCGTGGAGACCTGAACGTAACTGGCGCTCGCCGCGTTGGTTCCAGTCACTGCTGCCGGCCATCGAACTTGCCGAGAGCTCGTCCGCAATGGCATCCTGCGATCATCCCACGGAGCACGAGTCATGCCTCTCTGGACCTGCGAAACCTGCGGCGCGCAATTTCCCTCACGCGGAGCGCCGCCCGACTCCTGCCCGATTTGTGAGGACGAGCGGCAGTTCGTGAACTGGAAGGGACAGACCTTTCTCGCGCGCGAGGAGCTCGCGCGGAGGCATCGACTGGTGGGACGCGACGATCTTGGCCTCACCGGGATCGGGATGGAGCCCAGTTTTGCCATCGGGCAGCGCGCACTCCTGGTGCCTCAAGACGACGGCTGCGTGATGTGGGATTGCATTCCGCTTGCGACGGACGAGGCCATCCAATATGTCGCAGCACTCGGCGGGCTGAAGGCCATCGCGATCTCGCACCCGCATTACTACGGCGCGGTCGCCGACTGGAGCGACACGTTTGGCGGCGTGCCGGTCTATCTGCACGCCGACGACCGCGCTTTTGTCACACGGCCTCATCCGGCGATCGTGCACTGGACCGGCGAGAGTCATCGCATCTCCGATGACATGCTGCTGCTGCGTACCGGCGGGCACTTTGCCGGCGCCACCGTGCTGCATTGCGCTCGTGGTGCGGACGGCAGGGGCGCGCTGCTCACCGGGGACATCGCGCAGGTGACGATGGACCGCCGCTTCGTCAGCTTCATGTATTCCTATCCGAATTACATGCCCCTCAACGCCGCCGCGGTGCGGCGGATCGCGGCCGCCGTCGAGCCGCTCGCCTTCGACCGGATCTATGGAGCCTGGTGGGGCCGCAACATCGCCAGCGGCGCCAAGGCCGCATTCGCAGCGTCGGTCGCGCGCTATCTGTCGGCTATCGCCTGAGCCGGTCCTGCGGATCGGATTTATCTTGCCGGTCCCCAATAACTGTACTAAAGGTACATTTATTGAGCCCTGCCGCAAAACCACGCGGCTCCGGCATGATCGATGCATCGCGGAGCCGTGGGGTTTTGCGGCCTCCGTGAGCGGGAGCTGAATGCATGACGACGCATCGCGACTACGAGATTTTCGAGGCCGGCGACGTCTTGCTCCGGTCCGGCACTGTCTTTCCCTCCTTGAAGCTCGCCTACAAGACTTACGGCACGCTGAGCCCGGCCCGGGACAACGTCATCCTCTATCCGACCTCGTTCAGTGCGCAGCACACCGATACTGAATGGCTGATCGGGCCCGACGCCGTGCTCGATCCCACGCGCTACTTCATCGTCATCCCGAACCTGTTCGGCAACGGTCTGTCGTCCTCCCCGTCGAATACGCCCGGGCCCTTCCCCGTAGTGACCTATCACGATGCCATCGCGGTCCAGCACCGGCTGCTCACCGAACGCTTCGGCATCTCCAAGCTTGCACTGGTCTATGGCTGGTCGATGGGCGGTATGCAGGCCTATCACTGGGCCGCGCTGCATCCTGACATGGTCGAGCGTGCCGCGATCGTCTGCGGCAGCGCCCGTTGTGCGCCCTACAACTACGTCTTCCTGGAAAGCGTGAAGGCTGCGCTCACCGCCGATCCCGCCTTCCGCGACGGCCGTTTCGCCGAAAAGCCCGTTGCCGGCTATCGCGCCATGGGGCGGGTCTATGCCGGTTGGGCGATGTCGCACGGCTTCTATCGCGACGAGCTGTGGCGCGAGGCCGGCTTCACATCGCTGGAGGATTATCTCGTCCGTGCCTGGGACGCGACGTTTGCGCGGCGCGACGCCAACGACCTCCTGGCGCAGATCGGGATTTGGCAGAATGGCGACGTCAGCCGCTGCCCGACCTTCGCAGGCGATCTCGATCGGGCGCTGGCGGCGGTCAAGGCACACATGCTGCTGATGCCGGGCGCGACGGATCGCTATTTCGACGTCCGCGACAACGAGGACGAACTCGGCCGGCTCGTCAATGCGGCATCAGCCGTGCTGCATCCGATCCCATCGCTGCATGGCCATCGCGCCGGGAACCCCGTCAACAATCCGCGCGACCAGGCCTTCATCAAGGCCGAGATCGCCGAGCTTCTCAGCAAGTAAAGCAGGCAACCGATCATGAGCGACGCAACAGTTTCAGAGCCCGGTCATCGCCTGAAGCCGCTGACACCGGCCATGCTGCGCAAATTGTCGGTTCGCTCCAATATCAGGGGTGCGGCGCAGAGCCTTGGCCATTACGGCGTGATCCTGCTGGTAGGCGCGTTGATCTGGAAGGTTTCGTCGACGTGGGGCGTGCTCTGGGCGCTGCCGCTGATGGCGGTGCAGGGCTATGTCGTCGCCTTCCTGTTCATGGCAGTGCACGAGACCGCGCACAAGACCGCGTTCAGGAGCCGCGGCCTCAATCTCGCGGTGGGCTATCTCTCGGCCTTCATCATCGGACTGCCTTACGAATATTACTGCCTGTTTCACTGGGACCATCACCGCTACACGCAGGATCCGGCGAGGGATCCCGAGCTGATCGTCGGCGTGAAGCCGACATCCGATACGCAGCTTGCTCTGGCCTATAGCGGCCTGCTCCAGGTCGCCGGCCGGCTGCGGCTGATGCTCGGCCATGCGCTCACCGGCAAGGTCACCGTGCCCTGGATCCCCGAGGGCAAGCGCGCCGTCATCGTGACGGAGGCGCGAATCTATGCCGCACTCTATGCACTGCTGCTCGCGCTCTCACTCTGGTTTTCCTCGACGCTGCTGCTCTGGGTCTGGATCGTGCCGCTCATCATCGGGCAGTTTTTCCTGCGGCCCTATCTCTACGCCGAGCATACCGGCTGCGACCACACCCGGAGCGCGTTCCAGAACACCCGCACCACCTACACCGGCGCGGTCGTCAAATGGTTCGCGTGGAACATGCCCTACCATGTCGAGCACCACGCCTATCCCTCGATCCCCTTTCACGCGCTGCCGAAGCTGAACGAGATCGTCGACGGCGAGATCGTGCATCGCGGCCGCGGCTACATCAGGACGACGCGGGAGACCTGGGCCTGGTTTCGCCGGCAGCGGCAGGCCGGCTAGTCAGACGCAAAGGCCCCGATCGCTTGGCGATCGGGGCTTTGCTGCGAGGCGAGATATCAGTAGATCCCGTAGGCGCAGACATTCACGACGCGCACGCGCAGGCCATGACGGGTGCGGACGAGGCGCTCCTGGTAGCAGTTGCTGACGCCCGTGTTGAGGTAGATACCGCCAAAGCCCCAGCCGGGACCCCAGTGGTGGTGACCGTGATGGTGATGGAAGCCGCCCGCCGAGGCCGCGGTGGGCGCGAGGGCGGCAACACCGAGCGAGCCGGCAGCGATCAGACCAAGAGCAAGCTTACGAAACATCTTCATTCTCCATTTGGCGCAGGGGCCATTGTTGTGTCCCTGCATCTCGGTCGAGATGAGATGCGATCGCGTTCACACGGGATGCGGAGAATCGTGTTTCAGGACTGTTTCGTGGGCTGCGACAAAGTGTGCTGCCGTCGGGCTTTTCGCACCGCGCGATAGCGCGCAGCCATCGCCTGCGTCATCTCCGCCATCTTCTCGCGGAGATCGGCGGGCTCCAGCACCTCGGCCTCGGGGCCGAGCCGCAGCAATTCCGCCGCGGCGTGCCAGGACGTCTTGCCGACCGGGACCCGCGCAATGCGCCAGCCATCGGCATCCGTGGTCTCTTCAAGCTGCGTGCGTGCCTTGACGTAGGGCTGGCTCAGCGCGTCGAGCAGTTTGACGCCGAACGGCGAGAGCCGCACGACCGCGACATTGGGATGCATCTCGGCCTCGAGGCGCAGCGTCGCGGCCTGCCAATACGCAGCGAGATCGAAGCCGGCGGGACGATCGAAGCGGTCGTCGAGCGCCGTGCAGTCGAGTACGCGCGCGACGCGATAGGTGCGCACGCTGCCGTCGACCTGGCCGGCGAGATACCAGCTGCCGCCCTTCAGCACGAGGCCGAGCGGAGCGACGCGGCGTTGCTTCTCCGCGCGCCAGCTCTGATACCGGATCCTGATCAGCGTTCCGCGCAGCACGGCGCCGGCGATGGCGCGCAGGTGCTTTGGGTCTTCCGCCTCGCCGAACCAGCCCGGCGCGTCCAGGTGAAAACGTTCCTGCATCCGCCCGGCGTCTTCGCGCAGATTCTCGGGCAGCGCAGCCATCAGCTTGTTCTGCGCGGCGATCATCGCGGCATCGAGCCCGAGCGCCGCCGCCGGGCCGGGCAATCCCGCCAGGAACAACGCGCCCGCCTCGCTCTGCGACAGGCCGTTCAGCCGCACGCGATAGCCGTCGAGCAGGCGATAGCCGCCCTCCGCGCCGCGGTCCGCGTAAACGGGAACGCCGGACGCCGCCAGCGCGTCGATGTCGCGATAGATCGTGCGCACCGAGACTTCGCAGGCCTCCGCGAGCGCAGGCGCGGTGACCCGCCCCCGGGCCTGGAGCGTGGTGAGGATCGACAGCATCCGGCTCGCGCGCATGATCCCTTGAACCATACCTGACAGGAGATGTCAGGTATGGCCCGCTACAAGCTGCGCCATCGCAAAAAGGCCCGATGGAGACCGCCATGACCGATCCAAACCGCATCACGCTGTATTACTCGCCGCAAAGCCGCGCCACCGGCACGCGGGTGCTGCTGGAGGAGCTGGGGGCTCCTTACGATCTCCATGTCCTCAACATGAAGGCCGGCGAGCAGCGCAAGCCCGCCTATCTCGCCATCAACCCGCTCGGCAAGGTGCCGGCGATCCGTCACGGCGAGGCACTGGTGACGGAGCAGGTCGCCATCACCATCTATCTCGCCGACCTGTTTCCGCAGGCCGGCCTCACGCCCGCGCTGAACGATCCGCTGCGCGGCCCTTATCTGCGCTGGATCGCGTATTACGGGTCTTCGTTCGAGCCGGCCCTGATCGACAAGTTCATGCAACGCGAGCCGGCGCCGATCACGCAATCGCCCTATGCCGATTACGACACCATGCTGGGTGCGCTCGAGGCGCAGCTGTCGAAGGGCCCGTATCTGCTCGGCGAGCGCATGACGGCCGCCGACGTGTTGTGGGGCGTCGCGTTCAGCTGGACCATGATGTTTGGCATCGTGCCGAAGAAGGATGTGTTCGTCCGCTATGCCGAACGCATGACGGCGCGGCCGGCGTTCCAGCGCATCACGGCAGCCGACGCAGAGATGGCGGCGCAGCATGCGGCTGCGGCTGGAGGGTAGGTGGCTATGGGTCCCGGATCGGCGCGCGCTTGAGGCGCGCTTGTCCGGGACGAGAGCGGAGTATGAGGCGCGTCTTCGCTGACCTCCCTTAAAACCGCGGTGCCCGCTTCTCGGCAAATGCCTGGATGCCTTCCTTGATCTCGTCGCCACGCATGCTGTCGCGGTGGCGCTGGTCGGCGGCGGGTTCATCGAACTCGCCGCGAGCGAACTCGTTGATGGCGCGCTTCATGCCGCGCATTGCCTGTGGGGCGTTGCCAGCGAGGACGCCAGCGAGCCTGTCGACTTCCTCGTCGAGGAGTTCCACCGGCACCATCGCGGTGAGATAGCCGATGCGCAGCATCTCCGGTGCGCTGATCTTCTGCGCGGTCAGGAACAGCTTCTTGGCATTGTCCACGCCAAGACGCGTCACGTAGCGTTTGATGCCGCCGGGGTAATAATGCAGTCCAAGCCGCGCCGCCGGCATGAACATTTCCGCGGTATCGACGCCGATCCGGAAATCGCAGGCGAGCGCGAGGTCGGTCGAGCCGCCATAGACGCCGCCGTTGAGCCGGCAGATGGTCGGTACGCCCAAATCCTCCAGCCGGTTGACGACCACCTCGAAGGCCGAGCCCGCGCTCTGCTGCTCGCTCGCGCTGACTGCGCGCTCCGCCACCGAATTGAGATCGTAGCCTGCTGAAAAGGCGCGCCCGGTGCCGGTCAGCACCAGCACGCGAATATCGGGATCGCCCTCGATCCGGTCGAACAGTCTCGTCAGCTCGCCGAGATCCTCCGCTTGGAGCCGGTTGAGGTGTTTCGGTCGATTGAGGCGGATGGTGGCGCGTGCGCCGGTGATTTCGAGCAGGGGGCCGGTAGCTGCGTCGGCGGTGTCCGACATTCTTGTCTCCATTGTCGGCGCCAAAGTGCCCGCCCAGGCGAAGGCCGTCAACACGGTGCAGGCCGCTCAGTCGGTGCCGCTGCGCCGGGCCTGCTCGACCGTGCCGTCGTCTGGCGGAGTGCTACTTGAAATGTGGCGGCTCGTCGTAGCCGCGGCGGCTGCTGAAGAACAGCAGCACCATCAGCCCGACGCCGACGATGACGGAAAACCCCGCGCCCAGCGCCAGCGCCACATAGCCCTCCGTCGGGATCGGCTCACCTTCGATCGCCATTGCGGAATAGGCGAAGTAGCCGACCGCCGCCAGCATGGCCAGAAGGAGGATGATGAGGAGTGCACGCATGCCGCGTTCTCCGGTTGCAGCCGGAAGCCAACGGTTGCGGATGGGCGAGGTTCCAGGCGGCCGGCCAGCGATCGGGCGGAACGTCATCAGGGTCGTGCCCCGACGCAGCGCAGAGCCGGCCCATGCCTAACCAGCCGCGCATGGTGTGGTGGCTTCCCAGGTCCCGGCTCAGTGCCGCAATCTCTTCGGCACTGCATCTTGTTCGGGACACGAGAGCGTCGGCGGCCCCAACCGGCGGATCAGGCGCTCTGGGCGGTCTTCGCCACCACGAGATTGCTGTCCTCCAGCTGGGCCGGGCCCGCATCGCGCACAGCTTTCTCGGCTTCGCCGGCATGACGTTTCAAATAGTCGCGGGGCATGCCGATCTCGTCGCGGACGAATTCGTAGCCGAGCTTGAAGGTGTCGAGCCCATCGGTTCTGATCGTGCCGTCTCTGAGGCCGATAATGGCACCGCGCAAGATGGTCTCCAGCTCGTCCTGGAGACATTCGAGCTGATCCAGCGAGTGGGCGTGCTCGATCCGCTCGCCGATTTCGAGGATAGCGGTCGAGAGCTCGCTTTCTCCGGCGCGATGCGGGTGAGCGTAGATCGCCGCGAAGATCGAGCCGATGACGCTGAGCGCGACGGCGCCCAGGTACATCAGGTCGATGTACCTATCCATGAACGATTTGGTGTCGTCGTTGATGTAATCGGCCGCCCCCTGGTGCGCCATCACGAAGGCGTCCTTCTCGATGGAGGCCGGCTCGATCCTGGTGGCAAAGCCGTTGTCGAGCCCGAGCGCGGATTTGTTCTCGTAGATGGTGCGGGCCAGTTCGCCCGCCGTGGACGTCGCCATCCTGGATTGCGCGACCAGCAGGCATTCGAGCCCTGTCGTGTCGAGGTCGTCGTCGGGAATTTGCGGCGAAGCCGACAGCGTGCCCGCCGTCACCGTCTCGTTGGAAATGCCGGGAAATTTGCGCGCCAGCGCCTTGACCTCGTCGATCGCGTTGCGGTCGGCAATGAGGTGGAGCCTTCAGTAATCATGGCAGCACCTGGCCTTAGACTCGGAGGGCGGGCGGCTCGCGGCGGGCGCCCTGCAATTCGTAAACGTCTGAAAAAGAAAAATATTCTCTGTTGGCGATGATAGCGCGAAGGTAACAGAATGCAAATTTCGAGCCGGAGATAACCTTGCGCGACGCGTCCCCGGCGATTGGTCATCCTATCACCAGTTAGCCACAGTTGGCGATTTTCCGGTTCCCCCGGCTGCATTCCGCCGCGGGAAATGTCATAAATCGCGCGTCCCGGCGATTTGACCGGTCCAAGAAGAAGTTGCGCTGAACGCTCCAATTCTTCTCGTCACGTCAATGAGGGCGTCAGCTTGTCGTTTCCACCCATGTCATCGGCGATTCCGGTTGAAGCGCTCATTGGCTGGATGTTGCTGCTCACCTTCAAGCACATCATCGCGGATTTCGTTCTCCAGACCGCCTGGATGGCGCACGGGAAGGACCAGAAGCATGGCTGGGCCCTGCCGCTTCTGGTGCACTGCCTGATCCACCTTGCCGTTGCGCTGCCGCTGATCCTGATCGTGGCGCCGAGATTCTGGTTCGTGGCGCTGATCGATTTCGCGATCCACATCACGATCGACCGCGCCAAGGGGTTCGTCTCCGCCAATTTCGGCGTCGACCTTGCGCATCCCTGGTTCTGGACGCTGATCGGCATCGACCAGGCGCTGCACCATCTCACCGGCTTCGGCCTCTCCATCTTCATGGCGGCGAACTGACTGCTGCGCATCTGTCATTCCGGGGCTCGCGAAGCGAGAACTATGGTGCGCAGTTGCGCACCTGAGAATCTCGAGATTCTCAGGAGCGCAATTGCGCTCCGTAGTTCGGTCCTTTGGACCGCCCCGGAATGACGGCAATCTGCAACACCCTTCCGCCTCCGATTCGCGGCCGGGGCGCAACCACATCGGGCAACTACCGGGCAGCGTGGTTAACCTTTCGTTAGAGAATTGCGCTGCATCTTCCTGACACGAGGGAGAACTGCAATGTTTTCAAGCCGCGACACCTTTGAAAGCGATTTCTGCCCGGTCCGCGACGAGCTCCTTGGCGAGATGTATCGCGCCAACGAGAGTGGCCTGCCGAGGCTGGTTGAGAGTGTTTCCCCTGACGTTCGCGCCAGGCTGGCGCTGTTCTGCTACCGCCGCAGCCATTTGCACTCGCTGGCGATCGCGATCGCGGCAAGCTGCAGCGAACGCGACCTGATCGAGAACGGCGGCCGCGTCGGCTCGACGCTCTATGCGCTGTCGCGTGAGAGCTCGGCCAAATCGTCGCCGTCGCTGTCGGGCGGACGCAAGCCGATCACGCTGTCGACCAAGCCGCTCTCGGTGCTCGCACCACTCGATGACGAGCTCGACGACGAGATCAGCGAAGCCGTTCCCGCCTAAGCGGCGTCAATAACCGGCAACCCGAATTTCCGCCGTGCCATCGCGCATTCGGCGTCGCCCGGCATGCAGGTGCGGCACACCTCCGGCCGCACGTCGTAGATGCCGCAGGCCGTCATCTTTCCGATCTCTCCCTGCAAGGCCGAGCAGCGATCACCCTCGCAGCGCATGCCGGACTGGCGCGCATTGACCAGCCCTTCGGGAATCGCGGCAAGCTCCTCGTCGCTCTCGATCGAGAAACGCGGCCAGTTCTGCGAATAGCCGCAGCAGGCGCCGCAACCCTGGCAACAGCTCGACAGGTCGATCCGGGAACTCTCTTCCATCATCACGTGTCCTTTGGCGGACCCCACACCAGGCTCTGCCGCCATCTTGCGCGCAGCACGTCGCGCCGCTCCGGATATCTCTCGTCGAGATAAGTCGCCGCGACCACGCGGTCGGTGCGGAAGCTGCGGAAGTCGCTGCGCAACTCGCACCAGGCCGCCAGCAGCCGCACGGCTTCGAGATAGCCGACCGAAATCGGCCAGATCACGCGCTCGCTGGGGCGGCCCTGCTCGTCACGGTAGCGCAGCACGATCTTCTTGCCTTCGTGGATCTGGGTGCGGGTGCGCGCCATGTCCAGGCGGTCCGGCTCCCTGTTCCAGCTCGGCCGCGCCCGGCTCGCGGGCTCCAGCACGAAGGGCCGCAGGCGCTCGGGCACGGTGTCGGCGATCTTCGCCATCAAGTCTTCGGCCGCGCGCGCCAGCGCGGAATCGGCGTGGCCTGCGACCCATTGCGCGCCCAGCACCGCCGCCTCGATCTCGTCGGGCGTCAGCATCAAGGGCGGCAGGTCGAAACCCTTTTCCAGGATGTAGCCCATGCCGGCTTCGCCGCGGATCGGCACGCGCTGGCCGATCAGCGTCGCGATGTCGCGATAGATCGTACGCTTCGACGTCTCGAGCTCGGCCGCGATCGCGTCCGCCGTCAGCGGCTTACGCGTGCGCCTCAGTACCTGGATGATTTGAAACAGCCGGTCGGCGCGTCTCATGACAGTCCCTTGTCGCTGCTTTTTTCTCGGTGGTCTTTTTCAGAAGGCGGCGCGCGGCTGCTGACAGGATGTTGGCAGCAGGGGAGTTCTATACCGGGACAACACATCGACTGAAGAGGATTTGTCCATGATCATTCCAACCCATTTCGGCCCGGCCGGCCCGTTGTGGCGGAGCCAGCCTTTCCAGGTCCAGGCATGGCAGGCCTGGGCATTCCGCCGCCTCGTTTCGCTCGATGTCACGGTCGTCGACCTCCGCCTTGCGCTCGCGACCGCCGTGACGCGTTCGCTGCTCCATGCCGCGGATGCGCTGGTCCGGCACGTGATGGGCCGGGCCTGGCGAGGGGCCCGCTTCGCAGAAGATATCACGGCTGCTGCCACCATGGTGGCAGCAGCCGGTCGCTAGGTTCCGTCAAATCGTTCGACAGGTTCAGGAGAGCTCGCATGATCACGCTTTACGGTTTTGGCGCCGGCTTCGGCCTGCCGGAAATCAGCCCCTTCGTCACCAAGACGGAAGTGCAGCTCAAGATGGCGGGGCTGCCTTACCGGAAGGAGCGGGCGATGCCGCCCGCTTCCCCCAAGGGGCAGCTGCCCTTCATCGACGACGGCGGCGAGGCGGTGGCCGATTCCACCTTCATCCGCGCCCATATCGAGCGCCGCTACGGCTTCGATTTCGATGCTGGGCTCTCGTTGCAGGAACGCGCGCAGGCCTGGGCATTCGAGCGGATGGTCGAGCATCACGTCTATTGGGCGTTGGTCGGCGCACGCTGGGTCGATCCGGTCAATTTCGCCAAGGGGCCTGCGCATTTCTTCGACGGCGCGCCTGAGCACAACCGCGAGAAGCTGCGCGAGGATGCGCAATTCCGCGTCGCCGAGAACTATCTGCTCTCCGGCCTCGGCCGCCATGCGCCGGATGACGACGTTGATCTCGCGGTGCGCTCGCTGTTCGCGCTGTCGGTGCAACTCGGCGACAAGGCGTACCTGATGGGCAACAAGCCCTGCGGCGTCGATGCCACCGCTTTCGGCATGCTCGCCGGTGTTCTCTCGCCGTTCTTCGAATCGGCTTTGCGCGAGCGCGCCGAGGGCTTTCCAAACCTCACCGCCTATGTCGACCGCATGATGGATGACTACTATCCGGAGTTCGCCTGGACCCCGCTACGGCAGGCGGCTTGAGGCCACCGGCACGTCCGCGGGTTCAATGCAACCTCTCCCGCTTGCGAGGGAGGTCGGCGCGTAGCGCCGGGTGGGGGCTCTCTCCTCTGGGGGACTATCTCCAGGCCTCGGACGGTCCCAGCGCGGAGGCACCCTCTCCCCAACCCTCTCCCGCAAGCGGGAGAGGGGGCGCACCGGCGCCGAAGCCGCAGCTCACTCCATTAAACAAACAAAAGAGCCGGCCCATCAGGCCGGCTCTCGTCGTCTCAGAACTTTCGCTGCGCCTACTTCACCAGCGTGTACTTGCCGTCCTTCACCGTGAGCAGGATGCGCGAGCGCTCGTCGAGGCCGTAGCGGTCCTTTTCGGTGAAGTTGTAGACGCCCTGGCTTGCCGCGAGCTCCTTTTCCGTCAGCAGCGCCTGGCGGATGGCTTCGCGGAATTCAGGCGTGCCGGGTTTCGCGGTCTTCAGCGCCGTCGGAATGATCCGCTTCAGGATCTCGAAGGCATCGTAGGAATGGCCGGCGAACTGGCTCCGGCTGTTCGGGCCGTACTTGGCCTCATAGGCCGAGTTGAGCGCGAGGCCCGGCTTCTTGGTCAGCGCGGTGTCCGGCTGGTCCTCGGGGTCCATCACAGGGCCCGAGGCCATCAGCACGCCCTCGGCCGCTTTGCCGGCGATGCGGATGAAGTCCATGCTGGCAGCACCGTGGGTCTGGTAGATCAGGCCCTTGTAGCCGCGTTCGCGCAGCTCCGTCTGCGGCAGCGCGGCTGCGGTGCCGGACGCGCCGACCAGGATCGCGTCGGGATTGGCGGCAACCAGCTTCAGCACCTGTCCGGTCACCGAGGTGTCCGGACGGGCAAAGCGCTCCTCGTCGACGATGGTCATGCCCATCGGTACGGCCTGGGCCTTGAGGTCGTTGAACCAGAGGTCGCCGTAGGAATCGGAATAGCCGATATAACCGAGCGTCTTCACGCCCTTGGACTTCATGTGATCGTACAGCACCTTGCCCACGATCGGAATCGGCTGCGGCATCGCGACCGACCACTTCATGCGCTCGGGCGTGATCGGGAACGGCGCGAGGCCGAAATGCGGGATGCCGGCCTCATTGGCGACGTTGGAGACCGCGATGGTCGGCGGTGTCAGGGCCGAGCCCATGATGATGTCGGCCTTGGACTCGGTCACGAAGCGGCGGGCGTTGGTGGTCGCGGTGGTGGGATCGCCGCCGTCGTCGAGCACGATCACCTTCAGCGGCACGCCGCCGATTTCCTTCGGCACGAATTCCAGCGCATTGCGCTCGGGAATGCCGAGCGCGGCGCCCGGGCCGGTCGTGGTGGTGGTGATGCCGATGGTGATTTCGCTGGTCTGGGCCAGCGCGGGCAATGCCGGCAGCACCAGCGCGGCCGCAGTGATGGCGGCGGTCAAATAAAAACGTTTCATCTATTCCTCCCTTGACGAGTTTCTTTGAAAGCAGAAATCGGGGGGTAATTCAGCCCCCTCTTTTGGTGATGCGGCGATTTAGCTTCCCGTGAATTTGGCTACCATTTCCGCCGGGAATGGTGCCGATTTCAATTTGTCTGGGTTAACGGGATCGCGGCCGACGAGAACGCGGGTCTCGAACCCTTCGATCGCCAGCGCCTCGCCCTTGTAGACGTTGTGCTTCACCTCGAAGCTCGAGCGCTTGATGCTCTCGATCTTGGTTTCGATGGTGATCCAGTCGCCATAGGTCGAGGGGATGTAGAACTTGGCCCGCGTGTCGACCATGGGAATGCCCACCAGGCCGTATTTGCGGACCAGATCCTGCTTGGAGAAGCCGGCGACCTCGAACAGGGTTGAGATCGAATCGTCGAACATCGCGAAATAGCGCGGGTAATAGACGATGTTGGCAGGGTCGCAATCGCCCCACTGGATCTGGACCTCGCGCCGGTTCACGAACATGGATGCCGCCTTACTTCGGCGCCATGCGCAGCGAGCCGTCGAGGCGCACCACTTCGCCGTTCAGATAGGCGTTCTCGACCATGTGCAGCGCGAGCGCGGCAAACTCGTCGGCATTGCCGAGCCGGCGCGGGAAGGGGATCGCTGCGGCGAGCGAGTCCTGCGCTTCCTGCGGCAGGTTGGCGAGCAGCGGCGTCAGGAACAGGCCGGGCGCGATGGTCAGCACGCGTACGCCGAACTGCGCGAGCTCGCGCGCGATCGGCAGCGTCATGCCGACGATTCCGCCCTTGGAGGCGGAATAGGCCGACTGGCCGATCTGGCCATCATAGGCCGCGACGGAGGCGGTGTTGATGATGACGCCGCGTTCGCCGGTCGCCTGCGGCTCGAGCTTGGACATCTCGGTCGCGGCAAGGCGCAGCATGTTGAAGGTGCCGATCAGGTTGACCTTGATCACCTTGTCGAAATCGGCGAGCGCCATCGGGCCGTCGCGGCCGACGACGCGCTTGGCAACGCCGATGCCGGCGCAGTTGACCAGCACGCGGGCCGGGCCGTGGGCCTTCGCCGCCTGGGCGATCGCAGCTTCAGCGGAGGCGGCATCGGAGACGTCGCAGGTCACGGCGACGCCCTTGATCTCCGCCGCGACCGTTTCCGCAAGCTTGGCATTGAGGTCGAACACGGCGACCTTGGCGCCCTGCGCCGCCAGTTTTCGCGCAGTGGCAGCGCCAAGCCCCGATGCACCGCCGGTCACGATGGCTGCCTGATCCTTCAACAACATGGCGTTCTCCTTTGGCGATGATTTCTCAAGCGACCGATATCACACGGTTCGACGGATTGGCAGCGTAGAGCTCCTCGATCAGTTCGCCGCGATGCTCCAGCACCGCGCGCTGATTGATCGAGCCCTTGTCGGTGACCTCGCCCTTGTCGATCGACAGCGGCGTGTCCATCAGGATCGCGCGCGTGATCCGTGTCGAGGAGCCCGTGGCTTGACTGAGGAAACGGGTCAGGCGCTCGCGAAACGCCTCGCGTACCAGCCGGTCGCGCGTGGCGACGACGAGATCGTCGGTCGGCAGCGTCGGGTTGATCAGCCGGCAACCGTCGAGATCGAGCACGACCAGCGCGGAGATCTCGTCGCGGTTGATGCCGGCGATGACGACGTCGCGCACCAGCGGCGCGCAGGCCGCGACGAAGCGCGCCCGCAACGGACCGACGCTGACCCAGGTGCCGCTCGCCAGCTTGAAATCCTCGCTGACGCGGCCGTCGAAGTCGAAGCCGGCGTTGAGATCGTCGGGATCGGCTGGCTTGAGCGCATCGCCGAGCTTGTAGAAGCCTTCCTCGTCGAACGATTTTGCCGTGATGTCGGGCTGGCGCCAGTAGCCGGGCATCACGTTCGGCCCCTTGCAGCGCACCTCCAGCTTGCCGTTGTTCGGCACCAGCTTGGCGTCATTGCCCGAGACCGGCAGGCCGACATGGCCGGAGCGGCTGGTGCGTGGATTGACCGACATGAAGAACGGCGCAGTCTCGGTCGCGCCGAGGCCCGTCAGCATCGGCACGCGGTAGCCTTTTTCCTTCACCGCGAGCTCATCGAGGCTGTCCCAGACGAAGGGCGACAGCGCCGCGCCCGAGAAGAACATCGCGTGCAGCCGGTCGAAGAACTTTGCGCGCAGACCCTGATCGTCGCGCAAATACGGCAGCAGCGACTCGTAGCCCTTGGGCACGTTGAAATAGACCGTGGGCGAAATCTCCTGGAGATTGCGCACCGTCTCCTCGATGCCGCCGGGCATCGGCTTGCCGGCGTCCAGATACATCGAGCCGCCATTGTAGAGCGTCAGGCCGATATTGTGGTTGCCGCCGAAGGTGTGGTTCCAGGGCAGCCAGTCGATGATGACGGGCGGCTCGTCCTTCAGGAAGGCGAGCGTCTCGCGCAGCATGACCTGGTTGGCGCAGATCATGCGCTGGGTGTTGATGACGGCCTTGGGGTTGCCGGTCGAGCCCGAGGTCAGCAGGAATTTTGCGATGGTGTCGGGGCCGATCCGGCCGTGGACGTCGTCGAGATCGCTGCGGAGCGGCGTTGCCATGAGGTCGGCGAGCAGGGTGACGTCGCGGCCCGGCACATGGCCATAGGACGCGGCGATCTCGGTGCCGAGCGAGACATTGGCGGTGAGTGCGTCGGCGAACTTGTCGCCGTCCTCGGCGAAGACGAGGCCGGGCGTCAGCAGCTTCATCAGGTAAGATAGCTTGCCGTAATCCTTCGACACCAGCGAATAGGCCGGCGACACCGGGCAGAACGGAATGCCGGCATAGAACGCGCCGAAGGCGAGCAAGGCGTGGTCGATCGAGTTGCCGGAGAGGATCACGACCGGGCGCTCTGCGGACAGGCCGCGCGCAATCAGGCCTGATGCAATGTGCCGGCTCGCAATGAGCAGCTCAGCATAGGTGATCTTGCGCCAGCCGCGCCCGCCTTCGCGCTCGGCCATGAAGACGCGCTCCGGCGTCGTCGTCGCCCAATGATGCAGGCGGTCGGTGATGCGGACGGGATAGTCGCCGAGCGGCTGCTTCGGCCTGAGGTAAATCGCGCCGTCATCGCGGCGCTCGATGTTGACGGCGGGATCGCCGAACGAGATCGGCCGCAGCGGGAAAGTGTTCGCGCCGCGCTCCGTGCCGGAAGAGGACGGCTGCGCGCTCATGACTTTACGCTCATGACTTGGGCTTCACCTTCGCGGTCTTGTGTTCGAGGAACTCGCGGATCCGGCGCTTGGCCTCCTTGTCGCTCTGCGCGACGGTCGCCATCAGCGATTCCATCAAGAGGCCCGTCTGCGGATTGGCCTCCGCGATCATCGGCAGCGCCTGCAACACGGCAAAATTGGTCAGCGGCGCGTTGGAGGCGATCTTGGTCGCGAGCTCCAGCGCCTTGCCGAGGCCGTTGCCGGCCTCCGTCAGATATTGCGCGAAGCCGTAGGATGCGCCCTCGGTCGCGCTATAGACGCGTCCGGTCAGCATCATGTCCATCATTCTGGCGACACCGATCAGCCGCGGCAGCCGCACCGAGCCGCCGCCGCCGACGAAGATGCCGCGCTGCCCCTCCGGCAGCGCGAAATAGGTCGAGGGCTCGGCGACGCGGATATGCGCCGCGCAGGCCAGCTCCAGCCCGCCGCCAATCACCGCCCCCCGCAGCGCCGCGATCACGGGCACGCGGCTGTACTGGATGCGGTCGAACACCCGGTGCCACATCTGGGAATGGAGCAGGCCGCCGGTCGCGTCGTGCTCGGTCAGCTCGGAGAGGTCGAGGCCTGAGGAGAAATGATCGCCGATGCCGTGGATCACCACCGCGCCGATGTCCTCGGGCAGGGACGCAAAACACTCGCCGATTTCCAGGATAATGCCGTCATTGAGCGCATTGCGCTTGGCCGGCCGGTTCAGACCCACGGTCAGAACCCGGTCCGCCCGCTCGATCTTCAAAAGCCCGGAGGCGCCCGCGCTAGCGGTCTCGGCGTTTCCCTGTGTCATTTGCGTCCTTGTCAGAATAGTTATGTTGTATAACGAATTCCGGGCGAGTCAAGGAGGGCGGCGCCGGATAGTCGCCCTCGGCCGGCATTGAGCTGCCCGGCGTCCGCCCGGCGAGGCGGCGGCCCGGGAGGAGGTTGGAATGCGCAACTGTTGCCACATTCTCCGTCATTGCGAGCGCAGCGAAGCAATCCAGAATCTTTCCCTGGAGGGACTCTGGATTGCTTCGCTGCGCTCGCAATGACGAGGTGGCAGCTTCCTCACATGACCTGGTGCACGTCGATCACGACGCGGTCCGCATGGCGCGCGGCCGAGCCGACGAAGATGTGCTCCATCAGCCAGCGATACTTGTCGTGCCCGGTCTCGAACCGCGGCACGGTGCGGAAGTAGATCAGCTTGGGATCGACCGGCTCGCCGCGCTTGAGCTGTTGCAGGAGCTCGACCGGGCCGAAGCGCATGCCCTTGTTCTCGACATAGACGATCGCGCCGTCGCCGGTCTCGAAGGCGTATTTCGCCTCGAGATCGATCAGCTCGTTGGGACGGATGGTCTGGAAGTCAGCGCCGAACGGCAACACACGGCCTTTGACCGCGCCCGTCACCTCGCCGCCGATGATCGGAATGATGCGGCGGACGCCGATCCCGGTCTCGCCGGCGGTGACGACGTCGCCGATCCGCGCGGTGATGGTGAAGACGTATTTGGTTTCTAATGTCGGCGTGGTCATCGCTTCACCTCTTCAATGCGCCATCATCCGCGTCGGCAGCCAGGTCGCCAGCAGCGGGAAGGCGATCAGGATCACGAGGCGCACGAGGTCGGTCGCCACGAACGGGATCACGCCCGTGAAGATCGTGGAGAACGACACGTCCTTCACCACGCTTTTGATGACGAAGACGTTCATGCCGACCGGCGGATGGATCAGGCCGAGCTCGACGGTCATGACGATGATGATGCCGAACCAGATCGGGTCGAAGCCGAGATGCATGATCACCGGAAAGATGATCGGAACGGTCAGGATGATCATCGCCATGGCGTCCATCAGGCAGCCGAGCACGAGATACATCACCATGATCAGCGCCAATACGCCGTAGGGCCCGAGGCCGAGGCCGGTGAGGAATTCCGTCACCTTCTGCGGCGTCTGCGTCACCGTGAGGAAATAGCCGAAGATCAGCGCGCCGATCAGCACGGTGAACACCGCGGCCGCGGTGCGCGTGGCCTGGAGCAGCGAGGCCAGCACCTTCTCGCGGTCGAGGCGGCCCGTCAGCACGCCGATGATGAAGGCGCCGGTGGCGCCGACGCCACCGGCCTCGGTCGGCGTGAAGCGCGGCAGGAAGGGCAGGCCGTAGAGACCGCCGATCACGAAGACGAACAGCAGCACCGGCGCCCAGATCTCCTTCAATCCGGCAAAACGTTCGCGCCAGGGTGTCACCTTGCCCTTGGGCAGGAAGTCGGGGCGGAAATAGCCGATCAGGAAGATCGTGATCATGTACATGGTCATCGCGAGCAGGCCCGGGATGATGCCGGCGATGAAGAGCTTGCCGATGTCCTGCTCGGTGATGATGCCGTAGACCGCAAGCACGGTGGAGGGCGGCAGCATCGCGCCCAGCGTGCCGCCCGCCGCGATCACGCCGGTGGCGAAGGATTGCGGATAGCCGAACCGGCGCATCTCGGGGTAGGCGACCGCGGAGAAGGTCGCGGCGGTCGCCACCGACGAGCCGCAGATCGCGGCGAAGCCGCCGCAGGCGCCGACGGTGGCAATGCCAAGCCCGCCGCGCAAGTGGCCGACAAAGCCGTTGGCGGCCCGGAACAGCTCGCGGCTCATGCCGGAATTGCTGACGAAGGAGCCCATCAGCAGGAACATCGGAATGACGCCGAACGTGTAATCGGTGACCGTTCGCATCGAGGTCTGGCCGACCAGCTTCAGCGCCGGCGTCGCGCCGATGAGATAGGAAAAGCCGGAGACGCCGACGAGGCCCATGGCCATGCCGACCGGCACGCGCAGCAGCATCAGGACAAAGAGGGAAACGAAGCCGATAACGGCGACGGCATCGGTGCTCATGACTACTCCGTCGCCTTGATCTTGGGGTCGTGCATCTCTTCGGGATGGAAGATCAGCCGGTAGGTGCGAATCGCGATCAGCAGCACGGCGCAGACGTCGCCGATCCAGGCGACCGCGAAGAACGGCCAGGTCGGCATGTGGAGGTCGAAAGTCTGGACGTTGTCGTTGTAGGTGCCGCGCACCTTGTCGAACAGCGTCCAGGTCTGCACTGTGACGACGAACAGCAGCACTAGCGTCGCGAACACGTCGATCCAGCGCTGATAGCGCGGACCGACATTGCCCCAGACCAGGTCCACCGTGATGTGGGTGCCGCGATAGGACGTCGCCGCGATGCCCCAGAAAATGAGGATGCCGAGCAGCATGCGGCCGATGTCGAAACTGTCGGGGATCGAATAGTTCAGCGTGTTGCGCAGCAGCACCGACAGGAAGATGTCGAGCGCGACGATGCCGACGAAGCCGGCCGCGATCCATTCGATCGAGTCGATGATGCGGTCCATCCAGGAGCGCTTCATGGGGAAAGAGTCCTTCCGACGAGTGCGAGGTGTGTCCACGATGAAGCTGCGCTCCCTCCCCCGCTTGCGGGGGAGGGTTAGGGAGAGGGTGTTTCCATAACGCGACAATCCCCTAGAGGAGAGAACCCTCACCCGGCGCGACGCGCCGACCTCTCCCGCAAGCGGGAGAGGTGCAGCGACTGCGCCGCGGCGTCACTCCGCCAGCGCGTTGTACTTCTTCAGCGATGCCTTCAGGTCCGCGAGCGCCGCATCGGGATCGGCGCCGGCCTTCTTGGCATTATCGCTCCAGGTCTTGACCAGCGGCTCGGCGGCCTTCTTCCAGGCGGCGGTCTGCTCGGCCGTCAGCTTGTAGACCTCGTGACCGGACTCCGCCTTCACCTTGGCGATGCCGGCATCCTCGAACTTGCCCCAGTGCTCTCCGACCGCGCCCGCCATCTCGACCGTGCAATTCTTGTCGATCGCGGCCTTCTGCTTGTCGGACATCGTATTGTACTTGTCCTTGTTGATCACGAACACGAAGGTCGTGGTGTAGAGCGGCGCCTCCATGTCGTACTTGGTCACCTTGTCGATGCCGAACAGCACCAGGGAGCCCCAGGGGAAGGTGACGCCGTCGGCGACGCCGCGCTCGATGATGTCGCGCACTTCGGGTGCTGAGGACTGCACATTGGTGCCGCCGAGCGAGGTAACGAAATTCGCCATGGTGGCATGAGCGGGGCGGATCTTCAGGCCCTTCACGTCCTCAGGGTGGACGATCTTCTTGGTGCGGGAGTGAAACGAGGAGGGCGAGTGGACGAAGGCGAGACAGTATTTGACGTCCTTCATCTCTTTCTCGGCATATTTGCGATACCAGGCGTCGAGCCCCATCGAGCCGCCCTTGGCGTCCGAGATCAGAAAGGGCAGTTCGCCTGCGCCGATGATGGGGAAGCGGCCGGGCTGATAGCCGGGATTGACGTAGGTGACATCGGCGATGCCGTCGCGCGCCATGTCGTAATGGTCGAACGCCTTGCCGAGCTGCTGGGCCGGAAACACCTTGCCCTTGACGGTGCCGCCGGAATCCTTCTCGACCGCGGCGGCCCAGTCCTCCAGCGATTTCTGCAGCGGATGCGAGGCCGGCACCCAGTGCGAGATCTTCAGATCGAAGGTCTTCTCCTGCGCGAACGCTGGGCTCACGCTTGCTGCCAGCAGCAACGCCAGACAGGCTTTCCTCATCACGCGTCTCTCCCTGTTTTCGACGGCGGGCTTCGATGGCCCGGTCTCGTTAATTAACATGTTATCTAATTGGCCGGCGCGTTCAAGCCGGAAACTGGCGCGCACCTTGCCACGCCGTCTACATCATCCATGTTGCATGGATTTGTCGCGCTGCGGCGAACGCCCTCCCTTCTTCCCAACCGTTATATGATATAATTATCCTGCACGGAGCGAGGCGACAAGCGACCCGCGACGAAAGCCTACAGGATCGGAAGGAGCAAGTATTGCGGACAAAAGTCGCAATCATCGGGGCCGGGCCGGCCGGATTGTTGCTCGGGCAACTGCTGCACACATACGGCATCGACAACGTCATCCTGGAGCGGCAGAGCCCGGATTACGTGCTCGGCCGCATCCGCGCGGGTCTCCTGGAGGAAGGAACCGTCTCACTGCTCGATCAGGTCGGCGCTGGCGCGCGCGCACATGCCGAAGGTCTGGTGCATGAAGGTATCGAGCTCGCCTTCTCCGGCCGCCGTCACCGCATCGACATGAAGGGCGCGACCGGCAAGACGGTGATGATCTACGGCCAGACCGAGGTCACGCTCGACCTGATGAATGCGAGGAAGGCCGCTGGTCTCATCTCCGTCTACGAGGCCAGGGACGTGCAGCCGCATGATTTCGACGGCAGTCACCCGCGCGTGACCTATGTGAAAGATGGCGTCACCCACGCGATTGATTGCGATTTCATCGCCGGCTGCGACGGTTTCCACGGCGTCAGCCGCGCGAGCGCCCCATCTTCGGCGATCGAGGAGTTCGAGCGGGTCTATCCATTCGGCTGGCTCGGCATTTTGTCCGACACCCCGCCTGTCAGCCATGAGCTGATCTATTCCAACCACGCCCGCGGCTTTGCGCTGTGCACGATGCGATCGACCAAGCGCAGCCGTTACTATGTGCAATGTGCGCTCGACGATCATGTCGACCAATGGCCGGACGACCGCTTCTGGGACGAGTTGAAGCGCCGGCTCGACCAGGAAGCGGCCGACAGCCTCGTCACGGGCCCGTCGATCGAAAAGAGCATCGCGCCGCTGCGCAGCTTCGTCGCCGAGCCGATGCGTTTCGGCAAAATGTTCCTGTGCGGCGACGCCGCTCACATTGTGCCGCCGACCGGCGCCAAGGGCCTGAACCTCGCCGCCAGCGATGCGCATTATCTGTCGAGCGCGCTGCGCGAATTCTACGACGAGCGATCCAGCGCCGGCATTGACGCTTATTCCAGCAAGGCGCTGGCGCGCGTCTGGAAAGCCGTGCGGTTCTCCTGGTGGATGACCTCGATGCTGCACAAATTCCCTGACACCGGCACCATCGGCGCCCGTATCCAGCTCGCCGAGCTCGACTACGTCACGCAGTCCCAGGCGGCGATGACATCGCTGTCGGAGAATTATGTCGGGCTGCCATTTTAGGACGGCATCGCTTTGTCCGCGTCGTCATTGCGAGCCAACGGGTCCGCGCGAAGCGCGGCCCGATGAGAGGCTCCGCGAAGCAATCCAGGAATCCCTTCGCGCAGACAGCCTGGATTACTTCGTCGCAAGAGCTCCTCGCAATGACGAGGCGCATCCGTTTCAAACGCCCGCGCAAATTCCGTTTGAAACTTTGTAATTGATGCATCTGCCACGTCTATCGCGTTCAATGCCGGCCACACAGCAACGCGAGACCGCCATGACCATGCCTGACGTCCCCGCCGGCTTCGAGCCGCATTTCCGCAAATCTCCGCTCACCGATCCCTGGGAGCCGCTTTATTCGAAGAAGTCCGACAAGAACGTCACCGTGGGATTGCGGCTGGCGACGCCGCACACCAATGCGCGCGGGCTGATCCATGGCGGCCTGATCGCGGCACTGGCCGATGCCGCCATGGGATACAGCTGCGCCCAGGCGACCGGCTGGACGACGTCCCTCGTCACGATTTCGCTGTCGGTCGACTATGTCGGCGCGGCCGAGATCGGCCAATGGCTCGCGGTCGAGGGCGAGGCGATCAAGACCGGGAGCACGATCTGTTTCGCGCAATGCCTGGTGAAGGCCGACGACGCCGTAATCGCGCGGGCGAGCGGGACGTTCAGGGTGGTGCCGAAGAAGGGGTGATCGGTCTCGTGCCCCGGAGGCGGCGCAGCGCCACTTCCGCGGTGCGTTGCAGAGCCGGGGCCCATCCATCCGCAGTCCAACCTGCTGCTCCTGGGTCCCGGCTCTGCGCTGCAACGTCCAGGGAGTTGCAGCTTGTCCGGGACACGAATTTCACCCAAACCTCCACTTCGCCGTTTCCACCACGAGATCGATGAACGCGCGCACCTTCGCCGAGAGCAGGCGCGAGGTCGGATAGACGATGTGGATCGGCAGTGCCGGCTGCTCATATTTCGCCAGCACGATCTTCAGCCGTCCGCGCTTCAGCCCTTCGGCGGCCTGATAGGCCAGCACGCGCGTCACGCCGCCGCCGGCCTCGGCATATTGCAGCGCCGCGTCGGCGCTGTTGCTGGTGAAGCGCGGGGTCGGCGTCACCTCGATGTCGCGGCCATCGCGCCGGAAGCGCCATTCGGACCAGGGGCCGAACTGGATGGTCTGGTGCTCGAGCAAGGCCTCAGGCGTCTTCGGCTCGCCGTGGCGCTTGAGATAGCCGGGCGTGGCCACCACGATCCGCCGCATCTCGCCGACCTGGCGCGCGACCAGCGAGGAATCGGCGAGATGGCCGATCCGCACCGCGGCGTCGACGGCGTCCTCCACGAGGTTGACGAGATGGTCCGACAACCGCAGTTCGCAGGCGACTTCTGGATAACGGGTGAGATAGGCGGTCATGACCGGCCCGACATGCAGCCGGCCGAAGCCGACCGGGGCCGACACCACCAGACGCCCGCTCGGGCGGTTGCGCTCCTCCCGTGCCGAGCCATCGGCTTCATCGACGTCGGCGAGGATGCGCCTGACGCGCTCCAGATACCGGGTGCCGACGTCGGTCAACCTCACCTGCCGGGTCGTCCGCTGCAACAGCCGCGCGCCGAGATGCTCCTCCAGCGCCGCGATCGTTCGCGTCACTGCCGAGGGCGACAGCTGCAGCTTGCGCGCCGCCGGCGCAAAGCCGCGCAGATCGGCGACGGTGACGAAGACGTGCATGGCTTCGAGGCGGTCCATGGTATTATTGCATATATCGCAACGATGAAGTGTCAAGCGGGTCGATTGTTTTGGTTGGCGTAAGGGTCCATCTTGCGAAGGAAGACGCAGCGATGCGCCGGAATTTCAGGAGATGTTCCGATGACGACAGCAGTTCACACCTATGCCAGCGACGTCGCCTTCTCGCCCGCGGTGAAGGCGATCCAGGCGCGCAAGGGCTCGCGTGAGGCCTATGCGCGCAGCGAGCAGCGCGGCTGGCGCACCGAGGTCGACGACAACCTCGCGGCCTTCCTGACTGAGGCCAACAGCTTCTATTTCGCTACCGCCGCGGCCGACGGCCAGCCCTACATTCAGCACCGCGGCGGCCCGAAGGGTTTTCTCAAGGTGCTCGACAAGCAGACGCTTGCCTTCACCGACTATGCCGGCAATCAGCAGTTCATCACGCAAGGCAATCTCTCGGAGAACCCCAAGGCCTATATCTTCGTGATGGATTACGCCCATCGCCGCAGGGTGAAGATCTGGGGCGAGGCGCGCATAGTTGAGGACGACGAGGCACTGACCACGTCATTGATGCCGAAAGGCTACCGCGCGCGGCCCGAACAGGTGATCCTGTTCAAGATCGCAGCCTGGGACACCAACTGCCCGCAGCACATCCCGCAGAAGTTCGACGCCGGCGATGTCGCGGCGGCGCTGGCGGCGAGGGACCAGCGGATCGCGGAACTGGAAGCGGAAGTCGCGGCGCTGAAGGGCGAGAAGGTGGGGGGAGTAGTTCCCTAACCTGCTGCTTTCTTACCTTCCCCTGGAGGAGGAGGGTCGATCGCGCGAAGCGCGAGCGGGGTGGGTCGATTTCTCCACGCGGGCAGTGTTCTACGAGGAGAGACCGTCACCCCACCCCGTCTCATGCCTCGCTTCGCTCGATATGAGCCGACCGTCCCCCTCCAGGGGGGTAAGAGTCACACCACGCTCGCGCCTTCGTGCTGGAAGCCGAGATAGCTCGCGGCCACCCGCTCGTTTGCCGCGATGTCGCTGGCCTTGCCGCTGAGCACGAACTCGCCGAGCTCCATCACGTAGGCCTGGTCCGCGATCTTCAGCGCGGCCTGCGCGTTCTGCTCGACCAGCAGCACCGAGACGCCGCTGGCGCGCAGCTCGGTGACGATGCGGAAAATGTCGGCGACGATGATCGGCGCAAGCCCCAGGCTCGGCTCGTCCAGCATCAGGAGCTTGGGCTCGCCCATCAGTGCGCGGCCCATCGCGAGCATCTGCTGCTCGCCGCCGGAGAGCGTGCCGGCGAGCTGCTTGCGCCGCTCCTTCAGCCGCGGGAACAGCGTGTAGACCCGCTCCATCGAGGCCTTGGCCTTGCTTCGCTCGATGCGGAACGCGCCCAGCTCGAGATTGTCCTCGACATTCATGGTCACGAACAATTCGCGGTGCTCGGGGACGAGGCCGAGACCCATCGCGACGCGGTCCTCGATGTCGAGCCGTGCGAGATCCTGGCCGGCAAAGGCGACGCGGCCCTTCAGCGGCAGAATGCCCATGACGGCCGAGAGCAGCGTGGTCTTGCCGGCGCCATTGGCGCCGACGATGGTGACGATCTGGTTGGCCCCGACCTCGAGCGAAACCGAGCGCACCGCCTCGACCTTGCCATAGGCGACATGGGCATCGGTGACGGACAACAGCGTGCTCATGCCGCCACTCCGAGATAGGCCTTGATCACTTCGGGATTGGTCTTGATCGTCGCCGGCGTGCCTTCCGCGATCTTGGTGCCGAAATCGAGCACCACGATGCGGTCGGCAAGGTTCATCACGAACCCCATGTCGTGCTCGACCAGCAGCACGCTCATGCCGCCGTCGCGCAGCTCGCGGAGTAGAGCTGCCAGCCGTTGCTTTTCCATGTGACGCAGGCCCGCGGCCGGCTCGTCGAGCAGCAGCAGCATCGGATCGACGCAGAGCGCGCGGGCGATCTCGACGATGCGCTGCTGGCCGAGCGAGAGCGAGCCTGCCAGCTGGTGCATCTGCTCGGTGAGGCCGACACGCTCGATCTGGCGGGCAGCTTCGGCGAGCAGCTTGGCCTCATCGGCGCGGTCGAGCCGCAGCATGGAGGAAACGGGTCCGGAATGGCCGCGCAAATGCGCGCCGATCGCGACGTTCTCCAGCACGGTCATGTCGGGGACGAGCTTGACGTGCTGGAAGGTCCTGCTGATGCCGAGCTTGACGATCTCCTGTGGCGGCGCGTTGTCGACCTTCCGACCGAGCACCGAGATCGAACCCGAGGTCGCCGACAGCACGCCGGTGATCAGGTTGAAGGTCGTGCTCTTGCCGGCGCCGTTCGGTCCGATCAGTGCGACGATCTCGCGGGCCTGGACCTCGAAGGAAACGTTGTTCACCGCGACCACGCCGCCGAACTGCTTTCGCGCCTTCTCCACCTGAAGCAGGACGCCGGTCTCGGCGGGCGCGCGGGCGCGATGCTCCAGCTTCAGGGAGGTGTCCGGCTTCCTGCCATCGGTGCGCTCGGGGAAGAACGACATCAGCCAGGGCCAGAGGCCGCCGGGCGCAAGCTGCAGCAGGGCCACGAGCATGATCCCGAACACGATGGTCTCGACCTGGCCGGAGCCCGGCAGGATCAGCGGCAGATAGCTTTGCAGCACCTCCTTCAGCACCACGACGATCGCCGCGCCCAGGACGCCGCCCCAGACATAGCCGGCGCCGCCGACCACCGCGATGAAGAGATACTCGATGCCGGCCTGCGCGCCGAACGGCGTCGGGTTCACCGCGCGCTGAAGATGCGCATAGAGCCAGCCGGAGAGGCCGGCGAGCACCGCGGCATGGATGAACACCAGCAGTTTTGCGCGCGGCGTGTGCACGCCGAAGGCTTCCGCCGCGATATGGCCGCGTCTGAGCGCGCGGATGGCGCGGCCGGTGCGGGAGTCCAGGAGGTTCATCGTCAGCAGGGCCGAGAGGATCACGGCGACCCAGATCGCGTAGTAGATCGAGCCGGGCGAGAGCATCTTGAACGCGCCGATCGACAGCGGCGGGATCGCCGAGATGCCGTCGTTTCTCCCCAGGAATTCCAGCTTGCTGAAGAGATAGAACAGCCCGAGCCCCCAGGCCAGCGTGCCGAGCGGCAGATAATGGCCGGAAAGACGGACGGTGATCAGCCCGAGCAGCACCGCGAGCGATCCGCTGACCAGAAGCGACAGCGGCAGCGTCAGCCAGGGCGACAGGCCGTAGGCCGTCGACAGCACCGCGGTGGTGTAGGCGCCGAAGCCGACGAAGGCTGCCTGTCCGAACGAGGTCAGGCCGCCGACGCCTGTCAGCAGCACGAGGCCCATCGCGACGAGCGCCGCAAGGCCGATATTGTCGAGCAGCACGATCCAGAACGGCGGCATGCCCGGGACGAACGGGACGGCCGCCATGAGAGCTGCGAAGATGAGGATGGGAAGCCGGCTCTGCATCTTGGCGTCAGTCCTTCTCTTCCTCGACCGCAGGCGCGGCGAGCGAGCGCAGCAGCAGCACGGGGATCAGCAGCATGAAAACGATCACTTCCTTGTAGTTGGAGGCATAGAAGGACGAGAACGCCTCGACGATGCCGACCACCAGCGCCGCGACGGCGGTGAGGGGGTAGCTGACGAGCCCGCCGATGATCGCGGCGACGAAACCCTTCAGGCCGATGAGGAAGCCGCTGTCGTAATAAAGCGTCGTGATCGGCACGATCAGGATGCCCGACAGCGCGCCGATCACGGACGCCAGCAGGAAGGCGATCTGCCCGGACAGCGTGGTGCGGATGCCGGCGAGCCGCGCTCCCAGCCGGTTCACGGCGGTTGCCCGCAGCGCCTTGCCGTAGAGCGTCAGGCCGAAGAACAGCCAGAGCCCGACGATGAAGGCGATGGTGATGGCGTAGACGGTGATGCTCTGGCCGGTGAAGCGCAGCGCGCCGGCGGTGAAAGCACCGGACAGCACGGCAGGTCCGCGCTGGCCCTCGGCGCCGAAGAACAGCAAGCCGAGCCCCTGCAGCGCGAGATGGACACCGACCGACGCGATCAGCAGCACCAGCACCGAGGTGTGCGCCAGCGGCTGGAACGCGATACGGTAGAGATAGAGCCCGATCATCGCGACGATCACCAGCGACAGCGCGATGCAGACCACGACCGGCGGCTTCTGCGCGGCGAAGTAAAGCGTCAACGCCAGCACGATGGCTGGCAGCACGATGTTGGTGATGAGGCTGCGCGCGATCAGCCGCGCATGCAGCGCCTTGCGCGCCACGAACAGGTCGAAGGCGAACGCGCCGATGCCGAGCGCGAGCGCGAGCTTGGCCGTGCCCGGCATCTGGCCCGCGGCCAGCGAGGCATAGGTCAGCGCGCCATAGGTGACGAATTCGCCTTGGGGAATGAGGATGACGCGGGTGACGGCGAACACCAGGACCAGCGCCAGGCCGAGCAGCGCGTAGATCGCGCCATTTGTGATGCCGTCCTGCACCAGGAACAGCATGATGGTGGTATTCAAGACCGGACGCTCCCCCTCAAGATTGAGGACCGGTCTCCGCAATTGCGGTGGATGGTCCCCTCACAGCCATTGAAATACGCTGACGTTATTTGATATGGTCCATAACAATTATCAAATATAACATCAAGGGTGGGGAACGACCCGTCCCGAATTTAGCGGGATTATGAGCACGAGGCGATGACCGTTTCGAAAGCCGCTGAAAAGTCCTCCGAAAAACCCGCCGACGCGGCCAAGGGCCGCAAGGACGCGGGCGACGTCCAAGCCGAAGCGCTCCAGCTCGGCGAGCTCTCCGAACAGCTCGGCTATGTCCTGAAGCGGGCCCAGCTCAAGGTGTTCGAGAACTTCTTGCGCTGCATGGCCTCGCTCCAGCTGACGCCGGCGCAGTTTTCGGTCCTGCTCCTGGTCGAGAAGAACCCCGGCCGTAACCAGACCGAGATCGCCTCCACCCTCGGCATTCTCAGGCCGAACTTCGTGGCGATGCTCGATAATCTCGAAAGCCGCGATCTTTGCGCGCGGATCCGCTCCACCAACGACCGCCGCTCGCACATCCTGGTGCTGACCGACAAGGGCAAGGCCGTGCTGTCGCGGGCGAAAAAGCTCGTCGCCACCAAGCATGAGGCCCGGCTGAACGATCTGCTCGGTCAGGCCAACCGCGAAGCCCTGATCGGGATGCTCTCGAAGATCGCCAACGAATTCTGACTCTTGCCCTCCAGGGGAGGGTGAGCGCGATCTCAATCCACCAGGATCACCCTGATGTCGTTCACATTGGTCAGCGTCGGTCCCGGCTGCAGCAGATCGCCCGTCGCCTCGAAGAACGAGGTCGCGTCGTTGTTGTCGAGATAGGCCTGCGGGGCAAGCCCCTGCGCCTTCATCCTTGCGAACGTTGCCGCGTCGATCTGCGCGCCGGCGGGGTCGGTGGGGTGGCCGGCGCCACCGTCGGCGCCGTCGGTGTCGCCGGCGAGGGCCGCGACACCGGCCATGTCCTGCAACAGGCCGGCGAGCGCCAGCGCGTATTCCTGGTTCGGTCCGCCGCGTCCCTGGCCGCGCACGGTCACCGTGAGCTCGCCGCCGGAGAGGATCGCGACGCGCTTGCCCTGGGCCCGTGCTTCCAGCGCCAGCCTGGCGTGATCGGCGGCGACCTCGCGCGCCTCGCCTTCGAGGTCTGCGCCGAGATCGATCGTCTCGTAGCCGGAGGCGCGTGCGAGCTTCACCGCGGCGTCGAGCGACTGCCTGGGCCGCGCGATCAGCTCGAAATGTGCGCGCGCAAAGGCCGGGTCACCCGGCTTGCAGCTTTCATTGGCGGGATCGTCGAGCGCGCGGCGCACCGCATCGTCGATATCGAGCCTGTACTTCGCCACGATCGCGCGCGCGTCCGCCAGCGTGGTCGGATCGGGCACCGTCGGGCCGGAGGCGATCGCGGACGGATCGTCATGCGGCACGTCCGAGATCGCGAGCGTCACGATCTCGGCGGCATTCCCGCCGGCGCGCGCCAGGCGTCCGCCCTTGATCCGCGAGAGGTGCTTGCGCACGACGTTCATCTCGCCGATCGGCGCGCCCGAGCGCAGCAGCGCCTTGTTCACCGCCTGCTTCTGCGCGAAGCTGATGCCGTCCGCCGGTGCGATCCAGTTCGCCGAGCCGCCGCCGGTGAGCAGCACGAGCAGCAGATCGTCCGGCCCGGCTTCGGCAGCGAGCGCGAGCGTGTCGGCGGCACCCTTCAGGCCGGCCTCATCCGGCACGGGATGCCCGGCCTCGACCACGCGGATGCGGCGCGTCCGCACGCCATAGCCGTGGCGCGTGGTGGCGATGCCGACGAGGCGTTCCGGGGCGAGCTTGA
Source organism: Bradyrhizobium sp. RP6 (assembly GCF_003837805.1). Lineage (GTDB taxonomy): Bacteria > Pseudomonadota > Alphaproteobacteria > Rhizobiales > Xanthobacteraceae > Bradyrhizobium. Next base: position 235,348 of record NZ_RQIT01000003.1, on the reverse strand, counting down.
GCGTGTCGAGATAGTGCCGCTCGGCCGCTGCGGCCATGGCGCCGGCGCCCTTGCCGGCAGCAAGGCAGATCACGCGCCCCTTGGGCGCCGGCCGCAAATGCGGTGCCAGCACCACATCGGGATGGGCGGCGGCGACGGCGGCGTCGTAGAGCGCGCGGAGCAGGGGACGTCGGTCGGTCATGGCGATGGCCTTCGGCAGACTTGAACGGAGTGGCGACACGCGCCGCCGTTCACCTGCCTAGCGCATCGGGCGCCGGAGCGTAAGCCGGCTTTGCCATCATTCGAATATGCAATCGCGTGATGGCGAAAAGGCCCCCCGCGATGCTCTCGCGGAGGGCCATTTGGACCGATGGACTCGGGCTGGAGGCTAGCCGCTGGGGTCGGCGCTGATCACGTCGCCGAACAGATCCCACTTCTCGCCCTTGAACTTCATGAGCTGGAGCGAGCTGATCGGTGCGAAGTCGTTCGCGCCGGTGTTGATCTTGATGCCGGGCAGCAGCACCTCGGTGCGGAAGTCCTTCAGGCTCGCCGCCTGCTTCATGACGTTCTCGCGCGTGAGGTTGTCGCCGCACTTCTTCAGCACTTCCACCAGCGTCTGTGCCACGCCGTAGCCGACCACGGTGCCGCCGTCGAGCTTGTCGCCTTCAGGGAAGTACTTGGTCATGAAGTCGAGGAACGCCTTCATGCCGGCGTCGTCCTTCCACTGCGGATCGGAGACGTCCTTCAGGTAGGCGGCCGAGATGATGTCCTGCGCGTTGTCGAAGCCGGCCGGCTTGATCACGCTGCCGACCGAGGCCGAGACGTTGTTGAGGAAGTGGATCGGCTTCCAGCCGATCTCGGCGTTCTTCTTGATCGCCTGCGCCGCGAACTTCGGCGTGGTGATGTTGATGAAGACGTCGGCTCCGGTCGCCTTCAGCTTGACGATGTGGTTGTCGATGGTCGGCTCCGACGTCTCGTAGCTTTCCTCCAGCACGATCATGCTTGCGGCCTTGGCGCCGAGGCCGTCCTTCAGGCCCTTCAGGTAATCCTTGCCGTAATCGTCATTCTGATAGAGCACGCCGATCTTGGCGTTCGGCAGCTCCTTCAGAATGTATTTGGCGTAGATCTGCGTCTCGCTCTGGTAGTTGGGCTGCCAGCCCATCGTCCAGGGGAAGTTCTGCGGATCGTTCCACTTGGTGGCGCCGGTGGCGACGAACAGCTGCGGCACCTTCTTCGAGTTCATGTATTTCTGTATCGCCGAGTTCGGCGGCGTGCCGAGCGAATTGAAGATGAACAGCACCTCGTCGCTCTCGACCAGCTTGCGGGCCTGCTCCACCGTCTTCGGCGGTGAGTAGGCGTCGTCGTAGGAGACGAAATTGATCTTGCGGCCGTTGATGCCGCCTTCGTCGTTGATCTTCTTGAAATAGGCGGCTTCGGTGCGCCCGATGATGCCATAGGCGGAGGCCGGTCCGCTGTAGGGCATGATGTTGCCGATCTTGATCTCGGTGTCGGTCGCGCCGGTATCGTATTTCTTCTGGGCCGATGCAGTTGAGGTCGAAGCCGCAATGAGCGCGAGCGCCAATGATGCGGCCGCAAGCTTGCCGGTAACAGCAGGCATTCCAATCTCCCTATTTTTCTTGGTGTGTGCGTCCCTTTTCTTGTCTCGTTTTTTGGCGACGCGGCTGCAATTCAATACGATTTGCCGGAAAGCTTCAAGGAAAACCCCTGCGGCAAGGCCGCAGGGGATGCGTCTTTAGTCGATTGAGGCTTACATCTTTAGCGGCTGGTTAAGGTCAGCCGCCGACATCGCCGCTCAAGACGTCGCCAAATCGCTCCCAATGCTCGCCCTTGAAGCGGATCAATTGCAGTTGCGAGAGCGGCGCGAAATCGGAGGCCGACGTGTTGACCTTGATGCCCGGCAGCAGGCCGGCCGGCTCGAAGTCCTTGATGCTGGCGGCCTGCTTCATGATGTTCTCGCGGGTCAGATTGTCGCCGCAGGCCTTGAGCACGTGAACGAGACCCTGGGCCACGATGTAGCCGTACATCACCGAGGCGTCGGCGCGGTTCGCCTCCGGATAGTACTTATCCAGGAATTCGTTCCAGCCAATCATCGCCTTGTCGTTCTTCCACTGCGCGTCGGTCGGATCCTTGAAATATTGCGACGAGATGATGTCCTGGGCGTTCTCGAAGCCGGCCGGCTTGATCACGCTGCCGATCGAGCCCGAGACGTTGTTGAGGAAATGCAGCGGCTTCCATCCGATCTCGGCGTTCTTCTTGATCGCCTGTGCCGCGAATTTCGGCGTCGTGATGTTGAAGAACACGTCGGCGCCGGTCGCCCTGAGCTTGACGATGTGGGAGTCGATGGTCGGCTCCGATACCTCGTAGCTTTCCTCCATCACGATCATCGACGTCTTGGCGCCGAGCCCGTCCCTGAAGCCCTTCAGATAGTCCTTGCCGTAATCGTCGTTCTGGTAGAGCACGGCGATCTTGGCGTTCGGATGATTCTTCAGGATGTACTTGGCGTAGATGATCGACTCGCTCTGGTAGTTCGGTTGCCAGCCCATCGTCCACGGGAAGTTCTGCGGATCGTTCCATTTGGTGGCGCCGGTCGCGACGAACAGCTGCGGCACCTTCTTCTGGTTCATGTATTTCTGGATCGCCGAGTTCGGCGGCGTGCCAAGCGAATTGAAGATCAGCAGCACTTCGTCGCTCTCGACCAGCTTGCGCGCCTGCTCCACGGTCTTCGGCGGCGAGTAGGCATCGTCATAGGAGACGAAATTGATCTTGCGGCCGTTGATGCCGCCTTCTGCGTTGACCTTGCGGAAATAGGCCTCCTCGGTCTTGCCGATCACGCCGTAGGCGGAGGCCGGTCCGCTGTAGGGCATGATGTTCCCGATCTTGATTTCGGTGTCGGATGCGCCGGTGTCGTATTTCTTCTGCGCGGATGCTGCCGTGGAAAGGGCGGCAGCCAGCACGAGGGCAGCCGAGAAGGCCCCCAATCGCACATGCATTGCAGGCATCTTGATCTCCCTAGGAAGATTTGAATGTGTCGATTGTTCTTGTTGGGGGCGATCGTTGCTCGTCGCTCCATCGTGCATTCAATACCTATCGACGGCCGTCAGCAAGGAGAACGCACCGCATGAGCGTCGCAGGGCCGGCGATCCTTCGATGCTGGAATATTCCGGCGCGTGAGATTTGCGGCGCCAACCCACCGCTGGAGTTGCTTCTTGCAGAGGCGGCGATCTTGAATTGCACCGCCGCTCAGTGGCCCATCTCGCTGGAGATGATATTGCCGAACAGCTCCCATTTCCTGCCCTTGAACCGCATCATCTGGAGCTGCTCGATCGGGGCGTAATTGTCCGGCGCGGTATTGATCTTGATGCCGGGCAGCAGCGTATCGGGTTCGAAATCCTTCAGGCTGGTGGCCTGCTTCATGACGTTCTCGCGGGTGAGATCGTCGCCGCACATCTGCAGCACCTTCACCATGGTCTGCGCGGCGGCATAGCCGAACACGACGCCGGCATCGAGCTTGTTGGCCTTGGGGTCATACTGGGCGAGGAAACTGTAGAACTTTCTCATGCCGTCATCGGCATTCCACTGCGGATCGGAGCCGTCCTTGGTGTAGCTCGCCGACAGGATGCCTTGCGAGATCTCGAACCCCGCCGGTTCGATCACGCCGCCGACCGAGGCGGAGACGTTGGAGATGACGTGGACCGGATGCCAGTTGATCTCTGCCGCCTTCTTGATCGCCTGCGCCGTGAATTTCGGTGTGGTGATGCTGATGAAGACGTCGGCGCCGGAGGCTTTCAATTTGACGACGTGCTCGTCGACGGCCGGCTCCGAGGTGCTGTAGGCCTCTTCCAGCACGATCATCGAAGCCTTGGCGCCGAGGCCCTCCTTCAGCCCGTTCAGATAGTCCTTGCCGAAATCGTCGTTCTGGTAGAGCACGCCGATCTTTCCGTCCGGCTTCTCCTTCATGAGGTATTTGCCGTAAATGCGCGCCTCGCTCGCGTAGTTCGGCTGCCAACCCATGGTCCAGGGATATTGCTCTGGATCGTTCCATTTCGACGCGCCGCTCGCCACGAACAATTGCGGCACCTTCTTCTCGTTCATGTATTTGCGGATGGCGCTGTTGGTGGAGGTGCCGAGTGAGCCGAAGATCAGGAGCACCCCGTCGCTCTCGACCAGCTTCCGCGCCTGCTCCACCGTTTTCGGCGGCGAGTAGGCGTCATCATAGGAAATGAACTTGATCTTGCGGCCGTTGATGCCGCCCTCGGCATTGACCTTGTTGAAATAGGCCTCCTCGGTCCGGCCGATCGAGGCATAGGCGGAGGCCGGCCCGCTATAGGGCATGATGTTACCGATCTTGATCTCGGTATCAGATGCGCCGCTGTCGTATTTCTTCTGCGCCAGCGCTTCGCTGCTCATTGCAGTGCACAAGGCGAGCGCGACCCAGAGGGACGCAACCTGGAAACGAACCGCGAGCATTGTTCTCCTTCCTCGGGGTGGATGGGTCGCATTGAACAAGATTGATACCCGCCGTCAACAAAAAGCCCCCGCGGTTGCCCGCGGGGGCCATCTACGCCGGATCGTTGCGTCAGCGGGTCACTCGGAGGCGACGTCGCCGCTGATGATCTCGCCGAACAGTTCCCACTTCTCGCCCTTGAAGCGCTGCATCTGGAGCTGGGCGATCGGGGCGAAGTCGGTGGCGCTGGTGTTGATCTTGACGCCGGGCAGCAGCGTGTCCGGCGCAAAATCCTTCAACGAAGCCGCCTGCTTCATGAGGTTGGCACGGGTGAGATCGTCGCCGCACATTTCCAGCGCCTTGGCCAGGGTCGACGCGGCGCCGTAGCCATAGACCATGCTGGTATCGGACTTGTCGGCACCCGGCATGTACTTGTCGACGAACTCGTTCCACCTCTTCATGCCGGGATCATTGGCCCATTGCGGGTCGGTGGAGTCCTTGGCATAGGCTGCCGACAACACGCCCTGCGCGTTTTCGAAGCCGGCTGGCTTCATCACGCTGCCAACCGAGATCGACACGTTGGTGAGGATCTGGAGCGGCTTCCAGCTGAGCTCGGCGGTCTTCTTGATGGTCTGGGCCGCGAACTTCGGCGTGGTGTAGATCAGGAGCACGTCGGGATTGGCCGCCTTGATCTTGACGATGTGACCGTCGATCGACGGCTCGGAGACCTCGTAGCTCTCTTCCATGATGATCATGGACGAGGCCTTCGCGCCGAGACCGTCCTTGGTGCCCTTGAGGTAGTCTTTGCCGAAATCGTCGTTCTGATAGAGGATCGCGATCTTGGCGTCCGGCTTCTCCTTCATCAGCCATTTGGCGTAGATGTGCGCTTCGCTCTGGTAGGAGGGCTGCCAGCCCATCGTCCAGGGGAAGTTCTTCGGATCGTTCCACTTGGTGGCGCCGGTGGCGACGAAGAGCTGCGGGATCTTCTTGGCGTTGAGGTATTTCTGGATCGCCGTGTTCGAGGGCGTGCCGAGCGGGTTGAAGACGGCCAGCACCTCGTCGCTCTCGACCAGCTTGCGGACCTGCTCGACGGCCTTCGGCGGCGAATAGCCGTCGTCATAGGTGACGAAGTTGATCTTGCGACCGTTGATGCCGCCCTTGTCGTTGACCATTCTGAAATAGGCCTCTTCGGTCTTGCCGATGATGCCATAGGCCGAGGCCGGACCGCTATACGGCATGATGTTGCCGATCTTGATCTCGGTATCGGACGCGCCGGTGTCGTATTTCTTTTGGGCGAGTGCAGCGCCGGAGGTGAGGGTGACGGCCGCCGTTGCCGTGACCAGCGCGGCGGCTCGCAGTGTTCTTCCGAAAAGCAATTGGGTCTCCTTGGTTAGACGACAGTCCTTGAGAGTTTTCAGTTCTTCTTGAGCTTGTTGACGAGTTGCTGGCCCAGGATCGCGACCTGCCGCGCGCCATGCGGCACGAGGTAGATGACGAGGAACAACAGCACGCCGAACACCGCGCCGGAGAGCCCCTTGGAGATGCTTTCCGCCATGTTTGGCACGAAGATGATGAAGGCCGCTCCGACGAACGAGCCGGGCAGCCAGCCGACGCCGCCGACGACCATGCCGAGGAACAGCGAGATCGCGAGCGTGATGGTGTAGCTGTCGGGGGCCACGAACTGCACGGCGATGGCGCCGAGCGAGCCGGCGATACCGGTGACGGCGGCGGAGACGCCAAAGGCCAGCGTCTTGTAGCGCGCGACGTCGACGCCCATGGCCGATGCCGCAATCTCGTTGTCGCGGATCGCCATGAATGCGCGGCCCGAGCGGGAGCGCAGCAGGTTCACCGCGAAAATGTAGATCGCGATCGTCACGACGAGCGTGAAGTAATACAGCCACATGTCCTGCGACATCGGCAGGCCGAACGGTGCGTCCGGCTTGGTGACGACGAGGCCCTGCACGCCGCCGGTCCAGTGTTCCAGGAAGTTCAGCTTCAACAGCTGCGGCATCGCGGTGGCGAGCGCGAACGTCGCGAGCGCGAGGTAGACGCCCGACAGCCGCAGGGCCGGCTTGCCGAACAGGTAACCGAATCCGAAGCAGACCACCGCGGAGATCGGAATGGTCAGTGCGTAGTTGATGTTGGCATGCTCCATCAACACCGCCGAGGTATAGGCGCCGACGGCGTAGAACGCGCTCTGTCCGAGCGAGAACTGGCCGGAGCCGCCGGTCAGGATGTTCAGCGCCAGCACGGCGAGCCCGTAGATCAGGAGCATCGTCATCTGGAAGATGATGAAGTTCTTGACGAGCAGCGGCACGATCAACAGCGCAGCCAGCACCACCAGCGAGGTGCCGGTGCCCAGTGTCATGGCCCGCTTCGGAACGGCCTCGACAGCCTGGTGGCCTTCGGCAACGACTTCTTCTGCTGCGCTCATGATCAAACTCGCTTGACGATGTGCCGGCCGAACAGGCCAGCGGGTTTGACGACCAGGACGGAGATGATCAGCGCGAGCGCGATCGGAAGTTTCAGCTCGTTGCCGACGCCGGGGATGTAGGTGCCGGCGAGGTTCTCGAAGATACCCATGAGAAAGCCGCCGACGACGGCGCCGAACGGGCTGGTCAATCCGCCGAGCACGGCGGCTGCAAAACCGTAGATCAGAACGCCGCCCATCATGTTGGGCTCCAGGAACACGACCGGCGCGATCAGCATGCCGGCGATGGCGCCGATCGCCGAGGCCATGCCCCAGCCGAGCGCGATCATCCAGCTCGTGTTGATGCCGACGAGGCGGGCGGATTCAGGCACCGAGGCGGCGGCCCGCATGGCGAGGCCGATCCGCGTGTACTGGAAGAAGAAATAGAGGCCGATCAGCAGCAGCACCGTGACGCCGATCATGCCGGCCTGGTGGGTCGAGATCAGCTGGCTGCCGAGGAACGGCGAGGAGCCGAACGGGGTCGGGTACTGCTTGATGGTGAAGTCCCAGATCAGGCCGGCCGAGGAATTGATGATCGCGAACAGGGCGATGAAGCCGGCGACGTTGGTCAGCACCGGCGCCTTCGCGAGCGGCTTGAACAGGATGCGCTCGATCGCGACGCCGCCGACGAAGGCGAAGGCCAGCGTGATCACGAACGCAGCCCAATAGGGCACGCCCCACTGCATCAGCTGCCATGAGACGAAAGTGGCAAACATCGCCATCTCGCCTTGTGCGAAGTTGAGATGGTCGATGGCTTGGTAGATCATCACCACGGCCAGCGCCATGCAGGCGTAGATGGCGCCGGTGGCGATTCCAGCCAGGATCTGGTTGGTGAACAGCTCCATTGTCCCGGCTCCCTCAGTAACCCAGATAGGATTTGCGGATTTCTTCGTTGTTCGCGATGTCCTTGGCCTTGCCCGACATCACGATGCGTCCGGTCTCGATCACATAGGCCTGGTCGGCGAGTTCGAGCGCGAGCTGGGCGTTCTGCTCGACCACCAGGATCGACACCTTGTCCTCGCGGTTGATCTTGCCGAGGATGCCGAACAGGTCGCGCACCACCAGCGGCGCGAGTCCGAAGGAGGGCTCGTCCAGCAGCATCAGCCGCGGCCGCAGCATCAGGGCGCGGGCGACCGCGAGCATCTGCTGCTCGCCGCCGGACAGCGTGCCGGCCACCTGGGTGTGCCGCTGCTTCAGCACCGGGAAGTGGGCGTACATGCGCTCGATGTCGGAGACGATGCCGGCGCTGTCCTTGCGGGTGATGGCGCCGAGCTGCAGGTTCTCCTCCACCGTCATGGTGGTGAAGGTGCCGCGGCCCTGCGGCACGTGGGCGATGCCGAACCGCACGATGCTTTCGGTCGAGCGGTTGTTCAGCGGCTTGCCTTCGAACTCGATGCCGCCGGTGGAGCGCACCATGTTGCAGATCGCGCGGAGCGTGGTGGTCTTGCCGGCGCCGTTGGCCCCGAGCAGCGTCGTGAGGGAGCCCTCGTTCAGCGAGAAGGACAGGCCATGGAGCGCCTGGACCTGGCCGTAATAAGCGCGCAGGTCCTTGACGTTGAGCAGTGTCGTCATTGGTCTTTGCTCCCGAGATACGCCTTGATGACGTCGGGGTCCGCCTGCACCTGGGCAGGGGTGCCTTCCGCGAGCTTCTTGCCGAAATTCAGCGCGACGACGTGGTCGGCGATCGACATCACAAGACCCATATGGTGCTCGACCAGCAGCACGGTCATGTGGCGCTCATCGCGGATGCGGCGGATGAGATCGCCGAGCACATAGACCTCCTCATGATTGAGGCCGCCGGCCGGCTCGTCGAGCAGCAGGATCTTCGGATCGGCCGCCAGCGCGCGCGCCAGCTCGACGCGCTTCTGCGTGCCGAAGGGCAGGCCGGACACGACGGTGTGGGCGACGTCCTCGAGATCGAGATAGGCGAGGATCTCGTGCACCTTCCTGTTGACGTCAGTCTCGCTGCGCCGAACCCAGGCAAGCCTCAGGGAATCGCTGATGATGTCGCTCGAGGTCTTCGAATGCGCACCGACGCGGACGTTGTCCATCACCGACAAATTCGGGAACAGTGCCACGTTCTGGAAGGTGCGGCCGATGCCGATCTCGGCGATCCGGTGCGGCGGCCGCGAGAGGATGCTGACGCCTTCCATCAGGATGTCGCCGGACGACGGCTGGTACAGCCGCGAGAGGCAGTTGAAGAGCGTGGTCTTGCCGGCGCCGTTGGGGCCGATCAATCCCAAGATCTGACCCTTGTGCATGTCGAACGACACGCCGTTGAGCGCGATGATGCCGCCGAACACGACGCTGACGTCGCGAACTGCGAGCAGGGGCGATGTCCCCCGCGCGAGCTGTGCCTGCGTCATCTCGTCTCGCTCACGTCGTTCAGTGAGCGATGGGGCGATGCGGACCGCTCCCGATGATGACAAAGGCTATCTGAACCCCTCGGCCACACGTGCAACTTTTCCTCCTGATTTCAGCTTTTTGCTGACGTCTTTTTTTGAGTGCGGCATCAGACCCCCGAGCGCCGCTTCGATGTTCCTTACCATCGCAAGCAGACGCGGTCCAATGTCGTTGATCAAGCGCTCTTCCGTGAAGCGGAATGCCGGCGCGCCGCAATTGAATGCGTAAGGTCCGGTTCCGTCGTTGAGCTTGAGTGCGACGCCGGCGGCGCCGATGTCGTCGTGCCAGTCGCCGACGGATATCGCAAAACCGTACTTCGCCACGGTTTCGCCGGAACGCTCCAATCCGTCGCGCATCTTCGGCCAGCGGCTGCCGTAATGTTCGCGCAGGATGCGCGACACTTCAGCGCGACCCTCGTCGTCGAGCGCCCAGAAATAAGCGCGGCCCATCGCACTGGTTGCAATCGGCACGCGCGCGCCGACGTCAAGTTGAACGCCGACCGTCTCGCTACCGCGGCTCTGCCCGAAATAGATCATGCTGTGACGGTCGCGGCCGCCGACGGCGACGGCACCGCCGGTCGCGCGCATTACTTCCTCCCGGAACGGCTCCGACAAATGCCGAACGCCCAGATTGGCTAACGCCGCGTAACCGAGCGCCATCGCAGCGGGTGCGAGCTGGTACTTCTCGAAGCGGGGAACCGGCGTCAGATATCCAAGCTTGGTCAACGTGTAGGTCAGCCGCGACACGGTGGGCTTGGGCAGATTGGTGCGGGCCGCAATCTCCTGATTGCCGAGCAGGCCGTCATTGGGTTGGAACGCGCGCAATACATCCAGTCCGCGGGAAAGCGCGACGACGAAATTCCGATCGGTCGCAGTCTTCTTTCCTGTACGCTTCATCCCTGATCTGCTTCTTGCGCGGAGTCGTTGACAACGTCCGTGCTTCAAAATAACCCTGCCGTCAAGATGCGGAATTAAATTCCGCACCGCGAAATCGAACAAAAGTAAATCCCCACCAAGGAGGGACACCGTGAGCGAAGTGGTCAAGCTTGAGCGTCATGACGAAATCGGGATCGTCACGGTCAACAGTCCTCCGGTCAATGCGCTGAGTGCCGCAGTCCGCGGCGGCATTCTGGAATGCATCAAGGCCGCAATCGCCGATCCCGCCATCAAGGGCATCGTGCTGACTTGCGCCGGCCGTACCTTCATCGCCGGAGCCGACATCACCGAATTCGGCAAGCCGCCGAAGCCGCCGGCCCTCAACGACGTGCTGTCCGAGATCGAGAATTCGCCGAAGCCCGTCGTTGCCGCGATCCACGGCACCGCGCTCGGCGGCGGCCTCGAGGTTGCGCTGGCCTGTCATTTCCGCGTCGCGGTGAAAGAAGCCAAGCTCGGCCTGCCTGAGGTGAAGCTGGGCCTGCTGCCGGGCGCGGGCGGCACCCAGCGCCTGCCGCGCGCGGTCGGGCCGGAACTCGCAGTCAAGATGATCGTCGGCGGCGACCCCATCGGTGCGGCGGAAGCGCTGAAGAACGGCCTGATCGAGGAGATCGTCGAGGGCCCGGCTTCGCGCGGCGAAGCCTTCGTGCGCAAGCTGCTGGCCGAGAAGCGCCCGCTGCGCCGCTTGCGCGACGACGATTCCAAGATCGCGGCGGCCAAGGCCGACCGCTCGATCTTCACCAATGCCGTCGCCGCCATGACCAAGAAGTCACGCGGCCTGGAGGCGCCGTTCGCGGCGGCTGACGCCGTCGGCTACGCCATCGACCTTCCGTTCGACGAAGGGTTGAAGAAGGAGCGCGAGGGCTTCCTGAAGCTCGTCGCCAGCGACCAGTCCAAGGCGCAGCGCTATGCGTTCTTCGCCGAGCGCGAAGCCGCCAAGATCGCGGGTGTCCCCGAAGGCACCAAGTCGCGCCCTGTGAACCGCGTCGCCATCCTCGGCGCCGGCACCATGGGCGGCGGCATCGCGATGTCGTTCGCCAATGCCGGCATCCCAGTCACGCTGATCGAGACCGCCGAGGAGCAGCTCAAGCGCGGCATGGGCGTCATGCAGAAGAACTGGGAGGCGACGGCAGCGCGCGGCGGCATCCCGGCGGACGCGCCCGCCAAGCGTATGGCGCTGATCGACGGCAAGGTCGGCATCGAGAATGTCGGCGACGCCGATCTCGTCATCGAGGCCGTGTTCGAGACCATGGCGGTGAAGAAGGAAGTGTTCGCCAAGCTCGACCAGTACGCCAAGCCCGGCGCGGTGCTCGCCTCCAACACCTCCTACCTCAACATCGACGAGATCGCGAAGTCGACCAAGCGTCCGCAGGACGTGCTCGGCATGCACTTCTTCTCGCCGGCCAACGTCATGAAGCTGTGCGAGATCGTGCGTGCCGACAAGACCGCGCCGGACGCTCTCGTGACGGCTGTCACGATCGCGCGCAAGATTGCAAAAGTGCCGGCCGTGGTCGGCGTCTGCGACGGCTTCGTCGGCAACCGCATGCTGGCGCAGCGCGGCAAGCAGTCCGAGAAGCTGCTGTTCGAAGGCGCGCTGCCGCAGCAGGTCGATGCCGTCGTCACCAAGTTCGGCATGCCGATGGGGCCGTTCGCGATGGGCGACCTCGCCGGCCTCGACATCGGCTGGCGCTCGCGCAAGGACCGCGGCATCAAGTCGGAGATCGCGGACGCGCTGTGCGAAGCCGGCCGCTTCGGCCAGAAGACCGGCAAGGGCTACTACAAGTATGAAGCAGGCAGCCGCGCCCCGCTGCCCGACCCCGAGGTCGAGAAGCTGATCGACGAGACGCTTGCCCGCCTCGGCCGCAAGAAGCGCGTCGTCAGCGACGAGGAGATCCTCGAGCGCATGATGTATCCGATGATCAACGAGGGCGCGAAGATCCTCGAAGAGGGCATCGCGGCGCGTCCGTCCGACATCGACGTGGTCTGGCTCTATGGCTATGGCTGGCCGATCTACCGCGGCGGCCCGATGTACTGGGCCGACAGCGTCGGCCTCAAGCACATCGCCGATCGCCTGTCCTTCTATGCCAAGGAGACCAACGACCCGAGCCTCGAGCCCGCCCCGCTGCTGAAGAAGCTCGCGGCCGAAGGCAAGACGTTTGCCTCGCTCGCGGCGGCGTCGAAAGCGGCGTGATCGGATTGGTAACTGCCGCGATGTCGCGCTCCGGGCAACGCTCTCTCCGTTCCCTCCCCCCTTGTGGGGGAGGGTCAGGGAGGGGGGTGGCTCCGGGCGAGGTTCGAGTTTGTGGCTACCCCTCTCCCCAACCCTCCCCCACAAGGGGGGAGGGAGCCCGAGCGCCCGTGCCTGCCTCACATGGAATTGCTGCCCAGGCAGCGAAGAGTATCGACCGCTAATGACCCATCCCGGCGAACAGTTTTACCCCGAGGGCGTGCGTTGGGACGAGACTATCGTCCAGGGCACGCTGCCCGACCTGTTGGCGAAGGCCGCCGCCGAGTACGGCCCGCGCACCGCGTTGGAATTCCGGGACCGTCCGATCAGCTATGCCGAGCTGGCAGCTCAGGCGGACCGCGCTGCCGCGGCGTTCCTGCGTGCCGGCTGCGGCAAGAACTCTTCCGTCGCGCTGTTCCTCGGCAACACGCCTGATCATCCCGTCAATTTCTTCGGCGCGCTGAAGGCAGGTAGCCGCGTTGCGCATCTGTCCCCGCTCGACGGCGAGATCGCGCTGACGCACAAGGTCTCCGACTCCGGCTCGCGCCTGCTCGTCACCTCGAACCTCCAGGCCTTGCTGCCGACCGCGCTGAAATTTCTGGAGAAGGGGCTGATCGACCGCCTGGTCGTCTGCGAGGACGATCATTGGGGCAAGGTCGGCACGCCGCAGACGGCAATCCCCGACGATCCCCGCATCGTGACCTTCAAGACCTTCGTCGAGGGGGCGACCCCGCCGGCACAGTGGCCGAACGTGAGGGCCGACGACGTCGCGCTGCTGCAATATACCGGCGGCACCACCGGCCTGCCCAAGGGCGCGATGCTCACGCACGGCAATCTCACCGCGGCGGTGTCGATCTACGACGTTTGGGGCAAGCCGGGGCGTGCCGCGCGTGGCGCTGCCATCGAGCGCGTCATCTGCGTGCTGCCGCTGTTCCACATCTACGCGCTTACCGTCGTGCTGTTGTCCTCGCTCCGCCGCGGCAATCTGATCTCGCTGCACCAGCGCTTCGACGTCGAGGCGGTGATACGCGACATCGAGGTCAAGCGCGCCACCTACTTTCCGGGCGTGCCGACGATGTGGATCGCGATCGCCGCGCTGCCCGATCTCGACAAGCGCGACTTTTCCTCGCTCGCCACCATCGGCTCCGGCGGCGCGCCGCTGCCGGTCGAGATCGCGGGCTTCTTCGAACGCAAGGTCGGCAAGAAGCTCAAGAGCGGCTGGGGCATGACCGAGACCTGCTCGCCCGGCACCGGCCATCCGCCCGAGGGCCCCGAGAAACCGGGCTCGATCGGCCTGACGCTGCCCGGGATCGAGCTCGACGTCGTCGCGCTCGACGATCCCCGGCGCGTGCTGCCGCCCGGCGAGGTCGGCGAGATCCGCATCAAGGGCCCGAACGTCACCAAGGGCTATTGGAACAGGCCGGAGGGCTCCACGGATGCCTTCGTCGACGGCCGCTTCCTCACCGGCGACATCGGCTACATGGATCAAGACGGTTATTTCTTCCTGGTCGACCGCAAGAAGGACATGATCATCTCCGGCGGCTTCAACGTCTATCCGCAGATGATCGAGCAGGCGATCTACACCATCCCTGGCGTGCACGAGGTGATCGTGCTCGGCATTCCCGACCAGTACCGCGGCGAGGCCGCAAAGGCCTTCATCAAGTTGAAGCCCGGCGCAAAGCCGTTCTCGCTCGACGAGCTGCGCGCGCAGCTCACTGGCAAGCTCGGCAAGCACGAACTGCCGGCCGAAGTCGAGTTCGTCGACGACCTGCCGCGCACGCCGGTCGGGAAATTGTCGCGCCACGAATTGCGCCAGCAGCAGAAACCGTCACAATCCAGCAAAACCGCATCAGGAGTTCGTTCTTGACCGACGCCGTCATCGTTTCCACCGCCCGCACCCCGATCGGCAAGGCCTATCGCGGCGCGCTCAACGCCACCGAGGGTGCGACCCTTCTGGGCCATGCCATCGGCGAAGCCGTCGCGCGCGCCAAGATCGACCCGAAGGAGGTCGAGGACGTCGTGATGGGTGCAGCCCTCCAGCAGGGCGCGACCGGCGGCAACATCGCGCGCAAGGCCCTGCTCCGCGCCGGCCTGCCCGTCACCGTCGCCGGCACCACCATCGACCGGCAATGCGCCTCTGGCCTGCAGGCGATCGCGCTCGCCGCGCGTTCGGTGATCTTCGACGGCGTCGAGATCGCAGTCGGCGGCGGCGGCGAGTCGATCTCGCTGGTGCAGAACGATAAGATGAACGGCTTCCATGCCCAGGACCCCGCGCTGCTCAAGATTAAGGGCGAGGTCTACATGCCCATGATCGACACCGCCGAAGTCGTCGCCAAGCGCTACGGCATCTCGCGCGAGAAGCAGGACGAATATTCGCTGGAGAGCCAGCGCCGCACCGCCGCGGCGCAGCAGGGCGGCAGGTTCAAGGAGGAGATCGCGCCGATCACGACGCAGATGGCCGTCACCGACAAGGCGACCGGCACTGTCTCGATGAAGCAGATCACGCTGTCGCAGGACGAGGGGCCGCGCCCCGAGACCACGATCGAAGGCCTCGCCGGCCTCAAGCCCGTGCGCGGCGAGGGCTTCAGCATCACCGCCGGCAATGCCAGCCAGCTCTCCGACGGCGCCAGCGCCTCGGTCATCATGAGCGACAAGGAAGCCTCAAAGCGCGGCCTCAAGCCGCTCGGCATCTTCCGCGGCTTCGTCTCCGCCGGCTGCGAGCCGGACGAGATGGGCATCGGCCCGGTCTTCGCCGTGCCGCGCCTGCTCAAGCGCCACGGCCTCACCGTCGATGACATCGGGCTCTGGGAGCTCAACGAAGCCTTCGCGGTGCAGGTGCTGTATTGCCGCGATAAGCTCGGCATCGACCCCGAGAAGATCAACGTCGACGGCGGCGCGATCGCGGTCGGCCATCCCTACGGCATGTCCGGCGCGCGCCTCACCGGCCACGCCCTGATCGAGGGCCGCCGCCGCAAAGCCAAATACGCGGTGGTCACCATGTGCGTCGGCGGCGGCATGGGCTCGGCGGGGCTGTTCGAAGTATTGCAGTAATTCACAGGAGGATCCGATGGATCTCGCATTCACGAAAGAAGAGCAGGCGTTTCGCGAGGAAGTGCGGCAGTTCTTCCGCGACAACGTGCCGCCGGAGACGCGGCGCAAGATGGTCGAGGGCCGTCATCTCTCGAAGGACGAGATGGTGACCTGGTGGCGCATTCTCAACAAGAAGGGCTGGGGCGTCAGCCATTGGCCGAAGGAATATGGCGGAACGGGGTGGACCGCCGTGCAGCACTACATCTTCAACGAGGAGCTTCAGGCTCACCCCGCGCCGCAGCCGCTCGCCTTCGGCGTCAGCATGGTCGGCCCCGTCATCTACACCTTCGGCAATGAGGAGCAGAAGAAGAAATACCTGCCGCGCATCGCCAATGTCGACGACTGGTGGTGTCAGGGCTTCTCCGAGCCCGGCTCCGGCTCCGACCTTGCCTCGCTGAAGACGAAAGCCGAGCGCCGTGGCGACAAGTGGATCATCAACGGCCAGAAGACCTGGACCACGCTGGCCCAGCATGCCGACATGATCTTCTGCCTCTGCCGCACCGACAACAACGCCAAGAAGCAGATGGGCATCTCCTTCATCGTGTTCTCGATGAAGTCGAAGGGCGTCACCGTGCGTCCGATCCAGACCATCGACGGCGGCCACGAAGTCAACGAAGTGTTCTTCGACGACGTCGAGGTTCCGGTCGAGAACCTGATCGGCGAGGAGAACAAGGGCTGGGACTACGCCAAATTCCTGCTCGGCAATGAGCGCACCGGCATCGCCCGCGTCGGCGTCTCCAAGGAGCGCATCCGCCGCATCAAGGAGCTCGCCTCCAAAGTCGAATCCGGCGGCAAGCCGATCATCCAGGACGCGGCGTTCCGCGAGAAGCTCGCGGCCTGCGAGATCGAGCTGAAGGCGCTCGAGCTCACCCAGCTTCGCGTCGTCGCCGATGAAGGCAAGCACGGCAAGGGCAAGCCCAACCCGGCCTCCTCGGTGCTGAAGATCAAGGGCTCCGAGATCCAGCAGACCACCACCGAGCTGCTGATGGAAGTGATCGGCCCGTTCGCCGCGCCTTTCGACGAGCACGGCGACGACGGCTCCAACGAAGCCATGGACTGGACCGCCCAGATCGCGCCGAGCTACTTCAACAACCGCAAGGTCTCGATCTACGGCGGCTCCAACGAGATCCAGCGCAACATCATCGCCAAGGCGGTGCTGGGGCTGTGAGTCAACAATGACGGTGTCGTCCCCCGCGAAGGCGGGGGACCCAGTACGCCGCGGCGGTCGTGAGTACGGCAGGCGGCTGCGTTTACTGGATCCCCGCTTTCGCGGGGATGACGACTGAGGATGAGGCGACGGCAGGGCAATTCCCGCCGAATTGGAGAGAAACATGGATTTTGATCTGTCCGAGGAGCAGCGGCTTCTCAAGGAGAGCATCGACGGCCTGCTGACCGATTCCTACAATTTCGAGCAGCGCAAGAAGTACATGAAGGAGAAGGGCGGCTGGAGCAAAACGGTCTGGCTCAAGCTCGCCGAGCAGGGCCTGCTCGGCCTGCCCTTCGCGGAGGCCGATGGCGGCTTCGGCGGCGGCGGCGTCGAGACCATGATCGTGATGGAGGCGCTCGGCAA
This sequence comes from Bradyrhizobium sp. RP6, assembly GCF_003837805.1. Classification (GTDB taxonomy): domain Bacteria; phylum Pseudomonadota; class Alphaproteobacteria; order Rhizobiales; family Xanthobacteraceae; genus Bradyrhizobium. The sequence continues at coordinate 218,212 of NZ_RQIT01000003.1, read as the reverse complement.
GGCACTGGTGCTGGAGCCCTATCTCGCCACGGTCGTGATCGGCGGCGGCTTCCTGCGCCATGCCGGCACCGATGCGCAGAAGGCCGCGCACGTGCCTTCGATCATCGACGGCAGCAAGACGCTCGCTTTCGCGCAGCTCGAGAAGAACTCGCGCTACGATCTGTTCGACGTCACCACGACGGCGAAGAAGAAGGGCGATGGCTGGATCATCGACGGCGAGAAGTTCGTCGTGCTCAACGGCGAGAACGCCGACACGCTTGTGGTCACTGCCCGGACCAAGGGCGATCGTCGTGACAGAAGCGGCATCGGCGTGTTCCTGGTGCCAGGGACCGCCAAGGGCGTAACCAGGAAGGGTTATCCGACCCAGGACGGCCTGCACGCCGCCGATATCACCTTCACCGGCGTCGAGGTCGGCACTGAGGCCGTGCTCGGCAATCCCGAGGATTCACTCGCGCTGATCGAGCGCGTGGTGGACGAAGCCCGCGTCGCGCTCTGCGCCGAGGCGGTCGGCCTGATGGACGAATCGCTCAAGACCACCGTCGAGTACATCAAGACGCGCAAGCAGTTCGGCGTCGCCATCGGCTCCTTCCAGTCGCTGCAGCACCGCGCCTCCGACATGTTCGTCGCCGCCGAGCAGGCGCGCTCGATGTCGATGTTCGCGACCATGGCGGGTGATTTCGAGGACGCCAAGGAGCGCACGAATGCGATCGCCGCGGCCAAGGTGCAGATCGGCAAGTCGCTGAAATTCGTCGGCCAGCAGTCGATCCAGCTCCACGGCGGCATCGGCATGACCATGGAGGCGAAAATCGGCCACTACTTCAAGCGCCTCACCATGATCGAGAACACGTTCGGCGACACCGAGTACCACCAGCGCCGCGTCGCCGATGCGGGCGGGTTGATTTAAGCCACCACCGTCATTGCGAGGAGCGTAGCGACGAAGCAATCCAGGCTATCTCCGCGGAAAGATCCTGGATTGCTTCGCTGCGCTCGCAATGACGGCATATGCGGCCGTAGCGGAGACCAACAAATGAAAAACACCCCGTTCGATCTCACCGGCAAGGTCGCCGTCGTCACCGGCTCCAGCCGCGGCATCGGCCGCTCGTCGGCGGAACTGCTCGCCAGGCTCGGCGCCAAGGTCGTGGTCTCCTCGCGCAAGGCCGACGCCTGCAAGGAAGTCGCCGACGGCATCAATGCCGCTGGCGGCGACGCCATCGTCATCCCCTGCAACATCGCGCGCAAGAACGAGGTCGAGGCGCTGATCGCGGGCGCGACGAAGCACTACGGCAAGATCGACATCCTCGTCTGCAACGCCGCCGTCAATCCCTATTACGGTCCGCTGCTCGACATCAGCGATGAAGCCTTCGACAAGATCATGGGCTCGAACGTCAAGAGCAACATCTGGCTCTCCGCGCTCGCGATCCCTGAGATGGCCGAGCGCGGCAATGGCTCGGTGATCATCATCTCCTCGATCGGGGGCTTGCGCGGCTCCACCGTGATCGGCGCCTATGGCATCTCCAAGGCCGCCGACTTTGCGCTGTGCCGCTCGCTCGCCGGCGAATGGGGCCCGAAAGGCGTCCGTGTCAACTGCATCGCGCCGGGCCTCGTCAAGACCGATTTCGCCCGCGCGCTCTGGGAAGACGAAGCCAATTTGAAGCGCCGCACCGCCACCACGCCGCTCCGCCGCATCGGCGAACCCGACGAAATCGCCGGCGCCGTCGCCTACCTCGCCTCGGACGCCTCGAGCTTCATGACCGGCCAGACCATCGTCATCGACGGCGGCGTGACGACGGCCGCGGTGTAGCGCAACACCACTTGCAATTGTGCCGCGCGCACGCTTCACTTCACCCTCCCTGGAGGGGTCCGGGACGAGCATAGCTCGCCCGTGGGACGCTCGCGCGAAGCGCGGGCGGGGTGGGATGAAGCCATAGCAATGGTCTCAACATCAATCCGACGTGCTGCCGCAAAGAAGCTGCGGGCCAACACGACACCGCATGAACGGATACTGTGGCGTGCCCTCAAAGAACTTCCGATGGAAGGCTCACACTTCCGCCGCCAGGCACCGATCGGCCCGTACGTCGTCGATTTCTTCTGCCCGGCCAAGCGCCTCATCATCGAACTCGACGGCGGGCACCACAACGAAGACGCTACGGCCGTCCACGATCTCGAACGTCAACGCTGGCTCGAGAACGAAGGCTATCGCGTCATCCGCTTCTGGAATTCGGAGCTCTCAAACGATCTGACCGCGGTGACGGAGCGGATCTATGTTGAGCTCTACGGCACGCGCGCGTCGGAAACGATGCACCTCGCTCACCGGCGCAAGCGAAAAACGCCAACGTAATCGAGAGGCGCCTTTCTTACCCTTCCCTTGGAGGGGGAGGGTAAGAAAGCGCCTGCCGCGCACGCCTTGACCTCTGGCCGGCAATCCCGTTTTCTCTGCCTCAATCAAACGTGCCCCCCGGGGGAACAACGCCAAGGTAGCCGCCATGTCTTTCGTCCTCGCCATCGACCAGGGCACCACCTCATCGCGCGCGATCGTGTTTCGCGGCGACATCTCCATCGCGGCGAAGGCGCAGGCCGAGTTTCCGCAGCACTTTCCGGCCTCGGGCTGGGTCGAGCACGAGCCTGAGGACATCTGGACCTCGACCGTGATGGTCTGCCGTGAGGCGATCGAGCACGCCGGCATCACCGCAAAGGATATCGCCGCGATCGGCATCACCAACCAGCGCGAGACCACCGTGGTGTGGGACCGCGCCACCGGCCAGGCCGTGCACCGCGCCATCGTCTGGCAGGACCGCCGCACCGCCGACATCTGCGCCAAACTGAAAGCCGACGGCCGCGAGGGCGTGATCTCGCAGAAGACCGGCCTGATCATCGATCCCTATTTCTCCGGCACCAAGGTCGCCTGGATCCTCGATCACGTTCCCGGAGCCCGCGCCCGCGCCGCGCGCGGCGAGCTCATGTTCGGCACCATCGATTGCTACCTGCTGTGGCGCCTCACCGGCGGCAAGGTGCACGCCACCGACGCCACCAATGCCTCGCGTACGCTGCTGTTCAACATCCACACCGGCCAGTGGGACGACGAGCTGCTGGAGATCATCGGCGTGCCGCGCTCGATGCTGCCCGAGGTGAAGGACTCTTCCGCCCGCTTCGGCGAGAGCACGCCCGACCTGTTCGGCGGCCCCATCGCGATATCAGGCATCGCCGGCGACCAGCAGGCCGCCACCATCGGCCAGGCCTGCTTCCGCCCGGGCATGATGAAGTCCACCTACGGCACCGGCTGCTTCGCCTTGCTCAACACCGGCACCACGCCCGTGGTCTCCAAGAACAAGCTGCTCACCACCGTCGCCTATCAGCTCGAGGGCAAACGCACCTACGCGCTGGAAGGCTCGATCTTCGTCGCCGGCTCCGCTGTGCAATGGCTGCGCGACGGCCTCGGCATCATCAAGCACGCCGCCGAGACCGGCCCGCTCGCCGATCAGTCGGACTCCATGCAGAGCGTCTATCTCGTGCCGGCCTTCGTCGGCATGGGCGCGCCCTACTGGAATCCGCGCGTGCGCGGCGCGCTGTTCGGCCTCACCCGCAACACCGGCCCGGCCGAGCTCGCCCATGCCGCGCTGGAGAGCGTCTGCTACCAGACCTTCGACCTCTGGGCCGCGATGCGCGCGGACTGGCCGAGCTCGGAAACCGCCAGCGTCGTGCTCCGCGTCGACGGCGGCATGACCGCGTCCGACTGGACCATGCAGCGTCTCGCCGATCTCCTGGACGCACCGGTCGATCGCCCCGTGATCCAGGAGACCACGGCGCTGGGCGCCGCCTACCTCGCCGGCCTCAACGCCGGCGTCTATCCCGAACCGACCAAGTTCGCCGACAACTGGCGCCTCGAGCATCGCTTCAAGCCGAACATGAGCCAGGCGACGCGCGAGCGGAAGCTCGCGGGGTGGGCGCGCGCGGTGAAGGGCGTGCTCGCGAGCGACGAGGGGGAGGGGTAGGCACGGATCTATCCACGCCGTCGTCCCGGCGAACGCCGGGACCCATACCGCGGAATCTATCCAGAGACTGCGGTAACAGTACCGCACTCAGAGTCTTCGCCAAACCACTCCCTGTGGCTATGGGTCCCGGATCAGCGCTCGCTATGCTCGCTTGTCCGGGACGACAACGGAGCGTGTAGCGATAGTTCTCGCATTCCTCGCGATGACGTGGAGCAACCAAGCATGATCCTCCCCGACGGTTATTCCGACGTCCCCGACGGCAAGATCGCCGCCGTTGTCACCCATCTGGAGATGACCGCGCCGCCGGCACGCCGTGACGATCCCCCCGGCAACTGGACCCTGCGCAAGGTCGACGCCCCCGCGCTTCCCTGGTACCGCGACATCCTCCGCCGCGTCGGCGAGGACTGGCTGTGGTTCTCGCGCGCCCGCATGACCGATGCAGAGCTCGCCGCAATCATCCACGCGCCGGGAATCGAAGTCTACGCCCTCGCCCTCGACGGCCGCGACGAAGGCCTGCTCGAGCTCGACTTCCGCGAGCCCGGCCAATGCGAGCTGGTCTATTTCGGCGTCACCGCACCCTTGATCGGCACCGGCGCCGCCCGCTTCCTGATGAACCGCGCGCTGGAGATTGCGTGGTCACGCGATGTGCACCGTGTCTGGGTGCACACCTGCACCTTCGACCATCCCTCCGCCGTCGCCTTCTACCAGCGCTCCGGCTTCCGCCCGTTCCGCCGCCAGATCGAGATCGCCACTGACCCGCGCCTCGACGGCACCGCGCCGCGCGATGCGGCGCGGCATGTACCGATCATCGAATAGCATGCAGCCGGCTCTACACCGTCATTGCGAGCCAACGGGTCCGCGCAGAGCGCGGCCCGATGACAGGCTCCGCGAAGCAATCCAGATTCGTATTGCCGAAAGAGATTCTTCATTGCTTCCCGCGCTAAGCTACGACGCAGAGTCGCTGTGCTCACAACGACGCCGTGCCGACGCGGCAGTCAGCACACCAACGTGCGAGGGTGCCGGGCGGGCCTTCCTATTGGACGCATGAGTCGGCTTCGTCCAAGAGCCATGTAACGAATGCCTTCACCCGAGCATCACTTGCCAAGACCGCGGGCCAGCGCACGAGGTGTACCTTCGTCGACGGCATGTCCCAGGTCTCAGGCAGCACGCGCACGAGGCGGCCGTCGGTGAGCGCGTCGCGCACGAGGAGTGAGCGCGTTAGCACGACGCCACTGCCTTGAAGTGCGGCACCGATCGCTGTCGCCATGTTGGCGTAACGTAGTCCAACCGGCGGCGGCGCGTTGAGGCCAAGCCGCGCGAACCACGTCGACCAGGACCACTCCGTTCCCGCGTTCGCGTCTTCGCCAGCTCCCTTATGGATCAGCGGCAGCGCGGCAATGCGCATCGGGTTGTCGAGCGGCGCGGACGGCAATAGTCGCGCGTGGCAAACGGGGAAGACCTGCTCGCGGAACAGCACGCGCTGCGTCGAGGTCTCGCGTGCCTCGCCCTCGAGGAGCCAATGGATCGTGATGTCGAGATCGAGGTGAATCGCTTGCGCCGTGCTCTCGACGATGATCAGTTCGATCGGCGTCGATGGGGCCTTGAACATCGGCAGGCGTGCGACGAGCCAATAGTCCGCAAGCGCCGTGCTGACGCCGACGCGTAGTGGGCCATCGCTGGCCGCAGCGCGGCATCGCGCGCGTAGCTCTCCGAGGCCGGTGAGGAGTTCTGCGAGACCGGATGCAAGCGCCTCGCCGGCGGGCGTCGGCCGCATGCCGCCCGAAGTCCGCATCAGCAGTGGCAAACCCATAAAGTCTTCCAGCCCGGCGCAACCGGTGGCTCACTGCGCTCTGCGTCACGCCGAGGTCGCTTGCTGCAGCGGTGACGCTGCCGAGCCGGTGCACGGCTTCGAAGGCAATCAGGGCATCGAATGGAGGTTGGGCGGTCATGCCGGCATTATGAAGGAGATTCATGCTGAGTTGAACACTCGGCATACGCCACGAGCGCATACCGATGATAACCAGCGGGCATCGCAGCGCTTCTGCGCGGCACTTATCGGAAGAGGATTTGTGAAGACGGCACCCTCGCTATCCGCTCGTGATCTTTCCGTTGCCCTGACGCTCGGCCTCGGTGCATTCTTCACGAATCTCGACGTCACCGCCGTCGTCATTGCGCTGCCGGCGATGGAGCATACCCTCGGCTTTGGCATGGCCGCGACGGCGTGGGTAATCGATGCATATTCGCTTGCCTTCACGGGCATGCTGCTGGCGGCTGGGGCAATCGCCGATCGCTTCGGCCGCCGCCGCGCTTTGCTGACCGGCAATGCGATCTTCCTTGTCGCTTCCCTTGCTTGCGGCCTTGCGTGGAACGGTCCGTCGTTGTGGCTCGCCCGAGGTCTGCAAGGGATTGGCGCAGCCTTCGTCGTCACAGGCGCCTTGGCGCTCGTCGCCAGCGCCTTCCCGGATGCCGCCGTCAGAGCGCGTGTGTTCGCCTTGTTGGGAGTCGTCTCCGGTGTTGGGATGGCCGTAGGGCCGACGCTCGGTGGCGTGATCACGGCTTGGACCGGGTGGCGCTGGATCTTCTTCATCAACATGCCGTTCTGCGTGGCTCTGATCATTGTGGTGCCGCGGCTCGTGGCGGAGAGCCAGGCCGTGGAGAAGCGCGCTCGATATTGCCGGCGCCGGCCTGTTGACGATGGTACTTGCGCTACTGATTGACGCCACGTTGCGTATACGCGCCGACATGATTGGTGCTGCGAGCCTCGGCGGCGCGGCACTTCTGCTGTTGGCAGGATTCGCCCTGCAACAGCGTCGGCGCGCCGTGCCGCTCCTCGACCCGACCGTGTTCGGGACACCCGCGATGATCGGTGTCGGCCTGCTGCTGATTGCGGTCTCCGTCAGCTACTGGGCCATCCTTGTCTATCTGCCGCCAGCGCTGCAGAGCGCATTCGGGTGGCAAGCCAATCGTACTGGGCTCGCGCTGCTCGCCGCAACGGCGCCGATGCTGATCGTGCCGCCAATTGGCGGCTACCTCGTCATGCGCATCGGTTGGCGCTGGCACTTCGCGCATTCTTTCGCGATGCTCGCCGTCGGTAATCTCCTCTTATTTGCATCGCTCCGGCGTACAGATACGGCCGAGACCCTCGGCCTTATGCTCGCGGGCATGGTCGCGATCGGCAGCGGAGCGGCGCTCGCCCACCCGCAACTTTCGGGTGCCATGCTTGCGCTCGTCCCGCCAGACCGTTCCGGCATGGCCTCTGCCATGACGATCGTGGCGCGGCAGGGTGGCTTCGCGCTTGGGATCGCTGCGCTGGCCGTAGTTGGTGGCGGGCAAGCCTTCGAGGCCATCTTTGCTACCGCGGCGTCAACAGCAGTCTTGGGCGTCCTTGCAGCACTTTTCCTGCTTCCCGCCGATCGATGAGCGCATGAAATATGGTCTGGTTGCGGCGTCCATGTCGCGCCGGAGACCGTCCTTCCCAATCCGGTCGATCCTCATCAGTCAAGGGCACGATTTCATTGCCTCCGCCGACGCTCCGCAGGAAGGCTTTCAGCTCTTCTGTCTCAAAGCAGCCCCTGCTTTCCCCGCGCCAGGAGAACCCCCGTTGCATCGCATTGAAGCACGTCAGCCCGGTCTGCTCCGACCGGCAGGTAAATCCCCGCGCTGCCACACCTCGCCATAGGCGAGCACCGGCAGCGAAGCGTCCATCACGGTGTCGCCAGCGCAGATGCGCCCCGCAGCACTCATCTCGAATGTGTGGCCCAGTCGAGCTCGCAATCGGCGGGCCGGCGCGGGCGCGCGTCCATGTTCATGATGTCGCAGCGGAGCACGCCCTGACCGTTGTCGCTGAAGAACTGGCAGGCGATGTTGTTTGACCGCGCCTGGAAGCCGATCAGGCGGTCCTGGGCATGGGCGGCGACGATCATCGGCAGCAGGATCGATATCAGGATCAGTCCGCGCAATCCCGTCATGTCATTCACACTTAGCTATCGAAATTCACCGCCGTTGTGTTGGCGCCGCAGACCAGAACTGCGACGCGCTCGGCAGGTGAAGGACGATAGCGGCCGGACAGCAGCGCGGCAAAGGCAGCTGCGCCGCCGGGCTCGGCCACGAGGCGCAAGTGCGACCACAGCGCGGCCTGCGCCTGCCGGATCGCATCGTCGCTGACCAGGACGACGCGCTCGACATGAGCCCGTGCGACCGGAAACATCAGCTCGCCGACACGCCGCGGCGCAAGGCTGTCGGCGGCGATGCCGCCAGCCGGCGCATCGACCGGGGCGCCCGCCTCGAACGCGGCATGCAGGGTCGGCGATTGCTCCGGCTCGACCGCAACGATGCGTGTCCTGCCGGCGTACCACGCCGCAAGGCCGCCGATCAGCCCGCCGCCGCCGACCGCAACCAGCAGCGTGTCGATGCCGGGCGCGTCCTGCTCCAATTCCAGTCCGACGCTGCCCTGGCCGAGCAGGGTTTCGGCCTGATCGTAGGCATGGACGGCCAGCGCGCCGGTCAGCGCGACATGCGCCTCGCTCGCGGCGAGCGCATCGGCGTAGCGGCTGCCCGCGATCACGAGCTTTGCGCCATATCCCCTGATCCGCTCGGCTTTGGCGGGCGAGGTGATGTCGGGCACGAAGATCGTGGCGGGCATGCCGAGCCGCTGCGCCGCATAGGCGACAGCCGCGCCGTGATTGCCGCCGGATGCGGCGACGACACCGGCCTGCGGCACCTGCCGCAGCAGCAGGTTGGCGAAGGCGCCGCGCGCCTTGAACGATCCGGAATGCTGCAGCATCTCAAGCTTGAACGTGACGGGCGCGGCCGGCAGGGCGAGATCGGCCTGAACGAGCGGCGTGCGCCTGATATGCGGACGGATGACCGGCTCGGTCGCCGCAATCCGCGCCCGCGTAATGTCCATGGTCGCTGTCATGATGTCGTCCAGGATAGCGCAAGGAAGCGTTGACATCAATTAGGTAATTAGCAAAATGGCTAAATGAAATTTGCCGTCGCCTTGCGCGCGCTCGCCAACGAACGCCGCCTGCAGATCCTGGAATGGCTGCGGGATCCGCGGAAGCATTTTCGCGAGCAGGAAGATGGCGACCTGGTCGAGGACGGCGTCTGCGGATTGCTGATCGCCGAAAAGCTCGGCGTCAGCGCGCCCACATTGAGCGAGCACATGCGGGTGCTGACATCAGCCAAGCTGGTGCGCGCCAAGCGGATCAAGCAGTGGACGATGTACAAGCGCAACGAGACCGCCATCGCCGCGATCAAGCGCTCGATCCAGGACGGCCTTTGAGCGCAAGGCCTTCGCGGGCGTCGTTGCAGCCGGCGCAATGCTCCATTTCCGAGATTTTTGTTGCGTCGCGCCGAGCTGATCGTGGAGACTGACCGGCCCTGCCTTGTTCAATGATCGAGAAGAGCGAGAACCATGTTCCTGATCGGCCAATATGATTCCCCCTTCGTCCGCCGCGTCGCGATTGCGCTGCGGCTCTACGGGCTCGCCTTCGAGCACAGGCCGTGGTCGACCTTCGGCGATGCCGACAAGATCGCTCCGTACAATCCGCTGCGCCGCGTGCCGACCCTGGTGCTCGACGACGGCGAGGCGCTGATCGAGAGCACGATCATCCTAGATTGTCTCGACGAGCTGGTCGGCGAGGGGCGGGCGATGCTGCCGCGCGACGGTGCCGAACGGCGCAGGCATCTGCGCATCTGCGCGCTCGCCTCCGGCCTCGGCGACAAGGCGGTCAGCCTGCTCTACGAGCGCGTGCTGCGGAAGGAGCAGCTCGCGCTGTGGGTCGAGCGCTGCCAGGCGCAGATTGCGGACGTGCTGAAGGTGCTGGAATCCGAGCGCGCCGGGGTGACGACGCCGTACTGGCTGGGTGATCGTATCGGTCATGCCGACGTCGCGGTGGCTTGCGTCGTCCGCTTCACCCGCGAAGCGCATCCGCAGCTGTTCGATGCGTCGCGCTATCCGGCGCTCGCGGCGCATAGCGAGCGTTGCGAGGCACTGGCCCCGTTCAAGGAGATCGTGCAGCCGCTGGCCCCGCCGAAGGGATGAAGCGCTTACCCTCCCCTGGAGGGGAAGGGTCGATCGCGCGAAGCGCGAGCGGGGTGGGGTGATCTCTCCGCACGGGGAGTGTTGGATGTGGAGAGACCGTCACCCCACCTCGGTCCGCATTCCGCTTCGCTGCATGCGAACCGATCTTCCCCCTCCAGCGGAGGATGAGCATTGAGCGCGTCGGAAGAGTGAAATGCATCCGCCACGGGCTTGCTTCAGTGGCCACAGCAGCCGATGTTGCAATACTACCCCTGTTTTGCCCGACGCCGCAACGGGATTTCGGCAAGACCGAACATCCTCAAGCCTTTTCAACCCCATCGCTACTGTGCATGGGGTTGTTTTTCACGTTTGTGTTTCGGCGGCGTCTACCCCGCCCCCGCGCGCTTCTTCTGCCAGACGAGGTGCACGGCGCAGGTGCAGCCTGGCGGATGCGAGGCGAGGTCTTTCGGCATCTCGTCGTTCGCCGGCCTTGCCGGGAAGGCCTTGTCCTCTCGCGACGGAATGTAGTTCAGCACCGGCGCGAGCCAGCGCTCGGCTTCTGCCACCGTCATGCCCTTGCGCGCCGCGTAGTCCTCGACCTGGTCGCGCTCGATCTTGCCGACACCGAAATAATAGCTCTCGGGGTTCGCGAAATAGAGCCCTGAGACGGACGAGCCCGGCCACATCGCAAAGCTCTCGGTCAGCTTCACGCCGGCCGTGTTCTCGGCGTCGAGCAGCTCGAACAGCGTCGCCTTCTCGGTGTGGTCGGGTTGCGCGGGATAGCCGGGCGCGGGGCGAATCCCGGAGTACTTCTCCAGGATCAGCTCCTCGTTCGAGAGTGCCTCGTCCGGTGCATAGGCCCAGAACTCGCGGCGGACGCGGGCGTGCATGCGTTCGGCGAACGCCTCGGCGAGGCGGTCGGCCAGCGCCTTGCACAGGATCGATGAGTAGTCGTCGTTGGCCATCTTGAAGCGGTCGGCGACGGCATCCTCGCCGATCCCGGCGGTGACGACGAAGCCGCCGATATAGTCGGGCACGCCCGCGGGCGCGATGAAATCGGACAGTGCGGCGTTGAAGCGGCCCTCGCGCTTCTCCAGCTGCTGGCGCAGCGTGTGCAGCGTCGCAATCGGCTTGGTCCGGCTCTCGTCGGCATAGAGCACGATGTCGTCGCCTTGCGCATTCGCCGGCCAGAAGCCGATCGTCGCGCGCGCCCGGAACCATTTTTCCCTGACGATGGTGTCGAGCATCTTGCGCGCGTCGTCGTAGAGCGAGCGCGCGACCTCGCCGACCTTGGCGTCGTCGAGGATGGCGGGGAAGCGGCCGGCGAGCTCCCAGGTCTGGAAGAACGGCGTCCAGTCGATGTACGGGATGAGCTCGGCGAGATCGTACTCGTCGAAGCTCTTGATGCCGAGGAAGGTCGGTTTCACCGGCTTGCTCTTGGCGAAGTCGACCGGCACGCGGTTCGCGCGGGCGTCAGCCAGCTTCAGCCGCTTCTTGTCGGCCTGTGCGCGCAGATGCGCTTCCGAGATCTTGGCGTATTCGGCGCGCACCTCGGCGGCGTAAGCCTCGCGCTTCTCGGGCGAGAGCAGCGCGGAGGCAACACCGACCGCGCGGCTGGCGTCGTTGACGTGCACGACGGGACCGGCGCGATAGCTCGGATCGATCTTCACGGCGGTATGAACGCGGCTCGTGGTGGCGCCGCCGATCAGAAGCGGCAGCCTCAGGCCTTCGCGCTGCAGTTCGCCAGCGAAGAACGCCATCTCGTCGAGCGAGGGCGTGATCAGGCCGGACAGGCCGACGATGTCGGCCTTCTCCGCCTTCACGGTCTCGACAATCTTCGCCGCCGGCACCATCACGCCGAGGTCGATGACCTCGAAATTGTTGCACTGGAGCACGATGCCGACGATGTTCTTGCCGATGTCGTGGACGTCGCCCTTCACCGTCGCGAGCACGATCTTGCCGGCGGACGAGGAGCCCTCCGTGCCGATGCCGCTGGCGAGGTTACGCGCCTTCTCCTCCTCCATGAACGGCATCAGGTAAGCGACGGCCTGCTTCATCACGCGGGCAGACTTCACCACCTGCGGCAGGAACATCTTGCCGTCGCCGAAGAGGTCGCCGACCACGTTCATGCCGGCCATCAATGGGCCTTCGATCACGTCCAGCGGACGGGACGAGTTCTTGCGGGCTTCCTCAGTGTCCTGCTCGATGAATTCGGTGATGCCGTGCACCAGCGAATGCGACAGCCGCTTCTCAACCGGCCATTCGCGCCATGCGAGATCGGCTTCCTTGCTTTCCGTCTTCTTGCCGCGGAACTTCTCCGCGAGCGCCAGCAGCCGTTCGGACGCACCGGGATCGCGATTGAGGACGACATCCTCGCACGTCTGGCGCAGCTCCGGATCGATGTCGTCATAGACGATCATCTGACCGGCATTGACGATGCCCATGTCCATGCCGGCCTTGATGGCATGATACAGGAACACCGAGTGCATGGCCTCGCGAACCGGCTCGTTGCCGCGGAACGAGAACGACAGGTTGGAGACGCCGCCGGAGACATGCGCGCCCGGCAGGTTCTGGCGGATCCAGCGCGTCGCCTCGATGAAGTCGACGCCGTAATTGTTGTGCTCCTCGATGCCGGTCGCGATCGCGAAGATGTTCGGATCGAAGATGATGTCCTCGGGCGGGAACCCGACGCGGTTCACCAGGATGTCGTAGGCGCGCTTGCAGATCTCGGTCTTGCGCGCGAACGTATCGGCCTGGCCGACCTCGTCGAACGCCATCACCACGACGGCCGCGCCGTGGCGGCGGGCGATATTCGCCTCGTGAATGAACTTCTCCTCGCCCTCCTTCATCGAGATCGAGTTGACGACCGGCTTGCCCTGCACGCATTTCAGGCCGGCCTCGATCACGGAGAATTTCGAGGAATCGACCATGACGGGGACGCGGGCGATGTCGGGCTCGGCGGCGACGAGGTTGAGGAAGGTCACCATAGCGGCTTCGGAGTCGAGCAGGCCCTCGTCCATGTTGACGTCGATGATCTGCGCGCCGTTCTCGACCTGGTCGCGCGCGACGTGCAGCGCGGCGGTGTAGTCGCCGGCCGTGATCAGCTTGCGGAAGCGGGCCGAACCCGTGACGTTGGTGCGCTCGCCGACGTTGACGAACGGGATCGCGTCCGTCAGCACGAACGGCTCGAGGCCGGAGAGCCTCAAGCGAGGCTCGATCTCCGGCACGATGCGCGGCCTGTGCGGAGCGACTGCGGCGGCGATCGCCGCGATATGGTCCGGTGTGGTGCCGCAGCAGCCGCCGACGATGTTGACGAGGCCGTCGCGGGCGAACTCGCCGATCAGGCGCGCCATGTATTCGGGCGTCTCGTCATACTGGCCGAACTCGTTGGGTAGGCCGGCATTGGGATAGGCGCAGACGAGCGTATCGGCGACACGGCCGATATCGGCGATATGCGCCCGCAGATCTTCGGCGCCGAGCGCGCAGTTGAAGCCGATGGTGATGGGCTTTGCGTGCCGCACCGAATTCCAGAACGCTTCCGGCATCTGGCCCGAGAGCAGGCGGCCGGATTTGTCGGTGATGGTGCCCGACACCATCACGGGAAGGTCGATGCCGCGCTCTTCGGTGATCTCGGCGATCGCATAGAGCGCCGCCTTGGCGTTGAGCGTGTCGAAGATGGTCTCGACCAGCAAGAGGTCGACGCCGCCGTCGAGCAAGCCGCGGATCTGCTCGCCATAGGATTTGCGTAGGTCGTCGAAGGTGACGGCGCGGTAGCCGGGATTGGAAACGTCGGGCGAGATCGAGGCGGTCCGGTTGGTCGGGCCGATCGCGCCGGCGACGAAGCGCGGCTTGCCGTCCTCGGCCGCGACGCGGCGCGCCGCGTAGCCGGCGAGGCGGGCGCCTTCGCGCGCCATCTCGTAGACGATGTCGGTGAGGTCGTAATCGGCCTGCGCGATCGAGGTCGTGGAGAAGGTGTTGGTCGCGACGATGTCGGCGCCGGCGCGCAAGTATGCGGCGTGGATGTCCTCGATCGCCTGCGGCTGGGTCAGGATCAGGAGATCATTGTTGCCGCGCAGGTCGCGATGAAAGTTCTTGAAGCGCTCGCCGCGGAAGGCGGCCTCGTCGAGCTGGAGGTTCTGGATCATCGTGCCCATGGCGCCGTCGAGCACGAGAATGCGTTCGTGCGCGGCGTCGAGGAGGGCGGTTCGCTTGGGCGAAACGGGTAAGGTCATTTGTGTTACGCAGCCTTCTGGGCGGTCTTGACGCGAATGCCGAGCAAATGGCTGATCGCGAATACGAGATCGGCGCGGTTCATCGTGTAGAAGTGGAAGGTGTCGACGCCGTGCTTGGCGAGCTTCTGCACCTGGCCGGCCGCGACGGTCGCGGCCACCAGCTTGCGCGTCTCGGCGTCGTCATCGAGGCCGTCGAATTTCGCGGCGAACCAGTCCGGCACGGTGGTGCCGGCGCGGGTGACGAAGTTGCGCGCCTGCTTGAAATTGTGCATGGGCATGATGCCCGGCACGATCGGGATGTCGATGCCGCGGGCACGGACGCGATCGAGATAGCGGAAGTAGAGGTCGTTGTCGAAGAACACCTGGGTGATCGCGCGCGTCGCGCCGGCCTCGACCTTGGCCTTCAGCGTGTCGATGTCGGCATCGAAGTCGCGCGCTTCGGGGTGCTTCTCGGGATAGGCGGAAACGGAGATTTCGATATCGCCGTGCCGCTTCTTGATCCCGGCGACGAGCTCGGCCGAGCTCTGGTAGCCGTCGGGATGGCTTGAATAGGGCGTGCCGATGCCGCCGACGGGATCACCGCGCAAGGCCACGATGTGGCGGACGCCGACCTCGTGATAGCGGTCGACGATCTCGTCAATCTCGCCGCGCGAGGCGCCGACGCAGGTCAGATGCGCCGCGGGCAGCAGCGCGGTTTCCTTCAGGATGCGCGCGATGGTGGAATGGGTGCGCTCGCGGGTCGAGCCGCCGGCGCCGTAGGTCACCGAGACGAATTTCGGCTCGAGCGGGGCGAGCCGCTTGATGGTGTCCCAGAGATTGCGCTCCATCTCCTCGGTCTTGGGCGGAAAGAACTCGAAGGAGATCGCCGGCCGCTTCAGGTGCCCGTCGGCTGTCGCAGGCGTCGTCACGTCAGTCATGGCACCACTCGCTCCAATTTCCGCCGGCCCCGCGGTCTGGCTTGGGAGTGCCCAAGATAGGGCAAAGACAGGTTGCGCGACAGCCCATCGATGATGGGAAATAGCCCACTATCAAGCCGATGCCTTCAATTTATAGACCTAGATTGCTCTATTGTGGGAAGATCGCTACAGAGACTAAATATAGTTATAATATAATATGTTATTTGATTTCATGCGCCTTGACCCTGTCGGTTTTGGCTGTGGGCAGTATGAAGTTACGGTGTTTAAGACGTAATTTGGCCCAACGGACCTCTCTTGAGGCGGCCCGCTCGTCCATACCGTCAGCCCTGCGCAGCCCGCAATTGCCGCCGCACGGTCATCCATTACGCTAGCGCACCATGATCCCGCTCTCAGTTCTTGACCTCTCCGTCGTCACCACGGGCACCAAGCCCGCCGCGGCGCTGCGCAACAGCATCGATCTGGCGCGCCACGTCGACGGGCTCGGTTATGTCCGCTACTGGCTCGCTGAGCATCACAACCTTGCTTCGGTCGCGAGTCCTGCGCCCGACATCATGATCGGGCAGATCGCAGCGGTGACGAAGCACATCCGCGTCGGCTCCGGCGGCGTGATGCTGCCCAACCACGCACCGCTGGTGGTGGCCGAGCGCTTCAAGATGCTGGAGGCGCTGTTTCCCGGCCGGATTGATCTCGGCCTCGGCCGCGCGCCGGGCACCGATGGTGCCACGGCCTATGCGCTGCGCAGCCGGCTCGATCGGCGCGAGGGCGACGATTTCCTGGAGCGTCTGCACGAGTTGATTCTGTGGGAGACCCGCGAATTTCCTGCGGGCCACCCCTACAACAACGTCGTCGCGATGCCCGACGACACCAGGTTGCCGCCGATCTGGCTGCTCGGCTCCAGCGATTATTCCTCGGAACTGGCCGCCCAAATCGGCATGGGCTTCGCTTTCGCCCATCATTTCGCCACCCACGACGCGATCGATGCGATGGTGCATTACCGCAATCGCTTTCAGCCCTCGGCCTGGTGCGCGAGTCCGCATGCCATTCTCGCGGTCGCCGTCATTGCGGCCGATACCGACGAGGAGGCCGAAAGGCTCGCCTCTTCCTTTGACCTCAATCGGCTGCGCCGTGACCGCGGTCAATATCTGCCGCTGCCGAGCGTCGAGGAGACGATGGCCTATCCGTATACGGACGCCGAGCGCACCTCGATCTTGCGCAACCGCTCGCGCCTGTTCGTCGGCAGCCCCGCAACGGTGCAGAAGAAGCTTCAGCCGCTGATCTACGCCAGCAAGCCGGACGAGCTGATGGTGATCACCGCCGTGTACGATCACGAGGCGCGCAAGAAATCGTATTCGCTGCTGGCGGAGGCGTTCGGGCTGGCGAAGCAGGCGGAATAGTCTAGGCCGCTCTCGTGCCCCGGACGCAGCGCAGCGCTTCTACAGCGGTGCGTTGCAGAGCCGGGGCCCATCGCAGTCCGGAGTCTTGCAGCCCCTGCGTCCCGGCTCGCGCTTCGCTCGTCCGGGACACGCCGCTAATCCTGCGTCTCGCTGAACGTCGCGCGGAACGGATGTCCCGGATACACGCCGACGATACGGAATTCGCGCGAGAAGAATTTCAGCTCCTCGATCGCGAAGGCAAGGCCCTTGTCATCGGGGTGGCCGTCGACGTCGGCATAGAACTGCGTGGCGAAGAAGTTGCCGTCGACCATGTAGCTCTCGAGCTTGGTCATGTTGACGCCGTTGGTCGCAAAGCCGCCAAGCGCCTTGTAGAGCGCGGCCGGCAAATTGCGCACCCGGAACACAAAAGTGGTGACCAGCGGGCCCGCGCCTTGGGGCGCCCATTTCGGCTCGCGTGCCAGCACCACGAAGCGCGTGGTATTGTGCGCCTCGTCCTCGATGTCCTCGGCGAGGATGTCGAGGCCGTAGATCTTCGCGGCAAGGCGCGAGGCGATCGCGGCCACGGTCTTGTCCTTGCGCTCGGAAATGTCGCGGGCGCTGCCGGCGGTGTCGGCGTGGACGATCGGCTTGATGCCGAGCTTGCGGATGATGCGCCGGCACTGGCCGAGAGCATGGACATGGCTCTCCACGCTCTTGATGTCTTCGAGCCTGGTCCCCTTCACCGCCATCAGCTGATGCCGGACCGGCAAGAACCATTCGCCGATGATGAAGAGGCCGGAGGCCGGCAGAAGGTGATGGATATCGGCGACGCGCCCGGCGACCGAGTTCTCGATCGGGATCATGCCGAGATCGGCCTCGCCCGATGAGATCGCCGACAGCGCGTCCTCGAAGGTGGCGCAGGGCATCGGTTCGGCGTCGGGATAGGCCTCGACGATGGCGATATGGGAATTGGCTCCGGGCTCGCCCTGGAATGCGATTTTCAGCTTGCTCATGTTTTGAAGTGCTCCTGCCCGGCCTTGTAGCAGCGGCTCAGGATTTGGAAAGGATGCTGCGCGCGGTTTCGAGGTCGGGCGGCGTGTCCACGCCGCGCGGTACGCTGTCGACGATCATGATATCGATGCGCATGCCGGCCTCCACCGCCCGGAGCTGCTCCAGGCTCTCCTGGCGTTCCAGGGACGAAGGCGGCAGCGACACGAACCGCTCCAGCGCCGCGCGGCGATAGGCATAGAGGCCGATGTGGTGGTATCGCGGTCCGTTGCCGTAAGGGGCTGTGGCGCGGGTGAAATAAAGTGCGCGCAACCGCTTCGGCCCGATCGGCGAGCCGATGGCCTTGACCACGCTCGGCGCGCGGTCCTCCTCCTCGGTGTGGATCTGCGAGGCCAATGTGACGATGTCGACCGCGGGGTCGTCGAAGGGCGGCAGCACCTCGCGGATCGTCGCCGGCGTGATGGTGGGGAAATCGCCCTGGAGATTGATCACGATCTCGGTCTTGCCCTCGGGATCGAGCTTCTGCATGGCCTCGTGAATGCGATCGGAGCCGGAGGGGTGGTCGGCGCGGGTCATCACCGCCTCGCCGCCATGGGCAGTCACCACGGAGGCGATCTCGTCGGTGTCGGTTGCTACCGCGACCCGGCCGATTGCAGCGGCTTCGGCCCGGCGCAGCACATGCACGATCATCGGCAATCCCGCGATATCGGCGAGCGGCTTGCCCGGCAGGCGGGTGGCGGCCATGCGGGCCGGGATCAGCACCAGGATGCGAGGATCGATCATTGGGTTCAAAGGTCTGGGGTCAAGAGCCTGGAAACGGGGCGTTTTCCGCGCCGAGAAATGGAGTGGGGACGGGCTGAAAGCCGGCTCGCTTATACGGGTTGCCAGACCCCGGGCAAACCGATATCTCAATGGCAAAACTCGGGGAAACAATAAGGAACGCTTTGATTCTCCCGAGGCTCGTCCTGGCGGCCGCTTGGGCCGCTGTTTCCTTCTTGCGGTGGGGCCTGGCCGGAAATGGACTCTTTCGAACTCAACAAGATTCTCGGTGCCGTGCTCGGCACCTGCCTCTTCCTGCTGGTGACGAGCTTCACCGCGAGTGCGCTGTTCTCCCCCAAGATGCCGGAAAAACCGGGCTTCGAGATTGCCGTGAAGGAAGATGCCGGCCACGGCAAGGAAGGCGCCGCTGCCGCCGCATCGTCCGAGCCGATCGAGAAGCTGCTCCAGACCGCCTCCGTCGAGAAGGGCGCGGCGGCCGCCAAGAAGTGCGGCGCCTGCCACACATTCGAGAAGGGTGGCCCGAATCGGGTCGGCCCGAACCTCTATGGCGTCGTCGGCGAACCAAAGGGCCAGGGCCACGGTGGCTTCAACTTCTCCGCCGCGATGAAGGCCAAGGGCGGCAACTGGACGTTCGACGACCTCAACAAGTTCATCGCCAATCCGAAGGGTTTCATTCCTGGCACCGCGATGGGGTTTGCCGGTATTGCCAAGGATTCCGAGCGCGCCGACGTCATTGCCTACCTGAACTCGCTGTCGGAGCATCCTCAGCCGCTGCCGACGGCCTCGAAGTAAGGCCTCAAAGCCCGATTTTGGAACATGCGGCCAGGCTGAAAAGCCTGGCCGTTTCGCTATTCGGGCCTCGCGACGACGTTATCGGGGCGTTTGGCCGCATCTGCCAGGCAGTCCAGTCTTCCAAGATGAGGAAAAAGCAACATATTTTCCGTCGAAACCTCGCCTATATTGGAAACTTAAAGGAGAAGCTCCTTCAAGACAGGGATGTTGATTTGGCCATTACCCGACGCGATCTTCTGCTCACCGGCACTGCGGCCGCAGCGCTCCCCGCCCTCGGTTCCGTCGCGGGCGTTCCCGTCGTCGGCACGGCCGAAGCGCAGTCTTCCAATGAGCTGCCTTCGAGTGGGCTGCCTTGGCGCCATGCACTGTCGCTGTTTGGAAAGGTCAAGTACCCCGCCGACTTCAAACGCTTCGACTACGTCAATCCGGATGCGCCAAAAGGCGGTATCGCGCGCCAGATCGCCGTTGGCACGTTCGACAATTTCAACATCGTCGTATCAGGTGTGAAGGGGCAGGTCGCCGGTGCCGTCGCCTTCATCTACGAATCCCTCACGACGCCCTCGCTTGACGAGGTCTCGACCGAGTACGGTGCGCTGGCCGAAGCGGTCAGCCACCCGGACGATTTCTCCTTCGTCACCTATCGTTTGCGGTCGCAGGCGAAATGGCATGACGGCAAACCCGTCACGCCGGAGGACGTGATCTTCTCGCTCGATTCCTTCAAGAAGCATCACCCGATGTATTCGGCCTATTACAGCCATGTGGTCAAGGCCGAGAAGGTCGGTGAGCGCGAGGTGAAGTTCGTATTCGACGCGCCCGGTAACCGCGAATTGCCGCAGATCGTCGGGCAGCTCACCGTCCTGCCGAAGCATTGGTGGGAGGGGACGGACGCGCAGGGCCGCAAGCGCGATGTCTCCGCCACCACCCTGGAAGTGCCGCTCGGTTCCGGCCCCTACAGGGTCAAGGAGTTCGTAGCGGGACGGTCGATCGCCCTGGAGCGCGTCAAGGACTATTGGGGCCGCGACCTTCCCGCGAATGTGGGCCGCAACAATTTCGACGAGCTGCGCTACGAGTATTTCCGCGACGCCACTGTCGCGATCGAGGCCTTCAAGGCCGATCAGGTCGATTGGCGAACCGAGAACAGCGCCAAGAGCTGGGCGACGGCCTACGACTTCCCGGCCGTGAGCGAAAAGCGCGTGATCCTCGAGGAATTCGTCAATCGCAGCTCGGGCGTGATGCAGGCCTTCGTGCCGAACTTGCGGCGCGCCAAGTTCAGTGACCCCCGCGTGCGTCGTGCGCTCAACTACGCTTTCGACTTCGAGGAGATGAACAAGCAGATCTTCTACGGTCAGTACAAGCGTATCAGCAGCTATTTCGACGGCATCGAGGAGCTCATGGCAACTGGCTTGCCGCAGGGCAAGGAGCTCGAGATCCTCGAAACCGTCCGCGCTCAGGTCCCGCCCGAGGTCTTCACGACGCCCTACAGCAATCCGGTTGGTGGCAGCCCGGAGGCCGTTCGGGAGAATCTTCGCGAGGCGCTGCGCCTGTTCAAGGACGCCGGCTATGAGGTGCGCGACCGCAAGCTGATCGACGTCAAGACCGGCACCCAGTTTTCACTGGAGTTGCTGAACCAGGATCCGAGCTTCGAGCGGATCACGCTGTTCTACAAGCCGTCCCTGGAACGGCTCGGCATCGCCGTCAGTGTACGGACAGTCGATCCGACCCAGTACGAGAACAGGACGCGCGAGTGGGACTTCGATATCGTCACCAACTCATGGGGCGAGTCGCAGTCGCCGGGGAACGAGCAGCGCGAGTTCTGGTCGTCCAAGACGGCTGATATCGCCGGGTCGCGCAACATCGGCGGCATCAAGAATCCCGCGATCGACAAGTTGATCGAACGGGTGATCTACGCGACCGATCGCGACGATCTGGTGGCCGCAACCAAGGCGCTCGACCGCGTGCTGCTGTGGAATCACTACGTCGTGCCGCAGTGGACCTACAACAAGGTGCGCACGGCGCGCTGGGATCGCTTCGGCCGGCCGGCGGAATTGCCCAAATACGGTCAGTCCGGTTTCCCGTTCATCTGGTGGTACGACGCAGAGAAGGCGGCGCGGATCGCAAAGAAGTCGTGAAGGACATTCCCCGCATGACGCAGATGTCACGCCGCCATGTGTTGGTCTTGGGCGTTGGCGGCGCCCTTGGGGCGTCCGTCGGCGCGCCGCTGCTGCACGGTGCGCGAGCGTCGGAAGCGGTGATCGAGGCGCATGGTATCTCGGCGTTCGGCGATCTCAAATATCCGGCCGACTTCCATCATTTCGACTACGTCAATGTCGACGCTCCGAAGGGCGGTACGTTCTCGCTGATCCCGTCGACGAAATCGCATAACCAGTCCTACCAGACCTTCAACTCGCTCAACGCCTACATTCTCAAAGGCGACGGCGCGCAAGGCATGGACATGACGTTTTCGCCGCTGATGGTGCGGGCAAGCGACGAGCCGGACGCGATGTACGGGCTTGCCGCCAAATCCGTGCAGATATCGCCGGACAGGCTGGTCTATCGCTTCACGATGCGGCCGGAGGCGAAATTCCACGACGGCACCAAGCTGACCGCGCATGATGCGGCGTTCTCGCTGACGACGCTGAAGGCCAAGGGCCACCCGCTGATCGTCGTGAACATGCGCGACTTCGTGAGCGCGGAAGCGATCGACGACGCAACGCTCATCGTCACCTTTGCCAAGGGGCGCGCCCGGGATGTGCCGCTCTATGTCGCCGGCCTTCCGATCTTTTCGAAAGCGTACTACACGCCCCGGTCGTTCGACGAATCGACGCTGGACGTTCCGCTCGGCTCCGGTCCGTACAAGGTCGGCAGGTTCGAGGTCAACCGCTACATCGAATTCGAGCGGGTCAAGGATTGGTGGGCCGCCGACCTGCCGGTTTGCCGCGGCAGCTATAATTTCGATGTCGTGCGCTACGAGTTCTATCGCGACCGCGACGTCGCCTTCGAAGGTTTCACCGGCAAGAGCTATCTCTATCGGGAAGAATTCACCTCGCGCATATGGGCAACGCGCTATGACTTTCCGGCGGTGAAAGATGGCCGCGTCAAGATGGAGGTCGTGCCCGACGATACGCCGTCCGGCGCGCAAGGCTGGTTCATCAACACGCGACGCGACAAGTTCAAAGACCCGCGCGTGCGCGAGGCCCTGATCAACGCCTTCGATTTCGAGTGGACCAACAAGACCATCATGTACGGCGCGTATGCCCGTACGGTGTCGCCATTCCAGAACTCGGACCTCATGGCAGGCAATGCGCCGCCTTCGCCGGAAGAGCTGAAGCTGCTGGAGCCGTTTCGCGGCCAGGTTCCGGACGACGTTTTCACCGCACCATTCACGCCGCCGGTCACGGACGGCTCCGGGCAGGATCGCACCCTGTTGCGCAAGGCACAACAATTGCTGAACGAAGCCGGCGTGCCGATCAAGGACGGCAAGCGGATGCTGCCGAATGGCGAGGTGTTCAAGATCGAGTTCCTGTTGGACGAACCTTCCTTCCAGCCGCATCATGCGCCCTACATCAAAAACCTCGGGACGCTCGGCATTGAAGCGAACGTGCGCCTCGTCGATCCCGTGCAATACAGGGCGCGTCAGGACGACTTCGATTTCGACATGACGATCCAGCGCTTCAGCATGTCCGCGACGCCGGGCGACGCCATGCGCTCGTTCTTCTCCTCGCAGGTCGCGAACACCAAGGGTTCGTACAATCTCGCGGGCATCGCCAACCCGGCCATCGACGCCATGATCGAGAGAATCATGTCGGCTGACAGCCGCGAAGAGCTGACCGTCGCCTGCCGCGCTTTCGATCGGCTGTTCCGCGCCGGCCGCTATTGGGTGCCGCAATGGTACAACAAGACGCACCGGCTGGCCTATTGGGACCAGTTCGGCCATCCGCAGAAGCTGCCGCGTTATGCCAACGGCGTCGGCGCGCCCGACATCTGGTGGCATGAACCCGCCAAGGCGGCCAAGCTCGAGCAGGCAAAATAGCCATGAGTGCCTATATCGCCCGCCGCCTCCTCCTGATGATCCCGACGCTGCTCGGGATCCTCTTCGTGTCCTTCGTCGTCGTGCAGTTCGCGCCGGGCGGCCCGGTCGAGCGCGTGATCGCGCAGCTCTCGGGCGCCGATACCGGCGGCACGTCCCGCATTTCGGGCGGCAGCGATTTTGCGCAGCGCGCGCCTGGGCAGGTCGGTGCCGGGGGCGACGCCATCAATTCCAAATATCGCGGTGCGCAGGGGCTCGATCCTGATTTCATCAAGAAGCTGGAGGTGCAGTTCGGCTTCGACAAGCCGGCACCGGAACGCTTCGCGCTGATGGTTTGGAATTTCGCCCGTTTCGATTTCGGCAAGAGCTACTTTCGCGATGTCAGCGTGATCCAGCTCATCAAGGAGAAGCTGCCGGTCTCGATCTCGCTCGGGATCTGGCTGACGCTGATCACCTATCTGATCTCGATCCCCCTCGGCATCCGCAAGGCGATGAATGACGGTACGCGCCTCGACACCTGGACATCAACCGTCCTCGTGCTCGGCTATGCCATTCCCGGATTCCTCTTCGCCATTCTTCTGATCATCCTGTTCGCCGGCGGCTCCTTCTTCAACTGGTTTCCGCTGCGCGGGTTGACGTCAGACGGATGGTCGGAGTTTCCCTGGTACTGGAAGATCATCGACTATTTCTGGCATCTGACGCTGCCGCTCATCGCCATGGGCCTCGGCGCGTTCACCACCATGACGTTCCTGACCAAGAACTCGTTCCTGGACGAGATCCGCAAGCAATACGTCATGACCGCGCGCGCCAAGGGGTGCAGTGAGAACCGGGTGCTGTACGGCCATGTCTTCCGCAATGCGATGTTGATCGTGATCGCCGGCTTCCCCGGCACCTTCATCCACGCCTTCTTTTCAGGCTCGCTCCTGATCGAGACCATCTTTTCGCTGGACGGGCTGGGGCTGCTCAGCTTCGAGAGCGTGCTCAACCGCGACTATCCCGTGGTGTTCGGTACGCTTTACATCTTTTCGCTCGTCGGTCTCGTGATCAACCTGATCTCCGACCTGACCTATATGTGGATCGACCCCCGGATCGATTTCGAGGCGCGGGAGGTCTGATGACGCTGGCCGCCCCAACGACGCCGATCGAAACCACGGCGAAATCGCCGCTCGGCGATTCGGTGCCGATCACGCGTAAGCCGTTCTCGCCTTCGCCGCTCAACAGGCGACGGTGGCAGAACTTCAAGGCCAACCGGCGCGGCTACTGGTCGTTCTGGATCTTCATCAGCCTGTTCGTGATCTCGCTGTTCGCCGAGCTGATCGCCAATGATCGGCCCTTCCTGATCAAGTTCGACGGCCGACTCTACTGGCCCGCCTTCGTGACCTATTCGGAAACGACCTTCGGCGGTGACTTCGAAACCGCGGCCGACTATCGCGATCCCTATTTGCAGAAGCTCATCAAGGACAAGAACGGCACGATCGTCTGGCCTCTGATCCGCTATTCCTACGATACTCACAATCTCGACTTGCCGACGCCGGCGCCGTCGCCGCCGACCTGGATGTTGACGGAGAAGCAGTGTCAGCCGGTGGTGGAGAAGAAGGGGCTGAAGAGCTGCCGCGACCTCGAATATAACTGGCTCGGCACCGACGATCAGGGCCGCGACGTGGTCGCGCGATTGATTTACGGCTTCCGCATCTCGGTGCTGTTCGGACTTTGTCTCACGATCGTCTCGTCTGTCATCGGCATCGCGGCGGGGGCGGTGCAGGGCTATTTCGGCGGTCGGGTCGACCTGATCTTCCAGCGCTTCATCGAGATCTGGACGGCGATTCCTTCGCTCTACCTTCTCTTGATCCTGTCCTCGGTGCTCGTGCCCGGCTTTTTCGTGCTGCTCGGCATCCTCCTGCTGTTCTCCTGGGTCTCGCTGGTCGGCCTCGTGCGGGCCGAGTTCCTGCGCGGGCGCAACTTCGAATACATCCAGGCGGCGCGGGCGCTCGGCGTCTCCAACCCGGTCATCATGTTCCGCCACCTGCTGCCGAACGCGATGGTCGCGACCATGACGTTCCTGCCCTTCATTGTGTCCAGCTCGGTGATGACGCTGACGGCGCTCGATTTCCTGGGCTTCGGCCTGCCGCCGGGATCGCCTTCGCTCGGCGAATTGCTGTCGCAGGCCAAGTCCAATGTGCAGGCACCCTGGCTTGGCTTCTCCGGCTTCTTCTCGGTTGCGATCATGCTGTCGCTGTTGATCTTCATCGGCGAGGCCGTGCGCGACGCCTTCGATCCGCGCAAGACGTTCAGGTAAGGCGATGGACGCAATCAACCAGCCCCTGCTCAGCGTGCGCGACCTTTCGGTGGCCTTCCACCAGGGCAGCGCCACCACGCTCGCAGTCGACAACGTCTCGTTCCAGATCAAGCGCGGCGAATGCGTGGCGCTGGTCGGCGAGTCCGGCTCCGGCAAGTCGGTCAGCGCGCTCTCGATCCTGAAGCTGTTGCCCTATCCGAACGCGTCGCATCCCTCGGGCAGCATCCGCTTCAAGGGGCAGGAGCTGATCGACCGCTCCGAGCAGCAGATGCGCGAGATTCGCGGCAGCGACATCTCCATCATCTTCCAGGAGCCGATGACCTCGCTCAATCCGCTGCACACGATCGAGGCGCAGATCGGCGAGATCATCCAGCTGCACAATCCGACCAGCAATGCGCAGGCGCGCAAGCGGACGCTGGAGTTGCTGACCCAGGTCGGCATCCCCGAGCCCGAGACGAGGCTGAAGAGCTATCCGCACCAGCTCTCCGGCGGCCAGCGCCAGCGCGTGATGATCGCGATGGCGCTCGCCAACGAACCGGACCTCTTGATCGCGGACGAGCCGACCACGGCGCTCGACGTCACCGTGCAGGCGCAGATCCTGGCGCTTCTCGCCGAGATCCGTTCGCGGCTCGGCATGAGCCTCTTGTTCATCACCCACGATCTCGGCATCGTCCGCCGCATCGCCGACACCGTCTGCGTCATGAAGGGCGGCGTGATCGTCGAGCAGGGGCCGGTCGAGCAGGTCTTCAAGACCCCGAAGCATCCCTATACGCGCGACCTGCTCGCGGCGGAGCCGAAGCCGGATCCAGCGCCGCCGCAGCCGGATGCGCCGGTGGTGATGTCCGCCAATGATCTCAAAGTCTGGTTTCCGATCAAGCGCGGCTTGATGCGCAAAACGGTCGGCCACATCAAGGCGGTCGATGGCGTCAGCGTCGCCGTGCGCAAGGGCGAGACGCTTGGAGTCGTCGGAGAATCAGGCTCGGGCAAGACCACGCTGGGGCTCGCATTGCTGCGGCTGATCTCCTCGAACGGGCGCATCGTGTTCCTGGGCAAGGACATCCAGGGCCTGCGCTTCAAGGAGATGCGGCCCTTCCGGCGCGACATGCAGATTGTGTTTCAGGATCCGTTCGGCTCGCTCTCACCGCGCATGTCGGTCGCCGACATCATCGCCGAAGGTCTATCCGTGCATCAGCCGAAGCTGTCGCGCGAGGAGCGCGAGGCGCGCGTCGTCAAGGCACTCGAGGATGTCGGGCTTAATCCTGAGACGCGCTTCCGCTATCCGCATGAATTCTCCGGCGGCCAGCGCCAGCGCATCAGCATCGCGCGCGCGGTGGTGCTGGAGCCGGATTTCGTCGTGCTGGACGAGCCGACCAGCGCGCTCGACATGCTGTTCCAGGCCCAGATGGTCGACCTCTTGCGCGAGCTCCAGCGCAAGCGCGAGCTCACCTACATGTTCATCTCGCACGATTTGCGGGTCGTCGCCTCGCTCGCCAGCCATCTCATCGTGATGCGCGGCGGCAAGGTGGTGGAGGAAGGCCAGGCCGCGGAGTTGTTCAAGAATCCGAAGACGGATTACACGCGCGCCCTGTTCGCGGCTGCGTTCCGGCTGGAAACGGCGGGGAATGGCTCGGTCGCGACGTAGCTGTCGTCATTGCTGGGACTGCGACCTGTCCGTCCCGGGGCGAAGGCGAAATGCTCGGGAGATTCGAGGCGCCGCCTCGGCGTCGCCTCGAATCCTGCCACGGATGCAGGTCCGCAGTTCACGCCGTTACCTGCAGAGATGGCGGCGGCCGTCCCGACCGAAGTAGGTGCTCGTTGCCGGATCGTAGGATCGGTAGCGCTCCGCGCAAGAACGCAAGGCGGCGCCGTTCGTGCGAGCCAGGGCGTTGTCCACCCTCCGAGAAGGAGCCGCGCCATCCGGCAACTCGAGGCCGATCCGACCTGCCGGCGTCAGTGTGCCATTCAGATTGCGATTGGGGTACTCGGCCTCGTAAGTATCCGGATGGCTGCTTGCAAAGCCGGACTGCGCGTAGGCGGTGCTTAAGGTCAGGCCCGACAGCAAAGCCGCTGCAGCGAGAATCTTGAGTCCAGTCATAGTCGATCTCCATCACCAGCCGGTGCATCGTGCTGCCGGTGCGGTGAGATGTGGATCGACATGGTGCGGTCAACAAGCTCGCCGTGAGCCCAAACTTGCTACCCGGCCCAATGCTGTCGTTCAAACACAGAAAGCGTCGTGTGTTTGTGGAACGAGAGGCAGTGGTCGAGGCAGGCCCGCTAGAGTCGCTTGATCGCGGTGACCTCGCTGCCGGCCTGCCTGATCCGCGCAATCGCGGGCTCGATCGGTTCGATCACGGTCGCCATGTGATGGGCATTGGCGTGAACCATGGTGCTGGCATCTCGGACGATGGCGACGTGGCCCTTCCAGAAGATCAGATCGCCGCGCAGCAAGCTGCCCTGCTCGTGCGGTTCCAGCGCGCGGCCGAGTCCGGCCAGCTGCATATCGCTGTCGCGCGGGCAGCCGATGCCTGCCGATGTCAGCGACACCTGCACGAGGCCGGAGCAGTCGATCCCGAAACTGCTCTTGCCGCCCCACAGATAGGGTGTGCCAACGAAGCGCTCGGCGACGGCGACGAAGTCCGGTTCGCGATGATCGAGCGGAACAAGGTGCGTCTTCGGCAGGAACGTTCCTTCCCGCGTGACCGCGAACGCCCCGTCCGTACGCATGATTGCGAGCTTTGATCCGAGCGCAAGCGTGTCGGCGGGCGGTAGCTTGATCGAGGGACTAGGGAACGCAAACGTCCGCAGCGCGCTGACCTTGTGCGTCGGCGCGGCCGCCGGCTTCAGGAGCGCCGCATCGGGAAGCCAACCGACATAGCCGTCGCCATCGAGCTGGCCCCAGGCCCAGCCCTCGCCGTTGCGGTCGTAGATGGTGACGCGCTCGCCGCGTAGCGCCTCCGTCATCAGCATGGCGTTCGGCGACGGCTGCTCGCGCATCGGCGCGATCGCCTCGACCACCTCGAATTCTTCCCCGGTGACGAAGCGCTCCGCCTCGACCTTGCCTTCGAGATATTTCGCGGCGATGTCGCCCCGCGCCGGCGTCAGCCTTGGATCGTATCTTGGATCATGCATAGCGCTCGCTCAGCAATGCGTAGATGGCGCGCGCGGCCTGGCACTCGCCGCCCTCTGGCCGCGCCGGCTTCGCCGACGGCGTCCAGCCGTAGATGTCGACATGCAGCCAACTTTTGGCGTGCTCGACGAAGCGCTGCAGGAACAGCGCGCAGGTGATCGAGCCGGCGAAGCCGCCGGACGGCGCGTTGGTGATGGTAGCGGTCTTGGAGTCCAGCCAGGCATCGTAGGGCGGCCACAGCGGCATGCGCCACAACGGATCGTTCTCCTTCACCGCGCAGCGCGCGATGTCGGCGGCCAGCGTCTCATCATTGGTGTAATAGGGTGGTAGATCCGGCCCCAGCGCGACGCGCGCCGCGCCGGTCAGCGTGCCCAGGTCGATCAGCAGGTCGGGTTTCTCCTCGTCGGCGAGCGCCAGCGCATCGGCGAGGACGAGCCGGCCCTCGGCGTCGGTATTGCCGATCTCGACGGTAATGCCTTTGCGCGAGGTGAAGATGTCGAGGGGGCGGAAGGCATTGCCGGCGACGGCGTTCTCCACCGCCGGAATCAGCACGCGCAGCCGCACCTTCAGTTTCGCGTCCATCACCATGCGCGCGAGCGCGAGCACGTTTGCGGCGCCGCCCATGTCCTTCTTCATGATCAGCATGCCGCTCGACGGCTTCAGGTCGAGCCCGCCGGTGTCGAAACACACGCCCTTGCCGACCAGCGTCACCTTGGGATGATCAGGATCGCCCCAGCCGATGTCGATCAGCCGCGGCGCGCGGCTGGAGGCCATGCCGACGGCGTGGACCAGCGGGAAATTCGTCTTCAGATCCTCGCCGATGGTGCAGGCGAAGCTTGCGCCAAACTCGGTTGCGAGCGCTTGCGCGGCTGTGGCGAGTTCCTCCGGGCCCATGTCGTTGGACGGCGTGTTGATGAGGTCACGCGCCAGCATTGCGGCATCAGCGATCCGCTCGATCTCCTCCGCGTCGACACCGTCAGGCGGCACCAACCGGACGTCGGGGCGATCAGCCTTGCGGTAGCGGGCGAAGCGGTAGCAGCCCAGTGCGAAGGCGAGCGCCGCCAGCCGCGGATCGTGCGGTGCGTTGGCAAAGCGATAAACGCCCGGCGGCAACAGACCGGGCAGGGCGCCGGGTCGGAACAGGTCGCGCGATCTTGCACCCTCATCCTCGAGGCCGAACAGCACCTGCGCAATCGCCCCGTCCGGCGCGGGCAGCGCCAGATAGCTGCCCGGCTTGGCGGCAAAGGCGCTCGCGGCGGCGTACTTGCGTTGCGCTGGCGGTAACGTCTCGGCGGCCCGATCCCAGCTCGATTTGGTCACGAAAGTGATGGGGATGGCGGTGGGCGACGTCTCGAAGATGGAGGGCATTGGCGGGTCCGGATCGTCAGATCAAGCGGGTCATGCGAACGAACGAGACTTCGCAGAGTTTCGCCGCGGCTGCAATCGGGCTTTGCCGTCACCGTTCGGCGACCGCTACTCGCCGCAAGGGGGCCATGCTAGGCTCGGGGGTGCGGCCGCCAGACGTTGAGATCGCCGGCGACCGACCAGGAAGCGCCGGAGGAATGCGATGGATTTTGTGTGGAGCGCGGTCACATTCGTCGGCCAGGCCATCGAGGCGATTTTTGGCTATATCGAGCATCACCACTGGATCTTCGCGTTCCTTGCCGGCGGTTATGTCTTCTATCTCCACGATCGCTCCGTCCATGCGCGGTTCGATGCGCTCGACAAGCGCATCGACGAAATCCGCAGGCGGCTTGCCATCGAATATTGACCAGGCCGAGGAAGCCCAGGGCGGGGTTCCCCGTTAACCCGCCATTAGGGTTAACAGTCTATTGCTGGCGCGTTCAGCTCGATCCATCCGCTCGAGAGTCAAAAGCGTCATGCGTCAACGGTTCAGTCCTGCCCGGCTTCTTGCATCCGCCTCGCTCGTCGCGATGGTGGCGGTGAATCTCGGCGGCTGTACGGCAATGTCAAAGCTGTCCGACGTCACGGGCTCGGTCGGCGCCCGGGCGGAGGCGGCTCCCACCGATCGCGCGCCCACCGATCCAGCGCGTGCCGTCGAAGTCTATGGCGAGCGATACCGTGCCAATCCCAAGGATGCCGATGCCGCGCTCGGCTACGGACAGGCCCTGCGCGCCAACGGCCAGCGCGCCCAGGCCGCCGCCGTGCTTGAGCAGGCGACCATCGCCAATCCCGGCAACAAGGCGCTGCTCGCCCAGTACGGCCGCGCACTCGCCGACAATGGCAATTTCCAGCAGGCCTACGACGTCCTGTCGAAGGCGCATTCACCCGACAATCCGGACTGGCGCCTGCTTTCGGTGCAGGGCACGGCGCTGGACCAGATGGGCCGTCATGAGGAGGCGCGATCCTATTACGCGAGCGCGCTGAAGATCGCGCCGGGTGATCCCGGCGTGCTCTCCAATCTCGGCCTGTCCTATATGTTGTCGAGAGAGCTGCCGAAAGCCGAAGAGGCGTTGCGGCAGGCCTACGCCTCGCCGCGTGCGAACGCGCGGGTGCGGCAGAACCTCGCCCTGGTCGTCGGTCTCCAGGGCCGCTTCGCGGAAGCGGAGACCATCGTCAAAGCGGACCTGCCGCCGGACCAGGCAGCGGCCAATGTCGCCTATCTCAAGGACATGCTCAGCCGCAGCGAGGCCCCGCACGGTGCACCGAAGCGGACGCCGGTTGCTTCGCTCAGTCAGTCCGACTGATCAGATCTGTTCGCCCGGACTGGGCCTGAGTTGCGAACCGCGCGGTTCGCTCTGGCTCACTGCAACTCCGTGACCTTGATGGCAGTCGGTCCGAGAATGACCACGAACAGCACCGGCAGGAAGAACAGGATCATCGGCACCGTCAGCTTCGGCGGCAGGGCGGCGGCCTTCTTCTCGGCCTCGTTCATGCGCATGTCGCGGTTCTCCTGCGCCATGACGCGCAAGGAATGGCCGAGCGGGGTGCCGTAGCGCTCCGCCTGCTGAAGCGCCAGACACACCGACTTGACGCCCTCGAGCCCGGTACGTCGTGCCAAGTTCTCATAGGCGACCTTGCGATCCTGCAAATAGGACAGCTCGGCCGTCGTCAGGGTAAACTCCTCCGACAGCGCGATCGACTGGCCCACGATCTCGGTCGCAACCTTCCGGAACGCCATCTCGACCGACATGCCGGATTCGATGCAGATCAGGAGCAGGTCGAGCGCGTCGGGAAACGCGCGCTTGATCGAGAGCTGGCGCTTGGCGATCGCATTCCTGAGGAACAGCATCGGCGCCTGAAGGCCGAGATAGGCCGCGCCGATGCAGATGCCGATCTTGACCGGCAGCGCCTGTTCCATACGCGCGATCACGAAGACGTAGAGGGCCGAGCCGATGAAGAGCACGATCGGGGCGACCATGCGGGCAAACAGGAAGGTGATGTAGGGTGCCTGGCCGCGGTAACCCGCCATGATGAGCTTGTCCCGCGCCGCTTCCTGCGCGAGCCATTTGGTGAGGTTGAAGTCCTCGACCACCTTGGAAACGATTTGCTTCGGTGTCTGGCGCAGCGAGACCTTTTCGCTCTTGTGAAGACGCTCACGCTCGCGCTGCCGGATGCGCTCACGCTCGCTCGCCACCGCTTTCATGCGCTTGGAGAGACCCTCGCCGGCGAACAACGGCATCACCAGCGTATACACGGTTGCGCTGGCGGCGATGGCCGCGAGCAGCATGGTCATGAAACGGACGTCGTGCAGTTTCGAGACGAGGAATTCGACCATACGGCACCGTCAGAAATCGAAGTTGATCATCTTCTTCATCACCATGACGCCGATCGACATCCAGACGACGCAGCCGACCAGCATCAGCTGTCCGGTAGGATGAGTCCAAAGCAGGGCGATGTATTGCGGCGTCGTGAGATAGACGAGGAACATCACGATGGGCGGCAGCGAACCGATGATGCCGGCCGAGGCCTTGGCTTCCATCGACATCGCCTGGATCTTTTCCTTCATCTTCTTGCGGTCGCGCAGCACCTTGGAGAGGTTCCCGAGCGCCTCGGAGAGGTTGCCGCCCGACTTCTGCTGGATCGACACCACGATGCCGAAGAAATTGGCCTCCGGCAGCGGCATGCGTTCGTAGAGCCGCGCGCAGGCCTCGCCCAGCGGCATGCCGATCGTCTGAGTCTCGATGATCGCCAGGAACTCGCTGCGCAGCGGCTCGGGAGAATCGGCGGCCACGACCTTGATCGATTCGAACAGCGGAAGGCCCGCCTTGATGCCGCGAACGATCACGTCGACCGCGTCGGGCAGCGCAGCCAGGAACTTGGCCTCGCGGCGCTTTTTCAGGAAGTTGAGTGCCCAGCGTGGCAGGCCGAAGCCGCCGGCAAAGGCGAGACCGGCAGCGCCGATCAGGCCGCCGCCGCCGAACAGAGCGCCCGCGAAGAACACGCCCGCCACGACGGCAGACACGATCCAGAACTTCTGCGGCGTCCAGTCAAGCCCCGCCTGCGACAGGCGGACGCTGAGCGGAGCGCTCTTCTCCTGGGCGCGCCGCGCCTCGAGGTCCTTGAGCGTGGTCTCGACCTGCTCGCGGCGCGAGCGCTGGGTCTTCTCGGCCTGGCGGACGATAGGCGCCTCGGCGCGCGCGACCGAAGCGCGGCGGCTCTCCGCCTTTCGTTCTCCGGACAGCAGCGGATAGAGGAAGACCCAGGCGATGCCACCGACCGCTGCGGTGGCGAGGAAGGCGAGGGCGAGGACCTGCATGTTCATGGCGGCGCTGACCTGCTCATGTGTTCGGAGCGACTTCCGCTGCGTCGAGCGCAGCGGCAAGGCGCTTCTCATCGCCGTAATAGCGGGCGCGTTCCCAGAACTTCGGACGGCCGATGCCGGTCGAGCGGTGCCGCCCGATGATCTTGCCGTTGGCGTCCTCCCCCATCATGTCGTAGAGGAAGATGTCCTGGGTGATGATGGTGTCACCTTCCATGCCCATCACCTCGGTGATGTGAGTGATGCGGCGTGAACCGTCGCGCAGGCGCGCGGCCTGGATAATCACGTCGATCGAGGCGCAGATCATCTCGCGGATGGTTCGCGAGGGCAGGGAGAAGCCGCCCATCGTGATCATGGATTCGCAGCGCGACAGCGCCTCGCGCGGGTTGTTGGCGTGCAGCGTGCCCATCGATCCGTCATGGCCGGTGTTCATGGCCTGGAGCAGGTCGAAGGCCTCGGGTCCGCGGACCTCGCCGACGATGATGCGTTCGGGCCGCATGCGCAGGCAGTTGCGCACCAGCTCGCGCATGGTGACCTGGCCCTCACCCTCGATGTTGGGCGGGCGGGTTTCCAGCCGAACCACATGGGGCTGCTGAAGCTGGAGCTCGGCCGCGTCTTCGCAGGTGATCACGCGTTCGTCGTGCTCGATGTAGTTGGTGAGGCAGTTGAGCAGCGTGGTCTTGCCCGAGCCGGTACCGCCGGAGATCAGCACGTTGCAGCGGACCCGACCGATGATCTGGAGGATCTCGGCGCCTTCCGGCGAGATCGCGCCGAACTTGACGAGCTGATCGAGCGTCAGCTTGTCCTTCTTGAACTTGCGGATGGTCAGGGCAGGGCCGTCGATCGCGAGCGGCGGCACGATGGCGTTGACGCGGGAGCCGTCGGCGAGGCGCGCGTCGCAGATCGGCGAGGATTCGTCGACGCGGCGTCCGACCTGGCTGACGATGCGCTGGCAGATGTTGAGGAGCTGCTGGTTGTCGCGAAAGCGGATGCCGGTGCGCTGGATCTTGCCGCCCACTTCGATGAAGACGGTGCCGGCTCCGTTCACCATGATGTCTGCAATATCGTCGCGCGCGAGCAGAGGCTCCAGCGGGCCGTAGCCGAGCACGTCGTTGCAGATGTCGTCGAGCAGCTCTTCCTGCTCGGCGATCGACATCACGATGTTCTTGATCGCGATGATCTCGTTGACGATGTCGCGGATTTCCTCTCGCGCCGATTCAGAATCGAGCTTGGCGAGCTGGGCGAGGTCGATCGCCTCGATCAGTGCGCCGAAGATGGTCGCTTTGACCTCGTAATAATTGTCCGAACGCCGGCTCTCCATGGTCGGAGGCGGCGCGACTTTGGCAGGGGCAAGCGGCGGCGAGGCGACGGTCGGCGGAGTCGGGGCGCGCGATATCGTCGGCGCCGGAGCCTGGGCAGGCTCGTGCGACACGGCGCCGGGCTTTGGTGCCCGAAAGTCGGTGTCTGTTCCGCTACGCTTACCGAACACTTAACAACTCCATGCGGCGGCTTATCTTCCCCGCAACTTCTCAATCAGAGGTGAAAGCAGGGACGACTTTTGCTTCTTGGTCTCGCTGCGGCCGGTCAGGCGTTGGGCGATCTGCAGGAACATCTCGATCGACTTGTGGTTGGCGGAGATCTCCGCGATCATCTGGCCGTTGTTGGCCGCCGAGCCGAAGATTTGCGGCTCAAACGGGATCGAGACGATCGGCTGACTTTCGATCGCCTTGGCGAACTCCGTGGCGGCGATTTCGGGCCGTTTCGGCACGCCGACCTGGTTCAGGCAGTAGAGCGGCGGCCGGTCGTTGGGGCGCGCGGCCTTCAACAGGTCGAACAGGTTCTTGGTATTGCGCAGGTTGGCGAGATCAGGCGCGGCCACGATCAGGATGTCGTCCGCTCCGATCAAGGCGCGCTTGGTCCAGCCCGACCATTGATGCGGAACGTCGAGCACGATGCAGGGCATGGTGGAGCGCAGCGTGTCGAACACGGCGTCGAAAGCGTCGGTGCCGAAATCATAGACCCGGTCGAGCGTCGCAGGCGCCGCCAGCAGGCTGAGATGGTCGGTGCATTTCGACAGCAGGCGGTCGATGAAGGCGGTGTCGACGCGGTCGGGCGAGAACACGGCGTCCGCAATGCCCTGCGGCGGATCCTGGTTGTAGTCGAGCCCGGCGGTGCCGAAGGCGAGGTCGAGATCGGCGACGACGGCGTCCATCGCAAGGTCGCGCGCGATCGCCCAAGCGACATTGTGAGAGATGGTGGAAGCCCCGACGCCACCTTTGGCGCCGACGACGGCGATGATGCGGCCGACCGCCTTGGCTTCCGGCGCCGAGAACAGGTTGCAGATCGACCGCACCACGTCGATCGCGCCGACCGGCGCGAGCACGTAGTCGCTGACGCCGCGGCGAACCAGCTCGCGATAGAGCATCACGTCGTTGATGCGGCCGATCACGACCACGCGGGTGCCGGCGTCGCAGACGGTGGCGAGCTGGTCGAGCCCGCTCAAGAGATCGCTGCGGCCGTCGCTCTCGAGCACGATCACGTTCGGCGTGGGGGCCGAGCGATAGGCTTCGATCGCGGCCGTCATGCCGCCCATCTGGATCTTCAGATGGGCCTTGCCGAGACGGCGATCCTCGCCGGCCGCCTGAACCGCAGCGGCAGTCTCCACGGTTTCGCAGAAGGCCTGGACCGAGACGCGCGGCGCAGGCGCAATATGCTCCTCCATCGGTGGAGGAGCGGCCTGCGGCTGCTCTTCTTGTGTCTGACGCGCGTAGTTGATCATCTGCCGGTTTCGCTGAGTTTGGCCTTGTCGGCCTCGGGATAGGTGGTCGTCGTCGAGAGCCCCTTGCGATATTTCTCGAGACCGGTGATGCGCCGCGGCGTGTATGACGGAGTTTCGGGCCGCGGCTGCTCCAGATCCGACGGGTTGTCGACCATGGCCGCGAGGTTGCGCTGAGAGGCGCAGCCGTAATTGTAATAGTCCTTGTTTTCGAACCAGCGCTTGTTCTTCATCGAGGGGCCGATGTCCTCAGGCCACAGGCCGCAGGGGCCGGCGACCGCGGCGATCTTGGTATAGGTGAGCCGGATCGGCGGCAGGAAACGCCTGTCTTCCGGCTGATAGGGGTGAACGCTGACGCCGCGCGGCGGAACGCCTGCCGCCGCCAGCATCGCCTGGATCTCTCGCATCGTATCTGCGATCGGCCGGGCGTTGGGCGTATGGGATGGCACGTCGATGCGAATGGCGCCGGTGCCTTCGCGCAACCAGGTTGATGCGACACCCATCACGTCGGCGCGCTGGGCGGCGGTCAATCCACCGCGGGCATGGCCGACGAAGACGACGATGGAGCGGTTCTGCTCCTCGATCGCGATCGGATGGCGCTGCTTGTAATCGTCGGGAATGGAGGCCGTGACGACTTCGTCGTGCTGGCAGCCGCCGAGCGCGAGCGCCATGCCGACGAGCGCGCCACCGAGGCGGATGGCGCATTTGCGAAGCTGGGGTGGTCTCGTGATCATCGTGAAGTCCCCGTTCCGCCTCAGTCGGTAATGAAGCCGTAGGTGCCGCGGTAGCTCTTGGCCGGTTCGGTCCGTCCGGGCACGCCGTAGAGCCTGTTGATATTGCCGATCAGCTGGGCCTGCGGATCCGCAGGCGGAGCGAAGCCGTCATCCGGCCGCGACAGGTCCTTCGGCGCCACCGCGCGAACGACGTACGGCGTCACGATCACGACCAGCTCAGTCGCGTTGTTGACGAAGTCGCGGCTGCGGAACAGCGTGCCCAGGATCGGGAGCTGCATCAGTCCCGGCAATCCGCTGACTGCCTGCTTGGTCTGCTGCTGGATCAGACCGGCCATCGCCATCGCGCCGCCAGAGGGAATTTCCAGCGAGGTCTCCGCGCGGCGGGTCCTGATCGAGGGCACCGTCAGCGAGTTCACCGTGTTCGAGGTCACCGCTTGCGACAGCGTGATCGCATTCTCGTTCGAAAGCTCCGAGACTTCGGTCATCACCCGCAGGCTGATCTTGCCTTCACTCAGCACCACCGGTGTGAAGTTCAGCGAGATGCCGAACTTCTTGAAGCTGATCTGGGTGGTACAGACATGCGTGGTGGGATCGCACGCGTAGCCCGCCGGGACCGGGAATTCACCGCCGGCGATGAACGTCGCCGATTCACCGGAGATCGCGGTCAGGTTCGGTTCGGCCAGCGTGCGGATCACGCCAGCGGTTTCCATCGCACGCAGGGTGGCCTGCACAGACGGCGTCGCGCCGAACTTGGTGGTCAGATTGTTGCCGTCCACCAGGTTGCGGCCATAGGCTGTGAACGGGTTCGAATTGGTGAAGCTCACCACGGAGGTGCCGTAGTTGAGATTGGCGGTGAGATCGATGCCGAGCTGCTTGACGATGTTGCGCTGGACCTCGGCCACCGTCACCTTGAGCATGATCTGGTCGCGGCCGCGCACCACGATCG
Organism: Bradyrhizobium sp. RP6; assembly: GCF_003837805.1. Classification (GTDB taxonomy): domain Bacteria; phylum Pseudomonadota; class Alphaproteobacteria; order Rhizobiales; family Xanthobacteraceae; genus Bradyrhizobium. The sequence goes on along the minus strand of NZ_RQIT01000003.1, from coordinate 180,467 downwards.
AGTTCACCACCTTGTCGGGACCGCCGGCCAGGCGCGCGGCAAGTTCGTTGGCCTGCTGTGCCTCCATTGGGTTGGCAGCCGTGCCGGTCAGGACGATGCCGTCGCCGAGGCCGTCGATCTGGATGTCTGAATTGGGCAGGACCTGCTTCAGCGCTGCGCGCACGCCGTTGAGGTCGCGCTTGACCGCGATGTCATAGGCCGCAATCTGCTGACCGGCGGAATCGAAGAACACGATGTTGGTCTGGCCGACCGCGGCGCCGATGATATAGGCGCGCTGCGCCGAGCGAACCACCGCATTGGCGATCTTTGGATCGGCGACCAGCACGTCCTTGATGTCGCGCGGCAGGTCGATCACGATGGACTTGCCGACACCGAGCGAGAGGAAGCGCGCGTTGATCTGGCCGTCCGCCGCGGCCGGTGCCACGGGGCGGTAGTCGGCAGCGATCACCGAGGTCATCGCCGGGTTGAACGCCAGCGCGAAGGCGGCCGAAAACGACAGGGCGCGGACCAGTGAGGTTCGTATCGTCGCCGAATCTGCCCTGCATCTCATATCGACTGTTTTCATCGCACCTTAGCCGTCTGACTTGGAATGCCGTAGCGAATGATCGAAACGCCGTCTCGCTTCTGCGCGGACTCGTCGAGCGTGATTTCGCTCATCTTGACGTCGGCGATACTGCGCAACGCCAGCGACAGCGTGCCGCTCTGCCGCGCCGCGGAGAGCGTTGCGGTCTGCGCGGGATTGAGCTCGAGCGTGACGGTCTTGCCGATCACCGTGTTCTGGCCATCCTTCTCCTTGGGCGCCTGGTCGATGGCCAGGACGCGGATATTGACCAGAATGATCTCGGACGTGACGACGTCGGGGGCGCCGCTGCTCTGGTCCGGGTTCTTCAACCGGCGCGTGAGAAGCACGTCGACGCGATCGTTCGGCAGGATGAAGCCGCCAGCCCCGGTCTCCGGCGAGATCTCGGTCGAGATCGCCCGCATGCCGGTGGGCAGGATTGCCGCCATGAAGCCCGAGCCTTCGGGCTTGACCAGTTTCTGGTCGCGGATCGGCTCACCCTGAATGAACGGCGCGCGCGCGATCGAGCCGCTCACCTGGGTCGCGGCGTCGGGACGCTCGTTGCGACGGATGAAGGTGGTGCTGGCGGTCGCGGCCGGCCAGGTCTGCCATTGCACGTCTTCCGGCTTCACGGTCTCGCCCAGGCCGATGTCGTTCTTGGCGACGAGGACGTCGACGGTCGGCAGCTGCGCGACCGGAAGCGGAGGTGGCGCAGAATTATCGGTGCCGCTCGCCAGGTACGCGGCGACGCCGCCGGCGCAGATGGCGACCGTCAGGACGACAATGCGTGCCCTATTCATACGCTTCACTTTCCAACAATACGCTGCGACGCTGCCGCTGCCGTGATCGGCAGTTGACCAGCTATTCGTCAAAGCATGGTTAATGAGGCGTATCTAAATCGCCTTAACGCCGGGTTTACCCTGTGCGTTCAGCGCAGTGCGAGGTGAGCGAGGTCGATCGCCTTCACCCATTCGGTCTCCGGGTAGACCATCAACGCGCTCAGAGCGAGCGCGATGCCGTAGGGAATGCCGCTCTCCGTGGCGTGCAGCCGTGCGAGCCAGGCCTGACCCGCCAGCCCGTAGGGCAGCGGCCATTGCCGAAACTGGAGCAGGAGCAGCGTCAGCGCGCCGCCGAACAGCGAGGCGTAGAGCAGGAAGTTCATCAGCTGCGCGAAGCCGAACCAGAGCGCGACGGAAGCCGCGACCTTGGCGTCGCCGCCGCCCACCCAGCCCATCGCAAAGCAGGTGAAGGCCACGACCAGGACGAGCGCGCCGGCGCCGACATGAGTCATGATCTCGTAAGGTGCCATGCCACCGGCGAGGGCGAGCACGAAGAAGCCCGCGACCAGAGCCAGCGACACGCGGTTCGAGATCGTCATCGTGAAGAGATCGCTCGCGGCGGCGAATGCCATCAGGGCCGGGAAGAGCAGAAGGCGCGCAAGGTCAAGGGTCATGGGCTGCGTCTTGAGGCCTGGATTGGCCGCGGGAGCTGGCGTCGCCAGATGCTAGCGCGTAGTGCTAAACAAACCGACAACGGCGACAGGGACGCGAGGCCGGGCCCGCTGAATGCGTTTCACCAGAAGCTGGCGATGCGCGCGGCGAGCGCGACCGTCGCAAGCAGCAGTGCAAGGCAGATCCAATAGGCCGGCGAGCCGGCCGGATCCGCCCCCGCCTCTCTCGCCGCGACCGCGGCATCGGTTCTGAACTTGTACAACGCCACTGGAACTTGCCGTCTTCGGAAAAATAAAGGCCCGGAGGACCGGGGCTTCTGCTGCCGGTCGTCGGTTGCCTACTTCAGCGACGTGCTGATCGAGGTGAACTTGCCGTTCAGCGTGGTGCCGAGATTGTTGACGACGGTGATGATGGCCAGCGCGATGCCGGCGGCGATCAGACCGTATTCGATGGCGGTGGCGCCGGATTCATCCTTCGCGAAACGCGCAACCAAGTTCTTCATGAACAAAACTCCGTCTGGGTGAGATCGGCTCGTCCGGCGCTGTCTGATGCAAAGAGCATGAGAGCCGAGCTCTTTCGGTAAAGTTAATCCGATCGGGTAAACCCCGCGCCGGCGCGATGCTTTCATCCAGAGTGAATTTCGCCTTAAAGCGGCAGATACATTCCGGTTCCGGGCGCATCGGCAGTGTGGTGCCTGCTTCACGCTCCCTTAAATCTCGCGGAGTAGGCGTAGGCAGGACTGGAATTCGCAAGAGAGGCGACGATGTCGAGCCTGCCCATGCAAGTCGCCCTGATGCTCGGCGAGACCATCGTCAAGGTGATCCCGGTCACCTTCGTGCTCGCGGCCGTCTTCACCGTGCTGGAGCATTTCTGGGCCTGCAATCCCGGCGCGCCGTGGTGGCGCAAGCGGGAGATCATCACCGACATCTGTTATTGGTTCTTCGTTCCGGTGTTCGCCCGCACCATGCGGATCGGTCTTCTGATCGTCGGCGCCAGCCTCGTCTTCAACATCCACGATGCCGACGAACTCATTGCCTTCTACGACAATGGCCATGGTCCGCTGTCGCAGCTGCCTCTGTGGGTTCAGGCTCTGCTGTTCCTGGTGCTGTCCGATTTCATGCTGTACTGGCTGCACCGGCTTTTCCACGGCGGCGGCTTCTGGAAGTACCACGCCGTGCATCATTCGTCGGAGGAAATCGGGTGGATCTCCGCGGCCCGATTCCATCCCGTCAATCTCATGCTCGGGACGATCAGCGTCGACGTCGTGCTGCTGATGGCCGGTATCTCCCCCAACGTCATGATCTGGGTCGGCCCGTTCACCACCTTCCATTCGGCCTTCGTGCATGCCAACCTGAACTGGACCTTCGGGCCGTTCAAATGCGTGCTGGCGACGCCGGTATTCCACCGTTGGCACCATACCTCGCTCGAAGAGGGCGGCGACACCAATTTCGCCGGGACGTTTCCGATCTGGGACGTGCTGTTCGGCACCTTTCGCATGCCGGAGGGGAAGCTGCCGCAGGATTACGGCAAGGACGAAGCGACCATGCCGAAGGAGATCTGGGGCCAACTCGCCTATCCTTTCAAACAATAGTCGGCGAGTTTGCGGAACGTTCATGAATTGAAGGCAGGTTGGCCGGGTCGGGCACCGGCTCCGCTGTTATCTGATCGCTTCTGCCGGTTTGTGACGTCCCGGGGGTAAGAGTATGCGTAAAGAGTTGCTGCGCCGTCATGCGCGCACCTGTCTTCTGGTTGCCGCCGCGGTGCTGGCATGGCCGGCCGCCGGCCTTGCCGAGTCCACCGTGGACACGATCGCCGTCAGTGTCGACCAGGCCAAGCTGGTACGGCTGCCCGGCAAGGTGGCAACCATCGTGGTCGGTAATCCCCTGATTGCCGACGTCACGCTCCAGCCGGGCGGCATGATCGTCGTGACCGGAAAGGGCTATGGTGCGACCAACTTCATCGCGCTCGACCGGGGCGGCGAAATCCTGGTCGACCGCCAGATCCAGGTTGAAGGTCCGAGCGACCGGCTCGTCACCGTCTATCGCGGGATCGAGCGCGAGTCCTACAGCTGCGTACCGCTTTGCCAGCGTCGCGTGACGCTCGGCGACAGCGACACCTACTTCAACAACACGATGAGCCAGGCCGGTTCGCTGAGCAGCAGTGCCAGCGGCAGCGCCGGCGGGGGCGCCAAATCCAACTAGCCGGCCGGTGGGTCTGCCGGGGCAGGATCGCGCCCGGCCTCTTGCGGACCGGAGGGCGACGTCTCTCCGCGGGCGCCGTGTCTCCATGCGCCCTGGGGCCGCGCCTGGTTAACGCATTCCTAAGGGCGCGGTCCGTCGGGCGCGGATCGCCTGAACATTTAGGCAATCAGTTTGCGCTATTGAACGGGGCAGACGATCGCCTGTTGCTGAGGAATTCGACTTGATGCCATCGCCTGCACCTACGAGGTTCACGATCCGGAAAGCGCTGGCCCGGTTTCGCGGCAACCGCCGCGGCTCCGCGGCCCTCGAGTTTGCGTTGGTCGCACCGATGTTTTTCGGGCTGCTGTTCGCCATCATCGAGACGGCGCTCATGTTCTTCGCAAGCCAGGTGCTCGAGACCATCACGCAGAATTCCGCGCGCGCAATTCTGACCGGCCAGGCGCAAGCGCAGGGCGGTTCGGTGGCGGCCTGCCAGACCGCGCCCAACTCGGTCACCGCGTGCGACCAGACAACGTTCAAGGCTTATGTCTGTACCCAGATTCCGGCACTGTTTGATTGCAGCAAGCTCTACGTCGACGTCGTGAGCACCAGCTCCTTCGGGACGCTGAGCCTCACCAGCTACGGCGATTCCTGCAATTTCAACGCGAGCGGCATGCAGTACAATGCCGGGGCCTCCGGCCAGGTCGTCGTGGTGCGGCTGTTCTACCAATGGCCGCTCATCGTCACCGGCCTGGGCTACAACGCCGGATGCAGCAACAAACGGCTGATGGTGGCGACCGCGGCCTTCAAGAACGAACCCTTCTGAGGCAGATGGATCTGAGCGGACCGATGCAGGCGATTGCGAATATCTGGCGGAAGGCACGCTGCTCCGTGCGCGACTTCGTCGCCGACAAGCGCGCGCTCGCGGCGACCGAATTCGCGGTCATCGTACCGCTGATGCTGGTCATGTTCTTCGGCACCGTCGAATTCTCGTCCGCCGTGGCGATTGACCGCAAAGTCACGTTGATCGCGCGGACACTGTCCGATTTGACATCGCAGTCGACGACGCTCGTCGATGCCGACATGCAGAACACGTTTACGGCAAGCATCTCGGTCATCATGCCTTACGACGCGACACTGGTGAAGGGCACGATCTCTGAGATCTACATCGATGCCAACAGCATCGCCACGGTCAAGTGGAGCAGGGCCGGCACGATTGCGAGCGGCGCGACGCAAGCCACGCTGGCGACCTCGGCTCGGAACGCCGGCGACGACGTCACCACGATAATTCCCCCGACGCTCTTGATTCCGTCGAGTTATCTCATTCTGAGCGAGGCCAAGTACACTTACACGCCGACCATCGGCTACGTGTTGAAGTCGAGCGTGACGCTGAGCGATGTCTCCTACACGCGGCCGCGCCAGGTCACCTGCGTGCCCTACAACGGCGTACCGTCGACGTGTTGAGATTTGCGAGCCGACGCTGGAATGAAAAAGGCCGTGCGTCACGCACGGCCTTTTCCTTTTGCCTTGCTCGCTTCGGCCCGTCGGGGCCGACAGCCGAGAACTCAGCCCGCGGCGCGGAGGTTGTCCGCCGCCGACTTGCCTGAGCGGCGATCCGCCACGATCTCGTAGGAGATCTTCTGGCCTTCGCGCAGCGAGCCGAGACCGGCGCGCTCCACGGCGCTGATGTGAACGAATACGTCCTGGCCACCGTCGTCGGGCTGGATGAAGCCGAAGCCCTTGGTCGCGTTAAACCACTTCACGGTTCCCATGCTCATGGGTAGATCCTTCTCAGATAACACAATGTAAGAGCCCGCTTACGCAGGCCGGTTAGATCGAATTTCTGGAAGGGTCGTCAGCGTGTCTGAACCGGCTGTACCGGTGGATGCCAATGTCGTCCGGCCGAAAATCGATTAATTCATTTTATCGGAAACAGGAGCCCGAAACAATCCGGGCGTGCACGAATTTTTGATCCGCCGCGATGTCGGCGGCGGATCAATATCTAAGAGTTCTATGCCGCAGGTGCGCGCCGTAGCCCGATCAGCGGCGGCGGAACTGGCCGCCGCGCTGTCCGGGACGGGGCGGTCCGCCTGCCGTGCTGGGACGCTCGTCTTTGTGGCGGAAAATCAGCCGGCCCTTCTCGAGGTCGTACGGCGACATCTCGACCGTCACGCGGTCGCCCGCCAGCGTCTTGATGCGGTTCTTCTTCATCTTGCCGGCGGTATAGGCAACGATCTCGTGTCCGGCGTCGAGTTGCACGCGGTAGCGGGCGTCGGGGAGGATTTCGGTGACCAGTCCTTCGAACTGGATCAGCTCTTCCTTAGCCATGAATTTCTCCAGGTCGTGGACGGCTAGTGCGAATAGGGTTTGCGGTTCGGTTGGCTGTTTGGCCGACTCTCGCGGCGCAAAAAGGCAACGCCTTGTATCCCATCGGGCGTCCCGGCGCTATGCGCGGAACGCTGTTCCGGACGGTCGACAGGCGATGAATGCATCTTACCACCGGAGCGGCGGCGGCGAGAACCCTTCGGGGCATTCGGGCCAGTGCCAGGCCGTCCGTCGGCATGCCTTACCTCGGTGTGCCGTCCTTCACCGTGCCTTCCGTCGCCGTGCTTGCCGGCACCGTGGTGGCGCCCGTCGCCATGTCTTTCGTCGGCACGCCTCCCGTCACCGTGCCGTGCGCCCTGGGGGCGCTGGCCGGGGCGGCCGCCCGGCCGGCCCTGTCGTTGCTGCGACGAGGCGGGGCCGGTATCGCGGCGGCCGGCGTCGGTGCGGTGGTCCTCGCGCGGCAGGGCGACGCGGATCAGCCGCTCGATATCGCGGAGATAGCTGAGCTCCTCGCCGCCTGCGACCAGCGAGATCGCAGTGCCGTCGGCGCCCGCGCGGGCGGTGCGACCGATGCGGTGAACGTAGGTCTCGGGGACATTGGGCAGGTCGAAATTGATGACGTGGGTGATGCCGTCGACGTCGATGCCGCGGGCGGCGATGTCGGTGGCAACCAGGGTGCGGATCTCGCCGGAGCGGAACTGCGCGAGCGTCCGCTCGCGATGGTTCTGGGACTTGTTGCCGTGGATGGCGCTCGCGGCAATGCCGGCCTTTTCAAGGGTCTTCACCACCTTGTCGGCGCCGTGCTTGGTGCGGGTGAAAACCAGTGCGCGGTTGATCGGCTCGTCCTTCAGGAGCTTGGTCAGGAAGGCGGGCTTGGAAGAGAAGTCGACCTGCAGGATGCGCTGGTTGATCCGCTCGGCGGTCGAGGAGACCGGGGTCACCGCGACGCGGGCCGGATCGCGCAGCATGGAATCGGCGAGCTCGGCGATGTCCTTGGGCATGGTCGCCGAGAAGAACAGCGTCTGCCGCTTGATCGGCAGCTTCGCGACGATTTTGCGGATATCGTTGATGAACCCCATGTCGAGCATGCGGTCGGCCTCGTCGAGCACGAGGAACTCGACGCTGGAAAGCTTCAGCCCGTTGCTCTGCACGAGGTCGAGCAGGCGGCCTGGGGTGGCGACCAGAACGTCGACACCCTGCATCAAGGCGCGGACCTGGCGGCCCATCGGCACACCGCCGATGGCGAGCGTCGATGACAGCCGGAGGTGACGGCCGTAGGCGTTGAAGCTGTCGAGTATCTGGCCGGACAGTTCGCGGGTCGGCGAGAGCACGAGTACGCGGCAGGTTTTGGGCTGCGGCTTGATGCGGTTCTCGAGCAGCCGGTGAAGGATCGGCAGCGCGAAAGACGCGGTCTTGCCGGTTCCGGTCTGGGCGATGCCGACGACGTCGCGGCCAGTCAGTGCGGTCGGAATGGTCTGGGCCTGGATCGGAGTGGGGGTGACGTAGTTCTCTTCACGAAGAGCGCGCGCGATGGGTTCGGCGAGGCCGAAATCCTGAAACGAAGTCAAAAGAGGGGTTCTTTCCATGTCAAAAGCGGGCGCCCGGCGCATTCGGCGCGGCGCGCGCAAAAGGGTGTCGAGAAGACACCTGCGTGTTTGGGGTGTCGGATGGGCTTGGGAGAATGGGGCAAGCCAGAGGCCCATACGGGCTTAAGAACACGCGGCTCGCTATGACCCCTTGATTCGCAAGAGGTCTCGGGAGGTCATATGGAACATCGAGGGGGCGCTTTCAAGGCAAACGCGTCCGAAACTGCAATTGCGGTGCAAAAATAGTGATGCCGGAAATTTAGCCAGAATTGGCGGTTTGCTCAAAAAATAAACTGACTGCCGCTTTTGCATACATTTTGATTGCCTAGAGTTTGGGCGGTCTGACTGCGCGGAAACTTCGAATTCTGCCAATTACCTAAGTAAATTCAACCGGTTGATAAGTGATCAGCCCATGGCATGGTTCTTGCGATTCCGTTAATCGCAGGCGGCCGCGGGGCCGTTTCGCAGCATTTTCACGTCTGCGTCAGGGAGATGAGACACTCATGTTTAGGAAATCCACTCACGATATAGCGGCGTCATTGAGCCGCCGCGGCGTGCTCGCCGCGACCGCCGGACTGGTGCTTGGTCTGGCTTCATTGACTGGCGCGAAGGCCGCGGACGACACCATCAAGGTCGGCGTGCTCCACTCCCTGTCCGGCACCATGGCGATCAGCGAAACCACCCTGAAGGATACCATCCTCTTCCTGATCGATGAGCAGAACAAGAAGGGCGGCGTGCTCGGCAAGAAGCTGGAAGCCGTCGTCGTCGACCCCGCTTCGAACTGGCCGCTGTTCGCCGAAAAGGCGCGCGAGCTGATCACCAAGGACAAGGTCTCGGTCGTGTTCGGCTGCTGGACCTCGGTGTCGCGCAAGTCGGTGCTCCCGGTCTTCAAGGAGCTGAATAACATCCTGTTCTACCCCGTTCAGTACGAGGGTGAGGAGAGCGAGCGCAACGTGTTCTACACGGGTGCGGCGCCGAACCAGCAGGCGATCCCGGCCGTCGACTATCTGATGAAGGAAGAGAAGGTGAAGCGCTGGGTGCTCGCGGGCACCGACTACGTCTATCCGCGCACGACCAACAAGATCCTGGAAGCCTATCTGAAGTCGAAGGGTGTCGCCCAGGAAGACATCATGATCAACTACACGCCGTTCGGTCACTCCGACTGGCAGACGATCGTGGCCGACATCAAGAAGTTCGGCTCGGCCGGCAAGAAAACCGCGGTGGTCTCGACCATCAACGGCGACGCCAACGTTCCCTTCTACAAGGAGCTCGGCAACCAGGGCATCAAGGCAAAGGACATCCCGGTCGTTGCGTTCTCCGTGGGTGAGGAAGAGCTCGCCGGCATCGACACCAAGCCGCTGGTCGGTCATCTCGCCGCCTGGAACTACTTCGAGTCGATCAAGACCAAGGACGGGTCGAACGAGAAGTTCATCAAGGACTGGCAGGCCTACACCAAGAATCCCAAGCGCGTGACCAACGATCCGATGGAAGCGCACGTGATCGGCTTCAACATGTGGGTGAAGGCGGTGGAGAAGGTGAAGTCGACCGATCCGGACAAGGTGATCGACGCGCTTCCCGGCATCGAGGCGCCGAACCTGACCGGCGGCGTGTCGAAGATGCTGCCGAACCACCACATCACCAAGCCGGTGTTCATCGGCGAGATCAAGGCGAACGGCCAGTTCGACGTGGTCTGGAAGACCCCCGGGCTCGTCGCGGGCGATGCCTGGTCGAAGGAGCTCGAAGGCTCCAAGGACCTGATCGGCGACTGGGTCGGCAAGAAGTGCGGCAACTTCAACACCAAGACCAACAAGTGTCTCGGTTCGGGCTCCTGATCCGGATCTGACGTCCATTGCAAGATCGGAGAGGGCGGCGATCCCGCCGCCTTCTCCACTCATTTCTGCCGGGGTCATTCACAGTGCCAGCCCATTTGTCCGCCCGTCTCTGCACGCTTGCACTCTCTTTGTTTCTGATCGCGTTCGCGCTGCCGGCCTTCGCCGGTCCGTTCGAGGATGCGGTCGCCAAATTCGCCAATGACGATTTTTCCGACACGGAAGAGGCGATCGGTGTGGTCGCGAGCAGCGGCAACAAGCTGGCCTTTCCCATCATCAGCGCGCTCCAGGACGGCCGCCTCATGGCTGATTCCGACAGCAAGAAGGTTTACGTCACCGGCGCCGACGGCAAGTCGATCGACGCTGCGACCGGCGAGGCGGTCGCCGCCGTTCCGGACAGTGCGAGCGCGGTCCGTCTCAACAACCGTCTTCGCCGCAGCGTCGATGCCGCGATCGGCAGCCTGACGCTTCAATCGCCGGATGTGGGAACGCGCCTGCAGGCAGCGCAGTCGGTGTTCAAGTCGCACGAGGAGACCGCCCTCGAGGCGGTTGATGCTGCGCTTGCCAAGGAGACCAACAGATCCGTCAAGACCGCGCTCGGTGAGGCCCGCGCCGCGATCCTGCTGTTCAAGTCCGACGCCAGCGAGGTCGAGAAGCTCGAGGCAGTGGCCACCCTCAAGGCGCGCGGCGACCAGGATGCGCTGGCGCTGCTCACCGGCATGGGCGACCAGCCGGCGTCGGTAACTAAGGCCGCCGCCAGCGCGATCGGCTCGATCCAGAGCTCGCTCGCGGTCTGGTCCATGGTGCAGAACGCCTGGTACGGCCTCTCGCTCGGCTCGGTGCTGTTGCTCGCGGCGATCGGACTCGCCATCACCTTCGGCGTGATGGGCGTCATCAACATGGCGCACGGCGAGATGGTGATGATCGGGGCCTACACCACCTTCGTGGTGCAGGAGGTGATCCGCACCCGCTATCCCGGCCTGTTCGACTATTCGCTGCTGATCGCCGTGCCTCTCGCCTTCCTGGTTGCCGGCGCCATCGGCGTGCTGATCGAGCGCAGCATCATCCGTTTCCTCTACGGTCGGCCGCTCGAGACGCTGCTGGCGACCTGGGGCCTGTCGCTCGTGCTGCAGCAGGCGGTGCGAACCATGTTCGGTCCGACCAATCGTGAGGTCGGCAACCCCTCGTGGATGAGCGGCGCGTTCGAGCTCGGCCAGATCACCATCACCTATAACCGGCTCTGGATCCTCTGCTTCACGCTCGCCGTGTTCGCAATCCTGCTCGCGATGCTGCGCTATACCGCGCTGGGGCTGGAGATGCGCGCGGTGACGCAGAACCGCCGCATGGCGGCCTCGATGGGTATCGCCACCTCGCGCGTCGACGCGCTGACTTTTGGACTCGGCTCCGGTATTGCCGGTATTGCCGGCGTGGCGTTGTCGCAGATCGACAATGTCAGCCCCAATCTTGGCCAGAGTTACATCATCGACAGTTTCATGGTCGTGGTGTTCGGCGGGGTCGGCAACCTCTGGGGCACCTTGGTCGGCGCGTTCACGCTCGGCATCGCCAACAAATTCCTGGAGCCGGTCGCCGGCGCCGTGCTCGGCAAGATCGCGATCCTGGTCCTCATCATCCTGTTCATTCAGAAGCGGCCGCGCGGCCTGTTCGCGCTCAAGGGCCGTGCGGTGGAAGCATGACCCCTCACATGCTGACGCGATCGCTGGACCGTGGCGCGACGATCTTCCTCGCCGTCGTCGCCGCCTGCGGCATCCTCATCCCACTCTCCAACCTGCTGTTGCCCGCGGACTCGTTCCTGCAGGTGCCGACCTATCTCGTCGCGCTCTGGGGCAAATATGTCTGCTACGCCATCCTCGCGCTCTCGATCGACCTGATCTGGGGCTATTGCGGCATCCTCTCGCTCGGCCACGGCGCCTTCTTTGCGCTCGGCGGCTACGCCATGGGCATGTACCTGATGCGGCAGATCGGTACCCGCGGCGTCTATGGCAATCCGATCCTGCCGGATTTCATGGTGTTCCTGAACTGGCAGAAGCTGCCCTGGTACTGGTACGGCTTCGACATGTTCTGGTTTGCCGCGCTGATGGTGCTGGTCGTACCGGGCCTGCTCGCCTTCTGCTTCGGCTGGCTCGCCTTTCGCTCCCGCGTCACCGGCGTGTACCTGTCGATCATCACGCAGGCGATGACCTATGCGCTGCTGCTCGCCTTCTTCCGCAACGATTTCGGCTTCGGCGGCAACAACGGCCTCACCGACTTCAAGGACATTCTGGGGTTCAACGTGCAGGCGGAGGGCACCCGTGCCGCGCTGTTCGCGCTGAGCTGCCTGGCACTGATCATGGGTTTTCTGATCTGCCGCGCCATCGTCTCATCCAAGCTCGGCAAGGTGCTGATCGCGGTGCGTGACGCGGAATCGCGGACGCGCTTCCTCGGCTACCGCGTCGAATCCTACAAGCTGTTCGTGTTTACGGTTTCGGCCTGCATGGCCGGCGTCGCCGGTGCGCTCTACGTGCCGCAGGTCGGCATCATCAATCCGAGCGAGTTCGCTCCGGGTAACTCGATCGAGGCGGTGATCTGGGTCGCGGTCGGTGGCCGCGGGACGCTGGTCGGTGCCGCGCTCGGCGCCGTTGTCGTCAACTACGCCAAGACGTTCTTCACCTCCGGCATGCTGGCGCCGTACTGGCTGTTCATGCTGGGCGCGCTGTTCATCCTGGTGACCCTGCTGCTGCCGAAGGGCATCGTCGGCACCTTCAATGCCTGGTTGGCCCAGTCGAACGAAAAGCGCGCCGCGACCTCTGTGAGCGTCGCGGCCGAAGACGGCGTCACAGAACCCAAGATGGCGGAGTAGGCGGTCATGAACGTCATGGACACCCGCGCGACCTCCGCGATGCTCTATCTCGATGGCGTGCACGTCTCCTTCGACGGCTTCCACGCCATCAACAATCTGTCACTGACGCTCGAGCCCGGCGAGATGCGCGCCATCATCGGCCCGAACGGCGCCGGCAAGACCACGATGATGGACATCATCACCGGGAAGACCAAGCCCGACGAGGGTGCCGTGCTGTTCGACGGCGTCACCGACCTGACGCGGCTCGACGAGACCCGGATCGCCGAGCTCGGCATCGGCCGGAAATTCCAGAAGCCGACCGTGTTCGAGAGCCAGACCGTGCAGGACAATCTGCTGCTCGCGCTCAATGTCGACCACAGCGTCAAGGCCACGCTGTTCTGGCGCGGCAGCAAGGCGGAATCCGAGCGCATTGACAGGGTGCTGGAAACGATCCGTCTCACCGACGCCCGCAACCGCCTCGCGGGCAGTCTCAGTCACGGCCAGAAACAGTGGCTCGAGATCGGCATGCTGCTCGCGCAGGACCCCAAGCTGCTCCTCGTCGATGAGCCCGTCGCCGGCATGACCGACGTCGAGACGCATCTCACGGCCGAGCTGCTCAAGGAGATCAACAAGACCCACACCGTCATGGTGGTCGAGCACGACATGACCTTCGTGCGCGAGCTCGGCGTCAAGGTCACCTGCCTGCACGAAGGCACCGTGCTCGCGGAAGGAACCATCGACCAGGTCTCGTCCAACGAGCGGGTCATCGAAGTCTATCTGGGGCGCTGAGCCATGCTTGAGGTCAAGAACATCAACCTGTTCTACGGTGCGGCGCAGGCGCTGCGCGGCGTCTCGATCTCGGCGGAGCCCGGCAAGGTGACTTGCGTGCTGGGGCGTAACGGCGTCGGCAAGACCTCTCTCTTGCGTGCCATGGTCGGGCAATATCCGATCTCCTCGGGCACGATCGTGTTCGATGGCAGCGATATCACGGGTCTGAAGCCCTATGAGCGTGCGCGCAAGGGCATCGGTTTCGTCCCACAGGGCCGCGAGATCTTTCCGCTGCTGACGGTCGAGGAAAATCTCAAGACCGGCTTCGGGCCGCTCAAGCGCGAAGACAAGCATATTCCGGACGACGTGTTCTCGCTGTTTCCGGTGCTGCAATCCATGCTCGGCCGGCGCGGCGGCGACCTCTCCGGTGGCCAGCAGCAGCAGCTCGCGATCGGCCGCGCACTGGTGATGCGGCCGAAGCTGCTTCTGCTGGACGAGCCGACCGAGGGCATCCAGCCCTCAATCATCAAGGACATCGGCCGGGCTATCTCCTACCTGCGCAACCTCGGCAACATCGCCATCGTGCTGGTCGAACAATATCTCGACTTTGCCTGCGAACTCGGCGACAGTTTCGCGGTGATGGATCGCGGCGCGGTGAAGTTCACCTGCGGTCGCGCCAACCTGGATCCCGGCGAGATCAGCCGCCAGATGGCGCTGTAAGTCGGGGACCGGTAAGCCAAGAAATCCTGCCGCGACCGGCTGGGGAGACGGATGCGCAGCGACGCTTCAGCGACAAGTTCGGTGTTCGAGGCCAACCGCGCCCGCGGCGCTGTCAGGTTAGACGTGCACGCTCGTGACGGTGTGACGCGGCGCGGGGCCTTGCATGAATCCGGTTCGCTCCGCGTGCGCTTTCCTTCGCCCGAAGACGAGGGCCTCTCCGGCGTGTTCGTCAACACCGCCGGCGGCGTCGCCGGTGGTGATCGCTTCGACATCGAGATATCGGCGGCGGATAGCTCGCGGCTGACACTGACCACCGCGGCGGCCGAAAAGGTCTATCGCGCGCCCGGGCCCGCGGCGCAGCTCGGGATTGCCTTGAAGGTCGCCGCGGGTGCACATCTCGCCTGGCTGCCACAGGAGACGATCCTGTTCGATCGCGCCCGGGTTCACCGCCGCTTCGACATAGCGCTCGACGAGAACGCTTCGCTCCTGCTTTGCGAGATCGTCGTGTTCGGCCGCACCGCCATGGGCGAGCGGATGGAGCAGGGCGAGTTCGTCGACCGCTGGCGGCTTTCCCGCGGCGGCAAGCTGGTCTTCGCGGAAACGGTCAGGCTCGACGGCCATATCGGCGCAAAGCTCGCGCGATCAGCGGTCGCCAGGGGTGGCGCGGCGATCGGCACGGCTCTGATCGTGCCCGGCGATGAGGCACTGGTCGAGCGTATCCGCGAGGCGTCGGAGCCTTTCTCCGGCGAGGTCGGGATATCCGCCTGGAATGGCTTTGCAATGGCGCGGTTCTGTGCCCAAGATGCGGCGCGTTTGCGCGCCGACATGATGGCGGTGCTGGCGCGCACCGGTGTAGCCCTGCCGCGACTCTGGCTGAACTGATCACGGGTTGAATTGACGTGTTGAACGGAAGAGATTTCGCATGAACCTGTCTCCCCGCGAAAAGGACAAGCTTTTGATCTCGATGGCGGCGATCGTGGCGCGCCGCAGGCTGGATCGCGGCGTCAAGCTCAACCATCCCGAGGCGATCGCGATCATCTCCGATTTCATCCTCGAAGGCGCGCGCGACGGCCGCACCGTTGCCGAGCTGATGCAATCCGGCGCGCAGGTGCTGACCCGCGATCAGGTGATGCCCGGCATTCCCGAGATGATCCACGACATTCAGGTCGAGGCGACCTTTCCAGATGGCACCAAGCTCGTCACCGTGCACGAGCCGATCCGATAGGAGTGCGACATGATCCCCGGCGAACTCTTCATCCAGGACGGCGAGATCGAGCTCAATGCCGGCCGCAAGACCGTGACGCTGACGGTCGCCAACACCGGCGACCGCCCGATCCAGGTTGGCTCGCACTACCATTTCTTCGAGACCAACCCCGCGCTGAAGTTCGACCGTAAAAAGGCCCGCGGCATGCGCCTCGACATCGCCGCCGGCACCGCCGTCCGCTTCGAGCCCGGCCAGACCCGCGACGTGCAGCTCGTCGCCGTGGCCGGCAAGAAGACCATCTACGGTTTCCGCGGCGACATCATGGGCAAGCTGTGACACCCGGAGGAACGAGCGCGGCGCGGCACGGTTGAGGCGGAAACGGAGGTTTTTTTCATGCTGTCCCCCATCCGCCTCGTCTCGGAAGCTGCCGAACTCGCCGCGCACCGCCACAACGGCATGGCGCGTAAGGGCCGCGGCAACGAGCCCTACATCAATCATCTCGCCGAGGTCGCGAACCTGCTTGCGACCGCGACCGATGGGGCTGACGCCGAGCTGGTCGCGGCCGGCTGGCTGCATGACACCATTGAGGACACCGACACCACGCGCGAGGAGCTGGCACAGAGATTTTCCGAGCGTGTCGCTTCCCTCGTCGCCGAATGCACCGATGACATGAGCCTGCCGAAGGCAAAACGGCGGCAGAAACAGATCGAGGACGCGCCCCATAAATCGCAGGGTGCCAAGCTGATCAAGATCGCCGACAAGATCAGCAACACGGGCGCGCGCATTCAAACCGACCCGAGTGCTGAGGAGCGCGAGGATCTCGCCGATTACATCGCGTGGGCCACGCAGGTCGTGGCGGGTTGCCGCGGCGGCAATGCGTGGCTCGACGAGAAATTCGATGATGCCGTGAAAGCAGCGAGGGCGCTGCTATGACCCACCAGACATTCAAACGCAAACGGGGCTTGTGATGTCCGTCAAGATGAAGCGTTCCGTCTATGCCGACATGTTCGGCCCCACCACCGGCGACAAGGTACGCCTCGCCGACACCGATCTGATTATCGAGGTCGAGAAGGATTTCACCACCTATGGCGAGGAGGTGAAGTTCGGCGGCGGCAAGGTGATCCGCGATGGCATGGGGCAGTCGCAGGTCACCAATAGGCAGGGCGCGGCCGATACCGTCATCACCAATGCGCTGATCGTCGATCACTGGGGCATCGTGAAGGCCGACGTCGCCATCAAGGACGGCATGATCTCCGGGATCGGCAAGGCCGGCAATCCCGATATCCAGCCGGGCGTCACCATCATCATCGGCCCCGGCACCGACGTGATTGCGGGCGAAGGCAAGATCCTCACCGCCGGCGGCTTCGACAGCCACATCCATTTCATCTGTCCGCAGCAGATCGAGCACGCGCTGATGTCAGGGGTTACCTCGATGCTGGGCGGAGGCACAGGACCGTCCCATGGCACTTTCGCGACCACCTGCACACCGGGGCCGTGGCACATAGGGCGGATGATCCAGTCGTTCGACGCCTTCCCGGTCAATCTCGGCATTTCCGGCAAGGGGAACGCGTCGCGCCCCGCCGCGCTGGTCGAGATGATCAAGGCCGGCGCCTGTGCGCTGAAGCTGCACGAGGATTGGGGTACCACGCCGGCCGCGATCGACAATTGCCTGTCGGTCGCCGACGATCACGACATCCAGGTGATGATCCACACCGACACGCTGAACGAATCCGGCTTCGTCGAGGACACGATCAAGGCCTTCAAGGGCCGCACCATCCACGCCTTCCACACCGAAGGCGCCGGCGGCGGCCATGCCCCTGATATCATCAAGGTAGCCGGGCTGAAGAACGTGCTGCCGTCCTCGACCAATCCGACACGGCCCTTCACCCGCAACACCATCGACGAGCATCTGGACATGCTGATGGTGTGCCACCATCTCGATCCGTCCATCGCGGAAGATCTGGCGTTCGCCGAAAGCCGCATCCGCAAGGAGACGATCGCGGCCGAAGACATCCTGCACGACCTCGGCGCGCTCTCGATGATGTCCTCGGACTCCCAGGCGATGGGCCGTCTCGGCGAGGTCATCATCCGGACCTGGCAGACTGCCGACAAGATGAAGAAGCAGCGCGGGTCGTTGCCGCAGGACAAGGGCAGGGACAACGACAATTTCCGCGTCAAGCGCTACATCGCCAAGTACACGATCAATCCCGCGATCGCGCATGGCGTGTCGAAGCTGATCGGCTCGGTGGAGAAGGGCAAGCTGGCCGATCTCGTGCTGTGGTCGCCGGCTTTCTTCGGCGTCAAGCCGGACTGCATTGTCAAAGGCGGCACGATCGTCGCGGCGCCCATGGGCGATCCTAACGCCTCGATCCCGACGCCGCAGCCGGTGCATTACCAGCCGATGTTCGGCGCGTTCGGCAAGGCGCGTACGGCATCCTCGGTGGTGTTCACTTCCAAGGCCGCGGTCACCACTGGGCTGGCGCGAAAGCTCGGCATCGACAAGAAGCTCTATGCCGTCCAGAACACCCGCGGCAGGATCTCCAAGAAGAGCATGATCCACAACGATGCCACGCCCAACATCGAGGTCGATCCGGAGACCTACGAGGTGCGCGCCGATGGCGAGCTGCTGACCTGCCCGCCTGCGGAGGTGCTGCCGATGGCGCAGCGATATTTCATGTACTGAAATAGCGCCTCAACGCATGGAGGGGAAGTCTGGCCGCGTGTCCGGGAACGGCCTTTTGCGGTTTTGCGTTCGGTGCCGCCTGGTCTAATGTCCCGCCCGGTATCTTAACCCTCAGAAGAAAAGCCGGGAGGATTTCTCGTGATCTACGTCGTTGCAACCTTGACCATCAAGCCCGAAACGCGCGCCGAGTTCATTGCAGCCGCCACGGCCTGCATCAAGGAGACGCGGAAGGAGCCCGGCAATATCGCCTATGATTTGCACGAGAGCGTCACCGATCCTGCCAAGATGGTGTTCGTCGAGCAGTGGGAGAACGCCGAGGCGCTGGTGCCGCATCGCGCCATGGAGCACATGAAGACGTTTGGCCGCGTCGCGGTGAAATGCTTCACGGCGCCGCCGAAGATCGAAATCATCACGCCCGAGAAGGTCGAGACACGGTAAAGAGGTAAGACGCATGATCCGGGCGACGCAGGTCAAGGGACAGCACCGCTTCACGGAAGCGCCGGTGGATACGGTCGTGCTCGATTTCGACGACCGGCACCGCCGCCGCATGGCGATGACCGGCACGCGCGGCCTCGAATTCCTGCTCGACCTGGAGCATGCCGTTGCGCTGCGCGGCGGCGACGCGCTGGTGCTGGAGGACGGCCGGCTGATCGAAGTGGTCGCGGCGCCCGAGCCGCTGCTCGAGATCCGCGGCCGCGATCCGCACCATCTCATCCGGGTCGGCTGGCATCTCGGCAATCGCCATCTGCCGACGCAGATCATGGCCAAAGCCTTGCGCATTCGCCGCGACCACGTCATCGAAGCCATGGTAAAGGGCCTCGGCGCCCGCGTGATCGAGATCGAGGCGCCGTTCGATCCCGAGGGCGGGGCCTATGTCGATACGAGCCACGCCCATGGACACGAGGACCATGCGCATCACGATCACGGCCATCATCACCATGATCACAGCCACCACGATCATGATCATGCCGCGCATGATCATGGCCACGGTCACCACGATGAGCATTGCGACCACCCCGACCATCGCCACGGCCACAAGCATGCTCATGACCACAAATGAGCCGGTCGGCGCCGGTGCCCTTGCCGAGGGTGAGGCAGCGGCGCTGTACCGGCTGATGACCTGGCTGTCGCCGGCGTTCCCGGTCGGCGGTTTCTCCTACTCCAGCGGCCTCGAATGGGCCGTCGAGGCGGGCGACATCACCGACGCCGCCTCGCTGGCGGATTGGCTCGATGCGATGCTCGGCGACGGCTCCGGCTTTTGTGACGCGACGTTTCTGGTCCACGCCCATCGCGCCACGGAAGCGGGCGAGACTGCCGCTTTGAACGAGATCGCCGGGCTCGCAAGCGCCTTCGTGCCGTCGCGCGAACGGCAGCTCGAGACGACCTCGCAGGGCCGCGCCTTCATCGACATCGCCCGCTCCGCGTGGAATGCCGACGGACTGGATGCCATGATTGCGGCATGCAGCACTCCGCTGGTCTATCCCGTTGCCGTCGGTGTCGTCGCCGCGATGCACACCGTGCCGCTGGCGCCGACGTTGCACGCTTTCCTGCATGCGCTGGTCTCGAACTGGATCTCGGCGGCCAGCCGGCTCATTCCGCTCGGCCAGACCGATAGCCAGCGTGTGCTGGCAAGGCTGGAAGCCGCCGTCGCCGCGACCGCCGATCGTGCGCTGGACGCGGCATTGGACGATCTCGGCAGCGCGACCTTCCGGGCCGATCTCGCCAGCCTGCGGCATGAGACGCAATATACGCGGCTGTTTCGCTCGTGACCGGCGCGGCTTCAACCAATCGAGAGAGAGCGAATCACATGTCGAAATCCCACGGCCCCTTGCGTGTCGGCGTCGGCGGCCCGGTCGGGTCGGGCAAGACCGCCCTGATGGACCTGCTCTGCAAGACCATGCGCGAGCGCTACGACATTGCGGCGATCACCAACGACATCTACACCAAATGGGATGCGGAGTTCCTGGTGCGTTCGGGATCGCTGACGCCGGATCGCATCGCGGGGGTCGAGACCGGCGGCTGCCCGCACACCGCGATCCGCGAGGATGCCTCGATGAACCTTGCCGCCGTCGCGGACATGCGCGCCAAGTTTCCCGGACTCGATCTCGTGCTGATCGAGTCGGGCGGCGACAATCTCGCTGCCACTTTTTCCCCAGAGCTGGCGGACCTCACCATCTACGTCATCGATGTCGCCGCCGGCGACAAGATCCCGTCCAAAGGCGGCCCCGGCATCACCCGGTCCGACCTCTTGGTCATCAACAAGACCGACCTCGCGCCCCATGTGGGCGCCTCCCTGGAGAAGATGGAAACGGACGCGAGACGCATGCGCGGCCAGCGTCCCTTCGTCATGACCAACCTGAAGAAAAGCGAGGGGCTCGACCGAATTGTCGGCTTCATCGAGGCCAAAGGTGGCCTGAAACGGCCGGGCTGACGGGACGCGACCACTTGGCGCAGGCATTTTCTCGCCGTTAACGTTTGGGCGGCGCCGTGACCGCGGAACAAATTTCGGACACGACGATTAACTACCTCCGGCGCCCGGGGCAAATTCATCCCTGCCAGACCATCGGCCGGGCGGATTAAGCTTTCCAGGCGACCCAAGTTGCGTACTGATGCCTCCTCCTCCATTATCTCCGCCACTGTGGTCTCCCCTGTCTCGGCAGATGGCCGTTCAAGCGGCGTTCA
Source organism: Bradyrhizobium sp. RP6 (assembly GCF_003837805.1). Lineage (GTDB taxonomy): Bacteria > Pseudomonadota > Alphaproteobacteria > Rhizobiales > Xanthobacteraceae > Bradyrhizobium. The sequence goes on along the minus strand of NZ_RQIT01000003.1, from coordinate 159,644 downwards.
CATGCTCCGTGTTTATTGCCGACCTCCTGCTTTCGCCTGAGTAGTCGCGTGGTCAGGCTGGGTTTCATCATCGGCTTCATCGCTCTGCTCGGGGTCTCGCTCTCCGGGCTTGCAGCCTATCGCGTCCACGACCAGGAGCTGGCGCTGGATCGGATCGCGCTCGCGCGTGCGATCGACGTTCATGCGAGCCTGGTTCAGGACCGCCTCACCGAGCGGGAGCTGCTCGCGCGTGTCGCCTCAGGCCTGTTCCGCACGCCATCCGTGATCAAGCCGAACATGCTGGAGCCGCTGCGCTCGGCGATCTACGCCTTCAAGACCGATTTCGTGGTGGCCGGCTGGATCGCCCGGCTGAAGCCGAACGAGCTCGCGGCGGCGCAGGCCGCGATCGCCGGCGCCGGCTTCCCAAATCCGCAGATCCGTTCCTATGACGACAAGCCGATCAATCCGGCCGAAATCACTCAGCCGATCGACGTGCTGATGGACCTCGAGCCACGCAGCAACGAGACCAAGACGCTGCCCGGCCGCAGCTACGATCAGGATCCCGTTCGCAGCGCTATGCTGACGCGTGCGCGCGCCGAGAAGAGGTCGGTTGCCTCGGACCCGGTGCCGCTGATCCGAGGGAACGGCGCCGTCGGCATCATCGTGGCTGCGCCCGTCATTCCCGAGGGAGCAACGGAGCCTGCCGGCTTCGTCACATTCTCCTACGAGCTCGCCACGCTGATGCTCACCAATGACGACTTGTCGGTGTTCGCGGTCGCGCTTAGGGATCCGCGCAAGGAAGGCGGCGAGCTGATCGCCAACGATCAGGGCGTGGTCTCGTCGCGCAGGGTTGCAGCGGACGGGCCGGCGCCGTCGGCGACGCGCACCGTGAGCTTCGGTGGGCGTGACTGGCAGCTCAGCTACTACGCGAAAACCAACTCGGCGCGTCGTGCCGAGCAGACCGCGATCATCGTGGCGGCAATCGGCTTTGCGATCACGGCAATGGTGTGCGGCCTGTTCGGCTATGTCGCCTACAACAATCTGCGGCTCAGCCGGGAGATCCAGGTCAGGATCGGGTTCGAGCGCCGGCTGACCGCGGTCATCGACGAGCTCAACCACCGCGTCAAGAACATCCTGGCGGTGATCCAGTCGATCGTGACTCGCACCTTGCGCCACGGCTCGGACATCGACACCGCGCGCGAGCTGCTGATCGGGCGCATCCACGCGATGTCCAACGTGGTCTCGCTGCTGAGCGAGAGCCAGTGGCAGGGCGTCAAGCTGAAGGGCCTGTTCGAGGCGCGCGCCATCCCGCATGCCGACCGCATCGCCGTCACCGGTCCCGATATCGCGGTCAGCGCACGCGCGGCGCAGAGCCTGTCGCTGCTGTTCTTCGAGCTGGCCTCGCATTCCGACGAGGGCCTGTCGCTGGTTGGAAAGCATCCACACATCACCGCCAACTGGACGGTGACGGGAGAGGACGGCAGCGAGGTCTTCCATTTCCGCTGGGAGGAGTTCAACACCAGCGAGGCGACGCGCCGGCCCGATTCCGATTTCGGCCTGATCCTGCTCGACCGCGTTGCGCCCGAGGCGCTAGGGGGCACCGCCAAGCGCTTCTTCACCGACGTCTCCTACGTCTATGAATTGACCGCACCGATGGAGACGGTGGTCGACATGACCGAGCGCGACCGCACGGACAAGATCTCGGCGCCGGTCAGGCCCGTGCGCAGCTAACCCTTCGGCCGCAACACGAGATCGACGAGGTTGCGCGCGTAAGCCGGCGTGACCGGCGTGATGCCGAAGACGTAGCGATAGAACAGGCTGCCATAGATCGCATCGTAGAGATCCTCGGGAAGGCCCTCGGCCAGAATGCTGCCATCCTGCTGGCCCGCGGCGATCATCTCGACGAGCGCGTCGCGGCGGAATTGCAGATAGCGCGCGTAGAACAGCTCCGCCGAGCCGGTCTTCGAGATGCATTCGGAGATGACGGCGAGCTGGACCTTGCCGAACTCGCCCTGGAGCGCTTCGGCATAGGCCGCGGCATGGCGGCGCGCGCGCGCCGCGGGGTTGCCGGCACTCGCCGGCGGCAGCGGCAGCATCTGCGCGGCGTGGTGGAGAAATGCGTCGATCAAAAGCGCCTCGCGGGACGGCCACCACTTGTAGATCGTCATCTTGGAGACGCTGGAATGGCGCGCGACCGCGTCGATGGTGGTGGCGGCAAGGCCGGTGGAGGCCATCAGCGTATAGGCGCTCTCGAGAATGGCGTTGCTGGTCTCGATTGACCTTGGCCGGCCGCGCCGGGGCGCGCTGTCAGCCTCGTCACTCCCGCCTTTCGCCCCCGCCACGCCCGGTCTCCTCACACAGACTTTCGGCATAGCGCAGCCATAGCCTTCGGCCTAGCAGAATCGCACGATTTTGCGACTAGGCCTGCTGCCTCAGGGCGGCAGGCAGGTCCTGCCGCTTCGACCAGGCGACGTAGTAGGCGACGGCGGTCATCGCCGCGAAGCCGATGATGCTCACCACGATCTGCATCACCACCAGGTTAGGGCTGGTGATCAGGATGAGATGGCCGGCAAAGGACAGGAACACGCCGACGCAGAACACGGCGAGCCATTCCTCGCCGCATCGTATGACCGCCTGAAGCGGCTTCAATCGCAGGCCGGGGTGATCGGCCGGAACCAGATGGGTCGCGAGCAAGGCGAGCGCTAGGAAGTGAATCACGCGATAAGGCGCGAGATTCTCCTTGTCGGTCGGCGCGATGCTGTCGAGGAGCGGGCCCGGCAGATAGGCTGCCAGTTCCGGCGAATGGCGCGACAGGGTGACCGCCATCGCGAAGACGAGATAGCTCCCTGCGAGTATCCGCAGCCAGGGAAGGTTGCGCAGCGCCTGCCCCGGTGCGCCCGTGACGGCGAACCATCCACCCAGCACCATCAGCATCTGCCAGCAGAGCGGATTGAAGGTCCACTCCTGGTCGGGGGAGACCCGAAAATTCCACTCGAACCAGCGTGCGGCAAGATACAGCGCCACCGATGCCGCAAGCGTCAGGTTCGGCCGTCGCAACAGACCCCACAGCGCGAGCGGAAAGAAGGCCATCAGCGGAATCATCAACTGCAGAAGGTCGAGGTTCAGCGGCTCTTCCTGGAGCACGAGACCGCGAATCAGGATCCGCAACGGATGCTCGAGAATCCCCGAGATGTTGTATTCGTGGATGATCTCCGGCGCCATCGATTGCGAGGCGACGTAGGCGATGGCGTCGATATAGATCACGAACAGCACGACATAGGCGGCGTAGAGCCGCCAGACGCGGCGAAAGATTCGCGTCGCCGCGACCACGTAGCCGCGCTCCAGGGCCATCCTGCCGTGGATGATGGCGACGCCATAACCCACCACGAACACGAACAGGTCCGCAGCACCGCTGAAGCCGAAGTTGCGCAGCGTCAGCAGGTTGACGACGTTGTTCGGAATGTGGTCGACGAAAACCGACCAGTTGGCAATGCCGAGCGTCAAATACAGCCTGGCGTCGTGATGGAATGCGGCGAGGTTCGCCTTGACGGACGGTTTCATTGAGTAAAATAGCTTTTGGAATCAGGGTGATGCTTTTAGCGGCAACCGCCTGCCCATCCGAGTAGCGTTTGCGTGAGTGGGGCCGGGTTTGCACCAGTGGGCGCAAAATTGCGCGGCGTCGCCCCTATCGAATGCGGAGAGACGCGCTCGCGGAGCTTGCGACGAAATTTTCTAACCGGCTCTGACGGCTACTCGGCAGGTTCAGCCGACACCTCGTCGGAGACACCGGCGCGGCTCGCCAGGATTCCGAGGGCGACGCCGCCGATCGCCAGGATCGGCAACAGCCGCTTCATCCCGATGGCGCGAACGATCTGGAGCCCGGTGGCGAGGAGCATTGGATCTGCAAGCATGCTCTGCGCGGCCGACTTCGCAGCGCACTCGGCCGCGATCCGGGCACGCTTCTGCACCTCGCGCTTGTAGCCCCAATAAGAGCCTGCCGCGGCCAGGGTCAGCAGGAAGAAGATGCCCGCGCCGGCAAGACAGGCCTGCACCGGGCCATACTTCTCCAGGACCGAGATGAAGGCGGCGGCACAAAGGAAGCCTGTCGTCACCAACAGGGCCAAGGCCGCGCCAGCGGCAAGGGAGGTCAGCCGGACAGTCGTGCCGGTGGATGCACTGATCCCGTCTATGATGCGCTGAAACATGGCCTTACTCCTCAATTCCCACCAGCCGAATCGTCACGGGCCGACAGCGGCGGCGCGCCGCCGCTTCGATACGCGCTAGCGATTCTACCGGCGCCAGGCAACGCCGATCAGGAAGCCGATGCCGAGCGCGAGTCCGACGGTCGCGAGCGGACGCTGCGTGATCGCGTCTTCCAGCGTCTCCTCGATGGAGCCGTAGGCGTCCTGTGCTGCCTCCATCATCGCGCTGCCGCGCTCCGACACGTCGTCGATCGCGGTATCCATGTTGTCGCGCGCCTGGCGATAGCCTCGGCGAGCCTGCTTGCTCGTGGAATTGGCAAAGGTGTTGAGTGCGTCGGTGATCTGGTCGGTGAGGGCGGCGATATCGCTTTTCACGGCTGCTACATCCTTCTCAAGGCGTTCTCTGGTGGCTTTGTCGGTCCAGTCTCTCATCCCGGATTCGGCATTGGTCGTGGACATCAGGAACTCCGAGCTGTTGACGGCTGAGTTGGGCGGAAAACGTTTCGTCGCCGGGTAAGTTCCGTTCGGGGAAACCGGTCAGGCTTGCGGGAGCTGCGGCGAATTCTCCGGCAGCAGGTGCTCCTTCAGGATCAGCGCGACGATCAGGAGCGGCGACGACAGGAACGCGCCCATCGGTCCCCAAAGCCAGGTCCAGAACGCGAGCGCGAGCAGCACGGCGAGCGCATTCAGGGCCAGCCGCCGTCCGATGATTGTCGGCGTGATGAAGTGCCCCTCCAGAAAGGTGAGGCCGCCGAAGGCGAGTGCGGCTATCAGACCGCCGCCGATAGTCGGAAAGGCGATCAGCCCAACCACGACCAGCACCGCGAACATCGCCACCGGCCCGATGATCGGGATGAAGTTGAGCGTCGCTGCCAGCGCGCCGAGCCCCGCCGGATTGGGCATTCTGGTGAGCGCGCAGATGAGGCCGGTGGCGACACCAACTCCGACATTGATGACGGTGACGGTCAGGAGATAATTGCCGAGATGGACCTCGATCTCGTTGAGAATCCGCAGCGTGCGCAGCCGCGCGTCACGATCGCTGAAGGTCATGATCATGGCCCGCCTCAGGTCGCGCCAGCTCGCGATGAACAGGATCAGGGTGACGAAGAACAGCAGGAATTCGGTAAAGGTCGGTGACAGGAATTCGATCGTCGGCTGCACCCAGTCGACCTTGGGGATCTGGAAGCTCGGCAATCCTTCCGAAGCGCCGAGCATGGCCTGCATCTCCCGCCACAGCGCGAGCGGCCGGTCGAACACGTGGAGCTTGTCCTTCAGCTGAGCACCGAGCTCCGGAAGGCGCGTGCTCCATTCCATCACCGGCGAGGCGATCAGCGCCACCATGAAGGTGACCACCGCGGTCACCGCGACCACGATCAGGACGGCGCCGACGCTGCGGGGGACCTTGTACCGCTCGAGAAAGCCCGCCGCCGGAGATAGCATCGTGCCAGTGACGAAGGCCATCACCACGGGCAGGAAGAACGCCCTTCCAACGTAGAGCACGGTAACGATGGCAATCAGCAACAGCCCTGCAAGCGCGAACGCGACGAATTCGGTGCGGCGGATCACCGGCGGCAACTCGGCACGGCTCTCGGGAAGCGGATCGCCTTCGCTGTTGCCGGAAATCAGACGCTCACTTGGAAGGACGCGCACAATATCTCTCCTGCACGGAAGCCGCGATCCGCGCGCCCATTGACGACTTCACAACGCAAGGAGAGCACACCGGTTCCATCGCGGCTTCGTGAACGGCTGCTCGCTTGACTGTGACGTCGGTGCCGCACGTTGCGCCGGAACTTCGATCCCGCCGGCGGAGTTTGTCCGGCAGCGCATCACCCTGATGCACCTTTCCAACGGGGCAGCACATGACCAACTTGTTTGCAGTCCGTCGCAGCTTCTCGCCGCGCGCCGTCGGCGCTTTCGCTTTCGCAACCGCTCTGCTCGCAGTGTCCCTTGGCAGCGCGAGCGCGCAAACGTTCGGCTATGAACCGTTCCAGCCACGGGCGTACCCGCAGGACCAGGGTTACTCCCAGAGCGACGTCAACGAGGCGCCGCAGCCCGCCGACGAGGACGCCCAGTTGCCCGACCGGCTTCGCAAGCAGATCGTCAGCTTCGACAGGAGCGAGCCCGCCGGTACCATCGTCATCGATACCAACAATACCTATCTCTACTACGTGCTCGGCAACGGCCGCGCGATTCGGTATGGCGTCGGCGTCGGCCGGGAAGGCTTCACCTGGTCGGGCGTGCAGAGCGTCAGCCGGAAGGCCGAGTGGCCGGACTGGCATCCGCCAGCCCAAATGATCGCGCGCCAGCCCTATCTGCCGCGCTTCGTCGCCGGCGGCCCCGGCAATCCGCTCGGCGCGCGCGCGATGTATCTCGGCTCCAGCGAATACCGCATCCATGGCACCAACGATCCCTCCACAATCGGCAAATTCGTCTCGTCCGGCTGCATCCGCATGACCAACGAGGACGTCATCGACCTGTTCAACCGGGTCAATGTCGGTGCCAAGGTCGTGGTGCTGCCGAAGAACGCGCCGCTGATGGCCAGGGGAGGCGACAGGGCCGGCGAGCCCGTGCGCAAGCGTCCGGCCGTGACGACGTTGTCCTCGGGCAGGCAGGCGTTGAACATCACGACGTCGGCCGTGAACTAGGAGTGAGCGAGGTCATATGAGCAGACGCCTGGTTGGCAAGGTGGCCGGTGGTGCGGCGATCCTGGTCGTTGTCTCCGCCGGTCTGGCGTCGGTACCGTCGGCGCACGCGGAGGATTTCTTCTCGGCGTTGTTCGGCGGCTTCCGGATGCGGCCACCGCCCGAGATCCGGATGCCTTTCCCGCATGACGACATGCCGCGCTACGATGCGCCGCGCCAGCGAGCCTCCTATGGTGGCGGCACGGCTTATTGCGTGCGCGGCTGCGACGGCCGCTATTTCCCCGCGCAAGGGAGCGATGCCGAAAGCAAGGCGCAGTCCTGCAAGAGCTTCTGCCCGGCCTCCGAAACCTCGTTGGTCTACGGCAGCAATATCGACGACGCCACGACGGAGAACGGAAAGTCCTACTCCAATCTGCCGAACGCGTTCCGGTATCGCAACGAGATCGTCGCGGGCTGCACCTGCAACGGCAAGGATCCGGCAGGTCTCGCATCGGTCAAGGTCGAGGACGACCCCACCCTGCGCAAGGGCGATATCGTCGCCGGCGCTGGCGGCCTCGTGGTCGCCAGCCGCAACGCCAACGACCGCCACGGCGTCGCAATGAATTTCTCGCCACTGCCGGAGTCGGTGCGCGCCAAATTCCGCCGGGTCCCGGTGGTGGCGAAGGAGTAGGGACGCCGCATCGAAGGGGACCGTCGCCGAACAACAGTGGTCTCCGGGCAAGCTCGCCGCGACCGCACGCAGATCTCAACTGTGATGGTGGTCTCAATCTCGTCGGAAAAATGACATCATAGGCGGCCGGGCCGATCGTAGGACGACGGATTCTGCGAGAGGTTGCAGCGGGTTGCTGAAATGGAACCGACTAGAGTGCAGCGCGTTAAGAACGGCGGCGCAATTTGCCACAAGGGGGTCCTGCAATGCTGGTGGGCGTACTCGTTACCTTTCTCGTCGTCATTCTCGTACTTTATCTCATCAACATGTTGCCGATGGATGGCCGCGCCAAGCAGATCGCGCGCGTCATCGTCATCATCATCGGCATCGTGTCGCTGCTGAAATATCTCGCAGTGTTCTAGCCCCGACGCAGCGAAAGCGAAATCCGGGACGTGCCTCAATCGAGACAAGTGCCGGATTCGCTTCGCATCGTCTGGGTTGCGAATCTCCAGAAACAAAAGCCCCGGCCTGAGCCGAGGCTTCCTGGTGCTGCGTTTCGCGTTCCGACGGAATCGGAACGGGGGCTCTAGATTCCTGTCTTGACGCGTTTTCTTGACGCGAACCGGCGTCCACTTCGCTCGAAAACGCTCTAGTGCAGCCCTTTCAGCCAGTCGTCGACGTCCTGACGAACCTGGTCCTTGGCCTTGCCATAACGTTCCTGCAGGCGGCCCTCGAGCTGTTCGCGGCGGCCCTCGATCAGTTGAAGGTCGTCGTCGGTGAGCTTGCCCCACTTCTCCTTGGCCGAGCCCTTGAACTGCTTCCAGTTTCCTTCGATCCGATTCCAGTCCATGACCATCTCCCATGGGTTGATGGCCAGACAACGCGAGGCTCGCGCAGCCGGTTCCGCCCCGTATCGCGACGTTTCGTCCGCGATACGAGTGCGCACCAAAAAGCCCCGGCGATGGCCGGGGCTCTTGATATTCAACAGATCAGCTCGGCCAAGCACCTTCTCAGCCAAGCGCCTTCTCAACCCAGCGCCTTCTCAACCCAGCGCCTTGGCCTCGCGGCGGCGGGCGGTGAGGATGTATTCGGTGTAGCCGTTCGGCTGCTCGCGGCCTTTGAAGATGAGGTCGCAGGCCGCCTTGAAGGCGACGCCGTCGAAGGCGGGCGCCATCGGCTTGTAGATGGCATCGCCCGCGTTCTGCTTGTCGACGACGATGGCCATGCGCTTCAGCGATTCCATCACCTGCGCCTCGGTGATCACACCCTGGTGCAGCCAGTTGGCGAGATGCTGGCTGGAGATGCGCAAGGTGGCGCGGTCTTCCATCAGGCCGACATCGTGGATGTCGGGCACCTTGGAGCAGCCGACGCCCTGGTCGATCCAGCGCACGACGTAGCCGAGGATGCCCTGGCAATTGTTGTCGATCTCCTGCTTGACGTCATCTGGCGCCCAGTTCGACTTCGACACCGGGATGGTGAGGATGTCCGACAGCTTCGCGCGCGGGCCGCCCTTGGTGAGTTCCTGCTGGCGCGCGATGACGTTGACCTGGTGGTAGTGCAGTGCGTGCAGCGTCGCCGCGGTCGGGGAGGGCACCCAGGCGGTGGTGGCGCCCGCCTGCGGATGGCCGAGCTTCTGCGCCAGCATGTCCGCCATCTTGTCGGGCGCAGCCCACATGCCCTTGCCGATCTGGGCGTGGCCGGGCAGGCCACAGGTCAGGCCCATGTCGACGTTCCAGTCCTCATAGGCCTTGATCCAGGCCTGCGCCTTCATCTCGTTCTTGCGGATCATCGGGCCCGCTTCCATCGAGGTGTGGATCTCGTCGCCGGTGCGGTCGAGGAAGCCGGTGTTGATGAACATGATGCGCTTGGAGGCGCGCTGGATGCAGGCCTTGAGGTTGACGGTGGTGCGCCGCTCCTCGTCCATGATGCCGACCTTGAGCGTGTTCTCGGGCAGGCCCAGCATCTTCTCGACGCGGTCGAAGATCTCGCAGGTCAGCGACACCTCGTCGGGGCCGTGCATCTTCGGCTTGACGATATAGGCAGATCCCGTGCGGCTGTTCTTGAACTTGGAGAGGCCCTTGAGGTCGTGAATGGCGAGAAGGCCGGACACGGCGGCATCGAGCAGGCCTTCCGGGACTTCCTCGCCCTTCTCGTCCAGCACGGCGTCGGTGAACATGTGGTGACCGCAATTGCGCATCAACAGCAGGCTGCGGCCGTGCAGCTTGAGCTCGCCCGTGCCGTCCGGGGTCTTGTAGCTGCGATCGGGGTTGAGCGAGCGCGTCAGCGTCTTGCCGCCCTTCTCGAAATCGGCTGACAGCGTGCCGTTCATCAGGCCGAGCGTGTTGCGGTAGACCAGCACCTTGTCCTCGGCATCGACCGCGGCGACCGAGTCCTCCATGTCGAGAATGGTGGAGACCGCGGCCTCCATGATCATGTCGGCGACGCCGGCCGGATCGTCCTTGCCGATCGCGCTGCTGCGGTCGATCTTGACCTCGATATGCAGGCCGTTGTTGACGAGCAGCACCGCGCTCGGCGCCGCCGCATCGCCCTGGAAGCCGGCGAACTGTGCGGCGTTCTTCAGTGCGGTGGCGTTGCCGCTCTTCAGCTTCACCGCGAGCTGGCCCGCGACGACGCTGTAGGCGGTGACGTCGGTGTGGCTGCCGGTCGCGAGCGGGACGGCGGCATCGAGAAACGCCTTGGCCTTGGCGATCACCTTGTCGCCGCGCGCCTTGTTGTAGCCCTTGCCGCTCTCGGCAGCGTCGTGAGGAATCGCGTCGGTGCCGTAGAACGCGTCATAGAGCGAGCCCCAGCGTGCGTTCGCCGCGTTCAGCGCATAGCGTGCATTGGTGAGGGGCACGACGAGCTGCGGGCCGCAGATCCGGCCAATCTCCTCGTCGACATTGGCCGTCTCGACCTTCTGAGTCGCCGGCTCCGGGACGAGATAGCCGATCTCCTTGAGGAAGGCGGTATAGGCGGCGAGGTCGAACCCCTTGCCCTTGTTGGCACGATGCCAGTCGTCGATCTTGGCCTGAAGCGTGTCGCGGAATGCGAGCAGCGACCGGTTCTTCGGCCCCATTTCCTTGATGATGGCGGCAAGCCCGGCCCAGAACGCATCCGGCGCGATCCCGGTTTTCGGGGCCGCTTCCTTGGCGATGAAGTCAAACAGAACAGGGGCGATCTTCAATCCGTGGGCGTCGACGCGTTTCATGATGGGCTTTCTTGTTGGAAATGGCTGTTTTTGGCTGCTTTTGACCCGTCAGCAGCAAAATGCGCCCACGCAGGGCGACTTTCGGGGCCTATTAGCCCCAAAATCAAGGCCGTGAGAAGACCCCCAGGGGGTTGTCAAAATGTCAAGGAGAGGGAGGGACGCAGCGCGTTTTACAAGTTTGAGCCCAACTTCGTGCCACGCGCGCTACTGCGCTCCCTGCCCCGGAGGGCGGGGGAGAGGGGTGGCCCAGCAAAAGGTGTGTCGGAGTTCGGCGTGAAATCAGTTCGCGCTGATGGAGAGAGTCCCCGTGTAGACCCCTCTCCCTAACCCTCCCCCGCAAGGGAGGAGGGAACGCACTGCCAGTGTTGGCGGCAGCGAGCGCACCAACGAATGCACGTGCCTCAAATATTCGCCGCGAGGTCCACGACCTCGTCGAACAGCACGCCGGTCGTCTTCAGCATGCGCTCGATCTCGTCGGCCGCCTCCGCGACCGTTCGCCTCGACGTGTCGATCACGAGCTCCGCCGCCTCGGGCTTCTCGTAGTCGTTGCCGATGCCGGTGAACGAGGCGAGCGCGCCGGCGCGAGCCTTCTTGTAATGGCCCTTGGGATCGCGCTCCTCGCAGATCTCGGCCGGTGTCGCGACGTGGATCTCGCGGAACGCGGTATCGGCAATGCGGCGCGCGGCTGCGCGGTCCTCGCGCGCGGGCGAGACCGCGGCGACGATGGCGATGTGGCCGTTGCGGGCGAGATGCGTCGCGACCTCGGCGAGGCGGCGGATATTCTCGCTGCGATCAGTGGCGGAGAAGCCGAGATCGCTGTTGAGCCCGGCGCGCAGCGTGTCGCCGTCGAGCAGGATCGGCGAGCCGCCATTGGTGAAGAGACGCCGCTCCAGCGCCCGCGCCAGCGTCGACTTGCCGGAGGCCGGCAGGCCGGTGAGCCAGACCACGGCGCCATTGTGGCGGTAGCGGGCCGAGCGCTCGTCGCTACGCAGCGCCGATTCCACCGGCACGATGTCGACCGGCACGGCACGCTGGCCGGCATCGACCGACAGCACCAGGCCGCCGCCGGCGATGCGCCCCGCGACCTCGATCACGAGACGGCCGGTGCGGGGGTTCTCGGTGTAGGGATCGGTGGCGATCGGATTCGACAGCGAAATGTCGATCTCGCCGACATGGTTGCGGGCGATCGCCTTGTTCTCGGTGCTCGAGAGCTCGCCCGGATCGACCGCCTTCTCGATCGCCACCACGGTGGCGCGGCTTTCCTTCGGCCCGCAGCGCACCAGGATCTGGTCACCCTTGGCAAGCGGCTTGTCGTGCAGCCAGAAGATGCGTGCGCGCAGCCGGCGCGTTTCGCGTGGCGCGCTGTCTGCATGCGCGATGATGTCGCCGCGCTCGATGAACAGCTCGCGGTCGAGCGTGATGCCGACCGAGCGGCCGGCGCCCTGCCGTCCAGCCACCGGTGTCACCGGCCAGCTCTCGACGGTCTTGATCCGGGCAATCTTGCCGGCCGGCATGATCACGATCTCGTCGCCGGCAAGCAGGCTGCCGGATTCGATGCGGCCGGCGACAATGCGCCGGTCGTCGAACTTGTAGATCGCCTGCACCGGCAGCCGCAACGCCAGCGCTTCCAGCGCCCGTGCCGGCTCGAGCCGGTCGAGCGCCTCGACCACGGTCGGCCCTTTGTACCAGCCGATCCGGTCGGTTCGCCCGGCGACGCCGTCGCCGTCGCGCGCGGAGATCGGGATCACAGCCGTCGGCGTCACGCCGAGGCCGCTGAGATGCGCGGAGATCTCGTCGCTGATGTCCTTGAAGCGCAGGTCCGAAAAATCGACGCGGTCCATCTTGTTGACGACGACTGCGACCTGCTTCACGCCGAGCAGATGCAGGAGATAGCCGTGCCGCCTGGTCTGGTCGCGCACGCCCTCGAGCGCGTCGATGATCAGCACCGCGCCGTCGGCCTGCGAGGCGCCGGTGATCATGTTGCGCAGGAACTCGGCGTGGCCGGGCGCGTCGATCAGCACGATGTCGCGCGAATTGGTGCGGAAGCGGATCTGCGTGGTGTCGATGGTGATGCCCTGGTCGCGCTCGGTCTGGAGCGCGTCGAGCAGGAACGACCATTCGAACGGCATGCCGCGGCGCGCGCTGACGGCTTTCAGCATTTCGAGCTTGCCCTCGGGCAGGCTGCCGGTCTCATGCAGGAGGCGGCCGACCAGCGTCGACTTGCCGTGGTCGACATGGCCGACGATGACGATGCGCACCTGGGGACGCGTGGTGCCGTTCGGAGTGGCGGACGAAGCCGGGGTGACGATCATGTTCATGCGGGCGCTCGCGTCCTTGAGGTCAGAGATAGCCGGCGACGCGCAGGCGCTCAAAAGCGTCCTCGGTCTCGTGGTCGAGCGCGCGCCCCGAGCGCTCCGGCACCTTGGTCTGTTCGAGCTCGATCAGGATCTCGTCGATGTTTGAGGCATTCGAGGCAACCGGATTGGTGATGTCCTGGTCACCCAGCGAGCGATAACGCTTGCCGTTCTTTGCGAGATACAGCGGGATGATCGGGATGTTCTCGCGCTTGGTGTAGGCCCAGATGTCGGCCTCGGTCCAATGCAGGATCGGATGGATGCGCAAATGCGCGCCTTGCGGCGGCGACGCATTGAAGTGATCCCAGAACTCCGGCGGCTGGTCACGCACGTCCCAATTGCCCTCCAGGCCGCGCGGCGAGAACACGCGCTCCTTGGCGCGCGTTGCCTCCTCGTCGCGGCGGATGCCGGCGATCAGACCGTCAAAGCCGTACTTGGCGAGCGCCATCTTGAGGCCTTCGGTCTTGCGCGCGGCGGAGCGCGCGGCCGGCGGCAGCGTCGGGTCGACGGCATCGATCGGCGGGCACGGCTCGACGCGCAAATCGAGATCCCACTCCTTGCTGTAGTGATCGCGGAAGCGATACATCTCCGGAAACTTCTTGCCGGTATCGACGTGAAGGGCGGGAAACGGCATCTTGCCGAAGAACGCTTTCCGCGCCAACCAGATCATGACGTTGGAGTCCTTGCCCAGCGACCACAGCAGGGCGATCTTCTTCAGCCGGGCAAAGGCCTCACGGAAGATGTAGACGCTCTGCGCTTCGAGCTGGTCGAGATGGTCCATGCTCGGGGCAAGTTCGGCAGCAAATTCTTGCGCGCGCACGCGCTCAGCCAGCGCCGGATTGCTCAGTCGATCAGCAGCGGAATCGTCCTTGAGAAGATGCATCTCTGCCACTTTGCGTTTGGAGGCGAAAATTCTATAGTTGCACTGCGGAAGAGAAGAAAAAATTTTCTCTTTGCGCGCTCGGAACGAGACATATATAGAAAATAATTCCAGTCAACCCCGTTTGTGGGGAAGCGAGTAGCGCATGCGGTTCTTGCCGGTGTTTCTCGATCTCAAGGCCGGTCCGGTGGTCCTCATCGGCGCGGGCGAGCTCTTGCGCGCCAAGCTGCGCGTGCTCGCCGCTGCCGGCGCGCGCATCCGCGTGCATGCGATCGACGGCAATCAGGATTTTGGCCTCAGCTGCGAGGACGCGGCGCGCGTTGAAATCGCGGGCGGGGATCCGCTCACCGCCGATCTCTCGGGTGTCATCGCCATTGTCTGCGCGGGTGCCGGCGACGTCGGCGTCGCGATGTCCGTCCGGGCGAAGGCGCTCGGCCTGCCCGTCAACGTCATGGACGACCTCGAGCACTCCAGCTTCATCTTCCCGGCGATCGTCGACCGCGGCGATGTCGTGGTCGCGGTCGGCACCGGCGGGACCTCGCCGGTGGTGGCGCGGCGCGTGCGCGAGAAGATCGAGGCGCTGCTGCCGGCCCGCATGGGCGAGCTTGCCGAATTCATCGGCGGATTCCGCAAGTCCATCAACGAGCGCATTGCCGAATTTCCACTGCGCCGCCGCTTCTGGGAGCGCGTCATCGACGGTCCGATCGGCGCCGCCGTGCTCGCCGGCCGCAAGGGCGAAGCGGACGCATCGCTCAAGGCTATCTCCGATCCCTCCGGATTCGCGCGCGCCGACAAGCCGGAAGGCTCGGTCGCGCTGGTCGGCGCCGGCCCCGGCGATCCTGACCTTCTCACCATCAAGGCGCTGCGCGCGTTGCAGGATGCGGACATCGTCTTCCATGACGAGCTGGTCTCGTCCGAGATTCTCGACCGCATCCGCCGCGACACCACGCGCGTGCCGGTCGGCCGTCGTGTCGGCAAGCCCGGCATCGGCCAGGACGCCATCAACAAGCGCATGATCGAAGCCGCGCAGGCCGGCCAGCGTGTGGTGCGGCTGAAGGGCGGCGATCCCTTCGTGTTCGGCCGTGGCGGTGAAGAGGTGGAAGCGCTGCGCGCCGCCGGCATCGCCTTTTCGATCATCCCCGGCATCACCGCGGGGCTCGGCGGCGCCGCCGACTTCGAGGTGCCGCTCACCTACCGTCATGAAGCGACCCGCATCACCTTCCTGACCGCGCACAAGGCGCGCGATGCCGAGAACGTGGATTGGTCGACGCTGACCGACACCAAGATGACCGTCGTGGTCTACATGGGCATGACCGCGGCGCCGGCTGTGCGCGCCGGCCTGTTCGCCGCGGGCCGGTCGCCGGAAACGCCGGTTGGCGTGTTCGCCCGCGTCACGCGGCCCGATGCGCAGGGCGCGGTTGGCACGCTGCGCGACCTGCCCGAACTCGTGCGGCGGACCCAAGGTGGTCCCGCCATCCTCATCATCGGCGACGTGGTCCGGCATGCCGGCTCGCTTCGCCGTCAGACACCCAAGCAAATCATCTCTGACCTCCTGGATGCAGCCGAATGACCTCCCCGCTTGAACAGAAGAAGATCAAAATCGCCGGCCCTTCGATCGTGACCGCCAACCGCACCTGGGACGGCATCGTCGTCTACCGCACCGCCGCCAAGGGCTGGTCCGCGGAGCTCTCTGAAGCCGCGATCGTGCGCAACTCCGACGAGGCCAGGGCGTTGCTTGCGGAAGCCGTGGCCGATGACGTCGGCGCCATCGGTCCCTATATCGCGCCCGTGCAGGTCGGCGAGGACGGCAAGATTCTGCCCGGCAATCTGCGTGAACAGATCCGCCGCACCGGCGTCACCATCGGGCAGCCGGCCCAGGTTTAAGGCATTCTCTTATGTACGCTTACGACGAAATCGACCGCACGCTCGTCAACGAGCGCGTCTCGGAGTTCCGCGACCAGGTGAAGCGCCGCCTTTCCGGCGAGCTCACCGAGGACGAGTTCAAGATCCTGCGGCTTCAGAACGGCGTCTATCTGCAACTGCACGCCTACATGTTCCGCGTCGCGATCCCCTACGGCACGCTGGCGACCAACCAGCTGCGGGCGCTCGCCCATGTCGCGCGCAAATACGACCGCGGCTACGGCCATTTCACCACCCGGCAGAACATCCAGTTCAACTGGATCAAGCTTGCCGAGCTGCCGGACGCGGTCGAAGACCTCGCCAAGGTCGGCATCCATGCGATGCAGACGTCCGGCAACAACATGCGCAACGTCACCTCGGACCAGTGGGCCGGCGTCGCGCCCGGCGAGATAGAGGATCCCCGCATATGGTCGGAGCTGATCCGCCAGCACACCACGCTGCATCCGGAATTCTCGTTCCTGCCGCGCAAGTTCAAGATTGCGATCACCGCCTCGGATCACGACCGCGCCGCGATCAAGATCCACGACATCGGCCTGCGCCTGATCAAGAACGAGAAGGGCGAGACCGGCTTTGAGGTGCTGGTCGGCGGCGGTCTCGGCCGCACGCCGTTCATCGCTAAGACCATCAAGCACTTCGTGCACGGCCGCGATATCCTCAGCTACATCGAGGCTATCTTACGCGTCTACAATCAGTACGGCCGCCGCGACAACATCTACAAGGCCCGCATCAAGATCCTGGTGCACGAGCTCGGCATCGAGAAGTTCTCGCGCGAGGTCGAGGACGAGTGGCAGCACATCCGCAACTCTTCGCTCCAGATCGACGACGAGGTGATCGAGGACATCCGCTCGCGTTTCACCTATCCGGCTTACGAGAAGCTGCCGCACATGCCCGACGAACTGCGGCAGGCCGCGGCCGATCCGGATTTCGAGGCATGGCGCAAGAACTCGGTGGCCCCGCACAAGGTTCAGGGCTACTCGATCGTCACGATCTCGCTGAAGCCGACCGGCGGGCCTCCGGGCGATGCCACGGCCGAGCAGATGGACGCGCTGGCCGATCTTGCCGACAGATATTCCTTCGGCGAGATCCGCGTCGGCCATGAGCAGAACCTGGCGCTGCCGCATGTCGCCAAGCGCGACCTGCCGGCGCTGTGGAAGGCGCTCGACAAGCTCGGGCTGGCGACACCGAACGTCAACCTGATCACCGACATCATCGCCTGCCCGGGGCTCGATTATTGCTCGCTGGCGAATGCGCGTTCGATCCCGATCGCACAGGAGCTGACGCGGCGCTTCGCCAACCACGAGCTCGCCAATCTGATCGGCCGGCTCCACATCAACATCTCCGGGTGCATCAACGCCTGCGGGCATCACCATGTCGGCCATATCGGCATTCTCGGCGTCGAGAAGAACGGCGAGGAAGTCTACCAGATCACCATCGGCGGCCGCGCCGACGAGAACGCCGCGCTCGGGACTCTGATCGGGCCGGGCGTCAAGTTCGACGAGGTCGCAGACGTTGTCGAGGACATCGTGGAAGCCTATCTGGCGCTGCGCGAGCGGCCCGAAGAGCTTTTCATGGACACGGTGAAGCGCCTCGGCGTCGAACCTTTCAAGGAGCGCGTCTATGCCACTCGTTAACGGCGGAAAGATCGTCGACGACGGCTTCGTCAAGCTCGCCGTCGATACACCGCTGCCCGAGCGCGGCGACATTCTGGTGCCGGCCGAGCGTTTCCTTGGCGATGCCGAAGGCTTGCTCGAGCGCTCCGGCAAGGTCGGTGTGATCTGGCCGAACAATCGCGACATCGCCGAACTCGTGCCGTATCTCGGCAGGATCGCCGCCGTCGCCCTGGTGTTCCCGACCTTCCGCGACGGGCGGGCCTACAGCCAGGCACGGCTGCTGCGAGAACGTTACAATTACCGTGGCGAGTTGCGCGCCACCGGCCAGGTGCTGCGCGACCAGTTCGTGTTCATGCTGCGCGCCGGCTTCGACGCCTTCGAGGTCAAGAAGCAGGCGGACGCGGAAGCCTTCATGCAGACGGCCAAGCGCTATTCGGTGTTCTACCAGCCGACCGGCGATGGCCGCATCACGGCGCTGCACCGGCGCATGCAGCTGCGTCATTCCGAAGGCGTTGGCACGTGAACGCGATCGCGCCTCAGGTTCCGACGGTCTCTGCGTTGCCCTCGGCGGACGAGCTCGATAGGAGCTTGCGCGATGCCTCGCCCGCCGAGATCATTGCCGCGGCGCTGAAGACGGTCGGGCGCGACAAGCTCGCGCTGGTATCGTCCTTCGGCACGGAATCGGCGACGCTGCTGAAGGTCATGGCGGACGTCGATCCCGCCATTCCGGTGATCTTTCTCGACACCGGCTGGCTGTTCGAGGAGACGCTGGCCTATCGCGATATGCTGATCGCAAAGCTTGGTCTGAAGGACGTCCGGTCGGTCAAGCCGGCCGAGGAGACGCTCTCGCGCGCCGATCCCGACCGCGACCTCTGGTTCTCCGATCCCGACGCCTGCTGCCGCATCCGAAAAGTCGAGCCGCTGGCGGGGGCGCTGAAGCCGTTCTCGGCCTGGATCAACGGCCGCAAGCGTTTTCAGGGCAATGCGCGCGCAGACATTCCCGTCGTCGAGGACGACGGCGCGCGGTTGAAGTTCAATCCCTTCGCCAACGTCTCGCGCGAGGAGATCGAGGCCATCTTCACCCGTGCCAAACTGCCGCGGCATCCTCTGGTTGCGTCAAGATTTCTGTCGGTTGGCTGCATGCCTTGCACGAGCAGAACGGCCGAGGGCGAGGACGCACGCGCCGGCCGATGGCGGGGCCGGACGAAGACAGAATGCGGCATTCACACGATGAAGATTTCGTAGCACGGTTGTGCTGCCACGCTGCGAACAAGAAAATCCGGTTCCGTTGACTTGAGCGTCTTTCGCCCGAGTTATGCCTGCCGTCGATGACGCCGATGTCGTCGAGGTGAATGGAGATGGACATGATGCGCCGTATCGTTCCGCTCGCTGCAGGACTCCTCTGGGCAAGCTCGGCTGTCGCCGCCGATATCAACCTTTTGAACGTGTCGTACGATCCGACACGTGAGCTCTATGTGGAGTTCAACAGGGCATTCGCGAATGCCTATCGGAAGGAGACCGGCAAGAGCATCGAGATCAAGCAGTCGCATGGCGGCAGCGGTTCGCAGGCGCGCGCGGTGATCGACGGATTGCAGGCCGACGTGGTGACGCTCGCACTCGCCTATGACATCGACGCGATCGCGAACAAGGGACTGACCGCGGCGGACTGGCAGAAGCGCCTGCCGCAGAATTCGTCCCCCTATACCTCGACCATCGTGTTCCTGGTGCGCAAGGGCAATCCCAAGGGCATCAAGGATTGGGACGATTTGATCAAGTCGGGCGTCGCGGTGATCACGCCGAACCCGAAGACATCGGGCGGGGCGCGCTGGAATTATCTTGCAGCCTGGGGCTTTGCGCAGAAGAAGTTCGGCTCGGCCGACAAGGCCAAGGATTTCATCGGCAAGCTTTATCAGCAGGTCCCGGTGCTCGATACCGGCGCGCGGGGCGCCACCGTGACCTTCGTCGAGCGCGGCGTCGGCGACGTGCTGCTCGCCTGGGAGAATGAGGCGCACCTCGCTTTGAAGGAGTTCGGCGCGAACAAGTTCGAGATCGTGGCGCCGCCACAATCGATCCTCGCCGAGCCGCCGGTCGCGATCGTGGACAAGGTTGCCGACAAGAAAGGCACCCGCAACGCCGCCGACGCCTACCTCCAATATTGGTACACCAAGGAGGGGCAGGAGATCGCCGCGCGCAATTTCTACCGTCCGCGCGACGCCGAAATTGCCAAGAAGTATGAAAATGCCTTCGCCAAGGTCGAGCTGTTCACGATCGACGACGTTTTCGGCGGCTGGACCAAGGCACAGAGGGAACATTTTGCCGACGGCGGCGTCTTTGATCAGATCTACAAGAATTGATCAGGCGCTGTCTTAAGAGGCTTTTGCAGGGGGCCTGGTGAGCGCAGTTGCAGCACGACGCCGGACATTGCCGGGCTTCGGTCTCACCATGGGACTGACGCTGACCTGGCTGTCCGTGATCATCCTGATTCCGCTCGCCGGCCTGTTCCTGAAATCGCTCGAACTAAGCCCCGAGCAGTTCTGGAACATCCTTTCCAGCCGCCGCACGCTGAACGCGCTCCGCGTCTCGTTCGGCCTCGCCTTTGCGGCGGCCTGCGTCAATCTCGTCATGGGCAGCATCATCGTCTGGGCGCTGGTGCGCTACCGTTTTCCGGGCCGGCGGCTGTTCGACGCCATCGTCGACGTGCCCTTCGCGCTCCCGACCGCGGTGGCCGGCGTGGCGCTGACCGCGCTATTCGCCGAGAAGGGCTGGCTGGGCGCGCCGCTTGCCGCGCTCGGCCTCAAGGTCGCGTTCACGCCAGTCGGCATCTTCGTCGCGATGATCTTCATCGGTATTCCCTTCGTGGTTCGCACGGTGCAGCCGGTGCTCCAGGATCTCGACCCCGAGATCGAGGAGGCCGCGGGAAGCCTTGGCGCTAGCCGCTGGCAGACCATCTTCCGCGTGATCCTGCCGTCGCTCGCACCGGCGCTGCTTACCGGCCTCGCGCTCGCCTTCGCCCGGGCCGTCGGCGAATACGGCTCCGTGATCTTCATCGCCGGCAATCTGCCCAATGTCTCGGAGATCGCGCCGCTCCTGATCGTGATCCGGCTCTCCGAATTCCGCTATGCCGATGCGACGGCGATCGCGGTGGTCATGCTGGTCGTGTCGTTCGTGATCATCTTTGCCGTCAACCGGCTCCAGCGCTGGGCGCAGAGCCGGATTCCGGCGCGGTGAGGGCGGATCATGACGATGCAGATCGCAGATTCCATACCGCTCTCGGCCTCCGACGCCAAGGCGCGTGCGCAGGCGGCGGCAGCGCGGGACAATTTGCGTACCGAACCGCGCGCGGTGCGCATCGTCATCATCGCGCTGGCGATGCTCTTTCTCACCGTTTTCGTCGTGCTGCCGCTCGTCGTCGTGTTTGCGCAGGCGTTTTCGAGAGGCGTCTTGGCCTATCTCGCCGCACTGGCCGAGCCGGAGGCACTGGCTGCAATCAGGCTGACACTTCTGGTCGCAGCGATCTCAGTCGGCCTCAATCTTGTGTTCGGCCTCGTCGCTGCCTGGGCCATCGCCAAGTTCGATTTTCCGGGCAAGACGTTCCTGATCACGCTGATCGACCTGCCGTTCTCGGTCAGCCCGGTGATTTCGGGTCTCGTCTTCGTGCTGCTGTTCGGTGCCCAGGGCTATTTCGGCAGCTGGCTGCGCGACCACGACATCCAGATCCTGTTCGCGGTGCCCGGCATTGCGCTCGCCACCACCTTCGTCACCTTTCCCTTCGTGGCCCGTGCACTGATCCCCCTGATGCAGGAGCAGGGCACGCAGGAGGAGGAGGCCGCGATCTCGCTGGGCGCCTCGGGCCTCCAGACCTTCTTCCGCGTCACGCTGCCCAACATCAAATGGGGGGTGCTCTACGGTGTCCTGCTCTGCAACGCCCGCGCCATGGGCGAGTTCGGCGCTGTCTCGGTCGTCTCCGGCCACATCCGCGGCGAGACCAATACCATGCCGCTCCTTGTCGAGATTCTCTACAACGAGTACCAGTTCGTCGCCGCCTTCGCGATCGCCTCGCTGCTGGCGATGCTGGCGCTGATCACGCTCATTGTGAAGACCGTTCTCGAACGTCATCTGGACGAAGGACAAGAGCCAAGTGACCATTGAAGTCAGAAATCTCGTCAAGTCGTTCGGCAGCTTCAAGGCACTTGACGGCGTCGATCTCAAGGTCGACAGCGGCGAGTTGGTGGCGCTGCTCGGTCCGTCCGGGTCGGGCAAAACCACGCTGCTGCGGATCGTCGCGGGGCTCGACTGGCCTGATTCCGGCGAGGTCTTCATCAATGGCGAGGACGCACTGGCGCAAGGCGCGCGAGAGCGTCACGTCGGCTTCGTGTTCCAGCATTATGCGCTGTTCCGACACATGACGGTGTTCGAGAACGTCGCCTTCGGCCTGCGCGTGCAGCCGCGCGCGGTCCGCAAGGACGAGGCGGCGATCCGTATCCGGGTCAAGGAATTGCTCGATCTCGTACAGCTTGATTGGCTCGCCGATCGCTACCCGAGCCAGCTTTCCGGCGGCCAGCGCCAGCGCATCGCGCTCGCCCGCGCGCTCGCGATCGAGCCGCGCATCCTGCTGCTCGACGAGCCGTTCGGCGCGCTCGATGCCAAGGTGAGGAAAGAGCTGCGCAAATGGCTGCGTTCGCTGCATCACGAAATCCACGTCACCTCGATCTTCGTCACCCATGACCAGGAGGAGGCGCTGGAAGTCGCCAACCGCGTCGTGGTGATGGACAAGGGCAGGATCGAGCAGATCGGCTCGCCCGATGACGTCTACGAGAGCCCGGCGAGCGCGTTTGTCCATGGCTTCATCGGTGAGTCCATCGAGCTGCCGGTCCAGGTCGAGGGCGGCGCCGTCAGGCTCGACGGCCGGCCGCTCGCCCTCGCGGCGGACGGGCTTGCGCCTGGCGCGTCAAAGCTGTTCGTGCGGCGACATGACATGTTGGTCGGCCCGCCCGGCAGCGGCGCCTTCGAGGGCGCGGTCCGGCATGTCCGCAATTTCGGCCCCGTACAGCGCGCCGAGGTCACGCTCTCGGGCGGCAAGACCATCGAGATCGACGCCCCCCGTGACAAGGAACTGCGCGTCGGCGACACGATCGGATTGGAGCCTCGCCGCTACCGGATATTTGCGGGCTAGCACAGGCCAGCACAGTCATTCCGGGGCGATGCGGAGCATCGAACCCGGAATCCCGAGATTGAGGCGCGAGATTCTCAGGTGCGCGATTGCGCACCATAGTTCGCGCTGACGCGCGCCCCGGAATGACAGCTACGATTTTCCTCAAAATTCACCTTTCAGCCACGGTTGGTATGCAACAACGCCCCCTCATTTGGGGGCCTGTAAACATGCGCGCTGCGGCCGCAATTCTCATCACTTTGCTGCTCGCCGGCTGTGCCGGCAACGAAGCACCGGTCCAGCAGCCATCCATGTACGCCGACATGGCGGTTCCGGGCTCCAAGCTCGATGCGCAGGCGGCTGCGGTGATGATCTCGCAATACCGCCAGAACAACGGGCTCGGCACCGTCGTGATCGATCCCGACCTGATGCGGCTCGCCGAGTCCCAGTCGGGCGCGATGGCGGCCGCGAACAAGATGGATCACGACGTCCGCGCGCCGCTGGCCAAGCGTCTCGCCGCCGGCGGTTATCCCGCGACCGTGGCAGTCGAGAACATTTCGGCCGGCTATCACACGCTGGCGGAAGCGTTTTCCGGCTGGCGCGACTCGCCGCCTCACCGCGCCAACATGCTCAAGGGCGGTGTCACAAAATTGGGCATCGCGGCGAGCTATGCTCCCGGCACGAAATACAAGGTGTTCTGGACCATGATCCTGGCCTCGACGGAGCCTCGATAAGCCAGACTTGATCCGGGAAGCATTGACGCCGCGGCGGAGTATCGCCACGGTGGCCGGCCTTTTGCTATTGTTCCCTTATGACCGATCATAGTCCGGAAATCGCAACAGTTCCGACGAATGCGCAACCGGTCCTGGTTCTCCAGGGCGGCGGCGCGCTCGGCTCCTACCAGGCCGGGGCCTATCAGGCGCTGTGCGGCTACGGCTTCGAGCCGGAATGGGTGGCCGGCATCTCCATTGGCGCGGTCAATGCTGCCATCATCGCCGGCAATGAGGGCCAGACGCGCGTCAAGCGGCTCAAGGAGTTCTGGGAGATGGTCTCCGCGCCGGTACCGTGGAAGCCGATCGGCAAGAGCGACCACAGCCGCGAGCTGTTCAATTCGACCAGTGCTGCGCTGATTGCGACCTTCGGCGTGCCCGGCTTTTTCACGCCGCGCATTCCGCCGGCGCCGCTCTGGCCGCCGGGGCATCCCGAAGCGGAAAGCTATTACGACACCTCGCCGCTGAAGAAGACACTGGAGCGTCTCGTCGATTTCGACCGCATCAACGATCTGAAGACGCGCCTGTCGGTCGGTGCGGTCGGCGTCACCTCGGGCAACTTCAAATATTTCGACAATTACGAGTTCAAGAAGCTCGGCAAGACCATTGGCCCCGAGCACATCATGGCCTCCGGCGCGCTGCCGCCCGGCTTTCCCTCCGTGATGATCGACGGCGAACATTACTGGGACGGTGGCATCGCTTCCAACACCCCGCTCGACTACGTGCTCGATGCCGAGGTCGAACGCGACATGCTGATCTTCCAGGTCGATCTGTTCTCCGCGCGCGGGGACCTGCCGAACTCGCTGCTGGAAGCGGCCGAGCGCGAGAAAGACATCCGCTATTCCAGCCGCACGCGGATGAATACCGATAAGAACAAGCAGCTGCACAATGCGCGGCGTGCCGTGCGGGACCTGATCAGCAAATTGCCGGACTATCTCAAGAACGATCCTTCCGTCGAATTCCTGGCGAAAGTGTCGCGCGAAAGCACCGTCACGGTGGTGCATCTGATCTACCGCAGCAAGAACTACGAATCCTCGTCAAAAGATTACGACTTCTCGCATGTTGCCATGGTCGAGCATTGGGAAGCCGGCGTCCGCGACGTGCATTTGTCGATGCGGCACAGGGATTGGCTCGAACGGCCGCAGTCCGGCGAGACCATGGTGACCTACGATCTCACGGGGGACGTCACCGCGCCCCCGGCAAAAAGGAGCGAATAGAATGGGTAGTCTGTCAGGCAAGAACGCCGTCGTGACCGGGTCGACCAGCGGCATCGGGCTGGCCTATGCGCGCGCCTTCGCCGCCGCCGGTGCCAATGTCGTCATCAACGGCTTCGGCTCACCGGAGGACATCGAGAAGGAACGCGCCAAGATCGAGTCCGACTTCAAGGTCAAGGCGATCTACTCGTCTGCCGACATGACCAAGCCCGCCGAGATCGCCGGCATGATCGCGCTCGGCGAGAAGACGTTCGGGTCGGTCGACATCCTCGTCAACAATGCCGGCATCCAGTTCGTCTCGCCGATCGAGGAATTCCCGGTCGAGAAGTGGGACCAGATCATCGCTATCAACCTGTCCTCGGCCTTTCATGCCATTCGTGCCGCCGTTCCCGGCATGAAGAAGAAGGGCTGGGGCCGCATCATCAACACGGCGTCCGCGCATTCCCTGGTCGCCTCGCCGTTCAAGTCGGCCTACGTCTCGGCCAAGCACGGTATCGCCGGCCTCACCAAGACCGTGGCGCTGGAAGTCGCGACCCACAAGATCACCTGCAACTGCATCAGCCCGGGATATGTCTGGACGCCGCTGGTCGAGAAGCAGATCCCCGACACGATGAAGGCGCGCAACCTGACACGCGAGCAGGTCATCAATGACGTGCTGCTCGATGCGCAGCCGACCAAGGAGTTCGTCACCTCCGAGCAGGTCGCAGCGCTCGCGCTGTTCCTGTGCAGCGACGATGCAGCCCAGATCACCGGCACCAATCTCTCGATCGATGGCGGCTGGACGGCAGAATAAACGTTCAACTGCGTAGAACCGTAGCAAAGGCGCGGTTGCGCCGTGCCTACCCATGCTTCGATCGAGCAAGTGCGGTGGGCACGCTTCGCGTTGCCCGCCCTGCGAA
Organism: Bradyrhizobium sp. RP6; assembly: GCF_003837805.1. Lineage (GTDB taxonomy): Bacteria > Pseudomonadota > Alphaproteobacteria > Rhizobiales > Xanthobacteraceae > Bradyrhizobium. Next base: position 134,168 of record NZ_RQIT01000003.1, on the reverse strand, counting down.
GCCGAGATCGAGGCGCCGGCTTTCCGCTCAATGGCTCCAGGCCAGAGCCGTGACGATGGCCGACGACAGGTTCAGTTCCGCGAAGATGATCCTGCCGACGACCACGAACAGGACGCAGGCGAGCGTCAGGCGCAGCACCGTCTCGGGCACGCGCGTCGCGCTGAAGCTGCCGACGATGATGCCGGGCAGCGAGCCCAGCAGCAGCACGCCCATCAGGGCCCAGTCGACGTCACCGAGCGCCCAATGCCCGATACCGGCAACCAGTGTCAGCGGCACTGCATGGGCGATGTCGGAGCCGACGATGGCCGCCATCGGCAGGCGCGGATAGAGCAGCAGCAGCACGGTGACGCCGACCGCGCCAGCGCCGACCGAGGAGATCGAGACCAGCACGCCCAGCACGACGCCGGTGATCACGGTCGCAATCAAAGTGGTGCGCGCGTCGACTTGCTGGAGGCGCTTGCGATAGCGGTCCATGATCGACTTGCGAAAAATCAGCGAGGTCGCAGTCAGCAGCAGCGCAAAGCACAGCACCAGATTGACCAGGCTGCGCTCGGCATCGCTCTTGAGGTCGAGCTTCCACAGCACCAGCAGCGTCACCGCGCTGGCAGGAATGCTGCCGCAGGCGAGCCGCAGCACCGCCGGCCAGTGCACGCTGCGCGACCAGCCATGCACCACACTGCCGCCGGTCTTGGTGGCAGCGGCATAAAGCAGGTCGGTGCCGACCGCGGTGGAAGGGTGGACGCCGAACAAGAGGATCAGCAGCGGCGTCATCAACGAGCCGCCGCCGACGCCGGTCATGCCGACGAGCAGGCCGACGGCGAATCCGGAGGCGACGTAAAGTGGATCAAGCATCTCAGGGAATGTTAGGTTGATCTCATCGGTTGGGCAATATGACGTAGAATAAATTTTCCCTGGGGCGCAACCACTTGGATGGAATAAGAAAGATTGTGCTGCCGGCCGCTGGTGGGCAAGTCGTTTTGCTTCGAGCCCGGGCTTGTCACGGAATAGGCGTTCCCCAACGACGGCGCAGGCCGCGGCGGCCTATTTGCCGAACGCCAGTACGTGCAGGCCGAGCCGCTGCCGCACGATCCAGAACAGCAGCACCGTCTCGAAGCTGAGCGAGATCGAGGTTGCGGCCGCGGCGCCGTGGCCGCCATAGCGCGGCACCAGCGCAACGCAGAGCACGAGGTTCATCACGAAGGCCAGCGCATAGGCCAGCGCGCAGATCTTCTGCTGCCCGAGCATGTTGAGCAGGCGCTCCACCGGCCCAATCGCGGAGCGCACCACCAGCCCGATCGCTGCGACGAACATGATGTCGTAGCCGACCACGAATTGCGGCCCGAACAGCCACAGCAACGGCTTGCCGAGCGCGAGCAGCACGATGGTCGCGGCCAGCGACGGCCAGAACGTCCAGTTGATGGCATGCGCCACATAGGCCGAAAGGCGCGTCTTGTCGCCGAGCGCATTGTATTCCGCAAATCGATGCGCCGTCGTGGCCGACATCGCGTAGTGGATGAACGAGACCAGCGCCAGCGTCTTCACCACGGCGAAATAGACGCCGACCTCGTCCGAGGGGCGGAATTGCTGCAGCACCAGCACGTCGGTGTAGGAGAGCAGCAGGTAAAAGCTCTCGACCAGCAGGATCGGCAATGAGATGGCGAGCCAGCCCTTGACGTCATAGGCTTTTGGTCCCGGCTCGATGTGATCGGCGAGCTTGCGGTTGAGCGCCAGCATCTGCCCGGTCATCGCGATCCACACCGCACCTGCGCTCGCGACCATCGCGGCGACCGCGCCGAGATGATAGCCGAGCAGGAATGCCGCGGCCGTGAGGCCGATGATCAGCGCCTGGCGGATGATGAATTGCGGCATCAATCCGAGCTGCATCCAGTCATGCGAGCGTGCGATGCCGTCCTGGGTGTTGGCGACGACGAAAGCAGGGAGCGTCATGCAGCCGATATAGAGCGGCAGTTCCTCGGCCGGATCGATCCAGGGCGATAGCAATTTGACGATGCCGGCAAGGCCGAGCGACACCAGCGTGGACACGGCAAAGGTCAGCCAGCGGCTGCCGGAGAGAAAGCCGCGCAGCAGCGCCTGCTCGCCGCTGGTGCGGTACTCCGGGATGATCTTCTGCGCGGAGGCAGAGATTCCAAAATCCATCATGCTGCCGAGCAGCAGCACCCAGGTCCAGACAGAGACATAGACGCCGTAGTCGGACGTGCCCATCCAGCGCGCAAGCAGAACCTGCGAGACATAGGCGAGACCCGCGCTGATCACGCGGATGATGAAGATGGTGCCGGCGAGCCGCCGCGTCAGCGACGCCTCGCTCGATCCGCCCGTCAGCTTGGCCCGCAGCCGCGCGATCAGCCCGGCCCATGCGGTCGTTGCGGGTTGTGCGTCCATCACGGCCACGTCGAACAGTCCCAAGCAGCCGCAAGCTGCGGCATGCCAGGGGACTAGCAACCATTCGTTAAGATTCGGTTGGGTGGACGCTAGTTCAGATTCGTATTGAACTCGTACGCCTTGTCAGGCCCGACCAGCGTGAACTTCAGCGCCGCGCCATCCGGCTTGGCGCCCGGCGGCAGCCCGTCGAGCTCGAAAGAAAACCGCATCACCCCAGGCGGGCCGTGCGGCACCGGCGCCGGAATCGGCAGCGCCCAATCGGGCGTCGGCCCTTCCACGAACAGATTGACGTTGCGGCTGTCCGGCGTCACCACGTCGACCACAACACTCTTGGGCCCGTCGCGCTTGACGTCGCGGATGGTCAGCGGATTGGGGTCGCCGATATTGGCGGGCTTGGGCACGGTGTCGAGCGCGGCACGCAAGTTCGCATCCTCGGTCGAGGCGACGCTGTTGAAGCCGAGCTCGGCGCTGGCCTCGACCGGAATGCAGAGCTTCTCGCAGACCGCGTAATTGATCTCTGCGCGCAAGGTCACGGGCTTGTCGGCCGCCTTGGCGACGATGCGCAAGGGCAGCACGATCTGGTTGTGGTAGCCGATCGAATGGCCGCCCGCGCCGTCGTCGAATTTCAGCGGCGCCGGCCACATGATCGTCACCGCCTCGACATTCTCGGACTTCGAGAAGTCGAACCGCGGTGGAACGCCGGAATCGCCCGGTGTGCGCCAATAGGTCTTCCAGCCGGGCTGGAGCTGGAACGCGATACCGCCAAGCAGGACCGCGCCGCTGCGCGATCCCGCCAGCAGCCGCACCGCGGAATGTCCGTCGCGCTGCCACGGCGAAGCGTCATCGGCACGTGCTACGATGGCCAATGAGGACGCAAGCAAGGTTGTCGCGACGCCAATCGCCGCACGCAGGGGAACTCTTGTGAGCATGGCACGTCTTTACAGGGTCGGCCCAGGGCAAACCATTGAATTGCTTGTGATGGATGCACTTGAATCAAGTCAGAGCAAGGCTTGATTTGACAGCCGCCCGGCCCGACATCAGGATAGGAATTGAAACCGGAGTGCTTCACCGATGGCTCCCACAGGCAAGAGGACGGGCGAAGGCACCCGCAGCTCGGGCCCCGCACTGCCCAATTCGGCCGGTTATCTCGACGGCCGGCTCCTGATTGCGATGCCCGTGATGGGCGATTCCCGGTTCGAGCGGTCGGTAATCTATCTCTGCGCCCATTCGGCCGAGGGAGCGATGGGCATCATCGTGAACCACCCCGCCGGCAGCATCGACTTCCCCGAGCTGTTGCAGCAGCTCGGCATCATCAGGAAGGGCGAGCACATCAAGCTGCCGGAGAATGCCGAAAGCATGAAGGTGCTGCGGGGCGGACCGGTCGACACCGGCCGCGGCTTCGTGCTGCATTCCAGCGACTTCTACATCGAGAACGCGACGCTGCGGATCGATGACGGCGTCTGCCTCACCGCGACCGTCGACATCCTGCGCGCGATCGCCCACGGCTCCGGTCCCAAGCACGCCATCCTCGCGCTCGGCTATGCCGGCTGGGCACCGGGACAGCTCGAGACGGAGATCCAGAGCAACGGCTGGCTGCATTGCGATGCGGATGCCGATCTGATTTTCGGCGACGACGTCGACGACAAGTACAACCGCGCCTTGCAGAAGATCGGCATCGATCCCGGCATGCTCTCGAACGAGGCCGGACACGCGTAGCGTCAGTGCTGCTGTCGCAAACCCTCCGCTGTCGTGCCCGAAGGCGGGGACGACAGCGGAATAAGACGCGCCTACTCCGCCGCCTGCTGCTGCACCGTCGGCTCAGTCCCCGCCACCGTCGCCCGGCGCATGTCGCGGGGCTGGGACTGGTCGTAGCGGCGGACGCGGTGCATGGTTTGGCGGTTGTCCCACATCACGAGGTCATGCAGCTTCCATTTGTGGACATAAACGAATTCCGGCTGCGTCGCATGCTCGTTCAGGTCGCGCAGCAGCAAGCGGCCCTCGGGCACGCTCATGCCGACGACCTTGCCGGCATGCGATGAGAGATACAGTGATTTGCGGCGATGGACGGGATGGGTCCGCACCAACCGTTGCAGCACCGGCTTGAACATCTCCTTCTCTTCGTCGGTGTACTCGGTGAAGCCGAGCGATCCCCGCGAATACATCAGCGAGTGCTCGCAGACGAGGTCCTCGATCTCCGCCTTGGTCTCGTCGTCGAGTGCGTCATAGGCCGCGCGCATGTCGGCGAATTCGGTGTTGCCGCCCTTCGGGTTCACCACGCGCGCCGACAGCAGCGAGAATTTCGCCGGGATGGGACGGAACGAGCTGTCGGAGTGCCAGAGGCAGTTGCCGAGGTTGAACAGATGCGTGCGGCTGTCCTTCGCAAGCGGCTTGCCGTCCTTGCCGAGATTGGAGACGTCGTTCAAGCCGGATTGCAGCCGGTAGTCCTTCTCCTTGGTCACGGTGCCGCCCCGCGCGTCCTCGCGCCGGCCGAAATTCAGCGCGAAAGCCATCTGCTGCTCGTCGGTGATGTCCTGGTCGTGGAAAACCAGAACCGCATATTTGTCCATGGCCGCCTCGACCTGGCGCGCTTCATCCGGTGTGAGAGGCTTTCGCAAGTCGAGGCCGGAAACCTCGCCGACAAAATGCTTCTGAAGCTGCCGGATGGCGATCGTCATGACGTTCTCTCCCGCGGGTCTCGAGCGGTTGTTCCCGCTCTGTTGACGAAAAAGCTACTCCCGCGTCAGTCGTTGTCAACGCTTCGAGCGCATGGCTCTCACGCGTTGCGCGCCATCAGGCCGCCATCGACCGGGATCACCGCGCCAGTGAGGAACGACGCTGCCGGCAGGCACAGGCTCAGCGTCATATGCGCGACCTCCTCGGGGTCGCCATAACGGCCGAGTGCGGTGCGGCGCTTGGCGTAGATGGTCTTGTGCTCCTCGGAGATGCGGTCGGTGATGGCGGTGCGGATCGGCCCGGGGCAGATGCAGTTGACGGTGATGCCCTCGCGGCCGAGCTCCACCGCCAGCGAGCGGGTGAGGCTCGCAACGCCACCTTTCGCTGCCGAATATGGGCTGTGCAATGCGGTGGCCCCGAGCGCCTCGGTCGAGGCGATGTTGACGATGCGCGGGCTCTTCGACTTGCGCAAATGGGGCAGCGCAGCGCGGATGATGCGCGGATGCGCCGTCAGCATCACGGCGATGCCCCTGGCCCAGGCGTCCTCATAGGCCTCGTCGTCGATCGCGACACGCACGGAGATGCCGGCATTGTTGACGACGATGTCGATGGCCCCGAAATGTGCGGCGACATCGCCGACCACACGCTTGATCTCGCCGCCGTCGGCAACGTCGAGCTTCCACGCCCTTGCTGAGCCGCCGCTCGCCGCAATTTCCCTGGCGACAGCATGCGCACCTTGCTCGTCGAAATCCGTGACGGCCACGTTCGCGCCCTCGGCGGCGAACACGCGCGCGGTCGCGCGTCCCATGCCGCTGGCTGCGCCGGTGACGAGAACGGTCAGGCCCTTCACGGACCGGCTGAGCTCCCTGGAGTCGGACATGCTGTTTCCTCACGCCGTGCTTGTTCTTGTTGTGATTGACAAGGCTGGCATCGATCCGCAGACAGGTCAAACAAGCAAGACAAAGGGGAGGCCGCGATGGCGAACGAGCTCGATTTCTCAGGCAGGCAAGTGCTGGTGGTCGGCGGTTCCAGCGGCATCGGCAACGGCATCGCGCAGGCTTTTCGCACGAGAGGCGCACATGTCGCGGTTTGCGGCACGCGTGCTCGGGCTGCGGAATATTCCATCGAGGAAGGCTCCGATCTCACGGGCCTCGCCTATGCACAGCTCGACGTCGGCAATGCCGGAGCGGTCGAGGCCTTCAAGCCCTCCTTCGACAGGCTCGACGTACTCGTGCTCGCGCAGGGCGCGGTGCTCTATCGCCGCGGCGAGTTCGAGATGGCTGGCTTTCGCAAGGTGGTCGAGGTCAACCTGATGAGCCTGATGGCCTGCGCGACGCGCTTTCATTCCATGTTGCGGGATTCCAAGGGTTCGCTGATCATCGTGTCCTCGACCGCCGCCTATCATTCCACCATGGGCAATCCCGCCTACAATGCGTCAAAGACCGGTGCGGTCGGATTGACGCGGACGCTGGGCGAGGCCTGGGCCGAGGACGGCATTCGCGTCAACGGCATCGCGCCCGGGCTCGTCGACACCAAGATGACGAAGGTGACGACCGACAATCCGAAGCGGCTCGAAGGCGCGCTCGCGCGCATCCCGCTGCGGCGATTGGGCACGCCGGCCGACATGGCGGGCGCGGCGCTGTTCCTGGCTTCGCCGCTGTCGTCCTACATCATCGGCCAGACGCTGGTCGTCGATGGCGGTCTCATTCTCTGATCACGTGGAACTGCACTGCTTCTGATCGGTTACTTGGGCTGACCCCCGAGGAGGAGCATCATGGATACGGATCGGATTGTTGGATCGGCCAAGGAATATGCCGGACGCGCGGAAGGCGCGGTCGGAGACATGGCAGGCGATGCGAAGACGCAGGCGTCGGGCAAGGCGCGAGAGGCCGCGGGCACGGTGCAGAATCTCTACGGCCAGGCCAAGGATGCAGTGCGTGACGCCACGGACACCGCCGCAAGCTATGCCAAGGACGCCTACGAGAACAGTGGCGACACTTTTCGCGACGGCTCGAAGGCAATCGCGCAGAAAGTGCAGGACAACCCGCTCGGCGCGCTGCTGGTCGCCGGCGGCATCGGTTTCGCGCTGGCGCTCCTGATGTCGCGGCCGGCCCGCCGCCCGCCGCCGCGCTGGCGCTACTAGGGCCGAGCCAATGCCACGTCATTCCGGGCTCGCACCTTCCAGTGCGAGCCCGGAATTCCTTCACCGGTAGCGATAACGGGGCTGATGGGCCGCGCCGCGCTGCCTGCGCCCCGGAATGACATCTCAAATCAACAAGACAGATTACCGGAACATCTCCGCCGATCGCCCGACATTGGCAGGCGGGCGCGAAATCCCCGGATTGGAATTCGGATTGCGCGGCCCTGGGGCCGGCGTCCATTGCCGCGGCTGCGGAGAGCCGAAGCCGAAGAAATCCCGGACTGCGGGCGTTGCCTGGGCCGGCTGCTGCGGCGGGACCTGCGGCTTCTTCGGCGCGAGCTTCGGCGGCGCGATCACCGCGGCCGCTCCCGGCGAACGCTGAGCCGCGCCGCCGTCGGGCGTCGTTGCAGCGATTGGCGTGTCGCCCTTGGCCTGCTCACGGCCGACTTCCCGGTGTGGCCAGGCATAATCGTCGGCGCGGCCGGCCGGAGCTGCCAGCGGTTCGCCCTTCACCATGGTCTTGGCCGCGAGCGCATCGACGGCAGCGGGACGCGTGCCCGGCCCACCCAGCAATTGATCGGTCGAGATCGAAGCCGCAACCAGCGGCACGATCGGCCCCGCCAGCGGACGCGGCGCCGGCTTGCCCGGCTCGGCGCTGGTATCGGGGGTAGCGGGCTCGCTGGGCAGCGCGATCGGGCCGGAGCGTCCCGCAAGCAGGCGCGTGATCTCGCGCTCGACATAGTGTGCGAGCTTGCGGGCGCCGGCCTTGGTGAAATAGACGCCATCGGAGCTGCGGAGCTGACGGATCTGGCCTTCGAAGTCCGGGCCCTTCTGGAGGAAGCGGCCGGCTTCGTCGACGAAGCCGTCCCACACATCGACATAGGTGATGCCGGCCTTGGCTGCGCCCTCACGGTACAGCGAATCCAGGAACAGGGTGTCCGCGGTGCCCTTCGGTCCGCGCACTGCGGGCAGGCCGACCCAGAGCACAGGCACGCCCTTGGACTTGAGGACGCCCGCGAGCTCCTCGATCTTCTTGCCGTAGAGCTCGACCCACCGGTCGTCGCGGAATTCGTAGAGGCCGTTCGGGTTGCGCGCGGTCTTCTCCGGCGCGGCCGCAGGCGTGTCGGCATTGTCGGCATCGTCCTGCGGCAGGTCGACATCGGCAGGCTTGTCGTCGGGCTTGGCGGCGGTATCGGTACCATTGGGCTTGGCGTCGCCGGACTTGGCGTCACCGGGCTTGGCGTCACCCGGCTTTGCCTGCGGCTTGGCGCGCGCACCCTTGTCGTTCTTCTTGTCCTTGTCAGAGGCCTTGTCCGGCTTTTCGGCGGCCGGCTCGCGGATCGCGATGCGGTCGTTGAGGCCGAGCATGACCACGATCACGTCGGGCTTTTCGGTCTCGAGAATGCCCTTGGCCGCCGCCGCCCAGTCCGCAGGCTCACCCTTCGGCTGATATTTGATGAGACCGGATGTGGTCTTGTGCTTGCGGATCACGCCCATGTCGGGCTGCTCGCTGTAGGCGTCTTCGAGGCCATAGGCGAGCCAGTCGGCCATGGCGTCGCCGATCACCAGCACGTTCTTCTCAGGGGTGGTGTCGCGCTTGGCCGGCCCCGGTGCGCGCGAGAAATCCTGGCGCGGCGCCTGCGGCTGTTGCTGCGGGTACGGTGCGAAGAAGTCGCCGCCGAACCATCCGCCGCCACCTCCGCCCCGTGGCGGGGGCGGGGCCGCGCGCTGCGGCGGGCCGCCGAAACCGGGAAAATTGAAGAACTGCGCCGAGGCAGGTCCTGCGACCGAGACCAGGATCGCAAGCGCCGTCCCCAGCGCGATCAGCGGGCCGGTCTCGGTCAGCACCTTGAACAGGGACTTCTTCGACATGCGATCTCGGGCGCGCGAGGGGATTGGAAGCACTCAATATAATAACGGAATCAGGCCGCAAACGGGCAGATTCTCTTTGCAGATTCTTCTCCATAGGCCGGGGAACGGCCGCCGCCGTCAAGGCTGCCTATCGAAATCCCGCCTCAGGGTTACTTTCGGCGCGATTTTACCGCCCGCGCAGCCGGTCCAGTACGTCCGATGAGGCAAACCCGTCGGCGGGCACCCCGATCGAGGTCTGGAAGTTGCGCAGGGCTTCCCGGGTCTGACCGCCGAACTGGCCGTCCGGGGTGCCCTTGTAGAAGCCGCGCTGGGCCAGCAGCTGCTGCAGTTCCAGCCGCTCGGTGCGCGCCAGCTCCCGCTCCTGGCGCGGCCAGGGCTGCACGAAGGGCTGGCCCCCGCGCAGGCGGTCGGCGAAATGGCCGATGGCCAGCGCATAGGCCTCGGCCGGATTGTACTTCATGATGACGCGGTAATTCTGCAGCATCAGGAAGCCCGGTCCTTGCGCGCCGGCCGGTGCCAGCAGATAGGCTTTCTCCGCCGGGTGCGGGAAGGGCTGCCCCGTCGCCCGCTTCAGCCCAAGCTTCTCCCATTGCGCGATCGTCATCGCCTTGGCGCGGTCGGCCAGCATGTAGTTGAAGTCCTGGGGCACCACGACCTCGTAGCCCCAGGTCTGGCCGGACTGCCAGCCGTCCTTCTTCAGGTTGTTGGCGGTGGAGGCGATCAGGTCGGTGGGATTGTCGACGACGTCGCGCCGTCCGTCACCGTCGCCGTCGACCGCAAAGCGCTTGAACGCGGTCGGCATGAACTGCGTCGGGCCGAAGGCGCCGGCCCAGGAGCCGCGCAGCTGCTCCGGACGCAAATCGCCGCGATTGAGGATCTCCAGCGCGGAGAGGAATTCGTCCTTGAAGTAGGCCTGGCGGCGGCCGATGCAGGCGAGCGTCGCGGTCGATTGCAGCACGCTGCGGTCGCCCATCTGCGTCGAATAATTGGACTCGATGCCCCAGATCGAGGCGATGATGTAGCGGTCGACGCCGGTGGCCCTTTCGGTGGCGTCGAACTGCGCCTTGTACTTGGCCAGGATCTCGCGGCCCCTGGCGAGGCGGTTGTCGTTCACGAGAATGTCGAGATAGTCCCAGATAGACTTGGTGAACTCCGGCTGCGAGTCCATCAGGTCCATGATGCGCAGGTCGGGTGAGAGCCCGGCCGTGAAACGCTGGAAATTCTCCTGGGTAATGTTGCGCCGTGCGGCATCGGGCCACATCGCGGCGACGCAATTGCTGAAATTGCCCGCGGCCTCGCGGATAGCGGCGGCCGTCATCAGCGGATGACCGGAGGCGCCGTCCTCGCCGCTCCAAGGTTGAGCGCCGCCGGGCCCGGGCGGCGCTTGCGAAGGTGCCGGATTGGAGCCGGAAAAGATCCCGCCGAACAGATTGGACAGGCCGTTCTGCGCCTGGGCGTGCGCGCAGGCCGGCAGCAGCGAAGCGGCGGCAACCATCGCTGCGCCGGTCAGAAATCCCGCCCGTTTTGCCAGCCCTGCCATCGTTTGCATCATGTTCCACCCGTCGGCCTGAAAAATCCGACACAGGAGGCCCGGTTAGCGTTGCCAATAGCTTAACAAAGGTGAAATTTTGGTGACGGTCTTTTTCTTAACTCTGTCGGGGCGAGGCCCCACATCCGCCTTTGTTGCCAGCTGCAAACAGGCTAGCAAGATGCCATTGCTCCCGTCACATGTGTCCCCAGGTATTCGATCGATCACATGAGAATTCGTAAAGCTGTATTCCCCGTCGCCGGCCTCGGCACCCGCGTCCTGCCTGCCACCAAGGCGATGCCGAAGGAAATGTTGACCATCGTCGACAAGCCGCTGATCCAGTACGTCTATGACGAGGCGAAGGAAGCCGGTATCGAGCACTTCATCTTCGTTACCGGCCGCAACAAGAGTGTCATCGAGGATCATTTCGACCGCATGTTCGAGCTCGACACGACGCTGGCCGCGCGTGGCAAGAAGGCCGAGCAGGACATCCTGGCGCAGAACCAGCCGGAAGCCGGTGCCGTCAGCTTCACCCGCCAGCAGGCGCCGCTCGGCCTCGGCCACGCGGTCTGGTGCGCACGCGACATCGTCGGCGACGAGCCGTTCGCCGTGGTCCTGCCCGACGAACTCGTGCTCAACACGCCGGGCTGCCTGAAGCAGATGATCGAGATGGCATCCTCACTTGGCGAGAAATCCAATCTGATCGCGGTCGAGGCGGTGCCCGATCATCTGACCCATCAATACGGCATCTGCGGCGTCGGCAAGCGCAACGGCAAGATGTTCGAGGTCGACGGCATGGTCGAGAAGCCGGCCAAGGGCACGGCGCCCTCCAATCTCTCGATCACCGGCCGCTACATCCTTCAGCCGGAGATCTTCAAGATCCTGGAGACCCAGGAGCGCGGCGCCGGCGGCGAGATACAGCTCACCGATGCCATGATCGGGCTTGCCAGGTCGCAGAAATTCTACGGCGTCGAGTTCGAGGGCGAGCGCCATGATTGCGGCTCCAAGCCCGGCTTCCTGCGCGCCAACATCGCCTACGGCATGAAGCGCCCGGAATTGCGCGAGGGGTTGATCGCCGAGATGAAGAAGTATCTGGCGCAATCATAGTCACACCCCCGGTGTCGTCCCTGCGAACGCAGGGACCCATACCGCGTGATCCCTCGATCGCGTTCGGTCGGAGTACCGAACGACGTGTCATCGCCAAACCACTCCCTGTGGTTATGGGTCCCTGCGTTCGCAGGGACGACACTGAGTATTTGGTGGATCGCGTTACACCCAATGACGGGGAGAGAACGCCTCACGCCACCAGCGACAGCTGAGGCAAGCTGGCAACCACCGACTGGTTGCGCCCGCCGGCTTTCGCGGCATAGAGCGCCTTGTCGGCGGCGGCGACCAGGACCGGCCAGTCCATGCCGGCCGCTGGCACGAGGCTGGCGATGCCGCAGGAGACCGTCGAGGCCGCCTGATCGTCGGACCAGCCCTGCACCTTGAGGCGGATCTTCTCGGCGACCTTGAAGGCGTCGTCGGCCGAGGTGTTCGGCAGCAAAACGGCGAATTCCTCGCCGCCGTAGCGCGCGGCGCAGTCGCCGGCGCGGCTCACGGAATCGGAAATGCAGATGGCGATGCCGACCAGCACCTGGTCGCCCGCCTGATGGCCGAACGTGTCGTTGTAGGCCTTGAAATGATCGGCATCGATCATGAGCAGCGCGATCGGCGCCTTCTGGCGCATGGCGCGCCGCCATTCGACGTCGATGACGGAATCGAACTTGCGGCGGTTCCTCAGGCCCGTGAGCGCGTCCGTCGTCGCCATCTCCTCGAGCTTGCGCTCGGCCTCGGCGCGCCGGCCGATCTCGCGCGCGAGCACGAGGGTCGATCCCAGCACGAACAGCGCGAGTGCCAGCACCACGGCGCCGATGCGGAACGCCTCCCTCTGCCAGAGTGCGAACACTGCGGTCAGGGGCTTGCCCGCCACCACGAACAGCGGTCCGCTGTCGCCGCTGCGGACATAGAGCCGTGGCGTCGGATCGACCGGGCCCTGTCCGGAATAGGAGGTGCCGGCCCGGAGATTGTCGGCGTTCCAGCTCCGCCGGTCGCTCAGGTTCGTGCCGATGACGTCGAGATCGAACGGCCGCCGCATGATGATGGTGCGGTCGCGCCTGAGCACGGTGATGGTGTCTTCAGTGTCGAGATTCAGCCGTTCGAACAATTCGTGGAAATAGCTGAAGCGAATCGAGCCTGCGACGACGCCGAGGAAGCCGCCGTCGGTATCGCTGATGCGCCGGCTCAGCACGATCGAATAGGCGCCGCGGAACAGCATCGGGCGGCTGATGAAGAGCCCGGCTTCGGGATTGTCGCGGTGGACGGTGAAATAGTCCTCCTCGCTGCGATTCTCGGCGAGGGGATCGAGCGTGGAAGCGTCGATGGTCAGCTGGCCCTCGGCATCGAATACCTGGATGGCGCCGAAATGCCGGGCCGTCGTCGCGTGGTCGAACAGGATCAGGTGGCGGATCGTCTTGGAGACTGTTGCGAGCTCGGGCAGCAGCATGTTGCTGGCGACCGCCTTCAGCGACAGGTCGTAGATCTCGATGTTGCGGCCGATGTCGGACTCGATGGTGGTTGCGAGGTTCTCCAGCGTCTGGCGGGCGAGCGCCTCCTCGCCGCGGCGCATGTCCAGCATCACATTGACGCAGACGGCCGAGAAGCCGATCACCGTCACCACGGACGAGATGATCAGCAGTTTCGCCGAAATTCGCCACGGCCGCCGGGCCGTAATTCCGCGCCACCCAAAGGGCATCGTTCGCTCCCGCCACCAGTGGATGCGCCCGAAAGCTTGAGTAGTGTTTAAGGCAGGACGGCACTACCGCAATGAGTTAAGAATCGGTTTATGGATCGAACGGTTTTAGGCAGATCGGACGGGACTTCGGACGAGAGGACGCTTGTGAACGACTACGACGCGTTGCGCGACTATCTGCTGCGGCAGAAGCAGGAGGAGTTCGTGCTGAGCTTCGAGCAGATCGAGGAGATCATCGGCGCCGCGCTGCCGCGCGCGGCCCAGCGTGCCTCCTGGTGGGACAGCCTGCGCAGCCCCGACATCCAGATGCCGCAACGCGAAGCCTGCCTCGCCGCGGGATTCGTGGCGACACGGATGCCGGACGGTGCGAGCGTGCGGTTCAGGAAGCAGAAGGGTGATCGACGGCGCTAGCGCGAGACCCACCCTCCCCCTCCAGGGGAGGGTAAGAGAGCAGTCAGCTCGCCGCTTCCAGCCGCACTTCCGTCAGCAGGCGCATCGCCGCGTCGGCGTCCATCGGCTCGCCGAAGGCAAAACCTTGAGCGTATTCGCAGCCCATCTGGTAGAGCTCGACCGCATCGGAATCGGTCTCGGCGCCTTCCGCCACCACGTCCATGCCGAGGTCGTGCGCGAGCGCGATGATCGACTTCAGGATCACCGGGCGGGTGCCGCGGCTGGTGGTGCGCACGAAGGACTGGTCGATCTTGATGGTGTCGAACGGGAAACGCTGGAGATAGGCCAGCGAAGAATGGCCGGTGCCGAAATCGTCGAGCGACAGCCCGGTGCCGAGCTCGCGGATCCGCGTCAGCATCTGCGCCGCGTGCTCGGGATTTTCCATCACCAGCGATTCCGTCAGTTCCAGCTTCAGCGTGCCGCGCGCCACCGAGGATCGCGACAGCACGGTGCGGATGTCGTGGATGAGGTCGTGGCGCAGCAGCTGCCGCGAGGAGACGTTGACGGAGGCGAAGATCGGGTCACGTGAGCGCATCGCGCGCTGCCACACCGAGAGCTGCTTTGCGGTCTGGTCGAGCACGAACATGCCGAGGTCGACGATCAGTCCGGTTTCTTCGGCTATGGTGATGAATTCCGAAGGCGCCATGCGTCCGAGCTTCGGATGATCCCAGCGCGCCAGGGCCTCGAAGCCGGCGATCGAGCGATCCTCCAGCCGCACGATCGGCTGATAAAGGATGGTGATCTCCTGCCGCTCGATGGCGCGACGCAATTCGCTCTCCAGCGTCAGCCGGTCCGTCTTCCGCGCACGCATGGCGGGCTTGTAGACGTCGATGCGGTCGCCGCCGATGCGCTTGGAATGATACATCGCCAGCTCGGCGTCCTTGATGATCTCGTCCGTGAGCTGCGTCTGAGGATCGGACAAGGCGAGGCCGATCGAAGCCGTCAGGAAGATCTCGCGGTCGTTGAAGGCGATCGGCGCGCGGATGGTCTTGCGGATGGTCTCGGCGAAGGCGGTGATGCGGGCCGGGTCCTGTTCGGAGAGCAGGATCAGGCCGAACTGGTCGCCGGCCAGTCGCGCCAGCGTGTCCTGCGGCTTCAGGATGCGGGTGAGGCGGCGGGCCAGCGTCAGCAGAATGGAATCGCCGACCGCGATGCCGACGGAATCGTTGACCTGCTTGAAGCGGTCGAGATCGATCACCATCAGCGTCGGCCGCAGCGTCGGCATGGTCTTGGCGAAGTTGGCGACAGCACCCAGCCGGTCCATGAACAGCTTGCGGTTGGGCAGGCCGGTGAGATTGTCATGCACGGAATCGTGCAGCAGGCGTTCCTCGGCGTTACGCAGCTCCGTGACGTCGGTGAGCGTGCCGACGACCCGCGAGACCTCGCCGTCGGAGCCGACCACCGGACGGGCCTTCAGCGCGAACCACATGAAGTGGCCGTCCGGCGTACGGAGACGGAAATCCTGCACCAGGCGGCCGCGGCGCTGGTCGAGCACGCTGTCGAGTGCGGCGCGGAAACGGTCCTGGTCGAGCGGATGCAGCACCTCTAACCAGGACGCCGCGGGTCCTTCCAGCGTGCCGCGCTTGAGCCCGAGCAGGGCCTCGGTCTCGGGACTGGTGAACACCTTGTCGGCGGACACGTCCCAATCCCAGATCAGATCGCCGGAGCCGGCGAGCGCCAGCGCCCGCCGCTCGATGTCGGAGACGATGCCGGTGGTGGCGCCGCCGCCGGCGAAGGCGTGCTGCATCACCGTGAATCCGATCAGCATCACGATCAGCACGAGGCCGCCGAGCAGGGCCGGGCCGACGATGTCGTTGGTGACGGAGCCGGCGACGGTCATGCCGGCCGCGACCACCCAGACCACCAGCAGGAACCAGGTCGGGATCAACAGCACCGCGCGGTCGAAGCCGTGGGTGGAGAGATAGACGATCAGCGCAAAGCCGGCGCAGGCGATCAGCACCAGCGAAATGCGTGCGATGCCGGAGGCCACGGCCGGATCGAACAGCGCCAGTGCCACCAGGGAGCCGAGGAAGGCGAGCCAGCCGATCGTGATGTGGGAATAGCGCACGTGCCAGCGGCTGAGATTGAGGTACGCGAACAAGAACACCAGCAGCGTGGCGGCAAGAATGGCCTCGCCCGCCGCGCGCCAGATGCGCTCGGCGTTGTTCGACATGTCGAGCACCTTGCCCCAGAAGCCGAAATCGACGCCGATATAGACCAGCACCGCCCAGGCCAGCGCCGCCGCGGCCGGGAACATGATGCTGCCCTTCACCACGAACAGGATGGTCAGCACCAGCGCGAGCAGGCCGGAAATGCCGATCACGATGCCCTGGTAGAGCGTGAAGGAATTGACCTTGTCCTTGTAGGATTCCGGCTCCCACAGATAGAGCTGCGGCAGCTTGTCGGTGCGCAGCTCCGCGACGAAGGTGACGACGGCGCCGGGGTCGAGCGTGATGCGGAACACGTCCGCGGTGGCGCTTTCCTGACGTTCCGGCCGGTCGCCGATCGAGGGCGTGATGGTCGCGATGCGCGACAGGCCGAGGTCGGGCCAGAGCAGCCCCGAGGAGACGATGCGATAATGCGGGGCGACGATCAGGCGATCGAGCTGGTCGTCGGTGTTGTTGGCGAGCGCGAACACCACCCAGTTCTGCCCGCCTTCGCGGGCGCGCACCTCGATGCGGCGGACGATGCCGTCGGTGCCGGGCGCGGTGGAGACCTGGATGCGATCGGCATCGCTGCGCTGATGCTCGAGCACGCCGGTGAGGTCGATCGCGGGCGCGTCGCTGCGGACGCTGACGGCGTCCAGCGCGCGCGCGGGATACGCGGCGACAAGAATCATGAGGCCCAGCGCGATGGGCGCGAGGCACCTGATCAGACGCAAGGTCAGTTCTCCGCGTTCGACGCAAACTCGTCAGTGCAAGGCGAATCTAGAAGGCGATTCAGACCGAACCGAAGTGGTTCGGCGCGTCGCGATAGATGCCACGAAAGCGAGGAAAATCAAAGGGTTTCCGGCCTGGCCTGTGGGCCGGCGGCCTAGGCCTCCAACACAATTTTGCCAATATGTGCGCTGGTTTCCATGCGCCGATGGGCGTCCGCCGCCTTTTCCAGCGGGAAAGTGCTGTCCATCACCGGCTTGATGCGGCCTTCGCGCAGAAGCGGCATCACTTTTGCCTCGATCGCGGCCACCATCGCCGCCTTGTCCGCATTAGTACGGGGGCGCAGCGTCGAGCCGGTATGGGTCAGGCGCTTGACCATCACCTTGGCGATGTTGACGCTGACCTTAGGGCCGTTGAGGGTCGCGATCTGGACGATGCGGCCGTCGACCGCCGCGGCATCATAGTTGCGATCGACATAGTCGCCGGCGACCATGTCCAGGATCAGGTTGACGCCAAGGTTGTTGGTCTCGGCCTTGACCACGGCGACGAAGTCTTCGGTCTTGTAATTGATGGCACGGTCGGCGCCCAGCTTGAGGCAGGCGTCGATCTTGTCCTGCGATCCCACCGTGACGAACACCTTGGCACCGAATGCTTTCGCAAGTTGGATCGCCATGGTGCCGATGCCGGAGGAGCCGCCATGGATCAGCAGCGTCTCGCCGGCCTTGAGGCCGCCGCGCTCGAACACGTTGTGCCAGACCGTCATCAGGGTTTCCGGCAGCGCGCCGGCTTCCTTGATCGACAAGGCCGGCGGCACGCTCATCGCCTGGGCATCCTGGGCGATGCAGTACTGCGCATAGCCCCCGCCAGCGACCAGCGACATCACCTTGTCGCCGATCTTGTGCCGCCTGGCATTGCTGCCGACCGCCACCACCTCACCGGCGATCTCGAGGCCCGGCAGGTCGCTGGCGCCGGGCGGCGGCGGATAGGCGCCGGAACGCTGCGCGACATCGGGCCGGTTCACGCCCGCGGCCTCGACCTTGACCAGGATCTCGTCCGGGCCGGGCTGCGGCAGCGCGCGCTGTTCCGGCACCAGCACCTCCGGTCCGCCGGGCTTGGAGATGGCGATCACGGTCATTTGCGCGGGCAGCTTGTCCATGATTGTGTCCTTGAGTGCATGGGATCGGCGGATGGCATATCGCCTTTTCCGCCAAAGTAAAACGACATTAAGGCCCGAACCGCGCTGCAAGATTCCGTGCTTTCTCGGGAGGGATTTTATCGACCAGTGGGCGGATCGGAGCGACGGCCGTGCCGGCACCGCCGTCGAGCAGGCCCGCGAGTGGGCCAACGGGCCAGCTTGGAACAGCGTCAATGCGACCGAAGGCGCGCAGCACATTTTCAGACAGGCTGGGTATGATACTCCAAGCCAGCACGGCGCAGACGCTGATCAGATTAAGGCCTGTTCGTGTCACGAGAGCAGCGCGAAGCGGATCGGACTTGCTGGCTGTCCATGGCGCGGCGTGCTGCAGGTAAGCGTTCGCGACATCCCAGATCGCGCGAGTTGCCGCCGCCGCCGCGCGAAACTCGAGCGCCTCGTGATGGCGTCGCAGTGTCGCGATACGTTGCTCCAGTTCGCATGCGAGCAGGTGTTCGGCCGCGCCGGGCGCACCGCCTTCCGGAATTCGGCCGTCGAAGGCCCGATGGGCGAAGCTGACGATGCGATTGACGAGGTTGCCGAAGATGTCCGCGAGATCCTTGTTCACGTCGGCGACAAACTTCGGGATACTGAAATCGGTGTCGGCGCTTTCAGGCGCGTTGGCGATCAGCCACCAGCGCCAGAGATCCGCCGGCAGTTCTTCCAGGGCTTGATCTGTGAAGATGCCCCGATTGCGGCTGGTCGAGAACTTGCCGCCTTCGTAATTCAGCCAGTGGAATCCCTTGATGATATCGACGGTTTTCCACGGTTCGTTCGAGCCGATCAGCGTTGCCGGGAAGCTGACAGCATGGAATGGGATGTTGTCCTTGCCGAGGAACTGGATGTAACGGACATCATCGGCCTGCCACCACCATTTTCGCCAGTCTCGGCCTGGCGCGGCGGCGGCCCATTCCTGTGTGGCTGCGATGTAACCGATCGGCGCGTCGAACCAGACATAGAAGACCTTGTTTTCGAATCCCCGGCGCGGAACCGGAATGCCCCAGGTCAGATCGCGCGTAATGCAGCGATCGCGCAAATCCGCCGTGAGCCAGCTCTTCGCGGTTGACACCACGAAGGCAGGCCAGCCGGATCGGCTATCGATCCACGCGCTCAACGCTGCGAGAAGCCGCGACTGTCGTAGGAACAGATGGCGGCTTTCGCGGATCTCCAGCGCGCGGTCGCCCGACAGCGCAGATCGCGGATCGATCAGTTCGGGCGGATCGAGCAGGTTGCCGCAACGGTCGCATTGGTCGCCGCGCGCGGATGGGTCGCCACAATGCGGGCAAGTGCCGAGCACGTAGCGGTCTGGTAGGAAACGGCCGTCCACGGGGGACCAGACCTGTTGCAACGCGCGTTCCTCGATCAGTCCGCCATCTTCGAGCCTGCGATAGAAGTGCTGCGTCAGGGTGCGATTCTGCGGCGAGCTGGTCCGGCCGAAATGGTCGAATGACAGGCCGAAGCGGCGGTAGATGTCGGCCTGGATTGCGTGCTGCGTGCTGCAGAAGGTCTGGAGGTCCTGTCCGGCGCGAACGGCACCGAGCTCGGCCGGCGTGCCGTGCTCGTCCGTGGCGCAGACGAAGAGCACGTCGTCGCCGATCTGTCGCCTGAAGCGGGCATGGACATCGGCTGGCAGGAGCGACCCGACGAGATTGCCGAGATGCTTGACGCCGTTCACATAGGGAAGGGCGCTGGTGATGAGGATTTTGGTCATGGCTGCGTCTTTCGCGCTTGGGGATGCCGACCCGGAACAAGTCAAACCGGAAAATCAAAAGCCCTCCCGCATGATCGGAAGGGCTTGGGGTCGGCTCATGCCTCACGCGCGTATGCGCGCTCTTATCCCGTCCGGTCAGCCTCCTTGCGGTCGGGCCGGGGCATTCGCGTCAGATATTGCGCGCTCGCGAAAGTCACTGCACATTTCTCCTTGTACAAAGGCGATAGCATTTCGGGATGGAGAACGCCAGATCGGCGTCCTTCAGGCAGCTCGGGAGGACACACCATGGCGATGGAAGACGACGACCGCCCGCGCAAGAAGATCACGCACGAGATCGGCCAGGATCTCTCGTTGCTATCGGTCGAGGAACTGACCGAGCGCGTCGCGCTGCTCAAGACCGAGATCGCGAGACTGGAGGAAGCCGCCACCAGGAAGCGCGCCTCGCGCGATGCGGCGAACAGCCTTTTCAAGACGTAGTCATTCACGACTCTCGGGCCCCGGCTCAGCAGTGCAGCACGTCGTGCCGCACTGCGTCCGCGGCACGTGACCACGGCTCGGCCGCTGGCCGACATGGCTAACGAACTCTCAAAAAATTAGCTCGTTTACGGTCGATTAAGCTTTCGGGTTTATGACTGGAACCGTCCTCGTTTGGACACCGAGTGGCTCCTGTCCACTCTGTTTGACGCCTCCCTGTTATCAACTTTCAAAGCCGCCGGTCTCCGGCGGCTCTTTTTTTGCGCAAAGCGCTTTCCAGCGGAGCGGATACCGGTTCGCGTCGAGAAGACGCGCCGAAACAGGAATATCCGCCCAGTTGCATTCGGGGGAATGACGCGCGGAAACCATATCCGCGCTTGTCACTGGACTCGGCGCTCCCAGCGCGCAATGATTTGTTCATCATAAGCCGGCGCCAAGCCGGACAGTCAGACAGTTGCGTAAGGGGCGTTAACCATGGAACGTTTGCAGGCCGAAGGCGCTCTCGTTCAGCTCAGTGAGCGGTTTACCAATTCTGCGGCGTTCGGCGCTCTGTTCCGTGAAGGCATGGACCTCGTCGAAGAGACCGCCGCCTATCTCGACGGCGCCGGCCGCGTCGAGGCCAAGGCACTCGATCGCGCCGTCAGCCTCTCCTATGCGACCGAGAGCATGCGTCTCACCACGCGCCTGATGCAGCTTGCGTCCTGGCTGCTGTTGCATCGGGCGGTGAAGGAGGGCGAGATGACGCTGAGCCAGGCCAACCGCGAGAAGACCAAGGTCAAGCTCACCGCCGCCGATCCCGGTCCCGCCGACACCATCGAGAAGCTGCCCGCGCAACTCCAGGAGCTGATCCATCGCTCGATGAGTCTGCAGACCCGCGTGCGCCGCCTCGACAGCACGATCCACACGCCGCCGGCCGAGCAGGTGGCGATCGGCAATCCGCTGGTGCCGCACCTCAATGCGCTGAAGGCGGCGTTCGAGCGGTAAGTCTCACGCTGTCATCCCGGGGCGCGCGACGCGCGAACCCTGGTGCGCACTTGCGCACCTGAGAATCCCGAGATTCCGGGTTCGGCTCTCCGAGCCGCCCCGGAATGACGGTGTAGTAGAAAACAAAAACGCCCCCGTCTCTGCGGGGGCGTTTTCGTCTCCAGCCTTGCGGCCGGCTTCAATCCTTTTTGAGAAAGCCCGAAAACTTCTTCTGGAAGCGCGAGACGCGGCCGCCGCGGTCCATGATCTGCGTGGAGCCGCCGGTCCAGGCCGGGTGCGACTTCGGGTCGATATCGAGGTTCAGCGTGTCGCCTTCCTTGCCCCAGGTCGAGCGGGTCAGGTACTCGGTTCCGTCGGTCATGACGACCTTAATGGTGTGATAATCCGGATGAATTTCGGCTTTCATGGCAATTCCTCGGCGCTCCGGCGCCTTCTTGGGTGGCTAGCGAATGACGGATTTGGGCGGCTCTATACCGCACGATATCAGGCAAAACAAGCCATGCCGGGCTGGTGACCGGACTTACCCCTAAGGGACTTCCCGGATTTGCCACTACCCCTACACCGGCCTATTGGGAGCAAGGCAATAGAATGGGTCGGATATCATGAGCGCAGTGGAACGGCTTGATGACCAGCATGTCAATCGGCCCGCAATGAACGCCGCGGACATCCCGTCGATCGAGGCCGAGCTGATCGAAGAGCCCGCCAAGGGGCGCGCCAAGCTGCGGCCGCTGCTTGCGCTCGCGCCCTATGTGAGCCGCTATCGCGGCCGGGCGGCACTGGCCTTCGTCGCGCTCACGGTCGCCGCGCTGACGACGCTGCTGGTGCCGATCGCGGTGCGCAGGATGATCGATTTCGGCCTGACGCCCGAGGGGATCGAGCTGATCAACAGCTACTTCTCGGTGATGCTCGCGGTGGTGGGCGTGCTCGCGCTCGCGAGCGCGGCGCGCTACTACCTCGTGATGACGATCGGCGAACGCATCGTCGCCGACCTCAGGCGCGACGTCTTCGCCCATCTGCTCTCGCTGTCCCCCGCCTTCTTCGATTCCGCTCGCAGCGGCGAATTGATCTCGCGGCTCACCGCCGACACCACCCAGCTCAAATCGGCCGTCGGCGCCTCGGTCTCGATCGCGCTGCGCAACCTGATGATGTTCCTGGGCGCCGCGGCGATGATGGTGATCACGAGCCCGAAGCTGTCCGGCTTCGTGCTGCTGGCCATTCCCTTGATCGTGCTGCCGCTGGTGGCCTTCGGGCGCTGGGTGCGGCGGCTGTCGCGCAATGCGCAGGACACGCTCGCCGAAGCCTCGGCCTATGCCGGCGAGCTGGTCGGCGCGATCCGTACCGTGCAGGCCTATACCAGCGAGCAATTTGCCGAGAAGCGTTTCGGCGGCGAGGTCGAAGAGGCCTATGAAGCCGCGCGAACCTCGACCCAGGCCCGCGCCGTGCTCACGGCGATCATCATCTTCATCGTGTTCGCAAGCGTGGTCGCCATCCTCTGGATTGGCTCGCATGATGTGCTCTCCGGCGCGATTACGCCGGGCCGGCTCGGTCAGTTCGTGCTTTACGCCGTGTTCGCCGCGGCGGGCCTCGGCCAGCTCAGCGAGGTCTGGGGCGAGGTCTCGGCGGCCTCGGGCGCTGCCGAGCGCCTGTTCGAGATCCTGCATGTGAGGCCCGAGATCACGGCGCCCGCGGCGCCGCGGGCGCTGCCGGTGCCGGCGCGCGGCGAGGTCGGCTTCGATCAGGTCAGCTTCGCCTATCCGGCGCGGTCCGACGTCAAGGTGCTCGACGCCGTGTCGTTCACGGTGCGCCCCGGCGAGAAAGTCGCGATCGTCGGTCCCTCCGGCGCCGGCAAGAGCACGATCTTTCATCTGTTGCTGCGCTTCTACGACCCGCGCAGCGGGACGATCTCGCTCGACGGCGTGCCGGTCAAATCCGCCGACCCCAGAGATTTCCGGGCCCGCATCGCGCTGGTGCCGCAGGACTCGGTGGTGTTCGCCGCGACTGCCCGCGAGAACATCCGCTTCGGCCGACCCGATGCGACCGATGCCGAGGTCGAGCGCGCCGCCGAGCTGGCGCATGCCGCCGAGTTCATCCGCCGCCTGCCCGAGGGTTTCGAGACGGCGCTCGGCGAGCGCGGCGTGACGCTTTCCGGCGGCCAGCGCCAGCGCATCGCGATCGCCCGCGCCATCCTGCGCGACGCGCCGCTGCTGCTGCTGGACGAGGCCACCTCCGCACTCGATGCCGAAAGCGAGACGTTGGTGCAGACCGCGCTGGAAGAGCTGATGCGCCACCGCACCACGCTGGTGATCGCCCATCGCCTCGCAACCGTGCTCTCCTGCGACCGCATCCTGGTGATGGACCAGGGCCGGATCGTCGAGCAGGGCACGCATGCCGAACTGGTGGCGACGAACGGACTTTATGCGAGGCTGGCGCGGTTGCAGTTCGAGGGCGCGTGAGGGCCTTTGGGCGCAGTCATTTGCGCGTGGAGAAGGATTTACGCCCGCCACACCATCTTCAGCACCGGCCGCCCCGAGGTCGGGTTCACGTCGTCGCCGGCATGGGCAAAGCCGTTGCGCTCGTAGAAGCGGATGGCGCGGGCATTGTCCTTGTTGACGAGCAGCGTGACGCCCAAGGGTGACAGCCGCTTGGCCTCGTCCACCAGCAGCCTTGCCGCGTCGGAGCCCCAATGCGCGGGATCGACGACGAGCTGGTCGAGATAACCTTCGCCGTCGATCGTGACCAAACCGGTCAGCGTGCCGTCCTGCTCCGTCACCACGATCGAGGCCTTCGGCACCAGATCCTTGCGCCAGCGCTCGCGCCACCATTCGAGCCGTGCGGCGAAGTCGATCTGCGGATAAGCCTGCTGCCAGGTGCGATGCCAGAGCTCGATCGCAGCGGCTTCGTCCTCGGGTCGGTAGGGGCGGAGGTGGAGCGCGCTCACTACCGCTCCGTCAGCTTCAGCTCGATGCGGCGGTTGCGCTTGTAGGCCTCCTCGGTGTTCCCGGGATCGAGCGGTTGGAATTCGCCGAAGCCGGCCGCGACGAGGCGCTGGGCAGGCACGCCGAGCGAGATCAGATATTGCACCACCGAGATCGAGCGCGCGGCGGACAGGTCCCAGTTCGATTTGAAGTTCGCGCCGCTCACCGGCCGCACGTCGGTATGGCCGTCGACGCGCAGCACCCAGGGGATCTCGCTCGGGATCTTCTTGTCGAGCTCGATCAGCGCAGTCGCCAGCGTGTCGAGCTCGGCGCGGCCCTCGGGCAGCAGCGTCGCCTGGCCGGTATCGAAGAACACTTCGGACTGGAACACGAAGCGGTCGCCGACGATGCGGATGTCGGGGCGGTTGCCGAGGATGGCACGCAGGCGGCCGAAGAATTCGGAGCGGTAGCGCGACAGTTCCTGCACGCGCTGCGCCAGGGCGACATTCAAGCGGGAGCCCAGATCGGCGATCCGGTTCTGCGATTCCTTGTCGCGCTTCTCGCTGGCTTCGAGGGCCTCTTCCAGCGCTGCCAATTGCCGCCTGAGCGCGCTGATCTGCTGGTTCAGCACCTCGATCTGCGCCAGGGCTCGCGCCGAGACGGCCTTCTCCGAGTCCAGCGCCTTGCCGAGTTCGGTGGTCTTGCCTTGCGCGTCATTGCCGGCGGCAGCAAGGCCGTCATAGAGCCCCTTGATGCGGTCGCGCTCGGACTCGGCCGAGGCGAGGCCCGCCTTCAATTGCGAGACCTGGTCGTCGAGGCTGAGCTTGCCGAGCTTTTCCAGCGACAGGAGCTCGTTGAGCTGGGCGATCTTGGCATTGAGCTGCTCCAGCGCCTTGTCCTTGCCGGTCACCTCCTGCGAGAGGAAGAACTGCACGACCAGAAACACCGACAGCAGGAACACGATCGACAGCACCAGCGTCGACAGCGCGTCGACGAAGCCGGGCCAGTAGTTGAAAGCGCCTTCGCTGCGGCGGCCGCGCGCTAGAGCCATGTTGTCCGTCTCCACCTTCGTGTCCCGGACGCGCTGCAGCCTGCAATGCTGCTGCGCAGAGCCGGGACCCATATTGTCCCTGACGCTGGGCCCCCGGCTCGGCGACGCATCATTTCATGCTGCGTCGCGTTCGGGGCACGATACCGTCTCAGCTCTTCTCCGGCTGACGCGCGATGCGCTCCAGCAGCCGCCGGATCTCGCGGTTCTGCTCGCCCTGGCCGTCGGCCCATTCGCGGATCATCTGCTGCTCGGTGCGCATGTGCGAGACCAGCGCCTGGATGGCTTCGGCAAGGCTCGCCATCGCCGCCGTGGTGCCGCGGCTGGCGCTGCCTTCCTCGAACACGGAGCGCAGCCGTTCGACCGCGGCCTGGAGCTCGCCGCTGGCGACGCCGCCGCCTGCCGCAACGGGCGCCTCGCCGTTGCCATATTCGCGCACGGTGGTGGCGAGCCAGTCTTCGAGGTCGGTGTAGAAGCGGTTTTGTGCCTGGCTCGATTGCAGGTCGAGGAAGCCGAGGATCAGCGAGCCGGCGAGGCCGAACAGCGAGCTGGAGAACGAGATTCCCATGCCGCCGAGCGGGGCGGCGAGGCCCTCTTTCAGGGTGTCGAACAGCGAGCCGGCATCGCCGCCGACCTTGAGCCCGTCGATCACCTTGCCGACCGAGCCGACCGTCTCGATCAGGCCCCAGAAAGTGCCGAGCAGGCCGAGGAAGACCAGCAGGCCGGTCATGTAGCGCGAGATGTCGCGGGCCTCGTCCAGCCGCGTCGCGATCGAATCGAGCAGATGCCGCATCGTGGTCTGGGTGATGGTCATCCGCCCGGAGCGCTCGCCGCCGAGGATCGCCGCCATCGGCGCCAGCAGCTTCGGGTGGCGGGCCGGTGCCAGGCCGGGATCGGCGATGCGGAAATTGTTGACCCAGGAGACTTCGGGATAGAGCCGGATGACCTGGCGGAAGGCCAGCACGATGCCGATGAACAGCACTGCCCCGATCAGGGCATTGAGCCCGGGATTGGCGAAGAAGGCCTGGATGATCTGCTTGTAGAGCACCACGCCCACCAGCGTGCACAGCACCAGGAAGACCAGCATCCGCACCAGGAAGACGCTGGGCGAGGACAGTTTCGTGTACTCGATATCCAAGGTGGAGCGGGAAGTGCCAGACGGCATGGCCGGTATCATCCGTTACGTAAGCTTGCTTGCAGTGCGCACTATGGCACAGCGCCGGCCCAAAAAAAGCGCCGGATGCGCCGATTTCGGGGACAGCTCGGGGAACCGGGACCGGAAGCGGCGCTTTGATGAGCAGGTATCTGCAGAAGATCGCCATTCGGAGGTGCATGAGCGTCGTTTCCGCGATCATCGGGACCGCCGAACGGGTGCCGCTGCCGGACGTGGTCATCCGTGCCGCGATCCAGCGCTTGTGCTCCCGCACGGCGACGCGCCTGTCCGCGCCGGGCGCCGCCGACGATGCCGCCTTCGCCGGCCGGATGATGCTGCGGCCGATCGCGGAGAACGCGGGGGCCGGGCACGACGAGGCGCCTGCTTCCTTCTTTGCCGAAATGCTCGGCCCCAACCGCAAATTCTCCTCCTGCTTCTACAAGACCGGCGCGAGCACCTTGCAGGAGGCGGAAGAGGAGGCGTTGCGCCAGACCGTCGAGCATGCCGGACTTGCCGATGGCCAGACCATTCTCGAGTTCGGTTGCGGCTGGGGCTCGCTGTCGCTGTGGATGGCGCGGCAGTTTCCGCATGCAAAGGTGACGGCGGTGTCGAACTCCCAGGCGCAGCGCGCCCATGTCGAGGACGAGGCGCGGCTCCGCGGACTTTTGAACCTGCGCGCGGTCACTGCGGACATGAACGTGTTCGCGCCCGAAGGCCAGTTCGACCGCATCGTCTCGGTCGAGATGTTCGGGCAGATGACGAACTGGCGCAAGCTGATGACGCGCGTGCGGTCATGGCTCGCGTCGGAGGGGCGGTTCTTCATGCATGTCGTCACCCATCGCTCGGCTTCACAGCTGTTCGACCGGTTCGATCGCAACGACTGGATGGCGCAGCACGTCTTCACCGGCCGGCTGATGCCGAGCCATCACCTCGTCAGGCAGTTCGACGATATCCTTGCGATCGAGAAGGAATGGTGCTGGAGCGGTACGCATTACCAGCGCACCGCCAACGACTGGCTCGCCAATTTCGATGCGCATCGCGGTCCCATCGAGGCGTCCTTGCGGAGGGTCTACGGCGAGGAGACTGCGCTTTGCATGCGTCGCTGGCGCTGGTTCCTCCTCGCAACGTCCGGCCTGTTCGGCTACGCCGCTGGAACCGAATGGGGAATCAGCCATTTTCGGATGAAAGCCGCCGAGTGATTGCGGTGTTCGGTCGCAGCACGCGGCGGTGGAACTGGACTCACAATCAGGTGAGTCGATAAAAGGCGCCTCAATTCAGCGAGTTAGGTCGTGTGACAATGAGCCGCCGCAACACGCGTTGCGTCGCAGCACGTCCACTCTATTTTGACGGTATCGACCGCGCGAATTGGAGTCCAGAACGGGCCCGCTGCGCGTAATAGTATCAACAACATCGGGGCACTACAGTTCATGTCAGGACTTCGCGCGCGATCGGCATGCGTTGCATTGATGCTCGCGGCCCTTGCGCCGCTGCTTGGTGCTTGCGACGAGTCCAGCTCGGCGGTGTCCGCCGTCCAGCCGGCCGCGCCTGACGTCAGCATCGTCGTCGTCAAGCCGCAGCCGCGCGCCGTCGTGCGCGAGCTGCCAGGCCGCATCGCACCGACGCGTGTCTCCGACGTGCGGCCCCGCGTCTCCGGCATCGTGGTCGAGCGTCTGTTCCGCCAGGGCAGCGAGGTGAAGGCGGGCGATCCGCTCTACCGCATCGATCCGCGTCCGTTCGAGGTCGAGGTGTTGGCCAACGAGGCCGCGCTCGCCAAGGCCGAAGCGGCATTGATGCAGGCCAAGCAGCAGGCGCATCGTATCGCCACCCTCACCAAGGATCGCGCCGCCCCGGAGGCTGAGAACGAGAAGGCGATCGCGGCCGAACGTCAGGCCCATGCAGAGGTCGAGGGCCGCAAGGCCGAGCTAGCCCGGGCAAAGCTCAATCTCGACTATGCCACCGTGCGCGCGCCGATCGACGGCGTGGTCGGCGCGGCGCTGGTCAGCGAGGGCGCGCTCGCCGTGCAGAACGAGACCAATCTCGCCACCATCCAGCAACTCGATCCGATCTATGCCGACTTCACCCAGTCGGTGACCGAGCTCAATCAGCTCCGCCGTGCCTTCGAGACAGGCGACCTCGAGCGCATCGCCGCCGATGCCGCCAAGGTGCGCCTGGTGCTCGACGACAACACCATCTATTCGCTCGACGGCAAGCTGCTGTTCTCCGATGCCAAGGTCGACGCCCACACCGGGCAGGTGACGTTGCGCGGCGAGTTCCCCAACCCGAAGCGCGAACTGCTGCCGGGCATGTATGTCCGGGTCCGCATCGACCAGGGTCTCGATTCCGACGCGATTGCGGTGCCGCAGCAAGCGGTTCAGCGCAATGGCGGCGGCGGCAGCGAGGTGTTCGTCGTCAAGGACGACAACCACATCGCGGTCCAGCCGGTGCGTACGGGCTCGGTGCAGGACGGACTCTGGTTCGTCACGGAAGGCCTGAAGGCCGGCGACAAGGTCGTGGTCGAAGGCTTCCAGAAGTTCGCGGCCGGCGACAAGGTCAAGCCGCAACCCTGGTCGGAGGCGGACGCGATCGCGGACAACCGGCACGCCCAGCAGCTCACGCGGTAACGCGCTATGCCGAGCTTCTTCATCGACAGGCCGATCTTCGCCTGGGTGGTCGCGCTGTTCATCTGCTTGATCGGCGCGATCGCGGTGCCGCTGCTGCCGATCGCGCAGTATCCGATCATCGCGCCGCCCTCGATCTCGGTCTCGACCAGCTATCCCGGGGCCTCGCCCGAAAATCTCTACAACAGCGTCACGCGCCTGATCGAGGAAGAGCTCAACGGCGCCGCCAACATCCTCAATTTCGAATCGACAAGCGACTCGCTCGGTCAGGTCGAGATCATCGCCAATTTCCAGCCGGGCACCGATACCAGCGCCGCGTCGGTCGAGGTGCAGAACCGCATCAAGCGCGTCGAGGCGCGCCTGCCGCGCGCGGTGATGCAGCAGGGCATCCTGATCGAGGAAGCCTCCAGCGCGGTGCTTCAGATCATCACGCTGAATTCGACCGACGGCAGTCTCGACGAGGTCGGCCTCGGCGACTTCATGATCCGCAACGTGCTGGGTGAGATCCGCCGCATTCCCGGCGTCGGCCGCGCCACGCTGTATTCGACCGAGCGCTCGCTTCGCGTCTGGGTCGATCCGGCCAAGCTCGTCGGCTATGGGCTGACCGCCGACGACGTCAATAAGGCCATCGCCGCGCAGAACGCGCAGGTCGCCTCCGGCAGCATTGGCGCCGAACCCTCGACGTCCGGCCAACGCACCTCCGCGCTGGTGCTGGTCAAGGGACAGCTCTCCTCGCCGGACGAATTCGGCGCCATCATCCTGCGTGCCAATGCCGACGGCTCGACCGTGCGGCTGCGCGATGTCGCGCGCATCGAGGTCGGCGGGCTCAGCTACCAGTTCAACACACGCCTCAACGGCAAGCCGACTGCGGGTCTGTCGGTGCTGATGTCGCCGACCGGCAATGCGCTGGCGACCGCGAGCGCGGTCGAAGCGAAGATGAAGGAGCTGTCGCGCTTCTTCCCGGCCAACATCACCTACGAGATCCCCTACAACATCACGCCCGTGGTCGAGGCCTCGATCAAGAAGGTGCTGTCGACGCTGGTGGAAGCCGTGGTGCTGGTGTTCGTCGTGATGTTCCTGTTTCTGCAGAACATCCGCTACACCATCATTCCGACCATCGTGGTGCCGGTGGCGCTGTTGGGCGCCTGTTCCACCCTGCTGCTCGCCGGCTACTCCATCAACATGCTCTCGATGTTCGGCATGGTGCTCGCGGTGGGCATCCTCGTCGACGACGCCATCGTCGTGGTCGAGAACGTCGAACGCATCATGGCCGAGGAAGGCCTGCCGCCGAAGGAAGCGACCCGCAAGGCGATGTCGCAGATCACCGGCGCCATCATCGGCATCACCCTGGTGCTGATGGCGGTGTTCGTGCCGATGGCGTTCTTCCCGGGCTCGGTTGGCATCATCTACCGCCAGTTCTCCGTCACCATGGTCGCCGCGATCGGCTTCTCCGCCTTCCTCGCGCTGTCGCTGACGCCGGCGCTGTGCGCGACCCTGCTCAAGCCAGTCGCCAAGGGGCACGGTCATTCCAGTAATTTCGTCTTCGGCTGGTTCAACCGCATGCTCGAGGCCGCGCGGTTCCGCTACGAGCGTACGGTCGGTTTCTCGCTGAAGCGCACCGGGCGCCTGATGCTGGTCTATGCCGCGCTGCTGGTCGGCCTGTCCTGGGCCTTCGTCAATTTGCCCGGCGGCTTCCTGCCCGTCGACGATCAGGGCTTCGTCACCACCGACGTGCAGACGCCCTCGGATTCGTCCTATCCCCGCACCGAGGCCGTGATCGAGAAGGTCGAAAAATATCTCGCCGAGCGACCGGGCGTGAAGGACGTCACTTTCCTCACCGGCTTCAGCTTCTCCGGCCAGGGCATGAACACCGCGCAGGCCTTCATCACCTTGAAGGACTGGTCGGAGCGCGGTCCGAAGGACTCCGCCGCCGCGATCGTCAATGACGTCAACCGCGACCTGGGCTCATCGGTCCGCGACGCAAAGATCTCGGCGCTGCAGCCCCCGCCGATCGACAATCTCGGCAACTCCTCGGGCTTTTCGTTCCGCCTGCAGGACCGCGGCCAGAAGGGCTATCCGGCCTTGATGCGCGCCGCCGACCAGCTGATCGCGGAGGCCAATGCCAGTCCTGTGCTTCAGAAGGTGTATATCGAAGGCCTGCCCGAGGCAGGCGTAGTCAATCTCGTCATCGACCGCGAGAAGGCCGGCGCCTTTGGCGTCACTTTCGAGGACATCAACAACACGATCTCGACCAATCTCGGCTCGAACTACATCAATGACTTCCCGAATCGCGGCCGCATGCAGCGCGTCGTGGTGCAGGCCGATGCCCGCGACCGCATGCGGACCGAGGACATCCTCAACTACAACGTCAAGAACAGCCGAGGCCAGCTGGTGCCGTTCTCGTCCTTCGCCACGGCGGAGTGGGCCCGCGGTCCGACGCAGATCGCCGGTTTCAACTATTATCCGGCGGTCCGCATCTCCGGCGAAGCCAGGCCCGGCTTTACCTCGGGCGATGCGATCGCTGAGATGGAGCGGCTCGCCGACAGGCTGCCGCGCGGCTTCGGCTATGAATGGACCGGACAGTCGCTCCAGGAAAAACTGTCGGGCTCGCAGGCGCCGTTCCTGCTGGCGCTCTCGGTATTCGTGGTGTTCCTGTGCCTTGCCGCGCTGTACGAGAGCTGGACCATTCCGCTCGCGGTGCTGCTGACCGTGCCGCTCGGCATCGTCGGCGCGGTCGTCGCAGCGACGCTGCGGAGCCTGCCCAACGACGTCTACTTCACCGTCGGCCTGATCACCATCATCGGCCTCGCTGCAAAGGACGCGATCCTGATCATCGAGTTCGCGAAGGATCTGCGCAAGGAAGGCAAGCCGCTGGTGGAAGCCACCATCGAGGCCTGCCGTCTGCGCTTCCGCCCGATCCTGATGACCGGTCTCGCCTTCATCTGCGGCGTGCTGCCGATGGCGATCGCGCATGGTGCCGGCGGCGCCAGCCAGCAGGCGCTGGGCAGCGTGGTGATGGGCGGCATGATCGCGGTCGTGATCCTGGCGCTGTTGATGGTGCCGGTGTTCTTCGTCTCGGTGCAGCGCGTGCTGGGCGGGGACCGGGAGCCGGCGGCGGCGAAGGAAGGCGAGGCGTACGGACCGCCGGCGCGGGCGCACACGAGCCACTGAATGCCCCTTCATTCCGGGGGCGCGCGTAGCGCGAGCTATGATGCGCAATTGCGCATCTGAGAATCCATCGGGCAGCAATCACAGTCGATGAATGGTTTCCGGGTTCGCCAAGCGGCGCGCCCCGGAACGATAATAGAGAAGCTGCGGCGCTACGCCGCCTTCCGCAAAATCTTGACCAGCTCCCCGTGCACGACTTCATTGCCGCACACGACGTGCCCGGTGACCAGCGCATCGCCCGGGGTGTCGATGTCGCTCACCGTGCCGCCGGCTTCCTTGACCATGATTTGCCCGGCCGCGATGTCCCAGGGCGACAGATTCCGCTCCCAATACCCGTCGAGCCGGCCGGCGGCGACGAAGGCGAGGTCGAGCGAGGCGGCGCCGAAGCGGCGCAGGCCGGCGACGCGATTCTGGATCGCGGTCATCTCGCGGCGGAATTCTTCGTGGTCGCCGCGGCCGATATGGGGCAGGCCGCAGGCCACCACGCATTCGTTGAGCTGGCGGCGGCCGGCCACGCGCAGGCGCTGGTCGTTGAGGAAAGCGCCCTTGCCGCGCTCGGCGATGTAGAGCTCGTCATTGGCGGGGTTGTAGATCACGCCGGCGATGACCGTGCCCTCGCGCGCGAGGCCGATCGAGATCGCGAATTGCGGGATGCCGTGCAGGAAGTTGGTGGTGCCGTCCAAGGGATCGACGATCCAGGTGTGGCTCTTGTCGGTGCCTTCGCGGGTGCCGCCCTCTTCGCCGATGAAGCCGTAGCCGGGCCGGGCCTTGGCGAGGTCCTGATAGAGGATCTCCTCGGCGCGCTTGTCGGCGAGCGAGACGAAATTCGCCGGCCCCTTCAGCGAGACCTGGAGATGCTCGATCTCGCCGAGATCGCGCTTGAGGCTGCGGCCGGCGCGGCGCGCGGCCTTGACCATGACGTTGATAGTGGCGGAATACAGCATGAGCTCTGGACTTGATCGGGGGCAGGGATCAGGGGCAGGGGCGGGACGTCGCGCCCGTTTGAGGGATTGGGTGCCCTGCGAGGGCGCTTGCGTCAAGTCATTGCGTCAAGTCATTTGGTCCCGAGCCATTTCTTGGCGGCGGCCTCGGCCTTGGCCCGCTCCTCGGCCGGCAGATCGGATAATTGCTTGTCGAGCTCGGGGTCGCCCTTGCCGGCCGTCTTGGCCACCAGGTGCCATTTGAAGCCCTCGACCTTGTCCGTGGGTGTGCCCACGCCATTGATCAGCACCCATGCCAGCCGGTTCTGCGCGATCGCGCTGCCCTGGCGGGACGCCTTGCGCAGCAACGCGACAGCCGCCGGCTGGTTCTTCGGTGTGCCGGTGCCGTTGAACATCGCGATCGCATATTCGACCTCGGCGTCGACATTGTCGGCGAGCGAGGCGGCCTGGAGCAGCCGCACCGCGCGTTCCGGGTCCTTCGGCACACCGGTGCCTTCCTTGTAGAAGGTCGCGAGCGCGTATTGCGCCTCGGGCAGGCCTGCATCGGCGGCCTGGCGCAGCAGCTCCGCTGAGCGCCTGACATCCTGCGGCAGGGTCTGGCCGTCCAGATAGAGCAAGGCGAGGTTATAGGCGGCCTTGGGCTCGCCGAGCTTGGCGGCGGAGGCCATCAGCTTGACCGCCTCGCCCTTGTCGACCGGGCCGCCGCGGCCTGACATGCGCAGCATGGCGAGCGCGAACATCGCCTCGCGATCGCCGGAATCGGCGGCGCGCTTGTACCATTCGGCTGCCTTGGCGTAGTCGCGCCGGATGCCCATGGCATTGGAATAGAGCTCGCCGAGCATGGTCATCGCCTTGGGATCGCCGGCTTGTGCACGGGCGGTGGCGAGCTCGAACGCCGTCTTGTACTGGCCGCGCTGATAGGCGCCGAACACCATGTCGACCTTGGGATCGTCGGTCGGCGGCGCGGGGATCACGGTTGCGGCCGGCTTGGGCGAGGGAGACGGCTTGGGGGATGCCGAAGGTTTCGGCGCGGGAGCGGCCTCCTTCTTCTTGGTGATCGTGTGCGGCTTGGGCTTCTGCTTTTCGGCGGGGGCGCTCGGCGTTGCGGCCGGTGGCGTGATCTGGAGCTGCGCCGCCGCGGGCGCTGTGAGCAGCAGCGTGGCCAGCATGGTGATGCAAGGGAGCTTCATGTCGGGGCGCTAGCCGTGCTCCTGACCCGCAGGATCCCGGCTCGCCGGCGCCGTCGCGTGCGCCTTCTTGATCACAGCATTGGCCTCGACCAGCGCGGCCCTGGGCCCGCGTGGATCGGCCCAGATGAAGTCGCCGACCAGCACGAAATCGGCACCGCTGGCGGCGAAATCGTGGGCCTCTTCCAGCGAAGTGGCAAAGCCGACGCAGGGTGGCTCGAACAGCTCCGCCCACCAGTCCAGCCGTTCGGCGATGGCCTGGGATGACGGGCGCTGGCCTTTCTTGTCGGGCTCGCCGAACAGCACATAGTCGGCACCCATCTCGCCCGCGCTCATGGAATCATGGCGCGTCGTGAGCCCGCCGACGCCGGCGATGCGATCGGGCTTGAGCGATTGCGCCGCCTCTTCCAGCGCGGCAAGGCCGGTGAGGTGCGCGCCGTCGGCGCCGCCGCGCGCGACGATTTCAGGATGGCCGTCGATGAGGAGCGCTGCGCCTGCCTTCTGCACCGGCGGCGCCAACGCCTTGATGCGCGAGATCATGGTGCGCTGGTCGGTCTCCTTCAGCCGCAGCAGCACGGCCGCGACATCGGCCGAAGCGAGCAGGCCCGGCAACTCGGCCACGAGTCCCGCAGGGTCATCGACAATTGGCGTCGCGAGGTAGAGACGCGGCGCCGGGCGCGGCGGAGGCGGTTTGTTCGACAAGATCTAGGCTGCCTTCTGTTCCAGGCTGCTTTGCCATTCGCCCTTGGAGGCGAGACCGTTCATGCGCGCGCGATGGCTGAAGGCGCGCTGTCCGGCCGCGACGTTCTCAGGCCTCCCGGACCAGGCCTTCTGCGGCGCGGCCTGGAGCGCGCGACCGTAGGAGAAGGTCAGGCCCCAGGGCAGCAGGCCGAGCTTGTGCATGGCGTTGAGATGCGCAGTCGCCTCCTCGTCGGACTGGCCGCCGGAAAGGAAAGCGATGCCGGGCACCGCTGCGGGCACGCAGGCCTTGAGCAGCCGTATCGTCTTCTCCGCGACCTCTTCGACGGAGGCCTGCTTCGGACACTTCTTGCCTGAGATTGCCATGTTCGGCTTCAGCACCATGCCTTCGAGCGCAACGCGCTGCACGCGCAACTCCTGGAACGTCTTGTTGAGCACGCGTTGCGTCACCTCATAGCACCGGTCGATGTCGTGATCGCCGTCCATTAGCACCTCCGGCTCGACGATCGGGACGATCTGCGCGGCCTGGCAAAGCGCCGCGTAGCGCGCCAGTGCGTGGGCGTTGACGCTGATCGCGGTCATCGAGGGAATGCCGCTGCCGATGTCGATCACCGCGCGCCATTTGGCAAAGCGCGCGCCGCGCTCGTAGTATTTCTTCAGCCGCTCGGCGAGCTTGTCGAGCCCGACGGTCACCAGCTCGCCCGGGCACATCGGCAGGGCTTGCGTGCCCTCGTCGACCTTGATCCCCGGGATGGCGCCGCTCTCCTCGATCAGCTTGACCAGCGGCGTGCCGTCCTTGGCATCCTGCCAGATCGTCTCGTCGTAGAGGATCACGCCGGAGATGTACTGGCTCATGGCGTCCTTGGCGCGAAACAGCATCTCGCGATAGTCGCGGCGGTTCTCTTCCGTCGATTCCACGCCGATGGCGTCAAAGCGCTTCTTGATGGTGCCGGAGGATTCGTCGGCGGCAAGGATGCCCTTGCCTGACACGACCATGGCGGTGGCGATCCTGTTGAGCTCAGTCAGATTCATCGAGAGGTCCTCCCAAAACAAGTCTGCCCTTGCCCGCAAAAATAGACCGTTCTCGGGCAATTGCCGAGTTAACGTTCGTCGCAGGGTAAAGGCGGGGAGGCTGGGTCCCACACCTCTCCATAGGGAGAGGTCGGCATAGGTCGCCTTCGGCGGCCGTCCTCAAGAGACGCCGATGCGCAGCATCGGCTATGGTGCCGGGTGAGGGTTTCGCCCCATGTAGGGACCTGAACCCTCACCCGATTTGCTTGCGCAAATCGATCTCTCCCCAATGGGGAGAGGTGAACCGAGTTCGCGGAGGCAGGGGAAGATAGATCAAGCCACCTTGGGATCCAGCTCGCCCTTGGCGTAGCGCTTGGCCATCTCGGCGGTGGTCAGCACCTTCTTGATCTTGGAGGCCTGGCCGGCGGTATTGAACTCCTGGAGCCGCTGCTTGCACAGCTTGGTCATCGCCTCCATCGCCGGCTTCAGATATTTGCGCGGATCGAACTCTTCCGGATTGTCCTTGAGCACCTTGCGGATCTGGCCGGTCATCGCCATGCGGTTGTCGGTGTCGATGTTGATCTTGCGCACGCCGTTCTTGATGCCGCGCTGGATCTCGGCGGCAGGAACGCCCCAGGTCGGCTTCATCTTGCCGCCATAGGCGTTGATGATGTCCTGGAGTTCCTGAGGCACCGACGAGGAGCCATGCATGACGAGATGCGTGTTCGGCAGCTTGCGGTGGATCTCCTCGATCACGTTCATGGCGAGGATGTCGCCGTCGGGCTTGCGGGTAAACTTGTAAGCACCGTGCGACGTCCCCATCGCGATCGCGAGCGCGTCGACCTTGGTCTCCTGCACGAACTTCACGGCCTCGTCCGGATTGGTCAGGAGCTGGTCGTGGCTGAGCTTGCCTTCGGCGCCGTGGCCGTCTTCCTTGTCGCCCATGCCGGTTTCGAGCGAGCCGAGCACCCCGAGTTCGCCTTCCACCGAGATGCCGCCGAGATGGGCCATGTCGGTCACGGTCTTGGTCACGCCGACATTGTAGCCCCAATCGCCGGGCGTCTTGCCGTCGGCCTTGAGCGAGCCGTCCATCATGACCGAGGTGAAGCCGGCCTGGATCGCGGTCATGCAGGTCGCCGGCTCGTTGCCGTGGTCGAGATGCACGCAGACCGGAATGTGCGGATAGATCTCGGTCACTGCGTCCATCATGTGCTTGAGCATGACGTCGTTGGCGTAGGAGCGGGCGCCGCGCGAGGCCTGGATGATGACCGGCGCGTCGACCTGGTTGGCCGCGTCCATGATCGCCAGCGCCTGCTCCATGTTGTTGATGTTGAAGGCCGGTACGCCGTAATCGTTCTCCGCCGCGTGGTCGAGCAGTTGACGTAACGTGATCCGAGCCATCTGTGTCTTTCTCCCGTTGGGGGCCTGCTAGGCCGCTTGCTTACTTGATGCGCAGAACCTCGACGCCGGGGAGCGGCTTGCCTTCCATCCATTCGAGGAATGCGCCACCGGCGGTCGAGACATAGGTGAAGTCGCCGGCCACATGGGCCTGGTTGAGCGCCGCGACGGTGTCGCCGCCGCCCGCGATCGAGACCAGCTTCTTCGCCTTGGTGCGCTCGGCGGCGTGCTTGGCGGCAGCGACCGTGCCGCGGTCGAACGGCTGCATCTCGAAGGCGCCCAGCGGTCCGTTCCAGACCAGGGTTGCCGCATCGTCGATCGCCGCGTGGACGCGCGCGACCGATTGCGGACCGACATCGAGGATCATGCCGTCGGCGGGGATCGCATCGAGCCCATAGGCATGCGACGGCGCGTTGGCCGCGAAATGATAGGCGACGGTCGCGTCCACGGGGAGGATGATGGCGCAATTGGCGGCGTCCGCCTTCTCCATGATGCGCAGCGCGGTCGGCGCGAGGTCCTTCTCGGCCAGCGACTTGCCGATCGCGACGCCCTGGGTTTGCAGGAAGGTGTTGGCCATGCCGCCGCCGATCACGAGCGCGTCGACCTTGGTCACGAGGTTTTCCAGGAGGTCGATCTTGGTCGAGACTTTGGCGCCGCCGATGATCGCGATGACGGGCTTGGTCGGCGACCCCAGCGCCTTCTCCAGCGCGTCGAGCTCGGCCTGCATGGTGCGGCCGGCATAGGCCGGCAGCTTGTGGCCGAGGCCTTCGGTCGAGGCGTGGGCGCGGTGCGCGGCCGAGAAGGCGTCATTGACCCAGATGTCGCCGAGCTTGGCGAGCTCCGCGACGAAGGCCGGATCGTTCTTTTCCTCTTCCTTATGGAAGCGGGTGTTTTCGAGACAGAGGATGTCGCCGTCCTTCAGAGCCGCCACGGCGGTGGCTGCGGGCTCGCCGATGCAGTCGTCCGCGAAGCCGACCGGCTTCTTCACCACCTTCGACAGTGCCTCGGCGACGGGCTTGAGCGACTCCTTGGCATCGCGCCCCTTCGGCCGGCCGAAATGCGCAAGCAGGATGACCTTGCCGCCCTTGTCGGCGAGTTCGGTGATGGTCGGCGCGACGCGTTCGAGCCGGGTCGCGTCGGTGACGCGCCCGTTCTCCATGGGCACGTTGAGGTCGACGCGCAGCAGCACGCGCTTGCCCTTCACGTCGACGTCGTCGAGGGTGCGGAATTTGTTGGTCATCTGACGCTCTCTTGTCCCGGGCGCTGCGCGGCGCGAAGCGGTGCGCTGCAGAACCGGGACTCACATCACTGCGAGTCCCGCGGTTGGATGGGTCCCGGCTCCGCGGAGCAGCGCTTACGCGCTGCGCCGCGTCCGGGACACGAGACCCTGGTCAGATCACCTTCGCCATCGCGACGGCGGTGTCGGCCATGCGGTTCGAGAAGCCCCACTCGTTGTCGTACCAGGACATCACGCGCACCAGCGTGCCGTTCTGCACCTTGGTCTGGTCCTCGTGGAAGGTCGAGGAGTGAGGGTCGTGGTTGAAGTCGATCGAGACGTTCGGCGCACTGGTGTAGCCGAGGATGCCCTTGAGCTGCTGCTCGCTGGCGCGCTTCATCGCCGCGTTGATCTCCTTGGCGTCGGTTGAGCGCTTGGCGACGATCTTGAGGTCGACGACCGAGACGTTCGGGGTCGGCACGCGGATCGCGACGCCGTCGAGCTTGCCCTTCAGCTCGGGCAGCACGAGACCGATCGCTTTCGCAGCGCCGGTCGAGGTCGGGATCATCGACATCGCAGCGGCGCGGCCGCGGTAGAGATCCTTGTGCAGCGTGTCCAGCGTCGGCTGGTCGCCGGTATAGGCGTGGATCGTGGTCATGAAGCCGGTCTCGATGCCGACGAGATCGTTCAGCACCTTGGCGACCGGCGCGAGGCAGTTCGTCGTGCAGGAGCCGTTGGAGACGACCAGATGATCCTTGGTCAGGGTGTCGTGGTTGACGCCGTAGACGATGGTGGCATCGGCGCCGTCGGCCGGCGCGGAGACCAGCACGCGCTTGGCGCCGGCGGTCAGATGCGCGGAGGCCTTGTCCTTCGAGGTGAAGATGCCGGTGCATTCCAGCGCGATGTCGACGCCGAGATCCTTCCACGGCAGCTTCGCGGGATCGCGCTCGGCGGTCACCTTGATCTTGCCCCCGCCGAGGTTGATCGAGTCACCATCGACGGTGACGGTGCCGGGGAAGCGGCCATGGACGCTGTCGAAACGCAGCAGATGGGCGTTGGTCTCGACCGGGCCGAGATCGTTGATGCCGACGACCTCGATGTCCTTGCGGCCTGACTCCGCGATAGCCCGCAAGACGTTGCGGCCGATGCGGCCAAAACCGTTGATTCCGACGCGGACTGCCATGTTTCGTCTCCTTCAATGACCGTTGTCATCCCGCACAACGCGCTTTGCACGCCTGCGAGGGTTTTTTAGGGGCGGGCGCCCGGTTCGGCCGGGCGGTGCTTGATCATATGGGAGATTACGTAGTCCTTTTTTGGGGCAAGCTCAACTCTCAGGAAATGCGCTTCAGCACAGCGTTAACCGCAGCCTCGGCGGTAATGCCGAAATGCTTGTAAAGCTCCTTGGCGGGACCGCTTTCGCCGAAGGAATGCATGCCGATGAATTCGCCGTCCTGGCCGATCACGGCGTCCCAGCCCCAGCGCACGGCGGCCTCGATCGCGATCTTGACCGGCGCGTTGCCGATGATCGCGGCACGCTTGGCCTCTGGTTGCGCTAACAACAGCTCCAGCGAGGGAACGGAGACAACGCGCGACGCGATGCCGCGTTCCGCGAGCTGCTTCTGGGCCGCGACCGCGATCTCGACTTCGGAGCCGGAGGCGAACAGCGTCGCCTTGGCTTCGTCCTGGGCCGCGACCAGCTCATAGGCGCCGACTGCGCAGGGATTGTCGTTCGGTGCGGTGGTACGCAGCTGCGGCAGGTTCTGCCGCGTCAGCGCCAGCACGGTCGGACCGTCGATGCGGTTGAGCGCGAGCTCCCAGCACTCGGCGACCTCGATGGAGTCGCAGGGACGGAACACGCGC
This sequence comes from Bradyrhizobium sp. RP6, assembly GCF_003837805.1. Lineage (GTDB taxonomy): Bacteria > Pseudomonadota > Alphaproteobacteria > Rhizobiales > Xanthobacteraceae > Bradyrhizobium. Next base: position 93,863 of record NZ_RQIT01000003.1, on the reverse strand, counting down.
ATGTTGGGAATGGCGCGAAGCGCGGCGAGATGCTCGACCGGCTGATGCGTCGGCCCGTCTTCGCCGAGGCCGATGGAATCGTGCGTCATCACGTAGACGACGCCCGCGCCCATCAGCGCGGCGAGGCGCATCGCGGGACGTGCGTAGTCGGTGAACACCAGGAAGGTCGCGCCGTTCGGCGCGAAGCCGCCGTGCAGGAAGATGCCGTTCATCGCGGCGCACATGCCGTGCTCGCGGATGCCGTAATGGATGAAGCGCCCCTTCGGCGTCTTCGCCGAGAAGGCGGTCGCCGACTTCGCCTTGTTGTTGTTGGAGCCGGTGAGATCGGCCGAGCCGGCCAAAAATTCCATCGGCATCGCCGCCGCGATCGCCTCGATCGCCGCCTCCGAGGATTTGCGCGTCGCCGCAACAAGCGGCTTCTCCAGCAGCTCCTTCTTGTGCGCCTTCAGCGCCTTGGCCAGCGACGCCGGACGCTCATGGCGCAGGCGGCGTTCGAACTCGGCGCGCTTGCGGCTGCCGAGCTCATTGATCCGCGCTTCCCATTCCTGGCGTGCCGCGGCGCCGCGGCTGCCGGCCGCGCGCCACGCCTTCAGCACGTCGTCGGGTACCGAGAACGGCTCGAGCGAGATGCCGAGATTTTCCTTTGCGGCCTTGAGCTCGTCTGCGCCGAGCGCCTCGCCATGCACCTTCGAGGTGCCGGCCTTGTGCGGCGCGCCGAAGCCGATGGTGGTGCGGCAGGCGATCAGCGTCGGCTTGTTCGATTTCTTCGCGCGGGTGATGGCGTCGGTGATCGCCGCCTGGTCATGGCCGTCGATCTTCTCGGCGGCCCAGCCCGCCGACTTGAAGCGCTTCACCTGGTCGACGGAATCGGAGATCGAGGTCGGGCCGTCGATCGAGATGCCGTTGTCGTCGTAGAGCACGATCAGCTTGTTGAGCTTCCAGTGCCCGGCCATTGCGATCGCTTCCTGCGACACGCCTTCCATCAGGTCGCCGTCGGAGGCAAGCACATAGGTGTGGTGGTCGACGATCTTCTTGCCGAACTCGGCCGCGAGCATCTTCTCGGCGAGGGCCATGCCGACTGCGGTCGAGATGCCCTGGCCGAGCGGGCCGGTGGTGGTCTCGATCCCCTTGGTGCGGAAATTCTCGGGGTGCCCGGGCGTGAGCGAGTCGATCTGGCGGAACTGCTTGATCTGGTCCAGCGTCATCTCGGCATTGCCGGTCAGGTACAGCAGCGAATAGAGCAGCATCGAGCCATGGCCGGCCGACAGCACGAAGCGGTCACGATCCGGCCAGGCGGGCGCGGCGGCGTCGAATTTCAGGAACTGCGTGAACAGCACCGTGGCGATGTCGGCGGCGCCCATCGGCAGGCCGGGATGGCCCGATTTCGCCTTCTCGACAGCGTCCATCGAAAGGCCGCGGATCGCGTTGGCCATACGGGTGTGATCGACCTGCGTCATGTCTGAAATCCGTCTGAAATGAGGCGCTTGGCGATGGTTGCCCGCGCGGGGAGAAGCCTGGCGGCCACTGGAGGTTTGCGCTGGGATAGCACCTCGGTTCCGGGAGTCCAAGGCGGTCAAACGCCGGTTTGGCCGTAAAAGTTGCCTGTCGAGAGCAGTTTTCCGCCGGGATCGTGCCGGAAGGAATCGATCGATCGCAACCGCGTGCCGATTGATCGGTGCATAGTTTTGCGGCGGCGTTGCGCTGGGCTAGCTTGCTTTGTAAATTTCTGCTTCTAACCGCTTGCCGAACCGAGTCTTTTGCCGGACGGCAAGCCCCAGGAAAAGGCCACTGGGCAAAGGCCGCCAGGTTCCGCCGCTGACTGCATGAACGATCGCGTGTCCAATAGCTCTGCCATGACGGAATCATCCGCCGTCGAGATCGAGATTGCGACGCGCAGGCTCACGGCGGCGCTCGACGCGCTCGAAAGCGCGGTCGAGCGGCGACGCGATGCCGATCGCGACGAGAACGAGCTCGCGGCGCGGATACAGGCGCTCGGCGCGGATCGCTCGCGACTTGCCGACGAACTCGACGGCGCGCTGGTGAAGGCGCGCAAGCTCGAGCGCACCAATCGCGAGATTTCCGACCGGCTGGATTCCGCAATCGTCACGATACGCTCGGTGCTCGATACCGGAGAGGACGGATGAGCCACATCAACGTCACCATCAACGGCCGGCAATATCGCATGGCCTGCGAGGAGGGCCAGGAGGTGCGGCTGCTCAAGCTCGCCGAGAGCCTGGAGACACGCATACAGTCGCTGCGCGGAAAATTCGGCGAGATCGGCGATGCACGCCTCACCGTGATGGCGGCGCTCACCGTGTGCGATGAATTGATCGACACCAGCAACCGTGTCCGCACCCTCGAGCAGGAGCTGACCGAGCTCAGGGACTTCCGCAACGCCGCGGTCGAACGCGCCAGGATGACGCAGACCGCCGTGGTGAACGCGCTCAACGCCGCCGCCGAACGCATCGAGAAGTCGACCCAGGTGCTGAACCGCACCGTCGGAGGCGGCATTGCCATCGGGTGAGGCTCGATAGCGCCACACGCCCGGTGCGCTCCCTCCCCCGCGAGCGGGGGAGGGTTGGGGAGAGGGTGTCTCCACGATCGAGAACTCCCAAGAGGTGAGAGCCCTCTCCCCAGCCCTCCGCAGGCGGGAGAAGGAGTTCACCTCCGCCGCGGCTCGTTGGTCGCTTCACTCCGCCGAAGCCTAGCATTCTCGCCGCACTGGCACTTCCTCACTATCGTTGTTACATTGCCCGGGCGAGGCTGCGACGTGCGTCAGGAGCCATATATCCCCGGGGCCTTATCGATCCTTTAGGGAACTGTCCCTGGCCGGGCCCGTGGGCCCGGACATATGGTGCCCACCTACTTTCGTAGGGAACTCCGGGATCGAGTGCTTCAACGGCGTTCGCGGCTTCGTACTGTTTTCTTCGTGTCTGTCGAATTGCGTCCCCGACACGCTTGCGGTTCATTTGAGACTCGGTGTCATGCCCCGGTTTGACCGGGGCATCCAATACGCCGCGGCGTCGAGGTTCTAGCACTCGTCTCTGGAATACTGGATCACCCATTCGCGGGTAATGACAGTGGAGCAAGGCTCTGCCTTCGGGGGACCAACGCGCATGACCAACTCCAAAGCCGAGCTCCGTTCCAAGGCCCTCGCGAGGCGCGATGCGCTGAGCGACAAGAAGCGCGCGAGCGCCGCCGCCAGACTCGCCGAGCGCGGGCTGCCGTTCGAGCTGCTGCCCGGCAGCATCGTCTCCGGCTATTCGCCGATCCGCAGCGAGATCGATCCGATGCCGCTCTTGAAGAAGCTCGCGGAGCAGGGCGCGAAGCTGGCGCTGCCTTGCGTCACCGCGCGCGGCCAATCGCTGATCTTCCGCATCTTCCATCCGAACGACCGCCTGATGCTCGGCCCGCTCGGCATTCCCGAGCCGTCACCTGCAGCTGCCGAAGTCATTCCCGACATCATGCTGACACCGCTCGCTGCCTTCGACCGTCTCGGCCATCGCATCGGCTATGGCGCCGGGCATTACGATTTCACCTTCGCGCATTTGCGCAAAGCCAAGCACATCATCGGCATCGGGCTTGCCTTTGCGGCGCAGGAGATCGAGGCGGTTCCGGCACTATCGCACGACGTCGCGCTGGATTATGTGCTAACGGAATCGGACGTGTTCGATTTCCGGAGTTCTGAAGTTGCGCATTCTCTTCGTGGGTGATGTCGTCGGCCGCAGCGGGCGCGAGGCCGTCGCCGAATATCTGCCCGGCATGGTCAAGGACTGGTCGCTCGATCTCGTCGTGGTCAACGGCGAGAATTCCGCCGGCGGCTTCGGCATCACGGAAGCGATCTACCAGGAATTTCTCGAGGCCGGCGCCGATGCGGTGACGCTCGGCAATCACTCCTGGGACCAGCGCGAGGCGCTGGTGTTCATCGAGCGCGCCGACCGCATGGTGCGGCCGGCGAATTATCCGCGCGGCACGCCGGGCCGCGGTGCCGCTTTGGTCGAGACCAAGAACGGCAAGCATGCCCTCGTCGTCAACGCTTTGGGCCGCGTCTTCATGACCCCGTTCGACGATCCTTTTGCCGCATTGGAGCGCGAGCTCGGTGCCTGCCCGCTCGGCGTTGCCGCCGACGCCATCGTCGTCGATTTTCATTGCGAGGCGTCCAGCGAGAAGCAGGGCATCGGCTTCTTCTGCGACGGCCGCGCCAGCCTTGTCGTCGGCACCCACACCCACGTGCCGACCGCCGACCACCAGATCCTCGCAGGCGGCACCGCGTACATGACCGATGCCGGCATGACCGGCGATTACGATTCCATCATCGGCATGCAGAAGGAAGAACCGCTGCGCCGGTTCACCACGGGGATTCCGTCGGGCCGCTTCGAGCCTGCTGCGGGCGCGGCAACGCTCAGCGGCGTTGCGGTGGAGACGGATGACGCAACGGGGCTTGCGCTGAAGATTGCGCCGGTGCGCGTGGGTGGAAGGCTGGAGCCGACGACGCCGAAGTTCTGGTTGAGCTGAGTAGAGCGGCATCCGCACTGCCACCCTCCCCTGGAGGGGGAGGGTCGATCGCGCGAATCGCGAGCGGGGTGGGGTGATCCCTCCACTCGGGCATTGTTCGATGCGGAGAGACCGTCACCCCACCCCGTCTCACATCTTCGCTGCGCTCAATGTGAGCCGACCCACGGGCGAGCTACGCTCGTCCCGGACCCCTCCAGGGGAGGGTAAGAGAAACTTTACTCCGCCGTCTGCTCCCTCAGCTCCGCCACGTCCTTCGCCGTCAGCTTCGAGCCCTTGGTCCCGAACCGTGCGGTGACATAGTTCGCGACCGCCGCGATCTCGTCGTCAGTGTAGGCCTTGCCGAACGCAGGCATCGACAGCGCGCCGTCGGGCGTATGCCGCTTGGTGCCCGAGATCACGATCTGCGCGACATTGGTGGCGGCGGGGTCGTTGACGGCCCAGGTGCCGGTCAGCGTCGCCATCGGCGAGACCGGGCTCTCGCCGCTCCAGCCGTGGCAGCTGGCGCAGGCGCTGGCGAACACCTGCTTGCCACGGGCATCCGCCGTGACGCCGTCGCGGTGCGAGGCCGGTGCGACGGGCGCCGTGGTGGCCGGCAGATCGGGCGAAGCCTGTGGCGGCACGCTACGCAGATAGGCGACGATGGCGCGGATGTCTTCGGGGGCGAAATGGCTGAGGCTGTTGTCGACCGCTTCACCCATCGGACCCGAGGCCGAGCCATGACCCGGCGCATGGCCGAGCGACAGGTACGAGATCAGGTCCTGGTCGCTCCAATTGCCGACGCCGGTGGTCTTGTCGGAGGAGATGTTGAAAGCGCGCCAGCCCGCCGTGATGGCGCCGGCGAACTTCCTGCGGTTGTCCAGCGCGAAGCCGAGATTGCGCGGGGTGTGGCACTCGCCGCAATGCGCGAGGGCCTCGGCGAGATACGCACCACGATTCCACTCAGGGCTTTTCGAGGTGTCTGGCGCAAAGCGCGTGTCCGGATTGAACACCGCCGACCAGACGATCATCGCCCAGCGCTGGTTGAACGGGAACGACAGCGTGTTGTCCGGTGCCTTCGCGCGCACCGACGGCAGGCTGAACAGATAGGCCTTCACCGCCAGCACGTCCTCGTCCGTCATGAAAGTGTAGGACGTGTACGGCATCGCCGGATAGAGCCGGGCGCCGTCTCGGCGCTTGCCGTGCTGGACCGCGTTCAAAAAGTCCTGGTCGCTGTAATTGCCGATGCCGGTGTCCTTGTCCGGCGTGATGTTGGTGGAATAGAGCGTGCCGAACGGCAGCTTGAAGGCGAGCCCGCCGGAATATTCCTTCTCGCCCGGCTTGGTGTGGCAGACCATGCAGTCGGCGGCCTTGGCGAGATATTCGCCGCGCTCGACGATGCCGGCTTTCTCCAGCTTCGCCGGCACGCCGGTCGGCTTGCCCGCGCGGTAGTCCGCCAGCGCCACTTTCGTGCCGCCCGCGAAGTCGAGCGGGCCGGCCCCGCGGATGATGAAGACGCCGAGCGCCACCGCGACAATGGCGATCACGACGATACTTGCGAGGATACGCATCTTGCCGCTCATGCTTTCTTCCCCGCAGCCAGCAGTTTCCGATCGATCGGCAGGCGCCGCAGCGCCACGCCGGTTGCGGCGTAGATCGCGTTGCGCAGCGCAGGCGGTCCGGCATTGACGCCGGCTTCGCCGATGCCGCCGGGCGCCTCGCCGCTCTTGACGACGATGACCTCGATCTTCGGCGTCTCGTTGATGCGCATCATGCGGTAGTCGTGGAAGTTCGACTGCTGCACGCGGCCCCTGTCGATGGTGATCTCGCCATAGAGTGCGGCGGTGAGCCCGAAGATCAGGCCGCCCTCGATCTGCGCCTTCACGGTGTCGGGGTTGACGGCGATGCCGGTGTCGACCACCGAGGTGATGCGGCGAAGCACGATCTCACCGATGTCGTCGATCTCGGCCTCCACCACCGTCGCGATGAAGCTCGCGAATGACGGCTGCACGCAGACGCCGCGGCCGACGCGCGGCGGCAGCTTTTGACCCCAGCCGGATTTCTCCGCGACCTGGTCGAGCACCGCGAGCATCCGCGGATTCTTCGTCAGCATGGACTTTCGGAACGCGATCGGGTCCTTGCCCGCCTTGCGCGCGAGCTCGTCCATCGCGCATTCGACCGCGAACACGTTGTTGTTCGGGCCGACGCCGCGCCAGAAACCCGTCGGCACTGCCGGCGGCTCGGCGCGGACATATTCGACATGGAAGTTGGCGAAGTCGTAGGGAGCATCCACCGCGGCGTCGACCGCGTCGATGTCGATGCCCTTCTGGAACGCCGGCGGCAGCCAGCGCGCCAGCACTGCGGAGCCGGCAACCTTGTACTTCCAGCCTGCGACCTTGCCGTCGACCAGCGACGCCGTGATCTGGTCGCGATAGACCGGGCGGTAGACGTCGTGCTGGATGTCCTCCTCGCGGGTCCACACCACCTTCACGGGATAGTCGACCTGTTTTGCAATTTTCACCGCCGCGACGACCATGTCGGGCTCGAGCTTGCGTCCGAACCCGCCGCCGAGCAGGTGCTGGTTGACGATCACCTTGTCGACGGGAAGACCGGCGGCCTTTGCGGCCTCCGACTGCACGCGGGTCATGATCTGCGTACCGGTCCAGATCTCGCAGGCGTCAGGCCTGACATGGACGGTCGCGTTGATAGGTTCCATCGAGGCGTGCGCCAGGAACGGCAGCTCATAGGCGGCCTCGAACTTGTCGCCGCTGGCGAGCGCCTTGGCGATATCGCCCTCGGATTTTGCGACCGCACCATCCTTCTGGCTGGCCTTGCGCAGATCGTCCCAGATGTCCTTGGTGGAGATCTCAGCGTTCGGTCCCTCGTTCCATTCGATCTTGAGCGCTTCGAGACCCTTCTTCGCTGCCCACATGTGATCGCCGATCACCGCGACCGCATCGTCGAGCACGACGACCTTGCGCACGCCGGCGACCTTCACCGCGGCGCTGTCGTCGACCTTGCCGACCTTGCCGCCGAACACAGGGCAATTGGCGATCGCGGCGATCTTCATGCCCGGCAGGATCGCGTCGATGCCGTAGAGCGCCTTGCCGTTGACCTTGTCCGGCGTATCGAGGCGCTTCAGCGGCTGACCGATGAGGACGAAATCCCGGGGGTCCTTGACCGCGACGTCCTTCGGCGGCGTCTGGCCCTGCGCGGCAAGCGCCAGTTCGCCATAGCCGAGCTTGCGCCCGCTCGCGGCATGCACGACCTCGCCCTTCGACGCGGTGCAGCTCGATGGCTCGACGGCCCACTGGCTGGCCGCAGCCTGCACCAGCATCGCGCGCGCCGTCGCTCCGGCCTTGCGCAGTGGCAGCCACCAGGCGCGGATCGAGTTGGAATTGCCGGTGACCTGAAGACCGAAAGTCGGATTGCCATAGAGCTTGTCGTTGGGCGGGGCGTGCTGCACCTCGACCTTGCTCCAGTCAGCATCGAGTTCCTCGGCGATCACGGCCGAGATCGAGGTGTAGGTGCCCTGGCCCATCTCGACCTGCGGCATCATCAGCATGGTGCGGCCGGTCTGGTCGATGCGGATGAAGGCGTTGGGTGCGAACTTGCCGTCGGTCACATCGCGCTGCGGCGGCTCGTTTTGAGCGGCGCGCAGCGGCAGATGGAAGGCGAGCAGGAAGCCGGTGGCGAGACCGCCGGTCAGCAACGCGCGGCGGGAGACGCTGTGATGTGCATTCATGGCGAACCTCAGGACTGGCGGCCGTTGGCGGCCTGCTTGATGGCCTCGCGGATGCGCACATAGGTGCCGCAGCGGCAGATGTTGCCGGCCATGGCGGCGTCGATGTCGGAATCGTCAGGATTCGGCGTCGTCGCCAGCAGCGCCGCAGCCGCCATGATCTGGCCGGACTGGCAGTAACCGCACTGGATCACTTCCGCCTCGAGCCAGGCCTTCTGCACCTTCGCGCCCGCAGGCGTGCTGCCGACGGCTTCGATCGTGGTGACGGCGCGGTTCTCGACCGCGCTCACCGGCAGCACGCAGGAGCGCACCGCCTTGCCGTCGACATGCACCGTGCAGGCGCCGCATTGCGCGATGCCGCAGCCGAACTTGGTGCCGGTCATTCCGAGGATGTCGCGCAGCACCCATAGCAGCGGCATGTCAGGTGGCGCGTCGAAGGATTTCGTTTCGCCGTTGATGGTGAGAACAGTTGCCATATGCATTCCCTTGCTCGGCGATCGCTTGCGGCAATCGCGTCGACGAATTTTGCGCGACGATAATCATATCGATGCGAAACGATGAAGCGTCGAAATTTCCGGCAATGCATATTTGCGCGGACGAGGCGTGAGGCCATGACGTTCACGAATTTGTGCGGCGATCGCTGCGCAGATTTTAGGCCAATTGGTATGATAATCGTCATTTTTTGAGGCATTTTCGGCGCGTGCGTCGTCGATCGCCGCAGATGATCGTGCGAACAGGCAAAGCCGTGCGATGACGAAAGTCGTGCGATTGGGAAAGTCAGGCGGTCGCAAGTCCGTCCGACATTGTTGTGCCCTCTCCCCTTGCGGGAGAGGGCAGCGACGCCAGTAGACACGGGCACGTTGGGGTAAGGGGTCTCTATCCGCGTATGACCCGCTCGTTCTCGAAGCAGCTCAACCCGCAGGAACAGACCCCTCATCCGATGCTACGCGCCACCTTCTCCCGCAAGGGGAAAAGGAAGAGCAGCGCATGACATTTTCGGAATAATAGCATTATGCCCCTGTTTTGCCCGACGAGTCAACGCGCGCCATGGCATGCCGGCATAAGCGGATGATTTCACACACCCCGGCTACTGTGCATGGGGTTGTTTTCAGGTTTTTGATTCAAGGGCCGCGAAACGCCCTCGTCAGCCCTGACGAAAGCCCATCCGGAAGGCGCCCCAGTGCTTGCCGCGGACCATGATCGGCGAGGACAGGTCCTTCATCAGCACGAACTGCCCGCCGCCCATGTCGCGGCGGTAGGTCTGGAGCAGGAACGGCTTCGTGTTCGCTGCGACCTTCTTCACCGAGCGGTCGGTGAAAAGGCGGCGGTTGCGGCAATTGGCGTTGTTCCAGACCGGGTCCTTGCCTTGCGGCAGCCGGTAGTTCGGGTTGTGTGTCGGCAGGTACCCGCCCTTGGCCCAGGCGACGCAGAACACGATGCGGGGATCGGATTTCTGAATCGGGTCCTGGATCGCGGGCAGCACGCGGTCGGTAAACGCGACGTAGCTGGTGAGGTACTGCTTCGGATCGGTGCCTGATATCTCGCGGTAGGTCTCGTCCATGAGCTGGTCGAGCGTGATCTCGCCGCGGTCGATCGCGGCTTCGAACTCCGCCGAGATCCGCTTTGCGGTGTCGACGACGACCCGGATCAGCGGCGCATCCGATGTCTCGACGCCGCTGTCGGCGATCAGCGCGATCAGGCCTTCGGAGGTGTCGAGCAGCTTCGCCACCCGCTCGTCGGCGTTCTTGAGATCGCGCGAGGACAGGTCAACGCCCTTGGCGAGCTCGCTGAGCTCGCTGATGACGGTGTCGCAATGTCCGAGATTGGAGGTGGCCGCGCGCGCGACGCTGTCGATCTCCGCTTCCACCGAGGCAAAGCCCTGCTGGACGCGTGTGATGATGCCGGAGATCTGCCGGGCGCCTTCGCCGGCGGTCTTGGCGCGCTGCGAAGCGTCGCTGCTCTCGCCGATCAGGCCTTCGATCTGGCCGTCGAGATCGCGCATGGTATCGGAGATCTCGTGCGTAGCCTGGCGCGTGGCTTCCGCGAGGTTCTTCACCTCGCTCGCGACCACCGCGAAGCCGCGGCCGGCATTGCCGGCGCGCGCCGCTTCGATGGTTGCGTTCAGCGCCAGCAGATTGGTCTGCTTGGCGATCGCCTCGATCGAGCCGGAGACCTTCGCCACCTGCGCCAGCGCCGAGCCGACGGCGCTCAGGCGCGCCTCGATCCGCTCCACGGCTGCGACCAGCTCGGAGATGTGGCTGACCGCGGCATCGACGGCGCTGCGCGATTGCGCGATCTCGCCGACTGCCGCGGACGTCGTCGTTTGCACGGCCTGCGATGCGTTGGCGATGTCGTGGTTGGCCGAGACCATCGTCTCGGCTGTCTCCTGCAGGCGGTGGAACCGTTCCGACTGGTTCGCGACGCGGTCTGCGACTTCCTGGACATTGCCGGCGATGTCGGCGAGTTCCACGCCGAGACCGCCGATGCGGTCGGCGAGCTGGTCGATCAGCCGCTCGGCGAGGGTGCGGTTGGAGCCGGTGTCCATGACGGCAAGTTGTGCGACGGACATGTTCGATGAGTCCTCCAGTCAGAGCCGTTCACCGGCTCACGGCGGCATTCCCATTCCAAATTCGACCTTAGTGGATGATTCGCCGCCGCCGTCTTGCCTGAGCGTGCACTACAGCTTGTAGGCGGTGCGAAATCCGCCCCAGTGCCGGCCCTGCACGCGGATCGGGACGTCGATCTCGCGCATCATCACCGTGTTTCCGTTGCCCATGTCGCGCGCATAGCTCTGGACCAGGTACGAGCGCAGGTTGCTCGCGGCAGCTAACCCCGCCGGGTCGTTGAACATCCGCCGGTTGCGGCTGTTGGCCGTGTTCCAGGCGATGTCGCCCGGCCGCTGCGGATGCGAATAGATCTTGTTGTGCACCGGCAGGAAGCCGTTGCGGTCGACCATGGCGCAGAACGCCATTCGCGGCTCCCTCGCCAGGAAGGATTCCTGGAACGGCGGCAGGGCACGGTCGGCCCAGTCGAGATATCTCGTGCGGAATTGCTGCGGATCGGTGCCTGCAATTTCCACATAGTCCGTGTCGAACAGGTCCTCCATCCTGACCTCGCCGCGCGCAACAGCCTGCTCGAATATCTTCGTCAGCGCGTTGCCCGCCTCCATGGCGCGGGTGACCAGCTCCGTGTTCTCCTCGTGGATGGACCAGAGCTTGTCCTCGATCTTTTCGCCGAGCGCGGCGCTGGCACCAACGAATTGCGCGCGGGCGCCGGCCTTGGATTGCTCGACCACGCGCAGGCGGCAGGCGCCGATGTCCTCGAGTGTGCCTTCGATCATCGCCTGCGGTGCAAGCCTGCCTGCATCCGCGCCGCCGATCAGCACGCCATCCATCGCGATTTCATAGACCGGCATCACGCCGCGCGGGGTCTCTAACCTGAGATGGCAGGGCAGGCGCTCGGTCTTGCGCCGGTCGTCGTGCTCGCTCTGGCCGAGCAGCACGGCGCAGCGCGATTTCAGCTTTTGAGCAAAAGTGGTGACGGCCTTGCCGGCACTGGCGACGCTCTCGCCGTGGGTCTCGGCCGCCTTGGTCGCGGCATCGATCTCGGCCGCGCTCTCGCCGACCGAGATGATGAACTCCGAGGCGCTGGCGGCGTTGCCGGAGACTTCGCTGGTCGTGGCGTTCTGCTCGGCGACCGCGCCGTTGACGGTGTCGAACACCGGGCGGATCGCCTCGATCGCCTGGGAAATGCGGTGCACGGCATCGGCAGAGCCGGCGGCGTCGCGCTGGAGCGCGTCGATCTTCCTTGTGATCTCCTCGGTCGCTCCTTGCGTCTGCACCGCGAGCGCCTTGACCTCGGTGGCGACGACCGCAAAGCCGCGGCCCGCATCTCCGGCGCGTGCGGCCTCGATGGTGGAGTTGAGCGCAAGCAGCGTCGTCTGCCGCGCGATCTGCGCGATCAGATTGACGACATTGCCGATGGCGGCGGAGGATTCGCGCAGGCGCTCGACATTGGCGCGGGCTTCCTGCGCCGCGGCGCTGGCCTCGTCGGCGAGCTTGCCGGCATTGCGAACCTGCGCGCCGATTCCTTGCGCGGACTGGGTGAACTTGTCGGCGGCATGGGCGAAGGTGGAGGCGGTCGACTGCGCCGCGTTGGTCCGGCCGGTCAGGGCGTCGGTGCGGTCGCGAATGGCGGCAAGCGTCGCGGCGGTCGCCTCGGCGCCTCCGGCCACCGAATTGGCGGCGCGCTCGAGCTGGCGGATCATGGCGCCGAGCTCGAGTTCCAGCAGTTCCAGGATTTCCCGGGCCGAATCACTTTCGGCGGTCGGGGCGGGGGCGGAATGGGGCGCCGGCTGCGGAGCCTCTGGGGCTGTCGCAGGCGTAGCCTGGTCCGGCAGACGCTTCCGAAATAATCCGAACGCCATCGCGCCTCTCTTGTCGGAGAATAGTCGGGCGCTATTTTCGCAGTCCGGAATGAAATCAGGGTTAACGGTGCCCGCCCCCTAGGCACGGGCTAGTACGTTGTTACCTTAAAGTCGTAGAGCCTCTTTCATTCCGGTGGGTTGGCGGCCTATAAGGCCGCGCTTCCCACGCTCACCTTGGCGCACGATTCCTTAACGAGACCACGCATGGCCGGACATTCCCAATTCAAGAACATCATGCACCGCAAGGGGCGGCAGGATGCCCAGAAGTCGAAACTGTTCGGCAAGCTGGCGCGGGAAATCACCGTCGCGGCCAAGCTCGGCACGCCCGACCCCGCCATGAACCCCCGCCTGCGCGCGGCCGTGATCGCGGCGCGCCAGGAGAACATGCCGAAGGACAATATCGAGCGCGCGATCAAGAAGGCGCTCGGTAGCGAGGGCGAGAACTATGACGAGATCCGCTACGAGGGCTACGGCCCCGGCGGCGTCGCCGTCATCGTCGAGGCGCTGACCGACAACCGCAACCGCGCTGCTTCCGATATCCGCTCCTTCTTCACCAAGTCCGGCGGCAATCTCGGCGAAACCGGCTCGGTGTCGTTCATGTTCGACCGCACCGGAATCATCGAATATGACCGCAGCGTCGCCTCGGATGACGCGATGCTGGATGCCGCGATCGAGGCCGGCGCCGACGACGTGGTCTCGGGCGAGAACGGCCACGAGATCTACGCCTCGACCGAAGGCTACCGCGACGTCGCCAAGGCGCTGGAAGCCAAGTTCGGCGAGCCGCGCAAGGCCGCGCTGATCTGGAAGCCGCAGAACACGGTCGCCGTCGATGACGAGACCGGCGAGAAGCTTCTCAAGCTGATGGATTTGCTCAACGAGCACGACGACGTGCAGCAGGTCTACGCCAATTTCGAGATATCGGACGCGCTGATGGCGAAGATGGGCGGGTAGGGTACTCTCGTGTCCCGGACGCGCTGCAGCGTGAAACGCTGCTGTGCAGAGCCGGGGCCCGAGGTTCTTTCAGCATCCGTCGCAAAATGGACCCCCGGTTCAGCGCCGCACCGCTTTGCGCTGCGCCGCGCCCGGGACGCGAGACCGCCTTTCCCCTGTTACTTCCGTTCTGTTTCTGTTTCCCCCGCGGCGGCCAGCCGCTATCACTGGCCCATGACTGCGCTCCCGATTCGTGGCCCCGTCCGCATCATCGGCATCGACCCCGGCCTGCGCCGCACCGGCTGGGGTGTGATCGAGGCCGAGGGCAATCGCCTGATCTACGTCGCCTGCGGCTCGGTGGAACCGCCGGACGACCTGCCGCTGTCGAGCCGCCTGCTCGCGATCCATGAGGGGCTCGCGGCCGTTCTCTCCAACCACCAGCCGATGGAAGCGGCGGTCGAGCAGACCTTCGTCAACAAGGACGGCGTTGCCACGTTGAAGCTCGGCCAGGCCCGCGGCGTCGCCATGCTGGCGCCCGCAATGTTCGGCATCTCTGTCGCCGAATACGCGCCGAACCAGGTCAAGAAGACGGTGGTCGGCGCCGGTCACGCCGACAAGCAACAGATCGCGATGATGCTGAAGATATTGCTGCCGAAAGCCGAGCCGCCGTCGGCGGATGCGGCCGACGCGCTCGCCATCGCCATCACCCACGCCCATCACCGCCAGAGTGCGGCGCTCCGGCTGAAGGTGGTGGGGATATGATCGGCAAGCTCAAGGGCCTGATCGATTCCTACGGTGAGGATTTCGTCATCCTCGACGTCGGCGGCGTCGGCTATCAGGTGCATTGCTCCTCGCGCACCTTGCAGCATCTGCCCTCGCCGGGCGAAGCAGCCGTGCTGTCGATCGAGACCTATGTGCGCGAGGATCAGATCAAGCTGTTCGGCTTCCGCACCGACCAGGAGCGCGAATGGTTTCGCCTGCTCCAGACCGTGCAGGGCGTCGGCGCCAAGGTCGCGCTCGCCGTGCTCGGCACGCTCTCGACCGCCGACCTCGCCAATGCCATTGCGCTGCGCGACAAGGCCGCGGTGGCGCGCACGCCCGGCGTCGGCCCGAAGGTTGCCGAGCGCATCGTCACCGAATTGAAGGACAAGGCGCCGGCGTTCGCCAATGTCGATCCGGCCGTGGTGCATCTCGCCGGCGCCGTCGACGACCAGCGCGCGCCGCGGCCCGTGGCGGATGCGATCTCCGCGCTCGTCAATCTCGGCTACGGCCAGCCGCAGGCCGCCGCGGCCATCGCATCGGCCTCGCGTAGTGCGGGCGAGGATGCTGAGACCGCGCAGCTCATCCGTCTCGGCCTGAAGGAGCTCGCGAAGTGAGTGATCCCAAGGCCAGCCGCATGGTCTCGCCCGAGCGCCGCAGCGACGATGTCGGCGATACCGCGCTGCGTCCGCAATCGCTGTCGGACTTCGTCGGCCAGCAGCAGGCGCGCAAGAATCTCTCGATCTTCATCGAGGCGGCGCGCAAACGCGGCGAGGCGCTGGATCACGTGCTGTTCGTGGGACCGCCCGGCCTCGGCAAGACCACGCTGGCGCAGATCGTGGCGAAAGAGCTCGGCGTCGGCTTTCGCGCCACGTCGGGCCCGGTGATCGCCAAGGCCGGCGATCTCGCCGCGCTCCTCACCAATCTCGAAGAGCGCGACGTGCTCTTCATCGACGAGATCCATCGCCTGAGCCCCGCGGTAGAGGAGGTGCTTTATCCCGCGATGGAGGACTTTCAGCTCGACCTCATCATCGGCGAGGGCCCGGCGGCGCGCTCGGTGAAGATCGAGCTGTCGAAATTCACCCTCGTCGGCGCCACCACGCGCGCGGGCCTTCTGACCAATCCCTTGCGCGATCGCTTCGGCATTCCGGTGCGACTGAATTTCTACACGATCGAGGAATTGGAGAGCATCGTCAGCCGCGGTGCGCGCGTGCTCAATGTCGGCATGTCCACGGACGGCGCCAACGAGATCGCGCGCCGCGCCCGTGGCACGCCGCGCATTGCCGGCCGCCTGCTCAGGCGCGTGCGCGATTTCGCTTCGGCTGCCGATGCCGACAAGATCGATCGCAAGATCGCCGACCACGCGCTGAGCGAGCTCGAGGTCGACGCCGCGGGGCTGGATGCCATGGACCGCCGCTACCTCACGACCATCGCGCTCAACTATGGCGGCGGCCCGGTCGGCGTCGAGACCATGGCCGCGGCCTTGTCCGAGCCGCGCGATGCGATCGAGGACATCATCGAGCCCTATCTGATCCAGTGCGGCTATCTGCAGCGCACGCCGCGCGGCCGGTTGCTCACCTCGCACGCCTTCCGCCATCTCGGCCTCGCCGAGCCCAATCGCGATCCGGCCCAGTTCGGCCTGTTCGGTTCGGATGACAGCGACGAGTGACCTGCTGAAACGTTCGCCGTTCCGGCTTTGATGAATTTCCCGTAATCTCGTGCAGACGATCTGCACGAACCCACCCCAATTCCGCTCCAATCAGACATCATCAAGACGCCGCATCACCATCGGGCTTCCATGATCACGCGCCGTCATCTCATCCGTTCCATCGGCGGCCTGTCCGCCCTCGGCGTCTCGACCGCCGCCTATGGCGTCGGCGTCGAGCCGATGCTGCGGCTCCGCGTCACCCGCTATCATCCGATGCCGCGGCAATGGCCGACGGATCTTCCGCTCAAGATCGCCGTCATCGCCGACCTCCACGCCTGCGATCCCTGGATGCCGCTGGATCGGGTCGAGGCCATCGTCGACCGCACCAACGCGCTGAACGCCGACCTCATCGTGCTGCTCGGCGACTATGTCGCCGGCTTGCATCAGGTCACGCGCCTCATTCCGTGCAGCGAATGGGCGCGCGTGCTGGCCGGCCTCAAGGCGCCGCTCGGGGTCCATGCCGTCATGGGCAACCACGATTATTGGGATGACGGCACGGTGCAGCGGGCCGGGCAGGGGGTGACCGTCGCGCACCGCGCGCTGGAAGCGGCCGGTATCCCCGTCTACGAGAACGACGTCGTGCGCCTCACCAAGGACGGCCGCCCGTTCTGGCTCGCCGGTCTCGGCGATCAATTGGCTTTTCTGCCGGCGCGCCGTTTCCGTAGCATGGTGCGTTTCGGTGCCGACGATCTCAATGCGACGCTCGCCAAGGTCACGGACGATGCGCCCATCATCCTGCTCGCGCATGAGCCCAACATCGCGCCGCGCGTGCCCGCGCGCGTCGCGCTGCAACTGTCCGGCCACACCCATGGCGGCCAGGTCCGCCTGCTCGGCTGGTCCCCCGCGGTGCCGCCGCAGCACGGTGTCCGCCTCGCCTATGGTCATGTCAGGCTGAAATGCGACGTGATCATCTCCGGTGGCCTCGGGTGCAGCATCATGCCGCTCCGCGTCGGCGTTCCGCCGGAGATCGTCGAGGTGACGCTGGGGCGGGCCGCGCCGGTTGTATCCTGACACGCTTGCGCGGACCGCGGTTTTTGCGCAAAACGGGCCGACAGCGACAAGCGAAGAGGCTCACGACGTGACTGCCCATCTGGACGGCGATATCCGCGACGGCCGCCACCACATGCAGGTCCGCGTCTATTACGAGGACACGGATTTCTCGGGGATCGTCTATCACGCCAATTATCTGCGCTACATGGAGCGCGGACGCACCAACCATCTCAGGCTGATGGGCGCGGAGCAGCAGGCGCTGTTCGAGCAGGTCGAGACGGAGGGCGCCGGCTTTGCCTTCGTCGTCCGCTCGATGCATCTGGATTTCCTCAAGCCCGCGCGGATGGACGACGTGCTCGACATCGTGACCTGGCCGATCGCGGTGAAGGGCGCCTCCATCATGCTGGCGCAGGAGGTGCGGCGCGGCAGCGATGTGCTGTTGAAGGCCGAAGTGCGCGTTGCCTTCATCAGCGGCGGTCGCGCCCAGCCGATTCCGAAGTCGATCCGCACGCTGATGAAAGCCGATCTGATTTCGTGATCGCCCGATAAGTGATCGCCTGATTTGTGATGGCCTATCGACACCGCCGGCTGCGGCGATACATTCACGGCCCCGATCAACCGATGAGGCCATCATGTCGCGCCCGCCGCTTCCACCCTTCACCCGCGAGACTGCTGCGCAAAAGGCCCGCATGGCCGAGGACGCCTGGAATTCACGCGATCCGGTGCGCGTGTCGCTCGCCTACACCGAGGACAGCCGCTGGCGCAATCGTTCCGAGGTGTTTCAGGGTCGCGAGGCCATCGTCGCGTTCCTCACCCGCAAATGGGAGAAGGAGTTGGACTACCGGCTGATCAAGGACCTCTGGGCGTTCGACGGCAACCACATCGCGGTGCGCTTCCAGTACGAATGGCGCGATGCCGGCGGACAGTGGTATCGCTCCTACGGCAACGAGCAGTGGGAGTTCGACGAGCACGGCTTGATGAAGCGGCGCGAGGCCTCGATCAACGACATCGCGATTGCCGAGAAGGACCGCCGGTTTCACTGGCCGGCGCCCGGGCCGCGGCCGGCCGACGTGCCGGGGCTGGGCAGCGATCCGTTCTAACTCTCACCCCTCATGGTGAGGAGCCGCGAAGCGGCGTCTCGAACCACGCAGGCCCAGCTGCTGCAGCGGGGGCCTCGATCCTTCGAGACGCCCGCCTTGGCGGGCTCTCAGGATGAGGGGATGGATTTGCGCACCAGGAATCTCGTAATCGCCCCGCCCAACTTCGCGTTGTCCAGCGGCTGTGCAAGGGACTGCCGCGCCGTGGCAACAATCACGTCCGGCGCCTTGCCGTCGCGCAGATCGCAACACACTTGCGCAAACGCCACGTCGAACTCCGGATGCGGCTGCACGGTCAGCGTTGCGCCGTTGGCATAGAGCAGGCCGGCATGCGGGGTAAAGTCCGAGGAGAGGATCGTCAGCGCGTCGTTTGGGGGCTCGATCACCTGATCCTGATGCGAGGCGGCGATCGCGACCGCGTCGCCATCGACGACGCCGTTCTCCGGCAGCACCTGATAGACGTGCCGGCCGATGCCCCAGCCCTTCTCCGACTTGCGCACGATGCCACCGAGCGCCTGCGCGATCAGCTGATGGCCGAAGCAGACGCCGACCATCGGCGTCTTGTTGGTGTAAGCCTTGCGCACGAAATCTTCCAGCGGCGCCATCCAGTCCAGTTCGTCATAGACGCCGGCGGCCGCGCCGGTGATCAGGATGGCCTCCACCTTGCGCGGATCGGGAAGCGCATCGCCGTTGGGGATGCTGACGACCTCGACCGTCGCCGTCGGATCCTCGGTGCGGATCATCCGTTCGAACATGTCCGGAAACGAGCCGTGCTGCTCGCGATATCTTTGCGGGACCTGTCCGGTCTCGATGATGGTGATGCGTGCCATGTGCTCCCCAGATCAAGGTTGCGAAGCTCAGTCGCTTTCTGCCCGATGTTGCTGGTGTGGCGCTGTGCGCTCGAGTAGAGCGCTTTCCTTGCGGACCTCGTTGAGAAAGGCCTTTGCCAGGCGCGACAGCGGCTCGGCTTCCGACCACAGCATATAGGCGACCGCCTGCGTCGTCGGCGTGAACGGACGGACGACGAGGCCGCTGCCGCCGTTCTGCCGCGGCGAGAACGGATCCACCACCGCAGCGCCGACGCCGGCGGCCGCGAGTACGCAGGCCGTGTTGCAGTAGCGCACCTCGACAGTCGGCCGGAACGGCGCACCGGCACGGGCAAAGCTGTCGCGCACGGCTTCGCCAAGCCGCGTGCCGCGCTCGAGCCCGATGAAGGGCAGGCCGGAAAGATCGGAAGCGGATATCACCGGCCTGTCAGCGAGCGGATGCTGCGGCGGCAGTACACACACCATCTCGCCGGTATGCACCACCTCATGCGCGATGCCGGGATGATGCGTCAGCCCGAGCGCGAAGCCGAGCTCGGCGACGCGGCTGAGCACGCCTTCGATGATGCCCTCGTAGCGGCGCACGTCGAAGAACACGCGCGTCTCCGGGCGACGGCGCAGGAAGCCTGACAGCGCGGAAGGGATGATGCTGTAGGCGAGCGGCGGGGTCGCCACGATGGCGAGATGCCCGGAACGGTTCTCGCGCAGGTCGCGCACGCGGTTCTCGAGCTTGGCGTGCAATGCGAAGATCGCCTCACTCTCTTTGTAGAGCGCCATTGCCTCGGCGGTCGGAAACAGCCGGTTGTTGACGCGCTCGAACAGCGCGAAACCCGTCTGCGCCTCCATCGTCTTCAGCGCGTTGCTCACCGCGGGCTGCGACAGCGCCAGCTCGTCCGCCGCCGCGACCGTGGTGCGGTGGCGGATGACGGCGCGCAGGATCTCGAGCTGACGCAGGTTCATATCACTGCCGATTATACTCAGGGCCAAAACATCATAGCAACGCGAATTGATTTTGCAGCCCCGCTCGCCCGTAATGGCAGCGGATTTGCGCGTCGCATCAAAGGGTTCATTCGCCCATTGAGGCAGCACTGCGCACAGATTGGAGGCAAACTTGGTTCGTGTTCTTCGCGCCGCCGCCGCTCAGATGGGGCCGACGCAAAAAGCCGATACGCGCGAGCATACGCTGTCGCGGATGCTCGACCTGCTGGAGGAGGCGGCCGGCCGCGGCGCGAGCCTCGTGGTGTTTCCCGAGCTTGCCTTCACCACCTTCTTCCCGCGCTGGTTGCTCGAAGGCGAGGCCCTCGACCAATATTTCGAGCGCGGCATGCCGAACCCGGCGGTGGCGAAGCTGTTCGATCGAGCGCGTGCGCTGCGTGTCGGCTTCCATGTCGGCTATGCCGAGCTGACGCCGGAAGGCCGGCGCTACAATTGCTCTGTCCTGGTCGATCGCGAAGGGGAGATTTTCGGCCGCTACCGCAAGGTGCACCTTCCGGGCTCGGTCGAGCCGCGTCCGGGCGCGCGCTACCAGCAGCTCGAGAAGCGCTATTTCGAATATGGCGACCTCGGCTTTCCCGCCTTCCGCGCCGGCTCGTCCTGGGCCCACGCCATCATGGGCATGATGATCTGCAACGATCGCCGCTGGCCGGAATCCTGGCGCGTGCTCGGCCTGCAAGGCGTCGAGCTCGTCTGCATCGGCTACAATTCGGCGGCCTACGATCCCAATGGCGGCACGACGGAAGATGGCGCCTTGCGCACCTTCCACTCGACGCTGGTGACGCAGGCCAATGCCTACATGAACGCGACATGGGCGATCTCGGTGGCGAAGGCGGGCGAGGAGGACGGCTCCGGGCTGATCGGCGGCTCCTGCATCGTCGATCCCAATGGCCGCATCGTCGCTCAGGCCGAGACGCTGGCCGACGAGGTGATCGTCGCCGACATCGATCTCGATCTCTGCCGCCAGGGCAAGGACAAGATGTTCAATTTCGCCGCCCACCGGCGGCCCGAACAGTACAGGGTGATCACCGAACGCGCCGGCGTCATCGAGCCGGCCGTTCTCGACGCGGACTGACAAAATGGCACGCCGTTAGCAATAGGACCCGCCAACCGTTGGCAAAGGAGCTGACATGACACGCCTCTCGCATTTCCTTGTGCTTGCAGCGCTGGCTACCGCGACGTCGGCGCAGGCAGCCGAGCTTTCGGCGGAGATCAAGCAGGCGGGCGCGCTGAAGCTCACCGTCAACTCCACCTACGCGCCGATGGAATATCGCGATCCCGCGACCAACGAGTTGGTCGGGCTCGACATCGATCTTGCCAACGAGCTCGCCAGGCGGCTCGGTGGGCTGAAGATCGTCTGGAGCGAGACGCCGTTCGCCGAGCTGATTCCTTCGCTCCAGACCAAGCGCGCCGACTTCATCATCTCCGGCATCTCCGATCGCGCCTCGCGGCGCGAGACTGCCGATTTCGTCGACTACCTCGCAACCGGCCCGCAGTTCTTCGTGATGGCTGACAACGCGGCCAAGGCCGCGACCGATCTCTGCGGCAAGAAGGTCGGCACCACCCGCAGCACCAGCTTCCCGGTCGAGATCGAGAAGTGGAGCAAGCAGAATTGCGAACCGGCCGGCAAGCCGGCGATCCAGTATGTTCCGGGCGAGAACTCGATCGATGTCCGCAACCAGCTCAAGCAGGGCCGCATCGACGCCGCCGTGCAGGGCAGCGAGACGCTGCCTTACGCGCAAACACAGGAGCCCGGGAAATACCGCGTGGTCGGCGAGCCCTTCGCCAAGGGCTACCAGGGCATCATGTTCCGCAAGGACGATGCGGCCCTGCGCGAGGTCGTGACGGAGAAGCTCGCGGCGATGATCACCGACGGCGCCTACAAGGCCATTCTCGACAAATGGGGCTTAAGTGCCAACGCGGTCGCCCAGCCCATGCTGAACGCGGCGCCGCAATGAAGCCGGCACCGGCACTCGCGGACGGATTTCCCGACCTGTCGGGAATGCAGATCGCGCGCGAGCCGCACTGGTTCCGCTGGCTGAGCGCGGCCCTGATCGTCATCGTGCTGGCG
Source organism: Bradyrhizobium sp. RP6 (assembly GCF_003837805.1). Classification (GTDB taxonomy): domain Bacteria; phylum Pseudomonadota; class Alphaproteobacteria; order Rhizobiales; family Xanthobacteraceae; genus Bradyrhizobium. Next base: position 71,832 of record NZ_RQIT01000003.1, on the reverse strand, counting down.
GCGATCGCGCGCGCGTTCGCCGGCGGCCAGATCGAATGGTCCTATGTCGGCCGCTTCCTGACCGCAAAGGTCATCCTCGAAGGTATCGTCAACACCATGGTGATGGCGGTGCTGGCGATGGCGCTCGGCATCGTGCTCGGCATCGTCGTCGCCATCATGCGGCTGTCGCCCAATCCGGTGCTGAAGTCGGTGGCCGCCGGCTACACCTGGCTGTTTCGCGGCACCCCGCTGATCCTGCAACTGCTGCTATGGTTCAACCTCGCGCTGGTGTTTCCGACCATCGGCATTCCCGGCCTGTGGTCCGCGCGCGCCGTCGACGTCATGACGCCGTTCCTCGCCGCGCTGCTCGGGCTCGGCATCAACCAGGGCGCCTACACCTCCGAAGTGATGCGCGCCGGCATGCTGTCAGTCGACATCGGACAATATGAAGCGGCGCAGGCGATCGGCATGGGGCGGCTGCGCGCGTTGCGCCGGATCGTGCTGCCGCAGGCTATGCGCGTGGTGATCCCGCCGCTCGGCAACGAGTTCATCGGCATGGTGAAGGCGACCTCGCTCGCGAGCGTCATTCAATATCCCGAACTGCTGCACAACGCCGAGAACATCTACTACGCCAACTCCCGCGTCATCGAGCTCCTGATTGTCGCCGGGCTCTGGTACCTGCTCGTGGTCTCAATCCTGACCCCGCTTCAGATGCTGCTCGAACGTCGCTTCGCACGCGGCATATTGCGGCTTGCGCGATGACAAAACCCCTCGTCGCGATCCGCTCCGTCAGCAAGAACTTTGGCGAGTTCCAGGCTCTCAAAAGCGTCTCGCTCGACGTCTGGCCCGGCGAGGTGATGTGCCTGATCGGCGCCTCGGGCTCCGGCAAGACCACGCTCCTCCGCTGTATCAACCAGCTCGCCACGATCGATGCGGGCGGCATCTGGCTCGATGGCGAGCTGCTCGGAGTGCGCGAGCAGGGCGGCAAGCTCCGTCGCTTGAGCGAGGGCGAGATCGCGCGGCAGCGGCTGAAGACCGGCATGGTGTTCCAGCGCTTCAACCTGTTCCCGCACAAGACTGCGCTGGAGAACATCACCGAGGGCCCGACCCAGGTTCAGGGGCGTAAGGCCGACGAGGTGCGCGCGGAGGCGATCGAGCTGCTCCGTCGCGTTGGGCTTGCGGCCAAGGCGGACTGGTATCCCGCGCAGCTCTCCGGCGGGCAGCAGCAGCGCGTCGCGATCGCGCGGGCGCTCGCGATGAAGCCGATGCTGATGCTGTTCGACGAGCCCACCAGCGCGCTCGATCCCGAGCTCGTCGGTGAGGTGCTCGCGGTGATGAAGCAGTTGGCGAAGAGCGGCATGACCATGATGGTGGTGACGCACGAGCTCGGTTTCGCGCGCGAGGTCGCCGACCGCGTCGTCTACATGGACCAGGGCGCGATCGTCGAGCAGGGGCGGGCATCGGACGTTCTGGGCGCGCCGCGCGAGGCGCGCACCAGGGCATTTCTTTCGGCTGTGATCTGAAAATTGGGGGCGTAGTGATGAGGAGACTTTTGGTTGCGGCGGCATTGCTGGGGGCCATGAGCGTGTCCGCGATGGCGATCGAGCTGCCGGCGGAGATCGTCAAGCGTGGCAGCCTCAAGGTGGCGCTGGTGCCGAACTATCCGCCCATGGAATTCCGCGATCCCGCCACCAACGCGCTCTCCGGCTTCGATATCGATCTGGGCGAGGCCATCGGCCGCAAGCTCGGTCTCAAGATCGAATGGCAGGAGACGAGCTTTGCCGAGTTCATGCCGTCGATCTCGACCGGGCGGGTAGATGCCATCCTGTCCGGCTTCACCGACTATGCGAGCCGGCACGAGGTCGCGTCCTTCGTCGATTACTTGCGGAGCGGTCCGCAGTTCTTCGTGCAAGCGTCGCGCAAGACCGAGTTCAAGGATGCGGTGGCGCTCTGCGGCAAGAAAGTCGGCGCCAGCCGCCGCACCATGTTCCCGGCGCAGATCGCGGCGTGGAGCGAGAAGAACTGCGGCAGCAATCCGATCCAGGTCGTCGGCACCGACGGCTCGGCGGACGCGCGCACCCAGCTGAGGCAAGGCCGCATCGATGCCGCCGCCCAGGGCAACGAGACGCTGCCCTACATCATGGACCTCGAGCCCAACACCTATGCGACCGTGGGCGAGCCCATCGCACAGCAGTTCACCGGCATTGCTCTGCCGGTGAAGGAGAAGGCATTGCAGCAGGCGATGCTGGAGGCGGTCGACGCGCTGATCGCGGATGGCACCTACAAGACCCTGCTGGCGAAGTGGAAATTGAGCGACAACGCAATCGAGAAGGCGACCATCAATGCTGGACAGTAAGGCACTCCAGAGCATTCCGCTCGTTCCGGCCAACACCGCGGATCCCGCGCCGGAATATCCCTGGCCGAAGCCGTACACATCCGCGATGTTCCTGTCGTTCGACGTGGACGCCGAGAGCGCCTGGACCAGCAAGGACGCAGGTCATGCGCAGCGGCTCATCACCATGAGCTATGGTGGCTATGAGGCGCGCGTCGGCACGCCGAAGCTGCTGGAGCTGCTCGACCAACTCGGCCTCAAGGCGACGTTCTTCGTCACGGGTTGGTCGGTCGACGCGCATCCGGCGATGGCGGAGTCCATCCTCAAGGCCGGTCACGAGATCGGCCATCACGGCTATCATCATCTACTGCCGGATCCCGGCGATCCCTGGATCGAGGAGGAGCTGGAGCGCGGCTTCGAGGCGCTGAAGCGCCGGCTCGGCGTCAAGCCGACCGGCTACCGCGCGCCCTACGGCGAGTTCACGGAAGAGCTGCGCGTCGCGCTGGTGCGCCACGGCATCGTCTACACCTCCTCGTTCCGCGACGACGTCAGGCCCTATCGCCATCGCCTCGCCGACGGCAAGCCCGGCACGATCGAGCTGCCGGTGACCGCGAGCTATGACGACTGGATGCACGGCCTCTCGGCGCGCTTCAGCCCGCGCTCGATCTTCCCCAGGGAGCATGTGCTCTCGCTGTGGAGGGATGAGCTCAACGAAGTCCGCGACTGGGGCGCGATGGTGACGACGGTGCTGCATCCACAATGCAGCGGCCGTCCCATGCGGCTGAGGCTGCTACGCGAGTTCCTGACCTACGCAAAATCGTGCCCGGACGTCTGGGTCACCACCGGCGAGAAGATCGTCGAGAACTTCCTGCGTCACGAAGCCGGTAACCGCTAATGCCCATCTCTCGCCGCTCGCTCCTGAAGGCAGCCGCTACAGTGCCGGCTCTCTCGCTGCCGGGCATCGTCCGCGCTGAATCGCAGTCCACGCTGCGCTTCATCCCCGTGATCGACCTCGCTTTCGTCGATCCCATCTACTCGACGGCGCAGGTGTCGCGAAACCACGGCTTCATGGTCTACGACACGCTCTACGGCATGAGCTCCTCGCTCCAAGTCTCGCCGCAAATGCTGTCGGGCCATGTCATCTCCGGCGACCAGCTGCAGTGGGACCTCACGCTTCGTGATGGTCTGTTCTGGCACGACGGCGAGCGCGTGCTGGCCCGCGACTGCGTCGCCAGCATCCGCCGCTGGGCCGCGCGCGACGGCTTTGGCGGCGAGTTGTTGGAGGCGACGGCTGAGCTGCTGGCTGCCGACGACCGTACCATCCGTTTTCGTCTCAAGCGTCCGTTCCCGCTGCTGCCGCAGGCGCTCGGCAAGGCCGCGATCAATGCCTGCTTCATGATGCCGGAGCGGCTGGCGAGCCAGGATCCGTTCAAGCCGCTGACCGAGGTGATCGGCAGCGGTCCGTTCCGCTATCTCGCCGACGAGCGCGTGCAGGGCGCCCGCAATGCCTATGCCAAATTCGAGCGCTATCAGCCGCGCACCGACGGCAAGCCGGACTGGACCGCCGGGCCTAAGATCGTGCACTACGACCGCGTGGTCTGGACCACGACGCCCGATGCCGGCACCGGCGTCGCCGCGCTGCAGACCGGCGAGCAGGATTGGCAGGAGACCACGCCGCATGACCTGTTGCCCGTCATCAAGGCCGCCGGAGACATCGAGACGCGCATCCTCGATCCCAGAGGCTATGCCTGCATGCTGCGCCTCAATCATCTGCAGCCGCCGTTCGACAATCCCGCGATCCGCCGCGCGCTGCTGGGGGCGATCGACCAGTCCGCCTTCATGACCGCGGTTGCCGGCGTCGATCCCGCCTTTCAGGTTTCACCGATCGGCTATTTCGCCCCAGGCACGCCGATGGCGAGCGAGGTCGGTCTCGACGTCTTCCGCGGCCCGCGCAACTACGACAAGGTCAAGGCCGACCTCAAGGCCGCCGGCTATAACGGCGAGAAGATCGTGGTGCTCGTCCCCACCAACTCGCTGGCGCAGAAGCCGCTGGGCGAGATCGCGGTCGACTCGTTGCGCAAGGCCGGCATGAACGTCGAATATGCCGGGCTCGATTTCGCCGTCGTGTTGCAGCGCCAGCTGAAGAAGGACCCGATCGGGCAGGGCGGCTGGAGCGCGGCGGTCGGCAACTGGCAGGGCATCGACTGGCTCAACCCGGCCGGCAACACCAACATCCGCGGCGAAGGCAAGGTCGCCGGCTGGTATGCGAGCACGAAGATGGGCGAGCTGCGCAGCCAATGGCTGGCGGCCTCCGAGCTCGCCGAGCAGCAGCGCATCTGCCGCGAGATCCAGGCGGTGGCGTTCGAGGAAATCCCCTATGTTCCGATCGGCCTGTACAAGCAGCCGACCGCCTATCGCAAGGCCATCACCGGCATTCTCGACGGCACCGCCGTGTTCTGGAACGTACGCCCCGCATGAGCACCACCGCAATCTTTGGCAGCTATGTGCTGTCACGCAGGGACGGCGCGCAGCACGTGCTGCGCGACCATTGGGTCCTGGTCGAGGGCCGGAAGATCGCCGCGGTTACGCATGACAAGCCGCAGGCGGATCAGGTCTACGACCGTCCCGGCCGCTTCGTGCTGCCGGGCCTTTTGAACCTGCACAATCACTGCTTCTCCGAAGCGGTCGCGCGCAGCCATACGGAAGATGGCAATGGTCGCCGCAACAACCAGAGCATCGTCTATACGGTGCTCTTGCCGCTCACCAAGCGCGGCGCCGATCTGTTATCGGCGGAAGAGCGCATGGCGGTGGCGCGGCTCGGCATCCTCCAACTCCTGAAGGGGGGCGCCACCACGGTGATGGAGCCGTTCCGCAATTCGATTCCGGAAATGTTCGACGCGGCGGAGGAGATGGGCATCCGGTTCTACGGCGCGCCCTATCTGTTCTCCACATCCGACGCCAAAGCAGGCCCGGACGGCGTGGTGCACTATTCGGGTGATGACGGCGCCGCCGACATGGCGACCTGGGATGCGCTCTATCAGCGCTGGAACGATCGCGGCAACGGCCGCATCAGCTTTGCGATGAGCCCGCATGCCACGGACACCTGCGGCCCCGATCTCTTGAAGGCCTGCGCGGTGCGGGCGCGCGAGCTCGGCGTGCCCATCACGACGCACATGGCGCAGAGCCGCGCCGAGGTCGAGACCATCGGTCGGCGCTATGGCGGCCGTACGCCGGCGCAATATCTGGACTGGCTCGGCCTGCTGGCGCCCGACCTCATGGCGGCGCATTGCATGTTCAGCAGCGACGACGATCTCAAGCTCATGGCCGCGCGCGGCATGACCGTGCTGAACTGCCCGCGCGTGTTCGCGCGCGCCGGCGTCACCGCGGCGTTCAGCCGCTTCGCCGAGCACGGTGTGCGCACCGTGATCGGCACCGACGGCTACAACATGGACTTGCTCGGCGAGCTCAATGCGGCGTCGCTGATCTCAAAGGTCACCTCGGCGCGTCCCGACGTCGCGAACTCGCCGGAGCTGATCGAAGCAAACACGGCTGTCGCCGCCGATGTCATCAAGCGTCCGGATCTCGGCCGCATCGAGCCGGGCGCCACCGCCGATCTCACCGTTGTCGATCTCACTCACCCCCATCTTCGGCCGCTGTTCGACCCGCGCCGCGCATTGATCGCGCTCGCCAACCGCGCCAATATCGATCAGGTCATGGTCGACGGCCGCGTGCTGATCGACGCTGGCCGCTATCTCGGCGCCGATGAGGCGGCGATCACGGCGGCGGGCAGCGCCGCGATCGGCAAGATCTGGGATCTGCCGGAGGCGCAGGCTGCGTTCAACGGGTGACGGTCGCGTCGGGCGCTTGATTGATGCCACGAAGACGGTGCGCTCCCTCTCCCGCAAGCGGGAGAGGTTCAGCGAACCCGCGGCGTGCAACGATCTAGCCTGGCGCTATTGCGCCTTGATCCTCGAACTCCACCAGCGCCTTGCGCATGGTCTCGACCAGGTCCAGCGCCACCGGTGAAGGACTGCGCTGTGCAGGAAAGACCGCGGAGAATTCGAAGTCGATGCGCGGCAGGAAGCGCCGCACGACGACGCCGCGCGTTGCGAATTCCTGCGCGGTGAAGGGATCGCAGATCGAAACGCCCAGCCCCGACGACACCATGCCACACATGATTTCCGACAGCGTGGTCTCGACTCTGAGCACGCGACGGACATCGTGACGATGGAAAACCTGATCGACGAGGTGCCGGCTCGACGATCCCGCCGACAGTGAGATGAAGGTCTCGCCCTCGAAATCGCGCGGCTCCAGCACCTCTTTCTCGGCCAGATGATGACCGGTCGGCAGCACGGCGACCCGCGCCAGGCCCGGCAGCCGTAGGCTCGGCAGGCCGGAATGCGCGATCGGCACCTCGGCAAAACCGATGTCGCATTGGTTGTTCAGCACCCAGTCGACCACGATCGGCGAGATCACGCCGAAGAAGGCAAGGTTGAGATTGGGCCGCTCCATCAAGAAATGCCCCGCGAGCCGCGGCAGATAGCCGTTGGCCAGCGCCGGCAGCGCAGCGATCCGCAGCGAGCCGGTGCGGCGGCCGCGGATTTCCTCGGCCGCTGCCGTGATGCGCTCGAGACCGACGAAGGAGCGCTCGACCTCGGTGTAGAGCGCCATCGCGGCCGCGGTGGGCACGAGGCCGGTGCCGCGCCGCTCGAACAGCTCCATCTTGAGCAGCGCCTGGAAGTCGCGCAGCAGCCGGCTGACCGCGGGTTGCGTCACCGCCATCAGCTTCGCCGCCTCGGTGACGCTGCCGGTCAGCATCGTGGCCCGGAAGGCCTCCACCTGCCGCGAATTGATCCGCGCCATCCCGTGATCCAATCATAACATTTCAGCATGCAAAGGGTGCCATTATTCATTGGACGATGGAAGTATAGGTTGCGATCTTTTTCATCAGAGCTGGAGACAGCCCGCTTTTTCGGCAGATTGGAGGACTTCCAACCTCCAGATCGCGCTAAACCCGCCGAGCAGGGGCCGGAGCCCTGGTCGGGAGAAGGATGGCGCGGAAGGAAATGCGGCAGGCGCTTCGGCCGGAGACTTGTCGGCACGTCACCTCATTCCGGTATTGGAGATCGGTCCATATGAAGACTCTTCGCCTTCTGACTGCGGTCAGCATCGCAGCGCTCATTGCCGCCCCCTCGGTCGCCTCGGCCCAGCAGAAAACGCTTTATGTCGCCGGCTATGGCGGCTCGTTCGAGAAGACCATCCGCGACGAGGTGATTCCGGCCTTCGAGAAGGAGAACGGCGTCAAGGTCGAGTACGTTGCCGGCAACTCCACCGACACGCTGGCAAAGCTTCAGGCGCAGAAGGGCAACCAGCAGATCGACGTCGCCATCGTCGACGACGGCCCGATGTACCAGGCGATCCAGCTCGGCTTCTGCGGCAAGCTCGAGGGACTGCCGGCCGATCTCTACGATACAGCGCGCTTCAAGGACGATCGTGCCGTCGCGATCGGCATCGTCGCGACCGGCCTGATGTACAACACCAAGGTGTTCAAGGAGAAGGGCTGGGCGCCGCCGACTTCGTGGAACGACCTGAAGGACACGAAATACGCCAAGCAGCTCGTGATCCCGCCGATCAACAACACCTACGGCCTCGAAGCACTGGTGATGCTGTCGAAGATGAACGGCGGCGGCGAGACCAACGTCGATTCCGGCTTCAAGATCTTCAAGGAGCAGATCAATCCGAACGTGCTGGCCTATGAGCCGTCACCGGGCAAGATGACCGAGCTGTTCCAGTCCGGCCAGGCCGTGATCGCGGTGTGGGGTACCGGCCGCGTGCAGAGCTTTGCCAATACCGGCTTTCCCGTCGACTTCGTGTACCCGAAGGAAGGCGCGGCGACCCTGCTGACCACGGCGTGTCCGATCAACAAGCCCAACGCCTCGCCGCTCGCAGCGAGCTTCGTCAAGATGCTGCTCGATCCAAAGATCCAGCTCGTGCTGCTGAAGGACTACGGCTACGGCCCGGTGCTGAAATCGCTGGTGATTCCGCCCGAGCTCGGCAAGATGGCGCCGATCGGCGAGCGTGCGGCCAAGCTCTACAATCCGGACTGGACGGTCATCAACGACAAGCGCGAGGAGTGGACCAAGCGCTGGAACCGCGAGGTCGAGCGCTGATCGGTCGCGGCGGAGACAGCGTCATGGCCTATCTCGAGCTCGATCGGGTCGCAAAGCAGTTCGGCGCGCAGACTGTGGTCGATGACTTCAGCCTGTCTGTGGGGAAGGGGGAGTTCATCTCCTTCCTCGGCCCGTCCGGCTGCGGCAAGACCACGACATTGCAGATGATCGCGGGCTTCCTCGATCCCACGCGCGGCGCGATCCGCCTGGAGGGCAAGGACCTCACCGCGGTTCATCCGGCCAAGCGTGGCCTCGGCATCGTGTTCCAGAGCTACGCGCTGTTTCCGCATATGACCGCGGCGGAGAACGTCGCCTTTGGCCTCGAGATGCGCAACGTATCCCGAGGCGAGCGGGCCGAGCGCGTGCGGGCCGCGCTGGCGATGGTGGGGCTCGCCGGCTACGAGGAGCGCCATCCGCGCCGCATGTCCGGCGGCCAGCAACAGCGCGTGGCGCTGGCGCGCGCGCTGGTGATCAAGCCGAGTGTGCTGCTGCTCGACGAGCCGCTGTCCAATCTCGACGCAAAGCTGCGCGAGGAGATGCAGATCGAGCTGCGCCAGATCCAGCGCACCATCGGCACCACCACGATCCTGGTCACGCACGACCAGAACGAGGCGATGTCGCTGTCCGACCGCATCGTGGTGATGAGCCAGGGCAAGATCGAGCAGATCGGCACGCCGCAGGAAACCTATGAGAAGCCGGCCTCGGCCTTCGTCTCGCAATTCCTCGGCAAGACCAACGACTTTGCCGGAACAATCGACCAGACCGTCGCGCCGACGCAGTTGGTGGCCGGCTCCTGGCGCGCACCGGCGCCGGCCGGGCTTGGCGGTCCCGTCACCGTCAGCGTTCGCCCCGAAAGAATCGGCTTTGGCGATACAGGGCTCAGCGCAAAGATCAGCACGCGCATCTTCCAGGGTAATCACTGGCTGTTCCAGTGCGACAGCGAATGCGGCCCGGCGATCGTGATCCGCCAGAACGACGGCAAGGCGCAGCCGGCCGAAGGCGACGCGGTTCGCCTCACCTGGCAACCTGCGGACATGAGCGTGCGCGCGAGGGCTGGCGCATGAGCATGGCCGTCGAGGAGCGCAGCACGCGCGCGCCCTGGGCGCTGACGGCGCCCGCCTTGATGCTGTTCGTCGGCGTGCTGCTGATTCCGCTGGCGATGACGGTGATGCTGTCGTTCCACGATTGGGGCCAGTACAAGGGCATCGAGCCGGTCTTCATCCTCAAGAACTGGCACGAGATCGCGACCGATCCCTATTACGCCGAGATGTTCTGGCGGACCTTCCGCATCGCGATCCTGACCACGCTGCTCACCGCGCTGCTCGGCGCGCCCGAAGCCTATATCCTCAACCGCATGAGTGGTCGCTGGAAGAGCTTCTTCCTGCTGGTCATTCTCGGGCCGCTCTTGATCTCCGTGGTGGCACGCACGCTCGGCTGGGCGTTGCTGTTCGGCGGCAATAACGGCCTCGTCAATAAGCTGCTGATGTCGCTTGGCGCGATCCGTTCGCCCATTCCCTTCATGTTCACCGAAACAGGCATGGTCGTCGCGCTCGCGCATGTGATGATGCCGTTCATGGTGCTGTCGGTGTGGGCGGCGCTCCAGCGCCTCGATCCGCAGATCGAGAATGCCGCGATGTCGCTCGGCGCGAGCCCTGCCACCATCATCCGCCGCATCATCATGCCGCAGATCATGCCGGGCGTGCTGTCGGGGGCGATCATCGTGTTCTCGCTGTCGGCCAGCGCCTTCGCGACGCCCGCGATCATCGGTGGCCGCCGGCTCAAGGTCGCTGCGACGCTCGCCTATGACGAATTCCTCAACACCCTGAACTGGCCGCTGGGCGCTGCGGTCGCAACGCTGCTGCTGGTCGCGCTGGTGCTGATCGTGGTCGGCAGCAACGCGCTGATCGAGCGCCGCTATGCAGAGGTGTTCCGATGAGCCGGAACGGTCCGCTCGCGCTGATCTTCCACACCATCTTCGTCATCGTCATGGTGGCGCCGATCCTGGTGGTCTGCCTTGTCGCCTTCACGCCCGAAGGTTTTCTATCGCTGCCGACCCACGGCTTTTCGCTGCGCTGGTTCAGGACCATCGCGAATTATCCTGAGTTCATCCACGCCTTCTGGGTCAGCCTCGGACTCGGCGCGCTCTCGTCCTTGGTGGCGCTGCTGTTCGCGGTGCCTGCCGCGCTCGCGATCGCGCGCTATCGCTTCCGCGGCCGTGATGTGCTGGCGGCGCTGTTCCTGTCGCCGCTGATGATCCCGCATGTCGTGCTCGGCATCGCCTTTCTGCGCTTCTTCACCTCGGCGGGGCTCGGCGGCAGCTTTGCCGCGCTGATCATCGCCCATGTCATCATCGTGTTCCCGTTTGCGCTGCGGCTGACGCTCGCGGCGGCGACCGGCATGGACCGCACGGTCGAGATGGCGGCCGTCTCGCTCGGCGCCGGCGGCTGGACGCTGTTTCGCCGCGTGACCTTGCCGCTGATCCTGCCGGGCGTCATCAGCGGCTGGGCGCTCGCCTTCATCCAGTCCTTCGACGATCTCACCATGACCGTCTTCCTTGCGGCACCAGGGACCGAGACGTTGCCGGTCCGCATGTTCCTTTATATCCAGGACAACATCGATCCGCTGGTAACGTCGGTCTCGGCCTGCGTGATCGCGATCACCATGACCGCCCTCATTCTGCTCGACCGCTTCTACGGGCTCGACCGCGTGCTCGCCGGCAAGGGCGATACGGGACGATAGGAGAACTCATGTCAGGGGAATACGACGTCGCCGTCGTCGGCGGCGGACTGCTCGGCTCCGCCATTGCCTGGGGCCTCGGCCGCATCGGCAAGAAGGTTGCCGTGCTCGACGAGGGCGATATCACGAAGCGCGCCTCGCGCGCGAACTTTGCGCTGGTCTGGGTCCAGAGCAAGGGGCTCGGCATGCCGGCCTATACGGTCTGGACGGTGCGCGCGTCGGAGGCGTGGGGCCGGCTCGCGTCCGAACTGAAGCAGCAGACCGGCCTCGATGTCTGCCTCCAGCAGAACGGCGGCTTTCATCTCACGCTTGGCGAGGACGAATTCGGCCAGCGCGCCGACCTCGTCAAACGCATGCACAACCAGATCGGCGCCGCCGACTACAAGATGGAGATGTTGTCGGCGTCGGAAGTCAAGAAATCGCTGCCGCTGATTGGCCCCGAAGTCTCGGGCGGCAGCTATTGCCCGCTCGACGGTCACGTCAACTCGCTGCGCACTTTCCGGGCCTTCCACACTGGCTTCAGGGCGTTCGGCATCGATTATTTTCCGGAGCGGCCGGTCTCGGCGATCGGCAAGAGCGGCGGCGAATTCCGCTTGGCCACGCCGAAGGGCGAGCTGCGCGCCGCCAAGATCGTGCTAGCGGCGGGCAATGCCAATCAGACGCTGGCGCCGATGGTCGGCCTCCTTGCTCCGATGGGACCGACTCGCGGCCAGATCGTCGTGACCGAGCGCACCATGCCGTTCTTGCCGCATCCGCTGACGACGATCCGCCAGACCGACGAGGGCACGGTGATGATCGGCGACAGCAAGGAGGACGAGCTCGATGACCGCGCACTGAAGCACTCGATCAGCTCAGTGATGACCGACCGCGCCCAGCGCATGTTCCCGCATCTGTCGCGCCTCAACGTAGTCAGGAGCTGGGCCGGCATTCGCGTGATGCCGCAGGACGGCTTTCCGATCTACGACCAGTCGGAGACGCATCCCGGCGCGTTCGTGGCCTGCTGCCATTCCGGCGTGACGCTCGCATCCAACCACGCGTTCGAGGTCGCACGCATGGTGGCGCAGGGCGCGCTCGAGCCGGAGCTTGTCGGCGCGTTCTCGGCCAGCCGTTTTGGCGGCGCGGGCGCGGCGAACAACAGCGGCTACTAGAAATTATTCAGCAAGGAGCCAAGAGACATCCCCATGTTCAGGCGATCCGAACAGGACCAGCGTCCACCGGTCCAGATCTTCGTCGACGGCGTTGCCGTCGCAGCGCGCCAAGGTGACACCGTCTCCGCCGCGCTGCTGGCCTCCGGCGTTGACGCACGGCGTTCTACCGCAGTGAGCGGCGCGCCGCGTCTGCCCTATTGCATGATGGGCGTGTGTTTCGACTGCCTCGTCACGATTGACGGCGTCGGCAATCGGCAAGGCTGCCTCGTGCCCGTCGCCGAGGGCATGCAGGTCGAAATCCAGAAGGGCAAGCGGGAGATCGGAAAATGACTGTGGCTCCCAAGTCCGAAGACTACGACGTCGTGGTGATCGGCGCCGGGCCCGCGGGCCTTGCTGCTGCCGCGACATCCGCCGAGGCCGGCCTCTCGACGCTGCTGCTCGACGAGAATATCGGCCCCGGCGGCCAGGTGTTTCGCGCGATCTCCTCGACGCCGGTGACCGACCGCAACCAGCTCGGCGCCGATTACTGGGTCGGTGCCGATCTTGTGCAGGCGCTGCGTGCGAGCGGCGCCGAGGTCATCCATCGTGCCACGGTCTGGAGCCTCGACCGCAATCTCGAGATCGCCGTGTCCATCGGCGGCGCATCCGCCTTCGTCAAGGCCAAGCGTGTGATTCTTGCGACCGGCGCGCTGGAGCGGCCGTTCCCGATTCCCGGCTGGACGCTGCCGGGCGTGATGACCGCGGGCGCGGCGCAGACCATGCTGAAGTCCTCGGCACTGGTGCCCGATGGACGCACGGTGATCGCAGGGCAGGGGCCGCTGCTCTGGCTGCTCGCCGCGCAGATCCTGCGACTTGGCGGCCGCATCGACCGCATTCTCGACACCACCGAGCGCCGCAATTATCTCGCGGCGCTGCCGCACGCCTTCGCGTTCCTGACCTCGCCCTATTTCGCCAAGGGCCTATCGATGATGCGCGAGGTGAAGGCGAAGGTGCAGGTCGTCTCGGGCGTCACCGAGCTCTCTGCGGCTGGTGACGGCCTGCTCGCCAGCGTAAGCTATGTCGCCGGCCGCAAGCGCGAGACCATACCTGCGGATCTGCTGCTGTTGCATCAGGGCGTCGTGCCCAACGTCAATCTGGCGATGGCGGCTGGCGTCGAGCATCACTGGGACGATCTGCAATTGTGTTGGTCGCCGGTGCTCGATGCGAGCGGCAATTCGCCGGTCGCCGGCATTGCTATCGCAGGGGACGGGGCAGGCATCGGCGGCGCAAATGCAGCCGTAGTCCGCGGCCGCATCGCGGCGCGTGCGGCGGTGGATGCACTAGCACCTGCAGCCGCGGCGAAGCTCCCTGCAATTGCAACGCTCCGCGCCGATCTCGCGAAGGCCGAGCGCGGCCGCGTCTTCCTCGACACCCTTTTCCGCCCAGCGCCGCAATTCCGTATCCCCTCGGGCGACACCATCGTCTGCCGCTGCGAAGAGGTGACCGCCAAGGATGTTCTCGATTCCGTCGCCATTGGTGCAACCGGGCCGAATCAGCTCAAGGCCTATCGCCGCACCGGCATGGGTCCGTGCCAGGGCCGGCTCTGCGGCCTCACCGTCACCGAGCTGATCGCGCAGGCGCGCGGCAAGTCCCCGCAGGAGATCGGCTATTACCGTCTGCGCGCGCCGGTGAAGCCGATCACGCTCGCCGAGCTGGCCGCCGTTCCGAAGACCGAAGCCGACGTCAAGGCCGTGGTGCGCGGATGACCAGGAACGTGGATGCGATCGTCGTCGGCGGCGGCATCCACGGATGTTCGACCGCGTTGCATCTGTGCCTCGCCGGCCTGAAGCCGGTGCTGATCGAGAAGGACTACGCCGGCCGCCATGCCTCGGGTGTCAATGCCGGCGGAGTCCGTCAGCTCGCACGGCATGTTCCCGAAATCCCGCTCTCGATCCGCTCAATGGGGATCTGGGAGAAGATATCAGATCTCCTCGACGACAATTGCAGCTTCGAGAGCCACGGCCAGGTATTGGTCGCGGAAGACGAGGAGGAGCTCGCGATCTGTCGCGCGCGTGTCGCCGAGCTCAACGCGCTCGGCTTTACCCATGAAGAGCTGATCGACGCGACTGAACTACGGCGCCTCGTGCCGGCCGTCGCCGAGACCTGTCCCGGCGGCGTGGTCTCGCGCCGGGACGGAGCCGCCAATCCGGCGCAGACGACGACGGCATTCCGTCGCAAGGCGGAGCAATTAGGTGCGACCGTGCGCGAGGGCGTGGCCGCCAGCAATATCCGCTACAGCGATGGGCTCTGGCACGTCGACGTCGGCACGGACAGCTATGCTGCGCCGGTGCTCGTCAACGCCGCGGGCGCCTGGGCCGGCAGGATCGCAGCCGCGCTCGGCGAAGCCGTTCCAGTCGAGACCGTTGCGCCGATGCTGATGATCACCTCGCGCGTGCCACACTTCATCGATCCCGTCGTGATTCTGCGCGGGCGCAAACTCTCCTTCAAGCAATTCAAGAGCGGCACCGTGCTGATCGGCGGCGGCCATCTGGCGACGCCCGACCAGGACCGCAACGAGACGGTGCTGGACTGGAAGAGCCTCGCGACCAGCGCGCAGACCGTGTTCGAGCTATTCCCGGTGATGCGCAGCGCCACCATCGTTCGCGCATGGGCCGGCATCGAGGCGAGGATGAAGGACGATCTGCCCGTGTTCGGGCCAAGCAGCCGTCACAAGGGCCTCTATCACCAGTTCGGCTTCTCGCTGCACGGTTTTCAGCTCGGCCCCGGCGCGGGCGCCGTGATGGCGGAGCTGATCGTCAACGGGGGCACCCAGACCCGCGTCAGTGATCTCGGCATCGACCGCTTCCATCCCTCCACGCTCTAAGAAGAGGACATCATGAGCATCAACCGCAGCATTCGCACGCCCATCATGCACCGCGCCGTCGAGGCCAACGGCTTCGTCTTCCTCGGTGGCACCATTGCCGACGACACCTCAGTCTCGATGGGCGAGCAGACCCGCAACATCCTCGGCAAGATCGCCGGCTATCTGAAGGAGGCCGGCACCGACAAGTCTCGCGTCGTCAGCGCTTCGATCTTCGTCACCGATCTCTCCAAGAAGAAGGAGATGGATGCCGCCTGGACCGAGTTCTTCGGCGACAATCTCCCCACCCGCGCCACCGTCGGCGTCGCCGATCTCGGCGGCGGCGCACTGATCGAGGTGGTGGTCACCGCCCTGAAGGGTTGACCGCACACGGCGACGAAGGACGACAGCGCCTCCCGCGCTGTCGTCTCCTCGCGGCGTGCCTTGATCTCGCCGTTCGATGGGACTATTTGGAGAGTTCCTCAATCAGGATACTTGCAGCCATGGATATGAGCCCGACCGCAAAGCCCACCTGCCTTGCTCACGGGGAATTCCATGTCTGCCTCAATCGTTCTCTCGAACCTGTCGCTGTCCACGCCTGACGGCCGTTCTCTTCTCTCCAACATCGATCTGACATTCGCAGCCGAGCGGACCGGTCTCGTCGGCCGCACGGAGTCGGGAAGACGACGCTGCTTGCGTCGATCTCCGGGGAATCCGCGCCCCAGTCAGGGCGCGTTCTGATCAACGGGACCATCGGCCTGTTGCGTCAGGATGTGCAGGTCCTTGCCGGCGCGACCGTGGCCGACCTGTTCGGCGCGCGGCTGGCACTGGACCTGCTTCGCCGTGCGGAGCGAGGCGATGCCTCGGCCGATGAGATCGCTGCGATCGACTGGACGCTCGAGACGCGGCTCGAAGCCGCGCTGGCGCGCCTCGGGTTCGATTCGTCTCCCGACACGGAGCTATCTTGCCTGTCCGGCGGCCAGATCACCCGGGTTCGACTCGCCGCACTGATTTTCGCCGAGCCCGACTTCCTGCTCCTGGACGAGCCCACCAACAATCTCGACAAGGACGGACGCAAAGCGGTGACCGATCTGCTCGCCGCCTGGCGCGGCGGCGCGATCGTCGTCAGCCACGACCGGAGCTTGCTGGAGACCATGGACGCGATCGTCGAACTGACCTCGCTCGGAGCTACGCGATACGGCGGCAATTGGAGGCGGTATCGCGAGCAGAAGGCCGTCGAGCTTGCGGCCGTCCGGCACGACCTCGCGCATGCCGAAAAGCGTCTCTCCGAGATCGACGGCAAGGCCCAAGAGGCTGCGGAAAGGAAAGCGCGCAAGGACGGCAGCGGAAGGAAGAAACGCGCCAAGGGCGACATGCCGCGGATCCTGGCCGGTGCACGCAAGGACCGTAGCGAGGACAGCGGCGGCAAGAACGCACAAATCGCCGAGCGGCGGCGCGCAGACGCGATCGATGCTGTGGATGGGGCGCGCCGGCGCATCGAGATTCTTCAGCCGTTGTCGGTCAAGTTGCCCGCGACCGGCCTGCCGGAGGGCAGGGAGGTGCTTTGGCTCGACGGCGTCAGTGTAGGCTATCGGCCTGAGCGGCCGGTCTTCCGCGATCTATCGCTCACGATCGTCGGTCCGGAGCGCGTCGCGCTAGTTGGTCCCAACGGCTCCGGCAAGACGACGCTGCTGAAACTGATCGCGGGCGAGCTGCGCCCGCTCTCCGGCACCGTGCGGGTCAGGCCGGACTTCGCGTTGTTCGACCAGAAGGTCAGGCTACTCGATCCCGCGATCTCCATCCTGCACAATTTCGGGCGTCTCAATCCGAAGGCGGGTGCGAATGAATGCCACGCCGCACTGGCGCGGTTCATGTTTCGCGCCGATGCTGCCTTGCAGATCGTCGGAAGCCTGAGCGGCGGGCAGCTGTTTCGTGCAGGCCTTGCCTGTGTGCTTGGCGGGCTGACTCCGCCGTCCCTGCTGATTCTCGATGAGCCGACCAACCATCTGGATGTCGAGTCCATCGAAACCGTCGAGGCAGGCTTGAGAGCCTATGACGGCGCTCTGCTCGTCGTCAGTCATGACGAGACATTCCTGCGGGCAATCGGGGTCACGCGGCGGCTCGATCTTGCCG
Organism: Bradyrhizobium sp. RP6; assembly: GCF_003837805.1. GTDB lineage: Bacteria > Pseudomonadota > Alphaproteobacteria > Rhizobiales > Xanthobacteraceae > Bradyrhizobium. The sequence goes on along the minus strand of NZ_RQIT01000003.1, from coordinate 54,495 downwards.
GCGGACGTGATTCCAAAGGCTCATCATTCGAATAATAAAAACCCGACGCCCTGCCCCCAGCGCGTCGGGTGAAAAAGATGAGTATCAGTCCGTGATTCCAATGCTTTCTTGTGACGCTTATCCTGCCGATTTTCCACTCCGGGAAACTACCGCATCGGAATTGGGCTGCGCCTGTCTTCGATCTACGCACCTCCGCCCGGTTCCAGCGCTTCGCCGATCTCCAGCGGGTGGGCCATGGTCTCGTGCAGCGCGTCGCGGTCGAGTTCGCCTTCGGAGATGCTGATGATGACGCAGGCGACGCCATTGCCGATCAGATTGGTCAGCGCGCGGCATTCGCTCATGAACTTGTCGATGCCGACCAGGATCGCGATCGACTGGATCGGAATATCAGGCACGATCGAGAGCGTCGCCGCGAGCGTGATGAAGCCGGCTCCGGTCACGCCCGAGGCCCCCTTCGAGGTGATCATGGCGATGCCGAGGATGCCGAGCTCCTGCCAGATGGTCAGATGCGTGTTGGTCGCCTGCGCCAGGAACAGCGTCGCCAGCGTCATGTAGATGTTGGTGCCGTCGAGATTGAAGCTGTATCCCGTCGGGATCACGAGGCCGACCACCGAGCGCGAGGCGCCGAGATGCTCCATCTTCTGGATCATCTGCGGCAGCACCGTCTCGGAGGAAGACGTGCCGAGCACGATCAGGAGCTCGTCCTTGATGTAGGCGATGAAGCGCAGGATCGAGAAGCCCGCCAGCCGCGCGATCGCACCTAGCACGATCAGTACGAACAGAATGCTGGTGAGATAGAACGTGCCGATCAGCGCCGCGAGGTTGAGCAGCGAGCCGAGGCCGTAGGCGCCGACGGTGAACGCCATCGCCCCGAAGGCGCCGATCGGCGCGACGCGGACGATGATGCGGATGATGCCGAAGAACATCTTCGCGGCCTTGTCGATCGCGTCCGCAATGGGCTCGCCGGCCTTGCCGAGGAAGGCGATGGCGAAGCCGGAGAGAATCGAGATCAGCAGCACCTGCAGGAGGTCGCCGCGCGCGATTGCGCCCAGATAGCTGTCGGGGATGATCGCCATCAGATGGGCGACGATGCCCTCTTCCTTGGCCTTGGTGACGTAGGTCGCGACCGATTTTGGATCGATGGTGGCGGGATCGATGTTGAAGCCGCGCCCGGGCTGGAGAATCTCACCGACCAGCAGGCCGACCGCGAGCGCGACGGTCGAGACCGTCTCGAAATAGATCAGCGACTTCAGCCCGACCCGGCCGACGCGCTTGAGGTCGCCCATCGAGGAGATGCCGTGCACCACGGTGCAGAAGATCACCGGCGCGATCATCATCTTGATCAACGCGATGAAGCCGTCGCCGAGCGGCTTCAAGGCCTTGCCGAGATCAGGATAGAAATAGCCGATGAGCACGCCGAGTACGATCGCGATCAAGACCTGCACGTAGAGGATCTTGTACCAGGGCTGGTGCCGGCGATGGATGGCTGGCTGGATCGCGACTTGTGTCATAGAGTGAGCCCCGGAACGCATTGATCTTGCAGGATTTGAATCTTGCATGAGCTGCATCATGTGATGGCCGCAGCAGAAGCGACAATCACATTTTTGTCTGTTCGCACGAAGATCGGGTCGTTGCGCCCGCAATTGGGGGAAACATGTCGACTGCAACGGGCTCGGACCAGCAAGGCTATTTTCCGCGCTGGACGTTGAAGACCTCTGGCGTGATCATGCCCGAGGAGCGGCTGTCCTGGGGCCAGACTGCTGTGTCCGGCCTCCAGCATTGCGTCGCAATGTCGGGCTCGACGATCATCGCGCCGCTGCTGATGGGGTTCGATCCGAATGTTGCGGTCTTGTTCTCCGGCATCGGCACGCTGATCTTCTTCGTCATCGTCGCCGGGCGCGTGCCGAGCTATCTTGGCTCGAGCTTCGCGTTCATCGCCGTCGTCATCGCGGCCACCGGCTATGCCGGGCAGGGGCCGAACCCGAATCTGTCGGTGGCGCTCGGCGGCATCGTCGGAGCCGGGGTGCTGTACGGCGTGATTGCCCTGATCGTGATGTGGTCGGGCGTCGGCTGGGTCGAGCGCCTGATGCCGCCGGCCGTCACCGGCGCTGTGGTCGCCGCGATCGGCCTCAACCTCGCGCCCGTGGCGGTCAAGGCGGTGAGCGCCAATGCGTTCGACACGGGAATCGGGCTCGCGACCGTTCTGATCATCGGCGTCGTGGCCGTTGCCGCTCCAGGCCTGTGGCGCCGCCTGCCGATCATTCTCGGCGCGATCGGCGGATATCTCTTGTACTTGCTGTTCGCGAACGGCCTCGGCTTCGGCAAGCCGATCGACTTTGCGCAACTCTCGGCCGCGCCGTGGCTCGGCCTGCCGAGCTTCACCGCGCCGAGCTTCCATGCCGATGCGATTGTCTTGATCGCGCCGGTTGCGGTCATTCTCGTCGCCGAGAATCTCGGTCACATCAAGGCCGTCGGCGCCATGACGGGCCGCAGTCTCGATGCCTATCTCGGCCGTGCCCTGTTCGCCGACAGTCTTGCGACCATCGTCGCGGCCTGCGGCGGCGGCACCGGCGTCACCACCTATGCCGAGAACATCGGGGTCATGGCGGCGACGAAGGTCTATTCGACCTTGCTGTTTGCCTTCGCCGCGGCGGTGTCGATCATGCTCGGCTTCTCGCCGAAATTCGGCGCGCTGATTCTGTCGATCCCCGGGGCAGTCATCGGAGGCCTCTCGATCGTGCTGTTCGGGTTGATCGCTGCAATGGCGGGACGAATCTGGGTCGAGAACAGGGTCGACTTTGCCAATCCTGCAAACCTGATCACCGTCGCCGTGGCGCTGACCGCGGGCGCTGGTGACCTCACGCTCAGGTTCGGCGGGTTCACGATCGGCGGGATCGGCACCGCGACCTTCGGGGCCATCATCCTTTACCAGATCCTGACCTCGTCAGCGGTGCGGCGCGCCGAATGAAGCCCTGCGATGCGCTGATGGATGGAACAAAAATGCGCTTCTGCCGATGATGAGCATTCCGGAGAGAACCCATGCCGCAAACCGAACGTTCAACCTCGTTTCCCTCGCGCCTTGTCGGCCAATACGCGCTGGTGACCGGTGCCTCGCAAGGCATCGGCCGCGCCGTCGCCGTCCGGCTCGCGCAGGAAGGCGCAACCGTCGCCATCAACTATTTCGAGAACGTGGAGCGGGCCGAGGAGACGCTCGCGCTCGCTCGGGCAGCTTCGCGCTCGCGCGGCCACGGCGAGCCCGATCATTGCATCGTCAAGGCCAATGTCGGCGATGAGCAGGACATTGCTGCGATGTTCGAGGCGATCTTTTCCCGCTGGAAACGTCTCGATTGCCTTGTCAACAATGCCGGCTTCCAAAAGGAATCGCCGAGCGAGGCCCTCGACGTCGAAACCTATCGCCGGATCATCGACGTCAATCTCAACGGTGCCGTGCTCTGCGCGCAGAAGGCGCTCGCTCACTTCGTCGCACGCGGCGGAGGCGGCAGCATCATCAACTGCTCGAGCGTCCACCAGATCATTCCAAAACCCGGCTATCTCGCTTATTCGATCAGCAAGGGAGGCATGGCCAATCTGACGCGGACGCTGGCGCTCGAATTTGCCAGCCGGGGCATCCGCGTCAACGCGGTGGGACCAGGCGCTATCGACACGCCGATCAACGTGGCCTGGACCGGTGACCCCGAAAAGCGCGGCGTCGTTACCAGCCACATTCCGCTGGGCCGCGTCGGCACGCCGGAAGAGATCGCCGCCGTGTTCGCCTTCCTTGCCTCGGAGGACGCGAGCTACATCACTGGACAGACGCTCTATGCCTGCGGAGGCCTGACGCTGTTCCCTGAATTCCGGGAGAATTGGGCCAGCTGAACGTCCCATCCGCATCGGCGGCCGCCACTGCCCGCACGGAGAAACCAAGGCGGGTTGGGGGCTGCGGCGCCGTGTGCTATCGACCACGGGCGCCGCGGCCGCTATTGGCAAGCGCCGACACGTGACGGGCTCGTGACCACAACCATCAACATCAATGCCTACAGTGACGCGCTGGTGGTCCTCGGCACTGCCGGCGTCGTGGTGCCGATCGTCCGCCACTGGGGTATCAATCCGGTGCTGGGCTATCTCGGTGCCGGCGCCATTCTCGGTCCGCTCGGGCTCGGCTCGGTGGTTCGAGAAATCCCGTTCCTGTACTGGTTTACGGTGACGGATGCGCAGAACGTCGAGGGTATCGCCAATCTTGGCATCGTCTTTCTGCTATTTCTGATCGGGCTCGAGCTGTCTTTCAGGCGGCTCGTCACGATGCGACGGCTGGTGTTCGGGCTTGGCGGCCTGCAGGTGGTGGCAACGTCCGCCTTGATATTCGGCGTGGCGCTTCTATTCGGGCAAGACTCCGATACCGCCGTTATCATTGGCGCGAGCCTTGCGCTGTCCTCGACGGCCATCGTGCTCGAGATTCTCTCCGCCGAGAGACGGCTTGCGACCACAGCCGGGCGCGCCAGCTTCTCGGTGCTGCTGGCCCAGGACCTCGCCGTGGTCCCCATTCTCGTCTTCGTTTCGGTCCTCGGTGCAGGTAGCGCTGGTTCGGTCGTGACGCACATCTCCAGTGCGATCCTGAAGGCGGTCGTGGCGGTCGTTTTTCTCATTCTGATCGGACGGCTGCTGATGCGTCCGCTCTTCCAGATGGTTGCGGGCACCCATTCGACGGAGTTGTTTGTCGCGGCGACCCTGTTCGTCATCGTCGGCGCAGGGCTTGCCGCACACCAGGCCGGCCTGTCGATGGCGCTCGGGGCGTTCGTTGCAGGGCTGATGCTGGCGGAAACGGAGTATGGCAAAGCCATCGAGGCCACCGTCGAGCCGTTCAAGGGCCTGCTGCTCGGCATCTTCTTTTTCACCGTCGGCATGGCCATCGACTTCCGCGTGTTCATGCGCGAGCCCGGTTGGCTGCTGGCTGCCGTTGTCGGCATTCTCGTCGGCAAGGCGATCGTGCTCATCATTCTGGGGCGCCTCTTCAGGCTCTCATGGCCGGCGGCGATCGAGATCGGCTTCCTGCTGGGTCCCGTCGGGGAATTTGCCTTCGTCAGCATCGGAATGGCGTCGGCCGGCGGCCTGATCGAGCCTCGCGTGTCGAGCTTTGTCGTCGCCATCACCGCCGTGACGATGGCATTGACGCCGCTTCTTGGCATGGTCGGACGACGATTGGCCGCGGAGCTGGATAGCGAGCGCCCGCCAGATCCGGAACTCGCGGTTCGGCCGCCCAGTGGCCGAACGCAGGCCATCGTGGTCGGCTATGGCCGCGTTGGAAAAGTGGTCTGCTCGCTGCTTACCACACATGGCGTGGACTACATCGCGGTCGATCACGATCCGATCGCCGTGGCGCGCGACCGCCGCGGCGGCCATAAGGTCTTCTTTGGCGACGTGACAGAACCGGGCTTTCTCGAAGCTTGCGGCCTGATGCAGACGACCGGCGTGATCATTACGATTCAGTCGCGAACGGCGATCGATGCCGTCGTCGAGCGGATCCGTTCGGTGCGGCCGGATGTGTTGATCGTCTCACGTGCGCGCGACGCTGATCATGCCCGTCACCTCTATGCAATCGGCGCCACCGACGCGGTGCCGGAAACCATCGAGGCGAGCCTGCAGCTTTCAGAAGCCGCGCTGGTCGGCCTCGGAGTCGAGGTCGGGCATGCGATAGCCTCGGTGCACGAAAAGCGTGACGAGTTTCGGCGGATGCTGCAGCAAGCCGCCCACACGGCAAACCAGGAGAAATCTCACCCGTCAGCTATCGCAGGAGGCCCGTCCCGCCGACGGTAGTCTGGAAAAACCGCCCTCGCGACCTACATCTGGTACTATGTCAAACGCTCCGCTCCAGGATTTCGTCGGCCGGCACGAACGTCTGTTCGTGCTGACCGGCGCCGGCTGCAGCACCAATTCAGGCATTCCCGACTACCGCGACAGCCAAGGCAACTGGAAGCGGACCCAGCCGGTCAATTTCCAGGCCTTCATATCGGACGAGCAGACGCGCCGGCGCTATTGGGCGCGCAGCCTGATCGGCTGGCGGCGGTTCGGCCAGGCGAAGCCGAACGATGCGCATCATGCGCTGGCCCGGCTCGAGGCGAACGGCCGGTGCGGGATGCTGCTGACCCAGAACGTCGATCGGCTGCATCAGTCGGCCGGCCACCGGCAGGTCATCGACCTGCACGGCCGGCTCGATCTTGTCCGCTGCATGGGCTGCGACCGCAAGACACCGCGCGACGAGTTTCAGCGCGAACTTGGCCGCGCGAATGCGGCATGGCTGACGCTCGATGCCGCGGATGCACCTGATGGCGACGCCGATCTGGAGCACGAGGATTTTTCCTCCTTCGAAGTGCCGCCATGCGAAGCCTGCGGCGGCGTCCTCAAGCCTGACGTCGTGTTCTTCGGCGAGAACGTCCCCCGCGACATCGTCGCCACCGCGCAGGATCATCTGACGCAAGCCGACGCCATGCTGATCGTGGGCTCCTCGCTGATGGTCTATTCCGGCTTCCGCTTCGTCCAGGCCGCCGCGCGCCGCAATATTCCGATTGCGGCGGTCAACTTTGGCCGTACCCGTGCCGACGATCTTCTGACGCTCAAGATCGAGGAGCGCTGCGAGACAGCGCTTGCATTCCTGCTCTGATCGTACAGGCGGCGAACGCGCCTTGCCTATTGCATAGGTGCCAAGCAGAATAGCCGGGAGCGGCATTCTCCTGGTCGCCATGGCATGGAAATTGCTGCGCTTTTGACCCCAATCTTGACGATCAGCACGGAGAATTTGGAATGCTTGAGGGAGCCGAGGTGCGGCTTGCCGTTGATATCGGTGGCACGTTCACCGACATCGTGCTGGACGTGGGGCAAGATCGCAAAACCCGCAAGGTGCTGACTACGCCGCAGCGCCCCGAGCAGGCCGTGCTGGACGGCATGCGCCTCATTCTGGCCGATGCACGTGCGCATATCAGCGACATCGACGTCTTCATTCACGGCACGACGCTCGCGACCAATGCCATCATCGAGCGTCGCGGGGCCAAGACCGCGCTGATCGCGACCGAGGGCTTCCGCGACGTGCTCGATATCGGCACCGAAAGCCGCTACGACCAATATGATCTCAGCATCGACAAGCCGAAGCCGCTGGCGCCGCGCAGCCTGCGCTTCACCGTGCCCGAGCGCATTGACGCGCATGGCGCCGTTCGTCTCCCGCTCGACGAAGCGGCGGTGCGCGCACTCGCGCCGAGATTGCGTGAGCTGAAGGTCGAGAGCGTCGCGATCGCGTTTTTGCACTCTTATGCCAATCCCGAGCATGAGCGCCGCGCGGCCGCGATCATCAGTGATGAAATGCACGGCATCTCCGTGACTGTATCGTCGGCAGTGTGTCCCGAGATCCGGGAATATGAGCGCACATCCACAGCGGTCGCCAACGCCTATGTGCAGCCGCTGATCGATGGCTATCTCGCCCGCATGGCCGATGCCCTGCAGGTCGAGCAGTTTCGCGGCGCCATTTATCTCGTGACCTCCGGCGGCGGCGTGACCTCGATCGAGACTGCCCGACGCTTTCCGGTGCGTCTCGTCGAATCCGGTCCTGCCGGCGGCGCCATCTTCGCGGCCCAGATCGCGGCTCGTCTTGGTGAGAGCAAGGTGCTCTCCTTCGACATGGGCGGCACCACCGCAAAGATCTGCCTGATCGAAAAGTACCAGCCCGAGACCTCGCGCGTGTTCGAGGTCGATCGCGCGGCGCGCTTCCTCAAGGGTTCCGGCCTCCCGGTGCGCATTCCCGTCATCGAGATGGTCGAGATCGGCGCCGGTGGCGGCTCGATCGCGCATGTCGACGCGATGAAGCGCGTCACCGTCGGTCCCGAGAGCGCCTCCTCGGAGCCGGGACCCGCCTGCTACGGCCGCGGCGGTCAGCGCCCGGCGGTGACGGATGCGGACGTCGCGCTTGGCGTGATTGATCCCGATGCGTTTGCGGCCGGCACGATCAAGCTCGATCCGGAGCTTTCGAAGCAGGCGCTGCTTCGGGACGTCGGCGAGCCGCTTGGCCTGTCCGCGGAAACCGCGGCCTATGCTGTCCACGAAGTCGTCTGCGAGAACATGGCGAGCGCGGCGCGCGTGCATGCGGTCGAGCGCGGGGAGATTATCGGCCAGCACACGCTGATCGCCTTCGGCGGCGCCGCGCCGCTGCATGCGGCCCGCGTCGCCGAGAAGATCGGCGTCTCCCGCGTGATCGTACCATCGAATGCCGGTGTCGGCTCGGCCGTGGGCTTCCTGGCGGCGCCCATCGCCTATGAGCTGGTGCGCAGCCGTCATGTCCGGCTCGATGATTTTGACACCGAGGCCGTCTCCGGTCTCTTGCAGGAGATGGTGACCGAAGCGCGCGCATTGGTGGAGCCGGGTGCAGCCGGTGCGCCGGTGCGGGAGCGCCGTGCCGCCTTCATGCGCTATGTCGGGCAGGGCCATGAGATCTCGGTCGAACTGCCGAACCGTCAGCTGACGACGGCCGATCTCGCCTCGCTGCGCCAGAAGTTCGAGGCGGACTATTCAGCCATGTTCGAGCGTCCGATTCCCGGCGCTGCGATCGAGGTGCTGAGCTGGTCGGTGCTCGCCACCACCGAGGCGCGAAATCCGCCCGCCGTCGCTTCTGTTGCGCGCAAGCCGGCCGGAAAGGCCGTCGGCAGCCGCAAATTCTTCGACGGCCGCGCCGGCGAGGTGATCGAAATCCCGCTCTATCGCCGCGAGGACATGGCGCCGGGGGCCACCATTGCCGGCCCTGCCGTAATCGCGGAGGACGAGACCTCGACCTTCGTCTCCAACAATTTTGATGCCCACATCGACGGTGCCGGCAGCATCGTCATGGAACGGAAGGCGGCCTGATCATGAGCAAGGCAAATGGCGCGAGCCTGATCGACCTCCAGATCATGTGGCACCGGCTGATCGCCGTGGTCGAGGAGCAGGCGCAGGTGCTGCTGCGCACCGCGTTCAGCCCGATCGTGCGCGAATGCGGCGACCTCTCTGCCGGCGTGTTCGACCTCAAGGGACGCATGCTGGCGCAGGCAGTGACCGGCACGCCTGGCCACGTCAACTCGATGGCGGAATCGGTCAAGCATTTCATTGACCACTTCCCGATCGAGACGATGAAGGAAGGCGACGCCTACATCACCAACGACCCCTGGATGGGCACGGGCCATCTCAACGACTTCGTCGTCACCACGCCCTGCTTCAAGGACGGCAAGCCGGTGGCGCTGTTCTCCTGCACCAGCCATCTCATGGACATCGGCGGCATCGGCTTCGGGCCCGATGCCACCGACGTATTCATGGAGGGGCTCTACATCCCCATGCTGAAGCTGATCGACCAGGGCGTCGTCAACGAGACGCTGATGGCGATGATCCGGACCAACACGCGGCTGCCGATCGACACCGAAGGTGACACCTATTCACTCGCCGGCTGCAACGACGTCGGTTGCGAGCGCCTGATCGAGATGATGACGGAGTTCGGCATCGATTCGCTCGACGAGCTCGGCGACTACATCTGCGACCGTTCGCGCGATGCCGTGCTCGCCGAGATCGCCAAGCTGCCGAAGGGCAGTTGGCGCAATACCATGGTGGTCGACGGCTATGACGCGCCGGTGACGCTGGCTGCGACCCTGACGATCTCGGACGAAGGCATCCACGTGGATTTCGACGGCACCTCCGCCGCCTCGAAGTTCGGCATCAACGTGCCTTTGTCCTACACCACCGCCTATACCGTGTTCGGCCTCGGCTGCGTCGTCGCCTCGCAGATCCCGAACAACGCCGGCTCGCTGTCGCCGCTGACGGTGTCGGCTCCCCCTGGCGCGATCCTCAATGCGCCGAAGCCGGCGCCGGTCGCCTCGCGCCACATCATCGGCCAGATGCTGCCCGACGTCGTGTTCGGCTGCCTGCGCCAGATCATTCCCGAGCGCGTGCCTGCGGAAGGCACCTCCTGCCTGTGGAATCTCAACGTGCGCGGCCAGACGCGAAGCGGCGTCGGCGGCAATTACGGGTTCTCCATGGCGGTGACCTCCAATGGCGGCACCGGCGCGCGCTTCGGCAAGGACGGGCTGTCGGCGACCGCTTACCCAAGCGGTGTGCGCGGCACGCCGGTCGAGATCGCGGAGACGCAGACGCCTTTGATCTTCTGGCGCAAGGAGCTGCGTCCGGATTCGGGCGGGGCAGGGCGCACCCGCGGCGGTCTCGGCCAGATCATCGAGGTCGGCAGCGGCGTCGATGCGCCGTTCGACATTCTCGCGGCGTTCGACCGCATCGATCATCCGCCGCGTGGACGCGACGGCGGCCGGGACGGCGAGGCCGGCTATGTCGGCCTCAAGTCCGGAAAGAAGCTGCGAGGGAAAGGCTTTCAGCAGGTGCCGCCGGACGACCGGTTGGTGGTGCTGACACCGGGCGGCGCCGGCATCGGCGATCCCGCCCAGCGCGGGCGCGCGGCAGTCAATGACGACGTCGAAAGCGGCCTCGTGTCCGTCGAGAAGGCGGTCGCAGTTTATGGGTACTCGCGGTGACGCCTCAGGCGTCATACGCGTAGCAAACGGAGGGGTGCAATGATCACACGGCGGAACTTCACCGCGGGCGCAGCGACGCTGCTCGCCGCCGGCCATGCCTCCACCCGCGCGCGGGCGGCGACGGTAAGCTGGGACATGTCGACGGTGTGGCCTGACGGCAATTTCCACACCCAGAACGCCTTTGCCTTCGCCGAGGAGGTGAAGAAGCAGAGCGGCGGCACGGTCAACATCACCGTGAAGGCGGGTGGTCAGCTCGGCTTCAAGGGCCCCGAGCACTTGCGCGCCGTGCGCGACGGCTTGGTTCCGCTCGCCGACGTCCTCAACATCCAGCAGGTCGGCGACGAACCGTTCATGGGCGTCGAGAGCATTCCCTTCCTCTGCGGCTCGGTGGACGAGCTCAAGGTGCTGCACAAATATGTGCGGCCCGAATACGAGAAGATCGCCGCGCGAAACAACCAGAAGATCCTCTACATCGTGCCGTGGCCGACGCAGTATCTGCATCTGAAGGCCAAAGTGGCGGATGTCGAGGGCCTGAAAAACATCAAGATCCGCGTGCCCGACAAGAACGCGGTCGACATGCTGAACGCGATCGGCATGGCGGCCGTGATGATCCCCTGGGGCGAGACGATTCCCGCGCTCGCTTCCGGCGCCGTGGCCGGCGTCTCCACCTCGTCGGTGTCGGGCGTCGACGGCAAGTTCTGGGAATTCCTGAAATATGTCTACCCGACGAACCACGTCTGGTCGTCGCAGATGCTCACCGTCAATCTCGATTCGTGGAAGGCGCTCAGCGCCGACCAGCAGAAGCTCGTCGCTGATATCGCCGCAAAGATGGAGCCGGGCTTCTGGGCCAATTCGCTCAAGGCCGACGTCGACAGCCTCAACCGCCTGAAGGAAGGCGGCATGGAGGTGGTGCCCGTGTCGGACGCGATGATGACGGATATCCGGGCCAAGACAGCGCCGCAGCTCGATGCCTTCCTCAAGCGCGTGCCGGCCGCCGACAAGCCGGTGCGGGCCTATCTCGCCGAAATGAAGCGTGGCTGAGGGCGGGATAGTGGTGAGCCTTTCGCCCGAAGCACCGCAAAGCCTCAATGCTGCGGCGCCCGCGCCGCTGCGCATCGTCCTCGACGGCATCGATCGCCTCGGCCGGCTCGACGGCTGGATCGGCGGCTTCTGCCTCTTGATGCTGACGCTGCTGATGTTGTGCGAGGTCGCAACCCGCTTCTTGTCGAACTTTCTGCCGTTCTTCCCGCCCAGCATCTCGATCGCGTGGGAATATTCCTCCTATCTGATGGCGGCGTCCTTCACCTTCGGCGCCGCCATGACGCTACGTGTCGGCGGCCATATCCGCGTCGTGCTGCTCCTGAAGAACGCACCAGTGCCGGTGCAGCGCGCGCTCGAGATTCTCTCGGCGGCGGCCGGCTTCGCCTTCATGGCGTTCCTGACCTCGGCCATGGCGAAATTTGCCTGGGGCGCCTTCGTGCGCGGCCAGGTCTCCACTTCGAGCGACACGCCGCTGTGGTTTCCGGAAGCCGTCGTCACCTTCGGCATGCTGCTGCTGACGCTGCAGTTCCTGGCGCGCGCGATCCAGGCCGCGCTCGGCCTGCCCCTGGAGGATCATCGCATGAAGGCCTCGCCCGTCGAATGACCGCTTTGTCCATTCCCGGATCCAAGATCGCATGACCATCGAAGTCGTCGCACTGTTCGCGATTCTGTTCGCGCTGCTGGCCTGCGGCGTCTGGATCGGCCTGACGCTTGCGCTGACCGCGACGATGCTGCTCGCGATGTTCCGCTCGATCCCGCTCGACAAGCTGCTGCCGCAATACGCCTGGAACATCCTGACCACGCAGGAACTGCTTGCGCTGCCGCTGTTCATCCTGATGGGCGAGTTGCTGTTCCGCACCCGCCTGTCGCGCTCGCTGTTCCAGGGATTGGCACCGTGGGCCGGCCTGCTGCCCGGCCGCCTGCTGCATGTGAACGTGATCGGCTGCACCATCTTTGCTGCGATCTCGGGCTCGTCGGCCGCGACCACACAAGTGATCGGTCGCATGTCGCTCAACGAGCTGCTGCGCCGCGGCTACTCCCGCGACATCGCGATCGGCTCGCTCGCCGGTGCCGGCACGCTCGGGTTCCTGCTCCCTCCCTCCAACATCATGATCATCTATGGCGTGCTCGGCGATGTCTCGATCCTGAAGCTGTTCACGGCCGGCGTGCTGCCGGGATTCCTGCTGGCCGCGACCTTCATGGCCTGGGTGATGCTGCACGCGAGCCTCAATCGGAGCATGGTGCCGGAAGCGGAAGCCAAGCTCTCGCAGGTGCCATGGAGCGAACGCTTCGCCGCGCTGAAGGACCTCGCCCCGGCGCTGTTCCTGATCGCCTGCGTGCTCGGCTCGATGTATGGCGGCCTCGCGACCCCGTCGGAGGCCGCCGCCGTCGGCGTGCTCGGCGCAGCGCTCGTGGCCTGGGCGCAAGGCGCGATGTCGCAGCAGGTGATGCGCGACGTGTTGATCGGCTCGGTCGTGACCTGCTCGATGATCGCGCTGATCGTGCTGGGCGCTTCGATCCTCGGCAATGCCGCAGCCTTCCTCGGCATTCCGCAGGCGGTGGCCGCATTCGTCAAGGGGCTCGGCCTGTCGCCGTTCATGCTGATCGTGGCGCTGATCGTCTTCTATCTCGTTCTCGGCTGCTTCCTCGACGGCTTCTCGATGATCGTGATGACGCTGCCGATCGTGCTGCCGATCGTGAAGGGCGCCGGCTTCGACGAGGTCTGGTTCGGCGTCTTCCTCGTGCTCGCCGTCGAGATGGCGCAGATCACGCCGCCCGTCGGCTTCAACCTGTTCGTCATTCAGGGCTTGACCGATGACGGCCTCGGCTACATCGCCCGCGTGACGATGCCGTATCTCATGATCATGATCGGCTTCGTGCTGCTGCTGACACTGTGGCCGGGCATCGTCACGATCCTGCCGAAAGTGCTCTACGGATAAGCCGTTTCGTTTCCGGGACCGGGGCGATCGAGGTCGAAACGGTCAGTGCCGCTGCCATTTCAATTCACCCCGTGCGTCAAAGTCGTCTCGCGCGCGTTCCGTATTTGCACGCGCTGTGATCCGTCGTAAGCTGCAGCGGCAAGCAGAAGTACAACAGCAATCACATAGTGAACGTCGCTCTTTCGCCGCGATGCGCCGAAAGAGGGGGTATCTGTTGGCGACTTGGTCCGATGGAGGACGATCGACGCGTACTGAACTGCAAACACCCCTCGCGGCGACGCTCACGAGATGCAATCAACAAATACAAGAGCGGGAGGAAGTGAAAATGAGAAAGCAGTGGCTCAGCTCGGCCTTGCCTGTCGTTGTCGTTGCGACACTTGCAGCGTCAGCGGCGTCGGCCCAGGCCGTTGATACGGCGCGCATCGAGGCCGCCGGCCAGAACGATTGGCTCACCTATCACGGCTCGTACAAGTCCCACCATTACAGCCCGATCGCGCAGATCAACACGAGCAACGTCGGCAATCTCGGCGTGGCCTGGATGCACATCCCCGGGCGATCGACGCGTGGACTGCAGTCCATGCCGCTCGTGGCTGACGGGGTGCTCTATTACTCGGGCTCTTACAGCCGCGTCTTTGCGCTGAACGGCGCAACCGGCGAGGTCATCTGGTCGTTCTTTCCGGAACTGGACGAGGCGCTCATCAGCCGGCAGACCCACTCTCCCTACAACCGCGGCGTAGCTCTCGGCGATGGCAAGGTCTTCGTCGGCACGATGGATGGTCGTGTCTTCGGGCTGGATGCGAAGACGGGAAAGGTCCTCTGGGAGACCAAGCTGATCGACTCGCAGAAGCTCACGGTCGGCTTTACCGGCGCGCCGCTTTACGCGAAGGGGAGCGTGATCATCGGCTCGCAAGGTGGCGAATGGCCGGGCCGCGGCCCGATCTTCTCTCTCGATGCCACGACGGGAAAGAAGAAGTGGGAATTCCTGACGGTCGCGGGCACCGAAGAGGCCATGAAGACCTGGGGCAACGAGTCCTGGCGCACCGGCGGCGGCGGCGGCTGGATGCCGGGCACCTACGATTCCGAGACCAACACCATCCTGTGGGGCACCGCGAACCCGGCGCCGCTCTACGATTGGTCGGGCGCCGACTACAAGACGCAAGGCGCACGTCCCGGCGACAATCTTTATACGACTTCGGTGATCGGCCTCGATATCGATACCGGCAAGCTGAAATTCTATCATCAGGAACTGCCGCACGACGCCTGGGACTTTGACAGCTCCGTCGGAGAGTTCGTGATGCTCGAGCGCGACGGTCAGAAATACGTGGTTCATCCGAACAAGGGCGGCTTCGTCTTCGTCTACGACGGCAATCTCAAGGTGAAGAACGTCTGGCGGCTGGTCGAGAACATCAACTTCGTCAAGGATATCGATCCCAAGACCGGCGCGCTGATCGGCCGCCGCGATTTCTCGGTCGGGAAAGTCACTGAACCGCCTCTGTGTCCGTTCATCGGCGGCGGCATCAGCTGGAACGCCGGCTCGTACAGCCCGAAGACCGGCCTCTACTACAAGATCGGCCAGGAATGGTGCATGACGCTGGACATCCAGAAGACGACACCGGTTACGACGCCCCAGGTCCAGCTCAACATCGGCGCCGATTTCAAGATGACGCCTCCTCCCGGCGGCGAGATCTATGGCCATCTCGACGCGCGTGATCCCATAACGGGAGCGAAGAAATGGGAGGTCCGCTATCCCGAGCCGCCGCTTGGAAGCGTGCTGTCGACGGCGGGCAATCTGGTCTTCGTGCCGGACTCCCGCGGCGTCCTTCACGCCTATGATGCCGAAACCGGAGCAGAGCTGTGGAAGCACAACAACGGCACCGGTCACCAGGGCGGCATCGTCAGCTACTCCGTCGGCGGAAAGCAATATATCGCCGTGACCGCCGGCTTCGGCGGCATGCTGGCTGACGAATATGCGCCGAACTTCGGCGGCGTATACAAGAGCATGCCACGTGACGACGGCGCGCTCGTCGTCTTCAGCCTGAAATAGTCGCCGCAAACGATCTGCAGGAGCGGGTGCAAGCCCGCTCCTTGCTGATCGCAACGGCCACCTGCTTCAGGAATGGAGTCGACGTGTTGAAGCTGCATTTGAGATCAGCCTCGGTGGGTGCCTCGTTGCTGTGCGCTGCAATGGCTCAAGCACAACCCGCGGCGCCTGCGCCCGAGAATGCGCCGTTCGAGGTCGAGCAGGTGTTCGCGGGAACTTGCGGATTCTGTCACTCCGACGGCGGACGGGCTGCCGGCAAGGGGCCGCAACTGATGAATTCGCCGCGCGACGACGACTTCATTCGCAACCGCATCAAGCACGGCAAGCAAGGCGCAATGCCGGCATTCGATGGCGCTTTCACCGACGCGCAGATCGATCTGATCGTCAAGTACATCCGCGCCTTGAAACCACGCGAAGGCTGAATCAGCGAAGACCCCGATGCGTCCAGATGAGGGTGTGGAATGAAGATGATCGTGCCGGTCATCGTCGCTGCCGCCATCGGGCTGCCGGGACCGGCGCAGGCGCGAACCCTGGACGCGATCCGTGCGAGCGGCGTGATCGGGCTGTGCGCGCATCCCAACTCGCTTCCCTTTGCCCGCAAGACCGGCGAGCCGCCCGGCTTTCAGGTCGAGTTGGGACAGTTGCTGGCGCGCGAGCTCGGTGTGGCGCTGAGGCTCGACTGGATCATCACGCAGTACCAGATGCGTAGCGCCGGCTGTGACATTCTCCTGGACGTCATCGCCGATCGCGAGGCGCAAGGCGAAACACGTTTGAGGATATCGAAACCGTATTATCGCACGGGCGTCGCGCTCGCGGTGCCGTCATCCAGCCCGCTCACCTCGTTCAAGAGTCTCAATGAAAAGACCAAGGTGGGAGTGCAGGTCGGATCGATCGCCGCCATGATCATCGGCCAACGGCACGTGCCCCTATCGACGTTCGGCTTCGAGAGCGACAGCCTGGAGGCCGTGTCGAACCGTGAGATCGATGCCGCCGCGGTCACACCCACTGCGGCAGGCTATTTCAATCTGACGCATCCGGACAATCCGCTCCGGATCCTGGATCGTGATGAGAGCATCGCCGATCTCAACTGGAATGTCGCCGTCGGCATGATCCGCCCGGATGATGCATTACGCGAAGCCATCGACCGGGCCCTGGAACGGCTGCGAAGCGACGGCACGATCGACCGGATATACGGCCGCTATGGCATCGTGCTGCAGGCGCCGAAATAGTCGAGTTGCGCGACGGAACGACGCTGTCCGGACTGAGCCGGGACGGCGTCGCTGCCGCACCAAATATGCAGATAGCATTGGCCTTACGCTGCGGCCTTCTTCCGCGCGAGCTCGGCCTTGTACAACTCGAACTCCTCCGCGATTGCCCTGGCGATCGACGGGCGCTGGCGCAGGCGTTCGTAATAGGCCTTCACGTTGGGCCATTTCGCAAGCTCGATCGGCGGCGTCGCCATGGTCCAGTTGATGACCGTGACGAGATAGGCATCCGCTACGCTGAAATGGTCGAGCAGGAAATCGCGGCCTTTCAGATAGTTGTCGAGATAGTCGAGCCGCGACAGGTTCTTTTCCAGCGCGTAGGCTTTCGCTTCCTGCGGCGCCTTGCGGTCGAGCATGGGAATGAACAGGCCCTTGTGCAGCTCGGTGCCGACGAAGCAGAGCCATTGATGCAGCCGGGTGCGCTCGATCCCCGCGGCGGTGCCGAGGCCGGACTGCGGGAAGCGGTCGGCCACATATTGCAGGATCGCGGCGTTCTCGGTCAGCACCACGCCCTCGTCGGTGCGCAGCGTCGGTACAAGGCCGATCGGATTGACGGCGCGGAAGTCGGAGCCGTCGCTCAGCACTGTTTTGGTCGGCGGGTCGACTTCGAGATAGTTCGCCTCGGCGCCGGCTTCATACAGCGCGACGCGCGTCGCCATGGAGCAGGCGAGCGGCGAGAAATAGAGATCCATCTGTAGCCTCCTTGGGCAATTCTCTGGAGTTTCGCTCAACCTGGCGAGATTGATTTTTGTACTGTGTTGCATAATATACCCGCGGTCAAGGATTAATTTGCAAAATGGTACAAAAATCAAAGCCGCCAGCTGCTGCCAGTCAGCCCAAGCGCCGCGGCCGTCCCCGCGCCTACGAGCCTGATGTCGCGCTCGGCAAGGCGCTCGACCTGTTCCGCAGGCAGGGCTTTGCCGCGACCTCGCTCGACGATCTCAGCGAGGCCACCGGCATGAACCGCCCGAGCCTCTACGGCGCCTTCGGCGACAAGCGTGAGCTCTACATCAAGAGCTACCAGCGCTACCGTGAGGAAGCGCGAGCCTCCATGGCCGCGATCTTTCGCGAGGAAATGCCGCTGCGCCAGCGCCTGGAGCGAATCTTCGCCTCCGCGCTGAACATCTATCTCTCCGGCGAGGCCGGCCCGCGCGGTTGCTTCACGGTGGTGACGGCGGCGTCCGAGGCGGTGAGCGATCCCGATATCCGCGCCATGGTGCTCGACGGTCTCACCGAGCTCGACAAGGCTTTTGCCGGTTGCTTCCGCCGTGCCAAGGAGAAGGGCGAGTTGCCGGGGAGCGCCGATCCGGCCGTGCTGGCGCAGATCGCATCAGCTACCGTGCACTCCATCGCCGTCCGTTCGCGCGCCCGCGTTCCGCGCAAGGAGCTGGAGGCGATCGTGAAGAGTGCGATCGATATGATGGTCGGCGCGAAAGCGTAGGCTGCCGTCGCGGGCAAGCGGAGACACCGAGCCTGAAGCGCCAGTGCTGGCGAATCCAGGGGCTTAGTAGCCCCTTGCCCGATCCACCACATTCTCCAGCGCTGCGCCGGCCTCGAACCGCGCGATCTGCTCGGCGACATAGGCCGAGATCGCGTCGGCGTCGGTGTCGGCCGCGTTGTGCGGCGTCAACACCACCTTGGGATGGCTCCAGAAGCGGCTGTCCGCCGGCTGCGGCTCCTGCACGAAGACGTCGAGCGAGGCGGCGCCCAGCGTGCCGTCGTCGAGGCAGGCCAGGATATCGGCTTCGTTCTGAAGGCCGCCGCGGCCGGCATTGATCAGCACGGGCGCGCCGAGCGGGCTGTTGCGGTTGAGCTTTGTGAAGACGTCGCGGTTGAGGATGCCGTTGGTGTCAGGCGTCAGCGGCAGCAGGCAGACCAGGATGTCGGTCGTGTGCAGGAAAGCATCGATCTGCGCAGCGCCATGGAAGCACGCGACGCCGTCGATCGTCCGCGGGCTGCGGCTCCAGCCGGCGACGCGGAAGCCGAGCCGCTTCAGCACATCGGCAGCGTCAGCGCCGAGAGTCCCCAGGCCCATGACGCCGACAGTCACCGCGCTGGCCGGCCATTGATAGAGCGGCGCCCAACGCTTTACGCGCTGCGAGTCGCGCAGGTACAGCTCCTGGCGGTGGTGCATCAGCACGTGCAGCACGACATATTCGGTCATGCGGTTGGTGAGATCGGGCACGGCGACGCGCACCAAGGGCACATCGGGCAGGCTCTTGTCCGCCATCAGTGCATCGACACCGGCACCGAGGTTGAAGATCGCGCGCAGGTTGGGGAACGCACCGAGATCGCCCGGCACCGGCTTCCACACCGCGGCATAGTGCACCTCCGCCGGGTCGAGCCCGGCATCCGGCAGCAGCACGACGCGGCGCTCCCCGCAGACCGCTTCGAACCGGGCCTTCCAGCGCTCGGGAAGCCAGTTCTGCTGCGTGCTGTTGATCAGGACGGCCAGTGTGCCCAGGGTCATTCGAAGTGCCTCGTCGGTTCCGCTTGAGAAAGCCCCTCCTTGGCACGATCTGCCGGATTTTTCTTGCAAATTTTTTCCGCAGCCCTGTCGGCGCGGGGCATATTGGCGCGTCTTCAGAACAGACGAGGAAAGTGTCGCCTATGCTTTACGCCATTCTTTGCTATCACGATGAGGATTTCGTCGGCTCCTGGAGCAAGGAGCAGGACGAGGCCGTGATGAAGAAGCTCGCCGTGGTGCAGGAGAAGCTCAGCAAGCAGGGGCGGCTCGGACCGGTGGCACGGCTGTTGCCGACGACCGCGGCGGCAACGCTGCGCAAGGAGGATCCGCCTCTGGTGCTCGACGGCCCCTACGCCGAGACCAAGGAGCAGCTGCTCGGCTTCTACATCGTCGACTGCAAGAACCTCGACGATGCGCTCGACGTCGCGCGCGAGCTGGGCGCTGCCAATCCCGGCGGTGCCTACGAGGTGCGTCCCGTCGGCGTGTTCCGGCCCGGAGGAAACCTGACGTGAGCGAGGCCGATACCGCCTGGATCGAGACTGCGCTGACCTCGGCGCGACCCCAGGCGGTCGGCGCGCTGCTGCGCTATTTCCGCGATCTCGACACTGCAGAGGAGGCTTTTCAGAACGCGTCCTTGCGCGCACTCAAGACCTGGCCTCAGAACGGGCCGCCGCGCGATCCCGCAGCCTGGCTGATCATGGTCGGCCGCAACGTCGCGATCGACGAGGTCCGCCGGGCCCGCAAGCAGCAGCCGCTGCCGGAGGACGATCAGGCGATCTCCGATCTCGACGACGCCGAAGGTGCGCTCGCCGAGCGGCTCGACGGCTCGCACTATCGCGACGACATCCTGCGGCTGATGTTCATCTGCTGCCATCCCCAGCTGCCGGCGACGCAGCAGATCGCGCTGGCGTTGCGCATCGTCTCAGGCCTCACCGTGAAGCAGATCGCACGCGCCTTCCTGGTTTCGGAAGCCGCGATGGAGCAGCGCATCACGCGGGCCAAGGCAAAGATCGCCGACGCAGGCGTTCCCTTCGAAGCGCCCGGCGCCGTCGAACGTTCCGAGCGGCTCGCCGGTGTCGCAGCAATGATCTACCTGATCTTCAACGAAGGTTATTCGGCGAGTGGAGACACCGCGGAGATCAGAAAGCCGCTGTGCGAAGAGGCGATCCGGCTGGCGCGGCTGCTGCTGCGCCTGTTTCCGAGCGAGCCCGAGATCATGGGCCTGACGGCGTTGATTCTGCTGCAACACGCCCGCAGCGCCTCGCGCTTTGCCGAGGACGGATCGCTGATCCTGCTGGACGATCAGGATCGTTCCTTGTGGAACGGCACCATGATCGCCGAAGGTCTCGCCCTGATCGACAAGGCGATGCGCCACCGCCGCAGCGGTCCCTATCAGATCCAGGCCGCGATCGCTGCGCTGCATGCGCGGGCCGCGACGCCGGAGGAGACCGACTGGACGCAGATCGACCTGCTCTATGGCGCTCTGGAAGTGGTGCAGCCGTCACCGGTGGTGACGCTCAATCGCGCGGTCGCGGTCTCCAAGGTGCGCGGGCCGCAGGCCGCGCTCGATCTGATCGAGCCACTGGCACCGAAGCTTGCCAACTACTTCCATTTCTACGGCGTCCGCGGCGCATTCCTGATGCAGCTCGGCCGCAACGACGAAGCCCGCGTCGCCTTCGACCGCGCCATCGCGCTTGCCAACACCTCGGCCGAAGCCGCCCACATCCGCATGCATCTCGATCGCCTGATCCGGGACAGCCAGCCGAAGAAGGCCGATGGCGGCGCCAGGCAGGGCGCGAAGGCGAAGTAGGCCCGTCTGCTTCACGTCGTCATGCCCGGGCTTGTCCCGGCATCCACGGTCTTTCCCTCCGCGCCAAGAACGTGGATGGCTGGGACAGGCCCGGCTATGACGTGGGGTGGGCAGTGCGCCAAAGAATTTCTGTCCCATTGTCGGCCGGGGCGTCCCGCGTTCGTCCTAGGCTCCGAATCCCGGGGAGCCATTCATGCTGAAAGCCATTGCCGTCATCGCTATTGTCCTCGCGGCCGGAATTGCCGCCGTCCTCATCTTCGCTTTGACGAAACCCGACACGTTCCGCGTCGAGCGCAGTCTCGCTGTGAAAGCTCCGGCCGACGCGATCTATCCGCTGGTTGCTGATTTTCATCGCTGGACCGCCTGGTCGCCCTACGAGGAGCGCGATCCCGCCATGAAGCGGACGTTCGGCGGAACCGCGGCGGGAAAGGGTGCCACCTATGCCTGGAACGGCAACAACAATGTCGGTGCCGGCCACATGGAGATACTGGAGGCGAACGGGCCCTCCAGGCTTCGCATCAAGCTCGATTTCGAGCGGCCATTCGAAGGGCACAACACCGCCGAGTTCACCTGTGTGCCGCAAGGCGATGCCACTCTGGTCACGTGGGCGATGTACGGTCCGGCCCCGTTCCTGTCGAAGGTCATGCAGGTGTTCATCAACATGGACAGCATGATCGGCAAGGACTTCGAGGCAGGTCTCGCCGGCCTGAAGAAGCTCACCGAGAAGCAATAAGCCTCACTGCAAACGAAGAGGAGAGAAACGATGCTTAATCCCTATCTGTTCTATCAGGACAGTTGCGAAGCGGCGTTCAACTATTACGCCAAGGTTCTCGGCGGAAAGATCGATGCAATGATGCGCTCGTCGGATGCACCGCCGGAGGTGCCGGCCCCGCCTGGCCGCGAGAAGATGATCATGCATGCGCGGATGTCGCTGCCCGACGGCAGCGTGCTGATGGCCTCCGACGCGCCGGCCGAGCACTTTCACAAGCCGCAGGGCTTTTCGATCTCGCTCACTGTCAAGGATCCCGCAGACGGCGAGCGCAAGTTCAACGCGCTCGCCGATGGCGGCTCGATCACCATGCCGTTCAGCAAGACGTTCTGGGCGAGGGGCTTCGGCATGTGCGTCGACAAGTTCGGCATTCCCTGGATGGTGAACTGCCCGGCGGAAGGAATGTGACGGGCACGGCCGCGCCCGCGATCCGTTGAGTTGCGATCCCCTCTCTCCAATGCTGCGGGAGAGGGGACACGCATGGACTCCTTACCTCACGCGCCGATCGGCCGTTTGTCCTTTCACCGGATTGATCCGGTGACGTTCTGGCTCGGCGGCGACGGCTCCACGCAACGAGGGCAGATCAGGAGCTTGGTGCCGAGCCGCCTGTCGTTCTCCGCCTGTATCTCGTCATGGACCGCCCACCACGCCTGTGAATATGGCTGCAAGGTGCCGAGCACGCGTTCCCGCTCCAGATTGGGATCCGGCGCCGCGGGTGCGGGATTCGCCACGCGCCGCTTCGCGACATGAGGACGGTTCGGATCCTTGCCAAGACCATCCCATGCGATAGGACGCCGTTCCTGCGCTTGAGCGCCTGCGCATTCAATCAGCGCTGTGCAAAAAGTAAGCAAGATGAAGCAGTATCGAATCATGCCAGGACCTTTGCTGCATATGCGACGCGCAATCCGCGTGAAGCGCTTCGCATCACGACGTTCTAATGGAACTTAAGGCAAACGGACGAGCCGGCATGGTCGAATACGAATCGGAATTTCGCATCACTTTGCGCGCGGAGTGAGGCCGCTTCGTGAAGCCGACTGCACCGCACAACAATTGGCGCAATATTGGGCTGTGATCTGCACAACAGAATCGCTAACTTCGCTTCATAAAATTTACAAACTAGGGCGGGGCGACTTGGAAGGGAGCGACCGATGGCGGCGGCGCTACAAATCAACTTTGCTCTTTGGGGAATGGTCATTTGCGTGAGCATGAAGCTCGCGCCCGTAGTCCAGACTTTGTTCTAGACGGCGAGCCCTCTGACGAGGCCCTGCAGCGGTTCCGACAACAATGGTCGTCAGTGTCGGGCGCGAGCGATCGCGAGACTATCAACGACGCATCGTCACCGACATCGCGGATAGATCGCGGCGAGATCGCGACCCTTCAACAGCAGCAGCCGTGAGCTCAGGCCGCCTCGGCGGCTGATCCAGTCGCGCACCGGGCCGGG
The DNA here is from genome assembly GCF_003837805.1 of Bradyrhizobium sp. RP6. Classification (GTDB taxonomy): domain Bacteria; phylum Pseudomonadota; class Alphaproteobacteria; order Rhizobiales; family Xanthobacteraceae; genus Bradyrhizobium. The sequence goes on along the minus strand of NZ_RQIT01000003.1, from coordinate 31,180 downwards.
ATAGGCGGCAAGCACCGCGACCGATGCTTCCGGCTCGGCATAGAAGCGCCCGCGCCGGTCGACCGAGCGCGCGGCGTGGAAGCCCAGTACCGCGCGCTTGGTGACACAGATGCGCTCGCCCGGCACGATGCTCAGCACCAGCGTGCAGGCGGACAGACAGGGGCCGTCGATGACCACACGCTCGCCGCTCTCGCGCACCTTCTCGAACAGATCGAGGAACGGCCCGACCTGTCCACCCGGCGACTGGATGATGCGGATCTCGGCCGCCGCCGGCGTGACGCCGAGCAGCGCGAATGCAAGCATCAGGGCTTTGAGGAAGGTGATGCGTCGCATGGCACTCTCCGAAATCTCGACATCGTAAGGCGGCAGAGCGTATGTGCCTACCAATGGTACCGCAAATCCAGAGAGGTGGTAGGTAGGCGCTTGCGCGCCTTTTGCCCACCCACCAAATCCGTGCCTACCCGTTGCGCCGCTGGCCGCGCAGCGTTGGCAGGCCGATACCCGCTGCATCGAAGCCGCCATCGACGGCCAAAATTTGGCCGGTGATGTAGCTCGCACTTCCCGAGCACAGGAAGTAGATCGCTTCCGCGAGCTCCTCTTCCAGGCCGTAGCGGTTGAGCGGAATGGCGTCGTGATAGTCGGCGCGGATCTCCTTGGTGTGAACCTGCTTCGCCATCGTGGTGTCGACCGGTCCCGGCGCGACCGCGTTGACACGGATGTTGAGCGAGGCGAGCTCGACCGCGAGCTGCTTGGTAAGGTGCGCAAGGCCCGCCTTGCTGGTGCCGTAGGCCGAGCGCAGCGTCGAGGCGCGCACCGCCGAGATCGAGGTGATGTTGACGATGGCGCCGCCATTGCCGTCGCGCATCAAGGGCACCGCCGCCTTGGTGCAGAGGAACGGTCCGGTGAGGTTGACCTCGAGCACGCGGCGCCAGTCGGCCTCCGACGTCTCCATCAGCGGCGCGAACACCGCGATGCCGGCATTGTTGACGAGGGCATCCAACCGGCCGAACCGCCGCTCGATCGTCGTCATCGCGGTGGCGACTGCGGCTGCGTCGGAAACGTCGCAGGTCAGCGCCAGCGTTGACTCGCTTTGGCCGATTTCGGCGACGGCGCGGCCGAGCAAGTCGCCTTCGATGTCGAGCAGCGCCACGCGCCAGCCCTCGGCCAGGAATTTCTTCGCGGTCGCAAGCCCGATGCCGCGTGCAGCTCCGGTGACGAGGGCGACTTTTTGCGGGGCTTGCGGCATTGGCTGATCTGTCCTGTGTCCGGGGGGCGCGCGAGCGCCGGCCCCTTTTACTTCGCTTTGGTTCCGGCACGAAAGGCCCCACCGCGCTATCGAGCCCAATTCGGCCCGAATGCCCCTGCCGCAGTCGCGCTGGCGCGCCTCCAAATAATTCCCGCCCCGCTGTCGGCTCGGCAGAAGGTCGTTCGTCTTAGAGGGAACGCGGCCCGGCTGTTTCCGCCCGCGGGAAAGATCGGAATGACTGAGAGCAGCGAGGAAATCCCATGCGATTCATGATGCTGATGATTCCGCTCGGATACGAGGCTGCACCGCCGGACGTGCAGCTCGATCCGGAGCGCGTCGCGGCGATGATGCGTTACAACGAGGCGCTGAAGGACGCCGGCGTGCTGATCACGCTCGACGGCCTGCACCCGCCATCGATGGGCGCGCGCGTCTCTTTTGCGAACGGCAAGCCCATCGTCACCGACGGCCCCTTCACTGAAGCCAAGGAAGTGCTGGGCGGCTACTGGATGATCGAGGTCGCCTCGCGCGAGGAAGCGATCGCCTGGGCGAAGAAGTGCCCGGCTTCGGCCAACGAAATCATCGAGATCCGGCAGGTGCAGGAGGTGGCCGACTATTCGCCTGAAGTGCAGGAGGTCGTGGCCGGGTTTGGTGACCTGAAGAAGTAGACGACAGCCACTAGCGTTTTCCGATCGACCAACCGAAGGAGATATCCATGAGCGTCGAACACAAATTTCTCGCCGTCTATCTCGGCAGCACGACCGGTACCAAGATGGCGGCCTGGCGTGCCCTGCCGGAGGCCGAACGGAAGGCTAGGGAGCAGGAGGGCATGGCTGCCTGGCACGGCTGGGTCGAGAAGCACAAGTCCGTCATCGTCGAGATCGGCGGCCCGCTGGGCAAGACCCGCAGGATCGACGCCGGCGGCATCACAGAGGTCAGCAATGCGCTGACCGGCTTCACGGTGGTGCGTGCCGCCTCGCAGGAGGAAGCTGCCAAACTGTTCGAGAACCATCCGCATTTTGCGATCTTTCCGGGCGAGGCGATCGAAGTGATGCCCATCCTGCCCATTCCGCAGATGTAGCTTCGGTGCGAGCCCGTTCCGGGCTCGATGCCGACGCACCGGCCCGGGATTGCCGTGGAAGTACGGGGCTGATCCTGCCTCATCGCCGCTAGTGACCTTCGCGCCCGGCTCATGTAAAGGTCGTTCACATGAGCTGGCGCAAGGAGCACGGCCGCGCCGAGCGCGGCTATCACCACGGCAATCTGAAGGAAGCCTTGTTGCAGGCCGCTCTCGGGCTGATCGCCGAGAAGGGGGCGGCCGGCTTCACCTTCGCCGATGCCGCGCGCATGGCCGGCGTCAGCGCCGCGGCGCCCTACCGGCATTTCCGCGACCGTGACGAGCTGTTGTCCTCGATCGCCCAGCGCGGCTTCGAGCAGTTCGAGGCGCGCTTGTCGGCGGCCTGGGACGACGGGCGGCCCGACACGGTCACCGCCTTCGAGCGCGTCGGCAAGGCCTATCTCGCCTTCGCTCGCGAGGAGCCGGCCTTCTACAACGCGATGTTCGAATCGGGCGTGCCGGTCGATGCCAATGCCGCACTTCAGGCGGCCAGCGAACGCGCCTTCAACATCATCCGTGGCGCCGCCGAGCGTCTCGCCGCACTGACGCCGCCCGGCACACCCCGTCCACCGGCGATGATGATGGCGCTGCACATCTGGTCGATGTCGCACGGCGTCGCTTCGCTGTTCTCCCGCGGCGATGCCGCGCGTCGCAAATTGCCGATGTCGCCGGACGAGCTGTTAGAGGCCGAGGTGCTGATCTATCTGCGCGGGCTCGGCTTCCCGATCGACCGCCGTCCGGCCACGAAGGGGGCCGAGCCGCCGCCGGTGCCGCCGGAGGCTCTCTCCGGTTCGGGCGTGCCTCCGGGCGGCCCCTGGGGCAAGCCGAAATAAAGTTGCGCAAATAATTCGCCCGCCCTGTCTGGCGGCCGGCTTGACAAAACCGCGGGATGGTCTAGCTATGTAAATGTTATTTACATTCACAACGGCGCTGGTGCCGTGATGGAGATGGGAAATGGCCTACACCGCTGATGTCAATCGATGGCGCGGCCCTTCGGACCAATACCAACAGTACGAGCGTCCCCGCATGCTCGATACGCCCTGGCATCCCGGCTGGATTGCCGTAACCATTCTCGGCTTCATCCTCTGGTGGCCGATCGGACTTGCCCTTCTCTTTTTCACACTCGGGAGCAGAAGAATGTCGTGCTGGAGCCACCAGGATCGCTGGCAGAACAAGATGGAGCGGATGCAGTACAGGATGGATCGCATGCGTGACCGCATGGAGCGCCGCGGCTTCGGCTTTGGCTTCGGCCCGCCGTCCTCCGGCAACCGCGCCTTCGACGAATACCGCGCCGAGACGCTGCAGCGCCTCGAGGAAGAGCAGCGCGAGTTCAAGGACTTCCTGACCCGTCTGCGTCACGCCAAGGACAAGGAAGAGTTCGACCAGTTCATGGCGCAGCACAAGACGCGTCCGACCCCGCCGCCCACCGATCAGCAGCAGGGCTGACATCCGAGCCTGACACCTCTCAAAGCCTTCAGGCGCATGCCCCCAAAGTCCTGATGGCCCCGAGCCGCCCGCCTGCGCAACCCGCAGGCGGGCGGTTTGGTTTGGCGTGTTCGCGCCAGCGGGAGAGGCCGGATAGCCGCGCGAGAGGACGCGCATCCCGTGGGCACCGCTGGCGCCTTGATCCGGACCGCCTATATTCGCCGTCACAGATGCACGCGGATCGGAGGCGACGGTGGCGGAAGCTGCGATGAACGCGATCGACGACCTCTGGCAGGCGATCCGCCGCGAGGCCCGGCGTGCGGCAACTGCCGATCCCGTATTCGGCAAGGCTGTTGCCGGCGCTATCCTCGCTCATGACGATTTTGTCGCCGCTCTGGCCGATCTGATCGGACGGCGGCTTGGCAGCGGCGCCGAACGCGCGCGCTTCACCTCCTGTTCTCGCGACGCCTTTCACCGCGAGCCGGGCCTGATCGAAGCTGCCGGCAGGGACCTGGCGTCCATCGCGCGCCGCGACCCCGCTGTCACCGACCTGCTGCCAGCACTGCTGCACTACAAGGGTTACATCGCGCTGCAAGCCTGGCGCGTCTCGAACTGGCTCTGGCGTCACGATCATCGCGATGCGGCGCTGCTGTTTCAGAACGAGGCGTCGAACGTGCTCCAGGTCAGCATTCATCCGGCTGCCAGCATTGGGTCCGCCGTCTATCTGGACCACGCCACCGGCATTGTGATCGGCGCCAACGTCGTGATCGGCGACGACGTCACCATCCTCCAGAACGTCAGCATCGGCCGCAGCAGCGAACTGCCGGCGCGCTCGCCGCGCATCGGACGCGGCGTCTACATCGGTGCGGGCGCGAGCATCCTCGGCGACATCAGCATCGGCGATTCTGCAAAGATCGGCGCCGGCACTGTTGTGACGGGCGACGTCCCCGCCGGCTGCACAGCAGTCGGCAATCCTGCGCGACTGACCAACTGTCCCGAGTCCGCCACGGCGGCTTGAGGCGCCCTCAGGCGGCGCGGCGGCGACTTTCGCCGCCATGATGCGGCGTGACCGGCTCCGAACTGGTCTGGCCCGGCGCATCCAGCACTGCGACGTGGTGCCGATAAACCATCTCCCAGCCCTTCCACCCTGTGAACAGGAGAATGCCGACCACGACCAGTGATAGCACGACGCCCCATGGCGTGATCGCGGTCTCCGTGCCTTGCGCATAGCGGAGATAGAAATTGACCAGGGCCAGCGCGACTGCGACGAGATTGCCGATCATGTGGTACCAGGCATCGTTGAGCCGGCGAATGCGGGGCTCGCTGAAGAAGTCCGTAAAGCCGGCCGCGGCAGCAACGAGCGCCATGATGATGCCGGCGCCGATCAGCCACATCGCGGCGCGTGCCCAGAACGCGTCGCCGGTTCCGATGAAGGCCAGATCGGCGATGGGCGCGCCGACCAGGAACGCAACGGGGAACGGGATGATCATGGGGTGGAGCGGGTGATCGCCGATAGCGGCGGTCGTCTTGGGGTTGATGGTCATGGCAAAGCCTCGCCGAAGGTGATTTTCGGGACAATTCTGCGGGTGCGGGGCTGGTTCCTCCTGCACGCGCGATGCGTTCCCTCCACATGGAGGAGGGAGCGGCGTCTTCGGGGCGTATGGCTCTCGCACGGCAAGATGTTTCAAACCCGGCACGCATCATCGACGCGTCTCGGCGCCTGTTGACGTGAATCAAGCCGCGCGCATCGTGAACGCGATGTAGTCCGTCAGGCACAGCCGAGGAGCATGACGATGGCGAAGGCAAGGATTCTCGTGGTCTATTATTCCCGGACCGGCACGACGCGCAAAGTTGCTCAATCCCTGTCGGCTGCGCTGTCCTGCGACATTGAAGAGATCACCGAGGCTGGTAGCCGCAGTGGGATATTCGGCTATCTGCGCTCGGCCATGGAAGCGCGACGGCAGATCCCATCGCGCATCGCCGCGACCCTCAGGGATCCATCTCTCTACGATCTCGTTGTGATCGGAACGCCGGTCTGGGCCTGGTCGCTCTCTTCGCCCGTCCGTGCCTACTTGCTCGCAAACAGGCCGAAACTCCCTGCGGTGGCATTCTTCTGTACGCTTGGCGGGGCCGGCAGCGATCAGGTCTTCGGCCAGATGCGGGAGCTCGTCGGCAAGCAGCCCCTTCACTGTCTTTCCATCACTGCGCGCGACGTTGCCTCGGCGAATGACGCACCGCGGCTCGCCACTTTCGTTGAGGCCATACAGCGGGCCATTGGGAACGGGCGCAGCAGTGCAGCGACGAACGCGGCCTGAGGGTATGCTCGTTCAGCGGTCTGGAAGACAAGGAAGCGGTCTTTGGGCGCGTGCCGAGTGAGGATCACGCGGAGCTCAAACCCGGTTCCGGGACCGCGCGTCTTGCCCTCGATGTCCCAGCCGGATGCCGCCGCCCCGGGGCTGCCGGGCCAAATCCCTGGTCCGCCTGCCTTTCCGGCAGCCAAATTTGCTGCCGGTAACCCCGCATTAACCAACGCCGGGCTCTGGTAATTGCGGACAGTCGCGCCCAAAGCCGTGTCGAGGCCCATAGTTTTGACATCTTGGCGGGGAATGCAGGCGGCCGGCTTTGGACGAGCCCTGCACCCCAGAAAGAACAAGGCTTTGAGCGGATTTGCCGGCCGCGCCGGCTCTAGCGCGGCTGTTGGGGAACACCGGCAGCGATTTGCTGGCCGAAGGACATTAGGTAACGATCGCCTTGAGAGGATACTGCTTATGAATCCGGCCGACGTGGCTCAGTCAGCCCTTCCGGTTGCCGCCTCCGCCGACGTGTCGCTGATTGCGCTGTTTTGGCAGGCTCACTGGATCGTGAAAGCGGTAATGCTGGGACTTCTGTCCTGCTCGGTCTGGGTCTGGGCGATCGCCATCGACAAGATCTTTCTTTACGCGCGCACCCGGCGCTCGATGGACCGGTTCGAGCAGGCGTTCTGGTCCGGCGAGTCGATCGAGGAGCTCTATCGCACGCTCTCGGCCAAGCCGACGCATTCCATGGCGGCCTGTTTCGTGGCGGCGATGCGCGAGTGGAAACGTTCTTTCGAAAGCCATGCGCGGTCGGTCGCGGGCCTGCAGATGCGCATCGACAAGGTGATGAACGTCTCGATCGCGCGCGAGGTCGAACGGCTGGAACGCAGGCTGCTGGTGCTCGCAACCGTCGGCTCCGCCGGCCCCTTCGTCGGCCTGTTCGGCACGGTCTGGGGCATCATGTCGAGCTTCCAGTCGATCGCGGCGTCGAAAAATACCTCTCTGGCGGTTGTCGCCCCCGGTATCGCGGAGGCGCTGTTTGCGACGGCCGTCGGCCTTATCGCCGCCATTCCTGCCACTATTTTCTACAATAAGTTCACGTCCGAGGTGAACCGGCAGGCCCAGCGGCTGGAGGGCTTCGCTGATGAATTTTCAGCCATTCTCTCGCGTCAGATCGACGAGCGGGGCTGACGGACGGCATGTATGGAGCGTTGTCGAGCGAAGTGGATACCGGTTCGCGTAAAGAAAACGCGTCAGGACAAGAATCCAGAGCCCCGTTCCGATTTCATCGGAGCGGAATTGGCTCTACTGTGAAGGGCAATTTGGGCACCATACCATGGGCATGAACGTCGCAAGTTCATCCGGAGGCGGCGGACGCCGCGGCCGGCGGAAGCCCGTTGTGGCCGAGATCAACGTCACGCCGATGGTCGACGTGATGCTGGTGCTGCTCATCATCTTCATGGTGTCGGCGCCGATGTTGACCGTCGGCGTGCCGCTCGACCTGCCTCAGACCCAGGCCAAGAGCCTCGAAAACAACGACCAGAAGCCGATCCAGATGTCGGTCGACATCAAGGGCAAGGTGTTCATCAATGATGCCGAGATCGCGCTGAACGAGCTGGTGCCGAAGCTCAAGGCGATCACGGATGCACGTGGCGGGCTTGAGGAACGCATCTATCTGCGCGCCGACAAGAAGGCGGATTACGGGACGGTGGCCAAGGTCATGGGGCTGTTGTCCGGCGCCGGCTTCAAAAAGCTGGCCCTCGTCACGGAAGCGGATCAGGGGTAACCGGTGAAGGTGAACGTCGACAAGACACTCGTTGCGTCGATGGCCCTCCATGTCCTCGTGCTTGGATGGGGGCTCGTCACCTTTAGCAGCAAGGCCTACGTCGCGCCGGAGGAGTCGCTCCCGGTCGACATCATCTCCACCGATCAGCTCGCCAAGATGATGGCAGGCCAGAAGACCGGGAAGAAGGAAGAGCCGAAGCCCAAGGTCGAGAAGATCGCGGAACCGAAGCCGGAGGAAGACGCCGTCGGCAAAGTCACCGAGAAGAAAGAGCTGATCAAGACCAGTTCGCAGCCGGAGCCGCCGCCGAAGCCCGTCGAGAAGCCGGTCGAGAAGAAGCCGGAGCCGCCGAAGCCCGTGGCGGAGGCCAAGCCGAAGGAAGAGCCGAAGCCGCAGGAAAAGAAGCCTGATCCGGCCAAGGAAGATCCGTTGGCCGAGCTCATGAAGAAACAGGAGGCCAAGAAGCTGCCGCCGAAGCCCGTGGAGCAGAAGGTCGCGGCGGTGCAGCCGCAGCAGCAGCCGAAGCCCAAGGAGCGCACCTTCGATCCCGCGCAGATCCAGCGCGACCTCGACAAGCGTGCCGCGACCCGGCACGAACTCGCCGGCTCAGCACTGAACGCGTCGGCTTCGCTGGGATCGGCGACCGGGACTGCGGCAAACAATGTTGCGACCTGGCGCGGTGCATTCCAGGGCGCGGTCAAGCGCTGCTTCACGCCCACCTATAACGGGCAGGATGCCGATCAATATGAAGCCGACATCGACATTCCCATGAAGATCGATGGGTCGCTCGCGTCCGAGCCGATCGTCGTCGCGGTGAGGGGACCGTCGCGCTCGATCGCGCAGGCGGTAGCGGAGAGTGCCAAGCGCGCCATCGTGCAGTGCCAGATCTATTCCTTCATGCCGAAGCAGCAATACGAGAGCTGGAAGCTCATCCCCATGACTTTCGGCCTGAAAGACATGTTGTGACATCCGAACAAAAGAATTTTGCGATGAATGACGCTCGATCAATGAACCGCCGCCGCTTCATGACCCTGACCGGGTCGACGCTCGCCATGCTCGGCGGCGGACACGCCTTCGCGCAGGGTCAGCCGCGCCTTCGCATCGATCCCACCGAATTCCAGCCGATCCCGATCGCGATCTCCAACTTCGTGCCGGGCTCGCCGTCCGACGGCGATGTCGGCAACGGCGTCACGCAGGTCATCACCAACAATCTCAAACGCTCGGGCCTATTCGCCCCGATCGACCAGGCTGCCTTCATCGAGCGCATCAGCAACATCGATGTCGCGCCGCAATTCCAGAACTGGAAGACCCTCAACGCGCAGGCCCTCGTCACCGGCCGCATGACGCGGCAGCCGGACGGCAGGCTCAAGGCCGAATTCCGTCTGTGGGACGTCATCTCCGGCCAGCAGCTTGCGGGACAGCAATATTTCACCTCGCCGGAATATTGGCGCCGCATCGCCCACATCATCTCCGACCAGATCTACGAGCGGATGACCGGCGAGAAGGGCTATTTCGACAGCCGCGTGGTGTTCGTCGACGAGACCGGCCCGAAGGAGCGCCGCGTCAAGCGGCTCGCGATGATGGACCAGGACGGCGCCAACGTGCGCTATCTGACCCGCGGCTCCGACCTCGTGCTGACGCCGCGCTTCTCGCCGAACTCGCAAGAGATCACCTACATGGAGTTCGGCCAGGGCGATCCGAAAGTCTACCTCTTCAACATCGAGACCGGCCAGCGCGAGATCGTCGGCAACTTCCCCGGCATGACCTTCGCGCCGCGCTTTTCGCCGGATGGCCAGCGCGTCATCATGAGTCTTCAGCAGGGCGGCAATTCCAACCTGTTCGTGATGGATCTGCGCTCGCGCTCGACCACGCGTCTCACCGACACGCCGGCGATCGACACGTCTCCGTCTTATTCGCCGGACGGCAATCGCATCTGCTTCGAGTCCGATCGTGGCGGCCGGTCGCAGATCTACGTGATGGCGTCGGGCGGAGGACAGGCGCAGCGCATCTCCTTCTCCAAGGACGACACCAACGCCAGCTATTCGACACCGGTGTGGTCGCCGAAGGGCGATTACATCGCCTTCACCAGGCAAGGTGGCGGGCAGTTCGCGATCGGCGTGATGAAGCCTGATGGTTCCGGCGAGCGGCTGCTCACCTCCGGCTTCCACAATGAAGGCCCGACCTTCTCGCCGAACGGCCGCGTGCTGATGTTCTTCCGCGATCCCGGCGGCAATGGCGGACCGTCGCTGTACTCCGTCGATATCTCCGGCCGCAACGAGCTGAAGGTGCCGACGCCGGGCTTTGCCTCGGACCCCGCGTGGTCGCCGCTGCTGTCTTCGACATCGGGCTGACAAGAGTGCAGCTAAAATATCGCGTGTTCAGACGCGCGATGTTTTCGAAAAAGAGCGCGGATTTTTTCGAGTTCGTGGCGCGAGGCAAGACTTCCTTCACCTTGTGCCCGGCAAGGTTTGCCTAATTGCTTGATATTCAAGCGGAAATCGGTTCGCTATTGCCGAAAAACAACTCGACTTTAACGATGTTCCCTCAGAAAGGCTTCATCTCAGCTGGGGTAGAACTACGCGCTTAAACAGGACGCGCGTAAACCAAGATGCAGTTCGCTAGCCAGAGCGGAGAGCAGGACGAACAGGCCTCGCCGACGATTTCGGCGGCGCTGACCGATTCGCTGTTCGAGGCGCCCGGCACGGTACTTACCGGCATAGTGTTCTCGGCGTTCTCCGCCTCCTTGACGGCGCTCAAGACGGGACAGACGCTGCTTTGGGTATTCGTCCCGCTGCTCATTCTTGCGGGAGCCATACGCGCCTTCGATCTGAGCCGGTACCAGGCCAGAAAGTCGGTTCTGAGCGCAGAACAAGCGGCGCGCTGGCAGCAGCGCTACCAAATTGGAGCGCTCATCCAGGCCGCGGTGATCGGTCTATGGTGCTCCACGACCCTGTTGAGCAATGAGGATGCCATCGCTCACATGATTGCCCTCTCGGTCACTACCGGAATCGTGGCGGGAGGAGCGGGGAGAGCCTACGGACGGCAGTGGATATTTCGTCTGCAAGCCACCTTGATATTCGGCCCGGCCGTGATCGCGCTGGCGCTGCACGCTACACCCTATTACGTGGCGATGTCGGTAGTGTGCGCCGCGTTCCTCATCTCGGTCATGCGCCTCTCCGGCAACCTGCACAGGATATTCTTGCGCGCTGTTGTCGCACGCGAGCGCGAGGCCGCGCTCGCTGGCCAGTTCGACACGGCCCTCAACAACATGCCGCACGGGCTCTGCATGTTTCGCATCGACGGCCAGCTTGCCGTGATGAACCACCGCTTTGGCGCGATGATGAATCTACCCGACAATCTCACCCAGAACAGCACGACTGCGCGCGACATCATCGCCGCGTGCGTCGAAGCGGGGTCGATTTCGGCTGCCAGCGGCGAGGCGATCATCGCCGACATCGAAACCGCGCGGGCGAACGAAATCATCACCACCGACCCCGATCCGCACAGAAATCGTTCGCTGTCATGGACCGTCCAGCCGATGGCCGATGGCGGTGCGGTCTTGCTGCTCGAGGACATCACGGAGCGTCGCAACGCCGAAGCCAGGATCAGCCATCTGGCCCGCTACGACGATCTCACGGCGCTGCCGAACCGTGTCAATTTTCGGGACGAGATCGAACGTTTGCTCGCAATCGCGCGGCATTCGGAAGGTCTGTCGGCTCTGCTCTTCGTCGATCTGGACCAGTTCAAGCAAGTCAACGATACGCTGGGTCATCCCTGCGGCGATCAGCTTCTGTGTGCGGTCGCCAACCGCCTGCGCGAGATGCTGCGCCCCGAGGATTTCGTCGCCCGCTTCGGCGGCGACGAGTTCGTCGTCTTCCAGCAGAACATCTCTTCGCCCGAGGACGCCGCGGCGCTTGCCCGCCGCATCGTCGAGCGGCTGAGCGAACGTTATCGTATCGAAAATCATCTGGTCGAGATCGGCGCCAGCGTCGGCATCGCGCTGACCTCCCCGGGAGAGGTCAGCGCCGATACGCTGCTCAAGAATGCCGACATGGCGCTGTATCGAGCCAAGGCCGACGGCCGCGGCACCTTCTGCTTCTTCCGCGACGAGATGGCGGCGACCGTCGAGGCCCGCCGTATCCTCGAGCTCGACTTGCGCAAGGCGCTCGCCAACGAGGAATTCGAGCTGTTCTACCAACCATTGGTCAATCTGAAGTCCGGCAAGATCACCACGTGCGAGGCGCTGCTACGCTGGAATCATCCGGTGCGCGGCACGGTGTCGCCGGTCGACATCATCCCGGTCGCCGAGGACATGGGTCTGATCGTCGATCTCGGGCGCTGGATACTGCGCCGCGCCTGCATGGAATGCATGAAATGGCCGGACGGCGTCAGCGTTGCCGTCAATTTATCGCCGCAGCAATTCCACCAACGCGACGTTCTGAGCGAAATCCGCTACGCGCTCGAAGTGTCGGGCCTGCCGGCGCATCGACTGGAGATCGAGATCACCGAGTCATCGCTGCTGCGCAACACCCAGCTCACCCACGACATCCTGTCGCAACTACGCGCGCTCGGCGTGCGTATCTCGCTCGATGATTTCGGCACCGGCTATTCCAGCCTCAGCTACCTGCACAATTTTCCGATGCAGAAAGTGAAGATCGACCGCTCCTTCCTCGAAGGCATCGATACCGACCGGCCGCTGACGCTCCTGCGCGGCGTCGCGCGGCTGTCCGCCGACCTCGGAATGGCCGTGGTGGTCGAAGGTATCGAGACCAACGAACAGCTCGAGCTGATCAGCGCCGACGGCACCGTGACCGAAGGGCAGGGTTATCTGTTCAGCCGGCCCGTTCCGGCGGTTCGCGTCCGCCAATTGCTCAATGCCTCGCATGGCCGTCGTATGCCTGACGACCAGCTCGCCATCGCGTCGTCGCGATCGGCCTGATCCCTTCTGGCGGCTTCTTCATCGCAGTCGGTTCTCGGCGGCTCCGTAGTTATGCGGGCCCGTAAAGTTAACCCTAATAATTCTAAGGCTTTGCAATTTCGTTAACGAACCATTAATCTGCTGCTACTCGCGGAAGTTGCTTGGAGTAGAGGTAGCAGATGAAGTCCGGAGCCGAACCGAGCGCGGCGCTCCTTCCACGCGGCGCCGCGTTGTTTGACCGCATCGATTACCGACTCATCGAAACTCCCGAGGACAAAGACAGCCTGTACCTGATGCGCTACCGCGCCTATCTGCAGGCCGGACTGATCCCTCCGTCGGAGTCGGAGCGGGTGACGGACCGTTTCGACGACGCGCCCAACGTCTGGAATTTCGGCGTCTACGTCGACGACGAACTCTGCAGTGCCGTTCGCATCCACGTTCTGACGTCCGAATGGCGGATGTCCTACACCACGGAGGTGTTCGGCGACGTCCTGCACCCTCGCCTGGACCGGGGCGAGGTTTTTGTCGATCCGTGTCGATTCGTTGCCGATCCCGAAATGCAGCAGCGATTCCCCGAACTGCCTTATCTGACTGTCCGGCTTCCCTTCGTTGCCTGCGAGCATTTCAATGCCGATGTCGGGCTCTCGATGGTGCGGACCGATCATCAGGCGTTCTACCGCCGCGTGTTCCTGTCCGAGACGCTCACTGAGCCGCGTTCATTTCCGGGCTGGCCGACGAAGAAGGCCGTGCTCATGGCCTCGGATTATCCCAAGGTCCGGGAAAAGATCCTGACGCGCTTTCCGATCATGCGCTCCAGCGCGTTTGAGCGGCGCATGCTGTTTACGCGCAGCACCCCTCGCCAGGTTGCTACGCGGCCGGCGCTGCTGGCCACGTCGCGGAACCTGGATGTGGTGGCTCCAGCAGTTGGTTCGGCCTACTAGGGCGACCACTCTTCTCGTCTCGGCCCAAAATTCCAGCAGAAGCCGGCGTTTTTGCCGGCCGGCACGGCTTGCCTTCACCCTCGCGCCACATTTACAACTCATTAACCATGGCGGTTGCTTTTCGCTGATTGGGGGCATTTGAGCGGCTGAGGCAAGGTTCCGTCAAGGTTGACGGAACGTTCGCTTAACCAACCCCCTGTAGACCGGACAGCAGTGGACTAAACGTGAGCGTGGAGGCTCCGGAATGAAACATCCTATGCGTATCCTCCAGGGATTGAAGCTGGTCGCGGTGCTTGCCGTCGCGCTGTCGATGGGCGCCTGCGCCAACAAGAATGCCGCGACGGATGCGATGGCCAATGCGGCGACGCCCGGCAGCCAGCAGGATTTCGTCGTCAACGTGGGTGACCGCGTGTTCTTCGAAAGCGACCAGACCGACCTGACCCCGCAAGCGATCGTGACCCTGGAGAAGCAGGCGCAGTGGCTCCAGACCTATCCGCGCTACAGCTTCACCATCGAAGGTCATGCCGACGAGCGCGGCACCCGGGAATACAACATCGCGCTCGGCGCAAGGAGGGCCCAGTCGGTGCGCTCGTTCCTGGCCTCGCGCGGCATCGATCCGAACCGCATGCGCACGATCTCCTACGGCAAGGAACGGCCGGTCGCCGTCTGTAACGACATCTCCTGCTGGTCGCAGAACCGTCGCGCCGTCACGGTGCTCAACGCGAGCTCCTGACGTTCAGTCAGGCGCCGTTCAGCTTCGGAAATCGACTATGCCGGCGCCCTCTCGGGCGCCGGTTTCGTTTCAGGATTCTGTGACAGAAACCGCTTTGTACCAGTCACATTTTTGGCGTACTCCACTTCAATGTGGGGTGCGTCGAATGTTCCGTCGCAGGCCATTTCGCTTTTGTCGTCAGGGCAAGATGTCATCCAGATTCAAGGTCTTTACCGGCACCGTGGCGACCGCCGCGCTGCTCTCTTTGTGCTCGCCCGCACTTGCGCAGCCGGTCTTCGCGCAGTCGGATGATGCCGACCCCGAGATGCGGATCGAGCGGCTGGAGAACCAGCTCCGCCAGCTCACCGGACAGAACGAGGAGCTCCAATACCGCAATCGCCAGCTCGAGGAGCGGCTGCGGACGCTCGAAGGCGGCGCGCAAGGCGCGCCCGCCCAGGCGCCGAACGTTGCAGCGATGCCGCCCGCTCAAATCGCACCAACCCAGGCCACGCCGGGCTATCGCCAGCAGCAGCCGGCCGTGCAGCCGAATTACGAGCAGCCGCAGATCGCCGCCCCGGCGCCGATCCTTCAGGAGCAGCCGGTGCCCGGTGCACCCGGCATGCGCCGGCGCGGCGATGCGTTCGATCCGAGCCAGAACCCGAACGCGCCGGGCGCGCCGCGCGCGCTCGGCGGCGGACAGCAGCCGCTGCCGGCGGGAGCCGGTGCCGGCGGCCGCAACCCGGGCGAGCCGCTCGACCTCGCCAACACCAGCCCCCGCTACCAGCAAGGCGTGCCGCCAGCCGCGCAGCCCGGCTATCCGCCGGCCCAATCCGGCTATCCTGCGCCGGCCGGCGGCGCCGGCCTGACCACCCTGCCGCCCTCGGCGACGCCGCGCGACGAGTTCGACCTCGGCATCGGCTACATGCAGCGCAAGGACTATGCGCTTGCCGAGCAGACCATGAAGAACTTTGCGCAGAAATTTCCGAGCGACCCGCTCGTCGGGGATGCGCAATACTGGCTCGGCGAGAGCTACTTCCAGCGCCAGCAATATCGCGACTCCGCGGAAGCCTTCCTCGCCGTCACCACCAAATACGAAAAATCGGCCAAGGCGCCGGATGCGCTGCTGCGGCTCGGCCAGTCGCTCGCCGCGCTGAAGGAGAAGGAGGCCGCCTGCGCCGCCTTCGGCGAGGTCGGCCGCAAATATCCGCGCGCCTCCACCGGCGTCAAAGCGGCGGTCGATCGCGAGCAGAAGCGGGTGAAGTGCTAGAAAGTTGAGCGCCGCCGGCTGTCCGCAGTTTCAGCTCTCCCCACCCGGAGAGGTGAACCATCGGCTCGGGTCGATCCGACCAAGGCTTACCCCGTGCCGATGCCGCGTCCAGGCGCTGACAATGCGCATCGCCCTGCGCTAAACAGTCTGCGACTGTCAGGGCCGCGTCATGTCAGAGGACGACAATTCTCCAATCTCGGCGCGCGAGGCGAGACGGCTCTTCGCCGGCCTGAAAGCTACGCCCGCGCTGGTGCTCGCCGTGTCCGGCGGGCCGGACTCGGTCGCGCTGATGTGGCTTGCGGCACGCTGGCGGCGCAGCCTCGCGCGCGGCCCGCTTCTCACCGTCGTCACGATCGATCACGGCCTGCGGCGAGAGGCGGCGCGCGAGGCGCGCGAGGTCAAGCGACTCGCCGCCGAACTCGGATTGCCTCACCGGACCCTGCGCTGGCGCGGCGCAAAGCCGAAGACGGGGCTGCCTGCGGCAGCGCGCGAGGCCCGCTACCGCCTGCTCGCCGAGGCCGCGCGTGCCGCCGGTGCGAGCCACGTGCTGACCGCCCACACCCGCGACGACCAGGCCGAGACGCTGTTGATGCGCCTGTTCCGCGGCAGCGGGCTTGCCGGCTTGTCGGCCATGGCTCCCCTCAGCGAGCGCGACGGAATCGTGCTGGCACGTCCGCTGCTCGATGTTCCCAAGTCGCAGCTGATCGCGACCCTGAGGCGGGCGAAGGTCGGCTTTGCCGAGGATCCCACCAACCGGGACACCGCCTTCACCCGGCCGCGGCTGCGCGCGCTGCTGCCGCTTCTCGCGGCGGAGGGCGGCGATAGCAGAAATCTGGCGCGGCTCGCGGCAAGGCTGGCGCGGGCCAATGCTGCGGTCGAGGTGCTGGCCGACGGCGCCGAGCGCTTCCTCCGTTTGCGGGATCGCGGCGTTGCGCCGCAAGAAGGCGTCCGAAGCTTCGAGGCCTCGGCTTTTGCGGCTCTGCCCGAAGAGGTCCGGCTGCGGCTCCTGCTGCGGGCCATCAACGCGCTCGGACATGAGGGGCCGGCGGAACTCGGCAAGGTCGAAACCCTGATGTCCGCATTGGACCAGGCCATATTGGACCAGGACATATTGAACCAGGACATGGCGGCAAGTCTCCGCGCCCGCGCGACCGGCCGGCCGGCCCTGAAGCAGACCCTCGCGGGAGCCTTGATCAGCCTTGCCGGCGGGCGTATCCACATCGCGCCGGCACCGGCCCGGCGGCGCACCGGGAGGTGAGCACGAATGAGGGCGGATCATGACACCGGCCGTTTCGCCTCCGCAGCGTCAGGCCACCTTAACCAGGCCGGAAAAACCCCCGATCGGGCGCCATTATTTGCGCGGGAATCGCGCTAAGATGGGATAAATAGTCCCACCTCGTTCCCTTGGCAGCGACCGGGGCGGCACCTAAATTGTATCCGTCTAACGATGAGGATTCCTTGGGATTTCCTCGCATTGACCAAAGCCACTGCCCAAGGATCAGGGTCGCGATCCGCGCGACCACGAAGGAAGATCGATGAACGCCAATCTGCGCAATTTCGCCCTCTGGGTCATCATTGTCTTGCTGCTGTTGGCGTTGTTCACGCTCTTCCAGAATCCGGGTCAGCGGGCATCCTCGCAGGACATCGCCTTCTCCCAGCTTCTGAGCGAAGTTGACCGCGGCAATGTGCGCGACGTCGTGATCCAGGGGCCTGACATCCATGGCACCTTCACCAACGGCTCGAGCTTCCAGACCTATGCGCCGAACGACCCGACGCTGGTGAAGCGCCTCTATGACAGCAAGGTGCAGATCACCGCGAAGCCGCCGGGCGACAACGTGCCCTGGTTCGTCTCGCTGCTGGTCTCCTGGCTGCCCTTCATCGCGCTGATCGGCGTCTGGATCTTCCTGTCCCGGCAGATGCAGGGCGGCGCCGGCAAGGCGATGGGCTTCGGCAAGTCGCGCGCCAAGATGCTGACGGAGGCCCATGGCCGCGTGACCTTCGAGGACGTCGCCGGCGTCGACGAAGCCAAGCAGGACCTGCAGGAGATCGTCGAATTCCTGCGTGACCCCGGCAAATTCCAGCGCCTCGGCGGCCGCATTCCGCGCGGCGTGCTGCTGGTCGGCCCTCCCGGCACCGGCAAGACCTTGATCGCGCGTGCGGTCGCGGGCGAAGCCAACGTGCCGTTCTTCACCATTTCCGGTTCTGACTTCGTCGAAATGTTCGTCGGCGTCGGCGCGAGCCGCGTCCGCGACATGTTCGAGCAGGCCAAGAAGAACGCGCCCTGCATCATCTTCATCGACGAAATCGACGCCGTCGGTCGTCACCGTGGCGCCGGCCTCGGCGGCGGCAATGACGAGCGCGAGCAGACGCTGAACCAGCTGCTGGTCGAGATGGACGGCTTCGAGGCCAACGAGGGCGTGATCCTGATCGCGGCGACCAACCGCCCCGACGTGCTCGATCCCGCGCTCTTGCGTCCGGGCCGTTTCGACCGCCAGGTCGTGGTGCCAAATCCGGACGTCGTCGGCCGCGAGCAGATCCTCAAGGTTCACGTCCGCAAGGTGCCGCTGGCGCCGGATATCAACCTGAAGACCATCGCGCGCGGCACCCCGGGTTTCTCCGGCGCCGACCTGATGAACCTCGTCAACGAGGCTGCGCTCACCGCCGCCCGCCGCAACAAGCGGATGGTGACCCAGGCCGAGTTCGAGGAGGCCAAGGACAAGGTGATGATGGGCGCCGAGCGCAAGTCGCTCGTCATGACCGAGGAAGAGAAGCTGCTGACGGCCTATCACGAAGGCGGCCACGCCATCGTCGGCCTCAACGTGCCCGCGACCGATCCGATCCACAAGGCGACCATCATTCCGCGCGGCCGTGCGCTGGGCATGGTCATGCAGCTCCCGGAGCGCGACAAGCTGTCGATGTCCCTGGAGCAGATGACCTCGCGGCTCGCCATCATGATGGGCGGCCGTGTCGCCGAAGAGTTGATCTTCGGCCGCGAGAAGGTGACCTCTGGCGCCGCCTCCGACATCGAGCAGGCCACGCGCCTTGCCCGCATGATGGTGACGCGCTGGGGCCTGTCGGAAGAGCTCGGCACCGTCTCCTATGGCGAGAACCAGGACGAAGTCTTCCTGGGCATGTCGGTGTCGCGCACGCAGAACGCGTCCGAGGCGACGGTCCAGAAGATCGATTCCGAGATCAAGCGCCTGGTCGAGGAGGGCTATCAGGAAGCCACCCGCATCCTCACCGAGAAGCGCGCCGACCTCGAAGCGCTCGCCAAGGGCCTGCTCGAATTCGAGACGCTGACCGGCGACGAGATCGTCGATCTGCTCAAGGGCAAGAAGCCGAACCGCGAATCCGTACTCGAGCCCGCCACGCCGCGCGCCTCCGCCGTGCCCCCGGCCGGCAAGTCGCGCCCACGGCCCGATCCGGATCCCGGCCTGGAGCCGCAGCCGCAGGCCTGATCGCAAGCGGCAAACCGAATTGAAGAACGCGGCGGCAACGCCGCGTTTTTTTTGGGGCGGCGGCGATCTGCGCCTCGAAGTTCAATCCCGTGCCCCGGAGGCAGCGCGGCTCTACCTTCGCTGTTAGAGCGTTTTCGAGCGAAGTGGACGCCGGTTCGCGTCAAGAAAACGCGTCAAGACAGGAATCTGGAGCCCCGTTCCGATTCGGTCGGAACGGGAAAGGCTCTAGAGCTACGGCGGGACAAGTCCGCTTTGCCCCGCCTGCGATCTCCTCACTTCGTCGCCGCTCCGGGCTTGGCGCCACGGGCGAGGAAACGCAGCACGTCGTCGTTGAACTGTTCTGGATCCTGCAGGAACGAGAAGTGGCTGACATCTGGCTGGATCAAGAGGCCGGCGCCCGGAATGCTCGCGGCCATGAACTCGGTGTTCTCGCGCTTGATCGCCTCGTCGTGATCGCCGTCCACGATCCAGGTCGGCACCTTGATCGTCGCAAGGTCCGAAGCCGTCCACTTCGGCTGGCTCTCCCACATCTTGGTGATCTCCGCGACGAACCCCTTATATTCGGTCGGGGTCGGCGAAAGGCGCTTGTACTCCTCTCCGGCCCTGGCGATGTAAGCATTGAAGACGTCGCTTGACGCAATATCCGCGACGCCTGACGGGTCCGAGTTCGCCGCGAAGGCGAACAGCCTGCTCACCCGCTCCGGATGCTTCATGGCGATATCGAGGCCGATGATCGCGCCGTCGCTCCAGCCGACGATAGCGGCCTTCCTGATATCGAGATGATCGAGCAGCCCGATCACGTCCGAAGCCATCAAATCGTAGCCATACGGCTCCTGGTTGCGGCTGCTGCGGCCATGGCCGCGGCTTTCCATGACGATGACCTGGTAATGCCGTTGCAGCGCGCGGACCTGGTGGCCCCAGTAGTTGGCGTTGGCGAGGCCGCCATGCAGCAACAGAACGGGCTGGCCGCGACCGAATACGGCATACCAGACCTTGATGCCATTGACGGGAGCGAAGCCGCTCTGCGTCGCCTTGGGCAGGCTTGGAGTCGGCGGCAGGCCGAGCCATCGCGGCGCCGCGTGCGCCGTGGTGATCGAGACCGTTACGAGAAGTGCGATGAAGAGCTTGCGAAGCAGCATGACACACCTTCCTCTTCGAGCATCGGACAGTACCGTATGGCAGAACGGGCGTGCCGGCTCGCAAGTTAGTTCGCACCGAGAAGTGAACATCCCCTGCGCTCAGGCCGGCGGCCGCGGCCCGATCCGGATCCCGGCCTGGAGCCGCAGCCGCAGGCCTGATCGCAAACGGCAAACCGAATTGAAGAACGCGGCGGCAACGCCTTTTTATGGGCCAAGCGCGCATTCGCGAGCCGGCATTCCGCTGGCTCCCTCATGCAAAGCGAGCAGCGCCGAACCAGGGCACTTCCGTTCCGGGGGCATCGTTCGAGCCTAGGCCGTTTTGCCACACCCATCTCGGCTGAATCGGTTGCGGTCGATCAAGATAGGGGATCTTCACGGCGTTAGGCTTCCGGCTCGTCAAAGGAGGATACATGGCTTTCAAGGATGTTCTGTTGACCCTGGCGAGCTATCCGGAACCGACGCCGGTCTCGGCGATCGACCATGCGGTTTCGATAGCCGCCGTCCTGGATGCGCACCTCGCAGCCATTTCCTGCGAAGTCCATGCGGAAGTGCGCGGGAGCTTGCTCGGGGATGTCATCTTGGACATACCCGCCCTTGTTGCGCGCGAGGCCGCCAAGAGCCGCCAGAATGTAAAAGCGCTGCTCGCGGCCTTCGAAGCGTCGGCCGTGAAATCCGGCGTTCGGCATGAGACCATCTTCGAGCAATGTACAACCTACAGCGAGGCGGCACTGCTGGTCGACTATGCAAGGCATCGCGATCTCACGATCATGGCGGTGCCGGAATCCCATGATCGGTGGCACGCTGAGGAGGTGATCTTCGAGTCCGGGCGGCCGACGCTGATCCTGCCCACTGCCGTGCGATCGCGTCCGTTCCAGCTCGATGCTGTCAGCGTGGCCTGGGACTTCAGCCGCGCCGCTGCGCGAGCGGTTTCCGACGCGCTTCCTCTGCTCGAAAGGGCGAAATATGTGCGCGTCGTGACTGTCACGAATGAAAAGGCTCTGGATTCCAGACATTCCGCCGAAGAACTGGCGAAGAACCTGGCTCGTCACGGCATCGAGGTTGTCCTGGACGAGATCGATGCCGGCAGCAAGCCGATTGCCGAGGTCCTCGAGGCCTACGTGCTGTCTCGCGGCATCGACGTCCTCGTGATGGGCGCGTACGGAACGCCGCGGTGGCGGGAATTCGTGCTCGGCGGCGCGACCAGGGGCCTGCTGGCCAAGCCGCCGATCCCGATTCTGTTTTCGCATTGACGCCTGGCCATGCAGGACGTCGGAATAGATGCCAATCAGCAACCTGCCATCAGGAGAGTGTCGCCCGGTTCGACAAAGCTGATCAGATCGCTCACGCTCACACACGCAGTGCTCTACGGGCTCGGCGTGACGATCGGCGCCGGAATCTACGTCCTAGTGGGGGCGTCCGCCGCGCGGAGCGGGATGCACGCGCCTCTGGCGTTTCTCGCTGCTGCGGTCGTGATGGGCCTGACCGCGGGCACCTTTGCTGAATTGGGCACCCGACTGCCGGTTGCGGCGAGCGAGGCGGCCTATGTCCAGGCCGCATTTCACCGCAAATGGCTCGGCGGTGCCACGGGGCTGCTCGTGGTCGCCGCAGCGACGATTTCAGGTGCAACCATTACCGTTGGGAGCGCCGGCTATATCGGCGTATTCTTGCCGCTGCCTTCGGCCTGGATCGTCGCCGGCGTCGTGCTTGCGATGGGAGCGATCGCCTGCCTGTCCGCGGTTCAGTCCATCAGCTTCGCTGGGCTGATGACGGTCGTGGAAATCGGAGGATTGATCCTCATTATCGGAGCAGCCGGCCTCTTCCAGGGCGATGCCCTGGTCTCGCGGCTGCCCGAGTTGTGGGCCCCCATGACCGACGTGACAGCCTGGACGGGGATCGCACAGACCGCGCTGCTCGCCGTATTTGCGTTCATCGGGTTCGAGCATTTGGTGAACATCTCCGAGGAAATGAAGAATCCTTCTCGGACCCTGCCTTGGGCCCTCTTCATCACCCTCGGCGTGACGGCGCTTCTCTACTTTGCTGTCGTCTGGATTGCGGTGGTCGCCATGCCGCCGGCCGAGCTCGCGCGCTCATCGGCTCCTCTTGCCCTGGTATTTCAGCGGCTGACAGGGCTTCCTCTCTCGGTGCTGAGCGCGATTGCGGTGGTGGCGACGCTCAATGGCATCATCGTTCACATGATCATGATCGGGCGTGTCCTGTACGGCCTGGCGGATCGGGGCAGTCTTCCGTCTCTTCTCGCGAGGGTGAATGCCAAAAGCGGTGCTCCGGTGGTTGCAACCCTCTTTGGGGTCGGCGCCATTCTGATCCTCGCGCTCGGCATTCCGCTGACCGGATTGGCCGAATGGACTTCGCGGCTGACGCTTGGAGTCTTTGCCCTGGTCAACCTCGCGCTTCTTCGGATCAAGGCGAGCGAACCGAAGCCGCCTGCCGGCGTGTTCCTGGCGCCTGCGTGGGTGCCGGTCGCGGGGCTATTTACAAGCGTCGCGTTGCTCCTGATCGATCTCGTCGGCTGGCGCGCGCCGTGAGTTCGGGCGAGCAGCCCGAAGTGGGTTGAAATCGTGGGTGCGCTTCCGGAGCATGATCCGGAAAAGTGTGCAGCGGTTTCCGAAAAGATCATCGACTGGATTTGCAGCTTGGGCGCGGCTCGCGCGCTCTCACTTGCGCACGCGCCAGACCGTCCAGCCGGGTTTCGACATCGCTTCGACCGGCTCCAGAAAATCCGGAGCTTCACCGCGGCCGAGCCGTGCGGCGAGGCCCTCCGGCGCGATGCGGACAAGGTCCCCCTGATCGGCGGAGCGGTTGCAGGTCAGGATATAGTCGACCTGCCGGGCGCGGAGCATTGCGCGCGCGGCTTCCGGTGTTGCCGTCATCGTGTGCACCATGACGAGGTTGCCGTCGTTGTTGCGATGATAGGGGCCGGCGAACACGGAATGACCCGTCGCAGCCAGGATCGCAGGACCGGAGTCGATCGGCGCCATCACCCGCCCGGGCGGCAGCGCGGCGAGCGGAGCTGCGCTGGAGACGGTCTGGCAGGACACGTTGGGGTCGGGCATCGCGATCTCGTGGCCGCTCGTTCCCGCGGCGAATGCCGGCCAGATGGCAAAGCCGACGCCGCCAAGCGTGGCTGGCGATACGAGCAGTGCGGCACGCAACAGCCCCCAATTGGCCGCGGCACCCGTGCGAAGCGCCGCGATTGCCATGACGCAGAGGGGGGCCGCGACGATGTTGGCGGCGGCGCCCCCGCGCAATTCCCACAGGCTGACGCCGAACAGCGCTGCGAGCGTGACGGTCGAGACGATCCAGCGAAAGCGCGTCTGCGGCGTGTCGCGGGTGATGGCGGCAAGGCAGAGACCGAGCGTCAGCAACGGAAACGCATAATACGCGAGCAGCTTCTGCGGCTGCATCCGCGCCAGCTCCGTCACCGAGATAGTCTCGCTGACCCGCTCGAGCCAGAAGCTGACGAGCAGGGGATCGACTTGCGCATAGGGCGAGGCAACGCAGCTCGGATACGATTTGAAGAACGCGCCCAGCAGGAGCGCACCGGCGAGCGCAGCCGCGGCGAGCCGCATCCAGATGGACCGGCGGAGACAGCTGACGCCGGCCACCGCAAGCAGCGCGATGCCGCCGCCCGCGGACAACAGCAGGATGGGACCGCCGAAGGCATCGCAGACCGGCCTGGCAAGACTGTTCAGCGGGAGCAGCAGCAGTGCCAGCAGCAGCGACGACCCGGCGAGGCCCGCACCAAAAGCGCAGGCTGCGCGCAGGGCTTCAGTGCCCTTCCAGATCAGCAGTCCCATCACGGCCGCGCTTGCCACGGCGATCGCGGGCAGCATTTCCAACCCGATCGCCAGCGACAGCCCAGCGAGACACCCGGCCAGAGCCGCCTTGGCTGCAGAGTATTCAAGACTGGTGATGCAGAGGACGAAGCCGAGCAGCAGCACGATCTGTACATTGTGATGATCGATCGCGCCGGCGCGAAAGTGGATCAGGGCAGGGATCGACAACGCGGTGACCAGAATCGCGGCGAGCCGCATCCGCGCGCGGTCGGCCGGCGCGCTCGCCTGACTTGCGATCGTCGCTGCGAGCCAGAGCGCGGCGCCCATCAGCAGCGAGGGCCATGCGACCAGCGTGAGCGCTTCGGCAGCGTGCTGGCCGAGCAGGGGCCGAAACAGGAGGATCAACAGGGCCAGGGGCGCATCGACGATGCGGGACCAGTGCATCGCGATTCCGGGAGGATCGAGCCGGTATTGCGTCAGGTCGAACCAGCCCTGGCCGGCCAGGAGATCGCGCACCTCGACCAGCCGCATCGCGTCGTCGGTCGACAGCGCGTCGAACACCCCCGTCTTGATCGCGGGAAACCCGAGCGTAGCCACGATCGCCGCCCAGGTGATCGTGAGCACGATCGCAGGATTCGGAGCAGCGGTGAATCCTCGCTCGGTCGGCAGGACGGGGGAAGACATCATACTGCCCTCAATTTGATGCTGCGGGGGTGGACCCGCCAGCCGCGCTCTGCCCGTCGTCCCGCATATGAATGACCGCGATGTCGTCCGCATAGATTCGCTTCCAGCCCTTGAGCTGGTCGAGGATCTGCGGGCCCGGCGCGTCAGCCACCAATAGTGTCGCGTCGATCTTGTACTCGTCCAACAAGCGCGGCAGCAGCTCGGGCTTCTTGCCTTCCGTCGCCTTGAAGAAGTCCATGACGAACTTCTCGCCATAGAGCTCGGCGCGACCGTCGACAAAGACAGGGACATCGCGCGAGATCAGATAGCCGCCGAACTGGTAGGCGTTGAAGATGCGCTGCGACTTGCGTTGCTCGAGCAGGTCGACCGCCGCGACCGGCGTCTGCGTCATCGTGAAAGAGAAGCGGTGGTGCCCCAGATAGAGCGACGTCGAGGTCCAGCTTGCCGCCACGATCATCAGCGCGCCAGCCGCGGTGACATAGCGGGCCGGCCAGCGGTCGGCACCGGCGCCTTCGAGCGCCGGGCGCGGGAACATCTCGCCGAGCGGCTTTGCCAGCACCAGCGGCACCAGGAACGCAAATGCCTCGATGCTTCTGACATGGGTCAGTGCACTCCAGGTCAGGAACAGGATCAGGAATATCCGGGGCGCCGACAGTACGAGGCCCCGATAATAGCCGAATGCGATCAGGGCGAGCAGGGCGCCTTCGAACGAGGTGAACGTGGCGAAGTTCGCCGGCATCCATTCGAAGATCAGCGACAACAGCTCGCCGAGGCTGAGGATGTTGGTCGCACCCTGCAGCGTCCGCCAGCCATAGGGTGTGCAGCAACTCGCGATCAGCGCGCCGATCCCGAACAGCACCCAGCGCATGAACAGGGCAAGCCGCCGTCCCTTCTCGGCGTGCTCGACGGCCTCGAGCGAGATCGGACCGATCAGCGCGAGGCCCAGCACGAAGCCGCCATGCAGGTTCGCCCAGAGCGCCATCAGCGGCAGCCAGGTCCAGGACGGCGCCCTCTTGCGGTCGGCGGCCGTCATCAGCACGCCGACCCACGCCACCATGACGGGCAGCGCCAGGATATGCGGACGTGCCAGCACGTGATGGATCGACAGCAGCAGCGCCAGCATCCCGAACAGCACGGCGCGCGGAGCCCCGATCTGCGCGTCGAGCAGATGGACGAAGATGGCGGCCGCGAGCGCGACGGCGACCGCGGTGAGGATGACCGGACCTGCCCAGTCCAGTTGCGCATGGGAGAAGGCGAACGCTACCTGCGACAGCCAGGACGTCGAGATCCACGGCGCGCCTGTTCGCGTGAAGGAATAGAAGTCGGTGGTGGGCATGGCGCGGTGGTCGAGGATCCATTGCCCGATCTTGATCTGCCAGAACGAGTCCGAATCCTGAAGCAGCGTGTCGCCGAGATAGAGGAAGAACAGGTACGCGCCGGCACCCACGCACAGCGGCACCAGAGCCCGCGCGTGGCTCTGAACCGCGATGCTGTTGGCAAGGGAAAGGGACATGCCGCCTCGTCGTCCTGTTGTTCTCGTCGGGCCGAGCATGATCCGGAAAATCGTGTAGCGGTATTTCCGAGAAGATCATGCTCGAACAGACGCGAAGCGCGATGAACGATTCATCTCATCGGCTTCGGCCCGAGCGGGCGGCATTGGACCACGGTGGTCATAACTTCGGGTAAACCGGCCGGGCCGGCTTCGTGTCCAGACAATTTAATGGATTGTTGTGGGTTTCGATTTACCATGGGCCGATACACGCAAGCCGCTCGATGTTTACGCAGTCGAATTAACTGCGGCGCAATTCTTTGCCTCTACGTTCGGTTCCATGGTCGGGCGGCGCTGGGAAGCCGAAAAGACCAGATCAGTTGTAAGCCTCGTGTACCCATTTGGAGCACTCTATGAAGAACCTCGTCGCGCGTTTCGTGAAGGATGAATCCGGCGCCACCGCCATTGAATACGGCCTGATCGCCGCCGGCATCGCGCTGGCGATCATCACCGTCGTCAACAATCTCGGCACCACGCTGAACGGCAAGTTCGGCTCGATCTCGACCAGCCTCAAGTAAGACTGGACGAACTGCGAATTTCTTGAGAGCCCCGTCTGTGGCGGGGCTCTTTTTCGTATGGGCGCCTGCACCGAACGATCGGTTGAGGTGCGTGGTTCAAGACGTGCGATTTGGCAGCCGCCTCGCGATGAGCCTCGGATGTCCCGCTGCAAGAGCGCCTGAGAGTCCGTCGCAGCCGGATGCCGCGAAGGATGGCTCAAGGCAAGCTTTGCGTACGCGAAGGCCGGCGAGAAGCTAACGGCCTGGTTTTGGTTCACCGGACGCGGAAGGCAGTTGCGCCGGCGCGTCGTCGCGGACGTGAACCACGGCGATATCATCGGCATAGAGCCGCTTCCAGCCCGGCAGATGGTCCATGATCCTGGCTGCGGGAATGGTGGTGTTCAGCAACGTCGCGTCGATCCGGTAGGTCTCGAGCAGCCGCAGCAGGGTGTCCACGTTCTTGCCCTCGACGGCATCGAAATAGTCGAGCACGAACTGCTCGCCATACAGCTCGGCGCGGCCATCGATGAAGCTCTTGATGTTGCGCGTGATCAGATAACCGCCGATCGGAGCGGTGCTGAATATCCGTTGCGCGTGCCGTTTTTCGAGCAGGTCGACTGCAGCGGCAGGGCTCTGATTGCCAATGAAGGCATACCGGTACGGCGTCGCATAAGAACGCGTGATGCTCCAGCCGGCCGCGACGATGGCAAGCGCCGCGATTGCGGTCAGGGCAAAGGAGGGCCGCGCCTCGCTTCCCTTCAGCGCGAGCGCTCTCGTCACTCCGAAATGTTCGGCGAGCGGTTTTGCCAGCACGAGGGGCGTCACCAGCGCGAAGACCTCGATGTTTCTGACGTGGTTGAGTGCCGCCCAGATCAGCCCGAGCAGCAGAAAAATACGGGTCCATGACAGCACCACCCCGCTGCAATAGCCGATGGCGATCAAGCCGAGCAGGCTGGCTCCAAACAGATCAAGCGAGCTGAAGTCGGCCGGCATCCACTCCCAGATCAGCGAGAGCAGCTTGCCGAGGCTGAGGATCTTCGTCGACGCCAGGAGCGTGTTCCAGCCATAGGGCGTGCAGCAGCTTGCGGCGAGCGCAGCAAGGCCGAACACGGCCCAGCGCGCCGCCAGTGCAAGCCGGTCCTTGCGATCGGCGGCCGCGATCGCATCAAGGCCAATGGCTCCAATCAGCGCCAGGCCCATGACGAAGCCGCCGTGAAGATTGGCCCACAGCGCCATCAAGGGCAGCAACAGCCAGGAGGGCGCGCCACGCCGATCGGCGGCCGCCAGCAGCCCGCCGACAAAGGCCAGCATGACGGGCAGCGCCAGCATGTGCGGACGGGCGAGAACGTGGCCGACCGACATCGCGAGCAGCGGGGTCAGGAGCAGAAAGGCCCGCGCAGGTTCCAGATAGGGCTCGAGCCGGTAGACGAAAATCGCCGCAGTCACGCCGATCGCGAGCGATGTCAGGATAACGGGGCCCGACCAGTTCGATGGCTCGTAGACAAGGGCGAACAGGACTTGCGACAGCCATGAACTCGAGATCCAGGCCTCGCCGGCTCGCGTGAACGAATAGATGTCGTTGTAGGGCAGTGCGCGGTGTTCGAGGATCCACTGCCCGATCTTGATCTGCCACAGCGTATCGGAATCGCGCAGCATGATGTCGCCGATGCCCAGAAAGAACACGTAGACGATGGCGCCAATACAGAGCGGCATGACCCAGCGCGCAATGCCGCGGACCGGAACGCTGCTGGTGACGGAAATCGACATTGCACTCCCGGAGTTGAACGACCACGCACAACAGCGCACCGGGACCTGAGCATGATCGCCTTTAAGCTGGGGTAAATCGCACCGGTTTTCCGCACCAGGCGGTGCAATGATGCATTTACTATCTGCTCACATGCAGCTCGTGGTTGCGTTGCGCTTGCATACGCATTTGCATCTTGTCATTCACTCTGAATAGTTGTTCAGTCCTTGCGGGGCGATTTGCATCTTTGACGTGACGAAGCGTTGGGCCGCAGGGCGTGCGGCCGGCGTGTGGGACAGGAAGCGCGCCATGGTTTATCGGCGGACGCATCAAGTGGTTAAGCGCCTTGCGGCGCGGCGCAGTGCGATTCTGGCGGCGGCGCGGGAGGCGGCGGCGGAAGGCGGGATGGCGGCGGTGCAGATCGCGCCCGTCGCGGTCCGGGCCAACGTCGCGGCCGGAACGGTCTACCGCTACTTCCCCTCCAAGGCCGACCTGATCTCCGAGCTCATTGCCGAGGTCTCCCGCGACGAGCTCGCGGCGATCCGTAGGGCAGCCGACGCCGCGCCGGGGCCGTCCTCGGCGCTGGCGGCGGCCGTGACCACCGTGGCGGTCCATACCCTGTCGCAGCGCAGGCTGGCCTGGGGCATCCTGGCCGAGCCTGTCGACGTCGATGTCAGTGCCTCGCGCCTTGCCAGCCGGCGCGAGATCGCGGGCGAAATCGCCACGCGGATCGATGCCGCCGTGCGCGCCGGTCACCTGCCGGCCCAGGACACCGCGCTCGCCGCCACCGCATTGCTCGGCGCGCTGCACGAGGCACTGGTCGGGCCGCTCGCGCCCGACAATCTCGACGATCCCGTCAAGATGCGCGACGCGGTGCAGACCGTGACGCTGCTGGCGCTGCGCGCGGTCGGCGTGATGGACGCCCGCGCCCGCGGCCTCGTGGTGCAGCAGACGCTGTTGCCGACGACGAAGGCGCTGGTGGGGGCGTAAAATCGCCGCGCGGCCGAGGTGGCGCCCTGACCTCGCTCAGGTCGTTGACTGAGCGGGCCTTTTCGCAAAACCGCAGCGAACTCGCCGGAAGCCTCGGCTACTGTGCATGGGGTTGTTTTCGGCGTTTTTGTTTGGCGTGGCCTGGCGGCCTACATGTTCGCGTCGCCCTCGGGGCCGACCGAGGCGATGCGCACCATGTTGGTGGTGCCGGGGATGCCGAGCGGCACCCCGGCCACGATGATCACACGCTGCCCGGCGCGCACGAAGCCGTCCCGGAACGCGATCTGGCCGGCGCGGCCGACCATGTCGTCCTGGTCGCGCGCATCTTCCGCCACCACGCAATGCACGCCCCAGACGACCGCGAGCCTGCGGCCGGCGGCGATGTTCGGCGTGATCGCCACGATCGGCGGTTTCGGCCGCTCCCGCGCAACACGCACGGCAGTCGAGCCCGAGCTGGTCCAGCAGATCAGGGCAGGCAAATCGAGCGTCTCGGCGATCTGCCGGGCGGCATCCGCGATGGCATCGCCCGCGGTGGATTCCGGCGCGGGACGCTGGGCCGTGACCACCGAGCGATAGGTCGGGTCGCGCTCGACCTCCTCGCCGATGCGGTTCATGGTCGAGACCGCCTCGACCGGGAATTTGCCGGCCGCCGATTCCGCCGACAGCATGATGGCGTCGGCCCCCTCGTAGACGGCCGTGGCGACGTCGGAGACCTCGGCGCGGGTCGGTACCGGCGACTGGATCATCGATTCCAGCATCTGGGTCGCGATCACCACCGGCTTGCCGGCGCGGCGCGCCATCCGCGTCATCTGCTTCTGCAGGCTCGGCACACGTTCGAGCGGCAGCTCGACGCCGAGATCGCCGCGTGCCACCATCAGCGCGTCGGAGGCCTCGATGATGTCGGCGAGGCGATCAATCGCCTGCGGCTTCTCGATCTTGGCCATCACGGCGGCCCGGCCGCGGATCATCTTCTTGGCCTCGATGACGTCGTCAGCCCGCTGCACGAAGGACAGCGCGATCCAGTCGATGCCGGTGACGAGGGCCGCCTCGAGGTCGGCGCGGTCCTTCGGCGTCATGGCGGAGACCGGCAGATCGGTGTCGGGCAGGCTGACGCCCTTGCGGTCGCTCATCTTGCCGCCGACGACGACACGGGTCACCGCGTGCTCTTTCGAGGTCTCCTCCGCAATCAGCCGCACCTTGCCGTCGTCGAGCAGCAGCGCATGGCCCGGCCGCAGCGCAGCCAGAATCTCCGGATGCGGGAGATTGACGCGCGTGGCGTCGCCCGGCGTCTTGTCGGAATCCAGCGTGAAGGTCTGTCCGTTCTGGAGCTGGACCGCGCCGTCGGCAAAGGCGCCGAGCCGGAGCTTGGGGCCCTGGAGGTCCACCAGGATGCCGATCGGCCGGCCATAGCTGCTCTCGACGTTGCGGATCGTCGCCACCAGCTCCCGCATCTTGTCATGCGGGGTGTGGCTCATGTTGATGCGGAACAGGTCGGCGCCGGCCTCGAACAGGCGGCGGATCATCGCGAGGTCTGAAGAGGCCGGTCCCAGGGTCGCGAGAATCTTGATACGGCGAAGACGCCTCATGGCTTATTCCCAGGCGGGGGCGAGGGCGCTGGCGGGAGG
>NZ_RQIT01000039.1 GCF_003837805.1 Bradyrhizobium sp. RP6 | reverse complement strand
GGGATGGGGGGGAATGTCTCTCCGCTGTCCTTCCGGGGCACGCGAAGCGTGAGCCCGGAATCCATCATGCGGCAGTGTCGGTGGAGGAATGGATTCCGTGCTCGCGCCTGACGGCGCGCCCCGGAATGACGTATGGAGAGAACGGTGGCCCGGCCTAATCCGGCCGGATCATCTCGAACATGTTTTCCGGCTTGATCTCGAAATAATCGCCGCGGCGGCCGGCGCGGACGATGGGGCGGGCGGCGGCGGTCTGATAGACGCCATCCTTGATCAAGGCCTTGTCGATGTGCACGGCGACGACCTCGCCGAGCGTCAGCCAGGCGTCGGCCTCCTTGCCGTCGGCGCCCTTGAGGCGGACGATGTCGGACACCTTGCACTCGAAGGCGACGGGGCTCTCAGCCACCCGCGGCACGTTGACGAGTTTGCCGGGCACGGCGGTGAGGCCCGCAAGCTTGAACTCATCAACCTCGGGTGAGACATGCGCCGCGGTCGCGTTCATCTGCTTCGCCAGGTCCATCGTGGCCAGATTCCAGACGAACTCGCCGGTCTGTTGCATGTTCTCGACCGTGTCCTTCCAGTTGGTGGAGGAGAAGCCGATGATCGGCGGCACGTAGCAGAAGGCGTTGAAGAAGCTGTAGGGGGCGAGGTTGACGTGGCCTTTGCTGTCACGCGAGGAGATCCAGCCGATCGGCCGCGGCGCGATGATGGCGTTGAAGGGATCGTGCTTGAGGCCGTGGCCCTTGGAGGGCTCGTAGAAATACAGGTCTTTGTCGGTCACGCGCTGCTTCCTTTTCGTCATTGCGAGCGCAGCGAAGCAATCCAGAATCCCTCCACGGAGACAGTCTGGATTGCTTCGCTGCGCTCGCAATGACGGAGTCTGTTGGTCCGTCCTGGCCGCCTCCAGCCGGTCAGCCCGGGCGACCGGCTGCTTATAGAGGGAAACCCGCCGCCCCGTCAGTGGCGCGGCGACAGACCCGCGATGACGAAATCGATCATCTGGTCGATGTTCGGGCCCGGCTTGGTGGCGCACTGGGCGATCATCTGGGGGTGGAAGAAGCGGATCATCGCGGTGCACGAGCAGAGCGCGGCCAGTTGCAGGTCCGGCGCCTCGAACTCGCCGGAGGCGACGCCTTGCGCGATCATCTGGCCGACGACGCCGGCGATGCACTCCATATGGGCCACGCAGACGTCCCAGTCCTCCTCCATCGCGATCGCGACCATCTCGTGCAGCTTGTTGTCGCCGACATAGCGCTCGGTGTTCATGCGATGGATGGTGGTGAGCAGCTCGCGGAAGCGCTCCTTGACCGGGCCGGGCCGGGCCACGATCCGCTGCGCCTCGAGCTCGACCTCGCCCATCAGCGAACGGGCGACCGCCTGATGGATCGCCTTCTTCGATTCGAAGAAGCGATAGACGTTGGCGGGGCTCATTCTGAGCTCCTTGGCGATGTCGCCGACCGTGGTCTTCTGGTAGCCGATCTGGCGGAACAGCCGCTCGGCCACCTCGAGGATACGATCCCGGGTGTCGCCTTCGATATGTTCCGAAATAAGGGCCATCAGTCAGGACTCATCGCTCAGCACTTCATCTCACTTATTCAGCCGCTTCAGCAAGCGGAATTGCTGGATGTTCATCGCTGCCATGCTGCGGCGCGGCGGGCTGCTCGGGCGTACCGGCCTCGTCCAGGCTCTTGCGGAACCAAAGTGCATAGAGGCCCGGCAGATACAGGAGCGTGAGGAAGGTCGCGACGAACAGGCCGCCCATGATGGTGATCGCCATCGGGCCCCAGAACGCCGACCGCGACAGCGGGATCATGGCGAGGATGGCGGCGAGCGCCGTCAGCACCACCGGTCGGGCACGGCGGACGGTCGCTTCCACGATCGCCTCGCGGCGGGTCAGGCCGTGGCTGACGTCGGTCTCGATCTGGTCGACCAGAATGACCGTGTTGCGCATGATCATGCCGGCAAGGGCGATCAGGCCGAGCAGCGCCACGAAGCCGAACGGGGCGTTGGCGACGTTGAGGCCGAGCGAGGCACCGACGATGCCGAGCGGCGCGGTCAAGAACACCAGGATCAGGCGCGAGAAGCTCTGCAGCTGGATCATCAGCAGAGTCAGCATCACCATGACCATCACCGGGAAGAGGATGAAGATGGAGGCGTTGCCCTTGGCCGATTCCTCGAACGCGCCGCCCGCTTCGATCCGGTAGGCCGGCTCGAGGTGGTCCTTGATCGCCTTCAGCTTCGGCGTGATCTGGTTGGTGACATCAGGGGCCTGCACGCCATCGACGACGTCCGAGCGCACGGTGATCGCCATGTCGCGGTTGCGCCGCCACATGATCGGCTCCTCATGGGCATATTCGATCTTAGCGATCTGCTGCAGCGGCACGGCCACGCCATTGCGCGAGGTGATGGTGAGATCGCCGACGCCGCCGAGGTCGAGGCGCTCGGACGGGATCGCACGGGCGACCACGCCGACCTTCTCGATGCCGTCGCGCACGGTGGTGACCTGCGAGCCCGAGATCAGCATCGCCAGCGCCTGCGAGACGTCCTGCGGGGTGAGGCCCATGGCACGGGCACGGTCCTGGTCGACGACGAGCTTCAGGTAAGGCGACTGCTCGTTCCAGTCGAGCTGGACGTCCTTGACGCTCTTGTTCTGCCGCATCACGTCGCGCACCTGGTAAGCGATCTCGCGCACCTTGTTGGCATCGGGGCCGATCACGCGGAACTGGACGGGGAAACCGACCGGAGGACCGAAATTGAAGCGGTCGACGCGCACCCGCGCCTCGGACAGGAAGCCCTCGGCAGCCGCGTTCTCGATCTTGGCCTTGATGCGCTCACGCGCCTCGACGCCCTTGGCGACGATGACGATCTCGGCGAAGGCCTCATTCGGAAGCTGCGGGTTGAGGCCGAGCCAGAAGCGCGGCGAGCCCTGGCCGACATAGGACGTATAGGTTTCGATGTCCTTGTCGTCCTTCAGCAGCGTTTCGGCCTTCTTCACCGCCTTCTCGGTGACGTTGAAGGCGGTGCCCTCGGGCAGGCGCAACTGGAGGAACAGCTCGGGACGCTCCGACAGCGGGAAGAATTGCTGTTGCACATGGCCGAAGCCGACGATCGAGGCGACGAAGACGCCGACCGTGGCAACCACCACGGTGATGCGGTGGTTGACGCACCATCGCACGATGGCGCGCAGGCCTCGGTACATGCGGGTCTCGTAGACCGCGTGCGGATCGTGGTTGTGGTGCGCCTTCATCTCAGGCAACAGCTTGACGCCGATATAGGGCGTGAAGATCACCGCCACGAACCAGGAGGCGACCAGCGCGATCGCCACGATCCAGAAGATGCTGCCGGCATATTCGCCGACCGCCGAATTGGCGAAGCCGATGGGGAGGAAGCCAGCGGCCGTGACCAGCGTTCCCGTGAGCATCGGAAACGCAGTTGATTCCCAGGCAAAGGACGCCGCCCGCATGCGGTCCCAGCCCTGCTCCATCTTCACCACCATCATCTCGACCGCGATGATGGCGTCGTCGACGAGCAGGCCGAGCGCGATGATCAGCGCGCCGAGCGTGATGCGATGCAGGTCGAGGGACATCATGTTCATGACGATGAAGACGATGCCGAGCACCAGGGGCACCGACAAAGCGACCACGATGCCGGTGCGCCAGCCGAGCGCCAGGAACGAGACGAACAGCACGATGACGAGCGCTTCCATGAAGGAATGCACGAACTCGCCGACGGCGTGCTCGACCACCTTGGGCTGGTCGGCGATCAGCTTGACGTCGACCCCCTGCGGTACCGCTTTCATGAACTCGGCGGTGGCCTTCTCGACCTCCTTGCCGAGCTCGAGGATGTTGGCGCCCTTGGCGGTGACGACGCCGATGCCGATCGCGGGTTTGCCTTCCTGTCGGACGACGAAGCTCGGCGGATCGACATAGCCATGGGTGACGGTGGCGATGTCGCCGAGACGGAACACGCGGCCGTTGCTCTCGACCGGCGTCTCGGCGACGGCCTTGGCCCCGTCGAGCGCGCCGGTGACGCGCAGCGGCACGCGTTGCGACGAGGTCTCGACCGTGCCGGCCGGCGTCACGTTGTTCTGCTTGGCGAGCGAATCGAACAGCGCCTGCGGCGTGATGCCGAGCGTGGCGAGCTTGGCATGGCTGAACTCGACGAAGATGCGCTCATCCTGGTTGCCGTAGACGTCGACCTTGGTCACCCCGGGCACCTTGAGCAGGCGCTGGCGAAAACCTTCGGAGACCTTCTTGAGCTGGGCATAATCGGCGCCGTCGCCGGTCATCATGTAGAGGATGGAATCGACGTCGGAGAACTCGTCGTTGACGACGGGCCCGAGAATGCCCGACGGCAGCTGGCCCTGCACGTCGACCAGCTTCTTGCGCAGCAGATAGAAGAGGTAGGGCACGTCCTTCGGAGGGGTGTTGTCGCGGAACGTGACCTGGAGCGCGGTGAAGGCGGGCTTGGAATAGGTCTGCACCTTCTCGAAATAGGGCAGCTCCTGGATCTTCTTTTCGATGGGATCGGCAACCTGGGTCTGCATCTCCTGCGCGGTCGCGCCCGGCCATATCACGGAGACGTTGACCACCTTCACGGTGAAGAACGGATCTTCGGCACGGCCGAGCTTCTCATAGGAGAAGAAGCCGGCGACGCCGAGGACGATCATCAGGAAGAGCACCAGCGTCGGATGGCTGACGGCCCAGGCCGAAAGGTTGAAGCGCTTCATCGCTCTCTCCGAAAGACGATCCAGTTGCAAATACGACAGCCGCTCTATTCAAGCCGTCGTCGCGAGGCAGCGAAGCAATCCAGGGGGCTGGGCAGGTTCTGGATCGCTTCGCCGCTTCAGCCTTTGCTTAGGGACAAAGGCCGAAACTCACCTCACACGACGTAACTCGCTTCTCTTCTCATTCCGGGATGGTCCGAAGGACCAGACTTTCAAACGACGGATCAGAACGACAAGGACGACACGATCCGCACCCTCTGGCTCGGATCGAGCTTCTGCACGCCGAGTGCGACAATCTTGGCGCCCTCGTCGACGCCGCCCGTGATGACGACGTCCTTACTCTCGTAGGACTTCACCGTGACCGGCTTGAGCGTGACGCCACCGTTGTCGTCGACGACATAGAAGGACGGCTTGCCGCCTTCGTTGAACAGCGCCGACAGCGGCAGCCGGGCGACGCGCTCGGTTGCGGCGTCAGACAGCGTCAGCGTCGCCGTCATGCCGAGCGCGACCTTGTCGTCGGCCTCGGGCAGCGAGAACTTTGCCAGATAGGTGCGTGTGGCCGGGTCGGCTGCCGGCGCGATCTCGCGCAGCTTGGCCGCATACTTCTTGTCCGGCTCGGACCAAAGAGTGACGCTGGCGACGCCCGACTTGGCGCGTCCGACCAGCGTCTCAGGGATCGCGACGACCGCTTCCTTCTCGGCAAAGCGGGCGACACGGATCGAAGCCTGGCCCGCGGCAACCACCTGGCCGGGCTCGATCAGCGTTGCGGTGACGACGCCGCGGGCGTCGGCAACAAGCGTCGCGTAGGAAAGGGAATTCTTGGTCAGATCGACTGAGCGCTCGGCCCGGTTCAGGCGCGCACGTGCCTCGTCGGCGGCAGCGCGGCTTGAATCCAGCTGCGCATCGGTGGTCCAGCCCTTGGCCTTCAGGTCCTTGGCGCGCTGCTCGGCGGCGGCGGCCTGGGCCAGCACACCGGTCGCGGCGGTCTGCTCGGCGACCGCCTGCTCGGCCTGGAGCTTGAGGTCGACCTCATCGAGAGTGGCCAGCGGCTGGCCAATTTCGACAGTCTGGCCGACTTCGACCAGGCGCTTGGCAACCTTGCCGGCGACGCGGAAGCCGAGATCGCTCTCGATCCGCGGCCTGATGGTGCCGACGAAGCTGCGCTCCGGCGTCTCGGCACCATAATGCGCGGTCGCAACCAAAACCGGCCGCGGCGGCTCGGCCTTCTCGGCAACCGTATCATTGCACCCGGCCAGGGCCGCGGCCATCAGAGCCAGCGACACACCCGCCAAGAGCCTGGAATAGCTGGACAAAACCGACCGGACGAACATCGAAGGACACTCCTGTATCTCGATTTGAGGAATGTCGATTAATCACTGATGAAAGTCAATAATCGTCAGTCATCAGGAAAGCGTGATCGTTAAGGGGCGGTCAGGATTGGGATGGCCATATTGCGAAGGTGCGATTGTAGAGTGGGCAAACGGACGTCCGTCGGAGCCCGAGGCCAAAAGCAGAGCGTGCCCACCCCGTCAGCCCGGGAGGAGATCCGTGGGCACGGAGCGCGACGAGCGCGCCCTTGCCCACCGTGCGAAGCCCCCCTTACCGCCCCTGCTCGGCGAACTCGTGCTTGCTGTCGTGGCTGCCGACGAAGACCAGAATGCCGGCGATCAGCGGCAGCACGGCGAGGACGAGCAAACCGGTCGAGGTCTGGCCGGTGGCTTCCTTGACCCAGCCGATCAAATAGGGCCCGCCGAAGCCGGCGAGGTTGCCGATCGAGTTGATCAGGGCGATGGCGCCGGCGGCCGCGGTGCCGGACAGCCAGGCGGTCGGCAACGTCCAGAATACACCGAAGCAACAGAACACGCCCATCGCGGCGACCGTCAGCGCCACCATCGTCAGCGTGGGATCGGTGAGATAGGAGGACACGCCGAGCGCGACCGCGGTGAGCAGCAGCGGCGCGCCGACATGCATGACGCGCTCGCGGCTCGCATCCGAATGCCGCGCCCACAGGATCATGGCGATGGTGCCGAAGAGATACGGGATCGCGGTGACGAAGCCGGTCTGGGCGTTGGTGAGGCCGAACGCCTTGACGATCTGCGGCAGCCAGAACTGCATGCCATAGAGCGCACCGACGAAGCCGAAATAGATCAGGCTGAGCGCGATCACCTTGGGCGAGGACAGCGCCTCGCCGAGCGAGAAATGCTTCACCGCCTGCTTGGCCGCGATTTCGGAATCGAGCTTCGCCTTCAGCCAAGCCTTCTGCTCAGCCGAGAGCCAGTCCGCCTTCTCCGGTTTGTCGGTGAGATAGAACCAGGTGACGATACCGAGCAGCACGGACGGGATGCCCTCGATGATGAACAGCCACTGCCAACCCTTCAGCCCCATCATGCCGTCGAGCCCGAGCAGCAGGCCCGAAACCGGCGCGCCAATCACGGTCGAGACCGGCACGGCGATGGCGAATGCCGCGAGGAAACGGGCGCGATACTGCGCCGGATACCAGTAGGTGAGATAGAGGATGATGCCGGGGAAGAAGCCGGCCTCGGCGACGCCGAGCAGGAAGCGCAGGACGTAGAAGCTCGTGACGCCGCTGACCATAGCCATCAGAGCGGAGATGATGCCCCAGCTCACCATGATACGGGCGATCCAGCGGCTGGCGCCGAATTTCTCCAGCGCGAGATTGCTCGGCACCTCGAAGATGAAATAGCCGATGAAGAAGATGCCGGCGCCCCAGGAGAAGATCAGCGGCGTGAACTTCAGCTCCGCATTCATCGTCAGCGCGGCAAAGCCGAGATTGACCCGGTCGAGATAGGAGAAGAAATAGGCCAGCACCAGGAACGGAATCAGGCGCCAGGAGATGGCGCGGATGGTCGAGGTTTCGATATCCGACTTGGCGGCGGCGCCGGCGGAACCGGCATAGGTGGTGGTCTGGCTCATGGCTTCCTCCCGGGCTTGTTGCTTTTTTCGGGTCAGTGGCGGTTTTCAGCATCGCAGGCAAAGAGTCAATGCAGCGAGCAATGCACGAGACGCAGCCGGGCAAGGCTGTTGCGCTGCTACGGACATCGCTGGTCCGCGCCGCCCTCGCGCTCACGGTTATAGCCTGCGGGCTGAGCTTGCGCTGGTATGGCTTTCCGCTCGGGCTGCCTGCGTTCGTCGTGAAGTACGGTGGCTCGCTGTTGTGGGCGACGATGGTGTTTCTGCTCGTTGCCGCTTTGCTGCCGCGACAGTCGCGGATGCAAATCGCAGACATCGCGGTGGTGATCACGGTCCTCGTCGAGTGTTCGCGATTGGTGCATATGCCCTGGCTCGATGCGTTTCGGCTCACCATGGCCGGCGCACTGCTGCTCGGGCGCATCTTCTCACCGTGGAATCTGCTGGCCTATCTCATCGGTATCGTGGCCGGGATCTGGCTGGACAGCCGCGTCGGTGCTGGCCAGAAGCAGAGTGTATCCGGCCTCGCGCAGGACCGCTTGGGCCTCCTTGATGAACGGCGCAAATCGCGGAATGTCGAAATCGCGAATGGCGCAGGCGACGAGCCGCGACCGTCCCGCGCGCATGCTCTGCGCCTGCTGAGGCAGCGACGCTCAAAGCACAATCCGGAAAACTGCGAAGCGACTTTCCGGAAAGATCATGAGTAAACAACAACCTCGATAGCGATGACGATTCGTCCCAATCCCGTCGCGCTTTAGTCGGCCAGCTGGAATTGCGCGAAGCGGTGCAGCTCCTCTTCGATCTTCCGCTTGAGCTCCTTGCGTCCCGCCGTCTTCTTCCCCTGCCCGACCCAGGTCCATTTCTGCATCAACAGCCTCTTCGCCTGCCGGTCGGTCTTGAGATCGAGGGCGGCGACGATCTCGTCGCCGACCAGCACGGGCAGCGCGAAGTAACCGAGCTTGCGTTTGGCCTTCGGCACATAGGCTTCGAACAGATGGTTGTAGCCGAAGATCAGGTTGGTGCGCTTGCGCTGGATGATCAGGGGATCGAACGGCGAAAGGATGTGGACGAGATCGGGCGATATCCCCTCGCCGCCCGCCTCCAGCGCTGCGGGCGAGGTCCAATGCTCCTGCTTGCCGGCACCTTCGAGCGCAACGGGCACCAGCTCGCCGCGGCGGACGCGCGCGGCGATCAGGCGCGCGACCGGCTTCTTGCTCGGCGCGTCGAGATGGCAGATCGAATCGAGGCTGACGACGCCCTGGGAGCGCAGCGCGCGATCGAGCAGATAGGCCGTGATCTCCCTTGCCGATGCCGCCCTCGGCAGCTTGTCCCAGCCGAAATGACGGTTCATCAGCTCATAGGTCTTGAGCATGCCCTGGCGCTCGCTGATGGTCACGGCGCCCGTATAGAAGGCGAGCTGCAACGCGCGCTTCGACGGCTTGCGGCTCTGCCAGAGGTGCTCCTTCTCGACGAGCACGTCGTCCTCGATGTCGCGGATCGTCAGCGGGCCGGCGCGCAGCAGTCGCATCACCTTGCGCGTGTCGGCCGGCTTCACCGAGGCGAACCATCTGTGTCCCTCGCGCCGGTGCTCGCGCATCGCCGACAGGAAGAACCGGAAGTCGCTGCTCGGCACGTAGGACAGCGCATGGGTCCAGTATTCGAACACGCTCTTGTCGACGCTCTGGGCCTGGCGAAGATCGGCGCGACGGTAGGACGGGATCCTGCTGAACAGGATGTGGTGATGGCAGCGCTCGATGACGTTGATGGTGTCGATCTGCACATAGCCGAGATGAGCAGTCGCGGCGGCGACCGCCGGCGCGCCCTCCCCGAACGGCGCACGCACGTCGAGCCGCTGGGCATGCAGCCAGATCTGCCGGGCCTGTGTGGTCGAAAGCGGAAGGGGTTTCGGGGCGCGGGGCATTGCAGAATGCAATGTAGCCGGATTCGCCGCAAGGCAAGAAGCAGGAACACGAAAAAGCCGCGCTGCCATCTGCTGCCAGCGCGGCCATGACGTCCGGAATCCCGGAAGCCTACTTCATCGCCATCGCCTTCTCGGCGCTCATATAATGCTTGCAGGCGCCGCGCATATTGCCTTTGCTCATTTCGGAATTGGCCGCGGCCATCGATTTCCTCGCTGCGATCTTGCCCGGCGTGTCTTCTCCACCCATCCCGCCAACGAGCTTGGCCATATTTGCACTGGTGCACGCCATCTTGGCGGCGGATGCGGGGGACAGAGCAAGCGCCACGAATGCCGTCGCGAGCAACAGGGTCTTCATCAATCTTCTCCTCCAGAAAAGGCAGCCGGCCTGATGCCGGCCGCCGCGACTGCCATTCTTCAACGGCAAGTTTTTCAGAGAGAAGACATTTCGTTGCTGCACTGCCGAATCAGCTCGCTCTCAGCCTGCGGCTTTTGGGCGCTCCCCGACGCTCCCGGCTCGCACAAGGCACCGCCGCGTGCTTCCGGCTGGCAGCGATAAGCGCCGCCAAATGAGGCGGTCGACCAGCCACATGTTCACATCGGTCGGCGCTTCGAGCCCGACATATCAGAGTCCCCCGGGGAATTTCGAATGTGACCGAGATCACGCCAGCGCCTTTGAACCTGCCCTAGGCTCGCAGCATCAAATCGCCAACAAGTGTAGCAGCGAGGATACGACAATGACCCGTTTTGATAAGTTCTTTGGACTCAAGGCGATGACTCTCTCGGCAGCCTTGTCGATGACGGCGAGCCTTGCGCTCGCCGGCGACAACAACGTCTCCGCCAGCCAGATCATCGACGCACTGAAGCCCAAGCCGGCAACCCGCGGCCTGTCCGTCGGTCCGCAGGCCGATACGACCGCGCAAGCCAGGGAATCGACCTTCCTGAACACGGTACGCAACCGCTCGACCCGGTCGCTCTCGACGGGCGAGCGCGAGCAGATTGCCGAGCTCGCGGCGACCAAGCCGAAGATCGATCTGGAGATCCAGTTCGACTACAACTCCGCCGACATCGCCAAGACGTCGGTGGCATCGGTGCAGGCGCTCGGCAAGGCGCTGTCCGATCCGGCGCTGAAGGGCTCGACCTTCGTGGTCGCCGGCCACACCGACGCGGTCGGTGGCGAAGCGTACAATCAGGGGCTCTCCGAACGGCGGGCCGACACCATCAAGAAATACCTGGTGCAGAACTACGGCCTCAACGGCACCGATCTCGTCACCGTCGGCTACGGCGAGACCAAGCTGAAGGATGCCGCCAACGGCACCGACCCGACCAACCGCCGCGTCCAGGTCGTGAACATGGACACCAAGACCGCAGCGAAGTAATTCGCAGTCGTCGCGCCGGACACGCCGCTTGCCGCAGCTCCGGCAGGCGGCGAAGTCATATCCAGCCTTGGAACAGCATCAGGCGGCCGAAGGTTCGCATCGACGTGCCGACGAAGGCCGCGGAGATCGGCAGCATGACCGCAAAGCCGGCCGCAGCGACGCCGACATAGGCCCACAGCAGCCAGCGCGGCAGCCCCTCCCGGCGCAGCACATAGACCAGCGCCAGCGAAGCCTCGGTCGCGGCCGGCAGATAGTAATAGATGAAGCCCAGCGTACGCGGCAGCAGCGCCCAGGCGAGCCAGGGACCGAAATAGAATGCCGCGATCAGGAATGCATCC
This sequence comes from Bradyrhizobium sp. RP6, assembly GCF_003837805.1. GTDB lineage: Bacteria > Pseudomonadota > Alphaproteobacteria > Rhizobiales > Xanthobacteraceae > Bradyrhizobium. The sequence continues at coordinate 23,392 of NZ_RQIT01000039.1, read as the reverse complement.
CACCGCCGGGCGACGATGAAATCGCGCAGCACCACGACGAGGGCGAGCAGCGCCGGCCACAGCACCAGCGGATTGCCGAGGAAGACGATCGCAGCGACGTTGTCCTCTGCCGTCTTGTCGAACAGGAACCACACCGGGCGCGCGAGCAACGGCCAGGACGGCCATGCGCTCATATAGGTGTGGCCGGCGATGGCCGTCGTGGTGTTGTCGGCGAAGATTCGCCGCTGCGCCTCGATCAGATCCGGCAGCGACACTCCATGGAGCGGGACGAAAGCGGCAAGATAGGCCACCGCCGGCAAGACGGCGAAGCAGAGCGCGACGTGATGCAGCCTGAAGCCGGGCCAAAGCTCCGGCCGATACCAGTCGTCCGGCTTCGCGTCGGCAAACAACGTGCGCCAGCCCTGCATCAGGCGGATCACCGCGACGATCACGATGCAGACGCCAAGCGGAAACAGACCGCTCCATTTGCAGGCCGCAGCACAGCCGAACAAGCTGCCCGCGAGCGCGAACATTGCCTGCGGCCGCTCTCTGCGAAAGCCATGCATGAAGGCGGCGGTCGCGAGCAGGCCGAAGCCGAGCGCAAAGATGTCGAGCATAGCGATGCGCGCCTGTACATACAGCATCTGGTTGAGGCCTGCGATCAGAGCCGCGGCGATCGCCGGCCCTTGCGCGGAGAACAGCGCAAGGCCGCACAGATAGATTGCGACGATCGCCAGTGCGCCGAACAACGTCGCGGGATAACGCCAGCCAAACGCGTTGTCGCCGAAGGTCGCGATCGATGCCGCGATCAGCTCCTTGGCCAGCGGCGGATGCATCGGATTGAGCATCGGCTGCGACATCACAGGCGCCAGCATCTGCCGCGCCGCCGGGACGTAATGCACCTCGTCGAAGACGAATTTCTCCGGCGTGGCGAGACCGATCAGCAGCGCCAGATGGGCAACCAGGAAAATCGCGACAGCAAGCACTGCGCTCCGCGACAGTTTTGGAACTGCGAACGCCTCGAGCGGCTGCTGTTGAGATATCTTGCGTGGCAAATTTGCGTCACCGCGGACAAAAACAAGGATCGTCGTTTTCATTGAACGCATTCTGCCGCAACTGTCACTAAGCATAGCGCACGTCCCGCGCCGCTTGTGATAATTACGCCACATCGCAAGCGAGCGCGATCCGGTACGATCAAGGGACACATCGATCGGTTGCGAAATGAATTTGCGTTTTTGGCTTTTCCCCATTCTGTCGACGGCCGCATTGTGCGCAGGCTCTTGCGCGCAGGCGCAGACGCGGGTCGGCGAAGCTGTCGTGATCCAGAACGAAGTGGTGCGCGTGGCCGCGACCACGACGCCGATCAATGTCGGCGACAGCATGCTGCGCGACGAGACCGTGCGCACCGGCGCCGACAGCGCGGCGCGTTTCGTGATGGCCGACAGCACCAATCTGTCGCTCGGCCCGAGCGCCACGCTGAAGCTCGACCGCACCGTCTTCAACGACGAGCGCAGCTATCGCGACGTCGCGATCCGCATGACCACCGGCGCCTTCCGCTTCGTCACCGGGCGCTCCGACAAGGCCGCTTACAAGATCACGACGCCGCTTGCGACCATCGGTGTGCGCGGCACCACGCTCGACATTCTCTCGCAACGCGGGCGCTCCGTGGTCGTGCTTCAGGACGGTGCGGCCAGCGTCTGCACCAAGAGCTCCCAGTGCGTGCAGCTCACCCAGCCAAGCGACACCGCGATCATCACCTCGACCGCCGGCAAGGTCGGCATCACCAAGGCCAACACGCCGCCCTGGACCTTTGCGGCCAACTGCGCCGCGAGTGCCGGACTTTGCGCGGTCAACCAGTATGCCGGCGCCTCGCCGACCATCACGCCAACCGTCCAGGACGACGGCATGCTGTGCGGGCGCTGACGATGACGAAATACCGCTTCCAGCGCCTCATCCTCATCGGCGTGCTGACCGCATTGGCCGCGTTTGCGCTTGTCGCGTGGGGGACCCGCCCGGCGGCTGCGCAGGCGTCGGAGTGCGGGTCCGAGTGCGGCGAGCCGACGCCTTATCCGTCGCCGACCTACTCGCCCTCGCCAACGCCCTCCCCGACTCCTGCGCCCTCACCATCGCCGAGCCCGTATCCTTCCCCCAGCCCATATCCGTCGCCGAGCCCGACACCGACCGGCGGGGCTTCCAGCGGGAATTCGATCGGCGGCCTCGCCAACCAGCGCTTCAACCAGATGATCACCAACCGGGTGCTCGGCACGGTGCTGCTCGGCGTCAACGAGCAGATCAATTGCGGCGACTGCATCAGCGCATTCGGCTCGGCCGGCTCGTTCTCGGCCGGCATCCACGGCCGCAAGGCGCTGACCAACAATCTGTCGCTGCTAGCCGGCATCGCCTACACGCACTACGACGGGCGTGGCTACGAGATCACCAGCGCACCGATCGGCGCTTTCGCGTTGCGCTATGACTTTACCGATTGGGGCTCGTCGCGGCCGTTCTTCGACGTCGGCACGATCCTGACGCCATGGGAGAAGGCGCGCTACACGCGCAGCTATGATACCAGTCTCGGCCCGGTGAGCGTGACCAGCTCGACCAACGCCTCGAACTACGCCGTCTACGGTCGCGCCGGCTGGATAAGCCGCCTCTCGCCACGCGACGAGGTCGCAGCCTCGATCGAGGTGTGGCAGCTCTGGCAGCGTGTCTCCGGCTATAGCGACCGTACGGTGGCGTTCAATCCATTCGACGCCACCATCGCTGATGGCACCGACCGCACGAGCCTCGTCAAGATCGGCGGCCAGTGGACGCATCTCTTCGGCAGCAACATCGAGACAAACATCAATGGCGGCTGGGTGCAGTCGTTTGCGAGCCACAGCGGCATCGTCGCCACCGTGACCGGCAACGGCGTGGTGGTGCCGACCATGGGCAACCAGGGCTGGTTCGAATATGGCGGCCGCCTCGGCTTCCGCGTGCAGAAGGGCTGGATCGTGGACCTCTTCGCCAACGGCACGCTTGGCCCGCAGCCGGTCGGCAACACGATCCACGGCGGCGTCGGGCTGCGGATCAATTATTAGCGCAACAGCACGGCTGTCATTCCCCGCGCAGGCGGGAAATCCAGTACACCGCGGCCTATCGGTTTCATCATAGCCGTCTCGGACTACTGGATCGCGCGGTCAAGGCCGGCGATGACCGAGTGCGTGCGGGCGGAACTCCGTCCCGCCTCACGTCGCCGACTTGCCATCGAACGCACGACGCAACACGTCGACGTCCAGCTTCACCATCTTCATCATGGCCTGCATCGCGCGCGCGGCCGCTGCCTTGTCCGGGCTCGACAGGAACTCGAACATCACTTTCGGCACCACCTGCCAGGCCACGCCCCAGCGATCCCTGAGCCAGCCGCACTGCTCTTCCTTGCCGCCGTGGGCGAGGAACGCGTTCCAGACGCTGTCGACCTGCGCCTGGTCGTCGCAATGGATCATCAGCGAGATCGCGTGGGTGTATTCCATCTTCATCCCGCCGTTGAGCGTGACCAGCGGCTGTCCGGCCATCGTGAACTCGACGACGAGCACGGAGCCTTCCTTGCCGGAAGGGCCGTCCGAAACGTTGCGCTGGACGTGCGTGATCGCCGAATTCGGAACGAGCGACACATAGAATTTTGCGGCGTCCTCGGCATCGCCGTTGAACCACATGCAGGGCACGAGCTTGGACATCGTGAATGCTCCTCTTCAGATCTTCCGGGTTCGGATCAGGCGTTTGCCATCTCGGGCTGCAGAGGGGCGGCCCCGAGGTCCATCCAGTTCACACCCCACATATGGCCATCGGGATCCTCGAAGCTGCGGCCGTACATGAAGCTGTATTCGTCCTTCGGGCTGGGATCGGCCACTCCGCCTGCCGCCGGGGCCTTGGCGACGATATCGTCGACTTCGCTGCGACTGTCCGCGGAGAGGCAGAACAGCACCTGGTTCGAGGTCCTGGCATCCGCGATCGGCTTCGGCGTGAACTGGCGGAATTTGTTGTGGGTCAGCAGCATGGCGAAAATGGTCTCGGAAAAGACCATGCAGCTCGCTGTCTCGTCGCTGAACTGCGGGTTCTTGACCGCACCGACCGCCTCATAGAAGGCGGTCGCGCGATTGAGGTCGGTCACCGGCAGGTTGACGAAGATCATCTTGGGCATCGGGAAGCTCCTCGGGTGGGGTTCTGCCCAAGGACGGTCGGCCAGGCCGCCATCCGACACCGCTTCCGACTCATTTTTCGGACCCGATCTGCGGGGTTCTGTCGCACCGAACCCCGCGCTCCGAACGGCCCTACTTCTTCTCGTTGGGATCGCGGTGCACCGGGTCGATCCACAGCACGGTCTCGGGCTTCTCCACCGGCTCGATGTCGAGGTTGATCGCCACCGCCTCGCCGTCGCTGCGCACCAGCACACATTCCAGCACCTCGTCCGGGCTGGCGTTGATCTCCTGGTGCGGCACATAGGGCGGAACGAAAATGAAGTCGCCCGGGCCGGCCTCCGCGGTAAACTGCAGGCTCTCGCCCCAGCGCATCCGCGCCTTCCCCTTCACCACATAGATGACGCTTTCGAGATGGCCGTGATGATGTGCGCCGGTCTTGGCATCCGGCTTGATGCTGACCGTGCCCGCCCACAATTTCTGTGCGCCGACACGTGCGAAATTGATGGCGGCAGCGCGGTCCATACCGGCCGTCGAGGGTACGTTCCTGTCGAGCTGGTTACCCGGAATGACGCGCACGCCGTCATGTTTCCAGCGATCATGATCGTGGTCATGGTGGGAATGCGAGTGGTCATGGCCGGTCATGGGACTTGCTTTCTGTTGGTTCCGTACGCGGCAAAATACCCCAAAGCCGCAGCCGCAAGCCATACCAAAATCGGAACACTGGTAGCTGCCGGACGTTGTCTCACCGAGCAAAATGGAAGGAGTGTTTCATGGGTAGCACGACCGACAAGATCAAGGGCAACGCCAACGAGGCAATCGGCAAGGCCAAGCAGGGCATCGGCGAAGCCACCGGCTCCGATCGCATGAAGGGCGAAGGCGCGGTGCAGGAGGTGAAGGGCAAAGGCCAGCAAGCCATGGGCGACGCCAAGGACGCCGCGAAAGATGCGATGGATCGCGCTGCTGCTGCCGCAAAGCGCGCAGCCGAGTGACGCCGCTAGAGCTGAAGGCGAAAAGACCGGCCGAAAGGCCGGTCTTTTTATTTATGCAGTCATTCCGGGGCGGCGCGCAGAGCCGAACCATGGTGCGCGATTGCGCACCTGAGAATCTCGAGCTTCCGGATTCGATGCTGCGCATCGCCTCCGGAATGACGGCTACGCCGTCACTTCACCGCGAGCAATTCCACGTCGAACATCAGAGTCGCGTTCGGCGGGATCACGCCGCCGGCGCCGCGCGCGCCATAGCCGAGCTGCGGCGGGATGATCAGCGTGCGCTTGCCGCCGACCTTCATCGAGGCAACACCCTCGTCCCAGCCGGCGATGACGCGGCCCTTGCCGATCGGGAATTCGAACGGCTCCTTGCGATCGACGGAGCTGTCGAATTTCTTGCCCTTCTGGCCGTTCTCATAGAGCCAGCCGGTATAGTGCATCACGCAAATCTGACCGGGCTGCGGCGAGGCACCGGTGCCGACGGTAGAGTCGATGATCTGCAAGCCTGAAGCTGTGGTCATGGTCTTTCCTGCGGTCTGGGCCGAGGCCGTGGTGGAAGCGAAATCGGACGCGCCACCAATCATGGTGATCGCGAGTGCCGAGATTAGGGCGAGGAGCACGCGCTGAAAACGCTGCATAGGGCACCTTCCATTAGAGGCGGGAGGGTGTCTAACCCAACGCCGTCGCCGTTTCCACCCCTTTAGACCTCGATATTTTCCAGACGTACCGGCAAGCTGCGGATACGCTGGCCGGTGGCGTGATAGATCGCGTTGCAGATCGCGGCATTGGTGCCGACATTGGCAAGCTCGCCGAGCCCCTTTGCGCCCACCGGGTTGATGTGATCGTCCTGCTCGGAGAGCATGATGACCTCGACGCCGGGCACATCGGCATTCACGGGCACGAGGTAGTCGGCAAGATTGTCGTTGACGTACCGCGCATTGCGCTCGTCGACCTCGGTGGCTTCCAGCAACGCCGAAGACATGCCCCAGATCAGTCCGCCCATCAGTTGGCTGCGGGCGGTGCGTGGATTTATGATCCTGCCTGCCGCAAATGCGCCGACAAGCCGGGGGCAACGGATTTCGTGCGTGAAGCGGTTGACGCGGACCTCGACGAACTCGGCGCCGAAGGCATAGGCGATCTTGTCCTTCATTTGGTGACCGCCGACGAACCGAGGCTGCCCGGCATGCAAGGCCCTGAAGGAGTCGAGCGGTGCGCCCTCCGGCTTCCACTCGCCATATTCCTCGACCACGCCGACACCGAGCGCATCGAACGCCTTCTCGATGTCGAGCGGACGGTCGCCCTTCGCCGCCCGGGTCGACGGTGCCGGGCTGATGCCGACAGTCTCCTTGGCCTTGTCGGCGATGCTGTCGCTCGGCATCACCGCCTTGAACAGGCGCTGCCGAATCTGATCGCACACCATCATCACCACGGAGCAGGTGCTGGCTGTCGAGTTCGAGCCGCCGGCAACCGGCGCGGGCGGCAAGTCGCTGTCGCCCAGGAAGACCGCGACCTTCTCGAGCGGCACGCCGAGCCGCTCGGCCGCAGTCTGGGCGATGACTGTATAAGCACCGGTGCCGATCTCGTGACCGGCGACCTCGACACGGGTGCGGCCATCGCGCTGGAGGCGAACGCGGGCGGCTGACGGCGCCATCTGCGTCGGATAGCAGGTGGCGGCACAGCCGTAGCCGAGCAACCAATCCCCGTCGGACATCGATCTTGCCTGCGGCGACCGCTGCGACCAGCCGAACGCCTTGGCGGCTTCGTCGAAGCACGCCATCAGCGACCGCGACGTGTAGGGCTTGCCGCCAATGGGTTCGGTAGTGGTGTCGTTGATGCGACGAAGTTCGACCGGATCCATGTTGAGCTTCACGGCGAGTTCGTCCATCGCGCTTTCCAGCGCGAACAGATAGGGCACTTCCGGCGGCGAGCGCATGAAACCCGGCGTGTTACGGTCTGCGCGCACGATCGACACCAGACTTTCGATGTTCGGGCACGCATAGAGTCGCGTCGTGGTCTTGGTGCCGCCGACGCAATAGGCGTCGGGCCGCGAGGAGATTTCAGCCCCCTCATGCCTCAAAGCGACCAGCTTGCCATCCCGGCTCGCACCGAGCTTGATCTCGTGCCGCGTCTCGGCGCGGTACGTCGCGATGGTAAAGCCCTGGTCGCGGGTCGGGACCAGCTTGATCGGGCGGTTGAGGCGTTTGGCAATGCCGGCGATGATGGCTGTGCGCGGCGTCATCGAGCCGCGCGAACCAAAACCGCCGCCGACATAGGGATTGACCACGCGCACCTTGTCGGCGTCGATGCCGAGTTGCTCGGCCACGCCGTTCTTCAGGCCATAGACATACTGACTGCCCTCGTAGACGACGAGATTGTCGCCCATCCAGGCGCAACTGGTCGTGAACAGCTCCATCGGATTGTGGTGCTGTGTCGGCGTGTCGTAGGACGCGGTGAGCTTGACCTCGGCCGCCTCGAAGGCCTTGGCGAAGTCGCCGACCACGGGATCTTCCTTGAACTGCGCGTTCTGTCCCTTTGCGGCTGCCGTCGTAGTACCCGCCGATTCGAAGCTCGCACTCGGCGCCGTCGCCGTATAGCTGACCTTGACGCGACTGGCGGCCTCGCGCGCCGCCTCATAGCTCTCCGCGATGACCACAGCGATGATCTGGCCGTCATGCGCGATCTCGGCCGACTTCAGCGGCTGGATCGTGGTGCCGGCATAGCCGCCATTGCTGAACAGTTTCGCTTCCTTCAGCTTCGGGGCGTTCTCGTGCGTGATGATGTCTATCACGCCGCGGACGCCTCTAGCGTCGTCGAGATCGAAGCGGTCGATGCGGCCCTTGGCGATAGCGCTGGTGACCAGGAACGCATAGGCCGGATTGTCCAGCGGCATGTCGGAGGCGTAAGTCGCCCGTCCCGTGACCTTTGCGGTCGCATCGTAGCGCGGCACGGGCCGCCCCATATTCGCCTTGGGCTCGGGAGCTGCAGCGGTCATGGTCAGATCTCCATCGTTACGGCCTGCTGAAGCGCGCGTGCCACCACACGCCTGCCGAGCCCGATCTTGAAGCTGTTGTGCCGACGGCCACGGGCGTCCGCAAAGGCGGCATGGGCCACACGCTGTGCCAGCGCTTCGTCGAACTTCTCTCCCTTCAAGAGCGCCTCCGCCTCGCGCGCCCGCCACGGCACGGTGGCGACACCGCCGAGCGCGACGCGCGCGTCCCTGATCGTGCCATCCTGCACGTCGAGGGCGACCGCAGCCGAGGACAGAGCGAATTCGTAGGATTGCCGGTCGCGCGCCTTGAGATACACCGAGCGGGGCCACCGGCCCTGGATCGAGAAGGCGGAGATCAGCTCCCCGGGCTGAAGCGTGGTCTCGATCTCGGGCGTGCTGCCCGGTGCCTTGTGCAGCTGCGCGAACGGCATGCTGCGCGTGCCGGCCTTGCCCGTGATCTCGACCACGGCATCAAGCGCGATCAGCGCCTGCGCGAAATCGCCGGGATAGGTCGCGATGCACTGGTCGGAGGTACCGAGCACCGCATGCATCCGATTGACGCCGTCCATTGCGGCACAGCCGGAACCGGGATTGCGCTTGTTGCAATTCTCATAGGAGACATCGCGGAAGTAACTGCAACGCGTCCGCTGCATCACATTGCCACCCAGCGTCGCCATGTTGCGCAGCTGGGCGCTGGCGGCGAGCCTCAGCGAATCCGCGATCACCGGATAGCTGCGCCGGATCTCGGCATGCGCGGCCACGTCGGACATCTTTGCGAGCGCGCCGAGCCGCAGGGCTTCGCCGTCCGGCTCGATCGCCGACCAGGCGTGAGCCAGCGGGTTGATATCGACGACCGCAGCGGGCCGCATCACGTCGAGCTTCATCAAATCGATCAGCGTGGTGCCGCCGGCGAGCGGCTGCGCGGTCGCCTTCGTCAGCGGATTGTTGGCAGCTGCGGCGGCGCTGAGCGCGCGCACGGCCATGTCGGGGTCTGATGCTCTCCGATACGAAAACGATCGCATGCGCCTAGCCTTTCATGATCTCGGGCGCGGCCTGCTTCACGGCAGCGACGATGTTGGGATAGGCGGCGCAGCGGCAGATGTTGCCGCTCATATATTCGCGGATGTCAGCCTCGTTTCCCGCGTGTCCCTCCTTCACGCAGGCCACGGCAGACATGATCTGGCCAGGCGTGCAGTAGCCGCACTGGAACGCGTCGTTGTCGATGAACGCCTGCTGCATTGGATGCAGGCGGTCGTCGGTGGCGAGGCCTTCGATCGTCGTGATCTCCTGCCCTTCGGCTGCGAGCGCCAGCGTCAGGCACGACACCACGCGCCGGTCATCGATCAGCACCGTGCAGGCGCCGCACTGACCGTGGTCGCAGCCCTTCTTGCTGCCTGTGAGTTTGAGATGTTCACGCAGCGCATCGAGCACTGTGGTGCGCGCGTCGATGCGCAGACGCTTGTCCTTGCCGTTCACGCGCAGCGTGACCTCAACCGGAAGCGACGGATCCTGCGCGACAGGCTCATTCGCATCTTGCGCAACCGCACGCGCCGTCATCGGAACCAGCGCACTTCCGGCGGCACCGGCCATGAAGGCCCGGCGATCGAATGTCGATGTTCTGGAACTGGATTTGTCGGACATGGGCCGGCCTCCGCCGCTATCTGCAAGAGCAGCGCACGCCTGCACTGCTCATCGCCCCTTAACTTGGAGCAATGAGTGCAGTTCCGAATGAGAAGGGGCGGCGCAGCAAATGCCGCGCCGCCCTTCGTCAACTTTTCCTGATCTTGCGCGCGGAACCCGCGCCAACTCAATAGCCGAGGGCGCAGCCATCCTTGCGTGGATCGGAGCCGCCGGTGAGCGTGCCCTTGTCCCAGTCGATCCAGACTGCCTGGGCGCCACCGAGCGGGCCGACCACGCTGGTGGTCTTGTGGCCAAGCTTCTTCAAGCCTTCGACGATCGCAGCCGGCACGCTGTCCTCGAGTTGGTATTGTCCCTCGTAATGCAGACCGCGCGGCATGTCGATTGCCTCCTGCACGTCGCAGCCGTAGTCGAGGATGTTGGTCAAGACATGGGTCTGGCCGGTCGGCTGATACTGGCCGCCCATCACCGCGAACGGCATCACGGAGCGTCCACCCTTGGTCAGCAGGCTCGGCATGATCGTATGCAACGGACGCTTGCCGCCTTCGATGCAGTTGGGGTGACCCGGCTGGATGCGGAAGCCGCCGGCGCGATTCTGGAACAAGACGCCGGTCTTGTTCGACACGATGGCGGATCCAAAGGAGTGCGCGATCGAGTTGATGAACGAGCAGACGTTGCGGTCCTTGTCCACCACCGTGATGTAGATGGTCGAGGGGTTCATCGGCGGGGCGACATTCGGCAGGTCGAGCATGCCGTCCATGCGGATCTTGGCGATGTGCTCGTCGCAGAACTCCTTGGCGAGGATCTTGGCGACTTCGGTTTGCATATGGTCGGGATCGGCGACATGCACCTCGCGGTGCATGTAGGCGATGCGCGCGGCCTCGGCTTCGAGATGGAAGCGCTCGATGCTGAGCGGCGCGTATTTTGTCAGATCGAACCGCGACAGGATATTGAGCATCAGCAGCATGGTGAGGCCCGGTCCGTTCGGCGGGCACTGCCAGACGTCGTAACCCTTGTACATGGTGCCGATCGGCGTCGTCACCTCTGTGGTATGCGCGGCGAAATCGTCAAGCGTGTGCAGGCCGCCGATTCCCCTGAGGGTCTCGACCATGTCTTCCGCGACCGGCCCCTTGTAGAAGGCGTCGCGGCCGTCCTTGGCGATCGCCCGCAGGGTCTTGCCGAGCTCGGCCTGACGAATGACGTCGCCAGCCACCGGCGGCTTGCCGCCCGGCAGCAGGTAGCGCACGGTGTTGGTACCATTCTTCAGCTTCTCGAACTGGTTCTTCCAGTCGAAGGCGATGCGCGGCGCGACGACGTAGCCTTCCTCGGCCGCCTTGATCGCGGGCTGAAGCAGCCGGTCGAAGCCGAACTTGCCGTGGTCGCGCAGAACCGTCGCGAAGGCATCGATCACGCCTGGGATCGAGACCGCGTGCGCCGAGGTCAGCGGCACCGAGTTGATCTTGCGCTCGAGATACCAGTCGGCGTTCGCCGCCTTGGGCGCACGGCCGGAGCCGTTATAGGCGTTGATCTTGCCCTCGCCGCGCGGCTGGATCAGCGCAAAACAGTCCCCGCCGATGCCGGTCGATTGCGGCTCGATCACGCCGAGCAGGGCAGAGGCGGCAACGGCCGCATCCACCGCCGTGCCGCCATCGCGCAGCACCTCGATCGCCGCGAGCGAGGCTTGCGGATGCGAGGTCGCGACCATCGCGTTGGTGGCGTGGACCGTGGACCTGCCCGGGAAATGGAAGTTTCTCATCGAATTTCTTGCTCTCTTGGTCGTGGGCGCGGGTGGCGCGCCATCTCGAAAACCGCCTCTACATGGCACATTCCGGCCCAGCGGGGCAATGCTGGCATACCAGGAAAATGGCTGCCATCCGCTGGACGTATGGAGTTTTCGACGCTAGCGGCCTTGCGGGTTTTCCGGATGGCTGCCGCCTGCTAAACGAGCCGCCATGTCCGATCCGAATTCGGCGACCAAGGTCGCGGCCTTCTATCAATTCGTCGCCCTCCCCAATTACCGCGAGGTGCGCGAGCCGCTGCGCGCCTTCTGCGCTGGCCTTAAGCTGAGGGGCAGCGTGCTGCTGGCGCAGGAGGGCATCAACGGTACTGTCGCCGGTGCGCCGGAGGCGATCGATGCCTTCGCCCACGAACTCGCACACGGCGACATATTCGGCGGCAGGCTCAACAAGCTCGAGTTGAAATTCTCGACCGCCGAGGCGATGCCGTTCGGGCGGCTCAAGGTGCGGCTGAAGAAGGAGATCGTCACGCTCGGTGACGAGACTGCCGATCCGACCCGCCAGGTCGGCACCTATGTCGATGCAACCGAGTGGAACGCGCTGATTGCGAAGCCCGACACGCTGCTGCTCGACACCCGCAACGCCTTCGAAGTGGCCATGGGGACCTTCGAGGGCGCGGTCGACCCCGGCATCAAGAGCTTTGGCCAGTTCAAGGACTTTGCCGCGATTGAGCTTGATCCGGCCAAACACCGCAGGATTGCGATGTTCTGCACCGGCGGCATTCGCTGCGAGAAGGCGAGCGCGCATCTGCTCGCGCGCGGCTTTGCAGAGGTCTATCACCTCAAAGGCGGCATTCTCAAATATCTCGAGGAGGTGCCGGAGGCTGAGAGCCGCTGGCGCGGCGAATGCTTCGTGTTTGACGAACGCGTCGCGCTCGGCCACGGTTTGCGGGAACGGGACAAGGACGCGGGCACGTGACGAATGAGATCAAGACGCTGAGCGAGCGCATCGACACGCTGGAGACGCGCATTGCCTACCAGGACGACACGATCGAGACGTTGAACCAGACCATCACCGCGCAGTGGAAGCAGATCGACACGCTGACGCGGCAGATCGCGCAGCTCAATGAGCGGCTGCAGGAGGCCGAGGCAAATGCGCCGGGGCCCGCCAACGAACGTCCGCCGCACTATTGATCGGTCTTACTCGCCGGACGCCTTGGGCAGCAGGTTCATGACCTCGCCGGACATCACCAGGCGGTCGCGGCCTGCGTCCTTGGCGGCGTAGAGCGCCCGGTCGGCAGCTTCGACCAGCGAGGCCACACCCGCCGTGCGCTCCAGCACCGGCCGGCAGGTCGCACCGCCGACCGAGGCGGTGACGCATCCAGCCGCCAGATTGCTGCCATGAACGAGACCGGCCTCGCGAATGGCGCTGCGGATCCGCTCGCCGACCCGGGCGCAGCCGGCGGCGTCGATGTTCGGCAGCAGCACGGCGAACTCCTCGCCGCCATAGCGTACCGCCAGATCGCCGGCGCGCTGCGTTTCGGCCGCGATGATCTTTGCGATCCGGCGCAGGCAGGCATCGCCCGCGGGATGGCCGTACTCATCGTTGTATGCCTTGAAGTGGTCCACATCGATCATCAGCAGAGCAAGGCTGGAGCGGTCGCGATAGGCGCGCGCCCATTCCTCCTTCAGCCCTTCGTCGAAGCGGCGACGATTGGCGAGGCCGGTGAGGCTGTCCTCGATCGCAAGTGTTTCGAGCCTGGTTTCCAGCTTCTTGTGCTCGGAGATGTCGCGGGAGATCGCGACCACGCCGTCGATGCGGCCATTGTCGTTGCGCGTCACCTGCATGGTCGATTCGAGCCAGATTTCGCCGTTCTGCCGGTGCGAGTTGCGGTAGATGAGACGCGCCTCCTCCTTCTCACCACGCTTCATGGCGTCGACGATCGCCTGGACCTCCGGCAGATCCTCCGGATTGATGCCCGCAAGAGCCGGCGTGCCGATCAGCTGATTGGGGCGCCAGCCGACGACGCGAACCGACGAGGGCGAGACATAGCGCAGCCGCTCGTCGAGCCCGATGCGCGTCACCATGTCGCTGGAGCCTTCGGCGAGCAGGCGGAAATGCGCCTCCTTCTCCGCCAGCGCGACGGCCATGCGCTGGCCGCGCTGCAACTGCCGCACCAGCACGCCGCCGATGACCGCGATCAGCATCACCAGCGCGAGCACGTAGAGCATGCGGGAGATTGCCGTGGCACGCCAGGGCGCGAGCAGCTCGTCCTTGTCGACCGTGGCGACCAGGAGAAGCGGAAAGCGGCTGCTGCGATTGAAGAAGCTGACACGTTCGGCGCCGTCCACCGGCGATTTGAAGTGATAGGCGCCGCTCGGCCGCTGCAGGCTCGGCTCGTGGAAGAAAGGCGTGTCGGCGACGCTGCGTCCGACGAATTTCTCGTTGCCGGGATTGTGCGCGAGGATCATGCCGTCGCGATGCGTCAGTGTCACGGAGCTGTTGCGACCGATCTCGAACTGCTCGTAGAAATGCGAAAGATATCTGGAGCTGATGGTCGCGAGCACCACGCCGCCGAAGCTGCCGTCCTGCTTGTTGAAACGGCGTGACAGTGGGACGACCCATTCGCCATCGAGCAGGCTCTTCACGGGACGGCCGACATAGGCCTCACGCTTCGGCGAGAGCTGGTGATGTCGGAAGAACGCATCATCGCTGAGGGTCGAGCCGACCGTACCGGGCGAGGTCAGCCAGTTGCCCTGATCGTCGATGATGTCGAAGCTGTGGATGCGCGCGATCGCCTTCTTGCGCACGTCCAGCAGGGTCCCGAGCTTGGCTATCGTGGTCGGTCCGGTGCCATCCATCTCCAACCGGCTGACCACGCCGACGACGCCGAAATCCAGGAGATCGAGGCTGTCCTCGGCATGCTGTGTCAGCGAACGGGCGACGTTCGCCATTTCGGTCTCGGCGCCCCGGACCACCGCGTCGCGCGCGGCCCATTCGCGCCAGCCACTGACGCCGAGAATGGTCGCACAGGTCAGCACGACGAACGCCGCCGCGCGCAGCGGCAGGCGGCTCCATCCGGCTCGTTGGGTAGCAGCGCTCATGCGGCAGAGTTCTCCGATGTCGGGGAACCTCTGCCGCTTCTATTAGTGAACTCTGAAATCGCTACTCCAATACGCAGCGATCTGTCGCTTTCCAGTAGTCCTACGGACGCCGCGATCAGCGCGTCGCTAACAAGGCATTAGCAAGCCGATCGGAATCCGGCGCCGAGTTCCGTTAGCTGAAGATGGCTTTGACCTTGTCCCAGAGCGAAGGATGATCGGCATCCGCATCGGCCTTCGAGGGCGTCGGTTGCGCGGCACTCACGGGATCGGAAGCCGGGAACGTATCCTTCAGCCCGGCGTCGAGCTTGGCGTTGCGGTCGGCAGCGAGCGCCTCGCGCAGGTCTTCGGCGTGCTTGTCGTGCGGCGCGGGATTGAATGTCTCAGCCATGATCTCCTCCATTGGCTGATCAACGCGGTCCGATTGCACAGGTTCCCCTGTTCCGCTGAGGGCCGCGGCGGTGTATCAGGAGCGATAACCCTCTTCAGGACCATTCGTGCCCCAGTCTGCAAGAAAGCCTTTCATCGACGTGCTCTCCGGCCAGCGCCAGACCATCCCGCCTGTGTGGATGATGCGGCAGGCCGGGCGTTACCTTCCGGAATATCGCGAGGTGCGCGCCAAGGCAGGCGGCTTCCTCGATCTCTGCTTCAACCCGGAGCTTGCCGCCGAGGTGACGCTGCAGCCGATCCGCAGGTTCGGCTTCGATGCGGCGATCATCTTCTCCGACATTCTGGTGATCCCCTATGCGCTCGGACGTGAGGTGCGGTTCGAGGTCGGCGAGGGCCCGCGGCTCGAGCCGCTGGACGATCCGGCCAGGGTGGCGACGCTGGCGCCGCGCGCAGATTTCGGCAAGCTCGAGCCGGTGTTCGAGGCGCTCAAGATCGTGCGCGGCGCGCTCGACCCCAAGGTCGCGCTGATCGGCTTCTGCGGCGCCCCCTGGACGGTCGCGACCTACATGGTCGCGGGGCACGGCACGCCGGACCAGGCACCGGCCCGGATGATGGCATACCGCCATCCTGAAGCTTTCTCAGAGATCATCGACGTACTGGTCGACAGCTCGATCGAGTATCTGTTGGCACAGCTCGCCGCCGGTGCCGACGCGCTACAGATCTTCGACACCTGGGCCGGCGTGCTGCCGCCTGCCGAGTTCGCGCGCTGGTCGACCGAGCCGACGCGGCGCATCGTGGAGGGCGTAAGAGCCAAGGTGCCGGACGCGAAAATCATCGGTTTCCCGCGCGGCGCCGGGGCGCTGCTGCCCGGCTATGTCGAGGCAACCCGCGTCAACGCGGTCAGCATCGACTGGACCGCAGAGCCGGCCTTCATTCGCGAGCGGGTGCAGAGCAAGGTTGCGGTGCAGGGCAATCTCGATCCGCTGGTGCTGATCACGGGCGGCGCCGCGCTCGACCGCGCGGTCGACACCGTGCTGGCCAATTTTGCTGCCGGGCGGCTGATCTTCAACCTCGGCCACGGCATCCAGCCGGAAACGCCGATCGCCCATGTCGAGCAGATGATCAGGCGGGTGCGGGGCTGATTTTTCCGCCTCTTAGGCGGGCGGATACAAAAAGTGCGAAAACAACCCCATGCACAGTACAAATCATTGGAGAATTTCGCACGGCGCAGCTTTAGGTCCGGAAGCGACGAGATTTGACCCGTCGGGCAAAACAGGGGCATAGTGGCATCATCGCCACTGACCCGTTTTGAGAAGGACCAGCGTGCCAAGCGGCCTGCTGGAGCGCGGGTGCGACGGCGCTTCCCCACCACACCCGTCATTGCGAGCGCAGCGAAGTAATCCAGAGTCTTTCCGCGGGTAGCAGTCTGGATTGCTTCGCTGCGCTGGCAATGCCGACGTCGGCAGCCGAAAGCGCCTTAGCGCGGCCGGCTGCGCTCGATGATCTCCGCCGCACCCTTCGCCAGCAGGTCCAATCCGACCGCGCGGCCGAGCTCGCGCGGACGGTTGGCGGGCCCGGTGCGCGAGGCTTCGATGATGGTGTTGCCGGAGAGGTCGAGCACCGAGGCAGTGAGCGACATGTGATCGCCCGTGATGGTCGAGAAGCCCGCGACCGGCGAATTGCAGTGACCATTGAGCACCCACAGCACCTCCCGCTCGGCGTCGGCGGAAGCGTGCGCAGAGGCGTCGTCGATCGACGACAGGATCTGTCGCGTCTGCCAATCCTGCGCGGCGCATTCGACCGCGACGATGCCCTGCCCTGCCGCCGGCAGCATCTCCGCTGCGGAGAATTCGTAGGCGATGCGGTTCGCCAAACCAACGCGATCGAGGCCGGAACGGGCCATGATCAGCGCATCGGCAGGCCCCACCGCGCCGCCATCCGGCAGGCGCTGCTTCTCGCCATTGTCGAGCTTGCGAACACGCGTGTCAGCGGCGCCGCGGAAGTGGATGACCTCGACATCGGGAAACAGCCGCCGCGCATAGGCCGCTCGGCGCACCGCGTTGGTGCCGATCTTGAAACCCTTGCCGCGGGACTGGCGCAGCGCCTCCAGGGTCACGCCGTCGCGCAGCACCAGCGCATCACCAGGCGGATCGCGCGACAGCGTGGCGCCGATGACGAGGCCGGGCGTATCCTCGTTGCCGGGCATGTCCTTCAGCGAATGCATCGCCGCCTGGAGCTCGCCCGACAGCACGGCAGCGCGGATCTGCGCCACGAAGGCGCCGCCCTTGCCGCCATGCGGCAAGAGCTTGCTGGTCTGGTCGAGATCGCCCGTGGTGTCGAACTTGACGATTTCGACATCGAGACCGGGCACGGCGGCGGTCAGGCGGCGCGCAATCTCTTCCGTCTGTGCCAGCGCCATCGCGCTCTTGCGTGTGCCGATCCTCAGTCGCGTAGCCAAGTCCAAATCCTTTCAAACTGCGAATTAACGCGCATCCTCCAATATCATGTCGGAGGCCTTTTCGGCGATCATGATGATCGGCGCGTTGGTGTTCCCCGAGACGAGGTCCGGCATGATCGAGCCGTCGACGACGCGAAGGCCGTCGAGCCCCCTCACCTTCAGCCGCTGATCGACTACCGCGAGCGCGTCGTTGCCCATACGACAGGTCGAGGTCGGATGATAGATGGTGCTGCCGCGCTCCCGGCAATAATCCAGTATCTCCGCGTCGGTTGATACCTTCGCGCCGGGGTCTTGCTCGCTGACCACGAACGGTTTCAGCGCCGGTGCGTTCAATATCTTGCGCAGCATCTTGATGCCCTCGACATTGGTGGTGCGGTCGGTCTCGGTCGACATGTAGTTGATGCGGATCTCCGGCGGCACGGTCGGGTCGGCGCTCTTGATGCGCAGGCTACCGCGGCTCTCGGGCCGGAGCTGGCACACTGACGCCGTGAAGCCGGAGAAATCGTGCAGCTTCTCGCCCATCTTGTCGGTCGAGAACGGCAGGAAATGGACCTGGATGTCGGGCGAGGCGAGACGCGGGCTGGTCTTGAAGAACGCGCCCGCCGTGCCGGCCGCAATCGTCAGCCAGCCCTTGCGGAACAGCGCATAGCGTGCGCCGGCCATGGTGCGGCGAAGCGGATGGTTGATGGTGTCGTTGAGCGTGATCTTCTGCGAGCAGCGCATGACGATGCGGACCTGCATGTGATCCTGCAGATCATGGCCCACGCCGGCAGCATCGAGCACCACCTCGATGCCATGCTTGCGCAGGAGATCGCTGGGCCCGACGCCTGAGAGCTGAAGCAGCTGCGGCGAGTTGTAGGCGCCGCTCGACACGACGACTTCCCGCCGCGCGCGGGCGCGGCGCAAGGTGGCGCCTTGCCGGTATTCGACGCCTGCGGCTCGGCGCCCTTCGAACAGGATGCGCTGAGCGTGGGCGGAGGTCTCGATCTTCAGATTGCTGCGCGCCTTCGCGGGACCGAGATAGGCCACCGACGTCGAGGCGCGCCGGCCGTTGCGCGTCGTGGTCTGAAACAGGCCGACGCCTTCCTGGGTCGCGCCGTTGAAATCAGGATTGTAGGGCAGACCGCTCTCGACCGCGGCGTCGATGAAGGCTTTCGACAGCGGATCGGTCACGATCATGTTGGACACCGGCAGCGGACCGCCCGTGCCGTGATACTGATCCGCACCGCGCGACTGGTTCTCGGCCTTCTTGAAATAGGGCAGCACGTCGTCATAGCCCCAGCCGGTGTTGCCGAGCTGGCGCCAGCGGTCATAGTCCTCGTGCTGGCCGCGAACATAGAGCAGGCCGTTGATCGAGCTCGACCCGCCCAGTGTCTTGCCGCGCGGCTGGAACACCTGGCGGCCCTTCAGTTCCGGCTCCGGCTCTGTCTGGTACATCCAGTTGACCGTCTTCTCCTTGAACAGCTTGCCATAGCCGAGCGGCACGTGGATCCAGATGTTGGAATCCTTCGGGCCTGCTTCGAGCAGCAGCACGCTGTGCTTGCCGCTCGCGGAGAGCCTGTTGGCGAGCACGCAGCCGGCGGAGCCGGCGCCGACGATGACGTAGTCGAATTCGGGATCGGACGGCGCGAGGGAGGGATTTGCGTTCATGCGCTACTGTTCTTCTTGTTGGTGGGGGCGTTTCCGTCGTTCACTTAGCACAATCATTCGCGCACGCGCAGCGCCTCGACCAGCGACTTGAACGCACGGGCGTATTCCGCGCCTGCCCTTGCGATGTCGGCCCGTCCGGCGCAGGCGACCGCGGCCTCCGTGACTGCGCCGAGCAGCAGCCGTGCCAGCGGCTCGACCGGCTGGCGGGCGATCAGGCCGGCCTCCATGGCCGCCGCAATCGCGCGCGGCAGCTTTCCGCCGAAATGCCTGGCGTCGATCTCGCGCCAGCGTTCCCAGCCGAGCACGGCGGGACCGTCGCGTAAAATGATCTGGCCGGTCGGGCCCTTCGCGGTCGCGGTAAAGTAATGCTGGGTGCCGGCAACCATCGCGGCGAGCACGTCCTTCTGGGCCCGTGCCGTGCGATCGATCTCGACAACGAGATCGCGCGAGACCTGGTCGAACACGGCTTCGAACACCGCCTCCTTGGTCTTGAAGTGATGATAGACGGCGCCCTTGGCGACGGAAGCGCCTTCCGCGATCTCGTCCATGGTGGTGGCGGCAAAGCCTTGCGTCCCGAACAAGCGGCGCGCTGCCGTCAGGATCGCTTCGGTTGTCGCAGCGCGCCGCTCCGCCTGTCTCGCCATGAATCCCGTCTAACCGAATTCACGGGAGGCGGCCAGTTGACTTTTCGACCACGGGTCGGTATTTACCGACTATGAGTCGGTTATATTGTGAGATGTGCCATGCCCAGCCGTGACATCGTCGAAGCATTCGCCAGACGTCTGGAGGATGGGGACTTCGTCGGCGCGATCGAACAGTTCTATACGCCTGATGCCGCGACTTACGAGAACAACGCCGCCCCGACGGTCGGGCGCGACAAGCTCGTCGCCAAGGAGCGCGGCGTGCTGGCGGCGTCCAAAGAGGTCAAGGCCGTCCGCGTCGGACCGAGCCTGATCGAAGGTGACCATGTCGCGACGCGCTGGACCTTCAGCTTCACCAATGCCGAAGGCGTCACACGGACGCTGGACGAGATCGCGTGGCAGACCTGGCGGGGCGACAAGCTAGTCGAGGAGCGCTTCTATTACGATCCGAAACAGCTCGGACGCTGACCAGTGCACGGAGATAAGGGCGCAGAAGTCAGCCGCGACGCCTGGGCGAAGGGCCTAGCATCGGCGACAGCTTACCGCCGACTCCAGAGCGGCTTCCCCCATCCGCGCTGATTTATGCGGCACGCTCCTTGCCTGACCGTTCATCTGCCTGTCCGTCGACGGACGTGGCGGTTTCCTCCAGCCGTTTGTCGTAGCTGCTCGCGAACCTCTCAATACTATCCGCCCACATCCTGAGCACTGAGATCTGAAAGTGCATGATTGGCTTCAACGCGTTGATGCCGATTGCTGTCGCCGCGGCAATGCTCCCTCGGGTATCGCGCGCGAAACGATCTGCGCTGGCGGTTTTGTCTGCCATGTCTTTCGCTCCTTGTTAGGTGTTATGATCTCCGTGTTGGCTGTGCACTGCGCGATTCCAAACACTCGGCCAAGACTTGATCCGCCGCGAGTCTCGCACAGCGGTCATCATGCAGCTCGTCCAACTTCTTCAAATATGCGACTGCCGCTATTTGCAAGAGATCAAAATTGTCTTCGCCCATATCGCGAAGGTCGGTGACGTAGCGATAGAGCGCGGAACGCCTGTTGTCGTTCTCGCTGATGCCGCTGTTGAGCAGCAGATAGTTTCGCCAAGCGAATGCACAGGCGCCTTCGATGGTCTGAGAAGTCATGCGCACCTCCCAAAGGCCGAAAAAGACTGACGCCACGTTTCGTTCCCGTGAATTTCCAGATGTAACGTTGTTCCGTAGCTGCGCTGCAGCGCGTTTGCCCGCCTGCCGGCGGCGCAAGGCGGACTGACGCCTGCCCCGGCCGATCCGGCCTGACGCAGGGCCCGCACACCGAACTCGGTGCGGATCATGAAGACCCGGATCTGGGCCCGCCCCGGACCTCTGGTCAGGCCCGCTATCGGGGGCGGCCGACCTTCATGCTGGCCTGACTGCGGCGCGAGTTTAAGGCCCGGTGCACAACCGCACAGCCGCGCGTTCGTATCGATTTTGTTATCGATACCGCGATTTGAACACGCAGATGTGGTCACGCCGGTCGTGGCGAACGGGGATAATTCATAGTTCGTCAAAGGTTTGCAACGAATTCTCCCGATCGAGCCGGACAAACGGCCGGTGCTGCCAGGCTATCGAATGCGGACTCAAACGACCAACTATGTCGCACGGCTGTTCGCCGGCGATCTGTCGGCCTTTGGCGGTCCCGCAACCGACGAAGCCATGGCCGGGCATATCCGCGCCGAACAGATGTCGCTGGTGCTCAGCTATTCGGTCGGCATCATGCTCGGCAATGCCTGCAACGCCATCGTGCTCGCCATCGCACTGTGGCAGTCGCCGGACAGGACCCTCGCCCTGATCTGGGCGGCCACCGTGGCCGGGGCCGCGATCGCTTTTGGCCTGCAATCCCACGCGGCGCGCCGCATCACCAAGCCGCAATTCGTCTCGCGCCGGGCCATGCACCGGCTGGTGCGCAACGCCTTCATCCTTGGCTCCGCCTGGGGCATCGTCCCGGTCGCCTTCTTCGCCAACGCCTCGACCGGCGGCCAGCTCGTCATCACCTGCCTGTGTTCGGGCATGCTGGCCGGCGGTGCGCTGGCCTTCGCCACCATCCCGATCGCGGCCATCGCTTTCACGGCCCCCATCTTCGTCGGGATCGCCATCTGCCTCGGCAGGAACGGCGATCTGGCCTTCCTGCTGATCGCCTTTCTCGTCGTGGTCTATGGCAGCGTCCTCTTGCGCGGCGTATTCGTCAATTCGTTCTCGTTCGCGCGGCGCGTGATGCGGCAGATCGAGGCCGAGCGCACGGTGCGGCTGGATCCCCTGACCCATCTGCCCAACCGCGTCGCCTTCAACGAGACGCTCGATGCCGCCTTGAGGCGACTCGCATTGTCCGGCGAGGAATTCGCGGTGCTCTTGCTCGATCTCGACCGCTTCAAGGACGTCAACGACAAGTTCGGCCATCCCGCCGGGGACGAATTCCTGGTCCAGGTCGCCAGCCGCCTGCAACGCTGCACGCGCGTGGCCGAGCACGTCGCGCGCATCGGCGGCGACGAGTTCGCGCTGGTCATGGCCAATCTGGCGCGGCCGGAGGATGCGCTCGAAATCGCCGAGCGCTTCGTTGCGGCCTTCGTTGAACCGTTCCAGATCGAGGGCCGTCAGATCGTCGGCGCGACCAGCGTCGGCATCGTGCTGGCGCCACGCGACGGCAATACGCCGTTCGATATCATGAAGAATGCCGACGCTGCGCTCTATCGCGCCAAGAAGGCGGGGCCGGGCACCGTGTGCTTCTTCGAGCAAGCCGACGACAGGCTGTCCCGCGACCGCAAGGCGCTGCAAGCGGACCTCGACGGTGCGATCGCACGAAACGAGCTGTTCCTGGTGTTTCAGCCATTCCTCGATCTCGGCACCAACCGGATCACCGGTTTCGAGGCGCTATTGCGCTGGCAGCATCCTTCGCGCGGGCTGGTGCCGCCAAGCGAATTCATCCCGATCGCGGAGGAGACCGGGCTGATCCACGAGATCGGCGAATGGGTCATCCGCCGCGCCTGCGCGACGTTGGCGGATTGGCCCGAAGACATCAGGGTTGCCGTGAATTTCTCCGCGTCGCAGTTTCACAACACGGCCATCCTCCAGACCATCGTGCAGGCATTGGCCGATGCGAAAGTCTCCCCCAACCGGTTCGAGATCGAGATCACGGAATCGATGCTGCTGTCGAAATACGGCTCGGCCGCATCGATCCTGAACGCGCTGCTGGAGCTCGGCGTCACGGTGGCGCTGGACGATTTCGGCACGGGGTTCTCATCGCTGACCTACCTGCGCAAGCTGCCGTTCAGCCGGATCAAGATCGACCAGTCCTTCATCCGCGACATGCTGGTGCAGCCGGACTGCGCCGCGATCGTGAAATCGGTGATCTCCCTTGCGCGCGATTTGCAGATCGGCGTGGTGGCGGAGGGTGTCGAGACCGCCGACCAGCTCGAATATCTCAGGCAGGTCAGCTGCGACGAAGTGCAGGGTTATCTAGTCAGCCGGCCGGTGGCCGCGGATGGCGTGATGGCGCTGCTGGAGACGAAGAGGATTCGGGCGACTTTCGCGGCGTAGGAGCCATTGTCCCGCAGTGCCGGCGACGCGGGAGGTGCGCTCCCTCCCCCGCAAGCGGGGGAGGGCTGGGGAGAGGGTGTCTCCACGGA
>NZ_RQIT01000038.1 GCF_003837805.1 Bradyrhizobium sp. RP6 | reverse complement strand
GCCGCCGCCGCTCGAGCCCGCCCAAAACTTCGACCCGCATCGCCTGATGACCTTAAAGCTAGACCTAAGGTCACACGCTTCGCGAATTACCACCCGTCACGCAAGACGGTCCTCGTCGGAGCGGTACGATTTACCTCACCCTTGAGCGCTTCCTTCCACAGCTCCTCCGTGGCTTCGTAAAAGAAGGAACGAGCGGAACGTAGCATGGCTTCGGCTTTGGCGATTTCAAGCTGGACATAGCCGCGCTCAGCCCTCACGGGCGCTCCAGTGATCGAGGCACGGGTTTCGGCCATGGCGATCACGTCGTCTATTGCGGAGCGCGCAATCCCGATGCCGACAATCGCATGCGCCTGCGCGGCGAAGGCGACGGCAGGATAACGATAGATCGGCCCATCAAGTGTCGGCGGACCGCCGCGGATCAAGGTCCATTCCTCTGGCACAATGACGTCGCTGACGACGACATCGTGGCTTCCGGTGCCTTGCAGTCCGATGACGTCCCAATTGGGCCGAATTGTCACCTTCTCGGCCGGCATCACCGCTACACGCGGGAGGTCACCGCTCGGATCGTCTTCCAACGTGATACCAACTCCTATCAAATCCGCCTCTGGTGAGCCGCTAGCGAATGGCCACACGCCGTTCACGATAAATCCGTCGGCGCATCGCTTAGCGGGTTGGAGCGGGAAAAGCGCACCCGCCAACACCACGTCAGGTCCATTGGCGTACACTTTGCGAAGCGTGTCGTCCGGAAGAGCAGCGAGGTAGCGAGCTCCATCCCCGAAGCTGGCGACCCAACCGGCGGAGCCGTCGGTTTCGGAAATGCGCTCGACCAGCCGACAAAAATCGGCGGGCGTTCGCTCCTCACCGCCGAATCGCTTGGCAGCCATAGCCCGATAGACGCCGACTCGTCTGAAGCCGTCGATGATTTCTTTCGGAATCTTCTGCGTGCGGCTAAACTCGTCGCGACGCGCACGGATCTCGACGAGTAGTGGCGACAGATTAGCCCAGGTCGCAGCCGCGGCGTGGGTTCCGGAACTTATCTTTTCTGGTGGAGCGTTCATAGATCATCCTCCGTGTCTTGAGCCGATCATCCCCGCATGTCATTCGGATGGACTGCGCGCATGGCGAGGCCAGGTGATTTGGCACCCGCAGGACGGCATTCTCGAAGCTGTCGCAGTTGACATCGAATGCACGAGATTGAATAGGGTAGCTTCCCAAGTTAAGCGGCCTGAGGCCTGACGGAGATATAGCTGTTCTCGCTGGCATTCAGGCTGGCCGGCAAAGCAGCCGATACGCTGCGGCGGCATCGATCCGCCTTTACCGCACTGGGTCTCTGGCGGCTGATCGGGGACTGCGGTGCATGTCTTCTCCACATGAACGTGTGGTCACACTTGGGACAGGCAGGCTCGAACCAAGTTTGGAATTCTTGAGTTGTGCTTGGGAGAGCGCCCAAGCCTGCGGCCTGTTGCCCGTCTTCCCAGCAATTGACGTGCCATCAAGCATGGTTGCCGGGCTTGTCTGAATCGCGCGGAGATCACTCCCCCGTGCCATGCCAGCACAATGCGCGTGTCTCCGTGTTTGCTTTCATGCACAAGATGTCATTAACTCAACAAGCCGCATAGAAAACCACAGAGGCGGACTCGACCGCCACGGACCGGGCTCAACGTTCCTGCTTAAGTTTAAGGGCCGCTCCGGTCTCCTGACGCGACCAACAGCCCAAATTGCTGCTCGTGCGACTGCTGGTGAGCGCTTGCTTCGAAGCGGACCTCCGGACCCCAGGTGTTCAAGAAACGCACGGCGGCTCCAGACGCTGTGATTGAGCGATCAACTCTGGCTCGAGGTGACTGCAAGAGTGCCCCGCTCATGCCAGCGACGAAGCGTTACGAACACGTTTTCGGAGGCTTTCCGGGCTGCCAGCAACAGAGGAGCCTGTTCCACGTTCTGTCGGGCCGGACGCGAGAAGTTCGTGCACATTCCTGAGTGGCCGACCCTCTTACGGCCGCTAGCGTCTTTTTCTTCGGCGATCTACCAATGCTTCCGATCTTGGCCGAGCTTACCAAATTTGCGCGACAACTATGGGCGCACCACGCGCGTTACGACAGACCAGGCGCCACACGATCTGAAGCTAGTGCTCTGTTCCCACTAAGCGACTCCGTGCAAGAGCCTGATTTCGGAAGCGGTTGCCAGCTGATTTCAGGCCTGTAGAGGCGGTGCGCGCGGTTGAAACATGGCTGACGCACCGACGTCACCTGTGCAGGTAGAACTAGAAACATTCTCTAAGTCTCGCCGCGGCTTAGAACCGACCAGCCTCCGTGTACAGGGGACGCCACTTTGTGAGCTTCGAGTTTCTTCTCGTGTGGAGCTCGTCATCGAGGACGCGAACGAGACGATCTAACGAATGATTGATGCGACGCTGGCTTTCCGACGGTCGCGGTCTCCCAAATGGCTGGTGCAGGAAGGCCGTCCGGTACTGATGCGGGTAGCATGTCGCCTTCAGCCCTAGGCCGAAGAGTCATGCTGATTGTTCTGTTGATCCTCGGCCCTGGCTGAGCTCGGTTACAAAAGCAGGACCGCGGATGCCTTGCCCGCTCAGAGCTGAGAAGCTCTCGGGATCGTCGCGTGCTCTGGAGTGCAGAGCTTGCAATTCTTCGCATTGCGATCTGCTGCCTGAACCACCTCCATTGGGTTGGCGGCTCAACCAGGAGGAATGAATGCTGCCGGACGCGCTATGTGGGTTTCTGGATGCTGGCCACGCGTTGCCAACATGAGTGCGTATAACAAGAGAAGAATTAAGAGGCCGCGCATATCTAAGGAGTCCTGAAGCGAGGACAATTGTGGAGCGGATAGTATCCGGTGTGTTTGTTGTAGACGATGGACCAACAAAACTGCGCGGAACAGATGCGCTGTATTAGGCGGCAGACGATTTGCCGGAGTGTGAAAGTGCTGGCATCAGCTGACAATCTCGACCTTGCCGGTGCCGATCCGATACACGCCCCCGACGACCTTCAGGCGGTTCTGCTCGACTGCGGCGTTCAGAATCGGGCCCGTCGATTTAAATTTGTTGACGTTGTCAATCACATTTTGTCGGGTTGCTTGGGCGAACGCGTCGCCGGCTTGGTCGCCAGTTGCTTTCACTGCAGGAGAAAGTGCAGCGACCAGGGATGAAATGTGCCCCGGCGGCCGCTTATCTTCATGGAGCGACTTGATCGTGGCGTCTATCGCACCGCAATGATCGTGGCCAAGTACGAGGATCAGCGGCGTGTTGAGTATGGCAACCGCGTATTCCATACTGGCGAGCGTATCATCGTTAGCGAAGTTGCCGGCGACGCGGCAGACAAACAGATCACCTAGTCCGCTGTCGAAGACAAGTTCGGGGACCACACGGGAGTCGGCGCAGCTCAGAACCGCCGCATATGGATTTTGTCCCTCAACCAAGACCAGCCGCTCGCGCCTGAAATCGTCGATTCGTGGTGCGCCCTGGACATAACGATCGTTCCCGTTCAGCAGCCGATTCAGGGCAGCATCTGGCGAGAGTACGTTGTTTGGCTTGGGCGGGCCTTTTGCTTCCTTCGCGTCGACAATCTTATTGCCGAACCGCAGGAAAACTGTCGAAGCAGCAAACAGCAACAGTGACCGCCGCGAACGCACGTGCTTGGCTAAATGGTATATGTCTTGAGAATGGGCTGCTTGCATGTGTCGCCTCATGGCACGGCCTTACGCCACCCGGTGGCTTCGGCTTCCGCTTCGCTGCAAAGCCAGCGTTGGCCGCGCTTCTTCGTCATGTCGATTTGTTCGTAACCGGGTTGCCCTGGCAGGTAATAAATGCGCTCGCCTCTGCGCTCGACTGTGCCTTTTATCGGGCACTCGGGGGACGGCGGTTCCAATAGCAAGACGGATCCAAGCAGGACTTCCTGAGCGTCGACCGGAACCGACGTCGCGCCCACGATAATCGTGCTCCTATTGCGGCGACGCCAGTCCCAGGGCGCGATGAACGCGCCGGACCACAGCCCCGCATGGGCTGTGCTGGCCACCAACTCATAAACAACGTATGTATGGTGAGATGCAAAAGCCGATAGTGCCAAGCCCGAGCGTACCATCCAGGCGTTTATATCCTCGCCTTCGATGAAGCAGCTGCCGAGGGCTCGCCGATACTCATCGACTCTTCCGGTATGACAATCCCACGTTCGTCCATTCGAATGCTTGATGAGCTCGTCGCGAACAGCTACGCCGCAGGCCCATTTTTGGCCCTGTGCGTCGAGGCAAATCTGATCGGTCTCAGGAGCTTCGATGCCTGAGAGCCGAACGGTGGTTTTCTCGATCTGGATCGTATTTCCGTCGAGGATGCGCGGAGCACCGCTGAGTGTCGCGGCGGAAACCGGAGATGTGATGAGAGCGATCAATGCGAACATAATTCCGCGGTGCTTCATCCCGACAATAACCTTTCGCTCCTGGTCCATGTTCACGCGCACGATACGGTGCCGATACATTCGATTGCTCGACCGCAGATGTCCATTCCGCCGGCTTCGATGTGTGCCTTATGAGAGCTTCGCGTGAGTTCGAACCTACGACCTGACGCTGCGTAAGGATCAAGAGATTTCTTCCCGTGTGCGTGCGGCGGTATCCTTCGAGCATCGGCGGCTCTCTCACCGCGAGCGTGCTGTACCCTCTGGACGTAAGGAGGAGATTCTCATCGCGTGGCGCCGAACTCGGGATGCTGGACAAGCCCGAGCCTTGGAACGCTGTGCTCCCTCCTTGCAAAAATTGAGCGGCTATGAGGCGTCGGTGCTTGCGGCGGAGTCAGGCGTTGAGGAGCAACCTTGCCATTGTTGGTGACGACTTCCATCGGCAAACCGGACAGTTCCGACGAGGGCGAGGAAATGCGCCCCAAAGTCTTGTCACGAAAAAGATGCTCAAAAAGGATCTGCTCTGGCTCGCTCTGACCGGTTTAGACAAAGACGTGATGGAGTTCAGCCTCAACGCTCGCCGCGTAAATGAAGGTTTCTTGTTCGAGCAAACCGCGCAAATCCGTTCCTTGTTACGCCAGACGAGATGATCGTTGATACCAATCGCATTATGGCATTTGGCTCCTCCGCGCGGCACCATAGTCGTTAGTGCTACTGCCCAGACGTGTGTACAAGAATTGAACTGTTTATGGCTCAGGCGCTACGGGCCGCCGCTCTTCGGTAGTGACGGTTCCCCGCGATCTCAAGTGACTTACCCAGGAGCGCTGGCATCAGTGCCCGTTTTCTCCAGGAATTGAAAAGGCTGCGATATTGAGCCGCGGGCTTTGCCGTGGATGCACCAGGCGTGGGCAAGCTGCCCACGTGTTCGGACAATCGCGAGTGCCATGCAATTCGTGTGAGGTTTAAGTCCACAATACGTGTTTGCCCATCGCGTACTTCGGGTGAATAGCTCTGGTGCGGTTTAGCCGACTCAAGCTACATCATTCTAAAGCACATCACTACATAATGGGAATGACATGGTCGCAGTCGTTCGGGAAGTACCGGTCTCATCTTACGCGCTTGAAGTAGATGGCCAACTCAGAGCCGAATTCGCAACCAAAGACGGTGCCACCGCAGGTGGAGCAGAATTAAAAAGGCGGTTTCCCATGCTTAAAATCCGGGTCTATGACGTGCAGACGAATGAGTGCGAGGAAATCTACGGCTGAGTCAGTGCGGTAATCGACGTTCTTGCGTACTGCTCCGGAGCTTCCCGCCCTGCGCACTCGGAAATTGGCAGGCGCTCAGCGGGTATGCCCGGGGTTGCTACCCTGTAACTTCCTGTTTCGTCTCAGCATCGGTCCCTAGTGCCGGCTCAAAGTCGCTAAGCTCACGCTCCTGCGTATGCCGCGCAATTACACGATGCGCGGCGCGCACCCCGAATCGGCTTGGCCGGAGGCATCTCCAAGGGCTCTAGTGAAGAATGCATGAGAGCTGGTTCCCCCGCAGTTGGTGTACTCTAACAGGGTGGAGTGCAGGCGGGCAAACCACATCTCGCAAACTAGTACGCGCCACTGAGCTCGACACCTGGCGGAAAAACGCAATCGTGCTGCTCGACCTTCCGTACGACGGGCCGAACTGCTGCGAGAAAGGCAGGCGGACTGTTGCGGAGCCGTTAAACAACGCAACTGCAGAGCGCGTGTCTCTTGCAGTTAGTACGAGGCGTTCGACCGTGCGGCAGCTGCGGTGCGGTGTTGCTCTGCGCGACCGTCTGCTAAGGCCTTCGCTCTCCTGAGTCTTGCTCTTCCTTTGGCTCGGTTCGTTGGAACCAGGAGCCCGGAGGAAATTTCGCGATGCGCTTGGCAAAAGAGGATTGTGGCTCCCAATCTTGGCCTTCGCTCTTCTCAAAAGTGATGACCCCGTTGTGTGTAAAATAACGTGGTCCTTGGATATCGCAATTCACCAAGAGCAGAATGCGCCATAGATCGCCTTTCTCGTTCGGCTTGTCATTCTGCTTGGGTAAGTAGTCTACCCCAACAGGTTCAATGATAGTGCATCGGCCCTGCCGCAGAAGATCGCCGAGCCGGCCTTGCGGCGTAGTCACAAAGTTGAAGTTACTTGGATCATGCAGAAAGCTAAGGTTTGCGTCCCTTTCACCATCTGCGACTTCTTTGGCGATCAACGAGAGCGCTAGGGCACGCCAGCCCAATTCCATCGGCTTCGCATAGGTTGACGCAAGCTCAGTCGTACCGTCGAGCGCGACTTTCCAGGTGATCGCGTACTGTTCGTCTGATTTGTTGTCTCGGTGCCTGGTCCACGAAACGAAAACATGGTCGCTTTCGCCGAGTTCAGCGACCCCCCACATCTGAGGGACGAACTGTGCCACCTTCGAGACATTCGAGATGATTTGTTCTATCGTCTCACCATCTTGCGCTCGCCAAGTTGACTTAAGTCTTTCGACAAGGGGGTTGTCGCTGGCGCGAATAGTGTTGCTCATGGCAGCCGGCCAGCCTAGGCAGATTAAAAGTCCGCCCAGGCGAAGCCATAGCGCGGGTCTTCCCGACATTCTCTTCATAATCCTCCGCCTATCGCGTTTCATCCATACATCTTTCAAAGCGGTAACCTTGAACCTGCTATGAGCGAGCGCAAGAAGTTTACGGAGACGCGACGGGGCACCCGCGGCTGTCCCACGCGGGCAGGCGCTCCCCTCTATGTCACGCGCCCCTAACTTCCCTAGCCAGCGACAGCGTCAATTGGCTGAGCTGGACATCCCCAAGCAGAAGAGACTGGGCATGTCGAGGGGCTTGCATTCTTCGTGCCAGGCAGCAGGCAGAGATTTGCATGGGTTTTATGTCCCTCTTGTCCACTTTCCGACCTGCGCACGGTTCGATGTTTCCATTCAGTGTATCGGCCGTAGCTCGATGCCAAGTGCCTGATGAGAATCGGGAGTGCGTTTGCCGTCATTGAACCGTGTGGTTCGCTATAGTTGCCCGTCGGCGTTCGGCCTACATGATGGCTGGCGATACGAAGCCGACTTAATCGACGAACTTTGAAGTCTGGCTGGCACGAAAATCAACCTGCTCGCCGCGTATGTGGCTAGATTGCGCCGCCTGCCTTGACGTGTTCAATGGGGATCCTCTAGTCGAGAAAATAGCTGGCCAGCGGATGTGCTGGGCGAACCGCTGGAAGTCGGAAGCCGCATCGAATGCATTCTGCTCGAAACGGCGGTAATCGCCGCCGCGCGGGCTGGTTTTGTCCCTTTCATTGATGGGGCGGGCGGCGTCGCCTCAAGGCAGCTCCGAGTCTCACTCCCACATCTGAGACAAGGACATCTCTGATTGCGACAGCTCTGTTTAGAGAATCATAGAGATGCACGGTCATTCGCCTACTAGATGTCTCAGATTAGCGTGCCACAAAATCTGAGAGGTTGACGGAAGAGTCCTCCTGCCGATAATCGAACTCGTCGAGGTTCTCCGAATCCCGCTTGATCCGGAGCTAAGAGGGAAGCCGGTCCAAATGCCGGCGCTGCCCCCGCAACTGTGAGCTGCGAGCTACTGTCCAACGATGTCACTGAAGCCCGCACGGCTTCGGGAAGGCCGGACAGCAGCGACGACCAGCGAGCCAGGAGACCTGCCCCGACGATAGATTGGTCCACGGGCGGGGTGTCTCGGTGGTGCGCCAAGCAGCCGTCGCGCGCGCGACTTCCTCTGCCTGCGTCCGCCATGGCCTCTGTCCCCAACAGGGGTTTACACTATGTCTCTTCTCTCTCTTCCGGTTGCTACGCTCGGTACGCCACGCATCGGTCCAAGGCGTGAGCTCAAATTCGCTCTTGAAAGCTACTGGGCGGGAAAGATCAGCGAACAGCAATTGCTCGAGGACGCATCCGGTCTGCGCGCAGCGAACTGGGCCCGTCAGAAGTCTCTCGGCGTTACGATCATTCCGTCGAATGACTTCTCGCTGTATGATCAGGTGCTCGATACAAGTGTCATGGTTGGTGCTATCCCGGAGATCTACGCCTCGAAACGAGAATACGTTTCCCTCAAGACGTACTTCGCCATGGCTCGCGGATCACAATGCGACGACCAGGATGCGAGTTGCGGTCTGGGGCCGCGGAGGTCTGGCGCACCCGCGCAGGAAATGACTAAGTGGTTTGACACCAACTACCATTACATGGTTCCCGAGTTTTACAAGGGACAAGCGTTCAGACTTTGCTCTCGCAAACCCATTGAAGAGTATGAGGAAGCAAAGGCTCTTGGCTTTCAGACCCGCCCTGTCCTGATCGGGCCGATCACATTCCTAAAGCTCGGCAAGAGTGCCGATAGCGCGTTCCAGCCCCTCTCCCTACTCGATGATCTAATACCGGTCTATATCGAGGTTCTGCATGAATTGGCCGAACGAGGGGCAAGTTGGGTTCAATTTGACGAGCCCTGCCTGGCCCTTGATCTGGATGAGGCGGCGCGAAAATCATTGCTACATGCCTATAACCGGTTCGCAAAGGAGGGACCGGCTATCAAAATCATGGTTGCCAGCTATTTCGGCGAGCTAGGCCACAATCTGGATACCGCATTGAGCCTCCCGGTTTCCGGTCTGCACCTCGATCTGGTCCGAGCGCCAGAGTTGTTGGATCAGGTCATCGCTGTCGGCCGAAGTGACCTCGTCATGTCGCTCGGGGTCATCGACGGCCGGAATGTATGGCGGTCGAACTTGTCGTCGCTCCGTCAGCGGATGGAGCCCGCGATTGCGAAGCTCGGCAAGCACCGTGTACAGCTCGCCCCATCCTGCTCGCTGCTTCATGTGCCAGTGGACGTTGAACTCGAGACCGGGCTCACGTCCGACGTCAAGAGCTGGCTTGCTTTCTCGGTTCAGAAGATGCGTGAGCTTGCGATCCTGGCGCGAGCACTCGCTGGCGACCAGAATGTCGAGCTCGCTCTCGCCGATTCGGAATGCGCTGCGACTGCCCGGCGGACTTCGCCCAAGATCCATGATACCAATGTCGCTGTGAGGATGAGGGCGATCGACCAGACAATGCGCCGGCGCGCCAGCCCATTTGTCCGTCGTTCCGAGATCCAAAGGGAACGCTTTGGACTACCAACGTTTCCCACCACGACAATCGGATCGTTTCCGCAGACCACAGAAGTCCGAAATGCTCGTGCGGCGCATGCGCGAGGTGCGATGAGCGACGAACAATACGACGAGTTTATCAAGGAAGAGATAGCCCGCGCCGTACGTTGGCAGGAGGACATCGGTCTTGACGTCCTCGTGCACGGCGAATTTGAGCGCAATGACATGGTGCAGTACTTTGGCGAGCAACTCGCCGGCTTCCTATTTACCAGGAATGGATGGGTACAGTCTTATGGTTCGCGCTGCGTCAGGCCTCCGATCCTGTTTGGCGATGTAGTGCGGTCGAAGCCGATCACTGTGGACTGGTGGCGCTACGCGCAATCACTAACTAGCAAGCCAATGAAGGCGATCTTGACCGGACCGGTCACGATCCTGAACTGGTCGTTTGTTCGCGATGACATTCCTAGAAGCGAGGTCTGCCGCCAGCTTGCGCTCGCGATCCGCGACGAAGTCCGCGATCTCGAGAATGCCGGTGCAGCCATGATCCAGATCGACGAAGCTGCACTCCGGGAAGGATTGCCATTGCGCCGATCGGCGTGGAAGGCATATCTCGATTGGGCGGGAGATTGCTTCCGCATTTGCTCATCGGGCGTTGCCGATCAAACGCAAATCCATACACACATGTGCTACTCGGAGTTTAACGACATCATCGGTGCAATCGCTGCAATGGATGCGGATGTCATTTCGATCGAAACGTCGCGGTCGAAAATGGAGCTACTGGACGCATTCAGCAAGTACGAATATCCAAATCAAATCGGACCGGGCGTGTACGACATCCACTCTCCACGCGTTCCGGAGGTGGGCGAAATGAAGGAGCTGATGGTGCTGGCTCGGACGCGTTTGCAGGAATCGCAGCTCTGGGTCAATCCGGACTGCGGCCTAAAAACTCGCAATTGGGAGGAGGTTCGGCCTGCCCTAACCAACATGGTCGTTACCGCCCGCGAACTGCGTGCAGCATCCGATCCGCAAAACCATTGATCCCGCGCTCGGGTCTGTTCTCGACCAAGCGAATTCGCTTGTGCTCATTTGCGTTCTCCACAATCTCGAGCAAGCCTTGGGCCAACAAAAATGCCTAGCCCGGCTTGGTGGTCCGAACGAGGTGCACCCGGAGGAACGACGCAGACGCGTCGCGCTACTTGGCCGAGAGAGAATAGCCGACGGTTCATCAAGGTGAGAACAATCGCCGAAAATATGGACTCATATCGACACGTTTATCGTAGCTCATTATGACGTGGTAAGCGATCGTTGGTTTGAGATTCAGAATCTACACAGAGGTGTGTCGCTCGCGAGTACATTAGGAACGGTTGCGACAGCAATGCGAGGAGTGATGCCGGACGGTCACCGCACGCCCCCACCATAATCGGTCCCGCTCGGACATGTTTCCCGTCAGGCGCTCTCATGCGATGAACTCTACATAGTGTCCGACGAGAGGACGCCGAAGCCAGTTCCTGCCTCAACTCACGCCAATCTATTTTGCAGGATCGCCGCCGCTATCCGGGCCAGATACGCCAATGCGTCGGCTGCACGGCGACGTGCTCTCCGGTATTCGCGTTGATCCATCCGCCGAACACCCGGCGACAAGGAAAGATCACCCGGTGAATTGAATTGCCCTCGATCACGGCAATCTCCAGATCCTGATCGAAGGGCGGCGTGATTTCGAGCCGCTCCCAGATCGAATCGCCACTGGATCCTGGACGAAGTTCATCGCTGCGAGCTGACAAATGCAGACAACCTTGTGAACATTACGAACATCGCTTGGCTTCCGCGCGAACAGGCTCTGCCCGACTCGACCGGACGGCGCGCGGTCTCTATGGCGTGAGCCGCGGCAGAGGGCAATCGGCCGTGGCATCGTTGGTACGGAACACGATCCGCTCGCGAACCGAAATATTTGGATTTCTGCCGGGAAACAAGGCCTGAGCTTCCGTCAAATCGATCTGGGTCAGCTCAATACCTCGGCTGTTGGTATTTGTAACTGTTCTGCACGAACTAAACTGGTCTGCAGCTCCGGCAATCCGGCCCGGAGCGGGGTAAATGGTCCGGCTTTCTGTCATGTCACGTCTCTTGTTGGTGAGACATCTCCGTGTTCTGCAGCGTCATCGCGTGGGTGTGCAGGCGACCTCAGCCGCGCTCTCGCGCGCGTAGCACGCGCTCCAGCGAGAGCGCGAAGAATTCGGTTGACACCATTAGGATGGACGTAGCTTCGCTCCGAGCCCATAATCGGGCTTGTCCGCAGGTCGATAAAGTAGACGCCATCGCAAGCGGCGCAACTTATCATGTGCAGGTCATTGACCCGCGGCTCGGCTGCGCCCGGAAGGAGTCCTAAAAAGTGATCGCTGGTAGCCG
The DNA here is from genome assembly GCF_003837805.1 of Bradyrhizobium sp. RP6. Classification (GTDB taxonomy): domain Bacteria; phylum Pseudomonadota; class Alphaproteobacteria; order Rhizobiales; family Xanthobacteraceae; genus Bradyrhizobium. Next base: position 23,711 of record NZ_RQIT01000038.1, on the reverse strand, counting down.
GACATGAAGGCATCATAGGCTCAAGTCGTTCTTTCCGCCATGCGTCTGACCTTACTAGAAGATCACTTCTATTAGGACGCAGCCGCCGCAGCATTGATGCGGGTCAAAAGGCTGGTCCGTCCGGGAGTGGTTGAGCTCGAGCGGTCGCTACGTGCCGCAGACGCTCGCGTTGGCAGTCGACATGTCCGAACTCGGGCGTCCGCCAGGGCCTGGCGCTCTCTGCAACACGCCAGCGTGTTGATTTGAGGCGCAACTCACGCTTCATGGGCTACGGCAGCATTTTTCCTCATTGCTCCGTGCACGCGGATGGTCAAACGATTGTTCGCCTTTCATTGTCGGTAGCCTTGCCGAGGCTGATCCACCCTTAGGGTTTGGCACTGAAATCCGAACCTGGGCTCGTCGAAACGTCGGCTGCGACAAGCCTTATGATCGGCTTTGCTGTGCCGGCTGCTGGTGGACCGTCGGGTGCAAGATCGGGGTTCCTTGCCTGATTGCCGCACGATCTCCTGCGCGTAAGTGCATGTTGCCCTCGATCGTCTCTGCGAGACAATCCTCGATCAAAGACTTGATTTTGCCGGTCGGCGGCATGAGGCTCCTGAGAGGCGCTGCCCCTCGGCTCAAACGGTCGTGCGATACCGCAGGTAGGACAGACAGGCCGTCGCTATTCTTCGCGACAACAAGCGGCTCGCGCGCCGCGCTGTTACATCTGGATCTATCTTCGGAGGAGCAGACAGACCTCTTGGGGTGCTGCTTGAGGCAGATCAAATACTCTCGGTGCGAATGGCAGAATAGTGGATAAGCGAACCACGGGAAGAGAGGGGCATGCCTTCATTTAATGTTCGGTTTATTAAGACCGTTTGTGACGATACTGGCGGCGAGCATCGTGCGTGCCAGGCAGCATTCAAGGTCGATGCCGCCTCCCTGAGTGCTGCTGCTCAGCAGGCGGAGACTGATTTTTGCAAGCAAAAGAGTGTCCGCGATTGGACAATCTTCGCCGATGTGTTGGAGCTTCGAACCCCACCTGCATTAGCTAATCCGTCCACATCAGCCTTTCGAGCATCCCGCCAGGACGAGCTCTCATGAGCAAGCAAGGGTTTCGCACTTCCTGAATGTTCCACGGAAGCGGGACTTCTTCAGCACCGAACAAGGCTCGTAGTTCACGGGCGCGAGGTTCACCGGCGTGCTCGCCTGTCATGGCATCGCCACCAGAATGGACGGCTTGCTTGCCCGGCGCGACAACGTGCTCGTCGAGCATGCCTATGAGACTGTGTCCGACGCCCGCGTCTCGATCGGACGATACCTCGCCTTCTACAATGGCCGGCGTCCGCCTTCGAGCCTTGGCGGCGGCGCTCCGGATCAAGCTTACTTCCGGCCGCTGCCATTCCGTGCGGTAGCCTTACTATGGCAGACGCTCCACTTACACAATCGGCACAGATCGGCAGTCGGTCTATGGAATCTGAAGGCACGGCCAATATGGGGTAAGCGTGACCTTAAATTCGGTACGACGAGTGGTCGAGATTGAAGGAAGTCGTGGTGGGTGCGGCCACCAATCATGCGGCTCACGATCGCGAACTCTCTTGCGATCTATTCCTTTATATCAATCTTAAGCTTCGCTCGGCGTGGTATTATCCGCGTTCTCGTCGGCGGCAGCAGCTACGCAAGCTGGTGCACGGGTCCGCCACCGGATCAAGAACCGCTATCTCGACGAACTGAACGAGGACGTCGAAGGAATTGTGTGAACACGTTGCGGGAGCTTAACGCGACCGTGCATCGACCGATGACTTTTTGCTCGTGCGGTCTTGCGAGGTGACCGATCGCTTGCCAGAAGCAATGCGCAACTGATAGTCGCGCCCGAACCACTCAAAAGTAATTCCCCAGCTTACGAGGATGACGATCTGCTGTTGTCCAGTCTTTACATAGATATCAACGTCCTTTCGGTCTCTCCTGACGTCGTTTTGGTAAACGACGCCTGCCCCGAACTGGCCCGGATCCTGGAACATAGTCGCGTTCAGGTCGTCCCGGCTCGGCACCGCCATAGGTGGATCTTTATCGGGGGCGCCATTGCTTTACTCTCGACACGGCCCGCGAAGACGGGTCGAAGGATTACTTCAACTAGTATCGGCGATAAACGTAATCGTCTGCTTCCCAAGGCGGCGGCTGGTAAACCCATTGCTTTGGGAGCCTGAAAGCTGGGGAGGATGTGCTCGCTAGGACTGGTCAAGGTTATGCCGCATCAACTAGTTGCCAGAACCCAAAACTTGGAGCGTAGGCTCCGCAGAGCCGCAAAGCAGCTGAGTCAACTAGATGTACTCTCGCCACGTTTCAGTCCGACGATCGTCGAGTGCGCCTCTCAGCGGACCGCAAGTTGGGGCGTGAACACGCCCACATCTTGCGGGACCATCGTGCCCGTGACGGTCTTGACGTATCAGGACGGGAGCTTTCGAATGTCATTTGGTCGTCCAGTGACTTTAAGGGAGACTGTTGCTTCGATGTCACCAAACCGATGAACGGTCGATCTACGCTCGTGCGACAAGAGACACCATATGTTCGATATCTATTTGAACCGAAGACACGATCTTTTGGTCGTCCCGACAGGCTTTGGAATCCCCGCGGGATTAGACGGCAATTGGAGGAGAAAGAAGCGGGCGTTTCGTTCCGTGAGCGACGTCATTCGTCAAGATGTACAACAGCTTGGTTACCACCGACGTCGTTTGATCTCGTACCGGTCCAAGCGGCAGTTGAGACCTCGTCACACTCCTAGTCAACGCAGCTATCTGATGCTGAACCGTTCTTCGGAAACTTCGGGCAGGATGTGGCCGATGCCGTAGAAAGCGTTGCTTACCGCGGCGACAGCAGGCGGGTGTCGCGCATTGGGCTTAAGGAGGAAACTTTCTTTTGAAAGCGGGGCACGCCTCTGGAGCTTACCGCAAAATAGGCGTTATCGGGCTCTTGCATGAGTCAATGGCGTGCGCGTGAGTTTTCAGCTGTCTATACTGAAGATACTTGCCGGCCAGCCGCACGACCGGGCGAGCATCGAAGTCGTTAAGCAGCATTGGATATCTGTATAGCAGCGGCCCGGAGTGGCCGGCTCGTATGAAGCGCATCGCAGGCCGCGCGCCCCAACTCGGTATTTTCGGCCAAAGCTGATGCGGGAGGCCGGATGCTGGATGCTCACCGAGGAGGGAAGGGAATATCTTGAGACGCTCGAACAGTTAGATCGGCGTAGTGTGCAGGCGTAGGTTGAGCGAGAGACCGCGCAACAGCCGAAAGCCGAGCAACCGCCCCTTTGACTTCGCAGCTGGGAACGAACGCGGGCAGAAAGCGCCCCACGGCAAGCGATTGAGCCCACGTAAATTGCTGCCGGGGTGACCGCCAGCCGCTCAACCCCTTGCTGATCGTGATGTACTCAACTAGATCTCGAAGTTCACATTTGAAACAGTGGCGTTGTAATGGGTATTGCGAAGTTGTTCAACGCGGCTAGGGATACTGGCTTGATTTAAACCTGAGGGATGGAGAATCTGGCCTCTTCATGCACATCAGCGTGGTCGAGACGGTCGACTAAACTGATCTCGCGCTTGGCTTACTCATTCCACGCGTTTGGAAGGCATGACGAAGTTATACCCTGGCGCAACTCCTATCATATTGTCTGTTTTTTGCGGTCGTCGTGCTGTGAAAACTATGCTACAAGCCGCTCCTCTCAAAAGGAGCATTCATCGTGAAGAAAGCAACCAAGAAACGCGTTAAGCGGCGCGAATGGACGAGGGCAGATATCAAGGAGCTCAAAGTCCATTCGAAGGCCCGAACCCCGGTCATAAAAATAGCAAAGATGACCAAACGCAGCGTCGGCGCGCTCCGCCAGAAGGCCTTGCATCTTGGAATCGGACTCGGACATCAGCGGTAGTTTTGAGCAGCGCTGGTACTGGCGCGGTAGGGCGGCTCCCTGGGGGCCGCCCTCAGTACCCGTAGAAATTTTGTCGGAAATTAGCTTTGCGGATCCGCGCTGAGAAGAGTGTTTGGATGGTGTTTCGCTGTCGCGGTAGGAGCTCCAGCATCTTCTCATCATTGATGGACTTTCTTAGGCGTGGTCTCAACGGTTGTGACAAATCGGCAGTGAAGACATTGTCTTGGTGATGGCCCTGTCAAGGATCTCTCACATGAACGGCCGATCCAGTGTGTTGACCGACCAACGGCGGCGCTCCCTGGAGGTAGCGTCTGGATCGCTCCCGCGCTGAGAAGACCTGCGTCCTGCCATGTGTGAATGTCCGCGATATGGTCTGCTTCTTTGCAGCACTGCGCTCATATGCCGAAATTGTTTGTGTCTGCCGAGCCTCAGCGAGGTGCATGTCGCAGTTACCTCTTCAATGCCTCAGCGGATGCATCTTCTATACGTATCAACCTTCCATGTGCCGCGCGCGGTCTTTAACAAACGTCCGTATAGTTCTTTTCAACCTTCCCATATTCGCAGTCAATCTTCGTGCAATTGAGCTGTTGCTTGATTTCGTTTTATCGGTCGAGCAATCGGGGAAGCGATTGCAGTTATCGTTCTGTGATCCCGCCCGATCGGACTGAACGGGTCTCAAGTCATGAGTGGCAGACAAAATTCTTGTCCTTTCGACTCCTTGTACGCAAGCGGTTGCTCCCATGTGATCCGGCGGCCGGCTTTGTTTCGCCCAATCGAGCTAGCGCCGACAGATGGCGCTTGCCGAGAACGAGTGTCTGAATGATGAGCGGACGTCTTGGTCGTTCACCTGAGGTGTGCTTTCTCCTTGGTCTTCCACGATCCGGGACCACACTCCTGGCACATTTGCTGCAGCGCCATCCAGACATTGTGGCGCCGCCTGAACCCTGGTTAATGCTGGCGCTTGAAGCATTTGGCAACGTGGATCGGCGCCATCCGGCCGGCAGCTCACTAATTGAGGCCGCGACCTCCGAATTCTTGGGACGGATAGATCGCACGATCGTTAGCCGCGCTTTTGCAGATGCAGCATACGATCAATATCTGGCAGAAGCGGGCAAGCGAATCATCATAGATAAGACGCCACGCTACTGGACCGTCCTTGACTTTGTTGAATCCGTCTATCCGGAAGCGCCACATGTCCTTCTGATGCGCAATCCCTACGCGATCGCCGCTTCACTGAAATCGACGTGGGGCATCCCACTGCGGGCAGAAAGCGCGCAGCCGGTCAGCGTATCCAGTCTCGCTGATCTCATGCTTCGACTGCCCGATGGCATAATATCTTCACTGGCCGATTTGGTTTTGGGTCTTCCCAGGCTCGCCGCGCAACGTACTCGCCCGCAGACTCATTTGGTGCAATACGAACTGCTCGTGGCGCACCCGGACGATGAAATCCAGCGTCTACTGACAGCGCTCGGCTGTGATCCAGGAGGCGTCGCATCGGCGAGCATGGGACGAGCAGATTATCTTCAGTCCAGCAGTTTTGGAGACCGAAAAATCCTGGAACGAAACACCATCGACGAAAGCTCTGTCAAATCATGGCAATCTCAATTGAGCGTCGAAGAGATGCAAACCGTGACCGATCTGGTCGGTGCCGAGCTTTTGGTAGAACTCGGATATGAGCAGGAACTGCTGCATGCCCAGAAAGCCGGAGTTCTGGACACGGGACGGGAAGTAACCGAACTTTATCGTCGGATATTCCGAACCTGGTGGGATTTGCGAAGTGCCAAGGCGGGGGGACTGTCTAGATCTCATGCTGGAGAATCGGTCCAAAATGCTTGGAACATTTCGGAGAACCGGGACGTGGCTATCGAGATGTTGCGAGGCGAGGTCGCGCGGCTTGAGCAGATCCTCAGGATCTCCTCAGGACTCTGAATGCTTGTGATCAAGCGACGCTGGTTGATTTAGCCAAGATCCTTAACCGGCACGCTGATCTCCCGATCAGGTGTGCCGCACGCGCCGGCCGTACGAGCGGCAGAATGCGATATGCTGCCGCGTCCGAAGTGTGCTGTCGAACGGGGCTTGTCGCCATGCGCCTTGGCCGGCCGTTTCTGCCGCAGATATTCCCCGCTCTAGGCTGGAGCCATAGAGCGGCGAAGAACAGAGATCCTGCACCGAAAACAAGATATATGCTGCCAAAACATCTGCACCGTCTCGAAGCTGAGTCGATTGAAATCATGCGTGATGTGGTCGCCGAGTTCAAAAGGCCCGTCATGCTTTACTCCATCGGAAAAGATTCAAGCGTTTTGCTACACCTTGCGATCAAGGCGTTCTATCCGGCAAAAATACCTTTCCCGCTGCTTCACGTCGATACGACGTGGAAGTTCCGCGAGATGATCAGCTTCCGAGACGCGACAGCCAGCCGGCTCGGCCTCGACCTGATTGTCCATGTCAACAAGGACGGCAGCGCGCGTGGGATCAATCCGATCAAGTCCGGCTCCGCCCTCCATACCCAGGTGATGAAAACGGACGCGCTGAAACAGGCGCTCGACCTCCACGGATTCGATGCCGCCTTTGGCGGAGCCCGGCGCGATGAGGAAAGGAGTCGGGCAAAAGAACGGATACTCTCCTTCCGTTCGGCCGGACATGTATGGGACCCCCGTAATCAACGGCCGGAGCTCTGGAGCCTGTTCAACACACGGGTTCGCGAGGGCGAAACCATGCGCGTGTTTGCGATGTCAAACTGGACCGAGCTCGAGGTGTGGGAATACATCATGATCGAGAAAATTCCGGTCGTTCCGCTCTACTTCGCAAAACGAAGACCGATAGTGCATCGAAATGGTGCGATGATCATGGTTGACGACGAGCGATTGCCGCTTAACTGCGACGAGACGCCGGAAATGCGGATGATCCGCTTTCGCACCCTTGGATGTTATCCTTTGAGCGGGGCTATCGAATCCGATGCGACGACGATCGAAGATATCGTCGCAGAAATGCAGACCGCGACGGTGTCTGAGCGCCAGGGGCGCCTAATTGACACCGATGAAGCCGCTTCAATGGAGAAGAAGAAGCGGGAAGGCTACTTTTGATGTTTACAAAGCCGACAATGGAACCGGTTCCGGCGCGAACGAAGGATCAGCTGCGATTCATCACATGTGGCTCGGTGGACGACGGAAAATCGACGCTGATCGGCCGATTACTGCACGACAGCAAGATGATCTACCGCGATCAGATCATGGCGCTGGAACGCGACAGCATCAAGTACGGTAGCACCGGGGATAACATCGACTTCGCGCTGCTTGTGGACGGCCTCGAGGCCGAACGGGAGCAGGGCATTACGATCGATGTTGCCTACCGCTTCTTCACTACGCCGCGGCGCTCCTTCATGGTGGCCGACACTCCCGGCCACGAGCAGTATACCCGCAATATGGCTACTGGCGCCTCGCAAGCCCAGCTCGCCATTATCCTGATCGATGCCCGCAAAGGCGTGATGGTTCAGACGCGCCGCCACTCCTTTATCTGTGCGCTTCTCGGTATTCGTCATATCGTGCTGGCAGTGAACAAGATCGATCTTGTCGCATACGACAAGGAGTGCTTCGATCGGATCGCGCGCGACTATATGGCCTTTGCCGCCGGTCTCGGCTTCACCTCGATCGTCGCGATCCCGATCTCGGCCCGCTACGGGGATAACGTCGTAGACCGCTCCGCGTGTGCCAACTGGTATCGTGGTCCCTGCCTGCTTGAATATTTGGAGAGCATTGACATCCAGTCCGGCACCGCAAGCCAGGCTTTCCGCTTTCCGGTACAATGGGTGAACCGGCCAAATCCGGATTTTCGAGGCTATGCCGGGACGGTGGCTTCCGGGAGGATCTCGGCGGGGGATGAGATCATTGTCGCCACGTCGGGACGGACCACGCGCGTCAAGCGGATCGTGACCCACGGTGGCGACCTTGTCGGCGCCGAAGCCGGGGATGCGGTGACCATTACACTGGAAGACGAAATTGATATCGGCCGTGGCGACATTCTGTCCCGACCGGACGATCAACCGAAGGTCGCCGACCTGTTCGCTGCTTATGTGATTTGGATGGACGAGGAGCCGCTCGCTCCCGGACGCAATTACATCCTGCGGATCGGATCGCAGACGATTTCCGGCAGCATTACCGACATTCGGCACCGGATCGACGTCAACACTTGTGAGCATCTGGCCGCCGGGATGGTTTCGTTGAACGAGATCGCCTTCTGTAATGTTGCGACCACCATGCCCGCAGTATTCGATGCTTACGACGTCAATCGGAAGACCGGATCATTCATCTTCATCGATCGTTACACCAATCGTACGGCCGGGGCCGGCATGATTGCCTTTCCGCTACGGCAGACCGCCAATATTGCTAGGCAAGCCCTATCCGTGGATAGGAGGGAGCGTGCCGCGCTCAAGAATCAGAAGCCTTGCGTCATTTGGTTCACCGGCCTGTCCGGCGCGGGAAAGTCGGCGATTGCGAATTTGGTTGATCAAAAGCTGTTTGCGAGGTCGCGGCATACAATGCTGCTGGATGGCGACAACCTCCGACATGGCTTAAGCGCCGATCTGGGCTTCTCGGAGGCGGACCGCGTGGAGAACATTCGGCGTGTCGGTGAAGTTGCCAAGTTGATGGCGGACAGCGGCTTGATTGTGATCTGCTCGTTCATCTCGCCGACGAGAGCCGAACGGGATAGGGTGCGCATCCTGGTTGGCAAGGAAGAGTTCATAGAAGTCTTTGTCGATACGCCGATCGAGGAATGCGCGCGGCGAGACCCGAAAGGGCTGTACTCAAAGGCGAAATCAGGCAACATCAAGAACTTCACCGGAATCGACGCGTGCTACGAAGCACCAGAAACACCGGATATTCATCTCAGGACCATGGAGCAGACCCTAGAGCATTCAGCGAAAGCGGTACTGGATGTCTTGATAGCGCGCTCACTTCTTGATGGTTAGATGTGCTCGCGCCACGTCATCAATTCGCACAATATCTGCTGGCGCGGCTCAGGCGATCTGGCTCAGGCGGGGCCTGCGGTCAAACGAAAGGAACAAAATGGTCGCGCCCACTCGTGTACTGCCAGCTTTCGGTTATGTGCTCGAAGTGGATGGTCAATTCAAAACCAAGTACGCGAGCAAAGATGGAGCATGGTCAGAAGCGGTGGCGCTCAAGAGAGGCCGTCCCATGCTGCAGATCAGAATCTACGTTGCGTTGAGAAAGACCAGAGAGGAAGTCCGACTTCCACTAGGTTGAGGGTTTGCTTGGCGCTTCTTGCTGCGCGTGCGGCCAAGGACACGCCGAGCTGCCTTTAAAGCCGAGCCGGGGCCGGGACTCGGCCGGCTTTAATCGCCCACACAGTACGAAGCTCGGGCCGCGGTTTTACGGGGCTGGCTATCCGGCGAGCCTGGGCTTACTCCAGGAATATTGACCAATCTGAAGCGAGCAATCGGTCGCGATCCATCCTGTCGTGGCCTATAGTAACGTCCGGCAAGCTTGCTTCCTTTTGGCCGCCGCTCGTAGGCGAACACCGTCGGCGTACGCCCAGTCACCTTCGCGTCGCGAGGCAACGCTGCCGCGAACATTAGCCGTCCTGCGCTACGGAGCTCCGTCCCGTGTTTGCGTCATGCTCCAGTCCGCCTTCCATCCTTGCTTGCCATGAAGGCGGCCATTGAGGCGGCCGAAAAGGAAACGGAGCTCATCGCTGGCCAAGCGACAAAGAATGATCTCTCGATGAGCCGCTCTGGTCAGCCATCGACGTGCTCGACCGCACTGTAGACCGCGTAGAACGCGAGTGCACATCAACGAGCGGGCCCCGGAGGAGTCAAAGCGAGCAGAACGGCTCGGAAGTGACTATCGTCGAACCAGAGTACCTCATGGGCGAGGTACTTGTGCTGGTGATGCGTGGCTCGCCGGCTCGGGCGTTTGAACCGCCGTAAATCACCGTACCTTCACCGTCGCCATGATCGCTCGGTGAGATGTCTCGCGGCGAGCGGCGTGTAGTAGCAAACAATGGATGCTGACGACCTAGCGATCGATTTGAAAGATGGACACGCGCCACTGGACGTGAGCCGCATCGGCATTGGCCGGACGAGATCAAGGCGCAGATCGTTTCGGAGAGCCTTCGGCCCGGAGCGTTGTTGAATCAAGTCGCAGAGCGCTACGGCCTGAATCCGAACCACCTTTCCACCTGGCGGACGATGGCGCGGCAGGGCAAGCTAGTTCTGCCACCACCCGAGGACGCGGCGGAGTTCGCAGCGGTCAACGTCGAGCCCCCCATTTCGGAGCCGCCGCTCAAGAAAGCCAACCGCCCCGAGATTCTCTTCGGCTCTGTGACGATCCGTCTGGAAGAAGACGCATCTGCCGCCCGGATCGCCTCTATCGCGCTTGCATGCGCAGGTTCCTCATGATCTTTCCATCAAACCGCGTTCGGATCATGGTGGCGACCAAGCCCGTCGATTTCCGCAAGGGTCACGACGGATTAGCGGCGCTGGTAAAGAACGAGCTGCACAAGGAACCGTTCACAGGAACGGTCTTCGTATTCCGATCCCGCAAAGCGGACCGCCTGAAGCTGATCTACTGGGATGGCAGCGGTCTGGTGATGGCCTACAAGCGGCTGGAGGAGCACACGTTCACTTGGCCAGATATTAGGGACGGTCTGATGACCCTTGGGCATGCCGAGTTCGAGGCGCTGTTTGCGGGTCTCGACTGGCGTCAGGTTCGTACCGTTGAGGCAAGAGCACCGACCGCAATCGAATAGGTGCGGCACGATGACTCGGGCGACAAATCCGGGCGGCGAACAGAGGTAGAGTTTGATTAACTTCCGGCATGTTGGACGCCGCCGATTGCCGGACGATATTGCTGCCTTGAAGGCGATGCTGCTCGCAGCTCAAGCGCGTGAAGTCCGCAAGGATGATCGGATCGGACGGCTAGAGAAGCTGGTCGCCGCCTTCAGCAGGCTGCCTTTGGGCGCAAGTCCGAGAAGTCTGATCCCGAGCAATTCGATCTCGCATTGGAAGACCTGGAAACCGCCATAGCGGCCATCCATGCCGAAGATGAAGCCGATAGCCCCTCGGGCAAACCGAGCCGCAAATCTCGCGCCGCCAATCGTGGCTCTCTTCCCGCCCACCTTCCTCGTGTCGAAGAGATCATCCAGCCGGAGAGCTTGATCTGCAACTGTGGCGGTGGCCTGCATTGCATAGGGGAGGACGTATCCGAGCGGCTGGATGTCATCCCTGCGCAGTTCCGTGTCATCGTTACTCATCGTCCAAAATACGCCTGCCGTGCCTGTACCGACGGCGTAGCGCAGGCTCCAGCACCTGCACGATTGATCCATGCAGGACTGCCGACCGAGGCGACCATCGCGCATGTGCTGGTGTCCAAGTATGCCGATCATCTGCCGCTCTACCGCCAGGCCCAGATCATGAGCCGCCAGGGGATTGATCTCGACCGCTCAACACTCGCCGACTGGGTTGGTCGGGCAGCTTTCGAACTGCGTCCGGTTTTCGATGCCTTGCTTGCGGACCTGAAGCGGTCAACGAAGCTCTTCATGGACGAGACCCGTGCGCCGGTGCTTGATCCAGGTTCTCGTAAAACGAAGACATGATACTTCTGGGCGCTGGCCCGTGATGATCGACCGTGGGACGGAGGTGCGCCGCCGGGGGTAGCCTTCACCTATGCACCCGGTCGCGGCGGGCTACAAGCCGAGCGGATATTGCGACGATTTACGGGCATCCTTCAGGTAAATGGTTATGCCGGACATAATCGGCTGATCGCGCCGGATCGTGTTGGGCCGAACATCCAACTTGCCTATTGTTGGGCGCATGCTCGTCGTAAACTGGTCGAGATCACTCGCACCGGATCAGCGCCGATTGCCGACGAAGGCTTGAAGCGGATTGGTGAACTCTATCATCGAGGCAGAACTGCGCGGTTCCGCACAAGCTCGACTCGCCGGGCGGCAGGAACGATCAGCGCCGCTAATCGCGGACATGAGGGTTTGGCTGACGCATCATCGCGCCCGTGTCGCGGGCAAGTCGCCGCTCGGCGAGGTGCGTTGGCCTATATCGCCAAATACTGGGATGGCCTTTGCGTCTTCCTGACTGACGGCCGGATCGAGATCGACAACAATACGGTTGAGCGCACCATCAGGCCGATTGCGTTGAACCGGAAGAATGCCCTCTTCGCCCGACACGATGCAGGAGCGGAGAACTGGGCGACGATCGCCTCACTCATCGAAACGTGCAAACTCAATGCCGTCGATCCGTTCGCCTACCTGTCCTCCACACTCACCGCCATCGTAAACGGGCACAGGCAGATGCATATCGACGTGCTGATGCCGTGGAACTATTCGCGGCGGACAAATGGCTAACGTTTGCAGGAATGCCCTGATCGAACGAGCAGTCACCTGCTGAACTGTGATAGCTGTTCGACAATAAGCACGATTGCGATAGTGATCATCGCGACACCGGAAGCTTGTGCGACCAGCCGAGCAATGCGTGGTCTGGTTCGAAGGACAGCACGTGAAGTGGCCGACACTGCTGTGTAAATCACGGCACAATTGGTTATGTGAACTACGCCCAGCAAGGCGATTTGTTCCGATATCGGCCACGTAGACAGACGACTGGTGAACTGCGGTAGGATGGCCAGGAAGAGCAGCAGCGCTTTAGGGTTGATGCCGCTGATACCAAAGCCGCGCGTCAGCCACTGATACCAACTTCCTGTCTGCTGTTGGCCTGCTTCCGGAAGGGGCGGGCTCCGTGAAACCGCAAGCCCAAGATAGAACAAGTAGGCCGCGCCGATCAGTGTAAGCCCAGTTAGGACAGACGGCACGCTGGCGACGATGGCTCCCACCCCCGGCTACTACTGTCGTGATTGCTACGTACCCCAGCAACATTCCAGTCACGGCAGGCACTATCGCACGAGTCCTTCATGCCTGCCGATATCGCGTAAGCCCAATCGGCTCCTGGTGTCAGGACAAGTGACAGCGACAAAGCCCAAAAGGCGGCGACCAAACCGATTTCCATCTCATGCACCTCTGATTGCGAGATGCGGATTTTTACGGCGTCGCTGGCGAAATGTGCTCCCAATTTATTGCAATGAACGAGCGATATGAGGCATATTCTCTCGCATGGACGCAATTGACCGCAAGATACTTGCTATTCTTCAGCGCGAAGGCCGCATTTCTGCTGCCGACTTAGCGGAGCGCGTCGGTTTAAGCCTTTCGCCATGCCATCGTCGGTTGAGAGCGCTGGAAGAAGCCGGAGTGATAACGGATTACAGAGCCTCCGTAGAGCCATCGAAGCTGGGCCTTGGGTTTGCGGCTATTGTTTATGCGACTCTTCGCGAGGGGAGCAGAGAAAACGTGTTGGCGTTCGAGAAGGCGCTGCTCGGGGTGCCGAGATAGTCCAAGCCCAGCGACTCTTCGGTGAGCCTGATTACATGCTTCACGTCGTCAGCAAGGACCTAGCTACATTCCAAAGACTGTACGACGACAGCCTTCTCGCCCTGCCACACGTCATGCGCCTCAATTCGACGTTGGTGATGAAAAGTGTAATCCCGAGCCGACCATTCCCGATCTGATCTCAGGTGGGAGGAAAACACCGCTTACGATTCAACCGCGATGTGAATCCTCTGTCTTCTGCTGCTTACGTCAGCTTGTCGCCGCCAAATGGGAGTACGTCAGAAAAATTTACGTGAGAAAATGCCCGGAGAGGGTTGAACCGCCCGTAACGTCAAGTTGTACGATCTCCGAAATGGACAGTCATCAGCGTCCCAGATCCTCCAACTAGCGACGGAGTGCAAATGTATCAAGTCCAAAGCAACGCATTAGACTCCCGCTGCGAACCACGATCATCGAGTGTGTCAGGCATTGATAATCCGGGCACGTCGACTCCTGGCTGCATCGCCTTGCTAGCGTAAAGCGTGCCTGACCGGACAGGCTCACACATAAATCGACGGCCGATTGGCGCTTCATGGCTGCAAGAGGGCGACCGCGCTCAAGCTTGCACATACGTGACAGTGGAGGAGAGCGTACGTCGGCGCCAGTTGCGCCGACTGCTTAGTGCCAAAGGCTATTTGGGAGGTCTGAAGGGCGTCAATGAGGAGCTTTGTGAAACATCGCTCTCGCATCCGCGATGAGATATGGAGGTTGTCATCCGACAGCCTTTTCGGGCGCGCCGACGCGAAACGCGTCCGCGATACATGTCGCTTCATTCGAAGCTGTTGATGAGGAATGGGACGCGCGCCACGGCGCTCCCTGGTGTGCGTACTCCAGGTCATCGACCAATACAATGTTAGGAGGAATGGTTTGACAAGACAGCGGTCTTTGCTGACGCCTGGTCCATTATCGTTATCGCTGGCGGTCAGGAGCCAGATGCAGCTTGATCTAGCGTCTCGCGATGACGAGTTCAAGGAGGTGACCGCCTGCATGAGGCGGCTGATGCTCGACTTGCTGGGAAACGCTGAGGAATATTCGGTGGTGCCTATTCAAGGAGGTGGCTCCTTTGCAATGGAGGCGGCCCTCTCTTCATTTGTGTCCCGAGCCCACAGGCCGCTCGTTTGCGTAAACGGCATCTATGGCGAGCGCATTCTACAAATTTTGCGGTTGTGGGGTGTCGAAGCACTGAAGCTTGTCAAGCGCGCGACCGATCCGTTGGATCCGGAAGAGATCGGCGAGTATCTGAGCCGAAATCCCGGCGTTACGCACCTGTGTTTCGTGCATTGTGAGACGACAACCGGAATCGTCAATCCGCTGCACGAGATCGTGGAGGTGGCGAGGCGACGTGGCGTAAAGACCATCATCGATGCGATGAGTTCCTTCGGCGCCCTCAATATCGATCTGAGCCAGCGTGGACCTGACGTACTGGTCACATCGAGCAACAAGTGCATAGAAGGGCCGCCGGGAGTAGCGTTTGTCACCGCCTCGCGCGAGCTACTGGAGAATGCGACTCAAGAACCGAGATCGTTTGTGCTCGATGTGAGAGATCAATGGCGCTCGCTCGAGCGCACGGGTGAGTGGCGGTCGACCCCTCCAACCCACGTCGTTCAGGCAACGGCAATGGCTTTGAAGATTCTGCACGAGGAAGGCATCGATGCCAGGCGCTTCAGGTACGAGAAGGTCAGAGACGACCTCATCAAGGAACTCGAAGGGATAGTGGCTCCGCTGTTGTCCCCCGAGTTGCAGTCACCGGTCTGTGTTGCGTTCAGTGCGCCGCCCGGAATAGTGGACCAGCCAGGGTTCGATGGGCTGTATCGCCACTTGGCGGCCCACAATCTTTACGTCTACTCGAAGCTGCATCTTGCGACGCGGAGCTTTCGGGTCGGTTGCATTGGGGAAATCCAATCCAGCTGGATTGAGAAATTGGGATGCGCCTTTCGTACATATTTCCGCTCCGGTCCGGCTCGGTCAGCAAGGCCGGCGTCGGGCCAAGAGGCATATGGGGCGCGCGTAAAGATGCCGGCTCAAGCAGCTGGGGAGCGGCAGCTGCGGCTTTCCGCCGAGACTGCTGTTCTGCATGCGGGCTATCGACGCGACCCGGTGACAAAAGCCGTCGCAGTGCCGATTTACCAGAATACAGCTTATGAACTCGATGGCGATCTAAATCACATCGCTGACGTCTACAACGTCAAGGCGGATGGGTTCACCTACACGAGGATTATCAATCCGACGACCCGCGCGCTGGAGAAGCGCTACGCGGCCGTCGACATGGGCAGCGACTCGCTCGCCGTTGCGTCAGGTCAAGCGGCGACGTTCCTTGCGATCATCAACCTTTCAAGTGGCCAAGTAGGGGACAATATCGTTGCCTCTCCGTATCTATATGGCAATACCTGGAACCTGCTCCACAACACCTTAAAGCGTTTGGGAATCAGCGTGAGGACAGCGGATCCCCGGAGGCCTGAGACGTTCGAACGGGCCATTGATGATCGCACGATTTGCCTGTTCGGAGAGGTAATTTCGAACCCCTGTCTGATTCCGCTCCCCGTCAAACAGCTGGCGGAAATCGGCCGAAGGTACGGCGTGCCTCTGGTCGTAGACAATACGACGACGCCGCTGGTATGTCGGCCGTCAGACCTGGGCGCTGCAGTTACGACGTACTCTGCAACAAAATATATATCCGGTCATGGCACGACGCTCGGCGGACTAATCGTTGACAGCGGCAAATTTAGCTATCGGGGAGCCTCCCGCTTTCCCTTGTTCAACGGTCCCGACGAAGCGCATGGCGGAATTGTCTGGCACAACGCTGTGCGCGATGTCGATGATCTAGGAAAGAGCGAGTTTCTCCTCAAGGCTCGCATGACCTGGTTGCGTGATACGGGTGCAGCCATCGCCCCGTTTGCGAGCTTTCAACTGATCCAAGGGCTTGAAACGCTGCCGCTTCGCATGAAGCAGCACTGCGCGAATGCCAGGATCGTCGCCGGCGTTCTAAAGGAGCATCCTAAAGTGCGTCGCGTCTTCTACCCGGGGCTCTTTGAGGGCGCTGATCGGGAAGTCGTCGATCAGACACTCAACACCGCATACGGACATGGGGCGATGGTCATGTTCGAAGTGGAAGACGAAATGGCCGGGCGCAAGTTCATCCAGAACGTTGACTTGATGTATCACGTTTCCAATGTGGGAGATGCCCGCACGCTCGTGACTCATCCTGTCTCGACGACCCACACCACTGTCCCGCGGGAAAAGCGCGAAGCCGCCGGCATATTTGGGGGCTCAATCCGGCTTTGTGTCGGCATCGAAGATGTTAACGACATCTTGCGCGATCTGGACAAGGCGCTTTCCGCAATCTGACAACCTGCAAGGCGATCAGGAAGAGGCTCTCATGAATCAGGCAGACGCTTGGAAACTGAGGTCATCACGCTATGAGGCCGTTCAATTCAGTCGGGAGATCAATAAGCAGCTTTCGGAGCTAAGGCCGGACAACATCACGGGGGCTGCCTACATTGCGAAAGATTACGCTGTCATCACAGCGTGCACGCTTGCGACCGTGTCTGTCTCGTGGTGGTTCTACCCGCTGGCCGTTCTCCTGATCGGTGCCTATCAACGCGGATTGACAACCATCGCTCACGATGCGGCTCACCGCACGCTCGCGAAGAATACGACCTGGAATTATGTCCTGGGCATTCTGTTCGCTTCCTATCCCTTGTTCCAACGCCACTGGGCCTACCGGATCTCACATGTCTACTTGCATCATCCCTATCTCGGCGACCCGGACAAGGATCCCGACCTGAAGTTTTTCCTGGCCAGCGGCGTCTACGATGTGCAGCCTCCAGAGAGATACGCTTTCAACATCATTTGGAAGCCGATCTTCGGCGGCGCGACAGTAGCGTATCTGAAGTATCTTTGGACTAATCGATTTTCGATCGAAGAGACCGAAGATCAGAGCCGCTCAGGCATACTTGTCGACAGGTATGGCTTCTATCTGTTCTGGTTCAGCATCCTGGCCGGGTCATATGCTCTTGGTCTGCTCCATATCGTCGTCCTGTTTTGGATCGTGCCCTATCTCACCACGTTTCAGGTCCTCGGCTGGTTTATCGAACTCGCTGAGCACTCACCCATGTGCGAAACAGAGACGCAGAACGTCTATCTCACCAGGAATCGGAAAGGAAGCTTCCTCGAACGAGCCATCCTGGGACAGAATCTGGATGAGTACCACCTTGAGCATCACCTTTCACCCGGCATCCCGTTTTGGCTGTTGCGCAAGGCTCAGAAAATCCGAATGCAGGATCCGAACTACGCGAAGGTCGCCGCCACCTGGGGCGGGCTCTTTGTCAAGGGACCTCAAGGTCAGCCTAGCGTCATAACTCAGTTGAAAGAGCGAAATCGACGGCTGTATGAGCAGTCCGTTGCCGGTGTTCGCACGCGAGGCAAGGTGGCGTGAGGTTGCAACAGCCCGAGCCCACCCAAGCCGTTGTCGGCGTCACTTCGAACCGTCTTCTGGTCGATGGTGTGCATCGCGACTGGTTACGGCGCAAGTACGTGCAGGCACTCCATCGGCATGCGGGAGTGGCTTGCGTCGTATTGCCGACCGTCGACGCGGAAGATGCCGGGGACGAAGTCGCCCCGGCCATCATGCGCCGGCTCGACGGCCTGGTCTTGACAGGCGATGAATCGAACGTGGACCCCGCAGTCCTGTCAGCGCCCGCGTCCTTTGCGGATCCTGATCGGCAGGATGTTGAGCCTGGGATCCTTGACCGTCCCCGGGACAGGCTCTCTGCCGTGGCCATAGAGAGCGCCATCGCCCTCGGAATGCCTATTCTGGGTATCTGCCGTGGGCTTCAGGAACTCAACGTCTATTTCGGCGGAACACTCCGCCCATCGCTTGCGGAGTGGAGCCGAGAAAGCGGCGCCATGCATGCCGAGAAGCCAGATCGTCCCAGGGACCGTCAATACGATGCCGCGCACCCCGTCAGGATATCATCCGATGGCGCACTCTTTCCAATCGCGCGGATGATCGAAACGCAAGTCAACTCGCTGCACAATCAAGGCATCGAGGCGCTTGCCCCAGCGCTGAGGAGCGAGGCGTGGGCGCCTGACGGTCTGGTCGAGGCAGCTTCAGTGATTGGCGCTCCGACGCTGCAAATCGGTGTGCAATGGCACCCCGAATGGCACGTCTCAACCGACCTCCTCAGCAAGCAACTGTTCAAAGCATTTGGAGAGGCGTGTGTTGGGTACTGCCGAACTAAGAAGGGCTAGAGGCAGATCGTGATGTTGCAAACGAAACGTGGCTCGCGCGAGCCGAAAGGGCCGTCCTCCGAAACCGACGCGCGCGCCTGGGCTTCCGAGAGCTCCGCCCGGCTTCGCGGGCACAAAAAGGGTGGACGATTGACGAGCGGCTTCGCTCTAGGAGTGTTCTTTGTGGCGCTTTATGTCGTTCTGAGCGCGGCAGGCGAGGTTTATGCGGCATCGTATTTTCAGCAAGCCGATGTGTTCGTGGCGCTCCTGCTGTCGTTCGCTGTGGTTTGTCTGACGTTCAACTTCTTGGCGCGCCACGAGGGAGGCGAAGCAAGAGCCGGAAAATGGTCGCTCCTGGTCTTCGTTGCACTCAACGTCGTGACGGCGATCAGCTGGATCGGACTATTTATAGGACTGAAATACGCTGAACCTGCGATCGTGGTCGCTTTCATGGTGGCGTTGGGGCCCGCCGCAACAGTGTGGTTAAACGCCCTGATCAGGCGCAGGGGCGCCCCGCCAACATCCGATATTGTCGTGAGCGCCGCGATTGCGACGATCGGGACTTACATGATTTGGATCTCGGCCAGCGGCAATGCGGGCGTGGAGTGGGGGGCCCGATCGTCCTTTGGCATCGTCTTGGCCATCGTGGCCGGCCTATCGCTCGCCCTCACAAATATACTTGTCAAGGTGCTGTTCGACCGTGGGTTTTCCGGCCGACAGGTCCTGGCGCATCGCTTTTATGGAACCATTCTCTTGCTGCTGGGGCTGGTCGATCATTCATCTATCGTGCCCGAGATCTCGCAGCATTGGTTTGCGATCGCAGCAATTGGGCTGTCGACGATCGTTTTGCCTTTGCTGTTGATTCAGGAGGGCATTCGCCGCGTAGAGCCCTTCACCGTCAACATGGTCCTGTCCACCGCCCCCATCGTCACCTTCCTGTTCCAGTACTTCGATTCTCGCATCGTGCCTTCGTCACATACGTTCGTTGGAAATGTCCTCATTACGGCTATCGCTGTCAGCAACATCTACTTGCAGTATCGGAGATCCGCATGAAAGAACGTAAATGTGTAGTCGTGGACGCATACTCTACGGGTCGCTACCTTCCCGAAGAATTCAAGCGCTATGGAATTGGGACCGTGCATGTGATGTCGGCCGCACAGATTCCACCTATATTCCAAGCGCATTTCAATGAGGATCTGTACGATGAGGTCATTCGCCCCGGCGAGCGCATGGAGTATGATGACATCGTTGAATATCATCTTCAGGCGCTCCATGGCAGAGAAGTCGAGTTCGTTATCGCCGGCTGCGAGTCTGGAGTTGAACTCGCCGATTCGTTGTCAGAGCGGCTGGGCTTACCTTCAAACGGGACCGCTCTATCGGCTGCTCGGCGTGACAAAGCGCGATTGTCTTGCGCGCTGACCTATGCCGGTGTGCGATCGATCAGACAAGTCGTGTCGGACAATGCTGTAGAGATCGCAAGCTGGAGGCGCGAAGCGAACTTCGACGAGATCGTGATCAAACCTCTGAATAGTACGGGCACCGAGGATGTATTCTTTTGCTCGACAGATTCCGATATTCAGCGTGCTCTAAGCGCGATTGTCGGGAAGACGAACCGTGTCGGAGCATTGAATCGTTTTGCTCTCGGACAGGAAAAAATAAACGGTCAACAATACACAGTAAACGCCATCTCGATCCACGGAGATGCCTTCGTTACGGAGGCCTGGACCTATGACACCGTTCCTATCGAGGGGGCATCATCGGTCTGCTCACTCGAGAGATTGTTGGACGGCAGCGAACCAATCGTTCAGGAGCTCTCCGACTACCTGAAACGTGCGTTGCAGGCACTTCAGATCCTCGAGGGACCGGCTCATGCCGAGATTATTGTCGATCATCGGGGGCCCGTTCTGGTGGACTTCGGGGCGAGGCTTCAAGGGACTATGTCGGCAAAAGCACGAACGATGGCGTTGGGGCATAACCATATCACACTGACCGCTTGGCGCTACGCAGATCCCGAGGGCTTTGGTGAGTACATGAGGATGCGCGGGCCGTACAAGCGGAACGCGCACGCACTCTGTGTCTCCCTGATCTCCGACAGGGGCGGCGTCGTTGCCGGCTACCCGGGACTCCAAGCAATCCGCAAACTCCCGAGCTTTGCGGATGCCATCGCATTCGTTCCAATGGGTGAAGAGCTGGTTCCGACCATCGATTTGGCGTCGACACCAGGCATCGTCTATCTCGTGAATAGCGACATGAATCAGCTTAATGATGACTATCACAAGTTGCGAGCAATGCGAATGGATCAGGTGTTCGAATTGGTGGCGCGGGATAGCCAGTGATGGCAACTGAAGCAACCTTGACCGGAGCGAATCCAGCCCGCGCGGCGATGATCGGCGTAA
Source organism: Bradyrhizobium sp. RP6 (assembly GCF_003837805.1). Taxonomy (GTDB): domain Bacteria; phylum Pseudomonadota; class Alphaproteobacteria; order Rhizobiales; family Xanthobacteraceae; genus Bradyrhizobium. Next base: position 2,741 of record NZ_RQIT01000038.1, on the reverse strand, counting down.
GCGACTTCGACGGTGTGCTGCGAGGCAAACACCTCTTAGGTGAAGATCTCTCTGGTCAAGACAAAGTCATCAAGTTCTCTGAAGCAGTGCTGGCGTGGGATTGTTCGGATCGGGTCATTCCGATCAGTTTCACGCAGCAGCCGTTATCAGCATTTGGGGATGCTGATCTGCGTATTCTGTCTGCCACCGGCCGTTCGGTGTCTGACGTCGGCAATCAATATCTCTACCTTGCCGAGTTCACAGGCGCACATGAGAACATCTGCCCGCGGGGTGTTCTGCGTAAAGTCCTGAGAAGGGCTGCTGACCTCGGATACAGATGCGCTGTCGGGTTCGAGTTTGAATTCATGTTGTTCAAGGAGAACGCCGATACAATTGAGGATAAGCCGTTCAGCGAATGGGTTCCTTTAACACGGGGCCCGTTCGGCTACTCGATTATGCGCTCCGTTGCTCAACATGAGCTGTTCGATGAGATCTTGGCGCTTTGTGAGAAAGCTAGAATACCTCTCAGCGGACTGCACTTCGAAACCGGACCGGGCGTGGTCGAAGCGTCACTTCGTCATTGTGATGCGTTGGAAGCGGCCGATCGAGCAACCATATTCAAATCGATGATAAAGGCCTGGGCGCAAAGGCGAGGCATGATGGCTACATTTATGGCCAAGGTTTCCGAGGATTGGCCGGGCCAGTCCGGCCATATTCACATTTCGATGTCCTCGGATGGTCAGAATGCGTTTCACGACAGCAATGCGGTCGGCAACTTCTCAAAGCTTATGAGGCAATTCATCGCCGGACAATTAAACTACATGAACGAGTTTTGTGTGCTCGCTGCGCCGAACTTCAATAGCTACAAGAGGTTTGTGCCTGGCTGCTGGGCACCAATCTGTCCAAGCTGGGGAGTTGACAACCGCTCCTGCGCGGTTCGCGCTATCTCGGGAGAGCCATCCGTCCATCGTCTGGAATATCGGCTGGCTGGCGCAGACGTGAACCCCTATCTTGCGCTCGCATGTGCCATTGGTTCCGGAATATTGGGAGTCGAGACAGGTGTGGCACTACCCGCGTCGATCGCCGGCGATGCAAGCGTGGAAATGACTGCGAGACTACCTCAAGGCCTATCAGAGGCAACTTCTCGTTTTGCACAGTCAGCAGCAGCGAACGAGGTTTTCGGCGAAAGGTTTGTTGAAGCATTTTCTTGCTCGCGCCGTTGGGAATGGGACGCCGTTCAAAATCGAGTGACCGACTTTGAACGTCGGAGATACTTCGAGATCATCTAGCTTGTGTTGACAGTTCTATGCCTCATTCCTCTCGCAGCCATGTGAAGGGCGCGTCTCTCGTTAAGAACCGTGGGGAGCTGATGAGATCTGCTGCCAACTGCTCTGTGGCCGCAATTGCGATTGCTTCGGTGCGACGCAGGTAAGATGTGCTCGATTTTTTCAAGAAGGAAGGCAAAAGGGGAATATTTGTCCAGTGGGGCGAAGCCGAAGAGCAGGACGCGCCCCGCGCGGCGCTCTGAATTCCCTGCCGGCGAAGAGGGGCCAATCACTTTTGGTCCTGGATTCATGAGAGCGAGAAATGCTGCGCAGTCTATTTCGCGAAGCGTAAAGGATTGTCCCTCAAGCGCCGCATGAGGGTATCGCGCAGAACCGCCCCTGCATATCTTGGGATGCGCGCGTACAAAGGCTGCAACAATGATCTTGCCTTTATCGGCTTCGAACGGGTGAGCGCATCACGCGAAAGGCCAAAGAACTTTAGGGAAGGCCGTAAGAAAGTACTCCTCCGGTGAGGGCCCCCGGTGAGGCCACCTTCGCTGGATAGCCGATTTGCGATCAAGCAGCGTGAGTGACGCACGCGCGCTAGGACCGGACCGTCGTAGAACGCGATCTCTCCGGTGAGTTGAAGGGTCGTCTCGCCCCTGTCCTTCTGATTGATCGCCTTGAGCGACGTCTCCGCGGCTGTCCTGATGGGTGCCGTCGAGCTTGAGGAAAATCGTACCAAGCTAGCCAAGTCTTAAAAACATGGCAGAGCTTGCTCTTGGCGGTGCAGTTGAATCCAAATGAGCGGGTCGCCACTAAAAGTAGCCGAGCTGGGATCAACAGCGCGCTACATTGCTCCGCCCCAGAAAGATGTGACGGGCCCACCGTCAGGCAGTGCCACAAGACTAGCGGTTCGACCACACCGTCAATGTCAATCAGTGCCGTCTTCGGTTTTGACGGGCTCTACAGGAGAGTACGCTTTAATAGACAAATGAGAAAAAATCGGCCGCTGAAATACACCCGCGATCGGACGTAGATGAGTGCGGCTGAAACATCGTCTCATCCTGCCTAATCTCGCCGTCGACCCAGCAGACTCCACTCGTCAGACGCTGCATCCGGGTAATGCAGCGTAGGAGTGTGGTCTTGCCGCACCCTGGAGGACGGACAAATTCCCGTGAGTCCCTTGCGTGAACGCTGAATCGAAACCAGCGAACAGTTGCGGGAGATCAGCTGAACGGCGACTGCGATATAACCCAGCTCTGCTCCCTCACGTGCCCGCACCTGGGCCGTTTACTTCTACAAAAATAACGACAAGAACAGTCAGAAAGGCGACAATCAGAACCCCGCCGAGGATAGCTGTATTGCTTGGTACTGTCCAGAATCTTTCGCACTTTTGATCAGGCGACGGCTCCGGTTTCAGAGAGTTGTGGCTGATAGAGCGGTCGCATGTTCATGTAGCATTTGGTCGACCACGCCGTTCCGGCAATGTGCCGC
>NZ_RQIT01000037.1 GCF_003837805.1 Bradyrhizobium sp. RP6 | reverse complement strand
GCCGCCGCCGCTCGAGCCCGCCCAAAACTTCGACCCGCATCGCCTGATGACCTTAAAGCTAGACCTAAGGTCACACGCTTCGCGAATTACCACCCGTCACGCAAGACGGTCCTCGTCGGAGCGGTACGGAAGAGCATGCTCCGCCGCAAGATCAGCTTGGTGGACTGTTCATTGAGTCATGGCGCGAGCTCACGACAGCAATCCGTATGACTAGTTTGATCGATCTTTTACAGCTCGATTCCGTGCGGCCCTAAGCACCCGGTGCATCACTTCGCTTTTGATCTCGCAGGCGATCTCGTTGACGTTGAGGTCCGAGCGACCGCTGGGCCTCGGCATCGCCCGTCAGACCCGCTTCGGCCCCGTTGGTTCAGCCGAATTTGAAACTCCTCGCCCATCGCATCGATGAGCCGATCGTCCATTGCTGCGTACTTATCCATTCGGTCGATAGATCTGATCAAGAAAATCAATTTTACCGCTTGCAGCGTCGTCAGATAGACCGTCGAGAGCGGCTGGGGCTAACCTAGGGAAGCGATGTCTCGAATGAAAAAGTCTGTGTTAGTGACCGCGAGCGCCCTCGCGCTTGCAACGGCGGTGGTGCCTCCTTTTGCTGCAAACGTTGCCGCGCAGCCGGTTGCGGCGAGTGCGCCGGTAGCCGATACATCATATCCTGAGTGCGTGGATGACCCGTTGAATGGCATCTGCGATCTGTTTTTTTGCTTGACGGATCCCTCGTGCGTCCGGCACTGACAACGGGAAACATATCAAGCAGAGAATGAGGGTCGACCCTCGTGCGGCCGCTGCTCCGACAGCGGCCGCGTCCTTATGCCGTATGGTTGCGCTGGCAGATAGTATAAGCCGGGCCTATTTGTTCTCTAAAGGCTATGATCAGAGTGACGGCTCACTTACAGCCCGTCGGTGACGCCCGCTGATCGTGCAACTGCCGCATCGGCGAAGATCGGGTAAACGGAAACAAGTCATTTCAGACGGCGCCACTGCGCTCCGACAGGAGCTCCTGCTCGATGTAAAGCTGCTCCAATTTTTCAGGATAGATTGCTTTTACGTGCTGGCCCCATAGCCGTCCTCCGGCTCGATGTTTCGCATTTCGGGCATCATAGATGTCATCCTCACCTGTTCGGGTATGACTAAAGCAGCGGTCGTGGCGTTACGGCCGTTCGTCTATGGTCGGGCACATAATTGAGTGGCGCCGTCTCCGGCATCATAAGCATGGCACAAAGCGCGGCCGCGCCCGCGAAAAGCATGTACCAGGCGGGCACGAGTGCACTCCCGGTAAGATGGATGAGCCAGGTGACGATCGGTTGAGCTGTGCCTCCAAAAATCGCTATCGCAAAAGCGTAGATCGTCGCGAACGCGCGACCACGAATGTACTTGGGCAAACCTTCGGCCATGCTCACGTAGAAGGCGCTATACGGAATCGTTCCGATCAGGGTGAGCACGCCGAGACCTCCTAGAAGTGCGAAGGCACTGCGGCTCTCTGCAATCCACAAGAATACCGGATAGGTCATCAGCAATGCAGTGACCTGCGGCCATATCATGATAGGCCGACGGCCTACGCGGTCGGCGAGCAGGCCGCCCAACAGTGCTGCAGAAATTCCGACCGTGTTGCTGATGAGCGTAGTAGCAAAGGCGAGAGGCGTGGAAACGCGGAGGGTGTTCAACGCGTAGGTCGTCATGTATCCCGTAACATAAGTCGTGATCGTGCAGCTGGCCAAGATGACAAATCCCAAGCTCATGATGCGGCGATCGGTAGGCCGTCGCCCCTCAGGCTGGGTGACAGGAACCGGCGCCTCGGGGCGGTGCAGCGTTTCGGGCAGGACGCTCCGCAACCAAAATCCAAACGGCAACGTGGCCGCGCCGAGCAACAGCGCGACCCGCCATCCGTACGCATTGAGCGCTTCGCTTGTCATGGTGAGCGAGAGTATTTCTCCAACCAACGCTCCGGCCGTCGCAGCTACCTGTTGGCTCGCGGGCTGAAAGGAGACCGCAAGACCGCGGGCTTTGGTGGGGGCCGCTTCCATCAAGTAGGCTGTCGTTGGACCGACTTCACCTCCGAGAGCAAAGCCCTGCAGCAAGCGTGCGAAAATGGCTAGCAACGGAGCGGCAAGTCCTATTGTCTCGTACGATGGCGTGATAGCCAATAACAGGACCGCGGCGCTCATCATGGCAAAGCTGGCAATCATCGCCGGTCGGCGGCCGGCCCGATCCGAATACGAGCCGAGCACGATGGCTCCGATCGGCCTGGTCACAAAGCCTGCGCCGAAGGTTCCGAGTGACAGCATGAGGCTGACAAACTGGTCAGTTGCCGGGAAGAACGCCTGACCGATCTGTATTGCGAAAAAGCTATAGGTCCCGAAGTCGTAGAATTCGATGATGTTGCCGATGGTTGCGCCCAACACCGCGCGGCGTGTCAAGCGTTCGTCTGCCGGACCGAGGACCGGCTCCAGCCTCTCTGGAGTAAATTGCCTCGCCATCCTCGACCTGATCTGGAGCGCGATCCATGGCCCGAACATTTCGACCAGACAGGTCGCGCAAAGTTGCATTCCACTTGCCCGAGTTCGTCCTCACGGCCATCGCCTGTTCACATGTAGGCTAAAGCGTGTCACGACGAACCTCACGGTAATCTCTGCAATAAAAATGCCCGCCTTTCGCGGCCCATTTTACCCTTGATCTGATGACTGGCCTTGCCGGCAAGACAAATATGAGAACCTGCTATAGTTGTCGGGCACCCAGACATTGCGCTGCTTTGGCGAGTTTGAGACAAATTGGCGGGTGCCGAACACGATCGGCGATGTCTCGCGCCCTTTCAGCCTCGGCCAGGTTGCGTCCGCTCCGTGAGGCGTCAGCGGGCCACGCCTTTCGTCGCCAAGCCGATTGTCGCCGCTCAGCGCGCCTGCGGCGGTCTCTCGCGCGCCGGGCAAGATCCACCACTCATCGGTGCTCCACCTTTGTGTCGCGGCCGGGTCCCGTCTAGCGGGCGAACCGGCTGCTCACGGGTCGCTCGCGTCTGGCGACCGCCAAGGCCCAGGTCGTCCGTCATAAGGTGCGTTCGGCGCTGCCCGCCCGCGCATGTTGGCTATCTCCTGCGCGAGGGCCTCACCCGGGACTGGGAGAAGGCCCGGCTATTTGGCCCAACGGCGACGAGGCCGATCTCAAGTCGTTCGGTGAGCGCTGCCAAAGGTTCAGGGGCGTACATCTTGGTCAACCACTTAGAGAGCTGTTAAGGCAAACCAGCGACGCATACCCAGGAGTTACCGTTCGTGCGCCCGCAACGGGCGAGCACGAATGTGCCCTACGGTTCTTCGCCAACGGACGCTTGGAGGAAGCGGACATTTCAGCGGCGACCTCGCCACCGCGCGCACGAAATTACGACGATTTTCCTTATTCAGGACACCAGTGAATTCTCTTTCCAACGCCCTGAGACGAGTGCCATCTGCATGACGCAGAGCGTCCATAGCAGCCGGGACAAAGTTGGCGGTTCCTATTGCCTCACCTGAGGATGTAACGTTCCGCTTGCCCGATGTAGCTCCGGCTGTCAGTCCGAGGTTGTATCATGGCGCGCAGGGTTCGAGGCACTGGGGACTTCGCGGAGTACCCACTACACGCAGCGGCAGTCCCCGGATCACCGGCACCGAGCACCCTTAGCCGTGCGCGGGAGGATCGTCTCAGCTGCTTTTGCGTCTCAGCGATTTCGTTCTCTCAGGTAAACACTTCGCTCCGCGGTTGCCGGACTCTCACGTAGGTCTCGCTTTCGTCTGTTCTCGCGCTGGCGCGGCTATCGCGGTCATTCTGGTTAGCGGCCCCGAGCATAGGCTCGAAGCGTCCGCCAGAACGACGGGTCGCGGGCAGAGGTCGAAATGCACATGTTCGGTGCAAGACTGGGTCTGGCCGCGGTCCGCATCACCTGGACCTCCTAACCAGCTTTACGCCCAGGTGAACGCAATGCACGACGCAGACCCACGCGCCGACTGCGAGGCCAGGCGGAATGAGACTTGGCTCGGAGATGATCGCATCAGACGTGGCAGATGCGGCTGCGGGTTTGTCTCCTTCTTCGACCTTTGTCAGCTTCTCGAAAGCCAGCCTCTTTAACATTCGACCTTGGCCACTCGATGACGAAGCCAGCCATCTCTGAATTCGTGACGAACTCAGCTCATTCCCTGGGGGAGATCTTCAAGAAGCCGTTGTTCTCACAACAGAAAGGAGAGCTTTATGGATCCGAACCCGATCGACAATGCCCGTTCCCCGGAATCGCCAACAGCGCACGTCTGGACACAGGAAGATCATGATTTGTTCAGTCAGATCATGAATGAAGCTGGCCCATCATCACCTGCCGCACCTGAGGAAGCGGTAGATGTCACATTCGCCGCTCCACAGAGATTTTTACACGGTTCGCAAATCGCCCCTGACGCGATGGTTGAGAGGCTGTTCCACCACGGTCTCTTGCCGGACTCGGACCAGCCGACGATGACCTATGAAATCCAAGGTCACCGCTACACGGCCGGTTTGGATGAGTCCAATCGCGTTCGTCTTGTTCATAACCCTGCGGAGGACCAAGTGGTTGGGGTCGGCCGGGCGGGGGTACCGGACTTCGGAGCCTTCTTCGCGGAGAAATGGCGCTACGGAATGCCGCTAGCACAGCAATGGGCCACACCTGCTCTAATGGAGAAGCTGCGCCACGACGGTTTTATGCCGACCGCAGATAACTCCACCACGATCCTACTTAACGGACGGGCCTACAAAGCCGAATTAGCCGAAGGAGGGTTCGTTAGGCTTACACGGGAGACAACCCCGCTGTGAACCGATCGCGCGTGGCTGGAGGCCTGCGATCACTTCGGTTGTCCTTAGCTGGAGAGACATTCGCCCAATAGTGGATTATTCGCGCAGCCAGTGGGTACGCATCCTCGGGCCCACTGGCAGCCCACGAGATGAACGGTCATCCTGGACGTTTCGTCCGCGTGGCGCCGGCCTGTCAGTCCCCCCTGCCATATTGCCTGGGAATTGCCTCATCTGAGGATGTTAGTTTCGCTTGATCGATGTAGCTCTGGCTATCGGCCAGTCCGGGATTGCACCATGCCGCGCAGGATCGGAAGTTTCTGGAGACGCGCGGAATGCCCATTACACGCGGCCAGCGCCGAAGCTTTAGCCGTGCGGGATGATCGTCTCGGCTGCTTTGCCTCTGAGCAATCCCAGCAAGCTCTGCTATGGTGTGGTGCAGGCCGAACTGTTCGGGGCGTTGCTTCGCGAGGCGACCGAGAATTGCATGCGCGGTCAGACGGAGCTCGGCCGCAAGCCAGCGCTCGATGTCGGCTGGGTCCGCGCAAGTTGGGTAGCGAAACCGCTGACCTGGAGGGGTTACTCGGAAACAGCGAAGGCCCTGCCTAGATAGCCTCGGCGGACGCGCGAGGTATTCTCAAGGAGCTGGCAGCAAAGGTCGCGTAGCCGCAACCACTGCCGCAAGTGGCTTCGCGCAGCGGTGGGATCGCGTAAGCGTATTTGTCGGTCGGGAGTCCGGTCAATTGGCACTACCAGATCTGGGCGTTTTGCAAGCAGTATCGCCGTAGGATCACGGCAATGAGCGCATGCACATAGGTGTGCGCAATCTGCTTCGAAACGCGGAAAAGAACGCCATGGCGAACATCAATCTCAATTCCAGATCTCTTGCAGGTGCACGCGCCGGACAGCGGGCCATCACCGCCCTAAAAGTCATTGTATGGAGAGCGCTGGCCCCGAGACGCCGAGGTTTCCAGATGACACGCGGAATGAAGCCGATGGCGCGGATGGTCGCAGCAACAAGGCGCGCGCTCGCCATGTACGATCTCGACCGGTGCTGCGCAATCTGGTGGCTCTATAGTCTCCATTTCGGATTCACCGGCGACGTGATGTTGGGGCTCGCTGCGGTCTCGGTTGCCCACGAGAGATCCCGCTGCGGAATTTAGAAATCGTGCATCGAGCGCATCCCAGCCCGGTCGCAATGGCGCGCACAATCGGCTTTGAAGCGAGTTCGTCCGGACCAAGAAATCGAGCTGTTATTAGTGGACGAGCTTTGGTTCGGGGGCAGAGTTGCGCCCGCCTCATCAAAGGCGGGTGATATGCAATCGTAGCAACCCGGCGAACAGCGTGATCGCGACATGCCAATCCTCGGCGGCAATTGCGCGCCGAGGACTGGTCATCAGCAAACTTCAGAACGGCATCTAAGAATCTGAAGTCGGGAGCCTCGTTAGTGAGGTCCTTAATTGAGCTTATAAGAGGCCTGAAAGCACGTACCCCACCGTTCCATGCTGTACTTCGCAAGAATGCGCGGGTCACCGACGCAGCCGCTGCTGCTGCACAAAGAGTCGCTGTCCTTTTTGGTCCACATGGCCCAATAGCGGCCACCGACCCCGACGCTGATGTTCTGGGTGAGGAAGTAGGACAACACGCCCGCAATCTGGACTCCGCCACCACCATTGCCGCGTTGTTCGTCAAAGGTGGTCTTGGGACGCAAGAGATGATAGTCGCGGCCTTTGAAATCGGTCCAGGGCAGGTAAGCGACATCAGCATTGAGGCGCCAGCGCTCGGTCAGCATAGTTTCGGCGCTCAGGCCGATTCGAGGCGCATTCCATTGAGTATCCTCCACACCGACGATCCTAGTGTCGCCCGGCTTCAGACATGCTTCATCCTGAGGCGCGACCCGAACGCAACCAATGGTATCTGAGCTCTGGCTGTAATAGGCCCAGCCTATAAATGCACCGACCTTGTAGTTCGCGCTGCGCAGGAAATCGTAACCGGCGTCCGCCGTGTAATATGCGAACCTTCCGTTTGACTGACCTGAAAGAGTATTTTGGTACGGGTATCCTTCCTGCTGGACCAGCCAATCTTCGTCGTTCATCTTCCCCTTGTTGAAGCTTCCGATCCCAAGGTTGCCCTTCAGGAACACTCCCCAGGGACTGTCGACCCGGCCGAATACCTCCCCCGAAAGCCCGTTCAGTCCGTGATAAGTGAGCCGCGATACGAGTATGCTGGGGTCTAGGGCATCGTTATTATTAAGTGCGCTGTGATCCCATTGGAATCGTCCCCGGCTCAGCCAGAGCCGCGAGCCGCCTTCGAACGACCAACCAGGCGCGTCGGGAATGGATGGTACGCTGCCCGCTGATTTCGCATACGGCGCATCGGACCTTGGTGCGGCCTCTGGGTCCACACCAAAGTGGTAGTTCAGACCAACTCTTCCGATGTGATAGTTGCTGGATAGGCTGGTTGTGTTCGCCGGCAGAATCGCAGGCGGAGATAACTGCACTGTCGAAGCGGTGGCGACACTTGGTCCGCCGAAATGCAGATAGTCATACTCGACATTCACCGACCATGCCGGCGTAAGGGCTCGCTCGAGACCGAGCGCGATCACGCCGCCAACTCGGCCATAATCGAAATGGGTTTTCTCCTGTGGCTGGTTCTCCGGTTCCACGTTGTTGACGACGTCGCCCCGATTGTTTTGCCAGGCTACGCCTGCCTTGAGATAGGCAAGCGTTTGCCCGAGCGGACCGAAGGCGTAGCCGATGCGGCCGATCCCGGTCGCAAAGAGGTTGGGACCTGCGTTGCAGTTTGCGCTTACAATCAAGTGGGAGGCGGCTAGGCAGGTGTTTGAGCCGTTGGCGGCAGCTGCGCTGGCATCCAGTTCGAGGCCGAACACCCAACTGTTGTTCTGCCAATTGTAGCCGATCTGGCCACCTGCGACGAACGATGGAATATCGACGCTGCCGCCATAGATCGACGGGCCAAAGGGATTGCTAAAGGAGGTTCGGCCGTACCCGCCGCCGGCGTGACCGCCAATGTAGCCTCCAGACCAGTTCCACACCGCCGGTGGCAGTACTTGTCGCTCGAGGTTCGCCATAGCTCTACCCGATGTGACGAGCGCCATCGTCGTAGCACCCAAAAAGAGAACTCTTGATCGCATAATGATTGCCTGCACTTTCCCGAGACGCGGTCCCGCTCGCTAAGTATCGCCGCACGGCAAATCGTCGCAGCGGCCAGACACGTAATGACGCGCCGGGCCGCTCCGAAGATCATCGCACCACGATTGGTGATGATGTCCTGAACGAAGCAAGCCGCGTGCCGGACTAATTCGTATATTTTGCAGGAGTTTCCTAAGAGTGTGTCGCGTCAACTCTCTACGTTGGTTTGAAGGCGGACAATTGAGCGTCGGTAGCACTGCATTGCGCGGCGAGGGTGGAAGGCGCGCGCATGTGCGACTTTCATGTTTTTTCGATTGCAATGTGCGCGGACCCGTTCCGCTCTGACTGAACAGCGTCATTCAAAGTGCAGTGTTCTTTTCCAGCACGAGCTGCCGTGACGGCCAGCGGCCGGTCGTTGCAAGTTTAGTTCGTGTTAGTTTTGGGAGCGTGAGTGCGCGAGAAAGCGAGCTCGTGTCCGGACCACTTTAGCGCGCCCGTTGTCTTGCGGCTTTCGTCGGCTTCGCGGCGTCCTCGAATGCTTTAGGGTGACCGGCGCGATATCCCTTCGCACAAGGTTTGCGAGGTCCACATGCTCAAGGCAATTCATGCCCAGCAGAGTTGTGAATGGCCGAACGGAAGGCGCAAGCGATCGTCGAAGATTTACGGACTGCGACGATGAGCAAGGTGGCCGCCGCGCAAACATGCCGCCCTTACTAAGAACCGACTGTCCCAGCCAAAGCCCCCGATGGGAGACCATCCTCGACGTGGATGCTCTCGCTGACACGGACAAGAAGAACTGGGTTCTTAAAAGGGTGGGCTGCCTCCCGCCCGAGGAGCGCCTATGCTTGCTCAACCTGTCCGAGGGCGGAAAGGACGCTGTGTTCGTCCGGGAGTTCGACGCAGTCGCCAAAACCTTCGTCACGAACGGCTTCGCACTCCCCGAGGGAAAACAGCAGGTCACTTGGGTAAATAGCGACACGGTCCTGATTACACGAGATTGGGGCGAAGGGACCATGACGCAAGCCGGTTACCCTTTCGTTGTGAAGGAGCTCAAGCGCGCTCAGTCGCTCGCGGAAGCGCGCGAGGTCTTCCGTGGTGAGCCGACCGATGTCGAGGCCAAACCATTCGTGCTGCGCGACAGTGAAGGCACGATCCATGCGACCGGCGCCGTCCGCAGGATCGGTTTCTTCGAGCATGAGTATGTTCTCTTTGGGTCCAAGCCGATTAATCTCAATCTGCCAAAGAAGGCGACCATTGGGGGCATCGCGAGTGGTCGCCTGCTGATGACGCTAAACGAAGACTGGATGCCGCCGTCCGGAGATACCCCTTCTCAGCCGGCTCGATCATCTCGTATGACCTGGCCGAATGGAGGCAGGATCCGCTGCGCGCCATGCCCACCCTCGTTTTCAAGCCTGGACCTCGACAAGCGATCAGCGGATTCACCGCCACAAGAAACTTGTTAATCCTAACGATTCTCGACAATGTTCAGAGTAGGGCGTTCGTCTACAAGTACAATCAGGCGCCTGGCAGGCCAGGCCGATCCCGCTTCCAGAGAATGCGAGTGTCGGGCTAGCTGCGGCATCGCATGAAACGGACGAGGCGATGTTCACCGTCTCCAGCTTTCTTAGCCCGACGATGCTCTGGTACTTCGACGCCGCAACCGAACGCCTTGAGACCCTGAAGACGACCCCTCCTAGGTTCGACGCCTCGAGACTTGTCGTCGAACAGTTCGAGGCAATCTCGCGCGATGGGACCCGCATTCCTTACTTTCTGGTACGACCCAAGAGCGCAAGATTTGACGGATCAACTCCAACGCTTCTCTCTGGCTATGGTGGGTTTCAGATTCCACTCATCCCCTATTACGCGGGTCCTACCGGACGACTCTGGCTCGAGCAGGGGAACGCGTATGTCGTCGCGAACCTGCGCGGCGGCGGTGAGTTCGGGCCCCAATGGCACCAGACTGCTCAAGGAGCAACGAAGCAGCGGACATGGGATGATTTTATCGCCGTCGCGGAGGACTTGATCCGGCGCAAAATCACTTCTCCCCGCCGGCTGGGCCTGGTCGGCGGTAGCCAAGGAGGCCTCCTGGTAGGCACCGCAATCACCCAACGACCCGACCTCTTCAATGCGGCCATCTTACAGGTGCCGCTGTTCGATATGGTTCGGTTCACCAAGCTGGGCGCCGTAGCCTCCTGGATCAGCGAGTATGGCGATCCCAGCACTCCCGAACAGCGCAAGTGGCTCGACGCCTACTCGCCCTATCAGAGGTTGGTGCCAGGCAAGACCTACCCGGGCCCCTTCATTCTCACGTCCACCAAGGACGACCGCGTGCATCCAGCGCATGGCCGCAAGGCAGCGGCGAGGCTCGCTGCGTTGGGCCAACCGTACTTCTACTATGAGAATACCGACGGGGGCATAGCGCCGCCGCCAACCTAATTGAACAGGCACGCCAGATCGCTTTGGAATATACGTATGCATCCCGGCGGCTTGTCGATGAGTGATGTCGAGGACGAAGATCTACTTCAATGATGAGGCTTGGCGGACGACGTTATCGGCAGCGGCGTCAGACCCGTCTTTGCTCATTCTCGGCGGGACGATCTCCCTGGGGGATGAATCCGGGCGATCAGCTACGCCCTCAGTCTCGCGTATCAGTCCGGGTAGGTCACTCAAGGCCGATTTCTCCTTGATACCCACCAGGCATTTCGTGTGAACAGCCCTCAGGGCAAAGCCGCTGCGTCAGCCTCTCGATCCCGTGGCTAACTTCGTTGGCAGTGCGGATGCGGATAGGGATAGCGCCTTTCTCATCAAGTCCCCTCGATAGGCGCCGGCGCATCCGCGCTGCGTTCCATCTATTGCTGACCGGCCTATATTGCTCAGTCGTGCGATGCTGTATTTCTCTCGCACCCTAGAGCCTACAATTTAAGTGCACAATCATCATCTGGCTCGCTTATCGTCGATCCGCAGTCGGTTGGAGGCTTACTGGAATTCCACCAATGCACTCCGACAATCGATCGATACGCGGAGTGCGACGAACATGGCAGTACAATATGCACGGCAGAGGGATGGGGGCGCAAAGCACCGAATTCGCAATTTGACGTCACAGAGACCTGCCCCCAACGGGGCGGAGTATCTAGATGGTGTGGTCCGCAACCGACAATGTCTCACTGATCAGCAGCCTGAACCGTCCGGGTGTCCTGACGTCGTGATGGCTGACAGCACGAAAGCATGTCTGAGTGGTTGCAGAAGTTTCCGTGGCGGATTGAGCGGGTGTTGATAGCCCACACACTATTGACCGACTGCGCAAAGGCCTGTCAGGTTGCGGTAAGCTATCACAGATACAGAGCCCTTGGGGTTAACGGGATGTGACAGGGACAGCGTTATCGCTCCAGATCGATCAGCGCCGAGTCACTTTTCCGCTAGTCTCAACGGCAGTGCGGATGTGGTAGGGACTAGTTGGCCTGGTTTCAGCCCCCGAGCCGGTTAGCACCGAGCCGCGCCCGCACTGTTTTACATCTTGCCCCGGGACCAATCCCGCTAGCTATCTCCGACAAGCTTCGCAGGTACTCTGGCGAAGGTCGGTACACCACCCGAAAAGGTGAGGGCCACGTACTTCCATTCCTGCCGCAGCGCGCGCAAGAGTGGCCTTGTATACTGCATGCCGCCACGAGAGCCGCCTGAACCGCGAGTTCGGCCGCTAGCGCTTCGGCGTTGAAGGCTATGCCATGGGAGAGTTGGTCGCGGAGCTTGGCGCGGGCTTCCTGTCTGCCGATCTCGGCCTAACACCGGAGGTGAGGGAGGATCACGCCTCCTATATCGGCTCTTGAATCAAGGTGCTGAAGAACGGACGCGCGATCTTCACGATCTCGTCCAATGCCCAACGGACGGCGGACTTCCTTCATAGGATTCAGGCCAAAAAATTCCGTCGCGACCTGAGCCGCGGCGGCAATCATCGATCTGGACCTCGTCATTTTAGCTCCAAATAGCTTAGGTCTCCAATGGACTCTGGACGAAGTTGTTGACTGGGCGTCCTCCGACTTACAGCGGGGCGGATTTTTCGCACCGGTTTCAGATAGATAAATCGCTGCGGCTGCAAGCATTTTGATTGAGGATGCATGGGTTTGAAGCCGAGGCCCGGTCTCAATCGCGGCGACCGTATCGACCCTGTGAGGTCAACGGCCCTGCTCACTCCTTGCATACCACGATGTCCGTAGATGCTGCGCGAGCGCTCGTCCCCCCCCGACCATGGGTTGCGAGTCCGGCTTGTGTGCGAAAGGCTCGAGGCCGAGCCTGATAACCAAGTCCTTTCCAGCCGACATAGACCGCAAGACGTGCAGCAACCACGAACTGCCGGGCGGCAACACAAGCCAGACCGTGAAAGCAATTAGTAAGCCGCCATTGAGGGCGAGAAATACGGCTCGTTCACTCATGAGGATCAGCGGACAAAACTTGCGATCCGAGTAACGCTGCTCGTCGATGACCCAGATCCTTCAAAATAGCCGGGGTCAGATTAAGGGCCGTCCGCAATGGTCGAAATCCATGCGTTTGGAAATGCTGCGCAATGATTGATAGTCCGCGTGTCGTATGCCGAAAGGCAGCCGGCGCCTTGCATCCCACGAGCAATTTGGGATCCGAGGCGCGCCTTGGCATGGGTGCAGCCACGCATCGAGCGGCGAGGGGGCAGCATGGCTCGCAACGTCGAGCGGCGAGAAGGAAATGCTCATGCGGATTGATCCCACGCACATGAGCGCGCGCGGCTCATGGCACGTGAGGAGGCGCCACTGGGTGTCACATCCGAGCAAGGCGACACCGAACAGGCGAGGAACTTGCCGCAGCGGAGCGGGGATTGCTGAGCCGGTACCAGGGTCTACTTTATGTCTCTGAAAACGTTAGTACTTCCGTTGACCGAGAATGTCGACCTGACATTTCGGAATGTCGGCGAGCGGCTACATTTATAATTGTCAGCGAGCGGCGACTTATGCTAATGTAAGCTAGCACTAACATTTGGGATTGGAATGCTTATCCGTACACCTGGCGACCTCGGCGCCGTCATTCGCGACAGACGCAAACGCCTCAAGCTAGACCAGGCGACACTGGCCAAGCGGATCGGCGTCAGCCGTCAATGGGTGATTGAGGTCGAGCATGGTCATCCCCGCGCAGAGCTGGCTCTTGTCCTTCGTGCTCTCGACGTTCTCGGCATCCCGGTGGACGTCAACAGTGGAGGGCCCACCAGCCGCGGGTCTACCTCCGCAGTTGATATCAACGCCATCGTCACCAAAGCCAAGGAAGGCAAGACATAATGGCCGAGCTCATTGCACTCTTGGATGGCACCGAAGTCGGTCGCGTCCGCAGTGAGGCGCGCGGCCGGCTGACCTTCGTCTATGACAATGCATGGCGCAACGCGGAGCGGGCCTATCCCCTGTCGCTTTCGATGCCGCTTGCCGCCGAGGAGCACGGTCCAGCCACCGTTCAGTCCTTCTTGTGGGGGCTGCTGCCTGACAACGAGCAGGTGCTCGAGCGCTGGGCCAAGAAATTTCAGGTATCGGCGCGCAACGTGTTTGCCCTCATCTCTAACGTCGGTGAGGATTGCGCCGGGGCTATCCAGTTCGTCACGCCTGATCGATTGGGGGCTCTGAAAACAGGCAAAGATGACAAGATCGAATGGCTGGATAAGTCGGAAATAGCAAATCGGCTTCGAGTCTTGCGCGAGGATCACGCTGCCTGGCGTCTGCCCAGCGACACGGGTCAATTCAGTCTTGCAGGCGCCCAGCCGAAAACCGCGCTTGTCCTCAAAGACAACAAATGGGGCATTCCGTCCGGGCGCATACCAACCACCCACATTTTGAAACCACCGACGGGCCATTTCGATGGTCACGCCGAGAATGAGCATATCTGCCTGCAGCTCGCACGCGAACTCGGGCTGCCAGCCGCTGAAACCAAGGTGATGCGCTTCGAACAGGAAATAGCGATCGTGGTTGAACGCTACGATCGGCAGGTCAGCGGGAACGACATTATCCGCGTTCATCAGGAAGATATCTGTCAGGCCATGGGCATCCCGCCGACCAAGAAATACCAGAACGAGGGCGGACCAACGCCTGCCGATGTGGTCGAGCTCTTGCGGACCTACTCGACAGACCGCGAGGCTGACCTTGAGACGTTCGTCAGCGCTTTGGTCTTCAACTGGCTCATTGGGGGCTCTGATGCTCACGCCAAGAACTATTCATTGCTTCTGGCCAGCGGCGCTCTCGTGCGTCTCGCTCCCCTTTACGACATCGCCAGCATTCTTCCTTACGACCACGTCGATCAGCGCAAGATCAAACTCGCCATGAAAGTCGGGGGTGAATACAAGCTCGATCAAATTGGCTTGCGTCAGTGGCAAAAATTTGCACGCGAGACGCGTGTTGATGCGGACGTACTCATCGCTACGCTGAACTCCATGGCCGGGCAGATCCCTGACCTGGTGGCGGACATTCGCACGCGAGCGCAAAAGGACGGATTGGAGAACGCTGTCATCGAGCGATTGGCAACGGCTTTGAGTACGCGAGCCAAGGATTGCGAACACGTTCTGAAGGGGATCTAGGATACGGATCATCCATCAATTGAAGGGAGTCGAACGCAAAGCTGCCGGTCTAGATTCATGATCTCGCGTTGAGTATTGCCGATGGGGGCTGGAGCGCTTGGGTAATTCGCTAGGGGGGACGCGTGTGGTATGTTTCAGCAGAGTTTTCCCATCTGACGCGGGGTCGCAGGTCCAGCTACCAGCGCCGACACTTCTGAAGAGAGCGAGCTTACGCGGACACACGAAATCGCTGTCCTCTTGCGCGACGATGCTGACTTGCGCCAGCGCACTCTGCCAGAGTCGCTAAGACATCTACGCTGAATCATTTGTTGATCCCGCCCTCGGCGTCCTCCGGCTGCTGCGATCTTTACGTCGCTCAGCAGGCGATCGCTCGTCACCGCGCTCACCTTCAAAACCGACCGACCGCTCATCGGCAGAAAGCTTCAATCTGCCGTGCCGTTCAAGTGCCGGGCGCAAGAACGGCTCGCGACGAGCCGCTTACTGCAGAGCCGGTCAGAGGCGTCCCATACCACGATCAGTGCAGCGCGAATGGAAACCCCATAGGTCCGGCTCGGCCGCCGCGGCAGGGCCGATCCGATGCTCGTCCACTGACAGTGGTCGGATCGCGTGCTTACGATGTCATACCGTGACGGCGCAAAGCTCGTCCAGGAGTCGTCCCTTCTCACGCCGACCGCCCGGCCGATGACGCACGGCCAGGGCTGATGTGATCTCGCGCTTTTCGCGCATGCTGATCGTCCCTGCCGTAGCCGCTACGGAACTGATTCGGCAGCTCCGCCCAAGGCACGACTGGGAAGTTGTCCGGTAACATTTTTAGTGAGGCAATGCGCCCCTCGGCGACACGAGGATTACCGTCTCCTTGGGTAGCCGATGAGAGAGCGAATGAACGAGGAACGAATCGCGGAAGGCTCGTCGTGGAGTTGCGAGACCGATCTGGATCAACTGTGGCTTGGCACCCATGCGTGCACCTGCGGCCCGGTATGGTCGTTTTGCAACCAGAGCAATGACGAGTCGTCGGCTCACATGCCGCCGGAAGGGTTCATCGGCGGCGAGGACGGCGGGTCCTTAAACCCATGAAACCCGCGACGATTGAGAGCCGCGGGGCAGTTTCGCTTTGCAGATGTGGCGATGCATTGCTTCACGAGCGACGGCCTCGTCAGCTTCTGGAAAGCCTATCCATAATAGGATCAGCTCAATTGATTTCTTGGACGTGAGGCTATCGTGGACCCGTACAATTTCGATCCACCCAATCCAACAGCTTGGTCCCCGGTGCAGCACGCCGTCTTGGAAGAGGACCAGGGGGGCCATGCCGGGCAAGAGGGCTTTGAGCAGCACTTGGCCGAGGCGCGCTCACCCGATCCGGGTCCTGTCTCCCGTGGCGGCCGCAACTACCATCCCCATCTCTCTGCAGAACATCGGGACACTATCGACAAGGCGATTGCCGAATATGCAGCTCAGAAAAACCCACAACGGAACACGGTTAAGCGCTATACTCAGGCGCTTCGCCGACTTGGAAATGATCTTGGCGCTCATCGCATTACGATTGATCTGAGGGACCACCAGTCCCTGGTCCGTCATGTCAAGACTTACTTCCCGAACGACGAAGACATGAAGAAAGGGTTGGGTGTCCTTCGTGCGTATCATGATCGGAGCTATGTAGCTTCTGGCGGGCGGCCGCGCACGATCCCTTCAGCGGAAGATGCGCCCCTCTCAGAGCGGCTTAATGCCAGTGGCATGACGTCGGGCAGTGCTGCTCGTCATGATCGTAGTCTTCGCAGATTTTCTAACGCGCTTAATCTTGCGGGCTACTCGATATCCGGGTTAGACCACGCGGCGCGCATTGAATTTGCTCAGAAGTTGTTCCCGAACGACGAGCTTCTGTTGTTCGCATTAGGCAAGGTTCGCGATGCCGAGAACGTTCCCGGCGCGCGTGCATCTCGGAAGCCCAGCGGTCGTGC
Source organism: Bradyrhizobium sp. RP6 (assembly GCF_003837805.1). Lineage (GTDB taxonomy): Bacteria > Pseudomonadota > Alphaproteobacteria > Rhizobiales > Xanthobacteraceae > Bradyrhizobium. The sequence continues at coordinate 23,394 of NZ_RQIT01000037.1, read as the reverse complement.
TGTCCCGTCGCCCGCGTTGCATCTTTATCCCGATGACGCCCGCATCATTGATGGCCTGGAAAAGGCAGAGCTGAGCATGCTCAAACCCGAGGAGAAGAGCCGGAAAAAAGTTGTTCAAAATCTGGCCCGCAACCAACGAAGATTGGGTGCTTGGCTCCAAAGGGAGGGGCGGGGGAGCATAGTGAGCCGACTCACCGGCACCAGTGAGCAGCAAAAGTCGTTGAACGACGATCACACCGACTTTAAAAAATCCAATCGAAACGCGGACATGGGCTTCGATCGGCTTAGGAGCTACCTATTGCTCGTCGAGGCGAACGCTGCGCTGGGCGTCTGCCCTGAACAGGCGGGTGGGGAGCCGCGGCGTGGCGAGTCGAACTCAACGTGGTCGCCGCACCTGCCGTACGATTTTGAGTGGCCGACGCCGGAAGCGGTGCCAGATGGGTCGTCGGCGATCTACCGAGGTCTCGACTCCTTCGTTGATCTGCCGTACACCTCGCAGGAGGTGAGAGACGATGCTCAGTCAACGCCGGTGGGTAGGGCTGCCGCCAGACCGCCGCTCTTCAACGGACCATCGGACGCGCCAGCTCAGTCGCCCGACATTTTCCGCGGTCTTCAGTCTTTCGTTGATTTGCCGTACACGCCGCAACAGATGCGAGACGATGCTCAGTCGGCGCCGGTGAGTGGGGCTGCCGCCAAACCGCCGCTCTTCACCGGACCGCCGGACGCGCCAGCTCAGTCGTCAGACATCTACCGCGGTCTCAACTCTTTCGTTGATCTGCCGTACACACCGCAGCAGATGCGAGACGATGCTCAGCCAGCGCCGGTGGGTGGGGCTGCCGCCAGACCGCCGCTCTTCACCGGACCGTCGGACGCGCCAGCTCAGTCGTCAGACATCTACCGCGGTCTCAACTCTTTCGTTGATCTGCCGTACACACCGCAGCAGATGCGAGACGATGCTCAGTCAGCGCCGGTGGGTTGGGCTGCCGCCAAACCGCCGGTCTTCACCGAACCATCAGACGTGGCAACTCAGTCGTCACAGATCTACCACGGTCTCAACTCTTTCGTTGATCTGCCGTACACACCACAGCAGATGCGAGACGATGCTCAGTCGGCGCCGGTGGGTGGGGCTGCCGCTAGACTGGTGCTCTTCACCGAACCATCAGACGCGCCAACTCAGTCGTCACACATCTACCGCGATCTCAACCCTTTCGTTGATCTGCCGTACACGCCGCAGCAGATGCGAGACGATGCTCAGTCCGCGCCGGTGGGTGGGGCTGCCGCCAGACCGCCACTCTTCACCGAACCATCAGACACGCCAGCTCAGTCGTCAGACATCTATCGCGGTCTCAACTCTTTCGTTGATCTGCCGTACACACCGCAGCAGATGCGTGACGATGCTCAGTCAGCGCCGGTGCTCAGCCCTGCCGGTAAACCCGCGTTCTTCGTCGGGCGATCGGGCGTACTTCAGGAGCTTGAGGACATCGGATACCGAGTCGACGAGGATTGGCAGGATGGCTCCCAGCCGGTGCCGGATTTCTTAATCGATGTCCTGGATAATATCAGGGTCCTGCCGACCCAGTTCAGCGGCCCAACCCAGCTCTCCATGAACGGTGAGACCTACTCGATCACATTGGGGCCGCGAGGACGCCGCGTTGCGCAATTCATCCATCATCCTCGCCCGTCCCCTGTCCCGGGTGCTCAGATCGGCCCCTCGGCTACTGTTGCCTCTTCCGGCCACCGCAGCGGTCCCGTGCTGGGGCCCACGCAGTGGCTGGGTGACGAGCATATCCAGCGGGACTATGAGCTCCTGGCGCAGGAGTTGCAGCAGAACAATCCGGATCTCGCCGCTCGGACGCGGTTCGTGGATCCCCTGATAGCCCAAATGTTGCGATCCCCCTCCAAGGAGGTAGCCGAACGAGCATTAGGGTGGGTTCGCCCTGGTACAGCTGACTTCCTGTTCCTGCCGGTAAGCGATGCCAGCGATACGGATAGACATCAGCGCGGCAGTCACTGGTCGCTGCTGCTGGTTGATCGCCGCGATCGTGGCCGGCGGGTCGCCTATCACTATGACTCTACCCAGGGATACAATGACGGGCTCGCAGCGGAACTCGCAGGACGGCTCGACGCTAACCTGCAACAGGCCCCGATAAGACAGCAGCAGAACAGTTATGACTGCGGCGTCTTTGTCCTGGACGGCACCAGGGAACTGGTAAGGCGATTGGCAGCAAGACGGCCGGACCTGAACCTCAACAATCTTGTCATCAGTCGGCAGGAACTGCGGGACCGACTAGGCGCTGGTGTCGGCTTCAACTGAATAGGGCCACGACCGAGTGAAATGCTGTTCTCGCCGATCGAAGATCCGCAATCGGTGTGTTCGCAGAGCATTATAGTGTCTCACGTGAGGAGCTGAGTACGCATACGACGAAGACCGCCTGATTGACGCATGCCCGCGGGCACAGCGAGCTCTATGATCGGTCGGGGGAAAGGTCAGCGGCCTGCTGACCCGGCGGGCTTATCGGCCTGGCGCAGGAGCTTCCATTTCCAGGGCAGCAGTTCGTGCAGGCGCGACGCGGGAAGATCGGCGATCCGGGCCAGGACCTCGGCGAGCCAGGCCTTGGGATCAACGTCGTTGAGGCGACAGGTCGGTATCATCGTCAGCATGATGGCGGCACGGTCGGCGCCACGCTGGCTACCAGCGAAGGTCTAGTTGCGCCTTCCCAAGACAATGCCTGTCAATGCGCGCTCAGCGCATTGGTCAAGCAGATCTTGCCATCGTCGAGGAAACGGGCGAAGTCGAAGTCGCCCCGCGCCTGAGCATGTAGTTCCTAGGCTTCAGGACGTCGGAGGAGCGCGAGAGGGCTTCGCGCTCGCGCAACAACCAGACGTGCATGTCCTCGAGAAGCGGCTTGCTTTTCCTCTGCGCTGCGCGCGGACGTAAATCGAGGGGCAAAGATCGAGCCGCAAGCGGTCTCATCAAGTGCGTTTGTGAACAGCACATCTGCGACTCTGACGTTGCACAATCAGCGCATGCTAAGATACCTATCAGGCTCAGCTCCTGCGCCTTCTCAGCAACGACTGGGAACTGATCGAGCGTCGTCAGATTCTGAAGTAAGTGCGAGATCAGGCACATCTGCGGAGATCTTGCCTTAGGGTAGGCTCTACAGATGTTGTGAACTCCACGTCGCGCTTATACGTCATCGAAAGCACGTTCCGGGCCGCGGGCCACCGCACTCTGCGCGCCGGGGATGTCGAACACGGCTGCGCTCGCAATAATCTTCAGGCTCGAGGAGGCAGCCGCAAAGCTGGGTCGGTCGATGGCCGCAATTAGTTGGCGAAACTCTTCCCGTAAATTTCGCCGACGAATCAGTCGTCAGACCACGAACTCAATCCACTGCCGCCTAGCCCGTTGGGGCATCAACATTCACCGATGGTTCTTTAGCCCACGATAAGTCACACGTCGGATCGAAAAACAAGTAATTGCAAGTCAGTTCTTCACCAGGTTGTACGTCACGCGCGGTTAAAATTCGGCAATGATCGTCCTGATATGTATTTGGCTGACTGCTGTGGTTCATGAAGCGGGCATTGTCAGCATTGTACTCTATAACACCATCATTAGCCTTGTAGTCTCTTGGATAGGCATGCTTATCAAGTAGAGCTCGAAATGTTGGAGCTAGAGCTTCGTACTGCTCAGGCGTTACCGCGATGTCAACGATTGGGTTGTGAATCCAAATCAGCGAACCTTTGGGCAAAAGGGCAGCGGAGAAAAGTCCAATACCGCCAAACTGGTCTGGCTTTAAAACAGTTTCGATAATCAACATTGAAGAAGTCTCCCTAACACCCAGCAAGCTAACTGACCTGAGCCCCGAAATCTCCTGCGCAAATCGGTAGGGTCGTCTAATCGCGCCTCCGTCCCAAATTGGATTTTTTCGCATTCGTTGCCGCAGCGGCTGGCGGATCGCCTTTCGCGGTACCGCCATTTTGGCGGCGGTGGAAGCGGTGCAAGTCAGTGGGATTGCAAAGATCTGCGTCAATCAAAGATCCGCGTGACCAAGGCGGCGAGTTCATGTCGCGCGATCGTGACCTGTAAGCCTACGAGTGCGGCGACACGCTTGCTTTATCGCCGTCCGGCAAGCCGCGGACATCGGCTTCATCGAGGCCCTCAAGAGCTGCTTTCGCGCCGAGCGTCCATGGCCACTGGTGCCCCTTGCGCATGCCCAGGACAGAAGTGGAGACATGGGCACATCGTTAGCGAACGGCCACCCCGTGGGCGATCGGCTGTCGAACGCTGATTTCGCCGCACAACCACGTCGGCGTAACCAGCCTGCCATCATAATCACGCGACAAAGCTCTAGCCTTGGGGTGGTCTAAAGCGCGGTCTCGCTGAAATCGCGACATGTGACTGCTGCTGTAAGAAAGTTCGATGGCAGGTCAGGTGCAGGATAATTTCGCGGGCGTATGCACCGTATCGGTCACCTGTGAGCGACCTAGAGCTGGTGGTGCGCTCGTAGACTCCTGGTCATCGCCCGTGCCGCTTCCGCTGCGAGGCCGTCCTGTCGAGGCCGTCCTGTGAGGACGCCGGATCTGCACTAAGCGTTTGGCCGTAAGGGATTTGACGCGATCGGCGCGACGCGCGGCGAGGCTGGAGTCTAGGGTGCAGCATCCCGGTTTGGTGCTTAGCGGTAACGGACAGTAGGCTCCGCAAAACGGCTGATCCTGCAGGTGAGCAACGACAGGCTTATGCGCTTTGTCCGAAGCCGCAGCCGGTCGCAGCCGATTGTCTCAAGCTCATCGGCAAACTCGCCAGGCCCGGCTGCAGGCGGCGCATGAACGAATTGCGATGTTCTCCGCGTCGAGACCCCAGAGCGGACCTGAAGCCAGAGTAGATCGTTTCCCTAAATCGAAGGGCCACCTCTAGCCTTATGGCCACGAGGTAATCGAGCCATAACCAGGGCTGCATTGCTCGCTCGGGCCGTTCCTTTGAGAGCAGCTTCTCGGCCAAGCCGTGATCGCGCCGGGTTCCAAAGAGAGACGACACTCGTGCCAGAAAGTACTCCCCCGCGCTCTATTCCTCAGCCCGGACACTGAAACAGGCAACAAACGCACGGCACAGCCTGCGCACGATTGGTCCAGGCATCTTTCAATGTGGCGTTCGTCGATCCGCCGCTAGGGGCATGCAGACGCCTCGTGAACTTGATCGCCTCGCGCGAGTCGCGCCGGCCAGATGCTTCCGGGAGCCGCGGTGTGCCCGCCTGGTGCTACTTTCGGCCAGGCAGGCTTGCACGATCAGCTCAGGTAGAACATTGTCGCGGCGATCCTCAGTTGAAGCCGGCAGGAAGTGCGAAACGCCTCAACGTTCGCGCCGGCGAGCCTTGCCCTATGATTTGTCCCGGCATCAAAGTACGCGCGAGATGTGCGGTCGTTCACACAAGATGGTCGCGATATGGCTTAGATGGGGCAGCAGCCTCGGGGTCGGAGTTCCTGGTGTTGACATTCAGCAGCGAAAGCTGGTCGCGGACAGATACAGCTTTGGTGCTTGGCAACCATGCTGCAGCGATCGTCTTTGCGGCTCGTTCGCTATTTTGAGGGTCCTCAAACACTAATCTTGCCGATTTGATCAGCCGGACAGAGGTCGCTGCGGCTTGCTCAGCTTCATCCTGCGCTGAAGCTCCTTGAGGAGAGGTCATCTCAGGTCGTCGTCTTCGACGGGCAGAGCAGTGCCGACGGCAGTCCGCGCTGAACCGAAACCTTATCCCGGAGGACGCGGTTCTCATCAAAGCGTCCAAAACCGGAGTAGCGACAGATAATTCACGGTCTATGCACTGCTCTTAAGGTTTCAGCGACTGTCTACGCCGAAAAATGGGAAGGGCATTGCTGACCGGCTTTCCGCGGGGACGTTGAATGCACATGTCAGGAGTATAACCACGGCAGTAGCTTCGGGGTAGCACTGTGTGAGCTGCGGAACACGTCGGCTGGGCTAAGCGATGAAGATCGCGCACGGTATTCCGGACCATTGCTGACCCCTCAGATATGTACTGAAAGGCTCGAGGCGAATCGACGAGGTGCTGGGCAGCGCCTCGTCGGCCAGACGAGCTTTCTGCGGAACGCCACGGCCAGGATGTGCATCTGGGACTGATGGACGACCACACCCATCTGCAGCCAGCTAAGCTCAGCCGACGCGTGTTCGATGCGGGCTCGAGGATGCTTCCCTGTCTCGGGGCCGAGGCCCCAATCAATGGCAATGCTGTAAAACGCAACGGCGATAACACCGTAGGTGTTCTTCGCAGCTTTGGCGTTCGGAAGATCAAAGAAGATCGCTGTGCGGCTCAACGAGGAGCCGCACAGCGATGATGCGCGCAAGTTAATCGGGCGGGGTAGCGCTCACCCGGACCCCCCGGAACCGCGCCAAGCTCGCTGGCGCAAGCTATGCTACATTAATAAGTCCAATACCGGAGCTATGTGGTCGGGTTCCTAATTCTTAGCGCGGGGATTGTCTCTCGGCATCTCCATTGCTTGGGTGATGGATGAGCCGCACGTCATTTGGGCCTCCCGGCCCCAAGAGGGCGGTGTAACGCTCGCCGAGAATATCGTAGTTTATTGCCGGGTGCGCATCGTTCGGCAACTGGCCCCAGCGGCGAAGCATCGAGAGCATCGTGTCCGGGGCTGGTTGGTCGCCGTGCGAAAAATTCTTGGGAACGGCGAATGATGCAGCATAAATCTCGCGGGGCGCGGGGGACGTCCCCTCAGCCCTGGAGGAGGACGCCGGAGCGGCTTGCTCCATCGACCGTCCAAGCCGCGATGATGAGGCTCGGTTCGCTGGTTGCGCGCTGGGCTGCGGAGCGTTTTCCAGCCGAAATCCCAGAGGAATGGCAGCGCCTTGCGGAAGAGGGGTGCTTCGCCTCATCGTTGCCGCGGGCACGAACAGCGCCGTGTAGCGGTCATTGTGAACGATAAAACTGTTGGGTCGGCTGTCCTGGCTCGGCGCGACGTTGCTACGGTCAAGCGCAGCGGACGCGTGCTGGTGGCCCTGCCGGAAATTGAAGGGAATAACGGCCGGTTCTGAATCCAGCCCTTGGTGATGACCCTCGGTTGGCTGGACGGAAGACGATGGGCCGGCGTTTCCCACCATCGCCCACAGCAGATCCTGATCGTAGCCTTCCGCGGGAAGGACGAGCCGATCGCTGGCCTGAAACGGTGCGCCGGCGTCTTCCATCGGCTCGCGAACGACTGAACTGCCGGGCTCGCTCACCTGGCGTCCGATAGCATCCCCTTCTGTATGGCTTAGTGTTCTCTGCCTCTTCGCAGGCCTCAACTCCCCGGTGTAATCCTCACCCATGAGGACCTCGTGACTTGAAGAGGGAGCGCTCCCGGTCAGCTCGTTCCGAGCCGGTTGGTAGCCGTCGCTCCAGTTGAACTGAACGGCTTTTCCGCGGTCCGGTCCCTGGTGATCGCGCGCGGTTGGGAGAGACGATGTTAGGTTGGGTTCGCCCATCATCCCTCGCAGCGGGTCCTGATCGTGACCTTCCGCAGGCAGCTCTTTCGGCCAAGTCCAAGCTTCCCGCGGCGCGCTGTGCTCGGCAGCGGTGTCCCCGAGGTGTCTGGTGACGGCGTCTTCGGGATGAGGACCGTGGGCCGCCTGGTGCCCAAGATCCAAAGCCTCGATGAGGCTACGCTCTTCCTCAGACAGAGGAAAATAGTAGGGATCTGAAGAAGCGGGGATCTCTGCAACGGCAGGGGCATCAAGCTGCGGCACTTCATCCAAGTACGGCTCAAACTCCGCTTGCTGCTGTTGCGGTTGTGACACTGCGGCGTGGTCACGGTCGAATGGGTTGATGCTGTTAAATGGGTCCATGTCAACTCCCCGGGGGTTGGGTCGGTTCGCAATGCTGAGCCGACAGTGTCGCACTCTCCCGATCTATTCGGATCAGCTGTCGACAAGCTGACGCGCTTAGAGACTTACGGATTGCGATCTCAGATCAATCATTTCGCGCTCTTGAACGCGACTCGTGACAGAACCGAGCAGGCGGCATGGCTTTGCCCGTTCGGGACGAGCACAATGGCGTCGGCACTCTGACGCCGCGACCATCTCGGCAACTGAATTGGGTCTCTTCAGTCAACCCGCACGTTTCGAGGCCATCTCGATCAGCTTGCACCAACAATCTTACGGCTTGTGCCGACAACGCTTCCTTGGCTCGCAGGCTTGTGTGCCGCGCCGCGGCGGATGCTCTCGATTGGATTGCAGTTCTCAGCTGGCTCTGGTGCTCGGCAGCAAAGTCAAAGAAAGCCAATGGGCTGTACATTGGCGATCCTTGTCCGGCAATCACGTCACGCGCATGTTTGGCGCGGCTTTCGGCGAAGGTATCAAGTGCATGCTCCGCGACCGCCCGGCTTGGCGCCATTGAGATCCTGCTTGGCCTTCTTGCCACTCCAAACCAGTTCGGGATGTCTTTGAGCAAGTTGACGGCCTTTTGCTGCGGGCGCTCGTATTCGCCCTGCGATTGGTCATTCAGGCCCGAAATCATCGAAGGCGAAAGGTTCGGTGCATCCCCTCCAGCAGGCCGAGAGCGCCTCCTGGATCGCCTGTCGACATAGCGCGCAGCTAAGGGGCGGGCAGCAGGGGATCGAGGCTTCCTAGTTCGCCGCGCTCGGACTGGCAAAATCACCGAGGTGAAGCCGATCCAACTGGCGAGCCGCTCGCGCGCCGGTCCTCACCTTGGGCCTGGCAATCTCGATTGCGCCAATATCCGTTTCGATGTTGCGCGTCGGCCCACGGCCGTGCCGCACGGCCGGGCGCGACCATCCGCGGCGGCTTCAGCTCGCCGGCGTCTCCGAAACGCGGCAATTGCGTCTGGACGGCCCGGACGAACAGATCGCGCGCTATGTTGCGGACAATTTGTAGCAGTGCATGATCAACCACAGGCGGCTGACCGAAGGGCAGGATGTTGATCGTCTCCTTCGGGCCTCATCGGGTCCTTGAAGAAGTTCTCGCAGGTTCGCCATCCACCTGGATACGCTGCCTCTCTGAGCGCGTTATCACCCAGATTCCTGCGCAGCTCCCGCTTTCTTCGTATTCACCTGGTCCCGTTCAAGACCTCTATGTGCAGAACCCGACAGCAAATTGCAATTGAGTCGATCTGAATCGCAGAAGAGATGCTTGCCTGAACCAAGCTCGGCCGTCCTGGCACGTCGATTGCTAAGAAGTGCCTGCTACATCGTGCCACTAACTAGACGCAAAGGCCGAGACCAACTTGCAATCCAAACGCAATTCTCTAGCAGACAAGCGGCGCTGTTAACTGCCGCTCCGCTAACGGATCCAGTCATGCTGATCGACACCTCCAAAATCTTCGACTCCATTCGCATCAACAAGAAGGAAGCGCGGGAGCGCCAGACCTCGGCGCTATGTGAATGGCCTGGTTGCCAGAACAAGGCGACCCATCCCGCGCCCAAGGGCCGCGACAATGCGCGCGAATATTGGCACTTCTGCATCGACCATGTTCGCGAATACAATGAGTCCTACAATTTCTTCACGGGAATGGACGCGGAAGCGGTCGCGCGCTACCAGAACGACGCGCTGACCGGCCATCGTCCGACCTGGAAGATGGGCGAGAACATCAGCGCCCGCAAAATGGCCGGCAGCGCGGCCGATTTCGAGGACGACTGGCATGCCTTCTGCACGCAATTCGAGCTGAACGGACGCGCCGGTACCCGCCCCCGCGCGGAGACCAAGCCTGAGGCGCGCAAGATTTTAAATGCCGAGCGGAAAGCGTTGCAGGTGATGGGCCTGAATGCCAATGCGACGCTCGGCGATATCAAGGCGAAGTACAAGGCGATGGTCAAGCAGCACCATCCCGATGTCAATGGCGGCGACCGATCTACGGAGGATCGCCTGGTCGAGATCATCAAGGCCTACCATTACCTCAAGACCGTGGTGCGCGAGAGCTAGGGCGGACACGACTTGAACGGCTTCACCCCACCGGCCGCTACTAGCACTTCATCGTGTGAAAGCTGCATCCGAGCTGGGGTGTAATCCGCTTCAGACCCCCACGCCTAGGCTGAGAGGTGCAGCATCTCCGCCACGTTAGCCGGAGTCTTTATCAACAGCGCGCTCCGGATCAATCCACGACGAGCCTTCCGTGATTCTTTCCTCTTTCATTTGCTCGCTCCTCGGCGTTGCAAAGAGGGGGCAAGTCCTCGCGACGCCGAAGGGGGCGGTTCGCAAAGGCGCGCCACAGCGAAACGCTGAAGGCGCCGGTCCTCGGCTGCTCAAAGACCCCGCAACACTAAACTGCTGCTGCGCTGCTCGATTTCAAGGATGGAAAGGCCCGTACTGTATTTGGCTTGCGCGTTAGGACCGCACGGGCAGCGCCCATCCCGTTCCGCGTCATGCAGGTGAGGCAACCGCAATCATTCTCATGATCTATATCAATTCGATGTCGCGTCTGACGACGTTGTCGCATGTTTGACGTATGTCGCATCCGCTCGAAACAACTCAGATGAGACGGTCTTTCTCTTAGTGCCTCTCTCTTAAGGGGCGATTTTGCCAAATCGGAAAGTGGTACGAGAATTGCTGTGCCCATCATGCTGGTTCTTGGAAGTCCTGAGGATCGCATGCACGGTGTCGTCCTTGTCAAGCAGCTGGTTGTCAATGTCCGCGAGTGGCGGCCCAACATGCGCAAGCGCCCGAGAGGGGCTGCACCGGTCCGTGACCTGAGGCGTGTCGAGCTGCGCGAAGAGTTCCGTGCCGAGCGCACTTCTTTACGTCGCCGCTTGAGACGTTGGTATGTTCTTACGAGAAGTGCTGACCTTGTCCGCCGCAACCGTTGCATCATTTGCCAGCCATTCTTTCGAGAGTCTGGATACGCACGTGACGATTCGGCAGCTCGGATAGCAACCCGACCGGTCGGCAACGAACCAACTCAGCTCCGCGTTGGCTCAACCTGCGGGGGCGCGCGCCGGTTTTCTCCACCTATCTGATCGGTACGCGCTGGGACCCGGGCAAACATTTCGGGCTCGGCGCTTTCCTTCCCGCGCGGGCGTCCAGCTGCAACAAGCAGAGCCAACATCTGTACAAGTAAAATGGGAAATAGAAATGGATGACCAATCGCACGGCCAAATGCCACTCTCTTCAAGCCGACGGGAAAGCCGCGGGCCAGACCTATTCAGCTTCGTCGAATGCGCTACACAGACAAGATCAATCAAAGCGCTGTTCGAGCTTCTTGTGAGTTTCGCGAGCAATGAAGGCTTTAATAAAGTCGCGTACGCAGCACTCACCTGCTCGAATGAGCGTCGTCTGCTGGACTATCTGCCGCCCCCGCCAACGATAAACTTCCCGTCTGATTGGTGCCAACGCTATGCTGAGCAAGAGTATCGAGCGATCGACCCGGTAGTCCGTCGGACAGCAATGCTGCCAAGGCCCTTTCTTTGGGATGACCTAACCAATAAATATAAACTGCAGCCCCGTGAGCTGCGCGTCTTGCACGAGGCCAGAGAAGCAGGTCTTAAGCATGGCATAAGCGTGCCATTGTTTGGATCGCAAGGCCGATTGGCTTTCGTATCGTTTGCATCTCCCTTCGATGATGCCGATCCACAGCATCGCATGGCTCATCTGGCGACATTGGCGTCGGCGTTTCACAACGCTGTCGCACAGATTACACCGCCCGTTGATGAAGGTTGCGAGCCAGACATTCCGCTAACCGAGCGAGAAACAGAGTGCCTATACTGGGTTGCAGAAGGAAAGTCAGCCTGGGTAATCGGGCGACTTGTGGAGGTCAGCCCGAATACCGTCAACTTTCACATGAAGAACGTCGTCAGAAAGCTAGGGGCGGCGAACCGGACAAATGCTGTACACAAAGCAACCCGACGCCGCCTCATTTAACTCCGCGCCCGTTTAAAGGCACGATCAAAGGCCCCGTCTTCGGGCGGGCTCTTCTGTTATTGCCGCGGATCGGGACAACCGATCTCAAGTGGCTTCAACGATGTACTTCAACGGAAGCGGCTCAAAACAGATAGCTGGGCACGCAAGCGCATCAGGCGCGCGTATGCGGTATCCCTCAACAGCGCCCGGTGTGGACTTCGGGCGTCGTCGTTGCATGCAAGTCTCTCGTTGCGCCAGACTCTCAATCCGCCTCTCAAGCGATCTAGTGTTGCTAAACAGGCGGCTCAACGAGACGGCGGAAGACGCCGAATCATCTTCATTCTCCCCAGCAACCGTCCCGAGGCGATCGAGGCCGCGCCAGCGGTGCGCCGCCGTGGCGGCCGCAAGCGGGCGATCGGGACCCGGGCGCTGATGACGGTGCCGATGCACCGAACGACCGCTGGTCACTGGACTTCGTCTCCGATCAGCTCACGGATGGCCGCCGCTTCCGCATCTTGACCGTGGTCGATGACTGTACCCGCGAGTGCTTGGCGCTGGTGGCCGATACCTCGCTCTCCGGGGCCCGGGTGGCGCGGGAGTTGGATCGGCTGGTCATGGAGCGCGGCAAGCCAAAGATGGTGGTCAGCGACAACGGCACCGAACTTACCAGCAACGCCATCCTGACCTGGGCCGATCGGAGCCGCGTCGCCTGGCATTATATCGCTCCGGGCAAGCCCATGCAGAATGGCTTCATCGAAAGCTTCAACGGTCGGCTCCGGGATGAATTGCTGAACGAGACGCTGTTCACGTCGCTGGCTCAGACCCGCGTCGCGCTCGGATGCTGGCGCGCCGATTATAACTACACACGACCGCACTCACAGCTCGGATGGAAGACACCCTCCGAGTTCGCCTTCACCTGCCACCCGCGCCGGGATCTGGCACTGCGCTATGCCGATGGCTCCGCGCCAGCTCCCGTCGCTACCACCGCCCAACTGGGCAAATCCAATGGCTTGAGCGAACTCAGAACTGGATAAAATCTGGGGGCAAGGTCAATTCGGCTAGCGTGGAGTGGAAGTCGGACAGGCCTATGTGCCCCAAAAGCTCCGGAATCTACTTACGGGATTTTGAACCAGCTCTCTCTGGTGCGGTGATCTTGCCTCGCGAAGGAACAGGACGTTGCGTCGCCGCCAAGCTTGGCGTTGTGACCCGGGTCATCATCACCGACGGCGGGGACTTCATCAATTTCGAATGGAAGTTCGGCGAAGGCGTCACCTATACGCCGGAGATGCGAGGGAGGCAATGATCGGGCTGCAGGGTCGCCGTTGTGCTCGACGAGTACGATCTCAAGCGCACGACGCGCTTTGCTGCTGCGTCTCCGGTTCTTGGGTTATAAGTGAGGTTTGTCGCTACAATCCGTTCTAACAAACGACCACTTATTTTGAAGATGAGACGGGCCCCAAACTTACTGCGCCCTCAGGAGCAACATCACCGCCTTTCCCAATCCGATAGTCGCCACCTGGCGACAGCTTCGTCGTCAGCTTACCGACAGGTAAGTGCTTCAGATGTTACAACGTATCGTAGTGGACTGAGTCTACTCAGTCTTGGCAAGGGAGTATGGAATTGAGCTGCTGCCGGTTTGATGGACACCAGGTTAAGCTAATCCCACCTTGCGCTCGAACTGAACCGGGCTGAGATAGCCGATGGTCGAGTGCCTGCGGATCGTGTTGTAAAATCTTTCGATGTAGTCGAACACATCGGCTCGTGCCTCGTCTCTGGTTCGGTAGATCTTGTTGGCGGTCCGTTCGGTCTTGAGCGACGAGAAGAAGCTCTCCATCGCTGCGTTGTCCCAGACGTTGCCGGAACGGCTCATGCTGCAGAGAATGCCGTGGTCGGCCATCAAACGCTGGAACTGCTCGCTGGTGTACTGACTGCCCTGGTCGGAGTGGTGCAACAGGGCGTCCGGCTTGCCGCGTCGCCAGACGGCCATCAGCAGGGCATCGGTTACCAACTGAGCTGTCATGGCGGCGCTCATCGACCAACCCACCACCCGGCGTGAGAACAGGTCGATCACCGCTGCGACGTAGAGCCAGCCCTCGGCCGTCCAGAGATACGTAAAGTCGGCGATCCACTTCTGGTTCGGCCGCTCGGCGGCGAACTGCCGGTCAAGGAGGTTCGCCGGCCCGGTCTCGAGCTGTCGATCGCCGCTGTCCTTCGGCAAGCGCCGGCGTCGCGGCCGCGCCCGCAAGCCTTGCAGGCGCATCATCCGTTCGATTTGGTGCAGGCCACAGTCCGCCCCATCGGCGAGCAGATCACGCCACACCCGGCGCGCACCATAGGTGCGGTCGCTCGCCATGAAGCTGGCCTTCACCTTGCCGCCGAGCTCTTCGTCACGCGAGCGGCTGGGACTGCAGCACGTCGCACCTATGCGCTTCTTTGAAGTTTCGCAGGAGGCTATTAATTCGCATGAGGCGTAGCGCTGTACATCCGACTGCAGAGCGCCGGCCTAGAGGCCGGCGCATTGCTCGACTCATTCCAGCGGGTATCTCCTAAAAAGAACGGATAAGGCGCGTAAGCATGCCGCTCAAAGCGACTTGTCGCCCTAGCGCCGCAGGTGGCGCAGACCGAGCTCGATTAAACCGACGTGACCGAGCGGCAGCTGGATACGACCAGTTCGGACCGCCTGGCCTGGTGGTACTCGAAAGCTCGGTGCTCATGAGCCTACTACAAGTGTCCGCGATTGGGAGGAGGTTGACACGCCCTCCCGTAGGCATGCACCTTCAGGCCCAGCTCGACGGATAGAGCGGTCGCTGGGCCTTGCGAATCGAGAGGTCTCCATTCAATCAACGATTACAATCGCTTCAATTTCTTGTCCCACGCTCGTGATAACGTGCGGCTCCGCGGTGTGCGTTGCCTGATCGTTGAGGCCGATCAGTGCTGGAAGATCCGTTCCACGCGATCATGCTCGAACGGCGGAACCGGAACTCAGGAGGCTGGATCGCAAATCTCTCTACGTAAGAGGACGCGGCCGCTGTTCCCGCGAGCGGCCGGTCCTGCGAGGCCTCGCGCCTCATTTTATGCTTCGTTTGTTATCCGCGATTAGTGCTGTACGCACGCCGGATCGGTCAAACAAAAAAACAGATCGCAGATACCATTCAATGGGTCGTCCGCGCATTGAGGATATGACGTATCGGCTACCTGCACCTTGGTGGCGACGGGTTGAGCGGCGGCCTCAGCAACAAAGGCCGGCACTGCCGCCGTTGCAAGCGCGACGGCGCTTGCAGTTCAAACAGCAATTTTTTCATTCCAGAGTCGCTCCGTTAGATCGACCCCAAGCCGTCCTCACGGATATATGAAGGCGCCGGAAGTGGTAAATTGATTCTCTTGATCCGGTCCATCGAAGGAATGGATGAGTTCGAACATCTGCGCGGCCTCGGTTATGAGTCGCTCGGGAAAGCCTTTATGGTCGGCGTCTCGGCGGCCTCGACGCGGTCATTGAGCGGAGCAATCGGACAAACGCGGTGACTGCATCGTTCGGACCCCAATGACTCGCACTCCTTGGAGACCGGACGTGTGCTGCCCGAGGGGCCGTCACAATCCTGATGAGTGCACAAGCGATCTCTTCATGACCGATGCTACGACTGCAGAGATCGCTGGAATTTCATTGGTGTGTTCGGCTACAGGCTCTGCGCGCAGACATCATGGACTTCATCAGTCGTCACAACGACGATCCCAAGCCGCTCAAATGGACCAAATCCGCCGACGACATCCTCGCTTCCACCGAACGGTTCTGCCGATACAACGCCCAAACTCAGGCTTGGTGATCTTGCGAATTGTTGGTTCAGGACACTAAACTTCTTCGTTCGCAACATTCTCGGGCAGACACCGCGTAAACTGGAATGCCACGTCGACCGAGCCGAAAAGGATCCCGGCCCATGACGTGAAGAGCCAACACTGAGGAGCCAACAATTGGGTCCGAAAAACCTCGGGAGTTTAGCGCGAAGCCCCTCAATTTGAGCCGGCGCGCCTTCCGCATCATCAGCGGCGGATCACTGCCTGATCGTCGATCGCCTGAAGGCGCTCGCTTGTGCCGCCATCCGCCGAGCTGCGCGTGTCGCTGGCGCGTCGATCTCAGCGCGCCTCGATGGTGACAATGCGCGCCGACAGGGTGACCAGACACATGAGTGCGGCCAACATCGCAAATGCGCTCGGCAACCCTGCGAGGTTGGCGAGGAAACCGACGAACCCCGGTCCAACGAGGAGTCCCGCATAGCCAACCGTGGTGATCGCGGCAACCGCTAGACCTGCAGGCATTACCTTCTGAGTGCCGGCCCTCCGGAAGAGAATCGGAACCAGGTTCGATGAACCAAGACCAATGAGCAGGAAACCTGCCATCGCGAAGGGGGCGCCTGGGGCGGCCAGCAGAAGCGCAAAACCCGCGACGGCCATCAGACTGCCGACCACTAGTGTCGCGCGGTCGCCAACGCGCGACACTACGGAATCGCCTCCGAGGCGCCCGACGGTCATGCTAATGGAGAACAGCATGAAGCCGAGTCCACCCTGCGCTTTCGGTACAAGGCCACGGTCCACCAGCAGCAAGGCGCTCCAGTCGAGTATGGCTCCCTCAATAAGAAACGTGATCGCTGCTAATACCGCCAGCAGCACCACAATGGCATGCGGCATGACGAACAAAACCCCTCGCTGAGCTTGCGCTATTTGGGGCAATCGCGACCAAGTCAGCACCATGACGCTCGCCATGAAACTCGAGCAGATCAGGGTTGATGCAAAAGCACCAACATTCGACCAGAGCAATATGGTCATCGCGGCGGAGCCGGCAAAGCCGCCGATGCTGAATTGCGCGTGAAACCCGGACATCAGCGGACGCTTGGCTGCACGTTCCACCTCGACCGCACAGATATTCGCAGCGACATCGATCGCGCCGAGCGAGGCGCCGAAGGCGACCAGCGCGGCCCCGAGCGCCCAAGGCGTATCGGCAACCACCAGGCAAGGAAGGATGGGTGTAAGGCTGAACCCACCGATCAGGATAATCGGTTTACTGCCGTAGCGCGCACTCAACAAGGCGGTCAAAAGCATCGCGAGAACCGAGCCCAAACCTAGGCATAGCAGCAGAAAACCGAGAACGCCCTCGTCGACCGCCAGTCGTTCCTTCGCGAACGGCACCAGCGGCGCCCAGGCCGCCGTACCAAAACCAGCGACAAAAAATGCAAGACGCATCGCGAGCCACGTGGCCGGCCGATCGGCAGACATTTTTAGGAGCTCCGGAGGAAATTGCTAGCGAGCGCAGCGCCCGGGTAATTGCACAGCGTTCCGCCATCTAGGGGGATCGAAACGGAAGAGTCCACCCACCAAAAATGAGGGTGCACTGCGCACAAGCTCTTGATCTATCCAACTTTCTCACGTGCCGGGCTCGATCGTCTCGACCGGCACAGGCGCGCGATGAGCGATCCCGGCCGCCGTCGGTTGCCTCCATTGTGAGCCGTAGATTGCGGAGCTGGCCGGGCTCCGGGCGCTCTAGGTGTGTTAAAGGGGCAGACGTCAGCTTCCGAACGGCTAAGCGGAAATCTTACGATCAATCAGAGCATTACCGCTCGTGGAAGCGGACATCCCGTGTTGCCGCGCCGGATTTTGGAAGCTCCGCGACTCGTCTATTGTTGAGGCTTTCGCAAACCCTTTACAGCCGCGGTGCGACGAGCCCGTCGCGGGAGCCGATCATGTTGAAAGCCACCGAAGAAGAGATCGAGGAAGTCCGAGAATACTTTGAATGGCAGGCGGCCGATCTCGGAGTGACTTTCATGCAGAAGGTCTACTCGGAGACCGTCGGGCACACGCGCCACGATGTGTGGGACATCCACACCAATAAGGATCGCTGGTGGGTCATCACGGGCGGCACGAAGCTCTACTCTCAGGAGCAATTCCCAAGTATGGACCTTGCCCTGACCTTCCATATTGGCCTGATCCTCCGCGTCCCGCGCACGGAAGAACAGCGTGAGAATGATCTACGCATACTCCCGTTCGCTAACGTGTTCGCGAAGATGGAAGAAGCCGGAACCGCCCTGACACAGGCCCAGAGCCTCACTGACTATCAGGCCGTTGGCGTCCGATGCCGCGAGGCGCTACTCGAACTAATCGGCGTCGCGCAGGACTCGGCAAGAGCTATGGCGGAATCTGGGTGATGACGGTGTGAGGAAGGCGGCGTATCGAGGCGGGTGACGAGCCTGCCAGAACCTCTTGAGGAGAGCGATACGCCATGACCGAGACTACCAATGTTCTTGCTTCCGTCAGCCGTCCGCGGTTGATGATCCACTGACCGATATCGTTCGAGCCGGCGCGCGGGACCTGCTTGCTAGGGCGATCGAGATCGAGGTTGGCGCGTTTCTGGCCAGCACGGCCAATCTGACGCTGCCCGACGGTCGGGCGCGCCTGGTCCGACATGGGCACGGTCCGGTGCGCGCGATTGCGACCGGCATCGGTCCGGTGGAGGTCGCTCGTCCCAAGGTCCGCGACCGCGGAGCGAGCGGGCCAGGCGACCGCCTCCGCTTCAGTTCGGCAATCCTGCCGCTATGGGCGCGGCGGACGAAGAGCCTGGATGCCTTGATCCCGGTCCTCTATTTGCGCGGCATCTCGACCGGCGACTTCCAGGAGGCGCTCTCGGCGCTGCTCGGCAAGGAAGCGCCGAACCTGTCGCCTTCGGTGATCGCCGGCCTGAAGGCCGATTGGCAGGTCGAGTACGAACGCTGGCAGAGACGCGATCTGTCGGCGCGTCGCTATGTCTACATCTGGGCCGATGGCGTGTACCTGCAGGCCCGCATGGAAGATCACAGCGAATGCATGCTGCTGCTGATTGGTACCACGCCGGAAGGCAAGAGGGAGCTGATCGGCTTCCAGGTCGGCGTGCGCGAGAGCGCGCAGAGCTGGCGCGAACTCCTGATCGACCTGCGGCAACGCGGGTTACGGATTGCCCCGCAACTCGCCATCGGCGACGGCGCCCTCGGCTTCTGGAAGGCACTGGATGAGGCCTTTCCCGGCACGCGGCACCAACGATGCTGGTGCCATAAAGTGAGCAACGTACTCGACAAGGTCGCCAAATCCGTGCAGGGCCCCATGAAGAACGACCTGCGGAACATCTATCTGGCCCCACACCGGGCCGAAGCTGAAACCGCGATCGACGTCTTCGTCGAGAAATACCACGTCAAATACGAACGTGCGGTGGAGTGCCTGATCAAGGATCGCCACGCGCTGCTCGCCTTCTTCGACTTCCCTGCTGAGCACTGGATCCACCTACGCAGCTCGAACCCGATCGAGAGCGTCTTCGCCACGGTGCGCCACCGAACGGTGGGGACCAAGGGATCGCTGTCGCAACAAACCGCGAAGCTGATGGTGTTCAAGCTCATCGACGCCGCATCGAAGACCTGGCGGCGATTGAAGAGCACGAACCAGTTGCCGAAAGTCATCGCCGGTGTAAAGTTCATCGACGGAATCGAAGTCATTCCGAACACTGAAAGCCACGCCGCCTGATCAGGCCGCGTCACCCAAAATCAGCCATAGCTCACTCGGCAATGTGGACCGACACACCGCCGCAGCATGCGAACTTCCGCGCGTGGACGGAAATCATCTGCAACGAGCTTCTGCCGGGCGACACCAACAAAGAGCGTCGCGGGGCCGTTAAAAGCGCTCTGGAGACCGCATGGACGTTTTCCAACTGGCTAACGCATTCAAAGTCCGCCACCTGGCTTGATGCCGACATGGCGCATGTGATGTCCAGGTTGCCAGCGGAATGCTGTCCCGATCGATCATTCGTGCGTTGCGCGGTGTGCCTGAGGAATGCCCGAACTGCGGCTCGCCGCATCTCGAACCAGAACACGCTGAAAACGCTGCCGCACCCGGCGTACTCTGGGAACGACCGCGCTGCGCTGATTGTGGATGGACCGGCAGGCCCGTCCCAATCCTCGACCTGGAGGATGGACAGCCCATTATCACTCGCGAAGGCGAAAAGTCCGAAGAGCACAGCATCATGACGGTTCCGCTGCGCACGATCGTCAGGCCGGGCGATCCGCCGATCGAGCCGCTGAAGAAAGCAAAAACCGGGCCACCGGAGCCAGGCGTCTATCTTGCCTACGGGTCCAACATGTCGACCGCATGGCTGCGCAAGCGAATGCCGAGCTGCAAGCCGCTCGGCATTGCTATCTTGCCCGGGCATGCGCTTCGCTTCCATAAGCGCAGCAGGGACCTGTCTGGGAAGTGCAACGCATTTGCTAGTGGTAACAACAACACAGTGATCGGAGTCCTGTTCAGCTTCGATCCAGCCGAGCGCGCCAAGCTAGACGAGGCCGAAGGCGTCGGCGCTGGCTACGAGCACGAGATGGTCACGGTCATCAACGAGCAAGGTCGCTGCCGGCGATAAGGCTCGGCGCCGCCTCGAGTTAAGAGTCCGGAATTCCTTGCTGCGGCTGGCCTTCTCGATCACGGCCAGTACCCTCGTCGATACATGATATTTGAGCCGCTAAACGGGCCGAGCGACATCGCGAGAACTGGCTATTCCAGGAGCTCTCACAGAACTCCCAGCCGGGTTCGGGATTGAACGACCGCGCTCGGAGCGGCCGACTACGGCACCTCCCTTAGACCCGAGATGTTGATCTGGAGACGCCATCGGAAGTATCCCAGCACCAAGCAGGCCTTGTTCAAGACCATGAAGTTCAGATCGCAAGCCGCCACCCCATCGGCCAGCACTTGGCTCTGCCAGAAATGGTCGTCGATGCTTTGGTTGCCCGGCTGCAACAAATTCTCGAAGTTGGGCGTCGCGACGGTCAAGGCTCGGCGCAGGACAAGCTCAAAGGGGGAAAGGACACCAGCGTGTTCCTGCGTGATCCCATCAAACACGACGATATGCTCTCCTCTCAAGGCCAGGGCACTTCCACGGATGCGCAGATGGACGCCAGGCGTGACGGTCAGATCGAGATGGCCGTCATTGCTCCCGAGTGGCCCGCCATCGCGCGCGGCCAGGACATAGAGATGCTCACTGTCGACGCGTACGGGCGCCTCGGGCGAGAGACTGGCATTCGGATACCGTGACAGTAGCGTCTCGGCGTCGACGATGATGAGAACGGCAACGTTAGACTCGGAGCGTTGGCTCTTGGTTGAGGGTCTGTCTTTGGCCATTGCTGTTTCCCTTCCTCCCGACCGTGGGATGCTCGGCAACCGCGGAGCTTGCCAAGTGCTTGGGCCGGCCGAACTGGATGGTGCTGACGGCGAATCGGTCTCATTCGAGAGCGACGCGAAAAAGGCGACAGCTGGTCGAGAAGGCCGATCTGCCAGGGACGACGGGTGAGGTCGGCACGCCTCCGGACCGCAAGCTCCGCACCTGCCATTTCATGCCACCCTCGGAGTCGAGGGTGGTTGGGATCATGGCCGTTGCCCCGCTGCGCGGTTCCTTCGACGCCTTGATGATCATCCGCATCAATTGTGGATGCTGATGAACGGATCCCACGAGAAGTATCCCAGCGCGCTGCAATTGCGATCGACGACCATGAAGTTGAAATGGTAGGTAACTCGTCCGATAGCCAAAGTTTCCGAGGACCAATAGTAATTGGCGATCGTCTGACATGTCGGCACGGACGGATTGCTAGGATTGGGATGCGCGAACGAGGCCTCCGCCTTCCGCGGGGTCGGCGTCGAGATCAGCTCGTTCCCTACGTTTCCGATGAAGCGGTAGAAGATCACTGACTTCTCGAACCCAAGGGAGAGGCTGGTCTCGCGCCAACGAATCAAATCCCCGACCTGGGCCTTCAGGTCGAGCTCGCCGCCCGCTTGCCCACTGATCACGTTGTCCTGATTTGTGATCATGTAGACATGGCGGAAATCAATGAGAGTGGGGCTGTCCGGTCTTTTGCTCGGATTCGAGTACTTCTGAAGAATGGATTCCGTATCAAAAGCAACAAGAACGTCTGTGACTCTGGACATGATGCTTCTCCATTGCAAAGAGGAATGTTCGGCTTTCGCCGAGCTCACCCCATCGCCGTAGACCATTGCGATGCCTGACAACGCCGTTCGTTGGATTACGCTGCTTCGACCGGTTCATCAGGAGTTGGTTGCGGCCGCCGAGTAGGCTTGAGCTTTCGTGAGCGGCCCATTCGCGTGATCATAGGATGATTTCTCCTCAGGCCGCGCGCATTGCAGGAGACCTGCATTTGCCGTGCCAAAGGAGAGGGAATCACTATCGAGGGCGTCGTCACTCCCCATCTCGGTTCTGGAGCGCTCAGCCATGGGAGTACTGTAACCAGTGGCTCCGAGGAGGATAATGTACCGGATGGATGACAGCTTTCGGCCTTCGTGTTTGTCCAACTCCGTCGTGTGGGCGCGCATACCACCCCCTCGAGAATGCGGTTAGGCCAATCGCCGCCACGCGCAAGATGTTCATGTTGTCGCGTTCATGCGCGTCGGACTTAAGACGTTTGGCGGCAAGCTGCCACAAACGGCCGCGATTTCACGATCGCGTCACGAAGAAGCTGGTTCGCTCTCGACGCGCGGCTCGCAAAACGTGGCACGCCAATTGCTCGGCCTACGACACCGCCTCGCCGGGCTTAGTAATGTGGTCCTCCCGCGTCCTGGGATGCGGTCCAAGCCCGAAGAGAGGAGGTCACGATGCGGATGGCACCCAGCAGGCGAGCATATAGATTGATGGGCACACTGAGTCGGCTGCTCGCAACGGCCCGCAAGCTCAACCCTAATCGCAACAAAGCGATGGCTAGGCGCGCCATGCTGCGGCACAGCTTTGGCAACGGAGACCTCCATGACAAGTTCGTCTGATATCGTGCGGCTTCGAGCTGGTCCGGGCACCGCTTCGCTAACGAAGTGGGGTTGGGTTTTCGCCCTCGGCGTAGTTTATCTGATCACTGGCTTCGTGGCGCTTGGTAGCGTTGCGCTCGCGACGATGGCGAGTGTGGTGCTAGTTGGCGTGATGATGATCGTCGCCGGCGTTGCCGAAATGATCAATGCTTTCCAGGTTAAGACCTGGGGCAAGTTCTTGCTATGCGCTCTTTTGGGTGCGCTCTACATCGTCGCGGGGCTTGTGACATTTGATAATCCTACGCTCGCCGCTGTGCTGCTTACGCTGGCGCTCGGCGCATCGCTGGTCGCCGCCGGCATCATGCGCCTGATCCTGGCGTTCAGCATCAAACGCGCAACGCCCCGGTCCTGGCTGGCGATATCGGGCGTCATTACTCTGCTGATTGGATCGTTGATCTTAGCGCGTTGGCCGATAAGCAGTGTTTATATTCTGGGCCTGTTTCTCGGCGTCGATCTAATCGTGGCGGGCGCGAGCTGGATTGGAGTCAGCTTCGGCCTACGCCGCAGTCCCATCGTGAAGTCACGATCGTTGACGTAATTGCCGGGCGCCCTTGGTGATAACGTACAGAGTCTTTCGCACTTTCAGGATTGACGGCTTCTTCTAGAATGAAGGAGC
The DNA here is from genome assembly GCF_003837805.1 of Bradyrhizobium sp. RP6. GTDB lineage: Bacteria > Pseudomonadota > Alphaproteobacteria > Rhizobiales > Xanthobacteraceae > Bradyrhizobium. The sequence goes on along the minus strand of NZ_RQIT01000037.1, from coordinate 67 downwards.
TTTGAATGAACGATGGGAATGCCATGGGTCAGGTGATCCAAATTGATGAGGCCCGGATTCGAGATCA
>NZ_RQIT01000036.1 GCF_003837805.1 Bradyrhizobium sp. RP6 | reverse complement strand
GGTGGGGCGGTGCTGCCGCGGGCGGCGGCGCCGCCGGACGCGCGGGTGCTGCAGGCGGAGCGGCCGCAGGCGGTCCCTTCGGCGGCTGCTTCGGTTTTCCGTCAGGACCCGTGTCTTGAGGCTGGGCCTGAGCGACCACGAGCGGCGAAGCGCCTTGCGCATGCGATGCGGTGTTTGCCAATTGCATCGCGGTCAGAGCCGTCGTCGCAAGCAGCACGAAACGAAGGTTGGTCATGGTGGTGAACTTCCCCGGAAGGTTCTTTGACGAAGTGTTGTGATCAACAGCTACGCGTTAGGCCGCATTGTGGCGGGATATGCGATCGCAGCTCGATTTATTTCTGTACGCAGATCATCTCACTATGGCGATGTTCATTGCGCATTCAGATGCTGGTTGCAATCGCCTTACATGTGATTGGAGAGATCATGCGTGATCCCGCGGCATTGCATCTGTCGCAGGATTCGGAGTGAGCGGCCCATTCGGTCCGCGCGATGGAATCTCTTCGGGCATGCGGCCCGGCAATTCGTCGGGGCGCGGTGATTCGCCTGGCTCACGAACCGGCGGTGTGATCTCAGGTTGCGGATTGCCAGGGGGAATTCCGGGCGGCGGCTCTGTTGGCGTCCCTGGTGTCGACGGCGGAATCTCGGGCGGTTCAATCGGCATCACATCGAGACCTTGCGGTTCTCACCGATATCGGGACGTGTGTTCGTGACGGCTGCGGCTGCCATCTTCACGTAGGAGATCACCGTCCCCGGCGAGTCCCAGAATTCGGCGTCGTCAGGCGTGACCTTGAGCACGCGGATGTTGGGATCTTCCGCAGAGTCCCACCACGCTTTGGCCGGCGTCGAGAACAGCTCCTTGATCTTGGCACGGTCGTTGGAGACGACGGCAGTGCCGGTCAGCGACACATATTTCTGGCTGCCGGCATCCGCGAACGACAGGTTGATGGACGGGTTGCGCGCGATTTCCTCATCCTTGTGACGCCGAGCATCGGTGAGGAAAAAAATCGTGTTCGCTTCGCGGTCGAGACAGGCGCTCATCGGCCTCGCGCGGAGCTTGTCACCGTCGCGCGTGACCAGCATCGCGAAGCCGATTTTCTGCATCAGACCCCAGACGCGATCGACGTCGCCGGCATTGTCGTTGGCCATGTCGTGCTCCTTTTCGCAAGGAACGATAACGGCCTGCCCGGAACGATGTTCCTGTCGAATCTTTCCTATTCCGGCTCGTGGCAAACGGCCTCGATATTGTGACCGTCAGGGTCGAGCACGAACGCGCCGTAGTAGTTCGGGTGGTAATGCGGGCGAATGCCGGGCGAACCGTTGTCGCAACCGCCGGCCGCGATTGCGGCCTTGTAGAAGGCGTCGACCGTGGCACGGTCCTTGGCGCGAATGGCGACATGCACCGGCTTGTTCATGGCGCCTTCGCCGCCGATCCAGAAATCGGGCTTGCCCTCGGCGCCGAAGCCTGCGGCGGAAGCGTGCCCGGTCTGCTCTGCCGTGACCTCCATGATCAGGCTGTAGCCGAGCGGCGCCAGCGCCGTCGTGTAGAAGGCTTTCGCGCGTTCATAGTCGGAGACCGAGATACCCAGATGGTCGATCATCGCAACCTCCCTTGTTCGTCCCTGTCAGCATGACAGCAGTGTATTGCTTCGGGTCATGCCAAGCCAAAGGCCCTCATTGCCAGCGGCGCATGCATAACCGGTTTTGAGGAGGGCTCCAACGCTCGATGCGGGCAACAGATCGCCCGGTCGCCCCGGATCGGTGCGCGCTTAGAGCGTGCCTGTCCGGGACGACGAAGAGAGAAAACTCACGCCGCCTTTTTCGGCGGCGCCTTGCGCTGGCGCAGGAAGCGGCCGAGCAGCTTGCGCTTGCCATTGCGCGGAATCAGATCGATGTCGCTGACGAGCTTGGCGCCGCCCTTGCGCCGCTCCAGCACGATCTTGCGGCTGTGGAAGGCCTCCAGCTCGGCGCGATGTGCGACGCTGACGATCGTCGCCTTCGGCAGCTCGTCGGTGATCATCTTCATCATCTTGTCCTGGCTCTTCTCGTCGAGCGCCGAGGTCGCCTCATCGAGCACGACGATGTCGGGATTGTGCAGCAGCAGCCGCGCGAAGGCGAGGCGCTGCTTCTCGCCGCCGGACAGCGTCTGGTCCCAAGGTCCTTCCTCCTCGATCTTCTCCTTGAGATGATCGAGGCCGACCTTGTGCAGGGCGTTGCCGATCTCATCCACCGTCCAGTGGTCGGCGGCGCCGGGATAGGCGACAGCGCGGCGCAGAGACCCCGAAGGCACGTAAGGCCGCTGCGGCAGCATGAACAGGCGGCGGTCGGCATGGAAGTTGACGCCGCCGCCGCCCCATGGCCACAGGCCTGCGATGGCGCGCACCAGCGTGCTCTTGCCGGTGCCGGATTCGCCGGCGACCAGCAGCCGCTCGCCGGGGTCGATCACGACCTCGGTCTCGCCGACCACGGCGGTGCCGTCGTCGAGCGTGACGGAGAGGTCCCTCAGCTCCAGCATGGCGTCATTGCGCGTCTCGCCGCGCTTGATGCGGCCAAGGCCATCGCCCTGCTCGGCGCGTTCGAGACCGTCGAGCGACATCATCAGCGAGGCGATGCGGCGCGCACAGGCGTTCCAGTCGGCCAGCCGCGGATAATTGTCGACCAGCCAGCCGAACGCGCTCTGCACGATGGTGAAGGCGGAGGCCGCCTGCATCACCTGTCCGAGCGTCATGCTGCCGTCGAGGAATTTTGGCGCGCACAGCAGCAGCGGCACCACCGGCGCGACCAGGCTCGATCCCTGCGACACCAGCGTGGTGCGCATGTGCTGGCCGGCGAGTCGCGCCCATTGCCGCAGCACGCGGGTCAAATTGCGGTCGATTCCGTCGCGCTCTTCCTGTTCCCCGCCGAGCAGCGCGATGCTCTCGCCGTTCTCACGCACGCGCGTCAGCGTGTGGCGGAAATCGGCTTCGGCCCGGTTCTTGTCCTCGGAGACCTGGACGAAGCGCCGACCGATCACCAGGATCGAGCTCGACGCAATCGCTGCGTACAGGATCGCGGCGATCACGAGGAAGCCGGGGATGGTGATGGCCGAGCCGCCAAGCGTGACGGTGAGCGCGCCGCCGATGGTCCAGAGCACGACGATGAAAGTTACGGCCGACAGCAGCGCGGACGTCACGCCGGCGAGGAAATCGACCGGAGAGTCGGTCGCAATCCGCAGATCCTCGGCGATCCGGTATTCGGGATTGTCGTGGTCTCCGCCGACGAGGTTGAGCTGGTAGTAACGGCCGTTCTTGAGCCAACGGGTCAGCACGCTCGCCGTGAGCCAGGCCCGCCAGCGCCGCTGGATGCCCATGCGCGCGAACACCTGCGCCACTGCGAGCACGATGCTGCCGATCGCGAGAGGGAAGAACACGACCGTGAGATGGAAGACACTCGCCGCATCGCGCTTCTCGATAGCGTCGAAGATCGCGCGATTCCAGACATTGATGCCGTATTGGAAGCCGACCGTCAGTACGATCAGCAGGCCGAGACCGATCGAAAGCGGCCAGGCGAGGCGGTCGCCCTTGCGGCCCCAAAAGCCGCGAGCGCTGATCCAGAACCGCGTCAGCAGATAATCCTTGCGGGCCTGCTCGGCTTCCTCGGGGGTGAGTTCGGGGTCGGGTTCGAGCAGTTCGGGCGGGGGCGGTGCCACGTCATCGCCGTTCTCGCCTTTGATCTCCACAATGGGCGGCTTCTTGCCTTGTTCGCGCGTTGTGGCCGGCTTGTGCATGAGCGGACAACGCACAAGGAAATCAGTCGGTTCCCTTGGGTTCCGGCCGCCGTTTCACTCCGCGGCGCCGTCGCGGACGTGCCGCAGCTGCGCGGCCCGGTGCAGAACGTGCGACAATTCCTCGATCGAATAGGGCTTTTGCACGAGATCGCAGCCGGCCGCGCCCTGTTGTGACAGGGCTTGGCTGTAGCCCGTGGTCAGCACGACCGGCACGGCGATGCCGCGCTCGCGGATCGCCTGTACCAGATCGAGCCCGGTCATCCCTGGCATCACCACGTCCGAGAACACGACGTCGAAGCGATCCGCGCCCACGACGAGCTCGGCAAGTGCATCGGCGGCGTTGTCGACCAGCGTGATGCCGTAGCCGAGCTCGGTGAGGCCGTCGGCGGCGAAATTGGCAAGCTCGATATTGTCCTCGACCACCAGCACCGAAATGCCGGTGCCTGCCGCCGCCGGCGCAGTGTTGGGCGCCTCGCGCTGCGGCAGCAGCTCCGGCGGCACCCGCGGCAGATAGAGCGAGAAGGTGCTGCCGTGCCCCACCTCGCTCGTAACGGTCACTTCGCCGCCGGACTGCCGGGCGAAGCCGAACACCTGGGACAGGCCGAGTCCGGTGCCATGGCCGATCTGCTTGGTGGTGAAGAACGGTTCGAAGATGCGCCCGAGCCGTGCGGCGGGAATGCCGACACCGGTGTCGCTGACGGTGATGCGGACGAAGCCATGGCTTGCCATGGTCTGGTTGGCGGAATGCTGCGCCGGCGCGTCCGGAGCGGTCGTTGCGGCCTCGACCTCGAAGACGATCCTTCCTTTGCCCTGCATGGCATCGCGCGCGTTGGTCGCCATGTTGATCAGCGCGGTCTCGAACTGGCCGGCATCGGCATTGACGAGACACGGCTCCGCCGGCAGCTGCATGACGATCTCGATCCCTGGGCCCAGCAGCGTGGCGAGCATATCGTGCAGCGACTGCACCCGCGCACCGACGTCGAACAATTCGGGCTTCAGGGTCTGGCGCCGCGCGAAGGCGAGCAGCTGCGAGGTCAGCTTGGCCGCGCGCGCCACCGAATCCGCAATGGCCGTGATGTAGCGCTGTCGCCGCTCCTCCGTCAGCTGCGGCCGGTTCAAGAGGTCGACCGAGGCGCGGATCACGGTCAGGAGGTTGTTGAAGTCGTGCGCGACGCCGCCGGTGAGCTGCCCGAGCGCCTCCAGGCGCTGGCTGTGCTTGAGCGCCTCCTCGGCCTCGCGCCGCTTCGCAGCTTCCGCCTGAAGGTGCCGGGTGCGCCGCAATGCGAGCGCCAGCAACAGAAACAGAAGCGCGGTGGCGGGAACGCCGAACACCAGATGCTGTCCCATGGTAGCGAACCAGCGCGCGCGGATCGCCGAGGTCTCGAGCCCAGCGCTGACATAGATCGGATACTCGGCGACACGTCGGTAGGCGATGCGCCGCTCGATGCCGTCCGAGGGCCAGGCGACGGTGATGAGGCCGTGCTCGGGTTGAGCCGAGATCTTCTGGCCCAGCGGTCCGGCCGGATCGAGCCGAAGCTCGCGGTCGAGCCGGGGAAAATGGGCGAGCATCGCACCGTCGGTTCGTCCCATCGCGAAGAAGCTGCCGGGCTCGGATCCGATCCTGGTGTAGAAACTCTCGAAATATTCCGGCAGCACGGAGGCCTGGATCACGCCGATGAAGCGGCCGTCGTCGGACTCGCGTCGGCGGCTGACGCCAAAGAAGCGGGCGCCCTGATAGGGCGGGCGCGGCGTCAGCGCCGCGCCGATGAAACGGCCGATGCTCTGGTCGATGTGGGCATAAAAATATTCGCGATCGGCAAAACCGAGGTCCGGCGGCGGCGACGCAAGGCTGTTGACCAGCGCTTTTCCGTCCGCGTCGAAGATCCAGGCCGATTTGAGCTGGGGCAGCGCATTGGTCAGCCGCTTGAGGCGGCGATGCAGCTCCGGCTCCCGCGCGCGGATGACGTCGTCGGAAAGCCCGCGCACGACCTCGTTGAGCTCGGCAAGGCTGCGGTCGATGGTCTCGAACACCTTGAGCGCCTGCTCATGCGCGATGGCGACCGTGCGCTCGATCTCGCGGTCGGCGATATCGTTGGTCGATCTGTAGGAGATCGCGGCGGCAACGACAAATAGCGCAATCGGCAGCGCCAGGGATGCCGCCATCATCCACTGCAACAACCTCAGCGAATTGCGTTGCGCCCTTTGCACGGCTCCTGTCCCTGATCGCCAGCTTAACTGAGTTTCGCGCAAGGAAGGAAGCCGATTATCGATATAATCTATGGTTGCAATTCAATGAATCACGCGGCGGGATAGTCCCGCCGGTCCGGCGCGATAGCCCCTCGCAGCTCTGTTCGAGAGGGGCACGTCAGGTGAGGCGGCTTACAAGCCGCCGTTCGGGGAGACTGGCGGTCAGATATCGTGCTCGTCGCGCAGCGCGCGTGCCGCCTTCTCTCCGATGATGACGCAGGGCGCCATCGTGTTCCCGGTGGTGATCCGCGGCATCACCGAACCGTCGGCGATGCGAAGCCGGTCGATGCCGTAGACCTTGAGCTTGCCATCGACCACGGACATTGCGTCACGCCCCATCTTCGCCGAGCATATCTGATGCCAGTAGGTCACCGCGGAGTCGCGCACGAAGCGTTCCATCTCAGCGCCACCGAGAGGGCCGGGCATCGACTCGCGCGCCACCAGCGGCTCGAAGGCGCGGGTATTGCCGAGCGCACGGCAGACATCGACGCAGGCGATCGCCGTCTTCACATCGTCAGGGTGCGACAGCATGTTGGCTTCGATCCGCGGCGTCGCAAGCGGCTCGGCGTTTCGGAGCCTGACCCTGCCTCGGCTCTTCGGCAAAGCGAGGCCGGCGAACATCATCCAGCCGTGGGCAGGCGCCCGGCTGGCCGTCTCGGGGCTCGGCACCGGAAACTCGACCTGGCAGAACAGCAGGTCGGGAGACTTGAGCGCGGAATCGGATTTCCAGTAGAGCGTCGCCCCATTGCCGGTGTTGCGCGGCGCGATCGGCTCGCGATATTCCCAGATGCATCCGAACGATACGTGATCCTGCAGGTTCTGCCCGACACCGGGCAGGTGCTGGACCACGGGTATACCAAACGTTCGAAGCTCGTTCTCGTCGCCGATGCCGGAGCGCATCAGCACGGACGGTGTCTGTATTGCACCGAGCGCGAGCACCACCTCCCTGGACGCGTTGATCCGCAATGTCCTGCCGTCACGCACCGCCTCGACGCCGACGGCCCTCCCGCGTTCGAGCAGGCCAGCGGCTTCTCGCACTCGAACGCTCTGGCCTCGTCGACACGCCGCCTGAAGATTCTTTCGATCGCCTGATCTGGCTGGCGGCACGCAGCCTTGATGCTCCCGTGGCACTGCTGACGATGCTGACTCCGACCCGACAATGGTTCAAGTCGCGCTATGGGCTCGACATGGTCGATACGCCGCGCGGCTGGGCGTTCTGCAACTACACCATTCTGCAGAAGGGTATCATGGTCGCCGAGAACCTCGCGACCGACTTGCGTTTTGCGGAGAATCCGGCGGTGAAGGGTGAGCTGGGGTTTCGGTTCTACGCTGGCAGCCCAGTGAGCGATCCCGACGGCTTTACCCTGGGGTCGCTCTGCGTGATCGACACTCGGCCACGCGTGCTGGACGAAACGCAGAAGCAGATCCTTGCCAATCTCGCCGCGCTCGCCTCGGACGAGATCAAGTTGCGCGCCACGGACCGCCAACTGCGCTGGGTAATCGAACGCGCGAATTCAAAACCTAGCGCGGCGGCAGCGTCACCCCCGCCTGGCACCAAGCATGTAGTGGAGCATCAATAAAGCGCGATGGGAATCGGGTGATCGACCTCGCGCTTGAATCATTGTTCGAGAACGAGCTTCGGTTCTGATTCGATCAGAACCGACAATGCTCCGGGCCGCAGACAGACGCGTCGTCGCTCACAGCGCCAATCAGATCTGGCGCTCGACCATCTTCAGCTTGAGCTCGGCGATGGCTTCCGCCGGGTTCAGTCCCTTCGGGCACGCCTTGGCGCAGTTCATGATGGTGTGGCAGCGGTAGAGGCGGAACGGGTCCTCGAGATTGTCGAGCCGCTCGCCGGTGGCCTCGTCGCGGGAATCGGAGACCCAGCGGTTGGCCTGGAGCAGCGCGGCGGGCCCGAGATAGCGCTCGCTGTTCCACCAATAGCTCGGGCATGAGGTCGAGCAGCAGGCGCAGAGGATGCACTCGTAGAGGCCATCGAGCTTCTCGCGGTCCTGGTGGCTCTGGCGCCATTCCTTCTGCGGCGTCGGCGAGGTCGTCTTCAGCCAGGGCTCGACCGAGGCGTACTGGGCGTAGAAATTGGTGAGATCCGGGACGAGGTCCTTCACCACCGGCTGGTGCGGCAGCGGATTGATCTTCACCGCGCCGTCCTTCACGTCGTGCATCGAGCGAGTGCAGGCCAGCGTGTTCTGGCCGTCGATGTTCATGGCGCAGGAGCCGCAGACGCCTTCACGGCAGGAGCGGCGGAAGGTCAGCGACGGGTCGATGTGGTTCTTGATCCAGATCAGGCCGTCCAGCACCATCGGACCGCAATCATTGGTGTCGACGTAGTAGGTGTCGACGCTCGGATTCTTGCCGTCATCCGGATTCCAGCGATAGACCTTGAACTCGCGGAGCTCGGTCGCCCCCGCGGGCTTCGGCCAGGTCTTGCCACCGGAAATCTTCGAGTTCTTCGGAAGTGCGAATTCAACCATAAGTCCTGCCTCTGGTTTTCCGCGTCATTGCCGGGCCTGACCCGGCGATCCATCCCTCTTTTCGAAAGATGGATGCGCGGGGCATCAGGTTTGAAGACGTCGCTTCGCGCCTTTTGCCCGCGCATGACGAGTCCTGATCAATACACGCGCGCCTTCGGCGGGATGTACTGCACGTCGTTGGTCATGGTGTAGTCGTGAACCGGGCGATACTCGATCCTGACCTTGCCGGCATCGTCCAGCCAGGCCAGCGTGTGCTTCATCCAGTTCTTGTCGTCGCGTTCGGAGAAGTCCTCGCGGGCATGGGCGCCGCGGCTCTCGGTGCGGTTGGCGGCCGAGTTCATCGTCACCACCGCCTGAGAGATCAGATTGTCGAATTCGAGCGTCTCGACGAGGTCCGAATTCCACACCAGCGAGCGGTCGGACACGGCGATGTCGGTAATGCCGCTGTGGACCTTCGCGATCAGGTTCTGGCCCTCGCTGAGGACTTCGCCGGTGCGGAACACCGCGCAATTGTTCTGCATCACATGCTGCATGCCTTCGCGCAGCTTCGCGGTCGGTGTGCCGCCGGAGGCGTAGCGGTAATGGTCGAGGCGGCCGAGCGCCATCTCGGCCGAGTTCGCCGGCAGCTCGGGCTGCTTGCCATTCGGCGTCAGCTTCTCGGCGAGGCGGAGCGCTGCGGCGCGGCCGAACACGACGAGGTCGATCAGCGAGTTGGACCCGAGGCGGTTGGCGCCGTGCACGGAGACGCAGGCCGCTTCGCCGATCGCCATCAGGCCGGGGATCACCGCGTTGTCGTCGCCGTCCTTCTTGGTCAGGACTTCGCCGTGATAGTTCGTGGGAATGCCGCCCATGTTGTAGTGCACCGTCGGCACGATCGGGATCGGCTCGCGCGTCACGTCGACATTGGCGAAGATCTTTGCGGATTCGGAGATGCCCGGCAGGCGCTCGGCCAGCACGGCGGGATCGAGATGGTCGAGATGTAGGAAGATGTGGTCCTTCTTCTTGCCGACGCCGCGTCCCTCGCGGATCTCGATCGTCATCGCGCGCGAGACCACGTCGCGCGAGGCGAGGTCCTTGGCCGACGGCGCATAGCGCTCCATAAAGCGCTCGCCCTCGGAGTTGACGAGATAGCCGCCCTCGCCGCGCGCGCCTTCGGTGACGAGGCAGCCCGAACCGTAGATGCCGGTCGGGTGGAACTGCACGAACTCCATGTCCTGCAGCGGCAGGCCGGCGCGCAGCACCATGCCGCCGCCGTCGCCGGTGCAGGTGTGCGCCGAGGTGCAGGAGGCGTAGGCGCGGCCGTAGCCGCCGGTCGCGAGGATCACGGTCTGGGCGCGGAAGCGGTGCAGCGTGCCGTCGTCGAGCTTGAGCGCGATGACGCCGCGACAGGTGCCCTGGTCGTCCATGATCAGGTCGATGGCGAAGAATTCGATGAAGAACTCGGCCGCGTGGCGCAGCGACTGGCCGTACATCGTGTGCAGCATCGCGTGGCCGGTGCGGTCGGCGGCGGCGCAGGTGCGCTGCGCCTGGCCCTTGCCGTAGTCCATGGTCATGCCGCCGAACGGGCGCTGGTAGATCTTGCCGTCCTCGGTGCGCGAGAACGGCACGCCCCAATGCTCGAGCTCGTAGACCGCCTCGGGCGCGTTGCGCACCATGTATTCGATCGCGTCCTGGTCGCCCAGCCAGTCCGACCCCTTCACGGTGTCGTACATGTGCCAGCGCCAGTCGTCCTTGTGCATGTTGCCGAGCGAGGCGGAGATGCCGCCCTGCGCCGCAACCGTGTGCGAGCGGGTCGGAAACACTTTTGTGATGCAGGCGGTGCGCAGTCCGGCCTCGCTGCAGCCGACCACCGCGCGCAGGCCGGCGCCGCCGGCACCGACCACGACGACGTCATAGGTGTGGTCTTCGATCGGATAGGCTTTGCCGTTGGTGGCGGGAGCGCCGTTGCCCGTGCCATTCGTTGTGGCGGCCGATGTTCCGGTAACCATGGGTTACACTCCGGAGGAAAGTTTCAGGATCGCGTAGGTCGAGGCGAGTGCCACGGCGATCGAGAAGAAGTTGTTGAGCATGATCGCGGTGAGCTTCAGCTTCTCGTTATGGACGTAGTCCTCGATCACCACCTGCATCCCGATCTTCATGTGCCAGGCGCTGGCGGCGATGAAGAGCAGGAGAATCACCGCGATGGGCAGCGAGCCGAGGATCTGCGCGGCGCCGGCCTGGTTGCGGCCGAGCAGCATCATCACGATGACCACGACCGGAATCATCAGCAGCGTCATGGCGACGCCGGTGATGCGCTGGCGCCAAAAATCGGAGGTGCCCGAATGCGCCGCACCGAGATTGCGGACGCGGCCGAGCGGGGTGCGCATGGATGGCGGCTTCGGAGAGCCGTGGGATTCGGTGTAGCTCATCGTCCGCCTCCGATTGCATAGGCGATGATCCAGATCAGCACCGTCAGCACGATGCCGCCGATCAGCGCGCCCCAGGTCAGGGCTTCGCGCTCGTTGGCCTTGAAGCCGTAGCCGAGGTCCCACACGAAATGCCGGATGCCGCTCAGCATATGGTGCATCAGCGCCCAGGTGTAGCCGAACACGATCAGGCGGCCGATGATGCTGCCGGTGAAGGCCTGGACATGGGCGTAGGCGGCTGGACCGGAGGCGGCTGCGATCAGCCACCAAGCCAGCAGCAGCGTTCCGGCGTAAAGTGCGATGCCGGTGGCACGGTGAACGATGGACAGCGCCATCGTCAGGGTCCAGCGATAGGTTTGGATGTGCGGCGAAAGCGGTCGTTCGATCCGTGCGGTCATGGGCGGCTTTTGATGTTTGTTGCGGCCCAGCATGGGGCGCGCGGGGATCGCGAAAGGTCGGCTCTATTTACGGAGTCGATTTGGCCTGCGCAATCACCAAATCGCCATAAATCGAACCTCGGTTCATCTCTACAGCCTTGATGAAACAAGTCCAATCAGCAGCTTGGTATACCAGGACCTCGGTCCGCCAACGAAGAAACGAATATTACTTCATAATATTGGCTGGAGCCGCGGCGCGTTGAAATTGCTATTGGAACACCTCTAAACGGACCCTGCCATCCAAACCGGGCAGAGATCGGCCAAAGACGTCGCCAGCCCTGTTCTCGCGACCGCCAACCGTCCTTCTCACCGTCCGATTTGATCCCGCGCGGATATGCGCCCCCTGCATTCCACCCGCCACAGAGATCACCGGCTGAGCGGATCGCTTCTGCGCCACCGCGCGACCAGGAAATCGATGAAGGCGCGAATCTTCGTCGAGCCTAGGCGCGACGGCTGATACAGCGCGTGCAGCGGCGCCGGCGCCGGCTCGTGCGCGCCCAACAGACGTCGCAGCCGTCCTTCCGCCAGCTGCCTCTCCACCTGCCATGACGGTACGCGGATGATTCCTGCGCCGTTCTCGGCGGCGGCGGCGAGCGCATCGAGACTGTTGATCCAGAGCCGTCCCGAGATGCGGACTCGCGTTCCGCCATTCGCCTCGCGGCCGAATCGCCAGGTTGCCGCACCCGGCGCGTCGGAAAACACCAGGCAATCATGTTGCGCCAGGTCCGCCGGCGTCTCCGGTTCGCCGCGGCGTGCGAGGTAATCTGGCGAGGCGCAGTGAATCATCTGCACCTCCGCGAGCTTTCGCATCACCAGTTGCGAATCCGGCATGCGCCCGACGCGAAGCGCCAGGTGGACGTCCTCCTCGATCAAATCGACGTTGCGATCGACCAACAGCAGGTCCACGGAGAGGGATGGATAGGCGCGCAGGAAGTCGCCGAGCAGCGGCGCGATCAGCAGACGTCCCATCAATGTCGGCGCGCTGACCCGAAGCCGTCCCGACGGCTCGCGGCGATTTCCGGCCAGCCCCTCCTCGATCTCCCTGAGCTCGCCCAGGATCGATTTGGCGCGCTCGTAGAGCATGCGCCCATCCTCCGTGAGCGCGAGCTGTCGCGTCGTCCGCATCAAGAGGCGCGTGCCGAAATGCCGCTCGAGCGCGGAAATCTGCCGGCTCACCGACGTCAGCGAGCTCGGCAATGATCGCGCCGCCGCCGACAGGCTGCCGGCGTCCACGGCCCGCACAAAGGTCGCCATCGCCGCAATCTGGTCCATCGCCATCCTTCCGCATTTCGCAAGGAAGTATCCCGGTTGCGAGAGATATCGCCGCAAAACGGGAGAGTCTAATTTTGCCAGATACCAAGCAGTTGGGGACCAACCATGCCCACCCATGTCAGTCTGACGTCCATCCCCCATCGGCGCACCGCGCGCGGCCTCCATACCGTCCTGCCTGGCGACCTGTTTCCGTTGCTGGTGTTCTCGCTGGTCGGCGTCGCCATCGACGGTCTCGCGGCGCTTGGTACTTATGATCCGCAAGGCCCAGGCTTCGCGGGCCTCCTTCTGGTCATCGCCGCGCCCGTCCTCGGCGCTGCCGCAGCCGTCTGTGCCACCCATCCGCGAGAACTGCCGACGGATCGCTGCCGATGAACGGCCTCGAGGTCTTCGACGTCGTCGAGCTCGTGCTGCTGCTGATCGCAACCGGCGCGCTCTCGGGATTTCTGGCCGGCGTGTTCGGCATCGGCGGCGGCGCGATTTTGGTGCCGGTGTTCTACGAGTGCTTCCGCATCGCCGGCGTGCCGCTCGAGGTGCGCATGCCGCTGTGCGTCGGCACCTCGCTGGCGGTGATCATCCCGACCTCGATCCGCTCGTTCCAGGCGCATTACAAGCGCGGCGCGGTCGACATGAGCATCCTGCGCGTCTGGTGGCTGCCGATCCTGATCGGCGTTATCGCCGGCAGCGTAATCGCGCGCTTCGCACCGGAGCGGCTGTTCAAGATCGTGTTCGTCGCGGTCGCCTGGTCAGCCGCGGTCCGGCTGATCTTCGCGCGTGAGACCTGGAAGCTCGGCGATGATCTGCCGAAGGGCCCGTTGATGCGCGTCTACGGCTTCTGCGTCGGCATTCTCTCGACCCTAATGGGCATCGGAGGCGGCCTGTTCTCGAACCTCTTGATGACCTTCTATAGCCGTCCGATCCATCAGGCCGTTGCGACCTCGTCCGCGCTCGCGGTGCTGATCTCGATCCCCGGCGCGCTCGGCTACATCTATGCCGGCTGGCCCGCCGCGGCGAACTATCCGGGCGTCGCAGCGCTGCAAGTGCCATTCGCGCTCGGCTACGTCTCGCTGATCGGCGCCGTGCTGGTGATGCCGATGAGTCTCGTCACCGCACCGCTCGGCGTGAAAGCCGCGCATGCGATGTCGAAGCGCACGCTGGAAGTGGCGTTCGGGTGTTATCTGTTGATCGTGGGCAGCCGGTTTGTGCTGAGCTTGGTAGGCGGGCTGTAGCCGTTGCACCCTCCGTCATTGCGAGCGCAGCGACTTGTCCGCCGAAGCCTTTCGGCGAAGGCGGAAGCAATCCAGAATCTTTCCGCGGAGGCAGTCTGGATTGTTTCGTCGCAAGGGCTCCTCGCAATGACGAAGGCGAGAGCGTGCGCGCCTCACTTCTTCGCGTAGATGTCCTTGTACGTCTCGCGCAAGATGTTCTTCTGCACCTTGCCCATGGTGTTGCGCGGCAGCTCGTCGACGACGAAGACGCGCTTCGGCATCTTGAATTTCGCAAGGCGTCCGTCCAGGCCCTTCAGCACGGTCGCTTCATCGATGCTCGCGCCGGGCTGGCGCACCAGCACCGCCGTCACACCCTCGCCGAAATCGGCATGCGGCACCCCGATCACGGCGGACTCCACCACGCCGGGCATGGCGTCGATCTCGCTTTCGATCTCCTTCGGGTACACGTTGAAGCCGCCGGAGATCACCAGATCCTTGCCGCGGCCGAGGATGTGCACGTAGCCCTTGGCGTCGATCTTGCCGAGGTCGCCGGTGATGAAGAAGCCGTCGGGCCGGAATTCGGACTTGGTCTTCTCCGGCATGCGCCAATAGCCCTTGAACACGTTCGGGCCTTTCACCTCGATCATGCCGATCTCCTCGCGCGGCAATTCCTTGCCGGTCTCGGGATCGGTCACGCGCACCGAAACGCCGGGGAGCGGAAAGCCGACTGCGCCGGGCACGCGCTCGCCGTCGTAGGGGTTGGACGTGTTCATGTTGGTTTCGGTCATGCCGTAGCGCTCGAGCACCGCATGGCCCGTGCGCGCCGACCATTCGCGATGGGTGTCGGCGAGCAGCGGCGCCGAGCCCGAGATGAACAGCCTCATGTGGCTGGTGGTCTCCTTCGACAGCGCGGGATTCTGCAGCAGGCGCGTGTAAAAGGTCGGCACGCCCATCAGCACCGTCGCGCGCGCCATCAGCTTGATGATCAGATCAGGATCGAGCTTCGGCAGGAAGACCATCGAGGCGCGGGCGAACAGCGTCACGTTCGTCGCCACGAACAGGCCATGGGTATGGTAGATCGGCAGCGCATGGATCAGCACGTCCTTGTCGGTGAAGCGCCAGTAGTCCACCAGGCTCAGCGAGTTCGACGCGAGATTGTCGTGCGTCAGCATCGCTCCCTTGGAGCGGCCGGTGGTGCCCGACGTGTAGAGGATCGCGGCGAGATCGTCGCTCGCACGCGGAACGGTCGTGAACTCGGGGCTCGCCTTGTCGGCGGCCTCCGTCAGCGAGCCCTTGCCGTCGGGCCCGAGCGTCTCGACCGTGGCCTTCACCTTCGCCGCAATGGGGGCGAGGCCTTCCGCCTTGGAGGGATCGCAGACCACGAGCGACGGCTCGGCATCGCTGATGAAGTAATCGAGCTCATTCAGCGTATAGGCCGTATTAAGCGGCAGATAGACCGCGCCGGCCCGCACCGTCCCGAGATAGAGCACGATATTGGCGACGGACTTTTCCACCTGCACCGCGACGCGGTCTCCGGGCTTCACGCCGCGGGCGACCAGCACGTTCGCCATCTGGCCCGCGCGTGCGATCAGATCGCCATAGCTGATATGGGCGCCGTCATGCGTCTCGATCGCGAGCCGTTTCGAATCGTCCAGGCCGTCGAACAGGCGGGAAAACAGGTTGGCGTTGGCAGCTTGGTTCATGCAACATTCCTCGCCGGCAGAGGCCGGTCAAAACCGAGGGCTGGATTAGCAAGAACCGCCCCGCAGAAGCAACGGAGACAGTTTGCATGTCAAAAAACGGGAAACGCGTGGCCTGGGTCACGGGCGGCGGCAGCGGGATCGGGGAAGCCGGCGCCGAGGCGTTGGCGGCCGAGGGCTGGACGGTGGTGGTCTCGGGCCGCCGCAAGGATGCCCTGGATACCGTGGTTGCCAGGATCACCGGGGCGGGCGGAGCGGCTGAGGCCATCGCGCTCGACGTCTCCAATGCGGCCGAGGCTCAGAAGGCGGCCGATCAGATCGTCGCCAGGCACGGCCGCATCGACCTCCTCGTCAACAATGCCGGCGTCAATGTCCCCAAGCGGAGCTGGAACGACATGGAACTGGAGGGCTGGGACAAGCTGGTCCAGATCAATCTCAATGGCGTGCTCTATTGCATGCGCGCCGTGCTGCCGACGATGCGCAAGCAGCAGGACGGCTCGATCATCAACGTCTCGTCCTGGGCCGGTCGCCATGTCTCGAAGATGCCGGGCCCGGCCTACACCACGACCAAGCACGCGGTGCTGGCGCTGACCCATTCCTTCAACATGGACGAATGCGTGAACGGCCTGCGCGCCTGTTGCCTGATGCCGGGCGAGGTGGCGACTCCGATCCTGAAGTTGCGCCCGGTGGTGCCGAGCGAGGAAGAGCAGGCGAAGATGCTGCAACCCGAGGATCTCGGCCGCACCATCGCCTTCATCGCCAGCATGCCGCCGCGTGTCTGCATCAATGAGCTCTTGATCAGCCCGACGCATAATCGCGGCTTCATCCAGACGCCGAACAACAGGGATTGAAGCGCGCCCATCGCGCCACATTCTCCGCCGTCGTTCCGGGGCGCGACGTAGTCGCGAACCCGGGACCCATAACCACAGGGAGAAATTGTCGTGCGCGACGGGTAACTCCGAGTCTTCGCCAAACCACTCCCTGCGGCTATGGATCCCGGATCTGCGCTTCGCTTCGCTGCGCTTGTCCGGGACCACGGCGGAGAGTGTGGCGCACACTCACCCCACGGACATCCCCCCACATAGTTTCAACCATCACAAAGAATTTTCCTTCGAAACCGCATCGCAAACCCTCCCGTAGTTCGGTCCAACGACGGCGCTGCTGCTTCACGCCAAGAGGTCGCAAGCACCGTTGTTGCCAACTCAACGCCGGCCACGCCGGTTACAATCCAATCGGGAGATCTCCATGTCGAAGCGCATTGCCTATCTCGCTGCTGCCGCCTTCAGCGCCCTGGCCATCACCGCGACCGCGGTCGCCCCTGTCCGCGCCGGGGATAAGACGGTCATGGTCGGGGGCGCCGCGATGTTCCCGTCGAAGAACATCGTCCAGAATGCGGTCAACTCCAAGGATCACACCACCCTGGTGGCGGCGGTGAAGGCGGCGGGCCTGGTGCCGACGCTGGAAAGCAAGGGTCCGTTCACGGTGTTCGCGCCGACCAACGCCGCCTTCGGCAAACTGCCGGCCGGCACCGTCGATAATCTGGTCAAGCCCGAGAACAAGGCGACGCTGACCAAGATTCTCACCTATCACGTCGTGCCGGGCAAGCTCGAAGCCTCCGATCTCACCGACGGCAAGAAACTGAAGACCGCCGAGGGCGAGGAACTGACCGTGAAGAAGCAGGCCGGCAAGGTCTGGATCGTCGATGCCAAGGGCGGCACCTCGATGGTGACGATCTCCAACGTCAACCAGTCGAACGGTGTGATCCATGTGGTCGACACCGTGCTGATGCCGGCGACGTAACACCGCGCGATCCTGTTTCTTCCCCCGAACAGGGTGCTTTGAGGACGGCGAGCCGGCGGTGCCCGGCTCGCTTTTTTGTGACCGCGATAAGCTCGCGGTATCGATTCGATGCCGGACAGGGCGTAACGAAAGCGGAAACTTCGGCGTATAATTGCTGTCAGAGATATTCAGGACGGAACCAGCATGGCGAGCCTCACAGTCACCGACGCGCACGTCAGGGTTACCAAGGCCAAAGTGATCCAGCCCGCCTGGGTGCGGATCATGCACTGGGTCAACGCGCTTGCCATGATCCTGATGATTCTGTCGGGCTGGCAGATCTACAATGCCTCGCCGCTGTTCGGCTTCAGCTTCCCGCGCGAATATACGCTCGGCGGCTGGCTCGGCGGCGGTCTGCTCTGGCACTTCGCGGCGATGTGGTTGTTGATGATCAACGGTCTCGCCTATCTCGTCACCGGCTTCGTCACCGGCCGCTTCCGCAGGAAGCTGCTGCCGATCACGCCGTCCGGCGTGTTGCACGACGTCAGGGCGGTGCTGACCTTCAAGCTCGGCCATGACGACCTCACCGTCTACAATTACGTGCAGCGGCTGCTCTATGCCGGCATCATCGTGGTCGGCGTGCTGATCGTGCTCTCCGGACTTGGCATGTGGAAGCCGGTGCAGCTCTATTATCTGGTGATGCTGTTCGGCGACTACCCGACCGCGCGCTACGTGCACTTCTTCTGCATGGCCGCGATCTGCGCGTTCCTCGTCATTCACGTTCTGCTCGCGCTGCTGGTGCCGAAGAGCCTGCGCGCCATGATCATCGGTCGCTGAGGAGGAGACTATGGCAAAGCGCTCGTTCCTGATTCCCGGTGTCGACAAGCGGCTGCTGATCAAGGACTCCCTCAAGACGATGCCCGATGTCACCCGCCGCCGCTTCATCGCGGGCGGTGCCAGTCTCGGGGCGCTGACGCTGCTCACCGGCTGCGACGTCGTCGACTCGTCCTCGGCCGAAACCATGCTCGCCAAAGTCTCGAAGTTCAACGACGCCGTGCAGGCCTGGATGTTCAATCCGGACGCGCTGGCGCCGACCTTTCCCGAGAGCGCGATCACGAAGCCGTTTCCGTTCAACGCCTATTACGATCTCGACGACGCGCCCGATATCGACGGCGCCGACTGGAAGCTCGAGGTGCGCGGTCTCGTCGACAACAAGAAGTCCTGGACGCTGGACGAGCTCTACAAGCTGCCGCAGGTCACGCAGATCACCCGCCACATTTGCGTCGAGGGCTGGAGCGCGATCGGCAGCTGGACCGGTACGCCATTGCGGGATTTCCTCAGGCTGATCGGCGCCGACACCCGCGCCAAATATGTCTGGTTCCAGTGCGCCGACAAGGACGGCTACAACTCGCCGCTCGACATGCGCTCCGCGCTGCACCCGCAGACGCAGATGACGTTCAAATATGCGAGCGAGATTCTGCCGCGCGCCTACGGTTTCCCGATGAAGATCCGCGTGCCGACGAAGCTCGGCTTCAAGAACCCGAAATACGTGGTCTCGATGGAAGTCACCAACGACTACAAGGGCGGCTATTGGGAAGACCAGGGATACAATTCGTTCAGCGGGAGTTGACGCGAGCTCCGCTCCCGTAGGGTGGGTTACGCTGACGCTAACCCACCCTACGGCACCGATTGTTTGGCCGGCCCCACCTTCCGTTGGCACAACGCCGCCACGGCCCCGAGCGCCAATAGCGCCGCCGAGACATTCAGCGCGTAGCTCAAGCTCCCCAGCGCATCCGTGATTGCGCCGACCACGATCGGCCCGAGCGTCTGGCCGACGCCGAACGAGATCGTCATCGCGGCGATCGCGGTCGGCCACACCTCGGGTGGATAGTTGAAGCGCACGAACGCAGTGGTCGAGCCGACCACGGCGAAGAAGGCGACGCCGAACACGACGGCTGAGACCGCGAGCCAGGCCGGCGAATGTCCGAGCATCGGCAAGGCTGCGCCCAGCGCATTGGTGCCGAGGATGATGGCGGTGGCGAGCCCGCCGCGATCGAGCGCCAGCACGCCGCGCCAGGCCCAGGGCGTGACGAAAGCGGACAGACCGATCAGGCCCCAGAACGACGCTTGCGCCGCGGCCCCGCCACCGCCGTCGCGAACATAGGCGATCATGAAGGTCATGTAGGCGATGTAGCCGGCACCGAACAGGAAGTAGCCGGCGAGATAGACCAGCACCGGCAGGATCGCGAACGAGCCGGGACCGCCTTCCGAGAAGCGGACGCTGCTCTCGATGCGGATCAGGAACAGCGGGATCGTCATCGCGACCGATAGCAGCGTCAGCGCCCACCACACGATCCACCACGAGCCCGGCCCGAAATATTGCAGCGTGAACGGGGCGATCAGCCCGGAGGAGAGAATGCCGATGCCGGGCCCGGCGTAGAACAGGCTGAGCAGGAAATTGGCTCGCGCGGGCTGCGACTGCGCGATGATGGCGGCCAGTGCGCCGCCGGCGACGAAGCCGGCTGCGGCACCAAGACCCAGCACGAGACGCGCGAGACTCAGCGCGACGAAATTTCCCGTCAGGGCGCAAGTGGCGAGCGCGGCGACGCAGGCGAAGGTTCCGCCGCGGATGGCCGCCGCCCAGCCGACGCGCCGAATCAGGCGGGACGCGAGAAGCGCGCCGACGAGATAGCCGACCGCGTTGATGGTATTCATGAATCCGGCCGCCGAGTATGACCAGCCGAGGTCCTCCCGCATGTCGGGCAGCACCAGCGCATAGGCAAAGCGGCCGATGCCGAGCCCGACCGTCGCCGCAAGCGACAGGGTCAGGATCAGCCGCGCGGGATGCGGGTTCGGGGGACGGTCAGGCGCGTGCAAGGGGTCACTCCGGCGCGCGCAGTGTGGCAGGCCCCGCCCGCCTTGCACAGCCGCACCCCGGCAATGGTGTCTTGCCAAGCGCGCAACGCCGCTCTAGCACTCCGGCCGAAATTCAACCCCGCTTGTCATGCCCGGGCCTGATCCGGGCATCCATCTTTCAAGAAAGCTGGATTGCCGGGTCAAGCCCGGCAATGACGAGATAAACTGAGGACACGACGATGGCGACCCACAAACTGCTGCTGCTTCCCGGCGACGGTATCGGCCCGGAGGTGATGGGCGAGGTGAAGCGGCTGATCGACTGGCTCAATGCGGCCGGGATCGCCAAGTTCGAAACCGACACCGGCCTCGTCGGCGGCTCCGCCTATGACGCCCACAAGGTGTCGATCTCCGAGGGCGACATGGCCAAGGCGAAAGACGCCGACGCCGTGATCTTCGGCGCGGTCGGCGGCCCGAAATGGGATGCGGTTCCGTACGAGGTGCGCCCCGAAGCCGGTCTGCTCCGCCTGCGCAAGGATCTCGCCCTGTTCGCCAACCTGCGTCCCGCCGTGTGCTACCCGGCGCTGGCGGATGCTTCGAGCCTGAAGCGCGAGGCGGTCGAGGGGCTCGACATCATGATCGTGCGCGAGCTCACCGGCGGCGTCTATTTCGGCGAGCCCAAGACCATCACCGATCTCGGCAACGGCCAGAAGCGCGCCATCGATACCCAGATCTACGACACCTATGAGATCGAGCGCATCGGGCGCGTCGCCTTCGAGCTTGCCAGGAAGCGCAAGAACAAGGTGACCTCAATGGAGAAGCGCAACGTCATGAAGTCGGGCGTGCTCTGGAACGAGGTCATGACGGAGGTCCACAAGCGCGAATATCCCGACGTCACGCTCGAGCATCAGCTCGCCGATTCCGGCGGCATGATGCTGGTGAAGTGGCCGAAGCAGTTCGACGTCATCGTGACCGACAATCTGTTCGGCGACATGCTCTCCGACATCGCGGCGATGCTGACCGGATCGCTCGGCATGCTGCCGTCTGCTTCGCTCGGCGAGGTCGACGTCAAGACCAGGAAGCGCAAGGCGCTGTACGAGCCCGTGCACGGCTCGGCCCCTGATATCGCAGGCAAGGGCCTCGCCAATCCGATCGCGATGATCTCGTCCTTCGGCATGGCGCTGCGCTATTCCTTCGACATGGGCGATCTCGCCGACAAGGTCGACCAGGCCATCGCCGCCGTGCTCGCCAGCGGTCTGCGCACCGCCGACATCAAGTCGGAAGGCACCACGGCGGCCTCCACCACGCAGATGGGCGAAGCGATCCTGAAGGAATTGCAGAAGCTGCACGCGTAATCATAAGCCGTCATTCCGGGTTCGATGCTGCGCATCGCCCCGGAATGACGGTGCGAGAGAAACAAAAAAGGCCGGGCTCTCGCCCGGCCTTTTGATTCGTCGAGACGTCCGCTCAATACAGCGGGAAATTCTGCGGATAGCCGCCGACGTCCTGCGGCGGCGAGAGCGGCTGCCGGTCGATCGGGCGGTTGAGGTTCTCGCGGGCGAACGACGGATAGCCCACGGCCGGCGGGAAGGCGTAGTCGGTGAACTTGCGGTCGCCCGGATTGACCTCGGTGCCGCCGTCCAGCCAGGAGCGCTTGCTTACATAGATGCGGGTGCGGCCCTGCTGATAGACCGCGTTGGGGCCGCTCGGGCCGTAGATGGGCCGGCCGCGATCGTCATAGCGCTGCTTGGTCCTGGTGTCGGCCGAGGCCGGGGTCGCGAACGCGATGGCAATTGCGGCGCCCGCCGCAAGCAATGTCGCCAGTTTGTTCGCGGCAGAAAATTTCGAGCTCATCACGTCCCCTTCAGGCGGCAGGCCGCCAGTCGATTTCACCGCATACTAGCCCGGCGGGGGTGATCGCAACTAGGTCAATTGGGTCACACCAGCGGGGAATAATCGTGCGCATCGGCAAAAGTTGCATGCAAACCAGCCACTTGAGCTTGATGCCGATCAAAGCGCTCCGCGCAATTGCGCGTTCGCGGCGCCGAGCAGCCAGTCCACCGAGCCCGCGGGATCGCAGCCGCCGCGCTTCAGCTCGGCATGGGCGAACAATTCCGCCAGCCTAGGCTCGTTGCCCGAGGCCAGCAGCGTCAGCCGGTTCAGCGTGCAGGCGATCGCCGCGCGCCGGGCGGGCAGGCTGTCGCCCCGGCAGGAAAAGCCGGAGATCTGGAGCGCCGGCTCCTCACTGCGCTTGAGGTAGCCGAGGCACCCCTGCGCGCCTTCCGCTGTGCCGGTTGGCCGGAACAGGGCGACCGGGCCGAATTTGGTACCGATCAGGCCGGCCTGCTCGAGCGCGGTGGCCGCGCCCAAACCCATCTGGGCGGCGAGGTCCGCGGTCGCCGGACGTGTCACGTCGAATTCGGCGCCTTGGCGGTAGATTTCGAGCTCGGCCACGGGCTTGCCCGCGTCATCGGTCCAGCGCAGCACGTCCCTGCGGCCGCCTTCGGGGTGCCGGAGGATGGTGTAAGAGGCTGTTTTCTCGGAGGAATCGGGTCGGCTGACGGCGAAGGCCGGGTGCGAACGGCCGGCCACGCTCCAGCCCGGTTTCCCGGCCGGCTCGTTGTTGCGCAGGTCGGGCAGCTGGCCCAGCGCCGCGAGGGCGAGCATGGCAAACAGCGCGAGCGTCCCCACATAGGCGATCAGGCGCGCCAGCGTGCCGACGACCTCGTCGGCGAAGGCCAGCAGCGCCAGCTGGATGGCGGTCCGGGTAGGGCTAACGGCCGTGCTGGCCTCAGGCGACTGCATCCACGGCCTTCAGGCATGGTCCAACGTTGTCTTGAGGCCGGTTCTCGCATAGAAGCGCTGCTCTTCCTGTTTAAGCGTCAGCTTCAGGAACGGGCTTTTTCATCGGAGAGTGAACGATGGGTTACAAAGTCGCAGTCGTCGGCGCGACCGGCAATGTCGGACGGGAAATGCTCAACATCCTGGATGAGCGCAAATTTCCCGCGGACGAGGTCGTAGCCCTGGCCTCGCGCCGCAGCGTCGGCGTCGAGGTGTCCTATGGCGACCGCACCCTGAAGGTCAAAGCGCTTGAGCACTACGACTTCTCCGACGTCGACATTTGCCTGATGTCGGCCGGCGGTTCGGTATCGAAGGAATGGTCGCCGCAGATCGGCGCCGCCGGCGCGGTCGTGATCGACAATTCCTCGGCCTGGCGCATGGATCCCGATGTGCCGCTGATCGTGCCCGAAGTGAACGCGGCCGCGACCGAAGGCTTCAAGAAGAAGAACATCATCGCCAATCCGAACTGCTCGACCGCGCAGCTCGTGGTCGCGCTCAAGCCGCTGCACGACAAGGCTACGATCAAGCGCGTTGTCGTCTCGACCTATCAATCGGTGTCGGGCGCCGGCAAGGACGCGATGGACGAACTGTTCTCGCAGACCAAGGCCGTCTACACCAATGACGAGCTGGTCGCGAAGAAATTCCCCAAGCGCATCGCCTTCAACGTCATCCCCCACATCGACGTCTTCATGGAGGACGGCTACACCAAGGAAGAGTGGAAGATGATGGCGGAGACCAAGAAGATCCTTGATCCCAAGATCAAGCTCTCCGCCACCTGCGTGCGCGTGCCTGTGTTCGTCGGCCACTCTGAGGCCGTCAACATCGAGTTCGAGAACCCGATCAGCGCGGACGAAGCCCGCGAAATCCTGCGCAAGGCGCCCGGCTGTCTCGTCATCGACAAGCAGGAGCCCGGCGGCTACGCCACTCCTTACGAAGCGGCCGGCGAGGACGCGACTTACATCAGCCGCATCCGCGAGGACGCGACGGTGGAGAACGGCCTCGTGCTGTGGTGCGTGTCGGATAACCTGCGCAAGGGCGCCGCGCTCAACGCGATCCAGATCGCCGAAGTGCTGATCAACCGCAAGCTGATCAGCGCGAAGAAGAAGGCCGCGTGAAAGGTGGCGAATAGGGAGCAGCGAATGGCGTTTCCCATTCGCTACTCGCCATTTGCCTTCTTGAATTCCTTCGTCGCCTTATCCAGCACGAACAAGGATCCCTCCGCGACGCCGAAATAGGCGCCGTGCGTCTGCATCTGGCCGCTCTCCACAGCCTTGCGCACGAACGGGAAGGTCATCAGGTTTTCCAGGCTGCGGAACACGGCGGCCTTCTCGATCCGCTCGACGAACTGCGCCATGCTCTCGTGCTGGCGCTGCTCGACCACTTCGCCCGGCTTGATGAACATCTGCATCCATTTGCCGATGAAGTCGCCGGGCGTGAGCGGCTCGATCTTGTCGACGAAGGCGCGTATGCCGCCGCATTGCGCGTGGCCGAGGATGACGATGTGCTTCACCTTCAGCACCGTCACGGCATATTCCAGCGCGGCCGAGACGCCATGGGCGGCGCCGTCGGGCTGATACACCGGCACGAGGTTGGCGATGTTGCGGACCACGAACAATTCGCCGGGGCCGACGTCGAAGATCACCTCCGGCGAGACGCGGCTGTCGCAGCAGCCGATCACCATCACTTCCGGCGACTGCCCCTTCACCGACAGATCGCGATAGCGGGTCTGCTCGGTTGGCAGCCGCTGGGTGGCGAAGGCTTTGTAGCCTTCCAGCAAATGCTTCGGGAATGTCATCATACCTATGCCTAATCATAGACCGCAGGAGCGAACAAGCCTTTCGAATGGGCAGGCCAGGTGCTATCGGCTGATGTCGGACGACAGACGAGGAAGGAACGCCAGCATGACCCGCCCCCGCCGCAGCCACCTGTTCATGCCCGGCTCCAATCCCCGCGCGCTGGAAAAGGCGCGCAATCTTGCCGCGGACGGCCTGATCCTCGATCTGGAAGACTCGGTCGCCCCCGAGGCCAAGGCGGCGGCGCGTGACGGCATTGCCGCGGCGATCGCGGCCAAGGGTTTTGGCAAGCGCGAGATTTTGATCCGGACCAACGGCCTCGACAGCCAATGGTGGGCCGACGACATCGCGATGGCCGCCAAGGCATCGCCCGACGGCATCCTGGTTCCAAAAGTTTCAAGCATCGAGGATCTCGACGCCATCGGCCGCCGCCTCGCCGAGCTTGGCGCCGCGCCGACCGTGAAGGTCTGGGCCATGATCGAGACCGCGCGCGCGGTGCTGCATGCCGAGGAACTCGCCGCCTCCGGGCGCGATCCGTCGCGGCGCCTCTCCGGCTTCGTGTTCGGCCCGAACGACATCTCGCGCGAGACGCGGATCCGGATGCTGCCGGGACGCGCCGCGATGATCCCGATGATCACCCACTGCATCCTGGCGACGCGCGCCCACGGCCTCGAAATCCTCGACGGGCCCTACAGCGACATCGCCAATTCCGACGGCTTCGCCACCGAATGCGCGCAAGGCCGCGATCTCGGCTTCGACGGCAAGACGCTGATCCACCCCTCGCAGATCGACGCCTGCAACGCGATCTTCACGCCTCCCGAAGAGGAAGTCGCGCGCGCCCGCAAGATCATCGCCGCGTTCGAGCTGCCCGAGAACGCCTCGCGCGGCGCGATCCGCCTCGACGGCGCCATGGTGGAGCGCCTGCACGCCGACATGGCCCGCCGCACCATCGAGATCGCGGACGCGATCGCCGCGCTGGGGAAGGGCTGAAGAGAGGTCCGGGCGGCGGATGTCCGCCTGGGGCGGATTTCCCGTCAGTAACGATAAGCCGCTCGCCTGGTGCGCCAGGATTCCTGTAACTTAGATCACACAGTCCGGCTGATTGCTCCGATAAATTTGCGTTGTTTGAATAGTGCTTCCCGTCCCTGATATGGCGAGTGGGCTTTCGTATGCTGCGCAAATTATTCTATTGCCTCGCACTTCTTATCCTTGCTGCCCCGGCTGCCGCCAACGACCGCCCCAAAGGCGAGGCGAGCGCTGCCATTGCCGCCGCATCGGAGGCCATACGGCGAGATCCCAAGGACGCGAATGCGTACTACAACCGGGGCAATGCCTATGCGGCCAACGGCGACAATGACCGCGCCATAGCCGACTACACCGCGGCGATCCGGCTTGATCCGGCTCATGCGAACGCCCACTACAACCGGGGCAACGCCTACAGCAACAAGGGCGACAATGACCGCGCGATCGCGGATTACACGGCGACGATTCGGCACGATCCCGCGTATGCGAATGCCTACTACAACCGAGGCAACGCCTACAGCAACAAGGGCAACACCGATCGGGCCATTGCCGATTATACCGAAGCGGTCCGCCTGCAGCCGACGAACGCAAACGCGTATTTCAATCGCGGCAACGCCTACGGCAAGAAGGGCGACGCCGACCGCGCCATCGCCGACTACACTGAAACGATACGCGTTGATCCCAGCTATGCGAACGCCTATGTCAATCGCGGGCTCGCCTACGAGAAGCGCGGCGATTTCGTCAAAGCAAGGGCCGACTTCAACGCCACGCTCGGACTGACCCAGAGCGCCACAAGATGGGCTCTGGACAAGGCGCGTGAGCGGCTCTCCGCCCTGCCTTCACCGCGGCCAGCTACGATACTGGTCGAGAAAGCCGGCGTCCCTCCGGCTGTCGTGGCGCCCGGGGTTGCGAACGGTGATCGCCGTATCGCCCTCGTCATCGGCAACTCGGCTTATGAGAACGTGGCCGCACTGCCGAACCCCGTCCGCGATGCGAGCCTCGTCGCCGATGTGCTGAGGCTCACCGGGTTCGAAGCCGTGACTCTGCTGACCGATCTTCGCAAGGATGCGCTGGTGAATGCCTTGCGCGAGTTCGCTGCACGCGCGGAGACGGCGGATTGGGCGGTCGTGTATTATGCCGGACACGGCATGGAGGTCGGCGGCGTCAATTATCTCATTCCGACGGACGCGAAGATCGCGGCGGATCGCGAGATCGGATTCGAAGCCGTTCCGGTCGATCAGGTTCTCAATGCGGCGGAGCGCGCCAGGAAGCTGCGTCTCGTCATTCTCGATGCCTGCCGCGACAATCCGTTCGCGGCCCAAATGAAGCGCACGATGACGGTGGCGTCGCGTTCGGTGTCGCGAGGTCTGGCGCCTGTCGAGCCGGAGGCGGGCACGCTGGTGGTCTATGCCGCCAAGGACGGCGAGACCGCGCTCGACGGTGACGGGATCAACAGTCCGTTCGCGACCGCCTTCGTCAAGAACCTTCCGACGCCGGGTCTCGAGGTTCGCAGGCTGTTCGATTTCGTTCGCGACGACGTCATGGAGGCGACTGGCCGCAGGCAAAAGCCGTTCAGCTACGGCTCGATCTCCGGACGGCAGGACTTCTATTTCGTTGCTGGCAGGTGACCTCGCGCGAGGTGCAACTCAGCGCGGCGCGAGGTCGGCGCGATCGAGCGACTCCAGCGTCGAGGCGTTGGCGCAATAGCCGTGATAGTTCTCCGCGGCCGTGCCCTCAGTGAGATCGCGGTCGCATTCTCCCTTGTGATTGCAGAGCGAACAGGTCCGCTCCATGTCGCGCAGCAGCAGGGGCTGCGCCCGCCCGAGCCGCTCGGCGCTGATGCCGAGCTGCTCCAGCATCTTCGGGAGTTCGTCGGCGGCGTGCCGGCCGTGACGGACCAGCTCTTCGAGATCATCTGGCGCGATCCTGAGATCATTCGCGATCCGGTCGAAATCGGCGCGATCGAGCTGCCGCATCTCGTTCATCTCGCGGCGATGCTTCAGCCAGCTCGCAAAGGACTCGATGAGATCCTGAACGATGGGATATGGCCTGCTTGCGGTGCTCATGGAAAGCTCCATTCGGACGTCGGAAACTGGAGCGAATTAAGCACAATGGTGCAGGAGCGCGTTGCGCTGGATCAAACTGGGAGAAGCCCCCGGAGATCGATCTCGTGTCCCGGACGCGCTGCAGCGTGCAACGCTGCTGCGCAGGGCCGGGACCCATCTCGCCGCATCTCTGGGTCTCTGGGTCCCGGCTCTGCGGCGCACCGCTACGCGCTGCACCGCGTCCGGGACATGGGCGCACGCTTAGCCGAATCGCTCCGCCGCCCAGGCATACAGGCTGCCCGGAATCGGCTTTTCGCCGCCGCGGCCCTTGGGCGAGATGTGCAGGCCGATGATCTCGGGGCTGGTGACGAGGCCGAGATAGCTCGAAGGATCGAAGAAAAGTTTCGGCTCGGCATGCACGGCGTAGAACGACTGCTTCGGGAGTGCGTTCTGCAATTCGCCGGTGCGGCGCGCGAGCGCGGTCAGCGCGGCAGGGCCGTAGATCGCGACGCGAATATCCGAGAGGCGGCTCGATCCGCCGCGCAGGCGGCGCATGATGAAGGTGATGCGGTGGCGCAGCGACAGCCAGTTCGGCGTCAGCTCCTCCTGCTCCATCAGTTCCTCGAATGCGCGCACGATGCCGTGCCCGGGCGGAAGATAGATCACGGAGTTGCCGAGCTGGCGCCGCCGCTCCCAGGCGAAGTAGGGCTTTGCCGGATCGATCTCGACGGGCTTCAGGAGCAGCACGTCGGCATCGAGCCAGAGGCCGAGATTCTTCGCCATCAGTTTCATGCGGAAGAAGTCGCTGAACTGCAGCGTGGTCCAGTCGCGCCAGCTGCCGTCCGGCTGCGGCGGTCGCAAGCGTTCGGAGAACGCGTGCGGCAGGATTGCCTCGGCCTCGGCATTCTCGATGCCAGCCGGCAGGCCGGGAATGGGATCAAAGCTGTAGACCGTGACCTTGTGGCCCGCAGCGAGCTGTGAGCGAAGACAGGTCCGGCGCAGCGCGTCCATCGGGCCATGCCAGAAGGTGACGATCTCGGGCAGCATGAGGAAAAGCTTTACGGGATAACCGGAGCAAAGAAAAAGCCCCGGCGCGGATGACGCACCAGGGCTCGAACGAAAACCAGAGCATGATCCGGAAAAGTGTGCGGCGGTTTTCCGGAAAGGTCATGCTCAGGAAATATGAGATCAGGCCCAGGCGCGCTCGCGCTTGAGCTTCTCCTCGTAGCTGTCGATCGAGGCCTTCTTCTCCATGGTGAGGCCGATATCGTCGAGGCCGTTGATCAGGCAGTGCTTGCGGAACGGATCGATCTCGAACTTGACCTTGCCGCCGTCGGGGCCGCGGATCTCCTGGTTCGGCAGGTCGATCGTCAGCGTAGCATTGGCGCCGCGCTCGGCATCGTCGAACAGCTTGTCGAGGTCTTCCTGCGAGACGCGGATCGGCAGAATGCCGTTCTTGAAGCAGTTGTTGTAGAAGATGTCGCCGAACGAGGTCGAGATTACGCAGCGGATGCCGAAATCGAGCAGCGCCCAGGGCGCGTGCTCGCGGCTCGAGCCGCAGCCGAAATTATCGCCGGCCACCAGCACCTTCGCATTGCGATAGGCGGGCTGGTTGAGGACGAAATCGGGGTTCTCGCTGCCATCGTCCTTGTAGCGCTGCTCGGAGAAGAGCCCCTTGCCAAGGCCGGTGCGCTTGATGGTCTTGAGGTACTGCTTCGGAATGATCATGTCGGTGTCGACATTGATGATCTTCAGCGGCGCCGCGACGCCTTCCAGCGTGGTGAACTTGTCCATGGTTGCGCTTTCTGGTTCAGGGAAGCCGGTATTTATCGCGATCGGAGGCCAAATCCTAGGCCGAATTCGGCAGATCTACTCCGCCTTGGCCTCAATCGCCTCCATATCGTCGTCCGACAGGCCAAAATGGTGGCCGATCTCGTGGATCAGGACGTGGCGGACGATATGGCCGAGGCTTTCGTCGTGCTCGGCCCAGTAATCCAGGATCGGGCGGCGGTAGAGCCAGACCATGTTGGGCAGCCGCGCCACGTCGCCGAAACTCTGTTGCGGCAGGCCGACGCCCTGGAACAGCCCGAGCAGGTCGAACTCGCTCTCGCATTCCATCTCGTCCAGGACCTCCTCGGTGGGGAAGTCGTCGACGCGGATGATGACGCCCTCGCACAGCCCGCGAAATTCCGCCGGCAGCCCCTCGAAGATGTCGTGCGCCGTTGCTTCCATCTCGGCCAGCGAGGGCGCTTTCAATTCCGTCCACATGGGCTTCTTCTAAAGCGTTTTGGAGCGAAGTGGATACCGGTTCGCGTGAAGAAAATGCGTCGGAGCAAGAAATCCGGAGCTCGTTTCAATTCCATCGAAACGGAGGCCGGCGCGGGTTCCTTGGCGATGCGTCTGGCTTTATAAGCGCGGCGAGGTTGACGGCCGCCGCCAAAACGGGGAGCGTGGGCCTTGATTGGGACGTTTCAGGTGGGCCGAAAAAATGCGAGCAAAAACAGCGCTGACGCTACTGTGCATGGGGTTGTTTTCGCAGTTTTGTGTCGGCGCGGAGGCCCAGACGGTGGCCCCCGGGGTGAGGCTCGCGCAGACGGCCGCGCCTGATGACATCCCCCCGTCGCGCAAGCGCCACCCCGCCCGCCTGCGTGTCACGCCCTATTACAGCCCCGACGGCGTCTATCCGCGCTACAATCCGGGGCCGAATGCGGTCCGCGTGTGCAACGCCACCTATGTGCAGGAATACCGGCCGAGCGGCACCGTGATCGTGCCGCGCGTGAGTTGCTACTGGCGCCCGGGCTAACGCCGGTTCAACACGAGCGCGCAGCGCGGAAGCCTCACGGGGTCATCATGGCGAGATGGGTTATATGCGTCGTTGCCGTCGCGCTCGCTGCGGGCCTGCCCCGCGCTTCCGCGGCGCACAGGGCGACGAAGCCGGAGGCCTCGGCGGGAATCGCGGTTTTCGATGCACGACGGCCGGCGCGCACGCATGACATCGTGCGGCCTGCCGTGCGCCGTGATCCGCGCTACTACGCGCGGCCCGTCCACTACCGTCCCTATCCCTATGGCGTGCCCGCGCCCTTCGTGTTCGGCTACGGGCCCTTCTGGTGAACCGCTAGCCCGTGGGCGCAAATCCCTTGACCAGCAGCACGGTCGCCTGCGCGCCGGCCTTGCGATCACGCGAGATGTCCTCGTACTCCGGCGAGTTCGAGAAGGCGAGGAACGAGGCCTCGTCGGGAAACGACATCATGACCAGCTTGTCATGCGGCCATGCGCCTTCGAGCACGCGCGGATGTTCGTCGGCGGCGAGCAGCCGTCCGTTGTACTTCCTGAACACGTCGAAGAACCGCGCCTGATAGCGGTCATAGGCCGCGCGGTCGGTCATCTTCAATTGCGCAATGGCGTAGACGGTCATCTGCAAAATTCCTCCCGTCGCGGCACTGCGTCGCATCGCGGAGCGCAGTGTCGTTCATTCATGGCGCGTTCACCTCGCTCTCCTCAGTTTACCCGAGGGTGCGACCGTTATTGAACAGCAATGGCGAGGCCGAGACGTCGCGCCGCAGCTCTGCTGTCCAGATTCAGGGAGGATTCCATGCTGAGAATGTTCGGCCTCGGGACGAGCCCGATGCGCCTGCTCGGACTTGCGGCCGCCGCGACGCTGATGCTGTCGGCCGGCACCGCGCGTCGCGCTGATGCGCTCACCTTGATCAATCCGGCGACGTCACCCGCAACGAAGGCCGCGGCCGGCGATCTCGTCACGCAGATTCGCCACGGCGGCGGGCATGGTGGACATGGCTTTCACGGCGGAGGTTTCCGCGGAGGCGGCTTCCATGGCGGCGGGCGACATATTGGCGGTTTCCACGGCGGTGGATTTCGTGGTGGCCATATCGGCGGCTTCCGTGCCGCGCCGGCCTTTCATCACCGTCATGTCGGAGCCTATCGCTACGGCGGCTTTCGGCATGGCGGATATGGCGGCTACCACCGTCACTGGGGCCATCATCGCCCGCACTACGGTTATCGTCACTTCCACCGGCGCTATTATGTTGGCGGGTACTATCCCTATTACCACTACCCGCGCCGCTGCCGGATCGTCTGGACTTACTACGGCCCGCGCCGCGTCTGCCACTGGCCGCGCTGGCAGTATCCGTACCGGTATTGGTGACGTGAGCTAGAGTCGTCATTCCGGGATCGCGCGCAAGCGCCAGATCTCAGGTGCGCAATTGCGCACCGCAATTCGCCCTTCGGGCGCTCCGGAATGACGGCGGATAATGGCGCTCTAGCTCAGAGCCAGTCCTTCAGCTTCCATGACGCTGACTTCCACCGCATCAAATTCTCGACCTTCCACTGCTTGAACATCGCAGGTGGCCAGCGGCTGAGCTTCGAGGTCTCCTCGACCTCAGGCTTGGCGACGATGCGCAGCGGCGCTGCGCGCCGCCGGTGCTGGCGCGTGGCCTCGCTGATCAGATCGACATATTCCGGCTTGTTGGCCATGAGGCGTGTCCTCGCGAACGGTCGCGAGGACACTGTCGTCGCCGCCGATTAAGGGCGGTTTGCCGCGATCGCTACAATTGCAGGAACTGGCTTACCGCCAGTCCCTGACATCGACGAAGTGACCGGCAATCGCCGCCGCCGCCGCCATCGCAGGCGACACCAGATGCGTGCGGCCCTTGAAACCCTGGCGGCCCTCGAAGTTGCGGTTCGAGGTCGAGGCGCAGCGCTCTTCCGGCTTCAGCTTGTCCGGATTCATGGCAAGGCACATCGAGCAGCCCGGCTCGCGCCATTCGAAGCCGGCCTTGATGAAGATCTTGTCCAGACCCTCGGCTTCCGCCTGCTCCTTCACGATGCCCGAACCCGGCACGACCATGGCGTTGACGTTCGCCGAAACGGTCTTGCCTTCGGCGATCTTCGCTGCCGCGCGCAAATCCTCGATGCGACCGTTGGTGCAGGAGCCGATGAAGACGCGGTCGAGCTTGATGTCTGTGATCTTCGTCCCGGCGGTCAGGCCCATATATTTCAGCGCGCGATGCTTGGAGATGCGCTTGGCCTCGTCCGCGATCTTGTCGGGATCGGGCACGATGCCGGTGACCGAGATCACGTCTTCGGGAGAAGTGCCCCAGGTCACGATCGGCGGGAGCTTTGCCGCATCGAGGCGCAGCTCGTGGTCGAAATGCGCGCCCTCGTCGGAGCGCAGCGTCTCCCAATAGCGCATCGCAGCATCCCAGGCCGCGCCCATCGGCGCCTTCGGCCGGTCGCGCAGGAAGTCGTAGGCCTTCTGG
The DNA here is from genome assembly GCF_003837805.1 of Bradyrhizobium sp. RP6. GTDB lineage: Bacteria > Pseudomonadota > Alphaproteobacteria > Rhizobiales > Xanthobacteraceae > Bradyrhizobium. The sequence continues at coordinate 7,595 of NZ_RQIT01000036.1, read as the reverse complement.
TCGGGCGCGACCAGGCCGGCGCGCGCGCCGCCTTCGATCGACATGTTGCAGACCGTCATGCGGCCTTCCATCGAGAGCGCGCGGATCGCCTCGCCGGCATATTCCAGCACGTAGCCGGTGCCGCCTGCGGTGCCGATCTCGCCGATGATGGCGAGGATGATGTCCTTGCCGGTCACGCCGTCCGGCAATTTGCCGTCGACGGTGACCCGCATGTTCTTCGCCTTCTTCTGGATCAGCGTCTGCGTCGCCAGCACGTGCTCGACCTCGGAGGTGCCGATGCCGTGCGCGAGCGCGCCGAACGCGCCATGCGTCGAGGTGTGGCTGTCACCGCAGACGATGGTGGTGCCGGGCAGCGTAAAACCCTGCTCGGGGCCGATGACGTGGACGATGCCCTGGCGCCTGTCGAACTCGTTGTAATATTCGACGCCGAATTCCTTGGCGTTCTCGGCCAGCGCCTTGATCTGCTCGATGCTCTCGGGGTCGGGATTCGGCTTGGTGCGGTCGGTGGTCGGCACGTTGTGGTCGACGACGGCGAGCGTCTTCTCGGGCGCGTGGACCTTGCGTCCCGTGGCGCGCAGGCCTTCGAACGCCTGCGGCGAGGTCACCTCGTGCACCAGGTGACGGTCGATGTAGAGCAGGCAGGTGCCGTCCTCGGCTTCGTGCACAAGATGGTCGTTCCAGATCTTGTCGTACAATGTGGTCGGCTTGGACATGAGCTTAAGCTCCGGAGAATGTGTATCAGCGATGAGCGCGGATGGCGCGCGGGCAACAAAATCGTCGGCGCAGCTTTTAGGCTGCGCGCGTAAGCTCTGACGTTGCCGAGGTCGCGAAGCGTCCGAAGAACCGGCCAGGCAGCCGCGAGCGATCGTCGATGACGATGCGCTTGACGGGCGAGGGTCTGGTCAGATCTGGAAACATTCTAGAGATATATAGCAGGCCGAATTGGAAGCGCGAGAGCTTTGACGCGCACGGCTGACGCAACAAAAAAGCGCGGAGCCGAGCCCCGCGCTTTTGGAAACTTGCCTGGTGGGGCGAAGCTTACTCGCCGACGGCGGCCTGGCGGTCCTGCTTCTCGACGATGCGGGCTGACTTGCCGCGGAGATTGCGGAGGTAATAGAGCTTGGCGCGACGCACCTTGCCGCGGCGCACCACCTTGATCGAGTCGATCATCGGCGACATCACCGGGAACACGCGCTCGACGCCCTCGCCATAGGAGATCTTGCGGACGGTGAAGCTCTCGTTGAGGCCGCCGCCCGAACGGCCGATGCACACGCCCTCATAGGCCTGCACGCGGGTGCGGTCGCCTTCGACGACCTTCACGTTGACGATCACGGTGTCACCGGGGCCGAATTCCGGGATGTCCTTGCCGGCGGACAGCTTGTCGAATTGCTCTTGCTCGAGCTGCTTGATCAGGTTCATGGGTAAATCTCCATCGGCGCGCCCAGCCTTTTCAAACGGGGGCTGCGCGAAATTCGTCTATCCAGCCATTGCGGATGTGGCCGCTCCTATAAGGCAAGCCGGAGCGTTTGTCACCCGTCTGTCTTGCTTTTTGGCGTTTTTTGGCGCCCGGCCCGATTCGGGACGGGGGTCGGCACTTGCGCCCACAAATCCGGCCGCCGGTCCGCGGTCAGGGCCTCCGATTGCGCCCGCCGCCAGCCTGCAACCTTGGCATGGTCGCCCGAGGTCAGGATTTCCGGGATCGGGACCCCCTCGAACAGCTGCGGGCGGGTGTATTGGGGGTATTCGAGCAGCCCGTCCGAAAAGCTTTCTTCGGTTCCCGAGGCCTCCTTGCCCATCACCCCCGGCAGGAGCCGGACACAGGCGTCGATCAGGGCCAAGGCCGCGATTTCACCCCCGGACAGGACGTAGTCGCCGATCGAGATCTCCTCGAGGCCCCGTCCGTCGATCACGCGCTGGTCCACCCCCTCGAATCGCCCGCAGACGATCAGGGGGCCGGGGCCCTTGGCGAGTTCGACGACACGGGCCTGAGTCAGTGGCCGACCCCGCGGGCTCATGAGCAGGCGGGGTCGCTCAGGGCCGCTCGCGGCCGCGTCGATGGCGGCAGCCAGAACGTCCGCGCGCAGCACCATGCCCGGGCCGCCGCCGGCCGGGGTGTCGTCGACGCTGCGGTGGCGGTCGGTGGCGGAGGCGCGGATGTCGCGCGCCTCGAGCTGCCAGAGCCCGGAGGCCAGCGCGCGTCCGGCCAGGCTCACGCCGAGCGGCCCCGGAAACATCTCCGGAAACAGCGTCAGCACGGTCGCGCGCCAGGGTGAGGGGTTGGTCATTGCAGTCAGCTTAGCCAAAAACCACAGCCTGTGGTTATGGATCCCCGCTTTCGCGGGGGCGACCTGGCGAGAATGCCTCGTCGTCGCTCTCCTCGCCCTCGATCTCCTGCGGCAGCGCGATCACCACGCGCCCGCCGGCGAGATCGACCTCCGGCACCACCGCGTTGGAGAACGGCAGCAGCAGCGTCGGGCCCTCGGGCGGCGCGATCTCGATGATGTCGCCGGCGCCGAAGTTCTGGACGGCCACGACGCGGCCGAGCGCGTCGCCGTCGGTGGTGACGGCGGCGAGCCCGATCAGGTCGGTGTGGTAATATTCGTCCGCGTCGGTCGCGGGCAGCTTGTCCCGCGCGACATAGAGCTCGATGCCATTGAGGCGCTCGGCGTCATCGCGGGTCGTGACGCCCTTGAACGTCGCGACCAGATGATCTTTCGCCTCGCGCGCCGTTGCGACCTCGAACTGACGCTTGCCGTCCTTGGACAGCAGCGGGCCGTAGCGCCTGATGGCAAAGGGATCTTCGGTGAAGGTCCACAATTTGACCGCACCGCGCACACCATGCGCGGCGCCGATCCGCGCGACGCAGACCAGCGCCGACATGATCCAGCCTTACGCCTTCGCGGCGGCTTCGGCCTGCGCCTTGCGCTCCTTGCGCGGCACGGCCTTCTGCGGGTTGTTGCGCGCTTCGCGCTTCTTGACGCCGGCAGCGTCGAGGAAACGCGCCACGCGGTCCGACGGCTGCGCGCCCTTGGCGACCCAGGCCTTCACCTTCTCCATGTCGAGCTTGAGGCGCGCCTCGTTGTCCTTCGGCAGCAGCGGATTGAAGTAGCCGAGCCGCTCGATGAAGCGGCCATCGCGCGGAAAGCGCGAGTCGGCGACGACGACGTGATAGACGGGACGCTTCTTGGTGCCTGCGCGGGCGAGGCGGATAACGACGGACATTCAGTTCTCCTTCAAAGTACGTTTTTGTTCGGTTGATTGGTATTTTCGCGCCGCGCGGGCCAGTTACGGCCCTCGCGACGAATTCCTCATTTCTTCTTGCCTGGGAAGCCGCCGAGACCCGGCAGTGTCGGCTTGCCGCTCAGCCCGGTCAGTCCCGGAAGGTTCGGCAGGCCCTGGCGAAGCCCGGCCGGCAGATCCTTCGGCAGGTTGGGCAGACCTTGTCCGCCGCCACTCTGCATCTTTTCCTGCAGCGCCTTCATTTCTTCGGGCGAGGGCATCTTCATGCCGCCGCCAAAGCCCATAGCCTGGGCGATGCCGGCGAGCGGGCCGCGCTTGCCCGAGCCCATGGCCTTCATCACGTCGGCCATGTTCCGGTGCATCTTGAGCAGCTTGTTGACGTGCTCGACGCTCTGGCCGCTGCCTGCGGCGATGCGCTTCTTGCGGCTCGCTTTCAAGAGATCCGGATGCCGGCGCTCCTCGCGCGTCATGGAATCGATGATCGCGACCTGGCGCTTCAGGATCTTGTCGTCGATGCCGGCCGCTGCGATCTGGCTCTTCATCTTGGAGATGCCGGGCATCATGCCCATCAGCCCGCTGATGCCGCCCATGCTGGACATCTGCAGCAGCTGCTCGCGCATGTCGTTGAGGTCGAACTGGCCCTTGCGCATGCGCTCGGCGGTGCGCGCGGCCTTCTCGGCGTCGATGTTGGCGGCGGCGCGCTCGACCAGCGACACCACGTCGCCCATGCCGAGGATGCGCCCGGCGATACGGTCGGGATGGAAATCCTCCAGCGCGTCGGTCTTTTCACCGGTGCCGATCAGCTTGATCGGCTTGCCGGTGACCGCGCGCATCGACAGCGCAGCGCCGCCGCGGCCGTCGCCGTCGACGCGGGTCAGCACGATGCCGGTGAGGCCGACGCGCTGATCGAACGAGCGCGCCAGATTTACGGCGTCCTGGCCGGTGAGGCTGTCCGCGACCAGCAGCACTTCATGCGGGTTCGCCGCGGCTTTGATCGCGGCCGCCTCGGCCATCATCTCTTCGTCGAGCGTGGTGCGGCCGGCGGTGTCGAGCAGCACGATGTCGTAGCCGCCGAGCTTGCCGGCTTCCAGCGCGCGCTTGGCGATCTGCGGCGGCTGCTGGCCGGCGACGATTGGCAGGGTCGGAATGTCGAGATCGCGGCCGAGCACGGCCAGCTGCTCCATCGCCGCCGGGCGATAGACGTCGAGCGAGGCCATCAGCACCTTGCGCTTGTCGCGCTGGACCAGGCGGCGCGCGAGCTTTGCGGTGGTGGTGGTCTTGCCGGAGCCTTGCAGGCCGACCATCATGATCGGCACCGGCGGAACGGAATTGACGTCGATGGTCTGGCCTTCGGCGCCGAGCGTATTGATCAGCTCGTCATGGACGATCTTGACCACCATCTGGCCCGGCGTGACCGACTTGACGACGGTGGCGCCGATCGCCTGCTCCCGGACGCGTTCGGTGAAGCTGCGCACCACCTCGAGCGCGACGTCGGCCTCCAGCAGCGCGCGGCGCACCTCGCGCATCGCGGCGTCGACGTCCTTTTCGGTCAGCGCACCGCGCCCCGTCAGACGATCGAGAATGCCGCCAAGCCGTTCCGACAGATTGTCGAACAATGCCGTTGTCCTTTGTCCTGCTCGCCAAAAAGCGATCTTCCAAACACCTTTGCGCCCGAGGGCGCACAGCGCTGTCGGGCGTTGACCTCTGGCCTCCAGGGCCAGTCGGCGGGTCGAAAAGAAAGCCTTTCCGAGAAAGTGGCGGGGTTAAACGCCGCTCCCGCCCAAAAGTCAAGGAAAGTTAGGGTGCCGGGGCGCCCTCGATAAGGCAAGGGACTGAAAATGTGAACTTTTTGGCCATGGGTTCCTTTTCTGCCAGCCCGGCCCATATAGCCGGTGATGTCTTGCCGCCCGACTATCCCCTACGAGCCTGCCGGTCACCCGACTTTTGGGGCCGCTCGCCGGCGCCGGTGCCCTGGTCGGCGTCCTCGCGCTGGATCTCCGCATGAAAACCTATGACGGCCCCGCCTCCGACCATTTCAACGGCCGGCACTTCTTCGACCCCGACGGCGCGTCGCCGAAATCGCTTCGTGAGGTGCTGCGCTGGCAGTTCGGCGGCAAGCGGCAGCGCGCGAAATGGCCGGAGTGGGCGCCGAGCCCGCATGCCGACATCCCGCCGGAGCGCATCGAGGGCGACAAAGTGCGGCTCTCCTTCGTCGGCCACGCCAGCTGGCTGATCCAGGCCGGCGGTCTCAACATCCTGGTCGATCCGGTCTGGTCGATGCGGGTCTCGCCGGTCGCCTGGGCCGGGCCGAAGCGGCACAACGATCCCGGCATCGCCTTCGAGAAGCTGCCGAATATCGATGTCGTGCTGGTCTCGCACGGGCACTACGATCATCTGGACATCGCGACGCTGTCGCGGCTCACCAAGAATTTCGCTCCGCGCGTGGTCACTCCGCTCGGCAACGACATGACGATGCGCAGCCGCGATTCCACGATCAAGGTCGAGGCCTTCGACTGGCACGACCGCGTCGAGCTTGGCGGCGGCATCGCCGTGCATCTGGTGCCAACGAGGCACTGGACGGCGCGCGGCATGTTCGATCGCAACAAGGCGCTGTGGGCGAGCTTCGTGCTGGAGACGCCGGCCGGCAAGATCTACGTCGTCTGCGATTCCGGCTATGGCGACGGCAGGCATTTCCGCCGCGTCGCCGATAAGCACGGGCCGCTGCGCCTCGCGATCCTCCCGATCGGCGCCTACGAGCCGCGCTGGTTCATGCGCGACCAGCACATGAGCCCGGAAGATGCCGTGAAGGCGCTGCTCGATTGCGGCGCGCAGGAAGCGCTCGGGCATCATCACGGCACGTTCCAGTTGACCGATGAAGCGATCGACGCGCCGGCGAAAGCCTTGGTGGAAGCGCTCGATGCCGCGAAGATTCCGCAGGAGCGGTTCGTGGCGATGAAGCCTGGACAGGTGGTGGAGATTTAGCTCTCCACACGCACAACTCGTGCCCGGGACGCAGCGCAGCACGTCAGTGATGCGCTGCTGAGCCGGGGCCCATGTCGCTGCATTGTATCGTGTTGCTGCTGGGTCCCGGCTCTGCGCAGCGTCACTGCGTGGCGCAGCGCGTCCGGGACACGAGACCTACTGTCCCGGCTTGATCGCCCAGCTCACATTCACCGTCACCGACAGCGTCTCCTCGCCGGGTGCCACCGCGGCCTGCGGTGCTGCAGCCATGGGCGCTGCCATGCGGCCCTTGAACAGCGGCACCGGGCCGCCGCCCTCGGTGACGCTGAGCGGCGCGCCCAGCGTCACGCCGGTGGCCCTGGCATAGACCTCCGCCTTGCGTCGCGCATCGGCGATCGCCTGCTCGCGGGCATCGTCGAGCAGCTTCGACGCCTGCGTCACCTCGAAGGAGATGTTGCCGATATCGTTGGCGCCGGCGTTGACCAGCGTGTCGATGACGCCGGCAACCTTGGTCACGTCGCGAATCTTCACGGTGACGCGGTTGCTCGCGCGGAAGCCGACCACGGGCGAGGCGCCGGTGGATTTGTTCTGGCCGTATTGCGGCTGCAGCGACAAGCGCGATGTCTGGTAGTCCTTCTCGGCGATCCCTGCGCCCTTCAGCGCCAGCAGCACCTTGCCCATCGCGGCGTTGTTGGCGTCAGCAGCTTCCTTCGCCGTCTTGGCATCGTTGGCGACGCCGGCATCGATCTGCGCGAGATCGGGGGCTGCGGAAATCGTGGCTTCGCCGCTCACCGAAATGGCGGACGGAAAATCATCGGCGCGCGCGGGCGCCGTCAGCAGTGCGGTGGCGAAAACGGCGGCGAGCAGGGCAGGCTTTTTCATGGGTCTCACTTCAGCGGCACGAAAACATTGATCACGAGCTTGTCCTCGGCCGTCTTCAGGGGATCGGTGAGGTACTCCTCGATGAAGGTGTCCTTGGCTTCCAGCTTCTTGTCGTCGAGGTGATTGGTGATCGCCTCATAGGTGTTGTCCATGTTGTCGTAGGAGCCGCGATGGACGAATTTCAGGGCTTTGCCCTCCGGCGATTTGCCGATGCTCATGTCCTTGGACAAGTTCTTCGGATCCTGGTCGACCGGGATCTCGGCAAGGAAGGTGAAGCCGGTGTCGTCGGTCGAGGTGTAGACGATCATCGCATTGCCGGCCGGCTTGATGCCCTGCTTGTCCAGCAGCGTGTTCAAGGCCTTGAAGGCGTCGATCAGCGTGTCGAAGGCGGACTCCCAATTCGCGGTGCCCTTGACCATGACGACCTTCCTGGCCTCGAGCGTGGTCTCGAGGCCGAACGGATCGGCGGTCTGCACCGGGGCGGGCGTCGCAGCGGCCGCCGGGGGTGGGGC
>NZ_RQIT01000035.1 GCF_003837805.1 Bradyrhizobium sp. RP6 | reverse complement strand
GCGCCGGGTGGGGGCTCTTTCCTCTTGGGGGGCCCTCGATTTTGGAAGCACCCTCTCCCCAACCCTCCCCCGCAGGCGGGGGAGGGAGCGCACCTTCTTTCTTGCGCGATCAGCGCATGAAGCCGCCGCGACGGTTGCCGCCGCCGTTCATGCTCGGCGCCTGGTTCATCGACTGCCGGAAGTTGTTGTTGCTGCTGACCATGCGGTTCGGCACCGTGTTGAGCTGCGGACGGCTGTTTTGCACGTTGGTCTGCACCTGCACCTTGTTGACCGGGGTGGTGTTGGGCTTCACGATGCCGGTGTTGCCGTTGTTGATGCGGACCGGCTGGTTCTGCGTCTGAACATTGACTGGCTTCGCGTCGATCTTCGATCCGCCCTTGGCGATATTCACCGGCATGCTCACGATCTTGCTCGGGGTGCGGGTGCCGGCGTCCGGCTTGGTGTTGGTCGCGGGCAGCGTCACGATCTTGCCGATGCCGCCATTGCTCTTGCTCGTGTTGGTCGGCGCAGGCAGGGTGACGATCTGGCCGCCATGGCCGAGCTTGCCGATCACCTTGCCATCCATCGGCTTCTGCACGACCGGCAGATTGCCGTTCACCTGCACGCCATTGCCCTGCTGCAGCGGCATGTATTTGGGCTGGCCGAGATTGCCGATCTTGAGGGTCGGCGCAATGTTCTGCGGCGCCAGGAACTTGGTCGCCTGCATCAGGGGGATCTGCTTGGGCTGGGCCTGCAGCTTCAGCGCGACCTGCGCATAGGGGCTGTTGCCGTAGTTGTCGTAGAAGCTCTTGTAGGCAAGCGGCGAGTTCGCGAGCACCGTCTTGTGCCAGGCCTGCGAGATCAGGAGGTTCTTGAGCAGCCAACGGACGTGGTCGCACAGCGGGTCGTGCGGATACATCTGGATGAACTCCTGATAGTATTCCGGACGGCCCTCGGACACGACGTAATCATAAGCCTGGCGTGTCGAGCGGCTCGGCAGGTTGGAGACCATCTGCACGACAGGTGCCCTCACCGGCGCGCGGTTGGCGGCAACCGCGGTGTCACCGAAGAAGGTGAAGTCGCTCGTGAGCGAGGAGCTCTCCCACGGGATCTGCCCGCCGCTCGTGGTCTGGTTGACCTGCAGGCGCACGCGCTTGAACAGCTGCTCGATCGGCACGTTGGGCTCGCGCGCGATGTTCAGGAAGGCCTGCGTATAGGGGCTGTGGCCGCCCGTGCCGTCGAGCGCCTCGGCGCCCGGCGCGGTCGAGTAGCCGACGATGGAGCCGTTCGGTGCGTCGACGATGGCGAGGCCCCGGCCGGCGTCGTTGACTTCTGGGAACGGGTTGTTGCGGCAGGCATCGAGGATGACGATGCGCATCCGGCTCGGGATCGTCTCCAGCGTCGACATCACGTCGACGAGACGCACCGAATTGTTGACGAGCTCGGCGGGGCTGGAGACCTTGGCGTCGACGGGAACGAGATAGTTCTCGCCGGCGAGCTGCACGCCGTGACCGGCGTAATAGACCATCGCCACCGTGTTGGGACCGCGCGAGGCGACCTTGGCGGAAAAGTCCTGGACCACGCGGAGCATGTCGTTCTGGGTCAGATCGGTCGCGGCGACCACTTCGAAGCCGGCGGAGTTCAGGAACTGCGCCATCGATTGCGCGTCATCGTCGGGATTCGCAAGTTGCGGCGCGTTCTGGTAGTTCGCATTGCCGATCACCAGCGCCACCCGCTGCTCCGGGCCTTGCAGCACGGTGGGGGCAGGCTGGACCGGGGCGACCTGCGCGGAAACGGGCCCGCAGGCGAAGCCGAACAGGCTTCCCACGAGGCTGGCCGTCATCAGGAAAGGCTTTAGGCGGAACATGGCGTGCTCCTCTGGCACTTATCTCGATGCGAGATTGGTTGCGAGGAAGCGTGACCGCGTTCGAGCCTTGCCGTCCGTGATCCCTATCACCGTGGCTGCGTACGTGATCTGGATCACGCTCGGAACCTGCTATGGTTGACGATCGATTGGGAGGAAGTCCGCCACATGCTGAAATCGATCGATCCGATCCTCACCCCCGATTTGCTCTGGCTGCTCGCCGCGATGGGCCATGGCGACGACCTCGTTTTGGTCGATGCCAATCACCCGGCCACCCGGATCGCGCAGAGCACCTCGTCGCAGCGTCTGATCCAGCTGCCGGGCATGAGCATGGAGGTCGCCATCCGCGCCATCATGTCGGTCTATCCGCTCGACGATTTCGATCCCGATCCGGTACGCGTGATGATGCCGGTCGACGATCCCGATAGGGTGCCCGAGGTGCAGCATGCGGTGCTGGCGGAGATCGCGCGCGCGGCCGGTCACCCCGTCACACCCGGCAAGCTCTCACGGGCGGATTTCTATCGGGCGGCGGCGGCAGGCTTTGGCGTCGTGCAGGTCGGCGACAGCCGAGCCTATGGCTGCTTCCTGATCCGGAAGGGCGTGATCAGCTAGCGGGCCTCATCAGCTCCGAGGGCCAGCCGATCCGAACGAGGAGGCCGTCAGGGCCGTTGATGCCGACTTCATACATGCCCCATTCGCGGTGACGCAGCACGCCGCCGGGACGGATGATCAGATCGTCCACGCGCGCCGCGATGGCCTCGACCTCCGGCGTGCGAATGAAGACGCCAAAGGGGTTGTGCTCCGGCACGCGCCACGGGCCGTCCCCGGCTGGCGTGAGATGCACCTCGCATCCCCAGCCCGTCACGATGACATAGCCGGTATCGCCGCCCGTGCGCGCGAAGCCGAGGCGTTCCCAGAACGGAATTGCAGCAGCAAGATCGTTGCTTGGAACGATGGCGAAAGCGCCGATGTGCGGTGTTTCAGACATGCGTTCACTCCGCAAATTATTCGCGCAGCTGCTGCTGCGCTGGCAAGCTTAACGGGACAGGCCGACATGTCGAAGCGGCAAAAAGCCTCCCACTCGAATTTGAATGGTCTTCCGACAGGCGAGCGTCTATCGTCGATTCATGTCCCGCCTCATGTGTCTATTCGTTGCCATCATCCTGTGTCTGCTCCCCGCCGTCGCGCCCGCTGAGGCCGCGCAAAAGCGTCCCAAGCCGGTCTGGAAGGGTTATGGCTTCCTGCCCGGCTATCGCCAGCCGCTGAGCAACAGCATTCCGCTCTACAAGCAGAAGGACGCGATGCGCCGCCTCGCGCGCAACGACCGGCGCCATTGGTACATCGACCCGGTTCCTCAGTATTACCGCTGGGACGGCGAGTGGCACTATTTCGGCCGCCCGGGCTTCAACGGCGGCCGCTACAATGGCGGCAGCTTTGGCCCATGCTGGACGCGCACGCCGATCGGGGCGGTGTGGAATTGCGGGTGAGGCGGGGCGGCTAGGGAAAGCTGCGAACGACCTCGATCAAGCCGACGATTGCGGCATTGAACGCATCGAGGTCCTCGGCCGGAATCCAGTACTCCAGATGTGAGCGCCCGCCCGCTTCCTGCATGTCGTATTTTTCGATGAAGCTGCGCTTGACTGCAAAACGGGTCACGAAGCCCGATCCGCTCGCCGGGACATTCCAGTCCCGCGCGATCTTGATGGCGTAGTCTTCGGTCAGCACCGGATAGAAGATCGGCTGGTCGGGCAGGCGCGGCGGAAACGCGCGCATGCCGGATTGCTGGATCAACTCCAGCTCTTTTGGACCGACGGGCCTCCAGAGGGTGAGGGTCTCTTCGGTGAGGGACATGTTCGTGAGTTCCAAGATCGAGCGTCGTCATTGCGAGCGCAGCGAAGCAATCCAGACTGTCTCCGCGGAGGGATTCTGGATTGCTTCGCGCACAATGAGAGTGTGGGCTGAGCGCGCGCTCCTTACGAGAAGAACGCTATCTTCTCGGCCTGGGTCATGCGGCGGATCGGGGCGAGCGGGTCGTTGACCGGTGCGCGGGGTTTTTGCAGGATGCCGCTGGCGAGGATGGTGGCGCCCAGCGAGGCGTCGGACATGGATGCGGGCAGGGGCGAGGGCATCGGCAGCTTCGCAGTCGGGGCTGCCGCCATTGATGCGGCGGCCGCCATGGCCGGAGCCTGCTGCTCCATCACTTCGGCGGCGGCTTCCGCGATGGCGTCGGTGAGACGCGCGAGCGAGTCCAGCGCGATCGGCGCGTCCGCGGCGGGCTCTTCGGCGATGGCTGCGATGACCGGCTCGGCTGCGACCGACTCCGGATGCGCGGTAGCAATCGGCGCCACGACATCCGAGGGCGCCGGCTCCGGCGTCGCGGCTGCCATCTCCACCGGCTCGATGATCTCGTCGAAGTCGGGATCGGGCGCGGCCATCTCCATCGCGATGGCCTCAAGGATGGCTTCGTCCTCGGCCTCGGCTGCGGCGTCGAGCGAGAACTCCTCGTTTGATTCCGTCAAGGCCTCCGGCTCAGGGGCCGGCTCTTCAAACGCGACGGGTTCGAGCTCGGCATCATCAGGCGCGATGTTTTCGAGCGCTGCGCTTTCGACAGGAATCTGGCTTTCGGCCGCGATCTCCTGTGTGACAGCCGCGTCCATCGCCTGCTCGGCTATGGCGGCGGCTTCAGGGACCGCCGTTGCTTCGACGGCTGCATCGAGTTCCGGAGCTGCTGCGATCTCTTCGCGCGTCTCCGTAAAAGCCACGGGGGCATCGCCCGCCATCGCGGCCGGCGCCGTCTCGACGGGCGAGGCTTCTGCGACCGATGGTGGTGCCTCCTGCGCCGGAGCCGACGCGGCCTGCGGCGTTGCGCCGCCGTCGAGCTGCTCGACCCGATCCTTCAGCAGATCGAACGCAGCCTTGAGCTCGACGCGAGGATCAAGGGTCGAGATCTGCCCGCAGGCGGCCTCGATCGAGGCGAGCTGCGAATCAATGAGGTCGCAGATTCGCCCGTCGGCGCCGATCTCGCGCCAGCGCCAGGAGATCTCCTTGATGATGCGCACGCCGCGCGGGATCGGCGCGAGGCTCGCCTCGATCGCGGCGGGATCGAACGCCGCGATCGCGATCGTCTCGGCCTCGCGAATGGCGCGGCGGATCTCGACCAGCGCTTCGGGCAGGCGGTCCTCGACGACGGGTTGTCGCTGCGCCGCAAGGGTTTCTTCGATTCTGGCGACCGCATCCAGGACCATGCTTGTGTCGGCATTGCGGTTGCGCTTGGCGTATTCGCCGAGGAACCAGCGGCCGCGCGCGGTCTCCATGAAGGCTTCGCGGATCGCGTCGTAATCCTGCTCGTTCGGCTCGGCCGCGCGGGCAGACATGGGCGAGAGGGCGAATGCTTCGTTGGCCATGACAATCTCGTCGCGCAAATCAGTGCGCGCTACTGTAACGATCACCACGATATCGACCGAATCGCAATTGGTTTGATGCAGTCCGAATCACAAATTCCCATCGCGGCAGCGAAGAAGCGGCGATTCGCCGTGAGCCTCGCCCTGTTCTATTCGGCCGTGTTCGCGGTCTCGGGAACGCATCTGCCGTTCTTCCCGGTCTGGCTGAAGGCGATCGGCATCGACGCGGCCTGGATCGGGCTCATCAACGCGCTGCCGGCGATCACGCGCTTCACCACGCTGCCGCAGGTCACGGCGTTCGCCGAGAAGCGGCATGCCATTCGCGCCGCCATGATGGTGTCGGTGCTGGCGACCGCGATCGGCTTGACGGCGGTCGGACTACAGCAGCAGCCGCTGGCACTGTTCCTGATCTATGCGCTGACCTGCATGATGTGGACGCCGACGATGCCGCTGACCGATGCCTATGCGCTGCGCGGTGTCGCCCGCTACGGGCTCGACTACGGACCCCTGCGGCTGTGGGGCTCGGCGGCGTTCGCCGCCGGCTCGCTCGCCTGCGGCTATCTCGTCGACGTCATCGCGGCGCGCGATCTGATCTGGGTCATCGTGGCCTGGGCGGTCGTTGCGGTTCTCGCCAGCTTGCTGCTTCAGCCGCTCGACGATGTCAGGCACAGGACGACGGAGAGACATGCCGGCAAGGCGCTGCTGCGCGATGCCGGCTTCTGGGCGGTCATCGCCTCGGCCGCGCTGATCCAGGGCAGCCATGTCGCCTATTATACCTTCTCGGCCATCAACTGGCAGCTCCATGGGATCAGTGGGCTGACGATCGCGGGCCTGTGGACGCTGGGCGTGATCGCCGAGATTTTCGTGTTCGCGCTGTCGCCGCGCTTTTCGCTCCACCCGTCCACGATGATCGCGATCGGGGGGCTCAGCGCGGTGGTGCGCTGGATCGTCACCGCGCATGAACCGCCGCTCGCGCTGCTCGCGATCGTGCAGCTCGGACATGGCCTCACCTTCGGCATGACCATTGTCGGGACAATGAATCTCCTGGTGCAGCGCGTCCCGGCGCATCAGATCGCGCGGGGGCAGGGCTATTATGCCGCTTGCAACGGACTGCTCGGCGCGGCGACCTCGATCGCGTCAGGCGCGATCTACGCCCGCATCGGCGACGGTCTATATTACGTGATGGCCGCGATGGCCGGCCTCGGGGCGCTCGTCATCTGGTCGGCGCGGCACCGGTTCACGGCTCATCCCCACAGCGCGGAATCAGGCGGATAAACCAGGCTGCCGTCATAGCGCAGTCCGTGATCGCGGTCGCGCGCCAGCAGCAAGGGGCCGTCGAGATCGACGAAACGCGCCTGCGGCGTCACCAGCATCGCAGGCGCCATCGACAGAGAGGTTGCGACCATGCAGCCGATCATGATCTCGAAGCCGAGCGCCTGCGCGGCATCGGCCATGGCAAGCGCCTCGGTGAGGCCGCCGGTCTTGTCGAGCTTGATGTTCACGGCATCATAGCGTTCGCGCAGGGGCGCGAGCGATGAGCGGTCATGCACGCTCTCGTCGGCGCAGACCGCGAGCGGCCGCTTGATCCGCGCCAGCGCCTCGTCCTTGCCTGATGGCAGCGGCTGCTCCACCAGGGTGACGCCCGCCGCGGCGCAGGCGGCAAGATTGTGCTCCAGATTGGCCTCGGTCCAGGCCTCGTTGGCGTCGACGATCAGCTCCGATTTGGGGGCGGCCTTGCGCACGGCTGCGATTCGCTCCGGATCGCCGTCGCCGCCGAGCTTGATCTTGAGCAGGGGCCGGTGCGCCGCTTTGGCGGTCGCCGCGGCCATGTCCTCGGGGGCACCTAACGAGATCGTGTAGGCGGTGGTGCGCTCGCCGGGCTCCGGGCGGCCGAGCAGGTTCCAGGCCCGCAGGCCCACCGCCTTGGCCTCGAGGTCAATCAGGGCGCAATCCAGGGCGTTGCGGGCCGCACCGGGGGGCATGGCGGCCTGGAGGGCCTGCCGCGTCAGCCCGCCCGCGACGGCCTGTTGCATGGCCTGGATGGCGGCAAGGGTCGCCTCCGGTGTCTCGCCGTAGCGGGGATAGGGCACGCACTCGCCGCGGCCGTTCAGGCCGTCCCGGCTTACCTCCGCCACGACGGTCACCGCCTCGGTTTTGGCGCCCCGGCTGATGGTAAAGCTGCCGGCGATCGGGAAGCGCTCGATTCGCGCCGCCAAAGTTGCAAATTTCATGGAAGTCATTTTGAACTCTGGCGAAATCTGAACCTGCTAGTTACCTGTAGGAACTAACATTAACCACTTGGGGATACCTTCTCTGGGTAAGGGCGCGTGCGCAACCATCTGATTTTCTCCGCCCCGGCACGGGAGCGGACATCTTGAATAGCGATCCGAAGCTCGAACGGATTACCAAGGGCAACGCGCTGGCACTTTGCGCTACCGGGACCTGGACCGCGAGCTTCGCGCCGGTCCTGGAGCGGATGGTGGCTGACGCCGAGAAGCTCGCCGGCACCCCGCAAAGCATCTTCATCGACGTCTCCGAAGTCGCCAAGCTCGACACGTTCGGGGCCTGGCTGATCGAGCGCCTGCGCCGCAGCCTGACCCAAGGCACCGTCGAAGCGCAGATCGCGGGCCTCTCCGCCAATTATTCCAGCCTCGTCGACGAGGTGCGGCGGGTCAGGGCGACCCCTGTGGTCGACGGCAGCACGATCACCATCTCCGGCATGATGGAGCAGATCGGCCGGGCCGTGGCCGGTGTGGCCGGGACCGTGGCGGGCCTCGTCGACATGCTCGGCGCCGTGCTCGCGGCGGGGTTTCGCGTCCTGATCCACCCGCGCTCGTTCCGCCTGACCTCGACCGTGCACCACATGGAGCAGGTCTGCTGGCGCGCGGTGCCGATCATCGTGCTGATCACCTTCCTGATCGGTTGCATCATCGCGCAACAAGGCATCTTCCATTTCCGCCGCTTCGGCGCCGACATCTTCGTTGTCGACATGCTCGGCGTGCTGGTGCTGCGCGAGATCGGCGTCTTGCTGGTCGCGATCATGGTCGCGGGACGTTCGGGCAGCGCCTACACCGCCGAGCTCGGCTCGATGAAGATGCGCGAGGAGATCGACGCGCTGCGCACCATGGGCTTCGACCCGATCGAGGTTCTGGTGCTGCCGCGCATGCTGGCGCTGGTGCTGGCGCTGCCGATTCTCGCTTTCCTCGGCGCCATGGCTGCGCTCTATGGCGGTGGTCTGGTCGCCTGGCTCTATGGCGGGGTCGAACCCGAGGCCTTCCTGCTGCGCCTGCGCGACGCCATCTCGATCGATCATTTCATCGTCGGCATGGTGAAGGCGCCCGTCATGGCCGCCGTGATCGGCATCGTCGCCTGTGTCGAAGGGCTCGCCGTGCAGGGCAGCGCGGAATCGCTGGGACAGCACACCACGGCATCGGTGGTGAAGGGCATCTTCTTCGTCATCGTCATGGACGGGGTGTTCGCCATCTTCTTCGCCTCGATCGGGATGTGACGATGGCAAAAGAAGCTCAAAGCGAGATTCAGGATCCCATCATCCGCGTTCGCGACATCACCGTGCAGTTCGGCACGACGCGCGTGCTCGACGGGCTCAATCTCGACGTCAAGCGCGGCGAGATTTTGGGATTTGTCGGCCCATCGGGTGCGGGCAAGTCGGTGCTGACGCGCACCATCATCGGCCTCGTGCCGAAGGTCGCGGGCTCGATCGAGGTGTTCGGCGTCGACCTCGATTCCTCCAGCACGTCGCAGCGGCGCAACGTGGAGCGGCGCTGGGGCGTGCTGTTCCAGCAGGGCGCGCTGTTCTCCTCGCTCACCGTCGGGCAGAACATCCAGTTTCCGATGCGCGAATATTTGCGCGTCTCGCAGCGCCTGATGGACGAGATCACCATGGCCAAGCTCACCATGGTCGGGCTCAAGCCGGAAGTCGCCGAGCGTTTTCCGTCCGAGCTCTCCGGCGGCATGATCAAGCGCGTGGCGCTGGCACGCGCGCTGTCGCTCGATCCGGACCTCGTCTTCCTGGACGAGCCGACCTCCGGCCTCGACCCGATCGGCGCCGGCGACTTCGACGAGCTGGTCAGGACCCTCCAGCGCACTTTGGGGCTGACAGTTTTCATGGTAACTCACGACCTCGACAGCCTCTACACAGCATGTGATCGCATCGCCGTTTTAGGGAACGGTAAGATCATTGCGGCAGGGTCGATCGCCGACATGCAGGCCTCGCAGCATCCCTGGCTGAGGCAGTATTTTCATGGCAAGCGCGCCCGCGCGGTCATGGGTTGAATAGCTGGGTCGAGTAGCCGGAGCACCTGATGGAAACGCGGGCGAATTACGTATTGATCGGCTCGTTCACGCTGGCAGTGATCGCCGCGGCGATCGGCTTCGTGCTGTGGTTCCAGTCGCTGCACGCCACCAAGCAGCGCAGCCCTCTGCGCGTCGTGTTCGAGGGGCCGGCGGCGGGCCTGCGCAACGGCGGGAGCGTCAATTTCAACGGTATCAGGGTGGGCGAGGTGGTCTCGGTGAAGCTGGACAACCCGCGGCGGGTTGTCGCACTCGCCATGATCGAGAACAACGCACCGATCCGCAAGGACACTCTGGTCGGCCTCGAATTCCAGGGCCTCACCGGGGTCGCCGCAATCTCGCTCAAGGGCGGCGACGAGGCGGCGGCCCCGCCGCCGCTCGACCAGGACGGCATCCCGACGCTCACCGCCGATCCCAACAAGCTCCAGGACGTCACCGAGGCGATCCGCGCCACGTTGCAGAACGTCAACAAGATCGTCGCCGACAATCAGGAATCGGTGAAGAACTCACTGAAGAACCTCGAGACCTTCACCAACTCGCTGGCGCGCAATTCCGAGAAGATCGACGCCGTCATGGCCAAGGTCGACGGCGTGATGCTCAAGGCCGACAATCTCATGCTCGGCCTCAACACGCTGGCCGGCGGCAAGGACGGCGGCGAGCTGTTCCAGGCGGTGAAGTCGATCCGCGAACTCGCCGACGATTTCGACAAGCGCTCCGGCGCGCTGATGGCCGACGGCCGCCGCACCCTCGGCGACATCAGCCGCGCTGTGAACAATTTCGACCGCAACCCGACCCGCGTGCTGTTTGGCGCCAGCAACTCGTCGCAGCCCGCCCCGCCGCCCGAGCCGCCGAGACCGGCGGCAGCGCCGAGGCGGTAGGCGGCGAGTGAGTTCGTGTCCCGGACAAGCGGCAACGCATAAGCGTTGCCGCGCAGAGCCGGGATCCAGAAGGCAACACGGCACACGTTGAGAGATGGGCCCCGGCTCTGCAGCGCACCGCTGAAGAAAGCGCTGCGCCGCGTCCGAGGCACGAGAGCGCGGATGATGCACCCAAACAGAAACGGAGGCCGTGGGGCCTCCGTTTTCATTCGCTATTCGCTATCCGCCATTGGCGAGCTTCCGCTCACCCCAGCCGGCCCGCCGCATGCGCGAGCAGCGTGTACACCAGGCCCGTCTCCGAGATCAGGTGGCTGCGCAGCTCCTGCGGGCCGCGGCCGTCGCGGGCGACTTCGTCCAGCAGGCGTTCGAACTCGGCGACATAGCGGTCGACCGTGCCCTTGAAGTTGCGGTCGGCGCGGTACTTGCGGGCGACCTCGTCGAAGGCCTTCTGGCCGGCGGGCGTGTAGAGGCGCTTGGTGAAGGCCTTGTTCTCGCCGCGCTGGTAGCGGTCCCACATCTCGGCCGCGAGGTTGCGGTCCATCAGCCGGCCGATGTCGAGCGACAGCGATTCCAGCGGATTGGCGCCAGCCTGCGGCGCCGGGGGCTGCGGAGCGGGCGCAGGGCGGCTGCGCGGCGCCTCACGTCCGGTCGGAGCGCCCTGGTTGGCATCCGTCCGGTTGAGCAGATCCGACAGCCAGCCGTCACGGCCCTGGTCGCTCCCTGCGGGCGCGACCGGCGGGGCCTCGGTGCGGCGCGAGGGAGCCGGCATGCCGAGGTCCGGCGGCGGCAGCGTCGAGGCGCTGCCGGTGTCGCGCATGCGGGTCTCGGGAGCCCGGCCGCCGACGGCTGCCAGCACCGGCTCCTCCTGGCGCTGCAGGCTGGCGCGGCCCGCCGTGGTGACATCGAGGCCGCGGCCATGCTGGGCCACGATGCGGTTGAGCTCGGCGAGGGCCTCGATCTGGTCGACGATCACCTTGCGCATCTGCGCCGTGCTCTCGGCAGCCTCCTGCGGCATCTCGAGCACGCCGCGGCGCAGCTCGTTGCGGGTGGCTTCGAGCTCGTTGTGCATCTCGAAGGCCATCTGCTTCATGCTGGAGACGAGATTGGTGAACTTCTCGGTCGACTGCTTGAACATCGCATCCGCCTCGTCGGTGGTCTGGCGGTAGATGTCGTGCATGGCCTCGATCGTCTGCCGGTGCTCCTCCTCGGACGCCGCGCGCACCGCCTCGAACTGGCGGGTAATCGCGGCCGAGCCTGCGCCGGCGGTCTCGGCGACGACGCGGGCGATGTCGCGGGCGCGCTCTTCGGCTGCGGCCAGCGATTCATCGAGCAGTCCGGTGAAGCGCGACAGCCGCTGGTCGAGATCGGCCGTGCGCAGGTCGATCGTGGTGACGAGCGATTCCAGCGCCTGCTTGCGTTCGGCGAGCGAGGCGGTGGTGTTCTTGTTGCTCTGCTCGACGACCTGCGCGGCCTCGACCAGCGCCTGGCCGTGCTTGTCGAACTGGATCGACAGCTCGCCGAGATCCTGCAGCGCCTTGGTGGTCTTGCTGTTGAAGACGTTGAGCTGCTCTTCCAGGTTCTGCGTCGCATCGCCGTTGCGCGAGGTCACGTCGTTCATCGCCGAGACGAAGTCGGCGACGCGCGTCACCAGCGCCCGCTCGAGCGAGTTGAGGTTGTCGTGCGCACCGGTCAGCACTTCCTGGAGCAGGATGTTGCCTTCGCGCAGGCGCTCGAACAGGGCCACCGTGTCGGTGCGCAGGATCTTGCTGGTCTCCTGCATCTCGGTGACGGCCGCGATCGAGACCTGGCGCGACTGGTCGATCGCGGAACGCGAGGCCTGCTCGAGGTCCTTGAGCGACTTGCCGACCGCGCTGGTGGCGATCTCGCTCGCCGCGTTGATGGTGCGGGCGACTTCCGAGCCGTTGCCCATCATGGTTTGCGAGAAGGCCTGGCCGCGCGTCTCGATCGACTTCAGCGCATCGGAGGTGACGCGGTCGATGTCGAGCGTGAGCTGGCTGGTCTTCGAGCCGATCGCATCGACCAGCGAACCGCGCTTGGCGTCGATCATGTTCGACAGGCGGTCGGCCTGCTGCTGCACATAGGTGACGATCTCGTCGGTCTTGCCGGTCATGGCCTGGCCGAAGCTGCTGCTGGCGGCGAGCACCGACCGCTCGACGTCGGCCGAGCTCGACTTGACCCGCGAGCTCGCCTCGTTGGAGGCCGATATCAGCGCGTTCTGGGCGTTGAGCGCGCTGGTCTGGATGTCGTTGGTCGCGTTGGCGGCCGCCGCGCTCAGCGTCCGCTCGATCTCGGTCGAGATCGTGCGGATCTGGCTCGCGGCGTCGGCCGAGGTCGAGGTCAGCGAGATCTGCGCCTCACGCGCGCTGCTGAGGATGGTCGAGGCGGTGTCGGCGCCGACCGAGGTCAGCGTGCGCTCGATGTCCGTCGTCAGCGACTTGATCTGGCTCGCCGCATCGCTCGAGGCGGAGATCAGCGAGCCCTGGGCCTCGCGAACGCCGCTGGTGAGCGCCTCGATGGTGGCGCCGCCGGCGGTCGCCAGCGCGCGCTGCATCTCGGCCGCGAGCGAGCGGACCTGGCTGGTTTGTTCCGCGGAGACAGCAAGAAGAGTGCTCTGGGCGTCGCGAGCGCTGCTGGTGATCGTCTCGGCGGTCGACTGGCCGACCTGCGAGAGCGAACGATGCACTTCGGCCGCGAGCGACTTGACCTGGCTCGCCGCATCCGAGGACGCCGTGACCAGCATGTTCTGCGCCTCGCGAGCGCCGGAGGTGATGGTCTCGGCGGTCGAGGTGCCGGCCATCGCGAGCGAACGCTGCACATCGGCCGTGAGCGATTTGACCTGCGCGGCCGCATCCGAGGATGCCGTGACCAGCGTGCTCTGGGCCTCGCGGGCGCCGCTCATGATGGTCTCGGCCGTCGAGGTGCCCGCCATCGTGAGCGAGCGCTGCACGTCCGAGGACAGCGCCTTGATCTGGTTGGCGGTCTCGGTCGAAGCCGCGATCAGCGCACCCTGCGCATCGCGGGCGCCGGCGGTGATCGATTCCGCCGTGGTGGTGCCGGCCAGCGACAGCGAACGCTGCACGTCGGCGGCGAGCGTCTTGACCTGGTTGGCCGCGTCCGAGGAGGCGGTGACGAGAGTGGTCTGCACCTCGCGGGCGCCGGCCAGGATCGAGGCTGCGGTGGCAGCGCCTGCCGCCGACAGCGTGCGTTCGACGTCGGCCGCGAGCCCCTTGATCTGGTTGGAGGCATCGCCCGATGCCGCGACCAGCGTCGACTGCGCTTCGCGGGCGCTGGTCAGGATCGAGTTCGCCGCACCGGTGCCGACCGCGGTCAGCGCCTGCTCGACCTCGGCCGAGGTCATCTTGAGCTGGGCGTTGACGTCGGAGGAGACCGTCAGCAGCGACTGCTGAGCGGTGCGAGCGCCGGTCTGGATCGTCTCGCTGGTGTTGACGACGAGGTTGGTGAGCGAGCGCTCGGCGTCCTCGACATGCGAGCGGATCGCGGTCGAGATCATCTCGGCGCGGGACATCATGTCCTCGCTGGCCTGGCGTCCGCTGCTCTCGATGCGGCCGGCGACGGCCTCGACGCGCGAGCCGAGCAGGTCCTCGAACTGCGCCACGCGCACGTCGATGTCGCTTGCGACCGAGCCGACCCTGGTCTCGATGACCTGATGGATCTCCTGGAAGCGCGCCGTGACCGTGTCGGTCAGGTGCGTGCTGCGGCCGTCGATGATCTCGGTGACGCCGGTGATGCGGCGGTCGACCGCCTCGATCGCCTGCGCGGTGCCGTCCGTGAGCGTCGAGCTCAGCAGCGTGAGGCGCGTGTCGATCGACTGCACGGCCTGCGTCGCGCCGTTCGTCACGGCGGTGGTCAGGTAGGTGAGGCGGGAGTCGATGGATTCGAGCGCCTGCGTCGCGCCGCCGGTGAGCGTCGTGGTGAGGTGCGTCAGGCGGCTATCGATCGACTGGATCGCCTGGGACGCGCCATCGGTCAGCGACGTCGTGAGATAGTTGAGGCGGGAGTCGATCGAGTGGATCGCCTGCGCGGCGCCATCGGTCAGCGACATCGCCAGCGTGCTGATGCGTCCGTCGATGGTTTCGGTCATGGACTTCGCGCGGCTGTCGAACGACTGTTCGAGTGCGGCGACCCGGCCGACGAGCTGCTCGTCGAAGGTCCTGATGTGGCCTTCGATCGTGCCGTCGAGGCTGGTGATCTTGCCGTTCAGCGAGGCGTCGAGATTGCTGACGCGTTCCCCGACCGTAGTCTCGAATTGCACGAGGCGCTGGTCGAGCACCGCCGTGATCTCGCCGCCGTTCGCCGTGAAGCGGGTGTCGAAATTGTCGACATAGGTCTTCAGCGTCTCGGCGATGTCCTGCGTGCGCTGGCCCATGCGCTCGACGATCTCGCCGCCGAAGTTCTTCACGGTGCGGTCGAACTCGGAAATGTGACGCGTGATCAGCGCGCCGAGCGTGCCGGAGTCGCGGGCGAACTTCTCGACCAGCTCGGTGCCCTGGTTCTTCACCAGCTCGTCGAAGGCGCTCATCTGGAGCGACAGCGAATCGTGTGCGGTCTCGGTCTGGCTGACGACCTTGGCGACCAGCGTGTTGACGGTGGCGTCGAGCGCCTCGCTCGCCTTGTCGCCGCTCGTCATGATGTGGTTGGCGAGCCGGTTGCCGGCATCGTCGATCTTGGCCGAGAGGTCGTTGGAGCGCAGCTCGAGCTCGAGCAGCAGCGAGTCCGACGAGTTCTTCAGGGAATCGTGCACCTGCTCGGTACGCTCGGAGATGCCGTCGACGATTGCGGCGGAGCGCTGCTCGAATTCGCCGGTGATGCGGTCGATGCGCTCGTTCAGCATCTCGTGGACGCGGTCGGCGAGGTCGACGAACTCGTCGTGGACGTGGCCGGTCTTGAAGTTGAGGCTGGTGGTCAGCCGCTCGCTGGCGTCGAGCACCGCGCGTGTGGTCTCGTTGCTGGCTTCCTCGAGGCGGTCGAGCAGGTCGCCGCCGCGCTCGCCGAGCGCCAGGATCATGTTGTCGCCGGCATTGCTCAGCGCCTGGGTGATGTGGGCACCGCGCTCTTCGAGCGCGCCGGTGATCGACTTCGCAACCTCGTCGACGCGGGAGGCGATCGCGTCCGAGATCAGCGCGATGTCGTGGCGCAGATCGATCTGCACGCCGGAGATGGCGCTGCGGACCTGCTCGGCCTGGCCGACCAGATTGTCGCGCTGATGCGCGATGTCCTGGAGCAGGGCGCGGATGCGCACCTCGTTGTCGCTATAGGCGCGCTCCAGCGCGGCGACCTCGTTGGCGACCAGCGTCTCGAGCTCGCCGGCGCGCGCAATCGCGCGCTCGATGCCGTCGCCCATCGCCGCGACCTCGCGGCGGATGGCCTGGCCGACCGTGACCATGGAATCGGAGGCCGAGCCTTCGGGCTCTGAGAAGCGGATCGCGACCTGCGCCATCGCCTGCGCGATCATGCGCATTTCCTGGCCGCGCCAGACGAGGCTGGCGAGGAAGTAGAACAGCATGATCGGCGCGAACAACATCGCGACGAGACCGGCAATGACGAGCACGCCGCCGCTCTGGCCCATGGCGGCCTGGATCCAAGGCAGGAAGCCGACGGTCAGCGCGGCGCAGGCGGCGAGCCAGACGCCGGCGAAGATCGTGGCGAAGGTGTAGACGCTGCGGGCAGGGCGGCCCTTCTGAAGCGCCTGGAGCAGCTGGCCGATGGTCTCGCGGTCGTCATTGGCGGCGCGGCGCGAGGTGCGCGGCTCCTCGACCGTATCGAACACGGTTGCCCGCTCATTGGCGGCCGGTCGCGGCTCGAAGCTCGGCTCGTCGAAGATCGGGGGCGCGGGCGGCACCGGAGGCGCCGCTTCGTCGCGCATGGTGGCGTTGCGGCTGGTATCGGCAGCCGTGTCACTGATGTTCAGGGCTTCCTGGATCGCAGAAAGCGCAACTTCTGTGGGGTCTTTGACCTTTTTCGGAGTGTTCGCCATGTTCAGTCCGAGCCCTCGTTACTTGTACGCGTCCCCCCGCGAGCCCTGCGCTCGGCGCAAGCCCACAGACCGGATCATGCCGCTTGCGCGGATCTCCGAGCCGTCCCCACCCGGACGGCTTGTCCGCCAATTTCCGCAACATCCTATTGGCAGAGCGTCGCGAATGAAATGCCTGCGATTAAGACAATCTTAATCATCGTTAACAGGATCGCGCCGTAACGCCTTAGCAATCAATGGAATTCTCCACCGAACTCGGCTGATTGCGGCAACTTTGCGTCAATAAACGGACGGATATGCGTCAAACAGCCCAAACATTTCGTTAACTATTTTCATGCTTGGTTGAGAGGAACCTGACCGCCGGAACGGCGGTCGCCACGCGACGCCGGGGCCTGCGCGATGACGCCTGAACTGCAACGGATGGACTGGATGCCTTCGCCCCCGCTTGCACCTATCGACAGCCCGCTCGATCTCGATCACCTCTCCCGGATGACGCTCGGCGACACCGAACTGGAACAGGAAGTGCTGGCGATGTTCGGCGAGCAGGCCGGACGCCTGCTCGCGGCGATGGCTGCGAGGCCGGCCGAGGCCGGCGCGCTCGCACACAAGCTCAAGGGTTCGGCGCGCGGAATTGGCGCCTTTGCGGTTGCCGATGCCGCCGCCAGCCTGGAGAGTGCGATCCGGGCCGGCCATGGCCGGTCCCATGCTTTCGCCGCTCTGAAAGAGGCCGTGACCGATGCCCGCGCCGCCATCGCGGCGATCCTGAAGCCGTAAGCCGATACGGTCGGAGCCGGGCCCCTAGTCGTTTGTTTTGACGCGTTTTCTTCCCGCAAAGCGGGATTTATTTCGCATCAAAACGCTATGGCGCCGGGCTAACCGACCCGTTATAGGACAGCCCGGACCCTCCTTCATTCCCAGCACCTCGGCAGCACGAGCACACATGGCCAAGATTCACTTTGTCGACCACAAGGGCGAAACCCGCACGGTAGAAATCGAGAACGGCGCAACCGTGATGGAAGCCGCGATCCGCAACAGCATTCCCGGTATCGAGGCGGAATGCGGCGGTGCCTGCGCCTGCGCGACCTGCCATGTCTATGTCGACGAAGCCTGGCGCGAGAAGGTCGGCAGCCCGACGCCGATGGAAGAGGACATGCTGGACTTCGGCTTCGACGTGCGCCCGAACTCGCGCCTGTCCTGCCAGATCAAGGTTTCCGACGAGCTCGACGGTCTCGTGGTGGCTACGCCGGAACGCCAGGCCTGATCCTCCCTCGATATATCAAGTGCGCGGCGGCGCGACGTCGATGCCGCGCTTGTGCCAGGGTCTGAGCTTCTCGATCACCTCTGCGGTCAGCGGCGCGGGGCGCCGCGTGGCCTCGTCGAGCAGGACGCCGACCGACGTCGCTGACGCAATGCACTTCCCGTTCGAGAACACGACCTGTTCGAAGGTCACGGACGTCCGTCCAAGCTTCACCACGCCAAGGCCGAGCTCGATCGCATTGGGCCAGTGCAGCTCGGCGCGAAAATGCATGTCGAGCCGGACCATGATCCAGGCGAGGCCCGGTGGAGTCAGCCCGTATTCGGGAAGCTTCATCAGCGTGACACGGCCGGTCTCGAAATAGGTGGCGTAGACCGCGTTGTTGACGTGCTGGTTGGGATCGAGATCGCCGAAGCGAACGTTATCGCTGAGGCGGAAGGGATAGTCCTCCAGGCGTGGCGTCGTATCGAGGCGGCTTGGTGCGTTCACCGGTTGATCTCCGTCATATCCTTGGTCGTTACAACCCAGTTATTCTGCGGCGGCAAGTGGGCGCGGCTGCGGGGCGCTCCTGCTTTTATGCCTTTCCTGATCCATCCCCGTTGGCTAGACAGGCAGGGTCACCTCTGCCCGCCGGGCGCCGTCCAACCGATAACGATAGATAAAGAGACGATATGAGCGACGCGATCAAAACCGATGTGCTGATCATTGGCGCCGGCCCCTGCGGTCTGTTCGCCGCCTTCGAGCTCGGCCTTCTCGACATGAAGACGCACTTCGTCGACATCCTCGACAAGGTCGGCGGACAGTGCGCCGAGCTCTATCCGGAAAAGCCGATCTACGACATTCCCGGCATTCCGCAGGTCTCCGGGCAGGGCCTCACCGACGCGCTGATGGAGCAGATCAAGCCGTTTCACCCGACGTTCCATCTCGGCGAGATGGTCGAGACCGTGGAGAAGATCGGCGATCCCGCCTTCCGCTGTACCACCGATACCGGCAAGGTGTTCGAATGCAAGGTGGTGGTGATCGCGGCCGGCGGCGGCTCGTTCCAGCCCAAGCGTCCGCCGGTGCCGGGCATCGAGGCCTATGAAGGCACGTCAGTCCACTACGCCGTGCGCAAGATGGAGACGTTCCGCGACAAGAACGTGCTGATCGTCGGCGGCGGCGACTCCGCGCTCGACTGGACGCTCAACCTGCATCCCTTGGCCAAGCGCATCACGCTGTTGCACCGACGGGACGAGTTTCGCGCCGCACCCCACAGCGTCGAGCAGATGCGCGCGCTGGTCGCTGGCGGCAAGATGGATCTGCGGCTCGGCCAGGTCACCGCGCTCTCCGGCGCTGACGGCAAGCTCACCGGCGCGACCGTCAAGGGCAATGACAACAGCGTGAGCGAAATCGCCTGCGATACCATGCTGCCGTTCTTCGGGCTGACCATGAAGCTCGGCCCGGTCGCGAATTGGGGGATTGCGCTGGAGAACAATCTGGTGCCGGTCGAGACATCCGCGTTCGAGACCAACGTGTCGGGCATCTTCGCCATCGGCGACATCAACACCTATCCCGGCAAGCTCAAGTTGATCCTGTGCGGCTTCCACGAGGGCGCGCTGATGTCGCAAAAAGCCCATC
This sequence comes from Bradyrhizobium sp. RP6, assembly GCF_003837805.1. GTDB lineage: Bacteria > Pseudomonadota > Alphaproteobacteria > Rhizobiales > Xanthobacteraceae > Bradyrhizobium. The sequence goes on along the minus strand of NZ_RQIT01000035.1, from coordinate 33,049 downwards.
GCTACGTCTATCCGGAGAAGCGGCTCGTGTTCCAGTACACGACTTCGTCCTCCAGCCTGCAAAAGAAGCTCGGTGTCAACTGAGGGAACGCAGTGAGGCGATGCCCCATGTTTCTGGTGCTGGAACCGTTCGCGAAATCGCCGTAGTCTACGGCCATTCCGGTTGTGGAATAGCAAGGTGATCTAATGCGAATTTGTTCCAGCTTTCGGCTGCTCTCCTTCCTCGCGCTGGCATTGTCGCTCGCGACGGTGAGCCCGTGTGCGGCGCAGACCACCGAGCCCACGGCGGCGGGCCTCTGGCAGAAGGTGGAAGACGGCAGGACGGTCGGATGGTTCCTCTTCATCGACCACAACGGCGTCTTCGAAGGCGTGATCGCCAAGACCTTTCCGCGGCCGACCGACGACCCGAACGAGGTCTGCAGCAAATGCACCGACGACCGCAAGAACGCCCGGGTGCTCGGCATCTCCTTCGTCCGCAACATGAAGCGCGAAGGATTGAAATACGAAGGCGGCAACGTGCTTAATCCGCGCGACGGTCAGATCTGGAAGGCCAACATGCGGATCAGCCCCGACGGCCAGACCCTGACGCTGCGCGGCTATCTCGGCATCGCGCTGCTCGGCAAGGACGAGACCTGGACGCGTCTGCCTGACGCCAACATCGCCCAGGTCGATCCCGCCATCGTCGCGAAGTATCTGCCTGCGCAAGCCGCCGCAGTGAAGCCGCCGGCGCCCGCGACGAAGAAGGGCGGCGGCATGATGGCGCCGGCACCGAAGCAGTAAGGCCCGCAAAGCACTGTTGCCCGATCGGCGGTAGCTTCGGCGCCCGGTCATTTCCCGCATGGGCAGACGGTCTGCGCGGCCACGTTCGCCGAAGGGCGAATGCGTGCCGAGCCTGCTCCAGTAGTTCCCCGGAATGCGTGCTGGCGCCGGATTTGCATAGCTGTCGGCAAAGCCGCTGGGGAGCGAGTCGCCGTCTCCATGCCTGTCGCGCGCGGTGCTGCGGGCAGACGGTGGCGTTTGCCTCGCGGCGATCACTTCGACCGCGGAGACGACATGAGACCTGCCATATCAGGTGCGGCCACGCTGCTGGGGCTGACGACGCTGCTCGCGGCTTCGGCGCTGGCGCGCGACGACGGCCGCTACGCCAACTCGCCGCTAAAACCCTGGTTCGAGAGTCTGCACAGCGAATTCGGGCAGTGCTGCTCGGATGCCGACGGCTACGTCATTGCCGACGTCGATTGGGAATCGGATCGCGGCCGCTACCGCGTGCGGATCGACGACGAATGGGTCGTGGTGCCGGACGGTGCGGTGATCACCGTGCCGAACAAGTTCGGCCGCACCATGGTCTGGAAGCACTACATCGACGGCCATCCGCGCGTGCGCTGCTTCATGCCGGGCAGCATGACCTAGACGCCATCAATCGCGCGATGAGAGCGAAGATGACACTCTTCGCGCTATTGCAGGATGGTTTCGTCGCGCTTGCCGCGCTCAGGTCACCGGCGCCGGATTGAACAGCGTCAGATCGTTGTGGATGCCCCAGCGGTCCGACCATGGCTTGGTGCGGCCGGAGGCGACGTCGAGGATCAGGCGAAACAGGTCCCAGCCGCATTCCTCGATGGTCTTCTCGCCAGTGGCAATGCTGCCGGCGTCGAAGTCGATCAGGTCCTTCCAGCGCCGCGCGAGCTCGCTGCGGGTCGCGACCTTGATCACGGGCGCGGCCGCAAGACCGTATGGCGTGCCGCGGCCGGTGGTGAACACCTGCAGCGTCATGCCCGAGGCGAGCTGCAGCGTGCCGCAGATGAAGTCGGAGGCGGGGGTTGCCGCGAACAGCATGCCTTTCTGCGTCGCCTTCTCGCCGGGCGACAGCACGCCGGTGATGGCGGATGACCCGGACTTCACGATCGAGCCCAATGACTTCTCGACGATGTTGGCGAGGCCGCCCTTCTTGTTGCCGGGCGTGGTGTTGGCGCTGCGGTCGGCGCCGCCGCGGGCCAGATAGGAATCGTACCAGGCCATTTCGCGCACCAGTGCGCGGCCGACGTCCTCGTTGATGGCGCGGCGCGTGAGCAGCTGGATGGCGTCGCGCACTTCCGTCACTTCCGAGAACATCACGGTGGCGCCGGCGCGCACCAGGAGGTCGGCGGCGAAGCCGACGGCGGGATTTGCGGTGACGCCCGAGAAGGCGTCGCTGCCGCCGCACTGCAGGCCGATGACGAGATCGGACGCCGGGCAGGTCTCGCGCTTGCGGGTGTCGAGCACTTTTAGCCGCGCCTCGGCCTGGCTCATGATCGCATCGACGATGGCGCCGAACCCGTCGAAGACCTCGTCCTGCATGCGCACGATGGCATCGCCGACGCCCTCCGGCACCAGCCGTTCCGGCGCCAGCTTCTCGCAGCCGAGGCCGACAACCAAGATCTCGCCGCCGAAATTCGGATTGAGCGCGAGGTTCTGCAGGGTGCGGATCGGCACCACCGCGTCGGGCGCATTGATGGCGACACCGCAGCCATAAGCGTGGGTCAGCGGCACGACGTCATCGACGTTCGGGTATTTCGGCAACAGCTCGGCGCGAATGCGCTTGACCGCATATTCCATCGTGCCCTTGACGCATTGCACGGAGGAGGAGATGCCGAGAATGTTCTTGGTGCCGACCGAACCGTCGGGATTGCGGTAGCCTTCGAAGGTGAAGCCTTCGAGCGGCGGCAGCGGGGCGGGGACGGCGGTGGAGATCTCGAGCTTGTCGAGGGCGGGGGCCTCCGGCATGCGGATGCGCGCCTCGTCCACCCATTCGCCGGCCTCGATCGGCGACAGCGCATAGCCGATGATCTCGCCATAACGGATGATCGGTTCACCTTCCGCGATGTCGACCAGGGCCGTCTTGTGCCCCTGCGGCACGAAGGCGCGCAGCGTCAGGCCGCTGGCAAAGCGCGAGCCGGCGGGAAGCCCGAAATCGTTGACCACGATCGCGACATTGTCGCGCTCGTTGAGCTTGATGTAGCGGGGCTGCTCTTTCGCCGCGACGTCCTGGTCCATGATGGACTCCGGATTTGTAGGGTGGGTTAGCGCGGCGTAACCGACCAATGTCGGTATCCGCGGAAGCAGAAGAGTTGGGTTACGCTGCGCTAACCCACCCTACGATATCGGCCTATCAGCCGGGGAAGGTGTAAGCCGTCTTCACCGTCGTGTAGAACTCGCGGGCATAGGAGCCCTGCTCGCGGGCGCCGTAGCTCGAGCCCTTGCGGCCGCCGAACGGCACGTGATAGTCGACGCCGGCGGTCGGCAGATTGACCATCACCATGCCCGACTCGCTGTTGCGCTTGTAGTGCGAAGCGTATTTCAGGCTGGTGGTGCAGATGCCGGAGGCAAGGCCGAACTCGGTGTCGTTGGAGATCGCGAGCGCCTCCTCGTAGTTCTTGGCGCGGATGACGGCGGCGACCGGGCCGAAAATCTCCTCGCGCGCGATGCGCATGTTGTTGTTGGCTTCTGTGAACAGCGCCGGTTGGAGATAGTGACCGGGGTTCTCGCGCTTGAGCAGCTCGCCGCCGAAGGCGAGCTTGGCGCCCTCGTCCTGGCCGATCTTGATGTAGCGCAGGTCCTGGTCGAGCTGGCTCTGGTCGACCACCGGGCCGATATGCACGCCGGCCTTGAGCGCGTCGTCCACCGACAGGCCCTTCAGCCGCTCGGCCATCGCCGCGACGAAGCGGTCATGGATGCCTTCGGTGACGATCAGGCGCGAGGAGGCGGTGCAGCGCTGGCCGGTGGAGAAATAGGCGCCGTTGACGGCGACCTCGACGGCGGTCTTGAGGTCGGCGTCGTCGAGCACGACCAGCGGATTCTTGCCGCCCATCTCGAGCTGGAATTTCTTCATGGGGTTCGACAGCACGCAGGCCTGCGCGATCTTTCGGCCCGTTTGCACCGAGCCGGTGAAGGAGATCGCGGCGACATCGGGATGCTCGAGCAGCGTCTGGCCGACTACGGAGCCGGAGCCGACCACGAGGTTGAACACCCCGGCGGGAATGCCGGAACGGGTGATGATCTCGGCGAGCGCATGTCCAGAGCCAGGCACCAACTCGGCCGGCTTGAACACGACGGTGTTGCCATAGCACAGCGCCGGGGCGATCTTCCAGGCCGGGATCGCGATCGGGAAATTCCAGGGCGTGATCATGCCGACGACGCCGACCGGCTCGCGCGTGAGCTCGACATCGAGGCCGGGACGGACGGAGGCGCCCTTCTCGCCGATCAGGCGCAGCGCTTCACCGGCGAAGAACGCGAAGATCTGGCCGGCACGGGCGACCTCGCCGATGCCTTCCGGCAAGGTCTTGCCTTCCTCCCGCGCGAGTAGGCGGCCCAGCTCTTCCTTGCGGGAGAGGATCTCGGCGGAGATCTTGTTCAGCGCGTCATAACGCTCCTGCGGCGTCGAGCGCGCCCAGGCGGGGAAGGCGGCCTTTGCGGCGGCGATCGCCTTCTCGGTCTGCGCCTTGTCGGCCTTGGCGTATTCGCCGACGAGGTCGTTGGTGTTGGAGGGATTGATGTTCCTGGTGACGCCGGAGCCGTCGACCCATTCGCCGCCGATGAAGTTCTTCAGGATCGCTGTCATCTTTTTTTCCTCCCTGTTCAAGGGCATGATCCCATCGGAAAACCGGTGTCCACTTTTGCCGGTTCATGCCCGAACTTTTTTAACGCACGAGGCACGGACGCTTGTCGTCGAAGGTCCAGCCGGGGATCAGGTCCTGCATGGCCATAGCGTCATTCCGTGCGCCAAGTCCATGCTTCTTGTAAAGCTCGTGCGCGGCCTCGATGGCCGCGCGGTCGATGTCGATGCCGAGGCCGGGGCGACCGGGCACTGCGATCTTGCCGCCCCTGATCCGGAGCGGCTCCTTCGTCAACGCCTGGCCATCCTGCCAGATCCAGTGGGTGTCGATCGCGGTCACCTTGCCGGGGGCGGCGGCGCCGACATGAGTGAACATGGCGAGCGAGATGTCAAAGTGGTTGTTGGAGTGCGAGCCCCAGGTCAGGCCGTTGTCACGGCAGGTCTGGGCCACGCGCACCGAGCCTTGCATGGTCCAGAAATGGGGATCGGCCAGCGGGATGTCCACCGACCCCAAGCGCAACGCGTGGGAGAGTTGCCGCCAGTCTGTGGCGATCATGTTGGTTGCGGTCGGCAGGCCGGTGGCGCGGCGAAACTCGGCCATGATCTCGCGGCCGGAGAAGCCGGCCTCGGCGCCGCAGGGGTCCTCGGCATAGGCGAGGACGCCGTGCATGCCCCTGCAGAGCCTGATGGCCTCGTCGAGCGACCAGGCGCCGTTAGGGTCGAGCGTGACGCGCGCGCGGGGGAAGCGTTTTGCGATGGCGGTGACGGCCTCGATCTCCTGCTCGCCGCGGAGCACACCGCCCTTCAGCTTGAAGTCGGCGAAGCCGTAATGGTCGTGGGTGGCCTCCGCGAGCCGCACCACGGCCTCGGGCGTCATCGCCTCCTGATGGCGGAGGTTGAACCATTCCGCCTTGCCGGTCTCGCCGGTGACGTAGTCGAGCTTCGACTTGCGCCGGTCGCCGACGAAGAAGAGATAGCCGAGAGTCTCGACGCTCTTGCGCTGCTGGCCTTCGCCGAGCAGCGCCGCGACGGGAAGATCGAGATGCTGGCCGAGCAGATCGAGCAACGCGGATTCGATCGCCGTGACCGCGTGGATCATGACGCGGAGGTCGAACGTCTGCTTGCCGCGGCCGTCGGCGTCGCGGTCGGCGAAGGCGGTGCGGACGTCGGCGAGGATGTTGTTCATCGCGCCGACGGCCTTGCCGACGACGAGATCGCGGGCGTCGTGCAGCGTCTGCCAGATCTTCTGCCCGCCCGGCACCTCGCCGACGCCGGTGTGACCGGCATTGTCGGTGAGGATGACGATGTTGCGAGTGAAGAACGGCGCATGCGCGCCGCTCAAATTGAGGAGCATGCTGTCGCGGCCCGCGACCGGGATCACCTGGATCGCGGTGACAACAGGTGCGCCAGAAATCTCGGTCCGGGCCATTGCACGCTCCTCCCTGTTGTCGACTGCTATTCTGCAGCCTGTTGTGACGATCGTGCGGCGGGCAGCTTCTTCACCAGCGTGGTCAGCTCCGCGATCTCCGGTTCGGTGAGATCGGTCAGCGGCGGCCGGACCGGGCCGGAATCGCGGCCGATCACCTTCATGCCGGCCTTGATGATCGAAACCGCATAGCCCTTCTTGCGGTTGCGGATCGCGATCAGCGGCAGGATGAAGTTCTTCAGGCCGGCTTGGATCGTCTCATGGTCGCGCTTGCGCACGGCGGCGTAGAAGTTGGTGGCGAACTCCGGAACGAAGTTGAACACCGCCGAGGAATAGGTCGTCACGCCCATGTCGAGATAGGGCAGCGCGAACGTCTCCGCGGTCGGCAGGCCGCCGATATAGGTGAGGCGGTCGCCGAGCCTGGTGTAGACGCGGGTCATCAGCTCGATGTCGCCGATGCCGTCCTTGTAGCCGACGAGGTTCGGGCAGCGCTCGGCGAGACGCGCCAGCGTGTCGGGCTGGAGAATGGCGTTGTCGCGGTTGTAGACGATGACGCCGATCTTCACGGCGGCACAGACTGCCTCGACATGGGCGGCGAGGCCGTCCTGCTCGGAATGGGTGAGATAGGGCGGCAGCAGCAAGAGGCCGTCGGCGCCGGCCTTCTCGGCACCAACCGCGATCTCGCGCGCGATTGCGGTGCCGTAGCCGGTGCCGGCAAGCACGGGCACGCGGCCCTTGGTCTCCTCGACGGCGACCTTGACGATCTGCGGAACCTCTGATGGCGTCAGTGAGAAGAACTCGCCGGTGCCGCCGGCGGCGAACAGGCCGGCAACGTCGTAGCCGCACAGCCAGTCCATGTTGGCGCGGTAGATCGCCTCGTCGAAGGAGTAGTCAGCCCTGAACGGCGTGACGGGGAAAGACAGGAGGCCGGATCCGATCGTTCGGGCCATTTCCTGCGGGGTCATCTTGCTCACGGGCGCTGCTCCCTTCGTGCGTGCTGCGGAGGACGCAAGCCTGCGCGTCCATGCGCCGTGGTTTAGAAGACCGTTCGATGCGCGTCCAAGCCAAAGCCTATATCGACCGATGCGGATTGAGCATCAATCCTCTGTCGGCTCCGCGGAGGACAATTCGCCGGCGATTTTGACCAGCGCCGACAGCAGCGGATTCTCGTCCTCGCGGCGCCACACCATGAACAGTTCGACGGGCACGCGAGTGCGCAGCTTCAGGGGACGCAGGCGCACGTCGGAGATCTTCAGGCTGGCGGCTGCGGCCGGCACGATGGCAAGGCCGAGGCCGGCGCGCACCATCGCGAGGATCGAGTGGATCTGGCTGAGGTGCTGGACGTAACGTGGCAGCACGTCGGCGCGGGTGAACAGCGCCACCAGGAGGTCGTGGAAGTAGCGGCTCTCATAGGGCGAGTACATCACGAAGGGCTGGTCGTCGAAATCCTTGATGGTGATGCTGTCGGCGCTGGCCAGCGGATGCTTCTTCGGGATCGCCGCGAGCAGCGGCTCGGCGACGACCCGGCGGCTGGCAAGTTCGGGACGTGCGATCGGCGGCCTCAGCAGGCCGGTGTCGATCTGGCCGGAGGTCAGCGCCTCGAACTGGTCGCCGGACACCATCTCCTTCAGCGAGAAATCGACCTCGGGCAGCTTGGCGCGGCAGGCGGCGACGAGTTCGGGGAGGAAGCCGTAGGCCGCGGCCGCGGTGAAGCCGATCTTGAGCGAGCCGGTCTTGCCGAGCGCGATGCGGCGGGCGACTTGCGAGGCGCTTTCCGCAAGCTTGAGGATACGCCGCGCCTCCGGCAGGAAGCTGCGCCCCGCAGGGGTGAGGCGTACCGATCGGCTGGTGCGTTCCAGCAGCGGCGCATCGATGATGTGCTCGAGCACCTGGATCTGCCGGGACAACGGCGGCTGGGTCATGTTCAGCCGCGCGGCGGCGCGGCCGAAATGCAGTTCCTCCGCCACCGTGACGAAGCAGCGGAGCTGGTTGAGGTCGAACATCGATGCATGCCTTAGATGGATAAGGCGTTTCCCCGGCACTTCTAACATCGATCACCACCAATACAAAGTCGGCGGCTGGTGAGCCGCCGTAAGTTGCCTGGTCAAGCTCCCGTGGGAGCCCTCAGGAGGAACGTTCGAGCACGACCCGCTCGATCTTGCCGACGACGACGAGATAGGCGAACGCCGCCACCAGCGCGTTGAGGCCGACGAAAACCAGCGCGCCGTTGAACGAGCCGGTCGCAGCCAGGATGTAGCCGATCACGATCGGAGTGGTGATCGAGGAGAGATTGCCGAAGGTGTTGAACAGGCCGCCGGAGACGCCGCCGGCTTCCTTCGGCGAAGTGTCGGAGACGACGGCCCAGCCGAGCGCGCCGATGCCCTTGCCGAAGAAGGCGAGCGCCATGAAGCCCACCACGAGCGCCTGGCCGTCGACATAGTTGCAGGCAATGATCGACATCGACAGCAGCATGCCGCCGACGATCGGGATCTTGCGCGCCATGGTCAGCGAGCCGGTCCGGCGCAGGATCGCATCTGAGATGATGCCGCCGAGCACGCCGCCGATGAAGCCGCATAGCGCGGGGAGCGTCGCGACGAAGCCGGCCTGCAGGATCGACAGCCCCCGTTCCTTGACGAGGTAGACCGGAAACCAGGTCAGGAAGAAATAGGTCAGCGTGTTGATGCAGTACTGGCCGAGATAGACGCCGAGCATCATGCGGTTGGAGAGAAGCTGGCGGATGTGGTCCCACCCGGAGCCGGATTGCGGTGCACGCTTCTGCTTCAGATCGTCCCTGGACGCATCGAGATCGACCAGCGCGCCGCCGTCCTTGATGTAGTCGAACTCGGCCTCGTTGATCGAAGGATGCTCCTTCGGGCCGTAGACGGTCTTGATCCAGGCGAGACCCATGACGATGCCGAGCGCACCCATCACCAAGAACACGAAGCGCCAGCCATAGGCGTGCGCGATCCAGCCCATCAGCGGCGCGAAGATCACGGTCGCGAAGTACTGCCCCGAATTGAAGAAGGCCGACGCGGTGCCGCGCTCATTGCCCGGAAACCAGGCCGCGACGATGCGGGCGTTGGCTGGGAAGGAGGGCGCCTCGGCAATGCCGACCAGGAAGCGCAAGCCGAACAGCACGATGACCGCGGTGCCGGCGCTGAAGAAGCCGACCCAGCCCTGCAACATCGTGAAGATCGACCAGACGATGATGCTGAAGGCATAGACGAGGCGCGAACCATAGCGGTCGAGCAGCCAGCCGCCCGGCACCTGGGCGATCACATAGGACCAGCCAAAGGCCGAGAAGATGTAGCCCATGCCAACGGGATCGAGATGCAGCTCCCTGGAGAGCGCCGGGCCTGCGATCGAGAGCGTGGCGCGGTCGGCATAATTGACTGTCGTGACCAGGAATAACATGGTCACGATGAACAGCCTGACGCGAGACCTCCTCACGTCCGCTGCGGACACCATTGCGCTCATGACGCGCCTCCTTGGAACTCGAACATTTCCTCGAGGCGAGTCCTAGAGGCGCGCGCGGCAAAGTGTCCAAGTTCAAGGGAGTATCGATCGATGCCGTCTTTGGATCGATGGGACGGCAGGTTGGGGGAAGTGAGGAAGGCGGGACGCCAACCCCAAGGGCGCAATGACGGTGTGGAGAGCTCGCTCTCGCTTCTACTGACTTGCGCTCGGCAGCAGCTGCGGCAAGAATCCGCGCGTCACGCTTGGCGGCACGGCATCGAGACCAAGCACGGCGCTCGCGGCCGGCAGCGCCGCATCCGCCATCGCGGCGTGGCCTTCGGCGCTCGGATGCACGGCGCCGCCATAGACGGCGGAGAGCACGCCCCAGGTGGCATCGTGAATGTCGGTCGGCTGGCTCGCGGCCGGCAGGCCTTGCGGATAGGTCATCGCAGCGAAGTAGCTGTCATTGGCGTCGCGGATCCAGCGCGCGCGGGGCAGGTAGGCGCGGTATTCCGAGGCGCCGCGGCCGCACAGCATGGGCTGGCTCGCTGCGCTGACAATGTCTGGATTGAAGCTCTGGCCGTTCTCGGCAAAGCAGGTCCGGTCGAATTCGGGGTCATTGCCCGAATGGGCGCAGAAGCCGTGATCGGCGAACGCGGCCTGGTGCGCGTCGACGAAGGTCATGCGGTCGGCTTCGGGGTCGCGGCACAGCGCGCCACGGGTGCAGGTGGCGAGCCCTTTCAGCTGCGGCAGGAATTCGGTGTCGACGAAGGTGGAGACGCGGGCGAGCCGCTGCGGATCGGCGTTGAAGGACGGATGGATGTCGAACCCGGCGCGGCCGCCGCGACAGGGCACGCCGCCGTCCGCGAGCGCAGGATTGGCGTAGGAGACATAGACGACGCGCGAGAGGTCGCCGCCGACGAGCGGCTTCAGCGCCTCGCGCAGCTTGACGAAGCTTTGTGGCAGCTCACGCGTCAGCGCATCGCGGGAATCATCGACGCTCGCCATCACGCCGGAGCGGCGGAACAGCGTCCGCTCGGTCGCGGTGTCGACGATGACGTCGGCGACGAGGCCGGAGAAGTAGACGTCGTTGGCGCCGACCGAAAGCAGCACGAGGTCAAGCGTCCGATCGGGCTGGCGCTTCTTTGCCGCGGTGAGCGCTTCGCGCAGCTCGGCGACCTGCGCGTTCACGCTGGTGTTGCAGACGCCGGACTTGCCGGGCGGGCATTCGCGGGCGCGCTGCGAGCCAAGCAGTCCGTCGGCAATGCTGGCGCCGGTGCAGGCGAGCGGCAGGAAGGTCACGGCGATATGGGTGTAGCGCACGGCGAGCGCCAGCGCGGTGCGGGCTTGGTAACTGTAGAGCGAGCGGTGGCAGGGTGCGTTGAACCAGAGCGCGCTGTAGCGCTGCCAGTTGGCGAGGGTATCCGGCGCCTCGCAGGCGCGGCCTCCCTTGAAGCCGTGGCGGCTCGGCCGGTAGTACTGCGCACCTGCGGTGCCGAGATAGGAGCGGAAGCAAAATCCTTCGTCCGAGAGTGCCAGCGGCCGGTCCGGATTGCCCTCGCCGGAGGCGATGCTGTCCCCGAGGCCAGCGACGAAAATGTCGCGGACCTGGATCTCGGTCTGGACGCGCTGGGTCGGATCCGAGCCGGCCGAGACATCGACGGTTGCGACCGTCTGCTTGCCGTAGCGGACGCGCAAATTGATCGGCTCGGCGCAGTCGAAGGTCGATTGTTGCGGCCCGTCCCCGTCGTCGAACGACCAGGCGCAGGTGGCGCCCACCGGCACCGCGCCGGTCAGACGTACCGTCACCGGATGGTCGATCGGGGTGATGTAGTTCTCTTTGACGTTGTCGCGTGTACAGGGCTGGTTGACCCGGCCCTGGAGGTCGATGCAGAGCCGGTTGACCATGTTGCGGGCCCAGCCGCGGCCTTCGCTCTGGAGCTCCAGTGATTGCTCGGCGGCGAGGATGCTGCGGTTGCGCGCGTTCTCGACATGGAGCAGGAAGTCGCGCTCCTCGCGGAACAGCCGGAAGCGGTTACGCACCTCCCAATCGATTTGCATGGTGCCGGCATCCTGCCCGGCGGCGCGCTCGGACGGCAAGGCGGTCAAGAGCCCGGAGAGCAGCAGAGCGCCCGCGGCGAGAGTACGAAGGGATAAAGGGATCATGGCCCGGGTCTTCAACGGCAAAGTTGAGGCGGAAATAAGAGAGCATTGCTCCGCCGCCCGCAACGTTTGTCTGCGCCAGCTGCCTTAGCGCTTGTTGGCCTGCCGCAGCAACCGCTCCCGCTCCATCGGTGTCACCTGCTTGGGCAGGTTGGCCTGCGCGCAGGCCTCCGCCAGCCGCCGCCGCTCCTGCCAGGGCTCGACCACGTTCATCCAGAGCTCGCGCGTGCCCATGATGGAGATGGCGAGGCCGAACGGGATCACGAAATAGAGAATGCGGAACACCAGCAGCGTGGCCAGAAGCTCCTCGCGGCCGAACTGGGGCAGCGCCACCAGCATGGCAGCATCGAACACGCCGATCGAGCCGGGCGCGTGGCTGGCAAAGCCGATCAGGGTCGCCAGAATGAACACGACGGCGAGCGACATGAAGTCGATCGATGGGCTGGTCGGCATCAACAGGTACATGGCCGTGGCGCAGAAGCCGAGATCGACCACGCCGATCAGGATCTGCACCAGGGTCAGCGGTGCCGATGGCAGCACCACCTTCCAGCCCTTTTGCCCGAGCTCGCGGCGCTTCTCGCCCATGCAGAGCCAGACCAGATAGGCGCCGATCGAGGCGAGGCCGCCGAGGGCGATCAACCGGTTGAGCGACGAGGGGAGCTGATCCATCGAGGAGGCCGCATCCGGATGGATGGCCATGCCGATCGAGAGCACGAAGATGTTACCGAGCCAGAAGGTCAGACCCGACAGGAAGCAGATCTTGGCGACGTCGATCGCGTTCAGCCCGTAGTCCGAATAGATCCGGAAACGGATCGCACCGCCGGTGAATACCGTCGCGCCGATGTTGTGGCCGATCGAATAGGACGTGAAGCTCGAGAGCGCCGCGATGCGATAGGGCACGTGCTTCTTGCCGATCGTTCGCAGTGCAAAAAAGTCGTAGAAGGTCAGCGTGCAGAACGCGAAGAAGACGCAGATCGCCGCCAGCCCGATGCTGCCGCGCGGGATCTCGGTCAACGCGGTCAGGATAACCCCGGTATCGATGCCCTTGAGGGTCCGCACCAGCGTGGTGATCGCGAAGGCGATGATGAAGATGCTCGCGGCAATTCCCAGCCGTCGCCAGCCGATCCATCTCTTGAAGCCGCGCTTCAACGCGGGCAGCAGTCCGTGCATTCATCCTCCCGGCGGGGGCAACACCGGCCGAGCCAGGCTTGGCCGGTCGGGCGCGATCATGGCCAAAGGCAGGCATCGATCGCTAGGCATGATCAAGCTCATTTAAGGCAAAATCAGCGGCTTGTGCAGCCCTTGACAACAATAGGTTCTGCGCTGGACCGGCCACTTCTGTCATACGCGGTTCATATCGGATGCGCGTTAAGCATATGAGTCGTGAAACCGGCTCCTCTCGCGCGCTTGGTGCACCGACATGATTTCAAATCCTGGCGCGGTCCGCATTGTTCCAGCGCAAGCGGTATCGGCATTTTTGGAACGTCGACGCTGCGTACTCGTTAGCATCCATCAGCAATCGAACATGGGCGGAATAAACGGCTTTTCTCGTGCAAGCCGGCGCCTCCGTGTTCCCCGAAACCCGAGAGGATCGGAACGATGGGACTGTTCACAAAAGACATCAAGACCATGAACGACCTGTTCGTGCATCAGCTCCAGGACATCTATTACGCCGAGCAGCAGCTCACCAAGGCGCTGCCGAAGATGGCAAGCAAGGCCACCGATCCGCAGCTGAAACAGGGCTTTTTGACGCACCTCGAAGAAACCAGACAGCACGTCACACGACTTGAGGAGGTGTTCAAGATGCACGGCGTCGCCGTGAAGGCGGTCGATTGCCCAGCCATCGACGGCATCATCGAGGAAGCCGACGAGACCGCCGGCGAAGTCGCCGACAAGGCGGTGCTCGACGCCGCGCTGATCAACGCGGCCCAGGCCGCCGAACATTACGAGATCGTGCGCTATGGCAGCCTGATCGCCTGGGCCAAGCAGCTCGGCCGCAACGACTGCGCGGCAGTGCTCGCCAAGACGCTCGAGGAGGAAAAGGCGACCGACAAGAAGCTGACGACGCTCGCCGAGAGCAAGGTGAATTTGCGCGCGGCGAGCTAGTAACAACAGTGCAGCCAGAAAGCGCCGCGCGCCAACGCGCGGCGCTTTCCTGTCACGTGCATCATTCGGCGTTATGAGCGCGCCTGCGCAGCACGTCAGCCGCGGCGCAGTGCGAAATGCGCACCGCAAAACGCCATCACGGCACCGAGGCAGAGCGCGGCGAGCCCGGCCAGCACGCCCGAGACGGTCGGGATCGGGCTCGGCGCCGAGGCCGCCTGGCCCGCTCCCGCAAGCAGCAACACACCGACCGCGATCAGGAATTGCCGCATCCGCTGCGGGATCTGTCCGGAGGCGGCGCTCTGCATCAGGCTGGCCGTGAAATAGCCGCCGGAGAAGCCGACCGTGGCGATCAGCCACCAGGCGATCGCCGCTCCCGCGGGCATGAACTCATGGGTGTCGGAGCGCCAGAGGCCGCCGAGATCGAGACCATAGCGCGCGCCCAGCATGTGCACCGCGAGCGCGAGCAGCACGCCGGAGATCATAGCGGCGCCGAGAATCAGCCGGCGCGGAAAAAACGTCGTCTCAGCCATGCCCCGCTTGTAGGATGGGCGAGGGCGATCGCGCAAGCCGATCGCGAATGGGATCGATGATCGAGATGCGGGGAGCTGAAGCCGGTTCGGCCACGAGCTACGCCTACAAGGCCTCGCTGATCGGCTCGGCGCATCGTTTCGAACTGACGGAGCAGGGGCTGTCCTGGCACATCGCGGGACGCTCCGGCCTGTGGCGCTACGACGAGATCTCGGCGATCCGGCTGTCGTTCCGCCCTGTTTCGATGCAGCAGCACCGCTTTCGTGCCGATGTCAGCCGCACCGGCGGCGGGCGCATCGCGATCCTCTCGACGAGCTGGCAGACCGCGGCGCTGATGGCGCCGCAGGACAGCGGCTTCCGCGATTTCATTCTCGCGCTGCATGCGCGGATGGCGCAGGCCGGCAGCCGGGCCGAATTGACCGCCGGCCTTGGCCGCAAGACCTATGCGGCGGCGCTGGTTTTCCTGGCGGTGCTGACGGTGGCGATGGCGGGGCTGTTGATCCGCGCGCTTCTGATCGGCGAGTTCGCCGGCGCGCTGTTCATCCTCGGCTTCGCCGCGCTGTTCGCCTGGCAGGTGGGCGGCTTCGTGTGGCGCAACAAGCGGCGGAGCTACAGTTTCGATCGCGTGCCGAAGGCTCTGCTGCCTTAGATGGAGCGCTACTCCGTCGAGTCGAAATCCTCCTCCTTGGTGCCGAGCAGCGAGGCGATCGTGCGCAGGCCGGCATCGAGCTGCTCGGGTGAAGGCGGGGCGAGGGCGAGCCGCACCGCGTTTGGTGCATGACCATGTGCGATCGCGAAGGTCGAGGACGGCGTCAGCGCGATGCCGCGCCTTGCCGCCGCGGCGACGAAGGTTTGCGAACGCCAGTGCGGCGGCAGCGTCAGCCAGAGATGATAGGAGCGCGGATCGGCGGCGAGCTGGTAGCCGGCGAGCAGCCTTGCAGCGGTTTGCTGGCGGCGCACCGCGTCGATGCGCTTCAGGCGCGTCAGCTCGGCGACGGTGCCGTCGGCCATGAGCCGCTGCCCGGCCGCCAGCGCGTGGCCGGAGGCGATCCAGCCGCCGGTGCGGACCGCGCTCATGACGCTTTCGCGCAAGTGAGGCGGCGCGACCAGAATGCCGAGCGCGAGGCCGGGCGCGACCTTCTTCGACAGGCTGTCGATCACGACGCAGCGGTCCGGCCCGAGCGCGGCCAGCGGCGTGTCGTCGGCGAGGAAGCCGTAGACCGCGTCCTCGATGATGGGAAGATCGAGCTTTTCGGCGACGCGCATGATGTCGGCGCGCCGCGTCGCGCTCATGGTGACGCCGAGCGGATTCTGGATGATGGGCTGGAGATACAGCGCCGACAGGTGCGCCTCGCGATGCGCCTTCTGGATCGCGTCCGGCCGCGCGCCGTGTTCGTCCATCGCAATCGGGACCAGCGTCACACCCAGCCGCGCGGCGATGCTCTTGACGTATGGATAGGTCAGCGCCTCGACGCCGCAGCGGCCCCCGGTGGGAACGAGCGCCGCAAGCGCGGCCGCGAGCGATTGCTTGCCGTTGGCGGTGAAGAAGATCTGGTCCGCCTGCGGCGTAAAATCCTTGCGTGCGAGATAGGCGGCGGCAGCAACGCGCGCGCTCCTGGTGCCGGTGCTGGTCGAAACGCGCAGCGCGGACTCCAGCGCGTCGACCCGCTCCAGCCCTGCAAGGCTCTTGGCGATCATCGCCCATTGCTGGGGCAGCAGCGGATAATTGACCTCGAAATTGATGCGCGCCTCGGCCGGCTCGCGCGTCGTCTCGACCTGGCGCCTGATGTCGCCGGAGATGAAGGTGCCGCGGCCGACCTCGCCGACCACGAGGCCGCGGCGGAGCAATTCCGTATAAACCCGGCTCGCGGTCGAGACCGCGATGCCACGGTCATAGGCAAAATTGCGCTGAGGCGGCAGCCGGTCGCCGGGCCTTAACGTGCCGTTAGTGATATCGGCCGCAATGGCATCGGCAAGCTTCACGTACTCGAACTTGGACATTATTGCACCGAGAGCAATGTTTTGCTTGCTCCGAGGAATGTACCGGAGCATTTAAGTTCCATCAAGATCCGCGATTGAGCCGAGGAGAGCGAGAGCAATCCGACGGCAAATGAGGTGCAGGCGCTGACAGCGTCCGCGCCAACGCCATCGGCTTCGCCGCGGAACGACACGCCGGAGAAGAAAATGACCACGATTTCGCAAACTGCCGGGCGGAGTTTACGCCCATCCTCGTCGGGCGGATTTTTCAGCACGCTCGCACACGGTGTCTCTGCGCTGTTCGATCGCATCGAGCGCCGCTCCGCCGTCAAGACGCTGAACGAGCTCGACGACCGCGCCCTGCGCGACATCGGCATCACGCGCAGCCAGATCGAGGATGCGGTGTACGGGCAGTTCAAGGCCGAGTTGACCCGGTATCTGTGATCACTCCGTGTCCCGGACGCGCTGCAGCGTTCTTACCCTGCTGCGCAGAGCCGGGACCCAGCAGGCCACGGCATGCGCTGATGCATGGGCCCCGGCTCTGCAGCGCACCGCCGAAGAGGCGCTGTGCAGCGCCCGGGGCACGAGACCTTCGTTCAGCGATTGACATGGTTCGTCTTCCTCGCGGCTTGTTCGCCCGAGCTTTGCTTCTTGCTCACCCTCTTGGCGGGCTACCGGAGTTGAGGCAGGTGAGCGACGAAGTTGCCGCCGCGTTGGTAGGCGTTGCTCCTCCAGCCAAGTCGACAGCAGACTCTGTCGCCTTTGGGCGCAAACGGGCTCAGTTCCGGCAACGGGATCGGTCGGCGCCTAGTGCCTGACGACCAGCACCGAGCACTTCGCGTAGCGCACGACGTGTCCGGCGTTGGAGCCGAGGAAATAGGTGCGCATCGCCGGCCGGTGCGAGGTCATCACGATCAGGTCGGCCTTCATATTCGCGGCTTCCTCCAGGATCTCGTGGTAGATGCCGCCCTGGCGCACCACGCTGGAGATGCGGCTCGGCTCGATGCCGGACTCGCGCGCGACGATGGCGAGGGCTTCCTCCGAAGTCTGGCGCTGCTGCTCGTCGAAATCGGCCGGGACGTATTCGGCCAGCATCACCGGCGTCATCGGCAGCACGTTGAGCAGGCGCACCGTGCCGCTCCAGGTCTGCGACAGCGTCGCCGCCGTTGCGATCGCCGGCTTGGCGAGATCGGTGTCGGCGAGGTCGATGGGCACGAGGATGGACTTGAACATCTGCGCCTCCAAATCTTTCGGTCAGCACGTCTTGCTGGTACGTCGCGCGATCACTCCGATCGAAGCAGCTTGGGGCTGACGAACAGCACCAGCTTGCCGCGGCGGTAGGCCACGTCCCCCCAATCCTTGACGTCAAAGTCGAAGATCGCAAGCCCCGCCGTGGGCAGGTTGTGGGCGAGGGCCCTGGCGCCATCAGGATCGCCGCCGCCGATCAGCATCAGGGCGACCTCATGCATGCCGGGATTGTGCCCGATCAGCAGCAACCGCTTTGGGTCGGCCGGGGCGGTTGCAGTGCGAATGGCCTCCAGGATCTCCGCGGAATCGGCGCCGTAGAGTTCCGGCAGGACCTCGACCTGCGGCACGGGGACGCGGTCCTTCATCGCCTCCCAGGCGATGTCCCAGGTCTGCCGGGCCCGCACGGCGTGCGATACCAGCACGGTATCGGGGAAGGGTGGATGGGCGGCGATCCAGTCGCCCATCCGCGCAGCATCCTTGTGGCCGCGCTCGTCGAGCCGGCGGTCCTGGTCACGGCCGCTCGGCGCGTCGGTCTCGGTCTTGGCGTGACGCAGCAGCATCAAACGGCGCATGGCATTCTCGAATCGTTGTGTGTCCAGAATAATCTACGGGCGCGGGTTGAGGACAAGGTGACAAGCGCCGGATCGGTCCTTTAAGAAAACGACATGAGTGAGACCTTCACAAGTGCATCCCAGGAAGAAGCCGGCTTTCGCGATCGCGAGCGGCTGACGTTCGATCTCGATGCCGACATCTGCGTCATCGGAGCGGGCCTTGCCGGCCTTTCCATCGCGCTGGAGGCGGCCCGGCTCGGGGCCAGCGTCGCGGTGCTGGAGGGCCGTCATATCGGCTGGAACGCCTCCGGCAACCAGCTCGGCACCGTGATGCCAGGCTTCGCGCTGCCGCTCGCCGACCTGATCGAGCGCATCGGCTTCGAGGACGCGCGCGAGTTGTGGGCCCTGTCGAAGGAAGGCGCCGAGTTCGTCCGCGCCAATGCCACGGAAGAGAACATGCCGGGAATCGGCCTCAGCGATGGCGTGCTGGAGGTCTCCAACGTCGATACCGGCGACCGGCTGATCAGCCGGTTGCAGATGCTGAACGAGGATTTTGATACCGAGGTCGAGGGCTGGCAGGCCGATCGCGTTCGCGGGCTGCTCAAGACCGACCGCTACTTCCACGGCGTGTACTATCCCAAGGCGTTCCAGGTCGACGGCCGGAAATATGTGCACGGCCTTGCGGCGCTGGCGCGGCGGTCAGGCGCCCGCATATTCGAGGACACGCCGGTCGTCAGCATCGATCATTCCGGCATTCGCAAACGCATCGTCACGCCCTCGGCACGGCTGCGCGCAACCCACATCGTGCTCGCCGGCAACATTCATCTCGGCGCGCCCCTGAAACGCCTTTCGGAGACGCTGCTGCCGGTCTGGCGCTATGCCGGCGTCACCGGGCCGCTCGGCGAACGTCTTCATGAGATCATCGCCTTCAAGGGATCGGTGATGGATTCCGACGGCGTCGATCATTTCAGGATCGTCGAGGGCAACCGGCTGATGTGGGAGAGCCCGGAGACCACCTGGGCGGCGCGTCCACAGCGCTTCGCGGGCGCCGTCAGGCGGCGGATCCGCACGATTTTTCCCGAGCTCGGCAAAGTCGAGATCGCCGACACGTTCGCCGGCGTCACCGGCCAGACCGTGCACGGCATGCCGCAGATCGGCGAGTTGCGCAAAGGCCTGTGGGTGGCGAGCGGGTTCGGCCGCCAGGGTATGAACACTTCCGCCATGGCCGGACAGATGATCGCACGCAGCATTCTCCGGGGGGATCAGCGCTGGCGGCTGTTCTCGCCGTTCGAGCTGGTCTGGGCGGGCGGCGCCACGGGCCGCGTCGCGGGCCAGCTGGTCGGGATCTGGAGCAGGGCGAGTTCCGCCGCGGCAGGCGCGCTCGCCCGCTATCGCGAACGTGCCAGAGTCAAGGACAGGGAACGCGAGGCCCGCCTCGCCAAGGCCAACCGAGCCGCCGGCACCGGCCCGCGCCGTCCACCGTCCGGCGTTCGGCCGCGGCCGGCCCCGCCGCCGAAACCCGCGACCCAAGACACGGCGCAAGACACAGCGCAGGACACAGAACAGGCAACTTAGAACAGGACACGGAACCGGCTCCTCACGAAGCCGGCATCTCGCGATAAACCCGAGAAAAATCCCGCCCGGAAGTGTAACGTCGGCCGTTAGAGCCCGTATCTCAGGGCGTGGACTCCCCGCGCACGGAGAATGAGATGGTTGACCGCCGCATCCTGTTGACGACTGTCGCCGGCCTGTTTGGCCTTTCGGCCTTTCGCTGGCTGAGAGCATCCCCCGCCGAGGCCGGCGAGAAGGCCGCGGAAAAGTTCGAGATTGTAAAGACGGAGGCCGAATGGCGTGCCCAGCTCACGCCGCAGCAATACGAGATCCTGCGCAATCACGGTACCGAGCGGCCCGGCTCAAGCCCGCTGCTGAAGGAGCACCGCAAGGGCATCTTCGCCTGCGCCGGCTGCGACCTGCCGCTGTTTGCGTCCGAAACCAAGTTCGAGAGCGGCACGGGATGGCCGAGCTTCTACCAGCCGATCGAGGGCAATGTCGGCAAGACCGAGGACCGCACCTACGGCATGGTCCGCACCGAGGTGCATTGCCGCCGCTGCGGCGGCCATCTCGGCCACGTCTTCGACGACGGTCCGAAGCCGACCGGCTTGCGCTACTGCATCGATGGTTTCGGGCTGGTCTTCCATCCCGCGGCAGCGTCGGCGACGTAGGTTTTTCTAGAGTCATTCCGGAGCGATGCGCAGCATCGAATCCGGAATCTCGAGGTTCCGGGCTCGATGCTTCGCATCGCCGCGGAACGACGTCACGTCCCGGCAATTGTTGCCGGGCCCGGCAAATGTGCCCCGGTCGTCAGGCCGGGGCTTTTTCATTAAGTCATTGATTTTCTGAGGATACCCGCATTGGCATAGCCTTTGCGACTGTCTCCCCCGACTGCGGCCATGGTCGACCGGCCGCCGGGATCGGATTTGGAGACAAAGTTATGGGTATCTTCGATGCAATGAACACCTCGGTGGGTGGCCTGCAGGCGCAGTCCTTCGCGCTTCAGAACATTTCCGGCAACATCGCGAACTCATCCACCACCGGTTACAAGGGCATCGGCACCAGCTTCGTCGACCTCATTCCCGACTCATCCGTTCCGAGCAAGCAGGTCGCGGGCGGCGTGCAGGCCAACGCGAAGGCCACCATCACCACGCAGGGCACGATCTCGTCCTCCACCGTCGCCACCAACATGGCGATCACCGGTGACGGCTTCTTCTCGATCCAGAAGGCGAGCGGCGTCGTCGACAACGTGCCGGTGTTCACCGGCGTCACCTATTACACGCGGCGCGGCGACTTCCAGCTCAATGCCAACGGCAATCTGGTCAACGGTGCCGGTTACTACCTGATGGGCGTCACGGTCGACCCGAAGACCGGCAACCCGACCGGCAGCGTGGCGAACGTGCTGCAGTTCCAGAACAATTTCATCCCGGCGCAGGCGACCACCTCGATCCAGTACGCGGCGAACCTGCCGACCCAGCCGAACACGGTCGCGAAAACCACGGCGTCGACCGGTACGTTGCTGGCGGCCGGTGGGCTCAATCCGTCCGATTTCGCCGCCAACCCGCTGCCGGTCGGCACGCCGCCGGCGCCCTATGCCAACGCAACGGTGTCAGGCGCGGCAGCAACCGGCAACATCCGCTCGGCCTATTCGTCGACGACGGCGACGGGCACGGTTGCGCTCCAGAACAATTCGTCGGCGGTCGCCTCGACAACCACGTCGCTCGACAACGCCGCCGGCACGCATCTCGCCTCCAGCATTCTGACTGCCTTGAGCGGCCAGACGCTGACCATCAACGGCAACACCGTCACGTTCAACGGCGGTACCACGGTCTCGACCGTCGGCAGCAATACGACGATCGGCCTCGGTGCGGGCACGACGGCGACCGTGGCCGACATCCTGAATGCGATCCAGACTGCCGGCGGCGCCGGCGTCACCGCTTCGCTCTCGGTCAGCGGCAATATCCAGATCTCGACCGGCACCGGCACTGACGTCGCGATCGGCAGCGGCACGGCCGCCACCGCGCTCGGCATCAGCAGCGTGACGCGCGGCGGCAACGTGCTGTCCTCGCCGGCGATCTCGGGCGCGACCGTACTGAGCGGCACTGCGACCGCCGGCGGTGCCCAGGTGCTCACATCCGGCTTCTCCGCGGGCGATACCATCACCGTCAATGGTCAGACGCTGACCTTCATGAACTCGGGTGCGTCGGGACCGAACCAGATCAACATCACCGACAACGTCACGACCCTGCTCGGCAAGATCGACGCGCTCTCCGGCGCCTCGGGGTCGTCGGTCAGCAGCGGTGGCGTGATCACGCTGAACACCGGCACCGTCTCCAACCTCTCGGTGTCCAGCTCCAACAGCGCTGCCTTCTCGGCGCTCGGCTTCACCTCGACGATCACCAAGAATCGCGACGGCGGCGGCACCGCCGGCACCGGTGGCGTGATCGGCAACGACATCGCCACCTTCACCAAGGAATCGATCAGCGGTGGCGCGGTGACCGCTTACAACGCCGCCGGCACGCCTGTGAACCTGCAATTGCGCTGGGCTAAGACCGAC
This sequence comes from Bradyrhizobium sp. RP6, assembly GCF_003837805.1. Classification (GTDB taxonomy): domain Bacteria; phylum Pseudomonadota; class Alphaproteobacteria; order Rhizobiales; family Xanthobacteraceae; genus Bradyrhizobium. Next base: position 10,899 of record NZ_RQIT01000035.1, on the reverse strand, counting down.
AGTGCCTCGCTGGGCGCGGGTCATTCGGACAGCTGGAACCTGTTCTACCAGACCGATCCGAACGCAACCGGCACGACCGTCGGCTGGGTCAACACCGGTCAGACCTTCACTTTCGCGGCCGACGGCTCGCTGACCTCGCCGAGCGGCTCGGGCATCACCATCAACAACGTCACCGTCAGCGGCCAGTCGCTCGGCTCGGTTGCCTTCAACATCTCCTCGGGCGGGCTGACGCAATATGCCAGCACGAGCGGCGCGGTGACCATCAACACCATCACGCAGAACGGCTACGCCGCCGGTCAGCTCCGCTCGGTTGCCGTCAACAACAATGGCGTCGTGGTCGGCACCTTCTCGAACGGCCAGAACCTCAATCTCGCCCAGGTGCAGCTGTCGCATTTCAACGGCACCAACTATCTGAAGGCGCTCGATGGCGGCGCCTACGCCGCGACTGAACAGTCGGGAGACGCCATCGACGGCGCCTCGGGCACCATCAGCGGCTCGTCGCTGGAGGGATCAAACACCGACATCGCCGACGAATTCACCAAGCTGATCGTGACCCAGCAGGCCTATTCTGCCAACACCAAGGTGATCACGACCGCGAATTCGATGGTGCAGGATCTCTTGAACGTATTGCGCTGATCGGCGCGTAACGTAACCAAAGGCGGTCAGTGACATGGGTTTGAGTTCAGCCCTCGCCAGCGCGATGAGCGGGCTGCGTGCCAATCAGGCCGCGCTCTCGATCGTCTCATCGAACGTCGCGAATTCGCAGACGCCCGGTTACGTCGTCCAGACGCCGAACCAGATCGAGGTCACCACCGGCGACTTCGGCTCGACGGCGATGACGACCGGCGTCAGCCGCCAACTCGACACCTATGTGCTGAACCAGTTGCGCACGGAGGTCGGCGGCAGCGGCTACGCCGACCAGATGGCCAACATCCTGAAGCAGCTTCAGAATGTCTATGGCACGCCCGGCAACAGCGGTACGCTCGAAACTGCGCTGAACAAATTCACCACTGCGCTTCAGGCGCTCTCGACCAGTTCCGGGGCGTCGTCGGCGCAGACCGTCGCGCTCGGGGCGGCACAGGCCCTGGCGCAGCAGCTCAACATCACCACCAAGGGCATCCAGTCGCTCCGCTCCAACGTCGAGCAGGATCTCGGCAACTCGGCACGAGTCGCCAACGCGGCGATGCAGCAGATCGCCGACATCAACACCAGGCTCCAGGGGCTGTCGCCCAACGATCCCTCGGCCGCCACGCTGATGGACCAGCGTGACCAGGCCATCAACACGCTGTCGAAATATGTCGACGTCCGCGTCACCACCGACGGTTCGAACCAGACCAACATCTACACCACGACGGGCATTCAGCTGGTCGGCGCCGGGCTCGCCTCGGAATTCTCCTTTGCCTCCGCCGGCGCACTGTCGGCGACCTCGCTTTACAACATCGACCCGGCCAAGTCCGGCGTTGGCGCGTTCAACATCAAGCTGCCGAACGGCTCGCAGGTCGACGTCGTCGCCAACAACGTGGTGTCGTCCGGCCAGATCGCGGCCGACCTGAAGCTGCGCGACCAGACCCTGGTGCAGGCGCAGGACCAGATCGACCAGCTCGCCGCCACGATGGCGAGCGCGCTGTCCGACAAGACCACGGCCGGAAGCACGGTCACCGGCCCGCCGTCCGGGTTCGATCTCGACCTTGCCGGCGCGTTGCCGGGCAACACCGTCAACATCACGTACACGGACACGGCGACCAACACGCAGCGCCAGATCACGCTGATCAACGTGACCGATCCCGCCGCGCTGCCGCTTCAGAACGCGACGAACGCCAACCCGATGCGGATCGGCGTCAACTTCTCCGGCGGCATGGGAGCGATCGCCTCCGCGCTCAACACCGCGCTGTCGGGCACGCATCTGTCGTTCTCCGCCGCCCCGGCGCCGGCGACCGCCACGACGTTGCGGGTGACCGACGACAACACCGGCCTTGCCAAGGTGAGCTCGGCGTCGACTACAAAGACGATCTCGTCGCTGACCTCCGGCAATCCGCAATTGCCGCTGTTCACCGACGGCGGCCAGGCGCTCTACACCGGCGCGATCACGGCATCCGGCTCGCAGATGACCGGCCTTGCCGGGCGCATCGCGGTGAACACGCAGCTGGTTTCCGATCCGAGCCGACTGTCGGTCTACAACACTTCGCCGGTGACGCCCGCGGGCGACACCACGCGTTCGGACTATCTCTATTCGCAGCTCACCAATGCGGTGTTCTCCTATTCACCGCAGACCGGCCTCGGCTCGGCGAACCAGCCTTTCACCGGCAGCGTCTCGAACTACCTCCAGCAGTTCCTGAGCGTCCAGGCCAACGCCGCCACCCAGGCGACCCAGCTCCAGCAGGGCCAGAGCGTCGTCGTCTCGACGCTACAGGCCAAGTTCGACTCGACCTCCAGCGTCAATCTGGACTCGGAGATGTCGAACCTGATCCAGCTTCAGAATGCCTATGCCGCCAACGCCCACGTCATGTCGGTGGTGCAGAGCATGATGAACACGTTGCTTCAGGCTCAAGTGTAGCAAGTAACAGGGCTCTGAAAGATGTCGATCAGCAGCATCAACTATTCTTCGTCGATTCTCGGCGCACAGATCCGCAACATCAACCAGCAGCTCACCGACCTGTCGACCCAGCTTTCGACCGGCAAGCTGTCGCAGAACTATGCCGGCATGGGCACCAACGAGGGTTTTGCGATCGCAGGGCGCGCGCAGCTCTCCAACATCGCCGGCTATACCGACACGATCACCAACGTCAACGTCAGCATCAATCTCGCCAACACCGCGCTGCAGTCGCTGACGAAGATCCGCAACACGGTGCAAACGGGCTCGGCCAACACGGCGCAGGACCTCAACGTCAACGGCCAGACGATCGCGCAGAACACCGCCGCCGCCCAGTTCGGCTCGATGGTCGGCGTCCTCAACACGCAGACGGGCAGCCGCTATCTGTTCTCCGGGACGGCCGTCAACACGCAATCGGTTGCGGATGCCGGCGACATCATCAACGGCACCACGACGCAGGCCGGCTTCAAGACCGTCATGGCGGAGCGCCAGGCCGCCGACTTAGGGGCCAACGGGATGGGGCGGCTGGTGCAGACGCAGCCGACGCCGAGCTCCGTGCAGGTGTCGGAGGACGTTGCCGGCTCGCCGTTCGGGCTCAAGATCAAGGCGGTGTCCTCGACGCTCACGGGCGCGACCGTTTCCGGCCCGAGCGGCTCGCCGGTGTCGTTCTCGGTCGATCTCAACGGCGTCAATCCGAACAACGGTGACAAGCTCAGCATTCAGTTCACGCTGCCGGATGGCACCACAGAGCAGATCGACCTGACCGCCTCGACGGCGACGCCGACGCCGCTCGGCAGCTTCGCCATCGATGCGAGCACCCCTGTCAATCCGAACAACACCGCGACCAACCTCAACGCCGCGCTGAACACCGCGATCACCAAGCTCGCCAACACCTCGCTGGTGGCGGCATCGGCGGTCGTCGCCGGCGACAACTTCTTCAACACTGCGAGCTCTGCGATCGGCGCGCCGGTCAACAACCAGGCGGCACCGCCGGCACCCGTGACCGGCGCGACGGCGCTATCGGGCGCGAGCCCCTCGGACTCGATCTCGCCGGGCTTCGTCGCCGGCGACACCATCACCGTCAACGGCACCACGTTGACCTTCGTGGCCTCGGGCGCGACCGGCAACCAGCTCAACGTCACCGACAGCATCCAGACCCTGCTGAGCAAGATCGACCAGATCACGGGAACGTCGAAGCCCTCGACGGTCCATGGCGGTTCGATCACGATCAACACCGACGATGCGGCAAGCCTCAACATCACGACCTCGAATACGGGAGCGCTGAGTTCACTCGGCTTCAGCGCGACGCCCGTGACCGCCACGCAACCGCCGCTGCGCGTCGGCTCTTCGCCCGCGAGTTCGGCGACGACGCTGGTGAACGGCTCGGCCACAACCGTGAAGTGGTACCTGGGCAATGACGGTCCCGGGTCGCCGCGCTCCACGGCGACGGCGCGGGTCGACGATGCCGTCACGGTGCAATATGGCGCCCAGGCGAACGAGGATGCGATCCGCCGGCAATTGCAGGCGATCGCGGTGTTCGGGACCTTCTCGACTTCGCCGACCGGCCAGTATTCGGGCGGGCAGGTGTCGGCGCTGAGCCTGCGGGTGACGCAGGCGCTGACGCAGCAGCCCGGCCAGCAGCGGATCGAGGACATCCAGACCGACATCGCGATGGCCCAGAACACGATGAAGGACGCGACCACGCGCCAGACTCAGGCCAAGGCGCAGCTCCAGGGCATCATCGACCAGGCGGAATCGGCCTCGCCGGATCAGGTCGCGAGCGAGATCCTGGCGCTCCAGAACGCCCTCCAGGCGTCCTACCAGGTGACGTCGAACCTCGCGCAGCTGTCGCTCGTCAAGTTCCTGTAAGAGGGCGTTAAGGCGCCGTTAACCATGCCTGTTTACCTCTTGGTGAGGATTGGAGCGGGCGGGGCGGTCGATGTCGGACAGGATGCAGCTGGTGGTGGCAACGCCGTGCTTCGGCGGGCAGGTGTCGAGCATCTATGCGAGCTCGATCTTCGCGCTGCAGCGCGCCGTGCACGGCATGTCCAATCTCGAGCTCAAGGTGCTCCTGCGCGACGGCGACGCGCTGATCACCCGCGCGCGCGCCAATTTGGTCGCGATGTTCCTGGACGACCCCAAGGCGACGCATTTCCTGTTCATCGATGCCGATATCGGGTTCAAGCCGGAGCAGGTGTTCCGGCTGATGGAATGCGGCGCGGACGTCGTGGCCGGCTGCTATCCGATCAAGCGGGTCAACTGGGACAAGGCCGCGCGTGCGATCCAGTCCGGTCGGACCGACGTGCCGGCCGCCTCGCTCGATTACGTGCTCGAGATCGAGGATCCCGACCGCATCGTCGTGGTCAACGGCTTCACCCGCGTGCGCTATGCCGGTACCGGCTTCCTGATGATCCGGCGCCACGTGCTGGAGGCGATGTGTCGTCACCCGGACTATGCGAGCCTGCAATTCTTTCGCGAGCATTCACACGACACGCTGGCGGCGAGCCGGAACCGGTTCGCGCTGTTCGAATGCATGATCGATCCGGCGACGGGCACTTATCTTTCCGAGGACTTCGCCTTCTGCAAGCGCTGGACCGATATCGGCGGCGAGATCTGGGCCGATATCCAGAGCTCGCTCGATCACGTCGGGCCCTCGGTGTTCCACGGCGACATCGCCTCGCAATTCGCAGCCGTGCCTGCGGCGGCGGCCGATGCCGCGGCGTGAGGTTTGCGGCATGAGCGGCGGCGCGTCCCGCTGGTCAGAACGGGAACGGGCGTCCGACGGCGGGTCGCGCTATCGCCTGCGCGATCTCTTCACGCCGCTCGACACGCTGCTCGGCTCCGGCGGAGATCCGCGGCTCGCGCTCGATCCCGAGGACCGCGTCAACGCCTATGGCTGCGCGGCCTCGCCGGAGCCGGAGATCTGGAATTTCGCCTCCGCGACGGCATCGACGATCTCGCGGGCGGCCTATGACCGTGCTGCGCTGGCGCGCGAAGAGCTGATGCACAAGTGCCTGTTCGACGAGGTCGAGGTCGCCTTCGACGCACGCTGTGAGGACATGCGCGACGAGCTGCGCGGCCATCTGCAGCTCTCGCCGCGCGTCGACGTGGTGTTCTCGCCGTCCGGCACAGACTCCCAGCTCCACGCCCTGCTCCTGGCGCGCACGATCCTCGGCGCGCGGCCGGTGACGATCGTGGTCGGCGCCGACCAGACCGGAAGCGGGACGACCCATACCGCCCGCGGACACCATTTCAGCTCCATGACGGCGAGCGGCGTTGCGGTTCGCAAGGACGGCGCGGTTCCGGGCCTCGCCGGTACCAGTGTTGCGCTGCCGCTGCGCGAGGCCGCCCCCGGGATCGCGATGCGCGCGGACGCCGATGCCGCGGTGCTGCATGCGCTCGAGGCTACGATCGCGCAAGGCGCGCCCGTGCTGCTCCAGATCATGGATTGCTCGAAGCTCGGATGGCGTGCGCCGAGTGCGGCCTGCCTCGACGAGATCGCGCGGCGCTGGCCGCGCCAGGTCCAGATCGTCGTCGATGCCTGCCAGGCCAGGCTCGGGCGCCGCCGGCTGCGCTCCTATCTCGACCGCGGCTATATGGTGCTGATCACCGGCTCGAAATTTTTCGGCGGGCCTGCCTTCAGCGGTGCGCTGCTGGTGCCGAAGGGTCTTTCGCGCTCGCTCGACCGAGGCAAGGAGATCGCGCCCGGCATCTTCGACTACGCCGGCCGTTGCGATTGGCCGGTGGCCTGGACGGCGCTGCGTTCGCGCTTCGAGCGCCGCCCGAATTTCGGTCAATGGCTGCGCTGGGAGGCGGCGCTGGCCGAGATCGGCAGCTACTACGCCGTGCCCGCGGTTTTCCGCGCCGAGATGCTCGCCGAGCTCGCCGCCGGCATCGATGGCATGCTCGCCTTGTCGCCGTCGTTGCGCTCCGTTCCAACCGCGGTCAACTTGGCCGACGCCGACGACGACGCCGACGACGAGGAATTCGCTCGGGCCACGATCTTTCCGTTCACGCTGCTGCGCGACGGCAAGCCGGTCTCGATCGCGGAGACCCGGGCCGTTCATCGTGCGCTGGCGCGTGACATGAGCAAAGAGATCAGCGGGAGCACGGCGGACCGAGACGTTGCCGCGCAGCGCAGCCTGATCGGCCAGCCGGTCCGGCTGGAGCGGCAGGACGAGACGCCGCAGGCCGTGCTGCGCCTCTGCGTCGGCGCACGGCTCGTGACGGAAGCCTGGTCGCCGGACATGGCGAAGGCGCGACGCAATGTGCAGCAGGTTCTCGACCGCATCGCCCATGTCCTGGTCAAGATCGAGCTGCTGCTCGACCGTGGTGCAGCCGCGGCCGTGCCGGTCAAGTCCGCGTCCGAGGTGTGAAATGCAGCATCCAGTTTCCGCGCCGATCGGCTTGACAGCGGCGAACTATGCCGACCGCATCGGCTTTGCGCAGCTGACACGCCAGGCCTTCGAGGGCGTCGATCTACATCCGCTGCGCGACCAGCTCGTGGCGCGGATCGCGGCGGGGACCGCGCTGGCAGGCGAAGGGCTGGATCTGTCCTTGGTCACCCAGCTTCTGGGCGACAAGGATCAGGGGCTTGCGATCCAATCCGAGGTGCTGGCCTTCCATCAATTGTTCCGAACGCCAGGCGCGGCCCCGCAGCCGGGCCTGCGCGTACTCGCGCTTGCGGCCGACATCGACATGGGCGGCAACACGCCGATCGATTTCCTGCTCGAAGGCTCCGACATCGAGTTGCTGACACTTTATGTGGTCAAGGGCGTCGGTCTGCCGGAAGCCTTGCCCGAGCACGACGTCGCCATCGTGGTCGCGTCCGATTCCGAGGAATGCCGTGAGGCGCTCGCGCTGATCGAGAAGGCCGCACCGGCCTGGCCGCGGCCGCTGCTCAATCGCCCCGATCGCATCGGCAATCTCGATCGTGACAAGCTGCATCGGCTGCTCGCCGATGTGCCGGGTCTGGACATTCCCGCGACCATCCATGCGACGCGTGCGCAATTGTCCGATCTCGCCCTGAGCCGGATTGCCTGTGAGGACATCGCGGGCGGATTGCACTTTCCGATCATCGCGCGGCCGCGCGGCTCGCACGCCGGTGTCGGGCTCGCGAAGCTCGACGATGCGGCGGCGCTCGCGGCTTATCTCGCCGAACGGAAGGAGCAGAACTTCTTTGTCGCACGCTTCGTCGATTATGTCAGTCCCGACGGGCTCTACCGCAAATATCGCCTCGCCATGATCGACGGCAAACCCTACGCCTGCCACATGGCGATCGCCGACCGCTGGGACATCTGGTATCTCAACGCCTACATGGCGTTCAGCGAGGAGAAGCGGGCCGAAGAAGCCGTCTTCATGCGCGACTTCGACCGCGACTTCGCCGCGCGCCACAGAAGCGCGCTCGACGAGATGAGCCGCCGCGTCGGCCTCGATTATTTCATCGTCGATTGCGCCGAGAACGAGAGGCGCGAGCTCCTGGTGTTCGAGGCCGACAACACCGCCGTCGTGCACAACATGGATTCGCCAGCCGTGTTTCCCTACAAGCCGCCGCAGATGCGCAAGATCTTTGCCGCGTTCACGGCCATGCTGTCGCGGAACGCAAAGGCGGGCAGGGAGAGCGCAACATGAACGAGATCATCCGCAACACGCAGAGGTCCGTCACGGGCACCTCGCTCGATCCGCAGGACTGGAGCGAATTTCGCGCGCTGGCCCATCGCATGCTGGACGAGACGATCGACGGCATCGCCAACGTTCGGGCGCGGCCCGTCTGGCAGCCGATTCCAGAAGACGTTCGTGCAGCATTCAGGGCCGACCTGCCGCGCGAGGCGAGCGATCTCGCCGAGGTCTATCGCGAATACGCCGAGCATGTCGCGCCCTATGCGACCGGCAACGTCCATCCCGGCTTCATGGGCTGGGTGCATGGTGGCGGCACCGCGGTCGGCATGCTCGCGGAAATGCTTGCGGCAGGCCTCAACGCCAATCTCGGCGGCCGCGATCACATGCCGATCGAAGTCGAGCGCCAGATCGTCGACTGGATGCGCCGCCTGTTCGCCTTCCCCGACAGCGCGAGCGGTATCTTCGTCACGGGCACGTCAATGGCCAATCTGATGGCGGTGCTGGTGGCGCGCACGAGTATGCTCGGCACTCTGGCGCGGCAGCACGGCATCGGCAATGACGGTGCGCTGCTCACGGCCTACACGTCGCAGGCGGCGCATGGCTGCGTCTCCAGGGCGATGGACGTTGCCGGGCTCGGCACCGATGCGTTGCGCAGGATCGTTGTCGATGCCGAACATCGCATCGACGTTGCCGCGCTGCGTGCGCAGATTGCTGTTGATCGCGAGGTCGGCTTCAAGCCGTTCCTTGTGGTCGCGTCCGCCGGCACCGTCGATATCGGCGCGATCGACGATCTCAGGGCGATCGCCGAGCTGTGCCGCGAGGAAGGAATCTGGTTTCACGTCGACGGCGCTTTTGGTGCGCTGGCGATCCTGTCGCCCGAGCTCGCGCCGCTGCTCGGCGGCATCGAGTTCGCGGATTCCATCGCACTCGACTTCCACAAATGGGGACAGGTGCCCTACGACGCAGGCTTCCTGCTGGTGCGCGACGGCGAGCAGCATCGGCAGGCCTTTGCGCAGCCGGCGGCCTATCTGCGCCGCGAGGCGAGGGGGCTTGCGGCGGGCGCGGTCTGGCCCTGCGATCTCGGCCCCGATCTGTCGCGCGGCTTCCGTGCGCTGAAGACGTGGTTCACGCTCAAGACGTTCGGCACCGATCGGCTTGGTGCGGCGATTGCGCGAAGCTGTGCGCTGGCGAAATATCTGGAGGCGCGCGTGTTGGCCGAACCTCGGCTGGAATTGCTGGCGCCGGTCAATCTCAACATCGTCTGCTTCCGCTACCGTGCCGATGATGCGGTCAATCGCGAGATCGTCGCCGATGTCCAGGAGTCCGGCGTCGCAGCGCCGTCGAGCACGACGCTTGATGGCAGGCTCGCGATCCGCGCCGCAATCGTCAATCACCGCACCGAGGAGGCGGACATCGATGCGCTGGTCGCGGCCGTGCTGGAGTTCGGCGGACGGCGGAGCCGTGGCAAACTGATCGAGGTCGAGGCGCCGCCGCTCGCGGCGCAGTAGCATCGATGCGTGCCTGAAACGACGACGGCCCCGGAGATGATCCGGGGCCGTCGTCGTTGGCAGCTTGGGCGACGCGAAAGCGTGTGGTCAGGCGGCAGAGCTCACGTCGGCCTTGTCCGCTTCGGCCTTGGGATGCGCGGCCGCGTACTGATCCCGCAGCTTCTCTTCATAGGCAATCAGCTTGCGGGCGTCCTTCAGCGCGCGGTAGAGGTCGCCATTGAGGATGTTGTTGTTGATGCCTTCGATGATCGGCCAGGAGCTCGGCACCGCAGTGACGATGTCGCGCACCAGGTTGAAATAGGTGCCGTGCTGGGTCTGCGGATCCGGCGAGATGTACATGAGCTGGACCGCGAGATAGACGAGCTTGGCGGGCGTGTTGGCGGTCTCCGGCGTGAGGATGTCGCGCTCGCGCAGGATCGGCACGTTGTCGCCGTCGATCAGGAGGCGGGCGCGCTGGTCCGTGTTGGTAATCACGCAGTTACCGACGATGATGCGTTCGTGCGGTCTGAGCTCGACCTTGAGGGCCATGCCTGTTCTCCATCAACGCTTTCGTAACCGAGCGTTCGTTGCGGCTCATCAAGGCCTGATTCTCGCCCGGAAATAGTTAACGAGCTGTAAATCTCCGGCATTCGCAAGAAAAAGCTCAATCTTCCCAATGTCATGTCTGCGCGGCCGTGTCGCGGCGTGCGCGGCTTCACGCCCCGAATCACGCGTGACCCGGCAAAAGCGCGGATTTCATTTCATGCTTCGTTAGAAATCTCGGCGCCACGGTCCGCCGGTCGCTGGGTCAATCTCGATCCAAGCAGACGCGTAACAGTAGCGTCGTTTACCAGAAAGGTAACAGAGTCATGTCCGGTATCGTTCTCTCCGCGTCGGTTCGTCAGAACCTGCTCTCCCTCCAGTCCACCGCTGACCTCCTCGCCACCACGCAGAATCGTCTGTCGACCGGCAAGAGCGTCAACTCGGCCCTGGACAATCCCACCAACTTCTTCACCGCCCAGTCGCTCGACAACCGCGCCAGCGACATCAACAATTTGCTCGACGGCATCGCCAACGGCGTGCAGGTGCTGCAGGCTGCCAACACCGGCATCACCTCGCTGCAGAAGCTGATCGACAGCGCCAAGTCGATCGCCAACCAGGCGCTGCAGACCACGGTCGGCTACTCCACCAAGTCCAACGTCT
>NZ_RQIT01000034.1 GCF_003837805.1 Bradyrhizobium sp. RP6 | reverse complement strand
GGGGCGGGCCCGTCATGGGGGCAGCAGACGATCCGGGTCGGCTGGACGATCCCGGCCGAGGAATCCAAGTACTGGATGATGCGCAGGCCAGCCGAATTTCCGAGTATCGGCAAGACCTACAACATCGAATGGACCCAATTCCAGGGCACCGCGCCGATGACGCAAGCATTGGCGGCCGGCGCGCTGGACTGCGCAACGCAGGCGCCGCTGTCGCTCTCCAATGGCGTGGTCGGCGGCAATCTCAAGGCCTATATCGTCGCACAACACGTCTTCGAGAAGCCCGGCGGTTTCTCGGTCTATTGGGCGGTCAAAGATGACTCGCCCATCAAGACAATCGCCGATCTCAAGGGCAAAACGGTCGGCATTTCCGTGATCGGCGGCGGCACGCAAGGGCCATTCAACCTGCTCCTGAAGCAGAATGGCGTTGATCCGGCCAAGGACATCAAGCTGGTCGAGGTCGGCTTTGCCGTCTCCGAGGACGCGCTGCGCCAAGGCCGCGTCGATGCGGTCAACATGAACCAGCCGTTTGCCGCACGCGCCGAGGCGAAGGGCGGCACAAGGAAGCTGTTCTCGCTGTCCCAGGCCATGCCGAACATCGTGCACATCCTGGAAGCCTGCCGCGCCGATTTCGTCGACAAGAACCCGGAGCTGGTGAAAGCCTATGTCCGCGACATCACGTCAGGCATGAAGAAGGCGCTGGCAAATCGCGAAGAGACCTTGAAGGTCGTATCAGAGGTGCTCAAGGCGCCTGTTCCGGTGCTCGAGACCTATCTACTCAAGGACAATGATTTCGGTCGCGATCCAGGCGCAGCTCCAAACTTCCCCGCGATCCAGAAGATGCTGGATATCTATGCAGAGACAGGAATGCTGCCAAAGTTGGATGTCGCGCAGTTCAAGCATCAGACGATCGTCGCTCCGCTGCAATAGAAGCGGGCGAACTATCGAGCGTAAGATCGTAGCGTTCCGGATCGTCCGGAACGCTGCATGAAGAAGTTGAACACATGAAGAAGTTGCGATCACGGGTCACCACAGACGGGCTCGACCGAGCTCCGCATCGTGCATTCATGCGCGCCATGGGGCTGGACGACGCTGCGATCGCCAAACCGATGGTGGGCATCGTCAGCATGAAGGGCGAGCAGACGCCCTGCAACATGACCCACGACTTCCAGGTGGCTGCAGCCAAGACCGGGATCGAGGAGGCCGGCGGCACACCGCGTGAGTTCTCGACCGTCTCGGTGTCCGACGGCATCAGCATGAATCATGAGGGGATGAAGTTCTCGCTGTTCTCGCGGGAGCTGATCGCCGACTCGATCGAGGCCGTCGTTCATGGCCTGGCCTATGATGCGTTGATCGGATACGGCGGATGCGACAAGACGCTTCCCGGCGTGATGATGGGCATGGTTCGCTGCAACGTGCCGTCCATCTTCATCTATGGCGGCAGCTCGCTGCCGGGCCGCGTCGATGGGCGGACGCTCACGGTGCTCGACTCCTACGAGGCTGTCGGCAGCTTCATGACAGGCGAGATCGACGGCGCCACGCTCGAGCGGATCGAGCGCGCCTGCTTGCCGACGATAGGCGCGTGCGCCGGCCAGTTCACCGCGAATACCATGGGCATGGTATCGGAGGCGATGGGGCTGACCATTCCCAACGTCTCGATGGTGCCCGGTGTCTACGCCGAGCGTTCGCAGATATCGCGTCGCGCCGGACGGCTGATCATGGAGATGCTGGAGCGTGGTGGACCGCTGCCGCGCGACATCGTGACGCGCAGATCCCTTGAAAACGGCGCGGCGATCGTGGCCGCGACGGGCGGCTCGACAAACGCCGCGCTGCACCTTCCTGCCATCGCGAACGAGGCCGGCATTGCATTCACGATCGACGATGTGGGCGAGGTATTTGCCAGGACGCCGCTGATCGGAAATCTACGGCCTGGGGGCAAATACACTGCGAAAGATGTCTACGACATCGGCGGAGCGGCGGTGCTGATCCGCGAGCTCATTCAGAGCGGGCATATCGATGGCAGCTGCATCACCATCACGGGCCGGACGCTTGCCGAAGAATATGGTGCGGCCAATGCTCCCGATGGCGAGGTCGTTTACGCGTCTCGTGCGCCTATCATGCCAGATGGGGGCGTTGCAGTTCTGAAGGGCAACCTCTGTCCGGACGGTGCGGTGATCAAGGTTGCCGGTTTGAAGAGCCAGTTCTTCGAGGGCGTCGCGCGCGTTTTCGAGGATGAGGAGGCCTGCGTCAAAGCGGTCCGTGACCGCAGCTACAAGGCGGGCGAGGTTCTCGTGATTCGCAACGAAGGGCCGGTCGGCGGTCCCGGCATGCGTGAGATGCTCGGCGTCACCGCGCTGATCTACGGACAGCGCATGGGCGAAAAAGTTGCCCTGATCACCGACGGGCGGTTCTCGGGGGCGACCCGCGGCATGTGCATCGGCTACGTGTCTCCCGAGGCGTTTGTTGGCGGTCCATTGGCGCTTGTTCGCGACGGCGACAGGATCCGGATCGATGCGGCGAATCGGCGGATGGATGTGCTGCTCGACGAGCAGGAGTTCACCGCACGGCGGCGTGATTGGAAGCAACGCCCGCCGCGTCACCGTGCAGGTGCGCTCGCAAAATATGCGCGGCTGGTCGGTCAAGCGCCGGGCGGAGCCGTTACGCATGAAGGCCCGGCAGAATGGCCGTGGTTCGAATGACGCACCGCACGTCTGCGAAGGCGACGGTCTGTCTGGCAGGTTTCTTGCTAAGCTCGTGCTGCTGAATGTTCGCGCGAGTGAGACGAGATACGGAATGACGGTAGTGGCTGCGAGATCGAGCGAATGGATGAGACCGGTGACATCACAAGAGCCGGCTTCCGCAATCATCGAGATCGATCGCGTCTCGCAGGTCTTTCAGACCTCGGCGCGCAAGGATCATTTGGCGCTGTCGGACATCTCGCTGACGATCGAGGAGGGCGCCTTCGTCTCAATTCTCGGTCCGTCCGGCTGCGGCAAGTCGACACTGCTCTATATCGTCGGCGGCTTTGTCAGCCCGACCAGCGGCATGGCGAAGATCAAGGGGCATGCGATTACCGGGCCCGGTCCGGATCGCGGACCGGTGTTCCAGGAGTTCGCCTTGTTTCCGTGGAAGACCGTGCTGGGAAATGTGATGTATGGCCCACGCCAGCAAGGTGTGCGCGCTGCCGAAGCCGAAGCGCAGAGCCGGGCCTTGATCGAGATGGTCGGCCTCAAGGGGTACGAGAATTTCTACCCCAAGGAATTGTCGGGCGGCATGAAGCAACGCGTGGCGCTGGCGCGGACGCTTGCTTATCATCCCGAAGTTCTGCTGATGGACGAGCCGTTCGGAGCGCTCGACGCGCATACCCGGACTCGTCTGCAGAACGATCTTCTGACCATCTGGGAGCGCGACCGCAAGACAGTGCTGTTCGTCACCCATTCGGTCGACGAAGCTGTCTTCCTCTCCGACAAGGTCATCATGATGTCGAAATCGCCTGGTCGGATCCGGCAGGTCATCGACATCGATCTGCCGCGGCCGCGCCGCCGCAACGAGCTGTTGCTCGACCCGCGTTATCAGAAGTACGTGGTCGATATCGAGCGCATGTTCGACGACAGCGATGAAGCCGGGCCCGCCCTATGACGTCGTCGGCTGCCATGGCCAAGCGCGCGGCCCCGGTGTTCGCCTGCATCGGATTGCTGGCGATGTGGCAGGTCGCGTCACTGGTGTTGAAGAACGATAGCTTTCCGACGGCGATCGAAGCGATCAGGGCAGTCCCGAGCATCCTCGGCGACAAGGAATCCCTGATCAACATTTTTGCTTCGCTCCGGCGCATGGCGACGGGATTTGGCGCGGCCATGCTCGTGTCGATCCCACTTGGGCTGTTGATGGGACGTAGTGCTGCGGTGGCAGCCTTTTTCAATCCGCTCCTGATGGTGATCTACCCGGTACCCAAGGCAGCGTTGATGCCGATCATCATGCTGTGGCTGGGGGTTGGCGATCTCACGAAGACACTCGTGATCTTCCTCGGGGTCAGCCTGCCCGTGATCTACCACAGCTTCCAAGGCGCCAAGGCGGTCCAGGAGAAGATGCTGTGGTCGGGTGCTGCGATGGGGCTCTCGCCGCTGCAACGCCTGGTGCGCATCGTGCTGCCGGCCGCGCTGCCGGAGATTCTGACAGGGTGCCGCACTGGATTGGTGCTGGCGCTGATCACAATGATCACCAGCGAGATGATTGCCCGTCAGTCGGGCGCCGGGAACATCCTGTTCAACGCGCTCGACATGGGCCAATACGACACGGTCTTTGCGATGATCATCATCGTGGGAGCGATGGGAATCTGCCTCGATGCGATCTTCGAGCGGGTCCGCGCAAGGCTGGTGCGCTGGTCCGAACCTCAGTTCGACATACCGCTGAGTTTCTCATGATGTCACGGTTTCTCTCCCCAAATGTCGCTCTTGGGATCGCCCCGATCGCACTGGTGATCGCGCTGTGGCAAGGCTTGGTGTCTTTCGGCTTCGCGCCGGCAGTTCTGCTGCCGCCGCCGGCCTTCGTCTTCGGCCGGCTGCTCCAGCAGCTTGTGACTTCAACATTCCAGCAGGAGATCGCGGCAACCCTGATCAGGCTGTTTGCCGGTTTCGCGATTGCTGTCGTGGTCGGTGTCAGTGTCGGCATCGCCGCTGCCGCCAGCCCAGCGATCAACGCCGTTGTCCGGCCGATCGTGCGGGTCTTGGCCCCTTTGCCCAAGGTCGCGCTCTATCCGGCATTGCTGCTCCTGCTTGGATTTGGCCACGGATCGAAGATCACCCTGGTGGCTGCCGATGCTCTTTTCCCCATCCTGCTGTCGACATATTACGGTGCATCGACTGTCGAGCAGAAGCTGATCTGGTCGGCCATGGCGGCGGGAACGCCGCGCCGTGAAATCCTCTTCAAAGTGGTGCTGCCGGCAGCCATGCCATCGATCCTGACTGGGTGCCGGATCGGCCTTGTCATTTCCTGCATCGTGGTGTTTCTCGCCGAAATGATCACGTCGACGGATGGACTTGGGCACGAGCTGGTGACGGCCGCCAGAACCTTTCAGGCCGTAGACATGTTCGTGCCGCTGATCACGATCTCGTTGCTGGGATTGATCCTGAACGGGCTGCTGGGAGTGGTGCGCTCTTACCTGCTCCGGGGCTTCCCCGAAGCGTAACAAACAAGAACCTAGAAGACCGGGGAGTAGACCATGCTGGCTGATCGCATCGAAGCAAAATGGATCGACGCGTTTTGCGAGATTTTTGAACGTTGCGCCGTCAAGGCTGGTGATACCGCCGCGATCCTCTCGGAAACCCAGTCGCGCGCCCTGAACGTACATCTTGCGGAGCTGGCCCTGCTGCGGATGGGCGCGCGCCCGTTTCACGTGGTGATGCCGACCCCGCGTAACCGCAATATCGTCCCGGTACGCTCGACCGGGGCGAGCGAGGCGATCCAGCGCCTTGGACCGGTGATCAGCGCGCTGCAGCAAGCCGGTTTCGTGGTGGATTGCACCGTCGAGGGCTTGATGCATGCCGTTGAGACGCCCGAGATATTAAAGGCCGGGGCGCGGATTTTGGTGATTTCCAACGAGCATCCCGAAGCGCTTGAGCGCATGGTGCCGGATTCCGCGCTCGAGAAGCGCGTTCGCGCGGCGGCCAAGATGTTGCGCGCGACCAAGCGGATGCGGGTCACCTCAAAGGCCGGCACAGCGCTGGACGTCGACATGGTCGGCGCGTCCACGGTCGGCGTGTGGGGCTGGACCGACAAGCCCGGCACGCTGGCACATTGGCCCGGTGGAATTGTCGTCAGTTTCCCCAAGAGCGGGACCATCAATGGCACGCTGGTGATGGCGCCCGGCGACATCAATCTCACTTTCAAGCGCTATCTGACGTCGCCTGTGAAGATGACGTTGAAGGACGACTATGTCGTCGAGCTGGAAGGCGAGGGCACGGATGCCGCGATGATGCGCGCCTATCTCGCGGCCTGGGGCGACCGCGAGGCCTACGCGGTCTCGCATGTCGGCTTCGGCATGAACCCCGGCGCCCGCTACGAGGCGCTCTCGATGTACGATCAGCGTGACACCAATGGCACGGAAATTCGCGCCGTCTCCGGCAATTTCCTGTTCTCGACCGGAGCGAATGAATTCGCAGGCCGCTACACGGCAGGACATTTCGACCTGCCGATGATGGGAACGACCATCGAGCTCGACGGCGTTGCGGTGGTCCGGGAGGGCGTGCTCCAGGACGTCTTCGGCTAGTTGCGATCCAGCACCGGCGGGCGCGCCAGTCCGAAGTGCCGGAGCAGGTCGACCATGGCCTGGAGCCGCTTGGCGCGATACGCGTCGACGTCCAGCCCGGAATAATCGAGAAAGCCTGCGCCCGTACGCAGGCCGATCCGTCCTTCATTCATGTTGCGTGAAATGACCTCCGGCGCCCGATAGCGCTCGTTGCCGAGCGCGCCTTCCAGATACCTGCTCGCGTAGTACAGGATTTCGCCGCCGCCCCAATCGATGAATTCGAGCAGCCCAAGCACGGCGTAGCGGAAGCCGAAGCCGTAGCGGATTGCCTTGTCGATCTCTTCCGCGCTGGCGACACCTTCTTCGACCATACGAGCGGCTTCGTTCATTGCCAGCGCCTGGATGCGCGGGACGATGAAACCGGGTGTGGCCGCGCAGACCACGGGCACCTTGCCGATGCCTTCGAGCAGAGCCTTGACGTCCTCGATGATGGCGGGGTCGGTCGCCTTGCCCGGGGAAATTTCGACCAACGGGATCAGATAGGCCGGATTGAGCCAATGCACATTGAGGAATCGATGAGGGTTCACCATTGCGCCCGAGAGATCGTCCACGAGAATGGTCGATGTCGTCGATGCAATGATCGTGTCCGGGCCGACTTGACTTGAGGCGGCCGCCAGCACCTCCCGCTTGAGTTCGACGACCTCAGGAACGCCCTCGAAGACCATGCCGGCCTCAGAGAGCGCTGGACCGCTTTCGCCTGCCGAGACCACCGAGACCCGCGCGATGAGCTGCTCGACATCTGCTTCGCTCAGTAGCCCAAGCTTCGACAGGCTGGCAAAGGTCTTCCTGACTTCGTCGAGCGCGTCCGCTTCCAGCTTGGTGAAATCCTCGGCGGAGCGCACCTTGACATCGATCATCGTGGTCCTGTGGCCGGCATAGGCGAACGCGACGGCGATGCCGCGCCCCATGCGGCCGGCCCCCAAACAGACGATATTGACGCGATTGGTCATCAATCAGAATCCATTGCGAAGCAGCGTCAGCAATTCGGCCTTGCCGAGGTTGTCGAGCCCGAGTGTCCCGAGCGTTCGGCCGCCCCGCGCGAAATCCTCGCCGCAGATCGCGCCGCCGATCGACAGGAAGGCTTTGGCCAGCGGCGTAGCGACGCCGGCCAACCCGGCAACGGACACCAGCAGCGATAGCCCAAGCCGCAGATCCTCGCGCATGTAGCGGTGCTCTGTCAGCACGATCCGCTCGCGCCAGTCGCCCGAATCGGTCAGCCGGTCGTGCGAGCCGCGACCATACATCCAGATCTCGCCCTCCTTCGCATAATGGTGAGCCAGCGGGAAATGCGGTGCATCATAGCCGAGTGCCTCGCGCACCGCGATCCGCTCGGCATCGAGCGCGTCGGTGACCCGCCGGATCGCAGCTTGCGTGCCTTCCTTGTGAATGTCCCAGCGCTCGAAATGTTCGATCGGCCCTGCGTTCATCACGATCAGCGGCGGATGGATAATGGGTCCTGCATTCATCAGCGCGCCGGACAGCGCATCCCCGCATGGCTCGATCACGCCCGGGAAAGCGCGCCCAATGACGTCGAGCGCGTGCGGTGCTTGGTCGAGTGGGAACACGCCCACCGGAAGTCGCTTGGCGCGGATGGTGATCGCGACCTCGAACGGTCCGTGCTTACGGGTGAGCCAGGGCAGCGTGCCGGTTTCGGCAAAGCTTGCCTTGGCATGGTTACTGGCATCCCGCGCCGCTTGGGCGAAGACCATCGAGCCGAACGTCGCCGGCGGCAGAAACACGACCTGGCCGTCTCGCAGATGCGGGGCGAGCAGGCGGGCGATATCTGCTTGCGCGAACGCAGGAGCCGGGCACAGGATCAACTCCGTGCCATCGACGGCGTCCGCCATGTCGGTCGTGACCAGCGCCAGCTTCACATCGTGGCGGCCGTTGTGATCCTTGATCAAAATGCGCGTCCCCGCGGCACGATGCGCCGCGACCTGATCGGCATCGCGGCGCCAGAGCCGCACCTCATGCCCCGACAGCGCAAAATCGCCCGCGGCCGCGAAAGAGCCGTTCCCCCCACCCAGAACCGCAATTTTCAAGATGCCTCTCCTTTCGTGCGGCACTGCGCATCAAGCTGCTTCAGCAGGAAATGCTGGACCTTGCCCAGCGCAGTCCGCGGCAGATCGGTGACGAAAACGATCTCGCGCGGAACCTTGTAGCGCGCGAGTTGCGCTTGAACATGCGTCCTCAATTCGTCCGCCTCGAGCCGGCAGCCGGATCTCGCAATGACATAGGCAATCGGCACCTCGTCCCAGCGCGGGTCCGGCCGGCCGATCACCGCGCATTCGCTGACATCAGGATGTTCGAGCAGGACGCGCTCAACCTCGGCCGGGTAGACGTTTTCCCCGCCGGATATGATCATGTTCTTCTTGCGGTCGCGGACCCAGAAATAGCCGTCTGCATCGCACAGGCCGATATCACCGGTGCGATACCAGCCGTCGTGCAACGCGTCGCGCGTTGCGGCCTCGTTGCCCCAATATTCGAAGAACACGTTGGGCCCGCGCACCGCGATCTCCCCCGGTGTGCCCACGGGCAGTTCGTTGCCGGCCTGATCGATCACCTTTGCCTCACAGCACAAGCCGGCAAGGCCGGTCGATCCCGCGCGCGAAAGGTCGCCACCAAGCCGCGTGTAGACGGCGATGGGACAGGTCTCGGTCGAGCCGTAGACCTGAAGCACCGGGACATTCCGGGCAACGAAATGCTCAATCAGGTGCGGTGGCACGATCGTCGAGCCGGTGGCGATCGCTTTCAGCGAGGAGAGATCGGTCGTCGCCCAGGCGGGATGCTCGCTCACGGCCTGAATGATCGCCGGCACCATCACGGTGAGCGTCGGCCGCTCCCGTTCGATAGCGGCAAGCGCGGTATCCGGCGCGAAGCGGGCGTGGATCGTGACGGTTGCGCCGAGCTGGAGCGCAGGCGTAGTCTGGATGTTGAGGCCGCCGACGTGGAAGAATGGCAGCACAGTCAGAACGTGGTCGTCGGATGTCATGTTGTGCATGTGCTGGCTCATGACGCCGTTCCAGAACAATGCCTCCTGACGCAGCACTGCGCCTTTTGGTCGTCCAGTCGTTCCTGACGTGTAGACGATCAGGAGCGGGCAGGAGAGGTCGGTGTGCGGGTTGCGGTCGCTCCCCTGGCTGCGGTACAGCAGCCGTTCGAATGTCACCCCGCGGGGCGGCTCGAAATCAAGGCCAACGACAGATGTTCCCGGCGCGGTCTGCGCCAGTTCTGGAAGAACTCCCCCAAAAGTCTGCTCCAGCACCAGGACCTTGGCGCCGGCATCGCTGAGAATGAACAGCTGCTCGGCGACAGCCAGCCGCCAGTTCAGCGGCACCAGGATAGCCCCGAGCCGCGCGCACGCGTAGAGCAGAACCAGATAATCGGGCCGGTTCAGGCTCAGGATCGCGACGCGGTCGCCACGGCCGACGCCAAGCTCCTGCTTCAAGGCAGTTGCGGTCCGTTCGATGCGTGCGGCGAACGCCGCATAGCTCAGCCGCTTTCCTTCGAAGGAAATAGCCGTCTTGTCTGGCGCGAACGCCGCGTGACGGTCGATCAGGCTACAGAGGTCCACGGTCAGTCGTCCGTTTCGCCGGCCTCATACAGCGCTTCGCGCCCGATCCGGTCGAGGCAGAGCTCGGCGGTCCAGGGCAGCATCAGCGAGCCGCAACGGCTGTCGCGATAGATCCGCTCCAGCGGCAGCGACCTGAGCATGGCCTGACCGCCGCAGGTGCGGATCGCGAGCGCGGCGAGCTCATTGGCGCCTTCCATCACCGAATATTGCGCTGCGTAGGCGCGCAGCACCTGCTCCTTGCTCGGATTGGCGCGGGCCTCGGTCACCGCCTGGAACCAGATCCCCTTGATCTGCTCCAGCTTGATCTGCATCTGCGCCACCGCGATCTGCTTGGTCGGGTACATGCGGCGCTTCACCGGCGGCATACCCGGTACCTCGCCGCGCAGGTACCGCACGGTGAAATCATAGGCAGCTTGCGCCAGGCCCATATAGGTCGGCGACAGCGTCAGGAACATGTGCGGCCAGCGCATCGCGGCCTGGAAATAGACGCCACGCGGCATCAGCGCGGAATCCTCCGGCACGAACACGTCCTTGAACAGCAGCGTCCGCGAGACCGTGCCGCGCATGCCCAGCGGATCCCAGTCGCCGACGACCGAGACGCCTTCCGATTTGGCGGAGATCGCAAGGTAAAGGGTGTTGCGGCGCGATGCCTTCTCGCCTTCCTCGATCTCGGTGCAAAGCACGCCGTAATAGTCGGCGTGGCCGGAGAGCGAGGCAAAGATTTTCTTGCCGTTGACGATCCAGCCGCCCGCGACCGGCCGCGCTTCTGTACCGAACGCAACGCCACCCGCAGCGGCAGCTCCGCCTTCGGAGAAGGGTTGCGAATAGATCGCGCCCTCCTCGACGATGCGCGTGTAGTGGACCGCGCGCCGCCGCTCGTGCTCGGCACGGGTGTCTGCGTCCATGTCGAGATCGTCGGCGAGCGGACCCGACCACAGGGTCGAGCAGACATGCATGTTCCAGGTCAGCGCGGTCGCGCCGCAATAGCGGCCGATCTCGGCGGCCGCCAAGGCATAGGTCTGGTAGTTCGCGCCGAGTCCGCCGTGCTTCTTGGGAACGGCGATGCCAAGCAGCCCGACGCGATGGAGGTCGCGATAGTTTTCGGTCGGGAAGATCGCCTCGCGATCGTAGGTAGCGGCGCGACCGGCAAACACGGTCTGGCCGATCTCTCTTGCACGGGCGATGATGCCGGCCTGTTCGTCGCTCAAGCGGAACGCGATGGGATCGAAGATCGGTGCATCCAGCGCGACCTTGTCGGTTGCGCTGATGGTCTTGCTCACTTGCATGGTCATTACGCAATCACCTTACGCTTTGGTCGTAACGGAGTTCAGGAAACGGCCGAGAGCTTCGTTGAAGGCATCAGGACGTTCCAGGTTGGCGAGATGGCCGACGCCGGCGAGTTCGACATATTCAGCCCCAGGGATATAGGTCGCCGTCTTTGCCATCATCGGCGCAGGCGCGTTGTTGTCCTTGGAGCCGGACAGCAGCAGCGTCGGGACGGAAATATCCGCGAGTGTGCTGCGCTGATCGAAGCCGATGAGAGCCAGCATCATGGCGCGATAGCTTGCCTCAGGCACGCGTCCCATGCATTCGCGGGCAAGCACCATCCCGTCCGGATCGGGATCGTCGCCGACGAGCTCCTTCACCAGGGAAGGGGCCAGCGACTTCATCGTCTCCCCGCGATCGAGCGGCCCGAGCCGCGCCGCGATGAATGTTTTTTGCCAGTCGCCATCGGTCTTGCCGAAGGCAGGGCTGGTCTGCGCCAGCACGACCGCACGTGCCAGTTTGGAGGACTGCACCAGCCACTTCTGGACGATCATGCCGCCGATGGAATGGCCGACTAGAATAGGCTTAGCCGCACCAAGCTGCTCGATGAATTGCTGAAGCGCATCGGCCAGGGCAGCGATGCTGACGTTGGCGAGTGGCGCCGATCCGCCATAGCCCGGCATGTCCCATGCGATTGCGCGGAAGCGGTCGCCGAATGCGGCAAGCTGCCGCCTCCAGCTTCGCGCCGCGCCGCCAATGCCATGCAGGAAAATCAGGGGTATCGCGCCCGGATCGCCCGCGGCTTCATAGGCGAAGCGACCGTCCTTTGTTATCATCGGCGCAGGCTGCGACACGTGACATCCTTTTGCTAGGCCATTCGATGCTAACAGGCCCGTGGGGGATGGGAAGCGATAATTTTATACTTAAAGCAATTTTCGGGCCGCCTCTCGCACGGCGTCGTTCGCGCGGGCAAGCTCCGCTTTCGTTGCAAAAATTTGAAGGTTAAAATATATCGGATGGACGATCACAAGATCCGAGGGAGTCAGCGCATGTCCGGATTGACGCACTCGCCGCACGCGCTGGTGACCGGCGGCGGTCGCGGCATCGGCCGTGCGATAGCTGCTTCTCTCGTCGGCGCTGGTGCGACGGTAACCGTGCTTGGCCGGAATCCGGCGGTTCTCGAAGAGGCGGTCAATGCAGGTTCCGCGCACTTTGCGGCTGTCGCTGATGTCTCGAACGAAGCGTCGCTGAAAGCTGCCATTGCCGGAGCGAGTGCGCGCAAGCCGATCGACATCCTGATTGCCAACGCGGGCAGCGCCGAATCGGCGCCGTTTGCCAAATCGGACGCCGCCCTTTTTGCGCGCATGATGGATGTCAATTTCATGGGCGTCGTGCATGCCGTCCAGGCTGTGCTGCCGGGCATGAAGGATCGCCCCTATGGCCGTATCGTCGCGGTCGCGTCGACGGCCGGGCTCAAGGGTTATGCCTATGTCAGTGCGTACGCCGCTGCAAAGCACGCCGTGGTCGGTCTCGTGCGTTCGCTTGCCCTCGAGATGGCTGGAAGCAATGTGACCGTGAATGCGGTGTGTCCCGGCTTCACCGACACGGATCTCGTTGCCGGAAGCATCGAGAACATCATCAGGAAGACAGGCCGAACCCGGGAGCAGGCGGTCGCAGAGCTCGCGAAACACAATCCGCAAGGACGCTTGATCACGCCCCAGGAGGTAGCAGACGCGGTTCTTTGGCTGTGCGGTGACGGCGCGAGCGCAATCACTGGGCAGGCGATTGCCGTGGCTGGAGGCGAGGTCTAGCGTACCTGGTGCAGTCGCGGAAATAAGAAGCCAAGGAGATCCCATGAGCAGACCAGCCAACCCCGTCACCGTGCCGCTTGCAGATTACTCGCCGCAGCACTTCCTGCTGGCTGTGGTCGACGGCGTTGCGACGGTCACGCTCAACCGCCCCGAACGAAAGAATCCGCTGACGTTTGAAAGCTACCGGGAGCTGACCGATTTCTTCCGTGCCTGCGCCTTTGACGACGCCGTCAAATCCATCGTCGTTACTGGTGCCGGCGGCAATTTCTCGTCGGGCGGCGACGTGTTCGAGATCATCGGTCCGCTCGTGAAGATGGATACCAAGGGGTTGACTGCCTTCACGCGGATGACCGGCGATCTCGTCAAGGCCATGCGGGCCTGCCCGCAGCCGATCGTGGCCGCGGTCGAGGGTATTTGTGCCGGGGCCGGGGCGATCGTCGCCATGGCATCTGACATGCGCCTTGCGGCGAGCGGGGCCAAGGTGGCGTTCCTGTTCAACAAGGTGGGGCTGGCCGGCTGCGACATGGGCGCCTGCGCGATCCTGCCGCGGATCATCGGGCAGTCGCGCGCCTCGGAGTTGCTCTACACCGGCCGGTTCATGACCGCGGAAGAGGGCGAGCGCTGGGGCTTCTTCAGCCGCATCGTCACGCCGGAGCAGGTGCTGACCCAGGCGCAAATTCTGGCGAAGCAGGTTGCGGAAGGACCGACCTTCGCCAATACCATGACCAAGCGGATGCTGGCCATGGAATGGGCCATGTCGGTGGAGGAGGCGATCGAGGCAGAGGCTGTTGCCCAAGCGTTGTGCATGACCACGGCGGACTTCGAGCGCGCCTTCGAGGCTTTCGCCAACAAGGTCAAGCCGGTCTTCCGGGGCGACTAGGCTGATCGCCTTGACGCCAGGCCGGCAACGAGGACTTGCGCCAAATTATTTTAGGCTTAAAATAGTTTCCATGACCGGGTGAATTGGCGAGGCTCCCATGAAAGTCGCGATCATCGGTGGCGGACCTGCGGGTCTCTATGCTGCGATCCTGCTCAAGAAGCAGCGCCCGGCCGCCGACATCACGGTGTACGAGCGTAATCGAGCCGACGACACGTTCGGCTTCGGCGTGGTGTTCTCGGATGCGACGCTCGATAATTTCGAGAAGCACGATCTTCCGAGCTATCGCCGCATCACCCAGGAGTTCGCCTACTGGGATGACATCGCAGTGCATTTCCGCGGCACGGTGCACCGGGTGGGCGGCAACGGCTTCTGCGGCTGCTCACGGCAGAAGCTGCTGCTGATCCTTCAGGAGCGCGCTCGCGAGCTGGGCGTTACCCTGCATTTCGAAGTGGATATCGACGACGAATCCCGCATCTCTCATGCTGACCTCATTCTGCTGGCGGACGGCATCAACAGCCGCTTCCGCGAGAAGTATGTCGATCATTTCCAGCCCGAGGTCGACGTCCGCTCGAACAAGTTCGCCTGGATGGGGTCGACCAGGCCGCTCGATGCTTTCACCTTCATCTTCCAGGAAACCGAGTGGGGCCCGTTCATCGCCCATGCCTATCAATACGAGGCCGGGCATTCGACCTGGATATTCGAGACCGATCCAGAGACGTTCGAGCGAGCGGGGTTGACGGGGCTGGACGAGGCTCAGTCCGCCGCGCGGATGGCAGACATCTTCGGCTGGTTCCTCGGTGAGCATCGGTTGCTGACCAATCGCTCGATGTGGCGCAATTTCCCCATGATCCGCAGCAAGCGCTGGGTCAAGGACAACATGGTCCTGCTCGGCGACGCCAAGGCGAGCGCGCATTTCTCGATCGGCTCGGGCACCAAGCTCGCGATGGAGGATGCGATCGCGCTGGCCGAGGCAATGGAGAAGGCGCCCAGCATCAAGGCGGCGCTCGAGGTTTATGAGCATGGCCGCCGTGAGGAGGTTGAGAAGACGCAGCATGCCGCCGACGTCTCGCTGGTCTGGTTTGAGCACGTCGACCGCTTCTGGGATTTTGACCCGGTGCAGTTCGCCTTCGGCGTCATGACACGCTCGAAGGCGATCACCTATGACAATCTGAAGCTTCGTGCGCCGGATTTCGTGGCCGAGGTCGAGAAGACGTTCGCGAGGCAGGTGCGCAGCAGCGGCTTCGATGTCGACGCCGACCGGCCGATGGTGCCGCTGTTCCAGCCGTTCCGCTTGCGCGAGATGGAGCTCGCCAATCGCGCGGTGATGTCGCCGATGTGCATGTATTCGGCCAAGGAGGGCGTGCCGACCGACTTTCACCTCGTGCATTACGGCTCGCGCGCGATCGGCGGCGCCGGGCTGATCTTCACCGAGATGACCTGCGTCAGCCGCGATGCCCGGATCACGCCGGGCTGTGCCGGCCTTTGGAACGACGAGCAGGAGACTTCCTGGCGGCGCATCGTGGATTTCGTCCACGGCAATTCGGCCGCGAAGATCTGCCTGCAACTGGGGCACGCCGGTCGCAAGGGCGCGACCAAGTTGATGTGGGACGGCATGGACCGTCCCTTGGAGCAGGGCGGCTGGGATATCTTTTCGGCATCGCCGCTGCCCTATTTCCCGAACAGTCAGGTGCCGCGCGAGCTCGATCGCGCCGGCATGAATGCGGTGAAAGACGTTTTCGTCGCCGCGGCCGAGCGCGGCGAGCGCTGCGGCTTCGACATGCTCGAATTGCACTGCGCCCACGGCTATCTGCTCGCGAGCTTCGTCTCGCCCCTGACAAATACCCGTAACGACGAGTATGGCGGTTCGCTCGAAAACCGTCTGCGGTTCCCGCTCGAGATCTTCGAGGCGCTGCGCGCGGTGTGGCCGTCGCACAAGCCGATGTCGGTGCGCATCTCCGCCACCGACTGGGCGGATGGCGGCATCACCGGCGATGATGCGGTCGCCATCGCGCGGGCCTTTGCCGAGGCGGGAGTCGATCTCGTCGACGTCTCGACCGGCCAGACCGTGCGCGACGCGCAGCCGGTCTACGGGCGCATGTTCCAAACGCCCTTCTCGGACCAGGTTCGCAACGAGGCGCGCGTCGCCACCATGTGCGTCGGCAACATCACGACGGCGGACCAGGCCAACACCATTCTGGCGGCCGGCCGGGCGGATCTCGTCGCACTGGGACGTCCGCATCTCGTCGACCCCTTCTTCACCATGAAGGCGGCGGCCTGGTACGGGGCGAACGACGCCTTCTGTCCGCCGCAATATCTGCCCGGAAAAGAGCAGATTTTCCGCAACAGCGTGCGCGACCGGCAGGATCTCGAGGAGCTGAGAATTAAGGCTAAGCCCAAGACCCGGGCCGAGCTCAAGGCGGAGGCGACAAAGCCGCTTGCGGCGGAGTGACAGCCCGTGCAACGTTGACCCATTGCCTGTGTTTCGAGTGGAGTTAGGGCGATGAAGGCGATTATCGTCGGTGGCGGTATTGGTGGTCTCACCATGGCATTGATGCTGCGCTCGCGCGGCCTGGATTGTGAGATCTTCGAGCAGGCCGACACCATTCGCGAGCTCGGCGTCGGCATCAACACGCTGCCGCATGCAATGCGCGAGCTGGCCGGCCTCGGCCTGCTTCAGAGGCTCGACGACGTCGCTGTTCGCACCGACCAGCTCTATTATCTCAACCGCCACGGCCAGGAGGTCTGGCGCGAAGCGCGCGGCATCGACGCCGGCCACGACGTGCCGCAATTCTCGATCCACCGCGGCCGCCTTCAGGGCGTCATTCATCGTGCGGTCGAGGAACGGCTCGGGCCGGACGCAATTCACACCGGCTGCCGGCTCGGTGCTTTCACACAGGACGAGGGCGGCGTGTCCGCTTATTTCTTCGATCGCGCCGGCGCGCACGTCCACACCGCGCGCGGCGATATCCTCATCGGCGCCGACGGCATCCATTCGCGCGTCCGCGAGACGTTGTTCCCGAGCGAGGGGCCGCCGTGCTGGAACGGCCTGATGCTGTGGCGCGGCGCCCGCGACTGGCCGCTGTTCCTCACCGGCAGATCCATGATCGTGGCCGGCGGTCTCAATGCCAAGGTCGTGATCTACCCGATCGCGGAAGGATCGAGCCCTGCGAGCCGTCTAACCAATTGGGCGGTGCTGGTGAAGGTGGGCGAAGGCAATGCGCCGCCGCCGCGGAAAGAAGACTGGTCGCGCCCGGGCCGCCGCGAGGAGCTGATGCCGCATGTCGCGCGTTTCTCGGTCCCCTATATCGACGTCAAGAGCCTGATCTCGGCGACGCCGGAGTTCTACGAATATCCGACCTGCGACCGCGATCCCTTGCCCTATTGGTCGTCGGGGCGCGTGACGTTGCTTGGCGACGCCGCGCACCCCATGTATCCCGTCGGCTCGAACGGCGCCTCGCAGGCGATTCTCGATGCGCGCTGCCTCGCCGATGCATTGGTGCGTGCCGAGCATCCGCGCCAGGCGCTGCTCGAATACGAGAAGAAGCGCCTGCCGATGACGGCCGAGATCGTCCGCTCCAACCGGCGCGGCGGCCCCGAAGGCGTCATCGACGCCGTCGAGCAGCTCGCGCCCGATGGTTTCGACAATGTCGACAACGTGCTGAGCTATTCCCAGCGCGAAGCCATCGTGCGCGGCTATGCGACAAAGGCAGGCTTCGCCGCGGTGCCGGGACTTGCGGCGGTGCGCGCCTGAAGCTGGGCGCTAGCCGCCGGGCGGCGGCGGCAGGAAGTGGATGTTGAACTCGGCGGCCATCGCCACCACGTCCTCCGGCTTCTGCTCCTTCATGTTGTGAAGGCCCCAGAACAGATCGAACAGCTTGCGGCTTGGCGAGACCCAGAACAGCACTTTTGCGGTCTGCTCCGACTTGTTGAAGATGCCGTGCGGCACGCCCATGCCGAGGCGGATTAGGTCGCCGGCGGTTGCCTGCGCTTCCGAATTGCCGAGCATGAAATCGAGCTTGCCCTCCAGCATGTAGAGATACTCATCCTGGTCGGGGTGAATATGCGGCGGGACGAACGTGCCCGGCGGCAGTGTCGCGTGCCAGGAGAAGCTGTGCTCGGCGTAGCTCTTCGGCACATAGGTCTGGCCGAGTATGTTCCAGGAAATGCCCTGGATGCCCTCATTGGCCCGGGTGATGCCGGTGATTTCACTCTTCATTGCAGTCCTCCCGTAACGCAATATACTGCCTCAGTTCGCCGCCTTGCAGTCCTTGGCATAGCGGTCGCCGTAATTCTCGAACACCTTCTGCACGATCTCGGTCTGGAACTTGCCGTCCGGACGCTTGGCGACCTTGGTCAGGTAGAAATCTTGGATCGGATAGCCGTTGGTGTTGAACTTGAAGGCGCCGCGCAGCGAGGTGAAGTCGGCTTTCTTGAGCGCTGCGCGAACGGCGTCCTTGTTCGACAGATCGCCCTTCACCGCCTTGACCGCACTGTCGATCAGCATCGCTGCGTCATAGGCCTGGAAGGCATAGGTGCCGGGCACGATGTTGTAAGCCGCCTCATAGGCAGCCACGAACTTCTTGTTCTGGGGATTATCGAGATTGGGCGCCCAGTTCGCACCGCCGAACATGCCGACCGCGGCGTCCTGCTGCGCCGGCAAGGTCGATTCATCCACGGTGAACGCCGAGAGCACCGGGATGGTGTCGGCAAGGCCCGCCTGCCGGTATTGCTTGACGAGATTAACACCGAGGCCGCCCGGCATGAACGTGAAGAGAGCATCGGGCTTTTGCGAGGAGATCTTGGACAGCTCCGGCTGGAAGTCCAGCGTGTTCAGCGGCATGTAGGATTCCTCGACGATCTCGCCCTTGTAGTCGAGCTTGAAGCCCGCCACCGAATCCTTGCCGGCCTGATAGTTCGGGACCATCAGGTACATGCGCTTGTAGCCGCGATCCTGCGCGACCTTGCCGAGGATCTCGTGAACCTGATCGTTCTGATACGACGTCACGTAGAAGAATGGGTTGCAGTCCTTGCCGGCAAAGGTAGACGGCCCGGCATTGGGGCTGATCAGGAAGGTCTTCGATTCCGTGATGGGCCGGTGGATCGCCTGGAGGATGTTGGAGAAGATCGGTCCGACCACGAAGTCGACCTTCTCGCGCTCAAGAAGGCCCTTGACCTTGGTCACGGCTGCATCCGGCTTCAACTCGTCGTCGACGACGACGACATCGACATCGCGGCCGCCCATCTTGTTGCCGAGATCCTTCACTGCGAGCGTGAAACCGTCGCGAACCTGTTGGCCAAGCGCGGCGGCAGGTCCCGACAGGGTCACGATCACACCCAGCTTGATTTTTTCCTGGGCGAGGGCAGGGGTCGCCACGGTACCGAGCAGCACGGCGGCTGCGGCCAAGGTCATTTGCGTCTTCATGATCTGTCCCTCGTAACGATCGGCTTGCGCTGCAAGCCTCGTACTTCAATCCAAGCTTATGCCGATGATGACCGCCGCGGCAAGCCGAGCTCGAGGCGTCGCATCCTCCGGGCAGCTGCGCATGCAAGCGGCGCGCCAATTGTTTGAAGCCTAAAGAAATTGGTGGTGCGGTCGATTGTTGCAGCTTTGGACTTGCAGCCGGCTCCGATTTACTTGAAGCTCAAAACGTTGGGGAATCCGTTCCGGCGGCAATGCCGGTCGTGAGTGACTGCATCAACATGCTCGATTCCGAGACGAAGGCCGTCGAAACGCCGGAGGACCACGCCGAAGAGCTTCGGCTGTGGCTGCGTCTCCTGACCTGTACGACGTTGATCGAGGGCGAGGTTCGCGGTCGGCTGCGGCAGCGGTTCGACGTCACTTTGCCGCGTTTCGACCTGATGGCTCAGCTCGACAAGGCTCCGGACGGCATGACGCTGTCCGATGTCTCCAAGCGCATGATGGTGTCGAACGGCAACGTGACTGGCCTGGTCGAGCGTCTGGTGGAATCCGGCCATCTCGACCGGAGGACCTCGGAGACGGACCGCCGCGTCCAGGTGATCCGCCTCACCAAGCTCGGACGTGCCGAGTTTCGCAGGATGGCTGCGGAGCATGAAACCTGGATCGCCGATCTCTTCGCCGACCTGACGCCGAAGGATGTGCGCGAATTGATGCGGCTGCTGGCCAAGACCAAGGCCTCGGCGCAGAAGTCGGCCGCGCGCCGTCGGCCATAAGGCCGCCTGAACAGGCCGCCAATCTCCTTTGCCGCACGAAAAAGCACGGCATGCCCAAAATCCGCTATTGCGCCGAATTGTTTTAAGCATAAAATGATTGCCAGATCGTGCTGCCGGGTGCAATCCATGCTGAAAGGAGCGTGCGATGGCCAACGCCGCCAAGATTCAAGTGACGGGCTCGCATGACGGCAACGCCGCGACGGCCCATGTCGATACGTTCGCGCGGCAGAATCTGCCGCCGCGCGAGCTCTGGCCCGAATTCGTTTTCGCGCGGCCGGAGTTGCGCTATCCGTCGCGACTGAATTGCGTCAGCTACTTCCTCGACCGCTGGGTGGAGCAGGGCCATGGCGACGCCCCTTGCATCATCAGCCCCGCCGTCAGCTACACTTATCGCGAGCTGCAAGCACTCGTGAACCGCATCGCCAATCTGCTGGTCGGCAAGCTGGGTCTCGTTACCGGCGGGCGCGTGCTGCTGCGCTCGGCCAACAATCCGATGATGGTTGCGACCTATCTGGCTGTGATCAAGGCAGGCGGAATTTGCGTCGCGACGATGCCGCTGTTGCGTGCGAAGGAGCTATCCTATCCGATTCAGAAGGCGGAGATCACGCTGGCGCTGTGCGACGGAAAGCTTTCCGAGGAGATGGAAAAGGCGAAAGCTGGGGCGCCCAATCTCGCCCGAGTCGTGTATTGGGGCAACGGCGCGACCGACTCGCTCGAGGCGCTCATCGCCGACGTCAGTCCGGAGTTCAAGGCCGTCGATACCGCCGCTGACGACGTCTGCCTGATCGCATTCACGTCGGGCACAACAGGCGACCCCAAGGGCACCATGCATTTCCACCGCGACATGCTCGCGGTCTGCGACGGCTATGCGCGCAACATCTTGCGCGCCGACCAGAAGGATCGTTTCATCGGCTCGGCCCCGCTTGCCTTCACCTTCGGCTTCGGCGGCGTGCTGTTTCCGATGCATATCGGCGCCTCCTTCGTCGTGCTTGAGAAGACGACGCCGGACGATTTGCTGTCGGCGATCGAGCAATACAAGACCACGGTCTGTTTCACGGCGCCGACCGCATACCGTGCCATGATCGGTAAGCTTGCGGGCCGGGACATTTCTTCGTTACGCAAATGCGTCTCCGCGGGCGAGACACTGCCCAAGCCGACATTCGATGCCTGGCTCAAGGCCACCGGCATCAAGCTGATGGATGGCATCGGTTCGACCGAGATGCTGCACATCTTCATCAGCGCGACCGAGGACGAGATCCGCCCCGGCGCCACCGGAAAGCCCGTGCCGGGCTATGAAGCCAAGATCGTCGACGATGAGGGCCGCGACGTGCCGGCTGGAACGATGGGCCGTCTCGCCGTGCGCGGGCCGACCGGTTGCCGCTATCTGGCCGACGAGCGGCAGCGGAAATATGTCCAGGACGGCTGGAACATCACTGGCGACACCTATCTGATGGATAGCGACGGTTATTTCTGGTACCAGTCGCGGTCCGACGACATGATCGTGTCTGCCGGTTACAACATCGCGGGCACGGATGTCGAAGCGGCGCTGCTCACGCATCCGGCGGTCGCCGAGTGCGGTGTGGTCGGCGCTCCGGACGAGGCGCGCGGCATGATCGTGAAGGCCTATGTCATCGCCGCACCTGGCGTGACGCCTGATGCTCAGCTCGTGGCGGAGCTGCAGGAGCATGTCAAACGCGAGATCGCGCCTTACAAATATCCGCGCGCCATCGAGTTCGTGACGCAATTGCCGAAGACCGAAACCGGCAAGTTGAAGCGCTTTGCGCTGCGGCAACTGGCGCAGGCCGCGGCGACGTCCTCAGGCGTCGCTGCGGAATGAGAGAAGGATAGAGAATTGTCTGTGACGACGCCGAATGGCCCGCAACTCGCGGTACTGCCGACAGCAGCCGAGGACGGAGCGCCCACCAAGGCGCAGATCCTCCAGCCGTCAGGCTGGCCGGTGCCGAAAGGCTATGCCAACGGCATGGCTGCCGAAGGGCGCATCGTCGTCACCGGCGGGGTGATCGGCTGGGACGCGGAAGAGCGCCTCGCGCAAGGCTTCGTCGCGCAGGTGCGTCAGACCTTGAGCAACATCGCCGCGATCCTGGTCGAGGCCGGTGCCCGGCCCGAGCACCTCGTGCGCCTGACCTGGTACGTCGTCGACATGGACGAGTACCTGGCCAATCTGAAGGAACTGGGCAGAGTCTATCGCGACGTCTTCGGAACGCACTATCCTGCGATGGCGCTGGTTCAGGTGGTACGCCTCGTGGAGAAGGCGGCGCGCGTCGAGATCGAAGCCACCGCCGTCATTCCTCGCTGAGCTCCGCCGCGAGCGGCTCGCCTTGGTCAGCTCGCCTCGGTCAACTCGCCTGGTTAGCTTGCTTTGGCGAGCTCATCGTCCTCGGGCGAGTTCAGATAGACGCCGGACATGGTGTCGACCCAGCACAGATGGTCGTGCACCTTCTTCACGCCCTCGACGTTCTCTGCGGCGACGATCGCGGCCTGCCGTGCGCGCTCTTCGGTGATGACGCCGCTGAGGTGAACGATACCGTCGCGCACGATCACGTTCAGTCCGAACGGGCACCAGTCGTTCTTCTCCATGGTATCGATGATGCGGCTGCGAATGTGGTCGTCGTCCGCGGTCGGATCCGGCACTTCTCGGGCGAGCCCCGCCACCGCCTGCAGCAGATTGGCGCGGGATACGATCCCGACGACCTTGTCGCCACGCACGACGGGCAGCCGCTTGATGTTGTTCCGCTCCATGAGGTCGACGATCTCCGCGAGCGCCGTATCCTCCGTGATCGTCACGGGCGAGTCGGTCATCACTTCCGAGACCTTGCGTCCGTGCTCATGGACGAAGTCGCTCGCGGATTTGCCGGGACCGAGGATGAATCGCAGCCAGCGCCCGCGCTTGCGCCCGGTTCCGATTTCGCTGCGGCGGATGAAATCTCCTTCCGACACGACACCGACCAGCTTGCCGGTCTCGTCGACCACCGTGAGTCCGCTGACATGCCGCTTCAGCATGATATTTGCCGCTTCGACGATGCTGGTGTCGGGGGTGACCGAGATGACCGACCGGGTCATGATCTGGTGGGCGCGCATGGATAACTCCGCTGGCTTGTTGGGATTGCGATGCACGAATCCTAGCTCGGGTATCACAGTGCGGTTTGACTCAAGTCAATCGGCGAACATGGTTCGATCCCGATGCAGCAATTGTGATCCGGAGGCGGATTTGATGCAGCTCAACACGTAGTCGAGGCCGGGCCGTATCCTGCTGCCGACGTTGAACTGAGCCCGCAGGAATTTGACCATGAGCGTCGTGCAGATATTTCCACGGGCAGAAGAGCCGTCGGTTGAGGTTCTCCCCACCCATCCCATCGCTGGTCCGGAAGCTTCGACCGCGAACACCGAAAGGCCCGAACACATGCCGGTCGCCGCCGGTGCTCGGCCTGGATCTGAGCCATATCCTTTTGACCGCGCTTTGCACGCGATGCTGGCGCGGTTCACGGGCGGGATTTCGCCGCTTGCCCTGTCGCTCGCCTGGCTCGATTGGAGCTCGCATCTGGCCGCGGCGCCGCAGCGCCGGATGGAGATTTCCCGCAACATCGTTCGTGACACCGGCCGGCTCGCGGAAGCCGCTGCGCACGCGATGTCACCGGGGCAAAAGCCGTGGTCCGTGATCCAGCCGCAGGAACGCGATCGCCGCTTCAGGGGACCGCAATGGGAGCTCGCGCCGTTCAACCTGCTGGCGCAGGCGTTTCTGCTCGGAGAGCGCTGGTGGCGCGATGCTGCGACGGGTGTACGCGGCGTTTCGCACGGAACTGAAGCTATCGTCGAGTTCTCGATGCGCCAGATGCTCGACATGCTGGCGCCGTCGAACTTTGCTGCGACCAATCCGAAGGTGCTGGAGAAGGCGTTCCAGAGCGGCGGGGAGAATTTCGTCTTCGGCTGGCAGAACTGGTGCAGCGACCTGATGCGCCTGCTCTCCAACTCGAAATTGGCCGACGACGGGCAGTTCGTGGTCGGCAAGACGGTGGCGGTCTCACCTGGCAAGGTCGTCTACCGCAACGAGCTGATCGAGCTGATTCAGTACTATCCGACGACTGCGCAGGTGCGGCCCGAGCCGATCCTGATCGTGCCGGCCTGGATCATGAAATACTACATCCTCGATCTGTCGCCGCAGAACTCGCTGGTCAAATTTCTGACCGGTCAAGGCCTCACCGTATTCGCGATCTCCTGGCGCAACCCGGATGCGAGGGATCGGGATCTCGCCTTTGATGATTATCGCAGGCTGGGCGTCATGGCGGCCCTGGACGTGATTGGTCTGATCATGCCGGGTCGGAAGACCCATGCGCTCGGATATTGTCTGGGAGGCACATTGCTGTCCATCGCCGCCGCCGCGATGGAGCGGGACGGTGATAGCCGCTTCGGCACCGTCACTCTCCTGGCAGCCCAGACCGACTTCACCGAGGCCGGAGAGCTGACGCTCTTCATCAATGAGAGCCAAGTGGCCTTTCTCGAAGACATGATGTGGCAGCGCGGTTATCTCGACACGACCCAGATGGCCGGCGCGTTCCAGTTGCTGCGCTCAAACGAGCTGATCTGGTCGCGGCTGTCACATGACTATCTGATGGGCGAGAGCGCACCGCCGAGCGACCTGATGGCCTGGAACGCCGACGCCACGCGGCTACCCTATCGCATGCACTCGGAGTATTTGCGCAAGCTGTTCCTCGACAACGATCTGGCGGGAGGGCGCTATCTCGTCGGAGGCAGGAGCATTTCGCTCTCCGATATCCACGCGCCGATGTTCGTGGTCGGCACGCTCGCCGATCACGTGGCGCCATGGCGATCCGTCTACAAGGTCCACTATCAGGTCGATGCCGACGTGACGTTCCTGTTGACCAGCGGCGGTCACAATGCCGGTGTCGTTGCGCCTCCGCAGGAGTCCGGCCACAGTTATCAGGTGCTGACCAAGGCTGCTGAT
Source organism: Bradyrhizobium sp. RP6 (assembly GCF_003837805.1). GTDB lineage: Bacteria > Pseudomonadota > Alphaproteobacteria > Rhizobiales > Xanthobacteraceae > Bradyrhizobium. The sequence continues at coordinate 33,495 of NZ_RQIT01000034.1, read as the reverse complement.
GCGCCCTATGTTGGTGCGGATGAATGGCTGAAGTTGGCTCCGCGAGTTGAAGGGTCGTGGTGGCCGGAATGGGCCAAATGGCTGGCGGCGCGCTCCGGCGCACCCTGCAATCCGCCGCAGATCGGGCTTGGAGACGTCCCCGGCCTCCCGGATGCGCCGGGAGACTACGTCCACACCTAAACCTTCGGCTCGGAGCTCGGCGCGAGGTCCGAGGAGCGGAAGGGCTTGGCCTTGTCCAGCTTCCGATACGCCTCCGAGGCCGTTCGCAGCAGCCTCTTTTCCCTCTTGCGATCGTGGAAGCGACTACCGATATCGAGGCCGGCGCCGTTCAAAGACGCTGCCAGCGCTTGTCCTCGTGCATCGTCGTTCAATTGTCCGAGCGACCGCTGCGCCCTGCGCAGTTGCTTGAGAATGGACTTCTGTTGCGCCAGCGTTTCCTCGACGAACAGGTCCTGGAGCGACTCGATCGAATAGGTCAGCCGCTTGTTGAGAAGCCTCAGCTTGTGGCGTTTCTCGGTGTCGAGCTTGCGGAGCTTTCGTGCCTTCTTGAGCAGCGTCGTCTCCCACTCGGTCAGCCGCTCCGTCGCGTGGTCGGCGAGCGTGCAGCGGCGCAATCGAACGGCTTCCTTGCTGCGCCGGGTCGACCAGGGGCCGCTTTCGATCCATGTCGAGGTCAGCTCGATCAGGCGGCGGTACCGTGCCGATTGCAGCGCACGCGCCAGCAGCCGATGGCTCTCGGCGCGTTTCTCGTCCCATTGCTGAAGCTCGGCGACCACGGCGAGTTCGTCACTACTCCCGGCGACGACCCGCTCGATCGCGACGTCGAGGTCCCGCACCATGCCGAGCTGACTGTTCAGCCATTTCAGTTCGGCCCAGACGTTCGGCCGCAGGGCATCGTCGACCATCGGTGAGAAGAAGCGGATGGCAGTACGCAGATGCGTCAATGCGATCCGGATCTGGTGCAGGGCTTCGGGATCGCCGCGGCACGTGCCGTCGTGCTGAGCGATCACGGCATCGAGGTGACGACGGGCGATGATCCGGAAGGCCGTGTCGCAGGCCATGCCGGGGCTGAGGCGGCCGGGCAGGGCATTGCGTCGCGTTGCCGGCTTTGCATGCGTGGTCGCCCTCGAGCTTGTGGTGGGTCGCGACATCCTTGCCCGCGTCAATCAGATTGCGTTGTTTGTTCCTCAGCGATCGCGTTCCGGCAGTTCTGGAGCGTCTGCTCTTCTGTCCCGGATGCATCGATGGTCGCCCAGCCGACATGGCCGATATTATAGTGCTCTTGCAGCGCGGCAACCTCTTGCGTGGCGTCCGACGCGTCTCCCCTGCGACTTCCGATCCGCGCCTGCCGGGTCGCGAGGTCTGCGACCAGGAATAGACCGTTCAGCGACACGTTGCGCTCGCGCGCCAGCGCGGCGATCGCGTCGCGCTCGTCCTCGCGGGCGAATACGCCGTCGATAATTGCCGAATGGCCTTGCGCGAGCACTCGCCGGGCGTGCTGAGCCAGGGTGTCGTAGACGCGGGCCGTGACCTCCGGCGTATAGGCGGATGGCGGCAGGCGGTGCGTGTCCTCGACCGCGAACATCTGCTTGCGGACGAGATCGCTGCGCAGCACGACGGCTCCCGGCTGCGGCGCGACGAACGGCGCGAGCGCGTACGCCAAAACGGACTTTCCGGTGCCGGACAGTCCCCCGACCGCAATCAGACGCGGAGCAGGAGGACGGATCAGCATCCCGGAGAGGTCAAAATAGCGCTGTGCCTGGTCGAGAATGCCTGCGCCATCGGAATGCGGCCGCTTCAGCCGCGCCAGGGCCACCTGGGCGCGGATCGCCGCACGCATGGACATGCACAGCGGCAGGGCCGAGAGCGCGTCGAGATTGTCGGCCGGTGTCGTGGCGAGATAGCGGTTCAGGGCGATATTTGCCGCGCGTGGCTGATCGTACTGCAACAAGTCCATGAGGGTGAACGCGAAATCGTAGAGTACGTCGACCGTTGCCATCTGCGCATCGAACTCGATGGCGTCGAACAGCACGGGCCGATCATCGATCAGAACGATGTTTGCAAGATGCAGATCGCCATGACAGCGGCGCACGAAGCCCTGCCTGCCGCGCTCTGCAAGCAGGGGGCGGATACGTAGAAACGCCTCGTGCGAGGCCTTGCCGAGCTTTTCGATGTCTTCCGCGTTGAGATGTCCGCCGGCCCGCAGACCGTCACTGTTGCCTTCGATCAGGGCCGGGATCGATGAGACCCAGGCTTTTCCATCGGCGCGTGTCGCTGCCGCGTGCGACGCCACGATTGCGTCAGCGGCAGCCGAGGCGAGCTTCGCCTCCAACGGGCCGGCCTTTGCCAGATGATCCAGCGTCCTGTTCTCGTCGAAGCGCGACATGTCGACCGCATACTCGATCGGCCGGCCGGCGCCATCGATTTTGAGAGATCCATCCGGCTCTTCCGTGATCGCCACGACGCCGTGATAGATCTGCGGCGCCAGCGGCCGGTTGATCCTGATCTCCTCCTCGCAGGCCGCCTTGCGCTTCTCGAGTGTCGAATAATCGAGGAAGGGAAACCGGACGGCGCGCTTGATCTTCAGCGCGCGCTTTGCGTCCAGGAACACCGAGGCTCCGTGCGTGTCGATCCGCGTCACGCCGGGATGGCTCGTCAGCATCTGGAAGATGCGCTCCTGGGCCGCCGTTTCATCATTGATCGAAGCGGGCATCCGAAGCACCATCACGGCGTCAGCACGGCTGCGCCGAGGATCTGGCCATTCCGCAGCATGGCCAGAACCTCGTTGGCCTGATCGAGCGAAAACGCCGTCGTCTCAGTGCGCACGCCGGCCTGCGGGGCGACCTTTAGAAAATCGAGGCCATCCTGCCGGGTCAGATTGGCGACCGAGACCAACTGCCGTTCCTGCCAGAGCAAGTCATACGGAAAGCTTGGAATGTCGCTCATGTGGATGCCGGCGCATACGACGCGCCCGCCTTTGCGGACGGCGCGCAACGCGGCCGGGACAAGCTCGCCGGCTGGTGCGTAGATGATGGCTGCGTCGAGCGGCTCGTCGGGCGCTTCGTCCGATGACCCCGCCCAGACCGCGCCGAGACGACGTGCGAGGCCTTGTGCAGCGGCGTCGCCGCGTCGCGTGAATGCATGGACGGATCGTCCCTGCCAAACCGCGACCTGCGCAATGATGTGGCCGGCCGCGCCAAAGCCGTAGAGACCGAGCCGGTCGGCCGGGCCGGCCAGGACCAGCGATCGCCAGCCGATCAGCCCTGCGCACAGCAGCGGTGCAATCTCCACGTCGCTCCCGGCCTCACCGAGCGGAAAAGCGTAGCGTGCGTCCGCGATGGTGTGGGTTGCGTAGCCGCCGTCGCGCGTATAGCCCGTGAACAGCGGTGCGTCACACAGGTTTTCCATACCCTCCCGGCAGAACCGACACGTTCCGCAGGTGAAGCCTAGCCAGGGAATGCCGACCCGGTCACCAGGCACATGTGTTGCCACATTCGGGCCGACGAGGTCGACCCGGCCGACGATCTCGTGGCCTGGCACGATCGGATAGCGAATATCGGGCAGCTCGGCATCGACGAGATGAAGATCGGTCCGGCATACGCCGCAGGCACTGATCTTCACCCGGAGCTGGCCCTCGCCCGGAATCGGGTCAGGCCGCTCCTCCATCTGGAGCCGCGCTCGTGGAGCCGGCAACACCATCGCACGCATGAGTCTCTCCGGGGCGAACCGCTCCGATTGAATTATTCATAGAATGACCAAGCGACCAGTCCTTGATGCCGGTCAACGCCTGTTCCCGGGTGACCGGATAGAGTTTGTTCTTGACGAGGATCAAGCGCCTCGACGAGCGCCGGCCTATTGTGGCGGCCTAGGAGAATGCGGATGCCCATCAAGGACGTCTTTCTGCCCCTTGTCGGCCAGCCGCGCGGACCGGCCCTGGTTGCGATAGAGAAATGTGTGGCCGTTGCCGCCGATCTCGGCGCCAGGATCACCGCGCTCGCGCTCGAGGAAGAAGTCTTCGAGCGGCCGGAGGTGATGCTGCCTTACGTTCGCGATTCCGAGCACGCCAGCCCCGAGGCCGGCAACATGCGACAGCTCCTGAATGCTTTCACCGATGCAGCTTCGCGCGCCAACATTCGCGCCCAAAGCCGATCGGGCAGGGTGCCTGCGGATCAGATCGGGGCGATCCTGGCCGAGCATGCCCGCTTCAGCGACCTCACGCTGGTTCCCGTGAGGCCGCACGACAGCCGGACAGAAGGCGTTGTCGAAGCCTTCTTGTTCGGATCGGGCCGGCCGCTTCTGCTTTGTCCCGAACATCTCGCGGACGAACTTCGGCCTGAATTCGAGAACGTCATGATTGCCTGGGATCACTCTGCTCGCGCCGCGCGCGCCGTCGGCGACGCGTTGCCCATTCTTCGGGCTGCCACCTCGGTTCACGTGGTGACCGTGGCGGAGGATAAGACTGGGGCGGTCGTGCAATCCGGCACGGCTCTCGTCGATCATTTGAGGGAACATGGGATCTATGCCTCGTTCGAAACGGCGAAGGGCGGCGGCAGATCGATCGGCAAGGTACTGGGAAGCTGGGCCAATTCCCACGGCATCGATGCAATCGTGATGGGCGCCTATCATCATTCGCGCCTGAACGAGATCGTCTGGGGCGGTGTGACGAAGACCGTCATTGGCCAGCCACCGTGCTGGGTTATGATCTCATACTAGGCTCCTTCTTTCGGCTTGATCGTCAACCATCGGAACCGCTGCTGACCGGGCGCATTTTCTTTCATGTCAATCTATCGTCTGAACAATCTGCTGTCGCCGCGCTCGGTTGCGCTTGTCGGGGCGAGCGCCCGTCCGGCGTCCGTGGGACGCGCCGTCCTGGAGAATATTCGCAAGGCCGGATTCAAGGGGCGGTTTGGCCTCGTCAATCCGCGCCATGCCGAGATCGGCGGCTTTGCGGCGGTGAAGAGCCTGGACAGGCTGGACTTCGTGCCGGAGCTCGTGGTCATCACCGCCCCTGCGGGCGAGATTCCAGGCATTGTCGACCAAGCCGGGCGTCGCGGGTCTGCGGGCGCGCTGATCGTCTCGGCCGGGCTCGGCCAGGGACCGGGATCGCTGCACGAGGCGACGAGCAGTGCTGCCCGAAAATACGGCATGCGGCTGATCGGGCCGAACTGCCTCGGCATCATGATGCCCGGCGTCAGCCTGAATGCCAGTTTCGCCGCGCACATGCCAAGGGCGGGTAACCTCGCGCTGATCTCGCAATCGGGCGCAATTGCCGCCGGCATGGTGGATTGGGCCGCGCCGCGGGGCGTCGGCTTCTCTGGCATCGTCTCGATCGGCGATCAGATCGACGTCGATATCGGCGATCTGCTCGACTATTTCGCGATGGATCACAAGACCCGTGCGATCCTGCTCTACATCGAGGCCATCAAGGACGCGCGCAAGTTCATTTCGGCGGCGCGCGCCGCTGCGCGCGTGAAGCCCGTCGTCGTGGTGAAGTCCGGCCGCATGGCGCAGGGCGCGAAGGCGGCTGCCACCCACACCGGTGCGCTCGCCGGCGCCGACGCTGTCTACGACGCAGCGTTCCGCCGCGCGGGTGTCCTGCGGGTCTCTGATCTGCGTGAGCTGTTCGATTGTGCCGAGACACTCGGCCGTGTCGAGTCGCCTGCGGGAAAACGTCTCGCCATCCTCACGAATGGTGGCGGCATCGGCGTCCTTGCTATCGATCGATTGGTCGAGCTCGGAGGAATTCCGGCAACAATCTCGGCCGAGGCGCGCAAGAAGCTCGATGCAGCGCTGCCTGCGACCTGGTCCGGTGCAAATCCCGTTGACATCGTCGGCGATGCCGATGCCTCGCGCTACGCGGTGGCGCTGGAGGAACTGCTGGCCGACCGTGACAACGACGCAATCCTTGTCCTCAACGTGCAAACGGCGATCGCCTCGGCCGCCGAGATCGCCACGACCGTGACGGAGCTCGTCAAAAAATACCGCGAGCAGCACCGCAGCTGGGCGAAGCCCGTATTGGCGGCCTGGGTTGGAGCCGATCAGCACATCATTCAGACACTCTCCAGCGCCGGTGTGCCGAACTATCCGACCGAGGACGACGCCGTGCGCGGCTTCATGCATCTGGTCCGGCACCGCGAAGTGGTGGAGGAGCTGAGTCAGGTTCCTCCCGCGATGCCTGATACTTTCGTTCCGGACGCCCGGGGAGCGAGGCAGATCGTCACCGCCGCGGTCGCGGATGGCCGCGAATGGCTCGAGCCGGTCGAGATCAAGCGCCTGCTCGAAGCCTATGACATCGCGATGGTGCCGACCTATGCGGCGACCGATGTCGAGCAGGCGGTGGCCTATGCGAACGACATCTTCGCACAGGGCGACACCGTCGTGCTGAAGATCATGTCGCGGGACATCGTCCACAAATCCGACGTCGGCGGCGTCGTTCTCAACCTGACCACGCCTGAAGCAGTCCGAGGGGCTGCCACAGGCATTATCGCGCGGGCGAAAAAGCTGCGTCCGGAGGCGCGCATCGGCGGCGTCATCGTCCAGGCGATGGTCGTCAAGGCAAAAGCGCGCGAGCTCATCCTGGGCCTCGCCGACGATCCGACCTTCGGCACGGTGGTCGTTTTCGGCCGGGGCGGGACGGCGGTGGAGATCATCAACGACAAGGCGCTTGCGCTGCCGCCGCTGGATCTGCAGCTGGCCCGCGACCTGATCGAGCGCACGCGCGTCTCGCGGCTGCTCCGCGCTTACCGGGACGTGCCGGCAGTGAAGCCGGATGCCGTCGCCATGGTGCTGGTCAAGCTGGCGCAGATGGCGGCCGACATTCCCGAGATCCACGAATTCGACATCAATCCGCTGCTCGCAGATGAAACCGGCGTGACCGCGGTCGATGCCCGCGTCGCCGTCGGGCCGCCGCAGCGGAAGTTTGCCGGTTCCGGCGCGGCCAATTTCGCCGTTCGCGCCTATCCGTCGCAATGGGAGCGCCGCCTCAAGCTCAAGGACGATTGGCGCATCTTCGCGCGGCCCATGCGGCCCGAGGACGAGCCGACCATCCACGAATTCCTGCGCCACGTCACGCCGCATGACCTTCGTCTGCGGTTCTTCGCACCGATGAAGGAATTCACCCACGAGTTCATCGCACGCCTGACCCAGCTCGACTATGCGCGCGCGATGGCCTTCATCGCATACGACGAGTCCACCGGCGAAATGGTCGGCGCGGTCCGGCTCCATTCGGACTCGATCTACGAGAGCGGCGAATACGCGATCATGCTGCGGTCCGATCTCAAGGGCAGGGGGCTTGGCTGGGCCCTCATGCAGCTGATCATCGACTATGCGCGGTCGGAAGGATTGAAGACGATCGCGGGCGACGTGCTCCAGGAGAATATCGTGATGCTCGACATGTGCCGGCAGCTCGGCTTCGAGGTCAAGCCGGATCCGGCCGAACCTGATATTTGCCACGTCAAGTTGAAGCTCTGAGTGGACGCTGGAGCATGATCCGGAGGGCTGCGTCAGCGCAAGGTGCGGGGCTTCAGGAGCGCACCTCAGCCGATGTCGCATTGACGGACGTCTTGGCGGTCGCCCTCAAGTTCTTGATGATGATCGCGATCAGCGGCAGCAGCACCGGCACGATCGTGCTGAGCGGATGATGCACCGCGCCCGAAACCTGGGCCTGGAGCGCGCGCGCCTCGAGCTGGAGGGCTTCGATCGAGGCGCCGTGAATTTCGTTGGCAAGCTCGATGTCACGTCCTGACGGAGCGCGGCCGGCGATCACGAAGAGAACGGCCGCGATGACAAAATTGACGGTGCCGAGGATGGCAGCTGCGGCAATTGCGCTCCAGATCTGCACCAGCGCGAAATAGGCAGACAGCTCCAGCATCAGGAGCCCGAACGCCGCGATCAGCGCCGCGAAGGCGCGCAGGCCGAGACCGATCAGCAGATGGCGCAGCCTGATGTCCGCGATGATCCTGTCGGTGCGCCACAGCACGCGCAAATGTTTGACGATATTCTCGGTATTCACCTAGTGTCTCCTCAACATGAAGCCGACAACCACGCCCAGCGCGAAGGCGGAGGCGAGCGATGTGATCGGACGCTCCGCAACGAGACCCTGGAGCTGCTCTTGTTCGACGGTCTCGCCGAGTTCGGTGAGCGCTGCCCTGATCTGATCGGCGAGTGCCTCGGCGCGGTCTTTCGAGCTCTCGAACATCTCCTCGCCGGCGGTGCTCAGCAGGCGTGTGACGTCGACCTTCAACGCCCGCAGTTCTTCGCCCATCCTGTCATTGTCGAACATGGATCTGGTATCCTTGTTGAATCGGGGTGAGTCTAAGACCCGGCCGTGCGATCGCGCTTGATTTGCGTCAAGAGGCGGGGCGTGTTCGGGTCTTGAGACAGGTCAAACCGGCCGCCACATGCTGGCCTAGAAATGCCGGCTGAATGGGGACCGATTGTCCCGATGAGGTGGAAGCGTGAACCACGAACCGCTGTTGCTCGCGACGCCGTCCGGCGACGAACTGAAATTGCGCCCTGAAGGGCCCTGGACTGCCGCCAATGTGGTGATGCTCGAAACCTTGTCCCGGTCGGTCGTAGCCGACGTCGATCGGTCGCGGGCCGTCACCCTGGACATGTCGGGCGTCAGCGCGCTCGACACGCTCGGCGCCTGGGTCCTGGAGAAGTTGTCGCGCAGGGCCACATCATCCGGCCGATCGGCCGAGTTCGTCGGCGTCGCCGATCATTTCAGCGGGCTGTTGGACGAGGTGCGCCAGGTCAACCGCCACACGCCGGCCCCGGCGGCCGCGCCCAATCCGGTTCTGGCGAGGCTGGGCGATCTCGGCAAGTCCACGGTAGGGGCGCGGGAAGACATCACGATCTTTCTCCAGATGCTCGGCGCATTGTTCATGGCCGTGATCGGCGTGCTGCGCCGGCCGCGTTCGCTGCGGCTGACGTCACTGGTCTATCAGCTCTACCGCATCGGGTGGCAGGCGATCCCCATCGTCGCGCTGATCACCTTCCTGATCGGCGCCATCATCGCGCAGCAGGGCTTTTTCCACTTCCGCAGATTCGGCGCGGAGTCGTATACCGTCGACATGGTCGGCATCCTGGTGCTGCGCGAGCTCGGCGTGCTGATCGTCGCCATCATGGTCGCGGGACGGTCGGGAAGCGCCTACACCGCCGAGCTCGGCTCGATGAAGATGCGCGAGGAGATCGACGCGCTTTCAACCATGGGGCTCGATCCGGTCGACGTCCTGATCCTGCCGCGCGTTGCAGCCCTGGTCATCGCCCTGCCGATCCTCACCTTCATCGGATCCATTGCCGCGCTCTATGGCGGCGGCCTCGTTGCCCAGTTCTATGGCGACATGGGGCCGGCCATCTACATCGCGCGGCTGCATGAGGCCATTTCGGTCACCCACTTCCAGGTGGGCATCCTGAAGGCGCCGTTCATGGCGCTGGTGATCGGGATCGTGGCCTGCAGCGAGGGATTGCGCGTCAAGGGCAGCGCGGAGTCGCTGGGGCGGCAGACCACGACATCGGTCGTGAAGTCGATTTTCCTGGTGATCGTGCTCGACGGCCTGTTCGCCGTCTTCTTTGCCTCGATCGGAATGTGACGATGGACGGACCGCAAGACGAGTTTGCGATTCGCGTCCGTGACCTCGTGGTCGGCTTCGGTCGTCAGACCGTGCTCGACCATCTGTCGCTCGACGTTCGCCGGGGCGAGATCCTCGGGCTTGTGGGGGCATCCGGCGGCGGCAAGTCGGTGCTGATGCGGACCATCATCGGCCTCATCCCGCGCCGTGGCGGGACCATCGAGGTCATGGGGCAATCCGCGGGCGGCGACGGTCGAGGCGCAGCGATGGCATGGGGCATCCTGTTCCAGCAAGGCGCGCTGTTCTCCTCGCTGACGGTGCGCCAGAACGTCCAGTTTCCGCTCCGCGAGAATCTCGTCCTGTCGCAGGAGCTGATGGACGAGATCGCGATCGCCAAGCTCGAAATGGTCGGCCTGCGCGCCGAGGACGCCGACAAATATCCGGCGGAGCTGTCCGGCGGCATGACCAAGCGCGTGGCGCTGGCGCGTGCGCTCGCGCTCGATCCGCCGATCCTGTTCCTGGACGAGCCGACGTCGGGCCTCGATCCGATCGCCGCCGGCGAATTCGACGTGCTGATCAAGACGCTACAAAGGACGCTGGAGCTGACCGTGTTCATGGTGACCCATGACCTCGCGAGCCTGACCACGGTCTGCGACCGCGTCGCCGCGCTCGCCGACGGCAAGATCGTGGCGATCGGGCCGATGCGCCAATTGCTGCAATCCGAGCATCCCTGGGTGCGCGCCTATTTCCACGGCAAGCGCTCGCAGATGCTGCAACACGAGATGAGATGAGAGATGGAAACCCGCGCTCCCTACGTGCTGATCGGCAGTTTCGTGCTGGCCGCGATCCTCGCGGTGTTCGGCTTCGTCTATTGGCTGAACAACACCGGCGGCATCGGGCCGCGCACGAACTACCACGTGCAATTCCAGGGGCCGGTGCCCGGCCTCCTGGTCGGCGCCGGCGTGCTGTTCAACGGCATTCGCGTTGGTGAGGTGACCCAGCTCGGGCTCGCGCCGGACAATCCGCGCTTCGTCAATGCGACGATCTCGGTTGCCACTGCGACGCCGGTCCGTTCCGACACCAAGGTCGGCCTCGAATTCCAGGGCCTCACCGGCGTGCCCGTGGTGACGTTGGAGGGCGGCGTGATCGTCGCCAGATCCGGCGAGCCCTTGACCTTGATTGCGGAGGCGGGCGCCGGCCAGAGCATGACGCAGGCGGCGCGCGACGCGCTGCGGCGGGTCGACACGGTGCTTCAGGACAATTCCGGTCCCCTGAAGGACACCATTGCGAATTTCAAGACCTTCTCCGACGGGCTCGCGCGCAACACCGGCAAGATCGACGGCATTCTGGCGGGACTCGAGAAGATGACCGGCGGCGGCACGCCCGCGCAGAAGGTCACCTACGACCTGCACACACCGCGGAGCCTCGGGCCGGCCGGCAAGACGCTGTCCTCCTCACTGGCGATTCCCGAACCGACAGCGGTCGCAATGCTGCAGACCCAGCGGATGCTGTTTGCGCCCGCCGGGGACAGGCCGGGCTTTGGGGATTTCCTCTGGGCTGACAGCATTCCGAAATTGGTGCAGGCGCGCCTGATCGACAGCTTCGAGAACTACGACATCGCTCACGCCCCGCTGCGCACGACGGACCTCGGGCAGGCGGACTACCAGCTTCTGATCGATATCCGGCGCTTCCGGATCGCCACGGAGGGTGAGACTCGGGTCGAGATCGGACTGTCGGCGCGGATCATCGACAAGAACGGCAAGGTGATCGCCTCGCGCCTCATTGAGACCAGCGAAAGGCTCGACAAGGTCGAGCCGGCTGCGGCCGTCGCCGCCTTCGATGCGGCCTTCGCGCGCATCGTCAAGGAACTGATCGGATGGACCGTGCAGACTGTGTGAGGCCGACTATTCCAGCGTTTTCAGGTAGGACAGGAGGTCGTGGATCTGGTCCGGATTGAGCTCGAAGACCGGCATGTCGGCATGACCGGTGTAGATCCCCTCGGCCAGCGCCTCACCAAGGCTGTCGATCGGATAGCGGCGATGCAGGGTCCGTAGCGGAGGCGCGGCCTCGACCGGACTTCTGGAGACGCGGTCGATGGCGTGACAGCGTGCGCAATTGGCCCGTGCAAAAGCCTTGCCGCGTTGTTCGGCGGTCGGGGCCGCAAGCGCAGGCGTAATCAGAAGCAGCCCTATCAGGCCGTGACGCAGTGCGCTTTGCAGCATGGAAAGGTGATCCCGTCGAACTGTGGAGGCAGAATAAGACTGGGATGCCACTCAAATTTGATCTGAGTCAATCGGCTGTGGCGCGATGCAGTAAAATGCAGCCGCGCGGTGGAGTCGGCCTGGTGTCGGGGACAGCCGGCGCGAGGAGCGGTGGATGAAGCCTTCCGTGGTCACGATTGAGCCGAACGGACATTTTTGCGACGATTGCGCCGTCCGCGGAGCTGCGGTTTGTTCGTCGCTGGATGCGGCCGAGCTCAGGGAATTCGAGCATCTCGGCCGCCGCGTCCATTTTAGCTCGGGCGAGACCGTGTTTTCCGAGGAGGACATCACGACCTCGTTCTACAACGTTCTCGAAGGCGTCATGCGGCTGTACAAGCTGCTGCCCGACGGCCGGCGGCAGATCGTCGGTTTTGCCCTGCCCGGTGACTTTCTGGGGATGAATCTATCCGGCCGGCACAACTTCTCGGCCGATGCCATCGGCGCGGTGACCGTGTGCCAATTCGCAAAAGCGCCCTTCACCCGTTTCATCGAGGATCGGCCGCAGCTGCTCAGGCGAATCAATGAGCTGGCCATTCGCGAGTTGAGCCAGGCTCGCGACCATATGGTCCTGCTCGGCCGACGTTCGGCCGACGAGAAGGTCGCGACCTTTCTGCTCGGCTGGCGCGAGCGGCTGGTCGCGCTCAAGGGGCTCTCCGACACGGTGCCGCTTCCGATGAGCCGTCAGGACATCGCCGATTATCTCGGCCTGACCATCGAAACCGTGAGTCGCACCTTCACCAAACTGGAGCGTCAGGGCGTGATCGAGATCATTCAGGGTGGCATCAGCCTGCTCGATCCGGCTCGCGTCGAGGCCATGGCTGCAGCCTGACCTCCTGTCCACGACGCCCTCGGGGCGTTTGATCCCGATCAATGACGCGGGCCCGGCGCCGCAAAATAATGGCACAAACAATCCGGGAGGAGCATGATGCCCGCTGACGCGTTGCTGGTGACCGTTGTCGTCGTCGTGATCTTCGTCGCATTCGCCGTCGTTCTGGCTTGGGCAGACCGGCAAACCAGCGCGGGTCGGCTCGATCCCGATTCCAAGCGCTGACACGCCTCAGGTCCGCTGGCCCTCGGCGGCAGCTCAACGCAATCACAGCTTGCGCTGCCTGCAACTCTGCATGGATCGATACACATCCGCGCATCCTTTGGATGTGAATTTTCGGCTGTACCCGGCCTTAACGTGGCATTTGCCTCAAATCGCGCGCGTGCTTTCCGGTTGAAAAGCCTGATAACGTTGACTACGCAGGAACCCAGTGCCTCGTAGTCTTAGGAGCCCCGCGGCGTGCCTCAGGACAAGACCGGCGATCCCCGACAGTCGGCGGGCAGCAAATTATCGGTTCTGCGCAAGCACCCGATCTTCGCGGATCTGGAGCCGGAGGCGCTCGATCAGCTCTGCCGCTACGCCAAGCACACCACCGTCAAGCGCGGCGCAACGATCGCCGCCAAGGGCGATCCCGGCAACAACCTGTTCGCGGTGGTCGCGGGGACAGTGAAGATCTCGTCCTCGTCGCCCGACGGACGGAACGCCATCCTCAATCTGATCGGTCCGGGCGAAATCTTCGGCGAGATCGCGGTGCTCGACGGGGCTCCCAGGTCGGCGGACGCGACCGCCAACACCAATTGCGAGCTCTACGTCATCGACCGCCGGGACTTCCTGCCCTTCGTCAGGAGCCAGCCGGCGCTGGCGATGAAATTCATCGAGCTGCTATGCGCGCGTCTGCGATGGACCAGTCAGCAGGTCGAGCAGGTGATCCTCCAGAATCTGCCGGGCCGGCTCGCGAGTGCGCTGCTCGGTCTCACCGAAGAGCGCAAGCTCGATTCCGGAAGCGGCACGCTCGCCATCACGCAGCAGGAAATCAGCGAGATGGTGGGGATGACGCGCGAGAGCATCAACAAGCAATTGCGCGCCTGGGCCGGACGTCACTGGGTTCGCCTCGAGCACGGCGCCATCGTGGTGCTGGATACGGACGCACTGCGCGAACTCGCCGAGAGCGGCCTTCACGGCGAGTGACGCCCCTGACCTAATTGTCGATGATGGCGACCGCGCGGGTCCAGCCCGCGGACGCGCGCTCGATCTTCACTGGAAAGCACGAGATCGTGAATCCGGTCGACGGCAGCTGGTCGAGATTGTGCAGCTTCTCGAGATGGCAATAGCCGATGTGCCGTCCCGCCTTGTGGCCCTCCCATATCAGGCCGGCATCTTTTGTCTCGGCGTATTTTTTCGCGGTGTAGACGAACGGCGCGTCCCAGCTCCAGCCGTCGGTGCCGGTCAGCCGCACGCCGCGTTCGAGCAGGTACATGGTGGCTTCATAGCCCATGCCGCAGCCGGAATTGACGTACTCGGTCTTGCCGAATTTTGCGCCGGCGCTGGTGTTGACGACGACGATCTCCAGCGGCGACAGCGTGTGCCCGATGCGCTTGAGCTCCTTCTCGACGTCATCCGCACTTGCCACGTAGCCGTCGGGCAGATGCCGGAAGTCGAGTTTCACGCCGGGCTGGAAGCACCAGTCGAGCGGTACCTCGTCGATGGTCCATGATGGCTCGCCACGGTTCATGGTGGGATGGAAGTGCCAGGGCGCATCGAGATGCGTCCCGTTGTGTGTCGAGAGCGAGACCTGCTCGACGGCCCAGCCCTGGCCGTCCGGCAGATCCTGCGCCTTGAGGCCCTCGAAGAACTGCAGCATGCGCGGCAGCCCCTGCTGGTGATCGATATACTGGATCGTCGGGTGATTGCCCGGCGGATCGGCGGTCACGTCGTTTGAGAGCGGCACCGAGATATCGATCAGCTTCCGCGGCATGGGCATTCCTCGAGATGGTCCGGAATCTCCGGTATCTTGAGGGGCCTCCATTGGTTGGGTCAAGTCACGTGCCGGCGACGTCAACCCGGTCCGTCGCCTCCAAGAACTGCGCCAGATCGATGCAACTCCTGCATTGATCGATGCCGGATTTGGCTTGGACAGAGAATGCCGCCCGCCCTAGGGACGACATTGGCGCTTGACTTCACACCAGAAGGGGAGCGACCCAAGGCGGCCTGAGCATCTGCCCCGATAACGACATAATCAATCAAGGAGGAAAGCCCAGATGAGGACACTCACCGGCATCATCACAGCCATTGCACTGGCGGTTTCAGCGCCCCTGGCGGCCGCGCGCGACTTCCGTTCCGCCGACATTCATCCCGCCGACTATCCGACCGTCGAGGCCGTCAAGTTCATGGGCAAGCAGCTCGCGACGGCGAGCGGCGGCAAGCTCGGCGTGAAGGTGTTTCCGAATGGCGCCCTGGGCTCCGAGAAGGACACGATCGAGCAGCTCAAGATCGGCGCGCTCGACATGATGCGGATCAACGCATCGCCGCTCAACAACTTCGTGCCTGAGACCATCGCGTTGTGCCTGCCCTTCGTCTTCAGGGATACGCAGCACATGCGCACCGTCCTCGACGGGCCGATCGGCGACGAGATCCTGGCGGCGATGGAGCCCGCTGGCCTGGTGGGTCTTGCCTATTACGACAGCGGCGCCCGGTCCATTTACACCGTGAAGGCGCCGGTCAAATCGCTCGCGGATCTGAAGGGTTTGAAGATTCGCGTCCAGCAGTCCGACCTGTGGGTCGGCATGATCCAGAGCCTCGGTGCCAACCCGACGCCGATGCCGTATGGCGAGGTCTATACCGCGCTCAAGACCGGTCTTGTCGACGCCGCCGAGAACAACTGGCCGTCCTACGAATCCTCGCGGCACTTCGAGGCCGCCAAGTTCTACAACATTACCGAGCACTCCCTCGCTCCGGAAGTTCTCGTGATCTCGAAGAAGGTCTGGGACACGCTGAGCAAGGACGATCAGGCCATGATCCGCAAGGCGGCCAGGGAATCGGTGCCCGTCATGCGCAAGCTCTGGGACGAGCGTGAGCAGGCATCCCGCAAGACCGTCGAGGCCGCCGGCGTTCAGGTCGTCACGATCGCGAACAAGGCGGAATTCGTCGATGCGATGAAGCCGGTGTACCAGAAGTTCGCCGGCGACGAGAAGCTCCAGAGCCTCGTCAAGCGTATCCAGGACACGAAGTAAACCACGACGGGGAACTCGTCCGGCGTCGCTGCGAGGTGACACCGGACCCTCGCGAGGAGGCGCGGCATGACAGACCCACACGTCGCAAGCCACGAACTGGGGGCCGTGGCGGCACGCCCTTCCACCGGCCTGCTGTCGCGGATCAATGCTCCTGTCGCGCGCACGGGGATGTATCTGTCGGTGACCGGCCTGCTCGTGATCGTCACGATCGTCTTCTACCAGGTGTTCGGACGTTACGTGCTCAACTCCAGTCCGACCTGGACGGAGAACCTGGCGCTGGTCCTGATCCTCTATGTCACGCTGATCGGCGCCGCGGTTGGCGTACGCGATGCCGGCCACATCGGCATGGACAGCCTGCTGGTCATGGTTCCCGATCACATGCGGGAGAAGATCGAGATCGTGATCCACGTGCTGGTGGCCGTGTTCGGCCTGGCGATGGCCTATAACGGCTGGATCTTGGGCGCGTCGGTCGGCACCGTGAAGATCCCCAATCTCGGTCTGCCTGAAGTCATCCGCTACGTGCCGCTGATCGCTTCCGGCGTCCTGATCATCTGCTTCTCGATCGAGCACATTATCGCTCTCCTGCGCGGCGAAGAGGTCGTCCCCTCATGGAACTGATCATCCTCGGCGCCACCTTCTTCGGCTTTCTGATCCTCGGCGTACCGGTCGCCTTCGCGATCGGTCTGTCGGCGATCTGCACCATCCTCTACGAAGGCCTGCCGGTCGCCGTCATCTTCCAGCAGATGATGTCGGGGATGAACATCTTCTCCTTCCTCGCCATTCCGTTCTTCGTCTTCAGCGGTGAGCTGATGCTGCACGGCGGCGTCGCCGACAAGATCGTGCAGCTCGCCAAGAACCTCGTCGGGCACATCCGCGGCGGGCTCGGCATGTCGAACGTGGTCGCCTGCACGCTGTTCGGCGGCGTCTCGGGCTCGCCCGTGGCCGACGTGTCGGCGATGGGCGCGGTGATGATCCCGATGATGAAGAAGGAAGGGTTCGACACCGACTACGCCGTCAACGTCACCACCCATGCTTCGCTGGTCGGAGCCTTGATGCCGACCAGCCATAACATGATCATCTATGCGCTGGCTGCCGGCGGCAAGGTCTCGATCGGCGCGCTGATCGCCGCCGGCCTCCTGCCGGCGCTGGTGTTGATGGTGTGCATGCTGGTCGCCGCCTACGCGGTCGCGGTGAAGCGCGGCTATCCGGCCGGCAAGTTCCCGGGCTGGGCCGAGGTGTTCCGCTCGCTCGCGGCTGCGCTGCCGGGTCTTCTGATCGTCGGCATCATCCTGGCGGGTATCCTCTCCGGCGTCTTCACGGCAACTGAATCGGCGGCCGTCGCAGTCACCTACACGATCCTGCTGACCTTCTTCATCTACCGCACCATGACCTGGGGCAACTTCCTGCGGGCGGCTGCCAAGGCGGTGAAGACGACGGGCGTGGTGCTGCTGCTGATCGGCGTCTCCACCATGTTCCAGTACCTGATGGGGCTTTACGAGGTGGCGGATCTCGCCGGCGCGATGATGAGCAAGGTGTCGACGCAGCCCTGGATGATCTTCCTGCTCATCAACATCATTCTGTTCGTGCTCGGCACGTTCATGGACATGGCGGCGACCATCCTGATCTGCACCCCGATCTTCCTGCCGATCGCGATGAAGGCGGGCATGGATCCGGTGCAGTTCGGCATGCTGATGCTGATCAACTGCGCCCTCGGGCTCAACACGCCGCCGGTCGGAACCACGCAGTTCGTGGGGTGCGCCATCGGCGGCATCTCGGTCGGTGCCGTGATGCGCACCATCCTGCCGTTCTATGCTGCGCTCATCGCAGCACTGATGTTCGTGACCTACGTCCCTGCATTCTCGCTGTGGCTGCCGCGCCTCTTGATGGGCTACAAGGGATAGCAGTACCTGGGAGACACTATCAGTGACGGACTATCGCAAGCTCTTCGATCTCACCGGCAAGACCGCAGTCGTTCTCGGCGCCGCATCCGGCATCGGCAAGTCGTCGGCCGAGGCGCTTGCGGATCTCGGCGCCCGCGTCGTCTGCGCCGATCGCGCGTTAGATGCGGCGGAGGCGACCGCCGCCGGCATTCGTGACAAGGGCGGCTGGGCGGAAGCAGCGAGCTGCGACGCCGCGAGCGCTGCGGACGTCAACGCGCTGGCGAAGACCGTGATGCAGAAGTTTCCGCGGCTTGACATCGCGGTGACGACACCCGGGCTCAACATCCGCAAGACCATCCTCGACTACACCGAGGAGGATCTCGACCGCGTCCTCAACCTCAACGTCAAGGGCACGGTCTTCTTCTTCCAGGCCTTCGGCCGCATCATGGTCGCGCAGAAGGGCGGCAGCATCATCGCCTGTTCCTCGGTGCGCGCGGTCACCATCGAGCCGGGCCTCGGCGTCTACGGCTCGACCAAGGCGGCGATCGGCCTGCTCGTGAAGGGCTTTGCCTCCGAAGTCGGCCACGCAGGCGTGCGCGTCAACGCGATCGCGCCGAGCATCGCCGAGACGGCGCTGACCGGCCCGTTCAAGCAGCGCCCCGACATCTACAATCTCTACGCCGGCCACACCGTATTCAACCGCTGGAGCAGCGCCGACGAGGTCGCCACCGCCGTGGCCTATCTCGCCTCGGATGCCGCAAGCTATGTCAGCGGCAGCACGCTGTTCGTCGATGGCGGCTGGACCGCGGTCGACGGGCCGCCGACCGGGCTTACCCAGCTGCACAGATAGGGAAGACATTCGCATCTGGCCTATAGCTGGCGGTGCGCGTCTGTCGGAAATCGGCCGGCGCTCAACCGCCGCTTCTTTCCCTGACCGAGCCGTCTTCGCGGTTGCAGCAGGAACCCGCGGCGCGTGCGCTTTGAGCAAATCGCATGGCCCTTGCCGGATAAATGCCCTCGGCTGGCAGGTATTTTGGTGTTACGAACGAGGACATGAACCAGCACGCCAAGATCGAAATCCGCCATTCGACCTGTCCGCATGATTGCCCCTCGGCCTGCGCCCTCGACGTCGAGGTCGTCGAGGGCCGCAGCATCGGCCGCGTCCGCGGTTCGAAAAAGCAGACCTACACGGCCGGCGTCGTCTGCGCCAAGGTTGCCCGCTACGCCGAGCGCATCCATCACCCCGAACGGCTGACGTATCCGCTGCGCCGAACGGGGGCGAAGGGCTCCGGGCAATTCGCGCGGATCTCGTGGGACGAGGCGCTGGACGAGATCGCGGTGCGCTTCAACCAGGCCGAGCGCGCGTTTGGCGCGGAATCGATCTGGCCCTATTACTACGCCGGCACCATGGGGCTGGTGATGCGCGACGGCCTCAACCGTCTCACCCATGTGAAGAAATATTCTCGCTTCTATCAGACCATCTGCGCCAACGTCGCGCGCATCGGTTTCGCGATCGGCACAGGCAAGATCGCCGGCGTCGATCCGCGCGAGATGGCGCTGTCCGATCTCGTCGTGATCTGGGGCACCAACCCCGTCAACACCCAGGTCAACGTGATGACGCACGCCTCCCGTGCCCGCAAGGAGCGCGGCGCGAAGATCGCCGCGGTCGACATCTACGACAACGAGACGATGAAGCAGGCTGACATCAAGATCATCCTGCGCCCCGGCACCGACGGCGCCTTCGCCTGCGGCGTCATGCATGTCCTGTTCCGCGACGGCTATTCCGACCGCGCCTATATGGACAAGTATACCGATTGCCCGGCCGAGCTCGAGGCGCATCTGAAGACGCGCACGCCGGAATGGGCTTCCGCGATCTGCGGTGTGCCGGTGGCGGAGATCGAGGCGTTCGCCAAGGCCGTCGGCGAAACCAAGCGGACCTTCCTGCGTCTCGGTTACGGCTTCACACGCTCCCGCAATGGCGCGACGCAGATGCATGCGGCGCTCTGCATTCCCGCGGTGACGGGCGCCTGGCAGTATGAAGGCGGCGGCGCCTTCTTCAACAATTACGCGCTGTGGCATTTCAACGAATCCATCATCGAAGCCCACGAGGCCATCGACAAGTCGACGCGCGCGCTCGACCAGTCGCAGATCGGCCGCATCCTCAGCGGCGATGCCGAAGCCCTGCAGGGCAAGGGCCCGGTCAAGGCGATGCTGATCCAGAACACCAACCCGATGACGGTGGCGCCGGAGCAGGCGCTGGTTCGGCAGGGCTTTGCGCGCGAGGATCTGTTCGTGGCGGTGCACGAGCAGTTCATGACCGAGACGGCGCAAATGGCCGACATCGTGCTGCCGGCGACCATGTTCATGGAGCACGACGATCTCTACTACGGCGGCGGTCACCAGCACATCTCGGTCGGGCCGAAGCTGATCGACCCGCCCGGTGAATGCCGCTCCAACCACGAGGTGTTGCAGGCGCTGGCGCCGCGGCTCGGTGCCAGGCATCCGGGCTTCGAGATGACGCCCCGCGAACTGATCGACGCGACGCTGAAGCTCAGCAACCACGGCGACATTGCCGGCCTCGAAGCCGACATCTGGCGCGACCTGCAACCGGATTTCCGTACCTCGCATTATCTCGACGGCTTCGCCCATGCCGACGGGAAATTCCATTTCAAGGCGGACTGGGCGCATCCGCCGTTCGGCCAGACCATGGGCGATTTCGACAAGATGCCTGATCTGCCGGACCATTGGGCCGTGATCGAGCACACCGACCAGGCCCATCCATTCCGGCTCGCCACCAGTCCCTCGCGCAGCTTCCTCAACACCACCTTCAACGAGACGCCGTCCTCTCAGGCGCGCGAAGGCAAAGCGAGCGTGATGATCCATCCCCTGGATGCGGCCGCGCTCGACATTGCCGACGGCGATGCGGTGACGCTCGGCAACAGCCGCGGCGAGACCACGCTGGCCGCGACGCTGTTCGAGGGCGTGCGGCGCGGTGTGCTGATTGCGGAGTCCGTTCACCCGAACAAGAACCATGTCGGCGGCCGCGGCATCAACATGCTGACGGGTGCGGACACCATCGCCCCGATCGGCGGCGCTGCATTCCACGACAACAAGGTCTGGATCAGGAAAGCGGACGCCTGAGCGCGCCCGGCGATCGCCGCGCAATTTGCGTCGAGGCGCTAAAGCGGCGCCGCGTGACAGTTTGCGCTTGCACCTCTCGCCCGAGCTGCCGCAAATGGCGGCAAACGGAAGCTAAGGAAGCGAGCGTGCCATGACCGACACCACAGCTGTCATCACCGAAAAGCGCGGGCAGGCGTTCTGGATCACCATCAACCGGCCGGAGAAGCGCAACGCGCTGAACGGCGACGTCATCGCCGGCATCAGCAAAGGCTATCGCGATGCGCATGACGACAAGGACGTCCGCGTCATCGTGCTGACGGGCGCGGGCGACAAGGCGTTCTGCGCGGGCGCGGACCTGCAGAACTCCGGCGCGGCGTTCGCGATGGATCATTCCAAGCCGAACGTCGACTATGCCGACCTGCTGCGCCTGTCACAGAACGCGACCAAGCCGGCGATTGCGCGGGTCGGTGGCGTCTGCATGGCCGGCGGCATGGGGCTTTTGTGCATGACCGACATGGCGGTTGCCGCCGACCACGTCGTCTTCGGCCTGCCGGAGGTGAAGGTCGGCGTATTCCCGATGCAGGTGCTGAGTCTGCTCCAGCGCATCGCGCCGCCTCGTCTCGTCAATGAATGGGCGCTGACGGGCGAGCCGTTCGACGCCAAGGCCGCGCAGGCCGCGGGCCTCCTCAACTACGTCGTGCCCACCGCCGAGTTAGATGCCAAGGTCGACTGGCTGATCGGGCGCATCGTGGACAAATCCCCGACCGCGATCCGTCGCGGCAAGTACGCCATGCGCGCGATCGCCTCGATGTCGTTCGACGAGAGCATCGCCTATACCGAAAGCCAGATCGCGCTGCTGGCGATGACCGAAGACGCCAAGGAGGGGTTGAAGGCGTTCAGCGAGAAGCGCAAGCCGGTTTGGACCGGGAGGTAGGGGAGGGCACCGCTCTCGTGTCTCGGACGCGCCGCAACGCGTCAGCGTTGCTGCGCAGAGCCGGGACCCAGGGCGGCACGGGGACATGTAGCGACATGGGCCCCGGCTCTGCAGCCCACCGCTAAGGCGCTGCGCTGCGTCCGGGACACGAGAGCAGGGTTTACCAGCTCAGTCCGATTTCAACGAGAATGTAGCCGCATCCCCCGCCGTCATTCCGGGGCGCGTAGCGCGAACCCGGAATCCATCGTGCAGCACGCGAAATGGAGAAATGGATTCCGGGCTCGCGCCAAGTGGGCGCGCCCCGGAATGACGATCTCAGCCCGCGTTCGCCTTTAGCCCCGCGGCCTGAATACCCGCGACCGCACAGGCCTCGTCATTGTCCGACGTATCGCCCGACACGCCCACCGCGCCGAGCAGCGTCGTGCCGTCCATGATCAGCACGCCGCCGGGGACCGGTACCAGCGCGCCTTTTGCAATCGTGTTCACGGCGTCGATGAAATACGCCTGCTCCTGCGCACGCTGGAACAGGGCCCGCGAACCCATGCCCATGGCGAGCGCGCCATAGGCCTTGCCGTGCGCGATCTCGGCGCGCATCAGGCTGGTGCCGTCCTGCGCGGCTGCGAGCTTGAGCACGCCGCGCGCGTCCAGGATGGTGACGACCAGCGGCTTCAGCTTGAGCTCGCCGGCTTTCGCGAAGGCGGCGTCGAGGATCTTGCGGGCGGTATCGAGCGTGAGGTCAGCCATGGCTGGGTTCCTTTGCAGCTTGAGAGGAGGAATGGGTTTCGGCGCGATCGAGGCTCATCGCCAGCACGCGCGCGACGTGAAGAGCTTCGCGTTGCGCACCATCGTGGATCTGGTGCCGGCACGAGGTGCCGTCGGCGACGACAAGCGTATCCTGGTCCGCGCGCCGCACGGCGGGCAGCAGCGACAGCTCGGCCATCTCGATCGAGGCGTCATAGGTGTCCGCGCCGTAGCCGAAGGCGCCGGCCATGCCGCAGCAACTGGACTCGATGGTCTCGACCTTCAGGCCTGGGACGAGGCGCAGCACCTGCTCGACCGGCTTGAAGGCGCCGAAGGACTTTTGATGGCAATGGCCATGCACAATGGCCTTGTCGGCGACGGTGCCGAGCGGCAGTTGCAGCCGGCCGGCCTCGGCCTCGCGCACCAGAAATTCCTCAAAGGTGAGGGCGTGGGCGCCGACGGCCTTTGCGTCGTTGTCCTTGCGCAACGAAGCGAGCTCGTCGCGCAGCGTCAAGAGGCAGCTCGGCTCGAGGCCGACGATCGGCACGCCGCGCGCCGCGAAAGGAGCGAAGGCGGCCACCAGCCGGTCGAGCTCGGCTTTGGCTTCGTCAACGAGACCGGCTGACAGGAAGGTGCGGCCGCAGCACAGCGGGCGGCTCCCGCTCACCGGCTTCGGCATGTGCACGCGATAGCCGCCGGCCGCGAGCACGCGCAGCGCAGCGTCGAGGTTCTCGCGCTCATAGATGCGGTTGAAAGTATCAGTGAACAGCACGACCTCGCGGCCCCCCTCAGGCCCGACGCTGTCGGCGGGCGGCACGAACACATCGCTGCGGAAGGCGGGCAGGGCGCGGCGCGCGCTGATGCCGGCAAAGTGCTCGAACAGCTTTCGCAAGAGCGGGCTGCGATTGCGCAAATTGGCCAGCGGCGCGAAACGCGAGGCGAGTCCGGCATAGCGCGGGAGGTAGCCCACAAGCCGATCCCGCAACGTCAGGCCGTGCGTGGCAGCGCGCGCGGCCAGCACCTCGATCTTCATCTTGGCCATATCGACGCCCGTCGGGCACTCGTGGCGGCAGGCCTTGCAGGAGACGCAGAGTTTCAGCGTTTCGATCATCTCGTCGGAGGCGAGCGCATTGGCGCCGAGCTGGCCGGAGATCGCGAGGCGCAAAGTGTTCGCACGCCCTCGCGTGACGTCCTTCTCGTTGCGCGTGGCGCGGTAGGACGGACACATCACGCCGCCCTCGAGCTTCCGGCAGGCGCCGTTGTTGTTGCACATCTCGACCGCGCCCTGGAAACCGCCGCCCGCGCCGGGATAGGCCGACCAGTCGAGTTTTGTTTTCAGCTCGGCGACGCGATAGTCGGGCTTGAAGCGGAATAGCGAGCGGTCGTCCATCCTGGGCGCATCGACGATCTTGCCGGGATTGAGCACGCCGCCGGGATCGAAGCGCTGCTTCACTTGCCTGAAATCGGAGACGAGACGCTCGCCGAACATGGTCTCGTGAAATTCCGAGCGCACCAGGCCGTCGCCGTGCTCGCCGGAATGCGAGCCCTTGTATTCGCGCACCAGCGCGAAAGCCTCTTCGGCGATGGCACGCATCGCCTTGACGTCCTTCTCCAGCTTCAGGTTCAGCACGGGGCGCACGTGCAGGCAGCCCTCGGAGGCGTGCGCATACATCGTGCCGCTGGTGCCGTGCTTCGCAAACACCTCATTGAGCCGCGCGGTGTAGTCGGCCAGATGCGGCAGCGGCACGGCGCAGTCTTCGACGAAGGAGACCGGCTTGCCCTCCTGCTTCATCGACATCATGACGTTGAGACCGGCGGCGCGGAAATCGGCGATGCCGCTCTGCAGCGCAGGCTCGGTGATCTCCACCACGCCGCCCCATTTGCGTTTGTCGTTGTTCCAGCCGAAGCCGAGGTCCCCCATCAGTTCGGCGAGCTGCTTGAGCCGCGCCAGATTGTCCGACTGGTCCTCCTCCGCGAATTCGACCACCAGCACGGCATCCGGATCGCCCTTGATGGCGGCCGAGATAATGGGCCGGAACATCGCGATGTCGCGGCCGAGCGCGATCATGGTGCGGTCGACCAGTTCGACCGCGATCGGCTTGAGTTTCACCAAATGCTGGGCCGCATCCATCGCCTCGTAGAAGCTGCCGAAATGACAGACGCCGAGCGCCTTGTTGCGGATCACGGGCCAGAGCTTCAGCTCGACCTTGGTGGTGAAGGCGAGGGTCCCTTCCGAGCCGACCAAGAGATGCGCCATGTTGTTCGGTGCGTTGCGCGGCACCAAGGCGTCGAGATTGTAGCCGCCGACGCGGCGTTGCACCTTGGGAAAACGTGCGGCGATCTCCTCGGCCTCGCGAGTGCCAAGGTCGAGCATGTCGCGGAACAGGGCGCGGGTGCTGTCGCCGGCCTCGAGGTCGGAGAGATCGCGCGCGACCTCGCCAAAACGGCTCAGCGTGCCATCGGCGAGGGCGGCCTCCATCGACAGCGTGTTGTCGCGCATCGTGCCGTAGCGAAGCGAGCGGCCGCCGCAGGAATTGTTGCCGGCCATGCCGCCGATGGTGGCGCGGGAGGCCGTGGAGACGTCGACCGGAAACCACAGGCCGTGCTTTTTGAGCTGGCGGTTGAGGTCGTCGAGCACGATGCCGGGCTCGACCACGCAGGTGCGGGCTTCGATGTCGAGCGACAGGATCCGGTTCAGATGCTTGGAGAGATCGACCACCAGCCCGTCGTTGACGGTCTGGCCGCATTGCGAGGTGCCGCCGCCGCGGGGGGTGACCTTCAGCCCCTCGTCACGGGCGATCGCCAGTGCCCGCAAGGCCTCGTCCATGGTCTTGGGGACGACCACGCCTGTCGGCATGATCTGATAGAACGAGGCGTCGGTGGCGTAGCGGCCGCGGCTGAAGGGGTCGAACAGGACGTCACCGGTCAATTCCGACCGCAGGCGCCGTTCGAGCGAGGAGGCGTTCGTCATCCCTGATCCCGGACTGACCCAGTAAGGCTCAGCCTTGCTGAGTTATTCATTATGGTTCCTGACCGATTATATTGTGAATGCAAAATGAGCAAGCCGGACGCCCTCAGGGCGAGGCCGGCGCGTCCTCTCGGGGCTCGGTCAGGTGCTCGATCGCCGCCGTCCGCTTGTTGCGCAGGTGCTGGAATAGGATGTCGCTGAGCTCGCTTGCGGCGCGGCGGCGCAGCGCATCGAGGATGGCCTCATGCTCGCGCATCGCTTCCGCCCAGCGCTGCCGTTTGCGGGCGAAATTGGCGGAGTAGCGGACGCGGCGAATGCGGCCGGCAAAGTTGGCGTAGGCGGTCTTCAGCGTCTCGTTGCGCGCGGCCGCGACGATGCTCTCATGGATGCGCTGGTTGGTCTGGAAATAGCAGTGCATGTCGCGATGCAGATAATGGCCGTACATCTCGTAATGCAGCTGCTCGATCGCGGTGATTTCCGCATCCGTAATGGCCTCGCAGGCGAGGCGTCCGGCGAGACTCTCCAGCCCTGCCATCATGTCGAACAGCTCTTCGAGGTCGCGCTGGCTGAGCTGGCGCACCCGCGCGCCGCGGTTGGGCAACAGCTCGATCAGCCCCTCGGCGGCGAGCACCTTCAACGCCTCACGTAGGGGCGTGCGGGAGATGCCGAGCATCTCGCAGAGCTGCCGCTCGGGAACGCGCCCGCCCTCGGGAATGTTGCCTTCAACCACGTAGTCGCGCAGCCGCAGCAGGGTCTCGCCATGGAGCGAGGCCTCGTGACGGTTCTCCTGGCGGACGCCGCCGTTGCCGGTTGGCGGGGTGATCGGGACCCCGGTGTCGGGAATCGTGGATTTCATTTGGAGTACAGTAGTTTGCCCGTTTGGTTGCGTCGACGTTCACAATCGAATACCAGATTTCGATTGAATGGACAAAAAATGAATGCAAAATGGCCGGCGGAGCCGGCCATAACCCGCCGACAGGGAGGTTTTCATGCATCAGGGGCGCCATTTCCTTCAGATTCCGGGCCCGAGCCCGGTCCCCGAGCGCGTCCTGCGCGCGATGGATATGCCTGTCATTGATCACCGCAGCGCCGAATTCGGCGAACTCGGTCGGACCGTCCTCGAAGGCAGCCAGAAGATCTTTCAGACCACGGGGCCGGTGGTGATCTTCCCTTCGTCGGGAACCGGCGCCTGGGAAGCTGCGATCGTCAATACGCTGTCGCCAGGCGACAAGGTGCTGATGGTCGAGACTGGCCATTTCGCCACCATGTGGCGCCAGATGGCGGGGCGCTTCGGCGTCGAGGTCGATTTCGTCCCAGGCGACTGGCGCCGCGGCGCCGATCCCGCGGTGATCGAGGCCAAGCTAGCTGAGGATACCGCGTCGGCGATCAAGGCCGTGATGGTCGTGCACAACGAGACCTCGACCGGCGCGACCAGCCGCATCTCCGAGATCCGCGCTGCGATCGACCGCACAGGCCACCCCGCGCTGCTGATGGTCGACACCATCTCCTCGCTCGGCTCGGTCGACTATCGTCACGACGAGTGGAAGGTCGATGTCAGCGTCAGCTGCTCGCAGAAGGGTTTCATGCTGCCGCCCGGCCTCGGCTTCAATGCGATCTCGCGGAAGGCGCTCACCGCGTCCAGGACCAACAAGATGCCGCGCTCCTATTTCGATTGGGAGGAGATGCTCAAGCCCAATGACAAGGGCTTCTTCCCCTATACGCCCGCGACCAACCTCCTCTACGGCCTGCGCGAGGCGATCACGATGCTGCTCGAGGAGGGACTCGACAATGTTTTTGCGCGGCATCAGCGCTTGGCAGCCGCGACGCGGGCCGCCGTCAACCATTGGGGTCTCGAAGTGCTCTGCCAGGAGCCCTCAGAGTTCTCGCCGGTGCTCACCGCGGTGCTAATGCCGCCGGGGCATGACGCCGATCAGTTCCGGAAAGTGGTGCTCGACAATTACAACATGTCGCTCGGCTCGGGCCTGTCGAAGGTCGCCGGCAAGGTCTTTCGCATCGGTCACCTCGGCGAATGCAACGCGCTGACGCTGCTCGGCGCGCTCACCGGCGTCGAGATGGGCCTGTCGGTCGCTGGCGTGCCGCATCGCTCCGGCGGTGTCGACGTCGCGATGAAGCTCCTGGAGCAGCGCCCGCAGGGCAATGCCTCGCCGCATCTGAAAATCGTCGGCACGTAAGGTGGTCGCGACGCGCGGCGGTGGAGGGGGCGGGCCGGCCGTTTTGTGCGGACGGCCCGTTTTGGAGGAGAGGACAAGCCGGTCAAATGGTGCTATTCGGCGCCCACCAAAACCAAGGCTAGACCGGGAAGGACGCCGATGACCGTGCATACTGGAAGGCATTTCCTACAGATTCCAGGACCGACCAACGTGCCCGACCGGGTGCTGCGGGCGATGGACATGCCGACGCTGGACCATCGCGGTCCGGAGTTCGCCGAGCTCGGTTTCGCCGTTCTCGCTGCGATGCAGCGCGTGTTCCGCACCAAGCAGCCCGTGATCATCTTCCCCTCGTCCGGCACCGGCGCCTGGGAAGCGGCGATGGTCAATGTGTTCGCGCCAGGCGACAAGGTCCTGATGTGCGAGACCGGCCAGTTCGCCGTGCTGTGGCGCGGCATCGCCGACAAGTTCAAGCTCGACGTCGACTTCATTCCGAGCGACTGGCGCCATGGCGCCGATCTCGCCGAGATCGAGAAGCGCCTTGCCGCCGACAAGCAGCACACGATCAAGGCGGTCTGCGTCGTCCACAACGAGACCTCGACCGGCTGCGTGACGCCACCGCTGGACGTGCGCAAGCTGCTCGACCGCACGAACCATCCGGCGCTGCTGATGGTCGACACCATCTCCGGCCTCGGCTCGATGGAATATGAGCACGATGCCTGGGGCATCGACGTCTCGGTCGCGGGCTCGCAGAAGGGGCTGATGCTGCCGCCCGGCCTCGGCTTCAACGCCGTCTCCGAGAAGGCGCTTGCCGCGGCCAAGGCCAATCCCGGCATGCGCTCCTATTGGGACTGGCAGGAGGTCATCAACTTCAACAAGCTCGGAACCTTCCCCTACACGCCCGCGACCAACCTGCTCTATGGCCTGCGCGAAGCGGTCAGGATGCTGGAAGAGGAGGGGCTGGAGAACGTCTGGTCCCGCCACAAGCGCCACAGCGCGGCGACGCGCACTGCGGTCAAGGTCTGGGGCCTGGAAACACAGTGCGCCGATCCCGCCGCGCATTCGCCGGCGCTGACCGGTGTGCGCGTGCCGGAAGGTCACGACGCCGACGCCTTCCGCAAGGTCGTGCTGGAGAACTTCGACATGTCGCTCGGCACCGGCCTGAACAAGGTCAAGGGCAAGGTCTTCCGCATCGGTCATATCGGCCATTTCAACGATCTGATGCTGATGGGCACGCTTGCCGGCGTCGAGATGGGCCTGGATCTTGCAAAGATCCCGCACCGGAGCGGCGGCGTGTTGGCGGCTATGGACGTCCTGAAGGGACGCGACGCGGTGCCGATGGCCAAGGCCCAGGTGGCTTGATCCATCTAACTTGAAGAAAGAGATTGCGCGATGAACGCACCGACGACCGCCAATGAAGACCTGCTCTACTCCGTCACGGACGGCATCGCGCGGATCACCTTCAACCGCCCGCAGGCGCGCAACGCGATGACCTTCGCCATGTATGACCGCATGGCGGAGATCTGCCAGGAGATCAACGCCGATCGTTCGATCAAGGCGCTGATCCTGACCGGCTCCGGCGACAAGGCGTTCGCCTCCGGCACCGACATTTCGCAATTTCGCGCCTTCAAGACCGCGCAGGATGCGCTCGACTACGAAGCGCGGATCGACCGCGTGCTCGGCACGCTCGAGCAGTGCCGCGTTCCGGTGATTGCGGCCATTGCCGGAGCCTGCACCGGAGGCGGCGCCGGCATCGCGGCCTGCTGCGACCTGCGCATCGGCACCGAGACGACGCGGATGGGTTTTCCAATCGCGCGCACGCTCGGCAACTGCCTGTCGATGTCCAACATCAGCCGCGTCGTCGCGCTGGTCGGCCCCGCTCGCACCAAGGACATGATCTTCAAGGCGCGCCTCGTCGAGGCGCAGGAAGCGCTGGCGCTCGGCCTGCTCAACGAGGTCGTGCCCGACGTGGAGACGCTGCAACGTCGCGCCGACGAGACCGCAAAGCTCGTTGCCAGCCACGCGCCGCTCACACTGGAAGCGACCAAGGAAGCGGTGCGCCGCATCCGTCGCACGCTATCGCGCGAGGAGGGCGAGGACCTGATCCTGAAGGCCTATATGAGCGAAGATTTCCGCGAAGGCATGGACGCCTTCCTCAACAAGCGGACGCCCATCTGGAAGGGCAGGTAGAAGCGTCATGAGCTTTCGGCTTCGTCAGTCGAAAGTCATATGCGTTGAATTGCCAGTCTGCTTGAACTCGTCAATATTAGTCCGCACAATGCAGGGATAGAATTCTCCGCACTATAAAGCCAAAAAAACATCAGGGGGCGAAACTCGTGCGAATTCCAGTGAAAACCGTCGGCGCCGCGGTGGCGCTGTTGTTGAGCACGCCGGCCGTCGCCGGCTGGGAACCGACGAAGCCCGTCGAGATTGTGGTTGCGGCGGGCGCGGGCGGCGCCTCCGACCAGATGGCGCGGATGATGCAGGCCGCGATCCAGAAGAACAATCTGATGAAGCAGCCGATGGTCGTCTCGCTCAAGGGCGGTGCTTCGGGCGCGGAAGCGCTGATGTACATGAAATCCAGCGAGGGCGACCCGAACAAGGTGCTGATCGCCTATTCGCTCATCTACATGCTGCCGCTATCGGCCAAGATCCCCTTCAACTGGCGTGAGCTGACCCCGGTTTCCGTGGTTGCGCTCGATCAGTTCGTTCTCTGGGACAACAGTGCGGGTCCCAAGACGGTGAAGGAGTTCGTTGCAGCCGCGAAGGCCGCGAGCGCGCCGTTCAAGATGGGCGGCACCGGCTCCAAGCGCGAGGATCACGTGCTGACCGTGTTCCTGGAGCAGAAGACCGGCGCGAAATTCTCCTATCTGCCCTACAAGTCCGGCGGCGAGGCCGCGACCCAGCTGGTCGGCAACCACACCGAAGCAAACGTCAACAATCCATCTGAAAATCTCGAAGTCTGGCGCGCTGGCCAGGTACGCCCGCTCTGCGTGTTCGACAAGGAGCGCATCTCCTACACCAGCAAGGTGACGGACACCCAGTCCTGGGCCGACATTCCGACCTGCAAGGAGGAGGGCGTCGACGTTCAGTATCTGATGCTGCGCGCGATGTTCCTGCCCGGCAAGGTCACGCCGGAGCAGCAGGCGTTCTATGTCGATCTGTTCCATAAGGTGACACAGACCGCGGAATACAGGGAATACATGGAGAAGCAGGCGCTGAAGCCGATCTTCCTCACCGGCAAGGACATGCTGCAGTTCCTCGAGGAGGACGATGCGCTGAACAAGTCGCTGATGACGGAAGCCGGTTTCGTCGCGAAGTAGCGCTCTTTTCTCCCTCTTCGCGTTCTTACGGGGAGAGGGTTGGGGTGAGGGGCTCTCTCCGCGAGTCTGACTTTCACCTCCCTGCGGAGACTTCGACTCACCCCAGCCCTCCCAGCGCGAGTGTCGCTCGTCGCGGCCCCGCAAGCGGCAAGAGGGAGAATTGACGCACTGCGTCCCTTACAGAGCCCATGTCCCAAACCGATATTGAAATCATCGTCGAGGATCCGACCGCTCCCGAGGACGACTCCCCCTCCGTCGTCTCCTCCAGCACGATCGAGATCGTGGTCTGCCTCCTCCTGCTCGCGCTCGCCGTCACGCTCGGCTACGACAATTGGCGCACCGGCGCGTCCTGGGATGCGACCGGGCCAGAGCCCGGTTACTTCCCGTTCTATCTCTCCATCATCCTCGGCGGCGGCAGCCTCTACGGCCTGGTCGCGGCGCTGGTCTCGCACCGCGCCGCGCGCGAGTCCTTCGTCACGCGTGCGCAGGGCCGGCGCGTGCTGGCGGTGTTCGTGCCGACCTTGCTATTCTGCCTGGCGACGCAGTTCCTCGGCCTCTATGTCGCGAGCTTCCTCCTGATCGCGGGCTTCATGCGGCTCGTCGGCAAGATCGCGCTGTGGAAGTCGCTGCTCACCGCTCTTGTGTTCACGGCGATCATGTTCGTCACCTTCGATATCGCCTTCGACGTCATCATGCCGAAAGGGCCGCTCGAAGCGGCCCTCGGCCGCTAGGCGGGCGCGCGCGATGGAAGCTCTCGGGCTCCTGCTCCACGGCTTTGCCGTCCTGCTGACATGGAAGACGCTCGTGTTGATGATGGTCGGGCTGGTGCTCGGCATCTTCGTCGGCGTGCTGCCTGGGCTCGGCGGCCCCAATGGCGTCGCGATCCTGTTGCCGCTCACCTTCACGATGGACCCGACCTCGGCGATCGTGATGCTGTCCTGCATCTATTGGGGCGCGCTGTTCGGCGGCGCGATCACCTCGATCCTGTTCAACATCCCGGGCGAAGCCTGGTCGGTCGCGACCACATTCGACGGCTATCCGATGGCGCAGCAGGGCAGGGCGGCGGAGGCGCTGACTGCGGCGTTCACCTCCTCCTTCATCGGCTCGCTGGTCGCGGTGCTGCTGATCACGTTCCTTGCGCCGATGATCTCGTCCTTTGCGCTGAAGTTCGGCCCGCCGGAGTTTTTCGCAGTCTATCTGTTGACCTTTTGCTCTTTCGTCGGCCTCGGGCGCGAGGCCAAGCACAAGACCGTCATCTCGATGTCGCTGGGGCTGCTGCTCGCCGGCATCGGCATGGATACCGTGTCCGGCAATCTCCGCATGACCTTCGGCTCGCCCGAGTTGCTTCGCGGCATCAACTTCCTGGTCGCCGTCATCGGCCTGTTCGGCATCAGCGAGATCCTGCTGACGATGGAGGAGCGGCTGGCGCTGCGGGGGCATGCGGCGGGCATTTCGCTGCGCGTCGTGCTCGGCGTCTGGAAGGACCTGCCGAAATACTGGGTGACGCTGCTGCGCTCCTCCTTCATCGGCTGCTGGCTCGGCATCACCCCCGGAGGCGCGATCGCGGCCTCGTTCATGGGCTACAACCTCGCCAAGCGCTTCGCCAAGGAGCCCGAAAGCTTCGGCAAGGGCCGCATCGAGGGCGTGTTCGCGCCGGAGACGGCAGCGCACGCCTCCGGCACCTCGGCCCTGCTGCCGATGCTTGCGCTCGGCATCCCCGGCTCGGGCACTGCTGCGATCCTGCTCGGCGGCCTGATGGTGTGGGGGCTCAATCCGGGACCGCTGCTGTTCGTCGAACACAAGGACTTCGTCTGGGGCCTGATCGCTTCGATGTATCTCGGCAACGTCGTCGGTCTCGTCCTTGTGCTGACGACAGTGCCGATCTTCGCCTCGATCCTGCGCGTGCCCTTTGCCGCGGTGGCGCCGATGATCGTGGTGTCCTGCGCGATCGGCGCCTATGCGATCCAGAACGCGATGTTCGACATCTGGCTGATGCTCGGCTTCGGCGTAGTCGGCTACGTCTTCAAGAAGATCGGCATTCCCTTGGCGCCGTTCACCCTCGCGCTCGTGCTGGGCAACCGCGCCGAGGATGCCTTTCGCCTGTCGATGATCGGCTCCGGCGGGACCTTGAAGGTGTTCTGGTCGAACGGTCTGGTCGGTTCGATCACGACGCTGGCGATCGTGCTGCTGTTCTGGCCGGTCATCGACGGTGTGCTTGCTCGTGTCGGACTGACACAGGGGGCGAGAGCGACATCGCAATAAGCCGGACTGCCCTAGGTTGAATTGATTGCGGCGGGTCGTTCACCTCTCTCGCTTGCGAGGGCTTTGCACAAAGGGGAATTTTGCGATTCTCTAGGATCTGTCGTTGGAGGCGGATTGGGATGGCATATCGACAGGTGGGACAACCGAGCTTCGCAGATGCGCTGGTGTCGCGGCGAGGCAAAGGTAGCGCTGTGCTGAGGCGGATTGGCG
>NZ_RQIT01000033.1 GCF_003837805.1 Bradyrhizobium sp. RP6 | reverse complement strand
GAATGGAAGCTCCTGCGCCAAGCCAATCCCACCGATCAGCAAGCCGCCTGACCTTCACCCCGCCGATCATAGAACTAACTGTACCCGCGCGCATGCGTCAATCAGGCGGTCCTCGTGGTATGCGTACTTTTTCATCAAGGAGGGCCCTGATGCAAGAGCACGCGTTTATCACGGCGCGCAGACCTGCATGGGGCCGGTGACGGGGTTGTAGCGGCTCTTCCGTCGTCGGCGGGCTTGCCCAGCGAACGATTCAAATGGCTCCGAAGGCCGGGCACCGCGATTACCCAAGGCCCGCTTAGGCCAGCGGCATATTGCAGCGGGCGTCTCGCGCAATCCGCGATGGGGTCTTTACGGGCGCACGCGAAGTGCTGCCCAGGGAAGCCTGGCCCGGCAAGCTGCGCTCAACACGGCGTGGGGCGAGCCGCGGGCGACGGCTGCCGACAACAGGTACTCCATGGTGTCCAAAGCGCCACTTTGCGAGGAAAGACAGCAGTTGGATCGGGATGATGGTCATTTTTTCGTCCTTCCCGAAGTCAAAACTAAATGGGGGGATGCAAAAGTTCGCGACAGCTCCGAACATTGATAGACGACATGCGGCATTACGCATTCCTCTCGGCCACCAACCGGCGCACCAGAGGAACGGCAGCACAATTAACAGCATCCTACGGCAAGGCGGCTTCAGAGCGCGAGGCTGTGCTCATTGAGCACCTTATCTCTCAGGGCCCCCTTGATCTCACGGGCGATCTCTTTGCGAACTGCGGCACCCAACACTCGCTTGGCATCTTCGACGAGGCCAGCTTCAGCCCCGGTCAGGCCTTGAGCGGCGAGCTGTTGCTCCATTCGGCTGTCGAACTCCTTTCCCATTGCACCAATGAGCTGGTCCTGCATCTTGGCATGCTCTTCAGGTGCGATGCGGCGAAGCACATCGTCCCAAGGCTGCCAATCCATTGCCAAATAGTCGGCAAATTCGGCCGCCTCGCTCTCCCGCACGGATGTCTCTGCCCTGTCAACGTCAGAGTCGGTAACGCCGGAGACTTGAAAGAAGCGCATGTCCGGCGCGACGTGTTGTAGTCCCAGCCGCTCGCGCAGTTTGCTCTGATAGGCAAGAAAGACTTCAACGGCGTCGATGTCTTCTACGTTGTCGACCGAGGCGAGCGAGTGAGCCTTATCGCGCGCGGTCGCCTCGAGCGCGTCCATGCGGAACATGACGCGCCCCAATTCGATGAGATCGGCAAGCCGTGCCTTGTTGTCATAGAGCCCGTTCTCGACTTCCGCGATGAGGCGCGCCGTCTGCATTCCGTTCCAGGTTAATGTTCTGCGGTCCTCGCAGCTCTGGTTGGCATCCCATGCCAGTTGAAAGTACTGGGCACGCAGTTGCGGGTTTTTTGCCGCCTGACGCAGATCATTGGCCACCGATTGCCGGAACCCTTCATTGCCAGAGCTGACGGACTCGAACAGCTTGGCGAGGAAAAGCCCGTATTCCCGAGCGCCCGGCTCTTCTGCAAAGTTCTGCCAAGCGGCAAGCACCTCCCGATCGTCCTCCTGTGGATTGCCCTTCAGCCATTCTGCAACTGTTTCAGCGAGAGCGTCCGCCTGCTCATCGTCTGTCCCGGACGATTCACTTTCGTCGTCGTGCGAAAGGTGGACAGTCGGGCCGACATAACCCTCCGCGCCTAGGATTGTACTGAGGTTCGCCAGCACCTGCTCAGATAGCGGATTTTCAGTCAGAACTAGGGTGCCACCATCGCCCAAGGCCGTCAGCAGGTCCTCCGGCAGACTGGTCAAATGGTTTTGGCTTACGTCGAGAAACCGGAGCGAAGCTGGGAGAGCCGGCGGCAGATCCGTCAGTTGATTTTGGCTGACGTCGAGAAACTCGAGCATAGCAGGGAGCGCCACCGGTAGACTCGTCAGCTGATTATCGCTGACGTGGAGAAATTGGAGCGAAGCAGGGAAGGAGTCGGGTAGGTTCAGCAGCCGATTGTGGTTGGCGGAAAGAAATTGGAGCCCGGCAGGTAGGACGGCAGGTAGGCTCTCCAGCCGGTTCGAGTTCACGTCGAGGCCTCTGAGCCCGCCCGGGAGCGCGGGCAGGCTGCTCAACTGATTGCCACTAACATCAAGACGCTGGAGCGAAGCCGGAAGTTCGTCAGGCAGATTGGTAAGCCGATTGAAGGGCACATCGAGCACGACGATCTCGCTTGGAAGTCTGGGCAGACTGGTAAGGGACAGCGACTGGAGATCCAGCATGGCGTCTTCACCCAAAGCATTGACCCGCCTTGCCGCTTCGTCCCGGTCCTCGAGGAGACCCACGTGCTGTTCAGAAGCCCAATTCTCAAGGGTCTCGTCTGCTTCGGTCACCGCATGGGTTGAATGCCCGGAGTTTGCTGCGAAACCCGTCACGAATGCATCCCACTGTGGCGCCCCCCGCCCGTCTTCCGCCCCCTCTTGTTGGGAAGATGCAGAAGGAATGCCTCCGTCACGCCGAATTTGCCCTGTCTCAAAAGGATCCATTTCACCTCCCTTACCACACCGGGCCAACTCAGCCCGTGACGACACCATCTAGGACCTAGGACACTACTCTTTCGACAAGCTGACGGCCCTATCGCAGTTACCGCAGCGATGGCATCGAAGCAGGCATAATTTCGGTGCAACGATTTGGAACAGTGAATCCATGGCGGTCCGTTAGCTGCGCCTACACTCCGCACCGACGCGGCAGCGGCTTAAACATCGAGCCCGGGGCGCGGCAACGGTGCGTTACGTCAATGGCAGGCAGGGGTCCCTTTTCGGCCGAGTCCGTGAAGAACGACGAGCGGCAGGCGCTCGAACGCTCACCTCCGCGGCCGCCCTTTCACTTGCCAAGGCAATC
Source organism: Bradyrhizobium sp. RP6 (assembly GCF_003837805.1). Lineage (GTDB taxonomy): Bacteria > Pseudomonadota > Alphaproteobacteria > Rhizobiales > Xanthobacteraceae > Bradyrhizobium. Next base: position 61,804 of record NZ_RQIT01000033.1, on the reverse strand, counting down.
GGTGCAACGCTGGTCTTTGCTACGGGTGGCAAACCGAGTGACTCGGGCGTTTTTGCAGCGAGACTCGTCAGCTGATCGACAGGTGGCCGTGCTAGCGGCAGAACGCTTTCACGTTAGCGGTCCTCTGGATCTATCGGCCAACGGAATGGCAGCAAACTTTGCAGCAGCAGCGATCCATTCGCCGCCTCCAAATCGTGTGAAGCTGAGCCGCCTTAGACCAGGGCGGGCCGCCGCGGGCGCACGTGCGCCCGCTCGAATGATTATTGCGCCAGCGCGCAAACTCCTGCTCCGCGGCCTTGCGCAGCGGCACGCGGATTTCTTAGTTTCTGACGAGGGAGATAAGGTGATGGACACAGGACAGGCACAGCGGAGCGCAGGTTCTGCCCCGGATAATTTTGAAGAAGGGGAGCGGGAAAGCTACCTCGGCGGCTTCAACCGCGCCTTGGCAAATTTGGTCGAAAGCTTGACAGGGTATCGGACCCCCAGCTCCGCGCGCGCGCGGATCCTGGACGAGTGGGTTGGCGAAGAGGGGCAGGGCTCAGCGGAGAGCCGCGGACAGGGGCGCTCGCGAATCAGGGCTGCGGACAACATGCGCTCGCACTTGGTCGATTTGTCATCCCTGTCCTTAACCGCTTTGCCCGACGCCCTGCCGCCGAGACTGCTGAACCTCCGCGCCATGCACAACGAGCTAGGCAGCCTGCCCGCTAGCCTCCCACCTGGTCTCCACGAACTTTTTATTAGCCACAACCGGTTGACCAGTTTGCCGGACGCTCTTCCGGCGAGCCTCTATCGCTTAGAGGTGAGCGATAACAGGTTGACGAGTCTCCCAGATAGCCTCCCGGCGGAGCTGGGGATCCTGAACGCAAACAACAACCGACTGACTAGGTTGCCCGACGCTCTCCCGAGCAGCCTCACCTCGCTCGAGGTTAGTGGCAATCAGCTGACCGAACTCCCCGAGTCCCTCCCATGGCGGCTCGTTGAGCTCGATGTCAGCAGCAATCAATTGGCCAATCTCCCCGAAACCCTTCCGAGCTGGCTTGAATCGATCGATGTCAGCGGTAACCGGCTGACCAGCCTGCCCGAGGATCTCCTACCGGGGAGTTTGAGCCATCCGCTGCAGAACGTCGAGTTCGGTAATAACCCATTCCCGGACGAGGTCCGCGCTCACCTAGCAGCACCCCATCTTGAGCAACTGCCTCTGGACGAGGCTGCCGCGCACTGGCTCGGGGACGATCCGACGGCGCTAGCGGAGTGGCAGCACTTTGCGGATGAGCCTGGCGCCCAAGACTACGCCCGGTTCCTAGAAAGGCTACGTGGGACCGTCAACTATGGCAATCACGAGTTTCGGCAGGCCGTGGCGGACGATCTGCGGCAGGCGGCGACCAATCCGAGATTGCGCGAGCAGTTTTTCACACAGGCTTCCGAAGCCAACGCGAGTTGCGAGGATCGTGTTACTCTGCACTGGAACGGTATGCGGACCGCGCGCCTTAATGCTGACGTCGAGGAGGGGTTGTATGATGATAGGCTCGGCCAACTCATCCAGCGCGGCCGCGTTGCGTTCCGCCTGGACGCGCTGGAAGGCATCGCGCGCGACAGGGTCAACGCGCTCCTCACTCTCCACCCGGACTTAGACGACGTTGAAGTCTACTTGGCCTATCAAAATCTTCTTCGCGAGCCGCTGGAGCTGATTCACGTCGCCCCTGACATGCGCTTTCTGACGGTTTCTCACGTGACATCCGATGATGCGGCGCGCGCACTGGACTCGGTTCGCGAGCAAGAAGCGAACCAGTTTACTGACTACATGGCAACCCGCTGGCAACCGTGGGAGACGGTGCTGAGGCGAATCGCTCCTGATGAATATGAAGCGATGCAAGACCGGCTCGTCGAAGCCATGGGCGAGGAGTTTCAAACCCGCTTGGATCAGCGACTGGGCGAGCACGGTCTTCTGGGCGATCCGGATGCCGAGCGGGTGCTCGGAGCCCAAGTCCGAAACGAGCTCGCCAGCGAGATCAAACGCGATGTCATGCACCGTGTGCTGGCCGAGCGTGGCGGCCTCGAACTCTGAGGTCTCCTCACGCCGGAGATATATCTATCAATGCTCTGTGGCGGAACCAAAAAGTCGATCGTCAAAGCCTCGCCAATTGCCGCGAAGGTGCTTTTGCAGGTTGGAAAATGCGGGCCTTTCGGTCTTGCCGAGCGATGAAAACGCGCGCGCAAGGCGAGGCATATCTGCGTCAGCTCCACAGCTCCTCGGGACCAGAGCTCCGTCAGTCGGAAGTTGTTGAGCAGACCAGACAGGCCGCTGCGCCGACCAACCAGCTGGTTTGACGCGGGAGTTAACTGTTCGTCAGATCTAGTTGACTTCGAGTCCTTCCAGCGAGATCCATCTGGGCAAGCAGTGGTGGAGTACCGTATTCGCAGCTTACGATGGCCAATCCGTCATGCGGGCGAAGTCCTGCACGCGCTTGATCGAGGCGCTTCCGAGACTGCACGACAAGCCTTGCGGTTCCGCAGTCAAGGGACGAATGAAGCCTGCCGGATTTTCATTTGCCGAGCTGGCCTGCCAAGCTCGGCCTCGAACTGCGCGCTGCCTGTCCGCTCCCGAGCGCCGAGAGGCGCTCGGGATGACTGCTGAGAACTCAGGATTGCACATCTTCTTGAAAAAGCTGTCTGGGCGATTTGATATCTGAACTCGCTGTTCCTCTCGTCTAGGCGACTACGCTCCCTCAAGGGCAGCCCTATGTGATCCACGTCTTCCGGGAAGCGGGGGATACGCCGTAAGCCTTCGAAAGGGACGTTCTGCATTCGAGCGAAAGCGCCAGACCTGGTAAACCGCAGTAGGCCAATTCGGTCCCTCACAAGCGCAGCCGAAAGCAACAAATGGAAGTCCAGGACACCAGAACGCCCCCGGTCTGCGTCAAGGAGAGGTCGCTGTCCGCCATTGAAGAGCACCCGCAGGATAAGCTCAGCGCCAAAGTTGATGCGAAGGAGGAGAAGATGCTCGTCACGCATGACCTTAGACAGTCTTAGCGGCTGAGTGAGTTCCGGGCCTGATGCTTGAATTGCTCACACGATCGACAGGACGATCCATTGGTATCATCGGCTTACAAAATTCGCCGACTGGAACAGGCCGGGCGAAGAGGTGCGAAAAAATTGGAGCGCCTGTCGCCAGGCGGTGGCCGATGCGAGGCCGTTAATCGCGCAGCAATGTCCTGATCTCGTCAGCTTTTCGAAAGGTTGCGGCTACAACAATCCACAATCTGTTTCTTGCTAGACGATCTGCTACGAGGCCGTACCGATTGCTGTCCGGCCTGTACAAACATGAGGAGAGCAGGGTGGATCCGGTTGACCCATTCTTCGATTCAGGAGCCTGGATGCGGGAGTACGCCGCCCTGCAAGAGCGGACCGCGCAGCGAGGAGACAACCAAAGGGAGCACCGTGGTTTTGAACGGCGGCTGGAGGATTTGAGTCTCGATCCGTCAGATGAAAGCAACTCAAATTCGCCTGATCGGGCTCCCGCAGGAGGGGGTCGAGCAGTCCGGCGGGAGGATTTCGGCGGTTCGATGCGGGTGCCGCCGGACTCCGCTTTTAGGGAGAGTGCGCTGGGCGGCACGCGCCGGAGCGTAGACATTCCCAGCTTCCAGCTTCCCGCTTCGGCGCAAGTGCCGCAGTCCAGCTTGCGAGATGATCCGTTCAGCAGCGCGCGCTACAGCTTTCCAGACGCAGAGTCTGCCGCGTCGGCCAAGAGCGGCAAGAGCGGCGGATTATGGTCACGCTTCAAGTCGGGAATCGGCAAGGCTTTTGGCGGGAGCAGCGAAAAGTACTCGCGCAATGCGGGACAGGGGGATGCCTTTTCCACGACTCTTCGCATTGACTATGCTCGCCAGCCAGGCCGGACGCGCGCTGTCCCAGAGGAGGACGAGGTGCTGATAAGAGATTTCAGAAACAAAGCGGCGGGTAACCTCACCGACGGCACGATCAAGAATGCCGCAGCCGATTTGCGCCATTTGAGCGCGCGCCTGAGCACCGCCGGCAGGCCCTCAATTGCGGATCGAATTCAACGGGAATCAGAAAACGCGCAGCAGGACAACCCGGAGGTGGAAAACCATCAGCTGGAAGCTGAGCTGGATGAGGATGTCGATACCTACGCAAAGGACAGAAGCAGACGCATCAAAGCGGCCTTGAAGAAGCTCCGTGAGGTCGGTGCCGGAAACGCGCTGGCGCCTGATCTCCGCCGACTGGCCCCTCACCGCGCGGACGCAATCCTCATCGACAGGTGGTCGGCGGCGGAAAAGGCGGCGCACAGGATCGAGCCGGAGACGATCGACAGGCAAGCTCGCCGCATGTATAGGCTAAGTGAGTGGCTGCAGACGCATGATCGGCCGGCAATGGCTGGCAGACTTTCCACCCCAGCGCTTGACCGGGACGTCGAGGAATACAGGCGCGAAACCAAAGACGGCAAGATCAAGCCTGATCTAGTCAAGCTTGGCCAATACGAGCAAATCCTGGAGGCGAACAGGGCGCTTGGATTGCGGCCTCCTGAGGATCCGGGCCAGCCTTCTTGGGAAGCTGCTCGACAGCCGCACTCAATGCAGGAGCCTCCTGCAACGCCACCCACCCCGAGCGCGGGAGCCTGGGATTGGCTTGGCGAGCAGATCCACGGGCCCACCACATCGATGCGAGCGCCCAGCGATTGGCAGGCCGGTTCGTCGCAACAGCTTCCCGAAACCCCGGCAACGCCGAGCGCGGCAGCCCGGGATTGGATTGGCGAGCAAATCCACGAACCCGCCTCACCAGTGCCAGCGCCGCACTGGGCCGCGCAAGCTCATCCGCCGCTCGAGCTTCCTGCTACTCCGGCCACCCCGAGCCAGGGAGCCTGGGCCTGGCTTGGGCAACAAATGCAAGAACCCGCATCACCGTCATCGGTGAGGCCCCGATCGTCAAACATCTACGGCGGCCTCGATTCCTTCGTTGATCTCGATCCACCCACACCGCACGACTTGCGTGACGATGCGCGCTCTGCGCCAGCACCTGGATTTGCAGCCACCTCGTGGTTCGCAGGACCGCCGGGGGCGGCTCCGGAGCTGCGGGATATCGGAGCGATCGTTGGCGCCGACTGGCGCCACGGCTCCAAGGCGGCTTCAGACGTGTTGATCGAAGTATTGAGCAATATCAATCTGCTGCCAAACCAGTTCGGGCCAAGTCAGTTCGTGATCAATGGGGAGCACTATTCCGCGACTGTCGGGCCGGAAGGCCCCATGGATGTTCGCCTGATCCACCACCCGCGCGCTGGCGGGATAAACGAGGCTGGCCCATCGCAGCCCCTCTATCGTCCCCCGCAGATCGTCAGGGCCGCGCGACCCGACGAAGGTACAGTCGATCTTGGGTACTTGATTCGGGGCGGATGGGAGCACCGGGAGCGATTCCTGCCCGATTACCTCGTCCGCGTCCTTGAAGGCCAGCGCATCATGCCCGAAGTTGGGCGCCCGACCTATTTCGCTATCCGTGGAGTGCCTTATAGGGGCGAGTTGGTGGAAAGCGAGGGACGCCGGCGCGTTCGCGCCTATCCCGAACGTGGCTGAAGAATCAAACTTGGCTGCATTTCCAAATGCTCGGCGGGCAGTTCGCGCGCGGCCTTCGCTCACTTCGCGCTTGATGGGCCATGCATCCAGTCGATGTAGATTGCAGAGCTGAGGCGTGACGTTGGCGATGGTGCTGGCGGTCGGTTTATCGTGCTACAACTCCACTGCTCGTACTCAGACAGGAGGTTGGTCTCGAAGACGACTGTCTCTCGCCAACGCCGTGTGCCCCCCGATCGATAGGGCCCTCCTGCAACGCTTACCCGAGGGTTCCTCCCGAGAGCCCTGCTCTGCGTCGAGCCCCCCTCGAGAACTGCTCCTCATCAACAGTAAACTCTTCTGGATCAACGAAAACGAGAGGCCAGGGGATCCTTCCATTGCCGCTGAAGCTCGTCACGTAAGTCCTTTCGAGCTGCTGAAGCTCCTGCGAAGGGACGGAACATGGCAAGGGTATGGATTGGTCGCCCAGATGATCCAGTAGGCAGCGAAGCTGCTCTTAAGAAGCTGCTCTGGACCGACAAGGACCTGTCCTTCGTGGAGAGCCGAGGTATGGGCGTATTATCCTGCCCACCCTGATGCTCCTCGTGCCGATTAGCCTCGTGCGGCGTGCGGTCCTGCACAGGGGCGCCATCGATGCGTGTCCGTGGGTATGGCGTCTTCGGGCTTGATGAGAGTCCGGTTCTGTGGGGAAGGATTGAGATTAGCGCGAGTGCGCCTTGGACGCACGATGGGCACGACGCCCCCGTCGAGCGAAAGGTCCGTAGATACTTTAATGCTTCAATGAGTCTGTTGCTATTCGCGTCCCCGCTGAACTCGCGCACGTCACCGCCGGGTCAGCGACTTTCCGTCAAGCCGAGCAACAATGCCTGGCTAGCGCAGATGCGGCGGATCCTTTCAAAGAGATCGCCAAGCTCAAGTCCCTCGGGTCACGAGGAGTTGGTAGCACAATGGCGGTTGCGATGATCAGAAGAATATCAACGTAGATAGCAACAGATTGAGCGCGTCTTTAGTCTGGGGTGTGTGCGTGATGCTTGTCGGGTTATGAATGTATGACAGTCCGACCCCTGCATATATTCCCGGAGCGAGATGGGCGGTATATGTTGCGGTGATTGCTGTTGTGTCGCGATGCGCAAGCTGCCCTTTGGCGAGGGCAGCATCCATCGCAAATTTGCTCCAGCTCGTGTTGCTAGCAACGAGTGCAATCAGATCACTGGGCCGACTGTCAAATGCTCCCCTGGCGTAAAGACGAAGCTCAGAATACCGGCTGATCCTGTTCAGGTCCGGCGGAGCTTCCATAATGGAGAAGCCGCCATAGATCCCGCGAGATGGGATCCCATCGGGGTCGTTCTGCCAGAACTGCCTGTCCGCAGCGATGTAGTGAAAGTTATTCCCGCTTTCCCTCCCTCGCTTGGGATCCGTCAAACTCGTGTACCGGCTGGTGTTGAAACCAACGCCCGCCCGCAGCCACGTATCGGGTACGCCGGGAGCTGCCTTGCTCTTGTAGCCGGCTTCATCAATGAGAAGAATGCCTGCATGGGGCGTGCTCCAGTTCAAGCCCGTGGGATTCTCCGTTATCTGGACATAGGGACCATCTGGGCTAATTGAGCGCTGGACGGAGACCTTGTTGTACAAGCCACGGTCAAAATTGTACTTCAGATTGACCGCGGGCGTCGGTGCGGCATTGGTGCTCATGCCCCCCTGGAACAAGGCAGACATGTTCGATCCTGTAATCCCTCCGAACAATGTGCCGGTGAATTCATTTTGGTTTCTGAGATAGCCGAGTTTAAGCTCTAGTGTCTTGTCGAAGAAAGTCTGGTAGTAGGCGAGCGTATTGAGCCCCACTCGATCTGGTCCCGGGCGATCCCATGTCCAGTGTTGCTGCTCGGCCCCTATGACAATTTGTCCGTCGGAAATGCCAAGCCGGCTGAGATCGTAGGTGACGATCATGAAGTTTGCCGACGCGAAGGTCGGATTCTGGCCCATATAGAGCTGGTTTGCGATAATACTTCTGGCGGCATTCGGCAGCAGGTTGTTTGCAAAGCTGTTGTGTGTCCAGCCGATGTAGCCGATGCCGACATCTGCAAGCGCTGATCTAACGCCGCCCTTGTCCTGATCGATCGTGTCCACAGCGCCAGGTATGTTGAACCACACTCCTTTTTCACGCAGATTGTCGTACCGTGCGAGGGGATCGACCGTCTTTTGCGTTCTAGTCTGAGTAGCTCTGTCCGCACGAGCGCGCTTTTCGAAAGACGCACCGGGATTTGGTGCTGGCGCCGGGGCACGAGGGCTGGTTGCCAGGCCCATCCGGAGCTTTTCGGCCGGATCAGAAGCCTTTCGTCTTTTGCTGGCCTGATCCACAGGGTGGCTCCTAGGATCAAACCCGCTGGCGGTTTGTGCCAGTACGGAATTGTCGACCAGATAAGCTGCGAGCGAAACTGCGATAAGAAGCCAACGTTGCTTTCCTCTCGGCTTTAAATTAAAGGAAAGTGCTTTGGCCGCCGGGTATCCCCACGGCAAACTCGTCTCAAGAAAGCAATCACGCACGGCGCACCTTGCTTTCATCTTTCCCGGCCATGAATAGATTGCGCTGCGGCCTGATTGGCCAACGGTAAGCTCTTAGGGTTTTCTCGTTCGAGGGCGAGGACGGCGAGCTGGATCTCGATTGTTCCGACAAGAACCATCCCCGCCTTGTAAAGCTGTTAGCTCGCGACGTGATGATCCGCTTCGCAACCACGGCTATGAACGAGGCCGGTGCGCCGAGAGCCAGCCCCGAGCGTTGGTTCATCAAGATGCTCATCACGAGCGCGCAGCGCCTCGCTGCAATGGGCACGAAAGCGTTGCGAATCTCCACTTTGCTCACCTGAGTCAGCCGATTTGGCGGTGAGACCAGGCTTCACGAAGCGCTTCATTGGCATCGTTGTCACGGAAAGACGAGAAAATCGCCAAGCTCGCCGAGGCGCCTTTGAATTTGCGCGTCCGGCAATCACACCAGAAGGTCTAACCTGATGGCCCAGGAGGCCGGAGGGAACAGCCATACAGCGGCTTTGCCGCCAATCTGCGAGCACGTTGCTGGCTCTGTTACCGCGGTTGTCAGTGCAAAATCTGTGTTGCATCGGAGTCCATGACGTGCGCGGCGTTCGTTGGTCACGCTTGCCATCTATCCGTCATCTCAAGCAACCCGCCGGAATTGGGAGTTGAACAGTTTGCAATGATAGCTAGTCCGATCGGCCATTGCGGGTCGGCCGTTCAGCCGTTGTGCCTATGTGGCGTGTCCCGGATGAAGTTTGTGATGTCGTCAAGGCCTGAGGCGAGGCTGCTCTATCCAACACAATGCAGGAAGCCGCGGACGATTTGCATTCGTGCGACGCTCGAGAAAATCTGCAATATTCCTCTGAATGAGGAAAAAATGCTGCGCCATCGCCATGGCCAAACGACGACAACCATTGCTCGCTGCGGGACTGTATCATGGAGAACGAGCGCAAATTGTCGAGTTGCTGAAGGGGATAGCATCGAAGCAGGAGCAGCCGATCGGGAAGGTGGCCGAGATTGCTTATTGTGGACGCTAGTAGCCCTTAGAAGCGCGTCAGCATCGTAGGCTCTCGCGTCGACAAAGAAACCTGCTGGAAGGGATTTTGAGGGAGGAGCAATGGAGTCGATTGCTCAAGCGGCCGGTTCAGACGTGCGGCCGCTCCTGCACAGGCCGTCAAGACGGATTCTCGCCGGTTTGATGCTGCCGCTTGTCCTCGTCGGCTCGCTTCTGGCGCGTGGCTTTGGGTCATTTTGAACAATTTGTCGAGTCGCCAGAAGTGCAGGACGTCGCTTCAAAGATGAGCCCGTCACCAGGGGAGACAGGTTCAGTCCGAGATAAGGGAGGCGCAACAGAAAGCTGACGATGAGATCGCGGAACTCAAGCGCCGGGCCGTTGCCCAGCGTGATGACCTAAAAGGGATCCTGGATCAGATCACGATCCGGACCTCGCGGATCGACTCGCTGCAGAGTTTAACTCCTCTCCCATCTGCTGCTCCCGCGACTGCTTTGTCGGCAGCCCGGGCTGTTCAAGCAGCGCCAGGAAACCCTTCGGCCGGTCCAAACGAGAACGGCCTGTTTCTCTCGGAGGCGCGCCAATGATCGCAGGACCGAAGAAAGCCGAGCCTTGAGGCCGAGACTGCTGCAGGTGTACTCGAGTCTTCAACTCCGCTCGAGGCATGGCTTAGCTAATGGGGGTACGGTCGAGATAAGTGTCGAATGCGGCAGCAACCGCACGAACGACGAACCGATGCTCCTGCTTGACCCGAATTAAGCCCTTTTCAATGTCCACTATCCCGTCTTCGGCAAGCATTCCCAGCCGGCCTGCAGACTTGAGAAGAGGAATCGGATCAAATCCGTGAGCAGCGCAGATCGCTGGTATGTCGGCGTGCAAATCGCACATTAGACGCTCGATGATTGCGGCGCGGAGGCGATCTTCAGCCGACAGACAATAGCCTTTTGAGGTTGCCAGGCGGCCGGCTCGAACGTGTTCGTAATAGGAAGTGGTCGCGATCTCGTTCTGCACATAACCCTCACGCAAACGGCCGATGGCGGATGGACCTAAGCCGATTACGGTTTTGGTGGTATCAGCCGAATAACCGAGGGAGTTGCGCCGCAGTCGACCAGCTTTCTGCGCCAGGGCGAGCTCGTCGTTGGGCAGGGCGAAATGGTCGAGCCCGATCTGGCGATAGCCGGCCGAGACCAGGGTATTTGCTATGGCCGCGGCTTGCTCAGCACGGGCAATATTGTCCGGCAGCGCCGTCTCATCGAGCTGGCGTTGACGTTTCATATAGGAGGGGACGTGAGCATAGCCGAAAACTGCAAGCCGGTCTGGCCGCATGGCCAGAGCTGTCCGCGCGGTGTCGACGCAGGACCGCACCGTTTGATGCGGTAGTCCGAAGAGAAGGTCGAAATTGATGCGGTTTATCCCATGCTGGCGTAGAGTTTCGACGACAGAAGCCGTCAGCACCTCGCTCTGCGCGCGGTTGACCGACCTTTGAACTATAGGATCGAAGCTTTGCACGCCGATGCTCGCGCGGCTGACCCCGGCCGCTTGTAACGTTTCGACCATCTCGGGCGTGACCCCACGCGGATCGATTTCTATGGCGATGGTAGCTGATTTTTTGAACGCAAAGCAGTGGCGCAGGAGTTCCATCAAGGCGAGAAAATCGCTCGGTGCAATGGTGGTCGGCGTCCCGCCGCCAAAATGCACGTCGCTCACCGGCAGAGCGCGCGGCACTTGCTCTGCGACCAAGCCTATCTCCTCTCGCAACGCTGCCAAGTAATTGCGGACCGGTCGCTCGCTGCGAGTGAGGCTTGTAGGGAAGCCGCAATACCAACAGATAGAGCGACAGAACGGAACGTGGATGTAGAGCGATACGGGCTCGTCGGGCGGCAGTCGCCTCAGCCATGTCTCACAAGTCTCGGCACCGACCACGCGGAGAAATCCGGTACGGTTGGATAGATGGTGTACCAAGGCAGGCGAGCATCGCAATACTTGTTCAGAAGGGAGGTCGGCAAGTCCTAACTTTCCAATGCTCAGGCCAGCATAAAGCTGACGAATACCCTCTCTAATGTCTTTGCGATATGTCAAACCCGCCTAGTGGTTTCTGAGATCTGGTCCCGTTTTCGATGTTACTGCAAACGCGGCTTAGGGGCAGGGTGAGGGAGTGAGAGTCGCTCGTTGGCGGCTATCTGAACGTTTAGGATATGAATTTCTCGTGCGAGCACGGAGAAGCGACTAGACGTGCCCGACGAGCCTGCGCAACGTTCAATCGCTCATACGAGGGCACGTCGTTTCCGCATTCGCTGAGGGCTGCTCATTCTGCGACGAAAACAGGGATTGCAGGTCTCACCAGAAGCAGCTGAGCTGGCGCATATTTTCAAACCGGTGTTTCCAAGCAAAAGCCGATTTGGTTGCTCACAGGGTTCAAAGGATGGCTCCCGTCAAAGGCCGGCGTGCCACGGAAGACAAGTTGCTTGCTGGATGAGAGCGAGAGGAGCGCAATAGTACAACGTGACGCGACGTGCGATTCAAGTCTGTCGGCGCAGCCGACGAAAACTCGCTTTGATCTCTAGTATCGAAGCATAAGCCTCAATTCCGCCACGCTGCTTGTCTCATTGCCACAAGCATCATCACGGATGTACTGATGATGTTGGGGCGAACCCGGCGCACTTTCAGCCCCCCGGCCGAGTGCGTCGGGGCGCCTTGGTTCGGCGGCGTCTCGTTCCTGTCTAATGCAGCTCACCAACTCACAACGGTTGTGGACGTTCTGCTGATGGCAAAGCGAATTCTGGCCAGATACATCAGATGTAACACTATCTGTATGGTCTATTCTGCCTGACCAGCTGGGTAGTTTTCTTTGGACATAGCCTTTGCAGCTATCGATCGCTGCCAGACGCGCATATCTACTCCGTTAGCCTTCATTCGCGTCGCGTCGATGTGATGCACCTGCAGCTCTCAGTGTCACATAGGCCGCCTGGTCAGGCGTCGACCATCCAGTCACTATGTTCTCGATGCTGCGAGCTCGAGCCGTCTATGCAGGATCGGGGTGGAGAGCTTGCGGCTTTTCATTGCATGAATGCGTTCCCATCCTGGTATTCCAGTCCGGTCACAATGGATTGAGGAAGTTTGTGGTTCGGTAGACCAATCGAGCCTGCAGATGCTCTTGCGCGAATGCGAGCTGAGCCTACCCAGGCGTCGAGGAGATTGCGGCAAGCGCTTGATCAGGCGAAAGTGGGTGCCCCACCCGACCTCTGTTGTACAATGCAGTGGCATACCAATGAAAGTTATTAGCAACAGAAATGCAGTACCACCCGCCTCACCAACGCTCGCATAGAGCAGCGAGATGATCGCGAAGAGCGGAGAAATCATGCCTCAACGATCTTGGCTAAGCTCTTCGCCGTTTTCCACCGAGCCCTTCATAAGTTGTGCATCAGGTGCGGCCTAGTTGTGTTTCCGCAAGGGGCTTAAGTGGGGATGGGGCGGCCGGAGCTGCAGTCAGGTCAAGGTCCTTAACGAGCGTCGTGTGTAGACCGTCCCATCAACTGCCGAACTTTGTACTTGACTGGGCTGGAATAGGGCTGCGCTTTTGATGCTGTGGACGGCTCCTCCACCGGCACGAGAGTGCCAAGGTGTGGGCGCCGTTTGAGGCTCCCACGATTCGGAGGAGCAGCCCTATGCAGCCAATTTCGACCATCGGTCTGGATATCGCGAAGTCAGTCTTCCAAGTGCACGGCGTTGATGCAGCTGGCCAGGTGATCATCCGCCGTCAGTTGAAGCGCCGGCAAGTCCTGACGTTTTTCCAGAAGCTGCCGCCCTGCCTGGTAGGGATCGAGGCTTGCGCATCATCACACCATTGGTCCCGCGAGTTGCAGGCATTGGGGCATGCGGTGCGATTGATGCCTCCGGCCTATGTGAAGCCCTACGTCAAGCGGCAGAAGAACGACAGCGCTGATGCGGAGGCGATTTGCGAGGCGGTGACGAGGCCCAACATGGGGTTCGTGCCGACCAAGACGGTTGAACAACAGAGCTGTCTGATGCTTCACCGAGCGCGCCACCTCTTCATCCGCCAGCAGACTGCCGTGATCAATTCAATCCGCGCCTATCTCGCCGAGTCCGGGATTGTCGCCCCTGTCGGGCGCGGGGGTGTCGAGCAACTGCTGGAAGTCGTCGCCGATACAGCCGAAGACCGAGTCCCGGAGGGCGCCCGGATGTGTCTTGCTGCTCTCGGTGGGCAATTGCGCGCGCTGAAGGCCCAGATCCTGGAGTTCGACCGGCGCATCATCGCCTGGCATCGATCAAGCGCGACGAGCAAACGGCTGGACGCGATCCCCGGCGTTGGGCCGGCGCTGGCAACAGCTCTGGTCGCGAGCATTGCTGATCCTAGAGCTTTTCGATCGGGACGAGACTTCTCGGCCTGGGTTGGGCTTGTACCGAAGCAGAGCTCGAGCGGGGGCAAAGACAAGCTTGGCAGCATCAGCAAGCAGGGCGATCGCTATTTGCGTAGCCTGTTTACGGCTGGCGCGCTCGCCGTAATCCGCTACGCCAAGATCCATGGCACCGATCATCGGCCATGGCTCACGCGATTGTTGGCCCGCCGGCCCACCAAGGTCGCGGCCATCGCGCTTGCCAACAAGCTCGCCAGGATGGCCTGGGCGATGATGGCGAGGAACGAACGCTACCAGGAGCCGGCCGCGCTGGCGGCCTAAACGAGATCGCGCCGACATCGCCGGCGTGACGTAACGGTTGGGAGGGCGAACAGCACGTAATGCAGCGCCGGTCGATCCGGCGATCAGGACAACCCATACGGGCCACGGCATCTTCGAATGCGTGCTTTTGATCGGGACCTGATCCGCGGAGGGCATTATGGCCAGCGGTCATGTGAACCGCACAAACAGGCCGAACACATGGCTGCTCCGACCAATCTGCGACGTGAGGATTCTCCTTGCCAACCCGGAGCCGTCCACACATGGCCCTGAGAGGGCCGGACTCGAGGGGCCGCCGAGGTAAGCTGCATTTCTTGCTGTAAGTCACCTCGTGTCCCTGCTTCGCAAATGGTGCTGTCGCCTTCCCTACCAATGTCATGATTGCCGTTTTTGTGGGATCAACTCGCGAAAGAACCCCGACCGCTGGCCGGGGTCCGATTCACGCGACCGCGTGGAGGTCTCTATCTAGCAAAGGGCGAGCCAAACTTGTAATTGAGCCGTGCGGTGATGAGATCGACATCCTGGTGGACGCGATCCGTACCAAGAGCCGCTGGGAAGCTGATGTTGCTGCGCTGCATGAACAAGTGGTTATACTCGACGCCAGCTGACCAGTTCGGCGTGAGGCTGACTTCGGCACCGGCGCCCAGCACGCCACCCCAACGCACATCACTGCTTTTGCCAATCTCGGTGCCAGTAGCCAACGAGTTGACCTGATAGGTGTTGCTGGTCACCGCAGCACCACCCTTGCCGTATAGTAGCACGGCATTGAACGCGTAGCCGATATGGCCCGTGAGTAGACCGAATGCATCTGTCGTGGTGCCAACGGTGCTTGCCGGAAAGGCGGTGCTGATATTGGAGCCGTTGACGTCGGCCCAGTTGCCCTGACCTTCGATGCCGTAGACCATGTTGAAGATGTGCCAACGATAGCCAATCTGGCCGCCAATGGTCCCGCCAGTCGAATTGTGGCAGCCCTCGGGAGTGGCGCCATTGAAATCCCAGCAATTGTGGCTCGTTCCCCAGCCGCCATTTGCACCGATATAGTAGCCGGACCAATCGGTAATCGGGGCCGCGGCCGGCAGCGGTGCCGCTTTGACCTTGACAGGCTGCCCGGCCAAGTCCGTGCCGAAGGAGGGAGTGGCCGCAACGAGTGCGCCGATGCTTGCAGTCAGAATCAGAATGTTTTTCATTCGAGTGTCGTTTCCTTTCGGTGCCCCCCGGCGCCGTGCGTTTATCAATATGAACGCGAATTGCTGTAACTGCCGCACAACATGTCTTGGAAAGAAATGTGTCCAATCGTACGCGGCGTCAGATTGCGGAGCGCGCAAAATGCCGCTGCTCCACAGCCATCGAGACGCTGCGGCCCGGCAGTGGCGCCTCGCGGGGCCCTTCTTTGGACACGAGCCGTTCATGATGGCGTGCGATGCGACTGCAAAGTTGGGAGGTGCTTGGCTCCTTCTGTTGCAAACGGCAAGACGAGGCCGCGCTTACACACTTCGTGCATGCTGACGGCTCAGACAGATCGGTAATGAAGGCCTTGATTACGGGCGCGCCGGGCAGAGCATGAGTAGAGGAAAGTCTGCTCGACTACGCTCTGACCCGATTTGCCTATCGCATAGACCCGTTAGATGCGTTTACCAAGCCGGACGCTCCCAGCGGTACGGCTGCAAGCGCTCATTGGTCGGTCGACGGTGCGAGTTCAGCACGCAAGTTGCGTATCGCCTCGTTTGCCAGATTCAGAGTATTCCGTTCGCCTTTTCTTATCGAACACTCAAGGTAAGTGCGCAATCGTCTATGAAGGACGGCTTTGAGATTATGTGCCAGCAAGGGATCCTTCTCGACGAAGCCCCAAGCCTTGTCAAATGCGACGCTCACGACAGCATCTGGCACCTGCACTTGGTCGGAAGAAAACTGATCCATCTAAAACACTCCTCGACATCCTGACACAAGGGAGTACCCTCCCAACAGCTAACCGAGATTTCGTGACGTGTAGCAAGCGAGACATCAGCGTGCAGACCCCCGATCGAGCTGCTCTCGGTGCTTCAGGGAAGTTTATAGATCGTTGTTGAAAGTCGGATGACCGAATGTCGTATTGCCAGGCGCAGTCGAATAATTCTGAAAGGAGTGAAACGAGCAGGGATTCTAGCGCGCTTCTTTACCGTAGTGCGCAGTTGATTGGCGTCGACAATAAATTGTGGATATTCTTCCTGCAATCGGAAGATCCGCGCCAGGCCAGTCACGACTAACCTGACGTGAGCGGCCCAACCGCAATATTGTGATCTCGGAAAGCTATGTGAGGTTCTCGGATACGGACAGGTGGTGCGCGCCGCGTCTCAGCGCCACCAGTGCGCGGCGGACAATATCGGGGTGCCTCGCGGAAAGATTGCTAACGTGCGGAGTGGCTGATCGCCCTGTTCCGAGCATTAGCTTTCAAGGGTACCACACATCCAACATGTCGTAGCTGCCTTATCTGGTAGATCTTGATCGGAAGAAGAAGCGCCACATCCCCTAGGGCTGCTTTGGGAATCGTATCTGATACATGTAGCGAGTTCGAAGGTCGGCGCAGGGAGCGGTCGGAAGCGGCGATAGCCGTCCGGTGTCTCGAACGTATGTGTTGGGTTGCGCTTCCGCGCTATCAGCTCTTGGTGGCCACAGGCGTCGAGGAACAGCAAGGTCTTGCTAGATCGAACGTAACTGTGTCGTCCGCGGTGCGAGATAAAGCGAGCCTGCTCTCGAACGTCGCGAGCAGTTGCGATATAGAAAGCCAGCGGAAGCGACCCGCTTATGGACGGGTAGCCCATAAGCCGCATACCCTCCATCTGGTGCGGACGACATTGGCACGATTGTCAGTCCAGCGATAAACGTTCGGTCAGCGCCGTCAACCCAGAAAAAGCCAAATGGAAGTTCAGTCCGCCGCCGCACGTGAAAAAATCAGCTTGGCGATCGTCATTCGATTGACGGAAGTTCGTAGCGCTGCCGGTAATGCTGCCACAGTTTGATCGAAGAGGCGTCCCAAGAACTGAAGGTCCTCGGGCTGGTAAACGCCACGGTCTCGAAACAGTCGCATTCGTCCGTCACCGGTGCTCGTATCACCACGCTGGCCGAGCTCCAGCTCCGCCGTAATCATTTGGCCTATGAGTGCATTGAGCAGTCGGATCGCTTCGAGCTCGTTGCCTTCTTCGCGCATGAGCGCGGCCACGATGTCGAGTTGCAGGTCGATGCGATCCTCGAGATCCTGTATGCGTGAATTGGAAGGGTCAAGTTTCACGGTATTTCTCCAAAGTGGTGAAATGCAAGACAGGCGGAATAAGGGTCGTCGTTTCCCGTTCGCCAGACGCCGGATGCGTCGGCCGACGAATCGCTGTTGCACAGGAGGTGCGCACGCTCCCCAAACAGGGCGGCACACATGTCCCGCGACAGGATCGCAAAGGGGAAGGGGGCGTATATGGAAAAGCCGACAAGCGTTGTAGATGGCCCGGAAGTCTATTGGACCGTGATCGAGCCGTCCGGCGTGTCGGATAACTGCAGTGACTCCAGTCGGGGTCACACAGGTGGTTGTACTGCCTTGCTTGGAGCCGCGGCGACACGGCTGGATTGTTGATGCTATCGGCTCTGGTCAGAGCGAAAAGTCCGGCCCGCACCGGTGCAAAGGACAGTTCACCTGCCCGAGTTCTATGCTGCGGACGCATTTACCTTCGCCGAACAGTGCGCGTGAAAGCTGTCTTCTTAGAGCCGCCAAGTATCATCGCAAAGGCGAGAGACGACAACGTGATAGGCTGCGCGCCCGCCTGCGGTTGCTCATCGCACTGCATTGGTGCCCCGCGTGTTTCGTTGTCAAACATTGCGTGGTGCAGCCACGACAGACACGAATTGGGCTACGACCAACCTGCAAGGAATCGTTGTCACGAGACATTCGTGGACTGTTCTTTCCGTAATCCGGCGTCGACTTATGCGGTGTTTGGCTGGAATTAGTAAAATCGAAAGTGTTGATGGGATGCATCCAGTTCGTTGATAGCGCCCGCGAGCAGTCTCACCGCCTTCATCGGAGCCGGCTAATTGGTGCCTCCCGCGGTCTGGGCTCAGAGCAACGTCTAAGGGATGTCGGGCAGGGCTGCTGATCCGTTGATCACCGATCATGATTGACAAAGAAAAAGCCGCAGGGCTGCACGTTTGCGAATAGTTTGAAGCTCTGGGGTAGTCCCAAGCCGAAGAGACAGACATGCAATGTCGGCGCCTACGATCCACCAGCTGTGGTTACCCACCGTACCCGACTATAGCCTATGTGGTGGGTCCTGATTGCTTCATGCCGTCCCGCTCTCTCTCCCCTGCGTGGATCCGAGCTTGCGCGATATGATAGGTACAGGAGAATGCGTCAATGGCGATCGGGCTGTCAGTTTGATCGAAGTAGCGAACGCGCCCCCATCTGAGCCATAGCGTGACTATAAACTCGTTAGCTTCCCGTTCCTCCCCCCTGAACCTTCAATCACTTGGCGGCAGAAAGGTCATGCCTTCAGACCCGCCAGAACTGTAGTCGACCGCTCAGCGGTCCTGTGCTGCCGGACGGATCGGGACAACGGGGCTGCTATTTGTCTATCATCGGACGTAGCACCTCCGTCAGCTCGACCCTAGCTAGCTCTGCGAGCGCCGCAGCGAACGCGAAAAACGCTCCGAAAGCAGCAAGTATAAAAGAGCTAGCGAGTATCGCTGCGATAACGTTCTGAGGGCGTCTCGTCATTCGTGATACATTGCGTTTGGAGCCGGCGGTGCCTGCCAATCAATACTTCTTGACACGTTCAACACGGCCGTCGCGCCAGCGGTAAACCAAAAATCCAGAAGCCGAGTTGTCTCCCTTTTTGTCGAACCGGACCGGGCCAATTACGGTGTCGACCGGCCGTGAACGAAGTGCGCTGGCGACCCGCGTAGCATGGAAGGAGCCGCTCCGGTTCACCGCCTCTGCCCAGGCTTGCACAGCTGCATAGGCGTATAGCGTGTAGCCTTCACCGGACAGGCCGGAAGCTTTGAGTCCGGCGACCACGCCGGCCGCCTTGGCACTCCCGGCCGGATTGGGCATGAAGGTAAACAATGTGCCATTCCCAGCGCTGCCGGTAATCGCCCAGAATTCAGAGGTCATCAGCGGATCGTTTGCCATGACTATGAAGTCTGCTTTTGAATCTGATGCCTGGCGCACAAACAATCCGATTTCGGTATGATAGCCGCCGATATAGGCGACGCGCACTCGATCCTTTTTCATTCTTGAGACTAGCGCTCTGAAGTCCCGTTCACCTGCAACATAGCTTTGCCGACTGACTTGTCGTCCGAATCGATGAAGCTGGGCTTCGACCACGTCGGCAATGCCCTTTCCAGCAGTGCTCTTGTCGTCGAGCACCGCGATGTTCTCGTTGGGATGGTTCACGTGAATGTACTCGGCGGCAACGGTTCCCTGTTGGTCGTCGCGCCCGCAGATCCGAAAGACAGTCTTAAGGCCGCGCTCTGTTAGCTGAGGAGTTGACGAGCCTGGTGACACCTGAACGATGCCTGCTTCAGCGTAGATGTCGGAGGCCGGGATCGACGAAGAGGACCAAAAATGGGCAACCACCAACAGGACGCGCTCTGTCGCGAGCTTATTCGCAACTGCGACAGCTTGCCTTGGGTCGCAGGCGTCGTCAGCGACCCTCAATATAACTTTGGCATTATCCGGAAGTAGGCCCGAAGCGTTCAAGTCCTCAACCGCAGCAGCTGCACCATCGCGCATTTGCGCGCCGAACGCGGCGCTGCTTCCAGTCATTGGACCAGCCACGGCGATCTTTACTTCAGAACCGAGCGCAAGCGGGGCGGCGAGAGCACAGAAGAGAATCGCCGCACTTGCAACAGAAGCGCGCTGCGTATTTGCAATTGTATAGCCTTCAATGCTCACTGAAGTGATCCCAAGTGGTTGTGATCAGACACCCCTGCAGGTCAAGGCTGCTCCAAGCCAACCGTGCGTTGGCTCGACCAGCTTCCAATTTCCGGAGAGTCTACAATTTGACGTTACGTGCGGATCAAGCCGTTTTAAGGGGCATGGGTGCGTCAGGAGCGCGCATCGGCGGGCCATGATCATCTGTTCGCTTAAGCTCATAAAGCTTTCAGCCCGCATCAGAGCGCGGCCGGTCAACCTAGCATTGTCAGGTTGCCTTCAACCGACGTGTGGAAACGGCCATGAACGGGTCAGTACGGCTAATCCTCCAACCCGCCAAGGGCGAGATCGAGATATTGCATCAGGCAGGGATCCCAACCAGCCAGAGCGCGGGGGGCGCTCAGTCGTGCAAGTACCTTCAGGATCATCGAAACGCGTGAATCGGCGCCGGCGATTTCGCTGATCAGCAAGCGTGCTGCAACTGCGACAGCCTTTGCGCGCTCACCGCAAGGGGGCTCGCTCCGATCCATGCAATCGCGAAGGTCGTCACGGATTCGCCGCCACCGGTCCTCGCGCTCTGAAGCTAAATTGCAGATGCATGGGGACGTTTGACTACGCGTCTCGACTCGCGACATGGCATTCAGAGTGGCAGGCAGCTCATCCACACTTACTTGCGCCTCGCCGTCGATGGTCATGTTGCGCAAACGGTCGCGCAAAAAAGTTGCTCGAGCGACTTGAAGTTCTATGCGCTCTAAATGTTTGCGCAGCAGGTCCGTGAGAGAAGTCGTTCCCTCCATGGCTTTACGGATCTCGACAAGTGAGAAGCCAAGCTCACGCAGCGCGCGAATCTGCTGAACCCGCTGCAGGCTTTCGCGGTCATACATCCGGTGGCCGCCGTCAGTACGCTCTGTGGCTGCTAGGAGTCCTGTGTGCTCATAATGGTGCAGCGTGCGTACCGTTACTCCGGTCGCCTCTGCAAGTTCGCCAATGCGCCATCGACGCCTTCTTGGTGTAGGTTTGTTCATGTTGTTCAATTTTGAAGCCTACAACCTGACGTCACGTATGATTCAAGCTGCTTTCTTAGCGTCAGCCTGAATCGTCTTCCATTCTCCAGCGCGAGAGTGGTGACTATCCTTAGAATGGCGGCGGATCAACCCTGAGGGGAAAGGGTGATCAACAAGTTCGCAAGGCATGCCAGTTGAGTCTCGCCAGCCACTGTACGCTCCAGGATGAGCTTGGCGATTGCCGTGCGATTCTCTGGACTCCGCATCGATGGGGGTAGCGCGTCGACGGCGCTGTCATAAAGTCGTCCGAGGGCAGAAAGCTCTTCTGGATCGAACACGCCGCTGGATAGCTTCAACCTTCAGCTCCTTGTTTGAATTGGGTCCAGGGCAGCGCAGGTCGTCAAGACGTTTGGCTGCGGTAGGGCCAAAAGAAGTCATACCTGCGGCGCAGAGCGATGGAGATGCGGTGTACTGTAGAGTGATGCCATAGGGCCACACGCGAGCGCGGATGCTTGCTTCGTCTGTATGATCGACGACCTCTATGCTCACGATGCATTTTGTTGCGACTCCAAAGAGGCCGATCGCCTCCATTCATCGGGAGCAACTACTAACTCGGAGAGTTGACGACCGGAGCTCCGTGCCGGCCATGCGTTCTTGAGAGACGCGCTTGGCGGCCGCGCTGCAACGTAAACGCCTGGCCTAAGGGCAAACGTGCTGCTCCGTGTCCGTCTCTAAAGCCAGGCCAACATTCCGCGGTTCGGACATCGCGCCTAACGCCAACGCGCAAAAGAGATCAAGAACGTCTCATGAACCGCGCGCCCGGAGGGTCTTTATCCCGCGATAAGGAGAGCAAGCCAGGTAGGTGGAATTGTGTGTGTGCTGAGACAAGTGTTGGAATGTGAGGTTCGTAGACTTCACGAGCCTCCTTAAGGCAACGGCGAGACGGATTGTGCGGATTTTCCGGCACTGCCCGCTCCTTCCGGAGTGCTGGTGACGGGGTGTTCTTTCGCAGTTGCCATGCGCGTGGCCTCTTGGAACAACATCTCCCGCATCCACAGGCTTTCCGGGTCATTGTTGTGAAGTGCGGGCCATTGGACCGCTTCAGTGAAGACGGGGAATGGATCCGGAAGCTCGACAATCTGAAGAGGCATCGTTTTTTGGAAATGCCTCACGAGCCCTAATGGCATCGTGCCTATGCGGTTCGTCCCAACAAGGAGGGGCGGGATCATGCTGAAGCTCTGCACGAGAATGTCGATGCGCCGAGTAGGACCGAGATCGATTAAGAATGATTGCTCAACTGGCGTGTGGGGTGCGCCTCCGTGCTTAACTGCAACGTGACCCATCGACACATATCGATCGAATGTAAGCCCGCGTTGTAATTCCCTGTTCGTGCAGCAACCTACGCAGACGAGCCTCTCCTCGAATAGGGCCGCCCTGGGGTGCGCGCTGGACATGAGAGAATCTGGCAGGATAACAAAATCGACTTCGCCGCGGCGGAGGAGCTCCTCGTGCTCAGCGGTCGGCGCCGCCAGTTCGAAGCTGACGGTGGGGGCTTCTCGTGTGACGCGCTCCACGACATTTTTTAAGAATACAACTGTTATGAAATCAGAAAGGGCGATCCTGAATCGCCGGCTCGATCGAGCTGGATCGAACACGTCTCGCGCCATGATTGAGAGTTCAATGTGCACCAGCGCCTGGCGTACAGGAGCTGCGAGCCCTTCCGCCCGCGAGGTCAAGACAAGTTCGCGCCCCCTCATCCCAAACAGTTCATCGCCAAAATATGAGCGCAACCGGGCAACGGCTGCGCTCATGGCCGGCTGACTGAGATTGATGCTACGCGCCGCTGAGGTGAGATTGCGCTCAGTTATCAGAGCATCCAGCGCAACGAGAAGATTTAGATCCAGACCTTTGAAACGCATCTCTTCTTATCCGGCGCAAACGTCCTTGCTGCGACAAAGCGTGCGGTGGCGGCTGCGTTTGGAGCAATCGTCCTGGCTCGCCCGAATGGACATCGGCTCAACCCGGCCATCACGACAAGAGGCTCGCGAAATGACCACAAGAATGGACAGCAAGCGGTAAGCCGATCGGCCGCGGCGGGAAAGCTTCAGGACCCTCCAAGCTGATCCGTCTCGCCGGTTTCGGCCGACCACGTAGCTGGTCCGTTCAGCTCGCTGATGGCAGATCGTCCCAGCATCCGTGAGCGCCGTGAGGTCCCCAAAGCGCTCCGTCGACGGCTGTGTCGTGCAGCGCAAGTCGCGACGGTCAACCTACAACCTGACGCAATGTGCGATTCAAGCCATTTTAATGGCCAAGCTGAACATTTGTAATGGAGGCGTGTTCTATCCGCGATATTGCCAGGGGTAGCCCTGAACGCAGCGCAAGCCCATCAAACCACACCTGGGAAGTCACCACGCTTACAACTGGAAAAGTCTTCGCAAGCGGATCACTGGCTTGTGAGGTCGTGGCAGTGTCTCTCCAGGAGACGCCGAAGCGAGGAAAGGGACCGAGCACGTCGAAGGGCCCATAGCGTGCTTTGGATATTCGGAGTCGCAGCCTGCGGTAAGCCTAACAGCGCCTACGAGTTGGAGGCCCTTGCTCACCAGATGCCATGTTGGATGCCTCCTCGAGCAATATCCGCCGCATCCAGATGCTCGCGGGATCGGTATTGTGGAACGAGGGCCATTGCACGGCCTCTGTGAATATGGGTAGGGGGAGAGGCGGTTCGATGATTCGCAGCGGCATCCGCTTTTCGAAGTGTCTGGCCAGTCGCAAGGGCATCGTGCCGATACGGCTCGTGTCTAACAATATGGGCGGAATCAGGCTAAAGCCCTGCACGACCACCTCAATTCGTCTCCTCAGACCGTGCTCAAGCAAAAACCATTCTTCGAGGTTCGGTCTCAGTGCCCGTCCGAACTTGGCAGCAACGTGCCCCATCGAGATGTATTTATCGAACGTAAGCTGTCGGGATAGCTGCTTGTTCGCGCGGCATCCCACGCACACGAGGGTCTCGTCGAACAGCGTCGCCTTAGGATGCGCACTCGACATGAACAGTTCCGGCAGAATGAGAAAGTCGACTTCGCCCCGACGGAGCAGCTCATCGGGTTCATCGGAAAATGGCAGCAATTCGAACCGCACGGCGGGAGCTTCTTGTGCGATGCGGTCCACTATTCTGCGGAAGAAAACGATCGTCATGAAATCCGAAAGAATGACCCTGAACCGTCGACTCGACTGAGTCGGGTCGAACGCGTCCCGTGATATGATTGAGAGTTGGATGTGCAGCAGGGCCTCGCGAACCGGACCTGCAAGCGCCTCCGCGCCAGGTGTCGGGACGAGCTCGCGACCTTTCATAGTAAATAGTTCATCACGGAAATAGGTGCGCAGCCGTGCGATCGCAGCGCTCATGGCCGGCTGGCTCAGGTTAATTTTGCGAGCCGCCGCTGTGAGATTGCGCTCCGTCATCACGGCATCGAGCGCAACGAGAAGATTTAGATCGAGTCCCTTGAACCGCATGTTGTGAGTCTATCCATCGTGTGGATGTGTTCTATCGAAACAATCGATTTTACCAAATTGCGGGATGTTGGATAGCAAACTGAAGTTTGAAAAAGTAACCAGGCACACCACAATGCTTTATGGTCGTTCAGGTGAGCTCAGAGGAAAGCTCCTGGACGTGCGAGCGCGCCGCCGATTCCGTTTCATGGGCGTCTACAGGCGCGTCATGCGAGCCGTGTTGCGTCTCCGTGCGAAGTGCGCTCGTTTGGTCGGCAAGCGGGGTCCGATAAACCTTGGTATGGTGACGCCATCCGTTTCCATATTCGAGGTTTACCCGCGTACACTTGAGAGCGCTTTCAGCATCATTCTAGTGTCAGGGAATAGCGGCAGGCGCAGATTGCGGATGCCAATAATTCCAGGCGCCTTTCCAAATGGCTCGCCTGTCCAGTGCATTCGGGGCGTGTCGAAGATGTATGAAAGCCAGTTTGACCTGATGCCGCTCCGAAGCGCCGTCGATGAGGGCCGCGCGTCGATCGCCTGCCCTCAGAGATCAAAGCGGCGGACATCGAAGCGACAGGAGGCGCAAAAGCTCTTTGGTGCAGACAGCATCTGGCCTGTCGAATCGCATCGTGGGCATCTTCCGATATATGGCACGCAGGGCATTGGCCGGATGAGGAGCGCGAACCGAGCGCTCGCTGCCTCGCGAGCATGGGGCCAGCGGCGCTGTGCAGGCGAGCGGTGCCGAGCTCCGACACAGCAAGTCCGCGCATCCCAGCATTGATCGGCGGTTCGGCGACTAACGACTTCACGTGAACGTCTCGCTCTTAATTCCACTGGCGCAAGGAAGCTTGCCATGAACATTGCCGTGTCCCCGGCTGCGGAACGCTCTTCTACGCGCGCTCAAGTGCAGTGGAGCCTTCGTTGGGAGAACGAGCTGCGGCTCGCCGATCATGCCGAGCTCGCGGAGTTCTTCCGCAAGAGTTATGGACCGACGGGTGCGTTCAATGCGCAGCCTTTTGAGGGAAGCCGAAGTTGGGCCGGCGCAAGACCGGAGCTCCGTGCAATTGGTTACGACGCGCGCGGGGTAGCGGCCCACCTCGGGCTACTACGTCGCTTCATCAAAGTTAGTGAAGTCGATCTCCTCGTAGCAGAACTGGGGTTGTATGCGGTGCGTCCGGATCTCGAAGGGCTCGGAATAAGCCACGCAATGCGCGTGATGTATCCCGTACTGCAGGAGCTTGGCGTTCCATTCGGCTTTGGCACGGTTCGGTCGGCGCTTGAGAAACATATGACGCGACTGGTCGAAAGGCAGGGGCTCGCCACCCTGATGCATGGCATTCGCGTCCGCTCCACGCAGCCGGATGTCTATCCCAATTTATCGCCGACCCGCCTCGAGGATGTGATCGTGGTGGTGTTTCCGCTGGGGCGCTCGATAAGCGAATGGCCGGCCGGGACTTTCATCGATCGGAACGGGCCTGAGTTGTGACAGAGCGTTCCACCCCATCCACTGTCCGCTGCGACTACGCTGACGTGAGCGGAAGTCGAGCTGTCTATTTGACCTTTGACGACGGGCCGAACCCGTTTTGTACGCCAGAGGTGCTCGATGTGCTGGCGCAACATCGGGTTCCGGCGACATTCTTCGTCATCGGCACGTACGCGATCGAGCATCCTGACCTCATCCGACGAGTGATTGCGGAAGGGCATGAGGTTGCGAACCATACGATGACCCATCCTGATCTATCCAGATGCGGACCTGCGGAGCTACAGGATGAAGTGCTGACCGCGAGCGAGGCGATCCGTCTGGCGTGCCCGAAGGCCTCGCCCAGGCATATGCGAGCGCCTTACGGCATATGGACGCAACAGGTGCTCGCAATGACTGCGAGCGCTGGTCTCACGGCTCTGCACTGGTCGGTCGACCCGAGAGATTGGTCCCGCCCTGGGGTTGATACAATTGTGAATTCGGTGCTGGCGAACGTTCGCCCGGGTGCAATTGTGCTCCTGCACGACGGGTATCCTCCCGATGAGGAGAGACTGTGCACCGATACAACGCTGCGCGATCAGACCACGAAGGCGCTGGCATTTCTGATTCCGGCACTACAACGGCGCGGGTTTGTAATCCGTCCACTCCCTCAACTTCACTAAACAAGAACTGACACCTATGGACCTGCTCGCGACAACCAGTGCTGCTGCTGTTTCAAGTTATGCGCTGCTCTCGACTATCTATAAGAGCGTGCAAGCGCTTTATGCCCAGCCGACGATCAACTCATCGCTACAGGACAGCCTCGGACAAACCGAGGTGGTCCTTCCCACTGTGGACGTCATCGTGCCGTGCTTCAATGAGAATCCAAACACGCTTGCCGAATGTCTGGAGTCGATTGCCAGTCAAGAGTACGCCGGAAAGATGCAGGTCTATGTGGTCGATGACGGGTCTGCAAACCGCGACGTGGTCGCGCCTGTACACCAGATATATGCCAATGATCCGAGATTCAATATCATCTTGTTGGCCAACAACGTCGGAAAGCGCAAGGCGCAGATCGCTGCAATACGCAGCTCATCCGGGGATCTCGTTCTCAACGTCGATTCCGACACGGTTCTTGCTGCCGATGTCGTCACGAAGCTTGTATTGAAGATGCATGACCCGGAAATCGGTGCGGCGATGGGTCAACTCGTAGCAAGTAATCGCAACCAGACCTGGCTGACCAGGCTGATCGATATGGAATATTGGCTCGCGTGCAACGAAGAGCGCGCGGCACAGGCGCGTTTCGGTGCCGTCATGTGTTGCTGCGGCCCATGTGCAATGTATCGGCGTTCCGCACTCACCTTGCTTCTTGATCAATACGAAGCGCAATTCTTTCGTGGGAAGCCGAGTGATTTCGGCGAGGACCGCCATCTAACGATACTCATGCTCAAGGCGGGCTTTCGAACCGAATACGTCCCAGACGCGATAGCAGCTACCGTCGTCCCGCACAGTCTTGGGCCATATCTGCGTCAGCAGCTCCGTTGGGCACGCAGTACCTTTCGAGATACGTTTCTTGCATTGCGCCTGCTGCCAGAGCTCGATGGTTATTTGACCCTAGATGTTATCGGGCAGAATCTCGGCCCATTTCTCCTCGCGATCTCAACACTTGCTGCCCTTGCACAGCTCGTGATCGGTGGCTCTATACCCTGGTGGACGGGACTGACGATTGCTGCAATGACTATGGTCCGGTGCAGTGTGGCAGCACTTCGTGCTCGCGATTTGCGGTTTATCGGCTTCTCGCTCCACACACCGATCAATATCTTTCTTTTACTACCATTGAAGGCTTATGCGCTTTGTACATTGAGCAATAGCGATTGGCTATCGCGAAAAGTTACTAATGTGCCGGCGGAAGAGGAGAAACAGCGTGTCATCCTGCGCCCCAATGCCGGACGAGGTGCGGCTAGTGTAGGGGTGGGGCCTACTGTCATTCATAAAGGGGGGGTATCGCACCGTCCATCGAGCCTCACGGCCACGGAGAGTGTTTCCGGTCGTGAACGCTCGACTGCCTACGAATAAGTGGTCGTCTCATGATTCTGGACGAAAACCATCAGCTATTAGAGCGAGAGTTGGCTCTCGACGACCCATGGCGCCTTGACAGTAGTTCGTTCGAGCAGGAGCGATACGCGCAAATGCTCCGGATGTCGTGTGGCAACGGAGACGCTGCGTCTGGCCTCGAAGTAGGATGTGCAGCCGGTGCATTCACGGAGATGCTGGCTCCGCTATGCGAGCGACTTACCGTGGTGGATGTCATGCCGCAGGCAATTGAGCGAGCGCGACTGCGGACCAGTAAGTGGTCACATATTGCTTGGGTGACCTGCGACATTCAGCGGTTCTCGTCCACTGAGCAGTTCGATTTGATTGTCGTGGCCGAGGTTCTTTACTACCTCAAAGACGTGAGCGAGATGCATGCGGCTATCCGCAACCTCGTGAGTATGCTTGCGCCAAGTGGCACTCTGATTTTCGGGTCCGCGCGTGATGAAATATGTCAACGCTGGGGGCATGCTGCTGGTGCCGAAACGGTGATCGCTCTCTTTAAGGAGAGCCTATCGGAGGTCGAGCGTCGGCACTGCTCCACCGGATTGGCAAACGAAGACTGCTTGATCGTCCAGTTTCGAAAGCCGGACGCCACGTCAGAACAATCAAACGTCGGTCATTAGGCCAGGAGTACGTATGCGCATCTGCGGAATAAAGTTGACACATGACGGAGCAATTGCTGTCGTCGAGGACGGTCGGCTTCTTTTTTGCGTGGAGCAAGAGAAGCGCGGCAATAGTCCACGCTATCAGTCCGTTGACAATCTCGATGCAGTCGTGCGCGCCTTGGCTGAGCATGGCCTGGAGCCGCGGGATATCGATCAGTTCGTCGTTGACGGCTGGGACGGGGAGAATGAATCGCAGTTCCAGCTCCTAAGCGGAGCGGTGCAGGTTGCGCTAAAAGGCGCGCCATATGTCGAGCGTCATGCTGAGGGCCTCCTTGATCCCGTCGACGGCGTTGGCCTCCTCCTCGGAGGCAAGGAGTTTCCATATAAGAGCTACCCGCATGTCACGGGCCATGTCGCGTCAGCATATAGCACCAGTCCCTTTGCAGCCGCGGGAAAGCCTTCGTTCTGTCTGGTGTGGGATGGCTGCATCTTTCCACGTCTTTACTATGTCGAACCGCGCGGGGCTCGGTTCATTGGATCGCTGTTTCCTATGATTGGCCACGCCTATGCTGCCGCGGGCCTTCACTTCGGGCCGTACCGTCAGCCGAACCGCTCCAGTTGGGATCTGGGCATCGCCGGCAAGCTGATGGCTTACATCGCGCTTGGCTCAGTTGATGAAAGCATAGTGGAAGTGTTTCAGGAGCTTTATGAAACACGGTTGGCGGCCGACACGGAGCAGGCTCGCCGCTACCGCGAAGACATCAACAATGCGGAATCGTCTCTTGCAGCTATGCACGCGTTCTTCGAGGCAAGCACGTTGCGCCTGGCTGCCAAGCGAGCGGAGGACGTCCTCGCCTCGTTCCATGTGTTTCTGGAACGTCTTCTTGTTAAGGAAATCGCGCTGCTTCTGCTAAGATATTCGTCGCTTCCGGGAGCGCGAAATCTATGTGTCGCCGGAGGTTGCGGTCTCAATATCAAATGGAACAGCGCGCTTCGCGCGACGGGATTGTTCGATGATGTCTGGGTGCCGCCGTTTCCGAATGACAGCGGCTCGGCAATCGGCGCGGCGTGCGGCGCCATGGCAGCGCAAGATGGCTTCGGGCCATTGCAATGGTCAGTTTACAGTGGTCCTGCCCTCCAGGAGAGCGAGGTTCCGCCGGACTGGGAGGCCGCACCTTGCAGTCTGAGTGAACTTGCGTCGATTCTTGCCGACAACAAGCCCGTGATCTTTCTTTCCGGGTGTGCCGAGCTTGGGCCGCGGGCGCTGGGCGGTAGAAGCATTGTTGCAGCTCCAACGTGCCCGGCAATGAAGGATCATCTCAACGACATCAAGCGTCGCGAGCACTTCCGACCGGTGGCGCCGATCTGTCTGGAGGATCGGGCGCCGGAGATCTTCAGCCCGGGCACGCCAGATCCTTACATGCTATTCGATCACCAGACCCGGGCGAATTGGCGCGACAAGGTCCCGGCGGTGGTCCATCTTGATGGCTCGGCGCGGCTGCAGACAATTTCCCGCAACTCTCCTCACGAAATTGCCGCGCTTCTCGTCGAATTTGAGCAACTCACGGGCATTCCGCTGCTCTGCAACACGAGCGCCAACCTCCACGGACGGGGATTCTTTCCGGACGCTGCGGCAGCTTGCCAATGGGGGCGTGTCGAGCATGTTTGGTGCGAGGGCATGCTCTGGAGCAAAACGGTCGCCAAGAAGCCATTGTCCACGGAACGACTTCTGTCAGCCTAAGATGAACATGTCCACTGTGGCGATCGACCTTGCCGGGGTAAAAAAGTCATTTGGCGACAACCTTATCGTCAACGACCTGTCGTTCTCGGTCGCGCGCGGAGAGTGCTTCGGACTGCTTGGGCCGAATGGAGCTGGCAAGAGTACGATTGCGCGCATGCTCCTCGGCATGATTTCGCCCGACGCAGGCAATATTACAGTCCTCGATGAGCCTGTGCCTTCCCGAGCTCGTGCGGCGCGTACGCGCGTCGGGGTGGTGCCGCAGTTCGACAACCTTGAGCTCGAGTTCACAGTGCGAGAGAATCTGCTTGTGTTTGGCCGCTATTTTGGCATGAGCGCTCGCAGAATCGAGGCGGTTGCGCCCGCGCTGCTTGAGTTTGCGCGTCTTGAAAGCAGAGCGGACGTGCGTGTCTCCGAGTTATCCGGTGGCATGAGGCGGCGGCTGACACTGGCGCGTGCCCTGGTTAATGATCCACATCTACTCGTGATGGATGAGCCCACCACTGGCCTGGATCCGCATGCACGTCACCTGATTTGGGAACGCCTGCGGGCCCTGCTTGCGCGTGGCAAGACGATCCTCTTGACCACTCACTTCATGGAAGAGGCCGAGCGCCTGTGCGATCGCTTATGCGTGCTTGAGAGTGGATGCAAAATCGCCGAAGGCAAACCAGATGCCTTGATCGACGAGCATATCGGCTGCAACGTGATTGAGATCTATGGCGGTGATCCCAATCAACTTCGAGAGCTGATCAGGCCTTATGCGCGGCATATCGAAGTGAGTGGAGAGACGCTTTTTTGTTACGCGCCATATCCGGAGCAAGTCCGCGTGCACCTGCGCGGGCAAGCAAACCTTCGCGTACTGCAGCGCCCTCCGAATCTCGAAGACGTGTTCTTGCGGTTGACCGGGCGCGAGATGGAGAAATGAGCGATGGATGATGGCTATGCGTCGGTGATGCCGGCTAACGCGTACAACTGGATCGCGGTATGGCGACGAAATTTCCTGGCATGGAGGAAAGTCGCGCTTGCATCGCTTCTCGGCAATCTCGCAGACCCTATAACCAATCTGTTGGGCCTTGGCTTTGGCCTCGGACTTATCGTGGGACGAGTTGAGGGGACTTCGTACATTGCCTTTTTGGCGGCCGGTATGGTCGCAATCAGTGCGATGACATCCGCGACCTTTGAAACCCTATATGCGGCCTTTGCTAGGATGGGTGTCAAACGCACCTGGGAGGGAATTCTGTTCACACAGCTCACGCTCGGCGATATCGTTCTAGGTGAGTTGGTGTGGGCGGCCAGTAAGTCCGTTCTAGCGGGGACAGCAATCGGGATTGTCGCTGCAGCGCTGGGCTATGCATCCTGGACGTCCATTCTGTGCGCGATACCCACAGTCGCCCTTACGGGTCTTGTCTTCGCCAGCCTGGCAATGGTCGTCATATCTCTTGCGCCAACTTACGATTACTTCGTGTTTTACCAGTCGCTCGTCATTACGCCCATGGTGTTTCTCTGTGGCGCGATCTTTCCGACGAGTCAACTGCCTGACTCATTTCAGCACTTTGCCGGCTTGTTGCCGCTCGCACATTCGGTCGACCTTATTCGTCCAACGATGCTTGAGCGCGGCGTCGACAGTGCCGCCCTGCACGTAGGTGCGCTTTGTGTTTACGCGGTCTTGCCCTTTTTCGCGTCGACAGCACTATTTCGGCGACGCCTGCTGCGTTGACGTCAATTGAGCGAACGCGAGAAAGTCAATCGATGCAGTATCATGAGTCCTTCCGCGGTAGCTCGCGAGTGACCTGGTCCGTTACAGCGGCTTCTGCAACGGCCTTAAGAGGCTGCGATCGAGCCAGATCTATGGCCGCCTGTTCGGTCTATCGGCGTCGGACGTCAGCCACCCTATTTCTGAGTGCCTGTCGCTAGGCGCCGAGACAGGCCTTGCAAAGTCATGTTGTGCTGTCTGGCCCGCGCACCGGCGGAGCGTGATTGTACAGGTTAGTTCGATGGGACGGCAGTTGGCCTTCCCGTCACGATGGAGGACGGGATGTTGTGCCCGGGACTGAGTGGTGACCTTGATAGAATCCATGAAAGCTCTCCGGAGCTGCCGAATACATTTCTTCACGGTGGCACTGCGGTTTTTGTGCAGGATGGCCGCGTAATTGCTGCTGTCGAAGAGGAGCGTCTCAACTGTGTCAAGCACTCCAACAAGTTCCCTAGCAGCCCGACCCGATACTGCCTGTCTGCCGCAGGAGTCGAGCTCGGGGATGATCGATCGCATCGCGTCCTACGCGACACAAGCCTATTGCAAAACCATCCTCGAGCGTCTTTTTGTTTCTCAACCAGTTACGCTAGACGCCAAACTGTTGCTGCGGCAGCTTCTGGCACGGGAGTTCGGGGCAGAGATCGATCCGTCCCGACTTTCCTTGGTGAATCACCACGAAGCGCATGTGGCCACGCCTCCTATGCCTGCATGTGAGGGGACCATCCCATCCGACGCACAGGGAGTATTGGGCATCGGACTTCGGGCAGGTCGATACAACACCGCTGAAGAAAGGACAGAAAGTGTTGAGAGAACGCGGCCATCACGGATAGCCCTGCTATGAAGTTCTACCGACGCAGCTCGCCGGAACCGCAACAGACTGTGACGCCGGGCGAGAAGAGACCCGAGATGTCTGTATCGATGTCTTTTGTCCAACCAGGAGCGCGCGAAAAGGCAATCGAGATGGTTAGCGGTGCGATGAATGTTCGGTTCGTAGTGTCCCGGCGACGTACGGGTTTTGGCGACTGTCTGTGGTCCCTGGCGGCAGCTTGGCGTTTTGCAAAGCAGACAGGGCGGACGCTAGCCATCGATTGGCGGGGCTCTTGCTATCTTGATGAACCATTCACCAATGCCTTTCCAGTCTTCTTCGAACCGGTTGAAGACATTGCCGGCGTGCCGGTGATTTGCGACGACGACATCAACAAACGTTCGTTTCCGGGACCATTCTTTCCGGCATGGTGGAACAAGCCATCTATCGATTGCGTCTACCGCCCGAACGAGCAGATCTTCCGGGAACGCGACCAACTCGATCAACTGTTCCAAAGTCAGAGAGATAGTGACGCTAACACGGTTGTGTGTGATGCCTGCCTGATGTGGCGCTGCGATCAGGAGGCGGAGCGCGAGATCTTTCGGAGTATAAAGCCGCGAGCTGCAATTCAGGCTCGGATTGATGCCATCTACCGCGAGCACTTTGAGCCGTACAGTGTGATCGGAATTCATGTCCGGCATGGCAACGGTGAGGACATTATGGGGCATGCTCCCTACTGGGCGGACGCGGAGCGCGCGTTTCGACAGGTCTGTAATGCCATTGAAAAGGCGAGGGCGTTACCACATGCGAGGCCTGTGAGGGCATTCCTGTGCACGGACAGCGCGCTCATCCTTGAGCAGGTGTCGGCAATATTTCCCGATGTTTTTGCGATTCCAAAACAGTTCCAGGCGCCTCACGCCGGCCCGTTGCACAACGCCGCCCTCGGAGCCGAGGGTGGCTTTTCTGCCCTCACTGAGATGTATCTCCTTGCGCGCTGCGACACGGTGATCCGGTTTCCCCCAACGAGCGCCTTCACGCGCTATGCGCGTCTCTTTGCTCCACGCGTTATAGAGTTCGACTTGAACGATCCGAGCAGGTTGATCTTGGTCGAAGACAACTCGCAAGAGCTCGTAGCTTCATGAAAGTTGTAGCGCGCTTGATCGACCTGATTGTCGCTCTTTGCATCCAAGAGTACTGCCAGTTCTTGTACAGGCGACAATCGTCTGCCCAACGTGATGCTGTTGCAACGAAGAGCAGAACGAAGCGACGGCTAAGTGCCTTCGCTTGAGCCGTGACGTCGATAACAACCGCCCTAAAGTGCTGCGCAGCGTTAAGCAGACGGAACACGTCGTCGTCATCCTTCGGTCAGCCACAAATCGGAGCTGATCAGTGCTCGAGCGTGGATGAACATATCAGTTCGCCAGCTCGTGCCTGGAGCCAACCCGTCCAGCGATATTTCCAGTTCTGCCCAGGGGTGCGACAAACAGAATCGACGATTGACGAATCTGACGTGCGAGGCTGGTACGTCAGTTTTAGAGTTAGCGCGGCAAAATGTCCGTGGTCGCTCCCGAGCGGTCGTTGACTTCGGCGAGGCGCCGACAAGCCGCAGCTCATTCGGTTGCGCGATCAAGAAAGCGAGCGCGGCCCGTCCCCTGTGATGAAGCAGGCGAGTGTGCTAGAGAGCTTACGTAGCTGATTTGCCATTGTTGTCACAAAGCACACCCACGGCTGTCTGAAATCGGCCAAGTGTTCGGTGTGCGCGACGTTAGGACGCAAAACGGAGGTGATTTACCTGCACCGCAGTGGCGCAAATCCTGCTAATCGTCCGCTGCCCTAACAGTAGAGGAGGCGGCCTTGGGTCTCGATCTGCCGAATGACAATCTGATTAGAGAGCCGCTGGCCGAAACACATTTGGGTTGCCTCGTTTACGCCGATAAAGCGCGTGATAATCGTAGAGAACAAAAGACGATGTTGCTCACGGGGGCATCGCGCGGAATTGGTCATGCCACTGCCAAGCTCTTCTCGGAGGCGGGCTGGCGTGTCATTTCTTGCGCGCGCCAACCTTTCGACGGCGAGCGATGCTCCTGGGAGGCAGGGAATGACGATCATTTCCAGATCGACCTCAGCAATCATCGAATGCTGCCGCGTGCGATCACCGAGGTCAAGAAGCGCTTGGCTGGTGCGCCCTTGCACGCGCTGGTGAATAATGCCGGGGTCTCGCCGAAAACGCCCACTGGCGATCGGATGACGTCGTTGACCACGTCAACCGAGACCTGGATGGGGGTGTTTCATCTTAATCTGGTAGCTCCGATCCTGCTGGCGCAGGGTCTGTTTGACGAGCTAAGAGCCGCGTCAGGATCAATCGTAAATGTGACTTCAATAGCAGGCTCACGGGTGCACCCATTCGCCGGTAGCGCCTATGCGACCTCGAAAGCGGCGCTTGCGAGCCTCACACGCGAGCTGGCCTATGATTATGCGCCGCATGGCATTCGTGTGAATGCGATCGCGCCCGGCGAAATCAAGACCGACATGCTATCGCCAGACACGGAAGCCCGTCTCGTGCCAGGTATCCCGCTGCGCAGAGTGGGGACCCCGGATGAAGTGGCCAAAGTCATCTTCTTCCTGTGCTCGGATGCGGCGAGTTATGTCACGGGAGCCGAGGTGCCGATCAATGGCGGGCAGCATTTGTAAAGCCGCCGCTCTGGCGACGCAGCTGACGTGTCCTGCAGCGGCACGTATGTTCTCCGCTGACGACGCGCACGATCCGCAAAAAGTGAAACGAGGGCACATTGCAAGTGTGGTGTCGTGCCATAATAAGGTGTCACGGTTCTATGTCATCTCCTCAACACGTGGGGCTAGATCAGAGAGTGACATGCAAAACGAAGCTCGCCAATCCCAACATGGCTCCATGGAGGATAATCAAGACAACGGAGACAGGCTCATGCTGCACATCCCATCCTCGGGCGAACGACCTGCCTCGCAACCGGAGCCGGAGCGTGATCCCTCGGGGCAGCCGTCGTATGAGAGCGCGCTGGCCGGCATCTTCGAAATATCGAAAATAGTCAGCGCCCCTGGTCGGCTCGAAGTCATGTTGGCCAAGGTCCTTGGCCTGCTGCAATCGTTTGTGCAGATGCGACACGGCATCGTCTCGCTATTCCACGATGACGGTATCCCGGAAATTACCGTTGGCGCCGGCTGGAGCGAAGGCAGTGACGAACGTTACCGCACGTGCCTGCCGCAGAAAGCAATCGCCCAGATCGTAGCGACAGACGGGCCTCTTATTGTCGAGAGCGTAGCCGGCGAGCCAGCCTTCAGCGCTGCCGACCGGGAGCTTCTCGGCGCCTCCGACAGCGTGCGCGTATCGTTTATTGGGGTTCCTATTCGTATTGAAGCGAGGGTCGTTGGTACGCTGACGGTAGACCGTATCCAGGACGATAGTTCCAGTCTTCGGCTCGAGTACGATGCGCGACTGCTGGCTATGGTCGCCAACTTGGTGGGACAAACAGTCAAGCTACATCGCTTGTTGGCCTGCGATCGTGAACGATTGTTAGTGGACAAAGACCAGCCACAGAAGATTGTTGAGCTTGAGGTGGCCGCTCGCGAGCGCAAGAAGCTTCACGCCCACGGGATCATTGGCGACAGCGCCGCGCTGAGCGCTCTGCTCGAGAAGATTGCGGTTGTAGCCAAATCGAACAGCACGGTTCTGCTGCGGGGCGAATCCGGCACCGGCAAGGAGCTCGTAGCCAAGGCCATTCACGAGTCCTCGTCCCGCGCTAAACGACCGTTCGTTAAACTGAATTGCGCGGCGCTGCCAGAGACGGTTCTGGAATCGGAATTGTTTGGCCATGAGAAAGGTGCCTTTACCGGTGCGGTCAGCTCGCGCAAGGGGCGCTTCGAGCTTGCTGACAAAGGGACGCTATTTCTGGATGAGATCGGAGAGATCTCAGCTCCGTTCCAGGCGAAATTGCTGCGAGTTCTGCAAGAGCAGGAGTTCGAGCGCGTCGGTAGCAATCACACGATTAAGGTCGATGTTCGAGTCATAGCTGCGACCAACAAGAACCTTGAAGAGGCCGTGGCAAGGAGCGAGTTCCGCGCGGACCTCTACTATCGTATTAGCGTAGTTCCCTTGTTGTTGCCGCCGCTGCGCCAAAGACGCACTGATATTCCGCTGCTAGCCCGAGAGTTCCTCAGAAAGTTCAACAGCGAGAACGGCCGTACGCTCACCCTGGAGGCGAGTGCGATCGAGGTACTGATGAACTGCGGGTTTCCGGGAAATATTCGCGAACTCGAAAATTGCATCGAGCGAACAGCGACGCTGTGTACCGGGCCATCGATTGTGAGAAGTGACTTTGCATGCTGCCAAGGCCAGTGCCTTTCCATGATGCTCTGGAAAAGCACATCGAACGACAAGGCCGACGTGGCGGTACCCATGCAGCCGATGCCTGCAAAGTCCATCATTCCGCTAGCTCAAACGACATTGCCACCGCAGTCTGTCTGCGGACCGGCCCCACTGGCACCTGCCGGCACAGTTCTCGTTGGTGGTGCGAGCATGACCGATCGCGAGCGTGTCATTGCGGCCATGGAAAAATCTGGCTGGGTGCAGGCCAAGGCAGCGCGCCTACTCGGACTAACCCCGCGCCAAATCGGCTATGCGCTGCGAAAATACGGAGTTGAGATAAAGCGGTTCTGAACAACCACACCCGTCGGAACTTCTGCTGCCAAATAGATAGTTGAAGAATGATTCCGAAGAGGCAATCTACGCACTCTGAAGGGAATGGGCCGGCCTGCGGCGACGACGGCGCGCGCGCAACATGGATTTGTGCGCCATGAGTTACAGAGCCTCACCTGGGGCCATACAATCGTGAACCGTCCTCCGTAGCTCGAACATGTAACAAGCTATCATCCCTATTCTGCGGACGAGTGAGCGGCAATGCTTAACCGTCGATCGGCCCGATGCCCGCAGGTGGTTCGCAGCAGTGATCCTGCGAGCATCCCTTGCGTCTCTCGGCTGGCGTGACGAGCGGAACCGCGTTGTCGGTGCCCTGACTTGTGTCGGCATTCGTTCGTCAGGAAGAGCGGCTGGAGCGACTTATCGCCCGGTTTAAGCCTTTTTGACAGCGAGCCGATTCCAGGCAACGGCGATGGTACAACACTTGCTGTTCTCTTCGCAGCTATCGCAACTGTTGGAGCAACATCGTGCACAATGTCGTCTGCATCAAACAGGTTCCGGACTCGGCGCAAATCCGCGTTCACCCCGTGACCAATACAATCATGCGCCAGGGAGTGCCGACAATCATCAACCCATATGACCTCTTCGCGCTCGAGGCCGCGCTGGAGCTGCGCGATCGGTTCGGCGGCGAAATTACCGTGCTTACCATGGGACCGCCATCGGCAGAAGAGTCCCTGCGAAAGGCGCTGGCTTATGGTGCCGATCGCGCCGTCCTACTCACCGATCGCTGCTTTGCGGGCTCCGACACACTGGCCACAACGTATGCACTTGCAACCGCCATCCGGAAAATCGGTAAGGACTATCGCCCGACGAATGTCATTTTCACGGGAAAGCAGACCATCGACGGCGATACTGCGCAGGTTGGGCCCGGCATCGCAAAGCGAGTGGGCGTAGTGCAGCTGACTTACGTTGCTAAGATCAGATCCTTGGACCTCGCCGCTCAAACGATTGAAGTGGAACGACGCTGCGAAGGTGGTGTGCAGGTGTTGCAAACCAAATTGCCGTGCCTCATCACCATGCTTGAGGCGACCAATCAGATTCGGCGCGGCGCGATGGCGGATGCCTTGCGTGCCGCGCGTGCCCAAATCGTGAAATGGAGCGCGCAAGAAGCCGGTGTCGAAGACACCTCCAACTGCGGTCTCAAGGGCTCGCCGACGGTCGTTAAGCGTGTGTTCGCTCCCTCTGCGCGGGCCGAGAAGGCGGCGCTGGTTGAGGCCGCTGAGCAACCGGCGCAGGCGTTGATAGACGCAATGTTCTCGCTTCAACCGAAGCTCGAAACCGATCTTGCGGCACTTGCTCGTGGCGCTCGATCCGGAGAGTCCAGGCCATGATAGTGGATACGCTCCAGAAATGTATCAACGCCGCACCCGTGTCGAAGAGCGCGCAACATGTAGCGACCCATCTCGGCCAGCTACCAATAGGGTCTGCCCATGGCATCCGTCGATCTCGCGAGCAGCGGGCCCGGATGTTCCCTAGACCACGTTACGCTACGACGGAGTCGCGGGGGATTGTCGGGGCACAGGCAAAGGGGCCTGCGTATGTTCCAGGTCACCGTTCGGTCGTATTCGACGACGTGGAAGGCCATTTCTTCTCTTGTAACGGTCACGGCGAAGACGCAATAGTCAGCGACCCGGGTCACCATACTAGCGCTGCCGTCTGCACGCACAAAGCGCTGTCGCTGGCTTCGGGGCGCAAAGTCAACCCATGCGTCGCCTTTGAAGCAGTCTCCGCGATTGAGCAGACCTGTACGCATGTGAGCGGCCGCTGGCTCTTCGCTGTTTGCTTTCTGACAGCGGCGCGCAGGCTCTCAAGGTCGATACACTCGCAATGAGGAGGCGACACGACCGTTGTATCAACTGATTCAGATCTTACGGAGCGAATCCAAGAGTTGGCATAATGATTGCTGAGAGCGACTAAGAACTTAGAGGTGGTAATCGCGAACGAAGAACGGGTGAGGGTCTCTTTGAGATGCTTTGTGCCGCCAGCAGCGGTATGTGACACCAGGGGCCAAAAACCTTAAGAGCATCATAGGTACAAATTGGAGTCTACAATGCTGTCCCAGGCTGACAGCGGTTCGGCGAAATGGCGGGAGCAGCACCCGCGAGGGCTTGATCCATTCGCCCAAGATCGCGAAAGCTGCAAGCGTGCCGAGCGGCCAGGCACGCCACTCGCCCACGCGACATTAGCTACAAAACGGCGTGGGCGGCGCAGTATCCATTATGAGTCTCCGCGCGAATGCTGGTCGGGGCGGGCACTGCGGCGTCGGACTGCTGGTGGAGAGGAATCCGACTGGATTCCCGCCGCTCCAATAATGAACGCATTCCCTTCGATGCTTATGAGCTGGACTGAGCATGCCGCTGTCTGCCATCGCGAAGCAAACTACCAAAAGTTCGCCTGGAAGGTGAGCGCAATCATTGGCCCTTCTAAGCAAATGAACCCAGGGCGGTTAATAGGTGGCCCGGACACGAAGCTGCTTCGTCAGGGACCGTTCGCTTCTCATCTGCAGGGATCACATGACATCTCAAGCGTCTCGATTTGCAGCGGATCAGCCTCCGAAGATATGCTGCGAGTACCTGACCGAGCAAGCGCGAGCCTTGTTCGGCCCGCATCCGTTCGCCTCTCAGTTGTCCGAAGATCAGGTTGCCAGGGTGCTGCCCGAATATCTGGCGATGTCACAGGCGTTCCCGTACCTGCAGGCGGGGTCCCAAGGGGACCTCATATTTGATGCAATGCATCACAATCGGGATATTGCGAGAGACATTGAGCTGACCAGCGTGGTCGCGAACTTTATCTGTTGGGACGAGACCGGAGGCCATGGCCGAATTCTCCAGGGGGGCAAGGCCGCGCTACCGGATATTCTGTTGACAGAAAGCTTTCACTCCAACCTGTTGAAGAAAGATGCCTCCCAACTACTCGGCCGAGCAATACTGCCCAACTATAGCTCTAGGACGAAGCAGTATCTGCATTCTCTCTACGCCGGATTGTCATCGAAAGACTCCCTCGTTCGTTGCGCTTACATGGTAGCTTTTGAGCTACATGCTGCGGACATGATCCAATCGCTGTGGACCACCCTGGCCGAAACGTTTAAAGCGCAGCCGGACGATCTGGAGTATTTTCGCAGCCATGTGGGCGGAGAAGATCCCGCGGAGAAGTACCACGGAGAAATGACAGGCCGGCTGATTGGTGAACTTGTGCAGCCTGACCGTAGTGATCGTTTTTTGAATGAATTCCTCCAAGCCTATCGGGTCAGCGTCCAGTGGTGCCGCGATCTCATCGCAATTGCGGCACGCACCGGAGATGATCACTCGGAGATCGAACATCATGGCAGTTGCCATTGTGGCTCTGTCAAGTTCTACGTCAGAGCGCCGCGGGAGCTCTCTGGAGTTCGTTGCAATTGCTCGATTTGTCAAATGTCTGGGTTTCTCCACTTACTCGTAACTGGCGATAAGCTACGCATCGAGCGCGGTGAAGAATTCCTCACTACATATCAGTTCAACAAGAACATTGCTCGGCACACGTTTTGCCGGCTTTGTGGGGTAAAGCCATTCTATAGGCCGAGGTCGAACCCCTCCGGGTTCAGCGTAAATATTCGATGCCTGGACAGAAGGACGATCGCGCGCGTAAGAATAACCGAGTTCGATGGCGAGCATTGGGAGCAAGCATTCGTCTCAATGCACAAGGACCCGGAGTCCTGCTTCGAAGATCAAAGGAGTGAGCTCGAATGGCGCGCGCAATGAGTGATAAATCCCGCCAGCTTTCAGAGGAAATGCTGACAAAGTACCGCATAGAGCTGTTAGTAAAGGGGACGGCCGTTATCGCCCCCCAGATATTGTTCACTCAAGCCGACTTGACCAAGATCGATCAGCTGCAGGCTGAGATTCCCGAGGAAGAAGTGCGGGAGGGAGATGCCGGCGACTTGCACAGCGTCTTTGTCAAGCGCGTAAGGGTAGATCCACCCGGCCGGGCGCCTAGCAACGTGAGTGGTACAGCTTCAGGGCAGATCATGGAGCTACTTGAAAGTAAAGACCGCAGCTTCGCGCTAAGACAGATCTTCGGAGCATCCTCAGATTACGTGGTTCGCCGATGCCAAATGCATCGTATGCCGCCCGGGTCCTTTGTGGGCATCCATTTGGATGCGAAGAGTGATCCGGACTTCGAGTACGCGGTGATTGTGCAGCTAGCGAGAGACTTCGAGGGGGGTGAGTTCGTGGTATATCCTACCGTGTACGAACAGCACGTATTCCGGCCACCATTCGGCGCCGTGCTTGTCACGACATGTAAGGTCCGGCATGAAGTTAAGCCGGTGTCGAGCGGGGAGCGCCGATCTCTTGTCTACTTCTGTTCAAAAAGGGGCGGCGCGAACCGCCGGGTCATCGAAAGTTCTACCGCTCGGCTATGAGGTGGCGCGCCTGATATGAGTCTGCCCAGGTTCTCGTTGTAGGCGAGCCATCATCCCACTATAAGGTCGGCCCTCGTCCTCACCCGAAGATTGGTGCCGCATGCGTGCAGTTGCGAAAGTCGCCGGTTGCAAACGCAGCCGCTCGAGCATGACTCTAATCTCCGCCGAGAGAATGTCCGATTGATGGACGCAATGCGCTTAGCGGATGCCGTTGCGTAGGACAGCCTCTTGCAGCGATCGACCAGCTGGGTGAGAATATTTCCCGCGCAAGGTCACGATCATGATCCGACGTTTAGCATTAAGGATCAACCTAGCCTCTCGCCTGTCCGGCGCTTCAGGGAGTGCAGCCGGCCGCAGCGCCGAACCTATTTGCTCAGACTGTGCCCTCTTTATGTAGGGCCGAATAAAGCGCTGCTTTGGAGCGGGGCAGTGAATTGAGCGTGTGAAGATTGCTCGCTAGGAGCTCAAAAGTCGGTGTTGCTGATCGTGGGCCGCAGTCCTGTCTGGCGCAATCACAACGCACTCCACGGTGCCAGCCTCCTCGTCGGCGGCAAGCGGGATCACGCCCGCCTTACGTGTGCGGTCGAATAGGAGTCCTTCTTTGAAGAAGCGATCATGCGCCGCTTGAAAGGATGGCGATCGCACATTTCTTACAGATAGAATAACGTTGCGGCTGGAATAGTCGAAGCCGAGCAGCCGGATCGCAATGTTGTGTAACACCGATCCGCCACCCCAGCGGCCGTTCGCTTCATTGAACAGCAACCGTTCGTCTTTTGTGAAAATGGCGTCGATGTTGATCATTCCGCGATAGCCCAGGTCTCTCGCTAGTGCCACAAATCGGTAGGCATGCTCCTGGGCAGTCAACCATTGCTCGTTCTCCAGGTCGCTTGGAAGCTCAAGCCCCGTCCAGGTGAGAGCCCGTTCGGACCGATCTGTGCTTTTACGCAGGCGTATGTTTCCACTGTTGATAAAAGCGATTG
Organism: Bradyrhizobium sp. RP6; assembly: GCF_003837805.1. Taxonomy (GTDB): domain Bacteria; phylum Pseudomonadota; class Alphaproteobacteria; order Rhizobiales; family Xanthobacteraceae; genus Bradyrhizobium. The sequence goes on along the minus strand of NZ_RQIT01000033.1, from coordinate 19,045 downwards.
ATGCATCATCCTGGATTTCATACTCGAGATAAAATAGAGATCGGGCCAAGTGGTATGATTCGACGACCAGCGTCTTACACGATGCTGTTGTGATCTCAGAGTAAAGCGCGTCAGGATCAAGCGACGGCCACGAAATCATCCGAGTATCTCTGGCTCCAGGTAGCGGATCGCTTTTGCTGCGGGTCAAGATGACATTTCCGACTCCTCCAGCTCCATTATCCAACTTTACAATGACCCTGCCCGTCTCGGATTTGAGGGCAGTGACCGCTTTGAATAGTCCATTTGGGTCTGTCGCGACACATCCATGAGGGAGCGGAAGTGCGACGCTTGTTGCCAACTGACGGAAGTGGCTCTTGCGATTCAACAGATCAGGCCCGCGCTGCAGAGCGAAGTCGTCCCCGGTCTTCGATATGCCCAGTGTGGCCGCCAAACGTGCGACACCTTCTGTAAAGTAGCAGGGATGCAATCGCCAGGCGGATTTCTGACGAATATGTCTTCTGAGCCGCTCGACAACAGGCTGGGACAGCAACGTGCAATCATCGAGGATCGTCGATTGGCGGCTCGCAGGTACAACAAGGCGAAGACGCGATGCATCGAAATCGAGCGTCGCGCCAATGAAGGATAGCAGATCCGCCGGGATCGCTACCGGGGAGACGATCAGGTCGCCCTCCTGAGCAAACCACGCTGAACGGTATGCCGAGCTGGCGGCCAGCGAACGTTGAGCCTTTGTTAGATGGGCGCCCGACATCTGAGGCGTACCGGCATTCATAATTAGGATCCGCGGCATTCGCGACCTCCGGGCATCTGGACTTGATCAGGATGGGATGGTCATGGCAAGCATGACAGCCGTGCCACCCCGTGGTAAGGCGCTGAGACAGGGAGAGTTTGCGCCGTCTCGATGTCACCTGCGATGTAGTGGGAGAGAACGGCCCGTCTCAGATCTGCCGATCTCAATTGATAGCTCGGTCGCATGGCTATTCGCTTCAGAAAAAGCGCGGGACGTTGGGTAGTGCGATGTTCGGAATGCTTCGTGTGAAATGATTTCGCGCGGCACGCTAAAACGGACCGTGACCAAACATGTGCGATCAGCGCGTCTGCCTCGATCTCGCACCCCAGTCGCTTGGTCATATAAGCGACCGGTACTTCTTCCCAGCGCGCATCGGCTCGACCGACCGGCCGCATTCGGCTAGATCTGGATATTACGTATGCACTCGCTCTATTTTCGCTAGGTAGATGTTCTCGGCGGAAGTAACCGAGTGCTGATTTGGCGTCGTGAAGCGGAAAAGATCCATCTGCGTCGCAGCATCCAAAGTCCCCTGCGAGTCGGGGCATCTTGATTCGGCCTCCTCTCTGGACACCAAACTGGCTCTCGAAGGCGCGAGCGATCCGCTCGATCAGTCGATTGAGGATGACATAGCTGGGCGTCTTCCGTTCGAAATGGATCGTGGTCTTGTCAGGAGTATACTTGGCGTTTTGCTCGACGAAGGTGGAGAATCCAACTCGCTATTCATGTGCATCAGGTCCGCACATTGTGTTTGTGCCGATGCGTTTCATCGGAAGCCCGGAGTGCTTGGCGACGCCCTAGTCATATGCTTCTTTTGGCCGGCTCTTAATGGTTGTCATGGGTTGCGAACGATGGTTATTTCTTGAGGGAAATCTGCCGATTGATCACTCACTTCGCTCGGCTCTGCTGCGGTCGTGTGCATCTGTCGGTTGTGACAGGCGCACCACGAAGAGGGTTTCTTGCCGCGCCTTTGATATACAGAGGCGCCGCACATATATGGCGCTCTCATATCTCCATCATTGAAGCCGATGATGCAGCGGCACTGACCTTCAATATGATCAAACACACAGAACCTTCTTAAGGCCGGCCGGGTCTTTCAACTTGCTGCTCCCGCATGCCATGCAATAACGTCCGATGCCGCGCTGGTCACGCGGAGCAAGACGCCGGGTCACTTCGAAAACCTGCGCAGGCCCACCGTCTGTCACACCTTTGCGCGATCGAGACGCCACGTGCGGGAAAGCAGCTTGAAGGTAGCGGGTTCGGCAAACTGATTTTGTGCGCTGCTGCGCCAGAGGCGGGCTTGCGTCAGCTTGAGGAAAGCAGCACCATCTAGGCGCTTCGGATTGAGTTCTACGTCGATCAATTCTGTCGTTATCGGCTCTCTGGCGGGGCGGTACGCGACCGCCACTTCGTCCAGATCCGAAATGCCGCAGCATTGAAAGTTACTTGCTACCCTTAGCGCCGCGATTGGAACTTGGTGCAAAGCCCTCTCGACCAATGGGCCATCGGGCATAAGGAGCATGACCAGCGACCGGTCCGCGGATCTGACCAACTGAGGCATCCGAAGTCCTTCACACCCATGTAGGTAACACCTCAAGAGCCTACGATTTAACGTTACGTCAGATTCAAGCCCCTTTTTGCGGGCAAATGAGAACGTGGCCAAGCTCATGCGACCCGAAGAGGGCCCCCGAGGGGCTGGTGTCGCAAGCATTCAGCGCCACCCTGAGGGGGAAGCCTGTGGCTGAGGCCTTAGGAGCGATCCGGCGAATGCGCCGGCGGCGTGTCCAACGCATGACCCCAGTGCGCCGAGTTTGGACGAAATGTAGAGTTGGTCAGGGTGCGTATGCGGGCCATCACCATCGATGGCCAGTCCGCGGCGAGATGAGCGGCGCTGAGCAATCGCCATCGGAATCACCGCTGAACGAGCGAGCAGCTCGAAGCCAAGCTTGGCCGCAAGCGTTTTGAGCGTGGGCATAGAGCGCAACGCCGGCCTGCCAGTGTCTCTCCGTGTGTAAACGGCATCCGGACCTATTCTTCTCTCAGGAGAACACGCCGCTTTGCCTCCAGAAGATGCCCATCCAGCGTCTCGTGCAGCGCACGCCGCAGCTCCGGCGGGATCGAGCTATCTGTATCGATCAATTCCCGAAACTTCCGAATGATGTGTTCTATCGTTGCGATAGTTCCAAGTGTTTCAATCCTCTGCCAGGGCATCTTCGATCGTCTCCTTTGCCGCGTTGCGCACGCTTCGTCGCGGGTCCTCACCTCAGCAACCGGGGCGCGAACAACCTCTAGTGCACCAAATGTTGGCTGTCGGGCTGAGTGTTCAGCGCGGAGCTGTTTTGACCAGGACTTGCGCAAGCGGGCGCTCCATGAGAAATCGGCACAAGTAACCCGCATTCGCGGCTGCAACAGTTTTCTCGCGCGTAAGCTGCACTATCGATCGCAAGGATGCGGCATCAACCAGATCGGCTGTCAGGCGTTTGAAACGGCGATCAAGCGATTCAGTCGAGCGGCGGCAGCGCCCCGATCAAGTGATTCTTGTCCAAGCGCCACGCCTTCCTGTAGGTTCGAGGCCCGCCCGGCCACCACCAGTGCGGCCGCCGCATTCAGAAGGGCGGCATCACGAAAACGACCTGGCAGCCCATCAAGCACTTTTTGTAACGCAAAGGCATGAGCCTCGACATCACTGCACTCCAGCTCATCGGCGCGGTAGCGGGGGAGCCCGGCTTCCTCCGGCGTGACTTCGAACGTGCGGACTGTACCCGCCTCAACCGCAGCAACAAAGCTTGTGTCGGTGAGGGATAATTCATCGAGCCCGTCCGAGCCATGAACAACCCATACCGAGTCGGCACCAAGGTTCTTCAAGACTTGCGCCAGAGGCTGCACCCATTCGGGAGTGAACACTCCAAGAATCTGCCGCTTGACCCTGGCTGGATTCGACAGAGCCTCGATTAGATTGAACATCGTGTGGGTTCCAAGTACGCTCCGGATCTGCCTGATGCGCTGCATCGCCGGATAGTCGGGTGACGCAAAAATGAAGCCAATGTCGGCTTCGTGCACACAACGTGCAATTGCCTCAGGCTTGAGATCGACCTTTACGCCGAGGCGCGCCAACACGTCTGCGGTGCTTGAGCGCAAAGATGCCGCGCGGTTGACATTCTTGGCGACGGGAACGCCGACCCCGGCGACGATGAACGAAGCGCACGTCGAAACGTTGAGCGAACACATAACGGTATCGCTCGTGCCAGCGATATCGATGGGGTCACATCGCGTCTCGACGGTGGGCATTATATTTCGCATTGCGGATGCGGCGCCCGTGACTTCTTCGATCGTCTCCCCGCGGACCCTCATCCCAATCAACAAGCCACCGATTTGCGAGGGAGTTGCGTCGCCGGACATCATGCTGTCGAACGCTAACGCGGCCTCCTCGCGGGTCAGAGTGGCACCGGTGGCAACTTTGCCGATGATCGATTTAAGCGGTTCCATCGAACTTTACACGTTCCTTATCCAATCTAGGGTCCGTCCGTCCAGCCAGGCGTCTTCGCAACCGGGCGCCCTGATGCAGCTGCCGGTCTATCCGCACTCGCTATGCCGCACGAGTCCTTGAGGCGGGCCGTCGGATGAACGTGGCACCCGTGGCGACGCTACAACCTGACGCTACGTCAGGGTCAAGCTCCCTCCGTTCGATGGTGCCCTCGAGAGGACATCGGCGGCTAGTCAGAGCACTGAGTTGCTTGATGCGAGGATAACAGCTCTGTCTCGCGCCCGCTTGCCGTCGATGTTCCGGCCGGATCACAAGGCTTCGCTTTCCGGTGCCGCCGTGGCGGAGCCGCAGAGCGGCTTCCGCACGTGCTATGAATATATCGATGCCAATTCCAGGCTGAGCTTAGCTGGCTCTACGAAATGACCCCACCTCACTATAATGAACCTGCGCATGAAAGCCTCCAAGGAGCGATGGACGCGTCCGTTGACCGGCCCGCATGAGCTGGTGAGCCGTTGGGCGAACCCTCGTGTGACGTGCTGCACGTCAAGCTGGGACGACTTCTGGAGAGGAGTCGGGCGGACAGCTCGCAGCATCTTCACCTCGATCCGCTGCTCTTATTGCCGGTGTCCCGCCCGGAGATCACGTAGCGACATTGCTGACTGAGACGATCTTGCTTGGATCTGAGGCAGGCAGTAATAGCGGTACGATCTGGTATGTGACTGCTACAAAGGCGAAACACGTCTCCCATGCAGGCCTCTTTCTCCTCTGCGGTCGGCGTTCGATCAAGCGCGTTGACCGGCGCAAGCATTGCAGTTGCCATTGCCACGCCTAGGGCGATATCGCGGTAGTAGAGCCTGAGGCGCGGAGCCGGCCGAATTTGTTGTTTTTGAACCATGACATTTCTTCAGTTCGGTGGAGCTGATTATTGTTCTTGCTGCCCGGAACGCATCACCTGCAAACCGGGAAACAGGCGGATCTGCTTAGCTGTCTGCAAGCTCGTTGTTCTACTTTTGCCGTTCTCACTGTACGGAGTTCGTCATTTGTCCAGGAGGACAGGAACGACACCTTGCATACCGGCAGAGCCTTACGAAAGAGGGGAGTTAGTAGCAGCTGCGCCGACGCACCAGATGAAGGTCTTGGAGTTGCTGTGATTGTGCAGCCAGTGCATGCCTCGATGCCTCGAGGATTGCTTGAGTCTGCTTGACATGACCTGAGGTGCTATGGTCAGCCTAATCGCCGGCCGGTGAGTGACGGCGGACTCGCCACGATGCCGGCTCGACGCGGCCCTGGCCAGCTGTGGCGAAGCATACATATTAGGGAGGCCAGATGTGCTTCTCTCGTTGTTGATGATGCATTCGGCCTGGCAAGAGCGACCATGATGGCGCGCTGAGGCAATGTTTGGTGTCATCGCGCTTCTGCTCCACTTTATGTGAAGAGGTTGGGGGGTATCTCTGTGAGGTAGGTTTCGTCTTGCGTCGGGTCAGCCGAGTCTGAGTTGATCGGAGTCGGCCGCGCAGACCTCCTAACGCGCGATTACGTACAGCAGAAAGAGGAATAGCATTCGATGAATCGCGGGCAGGCTCGCATCTGGATGATGTTAGGCTCTCTATTCGGTCGTCCCGGGCGATTGTAGATGTTTGAGGCATTTCCAATGCTCGTGAACTATCAGTAATCGACTGATTGTCAGAGGTGATCCACACCTGTCCAGAATCCTACAATCTAACGCAGCGTGCGATTCAAGTCTTTTGGTGGGAGCAATGGTCTGAAGCTGTCGGTGACTGTGCATTCTTCGTACGAGCATCGTCTGCAATGCGCATTCAGCCGTTTCTGAATGGTTGCTGTGGACTGGGGACTGACTGCTTCGGCAGCCGGAGCCACGAGCGTCGCTCCTACGTGATTATACGGAGCGTCAGTGTCGCAATTCGTTGATCTACGGATTGCATGCTCTCGGCATGAATCCGAAAAGTAAACTGTACCAGCCCGATCACTGGCGAGGCCGCGCGGAAGCAACGCGAAAGAAAGCGGCAGCGCTCATCGACGGAAAAGCCAAAGACAGGCTGCTTAAGATTGCCCTGGAGTACGACAAGTTAGCGTGGCGTGCACACGTGTGGCAGATGCGCAAGAATGAGGACGATACGTAGCCTGAGCAAGAGCTGTAAAGCGTCGCTACGGTCCATAAGGCCTCAGCCTGTCGATCTCTACCCGACCCATTGGCTAGGTAGATATCGCTCAGCAAGCAAGTCAATGCCGCCTGTACGGAGCGTTGAGAGAGCCAGAAGGCAAGACGCCTGACCGTCCTATGCCACACGCACGGGGCCCGAGCCAGCCGCCTGCCCAACGTTCCCTTAGGTCACCTTGTTTCGTCAGCTTCTCGAAAGCTAACTTTCACATAAGGGGAATACTGGCACTAGTCCTCACTTGCAGTCGATCCGTCGCGCCTCACTTGGAAGCCCGGATGCCACTCGCCGCGGACGGGTTGAGCTGCTACAGGTCAATTTGGCACTTCGTCGCGCGGCAGCGGCACATCAGTGTCGCTAATTCGAGGCATCTGGGTCATGCGTCGACATTTCCTTCCGCCGGAGCAGCGCATTGTATATCCCGGTAGGAGCGCGAAGCGCCTTGGCATCAGTTTGTTCGCAGCCGTGGCGGCCCGCGGTTGCGAGAGGCGCCAGAAGTCCATCGCGCGGTTGCCATGCGCGAGAGTGTTTCAGAAGAACGCTGCGATGACTAAGTAGATCCCGGCCCAAAGCAGCGCATTTATGAGGAGTGCGGCCAGAGGCCACAAGTTCCACCTTTTCTGGGCTCGCCGGGAGGGACGATCGGTGCCGCAATGCTTGATCGTTGGGCGCTTTGTTGCGCGCCAATGAGTCATTTCATTACGCTGAGCGCCGGTGAACAGAAAAATGCCAAGCTTTGCATGACTCCTATCACTCATAAGTTAGCAGTCCTCTTTTCATGGGGCATCAGAACCGATGTTCGTTGCGGCGACGATTCGGCCGATTCATTGCTCGTGCATCCTCGCTACAGCGAGGTCGCGTTCTGTCAGCACAGCAAGCGACATGCCACGAGGTAGAACTGTCTGCAGCGCGTTTGATGCGGTGGGTTGGTGACACGGAGCCGTTGCGCGGCGTCTGAGTCGCGACATTCATGTCGGAAACAACACCCTGATTAACGGCAAAGGGTGAGCGGTTCGCGAGCGCCATGCCGTAGACAACGCGTTAGGAGCTGCATCTTAGTGATGCGGAAAATCGGGCAACATTCGCAGTTGCAGTCGATGAAATCGACTAATCATTGTTTCTGACCGTTAGCTTACGACCAAGATAGCAGGCGATCCGCCGGATGGTCCATTTGGAAGAACGGAGCATGCCGGCGTCCGCGGCTATGTGTATGCCGATTTGGAAGCCATAAAGCTGAACCATTTTCACATAAACGGCGCATTGGGCCTGTTCAGCCTTGGCGAGGAGGCCGTCGAGTGATCAAGTACTCTCTCTCGCGAAGCAGCAATGTAACTCCGATCTATCTGGTGCCACTACTGGTTTCGCGAGCATCATGAGCTCTAGATGTTTCGCCAACACGGCAGCGTGCCATGATGAAGACCAATTCATTGAAGACGAGGTGACGCGTCAGAGTCGCCGATTTCTTCTGCTCATGCGGGATGTGCGCTCTGCCGGCGATGAGCAGTGAATACTGCCTGGCACGGATGACAAACTGTTTCGCCTCGGAGAGACTTAATGATGGACTTACATAAGTAGCGCCAGGTGCAATCGGCGGCTCAATTCGCCCGACGCGCAATTAGTGGTACCGCTCATGCTCAGGCGACCGGCGGCCCGAGGGCGAAGTACGTCTTAGAGCAATAATCAGAGGAGAGTGAGTGATGATAGACATCTACGGCTTTCGCGGATGGCGCGCTGTAGATTGGTTTAGGAACGCTGGGCCGAGGACCGAGCAGGTTGACTTGTTACGAGACAGCGTCATCTACGTAGACGTCAGGGCTATCCGAGAAGAAAAGGAGCGGGCGTGCGACCGCAGATGATAGACAAGCTGGAGGCCGGCCGCGTGCAACACGGCCGGTTCGCTACTGCTCCAGGGTCAGGCCCTTCCGGTCTGTTCCTTGTGCAGGGGCCTTGTGGGTGTGAACTTAAGATAAGTGCGTTTGTCCGTCCCGGTTGGGAGCATGTCGCTGTTTCGACCCCGCGGCGTTGTCCGAATTGGGACGAGATGTGCTTTGTGAAAGACTTGTTCTGGGATGAAGAAGAGTGCGTCATGCAACTGCATCCGCCACATTCGAGGTACGTGAATAACAGCCGATATTGCCTTCACTTGTGGAGACCCACTTATCGAGACATCCCGATGCCGTCCCCGAGCTTCGTAGGCGTCGTTGGATTAAGTCCCTCCGATGCGGCAACGTTGTTCGCGCAAATGAGCGCGACAGCATGACGGGCTGAGCTAACAAAATGCGAGCAGAAGGTGAGGTCGAGCGGGCGCACAAGCACCGGTTCGGCTTCCCGATATGACGTGTCACATGCGGGTGTATGTCGGGCTCGCTCGACTGTTGCAGTGTTTAGGCGGGCTGAACCTGAAATGCCGCCGTCCGAGCGGCTAACGGCACACTGATGGGCGTGAGAAATGTCTGCGCCAGTTCTTGTAGAGTGAACAAGATCGTAATTTGTATTCAAACCGGGTTTCGGATCTGTGCTGAAGGTACGTCAGCGGCAACAACAGCATCTCACTCGCCGATGGCCGATCACGGGGACGTGAATTGCGCACTGTTGGAGGCGTAGTTGTGCGACCGAGCGGCGCAACACGATAAAGGTGAGATCGACCACCAAACCGACGGTCGCGCTGTCCAGCGTAGCCATCATCCTGACGGCATCTGCAATTCCAAGCGCGCCCTCCGTAGTGTGCAAGAGTAACTAGCCGTTCGGCCACTACCTCACACCTGCAGCCCCGCTCGTGAGTGGCACTGTCGTGCAACCAATTGGCCGCCGCGGCCGTAGCTTCCCCAGGCTTGTTGGTGGTCAGCTCTTCGTCAGTTTGCTGCGATATCATCCGCAGCAAGATGTAAGCAGCGCGCTCTCCCTGAGGACGCGTGCGCCGAAGAAGCAGGTGAACCAGGATGTATAATCGACTCGATGGCCAATACACACGCGCTGATCAAGCCGACGGATCGATCAGGCCCGCAGATAGTACCGAATTTGCGCAAACACTCACTGAAGTCGCGCGACGAGAGAGCCTGCCGTCGGGCGAATTGATCGACAGGATGGGGCTCTGCTTCAGCAAGCCACATACCTCAGATTCAATCGTTTATAGTCCAAGCAACTCGCGCCACAGCTCTCTGTCCTCCAGCTCGGAGTTATCCTCTGCCGATAGCCCTGTCCGCGCTCTATTCGATTACAGGACTGCTGAATTGCCCGAAGCCAATGTCAACGGAATCTGTGTTGGATTGGTAGCGGAGTGGCTCCTTAATCTCCCAAGCAGCCCGTCATCCCGAATGAGGGCTCTGCTCCCGGACACTGAAAAGCACCGCTCAGCGGCAAGTCGGCAGGAACAGTACGAAGAGCTCAAGGCTCAATTGAAAACCGGTGGCGCGGAAGGGTCTCACAACCTCCAGGCAAAAAACACAACGTTACGCGACGCTGGCTTAGAGCCGTCTGCTGAAGAGACGCGATATAGGTTTGATACATCTTCGTGCATTGACCAGATCGTGAAGGAGCTCACCCAGGATGCGTCCATGTATTTGGTCAGCTTGCGTTTCGCCGCAGGTGGCGCCCACATGATTGCGACAGTGACCTCGAATGGAACGACGACCCTTTTTGATCCTAACTATGGGGAATTTTCTGTTCCTTCAGATGAGGTCGGAGAGTTATTCAAGAGTCTTGCGGAGCGCTACAGGAGCCCCCCGAACAAAATGTACATATCGACTGTCGTCACACAAAGGGTGACGTGAGGACTTCCTAGGTTGCAACGGACCTTACCCGATGCCCCCGCGCGGAACCTACTCGGTCGGTGCGGGACAGCCGCGTCCCTAGATGGTGCAGTCGACGCGGTTCTTCGGATGTTGGATCGGTGCTCTCGACGGAAGCTCCTGGAAGTAGTGCAGAGAGGGGAGAATGTTCAGCCGATATAGGTCGTCCGATCACTCAGGTTCGTGAGCCAGCGTCCTCGCCGCCTCAAAGCCCTTGCACTCGAGCACGATCGAGGGCCCGTTAGACTAACTTCCTCGTGTGGGTTCCGATGCCCGACCCCAATCGCGCTCAGGGCTAAGGTCGGTGACCAGGCATCCACAGAGCCGGCACAAGCTGTAGTTCGACTGCTTCGGAATTCTCGCCAGTCCTTCTGTACTGATTCGCCAACCAAATAGCTGCAGCCGCCGACAACTGCATGCAGTCGCACCGGCGTCCAAACCGAGTCCTCACTCGCCACGAGCTCCGGCGCCTTGTCGCGTCGCCGCACTTCCCGTATCGTCCGGCTTTGGTGAAACCCCCAGCCACGAACTAGCTCGGTGACAACACTATGCAGTTCCGAGCCTCACGGTCGAGATTTTCCGCCGAGCTGGATTACAAAGTCGTTGAGGAGTGACTTGTCGAATAATGCGAGGTGAGATCCTTCTCCTGGACGGAGCGAGCGCATGCGGGCATTGAGCTTGATCTGGAAGACGGCCGCCCCGTAGTGCGGATCTGATCCAGTCTCACGCCGGAAACAGCGCGGGGCGACTCGGCCCTGGCCGGACTGGATGGATCAGATCTTCTCTCTGCCACGCCCGCACCACTGGTTGAAGTTAGCAGAAACGTGACTCGGCGCCAAAATCCCCACGCATACTCGGGGCAAGCGCTGTCCCTACCACGTGCTGCTAACTTCAACATCGATGTAGATGGGCGAGCTTTCCGAAACCTGACGAACCCGACGCCATGCATCAAGCGAAAGCGGCCTGTGCGGGGAGGCCCTCCCGTCTTGAGCCCCGCCACCCGCCTAGCGGAAGTTTGACTTAAAAGTATCGTTGACTACAGACGCAAGCTCCTCCTTTAAGAGGTCGTGAAAACTCGCATATGCCATGTGCCAGCGAGAAGGTGGCAGCAGGACGCTTAAAACACACCACGCCTATCGATGTTTGCAGCGCGGGGCGAATCGAGGCGGCCCACCCTTCTCGGGCGCCAGCCCCGATCGGGGAGCGGTATCGGGTGCTCTTTAACGCGAAAGCCTTCGCTGCCGCGGCGTGCCGCCAGGAATGAGAAGGTTAGGCCTTCACAGCAGCGCGTGCCGCATGTAGACGTGAGAGTTGTCACGGACCTTTCCGCTTGCGGAAGTTGCGCGTCGCGCGCGGCACCACGGCGTGGAAGGACGTCGGACATGCGGGAGATGTCAGACATACTGCAGCAATTTAAGGTAGTCGTCTGTGAAGACAGGGGAGCGAATAGAGCAAGCCGCGTCGTGAAGAAAGGTGGCGAGTGTCCGATTAGCCCGACTGCGAGTTTCGACAGAGTGTCGTGCCGGCATGCGAGTGCGGAGAGATGCCAGTTCAGAACTGACCAGGTCAGCCGCCGCCGCGGCGCAATCTGAGGCTGAGAAGCAATCAGCAGACATGACAGCTTTTGCCAGTCCCAATGTGGTGAGCCAACCCGCATAGATCAGCACGGCACCGTCAGTCTCATTCAGCCCGGAGAGCTCGTCAATTGCAGCAGCATGGACTGATGCCGCCCCAACCGACCGAAACAGATCGGCTATCTCGTCGCGCGTGGCTTTAGAGAGGAGGCAACGGCCGAGATGCGATAGGAGCGTCTCAGTCGGACCTTCGAAGATGCGGAGGATGCGAGCGTCTCGGTAGATTTTGGCCAAAGGCGTTCCCTCATCGTAGCCGCGGCCGCCTAACAGCTGGACGCATTGATCGGCGACAAGGCCGCACCACTCTGAGGACAAAACCTTCGTCGCCGACGCAAGGTGGACGTTCGGCGCACCGTGCGCTGAAACAAGTCGGCAGGATGCTGCTAGCATCGCCTTCACTACTTCCCGCCGCAGCACCATCTGTCCAAATAGCTGCTCAATGTAACTGTTTTCGATCATGCGCAGTTTACCAAGCCGACGCTGGCCTGCATAAGAGGCGGCTACCTGGATAGCGCGCTCAAGGGCTCCAAGACCCATAGCAGCCACACCGATGCGGCCGCGGTTCATACTAGATGCCGCCGCACCCCAGCCGTCTTGATGGCGAGAGAGCACGTAAGAACGGGGCATCTCGACGTCCTGGAACTCCAGGGTATTCTGAATGATGCCACGTAGGCCGAGTGTACGATGCTCGTGCGTGACCTTTAGGCCTGGAGCCTGTCTGTCAACGAGTACACCAACCAGCCGACCTTTCGCATCGGGTCCCGACGCGCGCGCAAAGCAAACGATCCAGCGAGCCCAGTCAGCAAGGCCGATCCAGATTTTGCGGCCAGAGATACGCACTTTATCTTCGTGCATGAAAGCCGCAGACTTTATATGTCTCGGGGCAGAACCAGCTCCAGGCTCCGTCAAAGCGAAAGCGCAGAGATCGCCGCTTGTTGCACCCCGAATGATATGGGCTTGTGCGGGTATGTGCGGTGCCGCTTCGATGCAGGGCAAAGCTAAGAAGTTATGGATAACGAGGGTCGACGCAGCGGAGACATCGAACGATGCCGTGGCGGAGGTGAGGTCGATGGCCTCTTGCAAAGAGAGAGCTAACCCGCCGTGCTCTCTTGGTGCGGTGAGCCCGAACAGTCCATGCCTTGCCAAGATGCTGTGTAGGGTCGGAGGGAAAGCTCGGCGGTCATCCGCGTCTGCGAAATTCAGCTGACTGAGCTCAGCGATGAAACTGGAGTATCGTGCAGTTGCATGCCCTTCAGCTAAGCGTTCCTGCGTCTCGGCGAATTGGGCGTAAGCTTGGGTGTGCATGGCCATAAAGACCACAATGATCCTGACCGCGTTTCGTGCCAATTCATCCGAGCGGCTACCTTGGCCAGACATTGGTATAGTGTGGATGCAGGCGCAGTATAGGCACATTGCCGAGGGCCGGAGTGTCTTGCGGCCGCCCCGCCGGCGAGTTCTTTTGGAAAGCACCCCACCGTTGCCATCGGATTCCCTATAGATTGGACGCAAAGCAAGCCTTGGGACTTTAGTGTGCGATCATTCTAAAGCATGTCCTGCCCCGAGCTCCGCAGCAGGGGAGTTGAGGGGAGCCCCGTCCGCGAGGACCAAATGAGGCGCAGAATAATCGGCGCACTTTCCGCAAAATACTTGTGATTTTTGAGAATGTTCTCCGGGTTCAAACAAGCCCTTAGGCCAAAAGATGTAAGTGCGCAAACGTCACGAAAGGCATTTCGTCGCTTCCAGTTACGCGACAGGTAAAGAAAGTGGGCAAGGAGGTCGAAAGCGGGCAGGCGGCGCCGGGTCTACCGCACGGCAAGGGTCCGAACATTTGGATGAGCAGACGCAGCTTCGTGAGTCAAAATAGCCGGCTCCATCGTCGTACCGGACGCGGTACTGTCGTCGCGAAGCACATGAAATTTGAGTCGGGGTCCTGCCGCTGCGCACATTGGATAGGCCGATGGGCCGGACCTTCGGGGGCTGGCAACGGGCTACCTGCCGCTCGATGCAAAAAAAACCTGACAATATTGCCAGGGTTTCGCATGTCATCGAGAACTTGAGAAGGTGGATCAGAAGTCCATGCCGCCCATGCCGCCGCCCGGAGGCATCGCGGGGCCAGCGCCGCCCTTCTTGGGCAGCTCGGCAACCATCGCTTCCGTTGTGATCAGCAGCCCGGCCACCGAGGAGGCGTTCTGGACCGCGATGCGCACGACCTTGGCCGGGTCAATGATGCCTTTGGAGAGGAGGTTGCCGTACTCGCCTGTCTGCGCATCGAAGCCAAAAGAGTACTGCTCGTTATCGAGCACCTTGCCGACCACGATCGAACCGTCTTCGCCGGCATTGATCGCGATCTGGCGGGCCGGCCAAGACAGTGCTTTGCGCACGATCTCGACGCCGGTCTTCTGGTCGTCGTTCTTGGTGCGCAGGCCCTTGAGCTGCTCGGAGGCACGGAGCAAGGCGACGCCGCCGCCCGGAACGATGCCTTCCTCGACCGCGGCGCGGGTCGCATGCATCGCGTCATCAATGCGATCCTTGCGCTCCTTCACCTCGACCTCGGTCGCGCCGCCGACGCGGATCACCGCGACGCCCCCCGCGAGCTTGGCGAGACGCTCCTGGAGCTTCTCACGGTCGTAGTCCGAGGTGGTCTCCTCGATCTGCGCCTTGATCTGGGCCACGCGCGCCTCGATGTCGGCCTTCTGGCCGGCGCCGTTGACGATCGTGGTGTTCTCCTTGTCGATCATCAACTTCTTGGCGCGACCGAGCATGTTGAGCGTGACGTTCTCGAGCTTGATGCCGAGGTCTTCCGAGATCGCCTGGCCGCCGGTCAGGATCGCGATGTCCTGCAGCATGGCCTTGCGGCGATCGCCGAAGCCCGGAGCCTTGACGGCCGCGACCTTCAGGCCGCCGCGCAGACGGTTCACGACCAGGGTCGCGAGCGCTTCGCCCTCGACGTCCTCGGCGACGATGACCAGCGGCTTGCCGGTCTGCACCACGGCCTCGAGCAGCGGCAGCAGCTCGTTCAGCGAGGAGAGCTTCTTCTCGTTGATGAGGATGTAGGCGTCGTCCATCTCAACGCGCATCTTGTCGGCGTTGGTGACGAAGTAGGGCGAGATGTAGCCGCGGTCGAACTGCATGCCCTCGACCACATCGAGCTCGGTCTCGAGCGACTTGGCTTCCTCGACGGTGATGACGCCCTCGTTGCCGACCTTCTTCATGGCGTCGGCGAGGAACTTGCCGATCTCGGCATCGCCGTTGGCCGAGATGGTGCCGACCTGGGCGATCTCGTCGTTCGAGGTGACCTTCTTCGAGTTCTTCTCGAGGTCGGCCACGACGGCTTCGACCGCGAGGTCGATACCGCGCTTGAGGTCCATCGGGTTCATGCCGGCGGCGACCGACTTGGCGCCTTCACGCACGATTGCGGCGGCCAGGACGGTCGCGGTGGTGGTGCCGTCGCCGGCAGCATCCGCAGCTTTCGAAGCCACTTCGCGCACCATCTGGGCGCCCATGTTCTCGAACTTGTCGTCGAGTTCGATGTCCTTGGCAACGGCAACGCCGTCCTTGGTAATACGTGGCGCGCCAAACGACTTGTCGAGCACGACGTTGCGGCCCTTTGGACCAAGCGTAACCTGTACGGCGTTGGCGAGAATGTCGACGCCGCGCAGCATACGATCTCTCGCATCTACTCCGAACTTCACGTCTTTGACTGACATAGAGAATTCCCTCAGTTCCGTTTAATTCATCCTTCAGCGCCCCGGTGGGCTCTCCTCAGGAGGGTGAGCTGTGCGAGCCCAGGATTAGGCGACTTTCTTCTTGGAGAACACATCGGTGAGAACGCCCATAATGTCGCTCTCCTTCATGATCAACAGGTCTTGCCCATCGATCTTGACCTCGGTGCCGGACCATTTGCCAAACAGCACCCGCTCACCGACTTCGATGTCGATCGGAATTAGCTTGCCGGCCTCATCGCGGCCGCCCGGCCCAACTGCAATGACTTCGCCCTGGGAGGGCTTTTCCTTGGCAGTGTCGGGAATGATGATGCCGCCAGCGGTCTTCTCTTCGGCGTCGATGCGCTTGACCACGACGCGGTCGTGAAGCGGACGGAAAGTCATAGAGGTCTCCTGAGCGTTTGAACAGTTGAAGTTAGGCACAATGTGACAAGTAGACTGTAGCAAGAGTCAGGCCAGAAATGCGCTGAGCGATCTATCCTTCTAGTTCTGCAAAAGCATTGCCCGGGCAGCGTGTGTGTTTGTCCGGAAGCAAACCCGCTGAGGTGCACAGCCCGCCCGGCTGTTGTGAAAATGACATTGCGCTCCTTCGAAACACCCGCAGAGAGCCCCGGGACACTTCAACGTTGCTCAGGCGGCGGTTGCACTGATCGAGAGGCCTCGGGTTTCGACGACGTCGGGATTGCACATGATTACCTGACGGTACAATCTAGTAGTGTGGCCGGCGAAGCGTGCGGTCTACAAGCTTTATCGAAGAGCGGCTCGCAAAATTTTCCGTACTCGTGCATGCGAATATGTATGCAACGATCTCGAGAAAATCGGGTGCTGTTCTTGTAAGAGGTGGCGTGCTCCAAGGCAGGTCACCATCGAATTGTATCGGATTGCCCGTGTCCAACCGTGGCAGGGCGCTCAAAGCCTACCGAATTGACCCTGGTCATTCGTCCGCCGACAGCACTTGAAGAAAGTTGCACGCGCCACGAAAGCTTGATTGCGCCGAGCGATGCGTGCGTCGGGGCTTTCGCCGACTTCGTTCCTCGCCCACGAGCCCGAGGGAAAGACCGCCGGGAGCTACTGGCAGCGAATCTGAGATGGCGGCCATCAGTCGGCCGAGCACATTCTGCGCAATTGGTATCCATATCTGACAGGTGACGCTCAAACGAGGGCGCTCTTTCGGCAACTCGAAAGAGCTAAGAGGACGATCTGGCTCACTGAGGCCGCACTTTCCAACAATAGGTTCGAGAACTGCATCGCGAGGGATAGCCTCTCCGGTTGATGCCGATGGCATCCAAACAGCTGTCGTGGATCAAGAGGACTGGCGGATAAATGAATCTTATACCTTGATATACGTTGTGCGGCGGCTTCCGGCGTGTGAAGGCGGATTTGAAGTCGAAATTTCACCAGATCTCCGCGCACCATGGAAAAGCAGCTGTGTCGTCCGTAGAAGTACATCAGCACATCGTCTCACTTCTTCAGAAGCCGAACCCAGTCATCCTGGATATCGGCTGCAATGACGGGGCTGATACGCAAAAGTTCCTAGAACTGTGCCCGCAACCCCAGCTCTACTGCTTTGAGCCGGATCCTCGAGCGATCGCGCGCTTCAAGAAGAAGCTTGGCTCATCCCTCAATAGGGTGAAGCTGTTTGAAATCGCCATCAGTGATCGAAACGGAACGATCGACTTCCATCCAAGCAATGCAGATGGCGATGCGAAAGATTGGGACCTATCCGGTTCAATACGCCGTCCAAAGAACCATCTTACCGAGTACGATTGGGTCCGCTTTGATCACCCTGTCTCGGTTGAGACACGGCGGCTGGACGACTGGTGCAGCGAAGCCAAGCTGGACGGAGTCGATTTTATCTGGATGGACGTTCAGGGAGCCGAGGCCGACGTTATCGCCGGCGGTATGCGGACCTTGAGCAACACGCGCTTCATCTACACCGAATATAGTGACCGCGAGCTCTATGAAGGGCAGTTGTCCCTGCAAGCCATTCTTAACTTGTTGCCATCATTTGAAGTGGCGGCTCACTATCCGCGCGCAGTGGAAGGTGATGTATTGCT
The DNA here is from genome assembly GCF_003837805.1 of Bradyrhizobium sp. RP6. Classification (GTDB taxonomy): domain Bacteria; phylum Pseudomonadota; class Alphaproteobacteria; order Rhizobiales; family Xanthobacteraceae; genus Bradyrhizobium. The sequence continues at coordinate 1,399 of NZ_RQIT01000033.1, read as the reverse complement.
CAAAAATACGCGTGCCTAGCGGCTACTCATATCGAGCGTCTCATTCATGGCCTAGCCAGCGGCCTCTATGCTGGCCACAGCTGCACAACGGTGATCATCAAGGCGAGCGGCTATCGCGAGCCGGACAGCCAGTGCGGCTGCGGTTGCCATTGGGCCGGCGTGCACGGCCGATCCATCGGGAGCGGCCAGCGCCATCGCAGTCCTCGGGTCCACGCGGTCCTGAGGAAGGCAGGGCCGTGGGGCTACCGTGGCGATCGAACGGCCGATGTAGCAGAACGGCGCTCGCGCGCTCATGGCCTCTACCACCGACACTCGCCAGGATCTAACGCCGGTCACGCCGAATCTGATCGCACGGCTTCACCGGCGCAGAAAACCGGGTCCGGCTTGCCGATATCACTCCATCCAAACGGCATAGGGCTGGCTGTATTGGAGGGCGCCAGGGATCTCTTCAGCCGCAAGATAGCCGGCCGGGCGAACGCGACCTTATGCGGGCCGAGCGTCTCTTCCGCGCCGTCGGTGCCGAGTCGCCAGCAGCGGGCAAGAGCGGATTGATCGAATTTCGGGGGTGTACAGTACGCTTTAGATTAAGGTCGCACGGCCGTTGCCAGCGCTGGCGTGCCGCATCGATGAGCCGCAAGGGTGAGTGCTAGGATAGTGCGCCACGGAGAGCTTCTTCCGCACCGTGCGCCGCAAGCGGCAAGTAAGCAACCAGTGCGAGAGTCGAGCCCGCTTGCGCGGGTGGTTTGGAGAGTTCGTGAGTTGAACGGCGAGCCGTTGCGCAGAAAGTTCAGGTGTATCCTGCCCGGCAACGTCAATGATCGGACAGGGGCCAAGAGGCTTATGAGGGCTCGTATGTTTGGACAACGAATGGGTAGTCCGGGATATGGAGCGGGGTCAAAGGGGGAGAGCCAAGCGGTGTCTTTGTTCACATTGAAACAAGGGGCCATGTCCTCAGCGGCAGACCACATCATCACGCAAGTGCGGTAATCCGTTGGCGTGGCGTGTGGCTTGCCCGTGCGTGCCCCACTTTATGGGAAGCCCGGTTGTATTGCACTTCCGAGCAGGGCGCGGCCAGCGCTCTGGAGCGTTCCCTCGTTTAAAGCTGCGTGCTAGGCAACCACGAAGCTGTCGCACATGGCCCGTGCTAGATTGCTGGTGCTATAGAGCGCCTCAGTTCCAGCAAGACCGCTCGCAATCCTGCACACCTCAGCCCCCTGCCGCGCTGCGTTCGTCGCGGCGAGCCGCATTAGCGTCGTGGTGCCAAGATTTACCGTACGCATACCACGAGGACCGCCTGATTGACGCATGCGCGCGGGTACAGTTAGTTCTATGATCGGCGGGGTGAAGGTCAGGCGGCTTGCTGATCGGTGGGATTGGCTTGGCGCAGGAGCTTCCATTC
>NZ_RQIT01000032.1 GCF_003837805.1 Bradyrhizobium sp. RP6 | reverse complement strand
GAATGGAAGCTCCTGCGCCAAGCCAATCCCACCGATCAGCAAGCCGCCTGACCTTCACCCCGCCGATCATAGAACTAACTGTACCCGCGCGCATGCGTCAATCAGGCGGTCCTCGTGGTATGCGTACGCTCTTCCGGCGATGCCACCGTTGCTCGCTCGTGGCGGCGACTGAAAAAAGCAGGGAAATGACTGACCATACGACGGTGTATTGAAATCGTCTCCGCGGCGCCCGGCGCCATTGCAGTTGAAACGAAGAAGCTCCGACTTACTCGGATTGAGACGCTCAACGAAGAACGACAAGCCCCAGCATCTTTTGGAGGCCAAGGAGGCGTGATGCTGGGGCCGTCGTAGCCTGATGCTAGAGTAGCAAACAGGCGGCGTTGTTGTGCACCGCCCGGTTTGATTCGTCAAAGCGGCCGGGACGCTCAGCTCCCGTACATCCGGACCATCCGCGATCCGTTGAAGCTCGCCCGAAGAGTTTGCGCGCCAGTTCGCCGCGGGCAGGCAGGTGAAAGCACTGTGACACCGGGCGTATCGCCGCCAGCATCTGGTATATCTCCCGCCTGCAATAGTCAGCGGCCCAGCTTCTCGCCCGAGCGCCGATGTTCGCCAGGGCAGGGAATGGCAGCTTGCTTGTACGACGACCGACAATCCTCCGGATCGCCAGCCGATACCCCTCCCGTAAGAAGTGTTCTCTCCCCGGCTCCATCCTTGTGTAAGCTGGAGTTCGACGAGGCTCGGCGCAGCTCAGGCAATCCGCCGAGCCGGTCCGAAAGGCATGAACTCTGACGCCGAACGGCTCACCGGCGCAAGAAAACCAGCTCACTAGATCCCCAGTCGAGCCATCTGAGCTGAAGCGTGCTCCGGGTCGGGAAGGGGCTGCCATGGCTGGCCAGCGGCGGTGCTCAACAAGGACCTACAGAATGCGGGAGTGAGCTTGCCTCGGTGGATCACGACGTTCTCGTGCCCCTCGGCGGCTCGAGCGTTCTGCCAGTGCTGATTGTAGCCGCGCTGTTCGTCAGACTTGACGTGGCAAGCGGCGAATTCGCGATCGCCCAGCGTTGCCAATTGCCAGGCATGTACCGGCCGCTTGGTGTGGATGTGTACCCACATCGGCCTTGGCGTCGCGCCATTGCTCAGCGCCATGGGCTGTAGCTTGATTTCAAACAGCGTCTCTGGCTCTCCCTTCAAGGCGCGAGGTGGATCCACTGACGCCAGTTCCCCCGCTGCCCGTAACTGTACAAGGTATTTCTGCGATGGAAACGCATAGGTCTTCATGCAATCGCTCGTGATTGCTGCCTTTCGCGCGCTCAATGACTTTGCCTGCCCCTGAACCTCGGACCCCATCCTTTGAAGCCGGACTATCTTTTCGTGCACTTCGGGCACCTGCGCAGCGGTGAGCAGGCCCCCTCGGCGAGGCTCCTCCAGCGCGGCTACACAGGCCTCAATCTCGGAGGACTGCGTCTGCAAGCGCTTGATCACGCGATTCAGGACATGTTCGGCGTCGTCGGGCTTCATCTGGCGCGCTTGCGAGACGGCGCTTTGCTGAGCCCGCAGATCGAACTGCAGCAGCTCGTCCAATCGCTCAAGTAATCCCGGCAGTGCCTTCCTGGAGGGCGGAGCCTGCCACATCTGGAGGTGATCGGTCGCAGAGGATGACGCAGCTGCCTCCTCCGGCGTGGCGAGTTTCTTTGTACCGAGATCCGAGAGCACGATGACCTTGCCCGTCGCGGCCGCGGCGGCATCGGACCTTCCCAGTTGCGGCGCGGGCGGGCTGGCCGTCGAACTCCCCTCGCCCGCGGCTGCTCCGCGCTTTGCTTTGCCCTTTCTGCGCGCTGGAGTGCCTTCACCCACCAGGGCAGTGTTTTCAGGAAGCGCAGCCCAAGCCGGCGGTTCAATCGTCACTTCCGTCTTTGGCTGCAATGCCAGCAGCCGCATGACGTCGTTCGCCGTCACCCACGCTCCGTCCACGATCTCGCCAAGCAACTGCAAAGGAAGGTCAGCTTCCGTTCCAGCCTCCCTCAGGGGCTCAAGCATGCCCCTCAGTTGGGATGCAAATTCCGAAAGCCGTTCCATCACTCCTTCCAGAACGGCGCGGTGCTCGGCGTCGAGCACCGCTCCTCCGCGAACGGCCTCGCCCGTCGAAATAAATGCCGGAAAAACATCTTCAACAAAGGTCCCGAGCAGACGCACCTGCCCCCTCTCGTCCATGAGGGCGGCTCGCACGTCCGGTGCTAACGTGCTCGCTCGCCACTCAATCAAGAGCTGGGCGAGAGCGATGCGCGATTGCAGATACATGCACCTGGTATGGAGCGCCCAGCCCGTATTGAGCCTGAGTTGGCCCTCTTCGGTCTTGCGCATCTCGGGCGTGCTGCTTGGCAAGTGGGCAGTAGCCGCACAGACTGACTGCATCCGCTCGAAGCGCAACGCCTTCTTTCCCCACCAGTCCATGCAGGCAGCATACTGGTTCGCGACGCCCGCAACGACGCGGCTCAGCTGGTCGGGCGGAGCGGTGTCTTTGACCTCGTCGAGCAGGGCTTTTGCTTTCTTTCTCCTGTTCTCAAGTGGGTACAGAATCTCGGTGGCTACTTCGTTACATTGGTTGCCCGCATCCAGCGTGTTGTCGCGGAGCCGGCGAGCCTGATCGTCGGGCAGGATACGACGCGCCAAATTGGAAGGCAGATTCGCGTAATACTCCAGAACTGTTGAGCCTGCTTCGACCACTCGATCGATCAGCTCTTGCGCCTTTTCCGAGTTGCAGCGTTGCATGGCCGCTCGACGGCAAGTTTCAAACTTCTCAAGCAGGCTGTCCAAATTTCGCTTTGCGGCCTTGATCTCGTTGCGCGTTGGCGCCGCCATATCTGAAGCCGCAGTTCTGTCTTGAGGCCCGGAGCGCATCCGCTCCAGGACGGCATCGAAGGATTGACCGCGTTCCCCAGGGAAGAGACCAGGCTCCAGGCTCGAACGGCTCAATTCCCCGGCGCTGTCGGCTCCCGCCGCCTCACCCTGTGATGAATCAGCTCGGCCAATACCTTTCATACTTCATCTCCGAATAGTCGAGAGTGCGCAGCCTGTCTGGATAGGCCGCCTAGCTGACGACTAGCTGACCAAGAGCCATTCATCTGGATGCACAAGAAATAAGACCTCGCCTTGAGTTCCACTTCAATCGCAGCTTGGTCGTGTTGCTGAACTAGCCGCATCAGTGCCGGTGTGATCAGCTGAGACGTGACCGGCGTCCGACCTGCCCTACCCACGGAATAGTCCCTACCCGAACGCCTTGGCTCTATGCACGCGAGCTGGGCCAAGTCAAACGCTAGAGAGCAGCCAGGAACGCGCTCGCCTCCCGAACGGCGATTTTTGGCCAAGCAGAACTGGCCAGCGTATGTCGATCGGCAGACCTTCGCTCGCAACGCACGCGTCCCGCTATCCACTAAACAGACTTCGACCGAAGAGTTTACCAAGTCACCAGCCATCGACGGGTGTGCCGAGACGTCGGAGGCCATCAGCAACGACATTTTGCCCGTCGGAACTGAGCAGAATCGAGGTTGCGCAACTCCCTCAAACTATATCTCGCAAAAGCCGGGCCGCCGCCCAGGCCGGTTAAATCACACTCATAGAAATGTGGCAGCAAGCATATCGAGCACACCGAGCGTCACCCCGACCAGCGAATTGGGTGTCCGCACGTCTCTAAAGAGCAGAAAGGTGAGTATCGGCTCCACTACCAGAATAGCTCCCACTATTTCGCGGCAATGATCCAGATATTCTTCATATGCATGTGGCGAAGCGCTTATCTGAAAATGAGGTAGATGCCACCGAAGGATATCAGGAGAAACATCGGCCACAGGCATTGCCAAATTACTGCCGGTCTTCCCCAGGGAGCTTGAGGTAATCAACTCGGGGAATATCCAAATCGCTTCTCCAAGGAAAATCGCTGCAACCCGCTACAATCTTCAGCATCAATTCATCGGCCTCCACGTTCCGGCTATACAAGGCAACCCGAACAGGCGGCATCGGAGTTGCCGTTGAGGCCCTTTCGGCATCTCAGGCGTTTGCAAGTCGAGACGCGCGCCTGACATGTCGCTTCTCACGGGGACTTCAAACGTCTGCCCGGTCGATCAGTAGTTGCCCACTAAAAATGCTTCGCGTCGATCGAGCCATCTGCGCAGATTGAACATTAGTTCAGATCAATCCACCCTGACCGCGCACCGGCGGCCGGGGACTGGCGCGACCAGGCCTACGCTTCAATCCGCACGGGGAGAGCCGAATAGCCGTGCACGAAGTTAGATGCAATTCGCTCGGGTTCGCCGACGACCTCGATCTCCAGTCTCGCATCCAAGATCTCTTCCCAGAGGACTCTCAACTGCAGTTCGGCAAGATGTCGACCAAGACAGCGATGGATTCCGAATCCGAACGAGAGGTGCTGCCGCACATTCTTCCGGTCGATCACGAAACTGTTGGCGTTCTCAATGATCTCTTCGTCTCTGTTGCCGGAGATGTACCACATGACGACCTTGTCGCCTTTCCGGATCTGTTTCCCGCCTACGATGCTGTCGACCGCGGCAGTGCGGCGCATATGCGCGATCGGTGTCTGGTATCGGATAATCTCGGACACGGCGCTCGAGACCAGCTTGGGATTGTCGGCTAGTTTTCGCAGTTCGGAGGGGTACTGGCTCATGAACAGGAGGCCGCCGGTAATCGAGTTGCGCGTCGTATCATTTCCCCCCACGATCAGCAGAATCAGATTCCCGAGAAACTCACTCGGCTTCATATGGCGTGTGGCGGGCGAATGCGCCATCAAGGAAATCAGGTCGAGGCGCGGCTCGGCATTAATGCGCTCGTTCCAAAGCCCTGTAAAATAGTCCAGACATTCTGATAAGATTGTGCTTCGCTTGTCCCAGCTGTCGATCGCATGGCCTGCTTTCGGAGTTGTAACAGCTACGTCTGACCAATAGGTCAGTAGTCGCCGATCCTCAAATGGAAAGTCGAAGAGCGTGGCGAGCATTTGCGTCGTCAACTCTATCGAGACCATGTCTACCCAATTGAAGGCTTCATTGCGCGGCAAGCCATCGAGAATCGCCCTGACCCGAGAGCGGATCAAGGTTTCGAGCTTCGTCAGGCTTTCCGGTCCGACGATCGGGCTCACGGTATTGCGCTGCTCGGCGTGCTTGGGAGGCCCCATCTTGATGAAACTCTGGGTCCAGTGTTTATCAGGCACGTCGACAATAGTGACACCTTGCTTTGATGAGAATGCTTTGTGGTTTGTGTCTATCGCTACGATGTCCCGATACTTCGTCACGGACCAATATGGACCGTGGGGGCTGTCTTTGCAGTAGTGAATGGGATCTTCTCTTCGCAACCGGTCAAAGAAACCCCATATGCTATCGTCTTGAAAGCGCCTGCCTTCGCTTACATCCAGCTCGCTCAGCGGGATAATGTCATCTGCTTTATGATCTTCTGATCGCCTGCTCATGATCATCTCCGCAGATTTTGCTCCCGAGAGGTTACAGATCTAGGGTCACGATTCACCGTTCGAGCTGCCGTGAGCGTTTGGCTGCGACGGGCCGCCCGACCAGACTATCTCAAAGCGCGGCTGGCCTAGCCCTACCACGTCGGGCAGTAAGGATCGTATTGACTTTCCGACCCGATCTACTCAATCACTGAGAGCTGTCACCACGAGCTGGACGACGGCTGTGCGGGAGACAACATCCGATCGAATACACACTCCCAAGGTCGCCAGCCATTTTGCGACCTCTCACTGTCGTTTCGAGTCCAGGGAGACCAATTGAGGCGGCTCGGCAGTCTGCCGCCCATCGTGATCTTGGCCGAGGCACCCCAAAGCGGCGAAGCTGGAAGGGGCAATCCTCTCTTGCATAGTAGTTCCCGCATTGGGTGTCCTGTGGGGTAACCTGAGAAAGAGGGCGGTGCGAGGAGGCTCTGAAATGCGGACGCGAGCAGGTGCAGGTAAGGTCCGCAGGTCTGCAAGGTGAGCGCCGGAGAGGCTTCAAACCTGATGCGGTGTCCGGCCTGGAAGGCTCGGACACTGTAAAATGGAGGCTGAAGCCTTGCACCGAAACGCTGCAGGAACCGTTTCGGTCGAGAAACGTGGGAGGCGGGGCAAATCGGAGCGACCGCGCATGACGGAGCACCGTCCCGACTAGTCGCCGAAGCCGAACGCCTTCGCGTCAGGTCGAGCAGCAAAACCTGGGGCAGCCCGCCCGAGGCAAATGTGCGAACAGCACGTCAGAGTGAGACCGGCGCTCAAATGCGCCGATTCGCTGAGATCTCCCGCCGCATGATCAAGTCGAGAGCTTTTCCCGCCTAGATAGCTGCGTTAAGAGATCCTCTCTTTAGTAGTGGAGGAAGTGATGAGCCATGACCGGATCGTTACGGCGGCCATCATCGCCGTTGGCGCTCTCAACACGGTGCTCGCAGCGATAGCGCTCTTGTCGTTCTGAGCAGCGCAATTTTCTCATGCGACAAGAGGCCATCTCGATTGGCGGCCTCTTTCATTCACGCAGCGTCTCCGCGTATGGCCCGATCGCGTATACGGAACGCGGTCTCCGCTTGGTCCGCTTCGTGGCGCCAAGGATCATGCAGCCTATCTTCTTTTCAGCCCGCCGGTTCGAAATCGTGAGTAGGTCATCCGGTACCGGGTCTAGCGGCTTCGGGGTACCCGTCCACCGCACCCGTTAAGAGAGTAGTTACCACTCACTGTCAGCATTTCCATATTAGGTCGCCATAGGCGGCAGCCAATCTGAGAACGTCTGATTTTCCGACACGCCCGGTTAGCGGTCTCTTTCAGGAGAGGCCCAATGTTCAAGGGCTTCACGATGGCAGTTGCGGCGCTGATTTCCACAGCGCAACTGGATCAATACCTCACGCACGGTCGGTACACCGACGCGGCGATCGCTATGCTCCGGCACATCAGGCATGGGTTTGGCTTTTGAGAAACCGGAACGCATCTGGAAAGCAATTCACGGGTTGATCTCGATGCGGAGGAGCAACGCGCCATAGCCATATTGGGAGCTGGGCTTTGTGTCGAGCTGTGTGACCTGCTTGCTCTCCTGAGCTTGAGGCAGCTCGGTCTGATCGGAGTCTGCGATTTGAAAGCTGCCGCGCACGAGTTACGGAGGCGCGTTGTCTTGAGCGAACTCGGGTAACGATCAGGTGATGATCAGATGATAAAAGTGCGGATCTAACATGACGGTGCGCGACAAGACGTTCTCACCGCGCCGATTTTTAGGTCCTCAGGGGGCTAAGGGCTGGATGGGGTCGACAACGGAAGGGGCCGGCTCTGGTTGGGATTAATTGGGCGGTCAATTTGACCAAAGAGCAAGCCGATCGCCTCGCGGAGATTGAGTTGACGAGCACGAGCGGGACTAGCGTAAGCCCGGTCAGAGCCTAGACAGCGAGACGGATGAGTGGACATCCTCTTCATCTTGCCGATCAACGCCGAAAAGACATACCGACACCGCCCGCCTAGCATGCTTCCTTCTTTGGACAGACTGATCTCGCGAACCGCCATCTCGCCCACAGCAAGAGCGTCAGTCACTCCAGGACTATGAACCTCAATCACTCTTTTGCGATCAGTCGCAGTTTGGATCGCCATGATCGACTCGACCAAGCCAAGCTTCCTAAGAGCGCAGTTCAAGCCAGACTCGAAAAGGTGTTGTTGGTCACGAGCGAAATTGATGCCGGAAATCAGGCGCGAGATCGGCATAGCTGCGCTCCCGTGCTTGATCTGGCGGAAGCACAAAGAGTCTCTCAGACGCTGAAATAAGTCACGGACCCGCGATGATGTTTGTGGGCTGCACCTCCAGGAAATAGCAGTCATGGGACTCATAGTGCCGATCTCCATAGTAACACTTCGTCTCTAGGCGCAAAGTATTGACCATCCAGTCAGCACCGCTTCGGAGCCGAGTTTATGCTTAGGCGTTGCCGACAGATGCGCCTTCCTTCCGACGTGTCCGCTTTGGGCTGAAACCGGCAACCTCAACCCGAGCAGATGTCTTCCGCTTGGCCCTCGTCAGCCGACATTGCGTTATTGGTTCAAGCCCTAGATCATTTCCCTTTTGCCAACTCGAAAGCTACGAACGTAATACCCCTGTCGCTGAACGGCCGACTTTACCTCGTCGCTGACTTTGAGAACTCTAGTTCTGCTCTTGTGCCATTTATTGGAAGAGTAAAGTGCGGGCATCTCAGAAGCGTTGCTTATGACGAGGAAGTCCCGCTTGTTATTACGAATAGACATCAAACATGTCACCCTCGCAGAAATGTCGAGTAGAGCAAATATGTTTGGTAACGACCGTGTCAGCTGTAGTGCGCTGGGCCCCCGAGCGGGTGGTAGTCTGGGATGCCTGCTGGTTAGACTTCGCACCCAGTGAATGTCGGGGAAATGTTAGCGCGCCAACCGATCAGCTCAGATTTCTTTTTGCATGCTGTTTCCATGCCAGGCCAGTGTACTAGTTCCGTGAAGGCCATGCGGTGAATAATGGTCTAGCTACGAGTGCTTAGGCAGATCGATCGAGAGATCCGGAGCACCATTTAGGAGGGTATCCTGATCTGGAACATAGATACTATCGAAAACCCTCAGGCCGTGAGCCGTTGCCGCGCCAATAATGATGAAAGGGAGCTTGACCTGCTCTAGATCTTCGAAGCTGTCACCGCCGACAATCCGAAGATAATCGAATTTAAACCGTCGGAACTTTATGTGAGATGCAGCCGACGCTACAAGGTCCTTGACGCTCGACGCTCCTCGGACGATCTCTTCCCTTAAATGGTTGAGTGCCGTGAAGAGGCATGACAGCTCATCAAGCTCAGACCGGCTAAATCGCCTTAAGCGCGACGAAATCGGCACTCCATTCTTGTATCTCACGGTCGGCACAAACCTTATCTCGCAATCGAGAAGGAGGTCTGCAACGGCGCGCTTCACCAGGATCGCCTGACCGATATCTTTCAGGCCGAAGTAGCTGCGAGTTGGCCGCGCATAGCAGATCCAGCGGACCGCACCGGTCAGGGCTTCCTTCAAGCACGCCTCAGGCCCATCTAAACGCAAATGATAGTCACCTTGCGATACGAACGTTCGATAGCCAGGCGGAAACATTTCGGTGTCGCTCGAGGAAATCACGGCAGTCGCTCCCGAACGTAGGGCAAGTCCAATATCATCGTCCAAATTGAAATTGTAGCTCCCACCTGGTCTAAGCTGGATCTTGTTCGGGTACACTGTGACAATCGCGACGTCATTCTCCAAGGCCGCTCTTCTGATCAGTTCTGCATGCCCAAGATGCAGGGCGCCCAGAGTGTGTACTGTGCCAATGGTCTGACCTGTTCTTGCGACCTCCCGGATGAACGCCTTGCCTGCGGAAAGACCTGCCAGATGCATGTTCTTACTCCAGTTTCCTTGAACGCAAAAAGAGTGGAGCGCTTGGATCTCGGAAGATGCGCGGCGGGGGCATCCTGTGTGGGCCGCGCACGCAGACGAGCTCCAAAGAGCTTCAACGCCCGCTTACAGTCGAATGACCGCATCAAACTGATCTAAGCTCGTGGGCACTGTAGCTCCCTCTGTTCTTGCGGTTTTCAAAGGAGTCAGGTTGACCCTTCTCGACCACGTCGCATCAACGATGAGAGTTCAGCCAGATAGTTCGATGACTCGTTCAGCTGATCCCCCTCCAGAGCGACCTGCAGTCCCCGACAACGGTCGGCAAAAAACGGTGGTTATCTTAGCGCCTAAAAAGTCGACCTTCACGAAGCTGGCCTGGAATGGCGATATCCCACTCAGGTTCGCATCGCGCAGGGACGATTGGTTCATGCGAACGTATGCGGCCCGCGTTGCCTCCAGGTTGCTATCGGTCATACCCGCGGCGAGATATGCCTGAACGAGATTGGAGCCTTCGAGATTTGCGTGACCCAATGCCATTGATTGCGGCGGATCACCGGTGATCATCGACCTGTAGAGGTAAGCCTGTGATAGGTCCGCATGTTCGAGATCGCAGTCGCGCACAAAGGCGCAGCGGCCGCGAAAACCGGTGAGTTTGGCGGCTCGCATTGTGCTCTCTGTTATCGAAATGCTCTCACCTGATGCCTGAGATAGGTCCGCTCCGTCCAGCTGACAGGAATGAATAGATGCACTGTTGAGCACAGCACCGACGAGGTTCGCGTCGGACAGGCCTACGGACAGAAGCCGCGCCTCGGTGAGGTCTGCCTGTTCCAGCTCAGCGCTCGCGAGATTTGACAGGTGAAGATCAGCGAATGGGGCGCTCAGGGCTCTCGCCCGAATCCGCCCGCTCACCTTTGAGAGTCTCAGATACGGAAGATGAGCACCTTCCAAGACAAGACCATCGATGGAGGTGGGACGCACGATCGATAAGCAGTCTCCCTTTGAGTGGAAGAACGAGCAATCCGCCAGATGCGTCTTCGTGATAGCGACTTGGCTCAGCTTAGCAAAGCGGAAGGAAGCGGAAGGAAGGAAGCATTCATTGATAGTTGACCCTTGCAGTTCCGCGCCATCGAATACAGCATTACTCGCGTCGCACTGATAAAGGAGAAGCCCGCTGAGCATCGCGTTGTCAAAGCGTGTTCTTTTCATACTGCAACCATGAAATAGGCTGCCGGTTGCATCAATTAAATTGCGCAGACTGGCGTCATCGAAGTTGCAGACCTGCGCTGCCATGGCGTGCATATAGGCAAAATCAAGCTTGGCCCCGAGGAAACTTGCCCGCTCTAGCCCCGGACGGGGAAATGGATGACCCAGAACCTTGGCGGCCTCCACATACCCTGTCCCTTTGATGGCAAGCATCTGGCCCCTGATCATGCGCGCATAGCCTGGCGCTGTGCCGATTCCGACAGCTATGACCTCAGTCAATAGGGACGGGCCAAAAACGGTCACGAACACAAGGGCGAGCAAGAGCGTGGGAATCGCAAAGAGCACGTCGACAATCCGGCTGAGGATGCTATCGACTACGCCACCAGAAAGCGCTGCGGCGACGCCGATAACGATCGCAATGAACATGCTCAGCGCCGTTGCGCCAAGTCCGATGGCGAGGGATTGGCCCGTCCCCTCGACTATTCGAGAGTAAAGATCTCGCCCCAATTGATCAGTTCCCAACCAATGAATGATCGACGGAGACTGCAATGACGATCTCAAATCTATAGCGAGCGGATCGTGCGTCTGCAGTACCTTTGGGGCCATAGCCGCGAAGGCAAAGAGGCCAATTATTATAAGAGAGACGGTAACCCGGAAGGGGACATGGCGCGTGATTGCCAGGACTTCTTTGAGCGAACGAGATATGCTGACTTCGGCGAACATGCTCATGTCAACTTGAACCTCGGATCGACCAGCCGGTAAGTCAGATCGACGATCAAATTGGCAAGAGCGAATACGCCCGCAGAGATCAAAACAGCTCCCGAGACAATCGGAACGTCTCTCGAGGACGTTGCAGCGACGAGGACTCCACCTAGGCCTTGACGGGCGAAAACCACCTCGATCAAAATCGCGCCCGAAAGAAGTTTGCCGAGCGCCCAGCCTGACAAAGTAATCCCGGGCAATGCGGCGTGGCGGAGGACATGGCGAAGCCTGACGCCAAAATCACTCATACCTCGGGCCCGCGCGGACGTGACGAAGGGCTGCTCGAGCACGCGCGTGAACTCGTTCTGAACGACTTGTCCAAAAAAGCCCGACAGTTCAAGAGCCAACGCAAGTGTCGGGAGAATGAGCCCGACCGGGGAATTTCCACCGATGACCGGAAGAATGCGCAGCTTTACCGCAAAAACAACCAGCAAAATTGTGGCCAGCCAGTAAGGCGGCACTGTTGCCAAAAAGACTTGCGTGTCATTGAGCAGCTTCGACCATATGTTGTCTCTGCCGGCGATGAACAAGGTTGTCAGGATGGCGATAATCCATGCAATCGGCAGCGCGGCGACCGCCAGAATAATCGTAGGCCCAATCTGATCCGCGATGATCCCTGCGACAGGCCGATGCTGCTGGTAGGATTCACCAAGATCTCCATGCAGGATTCCCAGCATGTATTTTCCGTATTGAACCACGAGTGGTTGATCAAAGCCGTATTTCGCATTGATCGCCGCGAGTTCTGCCGCGGACGCCGGCCCGACGTTGCCACTTGTCACATTAATGATGATCTGGGCGCGATCGCCAGGCATCACACACTGAATTAAGAACGCAAACGTTGCGGCAGCCCACACCACCACCACGCCGGCCAATATCCGGCGCGTGAACCAAACAATGGCATGATGGGTTGCTATCTTCATGGCATCATTTCTTGTCGTCAAAATGGGCATCATAGAAGACAGGTTCGCCAACTGACCCACGGTCCAGCCAGACGTCTTTCAGGGTCGGCTTGGTCGCCAAAGTTACGTCCAGGACAGTAAGGCCAATAACGGGTGCCTCATCCACGATCTTCCGTTCCGCCTGCTGATAAAGGGCGGTACGTTCAGCTCCATTGAAATTCTGTTCCGCCTTTCGAATGATGTCCCAAAGCATCAGATCCTGGTAGCGCGAGGGATTGAAGCGATTGGGCTCGCCATTCTGATCGGGCTTCCACGAGATCCGGAATATCTCAGCGCCGGGGGCAACCCAATAGAGGAGAACGACCTCATAATCATCGGGTCCGAGGTTTTTCCCGGCGAAGAAGTCAGCCGGATTGGTGGGTTGAAGACGTACGTCAAAACCGGCCGCCCGTCCCTGCTGCTGGACAACTTGCAAGGCTTGCTCGCCATCCGGCTTGAGAAAAGCGTACGAATAGGAAATGCGCACGATGAGCGGACGACCGTTCTTGACACGAACGCCCGTAGGATTGCGCTCAGTCCAACCCGCCTGATCAAGCAGCTGATTGGCCTTGCGAATATCGTACCCATAGGACTGCCCGAGTTCAGGCAGGTATTCCGGCGAGCTCTGACTTAGCGCACCGTTGCCCTCGAACGGTAAAGAGCCGAGGAAGGATGTGTCGACCGCGGCCTTTCGGTCAGTAGAATAGGCAAAGGCCCTGCGGACGAGCACGTCGTCAAATGGGGGCCGGGCCGTATACAATGCGAGGCGCAGGGGGGTGTCCCCCGTCAGGTGCCGTAATACTGGAAAGCGGAAGTTGGCGTCCTTCCATGCGACAGCCGGAATATCGTATATGGCATCGGTCTCCCCCGCGATCAGCGAGCCGTATCGGACAGTCTGATCTGGCAGAAACTTCCAACTGATCCCGTCAACGTAAGCCGGCCCCTGATGTCTGGCGGTGGCCGGCGCCGAATTGTATTCGGGATTGCGGCGGAAGGTGACTTCTCGCCCATGGTGCCACTTGTCGACAATGAATGGACCTGAACCGACGGGGTTCTCGCAATTGACCGCAAGTCCACGTTTGAGTGCCGATGGCGAGAGAATGCCTTGTGAGGATTGGGCGAACACGTTCAGCAAGGGCTGGAACGGCACCTTCAATTTTACTTCCAATCTCAGAGGAGCAATTGCCCTCGCCGATTCGAAGCTCTCGCCGAGATAAGGAGCGGCAGTCGGATTGCGAAGATCGGGGTCATTGCTGAGCCACCCGTTGATATTGTCAGCGATGGCCTGCGCATCGAGGGCGCTCCCGTCAGTGAACTTTACATTCGGCTTTATCTCGAATGTGTACACCTTTTTGTCGTCGGAGATGGTCCAAGACTCGGCCAGCCATGGCAAAATCTTGCCGTCCTCGTCGCGCGCAACCAGATTATCGCTGTACTGGCGTTGCAGATACCATTGCTGCACCCATCCTCCGAACAGGCAGGCAGGCTCTTGAAAATGCCCGTAACGAATAACGCCTCCTCGCTTGACGCTGCCGGCCAAGCCTTCCTGCGCATGAACGCTGGGCGCCAATTGGGACAGGCCCAAGAGCATGACAAGGGTAGCCGCCAGTGTTCTTGCTTGACGGTTGGACTTGCCAGTGAAGCGCCTCGCTGACCGCGCATTGGCTAAATGCATATCCAGGCTCCAGAGATTTGGTGTTGAGGAAGCGTCAGAGCGGTGAGCTAGCTGTGGCTCGTGCCGGCTCGAACGGAGTAGAAATGCCGAAATGCTCTCGCAGTGTCTGTCCCAGATATTCTTTGCGAAACAGCCCGCGCTTCTGCAGGATGGGAACCACATTGTCGACAAACGCTGAAGTGCCATCGGTGAGAACATCCGGAATGATGTTGAAACCATCGACCGCGCCGGCGCGGAACCATGCCTCAATCGAATCCGCGATCTGCTCGGGTGCACCCACAAGCAAGCGGTGGCCAAAAGCTTGAACGCTGCTGATGATCTCGCGAACCGTCCGACCTTGACGCGCCAGAGCTTCAATCGTGCGATGGTGACCGACAGAAAACGGAACATGATCTGCATCAGGCAGAATCTCCTCCGGGATTGGCCTCTCGAGGCTGAGCTTCTCGACCGCCACACCCATGCTTCTTGCAAGGGCGCCGAGGGCGCGCTCCAGATCGAGCAGTCCATCAAGGTTTTCTTTGCGACGAGCCGCCTCGTCCTCGGTGCCCCCGATACAGGTGACAAGGCCCGGCAGGATGAGCGGAGCCGCAGGGCGGCCGAATTGCCGAGAGAGCGCACGCAGGCGCTCTGCCTCCCTCAGAGCCGTCGTCAAGTCCCCGGCGGCCGCAAACACGACATCTGCACTGCGGGCACCAAGCCATAGTCCGGGATCCGAACCGCCCGCCTGAACGATGACTGGGTGACCTTGGGGCGAAGCGGGATGCGTCAGTGGGCCTCGGATGCCGAAACTATTGGTATCGGGATCCAGGAGGCGGAATTGACTCTGATCTGCGTAAACTCCCGCAGCCTGATCGGCGATGACCACCTCGCCGCTCCAGCTCAGCCAGAGAGCGCGGACCGTTTCAACGAAGTCCTCGGCCCGTCTGTAGCGATCCACTCGCCCGACTTCTCGACCGCCAAAGTTTGCTACCGTCGCCGGGCTCGACGTCGTGACTGCGTTCCAGGCAACGCGGCCACCGCTGATGACCTCGAGCGATTGGAAACGCCGAGCGAGATTGTATGGTTCATTGTAGGTCGTCGACGCTGTCGCGATCAGGCCAATCCGCTGCGTTTCGCGTGCAATCACCGCAAGAACGAGGGTAGGTTCGAGCCCATTCAGCGGTGGCTGGTGCGTAATGTCGAAACTTATCGCGGGAGTATCGGCGAGGAATACAGCATCCAGCAGACCACGCTCCGCAACCTTCGCAGCCCGGACGTAGTGCTCGACATCGAAAAAGGCGCTTGGATTTGTACCTGGCCAGCGCCACGCGGCGGAATGGCCACCAGCGCCATGAAGATTTAGGCCGAGATGAAGCATGGAGTTAACCGAAGACATCACAACCCCTAATGCGGCGGCCTCTGAGCCAGTTGGTGGGCGTTGAGGACAAATCAGCGACCACCCTGCCCTTTCGCGCAAGCTCACGCTCAATGTGCGCCGGGCAACCGATTTGAGGCATGGATAACAAACCGTCGGCTGATGTTAGAGGGCTCTCCCCGAAGAAGATTCGGGTACGTGCTATGATGTTCTGCGCGCAGGCGCAGCCCAAAAGAGCTTCGACAACGGTGGTCGCCGATTGACGCTGTCGTGACAGCCAGTTTCCAGCGGCTAGTTGATCCCACACGAGTACACTCACATCTGCGCTCCAGAATTCATCAAGGCCAGCTGCTTCTCAGGAAGGTGTTCTGATGCCCATTCGCGATCGGAACGTTTGGACTCGCGACCGGGCGAGCAAGGATCGATTAGAGGATTTTTAGAGGGCGAAACCACGCAAACGCAATAGTTGAGTATTTCAATCTACTATCGTCTGTTGGCATCCCATTCTATTGCGAAGTCTATCTGTCCATCGCTTAGCCCAAATGGTCTCTGATCAGGCTCCCCGAACATGCGCTGCGTGATTGCAGCGACTTTAATTGGCAGCGCCGGCTCAAAGCGAGGGACATGAATTGATGCGCTCGAGAACACAAACAGATTAGGCGAGACATTGCTGATCAGCCGCATGCTGCCCCGTTGCAAAGCGACATCCGATCAATAAGGCCGGGCCAAGCCAACCATCTAATAATGCGATGAAACATTCTAGATTATAGATGCCTAAAGCATTGCTTGGACGCTGAGCTTTGTTCTGCAGCACCGTGGCGCCTGCTGCATTCGAGGATGCTGCGGATCTTCGCGTGATTGTCTTGCAGGCGCCGCATGTTCTCGCTTTTTCCATCGGTATGATGACCGACGCGACTTTGGAAGAATGCCGTCCCCGAGGCCGCCTTCGTGAGCGCGCCCCGCTATGTGCACGGGACTCAGTTACTTGTGAACACAAAGGCCCTGGAGCATCAAACACCCGGAGCATCAACGTTCACGAAATCACTCAGTTGGGTATCGGAGCGCGTCACTTACCGGCAGATGAGGTCGGGCGCGCCTCTCGTGATGAATCGCAGGCTATCAGCTTCATCAATGCCGGTTCGAACCGTCTGGCTAGCCTCGAGGTCTGCGGCCACCTCCGGCGAGAAAGATCACGGACGACACGCTCCGCGCCAGCATGGTGGACGACCGCAGCCCCGGCGTTCTGACCTAAGCCATCGCCGTCCTGCCACTAGCAACAGAAATGCAACCCTTGGAGCGCCAAGAGCCGCCTCCTTCGGCCATCCGGGCTGGTCGCTTTGGATCGACCCAAGAAGACTGATGCTAGTCACATTTTCATGCGTCGGTGCCTGAGATCTATCGCTACTTTGACCGGAACCGCGCCGGGGTTCGGAGATGGCAAGGAGGGGCCGATACGACCGACCGCGGAGATTGCCCTGGATCTTTTTGTTCTGCTGCGCCTGCAGGTCACACTAAAAGGCTTGTGCGGCGATATGTTTGTAAGGCGCGACCAACGTTGTGGTGCATTGTGTGGCGCATCGGCTGCAAGCGTCAACGCGCCGTTTTTCTTTTCCGAACTGAGGCGCCCGTGCGCCAGTTCTTGCCGCCGCGGGTTCTATGCACCCGAATCGTTTGTGGCCCAGTCAAGCTCTGGTTGGCAGTTCAACGTCTCGCGGCCGCACAGCGTTTTAATGTTGTCAGTTAAGCCATTACCCATGTGTTGCGGATGCCCGAATCGAAATCGCACGCCCGGCTCTTGTTTTACGGCCAGCGCCCCGGCGCACCGACGCGAGGTCTCGTTTCAGCAGTCCCGACAGAGGAATAAGCTTCACGCCACCCCGGCCCGGACACGAGCCCGACGGCTGCGGCCAGACTCAGCTGTTCGGATCCAGCTAGCACCTTGACGAGCATTTCAAGGAGATCCACTCGGAGCCGATGCAAGCTGGCCCAGGCATACTTCTCCACGCCGCTCAAGCTCACCGATAGCAGCGCTTCCGCCGCGCTGCTTCTCCCCGGACCTTCACACGGCCCTGCCGTGGAGCGGATAGCGACGATGGCCGTATCTCCCAAACTCTGCTCTGCATGAACAACAGGCTCGCGGGGGTAGTCGGAAAGGACCCCGCGTTTTCTTCAAGCGCTGAGTCTGGTCAGCTGTTCGACAGCTAAGCCTTCTAGCATCGCAGCATCTTTATCCGGACGGCAGGCCGACTTGATGGCCCAAGCTCTGGAACAGAAGAATGACTTGGATCGGCGGTCAGTCCGACCCGTATGCCCTCAACACACCGATCGGTTCGAGAACCGGAGCCGGTGCGTTTTATCGACATTGCGGGCGTCTCGGTTTCTGATCCTTATCGGATCAACTTCGTACGAATGATAGTGACAAGGCTACCAAAGGGAGACCGACATGGACCCATTTGAGGACGTCAACCGATCCGAGGCTCGGATGAATTACCTCGAGCCTCAACAGGAAGAGATAGCGCAAGCAGATTTTGAGCAGCGGCTTAGAGAGTCTCAGCCAATCCTCGCAGCATTGGCTTCACCTGGGGCCGGATCGAGCCGGAAGGTAACGGACGGTAACAAGAGAGCGCAAGGTATCCCGGAGAATGAACGCTGCACGGCTGCATCCTTTGTCAGAACACGCGCTCAACTTGCCGCAACGCTGACGTGCGCTAACATTGCGGAACTCAGAAGAGAAATCGAACTCGCTGCGCAAAGATCAGCAAAATGGTCACGAGCGAGTGGATTGTCAGTCGACCGCGTGGACAGTGGCCGCGTTTACGATGACGTGGTGGGATCGTCATACGTGGAGCTGGAGCGCTTTCAAAACCACGCCAGCCATTGCAAGCCAAATGCGTTGGACCGTCAAAGCGCGATGGCCCATTTGCGTTCCATGGCGGCTTTGCGTTATGAGGCCGCCCCCTGGAATATCTGGGGAGGCCAACGACTTGATCTGGGTCGCACAGCGGCAGAGCACATGAGGGGAGGTACCAGTTCTTCGCCTTTTGTGTCACTGTCTGAGGAGGCCTCACAACTGCTCCTTTCGCCGGACGATGACAACGAGTATGGCGCCAAAGCAATCGCGGAAAACGCGAATGAGTTGCACACCTACACGGTCCCGAGAGTCACAACATGGACGGCGGAAGACATCGTCAGTATTCTCGAGGACGGGACTGAGAATGACGAACCCGCTCTGGCTTGGGTGAGCGATACCCCAACTGAGGAGCGTGAGGTACTATTTCTCGGCGGGAACCTGGATGACTATCGGACCGCTAGCGCATCTAATCCATACAAAACGTCAGGAACAAACGACTGAGTGGTACAGGCCTCGGAAAGGGTGACTTGCCTTTTACGACGCTCGGAGAAATCAAACAGTAGCGTTTCACGCTACCAATAATACTCCGGCCCAACTGGCCAGCGCGGGGGACTGGCCGCGTACCGCGCTTGGAGATCGTGGTCGAGTAGCTCGGCCATTTGGCTTTGCCCTCACAGATCCGGGCAGGCGGCTTTCCCGCACCCGGCTCTTCCCGAGGGTAACCCGCGTCATATCCGCGCCTGCGCCCATGTGCGAGTGATGCGTGGAGTTGGCAGGCGGAAGCGTGCCGTCAGGGTCTCGAACTCCGGCCAGCCCATGCGCCGACTTTTCTGGCTACGCCGTCTCAGACAACGCAGCCAGGTCCGACGCACTTCGCGGTAGAAGCCGTTGAGCGCTGGATAATTGTGCGGCCTGCCATAATAGCCATAGTGCCCGCGCAGCACGGCGGCGAACCACTCGTGCTGCGTGGCCAGTGGCGCGTGCATGAGCCGCCAGGCCTCCTGGCGCAACGCCGTCAGCTTGCGCGTCAGGCGTTTCCCTTCCGTCTTGTGCTTCACGATGAACCGGCCATCTCGGGTCCGCCCGCAGTAGTGGGTGAAGCCGAGGAAGGCGAAGGTCTCTGGCCGCCGCTCGCCCCGCCGCTGACGCGAGACGGCCGCGAACCGGCCAAACTCGATCAGCCGCGTCTTGTCCTCATGGAGCGTCAGGCCGAAGCTGGCCAGCCGCGCCTTGAGGGCCAAGAGCATTTCCTGCGCATCTGCCTTGTTCTCGAAGCCCATGACGAAGTCGTCCGCGTAGCGCACGATCACGATACGACCGCGTGCGCGGCGACGACGCCATTTCTGGACCCAGAGATCGAGGATGTAGTGCAGGAAGACGTTGGCAAGGAGCGGGCTGATGCCTGCCCCTTGCGGCGTGCCCCTGTCCGTCTCTTGCTTCTCGCCGCTCTCAAGAACGCCAGCTCGCAGCCACAGCCCGATGAGCCGCAAGATGCGAGGATCGGCGATCCTGTGTGCCAGCATCCGCAATAGCCACTCGTGGTCGACCGAGTCGAAGAAGCTGCGTATGTCGGCATCGAGCACCCAGTTCACATGCTGGCTCATGATCGCCGTATGCAGGGCATCAAGCGCCATGTGAGGATTCCGCCCCGGCCGGAAGCCGTAGGAGAACCCGAGGAAGTCGGCCTCGTAGACGGCGCTCAGCACCTCGGCCACCGCGCTTTGGACAATCTTGTCCTCTAGCGCCGGCACGCCGAGAGGCCGCTTACCGCCATCGGCTTTGGGGATGTAGACGCGCCGCACCGGCTGTGGCCGGTAACGACCGGAGTGGACCCGTCCGCAGAGGTCGCGGAGGTTATCCGTCAGCCTCTCTTCGTACTTCGCCACCGTCACCCCATCGACCCCCGCGCTGGCCTGCCGCTTTTGTCGTCGAAACGCCCGAAGAAGAGCGTCTTCGTCGACATGGTGCAGCAGGGCAGTGAATCGGGTTTGGGCAGCTTGCTTGGCTGCCGCGTTCACCCGCTTGAGGTTCGGCGGCAAGGCAACCCGGCTCTGCGTCCGGACCCTGGCCTCCTCGCGCAGGCTCCCCTCGGGCTGGTCCCTTCCCTCCATCCGTCTCGTTACCTTCGACGACTTCACAGGTAGTATGGACCAGTCCGACTCCCGACCTCAGCTCGGACAACGGCTCTGGCAGTGCCTTGCCGCTGTCCCCCACTGGAGACCAATCCAATGGACCCGGTCGGGCCTCTCATGTTCCGATGATTGCCTTCCATACGTGATGCGGCCATCGACCCCGACGGAGCGACATCGTCTCGCATAACGACGATGCTCATGCAGCCTTCGTGACTAGGGAACACACTCGGCCTCCGCGAACATCCACCTTTCGAGGCTCATTCCCGCACCCCGCATGGCTCCTGTCTACACTTCAGACCCCGCGTTGCCGCGACGCCCGCAAGACTCGGTCCCGGCTTGCCTGCTACAGCTTTGGCCGGATGGGACTTGCACCCACAAGCAATCATCAGCTTGGCATGACGTACTCCCTGAGCGTGGTGTAACTGGCGGTGGGACACCGCGTTCGCCGGCAAAAGCCGGACTGGTCAGCTGGCGATAGCCGGGAGGCTGACGGTTGGATCATCGCTCGACGGCGCGATGGTTTCCAGCGTCATGTAACGGGCGCGCTGGACGGCCCATTCATCATTCTGTTCGAGCAGGATCGCGCCGATGAGGCGGACGATAGCGTCCTCATTGGGGAAGATGCCGACGACCTCGGTCCGGCGCTTGATCTCGCCGTTGAGGCGCTCGATCGGGTTGGTCGAGTGCAGCTTGGTGCGGTGCTGCGGCGGGAACGTCATGTAGGCCAGCACATCGGTCTCGGCCTCGTCGAGGAAGCCGGCGAGCTTGGGTAGCTTGGGGCGGAGCTGATCGGCGACCTTCCGCCATTGCGCTCGTGCGGCCTCGGCATCGTCCTGGGCAAACGCAGTGGCGATGAAGGCGGAGACGACACGCCGTCCACTTTTGCCGGCATGGGCCAGCGCGTTGCGCATGAAGTGCACGCGGCAACGCTGCCAACTGGCGTTGAGCACCTTGGCGACGGTCGCCTTGATGCCCTCGTGGGCGTCGGAGACGACCAGCTTGACGCCGCGCAGGCCGCGGCGGGCGAGCTTGCGCAGGAACGCCGTCCAGAATGTCTCGGCCTCCGAGGGACCAATGTCCATGCCGAGAACTTCGCGCCGGCCATCGCTGTTGACGCCGACCGCGACGATCACCGCGACCGACACGATGCGCCCCTGCTGGCGCACCTTCACGTAGGTGGCGTCGATCCACAGATAGGGCCAATCGCCCTCGATCGGGCGAGCGAGGAACGCCTTCACCTTGTCATCGATCTCCGCGCACAGCCGCGAGACCTGGCTCTTGGAGATGCCGCTCATGCCCATCGCCTGCACCAGATCGTCGACGGAGCGGGTCGAGACGCCCTGCACATAAGCTTCCTGCACCACGGCGGTGAGCGCCTTCTCGGCCATCCGGCGCGGCTCCAGAAAGCCGGGGAAGTAGGAGCCTTTGCGCAGCTTGGGAATGCGCAGCTCGACCGTGCCGGCGCGGGTCTCCCAGGTCCGGTCGCGGTAGCCGTTGCGCTGCGCCAGACGCTCGGGGTTCTTCTCGCCGTAGGCGGCCCCGGTCTGGCCTTCCACTTCCAGCTCCATCAGGCGCTGGGCAGCAAAGCCGATCATCTCGCGCAGCAGATCCGCATCGGGGGTCTTCTCCACGAGCGTGCGGAGGTTCATCATCTCATCGGTCATCGGTGGTTCCTCGAATCAGGTTGGTGTCAGCAACCCGACCCTACCGGCGAACTGCCGGTGACCACCGCAAAGCCGCCCGCCCGCTACGGCGCCATGGGAGGGCGCGCGTGCGGACGGCTTTGCTCTACCGAGCTACACCATCACCGGGGACACGACCCGCTTGGAAACATGAGAGTTCAGCCCAACCCTGTATCGTCTCTGAAGTTCGCCGCACTTATCCGCGGGTTGGAACGACCCTTGCCCACTATTCATTCTAGGTTTCCGCCTGGCCAGGTCAGCTTTTGCGAAGCTAACATGGTAGCGATAGAACGAGGTAGCCATGCCCGCCGACCGCAGAATGGATCGATACAACGCGATCAGCCTAACCGATGGCCGCGCTCAGCTCTTCCGTTGGCGCGCAATTTGGCTGAACGAGGTGCTCGTCGGCACCTCGAGCAGTTGCTCAAGCTGCCGAAACCACGGATCGTTTGCTCAGAGAGCTTCGATCTGCGCGCGAACGCAGTTTACGAGCGGTGAGCAAACCCATAGCGGCCAGCCCAGATGATCTTAAGCGGGATGGTTCAATCACCTTGTGGCTGCATTCGGCAGGACTGAGATTTCAAGGTGAAGGACCCCAAAAGAGGCGGATGAAGGATACGAGCGCATCCTGGGCGCCTAGGTCGAGTGTCATCAACGCGAGCCCGCGGCTGGATCGACTTGGAATGTTCTTACGATGACCGCAGACTGCGTGAGGGCGTCCTTGGCGAGTTCATCTGAAGCGTTCAAGTGAGAGCCTTGCTCCCCCCATCCGACGACTGGCTGAACCGCCGATCTTCCAATCCCTGATATCGAATCTAGATCGGCGGCCCTCATGAGTTACCTGAGCAGCAAGTTCGTGCAACTTGATCCTCGCCCGACGAAACGACCGTCAGAAACACTCTGATCGTTCCTGACGATCGAAAGGATCCGTATCCGTGCGAAGGTGTCCGCGCGATTAAAGGATCAAGTCTTTGAAGCGCCCCCTGCTCTGTGCTCTTCGTTACCAGATGAACTTTGCGCCATCCGGCAGTTCGCAGATGAATTCGCCCTGGTTCACGAGTTCGGTGGTCCCGACGACAAGTTTCGAGGCTCGCACCGTCAGCTTGCCCTCGCGGCTAAGGCTATGGCGGATGTACTCGGTCACGGCATGTCCGGAGCTGTCGACCGTTTGATGAGCATTGGCGAAGCTGATGCCGTTCTGGACGGTTACCCTGAATGCATTGATGAGCAGGCCGGCTTGCGTCGCCGACGCAGGCTTGCCACCCTCCGCTGTGGTACAGCGGCTCATGTCCAGTATGAGCTTTACATTCTTCCCCGCCTGGAGGGCACTGAGCACCTCGGTGTATTTCGGCGAGGGCTCGTCGGCTCTCGCCGGCGCGCTCACGCTCGCGGCCGAAAGCAAGGACAACAGGATCGTTAGTGCTCGGCCAGTAAACTTCATATGCTCTTCTCCCTCGATAAGTACCGCAAATTGCGCTTTTAAAGACGTCGTGCTCGCAAGCCCTTTGTCTGATTCCAGACACAACGCGCGCTCGCGCCTGTACAAAAGCAGCCTGTCGCAACGAGGCGCAAGTCGCTGTGATGGCTATTCCGACATCACAACCTCGTAGGTCAGGTTTGCTGAAGTGGCTTAGCTTCGCGCGCGTCGACTACAACGATTTGATCCAGCGTCGTCCTCCGCTTGGAAACAACAAAACGGAAGCCGGTTGCGCTTGTCCATCGCAGTCCTAACGGGCGCGAGAATGCAGTTCTCACATCTGCATAAGGAGACGATCTACGAAAGACATTCGGCCAGCCGCAAGCGCCAGTCCGTCCGTCTTGCTGTGCAAGGACCGTCTCCCTGGATGAAGCGTCCGCATGAGGTAGTGGAGCGAACCTGGCGCGGCGGTCCGAAAAAGCTCACTCAGCGGCGCCGATCTCGGCTGATCGAACACCAATGCCGGAGGGCACAAGGCAGCACGGTATCGTGGTACGTCGCCTCCCGCGGCTTCCGTGCAGCTGACCGTTCGCCTCGTTGACTGACTCTATTCGACCCTTTCCAAAGCTAAATGACCTCCTTCCTGGTCGGTCAGCTTCTCGAAAGCTGCACCTGCAACAACTACGCCGACCGCCTGCACTTCGAAGGGAGAGAGAGATGAATGTTGATACAGGAAATGCCGCAGACACTCCCTTTGAGGTTCACAACCCGCTACAGGAGCCGCACCGGGTCCACGGGCCACAAGACGAGCTTAACACCCAGATCAGCGCATCGGCGCACAGTTCAGACGATCAAGCAAGCTTCGAGCAGCACTTGAATGACTTGAATCTAGACGACGTAGACTCGGTCTATTCAACCTCGGCTTCACCCCCCTTAGCGGCAAATTCCGCTACCGCCCGCTCCTCGTCTGCGCCAGGCGGCGCGGCCTCGGAAACCAGTCGCTATCCAGCCCCATCATTTGTCGGCGCGCGCGCCCAGCTTGCGGCAACGCTAATGGGCGCCACGCTCCAAGAGCTCAAGAACGAGATCGCCCTCGCCGAAAACCAGTCAGCGCGATGGGCGCCAGCGGGGGACAACGGTGTCGACCGGGATCGCATTTTCGAAAATATAGCGGCATCGACATATCTCAAGCTGCATCGTTTCCAGAACCAGGACAGCGATTGCAAACCGCGCACGGAAGCCACCACATCTGCAATATCACACGTCCGTAACACGGCGCGCGATCATTCTTCCATTGGAGATCCTCTGGAGCGATATCCCCTGGACCTGGCACGCCAGGCTGGATGGCATATGCGCGGTAAGACCGCTTCTCCATTCGTGTCGTTGGTCGAAGACCCTTCGAAACTCAGCGTCTCCCGAGACCACTGGGCGAGAGCGATCGCAAACAATGCCGACAAGCTGCATACCTACGTCGTCCCGAAGTCTGCGGTCTGGACGCCCGACGACGTACTGAGCAGTATTGGCCTTGCAATGAATGTGGAGGATAGCGACAACATCGATGCGGATGTGGATTTGATGTGTTCGCTTGGCAGAACGCCAACTAGTGAGACAGAGCGCTTGTTCCTGGGCGGCAATTTGGAAAGCTATCGAGTCGCCAGTGAAGACAACCCCTTCAAGCGGAGGACTGGAGAGTAACGATTAGCCAACTGGCGACTGCGCCATGCTCGTAGGTCCCTTAATGCTGACTAGATGACCACCCGAAGGAAGGGTCATCCCAGGCGAGCCCGCTTCACGGACAACGATAATGGCTTGGCCACAGGCGCTGAGACCTATCCCTTGACCGGGCGAGGGACGAAGGGGCGCCCACATCCCAAGAGGTACCCGACAGTGTGGCGGAGGACACACTCGCGCCATTGTTTGTTCTTCCCCGGCCTCATTCGAGTGCTGCGGCCTCCTCGCTCGATCCAGCCGCCGCCGACACGTTCGGAAGAAAGTTCAGATGACGTGAGCCACTAAGGCCGCGCATCGATCGTTTCCGCAGCTCGACCTGCCATCGATGGTGCGATCAATCGCAAGAGCTCGAACGCGAGCGCATCAAAGATCAAGTCAATAGAGTCTCGCTCGCGCGGCAAGCCGTGCCCTCGCACAATGGTCTATCTGCTACCTGGATGCGTTCCATCAAAAGAATCGATTTTGCCGATCTTGCCTAAAAGCTCCATAGTCGCTCGTGATGTATGGAGGCAGCATTCAAGAATGTCGTTTCGCAATTCTTCCAGTCCCTTGTCAGTCAAATCAGCTTGCGAGCTCCGGCGCCTGCATCCCATAGGTTAGCTCCTGCGCCTCACATAGAAGCATCACGGGGCGCCACTGTCTCCCTGCTGAGTTCGCACGCACGAAGTCGACCGCACGACCACGACGTCACACCTAAAGGGCCAGCAAAGACGACGGCCCTCACACACTGTCATCGCCTTTGGCTCAAGCTACGCTTTTGGACCGACGAAATGCTCATGACCTTGAGGAGAGGGACGCGCGCGACGCGCAGCTCGATAGTTTGGTTAGGACGTGTCGTCATTACTAAAGACTCGTCGAGTTCGAGAGCACCGCTACGGACCAGCGGTCAAAAGCACTTGAACCTCACCTAGCGTCAGATTGTAGGATTTCTGACAGTCGCGACACCGCCCCCCGCTCGCGTGAACTCTTCCTGACAGGTAGCAAGAATTGCGAACGTCTCAAAAGAACAATGCTCCGCTGCGCCGCCCAATCATGCTGCTGGATAGCTCCTCTCCAGGGCCAGCGTCCCACACCGCCTATGTGGAGATCGAAGGACGCAGCGCCGATCCTATCCCAAGCGAATCAAGATGCGCCGTGCGAGAAGAACGCTGGCGGCCGCTATCTCGGCCTTGCGGGGCACACTCCAACTCCGAAATCGAGATCCGATCATTTTGGGGCTGTGCACTCCGTGAGGCGAAGTTGTTCTGGTGTAGGCACCGGGATCTATGCGCAATGGCAAAACTGTGGAGCTCGGTTCTGCAATCGCTCGCAGCTTTCGCTGGGCTGCGACGTATGCGGGGACCTCGGGCGCGTCACAACTTCAGCACGGTTGACACCTTGCGTGCGAACAATTGCGCGCGAGAGGGTGCTCTTCCGGCCGCGAGGGGCAGATCGTTTCGGCGTGCATCTCGGCCTGTGAAGCCAGTGGCCAGATGCCTCGCGTGATGTGTCCTTGAATACCGGAAAGACTTGCACTGTCGTGACTTCACGACACGACAGGCTCGACAGCCCAGCAAGACTGGCCGCAGACCAAGACGAATTGGGGAGTTTCCATGTCAGTTTCGCTCATCTGTTCAGCCACAAATCCGATCGTCTCCCGCGCTTTGGTTTCGGTTGCGCGGCTCGGCGCTATTCTTTCTGCGGGGGCCGGGTCAGTGCGTGCAAGGACGGGCGTGATCGGCCCACGGACGCGTCAGCGGGCTGCCGCGGCTGTCAGCCTCTTAAACAAAAACAGATCTGGCATGAGGGGCATGTTGAGCAGCGCCGACGCCGTAAGCAGGCCGCAGCGGTCCGTGGTCCATCCGACGACAATCGACCCGCAGGTATTGATCGCCAGCCAACATGCTCCGCCCTCTCGTTTCGGGCTGTCCAAACTCACACCGGTCCAGCCTCCTCTCAGTTACATCGAGCCCATGCTCAATCGTGACGCGCTCAGGTCTGCGTGGATGGACGAGAGGCAATGAAATGCGAATTCTCCTGGTTGATCATCATGCGGACTTTGCCCGCCACGTGAAGGAAGTGCTGTTAGGTTGCGGCTTCGCCGTCGACGTAACACGCACGCTGGATGAGGCGGCGGCCGCGCTCGATTGCGCGAACTACCACATGGTCCTGCTCGAATCGGCTTTGCCCGATGGAGACGGATTGGACTGGCTGAAGCAGTTGCGGCGCGAGGGACGGTCAATGCCCACCATGATGATGAGTAGTCTCAATGATCTCGGCCGGCGGATTGCGATTTTCAATGCGGGCGCGGATGATTTTCTGCCTAAGCCCGTCTCTACCGACGAACTCATTGCTCGGATGCGAGCGATTTTGCGACGGTCAACGCAAATGACGGCGCCGGTGGTGACATTCGGGAATCTGCATTTCGATCCAATCGCGCGGCAAGTCTCGGTCGGTGGCCGAATCCTCAGAATTGCGCGCCGGGAAGTGTGCATTCTTGAACATCTGCTCAACCGCGCGGGGCGTACCGTGCCGCGCGCATCGCTCGAAGATAGCTTGTATGCATTTGACGACGAGGTCTCGACCAATGCGCTGGAAGTCGGGATCTATCGATTGCGCACGCATTTGAGCCAGGCGGGCGCAACGCTCAGGATCAAGACCGCGCGCGGTGTCGGTTACACCCTTGAACTCATTGGCGCAGCCTCGGCTGCCTAGCCGATCGAACTTGAAAGCGACACTCCCTTGAACATCGTTAACAATGCCCCCGGCGCTGATGAGCCGTCCATGGTGGCAGGCCGCTCGCACTATGCCGCTTTTCGCCGCCTCTGGTACGCCCTGTGCGCAGTCGCTCTGTTATTTCCGTTTGCTGCCACAGCTCAGACAAAGCGAGATGGCAAAGCAGAACAGCCACGCGCGGCGTCTGGCAGCACCACCGGCACGCTCAGCCTTACTTCCTCACAGGGCAAGACAGTTCATCTGACCGGACCGGCTGCGAGCATTTTTGTCGCCGACCCGGCGATTGCGGACTATCAGGCGCCCTCAAACACCACGATCTTCGTCTTTGGCAAAAAGGCGGGACGGACCAGCCTGTTCGCCCTGAACGACAAGGGAGAGGCTCTGGCTGAGCTGCGTATTGTCGTTACCCAACCGATCCAGGATCTGCGGGCCGCGCTGAGGGCTGAGGTCGGCGACTATCCGATACAGGTCAGCTATACTCCCCGGGGCGCAATTCTTAGCGGGACCGCGCCCACTGCCGATGTCGTCGAGAACGCCAGGAAGGTCACTGAGCAGTTTCTTGGGGCGGGCGCGCTGGTTGCCAACAAGATCCAGGTGGCTGGCTCGTTGCAGGTGAATCTCAGCGTACGGGTGGCAGAAGTCTCCCGCAGCGCGGTCAAGGATCTCAACATCAACTTCACCGCCTCCGGCCCAAACGGCGCTTTCCTTATTACCGGAAAAGGGGGCGGGTCCGGCGCGGCCGGCGGCGGCGGCACGATCGGAATCGGGTTTAGCGCCGGCAATACCAATCTCAGCGCTGTTCTCGACGCTCTCGCGAGCGAGCACCTCGCCTCTATCTTGGCTGAGCCGAATCTGACGGCGATGTCCGGCGAAGCCGCAAGCTTTCTCGCCGGCGGGGAATTTCCGATTCCGGTCATGCAGGACAATCGACAGGTTTCCGTGCAATTCCGGCAGTTCGGCGTCAGCCTGGAATTCGTCCCAACTGTGCTGAACAACAATCAGATCAATATACGTGTGAAGCCCGAAGTCAGTGAACTGTCGAGCGAAGGCGAAGTCAAAATCAATGGCATGGCGGTCCCTGCACTCTCAACGCGGCGCGCGAGCACCGTTGTGGAGCTTGCCAGCGGTCAGAGCTTTGCAATCGGCGGCCTCATCAGGCGCAACTTCAACACTGATATCGGCGAGTTTCCCTGGCTCGGCGATGTGCCGATCCTCGGTGCGCTGTTTCGCTCTTCATCGTTTCAAAAACGTGAAACCGAGCTGGTCATTATTGTCACGCCGTACATCGTGCGGCCGGCATCGAACCCGAACAAGATGAGTGCACCGAGCGACCGCATCTCACCGCCCTCAGACGCGGGGCGCATTTTGACGAACACGGTGGCCCGGCCGCCGCGAGACCGCGATGCTCCTCGCACCAGCACACCAGGATTGACCGGCAGTGCCGGCTTTATCATCGAATGAGGACCCTCATATGACCTTGCGACATTTGTGTCACTTGATCGCTATAGGAGCAACATTGGGTGGCTGTGCAAATAGTGCCTCGATCCATCTCGGGCCGGCTGAACAAGCAATACAGGTAGAGCAGAAGAAACGTATCTTGTTCCTGCGGAGCCTGCGTGGCTCCGAAAAGCGTCAACTGCGGAGCTTTATCGCGAACGCCAGTGGCGGCCGGCGGGATGCGCTCCATGTGGATGTCACCGGCTCACCCAGGCTCCTTGCCCAAGTGGCGCACGAGGCCCGCGCCATGGGCGTTGCACCTTATAACATCCGCCTGTCCGCTTCTCCCGTCGATTTACCGCCCCGTTCCGGCGTGAGGATCGAGGCGATCACCTTTGATGCCCATCCTCCGATCTGTCCGTCGCTTTTGATCGTCGGACCAGCCGTGAACGACAATTCGTTCGAACCCACGCTTGGTTGCTCGACCAAAAACAATCTGGCAGTTATGGTAAACGATCCGCTCGACTTGCTGGATAATCGGTCTGTCATCACAAGTAATGGCGATCGCGCCGCCATTCCCCTGGCCAACTACGGTACCTTCGCCCCGCGTAACAAGAGCAACAGAGAAGATGGAGCAGGTACGGCAGCCCCGAACGCGGCGGGAACGACAGAACCGAATGTGCAGCCGCTCCGATAGCGGTTTTTGGCGAATGTCGGAAATCACAATAGCTGCTGCCATGTGGCTAGCAAGGAGAGGCGGCTCGATCGTGACACACAAACCCGCGCTCTGTTTCGGGAGCGGTGACGATCAAGCGCAACGTGCTGCACAGCTCTCGAACGGATGGCGGATCTTGTTCACCCGCACCAATGGATCTCGTCCAGAAATTCCACGTGGCGTGCGCGTGCTCAACAAGGCCGCCATCACGACCCTGAGCGCTTCGACGGTGAAACCGTGACCGGACGTGCCTAAGCGAGATCGACGGCGAAGACCGAGCCTACGATCTATGGGGCGTCTCCAAGAGGGCAACTTAGGCTTGGCGACCACGTCGGTCGTTTGGCTCCGCGCCGTTATGGCTATGGAGCACCCATTTGTGGCTCCAGTTCAGTAACGCGCTCGGCAGCTGGTCTGCATCATCGTCCGTCTTATCCGATCGATGCAATGCCCTCTTGCGCGAGCGCCACAGTTGCCGCGCGCTGGACGCTATGTAGGAGCACATCGGATTAAGCCAAACAATAACATGGTTTGTCCTGGGTGTCTGAATGCACGCGGCTTCACAGGCTAGCGTTGCCTCTCAATGGCAACGACCGAGCCATCAGCAGTCAAAACGCGCTCGGCTGCTGGCTTCATGGATCAATGGCCCTCGGCAATCCCGCCCTAATCTGCCACCCAGCATGTCGGAGCGTGTGTGTTGAAAGTGAACATGACCACAAGGTGGTATACGAATGGCTTCGTTTCGCTTCTATTCTCGCAGCAGGCGACCACCAACCAGAGCTTGCGAGCTTTATTGAAAGCGCGCGTTCCTGGGAATGCTGGTCAGGAACGCGCAAGAGTGCCCTCAATTCTGGTGCCGCCCATACCGATATCTCGTTGGTTCAAGGAGCGAGCGCCCCGTCGCCGCCTCAGCCCGACCTCCGAGTAATCGAAAGCCCCCGGATGACCCGGTCCTCACGATCATACCGCCGTGAAGGGACCGAGATCTGAAGCGCTGTGGCGCATCACACCACCATTTCAGCTCAACACTTCAGTTGAAGACGCTGTTTTTTCTTCCGGCGCTTTCTTTTGCCTGCTCGAGCGATGCTACAGCGCACGCCGGCCATCATTCACATGTCATTCTACCTTTCCGCCGGCCACGTCAGATTTTGGAAAGCTAACGTGAGTAGCGAAATGGCGAAAAAGCGATGCCAGCGGACTGACCATGGACCGATTCAACACGATCAACCCAGCCGATAGAGAGTCCACTGCGTCAGATGCCAGCGTGGAACAGCCGCAACAGCCGCATGTTGCGTTTGAGCAGCACCTGGCAGGCGCGCGAGAGGCGGGTCCCGTATATCCTCACGCGGCATTGTATGATGTCACTGACGAAGACGATCGCCTCATCCAGGCGGCATCGGCCGCTGCTCTCGATCGAGGGCCACCGCCGAGTAAAACCACCGTCGAAATTTATGATCGTCGGCTTCGCAAATTCGCCGACGCACTGAAGAAGTCTGGCAAATCAATCTCTGGGCTGGATGACGACACGTTAGCCGGTTACGCTAAGAAGCTGCTGCCAGGCGATAAGGTCATTGCCCCAGCATTGTCAATGGTCAGTCAGTACCGCGAGCCTGACGCCGACGCTGGCCCCATCTCAACACATTATCGTCCTTCCAGGGAAGATGAGAGGGTCATCAGGAAGGCCGCCAACGCAGGTTTTGGTCGACGGATTGGCAAGAGAACGGCCGAGAGCTATGCGAGCCATCTGCGGAAATTGGCGGTAGCGCTCCGCCCCTTGTCCATGGCCGAGCTCAGTGATGATAGACTGCTTGGCCACGCGGACAGGTTGTTTCCAAAGGACAAGACGCTCATCGCCGCCTTGAACGGCCTCCGCGATTATCGCGCGACTACCCTGCAGAACAATTTAGGCGGGGAAGGAGGCAGCTCGCGTCAGGTCATTCAGCCGTCCGCGCCCTCGCCCATGCCCCCGGCCGATGGGCAGCCGATGGGGAGCGGCGCGGATGGGGGCGGCTCATTGCCGCCCGGGTTCGATGTTCCGCAGGTCAGGCATGCAATGGGTTTAGCGGCCCATTCTCCTATACAAAGTGTCGCCCAGGACGAGCTTTTCGATGCGGCGGATCGCGAGGTCCTCTTGCCGGCGACAACACATGCACCGGTGCCTTGGCCAACGACGAGTTCAATCGCCCCCTCGCCGGTGCAAAGTGTCGCTCAGGAAGGGCTTTTCGATGCAGCGGATCGCGAGAACCTCTTGCCAGCGTCGACCTTCGATGCACCGGTGCCTTGGCCAACGATGAGTCCAACCATCCCCTCCCCGGTGCAAGGTATCGCTCAGGAAGAGCTCTTCGATGCCGCGGATCGCGAGAACCTCTTGCCCACCCCAACCTTCGATGCACCGGCGCCTTGGCCAATGATGAATCTAACAATCCCCTCGCCGGTGCAAAGTGTCTCTCAGGAAGAGCTTTTCGATGCCGCGGATCGCGAGAACCTCTTGTTGGCCCCACCCTTCAATGCACCGGTGCCTTGGCCAACGATGAGTCTAACCATCCCCTCGCCGGTTCAAAGTGTCGCTCAGGAAGAGCTTTTCGATGCCGCGGATCGCGAGAACCTCTTGCCGGCCCCGGCCTTCGATGCACCGGTGCCTTGGCCAACGCTCAGTCCAATAATCCCCTCGCCGGTGCA
Organism: Bradyrhizobium sp. RP6; assembly: GCF_003837805.1. Taxonomy (GTDB): domain Bacteria; phylum Pseudomonadota; class Alphaproteobacteria; order Rhizobiales; family Xanthobacteraceae; genus Bradyrhizobium. Next base: position 37,294 of record NZ_RQIT01000032.1, on the reverse strand, counting down.
AAGTGTCTCTCAGGAAGAGCTTTTCGATGCCGCGACTTGGCAGCCGAGCTCGCGGCAGCCGAATTCCGCCTCTGAAGACCACCCTGGACGGATGATGAACCAAGGCGCTGCGGCCCAGACCATGCTTGAGCAGACGGTCGCGGCAGCCGGCGACGCCTTTGATGCGTCTTTGAGCGTTCCCGAGGATTTCTCGCACGGCACCCAGGCCGCGCCCAATATGATGCACACGCTTCGCCGCTGGGGCCTCCTGCCGGATGCAGCACAGCGGATAAAGACCTACGATATTCGCGGTGAACGCTATATCGCCGTCTTGGGACCGGGAGGGCTCAATGATGTTCGGCTCGTCCATCTGCGGTCGCCCGCTGTCGGCGATACGTTTGATGTTTCGTTCGCCGTTCCCGAGAATTTTTCCCATCACACCCAGCTGGCCCCCGACATGATGCTGTCCACGTTGGGGGATTGGGACTTCTTGCCTGTTGCGAAACATCCAATCATGAACTACGAAATCGGCGGCGAACGCTACACGGCCATCTTGGGACCGGAAGGCCCCAAGGACGTTCAGCTCATTCATCACCCTCGGCCCGGTTTGCCGGGTGAAGCTACGCCTGCGGCACCGAGGACTTCCTCAGATATTTACGGCGGTCTTGCGCCCGGCTTTGATTGGCTGGCACCTTTCGAATCGCGTGAGGACCCTCCCTCGGCACTGGCACCAAGCCTTTCCCTGCCGTCTGCCGCACCGGCATCAGGTCATCAACCCTTCCCCCAAGTGCCTGAACTGGGAGAGTTGTTGGGCGAGGACTGGACGCACGGCCCCCAAGAGGCTTCGCCTGCCGTGATCGACATATTGCAGATCCTTGGCCTTCTGCCGAGTCGCGACGTCCCAATGACCGTGTTTTTGATCCACGGTCAGCGCTACACGGCCGAAAGCCTAGCGGGAGGCGGCGTTCTTCTGTTCCATCGGCCATAATTTGGCTGAACGAGCGGCTCGTCGGCACCACAGGCCCGTTGAGAGCGTGCTCCAGATGGGAGCCGTCCTAGTTCATGATCAGCAGTACCGCGTCATCCGAGTGGCACCCCCTGTAGCTACGGTACAAGTCGACGTCCTCGAGGGTGCAGGCGCGGAAAGCACTCGAAATCGGCGAACAAGTTGTTGCGCTTGGCGCCGCAGCTGATCCAGTGATCCGGTCGGCGAGCCCGTGGCCCAGAGGCTATCTGGGCGAGCCTATCGGCCCGTCGCGCAAGATCCCAGCGTCCATTGGGCGCACTCTGCAGATCGCAGCGTCAGGACAGGATGATCTAGACTAGCCCCGCCGCATAGAGTGCTTTTGCGACCGACTCGAAATATTGCGAGGGAACGGGGTTGCCGAGCTTTGCTTTGCCGAGCAGCTGACGCGTCAGGACATCGTCATCCACAATGTTGAGGCGCAGCGCGCGCGCCTCACCAAGCAGCTGTGAAGCAGCTTCGCCCTCGCCACGGCAGACCAAGACCGGCACGCCGGTCTCGCCGCGAACATAGCGCAGCCCAATCAACGTTGCCGATCCCCGCAATATCAACGTGGCTCGACTGACGCCGACCGGAGCCTCGTTGGCCGACTCTTGCCGCAGACGCCGGTGCTCACGCTTCACCTGCGGATTGCCCTGCTGTTCCTTGTTCTCCCGCTTGGCCTCCGTTTCAGTCATGCGCATGTCCTGCATAAATAGCCAGCGCTGGATTAGGAGGTCAGCCAATCCGCCGACCAGAAAAGCTCCAGCGGCAATCCCAGTCAGCAATTTAACCTCGGTGAAAACGAAGCCAAAACAGCTCATCCCGCAGACTGGCAGGTACACCAGCGCTTTCCAGCTGGCGGTCACCGTGAGAAAGAAAGTCGCACTAAGCAAAACCACTTTAGCCAGTGTCTTGCCAAGCTCGATGGCCGAACGTTTCGAGGCGATGCGTTTCAAGCCTTTGATTGGATCCAGTTTCTCGAGCTTCGGCTTGAGCGGCTCCGAAGCAAACATAAAGCCGCCATTGGCCAGGACATTGGCGAGAAGAGCTGCTGTGACGGCAGCAGCGAGCAACGGAGCGACGGTGGCAATCGAAAGTTCTAGCAAGCCGCTGAGCGCTTGTGGCACTGCGTTTGTGAACGGCTGCTCCTGCAGTTTATCGACCAGTTGGACCGTCTCTTGCCACTTGTCCTTGATCGCACCCGCTCGCCACCACAGACAGCCGAAACCGGCACAGGCGCTGACGCCGCTCACCAGATCCGAGCTGCGGGCGCTCTGCCCCTTCTTGCGGGCATCACGCAGCTTCTTGGGCGTCGGAGGAAGCTTTTTCTCCTCACTTGTAGAGCTCATTTCAACAGCTTCTTCAGATACTCAAGCATGTTGTTCGAGGTCAGGATTTCAGCTCCGGCGTATTCAAGCAGATAGACGGCGTAGCTAACCATGATGACCCCGAATGCAAGATTCTTGATCATTGGGGAGAGATCGTTCAGCTTGAGCTGAGATGCAAAACGGCCGAGTATCATGACCGAGACATCGACCAGCAGCAGCAGGGCCAGCACCGGCCCGGCAACTAACAAGGTCGTCATCATGATGCGATCGAGAAGGGCCAGACATTCCATTGCACCCTGCGCTGTCACGGCAGGCAGAAACTGATAGACAGGCCACACTAGGTAGCTGCCATAAAGGCCGCTCACCATGGTCTGCAGCCCGCCGACCAGTACGAAGATCGTAACTGCCGTAACGCCGAGAAAAAGCCCGGTCCCGGACGCTTGGCTGTGCGTCGCGGGATCCTCCCCCGCAACTTGGCTCGAAATTCCTCGTTGAGTATCGATGATGTCGCCGACTGCCTGTATGCTCCATAGTGGAATACTGAGCAGGATGCCGAGCATAAGACCGACGAACACCTCCTTCAGGCCAAGCATGGTAACGCTGACTAGGCGCGTGTTCGGGTCCAGGGTCTGCAGACCGAGCTTGATCTGAGCGAGGCACGGTAGGCCGATCGCAATCGTAAGGCTTCCCCGAACCAGACCGCTGATGCGCGGCCGGGTGAAGACCGGAAGCACCAGCATGATGCCGAGGGCGCGGGCCGCACTCAGGCCGGTTGCGGCGACGAGCTCGATCGTGCCCTGAACGAGAGCTTGCGCCTCCGCGGGTGACAGGCCAGCCATCCAAGCTCTGCTAATATCTTGCGGTGAGTGCTGGAAACTCGCTGAAGATGTGCTCGGCCTGGTCGATCAGAGGAGCGCTGAGCACGGGAGAAAACCCGGCGAGCACGGCTACAACAACCAGAAGCTTGACTGTCAGTGGCAAGGTTTGATCCTGGAGCTGAGTTGCCGCCTGGATGAGGCCAATGATCAGTCCAGAGATGAGAGCTGCGAGCAGCGGCGGCAGAACCCAGATCATGAAGAGCACGAGCGATTGACTCAGGTGCGTAAGGATACTGGCTTCGTTCATGGTCAACCTCCTGGGGTCGTGTAGCTTAATACCAGCCCGTGCATGAGACGTGACCAGCCGTCGATCGTGACGAACAAAAAGAGCTTGAAGGGGACAGATATCACCGTGGGGGATACCATCGACATACCCATGGCCATCAAAATCGTCGTTACAATGAGATCGATCGTGATGAAGGGAAGATAGAGAAGAAAACCGATTTCGAATCCACGCTTGAGTTCGGAGATCAAAAACGACGGCACGAGAATCGCAAAATCATCTGCCGTGACGCTGCCGCGCATGTCCTCCGACCAGACGTGTTCCGTTGAGGACAGGAAGAAGCGGCGTTGCTCTTCATTAGTGAATTTCTTCAGATGAGCTCGGAGCGGCTCCTGTCCCTCCTTGGCGGCCGTCACCCAGTCATCGAAACTTTGGTAGCGAAGTTGCGGATCGGTAAAGCGGTTATAGGTCTGCTCGAAGACCGGAGCGCTGATGAAGACGGTCAGGATCAGTGCCGCTCCGTAGAGGACGATGTTCGGCGGTATCGATTGAGTCCCCAGCGCATTGCGCACGAGGAAGAGAACAACGGAGACCTTGATAAAGGCGGTCGTTGTCACGACAGCAAAGGCCAGCAGGCCAAGGCCGACGGTAATCGCAAGAAGCGCAAGGATGCTGGGTTGAACCTCAGTCATTAAGCGCCAACCTGCCGCGCAGCCTGACGGCCAGCTCGTCCCCGATCCGCACGATGTCGCCCTGGCCGATACGTTGGCCGTTGGCAAGGATATCAACCGGCCCATCCAGAGGCCGGCCAAGTTCGAACACGTGGCCTTCGTTGAGGGTTCGCAAGGTTCCCAAGGGCATCGGCCAGCGGCCACATTCGAATATGAGTGTGATCTCGATGCTGTCGATATCCGCCTCTGACGGAGGCTGCTGTTGCACCTGGTTTTGGGGCATTATATCTTCACTCGTTAGGGGGTGGGATCGCAAGCGGAATGGTCCTCGCAGCACCAGCTTGTCGCCGCCAATCTCTGCAGGGGCCCACAATCGGTCTGCAGCGAGAATGATCTGTCCTCGCGCGAGTGGAATTACGTCCGGGAGCAGCGCGTCGCCTTGCTCTGCTCGGCGAAGAACGCCGATCGCGACGCGAAGCGAACCGACTTGGCCTGCAACGATGACCGGGAGTTCGGAAGGCAGCTTGGCCGTCTGTCGCGGTGATCGGCCGAGCAGCTCGCCGAGGGCGGTGAAGGCCGGCGGAACGGGACCGTCAAGCGGCGAGAATAGAAGCAGCCGCGCCTTGCTGGCGAGCTCACCAAAGGCGACGTCAAATTCAAGATAAGGCCTCGTATTCGGCGCTTCCTCGGTGCGAACAAGCTGCAGATTGCGCTGCGTCATTCTTTCCAGCGGAGCCAGCAAGGGTTCCAGCGCAAGTTCCAGGACCAGCGAACGCGTCGGCTCAGAAGGTAAGGTAAGGCCATCCTGCAAGGTCCCAATCAGCGCTTCCGCAAGCGCAACTGGCAAGGACAGGATCAGGGTTTCACCATTTACTTGGAAGACGCAATCAAGCATCGACGTCGCAGCCGGCTCCGCCTGCCAGACGGTTCGGCTCACGCGCACAGATAGCGGCTTCTCGCCGAGGAGGGTTTGCAGAGGCGCACGCAACGCTGCGATCTCGTTAAGCCACGAGGTCACGGCGTGCGAGAGGATCAGCGTCGGCGTGAAGGCTGCGCGTTCAGCCGGCCGATATGGCGCGGATGCGGCTTCCGCGTCGCAGGCCCCTAGCTCGCGCGGGAGAGGATCTGCAATCATGTTGGCTCACCTCCCGTCTGCCCTGATCGGCCTCGCCGGTAGCGGAGCAAGACTTCATCATCGGCTTCGATTTCGGCGGCAGCCTCGAAATGTGCATTCGTGATGCGCCGAACGTCGTGATCGATCTCACGCCATTTCTGGCTCGCCGCTGAACGCTTGGTCCAAACGGCTCGGGCCTCAAGAGCCGCAGCCTCAGCTTGCTCTTGGGCAGCACGGGCCTTGTCAAGAACGCACTGCGCCGCTGTGATCTCGTCTGTGAGTCGCCCGATGATGAGATGATAGCGTCGCTGCAGTTCGCATACAGATATCGCATCGGCCGCTAGCATCTCCCGATAGAGCTCCGCCTCGACCTTTGCGCGGCGCTCTTCGGCATGTGCAAGATGCTCGCACGCTTGTTGGACAGCTTGAATCGCGAGGTGGCGCTTGGCTTCCATGTTGGACAATTCACGAAGGGCGCTTCGTTCCCGCATGTCCTTTACCAGCCGCAGCTTTGAGGCGTGAACGGGACTTAGGCCGTCAGACGCGATATCCATGCGACCGTCTCCTCAAAGCTGCACGCCTCACCCTGCCCCTGGCGCAAAAAGGCCCGCAGCTGCTCGATCGAGGCGATTGCTCGATCGGTCAACGGATCAGAACCTTGCTTGTATTCACCGACCTTGATCAAGAACTCGGCCTCAGCGTAGCGTGAGAGCAGATCACGGAAGAAGGATGCGGCCTTGCGATGCGGCACCGACACGATCGCATCCATGACACGGCTGCGGCTAGACAGCACATCGATAGCCGGAAAATGCTCTCGAGAGGCCAGCGCGCGGGACAGAATAATGTGGCCATCAAGGATGCCGCGTGATTCTTCCGCTATTGGATCGCCCGTGCCATCACCCTCGACAAGCACCGTATAGAAGGCCGTAATGGAGCCATGCTCGCCCATGCCGGCGCGCTCCAACAAGCCCGGCAACAGCGCAAAAACGGAGGGCGGAAATCCGCGCCGGGTCGGCGGCTCTCCTGCGGCGAGGCCGATTTCACGCATGGCGCGGCTAAAGCGCGTCAAAGAATCCATCATCAAAACGACGCGAAGGCCCTGATCACGAAAATATTCCGCCAGTGCTGTCGCCATGTGGGCGCATTGGGCCCGCTCCATCGCCGAACGGTCGGAGGTCTCCACCACAACGACGGAACGGTGAAGGGCTTCGCCAAGATGACGTTCGATGAATTCACGCACCTCTCGACCGCGCTCACCGATCAGCGCAACGATGGTGACGTCGGCCGCCGCGCCTCTTACGATTTGCGACATCAGCGTCGACTTGCCGCAACCCGCATCACCATAGATTCCGATCCGCTGACCTTCTCCACATGTCAGAAGGCCATCCAGGACACGAACGCCTAGCGGGAACGGCTGTTCAATTCCGCGCCGTTTCATCGGATTGGGCGCCCTGCCGCGCAGCGGTCTGGCTTCGCCGGCTTTTATCGGGCCCTTGCCGTCGAGCGGTCGGCCAAAACTGTCGATGACGCGGCCGAGCAAACCGGGGCCGACAGCCACTTCCTGCATTCGCCCGGTCGTCACCACCTCCGCACGATTGGACAGCCCCACCATGTCCCCGATGGGCGTGAGTAACACCCCGTCCGGCAACAGGCCGATCACCTCCGCCTCGAGCGACCATCCGCTACGAGGATCCTGCAATAGGCATAGCTCTCCGACCCGGGCCTCCGGCAAGACGGCGTGCAGCAGCGTGCCCACCGCCCGCGTGATCCGGCCGCGGACGGCGCGTGTATCGATGTGCCTGGCGGAAGATCTCAAGGACGAGAGTGCGGCCTCTACACTTCCTTCTGCGGCCTCGGCATCATGGGTCGCTCGTTGCCCGGTCACGATTCAGCTTCCTCTGACAAGCCAAACCCGAGACGCAGCGCGCGCAGCTGCGCGGCAAGTCCAAGATCGACATTGCCAAACTCGCTCCACAAGACACATTGGTCCGCACTCAGCGCCGGATCCGCCTCAATCCTGACCTTCGGCCGGCCCTCAAGTCCGTCATAGTCCTTGAACTCACTGGCTAGCAGGTCGGCCTTCAGTGGGGAGACGTGGAGGCAAACCTCCGTGTTCTTATATCTTTGCTCGATGGCATGACGAACGCCGTGGACCAGCAGCTCACCGGGGTCAAACGCGCCAAGCAGATCGCGAACGATCTCGAAGACCAGTTGCGGCAATTCCCGCTCCAGAGCCGCCTTGCGCTGGGCCAGTTCACAAGTCGCCTGCGCAATCAGCCGCGCCATTTCCTCTGCGCCAGCCTTTGCACCCTCGGCGCGGCCCCGCGCCCGTTCCCGCTCATAAGCCTGGCGTGCCCACCCGCGAACCCGCTGCAGATGCCGCTCGGCAGCGGCTCGCGCCCGTACGGCATCGTGCCAGATCTCAAGCTGCGCAGCTGGGATCAGCGGTCCAAGTGGCCGAATCTGCGGGGCCGCGGGTGATGCGGGATCATCGGCCGTCATGCTCCGGCAGCCTCTGCACGCAAATGCGCCATGACGAGGGAAAGCAGCGGGCCTGCTGCGCTACGGTGTTCAGCAGTTGGACTCTCGGCGGCCGTCCCAACAGGCAAGCGTAGAAGCACGCGGATACGACCAAGCGATGAAGTCTCTTCGAGCCAGGCGCCGAGACAAGCGTGCCCGTCATATTCGATCTGTCGCGACAATTGCTCTGGATCGACGATCGGGGTCGTTGCGACGGCACTGGATAAATGCCGGACTGCGAAAGCATGCGCTTCGGCACCGATCAACTCCACCAATATCGGCAGATCGTGCCTGGAAACCAGCTTGAGGATAGAGCGTGCATGCCAGATGCTGCCCGCGAGCAGCGCAGCCCGCCGCGGCTCATGCCCCAGGAGAGCATCTTCGTTCCAATCGGCGCAGCTCACCTCGACCTTGCCGCCCAGCAGCAGTTCGGCGAGCCTTGGCTGCAGCCTGGAACTCTGCTGTAGCCGAGCCAACGTGGAAGGCGAAAGCAGCGGGTCAAGAAGCCCAGCAAAACGACCGGGATCGACCGAGGCAGCAAGCTCGCGCAGCCGATCGGCTGGGAGCGTGAACGAACGATTGGGTTTTGTGGATGACATTGATGCCGACATGAGCGTCCAGACTATGTCGCATCAGCAATCAACTTTTTGTCCGACTCCTGCTCAGCAGACACACGCGAGCCCCTACCAAACACGCTCAGCTTGCGCGATGATCGTCCAAACTGACGCATGCGCGGGCCCAGCAATACGCAAGATACGATGCCGAATAGCGCTCCGGCGCCTCCCACAGCAAGCGCAAGTAACGGGGCTGAGCCCGCTCTTGCTGACTGAGCCGCAGGAACTACCGGCGCGGCAGACTGCTCGATTGGAGCGCGCTCGACCGGCACGAAGACGACCGCGACCTTGTCATAGGACAGGCCTTCAATGCTGTTTGCGACGAGCATCTTGATCTGCGGCAACAGTGCCGAGAGCTTCGCGCTGGAGCCATGGCGAATGAAGACCGAGGCGGAGGACGGGGTCGCATCTTGTCGCAACAAGTCGTTCTTCGGCAGAACGACGTGGACGCGTGCTGAAAGGACGCCATCTATATCGCTGATCGTGCGCGACAATTCTTCGCTTAGAGCATAAACGTAACGTGCCCGCTCCTCGATCGGCGAGGCAACGAGGCCCGATCCCTTGAACACCTCGCCGAGATTCTTGAAGGATTGGCGCGGCAACCCTTCGACATTTAGCAGGTCAATCGAATAAGCGAGCTGCTTTTCCTCGACCTGGATTGTACTGGTCCCGTCCTTGGCGACAACACGGACAGCATCAACGCCCTTGCTAAGGAGAAGCGCGAGCATCTCATTAGCCTCGCGCTCCTGAATTTTGGTGTAGAGATCAGCCTTACAGCCGATCAGCGAGAGGAGAAGGGGCATCGCGAGACACACGCGAAGCCGCCGCCACGATTGACGGCCGCCACAGCTAGCCCTCTTCATATCGCCAGTCATCAGCTTATTCAGCCGGCCGATAGCAGCTTGTTTAGCGACGAGCTGACAGCGCTGGTGCCCTTAGAGACGAGGGAAACCTGAATAACGTCCCTGTATACGTCTCGCAGATTCGTCATCATCGACTCAAAATCGGCTCCAACCGGTTTAACATCCGCATGTGCACCGACGTTATCCGTCTGCAAAAGCGGCTGCGTAGCCGGTCCAGGCTGTACATTAGTCACGGCAGCCGACGCAACCGCCGGAGGAACGGCGCGGCCCTGGTACATACTGGAAAGGGTTTGGAGGATTCGGTCACCCGGCGGACTTGCCAGCACATTCGTGCGCTGGACCTCCAATATCGGCGAAGCCGCTACGGGCCGATCCGCAGGCGGGAGAGCAGATCCCTGATTTGCAGATACTTGCGCTAGGGACTGCTCAAAGCCCGCCTGCTCGCCAGCAGCTGCGGGCGAGCAGGCACTGGAAAGACAGTCGGCAGGACTGGGAGAGATCGGCGTTGCGCCTAACAACATGGAATGAGTCATTGTGCTCGTGTGGTGAGACCTAGGCGTTAACCGATGAACCGATCAAGTTCATAGGCTGGCGAGCTGACGAAAACCTGACGGAGATCGGTCTGACTACGTCATCTAAAGATCACTTTTCGCTTTCAAGCTAGGACCAAACTCCAACTTGATGATGAGCGGAAGGCGTCCGGGAATGCTCGCGCGATCCACGATCGTACATATTCTAACAAGAATTTTTTGTGCCGGCGTTTTTGTCTGTATCGGGATAATGCGCTCGTCTGCTGCATCCCTTTCGCTGCCGTCCGCCCCTTATAGCTACACTGTTCTCGATCAGGATCTTCCTGCGGCGCTGCAGGAGTTCGGCAACAATCTCAATATCAGGGTCAATGTCAGCGCCGAGGTCAAGGGCCGGATTCGCGGACGAATGCCGGACCTGCCGCCACGAGAATTCCTTGATCGTTTGACTAACCTGTACAATCTTCAGTGGTATTACGACGGGCTCGTCCTTTACATCTCCGCCGCCCACGAGGCGCAAAGCCGGCTCATCGTATTGAACCCGATCAGCTTCGATGCGTTCACCTCCGCGCTCGACGCGCTCAACATCTCGGATGAGCGCTATATCGTGAAACCGGCTCCGGGAGAGGGCCTCATCCTTGCTTCTGGCCCACCCCGATTTGTTGCGCTGGTGGACCAGACCCTTAAAGGCCTTGTGGCGGAAGCGCAGGCCCGGCGCGGCCCCGTCGCAGCCGAGAGGCCACAACGCGAGTCGGTTTTGATGTTGTTTCGCGGTTCCTCGAGCACGGTCTTGCGAGACGGGCGGCCGGAAGGTTCTCCCGAAACGCCGCACCATGAGGGCACTTTGCGCGAAACCGGTCCAGGCCAGAAGTGAGGTCGAAGATGCAAAACCGCTCCGAGCAAAGTCGGTCCGTCCGGCGTACGCCTATATTCATCCGATCGTCAGCTTTTCGAAAGCTACGGTCCCCAGCATGAGCCTGCGAGGTCTGGACGGCTGCCTTGCTTGGGGCAACCCTGATAGAGGGATCAGAGACCAGGCGCTCAAGGGAAATTAGGTAGTGCTGTCTTTGCAGGCGGCGCGAGTATTAAAAATCAATGTGGGCCTCCGCACGTGTGCTTCCGAGCTAGCCGAGGCTTCGCGGAACTCGATGCGCGTCATCAGTTGGAAGGAGGAACAGGGTGGATTTCAATGCAGTCGCCCCGGCGAATACGAGCCCGGAGCCCGACGCAGCACGGACGGCTTCAGATGCAACCGAATTCGACCGGCAGCTCAGCGACGCACAGGCTCCCGCTTTGGCGCAGGGCGTCGCCCATCCACTGCTGCAGGGCGAGGCTTATTCACCCTATCTGGACGCGGGCCATCCCTACTCTCCATACTTTGATACCGGACACCTGTATCCGCCTTACGAAGATTTAGCGCATCCCCATTCGCCAGACTCGGGTTGGCAGGATAATCTAAATGCCGCGCCTGCGGCTGTCGCCGCGCCTGAGCCGGAAAACGGCCGGCAGCATCTCTCGCCGCAGACCATCGCTCAGGCGATCGAGGAACATCCCGGCTTCGATCAAGATCTGATATGGCAGAATCTGGATGTCGACCCGTCTGATGCCGAGCCACGGCACAGTGAGCCACAAGCGGGCCCATCGCATGCAGGACCATCGCACACCGCCCCTTTTCAGGGTGAGCCGTCGCACGCCGGCCCCTCCCATGCCCGGCCATTGCAGGCGGGACCGGCCCAACCTGGGTCTTCCGCAGCTCCGCCAGAACTTTCCGAGTTCCGTATGTGGGACGGACATCTCGCCAAGGACTATTGGGTGTTTACGCCTCAAACAGCCACCGGCGCTCAGATGGACATGCTGGAGCGCAGCGGAGTGAAGCCAAGCAAAGACAACCCGACAACAGTTTTCGCCATTCTCGGCGTGCCTCATACGGCCGAATGGAGAGAGGAGGACTTCATTCGTCTCACACCTTCGCTAGATCCGACCCTTTGGCCTGAAGAGGGAGGGCAAGACCAACCTCTAGATGCGGAAGATCCGCCCATCCCCTAACGGCTGCAGCCGTGCAACGGAAGGGCGATCTCCGCGGGGCCGACAAAGACTCAGAGATCGCAGGACACCTGGTGAGAGGCGAGCTTGCCGGCGGGTATTCGCGGCCACCCTTCTCTTTTCCGGCCACTCCTAAGTGCCAGACCAGCTCGCGAGGGGTAGCGGCCAAATCAAAGACCGCGCGAGCCGAATGCGTGAAACAGTTCTCAATGGTTCGCTGAGAACACAATGGCCCGCGGAGAAGAACATCGCAATTTAGCTGCGAAATCAGGTCTGGCGCGCCGGACCCGCGAGTACGGTGCGATTTAAGAGCACCGCGAGACGTTCATGCCGTCGAGATGAGGGTAAGGGCGTTCCGGATCAGGAGAGTCAGGGTATGACCGACCCCCTGAGCACCTTCAACATCGAAGTGCTTGCTCTGCCGCTTGTCCGCCGTTCCTTGGCGAACGATTGATCATTCGCAAAACGAGGACTCTAGCATCCGGCGGTAACGGCCTGCTGATAACAGCTCTCAGTGACGTATGCCCGCGGATCATCCAAAGCATGATCATCAGAGATCGACGGATTGATCCGCGAAAACTCTGTTCGGCACCCCAAGGTCTCTCATCTCCTTTTTGCAGCCGGGCCAAAGCAGCCACTTGCACGCGATGGCCTGTTTCAGAAGCCGGGCAAGGCGCACCTCCGTCGATAGCTTTTTAGCTCGTATCGTGAGACAGAGGCCAGCTCTCTACGGCAGCCGAGCGCAGATGCCCATCCGATCCACTGGCCCTCAGTCGCGCCTGGAGCCGGACCGATGCGCGCCGATGTTCCTGGAGACAACAGCGGCCGAATGATTCGAACCGGCACCGTCCTTTGCGCATCAAACTCCAAAGGCGCGGAGCCACCCGAGATCACTGAGCGCAGGAATCACAGCATTAATCCAGCCTCACTCTTCGTCAGCTTCTTGCAAGCTGTCCCTGCTAGAACGGCGGGAATAGGTCATCTCGCGGCGCCGCCGCTATCTGGGTTTTATGACATGGACACAGGCACAGCCGATATCGCAGCAACGGCGCCAGAAGCTGGCACAAACACCGACAACGCCGCGAACGGCGGCGACAACTCGCCCGCAGCATTGTTGCAGCGAGCCTTCGAAAAGGCTCTGGTTGCCGTCGCCACCCAGGTCATAAGCGATTCCCAGTCAGATATGGATGACGCTATGAGCGAGCTAGATGATGGGTGAAGGCCCGGATTATCAGACGCGCACAGGGAAGACTCTTCGGAAGGCAAGCCGAACCGAGAACGACCGGGCGAAGCAGCCGACTTGGCAAACCAGCCGCTAGACGCGTCTTAGGTGGTCCTCCAGGTTGGCGGTGCGGCCGGTCGCAATCCGATCGCACTGGGAACTCTCGGAAGACGCCGCAGCGTCTAGCTAGGCGGGCATACGCCACACTCTTCGATGCGGATTCATCGAGTGCTTTTCAGTCAGCAGGTTTCAAGCGGAACCAACCGCTTCCCCATTGATGATCAATTCCGTCAGCTGGCTGTCCTAGATCGGTTCTGGAGCCGCCCGCGAAATTGGGCGTCAGAGAGACCCTCTGAGATCATAAAGTCGGCAGCTTTGGCGCTCGCTGCGCGCATACCAGCACAGCTCCTGGACCGCTGAGACCAGCATCGAAAAATGTTGCGGGTACCTGATCAGTGAGGTCATGGCGGGTCTGTCGGTACGATTGGCGCCCAAGCTTAGACAGCCCCGATCGCGAGATGAGAGCGGCGATCCAGATCGATACGCCGCCGCACCTACTATCTTCATCTGCCTCGCCGAACACGAAAAGCGGGCGCTAACGCCCGCTTCAGTGACTTACCCACAAGCTGAGAACGCTTCGCCAGGCTTGCGGCCAACTCAAGCGTCCGACGGTGTGCCTGGATTCTCATTGCTGTCGATGATCGCCTGGTTAACCTGGCGTCCAGACCGATCGACCCAGCCCGAGCCTGGTTGTTCATAAATCGTCTGGGCTCCATCCGAAGTCAGCTGATCAAGCGTACGGCCCGCATTTGACTGCGTCACCTTAAGGTTGTTCTTACCGTCGAAGCGGTCTCCAAGACCTTCGACGACCATGGCATTGTCGCCGTTGGTAATGGTCAGCTTCGATGCCATCGTTTTGCCGTTGCCGATATCAACGGTGTCGATGGTAATTTTCGTGCCGTCGTCGAGCTGGAAGGTCATGTTCTTTTTGAAGTCAAAATCGATCTTGCCGTCACCGTCGGCATCGACGTGGGGGTCGCCGTGGATCGCTGTGATCTTGCCCGTTTGATTGTTGCGAATGAGCACCGTTCCGTCACGTTCGTCCACCAGCATCGAATACTTATCACCAAGCTTGATCTCGGCCCTGCTGCCCCTGACCTCATGCGACCAGACTGGCGCCGGCTGAGACGACTGCGTCGGTGCCTGGGCGACCGCAACAGGCACCATCGCAAGAGGCGGCGGCGGCGGAGGAACGAAGAAGACGGGGGCGGTAGAGGCAGGCGCTGCGCTTGCATACTGGTAGTTACCAGGCCCGCGCCCTTGTTCGCCTGCATCGATGCTCGCCTGATTCACCGCGCGTCCGGCCCCATCGACCCAGCCTTGGCCACTCTCATGGATCGTTTGGGCACCATCGGACGTCAGCTCGTCAAGCGTCATACCAGCATTGGACTGCGTCACCCTTAGATTGTTTTTGCCATCCTTGTCGTCGCCGAGCCCCTCGACAACCATCGCGTTATGGCCGTTCGTAATGGTAAGCTTTGAAGAGATGGCCTCACCATTACCGTAGTCGACGTTATTGACAGTAATTTTCGTGCCGTCGTCGAGCTGAAACGTCATATCCTTCTTGAAATCGAAGTCATCTTTGCCGTCTCCGTCGGCATCAACGTGGGGATCGCCATGAATTACCGTGACATGACCAGTCTGGTTGTTGCGAACTGTCCAGGTGCCATCCTTTTCATTGGCCGTAATCGTGTACTTGTCCCCAAGGTTGATCGTGGCCTTGCCATCCTTGACCTCATGCGTCCACACCGGATCCACAGCAGGCTCAGAATTTTGATTCAGCTGGCTCATCAGCATGGTGGGAGGAGGAGGCGCCATCATGTACGCTTGGGTCGTAACGACGGCTGGCGTCACGACGACGGGAACGGCGACCGAACTGACGAGGGCTGGTGAGGCCACCGGTAGGTACTGGTAGCTCGCCGGAGCATACTGTCCCAACAAGGCGTTGAAGGCGGGAGTGACAACCGCGCCTTCTGGCACCACTCCATTCATCGAGTCGGGCGCGCCCACCACCGGAAGACCGGCCACGGGAAGATACGGCATTTAGTTTACTCCTGTTGCATAGACGAAATCTGTAAAACTGCGAGCGCTACGCATAGTCAACCAAGGTACGCAGCTTCGATTTGCATGAGAACGCACCATTAGCTCATCCGAACGAACGACTGCTTCTCTTGCCAGAACCACCAGCCCTAATGAGATCTTCCTCTCGCCGCACCAC
Source organism: Bradyrhizobium sp. RP6 (assembly GCF_003837805.1). Lineage (GTDB taxonomy): Bacteria > Pseudomonadota > Alphaproteobacteria > Rhizobiales > Xanthobacteraceae > Bradyrhizobium. Next base: position 22,028 of record NZ_RQIT01000032.1, on the reverse strand, counting down.
GGTAACCGCACGATCACATCACCGCATTTAACTCACAAAGACTGTAGCCCGAATACCTGTCGAAAAGCTGACGACGATGAGCGAGCGAAGCCGCACGCACTTTGACATCGATCGCATGTGCGAGACGCATCCTTCGCTAAGCTGTATCGCAAGCTTCAACGCACCTGTCCGCAAGAATCGTCTGGTACCAGATGTGCCCCTATGTCTTCGCGATACGCCACGTCTGCCGGTCATCAACCAGTCATCTCATCCTCCCCGCGCAATCAGCGCTCCCGCCGGTCGTGCACATCATCTGCGAGCAGCGATCGATCGGTTGAGCACGCGCGCGCACCAGTCTCTCCGGCATTAGGATCTTCACGGAACCTGATTTTTCGCAAGCCGCCCATGTTAGCCAAGCGAGTCAAGCGCGGACTGAGACCCGCACAACTCTATGACCTTATCCCGCTTCCGCGCTCTATCCGGCAGGCCACGCGCCTGTGCAGGGTCCGCAAGGTAAACTCATTCCTGAACGCGCAGCTAAGCACCATCCAACCCGGCCTTGAGCCAAGCCGATTATAGGCGGGGCTGGGAACGCCCGGGCGAGCCGGTGATTGCGAGCAGATGCAAGGCTGCCGCAAAAGATCAACCCACTCGCCTCAACATGAGGCTCGTCAGCTTTTCGAAAGCTAGCGCCCCTAGCATGAGGCCGCTGAAATCTAGGCGAGCAGTCGTCTATTGAGCGCAACAAGACGAGGATAGGAGAATGCGATGATCGGAGAAATGATCGGAAGCGCTGCCGGCGGATACCTTGGCGGTCCTGCCGGAGCGGCCATTGGTTCGGCACTGGGCGGGACCGTGGACAAGGTCTTTGACAAGGTGGTCCACACCTCGGTGCCCGACGAGGGTAACCACTATAAGGCCGCAGACGACAAAGACGCCGGCGACAAGAGCGAGGTACAACCCAAGTCAGATACTCTCAGCAAGAGCCCGGAGCTGAACCTTGGGCTCAGCACGCTCGGCGGTACGCCCATGTTCCTTTCGATTCCTGCGATCATCTCGCCGGCCCACAACTCGTAACAAGTCAGAACCAAGGTTATCCTAACAGAAAGGTAAGTAGACATGGCAGTTGACAATGTTGGCGGAAATGGCGGCGCTGCTGGTGCCCAGCCGACGGGCGATACGGGCTTCCAGAACCAGATGGCTGAATTCGAGCGTGTTAGCCAGAAAGTTCAGGCCCAGGCCGTGGCAATGCGTCGAATCACGACCGAACTCTCGTCCGAGAAGAAGGTCGCCGACGAGCGCGTTCAGTAGTTCTGCAAGACGGGTGGCTCACCGCGTTGCTACCGTCGCCGCGCTGTGAATGACGAAATCTGGATGAGCCGTACGGCACTGCCGTACGGCTTCTCTCGTTATTCAGGAGGTTATCGTGAACGACTCTGTTTCGCTCGAGTTCGAGGTGCTTTCGGGGCTCTATACCGGGCTCAAGGGAAAGGCAGCGGGCGGCGAAAGCATTGTTGGCAGCGGCCTCGATGCCGACATGATCTTCGTTGAACAAGGGCTTGAACCGCATCACCTTCGGATCATCGCGCAGCGCGATTCGATTGAAGTCGAGGCGCTCGCCGCCAATATCAGCATAGACGGCCTCGCGAGCATCACTTCAGGTGAGAGCGTCAGAGTGCCCCTACCCGCGGTCATTCATGCTGGTGCGATGTCCATCCGCTGGTCGACAGAGGATGTCCAGCCAGTTGCTTCGAGCAAGCGCTCTCGCAGCTCGATCATCGCACTCAGCCTGGTTCTGCTCAGCTCTGTCGTGATCGGCACCGTCTCAATTATCCTCTCCCCCGGCGATAGGGCGGTGGTGCCAAGTACCCAGTCGTCGCGCGCCGTCGAGATTGCCACTAAGCCAACCGTCGATCATTTCGATCCGAGAGCTGCTGATGAAATGGCCGTATCGCTGCGGCAAGAAATCGAACGAGCGGGCCTTCTTGACGTTAAGATCGGGCGCGGCCCCGGCGTTGTGACCGCGGAAGGCACAATTGCGCCGAACCTCGTCGCAAAATGGAAAGAAATCCAGCAATGGTTCGATCGCCAAACCAACGGTACCACGACCCTTGTGAATGCTGTCACGGTGAAAGAGGAGAAGATGCCGTCTTCGATTGCTGTCCAAGCCGTCTGGCGCGGAAGCGAACCTTATCTGCTTATTGCCGGACAGAAGTATTTCGTCGGCGCGCTCTTAAGTAATGGATGGACCGTTGATCGAATTGAGGATGGACGTGTTCTGCTCAGTCGCAACGGCCGATCTGCTGCTTTGCCATATTAAAGTCTCTACCCTGCAAGAAAGAAGGAGAAGGCGATGGCTAGGCTGCCCCAGCACTCTGTAGGGCCCGGCACCTCATCGCAGGGATTAGATGCGGGCCAGCACGCACCGGTCATCGGCTCGCCTCCCTCGCGAGGTGATAAACTCGAAGTCGGAGGCGTCCATGCGGATAGCGGCACGAAGCGCGCGTCGTGGCGGGATGCGGTTACGCATGATCTGCCAATTGATGGTGCGAGCGAAGCGGCGCTCGAGGTCAACTCCGTCGGCGCCATCCAGCGCGTCACTCTATTCGAAAGCGAAGCAGGGGCAAATGAGCTAGATCCGCGCGCGGTATTGGCTTCGCTCTATGGTCCCAATCTGTCCCGCGGACTACTCTCCTTCGTCGTTCCACGCCTCCGTCATCCGGACGTACTGCGCGCCGACAAGCATGGTGTTCTTCTGGAGCGCTTGACGCGAACGTTGGAGGCGACGCCGAATGACAAAACGGCGCGAGAATGTTTGGCAATCCTGCAGCAGGAACTACAGCGGCTATTAATGCTCCGGCAAAATCAAAACAGCTTAATCAAGGGCTAGCCATGGCCGATCCTGATGGATTGCAGCATGTGCCCGCTCCCCTGGAGCCAGAAGTCTCCAAATCCGGCGATATTCTGTCGATCTCCGGGCCGGAGCGCGACCTGCTTTGTGCGCTCTCGTATGTACATCTCGCGTGCGGGCAGAGCGCACAGAGTCTGGCTCTGTTGCGAATTGCAGCTCGCGAGCATTCCAACGACGTCGGTTTACTCCGCATCCTAGCTTACACGCTAATCTCCGAGGGCCTTGGCGACGAAGCACTCCACGTGTTGGACCGGCTGGACGCACTCGATACGCAACCCTCTTCCCGCATACCGATGACCCTGTTGCGCAGCCACGCCCTGCGTCACGCTGGCCGCATGCCCGAGGCTCGCGAGGTCTTCCAGCGCTATGTGTCACTGCGCGCGGGCAGGGCCCTCATCAAAAAGCAATAGGGATCTATCATGGCCAACGTCTTGCGTGACTTCATCGTGCGCGCTCCGGCCCACCCGGATTTCATGGTTGCCTTGATGCTGCTTCTGGCGATCGGCATGATGATCATGCCAATCCCAATCATCGTGATCGACATGCTGATCGGCTTCAATCTTGGGTTTGCCATATTGCTGCTGATGGTTGCCCTCTATCTCACCACACCGCTTGATTTTTCGTCCTTACCGGGCGTCATCCTGATCTCCACCGTATTCCGACTGGCGCTAACGATAGCAACAACGCGGCTGATCCTTGCCGAGGGCGACGCCGGCAGCATCATTCACACATTCGGCGACTTCGTCATTTCAGGGAATATCGCGGTCGGAATCGTCATATTCTTGATCGTGACCATGGTGCAATTCATGGTTCTTGCCAAGGGTGCCGAACGCGTCGCAGAGGTGTCTGCGCGCTTCACCCTTGACGCGCTACCAGGCAAACAGATGGCGATCGATGCGGAACTGCGCAACAGCCACATCGATCAGCACGAAGCACGTCGCCGACGTGCCGCCTTGGAGCAAGAGAGTCAACTTCATGGCGCGATGGATGGTGCCATGAAGTTCGTTAAGGGAGACGCGATCGCCGGGCTAATCGTGATCTGCATCAATATGCTGGGCGGAATCAGCATCGGTCTGCTCTCAAAAGGTATGTCGCTCGATGAGGCGCTGCATCAATATACGCTTTTGACGATCGGTGATGCGCTCATTTCGCAGATTCCGGCGTTGCTGCTGTCAATTACCGCTGCGACCATTGTCACGCGCGTCAACGGGCCCTCCAAGCTCAAACTCGGCGCCGATATCGTTCACCAACTTACCGCAAGTACGCAGGCGCTTAGGCTAGCCGCCTGCGTCTTGGTATTCATGGGGCTCGTTCCCGGCTTTCCTTTGCCCCCGTTTTTCGTGCTGGCCGTCCTGTTCGCTGCGGCAAGCTTCGTCAAGGTCGGCAAAGGCGACAAGCCTGCCGCTAAAATAGGAGCTAGCGTCGCTGCTTCGGCGCCGGCACCCGCAGCGGCCCAGAAGCAGCCGGTGCATGCGGAAGCACTTCCGATCGCGTTGTTCCTTGCACCGAACCTGACGGATTCGATCGACAAAGACGAGCTGGAAGAGAGCATTTCGCGTGTTTCAAGGCTCGTCTCGGCGGACCTTGGCATCACCATTCCGCGCATCCCGGCCCAGATCGGCGAGAGCTTGTCCTCGTCGCAATTCAGGGTGGATGTCGATAGTGTGCCAGTTGAGCGCGATGTGATCAATCCCGGGCACCTGGCGCTCAACGACGATGTGGCCAACATCGAGTTGAGCGGCATCCCCTTTCAGCAAGACCCGGAAACGAATCGGGTCTGGATCGAAGAACGGCATGCAGCGGCCCTCAAGGCCGCCGGAATCGGATATCATCGGCTGAGCGAAGTTCTTGCCTTACGTCTCCATTCCACATTGACACGCTATGCACAGCGCCTGGTGGGTATCCAGGAAACCCGCCAATTGCTCGCCCGGATGGAGCAGGAATATCCTGACCTGGTGAAGGAGGTGCTGCGTACGGCCACCGTCCCCCGGATCGCCGAGGTCCTGCGCCGATTGCTCGATGAAGGCATTCCAATCCGCAATACCCGCTTGCTCCTGGAGGCATTGGCAGAATGGAGCGAACGCGAGCAAAACGCCGTCCTGCTCACCGAATACGTTCGTGCTACCTTAAAGCGGCAAATCTGCTTTCGGTATGCGAACGCCCATCGCGTCGTGGTCGCCTTTATCATCGAGCGTGAGAGCGAGGAAATCATCCGCGGCGCAGTACGGGAAACTGCCGTCGGCCCATACCTCGTTTTGGATGAATGGCAGAGCGAAAAGCTGCTTGCACAATTTCGTCAGATCCATGCGACCATCGCGCAAAGTAAGAGCCAGCCTGTCGTCCTTGGGTCGATGGATATCCGGCGTTTCGTACGCGGTTTTCTCACGCGCAACGGGATCGACCTGCCTGTTCTATCGTATCAAGATCTCGCCGCCGACTTCACGGTCCAACCGATTGGATCCGTCAAGCTTCCCAAGGCGCCTTCCTCGCTTCTCACAGCTGCAAACTAAGAATGGGCAGCGCTTCCTCGTGACTAACCTATGAGATCAAATAGAATCAGGTGCCGCCGGTATTTGTGCTCCGCCAGTCCAGGGCCGCGGCCGGCTCTGCTTGCGATGCTGGCTAGTGTGCTGCTCGCTGGCTGCGCTGCCCCAGATAAGCATAGCCTTTCACCACAGCAGACGTCCACATCTGACCTCGCACACAGCGAAGAGATCGACCCTGCGGTGCGCGAGCGCATTTCGCACGCGCTCGGCCAAGATCCTGATGAAGGAGCTCTGCGTGATGCATTGAAGCAACAGCCGAACAACATCGATGCGGCGATTCCTCTTGCGCGAGCCCTGCTGGCAGGCAACCGTCCGAATGATGCGCTCGAGGTGCTCGACGGCGTATTATTGGCAGCCCCTGGCGACCTGCGCGCATTGAATGCCAAAGCGGTTGTTCTCGATCACGAGGGCCGCCATCAGGAGGCCCAAGAACTATACCGCCAAGCTCTCGCAGCGGAACCCGCAAACCCGATGCTGCGCAACAATTTCGGACTGTCCCTCGCCCTTGAACGCAAGACGGAGGCCGGCGATGCCAGCCCAGCACCGCAGGCGGGCGGCCGGCACGCATTGGCTCGTTCAAGATAGCGTGGCGATAAAGAGCGGGGCGGAATAGCGAAGTGATGCTCAGCTTGCCGACAGCTGGGCTTACTATGAACGCGGAACCTCAACCAGCGCAGCCCCCGTCGATACAAATAGAAAGTGTTATGTTTCAGCACATCATCAATCTATCTAGTAGCGAACGTGCTTCCGAGCCCGATGAAATGAGAACGAGCGCGACCGATGACTCTTCCTCCTACACGGATCGCCAAAGGTTCTCGGATGTATTCTCTAGTCTGAATTTGGCGCCATCGATCTCCTCTCCTGATGCAAGTTCGCCGCCAGTTCCGCCATACGCGCTGGTTGAAGAGCCGCCGGTCGTTGAAATCTCAAGATCTTCATTCGAGAGGAAGCTGGTGGACTTTTATGGAGCAGACATAGAGGATATTGCTGCTAATCCGCAGAGATACTCTCGCTGGGTGTCTCAAAAGGCTCAACGCACAGCGGACACCGCGTTTCGCTTCGGCACCAAGTCTATTTCGGAGAAAGCGCGATTTTTCAGCTATCAGCTCGCGAATAAGAGCGTCGGGCTTCTGAGAACGGAACCCGGAGGTCGCATGAGTGAGCTGTTCAAGGGCAACGATGATTGGCGCAAACAATTTCCTGGGCGAGATCAAATCACCTCAACGACAGCTTTCAGGGTTACTCATCCGCTCGTCGATAACGCGGGCGATATCTTGCTTGAACATCAGCTCCAGATCGATGGTAACAAACCGCTTGTTCTCTCCCACTCTTCCAATCCGGAAGCGAAAGCCCGCGCAGCAGCGTTGGGCTTTCTTGAGGTAAGCGACTCGATGATGGTGCTCGATCCCACCAAGCACGAAGACAAATGGAAGAACAAAGAAGGCAAATGGCAGCGAGCGGGTAAACCGCCTTTGTATCTTGCCGCGACTGAAGACAATAGCAGCAATGCCACGTGTACCGAAAGTATGGCAAAGCCCGCGAACGATCCGTATGATGATGACTATGACTTTATGTAGAGCGTACACGCACCACATGAAGAGCGATTGGCCAGATCAACTTTGGTGAGGTCAGGCTCGCACTGGATAACCTGATCCGCGCGACCGATAATCTACGCTATTCTGGCACCTTCGTCCTGGACTACTTCGGCGCAGTGTACTCCGAGGAGCTGCTCGCCGACTTCCAGCTCGCGTCCATGAGAAATATTGTCAAGCTACTCATCTTCTAGAGCGAGATGTGTGAGGGCGAGCCTGCCGGGTGTTGTGCCGGCGTCATATCGCGCTCGATTGACCTGAAGTCTCCATTGGGCGAAGTTCTCCTGACGCGTTGTGCGCAACGTCGCTGTGTGCCGTTGCGTACGCGAGGCCGGCGATTGGTCCGGTTTTCGCTCCACTGTTTGCCAAGACGAGACACGGCTCCGTGCCGTGTCGGATCTTCTACCATAATGACAACTATGGAGCGAAAGGCGATGCCATGAAGAACCGGCTTTCGGTCACCGGCAAGGCGGCAGGCACCGCCGCTGAAGCCTCGGAGTCGAGGACGCGCACCGCCCCGGCGGTCGAGCGCACAACGGAGAATGGCACCGACTTACACCTTCCTGACGAGGCTAGCGTCTCTGCCGGCACGGTCAAATCAGATCGACCACCAAACTTCACGCTGCGGAACGGCCTGCAGGTCGTCGTGATCCCGGATCATCGCACACCCGTCGTGACTCTCGAGGCCGCTTTTTGCGCAAACGCGTTTAAACAAGGCGACAATCCGGGTTGGATCTTCAGGGTAATCAAAGTGGGCGCTTTAAAACCGGAGCGTACACTGTCTGCCGCTTCAAGGAAGCGGCCACCGAGAGTACGCACCGCCATGGCTACCGTTCATTCCAATAAGTCCTTCTCGATCCATAGGACGTCGCTCGGCGAACTCTGTGTCCAAGACAAAGATCGCCGTGCCGGCCACCAGACGCGCGCTTCTTTCGGACGCCCGATATCGCTTCCCCACCGATGCTGCGCCGTCCGCCGGCGCCCCGCTCCGGATTCGATCTTGTTCTCCGTGGCCCGATAATCTCGCCGCAGAGCGATGCATGGTTGCTATTGCGTCACCAACGCGCTTCAGCCTTCGCATATCCCGACATTCATCACCAGAGTGAGAGTGAGAGCTCGGTCGTTCAGGGTCATCTTTCAGGAATTTACCAGCCGCTTCTCTCTCCGCCGAAGAGACGACCATCTAATCCAGCAGGGCTTTGTGGTCTGCCAAGCCATAGTCGCACCGCGTCGCATCCCGAGCTCGCAATCTGACGCTACGTTAGTTTCCGTCGCTTCATGAAAAGTAGATAGCGGCAGCGACGGCATCCATAGATAACCTATGGCATCACAACGATCACCACAGGCGGACAGTTGATTCTTGGCCCGCGCATTCCAGCTGCCCACAAACCTCACGTAGATCACCAATACAAGTGATTACTTCCATTCTCAGGCCTGCATCATCGGACCACGTCACTCGCTTAATGTTGAAAACGTTTATCAGTTGCAGAGCTCCAGCATCGAAGGTTCATTGCCCCTTCTTTCTGCCATGATCGCGCCCAAAGCAGAGACGCGCCGATTGCGCACCTTGCGCGCGGCAATGGCGAGTGTCTCAGGAGATGTTTCTATGGTGAAGCCAGTTGTAATTGTGGTCGGCGCGGACAAGGGAGGAGTCGGCAAGACGACCGTATCACGAACGCTACTGGACTACTTCAGCGTCAACAACGTGCAAACACGCGCATTCGACACAGAGTCGCCCCGCGGAACGCTGAAGCGCTTTTATCCCGAGATCACTGAGATCGTCGACATGACCACGACGGCGGACCAGATGAAGATCTTCGATACCTTGAACTCAGGGCTATCCGTCACTGTCATCGATGCTCGCGCAGGACTACTGTCTTCTGCGTTAGCTTCCTTGCGCGACATCGGCTTTTTGGACTCGGCACGGTCTGGCCAGATCACATTCGCCGTGTTCCACATCCTGGGATCATCCATCGCTTCGCTAGACGAGATCGCGGAAACCGCGACTTTCATGAGCGGCGCAAAGTACTACCTCGTCAAGAACTTCATCAACGACACTCAATTCTTCCAGTGGGATCAAGCGACTTATAATTCCTATTTTCACCGCATCAAACATGCGACTGAGCTGACCATACCGAAGCTCAACGAGATGGCCTATGAGCAGGTGGAAGTCGCATCCATCCCATTCATAGACTTCGTGGCAAACAAGGGACGGAACGATGAACCTGCGAACAACTCCTTCGTCCTGCGCGGCTATGTCCGGCACTGGCTGGCAAATGTCTGGAGCGAATTCGATCGCATCAACTTGACGGAATTGGCGGGGGCCAAGTCCGCCACCCGGGCCGGCGAAAAGTAGCGGCATATCCGGCGAGCTCCGGTCGGGCCTACGTACGGAACGAAATTGATCTGCTGGCTATGTTAGCGACCCCCATCTACATCATCTGCTCTCCTAGCCCGCAGGTCGGTAAAACCCTCATCGCTCGGGCTATGAGCGAGTTCTTGCTGCTGAAAAACGGCGCAACGCTATCGTTCGATGTGAACTTGAAAGAGCCGTCATTGCTCGACTACCTCCCCAACATCACGGAGACCGCGGATGTGATCGACACTTACGGCAAGATGCAGCTGATGGACCCTCTGATCATCCACGATCGGGTACCCAAGGTAATTGACCTCGGCTTTCACGCCTTCGACGAATTCTTCAAGATGTGCGAGGAGATAGGCTTCATGAAGGAGACGGCGCGCTGCTATGTCGCCCCTATCATCCTCTTCGTCGCGGGCGCAGACCGCATCTCCTTTCGCGCTTATGAAATGCTGCGGCGGCGAATTCCGCCGGCGTCGCTGGTCACCGTCCACAATGAATTCGTGCTGCGCGGCGAATTACCGGAAGCGATGGATCACGAGCGGGTGATTCGGATTCCCGCACTTCCGCTGTTCCTCAAACGATATATAGACCGGCTTAGCTTTTCCTTCACTGGATATCTGCGCAACGAGAAGGACTGGTCCACCGAGCTGCATCAATGGATCCGACGGAATTACAGCCTGTTTCGCGATCTGGATTCGAGTGTGACGCAGCGAAGGTCCGATCGTCGGCGGGGAACGGATATCGATAGCCTACGTTGCACAAGGGCCACTTGAAAGTTCGCTCTGATCCGCATCTATTCGTCCGGCCTATGAGTGGTCGTTGACCGCTGACTTCAATGGCGTTCGCAACGCGAACGCATGAATTGCGGTATACGACTGTTCGCTTGGATCTCCACCTTACGATCGTGCGCACGGGCAGCGCGAGGGCAATTGACGGCAGATCATTCGCCAATGGCTGATGCAGGCGGCCCGTCCAAGAAACGATAGCAGCCTTGGCTGGTGAGCGGCTAGGCGGATCGAAGAGGTCTTCCTTCGGGAGCCGCTCATAGCTTCAGGTCGAATTCTCCGAGCACCTGATGCATGACCGCGCCTTTGATCTCGCGGGCGATCTCGTCTCGTGTGTGGGCGCCGAGGACCCGCTCGGCATCGGCGTCGCCTGTTAGACCATGCTCGGCCAGTCGCTCAAGCGGGTTTCAAACTGTACGCTCATCGCCTCGACGAGCCGCTCCTGCATTTCAGCATAGTCTTGGGGTGCGATGCGCCTCACCACGCGTTCCTGGTTGCCAGCACGCTGCCAAATAGTCCGGAAATTCCGCCGCTTCCTGCTCCCGCACCGATGCCTCGGCCCTGGCCACATCGCCCTCGGTCACGTGAGAGACGTTCATGAAGCGCATGTCGGGAGCGGTGTGCCGCAGCTCCAGCGCGTCGCGCAGCCGGGTCTGGTAGGTAAGGTAGACCTCGATCTCATCGACATCTGCGTCGGGATCGGCACGACGAAGTGAATTGCCCTCTCGCGCGCGATCCCCTCAAGCGCTTCCGAGCGAAACATGACGCGGCCGTTCTGGAGCAGTTCGCCCAGTCGCCCGTCATAGACGCCGTCCTCGATATCAGCGTTCAGGCGTGCAGTCCGCATGCCGTTCCAGACCAAAGTAATGCGATCTTCGCAGCTCGCGTTCGCTCCCGAAGCCATCTCGAAATACTGCTCGCGCAAATGCGGCCTGAAGGCTGCCTGCCGCAGATCTTCGGCGACCGCCTGGCGGAACGCCTCATGATGTTAGTTCACGGTGCCCCGGAGCCCATCGAGGAAGCGGTGCATAGTCCGCGGCCCCCGCCTCATGGGCGAAGTGCTGCCAAGTGGCCATTGCCGTGGGCTCGCCCTCGAGCCAGTCCGCGGCGACCTCTTGTAGCGGCCGCGGCTGAACTTCCACCGCTCCAGCGGTGATCGAGAAGAAAACCTGAGGGCCGGCATAGTGTCCGGCATCGCTGTTGCCTGGCCGGCCTGCACCCAATCGGCGAGCGGATTATTCTCCAGATTAACGCTCGACTCACGGCCTAGGTGCGTCAGCAGGGTCTCGCGCACGCTGGTCAGCAGATTGTTGCTGGCACCGAACCATAGCAGCTGGTGCGAGACGGCCTCAGGCAGGCTGGTCAGCCGGTTGTGGCTGGCGCTGAGCCATTCGAACTCGGCCGGGAGAGGCTCGGGCAGGTCCGCCAACTGATTGTACTCGACGTTCAGACGCTGGAGCCCGGCCGGAAGCCGGGGCAGGTGGGTCAGGCGGTTACCGCGCGCGTCCAACTCCTGAACCGTTTTTGAAGGCGTCGGGGAGGCTTGCCAGCTTATTGTTGTCGACATTCAGGCGGCGCATCCCGGTCAGAATGGCCGCAGACAGCCTAACACCACGACCCTCCGGCGCGGATTTCCTCGAAACTCGGCAGAACTTTAGATCGAAACTCAGCCTCCGCCTTTTGCTGGAACATCGAATGGTCCACGTTGCGCAGTTGCTTGTCGCGCGTGACCACCACCGTTGAGAATTCAACGATGTCGCTGGCGCGATCGCTTTCGCCTAGCGCCCTCGCGAGGCTGGTCTGAACGGACATGAGACCTCCCAAGCTGTCGCCGCAGCGCTCGTGCCGCTATCAGTGCTGCCTGTCGCCGCCTCTGGATAGATGAACCGTCTGCTGGAGTACTTTGCTCGCGAGCTGGCTGTTCACCCAGCGCGTTTTCCCTGCACCAGCTAAGGGGTGGCTAGGCTGGGTCAGACACATCCTATTGCCCGCATCATTCCATCATCCACGCTATCTCGCGGCTCCAACCGTCAAGTTGTACTTGACGATGCCGGCCAGGCGCCCCGTGCCGACCATCGAAATGGCCTTCCTGGCCATCGCCCGCAGGCAAGAAAACTGGAAATCAACAGGTCGTCGCCGTGATCTCCACTTGCGATGGGACGTCAACGCCTGCCAACCTTTATCTGTGGCGCATCAACAACGCTAAAACCTGGCGCAGCGTGGGATTCAAGCTATTCAATCGCTCTTCTGAGGCGTGCACAGCCGATGTCGATGGCAATGACCGTCTGTGGAATGCTCAATTGGCTCGACACTGCGTCCATCGACATTTTACCTTGTATTACCAAGATCGCAACCGCGTTCGCTTCTTGATTGGCTGGCGCGTGCCGTGGATCGCACTCAGGCTGGTTTGCGTTCCTCACAATTCGTTCTCATGGCTTTCCCATGTTGTGGATAAGCTCCACCTCGCCCATGGATTAGTTATCGGGTAAGCGATTGTGAATGCCTATAGCACGCCGGATCTACTTAACTGCTCGTCGGCCAACCAAGCTTGTGGAAGCGCTGAAATTATGCAGGACACACGATCGGGGCGCCGTGAAACCGCGAAAATCCGCCGCGATTAGTCGTCACACGCGCGGTGTCGGGTGATATTGATTGGTAAGAGTTGCACACATCTTGCTCGGGGACAACGGGCGGAAAGTCGTAAGTCCTCAGCTCAACTATTCGGCAGAAATGCGGAGCCAAGCAACGGCCGCTCAGACGATCGCCATGCTTGATACTCCAGGGACGAATATCAGTGATGACTTCGATTGATGATACATTAAGTGAGATCAGATGGTTGCGAAACGAAATCTGGCGCTGCCGTCGATTACTTGGCACTGGTCTGCTTGGCGCGGAGCGGGAGGCCGTGGAGAAGCGTCTGCATGAACAGCTTTCTGCCTTTCAACGACTCGTATCGACGGCCTTCCCTTTAGCCCTGAGCTCTGAAGTGTATTCTTTCAAGAGTACCACGTTCGGGCGAAGCGACTCCCCTGGAGCGCCCATCGAAAACGCCGCAATGGCATCAAGCGGTTGCCTCGAGAAGTCGATCAGCGGCTAACAAAAGATGTTTTCCTAGCGCACTCTATTACCTTGAGCCCGGCAGTCCAGCCCAAGGTAGTTCCAAGCTGAGAATCTAAGGGAAACCAACTCCAACGCTAATATTCCGGCGAATCGTCTGCCCGTCACTACCGCTTAGCTTACCTGCCCAAAAACACCTAGTCGCCGACCATAACGGTATAGATTGGTGAGCAGTACGGAATTCCTGCATATGTCAGGCCATTCCCTCCTCAGCTTACGCAGTTGTCGTTCGGACCCGTTACAGCGAACCCATAGCAACGTCACGTAAGCCTCGAAGTCGCCGTATGGCTGCAGCGCTGTTTGAAGCGCAACTGCTGCCAATCGATCCACGGATCAGTCCTCAGATAGTTGAGCTGCGCGAGGCAGGCTGATCCTTCAGTCCGATCAACTTGCAGCCACCAAGCTGGTCAAACCCCGGGCCCGGTCAGGCTGAACACCTCACTATCGTTCGAGTTCGCAACTGCCGTGCCTCACTCTGGATGAAGGCCTACTGGACGCCTGTTGAGAGATTGTCTCGACCGGTCGCTTTTGTCCGCGGCGGCGGTAGGCATCATGCGTCGGCATTCGCGGCGTAAGTTTTTGAAGTTTTCCGTAAGACAAAACATGGCCACATCAGCATCGTTACGGCCTGTAAAGCGGTCACAGAAGCGGATCACGTCTGGTTTGCACGACACCAAGACTTCCTCGGCCCGACGATCTCGCGCGCGAGCATATCCTGTGCACCACGTCGCTGCGATCGCGATCGCAGCGAGGACGGCCGAATAGCGATGCGCATTGCAGGTCCAGCCCATTCGTCGCTCTTGATTCACCAAACCTCTCAACTGTTTTTCTTTGCCCCGCGAGGCTGATCTGTTTACCGGATTCGAGCGCTTCGGCAGCCACTGGCTCACTGTTCCGGGCGCCGCAATGATAACGGCGCCCCGAATCATCGTCCCGCTAGGCGCAACACGCATTGCGAGGACCGGGATCAAACAGAGATCCGGCCGTTTAGCGCTTGTGTGCCGATGTTGGCTCCCAATATGGCGTTTTGCTTCGCAATGCCTACATCCTGACGTTACGGGCGATTCAAGCACTTTGAGCGCGCGGACAGCGCATATCATCTCATATCAGCGCTTTTTCGAAGAGAGGCTGCCAACCTTCTCCTTCGCGCAGATCGGAAGGTGCGCCAGCCGGAGGCAGCGACTTGTGTATCACTGACGCGTTTTACGGCCGCACATTCGCCGAAGCACCGTCTCCAATGCGAGAGGCATGGTTTCACCCTCAGGTGCCATCTCATAGCTCCTGCATGTGCGGTTGGCGACGCGAACGTCCAAGGTCCTACAATGCGGCGATTTAGGACGCAGGGTGGAGACCGATGCAAAGCCTCCCTTGCCACTAGCCGGCCAGGTATTCCTTAAAACGGCACGCCGATTGCTGGGTAAGGATAAAGCTGCCGCGAAGGAAGCGGTCGCGGCGGAGCCGGGATTCCAATGAAGTTAATTCGATTCATCATGATCGATCTAGCTTTGATGCTACTCGCACCTGAGAGTGCAAAGGCCACCATTGTGGCGACGGACGCAAACTTCGAATCGGCTCGCGAAGCTGTGGGATCCGTAATGCCGAGTTCTGGCCCCGAGCCAGTATTCGGCTCTGGCGTGATCGGACAGCTTTACCGCCAAGCCTCTCAAGCCGCGCTATTCGAACATGCGCTCGGCCCGCCAAGCAGACTGACAACCTTGCGCTGCTGGAAGGGCGCTTACCTCTCAATGGCAAGTGCAGCGAGCAACGTCCGATTGCCACAATCCTAGCGGCGCGGAGCTGCTCAACAAGACTCCGGTCTTGATACCAATCTGCAGTCCGCCCCCTACCCTAGGCCCTCACGCGAGCAGAAAAGCCCGTGCTGCCGCGGGATAGAGTGGATCGTCGGAAGCATGGCGATCAGCTCCACTGCAGCCATTGGCCTCCTGACTTAGCTGAGAAGATACAGCACATGCTAAGGTTCATCAGAGAAGCCAAAAAGGGCTATATCGAAGTTGCCTTCAACGGCTCTCTCGGAAGCATTTTGCTAGATACGCAATTCAGCGTACAGCCAAAGGCGTCACAGCGATTCTTGGTCCGCCCGGGTGCGGCAAAACTACACTCGCGCGCTGCATCGCTGGCGTCCAGCGCCTGCCGAATGGATTCTGTGCGATTGATGGGGAGATTTGGCAGGATGAGACTACGTTTCGACCGACTCATCTTCGTCACGTCGCATTTGTATTTCGCCTACCGATTCTCTCTTCTCATTTGTCTGTACGACACACCGTTTTATACAACGCGTCCAAATCGGAACAGGCACTGATCGATTTTGATGGTGTGGTCGAATTGCTCGCCTTGGCGCCACTGCTCGAGCGTTTGCCATCAGATCTTTCCGGAGCGGAGCGACAGCGACTCGCCCTTGGCCGTGCGCTGTTGGGCCAGCCTCGGCTACTCTTGCTGGACGATCCACTCATTGGGCTCGACCGCTCCGCCAAATGCGAGATCCTGCCCTTTCTCGAGCGCATGCGGCAAACGCTTCCATTGCCGATGATTTACTTCGGCCATGACATCGCTGATATCGAGCGTTTTGCCGATTATCTCGTGATGATGAAGGGTGGCGCCGTGACTACGGCCGGTCCGCTCAATGTCATTCAGAGCGATGCGGCGCTTGCCAGGCGGGGCGAAGCGGCAGTCTGTCTTGATACTACGGTCGGCGGGTATGACGGGCGCTATGGGCTGATCATGCTCCGCCTCAAAGCTGTGCGCTTTCTGATACCTGGAGTGCCGCTTACACCGGGCGCGCAGCTGCGGCTGCGCATCGCTGCCGACGACGTCAGCATTGCGCGCGAACCTCGGCGCGCAAGCTCTATCCTCAATGTTTTTCCAGCACGCATAAAAGCCTCTCTGCCGCACGGCGAGGCTGAGGTCACCTTGGTTCTGACCCTTGAAGCCGGCCGATCTGGCGTGCCGCTTTTGGCGCGCGTCACACGCCGCTCCTTTGATGCGCTACGGCTTAGCAATGGAGGGCAAGTATTCGCGGAGGTCGCGCGCGCCGTTCCGCTCGGGCTGCCGAGCGGTTGCTTGCAACGCCTACCACATTCGCAGGAGCACCTTCGACAGCTATGCCCGATGCGAGAAAAACACCAACAAGATCCCGGCCGTGATCGATAATCTACATGAGATCGATCCGAATAGTGTTCCGGGCAGTTCTCTACCCTCCAAAAGACGAATAGGCTACTGGCCGATGTGGCTCAGGATGTCGGGCACCAATGCGTACGCATCGGCGACAGGTGCAGCGACACTCGAGGCCAGCAAATGGGCACGCACGTTATACTCGCAATCGATTTTGCGAGGGGAGAAAAGATCTCGATTTCGCAACCACTCGGCAGCAGGTGCCCTTTAGTCTTGATATAAATGGGCTTGCCGAGCCCGCAGCCGTCGGACCGGCCAGCTGTTTCTCGTTCTTTTAGCGAATTTGCTGATCGCGAGGAGATCGATCTTATTGCGAAGCGCGCGGGAAAAGGCCGACCGGCGAGCCTCACCGCGGACTTGGCAGGCTGCTGCCTTGATCGTGGCGCGCAGCCGGGCCCCATCCGAGCTGCGGTGCTTTGGTTACAACCGGACGACCTGAACGCGACAGTGGGGCTGCCGAGCACGTCGGCTCCGCAACCGTCCATCAGAATTTTTGCCATCTCCGGAAGCCGCCTTAGCTCTAGCGTCCGCTCCTGCGTCACATTGATGTCTTACGAACGCGCCGATTGTGGACCCTCAACGGCGAGACGTCGCAGTTCGACCAGCTGCGCGCGCTAAATAGCGCAAGCCGACATCAAGCCCGTAGCTGGCTTTGCGGTACCTACCGGTCGATGACGAGACTGCTACGGTTCGGGTCTGACGTCTTCCCGCCAAGTCCCTGACCAGCGCCCGCGTGCCGTCGAGCTCAAAGGCACCCTAATCCTAGCCATTCCTCTGCTGGGGTATGGCGGTGTTTTATAGTTGGCTCCAACGCCTTGTGAGAGCATTGGTGCTCCAGATGACCGTCAGCTTAGTGCTGATCGAGGCACCAAGCGCGCGAACATGCCCGGACCCAAGCCGCGGGGCTGGTCTTGTTGCGCCCATTCCAGACCTAAGAACGTAACCGTCCGGTGAGGCTTTCAATTACCCACATTTCCAGCCGTTGCGATTTCGGCGCCAAGTTCGATATCTGTGAGTCTTGAGAGGCCGCGCCAGATGACAACATTTCCAGGCGGCGGATCGCCCGCCCTGGCCAGGTAGCCACCCAATCGTGCAAGCTTGGTGAGATAAAATGCAAGGGTTCCAGGGCGACATCGTCGATGGCTGGCGCCGCTGATGAGTCGATCGAGCAATGCGATCTCGGTATTCGTCAGTGCGAGCTTCGGTGGCGCGTCCGGGGCGATGCGATTGAGCATGGTGAGCCAGAGGACGCGCCAGCTGAGAATGCAGAAGACCGCCATTAGATTGGCAAGTCGCTCCGCGGTCCGGAGTTTTGAGTCTTCCGCCTTGCAGCCCGATTTCAGGATCTTGTGGAATACCTCGATCTTCCACCGCATGGCGTACCAGTTGATCTTCTCGATTGCTTCGGAGCGACTGCGGACGGCTAGGTCAGTGATGAGCTTCCACTCAATTGGTTTACGGTCCTTTGGCGTACCGCGCTCGGTGGCATGGATTATCGTCAGGTCGAGGGCCGGATAGCGTTTCTGCTTCCCGATGGGCGGTAAGACCACGATCCGCTTGAACTTGATTTCCAGCGCGGCCTTCGTCGCCTCTCCCTTGTCGTTGCGCACGTCGATGTAATGCAAGCCTTTGACGCTGGTCTCTTCCATCTCGGTTGCGATCGTATGACCGCCATCGCCTGCCAGCCGGTCGACGCAGGCGCGGACAAGGAAGTGGGCGCCAAGCTCTTGCGTCAGGCAATATAATTCGTAGATGTCGCTTTCGCGGTCGCCGATATGAATGCAACGCGCCGGCTGTCCGAGCCGCTCGATCGACTGCCTGAGATTGTCGAGCCAGCGAACGCTTTCCTTCTTCTCAATCGGAACGCGGGTCGGGTTGATCTTCTTCTTGAGCTGCGCCGTGCCTTTGAACTTTTTCCGTGTCCAGAACTTCACCGCCGCCAATCCCAGCGGTAGGCCCTCGACAGTCACGGCGAGACTGGAATGCATCAGCATTCCACAGACCGTGTGATGGCGCCAACGGCCGTCCTTGTCCCGGCCGCTGTTGACGCTCTTGGTCAGGCCAATAGCGCTCGTGTTCGCGCGCTGGTAGGAGAATTCCGTAGTGTCCTGAATAAGGAGGATCGGGCCTCTACAGTCATCGTAACGCGCGCGGGTGGCGGCGAAGTGACCGCTGAGGATGTCGGCTTCCTCCACGCGATCATTGGCGAAGAAGCGGTAGGCCGCTTTCGTGTTCGCCCAGTCCTGGCACGCGAACGGTATGCTCCCGCCCATGCCGTCACCAATTTGCTTCAACAGCTCGCTAAATCGTTGACCGAGACGGGCATCCTTGAACGCTGTCTTGTCGATCTCACGCTCCGTCCAATGTTCGACGGCACTTTCATCACCATCATCCGGGCCGGCCGACCAACGACACGTCGTTCCGCTTGAACACATCAAGGCACCTCGCCGTCGCGATTCAGGTGCCCGACAATGAATCACAAGCGATTCATCCGATTCAAGATTTTTCGATTAGGACTATCGCAATCGAATCAAGCATTTGTGGGTAATTGAAAGCCGGTGAGGGCCGCGGGATGATCCGCGGTGCGGTGGCCCGATCAGGCCGCAGACTGAACAGGGCTGTTCTTCCATTCCCAAGGCAGCAGCTCATTGAGCCGACCTTGCGGGGTGCCGGCGATGCGGGCCAAGACGTCCGCCAGCCAGGCTTGCGGATCGACGTCATTGAGCTTTGCCGTCATGATTAGCGTCGCCATGGTGGCGGCGCGGTCGGCACCACGTTCGGAGCCGGCGAAGAGCCATGACTTGCGGCCGAGGGCAAAGCCGCGCAGCGCGCGCTCCGCCGCATTGTTTGTCAGGCAGATCCGCCCGTCATCAATGAAGCGGGTGAACCGATCCCAGCGGCGCAGCATGTAGTCGATTGGCTTGGCAACTGCAGACGAGTTCGACAGCCGGGCACGCTGCTCGCGCAGCCATGCTTCCAATGCCGTTAAAGGCGGAGCGCTTTGCTCCTTGCGCATGCGCAGACGCTCTTCGGCGCTTTGGCCATTTATGCCGCGCTCAATATTGAACAGCGCATCGATGCGCTTGACCGCCTCCAGGGCAATCGGCGAGATCGCTGCGGCATTCTTGTCTCGCCTCGCATTGGCCGCGATGTCCGCCAGCTCGAAGAACTGGCGCCTAGCGTGGGCCCAACAGAGTGCGGACGTGATCGGCCCCTGCGCGCGCGAGGCGTCATACAGTTCGTTGTAGCCGCTATAGGCGTCGGCCTGCAGGATGCCGGAGAAGCTTTGAAGATGCCGTGTGGGATGCTCCTGCCGTCGGTCGCACGAGGCGTAATAGAGCGCACCCGGGGGCGCCCGTCCGCCGAATGGCCGATCGTCGCGAACGTAGGTCCAGATGTGCCCCTTAACCGTCTGGCCCTTGGCCAGGATCGGCACTGTCGGGTGAGTAGGCCGGAGGGATTTCACCTCCAGCCTCTCGCAGGTAGGGTCGAAGACTGGCGCGCCGACAGGCCTCTCGACCGTGCCACGTTTCCAGTCCCCTCCACGTCGCACGCAGCATGCGGATTTCCCGCACTGCGCGCTCCCATTTGCTTCACGCCAACGCTTATGGGACCTATCCTGCTGGGGCGACTTTCGGCCCGTCGCGTCGCACTCTGTAGGCGTTGAACAGCCCGAGAGTGTCGTACAGCCACCGCCTATTCCATCGTTCCCAGCCGAAGCCCTTTCGTTTCTGAGCATGCGCCAGATGGCGCCTGACCTTCTTCTCCACCCAGTCTTTGATGAAGCTGAAGCACTCGCTGGAATGCCCCACCGCGAAGTAGTTCACCCACCCCCGGAGCATCGGATTGATCAAGTTTATCACTCGTTCAACCGGTTGCGACCGGTGTCGGCGGAACACCTCTTTGAGCGCCCGCACCAGTGCCGTCCGCTTTTTGAGCTTGGGCGTGTAATGCGGCCGCATCGCTCCGCTTAGTCCGCGGAAGTAGCGGAACTCAAAGCCCAGGAACCCAAAGTACTCACCGCGCTCAAGGTCCACTGTGCGGCTCTTTTCATCATTGATTTCCACCTGCAGCTTGGCGAACTCCTCCCGGAGTCGTTTGGTCACGGCTCCAATCAGCCAGTCATGACGCTTGTAGGCGTCGATCAAGACCACCAGGTCGTCAGCGAATCGCGCGTATTCGACGTAGGTGTACTTGCGGGTGACTTCCCGCGCTCGCTCCAGCATCCTGTCCACCTCATTGAGGTAGAGATTACTGAGTAAAGGCGAGATCACACCGCCCTGCGGAACGCCCTTCTTGCCTGAGGCTTTCAGCATCATCTTTAGGAGATGCAGTATATGCGCGTCATCAACCCGCCGCGCCACTTTCTCCAACAGCCGGTCATGCCGGACATTGTCAAAGTAGGCCCGCAGGTCAATGTCGAGAATCCGCGTCTTCCGTTGGACTATCGCTTCAGCCACACGCTTGATGGCGCCATGTGCTGTCCGTTTGGGCCGATATCCATACGACCCCGGTTGAAAGTCAGCCTCGAACACAGGCTCGAGGATGAGCTTGAGCGCCCCTTGCACCACTCTGTCGCGGATCGCCGGAATCGAGAGGACACGGACTTTGCCCCCGTCCTTCGGTATCTCCTGCCTCCGCGCGGGAAGTGGCTGGTAGGTGCGCCCGATCAGTTCGTCCCGTAACTGCTCGAGCAGAGCTTCCACGCCTTGCGTCTCAATGGCCTCGAAGGTGACGCCGTCTATTCCCGGTGCTCCATCGTTCTCTTTGGCCATCTCATACGCAGCGCGCAGGGTCTCCATCTTGCAGACGTGGACGTATAGTCCCCAGAACCGCCAGGACGGTTCAGCCTTTGCCTTGACGTATATTCTCCGCCTCAGGTCCTGCAAATCGATGGACGCCTTTGTCATCTCGTCCTTGCCTTCCCTATGTTGGAGACATTGCAAATGGCAGGGTCCCTTGGCTCCACGGATATTACTCCGCTTCATTGCTACTCCGGACCCGGCCGCCACCCTCTCGTCTTCGGCCGACTTCCCGGTTTCGCCGGTTATACGGCCTACCTTGCTCCGACGATTTCGCGTCGGGACGAGGAGGGCTTCTCCAGTTGCTCAGCATGTCCTTGTCACCGTGCTGTCGCTTCCACCCCGCCGAGGTGAACATCCGTATCGGTCAGTCTTCAGTTGCTCATGCTGCCTTCGCCCTCCGGTTGAAGGCTCGGCCCTCGGGGATACTCACTTTCGAGGCCACAACGCGTTCACTTTTATTACGGCCCGATGACTCGTAGCCTCCCCTGGGGAGACTTTGTCGATAGGCTTCAGAGTTTCAGTTTCCATCACCTCTGCTATCCAAACTACGGGGCTCTGACTTCTACCCCGGCAGGTTTGTCTCCTGCTGAACATGCCAGCCTTCGCTGGACACACAACCGGGCGTGAGACTCTCGCCTCACCCGGCTCCCATCAGGCAAGCTTGCCGCCATCGCCGAGTTGCCAATGCACAAAGAGCCTGCGGTTCTCACGCGCGATCTTCTCCAGGAAGAGACGCGCGCGT
>NZ_RQIT01000031.1 GCF_003837805.1 Bradyrhizobium sp. RP6 | reverse complement strand
TGAAGTGATTTGGGACCTACTCCTGAAAGTCGATCCCGAGGGGCCTACCCTCATCGCTGCCACAGCTTGTGCACACAGATTTTCAGATCATCTCGATCATCCTTTCCGTGTGCTTCTGCAGCACACTGTCATCGCCATGCAGTCGCTCGGCGGAGAGGACGTGACGCTCGATCAGCCCATAAAGCGGCTGCAGGGCCGCCGCACAGGCGCCGACCTGGTCAGCCAGTGTCGACAGGCTCAGAACGATACCCTCCCGGGCGTAGCGCTCGCTCTGTCGGTTCAAGGGCTGATGCTGGCCAAACTTCTCGAACAGGATCATTGCCAGCAGGTTCGGCCCGGCAAAGCCGCGCGGCGTCACGTGGAAGGGCGCTGGCGGCTGGGTGATCGTCTCGCAGTTCCGGCACGAGAACTTCTCGCGAACCGTCTGGATCACCTTCCACTGCCGGGGAACGACCTCCAGCGTCTCGGTGATGTCTTCGCCCAGCTTTGATAGCTTCGATGAGCCGCAGCAAGGGCAGCTCTGCGGTGCGGCGACTACGACACGCTCGCGCGGCAAATGGTCGGGGAACGGTTGGCGCGACGGCCGCTTGCGCTCGAAAGATCTGACGGTCTGTGTCTTGGCCGCCGCCCTCTCGGCCGCCAGTTCGTCTTCGGTTGCGGTGGCTTCCAATTCTTCGAGCTCAAGCTCCATCTGCTCTAGGAGCCGTGCCTTGCGCTCCGAGCGGCTGCCATAAATCTGGCGACGCAGCTTCTCGATCTCGAGCTTGAGATAACTGATCAGGGCCTCGGCCGCCTTCGCGTCGGCAGCTTCCGCTTTGGCGCTCGCCGCGACCGCTTCCGCTTGAAGACGCGCGGCGCGCTCCGCGAGGATCATCGCATGCGCGGCGGCAAGATCGGTGGGGAGCGATTCAAATGTGGTCACGATGATGATGGAATCACATCCATCACGATCCGCAAGCCCAAAGCCTCATCCCACCGATGTCGGCCGCCACGTCTCTTGTGGGTGCCGCCAGTCGATCCCGGACAAGAGATAGCCGAGCTGCGCCGACGAGATCGTCACCACACCTTCCGCCGGGCTCGGCCAGATGAAGCGCCCTCGCTCCAGGCGCTTCGTGAACAGACAGGCGCCCTGGCCGTCATGCCAGATGACCTTCAAAAGATTGCCCCGGCGACCGCGGAAGCAAAACAGGTGGCCGCCAAGCGGGTCGCGATGCAGGATCTCCTGAACCTGCAACGCAAGCGACGGAAAGCCCTTCCGCATGTCGGTATGGCCGGTCGCGAGCCATACCCGCACGCCGGCAGGCAACGGGATCATCGTGGCCGTCCATCAGTCAGCGCCGCCACGACTGCGCTCAGCGTCGCCGCGTCAACCGCGCCCGTGATCCGCATCCGAGCCCCGGCCGCGAACTCAATCTCGATCGCACCGCAGCTTCCGGAGGGCGCCGTCAACGGTTGCAGGTCTGGCGCAATGGAGACTGCCGCAAAACCGACTTCGCCATCCTGTCGCGGCATCGGCTCAGGCCCGCAAGCGAGGACGCCCCTGCGAGCCTGCCGCCGCCAAGCCGTAACCAGATTGCGGTGAACGTCATGTCGCCGAGCAACCTCGACAACACTGGCCCCAGGCGCCAGACTTTCCTCCACGATCCGAAGCTTCTCGGCACTCGTCCACCGCCGTCGCCGCTCTGGACCGGACAGAACCGTAACCGTCGTCACGTTTGCTCATTTGCTTGCCAATTAATGAGCAAACCATCTCACGCTCGAACCCGATCCGGGAAGGCGGCCTCCACCGGAGGCTTACCTAAGAACGGGTGGCATATAGTTTGCTCCACCAGTGAGGTCACGATCTACAAAACGAAGTTTGTGAGGACAGCATGCTCGGAATTGGAAGTCAGTTGCCGCCATTCGACATCACAGGCGTGAAGCCCGGTTTTCAAGCGCACGAAGAAGAGGGGCAGAGTGCATTTGAGACGCTGACCGAAACGAGCTTTTCGGACAAATGGAAGATCATCTTCTTTTACCCCAAGGACTTTACATTCGTCTGTCCGACAGAGATCGCTGAATTTGCCAGCCTTTCCAAGGAATTCGCTGACCGGGATGCGGTTGTACTGGGTGGTTCGACTGACAACGAGTTCTGCAAGCTTGCTTGGCGGCGTTCGCATGTCGACCTGCACAATCTACCAATCTGGCAGTTTGCCGATACAAAGGGAACGCTCGTCGATGGCCTTGGCGTGCGTTCACCCGAAGGGGTCGCCTATCGTTGCACCTTCATTGTTGACCCCCAAAATACGATCCAGCACGTTTATGCGACCAATCTCAGTGTGGGGCGCAGTCCTAAGGACACGCTCCGCGTTCTGGACGCGCTGCAAACCGGCGAGCTCTGTCCCTGCAACCGCGAAATCGGCGGCGAAACCTTGAAAGTTGCTTGAGCCAGCATGTCGTGGATCGAACAAATAAGGATTCCCGATTTCGCGAAGGATGTCCGGCTTAACGTGATCTCCGTGGTGACCGATGAGACGTTTTCGCTGCAGAGAAAATACGGGCTGCTGCTGGCGCCGTGATGACCTCTGTAGAGATCGCCGCAGCGAAAGCCGCCGCCACTGTGGAGGCGATGAACAACGTCTACTACCGCTTCGCTCACCTTGTTTCCGACCCGGAATACAAGGCGATGCCGCCACGGCTACGTATGGACGTGATCGGCAATCACGGGGTGGACAAGACAGATTTCGAGCTGTGGTCGCTTGCTGTCTCCGTCATAAATGGTTGCGGTGTCTGCATTGATGCCCATGAGAAGACACTGAGGGCCGCGGGCGTTGATTCCAGAGAGATACACACCGCCGTGCGTTTTGCTGCGATCACGCAGTCAGTGGCGGTCGCTATCGAGGCCGCTGGGTCCGCCCCCGCTCAGGCGAGAGGCTGATTTCTACTCTGCCATTCGATCAACGCAGTTGGGGCGCCACGCAGTGGCACCACAACGAGGCCTTTGCGGCTCTCGTACGAGCTGCACGACGGGTCACGTCGGCAAGTCATGTTGCGCAGCGTCCTCATGAAGAGCGTCGTGGTCGAATTCCCGCCGTCCCGCATATGACACGCAATGCGCCACGGATAGGATGAGTTCCCACGCCTCGCCTCGGTCGCCCGGCGGCCTTCGTTCACCATCACCCAAACTTGAACAGCACACCATACCCGCCGCGCGGATGGCTCCATTGGATGTCCCCGGTCGGCTCAGCGATAACGCGACAGGTACCGCACTCGATGCAGCCGTCCACCGCTACCTCGACCTGGCCGCCGTCGTTGAGCTCGTAGCACCGCGCGGGGCAGACTTTCAAAAGTGAAAGTAGCTGCGGCGATGGCGTTGTGTGCGCACGGACCTTGACGTGAGGGTTTCCGACGTCGACAAGATAGCGGTTGTAATACAGCTTGTCTTCGACGCGCACCGCGGGTTCGGAACTCATGCTTTAGCCTTCCATTGTTGGACTTCACACTGTTGCGGTCAGCGCCAGGCCCGCGCAAGACGACAAGCATCCCCAAACAGACCTGACCATGACCGCGCCTTGACAAAGGATTTCAGGCTAGCTTTCTCCTTTTCAGCCTTGGGCGTACCATCGACGCGCACAAAGTTCTGCATCGCCTTGGAGATGAGCTGCGGATAGGTGAGAAAGAAGTTCTGGGAGTGAGTATGCATTAGGGGCGGCAAATCCTTGTACTTCTTCAGATCTTTGATGACGAACGAATCGTCCAGCATCTTCTTGTAAATTGACAGATTTGTTGCACTCATCGGTTCGCCGCGTGATTTAACCAGACCGATCGCTTCCGCGGCGATACGGCCGGAGGTCATCGCGAGATTGGAGCCCTCACGATGAATGGCATTGTTTAGTTGGGCTGCATCGCCCACTACGACCCAGCCTTCCCCAAAAAGCTGCGGGATCGACTTGTAACCGCCTTCGGGGATGAGATGCGCCGAATATTCCTTGACTTCGGACCCTGCTAACAGGGGCGCCACAGAGGGATGCCTCTTGAATTGATCGAGCAGTCCGTACGGCGTTTGGCCAGTGCGCTGGAAGTCGGCGACAAGACAACCGATGCCAAGCGAAATGCACTCTTTATTGGCGTAGATGAAACCCATCCCGGTCATGCCACGAGAAATGGTGCCGGCCGCCTCGATCACGACGCCTTCATCGCCCCTGAGATTGAAGCGCGCCTCGATAGTCTCGCGAGGCAGGAAATGCATTTCCTTAACCGCGAGCGCAACGTTGTCGGCTGTCGGGCGCGCGCGTAGGCCTGCACGTGTGCCGAGCAGGCCATTGACCCCTTCGGCCAGGACGACGACGTCGGCATGTATTTCGCCGTCT
This sequence comes from Bradyrhizobium sp. RP6, assembly GCF_003837805.1. Classification (GTDB taxonomy): domain Bacteria; phylum Pseudomonadota; class Alphaproteobacteria; order Rhizobiales; family Xanthobacteraceae; genus Bradyrhizobium. The sequence goes on along the minus strand of NZ_RQIT01000031.1, from coordinate 66,368 downwards.
CTGCGATCTGTACGAACACCGACGATCCTTTCACGATCGTCCCGTACGAGCTCGGTGACGGTGGTCTCGCACAGCACGATCGCACCAGCTTCACGCACCTTGGAAGAAAACCATTTGTCAAACTGAGCGCGTATGATCGTATAGCGGTTCGGCCGCTCCTCGTTGAAGTCCTCCGAACGGTAGTGCATGCCGACATGGGAGCGGTCGTCCATCATCCAGAACCGCTGTTCGATCAGGTGGCGTTCGAGCGGCGCCTCCTCTCGAAACTCGGGGATCAGCTTTTCCATCATATCGGCATATAGGATGGCGCCCTGCACATTCTTCGATCCGGGATATTCGCCCCGCTCGAGCTGCAGCACCTTCATGCCGCGTTTGGCCATCGTCAATGCCGCCGCATTTCCGGCCATACCGGCTCCGACCACGATCGCATCGAATTTCTCTTCAATCATCCTCATCTCCTCTAGACCGCGATCCGGGCGCGCGACTCTGGCAAAAGCCGCGCGCGGAATGCAGCCGTCAGCGTAGGTAGCAATTGAATGGCATCACTGACGATCGCGAGATGGGCGAAGTCGAAGATCGGAGCGTTCTTGTCAGTATTGATAGCGACGATCAGATCCGCGCCCTCGACGCCAACCCGGTGCTGGATCGCACCGGAAATGCCCGCGGCAATATAGAGCTTCGGCCGGATGGTTTTGCCTGTCTGGCCGATCTGCCGGTCAGACGTAACCCACCCTTTTTGCACGAGAGGACGCGAGCAGCCATATTCGGCGCCAAGCAGATTTGCGAGCTCGCGCACCAACCGAAAGTTCTCAGGCGATCCTAGCCCTAGGCCGCCCGCAACCACGACATCGGCATAGGCCAGATTGGACGTTTGTGCATCGCGGTCGGGCAGAAATGACAATACTTTTGTGACGATATCGTCTTCGAAAAGGCCGAGCGGATGAACGACGATACGAGCGGCATCGCGGTCGACACGCTCAGGCATCGGCATGACCCGCGGGCGGACGGTGGCCATCTGCGGACGATAATTTAGCGTGTAGATCGTGCAGAGCAGCGAGCCGCCAAAGGTCGGACGCGTCGCCGCAAGCGAACCATCGGCGTCCACGTCCAGCGCGGTGCAGTCGGCAGTGAGCCCCGTCGACAGGGTCGTGGCCACAGAACCTGCGAGATCGCGACCGAGCGTCGTCGCACCCAACAGCAGGATCTCGGGCTTGTACGTGTTGACGAGTTCGGTTAGCGCCTTGGTATAGGATTCGTTACGGTAATCCGACAAAACATTGTCGCTCACGAGATAGGCCAGATCGGCGCCATAGCAAAAGGCTTCAAGCGCGGCGTTACGTGTGTGCTGCCCCTCCGGACCGATAACCACAGCGGCAAGATTCACTTTTAGCCTGTCGGCAAGGCCGCGCCCTGCACCCATAAGCTCCCAGGAAACGGGATGCACCTGACCACGCTCAAGCTCGACGAAGACCCAGACGTGCTTGTACGACTTAAAGCGCTCCGGCAGCTCTTTTTTGGCTGCTGCGCGGCCGGCAGCCGCTGGCATGGCCGTTCTGCTGACGTTGCTCATAGTTTCAAATTCCTCCTCAACGATAGGGGCGCCGGCGCCACGGGTTGCTTTTTCGCTTCGTCAACTGAAGATCACTTTCGGTTAGCAAGTGGCTGGCTGCTCTGCCCCGCCTGCGTGTTCGGACCGGCCACACAACAACACAGGTCGTCGCAATAGACGCACCCGTCCGACTGGATTTGCAGAGGTCTTCCAAACTCGACCGTTACCCGTCGGGTTCGACGAGCGCCACCGCGGCTCGCCAGGGCGCTGTGGTGATTCTAACCGATCGCTTCGGCGCCTGAGTGGGCGAGTTCGTACGCTGCGCAGTACCTGCGACCCAGTTCGGCCCAACGACTCCACATTGGCGGTGCAAACGAGGGCGATCCTGGCAACACTTCTGTCACGCAATCCATCCCGGCCATCAAACGAAAGCACTCCGTATGGGCCGAACCTGGCGCTCTTCGTGGCACCGTTCCCATCCGCCATGAGATGGGCACAAATCTGAGCGGGATCGGCGACCGATTTGATGCAGATGATGTTGTGCATACGGAGTGCAGGAGTAACGCGAAGCGAAGACTTATCCATTGACCAGCATCTCACCGACGTTACGGAGCTTTGATCGCGTCAAAACCGGTTTCGAGGGGAGCTAACGCGATTATGCGCCTCGAAATGGTAGCGCAGGTCTCAGCAGGTAGTAAAAACAGCATCATAGGTCCTCCTTCAAACTCATCGCGGTCGACTGCCATCTGTCGGCACCGCTGGCAGGACAACAGCAAGTGTCGTACCAGTTGCAAAGACCATTGAAAGCCAGTCGGAAGTAATGGCCTGCGACACAATTCAAACAACCCCTGATACCGTCGACACGACCAGTCCAGACATGGGTCGGGAATACGACAGCCGCCGCTCCGGTGATGGCTGCAGATACTTGAGCACAAAGAGATGGCCCCAATATCGGATTGCCTCGGCGCCGGCCGGTCGTAATTCGCTTTACAGTGAAACGCTAAATCACTTCAACTCGCTCAACGGGACAAAGGCCCCGGCCTTCTTACGGTCCGCGACGGCATCCTTCAAAACCTTGAACACTCGCTGATCGATCGGTGACGATGCCACAAAATCTGCATAGGCTTGCTCCAGCATCGCCTTGCACCTCGCTCTGATTTCCGGCTCTTCGGCGCCAGTAAATTGCTCTTCGGTAAAATATTGTCCCATGCGCTTTAAGATGTGAAGGCGTGCGACATTTACGATCTTGGGGTCGTAATCGACGCCAAGCAGCGAGAAAAAATCCTCTGCCGACGAGGCCTTGCTGAGCCGATCCAGGATACCGGCTGGCGTGGGTGAGCTGATCATCGAAAATTCTCCTTCGGCTTAGCTCTGGACGGTCAATGAGATGGGGTGGCGCCTGTTGACTTCTGCCGTCCTGCCTCGCACAGCTGGTCCGCATCGCCACAGCCTGAGTCCCGAAAGCGGCGGTCTCAACTTCGCTGCCCAGATCGGCAGGTCCGCCGGTGACGAAGCCAGTCCCGATGAAGATCCGGGATCAATGGCCAAACCACGATCTAGGTTGACGCTCGTCAGGAGGTCGTCGGACTGCAAATCAGCCGCGCGAGAAGATGCCGATTGGCGGTCCGGGGACGGCGCGTCGTTGGGTAGGAGATCACAGCTTGTATGGCGGAACGGGAAGTAAGATCTGGAGGTGAGATCGCGCAAGGGGATCTGACGTGCGAAAGCTGGACGCCGCTCGCGCCATCAGCGACATCGGACACTGTCCTTGCAGCGCGTCGGTTTGCGAAGAGTCGACGCAAACGTTGCTGGACACGGCTTTTCACGCGGGGTAGGTTGCCAAGCATCCGCACACGTCGCGCCAGAATCGCCGCCACGGTTTCGCGCTCGACCGGCAGCTTGTGCTCGATGGCATATTTGCGGACTTGCGACAGGATCTGCCTGGCTTGATCGTCGCTGGCGACGAGCTGCAGTTCATCGAGTAACGCGGTGATCGCCGCAAGTCCGGAATGCTTGCCGAACACAAAGCGGTTGCAGCGGCCAAGCAAAGCGGGATCAAGCGATTGATAGGTGCACTGATCCTTCAAAAGGCCAGCGACATGAATCCCGGATTCGTGCGTAAATACATGCTGTCCGACGATCGCCTTGTTCATAGGAATCGCACGTGCGGCCGCGGCTGCTACCACCGTGGCGACGTTCTCGAGCTCCGGGAGTATGATGCCGGTCTCGCGCCCGTAGAGCTGCTTGAGTGCGACCGCGATTTCCTCGAGCGGTGCATTTCCGGCCCGCTCGCCCAGCCCGATGACGGTCACTGAGGCGTGGCTCGCGCCAGCCCTGATGGCGGAGAGCGTGTTCGCGGTTGCGAGTCCTAGATCATCGTGACCGTGAAATTCGAGTTCGAGATCAGTAGTCGCACGCAAATTTCCGACCAGCGCGTAGGTTGCGTCGGGATCGAGCATACTGAGCGTATCTGCAATACGAAAGCGACGCGCGCCCGCGGCTTTTGCAGTCGCCATCAGTCTAATGAGAAAATCAATGTCGGCGCGGGAGGAGTCCTCACCACCGACGGCGATCTCAAGTCCGCGCTCACAGGCATAGCCTACCACTCGCTTCACCCGTTCTAGCGCCATGTCGCGATGACCACCTAGCTTGGCCGCGATCTGGACATCGGAGGTCGGGATCGACATGTTGATCATGGACACCTTTGCTTCGATCGCCGCGTCGACATCAGATTCCCGCATCCGGCACCAGCCTATGGTGGTCAGCGGAGGATCTGCTTCGACAATGGCGCGGATGGCGGCGATCTCCTCGTTGCCCATCGCCGGCGTTCCCGCCTCGATCTCCGTGACTCCGGCCCGCGCCAGCGCCTGCGCGATCCCCAGCTTCTCCTCTGTGGTGAACGCAACGCCAGGTGCCTGCTCGCCGTCGCGCAATGTCGTGTCGTTGAGCACGGTGGGCCTCGCGCGCACCTGGTCGGACCAAGACGATTTGGCGGCGGTGCTGGCGGCGATCACGCGAGAGCTCCTCATTCTTTGACCTACCTACGCTTCAGCAACCAGCATGCCAGCCTGCCGTCCCGGCCAACCCATTGACGACTCTACCGCTTCCGCCCTCGACCTTCTTGAGCAAATGATTGTCGCAAATGCGACAGGTCATGACGCGGACGCATTGCCTGTTGGAACGTTAGCAATTGCGGCTCGCCAGGATGTGAGATTGTTGCGGAGCACTTGGGGGCCGCCGCGGCCTTGAACACATGGTCACTCGCTGGCATGGAAACGGCATCAGCCGCGCTCTCAACGTCGCGCGCGGCTTACCAAATCCGGCGAGGCCTTCTCGGATGACTGGGCGATAGCGGCCCCTTGTGGCACTTCAGATGGCCGGTGGCCGGCAACCACCGGCCGAGCCGCCTGCAACAGAAAATCGGGCCGGCGCTCGGCCATCCGGCTCTCACCGCTTTCTTCACCGAAGCAGATGTTGAAGTCGTGACATTGATTGCACACGGGTGTTGTGCACATCACGAGGCCTTCATTCTCACAAAGCATGCGGTAGAAGAAGCGCTTCCAGCGCATATTGTTGAAATTGCGCGCGGCGAGCGGCGCGAAATGACGGCTCAGCAGCCGAGAGAGTTCGCCGCGATTGCGCAAGCCGAGAGCTTCCCACAGATGGCCCGGCTCAATGGCGCGGCGCGCGATCATCGCAGCCAGCCAGTGGCCGATATCCCCTTCCGTCGATCGTTGCTTGAGCAAGAGATCGCGCAGCATTGCGATCTCGTCGTCCTCTTCGCACTTGAAGGCCGAAAGCTGCTTCGCGAGCTTGATCTCAAGCGTGGGAAAGTACTGCTCCAGCAAGGCCACCAGTTCAAGGCCGGACAGGCCCGCCTTCTCGGTAAGGGAGCCACCATCCATTGTGGCAGCCGCCAGGATAGACGCCAGGACATGGCGATCGAGATTGCTGTCAATGGTAATATCGGCATCTGCAGGAGACACACCGGTGAGCATGCGGTAGGTTGCAATTCCCCTGTGCATCTGGCTGTTGATATCAACGGCACAAGCAGCCAGCGACGGAAGGAAGTGCGCTTCGGACATAATTTTGCGGGTCTCCACAATGGTCAGGTTTGCGTGCCGCATCCTGGTTTTGATCAGGGTCGCTCGTCAGATTGCCGGCCTCCCGGCATGGGCCGTGAGGGAGACCGGCATCCGTCGGGCGCCTTTACAAGGCCGCGACTCGCGACCTTTACGAGGCCGCGAGTTCAGCGGCGGTCTTGCCGATGATGGATTCGTCCACGGGCTTCATAATGCCATGCTCCATCAGCATGTCCTCGAGCTCATCCATGGAGATCGGGGTCGGGATGATGCCTTTGCCGCCATTATTGTGAACCTTGGTCGCAAGATTGCGATAGTGATCGGCCTGCTTGGAATCGGGTGCATATTCTAGCACCGTCATGCGGCGCAACTCGGCATGCTGCACCACGTTGTCGCGTGGCACGAAGTAGATCAGCTGAGTGCCTAGCTTCTTGGCCAACGCTTCCGCCAGTTCCAGCTCCTTGTCGGTCTGCCGCTCGTTGCAGATCAGACCGCCCAGCCGCACTCCGCCAGAGTTCGCGTATTTCAGGATGCCCTTGGAAATGTTGTTCGCGGCATACATCGCCATCATCTCACCGGACATCACGATATAGATTTCCTGCGCCTTGTTCTCGCGGATTGGCATCGCAAAGCCGCCGCAAACGACGTCGCCAAGCACGTCGTACGAAACATAGTCGATGTTCTCGTAGGCGCCGTTCTCTTCCAGAAAATTGATCGAGGTGATGACACCGCGGCCGGCACAGCCGACACCCGGCTCGGGACCACCGGACTCCACGCAACGAATGTCCTTGTAGCCGACCTTCATTACGTCCTCGAGTTCTAGGTCCTCCACGCTGCCTGCGCTCGCGGCAAGGCTCAAAATCGTGTCTTGCGCCTTCGCGTGCAGAATCAGGCGGGTCGAGTCCGCCTTCGGATCGCACCCTACAATCAGGATTTTCTGACCCATCTCGGCTAGCGCCGCCAGCGTGTTCTGCGAAGTGGTGGACTTGCCGATGCCGCCTTTGCCGTAGAACGCGATTTGTCTTAGTGAAGACATGTTGCTCTCCATCAACCAATTTGCCAAAAGTTACGCGCTTCTTGTGCGAGCTTGGTTCTCTCACAGAAGCGAGGGCACACGGGTTCAAGGGAAGGAGCGCATCGCTCGCCTTCGGCGTCGGCGTGCACTCAGCCCTCACTCAGTGTTGCTGCAGCTCATTAGCAACAGCCGTGCCAGCGCCTGACTCCATACATTAAGCCTCTGATTATGCTTACAAAGGCCAACCAGCCGGCGCGTGATCGTTGGTTATTTTGGATGTGACGGGATCTGCGCGGCTGTCGGAAAACAAACAAACAACCACAAACATCAACGCCAAAAGCCGGAATCACGGGATCTATTCCGATCTCTCCAGTTGTGGAACGGAACTTGCTGTTCCTCTCACAGGCCGAGCGATTTCGGGAGAATGAATATGCCGGACGGGCTCGAAACCTGGCGGACCAGCGGCGAGTGTTGCAAATGCGATACGGCGCTTGGTGCGCAGATATCGGAGTTGACCGGCAAGAACTTCGAATGGGCTCGCGGCAGCGGCTTGCCACACATTCAGCTCAGCATCCATACATAGGTATGCCGTGACGACAATCATCGTTTATCAGAAGCCCGGCTGCGCCAATAACGCGCGTCAGATTCAAGCGCTCAAGTCCGCCGGCCACCACGTGGTGGTGCAAGACATCTTGAAGCAGCCATGGCACGCGGACGAATTGCGCAGCTTCTTCCGCAATATGCCCGTTAACTCCTGGTTCAACCGAGCCGCGCCCCGTATCAAGTCAGGCGAAGTCAATCCCGATTCTATCGACGCGGCAAGCGCACTCGCATTGATGGTAGGGGATCCGCTCCTGATACGGCGACCGCTGGTCGACGTAGACGGGACACGAAGTGCCGGACTCGATCGTGAGCCAGTGCTGTCGCTGCTTGGCGGCAAGACGCAAGATAATCTCGAGGTATGCTTGCACGAAGCACACCGCACGCCCTGCCGGCAGACGTGAAGACGCTGAGCGTCTCTGCCAGCCATAAAGCGAGGCAAAAATGACATTCTTCACTTTTGGCTTGCTTCACGCGAAGTAACCGCGGAAACCTCCGCCGAGACGGCCCGAGCGAGTGATTACTCGTAGCGGGGCATCGCCGGTATTGCACTGGAATGCCGCGCTTGCCGCTTTGTAACGTGTGAGAGACGTAGCCGCATTTGCTACCTTTATCACGCGCGACCTCCGCCGCCCGCATTGAATCGGAGCGCCACGCCGAGAGGCAGATTCTTCAAAGGATTTGTTTAGATTGACTACTAGGTTGAAACACGATCAGAACAGAACACGTTTCGCGGCCGTGATCCTAATGCAACTTAGCGGGACAATTGTGCTAACCGTCGCTTCGATTTTGATTGGTATCAAATACTACTCCGTTCCTCATGTGTGACAGAGATCTCGCGCGGCTGCTCGCGCGAATTTTGGAATGGAGACTTCGATGAGAGTACTAACAGTTCTGGCGAGGGCATCGGTCCTCGCGCTTGCGAGCTCGTTCGCCAGCAATTCGGTACGAGGTGCGGATCTGGGCCCGGCGCCGGTCTACTATAAAGCGCCTCCAATAGAGCCCTCCAGCCCCTGGATGATCCGCCTGCGCGTGCTCGGCGTTTTGCCGGATACCGCAGTAGCTCGGTAAACGTTGCCGGAACGCCATCGCTGTCGTCACCGAGTTCAGGGCTTTCGCTCAGCGAGCGAGCCATACCAGAGCTCGATATCACCTACTTCTTCACAAAAAACGTAGCCGCTGAACTCATTCTCGGCGCGACTCGCCATCACATCAGCGGCAATGGCGTACTCACTGGCCTCGATATCGGCACCGCCTGGCTGTTGCCGCCAACACTAACCCTGCAATATCACTTCACCGATTTCGGCCCACTGAAGCCGTATATCGGCGCGGGCATCAACTACACTGCATTCTTCAACCAATCGGCAGCCAATGCGTCGCTATTCGGCCTTGCCGTCACGGATCTACACATCAAAAACCAATTCGGCGCGGCGGTCCAGTTCGGCTTCGATTACATGCTAGACCGTCACTGGGGGCTCAATTTTGACGTGAAGAAGCTGTGGCTGCGGCCGGAGTACTCCGCGACCGTAAACAATGCGATTGCTGTCACCGGGCGCGCCAATATCGATCCATGGCTCGTCAGCGGCGGCGTCGCTTACAGGTTCTGAGGCAGAACAGGGTCAAGGAGACACCGTTTGATCAACTCGGACGCTGCGAGCGCATCAAGCGCATCTCCTGCCCTCACCGTCTGCAGTGGGGAGCCGGCTGACGCCTCATCGACGCGTCAGCTGGCCAGAGGCAGGAAATCATTCGCAGCATTTCTATCGCTGTGAGCCACGGATCGCGCGGCACGTAAGTGACGATACACGAACAGATCGGCGCGTTATAATCATATTACTGCTTCGCCGCGCGTTGCAAAGGAGCCACTTTGCCTATTTGCCTCACAAGAGGCGGTGCGCCGCGCCCATGTCAATGACCCACTGTTAGCGACCCGGAGCTCGAGTTGGACGGTCACCCTCAGACGATCCGAGCTCCGAGAGGCCGGGCAGCTCATGGACGAGCACGCCGTCCATGCTTGCTGGTCCGGTCAAGTGGTCGCCACGACGCCTCTAACTTCGCTTGAGCACATCACAAGGCGGTCGACACGTTTGCCCTGCTTGAGGTGGGATTTGACGATCTGGTCAACGTCCTCAGGCGTGGTCACGCGGTACCAGATTCCGCCGGGATAGACGACCAGCAAGGGACCAGAGTTACAAAATCCAAGGCAGCCCGCCATCGTGAAACCAATATCGTTGAGGCCTTGCGCTTCGATCGCCTTGCCCATTCGGTCCCACAGGGCTTGCGCGCCTGAGGCGCCGCAACTGCCGTGGGGATGGTCTGGCGGACGCTGCGTGTTGCAGGCAAAGACATGATGCCGATAAACCTGAGGGAGCTCCATTTCTCTTTCTGAGTTCATCCGCCTATCCTCTGATAGTGCTGAAGGGATGAGGTGCGAGCACATCATGCCCAACAGTCTCTTACTATTGAACGTCCCATGATTCCCACCCGCGCTTGCGAAACAGGCGCAATGAGCGGGCGTCATAGTGGTTGTCGTCGCCAAAGATGAGCGATAGATACCTACGCGTCCGAAGCCGCCTCCTGATCAATTCCAACCTCTTCTCCTGTCATCTCGATCTGTTTATCCACTCATCGCTTATTCACGATCCAAATTCTTTAAGGTAAGTTGCACACCAGATGCGCAACGTTCGCTGCTGCAACGATCCTTCGCTTTGGACTGCGCGCCTCGCAATTATTGCCGAAGCAGGGGCAATGTCGTTCGCTTCTCGCTTCTATCAGCGGTCCCCGACAGGCTAAGAGCCCATGGCCTCGTTCAGCTCAATGGCATCGGCCGGAAAGACGGCAAAACCCTCGGACCTATTCACTCATCAAATCCCGCCAGGTTTTGTTCGCTCATCTCGGCCTCGCAGTTTCCTGCTTGAAGATATCAACCGCAGTCCGGCTCAGCCGAAAAATCCCGCGGCCACGAGTGAGCGGCCGATAAGCCGAGCTGGCACGGGTGTTGAGGACATCAAACCACTGGTCTGGCGTGAGCTTGGCCGGACGCTCGCTGATTTGTATCACCCTCCCGTTCGGGGCGAAGCGGACGTGGATGACGATTTATTGCGAGTTCATACGATTCCTATTTTGGTAACATTATCGATCACGGGCCGAAGAGACCGACGATCTCGGTTATAACGTGCTTGGCTTCGGGCACTCGGCGCAGGCCTCAAGCCGAGCCTTGGACGCCGAGACTTTTTATGATTGAGCAGACCTCTTCCGCGCTCGCCTGGAACATTTCTTTTCCCTTTCCTGGACCAGTACATGTCGCCGGTGGCATCCAGCGCGCTCCTGCTTTTTTTGTGGATCACGATGTACAAAGCACGTCTCCTAGGTCCGCTTGCTCATCTCTTGCGATGATAGGTGTGCGCTCCATCCAGCTAAAACTCTGCTATTTCAGTGCCCGCACACCGTTCCTTTTGGCCAAAAGGACGCTAGTCGGTCGAGTTGGGTCGGGCGTAATCTGCACGCAGCGATCCGATCGATCGAGCATATGAAGATCGACTCGGAACGGCTGATCCGATAACTCTGACGCATGACAGCGGTCCCAAGAAAGCTGCGGCAAACGGCGCCGCAGCCTAACAAACGGACCCATGTCGGCGCCATCCGCAGCAAGCGGTCGTTCGATTTCGATCAATTCTTTCGTGGTGAGCGCCATCGTGGCTTCTTTTCAATTAAAGGGTGGTCCCTTATTGCCAGAACAGACGGTCAGGATCCGCGTTCAAGTCGTCGATTGCAGAAGGCAAGCGGAGGTAAAGGCTGTAAAATTCCCAGACTCCCTGGGCATGATTCTTCCGAAATAGCTTCCAGATCCCGCTCACGGTATCATAAAGAATTAGGGCGACATTGATGAGAGCGCCATCCGTGTCGATGTTGTGCGAGCAACAAGGGCTCTCGACGAGGTAGCCGCCCCTCACCGGCCCCACTTTCGGCGAGACGTAAAGATAGCGCTTGCGCGCGCTCAAGCCCCGCTCAATTCGTTTGCGATCGAGCTCGTTTGGGTGAGGCAGCAACCCCGCCTTTGCTTTCCTCATCAGCGCGGCATTCATGGCGAAAGCCTCCTTCAAAGCACTGTTATTTCTTCTTCAAGACAGCCGATGAGCAGCTCCTCACCAAAATCGACAATATAGACCGGCACGTTCGCTTCGGTGTGGATAGCGACCTTGATGATTTCGCCGGTCGCTCCGGCGGCGAGCAAAACTCCCTCGGGCTCCGCGTTCGGAAATGAGCTGTCGTTGGTGAGGTCGACTGCGGCTTTGACTCGCTGGCCCCGTCGATATTTCGGAACGCCTTGCTGAGTCATGACTCCTCCGGTAACGGCAGATCATCGATCTCCTCACAGGTCTCCACCGGCTCTAGCTCCTTGCGTTTCATGCCAACGCGGTGGCCGCTGTCCAGAAATTCCACACCGTAGATGTAGAATTGCTGCAAGAAAGTGCCGATCGAGACGACGTAACCCACCTCCCCCTTCTTAACTAAGAGGTCGCCAATCTCCTTGCCGGGATAGGTGCCATCATTTCGGATGGTGCGATTGGCTCGAAGCTTTTGGCCAAAGCTAAAGACGGGCGGGCCGCTGAGCTCGACGATATCGCTGTCGCGAAGAATGCTGTTCATCTATCCCCTCCTCATGCGCCGCTCCCTCTAGAGATGCCGAGAAGCCGCCTAGCTCACGCGGGCAACACTCTGCATCATTTCGTGCCCACCCGCCGTATCGTCAATCACATCGACGATGGGAGGGCTGCCTTGGAGGCCGCTCTCGTACCACGAAGCGCCCTCGGAGCTCCGAGATGCCGCCAGGCCGTGCTGCCGACCCAACAGCACGACCGCAGGACAATGCAGAGCAGTCGCCGTAGGGTACGAACGCCCGCGCCTGCAACGCCGCCAGCCCGAGGGCGACGCTTGCGACGGATTCAGCACTAGGTCCTGGCATGCCGTTCATGAGATCTCACGCTTTAGCCTGGCGCTTGATAGCGGGGCAAGGACGTGTCAACCACGCAGGTATTGTCGACCGGACAGGCGGCTACACATTGCGGCTCGTCAAAATGGCCGACGCATTCGGTGCATTTCGTCGCCTCAATGACAAAGCTCCCCTCCTTCTCCGATATAGCAACGTTCGGGCATAAGGGTTCGCAGGCAGAGCAGCCCGTGCACTGCGAGGCGATGATTTTGAACGGCACACATTCCTCCTTATGCCGCAGAGATCCGAAGCGGAACCGCGGCGTCGCCGCGCTCCCCATGCTGGACTTCCCCGCGCCTCACCTTGTCGAGATAGGATCTGAACCAAGCGATCGCCGACTTCTCAATGAACTCATAGGCGAATTGATCGACCGGCTCGATGCCCGCCTTGATCAAATTGCTTTTGGGGCCGCCGCCAATCTTGGCCACGAAGACCGCATGGCAGTCACGGATGCCGCGCACGATGGTGGAAAGTCTATCTTCCTCGCCATAACCGCCCTGGCAGTAAACCTCCACGCGGCGTACGCCAACGAATTTGGCGCCGGATGTAGAAAGCTCGTACATTTGGAATTCTTTTGCATGCCCAAAGTGCTCGTTGATCAACCCCGAGCCCTTGGTTGCCACAGCCACCAGAAGAGTGATCGCGCTGATCTCTCCGGAAAGCTTCTCAAGCTCCTTTTGGCAGGCCTCGGCTTTGGAGACGCGCTCATTCTCTACTCTTTTCTGATAAGCCTTGCGCATCTCTAAGTCATACTGGACGTCCATTTTCATCACCTGATCAGTGGTAAACTCTGGGCCTCGATCGTCCCCGAGTAGACCAACCGCGTCGGCGCGGCACTGGCGACAATGCCGCATCATGTTTATCTGCCCTTCACAGGCATCTTGCAGCGCTTTCAATTCTTGCGCCGTCGGGCCGCGCTGACCGTTGCGGCCAAATGCTGTGCCATGCTCGGGTGCGGAGATCAGCGGCATGATATTGTGAAGGAAGGCACCGCGCGACGTGACCGCCTTGTTGACCTCCACCAAGTGGTCATCATTGATGTTGGGGATCATCACCGAGTTTATCTTGCACAAGATACCCCGCTCGCTAAGCATCTCGAGGCCTTGCAGCTGGCGATCAGTGAGTATCTTTGCCGCCTCGATGCCCGTGTATCGCTTGTGGTTGAAGAAGATCCACGGATAAATCTTGGCTCCGATTTCGGGATCAACCATGTTGATGGTGATCGTGACGTGGTCAATCTTGGACCTGACAATGGTATCAACATAGTCCGGCAGTGCGAGTCCGTTGGTTGACAGACAAAGCTTGATGTCGGGAGCCGCCTTGGAGACCAGCTCGAACGTTTCGAACGTCTTTGCTGGATTAGCCAGAGCATCGCCCGGTCCAGCGATGCCAAGCACTGTCATCTGCGGAATGGTGGTCGCGATCGCGAGCACTTTTCTCACCGCCTGCTCAGGGGTGAGCTTCTCGCTCACCACGCCCGGACGCGATTCATTGGCGCAGTCGTATTTTCGGTTGCAGTAATTGCACTGGATGTTGCAGGCAGGCGCGACCGCGACATGCATGCGAGCGTAATGATGGTGCGCGTCTTCGCTATAGCAGGGATGGTCTTTGACCTTTTCCCAGATTTCGGTTGGCAGATCGCCTTGGCCGGCCTTCGAGCCGCAGCTCGCCTGCCCGGTCTTGGCCGAAGCGCAGCAGCCCTTATGATCGGTGGTGGGCTGCATCATCTTGCCGTGATTTACTGCAGCTTTGACATATGTTCCGCGTCCGACGACCGCGTTCATTCGCTTTTCCCTGGAGACATCGTCGCTCTCCCAGGACCATCCTTGAGCGAGCCTCATAAAGCTGGGTAGCAACTTGCATGCCATGGCCAGAATGATGCAATCGCAGCCGCAGGCCATCGAGTTGGCGCGACGTTAGCACTGGCGCATGCAACAACAGCCATGATGAGCTTGTTAGCAAAACGACAGATACGTCGCCATTCTCACCCAGAGCTTTATGCCTTGCGCATTCATTCTCGCGCTAAGCTCCCCCGAACGCCGCTCCATCTAACGCGTTTGCCGCGTTGCGGCTCTCGCAAGCCCGATACACGCGGGGGGATCCGGGCTCGACAAGGCCAGTAGTGGCTACCACGGATCCTGCTGGACGCCCAACGACCGGGAGCAGGATGGAGTGTAACCGCCTCGGCTCAACTGAGCGAGCGATTGTCTGCGTCATCAATTCCGTTGCGACAGCGATATGTTTGCTAATTTGGATATACTGGGGTCGCCCCTGACCGCATTGCCCGTAACTCGCTGCGGCGGCGCAAATTTGCTGGCGAAGAAGCCGGCCAATGCGTCTGGCGTTGTCGGCAGAACGGATCTGCGCCATTCAGCGTGGCCAGGACGATATGGAACGATACTCGGGGCCCTCAAACCAACGAGAGCGCCCCATGCAGCCGCCGCAACGACAAAGTCGATCTGCGGGGAGTGTCTTCAGGGATCGTGCCCGGTCTCGTCCCGCTTTTTCGCATTGATTGTGATTGGCAACCGGGTGTCGCTCGCCATATCAGGCAAATCGAACACCCAGCCATTAGCCACTTTGATCCAGCCGCCCCACAGCGTCTCGTACTCGGATTCCACGATTTGCTCTTCGAGATCCTTTTTTGGCACGTAGATGGACAGGCCCTCCGGAGACCGGCGGATCATGATCTTCACAAGGTCTACTCCCTAACAGTGGCGCCGGAGATGGCGCGCATGCGAGCCACAATGTCGGACACAGCGCACACGACCTCATCGACCTCCGCCAACGAGGTCTCACGCGACAGAGAAAAGCGCACGGCGCCGTGCATCCGCCACGTCGGCACCTGCATGGCACACAGAACATGCGATGGCTGCATTGAACCGGAGTTGCAGGCTGATCCGAGCGACACGGCTATGCCCGCCCGATCGAGATGGTGGGCGATGGCTTCGCCTTCGAGGTGGTCGAAGGCAATATTGGCCGTGTTCGCCAACCGATTGCTGACGTCACCGAGCACAACGCACTCCCCATTGCGCAAAACTCCATGTTCAAGGCGGTCGCGCAAAGCGCCAATGCGAACGCGCTCGGGTTCAAGCCGCTCCGCCGCAAGCCCGGCAGCCTTTCCCAGGCCGACGATCCCGGGAACATTCTCGGTCCCGCCGCGGCGCCCTCGTTCCTGTGATCCGCCGCAGATTAGCGGCCGGAATTTAGTCCCTTTGCGCAAATACATCGCGCCGACCCCCTTGGGGCCGTGCAGTTTGTGCGCGGATAGCGACAGCATGTCGATCGCGCTTTCCTTTAGGTTCAAACGCAGCTTCCCAATTGCCTGGACCGCATCTGTGTGAAACAGCGCGCCCGCCTCACGGGTCAATCCGGCCAGAAACTCCACAGGAAACAGCGTTCCGGTCTCGTTATTGGCCCACATAACGGAGGCAATGGCTGTGCGTGGCCCAAGCGCGCAGCGAAACGCCTCGATGTCGAGCCGGCCGCAAGCATCTACGGGTACTATGTGCGTCTTGACTCCCCTTGCCGCCAATTGCTGAGTCAGCGCAAGTACAGCGGAGTGCTCAACCGAAGTAGTTACAATTTCGTCTCGCTCTTCCTGCGTCGCCAGAGCAGAGAGGATCGCGGCATTATTGGCTTCGGTCCCTCCCGAGGTGAAGACGATTTCATGATCGTATGCGTTACCTAACAGGTCCCTCAGGCTTCGCCGGGCCTGCCTCACAGCAACTGCGACGTCGTTGCCAAAGGCATGCCTGGATGAGGCATTGCCGAAGTTCTCAGTGAAGAACGGCAACATCGCTTGCACGACGGACGGATCAGTCCGTGTCGTTGCATTGTTATCGAGGTAAATCGGCGCTCGATCTTCGCTCAATCCACTGCCCCACCAGTACCAGCAACGAGGATTTGCCGACTAAATCCGCGGATTTTAACAGCCGCGCCTGTACGTCCCACGCTCGCCCTCGAAAGCTTACACGACGTACAGCCACCGGCCAGCCTAGCCATAAACAGGCTGCCATCGATGCCGATCAGCTGCCAGCCGCCACCGTGGAGTTGTAGAATGAGGCATGATATCTTCAAGCGCGTCGCGAATGCGACGCTCCCGCTTTGTCGTAGTGGACGACGATTGCCTCAGTTGTTTTGGCTCGGCCGGCGCGCTTCGATGTTTTCTTCTCATCACCTGAACAATGTTTTTCATCAGCAGAACGATTTCCCGCAGGAGCAGTTTGCGGTGGCGTTCGGGTTGTGAAAGGTAAATCCAGAGCCCTCCAGCGCCACGACGAAATCGATGGTCGTACCGACTAGATGATCGCAGCTCTTGCTATCGACGAACACCTTCAGCCCATCGCATTCGATCACGGTGTCGTCAGGCTTCGGTTCCTCGGCCAGACCCATCTTGTATTTGAATCCACTGCAGCCGCCTGCTTCAATCATGACGCGCAGACCGCCGGACGGGCGCGTGGACGATGATATCGCACTCTTGATCGCATTCACTGCGCTATCGGTCAGGTTGATCACGTCTTTCCCTCATCAGCTTGAACGTCGCTAAGAGCAAGTCACGTGCCAGCGCGCAGACACTTAATGATGCGCGCCTTCGCACGTTGGCTTTGGAACAGGTGTCGGATTGCTTACATGAGGCGGTGCCAGCCAATGACACGTTTTCTTCTTAGGTTGCGCTGCTACGCTGCGGCGGCAGGCAATTTGCATCGCATCTGGCACCGACCAACGGGTCGGTGAAGAGCTTAGATCGAGGACGATTTTAATGACTGCAATCGAGAACACCGCACTCGGCAGATTTGAGAAGGAGGGCCGCCTGCTCAACGCCGTACTCAAAGGCGCGACTACCAAGCCGGGCCGGTTCGGCTTTCGTGGCGACATCGCACTGAAGTTCCAGACTCAGGTCGCCGACGAGAAGCGACCGCCGGACTATTCGATCGAGCAGGTTCTGACGATCGCGCAGGACGGAGAACGCACTTTTCCAGTGCTGGCCGGATACCTACACTCCTTCGCGTATCTTGCTGACGTAGCAACCGTCCTTGACGGCGCCTTAAGCCCAACCGGAAGCTACTTCATGTTTTGCAACAACATCGATTTGCTGGCGAAGTACAGAGTGAAGTTCGGCGATATTAACTTCCACGTCTTACCCTGCGATGAATCCACCGTTTGGAAGGAGATGATGGACCTGGTCGGGCTGAACAAGGACGACATCAAGAAGCTCGATCCGCGCGGCAAGCTTGATTACCTCCTCGATGCCGCAAAGGATCTCGATCTGTCCTATGAGGAGATCTCTTACGACGGCGGGCTAAAGAGGATGGAGCCGGTGAAAAACCGCAACGAGAACCGCCCGGTCTGAGGCGGTCTTCAGTTGTCTGGCGATGCATCGTCTTCGACAAGACGCACGCCGAGGACACAGATATCACCATCCAGAACTGCCAACGCGATCGGCGTGAGCGTTCTACCCTCACATGGACCTTCGACACACCGGCCGGTGCCGAGTTCGAAGGTCGAACCGTGCTTGCCGCACATCAGTCGGATACCGTATGGGTCCAGGAATTGGTTCCGCTCCCAGTCCAAATTGACGCTGTTGTGAGGGCATTGATTGACATAGCCAAGTACCTTTTTGCCCCAGCGCACCACAATGATGGACCACGGTCGGTGATTGCCATTATCATCGACGACCATAAGATGGAATCCCATGGCTTGGCGGCTTGGAATGTCGTTAAAGCCGCAAATCGTATAGATGGAATTTGGCTGCATTCATCGCTCGTTTATTGCAAGGCGCTTTTCATTGTCGTTGTGCAATCAACGTGCAAAAACTGTACAAGTGCCGGCGCGGATCGCGTCTGCGGTAACAACGCGCAAGCCCATTTGCAGCTCACCCCATTACTCACGCATAATTCAGAACAATTCGCAGGAGCATTGAGCCTTGCTGCCCTTTCCTGCCGGGCTGCGCAGCTACAGCTTTCGCGCTCCGACCTTTCTGGACCATTTGCCGGACCGCTAAACTCGATGGCTGGTTGCTGCTCGCTAATCGTCACGCTGCGGAAGGCCCGGTTCCGATGCCCTGCGACCGTATTCATCGCGGCATCGCAAGTGCCTTTCCAGAAAGTGAACGCTCGCTCCCCGCCCGCGAGAGGCGCACGCGGCGAACGTGCGCCCCTTTTAGGCTAGCCCTTGCGCCCGCGCGTGGAACGGCGAAATGTCCGTCATTTCCGGCCCGCAGCTGCTGTTGCAGCCACTTTACTCCAGGAAGAGCCCTACTAAGAGCGCGCTCCAAGTAACATGAAGGCTCATCGTCTGAGGAATCCGACTCGAACCTTCCCTCAGTATCGATACCACCGCCTTCAGCTTTCGAAAAATACTTCCTCGTCAGTGAAGAACGGCTAAGCGAACGAGTTAGAATCGCACTTTGTCGTTGTGGACCGGTTTGCAAATGCGGGGTTTTAGTGCACCGGGCATCGGAGCCTTGGAATTTCATTTTCAGTTCCGTCGAATCGTCGCCAGCCATAATTCCGTCGTCGCACGAAGGTGGCGATGCGGCCGAAGAACGTGTTTCCAGTAATTCGCCGGCGAAGAGTTCTTTCAGCACGCCTCCCCGCACGAGCGCTGGGGACCTGAGCCACTGGCGCAAGCGGCCGAGAAGCTGGCGGTGTTGCAGGCCAACCGCCTGCGGGTGGCGCACGAGGACGGCACCTTATCCAATCAGGACCTCAAGCGGGTCACGGTCGACACTACTGTGCAGCGAAGGCCATCACCTTCCCAACCGACCAAGCTGCTGCCCCCGGGAATCAAGGGGATCAGCCGCCTGGCGAGCAAGCCCGGGGTCGAGCTCCGGCAGTCCTATCTTGGTATTGCCAACAGCGCGGCAATGATGGCTTCTGGCTACGCCCTTGCAAGCAATTCAAGCGGCATCACCGGCAGTTGCGCATCCTGCGCAGCCGGCTGGGCCGGATCATCCACGAGATCCGCCGCAAGATCGAAGGTCAGTCTGCGCTCGAGAACGCGTTCACCCTTCCGCTTGGAAGGGCCACGCAGATTCGCGCGCAGCGGCAGCGCCAGCGCGGCTGCAGCTGCATTCTTTCAACGCCTCGGACGTGGAGTGCCTCGGCGATGGAGGGATGCCAGTGCACCTGATATTTCGGTGCACCCGCGTCGCGCCTTCATCTCCGGCCAAAAGCACGGGGTCTTCGGCATCATCAAACGCGAGCTGCGCCGCCCCTCCGCCATCGAACCCGTCATAGGACAACTGAAGGCCGATGGTCACCTCGGCCGCTGTTACCTCAAAGGCCGCGCCGGCGGCGCCGACAATCACCCTCTCCGCCGTCGGCCACAACTTCCGCCGCATCCTCACCTGGCTGAGTACTCTTTGGCGTACCACCATCATTGTTGCCCTCAGCGGCCATCACCGCTGAAATCGGCTTTCTAACGGACGACCAAGTATGCGTTCAAGAACGAGGACGGCGTGACCCAGGCGCCGGCACCAGCCTATATGATCGCGAAGAAACCGCCTCGCGGAGCCTGGCTCCCGGTTCCCGATGTCGAAGAAGGCGGCTGACTTATTGGCCGATGCCCGAGATGACCGAACCTTCGAGCTTCGCTAGACTATGCGGGAATGTGAGTGATGACGGGCCTGAGATAGGTTGCGTATCGAGGCGGTTGTCGAACGCTGCCAAAACCTCTCGAGAGAAGAGCGATACGCCATGAATGACACTACCAATACTGTTACATCAGGCGCGAGCTCCTGATCGACATCAAGCAAATCGCGGGTTGCAGATCGGCCCGGAAATTGCGTCGGCGACGGCGCGCTCGGCTTCTGGAAGGCTTGCCGTCACCCGACACCCGCGCTGCTAGGTGCACAACACCGTCAATATCCTGGACAAGGTACCGCTCTCGGTGCAAGCCGCCAACAGAGGGATTCGCGCCAAGTCTATTTGGCGTCGAATCGGACGTCCGCCCGCAGCGGCAATCGACGTCTTTGCGAACAATACCGCGCCAGATGCGGACGGGCAGACGAATGATCGCCGCAATCGTCTCACCATGAAGAAAAACGCTAGTCTATCTCATTCGTCGTTCGCAGTTGATCGCAATGCTCGGCAGGGAAGTCGTAGAAGGCCAGCAGGGTTTCGGGTTCTTGACCAGGCTCGCGGCCAAGTTTGACCGTCCCGCAGAGAGACCATATCATTTCCAGGTTGCTTATTCTCAATCGGATTCATGATCACTTCATGGCTCTCTTTGAGCGCCGTCGCCGCTCTTACGGGCTCTGCTTTGGTGCATTGACGATGTCGCCCACTGTATCAAGATGCCCCACTCAAGCAGGATTGGTCGGTAGACCGCCGCCCTAGCCAACCGCGGTGGGGGAGCACCGGGCTGCGCAGCGCCAGCGCAGGCAGCTGAGGGCTAAGCCGCGTTGGCGGCGAGCGGCCCAGAGCTGATCGGGCAGCACTCTGGGCGCGATCACGCCGCCTGACGCAAGCGCGTGTTGAAGTGGCGAGCCATTCCTGCAGCAACATACTCAATGACCACGAGTAGCCACCGCTTTCAGGCCCGACCTCGTAAACAGCAACTATTCGGCAGCCGACCCCGGGCCTAGATTGAGGCGCTCGAAGTACCAAGACGTGTCATCGCCTGACGACTCTGTCTCATCACTTGCTTCACTCGAAGCTCGCTCGATGTTTGCCTGAGCACCACTACTCTCGGCGGCAAGATATCCTTCAGGTTTGCCTACACGTTGCCATTTACCTTCGTCGTTATGCGTCCACTTGTCGGGATGCTGGTGAGGATCAAGTACCCAGTGATTCTTATCACTCACAGGAACAAAGCCCATCTGAGCCAGACGGGACTCGATGCCTGGGAACGCAGGTTTTGACATTATCAATGCTTGTTCGCCGTCTTGCCGAAGCTGATGTTCAAGTAGAATATCGCCAGCGTTCTCAACGAGCGGATGAGTAACCCGAAGATCTACTTGGGATGTGACTGCGTTGCGACCGGGAAACTGGGCGCTGAATCGCCTTCCTCCTACCCGAAGTCCGCCTTCTGTCCTCAGAAGCCCGACAGTTTTGTCACCCAAGCGATAGGCGTAATATCGCGCCTGGTCGGTATCTTCGTCGGTGTGACCATAGGTTCTAGCAATGTTTGCCGCGCGCTCAGCTTTTGTGGATATGAAATCCGAGTACTCCAGTGGACGCTCGGCAATGTACTTGATGTCGTCGCCATAGAAGGCCTTCACTTCTTCCCCGAACTCATCACTGTCGATCTCTTTGATCGGAGGTTGGGAAGTTACAGAGTACGGCCGTGTCGCTGCCTGAGACGAACTTGGGCCAGCATCGGGCGCCATGCCTGCAAGCCTTTCCGCAAAGCCCTCGTCATCTGAATGCCTTGCTTCATCAGCCTGGGTAGCGCTTGTGGATTGGCTAGATGAGCCAACAATTCGGCCATACATCGGATCGCTCTCCTGTCGGTACGGTTTGGGGGTCAGAGCTCGCGTTGCTCGAGCTCTACCGAGGATGGTAAGATGTCTAGCTGACCACGAGCTGACGCGCCGAGGTTGAGCATCTGTCGCCGGCTCTTGTGAGAGGAAGCTAACTCCTCGTCAGTGAAGAGCGGCTAAAGCAAATGAGCTAGAACCGCATCTCATCGTTGTGGACTGATATGCGAAGGCACGGTCTTGGTGCATCGGGCATAGGAGTCTTGGAATTTCATTTTCTGGATTCCCTCGAATCGACAGCCATAATTCCGTCGCATCGGAGGTGGCGATGCGGCCGAAGAAGCACAGGACGACGGGGATCGGGCAATCTGTTCCGGGCCAGGCTGGACCAGATCGTCAATATGAAGCACGCGCGGTTCAGCTCGCCGGCAACGTCGATTGGGACTGGATCGACATCCGCCGCTGTCCAGCGAGAACGGCCGGCGCGCCGCACGTCCACGAGCTTGTTTCGAGCGGGCAGGATCGAGCCACACAACCTGCGAATGCAACGCCGCAAATTGCTCGCCACGCTCGGGCACCGGCAGTTGGGCATCCTGCGCGCCTAGCTAAAGACTCTTTGGCGTCTCTTCCTGACCGCCGATGGCACTGAGTTCCGGCCAGAGATGCGCGCCGCATGAGGCAGTCTTAAACGCGCCAGATGCGCCTTCGGCGGAACAAGCGTCCCTGCCGGGACGAAGGTGTTGGCCATCTTGAAGTCGTGCCTGCGGGCTTTACACGCCGCACGCTTCACGTCGAGATGCAGACCTCTTGAACGCGATCATGCGGCGGCTCCCTGTGGAGACGACCGCGGAAAGAACCATGAACCCGGCAGTGGATCACGTTTACTATCGGGGTTGACACCGTGCCTGCGAAAAGAACGGACGACTACCTCGTGGGCCTTTCGACCCGCTTCCACTTGTCGTTCTCGTTCCTCGTCCACACTTCGGGGTGCTGGTTAGGATCAAGCACTAAATGGTTGCGGCCCACGTGGACAACACCCATTTCCGCTAGACGGGCTCCATGCCTCTCCTGGCAGGACGTGACAAGACCAACGGATGATCGCCGTCCTCTCGCATTTGATGTTCCAGGAAGATATCGCCCGCGTTCTCGACGCGGATGAGCACCTGAAGACCTACCACAAACGTGATATCGTTGCAGCCCAGCTGTTCCTGAAGATGCTCTCCTTTAAACCGAGCCGGACCTGCTGCTCTTAAAGGCCGCGGAGAGCTGCCTTCGCTCATGCAGTTTCGGCTGCAGCTGAAACGTGGGTCTGGCAGTCGGCCGGGCAAACCCTGGCGCACGCACCGCAGCCGATGCAGGCACCCTGATCGTCCAGGACCATGATCTTCTTCTCGATCTCCTCGTCGTCGTCATTGTCGAGCTCGATAAGTTCGCCTTCCTCGTTGATTCCTTTCAAGGTCATGACATCTCGACCGCACACCTTGAAACAGCGGCCACAGCCGATGCATTTCTTTGCATCGATCGTGATCAAGTATTGTGGCGTCCAGTCGCGTCCGTCTCGTGTTTGAAACGACATGCATTGCCCCTCTAGGTATTCTCCAGCGCCTTTAAGGCGAGGCTCTTGCGCTCAAGTTCGGCATAAGCATCGTACGCCTTCTGCGCGACCACCATGATCGAGGTCCAGTTGATGGGCAGTTCTTCCGAAAGGTCGTGCAGATCCATCTTGGCCTGTATCGCCTTGGCAGACACTTTCCTAAGTTCGGCCTTCAGTGTTTCACGATCGCTCATGAGTGTGCATCCTCAATAGTTCGCCACGTCGGGGAATTTCCGAATCAGGTCAACTCCATCCGTGACATATTTATCCCCCTCCTGAGCCAGCTTGACGAAACTGTCGAAACCGAAGCGATGCACGTCGCGCAGCTGCTTGTTTACGGCGACCAACCGCCCTGCGATGAGCACTATGCGCCCGAAGCCTTCATGATGCAGCTTCAGAATCGGCTGAATCATAACGCCGGTCTCCCTCTCTACTGACAGCGCAACTGCATTGAAGAACAGCTCAAGCCGCCACAGTGTCTTGGCATCGGGATCACCAATAATCGGCAATGCGCGCCGCTTCTCCATGTTCAGGATATAGGGTTCGAGCAGATCACGATCGCTCTTCCCTTCCCAGGCTCCGTTAGTATCCTGAGCACGCCAAATCTTGACCAAATCGATGAGGAATGGCGCGTCGACCGGGCTGGCCTGCTGCTCTATTTTTTCGGTCATATCACCTCATTCATCAAACTCGAACGTTCTCCCCTGGTCCTTTGCCATGACCTTGCGCAGCCAGAGAGGTGGTGTGCCCTTCAGCACCCGCTCGAGTTTTTCTAGGAGCACTAGAATGTTTTCCGGTTTGCTCACCTTGATAGGATGGATTTTGTTGGCCACCACTCGCGCAGCCGCTGCACCACCAATGGCAGCGACGTAAAGGATTGCGCAATCCTTGATAGCCTCGATCTTTGGCGCCAACTTATCATCGCTGCCGTCTTCCTTAAGATCGCCATCAAACTCGATCGCTTTAACAAACACGTGCCCGCCAGGAGCGACATCGTAGATTGCGATATTCTTTGCCCAACCAAAATGAGCATCGACGCGTCTCAGGTCCTGAGTGGCAAACGCAACTTTCATGCAACCGACCTCTCAGTCGCGACGGTGGAGCTGCGATGGCCCGCGCATCGTGGCAGTACGCGCCCAGTCCGCCACTTATCGGGCGTAGGCTGATCGTTCTCGTCGCGATGCGCAATCACGAGATTCGCGATTTCGAAGATCACATTCCGCGTACCACGGTAGCCTACCGATAGCTGGTGTCCCGCGCCAAGTCGATCGAATATCGGAAAACCTGCGCGATAGAACGGCACCTTCAGCCGCGCCGCCGCTTGCCTTCCATGCGAATGCGTGATCAGCAGGTCACAATGCCTCTCTTTGGCAAGGTCTTCCAGATCTGCGAGATCGCCAATGATCACTTCATTGGTCTTGATCCGCTCGATCACCTCCGACTGAGTCGTCGTCACGGCAACGGTCACCTGCGTGCCCATGTCGCTCAGCATGCCGGACAAATCGAGCAGAAGATCTGGCTCGGCACCGATTGCAAGTTTGCGACCGCCAATATGGAAGTGCGCATCCAGCATAGCATCTGCGAGCTGACTGCGCTGGCGTCGATATTTCAAGGGTATCGGGCGGCCGCTGATCTCGCTCAAAAACGTCATGAACTCATCATTCGGACAAAGGCCACACAGCCGCTCGAAGACACGAAAAGGCACGCCGGTCTTTGCCTGCATGACCTCTGCAGCTCGCCGCATCTGCGCGCCGATTGCAATCGTCCACCCGGCGCGGCCCATATTCGCAATTTCGCCGACGTCGATGCCGCCGACGGTCGTTGGCGTAAACTCATCGGGGATATGCCCATCGAGCGATCCCGCCAGGTCAGGGAGGAAGGACGGAGACAACCCGAAATCCTCCAGTATGACACGGAGTTCATCAAGATCGCCGGGCGTGAGGTGACATCCCGGCAGAACATTCACCCTCGATGGATCCCTCAGGCGACTGGCATTTGGCCCATCCACCAGCACCTCCACAATGCGCGCGACAGCCTTCTCCCAGCCGTCCTGGAACGCACCCTTGAAATCAGGTGTCGAGACGTAAACGAGCGGCAACTTTGCGAGTTGCGGATGCTTGCTCCGGATCAGCTTGAGGTAGGCATCCACATCGTCGCCGTTGGTCTCGGTGACGCCAGTCGAGCAGATTCCGATGATCTTTGGCTTAGCTCGCTTGTAGATGTTCAGTATCGCCTGCTCGAGATTCTCATAACCACCCAGTACAGTCGTGACCTCACTCATCGCGGTGGTCTGCAGCGGTACAGCCTCTTTGAAATGCCGGACAAAGAGCGTGAGCCCGAAGGATGTGCACCCCTGGGAGCCGTGCAGAAGCGGCATCGCCCCGCCCAGCCCCATGAAGGCGAATGCGCCGCCGATCGGCTGGCTCATCTTCAGCGGGTTGACAGCGCAGGCTTTTGTCGGCGTCGTGACGATGGCCATGACGCCTCCCTACTCTGCGGCCTGTCGCATGGCAGATGGCTCGGACACCAAGATCTCGTCGATACGTCTTTGACAGCAGCCACCGACCGCATTGGTATGCTCCCTGACCGCTTCGACGCTCCTCAGGCGATGCGCGTAGATTGCATCCTCGATCGTGCCCAGATCGACCCTGTTGCAGATGCAGATCTTCCTGGCGCGGCGCGACTTTTCGGCGAGCGCCGGGTCGGCGAGCGCGGTCGCGGGCGATTGCATCTGCTCCATCGCCTTAGCCAACGCCTCCCATGGCGCAGGTCGACGTAGCTGCTCCCACATCGGACTGGAGAGCGACTTATCGATCTCCTCCACCAGCTTGACCATTCCGACATAGCCCATATAGGCGTGGCAACGCTCCTGGTTGATATCGAGCCAAGGCACCGCCGCTTTCAGCGCGACGAACTGCGACTTGCCGCCCGATAGCATGATGTCCGCTTTTGCGCCCTTCAGCATCTCGTACATTTCGCGCGGCGTCATATTCTCGATCATGTTGGCATCATGCCCCATGAGCTCCTTAATGCGCTCCTTATCTTCCTTGGTCGATTTCTTTACGCTGGTGCCGACTAACTCAAGCCCGGCTTCCTGGAGTGCCGCAACGACCGACCATGACTTGACGCCCCCGGTCATTAACAAGGCCTTTTTGCCTCCGAACCGTGGCTTATACGGCTCGATCGCACCCCAGGCCCACGCTTCCTCGCGCGCGATCAACGCTTCGGTGCGCCCGAGCAGATCTGTCGGGGCGCCGCGTTCAACCAATAAGCGGGCAATCTGCCGTAGCGATTCGCTCGAATCTTGAATACCGTAGAAAGAACCCTCGAAGAATGGAATCCCGTAGCGTTGCTCCATTTTGCGTGCGACGTTGATCATGGACTTTGAGCACACCAACATAGCCGCCCGTGCGCGATGAGATGAAGCGACTTCGCGATATTTGCCGTCGCCTGAGATGCAGCAGAGAATTCGTACTCCAAGCTCGTCTAGTAATGGCTTCACTTGCCAGAGCTCGCCCGAAAGGTTGTATTCTCCGATGAGATTGATGTCGTACGGGGTGGTGTAGTCCGGTTCTCGTGTACCGATCACATAGTCAAGCAAGGCCTCGCCGGCCAGCTTGTTGCCGAGATTCTTCGAACCGACGAAGCCCGGAGAATTGATCGGGATCACCGGCTTTAGAAATCTTCGAGATGCCGCCTTGCAGACTGCGTTGATGTCGTCGCCGATCATCGCTGGGATGCAGGTTTGATAAACGAAGATGGCGCACGGATCGTACTTGTCGATGATCTCCTTGATCGCTTTGCAAAGCCGCTTCTCGCCTCCGAATACAATATCGGTTTCGCTCAAATCGGTTGTGAATGCGGTGCGCCACAGATCCGAGCCGGACGACACCGCACCCCGATTGTCCCAGGAATTGCCCTCGCACGCGATCGGACCATGTACCAAGTGAGCCACGTCGGTGAACGGCTGCAACGCAACCTTGGCGCCATCGAAAGCACAGCCGCCGGCAGCACTACCCGGCTGCAGCTGTTTGGTGCAGCCGTTCCTGCGTTCAGCCTCTGACTTACTGCCATTCTTGGCGCAGCCTGGCTCGTCGAAGATATTCTGGACCGTGGCCGCTAGTGAACTCATCCTGTTTCCTCTCAGGGCGAACAAATTGCAAACTCAATGACCATGTGCTCGTGCCATCGCCCATTGCCTGGGCGATGGCACGCGCAGTCGCTCATCAGCGAATGATGTCGAAGCTGTAGTCCGTTTTGCCAAGAACGTTGGTGTTTTTGTCGATCTCGTCGAAGATCTTGTCCAGGATCTTCACCAGCACATTCAGGCCGCCCTGATAGCCCCATAGGGGGGAGCGGTGATGGTGATGCCGATCAAAAATCGGAAAGCCGATGCGGATCAGTGGCGTTCCGGTATCACGCTCCAGGTACTTCCCGTAGGTGTTGCCAATCAGAAAATCGACGGGCTCAGTAAACAGAAGTGAGCGCATGTGCCAGAGGTCTCGGCCGGGATAGGCTTGGCAGCCCTGTCCAAATGGCGAGCTTGCAAGCAGCGCCTGCATTTTTTCCTGCCATGCCTTGTTGCCGTTGGTAGACAGCACATGGGTCGGTTCGGCGCCAAGTTCGAGCAGAAACGCAGCCAACCCATAGCAAAGATCCGGATCGCCATAGATCGCGAACTTCTTGCCATGAACATGCGCGCTGGAGTCGGCGATGGCGTCCACCAGGCGGCCACGTTCTCGCGCAAGTTGCTCGGGAATCTCCTTGCCGCTGAGGCGTGACAGCGCGACGATGAAGTCATCCGTTGCAGATAAGCCCACCGGGTAGTTGAAGGATACGACGTCCTGGCCATGCTCCGCCACGAATGCCAGCGTCTTTTCCGTGCACCACTGTTGCATGGAGATAGTCGCCTTGGCATGAATCGCGTTCGCCGCATCCTCCAGCGTCGTACCACCATCATACATCCGGAATTCGCCGTCGGTCGGAGTATCGAACACTTCAGAATTGTCGGCGAGAACCGTATGCTGGATGCCCATCAATTCCAAGATGCGCTTGATCTCGCGAAGGTTCCCAACGGTATAGCCATCGAATCCGCCAATGATGTTGATCGCCCCATTCGGTTTGCGCTCAAGCTTCGGCGCTGTTCCGGCCTTGCCGTCCCAAAAATGCTCCAGAATGCCCTTGAGCGCATTGTCATAGCCGGTGACGTGGCTGCCGACGAACGCCGGCGTGTGGGCGAACGGCACGTCGAAATCCGCCGGAACCGAGCCTTTTTCTTTCGAAGTCTTGATGAAGGCGTTGAGGTCATCGCCGATCACCTCGGCCATGCAGGTTGTGGAAACCGCAATCATCTTGGGCTTGTACATGTTGTAGCTGTTCGCCAGCCCGTCGGTCATGTTGTTCAGACCGCCGAATACGGCAGCGTCTTCCGTCATTGACGAAGAGACACAGGAGCTAGGCTCCTTGAAGTGCCGCGACAAATGACTGCGGTAATAGGCCACACAGCCTTGCGAGCCGTGGACGAAGGGCAACGTGCGCTCAAAGCCAACAGAGGCGAATACGGCGCCAAGCGGCTGGCACGCCTTGGCCGGATTTACCGCTAGCGCCTCCCGCGCGAAGTTTTTTTCGCGATATTCGGCGGTTTTCGTCCATTCCTTGATACGTTCGACCTCGGCGGGATCGCGAGGGTTCTCGAATATCTTCTTCTTGGCCAGCATCTGCTGGTATTCTGGACCGCGGAACAGTTCGACATGATCGATCACGTGCTCGGCACTCTGCGCCATTGGTGAAATCCTTCACTATCGTCGAGATTGGTATCGCCCGGCTTTCCCAAGCGAGATGAGTTGCTTTATTCCGCAGCCTGGAGCTTGGCCCTCGAAGCTTCCTTCCAGGGGGCCTTCGTTTTCTTCCAAATCGGCGAGTTGATAGCCATGTCCATGTCGCGCGCAAAGATCGCGAATCCGTCATAGCCGTGATATGGACCCGAATAGTCCCAAGAGTGCATCTGCCGGAACGGCACACCCATCTTTTGAAAAACGTACTTTTCCTTGATACCTGACCCGACAAGGTCAGGCTGGAGCTTTTCGACGAAGCGCTCGAACTCGTAGCCATTGACGTCATCGTAGATAAGCGTGCTGTCCTTCACGTAGTGCTGAGCTGTCCGCTGATAGTCATCGTTGTGACCGAACTCGTATCCGGTGCCAATGACTTCCATCCCCAGGTCCTCATATGCGCCAATCACATGACGCGGACGGAGCCCGCCGACGTACAGCATCACCGTCTTGCCCTCCAAGCGAGGCCGATATTTTGCGATCACCGCGTTCACGAGCGGCTGATACTTCTCGATTACCCGCTCGGCCCCTTCCTTGATCTTGTCGTCGAAATAACCCGCAATCTTGCGCAAGGACTCTGCGATCTTTAATGGTCCGAAGAAATTGTACTCGCACCACGGGATACCGAACTTCTCTTCCATGTGGCGTGAGATATAGTTCATCGAACGGTAGCAATGCAGAATGTTGAGCTTTGCCTTCGGCGTTGCTTCGAGCTCAGCCAGTGAGCCATCGCCGGACCACTGCGCGATTACCCGCAGGCCCATCTCCTCCAGCAGAATTCGTGATGACCAGGCGTCGCCCCCGATATTGTAGTCTCCGATAATCGCAACATCGTACGGCGTCGGCTCGAACTTGGGTTTGCCATCGCCCTCGAGATGCCCGAAAATCCAATCTCGCACCGCATCGTTCGCAATGTGATGGCCCAGTGACTGCGACACGCCCCGGAAGCCCTCACAACGGACCGGCACGATGGTCTTGCCGCCATATTCCTTGGATTTCGCTCGTGAGACGGCTTCGATATCGTCACCGATCAATCCGATCGGGCATTCCGATTGGATCGTGATGCCGTTGTTGAGTGGAAACAGCTCTTGGATTTCATCAAGAATTTTGACCAGTTTTTTGTCGCCGCCGAATACGATGTCCTTTTCCTGGAAGTCGGAGGTGAACTGCAGGGTCACGAAGCTATCGATACCTGTGGTGCCAACGTAATAGTTGCGACGCGAACCCCACGAATACTGACCGCAGCCGACGGGGCCATGGCTGATATGAACCATGTCCTTGATTGGTCCCCAGACCACCCCCTTTGAGCCTGCATAGGCGCAGCCTCTGATCGTCATCACGCCAGGTATGGATTTGATGTTGGACTTCACGCCGCAGTCTGACTTTCCGGCCTGGTGAACATTGAGGTGCTTGGCACGCCGTTTCGCGGTTTTCTCCGGATAGACCTTCAGCACCTCCTCGATCAGCTCTTTGTTGCGAGCCCTGATTTCTGCGATGCTCTGGGTCGTGGCGAGGCTCATCTGATGTCCTTCAAGGTTAGCTGTTGCGAGGGCGGCTTCTTGACCAAGACTTTTGCAACCAGCATGCCAGCGTCTCGTGAGCACCAAGACCGTAACAATCAAAGCTACTTAGCGCGCCTCGTGCGGTGACACGGGCGTTGTTGCGAATCCGACATCCCGCTTTCGCAGAGAACTCTTGGTGTGGCCCCGTTCGAAATGGAACAAGGCGGGCTCTGCCTGAAATTCCTGCCCAGTTCTGACAGGCTTGCCAATGCTTCTATACTTACTGAAACCTACAGATGCTGCGAAGAGATCGATGTGCCCGTGCGTGCCCTTATCAGGCCGTGGCAACTGCTCGCGTGACCTGGCGAGCGTAAACGAGGCGACGCAGCTCGCGTTGAGCTCTGCAGCATGGGATCGTGCACGTCATCATCATCGCAGCAGGTGATGTCGGCCAGCCCGCTTGCGGCCGACTTCCGCCTTCAATCGCAGAGCACTGCAGTCGCGGTGTATTGTAAAGTCCAAGGGACACACGGCACGTCGCCAGCAGGCTGAAACACTTGAGCAGCGGCATCGCACAGTGCGCCCCCGTCCGAACGGCTACACCGGCGCGGTCGAGCATGGCGGTAATATCATGCGCATGTGTTCCCTTCACTTCAAACGAAATGATCGGCCCTTCTCGGCCGGAGTCCCGATCATGCGCACGAAGTTGATGGCCTGAGACTCCTCCGGGTAACCGAGCAGTATTTTCTCGTGCGTGTGGTTCTGCACCTTGCCTATTGAATTGATGTAATCGACAGCGGCGCCTAAACCGATGGGCTTCGACGATCGGCGGCGTACCCGCTTTGACCTGGTGTGGCGGATCGCCGTAAATGACACTGGAACGCAACCTCGCGAATCATCTTCCGGTTGAAGGGCGACATCGAGGCCAGTGCTCAGACTTGCCGTAAAGTACCCCGACCCCAGTCGGACTGTACAGTTTGTGACCCGTCATGACTTAGAAATCGCAATTGATCTCGCAGAAGTCGGCGTTCAGATGGACGCATTCCTTGCGAGCCGTCGACCCGGCGAACGCAAGCCGTTGATTGCGTTGGCGACGATACGCAGCGCGTCGATGTCGAGGCCAGCATCGATCTCGTCCAGGCCGCACAGGCTCGGCTCGAACAGCGCCATCTGCAAAACTTCGTTGCGCTTCTTCTCGCGACCGAAGAAGCCGACATTGAAGCCGCGCTTGAGCATGTCCTGGGCGAAGTTAAGCCAACCGTCTCATTTCAGAAATTCGCGGGTGTAGAATTCCTGCTCGCCGCGCGCCTTGCGTCGGGCGTTCAGTGCGGCCCGCAGGAAGTTCATTGTAGTCACGCCGGAAACTCAACGGGATACGGAACACCCCTTGGCGCGCCTCAAACCGCAGGCGAATCGGTCTGGCGCAGCGTCGTCACCCAGATCACGCGCGCCACCTGCTGGGTCGGGTTGTCGAACATGTGCGGCACGACGCTCGGAAAACGAAAGCTGTCGCCGGCTTCCAGCACATGGGCCTGGTTGTCGAGCCACAGCCGCAGGCCGCCCGAGAGGATGTAGCCCGCCTTCTCGCCGGTGTGCTGCAGGAAGTCGGTGCCGGAGGAGGCGCCGGGATTGAGCGTGAGCTCGTAGAGCTCGAGCTGGCCCTTGCCTTCCGGGGTCAACGCTTCCTTGACGACGCCGCTGGCGGTGAGCCGCAGCAGCCGCCGGTTGGTCTTGCGCACGATGTAGCGCTGCCCGTCGGCGGGATCGCTGCTTTCGAAGAAATAGGAGATGGGGACATCGAGCGCGATGCCGAGCAGGCGCAGGGTGCGGATCGAGGGCATCGCGCGTGCGCGTTCGAGCTGGCTGATCATGCCGGTCGACAGGCCGGTCTTGTTGGCGACGTCCTGGATCGAAAGGCCGGCGCGCTGCCGCAGCAGCCGCACGGTTTCACCCAGGCGCTGGTCGACCGCATCGTCAGCTTCGATCGTGGAAGCGTCCTTGGGGCCGTTGCTATCGCCGCGACCATCCATGTCGCTCTCCCATGCATCATCTCAGCCTCGGGCATCGAGCCCGCGGCTTCAGTCAAGGTAAAAAGCTGACGCATTTCAGCAATGCGGTGACTGCTGTATTTAGTCGTGATGAAATTTTGCCAGAAAAATTTAGAAAAACTAAAGCTCACTCCTGTCCCTTTGCCGGGGTCTCGGGGCGGTGCGCTCGTTCCGCCGCAAGCTCTGCGAGCGGCTCGCGTGAGTCACCACGAGCTCGCGGCTAGCAAGTGAGAAAAACAGGAGACGGTTAGGAAAGGCGGCGGTGTCGAGAGCGTGTTCATTATGTTCGTGCGGGAGCTCCTCTCGTCGGCTACCCTACCTTTGCCGGCACGCAGGTATCGGGCACCGGGCAAACGACCGCGCATTGTGGCGCGTCAAAATGCCCTTCACATTGGGTACACTGGGACGGATTGATCACATATATGTCGTTCTTCAGGCTGATCGCAGCATTGGGACACTCGAACTCACACGCACCGCAGACGGTGCACTGGGATGCGATTATCTTGTAAGCCATCACTGCGATTCCATAAGCAAGGTGCGGGACAGTTTCTTGCTATCAAGTCTTGTGCCAGACAGTTTGAGCTTGATTCGTCTGGAGTAATTTCGATAACGCAAATCGCCGCCTCGACACGCTGTCGCAAATCCTACAAGGGGCGTGGCGGCTTGATCTCGATGCTTTGATTTGCGCATGGTTGATTCACAGCAGTCAGATCAGGTGAACCACCTTCTCCAGACTCAGGGGGGACGATCTGAGATCCTCCCCAACGCCTTCGTGCCGCGGCTAAGATCGATGCGTCGCGCGGCATCACGAAGTTCTCCGCGGGTCCAAACCAGAGCGCATCTTGTTAATTCCACTCACCGGGACAGCCGCGGCTTACGCGACAGCATCACGGGCAGCAACCGGCAGGTCCTCACCAGTCCGCCTCGCCACAGCCAGTCAGAAGGTCACGGCGGTCGCTCCAGATACAGTCACACCCGTGATGCGCGTCCCTCTCAGGGCCCGCGGAACGCATTTTCAGTTGCCCCGTATTGCGGGCAGAACCGGCATTCACATCCGCTGTATGGGGCAAAAGTACACTGTCTCCCCCTCGTGCGGGCGACTGAAGCCAGGTGTTCGTTTGGTGATCCTACCTACGCTCCGCGCTCAAAATAGATGCCGGCGGCGTCAGTCGATGGGTGTAGCCGAAAAAAAGCCACCCCAAAGGGTGGCTTAGTCACGGAGGAAACGCCCATGAGGGCCTTTGGGATCAGGCCGCAGCCTGTTCGATCGGTGAGAAGGGCAGCCCGAGGCTTTCGGCCACCGCTTTGTAAGTTAGCCGGCCCCGATGGACGTTGAGGCCTGCGCGCAAATGGGGATTTTCGAGCACGGCGGAAAAACCCTTGTTGGCCAGAGCCAAACCAAACGGCAGAGTTGCGTTATTCAGTGCTTGACTCGAGGTCAGCGGAACGGCGCCGGGCATATTGGCCACACTAATGAATGATGCCATCTACTTCGTAAGTTTGATCCGCGTGAGTGGTTGGGTGTGATGTCTCAAAGCAGCCGCCCTGATCGATAGCGACGTCCACGAGTACCGCCCTCTTGCGCATCGAGCTCAGCATGCTCCGGCGGACCAGCTTCGGCGCGCTCGCACCTGGAACGAGCACGGCACCAATCACCACATCCGCCGCAAATACCTCTTCCTCTACAGACTCGAGTTGAAAATCTGGTGCGAACGCGTCCTTCGAATAGCTCGTCCAGCTCGCGGAGCCGGATTATCGAACGATCGATGATGGTCACTTCTGCGCCCAGACCGACCGCCATGCGTGCCGCGTGCGTACCGACGACGCCACCTCCGATCACCACGATTCGGGCAGGCTGAACACCGGGCACCCCACCGATCAGCAGCCTCGTCCGCCTGTACTCCGCTTTAGGGCGCTACCCGCCGCTTCGATCGCAAGCCTACCCGCGACCTCGCTCATCGGCGCCAGCAGTGGAAGACCACCATGCGCATCAGTTACAGTCTCATAGGCGATCGCAGTGCATCCTGATTCCAGGAGGCCGGTAGCCTGGTCCAGGTCGGGAGCCAGATGCAGATAAGTGAAGAGGATGTGATTCTCACGCAGCTGAGACCATTCGGACGGCTGAGGCTCCTTGACCTTTACGATCATCTCGGTCAAGGCGAATACCTCAACGGCGGAAGTTAGAATCGTTGCGCCAGCATTGCGATAATCGTCATCGGTTGCACCAATGCCAGCGCCCGCATCGGTCTCGATCATCACGCTGTGGCCCGCTGCCACGTATTCGCGGGCAGCTCCAGGAGTAAGGCCCACGCGATATTCATGCGCCTTGATTTCTTTTGGGACTCCGACCTTCATTTGATAACTCCCTGCCTGACGCGGCCTTTCTTATCGGAAGCGAGCAGCGATATCGCGACGCAACCGACCGAAATGGCGCAGGAATTCAGCGATATTTGACAGGCTTCGCAGGATTTCAAACCCACGCGTGCCGAGCGGATCGTGTGACCTTGCTCGCTGAGCTTAACCGTCGACACTGAGCGATAGGCGATAAATAGTTCCGAATTGCGGTCTCGGCTCGCAGAGAAGCTAACGACCGAAATCACAGCCTGCCGAAGTTCGAAAGCAGTAAAGATGGCGTTTCGCGTGTTTGGCAGGATTGCCTATCAAGCGATAGCGCTCCAGGAGTTGATGGCCAATGACCACTGATGGCTTCCAGAAAATCGACACTGCGTACCCTGTTCAACAGATCCGAGGCAATTGTTCGCCCCACAGCCAGTCGACGACGCGTCGACCGCCGAAACCGGTGGTCATCTGCACAAACTTGTGATCGTCAGCCACCGCCTCACCAATATCAGCTGCATCGGTCGCGAGCGGGTGCGCTTTCATGGCAGCAAGCACGGCATCGGCCGAATCAGGCGCGACGATCGCAACCAGCTTGCCCTCGTTGGCGACATGGATCGGCTCGAGTCCAAGCAGCTCGCAAGTAGCCGCAACCGCAGGCTTCACAGGAATGGTTGATTCCTGCAGATGGAACCCAAGGTCGGATTGATGTGCAATCTCATTGAGAGCCGCAGCTAGCCCGCCGCGCGTGGGGTCGCGCATCACCCGGATGCCGCCACCGCCGGCGGCAATCATGACCGCTACGAGATTATGCAACGCTGCTGAGTCCGAGACGATTTCGGTCTGAAAAGCGACGTTCTGACGTTTTGACATGATCGCCACCCCATGGTCGCCGAGGCTTCCGGACACCAGCACACGATCCCCGACCCTTACCTTGTCGGCGGACAGATCCAGCCCATCGGCCACAAGCCCGATCCCGGCCACGGAGATGAACAGACCGTCTGCCTTGCCGCGCTCGACGACCTTGGTGTCCCCGGCAATGATGTAAACGCCG
The DNA here is from genome assembly GCF_003837805.1 of Bradyrhizobium sp. RP6. Lineage (GTDB taxonomy): Bacteria > Pseudomonadota > Alphaproteobacteria > Rhizobiales > Xanthobacteraceae > Bradyrhizobium. Next base: position 30,339 of record NZ_RQIT01000031.1, on the reverse strand, counting down.
GCCCCGCGTGCTGCCGCGCCCATCGAATCCGCGATCGTCTTCAGATCCGAAAACCGGAAACCCTCCTCGATGATAAAGCTGGCTGACAGATAGAGGGGACGCGCACCGGACATCGCCACATCATTAATCGTGCCGTGCACAGCCAATGACCCGATATTACCGCCGGGAAAGAACAGTGGTGTAACCACATAGCCGTCGGTCGTCATCACCATTCTGCCTGCCGAAACGTCAAACGCCGACTGATCATTGCAGCGGGCGAGCCATTCATTACCGAAGGCTTGGTGAAAAAGGTCGGAGATCAGCTGTGCCATGGCACGGCCCCCAGATCCGTGGGAAAGTTCAACGCGCCCGTTCTTTACGTCGAGCTTGCGTGGATAGGCTTTCACGCTCATGACCTCTGCCTCACCCGTTCATCGCGAACTCGGCCATAGGTCCAGTACGCCGCGCAAGCCCCTTCTGATGACACCATGCAGGCCCCTATGGGCGTTTCCGGAGTGCAGATGTTTCCAAACAACTTGCAATCGACCGGCCGTTTGGCGCCACGCAGGATCGCACAGCACTCGCACGCCGGATTGTCTGCGACAGGCATGTCGTGGATCGCAAAACGCGTCTCGGCGTCGAATTTTGCATACGACCGCTTCAGCTTCAGTCCGCTGTTGGGTACGAGTCCAAGCCCCCGCCATTCAAACTGATCACGCAGTTCGAATACCTGCGACACCTCGCCCTTGGCGCGCCGATTGCCTTCGCGTGTCACTGCACGGCTGTATTGGTTTTCTACCTCATAGCGGTGTTGATTCACTTGCCGCACCAGCATCAATATAGCTTGCAGCACGTCGAGGGGTTCAAATCCCGCAACCACGATCGGCTTCTCGAACTGTTCTGCCAGCGGCTCGTAAGGCTGCGTACCGATAATGGTGCTGACATGTGCAGGCCCGATGAAGCCGTCAATTGGGACGCCGCCGGTGTTGCGGATCTTCGGGTTCTCGAGAATGCTGTGCATCGCAGAGGGTGTAAGCACGTGATTGCAGAACACGCTCAGGCCCTCCATCCGCTTGCTCTCGGCAATCCGGATCATGTTCGCCGTTGGGGGTGTCGTGGTCTCAAATCCGATGGCAAAGAAGACCACCTCGCGGCCCGGCATCTGTTCGGCGAGCCGGATAGCGTCGAGCGTCGAGTAGACCATCCGAATGTCAGCGCCCAGCGCTTTGGCTCGCAACAGGGACTGTCCTTGCGACCCGGGCGCGCGCATCAAGTCGCCGTAGACGCAGAGAGTGACCTCTGGTCGGTCGACGAGCCGGATCGCCATGTCGATTCGGCTTGCGGGCAGAACGCAGACGGGACAACCGGGGCCGTGGATCATCCGGACGTTCGCGGGCAGCAGATCCTCGAGGCCATAGCGGGAGATCGCATGAGTGTGTCCGCCGCAAAATTCCATGAACCGATAGGCTCTTTGCGAACTGACCTCAGCGTCAATCGCACGCGCAAGTCCCTGCGCGATGATCTTGTCGCGAAATTCATCAGAATATTTCATGACCGGCATTCCTGCGCGGCGCTGCCCAGCTCCTGCAGGAGCTCCAGCGTGCGTTTGGCTTCTGTCGGATCGATCTTGGCGAGCGCGTAGCCGACATGGACGAGGACGTAATCGCCGACATCGAGCTCGTCGACGAGGGCAATCGATATCTCCAGGCTGAGGCCATCGATCGACACGAGAGCCATGTCGTCGGGTAGAATTTTCGCGATCTTCGCCGGAACCGAAAGACACATGTCAGGCAGTTCCTCCCCTGGCGGACGACTGTTGAGCAATCTGTAGAGCGGCAATCCAGGCTTGACCAAGGCTCAAACCGCCATCACTGGGCGGCAGCCGCCGCGGCACCAACGGTGAAAGACCGGCAGCGCTGCAACCGCGCGGGATCTCGTCCGCCAGCACCGCGTTCAGGAAGCAGCCGCCGCTCAGAACGACGGTATTGACGCCGGTTGTCCGCGCGGCGCGCGTGACCCAGTCGACGCAGGCGGCGACGAAAGTGCCATGAAACAGCCCAGCTCCGCCTGCGGCATCGATGTCATCAGCAATCAACCGCGAAAATAGCGGACGAAGCGACAGCACGCCGCCATCGATCGTCCAGCCGGCTTCGAGAATCGCTGCCCGCCGCACCAGCGCTTCGAGCTTCATCGCTGCTTCGCCGTCATAGCTCTGCAAATGCGCAATCCCCAGCAGCGCCGCTGCTGCGTCGAACAACCGTCCCGCACTGGTCGTGGTGGTCCCGCCCGGCTGATCGAGCAAGTCCGACACACACCCGGCTTGCCGTTGCGCCGCAAAGCGCTGCCCGATTTCGTTACCCCTGCCGAGCCCGTGTAATACTGCGCCCGCCATGCGCCACGGCTCGCGGGCTGCACGATCTCCACCAGGCATCTGCATGGGCGCTAAGTGCCCGATGCGTCGGGACCACGTCCCTTCGCACAACAATAGTTCGCCACCCCAGTTACCGCCGTCGGAGCCGAAGCCATGGCCATCGAGCACCAGGGCAAGCGCTGGTCCCACATGGCCATGCTCGGCGATCACTGCGGCAGCGTGTGCGTGGTGATGCTGGACCGCGATCAGCGCGCGAGCATTTTCTTGCGCAAAGCGGGTAGAAGCCATATCGGGATGCAGATCATGGGCGAAAGCGACAGGTTCCACGTCAAGGCTCGATGTTAGGTGTCGGATCGTCCTCTCAAACGCACGGATGCCTTCGGCCGTATTTAGATCGCCAATATGCTGAGAGACGAACGCTTGGTTGTCCCGGGTGATGGTGACGGTCGATTTCAGTTCGCCGCCAACGGCGAGCACGGGCGGGACGGCTCTCGCAAGGCGGATCGGCTCGGGAACATAGCCACGGGCACGACGAAGGAATTGCGGCCGGCCAGCCACCACCGAAACCACGGAATCATCAGCACGCGTCAAGATATCGCGATCATGGGTCACGACAAGATCGGCGATTCCGTTGAGCCGCCGCAATGCCTGCGCGTTATCAATCAGCAGCGGTTCGCCGCAAATATTGGCACTGGTGGCCACGATGACGGGGCTAGACCCCGCACGTGTACCTGGCGAGCGAAGCGCATGGAAGATGAGGTGATGCAGCGGCAGTACGGGCAGCATGACACCCACTCGCGATAAACCAGGTGCTATGGCGGGCGCCAGATTGTTGCGTGATGGCAGGAGGACGATCGGACGTGCTACGGATTCTAGCAGCGCTAGCTCGGGCGCGTTCGCCGCCGCGATCTCGCTGACGCGCTCGACGGAATCGACCAAAACCGCGAACGGCTTCTGAAGGCGGTGCTTTCTCCTGCGCAAACGCTGCACGGCGTCCTGATTACGCGCATCGCAAAGAAGCTGGTATCCGCCCAGCCCCTTTATCGCCACGATCTGCCCCCGCGCGATTGCCGCGACAATATCGCTGATCCCATGGCTAAGCCGAGGACCGCATGCTGGGCACGCGATCGCCTCCGCGTGAAACCTGCGGCTTGCCGGATCGGCATAGTCAGCCGCGCACGCGGCGCACAAACTAAAAGCCCTCATCACAGTGTTGCGGCGATCGTACGGAAGCCGTTCGGCGATGGTGTAGCGTGGACCGCAATGGCAGCAACTGATGAAGGGATAAAGGTAATGCCGATTTTCTGGATCGAATAGCTCTTTGAGGCATTGCTGGCAGACCGCGGCGTCAGCGACGATCTGCGTTGACAATTTGCCGGCTTCGCTCGTCCCGATCGAAAAGCCCTTCGCCGCGAGCGCCGTAGTCTCGCGAACGCAGATGTCGACTATGCGTGCCAATGGAGGCGCCTCGAGCGGCAACGTGGCGACAAACTCCGAGGCACGGTGGCCCTCAACCTCGATGATGACGCCCTCAGGGCCATTGATGACAAACCCCGCCAATCCGTACCGAACGGCAAGTCCATAGACGTAAGGACGAAAGCCGACCCCTTGCACTGCCCCACTCACGACCACGCGCAGCCGTGTTCGGTCGCAGGTGGCTGCGGCGCTCATCGCCCTTTGTCCTCGAAGGCGCGCCTCTGACGGCCCGCCTGTCTATCGATCCAGGCGTAGAGCGCGGCAAAGCCTTCGCCAGTCCGAGCCGAAACTACAATCACGTCGATCTTTGGGTTGACCCGTCTGGCGTATTCGATGGCCTTGCCCACGTCGAATTCGAGCAGCGACGCTAGATCAATCTTGTTAATCACCATGAGCGACGAAGCGGCAAACACATCAGGATATTTGAGCGGCTTGTCTTCACCTTCAGTAATCGAGAACACTACGATCTTGCAGGTTTCGCCAAGATCGAAGGCAGCGGGACAGATCAGATTACCCACGTTCTCGATGAAGAGAATACCGCCCGAGAGCAGCGGCAGGCGGCGATAAGCGTCGCCAATCATTGCAGCGTCGAGATGACAATTCTTGCCGGTATTGATTTGAACGGCTGGCACGCCGGCGGCCTGAATACGTTTGGCATCGTTCGAGGTCTGCTGGTCCCCTTCGATGACCCCGACCCACCGGCTGCACTTGAGCTCGGACACCGCGCGGACGAGCAGTGTCGTTTTACCGGCACCGGGGCTGGACAAAAGATTAAATACAAGCAGGTCATCGGCTATGAAGAGCGCGCGATTGTTCGCCGCAATTCCATTATTCTTGTCCAGGATATCGCGCTCAATCTCAACGAGCCGCGTTCTGGTCATGCCACAGCCCCTCAAATCAGGCGGATCGACGCCGCTCGGAAGCGCCTGCGCGTTATGCGCCTGGTGATTGGCTGAGCGAGGACAGCGCTTATAGCGATCACCAGCGTGGTTTGACTGCGGCGGCCGTCGGTCGCCCGGCGGAAGGGCAGAATGGCAATCGCGATCGTCCTGAAGGGATCGCTCATGGCTCTCCGCATCATTCGCCTCGGCGCGTTTTGTGGACGGCGTCCCTTGGTGGCAGCCGCAAATGGTACACATCAATCGATCTCCAACTCTTTCACGCGCATCTGTTCGCCCGCGGTCACCTGCAAGTGATAGCTGCCGCAGCAAGGGCAGCACTCACCGCGCCGAGCAATTTCGACGCTCTTCGAACAGCTCATGCACCAGGCAACGCCGGGCAGTTCGACGATATTAAGAGCCGCGCCCTCGGCAACGGTCCGCGTTGCAGCGGCAGCAAAGCAGAACCTGATCGCTTCAGGCGCCGCATGACTCAGCGCTCCCATCTCCAGACAGATGCTCCGCACCCGCGAAGAGGATCGCTCGTGTACCTTCTCCTCGACGATCTGAATGATGCCAAGACAAATCGCCATTTCATGCATCGCGAACTTCGCTAAGGTTGAGGGTGAACGCGACGCACGGATCGAGCGATGCAATCACCGCATGGACTGCATCTTCGCGTCTTCGAGCCGTCAGCACCGCGCCTTGCAGGTTCCGAACAAGCGGTCCGCGCCGGTGGAAATTCCACTCCGTCGGCGCAAGGAATTCGAAGCGGGATATTCTGCCCTGAGCATCGAGTTCAACCGCGTGGTAGAGACGGCCCCTGGCGCATTCGACCGCGGCCGCTGCACGGCGCGGCCCTAGCTTATATCTTTCGATAATCCCATGCTCCGCGGCTCCAATCTGAGCGCCGGCCTTGAGCCAGGCACATAGCCGCAGGATTTCATTAAGTCTGGCCATCAGCCGCTCGGCCGCACCGAAGGGTCCCAGCGGGACCCCATCCCGGCTGATCTGGCGCGCCCATGGACCCGTCTCGGGCACATGTCCGTCAACATCGGGAGAATAGCAGAACGTCGAGTCATCCCCGAGCAGCCGTTTCGTGATGTTGGGGTCGTCAGCAACAGACAAGAATGAGTGCCCCGCCGGAATTGACTTCACGTCGACGTCATTAAGCGCCGTAACGCGAAGCGCCAGCGGGCTACCAGACCTCAGCGCCTCCCCCTCATATAGACCGAGCGCGGCCAGCGCAGCGACAATCCGCGCGGTCGCTTCGCGTTGAGCGGAGCTCCAGGTTGGCTGTGCGGAGCGGACAAACGCTGACAATTCCGACATCAGGGAGCGGATTGCCGCCGCACTGGCGACATCTAACGTAAGATGTCCGACAAAAAGGCTCCGTGCCAAATCCGCGATGCGCTCAGTAACGATAAGTGCAATACGCTGCTGCCTTGTTGCGCGGGTGATCACTTCGTCGCGGGCCGTCTCGATGGCAGACAATAATGCAGTTTGCTGCGCAGCGACACACAACGCGAAAAGCCGCGGCAGCACGTTGAGCACTGTCGAGGGCTCCTTTCCGGCGAACGCGCGCGCCAGCGGCGGCCGGACTCGCGGCAGGATCTCGACCGAGGCGACTACGTCGGCAGCTAGCAATATGCGTACATCGATTTTGTTGCGGGCAACAAGGCTCATGCGCAACACTCCGCCATCGTCCCGCGCAAGCTATAGTCCATGCGCATGCGCCGTCTGCGGGATCGCACCCGATGCGCCGACGTCTTCATGTGAAATACGCCTCGATAATTTCCTGCATGCGCTCGGCTGAGTCCTGGAAATCCTCATCAGCAGCCAACGCAACAATCGGCACGCCGCCGACCTCCAGCGTATCAAGGATGATGTCGTCCGTAGAATTGAAGAACTGCACGGACCAGACATTCCTGATCCCGGTCGCCTGCACTCGGCAGGTGCTGTAGCCGTGCAACATGAGTTGGACCGGTCCATTGCCGAAGCTTTGCTGTAGGAATGCCAAGTCGATAATGCTCATTGGCAGTGACGTCAGATTGATGACATAGGCGTGCATGCCTAATCGCCAGACCCTCGCCCGCTCGCGTATTTCGGCCAGCACCGGTTGAACGTTCATCGCGCCATTCGGCGGCGTGCGGATCACAAGATCGGCGGACGTCAAGTCAGTTGCGGCACGCCGCACAATCTGCGGAATCGACCCGACCTCAACATATTCATGCGCAGGCTCCGCGCCGATGCGCACGCGCCAGATTCCCGCGAGCACGGACTCCCGGATTTGCGCCAAAGAGCCATCTGGCAGCGCAACCACGCCGGCCACCTCACCTTCTCCGAGCAATTCGTCAATCAACTTGCGTTCGCCATCGCTGAGATTTGCGAGCCCGTAAAGTTGTGTCCGAGCACCGCTTCTCTGACCGCGAACGGCAGCAGCGGCGTTTGCTAACAGCAAGGTGGCGTTCGGATAGTTCCTTCCACGCTCGTCCGCATCGCCCCAGGCGCGGCGGGCGAGCACACTCATGGGGCCGGTATGGAATACATCGAGACTCGCAGGGCCAGTGGCGAGGTCGCTCGTCGCCCGCTCAGCGCCGCCGGATACAGTGGGGATCGCCGTTTTCATGATGCGATGTTCCACTGCCTGTACCGAGAGGCAATGCACTTGCCGACCCAAGTGCTGGCGGCGTGTGCCCGAATGATCGGTACGGAGATGCGGTTGATCGCGAGCAAACGGCCCGATCTCTTGCCGACCAGGCAGAGTTCATCGTGCCTAGCGCATAGGCTCGGCGTCGACGGTCTACGTCGGCCGAGCCTGCCGACTCGTGTGCCATTAACGATGCGGGACACCACTGCGCCTTGCGTGCCTTGTCGAAACTTCTTGACAACTTTAGGAAGGAAGAACGCGAGCTGGATGATCCGGAGTTCGGCCGCGGACAGCGGCATCACAGTCACCGTCGCTTGAGCGTGCACGGCTAGGCGCGCATCGACGCTGACGCCCTCCACGTCGAACGGAGGGGGTCGCGCTGAACCATGCTGCTCCGGCTGCAATTTCATCAGACGCCTTTCTCATATTGTTCGCTTCTGCTAGCAGGCGGTTAGCAAGGCGCATGCCAATCATGCTCTGGCCGCAACTCGCGCTCGGAGCAACGGCGAAACGCCTGATATTTTCCAGGCAAACGTTACGTGCGATTGGAATTCGAATTGTGAGATCCCTTCAGTCGGCGCAAGTGAGCGGAACGGCTAGCGTAAGTGCTCCGGCAATTGTGGCTCGTGACCGATCAAGTCCGCAAAGAATCGATCGATGTCCTGGCCGTTGAGGCTGGCCTCAAGCCCGTCAAGTGCTTCCGAGATCAGCCTTGCTTCATTGTCGTCCAAAACCCGCACCGCGCTGTCGATATGAACGAGCACCTTGGCGCCGACCGGTACATCGGCGAGCAGCATGACCGAGACGCGCCGCTGTTCATTGCCATACTCGCACAGCGCCGTGATACCGTCGGTCTCGGCAATCGTCATTGGCAAGCCAAGGCACATTGTCAGTCTCAGGCCGCTAGACGGGCTGCGCCCTCATCTCATAATTCGCATGGTCAATATTGTTCGCCAACAGCCGTTCTGATGCAGGCAGCGGCGCGCCCCGCGGTTTTGCCGGCGAGCCCCACTGCGCTAGGAGCTTACAAGCCAGTTCAATCGCAGGCCCAATCTGAAAGCGCACCGGCGCGGTCAGAGGACCGCCCCAAGTCTCCAGGTCCAGTGGCTGACAGCCGATGAGAGCGAGCTCTCGCGGGCGGCGGCCAAGAAAATCGGCCGCGCTCAAGACCTCCTGAAAACCGGTCTGATGCAGGCTCACTTTCTTGGCACCAGTAAACTTTGGCACTTCGTCATCTCGTACAAGCTCCAACTGGCCGGGCGGCAATCCATAGTCGATGGCATCGAACACGACCACGCAATCGGCCTGTTCAAGAAAACTGACGAGGTAGAGTCCCTGGGTGCCGCCATCGAGGACGGTGACATTATTATCGACGGCGTAGCGGCTATGAAGCTCTTCGACCACTCGCACGCCGAAGCCCTCATCGGCCCACAAGATATTGCCGATGCCGAGCACGAGGATTCGTTTTTTGTCTTTCGGATTGAGCATTCGCTTCCCGGTCAATCGCCAAACCCGCGCTCAGCCGATCTTTTTGGAAAAGAAGCTGCGCCGCGATATGATGTCTTCCCGGATCACCGCGTAGATGTGGACCAGCGCAAACATCACGATGACCCACAGGCCGAGATGATGCAAGGTGTGGACGTCCTGACTGTTCGGCCAGATTGAAAACAGCCAGCCGAACACCTTGTACTGCCAGCTGTCAGTACCGGCACCTTGCCCATAAAGTGCAAAGCCAGTGACGACCATGAACGTGATCGTCTGTGTAAACATGAAGAACATTGCGAGCTGAGCAAGGCGATCGTGCCCGGGGCGCCTGTCAGGATCCCCTGTAAGGAACGCATACCAGAGTATCTCCTGATACACCTCCCGCCAGAAGCACCCGCGCCAGAGCGGCACGCAAAAGATCTGGATGGCATGCGCATTTCCCATCAAGGCCCAGTAGATGCGCAGAAGAAAGCCAACGCTGGCCACATATCCCGCCGCGAAATGGGCAAAGCGGATATAGCCGAACAGGAAATTGCCGCTTGCCTCTCCCTTCATCGCTGGTGTGCCGGTCCCAATAAGGTAGCCGGTTAAACTTAGTACCAGAATGGCCGCCGCGTTAGCCCAATGCCACAGTCGCACCGGCGCATAAACGTGGGCGACGCCACCGCCAATGCTGCGATCAGTCGGTGCCGCATCGTCGGCGGTGAGGAGCTTCCCCCTATCCAGCATGGACCTAACGCACTTTAACTGAAGCCATTTCTTGGCCCTCAGGACTCATCACGTGGGTCGAGCAAGCCAAGCACGGGTCAAAGGAATGGATCGTGCGCAAGATCTCCAGGGGCCGCTGCGGATCGGCCATCGGGGTACCGATCAGCGAAGCTTCAAAAGCGCCAATATTGCCTTTGGAATCCCGAGGAGAACCGTTCCACGTCGTCGGAACGACACATTGATAATTGTCGATCTTAGCGTCCTTGATCTTGATCCAGTGGCCGAGTGCACCGCGAGGCGCCTCAGTGAACCCGTAACCCTTGGCCTCCTTACGCCAGCTTTCCGGGCGCCACCTGCTAACGTCGGCAGTTGCCGTATTGCCTGCCTTGAGCTGGACTACGAGCTTATCCTGAAAATAACGCATCTGATGCGCCGCCCACTGGCATTCGAGCGCCCGCGCCGCTGTACGGCCAAGGGTCGAGAACAGCGCAGTCAGAGGCAGATTGAGCCGCTTGAGCAGTCTCTCGGCGGGATCCTTGAACTCGGCTTTCCCTTGCGCATAACCAATGATGTATCGCGCCAACGGCCCGACCTCGACGGCGTGGCCGCGCCAGCGCGGCGCTTTGATCCAGGAATACTTGCCGCCTTCGTCGAGTTCCTTGATATCTGTCTTGCTGCCTTTGAATTCTGGCCCCAGTTTAAAACTCGGCTCGGTAATGCCGTCCCAGGGATGCAGCCCACCGCAATCGCTGGGGTATTTATACCATGAATGCGCGACGAATTCCTGGATCTGCTCGGGATCACCATGGTCGATCGGCAGTATCTCCTTGAGATTGCCATTAAGAATGACCCCGCGCGGCAGCTTGAGACTTTTCGCAGAACAGTCATTGGCGTTTTCGGGGATGTCGCCATAGGACATCACGCTTTTGCTCGAAAGACCACCGCCGTGGAGCCAGTCCTTATAGAACGAGCAGATTGCAGCAATGTCGGGTAGATAGACCTGCTCGACAAACTCGATCGAGCGGGCGATGATCGAGGACACGATATTCAGTCGTTCCATATTGATCGCGCCCACCGCACCGATTCTGTCGATGTTGATCGCGCAGGGTACGCCGCCGACCAGCCAGTTCGGATGCGGGTTCTTGCCACCATAGATAGCTTGGATCTTGACAATCTCCTTCTGGAAGTCGAGCGCTTCCATATAATGAGCTACCGCCATCAGGTTTGCTTCCGGTGGTAGCTTGTAGGCCGGATGCCCCCAATAGCCATTCTTGAACGGACCGAGTTGCCCTGACCCGAAGAATTTGTTGAGCCGGATCTGAAAATCTCTGAAATAGCCGGGGGATGACAGCGGCCAAGGCGAGATAGACTGCGCCAGTGCGGAGGTCGACTTGGGATCGGCGTTGAGCGCGGAAACCACGTCGACCCAATCCAACGCATGCAAGTGATAGAAATGTACGAGGTGATCATGCACGAGCAAGCACAACTGCATGATGTTACGGATCGAATTGGCATTCTCCGGAATCACGATTCCTAGTGCATTTTCAACCGCGCGCACGGAGGCGAGCGCATGGGTGCCGGTGCAGACCCCGCAGATCCGCTCGGTGAACGCCCAGGCGTCGCGCGGATCGCGCCCGCGCAGGATGACTTCGATGCCACGCCACATTGTCCCGCTTGAGACCGCATTGCGGATTACATTGTCGGAATCGAGATTGGCTTCGACGCGCAGGTGGCCTTCGATCCGCGTCAGCGGATCGATGACGATTCGCCTGCCGGAACGATCGAGACTGAACCCGTTCGGCGTCTGGACGGCCACCGTCGTATCTCCTCAACTCGGTTTGCCTTTACCGGCCGCGCGATCCGGCTTGTGGGTCAACCGCTTCACGGCGGTGACCGCCGCATGGGCAGCAACCGTTAGCCCGAGCACCCCGGCAGCGGCCATGCCGATCTTGTCGGCGTTCTCCTCAATGCCGAACTGCTTGATGGTTGTAAGTCGGTCGTAAAATGACCCTTTGTCCCAGAAGCCGTCCTCAGAACAGCCGAGGCAGCCGTGACCGGATTGAACGGGAAATGAAACGCCGCCGTTCCACCGAACGGCCGAACAGGCATTGTAGGTGGTTGGCCCCTTGCAGCCCATCTTGTACAGGCAATAGCCCTTGCGGGCGTACCTATCGTCCCACTCTTCGACGAATTGGCCAGCGTCGAAATGGGAACGCCGATAGCACTTGTCGTGAATGCGCTCGGAATAAAACATACTTGGACGTCCTTGGCGATCGAGCTCCGGAAGCTTTCCGAACGTGACGATGAACGTCACGAGACCACTCATGATCTCTGCGATAGGAGGACACCCGGGCACCTTGATGATGGGCTTGTCGGTGATCACCTTATCGATTGGCGCCGCGCCAGTCGGATTGGGCTTGGCCGCTTGCACGCATCCCCAGGACGCACACGTGCCCCAAGCGATGATTGCCATGGCCCCTTCTGCCATCCACCTGAGCTTCTCAACGAACGGTTTGCCGCCGTCAATGCAGAACATGCCACCCTCCTTCAACGGCGGATTGCCTTCGACTGCGAGCACATACCTGCCTTTGTACTTGGCACGGGTTTCTTCCAGGATGGCCTCAGCCTGGTGTCCAGCCGCCGCCATGATCGTATCGTCATAGTCGAGCGAAATCATCGACAGCAGCGCGTCTTTAATCAAGGGATGGGCCGAGCGGATAAAGCTTTCCGAGCAACAGGTACACTCGAGCCCGTGCAACCAGATGACGGGCACACGCGGTTTGGTTTCGAGGGCATGGGCAATATTGCTTGCGGTGAGCGAACCAAGTCCCAAGCTCGCGGCCGTCACACTACAGAATTTGTGGAAACTACGGCGCGTGATACCCTGACGTCTGATCACGCTGTAGAACGTTTCCGTTGCATCATCCATGAAACCTTCCAAGTGAGTAGTCGTGGCCGTTACGAATTACTGACGTTTAGCAAGAACCAGGCCAGCGAAGCGAAACACTTAAGACATCAAGCGACCGCCGAAATTTGCGCAATTGTGAACCCGGCCACGTGCCAGCCCCTTTGCCATGGATCTGTCATGCTGATGGTGTTCAGTTTTGAAGATGTGAGCACTTGAACAAATCAGCAGGAAGGTTCACCACTGCACGGGGACTAACCTACAATCGCGACACTCGTCAGCCCGATTGTCGAATAGAATTGGCGCAGTGGACGGGCACCGCACTGCCCGCTCCCAATCAGGCCTGCCGATTGCTGACCAACGAGGCGTTCAAGCTCTCATGATCGCGACTGCACAGGCAGCCCGTCCAAAAGCGGCCGTCGAGCGAGGAAGAGAGGCCGCAATGGACCGAGCCGCGATGCGCCCCGCTGACGTTGCTTTGGGAGCTGGTCAACTCGATCTGATTTTGGTAAAAGCGCCTCCTCGCACCTCATCGCAACGGCGCTGTGGGCAAGAGACCGGACGTTTAATATCATCTAGGAGCGTTCATCGCACAAGCCAATCGGTGGCAAGGCGCGACGTCGCGGCGCATCGCGACACTCACCCGCTTGCAGGAGCTTCTTCGCGACAGCGGAGGCGATCGTGTCTTGAAGCATTGGTGCGATCCATCCGACGCGGATAGAAGGCAACGGCGCCTACATTCAGTCGACATCGATCCGTATTAGCAACACTGCCTGTCTGCTACCCAAAACGGATCATCGAGCTTTTCGAGGGAAAGTGAAATCATCGGAGTATCGCGGCATAGACGATATACTGGACTTGTTCGCGGTAGTACTTCCGGATTTCCCCGGGCGCCGCCGTTCCGACCACCACGACCAGACGCTCTTTTGGGTCGCAGAAAAATTGTGTGCCGTAGGCGCCGGTCCAGGTGAACTCTCCTGGATTGCCCGGAACCGCTGAAAGCCCCCCGGCTAGCCGTACAGCCACTCCAAGCCCGAACCCGAAGCCGGCACGGTGCGCTTCCACATTGGCGACTTTATTTTGATTCCTGGCCCGAGGTGGTTGGAGATCATGTGGCGCACCGTCCTCGGACCAAGAATCCGCTGCCCATCGAGCTCCCCGCCGTTGAGCAGCATTTGTCCAAAGCGCACGTAGTCACCGACTGTCGCAAATGCGCATGCTCCCCCGCGGTCAAACTTCGTCTGGCTTTCGAGGAGTTCGATGTCTTGCGGCTTTCCCGTCAGCGGGTCCTCCGAAAAATGGACGCGCGAGGCGCTCGCGTTGCCATTCCGACAAACGGAAAGTGGCATCTTGTATTTTGATGGGCTTCCATAGATTGCGGATGAGATAGTCGCCCAATCGCTGTTCGCTGACCCTGTTCAATGACAGCTCCCAGCACATCGGTCGAGAAGCCGTATTCGAATTCCGTCCCCGGTTGGTGCGCTAGCGGCAGCTTGGTAATCGCTTCGATGAAAGCCTGCTTATCGCCCCTTAGGGGCGGGTCGGCGAAACCGGGATAGAGACGCGCCACTTGGTCTGAGCTGTCGGGCGCACCGTAGGTGAGTCCGGTTGTGTGGCGATAAAGATCGTGGATGTAGATCGCAGAACTCTGCGTTTGAAATATTAATGATCCGTCATGCTGTGGCACTGCCACCTTCATGTTTGCGAATTCCGGGTAGTAATCCGTAAGCTTGGCGTGTAGAGGAAGGCGACCTTCCTCCATAAGGATGAGCCCAGCAACGGCCACCATCGGTTTGGTCATAGAAGCAAGCGCGAAGAGCGCATCGAGCCGCATCGGGCTTCCTTTTACGGGGTCGAGTTGGCCGTACGCTTTGTAGTGAATCAGCTTGCCGTCTCTCGCGATTGCAATCACCGCGCCCGGCACGCGTTTGCTTGCAATCTCGCGAGCGAAGAACTCGTCTAGCTTGGCAAGGCGCTGCTGAGAAACGCCGACCTCATCGGCCGCTGCTTCGGGCAGAGGCGCGGAGTGCACCGAATTGAGAGCGAATGCAGCAGCTGCCGTGGCTATAGCAAGCTTGTTCATTGTACCCTCGGAAGGATGGATGGGCCCAGTTTGCAAGACTGCCGCCCGCATTAGGATGTCGGGCGGCAGTCCTAAGACGATTAGGTGCCCCTCCTGGCACAGTGTCTGTCGATGAGCGCTAAAGTGAAGATTGTCGTAAAGGCGAACATCACCATACCACCAGCAATCACACTTGCCTCACGCCAGCGCGACGCTTGGACGTAGTCTACGACGTAGGCCGACAACACCTTAGTGCGCCCAGGAATATTGCCGCCGATCATCATCACGACGCCGAATGTGCCGATCGTATGAGAAAAGCCAACCACGGCGGCTTTAACAAATTCCAATCGCGCCAGTGGCGCGGTGATGGGGATGAAGGCATACAACGGCGAAACGCGCCCGGTCGTCTCCAAGGGGAAATCGCCTATCGCAACAAAGGCGTTACGGATCGGCTACACGACTAACGGCAGCGCCGAGAGGACCGATCCGACCACGATTCCGGCGAAAGTAAAGGCCAGCGTGCGCTCGCCCCAGAAAGAGGCGAGAACGCCACCCGGTCCGTGGGGGCCGAGCAAAACGAGGACGCAAAAGCCGAGAGCCGTTGGCGGCAGCACCAGCGGCAGGGCGATCAACGTGGCCACCGCCTCGCTCGCAAAGGTCTTTGAGCGCGCTAGCCACCAAGCCAGGGGCACACCAATCAAGAGAAGGATCACGGTCGTCAAGCTGGCGAGCTCAATCGTGAGCGCAAGGGATTGCGAAATCTCTGCCCAAACCACATCCATCTGCGTCAGCCCGCCAGGGAGCGCGGGCCGACGTATCCTGACAGTGATGGCCTGCACGTGCGGCTCACGCGGCGCGGTGGCGCGAATCGCCCGTTGGTCGCGCGGCAGCTCGTGGCGGCCGCCAAATTCACGCGCTTCGTTTGTGCAAGCAAGAGCGGCATTGCAAGCCTCATCGACAACTCCTGTGGCAGGTCCGCTTCGGTTCATATGACGGCGGCAACTTCTCATTTGTCATCAGCAATTCCTGTGCCGGGTACGAACAGTGGCAGCTCTATGCTCAGCGAGAGAAATTCGCGTGGACGGCGACGTCACTTTGGAGTGGACCTAACACTCTGTTAGGTTTCCGGCACCTTTGTTTCCGAGCAGACAGCGACGGCCCTGCAAGGAAGCGTTAGAAATTGTCAGCCGAAGAGATCCCTGTGTGGTTGGTCGACGGCTCGCCGCGCCGGTAGTGGAGCGGACCGCAGGAAGCCCGTCGTTTGGCAGCAACAGGAACGGGTAGCCGATAACTCGTTGTAAGCTGCTTCTGCGACGGCGCAAAAGGCGCGAGGGGCCGTGAGCGAAGCCGGCCTCGTGACCGCCCTGGCCAATGCGGATCGTCAGCACAGGCCTGGAGACAAACGCCCCCGTGCACATCGAGCTTTGCCGGTAGTTCCTACATCAATGGCTTTTACGAACAATCTTGTTTTCCAAGCCGCGCTTCCATCCGGCAAATGCGTGCAATCCAAACTATCGATTTTACCGATGCCACGTGTTGTTGCATCGATCTCAGCACTGTGTGCATATCGAGCACGCTAAGGCTCCCAGTCGAGACGTAACTCCGCCAATGCGCGCTACGCTGCAATTATTTTTTCGACCTTGCGAATGCGGTCCGCGCTCGACTCAGCCAATCCCGCCCAGGCAGACGACTTGTCCACGACTGATCAATCGGCCGCCGCTTAGGCATCTGGTGCATATCTTGCTTAACGAGAATGGACAACGTAACTACACGCCTGCCTTTGGAAGGACGCGCCGGCTCCCGGAACCGTCTTCAATCGGACACGGCTAAAATGATGAGTCTCGTATGACGCTGCCGCCTCTGAAGCGCGGCGGCTCACATTCGAGTATATTCGGGAAGGAAGCGTCATGACCACCATGGCAACTGCGGCGCCTGCACGCGCGTCGCAAGCTTGGTATAAGATACTCTACGTTCAGGTGCTGATCGCGATCTTTATGGGCGCCGTGGTCGGCTGCCTCTGGCCATCTCTAGCCACCAACGACTGGATTAAGGCCCTCGGTGACGGGTTCATCAAGCTCATCAAGATGGTGATCGCGCCGATTATTTTCTGCACCGTCACATCTGGTATTGCGCATATTCAGGATGCGAAGAAAGTGGGGTGCGTCGGCGTGAAGGCGCTGTTCTATTTCGAGATCGTGTCCAGCTTTGCCTTGCTGTTGGGCCTTGTTATGGGCAATCTCGTCCAAATCGGCCATGGCCTTGCGGTCAAGCCGGATGCTGCGGCGGTCGCCAATTACGTCAAGCAGGCGGAAGCTTCGAAGACCGTCGACTTTTTTCTCAACATCATTCCCGATAGCGTGGTCGGCGCCTTCGCTCGCGGGGATGTTCTGCAGGTTCTACTGTTCGCGATCCTTTTCGGCTTTTCTCTGATGGCTCTGGGAAAACGTGGGGAGCGGCTGCGCGGCATGATTGACGACGTCGCGCACGCAGTGTTCGGCGTAATCGCTATTGTAATGAAAGCGGCCCCGGTCGGCGCCTTCGGCGCCATGGCGTTCACGGTCGGCAAGTTTGGGCCGGCAGCACTCGGTAATTTGATCGGTCTGATCGCGCTGTTTTACGCAACAGCCGCGCTGTTTGTTGTGGTGGTGCTCGGCCTGATCGCGCGCCTCGTCGGTTTTTCGATTTTCAAGTTTCTTGTCTATATCAAAGACGAGATTCTGATCGTGCTCGGTACGTCATCCTCCGAAAGCGCGCTGCCGCAATTGATGGAGAAGCTCGAGCGGCTGGGCTGCTCGAAGACGGTCGTCGGACTGGTGGTGCCAACTGGCTATTCCTTCAACCTCGACGGCACCAACATCTACATGACACTTGCAACCTTGTTCATTGCCCAGGCACTCGGGGTCGATCTCTCCTTTAACCAGCAGCTCACGATCTTGCTCGTGGCAATGCTAACGTCGAAGGGAGCGAGCGGCGTCACCGGCGCTGGCTTCATCACCCTCGCTGCGACATTGTCGGTGGTAAACCCAGCGCTTGTGCCGGGCATGGCAATCGTATTTTCGATCGACAAGTTCATGAGCGAGGTGCGCGCCCTGACGAACATCATCGGCAATGGCATCGCAGCCGTGTTCGTATCCTGGTGGGAAGACGAGCTAGAGCACGGAACGCTGCAGGCTCGGCTCAACCAGCCCACAGTTTCGACCACTATCGACCCTACAAGCACAATGAAGTAGGTCCCGGATCTTAACCGCCACCATCCGAACACGAATTGAATGCAAGAGACACATTTCTCGTACTTCGAATCGGCCAAGCCGACTTAAGGCGAGCCGGCACTGTCTCGTGCGCTCTCCAGTGCACAGCTCTTGCTCCGCGTCGCCGCCAGGCAGCTGCCCCTGAAAAGCACGCGATCAAAGAACTAGGGGCTTCTTCAAGGCGCCTCCTTGGGTGGTCACGGCTACCGTCCATCTGAATGCGGCGAGTCGTCCACACCGTCGGTTCGGTGTCATGTCGGCGCTCGATTCCACCGAAACCAATTGGAGACGACTCCTCCGCAGCTAGGCGTGATGGCCTAATCGCCAGGTGGTTCGCGCAACTTGGCCTTCCTGTCTCGGCACATGAACGTTGCGCTTTCCTCCGCAGAACCGACTGTGCCGGCGAGATGAGTGGTTCGCCCGCTTGTTTCTGTTCGTTGCCGGTCCGGAGACCCGCCTGATCGTTTCGCTTCAACCTCTCGGCTGAACAAAAACCGCTGTCCTCGTCCGCGGGCGTAAAGGGGGTGCATCGGCTCGCAGGCTCGAGCGACTGCCGGCAAGGCTATCGGCAGGGGAGCAAAGCAGAGGTTTCAGCTTCGACTGCCGCAGGGTCAGCGACGCCTCATCGAAAGATTTAGGACAACTATACGTACGTTTATGATGCGTTTTTTCCCCGCGCGTGCTGAGTTCGGCCGCAGGTGATCAATCTCGGACACGCTCGATCCAAGCGTCGAGGATTGCCCCATTTTTGCCTAAAATGCTATAGCTCTCCCGCCGGAGAACAGGCCGGACGGTCTCAAAATGTCTATCCAGATCAGCAGTCTTAAACGTTCAGCCCCTCAGTTGACCTTCGGCGGCATAACCTTAGCCGCTGTTACACTGAGTTGCGTGTACCTTAATGCCCATTTCGCCGCGACGGCGTTCGCCTATTTGTTAGTAGTCTTGCTATTTTCGTTGATGGGCAGCTTCATCGCGTCATCCGCGCTTTGCATCATGGCAATCGCTGCTCTCGCATACTACTTTGCGCCGCCGGCGTTCAGCCTACAAATCGATGACCCCCGCGATCTTCCAGTGGTTGTCGCATTCTTTATTGTGTCAATCGTAGGAACGTACTTGATCGGAAAGCTCCGCCAGGAAAGAGAGGCTGCGCGTGTGGCTGCGGTCAAGCTTCAGCGGAGTGCGGCGGATTTGGAGGATCGTGAAAAACGGTGGCGAGCAATCTTCGAGCACAATCCGGCCATGTACTTCATGGTCGACGAAGCCGGCACTGTCCTTAACGTCAATACATTCGGCGCGACCCAACTCGGCTATGCTCCTGCAGAACTGATCGGCCACTCCGTGCTCTGCATATTTCTTGAGGAGGATCGCGCATTCGTTCACAAATGCATTCGGGCGTGCCTTGAGGATATTGGACAATCGCGCATGTGGGACGTCCAGAAAGTCAGGAAGGACGGCTCCGTATTGTGGGTACGTGAAAACGCCAAGGCCATGCTTTGGGCCGACGACCGGCCTATTGTCCTTATCGCCTGCGAAGATGTCACGGAGCGAAAGCAGACCGAACTTGCCCTGCAGCGGAGCGAAGCGCATTTGGCTCAAGCGCAGGAGTTGAGTCATACAGGCAGCTTCAGCTGGAACGCCACCACTGGCGAGGCGTTCTGGTCAAAGGAAACATTTCGGATTTTCCAATTGGATCCTCAAACGACTCCCTCGCCGCAGCTTGTCGTTGATCGCACTCACCCAGATGATCGGGCTTCGGTTAAACAGGTTATCGATGGAGCGATGCGGGAGTTGAGCGATTTCGAGCACGAATATCGATTGCGGCTACCAGACGGCTCTGTGAAGCACATCCATGCGAAGGCACGGCTTACGAGAACCGCTTCTGGTGAAATCGAGTTTGTTGGGGCAGCTACCGATATTACGGCAGCGAGGAGAGCAGAACAGCAGTTGCGTCGCAGCGAGGCCTATCTGGCCGAGGCCCAGCATCTCACCCACACAGGCAGCTGGTCTTGGGACGTCCACGGTCTAGATTTCGTTTATCGCTCCGCGGAAGTTGATCGACTGTTTGGCTTTAACCCGCAAGAGCCGGTATCGATAGAGACCATTCGCTCGCGCATCCATCCGGAAGACTTGCCGCGGTTACAGGAGGTGCAGCGCCAGGCGAGAGAAAAGGAGCAGGAGCGGTTCGAGTATGATTTCCGTGTTCTTCTGCCAGATGGCGGGATACGGCGTATACACTCCGTTGCGCATGTTGTCGTCGCTAGCGATGGTAAGGTCAGCGAGCTGATTGGAACACATATGGATGTCACCGATCAACACGCAGCTAGGGAACGCCTGGAAAACACACTTGTCGCGCTGCGCGAAAGCGAACAGCGCTTTCGCGACTACGCCGAGACAGCTTCCGACTGGCTCTGGGAGACCGGTCCAGATCATCGGGTCACTCGCTTATCCGAGCACACCAGCACTGCAGGAATTTTGGCCACAGGATTGATAGACCTGCTTCGCTGGGAGATTGCGTGCGACGTCGAAGACGAGCCCGAAAAGTGGCGGCAGCACCGGGCGACGTTGCAGGCGCATCAGCCGTTTCGGGATCTGGTCTACCGCACGGTGAATAGGACGGGATCTCCGATCTACGTGCGCACGAGTGGCAAACCTTTCTTCGACGGAAACGGCAATTTTCTGGGTTACCGTGGCGTCAGCACTGACATCACGGCCATTATTCGCGCCGATCAGGCCGAACAAGACCTGCGAAAGGCACAGGCGGAGCTTGCCCATGTGACGCGCGTAACGACGTTAGGAGAACTGACAACCTCCATCGCGCACGAGATAAACCAGCCACTCGCCGCTATTCTCACCAACGCCGATGCGTGCATCGGATGGATGGCTCGCGAAGCTCCTGATCTTGCCGAAGCGCGCTCTTCAGTGGAATGGATCATCGAAGACGCGATCCGGGCAAGCGAGGTGATCCGTAGTGTTCGCGCACTCGCGAAGAAAGGCGAGATTGAGATGGTGCCGCTCGACATTAATGATGTCGTCAGGGACGTCATTGCGCTGATAACACGAGAGCTGGTGAGCCACCGGGTGACGTTGCGAACCGAGTTGACGGCCGTGCTGCCTAGGATCCTGGGTGATCGAATTCAGCTACAACAGGTGATCATCAATCTGGTAATGAACGGAATCGAGGCGATGGACGCAATTACAGACCGGCCGCGCGAACTTCTGATTAAATCATCCAAGGACGATCTGGGGCGCGTGCAGCTTGCCGTGGCCGATTGCGGCGTCGGGATCGCTGAGAAGGACGCTGACCACGTCTTGGATCCCTTCTTCACCACCAAGTCGAGTGGCCTTGGAATGGGACTTTCGATCTGCCGTTCTATCGTGGAAGCTCACGGAGGGCGGCTATCGTTTCTTCAGAAAGATGAACCGGGCGCGACCTTCCAGTTTGTCCTGCCCGTGCATAAGGAGGCCATCCAGTGACAGGACCATTTGACTCGCCAAGTGAGGGTAGCAGTGCCGAGGCCTCGACGAAGGCGATCGTCTTTGTCGTTGAGGATGACATCTCAGTGCGCCGCTCGCTTACTAATCTCTTTAAACAGGTAGGATTGGAGGCCGTTGCGTTCGGATCGGCCCGGGAA
Organism: Bradyrhizobium sp. RP6; assembly: GCF_003837805.1. Taxonomy (GTDB): domain Bacteria; phylum Pseudomonadota; class Alphaproteobacteria; order Rhizobiales; family Xanthobacteraceae; genus Bradyrhizobium. The sequence goes on along the minus strand of NZ_RQIT01000031.1, from coordinate 8,945 downwards.
ATGCTGCAGAGCACAATTCCGGACGTCCCAAGCTGTCTAGTTCTTGATGTCCGGCTGCCGGGCCTGAGCGGCCTTGACTACCAGACCGAGCTGGCCAGGTTGAACATACAAATCCCCATCATTTTCATCACCGGTCATGGCGACATTCCCATGACCGTCAGGGCCATGAAGGGAGGTGCGGTCGATTTTCTCAGCAAGCCCTTCCGCGATCAGGAACTGCTTGATGCTGTGGTTGCGGCGACCGAACGCGATCGCAAAAGACGGGAAGCTCAGCGGACCGTCGCGAACCTGCAGTCTTTATTTGAGACCTTAAGCCCGCGAGAGCAGGCGGTGATGAAACTGGTCACGGCCGGCCTGATGAACAAGCAGGTAGCCGCCGAACTTGGGCTCGCCGAGATTACCGTCAAGATCTACCGGGGTCACGTCATGAAAAAGATGCGTGCCCGGTCGCTCGCCGAGCTGATCAGAATGAGCGAGACGCTGGGGCTCCGCGCAAATCGTCCCGAACAAACGCAAGTATGATTTTACAGCTTCATCTCTCCAGCCCATCTTTCGCCGAAGGTGGCTAGTGCTTTGGCAGCCGCTGTTCCCGCGTCAGGAGGGCTCATCTTGTCCACGCCTTTGATTTCCGTCGTTGACGACGACGCCTCAGTCCGTGCGGCGACAGGGAACCTCTTAAAATCGCGTGGCTACGTCGTGCAGATATTTGCTTCGGCCGAGGCGCTCCTGCAGTCGCCGCAGTTGAACGAGATATCCTGTGTCATTACCGATGTGCAGATGTCGACTATGAGCGGGCTGGAGCTGCTGGAACAGATGCGGACGCGTGGTTACGAAGCACCTTTCATTTTCATTACCGCTTTCCCCAGCGAGCGTGTGCGCACGTCAGCCCTGGACGCGGGAGCAATTGGCTTCCTCGCCAAACCATTTGGCGGACAAGAGTTACTTAAGTGCCTCGACAGCGCACTGAAGGCATCTGGCGCCCGAGGCGATATCTGATTCCAACCTGCAGCTTGAGTTCATGTCCGATCTAAACGCTCGTGGGCGACAATCACGCCACCTGGCAACGTCTTCGCAGTCCGAACCCGGGCTTACTATAAATATGCTAGCGGCCAGCAATTTCTTGCCCGTCCACGCTTTACGGACATGGGAGGCTGCAGAACAGTCTATCCTGCGAGAGACGCTGGCACGCCAACTCGACTGATTCCACGCCAACGCTCATCGTAAGGCTGACCCAGAGCCGTCGTTGCGCTAAAGCACTTCTTAGCTCCATCTGGAGCGAGGCTATATATTCCATTGCAGAGTGCCGAGATGGCCCGGCAAGCACGAGATTGGCTGTGCAGCCCCACAGCGGTGACGATGACAACGGAGCTTCGCTCAGCAGCCCCCCCATGTATTGGGCATCCCTTTTCTGGTGAGAGCGTTCTGCACTATGCTCGTGCTCACCGCATCGTTACGTCCGTTGACGCTTGCGGGGCCCGGCTTGTCCGTTGGGCGGCCGCTTCGCTGTACATTGTTGCGACTGACTATCGTCAGGCGCCCACGCCGTTATTTCTTCGCGAGCTTCATCTGCGGAAGAGTTGTGGTCCCAGCCGTCCAACGTGCTCGGCGCCACACGTGCCGGCCAAACGGCCGGCCCCGGGGTCACAACAGGTCGTCGCCGCAGGCGAGCATTCTCAGCAATAGGCTTGTACAAGAAGCCCTACTTCCCAGGCGCGAACAATCAGCAACTGCTAAGCCAAAGGAGAACTGAGGAGAGAGCATTCTGAGTCAAACGAGGAACTCTGAGCTAAACGCCGCCGCCGCCGCAGAGAAGTGCGGAGCAGGCTAGAGAGGTGCGGGACACGCCGACCAGCACCACGTCGGCCTCGTCGAGACCTTCGACGTGCTGACCATCGTCGTGAATCATCGTGTAGTTCAAGGCGTCGATGCGCTTGAAATATTCCGCATTGAGCACGTGCTGGGCACCGACTCGGCCGGTGGTCGCCGCGCCCAGATAGGCTTCAAACAGCTGCATCACCGGACCGATGATCGACAGGCTCAGAACGTTGATCTGCTTGCACTTATCCTCGAGTCTCGCGACCAGATCCTTCTCGAGCAGGGTGAACAGCACGATCCCGGGCGCTTCCTCGATCTCATCGAGCACGCGGTCGAGCTGCTTCTGACTGCGCACCAGCGGATAGACGTGCTCGACCGGCGTCACGTTGGCGTATTGGGCCGCAACCGCGCGCGCCATCGATTTCTTCCACGAGGCCAAATGCCGGCAATTCCATGGTCACATGAAATCATCCTCATAATCGTATGTTGAAGCACTCGCTGGCATCTCGACTTTACGGTCTTGGCTGTCGTCAGCTTTGCGAAGATACCGCGAAGCGGTGCCTTCTCGCTGCCACTTGCCGTCGCCATTCCTCACCCACTTGTCTGACTTCACTGGGTCGAGAACCATGTTATCGGCGTCAACCTCGACGAACCCCATCTTTGCAGCACGGGCTCTTGCCTCCGGATTAGCCGGACGCAAATTCAGCAGTGGCCGTTCACCGGCCATTCCAAGTTGATGCTCGAGCAGAATATCGCCGGCGTTCTCGACAAGAGGATGAACGACCTGGAGATCTACAGTGGCGGTCGTCCCAGGTCGCCCGGGAAACAGCTCCTGCCACTTTTCCACGTCAAAATTCGTCATGCTGTCGCCCCCTTCCATTCGAAGAAGACCGACACTCTTGTTTCCTAATTGATAGCTGAAGTATCGCGCATTTACAGAATCTTGAGTTGTTCCATACTCCTCAGCAACCTCTGCAGTTCGCGCCGCTTTCTGAGAGACGAAGTCCGAATATTCTTGTGGGTTATCGGCGATTTTCCTGATTTCGTCGCTGTGATAGCCCTCTGCTGCTTTTCTGAACGACCTCTTATCGATCTCTACGACAGGCGGGCTTGAATCAAGCCAATAGGGCCGTGCTGCCGAAGTCGAAGTACCGCTGGAGTTTGGCGGGGCTAAGCGCAGTTGCCGAAACGCATCCGCGAAAGTGTCTGCGTCGTTTTGCTCATCAGCCTCGTCAAGGGGAGAGGATGTGAAATAAGACGAGCCATTGATCCGATTATACATGGCAATTGGTACTCCGGTCGGACATGCAGTTTCCACGTCTAGTTCAGGCTTGCTAGGCCATGCGGCGCAGATAGGGACTCGGGCTTACCAAAACCTGACGTGATGCTGTTGGCCGCCCTCACGTTAGCGGACACAGGACCTGCTTCTAATGGAACGGCGGCGCGCTCGCCCACTGCCATTCACTAGGTCGGATGAGAAGCGAGCAGTGCGAGGATCCGCCTCCATTGGGAACGGTCGATTGACCATTCACCTGCGGACGCCAATCAGATCCTTCCCATAGATCGCGATACTATGCAGAACGGCATTGTAGAGCGCGTGCTTCATGACGACTGCATCGCGACCGTTCAATCCCAGATACGGCTTGGAGCATCATTAGGCCAACAAGCCTGGAACTCTTGGCATCCTGTGGCGGATTGCAACGCCTCCTGAACGGCTTCGCCAGCACATTGCAAGCCCAGAGGCATCCCGCGCCGCCGCTAGGGTGACCAGTCCTACTACACCAAGGCGGGCTGACGGTAGTATCGGTTGAGGTTGCACGACCGCACGGCAGCTACCAGCGACTTCGGATTGGGAACTCGTCGAGATCCATCTCGATACCCAACACTGCAGCCTCATTCCACAGTGACCGATTTTGCGAGATTACGCGGCTGATCGACGTCCGCGCCGCTTACGACGCCGGTATGGTAAGCCAAGAGCTGGACCGGAATGGCATAGACCATCGGCGTAAAGCTTGCGACCATTGTCGGCAGAACGATGGTCACGAGCGTGTCCACCGTCGCTTCCGAAGCGCCCTTCGCATCGGTGATCAGGATGATCTTGCCGCCCCGAGCCGCCACTTCTTGCATGTTCGAAATGGTCTTCTCGAAAACGCCGTCGTAAGGCGCGATCACCACCACAGGCATAGCCTCATCGACGAGTGCGATCGGCCCGTGCTTGAGCTCGCCGGCGGCATAACCTTCTGAGTGGATGTAGGAAATTTCCTTCAGCTTGAGCGCGCCCTCCAACGCCAGAGGCGCCGATGTGCCACGACCGAGGTAGAGTGCGGCCCTAGCGCCGGCGATATAGCGCGCGAGCTTCTCAATCTGCGGCTCGACCAACAAGGCCGCAGCAATCAACCGCGGCATCTCGATGAGCTCTTGCACGAGCTTCGATTCATCGATTTCAGACAGCTTGCCTCGCTCTCTCCCTGCTGCGATGGCAAGCACCGCCAGTACCATCAGCTGGCAGAGGAATGCCTTGGTGGAAGCGACGCCGATTTCTGCCCCCGCCAGCGTCGGCAGAACGGATTCGCTCTCGCGCGCAATCGTCGACGTCGGGACATTAACGACAGATATCGTGTGCAGGCCCTGGCCCTTGGCGTATCGCAACGCAGCTAGTGTGTCGGCGGTCTCGCCCGATTGCGAGATGACGATCGCAAGATCGCCCCGGCGCAGAGGCGCCTCCCGGTAGCGGAACTCAGAGGCTACATCTATCTCGACAGACAAACGCGACAGCCGCTCGAACCAGTATTTCGCGATGTGGCCGGCGTAGCTTGCCGTGCCGCACGCAGTAATTGAAATGCGCTCAATGGAATTGAAGTCGAACGGCAACGCGAACGGCAGCGCTACCCGTTTGGCCGCCAGATCGAGATAATGCGCCAATGTCTTGCCGACAACTGTCGGCTGCTCGTGGATTTCCTTAGCCATGAAGTGGCGATAATTCGCCTTGTCCGCAAGGAGAGACGATACATCAGACTTTGATGTTTCTCGTGGGACGACAGAGCCGTCTGTACCATAGATCACGCACGTCGCGCGTGTAAGCACGACCCAGTCACCGTCCTCAAGATAAGTAATGGTATCGGTCAAAGGCGCGAGCGCGAGCGCATCAGATCCTAAGTACACTTCACCGTTACCATGTCCGATCGCAAGGGGCGACCCTTTGCACGCACCGATCAAAAGGTCGTCGTGCCCCTTGAAAAGGAATGCCAACGCGAAGGCACCGCGCAAGCGCGGCAACGACGCCTGCACCGCATCCTGCGGTGAGTAGCCATTTTTGAGGTAGAATTCGACGAGATGCACCACAACCTCGGTGTCCGTCTCTGAGTAAAACTCGGCTCCATTTCGTTCCAGCTCCGCTCGCAGCTCGCGGAAATTCTCAATGATCCCGTTATGCACGACCGCGACATTTTCCGTCGCATGCGGATGAGCATTGCTCTCGGTCGGCTTTCCATGAGTCGCCCAGCGGGTGTGACCGATGCCGCTTTGACCTGCAGGGGGACTGTAGCTCAACTGCTCCTCAAGGTTTCTCAGCTTACCTTGAGCGCGGCGGCGCTCGATACGGAGACCTTCTAGAGTCGCGAGACCCGCTGAGTCGTAGCCTCGATATTCCAGTCGCCTGAGCGACGCAACTAACTGCCCAACGACCGGACCACGTCCCAAAATGCCAATAATTCCACACATATTAATCCATGCAGCCCAAGTTCGAGGAGTCCGGCGTCCGCGCTATAGGAGCCCGTGATAGAACTCGCTTGCCCGATAACAACGGGTTGTTCGGAATCTTCCGCGGCCGTCTTTATCGCATCCCCATTCGCCCGCGTGATTTAGATCTCTTTCAGCCATCATTGTTCGTCGGCTTCATTCCACCCTTTGGCTATCTAGTCGAATGACGCTGCGACGGGATCGCCAACACCGTGACCGCCTCGACGAGAGCCAAACGTGCAGTTGCGCATGCAGGGCGACATCCAGCTTGGCACAAACAGCCTCCCCCTTACTGATGAGCCATCTCACGACTCTCACTTCTAAGTCTCCAAAAAGAAATGAGCAGCGATACTGGCCTACCGGATGAAGTTGATCCGGCAACAACTGCGTCGATGCTCAGGATCGACTCCTCGATAGGGGTCACGTTTCGTCTCGGCTTCTCTCCATTTCAGGCAGAAAAAAGAACGCTGCCCACATCCTCTACATGGTCCGCTGGTGATATACCTGCGCAGCGGCTCTAGCTTGAATTATCCAGTTCTCCCGGGAACAAATTTCCGGCGCGGACTTTAAGAGACTTGTCATACTCGGACTGAGGCAACTTACGTTCGGTCAAGATTAAAAGATCGGCGTCGAAGCTCCATTGTACTAACGTAAACTTTCGATATCGAAACGTTCGACGGTCTATACCAACGTTTGCCAGTCCTTTGTCTTGCGTCGGCTGTGCATCGCCTACTGCAAACCTGATATTAGGGAACGGCGTGGATTATAATTTTATGCCGACAGATAAGACGGGTTCTTCTATTCGGAAGCCGCAACCCCGCCGCTCCTCTGCGCCCCGATGAGAGCGCGCGGATCCATACATGCTCGTGAGGATCGATAAGGCTCACAGATGGACGGCATCTGTCTCGTTGGCGACATAGCCAGGCGGCAAGCGCGCCCGGGCGGGCGTACCGGCGCTTACAATTCATCTCACCTGCCTCGGATCATCGCCGTTGCGACGTGGCCTGATTTTCATCTCTTAAGATCGATGTGTCGGAATAAGTCAGTCCACCTATAAATCAATGTATATGGTGTGTATTTCTTCATGAGGTGTATGACAGGGGCTAACGATCGCGCTCCTTTAGTTAAGATTGTAGCGCGCGTGCGCATCTCGATTTTCGGGAAGCGACTAGGCAACGGTTCTTCAGAGCGAACTCTTTCCGGCGCAACGAAGCGAGATCATGGCGGCTCACAATCCAAACCGGCGCGTGGCGATGATCACCGGCGTCACCGGGCAAGATGGCGCATATCTCGCCCAGCATTTGCTAGGTCTCGGCTACACCGTGCATGGGGTCAAGCGCCGGTCGTCCTCCTTCAACACCGCGCGCGTCGATCATCTCTACAAGGACCCGCACGCCGCCGATGTGCCGTTCCTAATGCACTATGGAGACATGACCGATTCGTCCAACCTGATCCGGCTTGTGCAGCAAATTCGGCCGACCGAAATCTATAATCTGGCCGCACAGAGCCACGTCCAGGTCGGTTTCGAGTGCCCGGAATACACCGCCAATGCCGACGCGATCGGTGTGCTGCGCCTGTTGGAAGCTATCCGCATCCTCGGCATGGAAAAGGAGACGCGCTTCTACCAAGCCTCAACCTCCGAGCTTTACGGCCTCGTGCAAGAGGTGCCACAGAAGGAAACCACGCCATTTTATCCGCGTTCGCCCTATGGCGTCGCCAAGCTCTATGGCTACTGGATTACGGTGAACTACCGTGAGGCCTACGGTATGTTCGCGAGCAACGGCATCCTGTTCAACCATGAGAGTCCCATCCGCGGCGAGACTTTCGTGACCCGCAAGATCACCCGCGCAGTCGCCGGCATCGAGGTCGGCCTCGAGAACAAGCTCTATCTCGGAAATCTCGACGCCAAGCGCGACTGGGGCCATGCCCGCGACTACGTCGAAGGCATGCACAGGATCCTGCAGGTGGACGAGCCCGGTGACTTCGTGCTTGCGACCGGCCAGACGCGGTCTGTCCGCGAGTTCGTCGAGCTGGCGTTTGCCGAGGTCGGGCGCAGCATCGAATGGCATGGCAAGGGCGTCGAGGAGGTCGGCGTCGATAAGGCTTCTGGCAAGACCCTGGTACAGGTCGATCCGACCTATTTCCGTCCGACCGAGGTCGATCTCCTGATCGGGGACGCCAGCAAGGCGCGCGCGAAACTCGGCTGGGCGCCGAAAACGTCGTTCTCGCAAATGGTGAAGGAAATGGTCGCCAGCGATCTCGTCCAAGCCAGACAGGACGCAGCAAATGGCAAGCGCGGCGTTTGAGCTGAAAGGCAAGACGGTTTTCGTCGGCGGCCATCGCGGCATGGTCGGCGCAGCGCTGATGCGCCGGCTGGCACGCGAGCACGTCCATCTCTTGACGGTGTCGCGAAGCGAGGTTGACCTGCGCGACCAAGCCGCGGTGACTGCCTGGTTTGGAGCGAAGAGGCCGCAGGCCGTGTTCCTCGCCGCTGCCAAGGTCGGCGGCATCGTCGCCAACAACACGCTGCGCGCCGAGTTTCTCCACGACAACCTCGCAATATCGAGCAACGTGATCCAGGCGGCCCATGCCAACAGATGCGAGAAGCTGATGTTCTTCGGCTCCTCCTGCATCTATCCACGCTTGGCGCCGCAGCCGCTGCGAGAGGATTCGATGCTGACCGGCCCCCTGGAACCGACCAACGAGCCCTATGCAATCGCCAAGATCGCGGGCATCAAGATGGCCGAGGCCTATCGCAGCCAGTACGGCGCCGATTTCATCAGCGTGATGCCGACCAATCTATACGGCCCAGGCGACAATTATCACCCACAATACAGCCACGTCATGGCCGCGCTGATCCGCCGCTTCCACGAGGCCAAGATTGCGGGCCGCAGCAACGTCGTGGTGTGGGGTACCGGCAAGCCGCGCCGCGAATTTCTCTACGTCGACGATCTCGCTGACGCCTGCATCCATTTGATGAAGACCTATTCCTCGCCAGAACCGGTCAATATCGGCACCGGGGAGGACATCAGCATCGCCGAGTTATCACTCATGGTTGCGGCCGCCGTCGGCTTTCGCGGAGAGATCAGCTTCGACACGTCGCGCCCGGACGGAACGCCGCGCAAGCTGCTCGACGTCAGTCGGCTGTCCGGGCTCGGCTGGCGCGCCACCACCTCGCTCAAGGACGGCATTCAGCTGGCATACCGGGCCTTTCGCGCTGAGAGCGATTGACGGCACAAGAGTGATCGGCTTGTTCTCGAAAAGGGGTACTGTCCAGAATCTTTCGCACTTTTGATCAGGCGACGGCTCCGGTTTCAGAGAGTTGTGGCTGATAGAGCGGTCGCATGTTCATGTAGCATTTGGTCGACCACGCCGTTCCGGCAATGTGCCGC
>NZ_RQIT01000030.1 GCF_003837805.1 Bradyrhizobium sp. RP6 | reverse complement strand
AGGCGGAAGATGTTATCCAGGATCTTGGCGTTGTTCGGCTCCTGCTCGAACTTCACCAGCTGATTGTCCACGGTGTCCAGGCTCTCGCTGGTCTCCGTCAAAAACTCCCGCAACAGATCATCCATGAGCTACGCCTTACTGACCTGACTTGAACTGGACGCCTGAGCCACCCTTGGCACGGACGGACGCCCTCTCCTCGATCGTTAGACATCCCCTTTCACAGTCCCGTTAATTTCATCCTCCGTCCTACTACGGATATTGAAGAGAAATTTGCGGTTCGTCGGCATGCCCCAGCGCTTTTCGGCAGAACCGGCTCCATGCCGCAACGGAGTCGATGTGCGAGGTAAACGGTCCGACAACAGCTGGGCGAGGCGCGCGGGAAAGTCCTGTTCGTGAAGAGCATTTGGAGACGGCCTGCGGGAGGTTGGATCGAGCCGCCCGCAACCAGCAATGCTCCCGTGATCGGCGTTTCGCAGCATCGCTCCGATGTGCGCAGTCCGCGCATGGGGTAAACGAACTCTTACCCTGCGGCCATAGCGGCTCGCGCGGCGCTAACGTAGCCGCACAGCCGGGCAATGTCGCTGCCGCGGCGATGCCTGCCAGGCAATGCGGCATGACGACGTCGATGATCGCCGGATCGAACTGTTCGTGTTCAAGCGCGCACAGTCCGGCTTTAACAGCCCGACGATCGTCACTCGAAAATTGTTGGACTGCGCCACAATCTTTACGGTAGTATTTTCTCAGCATACAACTAAGTGACGGCCGGGGACTTGCCGACGGCATCCGATGGAACGCGGTCGTGATGTTCCCCGGAACTGCTTCCATGCTTGAATCGGAGCTTCCCGTGCAGTCGCTGCCGCAAGCGCATCGTTTCGCAAGCACACAGCGCCGCAGGGACCGATTGCCGCGGCCGGACAACCTATTTCAATTGCCAATATATCCCGGCCTGAACATGATGAACTCACCGCGGAGGGCATGGTTTCGCGCGTCGCGGTTTCGAGGGGGCAGGTACTGGGGAGGCAGCTTTGGAAACGATGGCGCGTCCACCCAACGGCTTTCTGAGCGCACTGTCGGCGGACGACTACGAATTGATCCGTCCGTACCTGCGAACGGTTGATCTGCCCCATGACGCGGTGCTGGTCCAGACCGGCGAGACGCTCAAGCGTGCCTATTTTCCCCACCGTGGCGTCATCTCGCTGGTGGTGGAGTTGGCTAAGGACAAGCATGTGCAGGTCGCCATGATCGGCCGCGACAGCCTGCTCGGAACGCTCTCGATCATGGGCGAGGCGTCGGCGTTGAACACCGCCCTTGTGCAGGTACCCGGCGTCGCGTCGGTGGTGGATCTGGACCCGCTGCGGATCGCCGCCGACCAGAGCAGCAGCCTGCGCACGTCGCTGACGCGCCACGGGTTGGCGGTCTACGTCCAGGCGCAGCAGACCGCGGGCTGCAACGCGGCCCATCCCGTGGAGTCGCGGCTGTCGCGGTGCCTGTTGCACACCCATGATCTGTCGGGCGACTCCCGGCTGCTGCTGACCCAGGAGACCCTGGCACAGATGATCGGGGCGCGGCGCAACAGCGTGTCGCTGGTCGCCCACTCCCTGCAGCAGGCCAATTTCATCCACTACAGCCGCGGACACATCCAGATCATCAACCTGGACGGCCTGCGACAGACGGCGTGCGAATGCTACGCCACCGTGAAAGCCCAGTACGACCGGCTGCTCGGCACGCGCTGAAGCCCCGGGCGAGTGGTAAACCGCCGGCTAAGATCGGCCTGCAAACACCGGCCATCCTGCTACCGGAACTGAAATTCGGATGCCGTAGACACGGGATGTGCCCTCGCGCCGGTTACGTGCCGCGCGACAACGAACGATGCTCAAAGCAGGCAAGGCCATGTTTGACGTAACCGTCGCGTCTGCGCGGAAGGCGCTCGATGCCGACCCCGCGCGCGAGCCGCGCGCGTACGAAGCGCTGGTCCGCGAGATCGGCGAGGATGCTGCCTGTGAAGTGCGCGACGTATTCTGGAGCGAGACCTGTGCGCGCCTGCAACTGTTCCGCACGCTCTCGCTTGCGCAGCACCACGCGCGGATCGCGCGGGAGGCGCATTCGCTCAAGAGCGCGGCCGGGACGTTCGGCTATCTCAGGCTTGCCGCGCTGGCGTTGCGGCTCGAGGAGACCGCGCAGGGCCTCGGCGAGGCCGATTTTCATGCTCTCCTGGACCTGATGGATGCCGCCTATGCCGCCGCGCGCGCGCAAGAGCCGCAGGTCTAGAGCCATCTTCCTTTCTATGGAATCGTACGGAAATCGCGCAGCATCTCGCGTTGACGCGTTCTCGCGCGAACCGGCATCCACTCCGCTCGAAGCCGCCCCGGCACAGACCGCGCCAAACCCGCCGTACTTCTACGGTTTGGGATTTTCATAGATGGCTAATCATAGGTGGCGATAGTCCTTGGAAAACCAGGAGGGTTTCCAATGTTCAAGTACGAGACGGCCGACCAGAAGGAGGTTCGTCGCTTCCGCATCGCACAGTTCAATGGCCGGATGGCGACGGTGAAGGCCGGGGGGTCCACCGTGACCGGCTTCGTGCGTTCGGTGCTTGAGCAGGAATCGAGCGTGCCTCCCCGCTGGATCATCACGATCATTCCGAACGCGCCGAAGGAAGAGATCAAGCCGCTGCGTCCCGCCACCCACGCGCGCCCATTTGCCGAAGATTATTTCTGACCGCGGCAGGTTTCCGAGCCTCTCGAGAAATGTCGCGGGCGCACCGCTCGCCGGCGGCGCAACGCGCCCGCCTCAATCGATCGAATGCAGCAGCGCCGCACGGACGAGATCCGCAGTGTTGCGCGCACCGAGCTTGCGCATCGCCTCGGCGCGATGGCTCTCGAAGGTGCGCGGACTGATCTGCATGCGAAGCGCGCCCTGCTTGTTCGAATAGCCTTCGCTGATCAGCCTCAGCACCTCGCGCTCGCGCTTCGTCAACCGTTTCTGGCCCGACGGGCCGACGAGTTCGGCGCTCAGCGCGCGCGGCGGCTGCAGCGCGCGGGCGGCCTTCGACTGCGCCTCCTCGGTGCTGGACGGAATCGGCAAGCCGCCCTTGTCAGGGCCGGCAAGCTGCTTGACCAGACCGCAAACGCGCTCGGTCTGTATCAGCGCGTTCTCCACCACCCGCCGCAGATAGGCTCGATCGCCCGCAACAGGCACGAGTTGATCGCTGTGATGCTTGATCTCGCCCATGTAGAGCAGGAGCGCAGTCAGGGGGCCATTGAGCTCGCGGGCGATGGCAGCGGCCATTTCGTCAGCCGCCTTGCCACGGGCGGCGCTCAGACGGACGAAATCGCGCTCTTCAGCTCGCTCAGCGCCGCCTTCGTCCCATTCCGACGGCCGCGAATCAGTGGCCGTATCATTCTGTGACCCCATGTCACTCGTTTAGCGGAACCGGGGCGGGTCTGTGCTTAACTTTCTTCTCCGTAAGACTACGGTGATTTAGGCAGTTCTGCGCTGAAAAGGCGGCTTCGGCACAATTTGTGCTTGCGTGCGGCCGCCCTCAACCGCGCTGGGGTTGAGTTCCCGCCGCGCATCTTGAGCGGTCGGACGGCTCCTCTTGGTCCCCGATGCCCGCCCGTCCCCCGGGTTTTACGGATTAATTAACGGCGACTTGCTTCTCTAGGGAGGTTGAGCGCGCAAATGCCTCCATGCATGGGCCCGCGAGCACGCGGGATACGCTGCGAAAGATTGCGTGCTATGAACGAGATCGATCGACTGTCGGAATTCCTGCAGAGGCTGACGCCGCTGTCGCGCAGTTGTCTGCTCAGCGAGCTCGAACGGCTCGAGCTGTGCGGTATCGACATGCCGGGTTCGGCCGACATCCAGTCCCGCTTGCGCGCCGAGTTCCGCAAGGACGGATCGACCCAGGCACGCGCCACCAGCCCTTCGCGCTATTTCTTCGCGCCGCTGGAGCTGCTGCTGATCGACGGCGCGCCCGAGCACGCCAACATGGGGCGGATCTCGCGCAACACCCTCACCCCGATCTGGGAGTGGATCTGCCGCGACCTGCTGCCGACCATGGCGCGCGACTACATCAAGGCCGTCAACGACCAGGTCGCGGCCAACAACCCGAAGGAGGTGCAGAAGATCGCGTCGACCTTCCAGACCAAGGTCGTCAAGGTCCTCGAGAGCACCCTCACCTCGTCCGAGAGCACCGAACTGGCGCGCGCCAAGCTCGCGCAATACACGGCCTCGCGCACCGCCTTCGATGACGTCCTGAAGATGCTGCATGTGTTGCGCGCCGGCGATGCGCTATCGAAGTTCAACGAGAAGCTGCCCGAGAGGATCGCGAAATTCGACGACGGCCAGGTCGTCCAGATCGCTATGCAGCTCGACGCCTTCAAGAAAGCTCATCCCGAGGCGCTGCCCTTCGCCTTGGCGCTGGTCGCGCGACGTCTGAAGACGTCCTGGCAATTGGTGCGGCTTGCCACCAAGGCCGCTGCGAGCAAGGCCGCGGCAGACGTCGCCGCCACGCCCTATGCCTGCGTCGTTCACATGGTTCTCGACCGGCTCGACGACAAGCGCCTCGCGCTTCGTATCGCGCTCCGGAACAACCGGGTGCTGGTTGCCCGCGACCTGCTCGCCGAGATCTATGACACCGAGTATGCGCTCAAGGTCCGCATCGACCGCATCGAACATTGCGAATGGGGCGTCCGCCTCCAGCAATTGATGGACGCGATCGCGGCGCTGGTATCCGCCGAGGTGAGCCGCTTCCCCGCCAATGTCGGCCACATTCTCGGATCGCGGCGGCTGCGCAGCCACGACACACTCGGCGGCAAGCTGACTTATCTGGCCTGGAAGGGACGCGACGCGATGCAGGACGGCGCGGCGGCGTTCCGCAAGCTGATCGGGCAGAACTAGGCGCGCGGCGCGCGCGGCAGGCTCAGGAAGCGATCGAAAAACCGCCCCGACACCACGAATCTGAACCACCAAGTCATCATTCGCCGCATCGTCATTGCTGTAGTCCTCGACAGCCCATCACCGGCTGCGCGGAGCAATAGCGCAAGTGCAGCAATGTGCATGTGATGCACTTCACATTCGCCGCCGCCGGCCCGGACCCGTTTCGCAGAACCGTCACGAGCGAAGGCGCGATATGCGCGCATGGCGGGTAGACGCGTTCTTCCAGTGCTGCGGTCGCTCCGGTGCGCGACAAGAGCTGCGGAAGTAGAATGCCGATGAGCTCGGCTCGACGAGATTGATGATGGTAGCGTTGCCAATGCGCGCGCCGACGCTCACGTCGACGACAATGGCGCAGACGTCGCCGCTGCAACGCAATCGCACCACCGACCACGCCGACAAACACGACCAGCCGCGCCCCTTGAACGAGCACACGGACTGGCGTGACGCGAAATGATCGCCGGCAATTGATCCTCCGCCGGACTCATCGCTGTGTCGCGGCGAGTGCGCAACCGCATTGCGCGACGCCGTCGATTGGCAAGTTGCACGCCGATTGCGCGCGGGAGACATTTCACGCGCCTCGACCGTCGCCGCCCGTGTGATGTCTCGTCACGCCAGTTTCTTTTTGAAGATTCTGTCGACAAATTAGCTCGAATTGCAGAGCTTAACGTTACTCAAATTATTCAAGAACGAAGTGAAGCTCTCCTTATTTGAACCCACGCTCGCCGTTTAAAAAACCGTCACGGAACGGGAGTGGTGTACGATGAACGATGGGACGACTGAACTCGCCCTCCGAAGGCCTGTGACCTTCGGACGGCGAAAGGTGACGCCGCGCGCCTGCGTGGCCGACAGCAAGCGTCACTTGCGCGCCTTTCTCAGCGAGGTGCTCGAGGATCTCGGCTTCGTCACCTGCGAGTGCGCCAGCGCCGACGAGCTGCGGACCGTGCTCGCCACCGAGTTGCCGGACCTGATCCTGCTCGGCGTCGCCGCCGATGGCATCGAGCCGGGACGATTCCTCGAAATCCTGGTGCGCGAGGCATTTGCCGGCAGGGTCCTCGCCGTCGGTGCCCGCGAGTCGATCATCGTCAAGGCCGTGCGGCAGGTCGGTGAGGAATATGGCCTTGCGATGCTGCCGCCACTGACCACGCCGTTTGCCGCGGAGACGCTGCGCGAGCGTGTTGCGATGCTGCTGCCGGAGGAGCCGGCGCCGAGCCCGGCGGTGCATGTCGGCGAGGCCTTGCACGCTGGCTGGCTCGAACTCTGGTACCAGCCCAAGATCGACGCGCGCACGCTCGTCCGCAGCGGCGCCGAGGCGCTGGTGCGGATGCGGCATCCGACCTGGGGCGTGGTGCCGCCGGCCTATTTCATCCCGGAGCCGCACGATCCGCATTTCCGCGGCCTGTCGGAGTTCGTGGTCGATCGCGCCGTGCAGGACTGGCACTATCTTCTGGAGCAACAAAGCCCGATCGATCTGTCGATCAATCTCCCCGCCTCCTATCTGAGGGAACCGCAGGCGGTGCGGGATCTCTGCCGCCGCGTGCCGACGCATCCGGCCTTCGGCGGGCTGACGGTCGAGATCGACAGCGAGGAGGCGATCCGCGAGGTCGATCTCTTGACCGAGGTCGCGCGCGAGGTGGGCCTGCACAATATCGGCCTGTCGATCGACAATCTCGGCACCAACTGGCCGTCGCTGATGGGGCTCGACAGAATTCCCTTCGTCAAGCTGAAGGCTGATCGGCAATTCGTCACCGGCAGCGGCAGTGATCGGCTGAAGCGCACGGTGTGCCGTCACATCGTCGAGCTGGCGCAGGGCTTTGGCGCGCGCACGGTGGCGCAGGGCGTCGAAAGCCGCGCCGACCTCGTCGCGGCAAACGAGCTCGGCTTCGACTTCGTGCAGGGCTTTCTGTTCGGCAAGCCGATGCCGCTGAAGAAGTTTGCAAGGAGCGCGCTGACGCGGACCGTGATGGGGGAGGCGTGAGGCACGGGCCTCACGCGAACCGCCGCGCGAAGAAGACGCAGACGACCACGAGCGCGGTCGCGGCGATCATGCTCCAGGCGACGGGCTCATGCAGCAGGAAGCCCGCGAGCGCGAGACCGAAGAACGGCTGCAGCTGCTGCAACTGGCCGACACGGGCAATGCCTCCGATTGCGAGCCCGCGGTACCAGAAGATGAAGCCGACGAACATGCTGAAGACGGAGACGTAGGCCAGCCCGATCCAGGCGGGCATAGTGACGCCGCTCCAGACGGGCGGCCATGTCAGAATCGCGAGCGCCGCCATCAACGGCAGCGCGAGCAACAGCGCCCAAGAGATCACCTGCCAGCCGCCGAGGCGGCGCGACAGCGCGGCGCCTTCGGCATAGCCGAGGCCGCACAGCACGATCGCCGCCACCATCAGGAGATCGCCGGTGAGCGACGCCGAGCCGTCGCCAGAGAGGGCGAAACCGGCCACGGTGGCGCTGCCGAGCACGGCGAACAGCCAGAACAGCGGCCGCGGCCGCTCGCCGCCGCGCAGCACGCCGAAGATCGCGGTCGACAGCGGCAGCAGGCCGATGAAGACGATCGAATGCGCGGAGGTGATGTGCTGGAGCGCCAGCGCCGTCAGCAGGGGGAAGCCGACCACGACGCCGATGGCGACGATGGTGAGCGAGGCGAGATCACGCCGCTGCGGCCGCGCCTGCCGGAGCACGGCGAGCACCGCCGCCCCGATCAGCGCCGCGATGACGGCGCGCGCCGAGGTCAGGAATAGCGCCGAGAAGCCGCCGACCGCCACCCGCGTCGCCGGCAGCGAGCCGCTGAAGATGATGACGCCCAGGAGACCGTTGCCCCAGCCGCTGCCTGCAGATTGCATGTCACCTCATTTCCTGGCGCGGCCATCTATCTCCTTCGATCGTGGCGGCGCCAGCGACAATCCCATACAATCTCGCCAAACTGTATTGATATGGAAGGCCATACACATGGGGACCGACGCACGGATGAAGGGCCGCAACGGCAGGCGGACCGCTGACGTCATGAGCGCGGTCCGCGCCAAGGTCGCGGGCCGCGCGCTCGGTGCCGGCGACCGCCTGCCCTCGATCCGCAGCCTCGCCGCAACCATGGACGTTTCGCCCTCCACGGTGGTCGAGGCCTACGACCGGCTCGCTGCCGAAGGCCTGATTCGCGCGCGCCGCGGCTCGGGCTTCTATGTCTCCCCGACGGTAACGCCGCCGCTCGCGCTGGCCGAGGTCGAACCGCGGCGCGACCGAGAGGTCGATCCGTTCTGGGTGTCGCGACAGTCCCTCGACGCCGATGCGGCCGTGCTCAAGCCGGGTTGCGGCTGGTTGCCGGCAGACTGGATGCCGGAGGCCGGCTTGCGGCGGGCCGTACGTGCGCTGGCCCGCGCCGACGGGAGCCTGCTGACCGACTATGGCAGCACGCGTGGCCCACTGGCGCTGCGCCGGCTGCTGATCACGCGGCTGGCTGAAGATGCCGTTGAGGCATCGGCCGACCAGCTCATGCTGACGGGCTCGGGCACGCAGGCCACCGACCTCGTCTGCCGCTTCCTGCTCCGTCCCGGCGACACCGTGCTGGTCGACGATCCCTGCTACTTCAATTTCCGTGCACTGCTGCGCGCGCATCAGGCAAAGATCGTCGGCGTGCCCACCACGCCATCGGGCCCCGACGTCGCCCGCTTCGAGCAGATCCTCGGCAGCGAACGGCCGCGGCTCTACATCACCAATTCAGCACTGCACAATCCGACGGGCGCGACGCTGTCTCTTGCGACCGCGCACCGGCTTCTGACCGCGGCTGCCGCGCACGACCTCACCATCATCGAGGACGACATTTTTGGGGACTTCGAGCCGGAGCGCTCGCCGCGCCTTGCCGCGCTGGACGGCCTCACCCGCGTGATCCGCATCGGCAGCTTCTCCAAGACGCTGTCGGCGTCGGTGCGCTGCGGCTACATCGCGGCCCGCGCCGACTGGATCGAGCATCTCGTCGATCTCCAGGTCGCAACCAGCTTCGGCGGACCGAGCCCGGCCGCGACCGAGATCATCGCGAAAGTCCTGGTCGGCGGCAGCTATCGCAAGCACATGGACGAGCTCAGGCAAAAGCTCACACGGTCGCGTCGCGACGTCGCGCGAAAACTTCAGGCCTTCGGGATCGAGCCATGGCTGATGCCGCGCGGCGGCTTCTTCCTGTGGTGCCGTCTCGCCGACGGGTTGGATGCCACGGCTGTTGCGCGTGCCGCGCTCGAAGAGAATGTCGTGCTCGCACCGGGCAACGTGTTCAGCGTGTCGCAGTCGGCGTCGCAGTTCATGCGCTTCAACGTGGCGCAGATGAGGGAGCCGCGAATGTGGGATGTGCTGCGGCGGGCGTTGAAGACGGCGCCCGAAACGACCGGCCGCTAATACAACGGCTCCTCGTACACCGGCTCGCCGTCGAGCAGCAGCCGCTTGATCGCCGCACGTCCCGAGGGCAGCACGGCGGCGACGACCCGCAGCTTCTGCTGGTTGCGCGCCTGCTCGAGCTTTCGGCCCTCGCCTTCGGGGACGAAGTAGCTTTCGAGACCATACTTGATCAGCAGCTTGTCACAGAAGGTGCGTCGGCCCGAGCCACAGGACCCGCCGTGATTGCCGACGCGGCCGCGGATCAGCACCTCGGGCGCGGTGACCGCGACGGGCTCGGCATGCACCGAGACCGCCGCGTAGAGGCCGTCTGCCTTAGGCGCCAGCTTGACGAACACGACCGGATTGCGTGCGTCGGCCGGCTCGCCGGCGAGCGCACCGGCCGGCACTTGCGAGATGTCGTACCGCAGCACGACATAATCGCCGCGCAAGAGATCGCGGGGATCGACCGGCTGGGTCTGCAGGGTGACCTCCGTGCCTTCGCGCAGGATCTGCATGCGGTCGGCGACCATCAGGACCAGCAGCGCACATTGAATCAGGATGGCGGCGGCGAACAGCGCGGCTTTCGGGATGCGCTGCCAGAGCCCGGTGACGGACGCGATCATCTCGCTCATCGCCCGGCCCTCGGCAGCATGCGATTGAGCGCGGTTGCGAACAGGACGGCCACCACGCCCGCGGCGGCAAGGAAGGCCGATCGGCGCAGCAGCGAGCCCTTCACGGCCCAGGTGATGCCCGCAATGACGCCGGCGATGCCGAGCCAGCCGGCGACGATGCGCGGGCGCACATCGTCGAGCATGCCTGAGACGACGAGACACAGCATGGCGCAGAGCAGCGCGGCATAGGCGAACCAGGGCTCGCCGGCCGTGGATGCGGGCCAGAGCGGCGCCGCGATCAGCACGAGGGCGATCGCGCATCCTGCCAGGACTTCACCCGGGCGCCTGGTGATCGCGGCGGACACGAGCGCAAGGAGCACGCCGGCAACGCCGCACAGGATCGCCCAAAGCGGCTGGGCCGGCACCGTGGCGGTCCGGAGGCGGATGATGTCGTCGACGGTCGTCACCTCCAGCACGGCGGCGCCGGCCAGCGACAACGCGCCGTAGATCGACAGAACCGTTCCGAGGCCAAGCGCCCGCGGCGAGAGTGCCGCGGCGATCGCAAGCCCGGCGCCGAACAACAGGGCCGCGCCGTTGGCGAGCACGAATGACGGCTGGGCTCCATCGAATTCGAAGCGGAACGATGTGGCAATCCACCACGGCAGCACGGCCAGAGCGACGAGATGAGCCGCCGCGCGCGAATTCCAGGCGAAGGCGACGCTTGCTGCGACCAGCCAGACCGCCACGAACGGAAGATGCAGGACATCGGGCGCATCGTAAGTCCGCATGCAGGTCCAGATGCCGGCGGCGACGAGGCCGACCGCGAGCGCACCGCGCGAGCCGGTCAGCAGGGCCGCGGCAAACGCGCCGATCGACCATAACAGCATGCCGCCGGCAAAGTCTTCGCCGAGGTGGTACATCTGCCCGACCAGCGCGATGCCCGCACCGAAGATGATCGCCCCGATGCTGGCGCAGAGATCGGCGAGAACGTTGCGGCCGCGCGTCGCAAACCACGCGCCGAGGCTGCCGGTGATCACCATGCCGGCCAAGAGGATCGCGAACCGCGCCAGCCGCGCGATCTCGGTCCAGTGCGCCGCCACAAAGGCGAGGAATGCAGCCGCGATCAACAGGCCGCCGACGATGCCGACGACGATTGCGATGTTGACGCCGGCCGGCAGCGGCGGCAGCGCATGGCGGATGCTGGCGGCCGCCGCCGGGGCGATCACGCCGTCGGCCTCCCATCGCGCCAGATCGGCTTCGAGGCGCTGCCGGTAGGTTTTGTCGAACATCGTCCTGGGATCACCTAGCGCCCGCCGGATGGCGGGGCCTTGCTAGGTCGGATCGTGCAGGCGATGGGTTCAATCCGCCCCTCGCAGCAGGCTTTTGGTGAATCGATTGCCGCGTACTCGGTGCAACCTCTCCCGCTTGCGGGAGAGGTCGGCGCGTCCGGGCGATGCGCAGCATCGTCCCGCGCGCCGGGTGAGGGCTTTCTCCTCTAGGGGATTGTCCCATTACGGAGACACCCTCTCCCCAACCCTCCCCCGCAAGCGGGGGAGGGAGCCCACTGCCGATGCCGCTGCATTCTGCACATCATTTGCGCGAGCTGAGCGCGCGCCTCGCCCTTTGAGACGACAGCTGCGCTGTCTCCTCAGAATGAGGCTCAGCGGCATCGGAGCCCGCTGAAACCAGCGCCACGCACGCGGTCCTCATCCTGAGGGCCCGCCAACGGCGGGCGTCTCGAAGGATGGCCGCAAGCGATATCACTCTCTCCTGCGATGACCCTCCTCCTCGGAGCGGGGCTATCGCGCCGGCGACGGTATGCGCCGCAGGACGTCGTCATAGGGCGCGAGGTCGAGATAGGCGGTCACCTCCGCGGCCTTGCCGTCCTGCATGCGCATGATCCAGGCGTAGCTGTTCGCGTAAGGCTTGCCGTCGCGCGCCACGCCGCTGCCTTCCCAATGCGCGATGACGTGGTCGCCGTCGGCGAAGATCCTCACACTTGTCGGGCGGACCGGTGTCGACAACCGGCTCGCGAACGGGCGGACGGCGCGATCCACGAACACATCGCGGCCGCGGAATTCGCCGGCGCTCGGGCCGGACCCCTTGATGCGCCAGACCACGTCGTCATGCAGCAGGTCGGTGAAGAAGGTGGTGCCTCCTTGCGCCCAGCGATCGAACGCATCGGTGACGGTCCGCTTGTTGTCGTCCTGCGTCGAGCTGGCCTGTCCGCAAGGCGCGGCCGTCGTCAGGCTGGATGCGGTGAAAACGACCGCAGTGACGCACGCCGCGAGTGCGCGATTGAGCATGGTTGCCATTGGTGTCTCCCTTTCTGGTGCAACATGTCGTCTGCCCCGAAGTGATGCACGCGTGGTCGGCTTTGCGAGCTAACCGCGCCGCGCGACGGTGGCGCCGCCGAAGATCAGCTGCTCGACCATCGGGCGGCGCAGGAAGCGGCGCGGAAAGATGGGATCGGGCGCGGTCGCCTGGTCGAGGCGCGCCATCTGTTCAGGTGACAGCGTGATCCCGACCGCGCCAAGATTGTCTTCGGCCTGCTCCAAGGTCCGGGCCCCGATCACCGGCGCGGTGACCGCGGGATTGGCCAGCGTCCATGCGATGGCTACCTGCGAGGAGGTCGCGCCGAGCTCCCAGGCGACGGATCGCACCGTCTCGGCCGCATTCAGCGATCGCTCGTTGAGAAGGCCGGACGACGCGATGATCGAGGCGCGCGTCGTCCCGACGGCGCTCTCCCTGGAATCCCGGAGATCGGCCCGGGAGTACTTGCCGGTGAGCACGCCGCCGCCGAGCGGCGACCAGGGCAGCACGCCCAGGCCGAGGGTTGCCGCCAACGGAATGAGCTCATGTTCGACCGTTCGCTCGACCAGATTATATTCGATCTGCAGGGCGACGAATGGCGACCAGCCGCGCAGATCTGCGATCGTCTGCAGCTGTGAAATGCGCCAGGCCGGCGTGTTGCAAATGCCGACATACTGGACCTTCCCGCTGCGCACGAGATCGTCCAGACCGCGCATCACCTCATCCGGCCGCGTCGTCGCATCCCAAGCGTGGAGGTAGAGCAGGTCGATGCGATCGGTGTCGAGCTGCCTCAGGCTCTGCTCCACCGAACGAACCATGTTGAGCCGGTGGTTACCGCCGGAATTCGGGTTGCCGGGGTCGCGGGCCATGGTGAATTTGGTCGCAAGCACGAGGCGGTCGCGCTTGTCGCGCGCGAACTGGCCAACCAAGCGCTCGGAAGCGCCATTGGTGTAGTTCACCGAGGTGTCGATGAAATTGCCGCCGCGGTCGACATACAGGTCGAATATCCGACGGGCTTCGCCGGCGTCGGCTCCCCATCCCCACTCGGTCCCGAAGGTCATCGTGCCAAGCACGAGGGGAGATACGCGCAAGCCGGAGCGACCCAACAGGCGGTATTGATCCAGTGACGTCATCAGTGCCTCCATCGTATGGCGGAGACGTAGTTCCTGGCGAAAGGTGAGGCAAGTTGGCCAATGATGACCAAGGTGGTAAGATCATCTAACCAATGATCGCCGACCTGAACCTCGTTGCCGTCTTCATCGCCGTCGCGGAAGCCAAGAGTTTCCGTGGGGCCGCCGACCGGCTCGGCGTGACGCGATCCGCCGTCAGCCAGGCCATCCGGCGCATGGAGGACCGCTTGGGCGTGGCGCTCGTGCAGCGAACGACCCGCAGCGTCAGTCTCACCGAAGCAGGCATGCGCCTGCACGAGCGCGTGGCGCCGGCGGTGGCCGAAGTCGAGCAGGCGATCGATGGCGCGCGGGATCGTGACGCGCAGCCAACGGGGCAGCTGCGTCTTGCCGTGTCGTCCATCGCGGAGCGATTCATTCGCGGCCCGTTGCTGGCCGAATTCACGCACGCCAATCCCGGCGTGCAGGTCGACGTGACCGTGACCGATGAGGAATTCGACATCGTGGCCGAGGGCTTTGATGCTGGCGTCCGGCTCGGCGAAGTCATCGAGCAGGACATGATCGCGGTGCCGGTCTCAGGCGATCAGCGCCAGCTGGTCGTGGCAGCTCCGGCCTATCTGGAGCGGTTCGGCATCCCCTCTCACCCGCGCGAGCTTTCGCAGCATTGCTGCATCGGGTGGCGGCCGTCGCCGCACGTCGCGCCTTACCGCTGGGAATTTGCGGAAGGAGGGCGCGAGTTCGACGTCGCGGTGGAGCCGCGGATCACGACGAACGACATGTGGGTCATGGTGCGGACCGCCTGCGCGGGCGGCGGCCTGACGTTCGGCATGGAGGAGACGTTTCGGCCCTATATCGCACGAGGTGAGCTGGTGCCCGTGCTGAAGGAGTACTGCCCGTTCTTCCCAGGCTTCTTCCTCTATTTTCCGGACCGGCGGAATCTTCCGTCGAAGCTGCGCAGCCTCATCGATCACGTGCGTTATCGGCCGGCCAGAAAGAGTTAGAAACTGCTGGCGGGCCGAGAACGACGAAACGAAGAAGTACGTCTACGCCATAGCCCTCCATGGCTCTCGGTCATCTGTGGCGACGTCGGCAAACCGGCTCGGGCGCGGAGCTACGAGAGGCGGTAGCCTGAGAGGCTTGCCTGATCCCGACTATCGCTCGCCGTCCGGCCCGCCGCTGACAGAGATCATTGACCATTGGCCATCCTTCCGGAGGTACATTTCACTCCAGCGTCCGGAAACGGTCTTTGAAGCGTTCGTGCTGGATTCGACTTCAGCCACATAGGTGTAATGAACGACGCCAACCTTGCCGTCGAACACGACAACGCTCAGCGGCTGTAGCTTGTACGTCAGAACGCGCGGGGATGAAGGCCCTACGGACGCGATTGCGGCATCGCGACTGTGAGGCTGAGGCTACCCTGTTACCCATCCAACATAATTCGGGTGGAGGGCATCGGCCACGGAGGCCGTATCTTGGGCAACCGACATTTTCCAGAGCGCCTCTACTCGCGCCCAGAGTCCGTGCTGATCTTCGGAGAAACGATCCAATGTCACAACGATCAGTTCAAGCGGCAATGACTGATCCGCATTGATGCGGGTCAACGGTGCAGCGATCGGGTAGCTGTTTCGCAAGAACATCGCGCAATCGGCGACAAATGGCGGAGAGGGAGGGATTCGAACCCCCGATAGGCTTGCACCTATGCCGCATTTCGAGTGCGGTGCATTCAACCACTCTGCCACCTCTCCTGAAGGCGCCATGGAGGGGTTGCTGCCCCTGTGGTTGGGGGCGTTAATAGGCGAGGACGGCGGGCCAGACAAGGCGCGAAAGGGGAAAATCCGCAGCCTCTTTCAGCCCTTGTCCCGGGGGCACCGCTGATGAATCGCAACGGAGCCCTGGATTCTCGTTTTGACGCGTTTTCTCGGTCGCGAACCGGTGGCCACTTCGCTCGAAAACGCGTCTGCCCGAAAGGAACCGCCATGGAGCATCTGACAATCTCGGCCAATGGCGCCGATGTCCACCTGGTCCGCGCCGGTCGGGGCAAACCGCTGCTCCTGCTGCATGGCTGGCCGGAATTCTGGCTGACCTGGGAGCCGGTGATGGCACGTCTTGCGGACCGCTTCACGCTTGTAGCGCCCGATCTCCGCGGCTTCGGCGATAGCGACAAGCCGGATGGGCCTTACGGGCCGGAGGGCCACGCGGCGGACATGCTTGCGCTGATGGACGGGCTCGGCATCGGCCGATTCGCAGTGGTCGGCCACGATGTCGGCGGCGCCGTGATGCAGCCGTTGGCCCGGAAGGCAGGCGAGCGGCTCGCCGGGCTGTTCTTCTTCGATTTCGTCTATCCCGGCATCGGGGCGCGGATGGCGGCCCCCGACAGGCTCAACCACATCTGGTACCAGTCCTTTCACCAGATGGAGATGGCGCCGCAACTGGTCGGCGCGAGCCGCGAAAGTTGCCGGCTCTATATCAGCCATTTCCTGCAAGGCTGGGCGCACCGGAAAGACGCCTTCGACGACGTCCTCGACGCCTTCGCCGACAATTTCTTCAAAGACGGCAATCTCGCCGGCGGCTTTGCACATTATCGCGCCTCCCATGCGGGACGGATCGCAATGATGAAGGGCGAGGCGCCGCGCCTGCCGCCGATCGATGTGCCGACATGCGTGCGCTGGGCCGAGCACGATCCGCTGTTTCCGTATGCGTGGACCGATCGGCTGGGCGAGACCTTCAGCGAACTCGATCTGGCGATGTTTCCCGATGTCGGCCACTTCCCGCACCGGGAGGATCCGGATCGCGCGGCCGCGGAGATCGCGGCGTTCTTTGAGCGTGTGGGGTGGAGTTGAAGTGCGGGGCGAGGCCTGTCAGAGCGGGCACACCATCGGCACCGGTTGCTGGGCTACCCCCTCCCTGGCCCTCCCCCCACAAGGCAGGAGGGAACGCACCGTCTTCGGGGGTCATCGCGTGTTCGGAAAAAACGGGTGGGACCGCCAGACGCGGTAAACACTGGCGGTCCCGGTGCCGCTCATTGAAATACTGGCCAGGAAGGGCGGCTTCGCTGGCCGAGTGAAAGCGGCGATTTCGACCGTAGCGTGTAGTCCGCATGACGCAACGCAATCCGTCCCTTAACCTAACCGGTCAAGGTTACTCCTTGTCTGTCTTGCCCTTTTTCTTCCCGTTCTCCGTAGAATCCCGGTCTTTGCCGTTGCCGTTCTCCTTGCGGCGGTTGGTGAAGCGCGCATTGCCGAGCCCGGTGCCGATGGTGAGCACGCCCCAGCGCTCGACATCCTGCATGAACGGCACTTCCGACAGGCCCTGAACGACGCCGTCATTGTGCATCAGGATCGCAGTATCGTGCTCGCCGATGACGGGGATCGCCTCGACGAGGCTCGCCGGCAGGTTGAACTTGCTGCTCTCCCAATTGCCGGGGAGATTCTGCGCGCCCTTCTCGATCGAACCGTCCGCGTTGATCACGCCGGGACAGGCGATGCCGATGAACGGCGCGAGCTTGTAGCCTTCGTTCTCGGCTTCCGTGATCAGCCCCTTCAGCATCTTGGTGAGCCGCTTCACCGCGGCTTCGCGCGTCGGCTCGTCGTCGGCATGACGCCACAGCTCGGAATGCACCACCTTGGCCTTCGACAGATCTTTGGCCTTTTTCCAGCTGGTTTCCACGAGGCCGCAGCGGATGTTGGTGCCGCCGATGTCGACCGCGAGGATGCTGTCATGGGCTTCGAAGATCCAGGACGGCGCCAGATGCAGCGCGCCGATCAGGCCCGCTTCATCGGGGTGATGGCGGATCGGCATCATGTCGATCTTGAAATCCTCGGATTTCAGGATGATCTCGGTGCGCGCGATCGCGAGCTCGCCGAGCCGGGAATCGCGAAAACCGCCGCCGACCACGATGCGCTCGGTCTTGGCCCAGGCTTTTGTCTTCAGGAAGCGCCGGGTGACGTAAGCGAGCTCCTGGGCGAAGTCCTCAATGGCGCTGTGCACCACGGCGGAGGCCTCGGTGTCGTCGCCGACCAAGATCGCGTCCAGCGTCTTCTTGCTGATGTTCTCCGACGGCTCCTTGCCGAACGGGTCCTCGCCGGTCTTGCGCAGCGGCTTGCGCCAGCGGTCCAGGATGTCGCGGAACGCACCCTTGCTGGCGCGGTCGCCGAGGAAGCCGTCCTCGTCCTTCATCTCGATGTTGAAGCTGTCGATGTCCACCGACGGCAGCCGCTCGGCGCCGTGATGGGCGATGCCCGTCGTCGTCTTGACCAGTTCGTCCGTTGCCATGAGAGCCCTTGCCCGCTTAAATGTTCCGGCCGGACTAACGGCGGGGGAACCGGTTTGTTGCAAAGCCGGCGAAGATTTGGCTGAAGGCCGACGCCCCAGCCAAATCCTTCAAATCCGGGCCCTTTTTGGCGGTTTTCCTTGACTCTCCGCTGCCGGCGGCTATAAGTCCCACAGTCGGCGCGGGGCGTTTCTCGCGCCGCTTGTTTTTGCCCGGGTTTTCAAAGGGATAACTCCCGCCCGCGCAGACACGCATAAACCCGTAGCGACTGACAAAAAGCCGGCCCGGACAAACTGTCGCGAGGCCGGGATTGAACACGAAGGAAGAAAACGATGTTCGCAGTCATCAAAACCGGCGGCAAGCAATACCGCGTCGTGCCGGATGATGTCCTGGAAGTAGGCAAGATCGAAGGCGAAGTCGGCTCGATCGTGCAGTTGAATGAAGTTCTGGTGGTCGGCGGCGACACGCCGGTGCTGGGCGTTCCGACGGTCGCGGGTGCGTCCGTCGCGGTCGAGGTGCTCGACCACAAGCGCGGCCCCAAGGTCATCGCGTTCAAGAAGCGCCGCCGCAAGAATTCGCGCCGCAAGCGCGGCTACCGCGACGAGATCACCGTGCTGCGCGTCAGCGAGATCCTGACGGACGGCGCCAAGCCCACCAAGGGCCCGCGTCCGAAGCGGGAGAAGGTGGCCAAGGAGCCGGCAGCCGAAGCCGCCGAATAAATAGAACCGATCACGCCAATTCACGAATTGAGGCGTGAGACGTTTTGAAATGATTCCGTCAAGGAATTGACCTAGACATACGCAGGATTTCGGAGACGAGCCATGGCTCACAAAAAGGCAGGCGGTTCATCGCGCAACGGACGCGATTCCAAGGGCAAGCGCCTCGGTATCAAGGCGTTCGGCGGGGAGATCGTCACTCCCGGCAACATCATTGCGCGTCAGCGCGGCACGACCTGGCATCCGGGCCTTAATGTCGGCATGGGCACGGACCACACTCTGTTCGCCAAGATCGAGGGCCGTGTTGCGTTCCAGGCCAAAGCCAACGGCCGCACCTTCGTATCGGTGCTCCCGCTCGCCGAGGCGGCTGAATAGACGGTGGATCAAATGGAGTCCGCCGGTCCCGACTGAACCGGCGGAGTCCTAGAGATCGAGAGATCGAAGGCTCCAGGGGAGGCGGGAAACCGGCCTCCCCTTTTCTTTGACTTGCTCACTTTGAATTAGTGACTTTCACGGAGCCGGACATGTTGCAGGATTTCTCGAGCGTGACCTTGCAGGAGGCGAGACCCAGCGTCGTCGCCACCGAGCGGCTGACTTTGCGGCGCCCCACCCTCGCCGACGTCAGGACCATCGCCCGGCTCGCCAATGACCGCCGTGTCGCCGAGAACACGCGGCGCCTGCCGCACCCCTATTCGCAGGACGACGCCGTCGAGTTCATCCGCGCCACCGCCGGGCTCGGCAGGGAGACCGTGTTCCTGATCGAGCACGATACCGGGCCGGTCGGCATGGTCGGGATCGACTGCTCGAAGCCCGACAATGCCGAGCTCGGCTACTGGCTCGGCGTCGATCACTGGGGCCGGGGTTTTGCCACCGAGGCCGCGCGCGCTGCGATCGACTTCTTCTTCGAGGAGTTCGAGGACGAGCATCTCCATGCCGGTGCCCGCGTCACCAATCCTGCCTCGCGCAAGGTGCTGGAGAAGTGCGGCTTCCAGTGGAGCGGCGTGCAGCTGCACCGCTTCCTGGCGCTGGGCTCCTCGACCCCCGTCGACTGCTTCCGCCTGTCGCGCGGCGTATGGGCATCGCTGAAGAGCTGGAGCAGTGCGCGTCGGATGAGGTAGGGCGAGGACGCAGCCATAAACTCCGCTCGTCGTCCCGGACAAGCGTAAGCGCAGATCCGGGACCCATAATCACAGGCATTGGTGTGGGGCAGAGCTCCCACTTCGAGTCTTCGTCAAACCACTTCCTGTGGGTATGGGTCCCGGATCTGCGCTCCGCTTCGCTGCGCTTGTCCGGGACGACAGCGGAATCGTTCGGCTGCATTCAAGCCGGCGGGTTCACGTCCGCGTTCTGCCGCCCCAGATCGCGCTCGCGCAGATAGATGTAGAACCCGGCGCCGATGATGATCGCGGCACCGACCAGGGTTGCGATCGACGGGACGTCACCGAACACGACGAAGCCGAAGATCACGGCCCAGACGATCATCGAATATTGGTAGGGCACCACGACGCTGGCCGGCGCGAGCTTGAGCGAACGGTTGACGCAGAACAGCGCCGTCACCGAAATCAGACCGGCGGCCGCGAAGATCACGAGGCTGCCTGGTGTCGGCGGCACCCAGTTGAACGCCGACAGCACCGCACCGAGCGAGAACGTGCCGACGAATTGCGATGACGCCATCACGATGTCGGGCGTCTTGCGCAGGCTGCGCGTGATCAGCATCAGCGTCGCAAACGACAGGCTGCCGCCGAGCGCGATCAGCGCCGGCAGGCTGACGGTCTGCGAGGAGGGGCGTAGCGCGATCAAGACGCCGCAGAAGCCGATCAGGATGGCGGTCCAGCGCCGCCAGCCGACCTTCTCCCCTAAGAAGATCGCCGACATCGCAGTGACGAAGATCGGACCGGCGAGATAATAGGTGATGACGTCGGCAAGCGGCAGATAAACGGTCGCGAGGAAGAAGGCTGCCACCTCCAGCGTCGACAGCACGACGCGAATCAGCTGCAAGCCGGGCCGCTCCAGATGCAGGAACTGGTGACGCTGCGTCCAGATCATCGGCAACAGCAGGAGCAGCGCCGCGCAGGCGCGCAGGAACAAGAGCTGTCCCACCGAATAGGTGCCGACCAGGAACTTGCCCATGGCGTCGCCGAACGAGAACATGAAGATCGACAGCACCATCAGCGCGATGCCGGCCAGGCGCGCGGAGCGGTCGTCATAGGCTGAGAGGTTTCTGAACAGGGGCATCGACAGGGGTTTCGGGAAACGCGTCATTGCGAGCGAAGCGAAGCAATCCAGGCTGTCACCGCGGCGGCAGCCTGGATTGCTTCGTCGCTGCGCTCCTCGCAATGACGGAGGACAGGGCAGCAGCGCGATCGATAGGGCGTCGGAAGGTCCTTTTAATGGCGACAAGACACCAAACAAGTCCACGTTCGATCAATTGAACGCATTGTCGCACTGCGCGCGGCGCGATACGGATCATTCTCCAAGTCCGTTCTCCCGTTCCGATGGTGCAGCGCATGACCGACTTCGATCCCACCCGGCATCGCATGATCCCCGCGCAACGCTGGTTTGAGGATTTCGTCGTCGGTGAACGTTTCGTGCTGCCGAGCCGAACCCAGACCTCGGCGGTGTTCGCCGCATTCCAGACCGCGAGCGGCGACACCCATCCGGTCCACTACGACGTCGAATATTGCCGCAGCCGCGGCATGCCGCATCTGCTCGCCCACGGTTTCCAGACATTGATCCACACCGCGCCCGGTGCTGGCCTGTTTCCGTTCATGGTCGAGGACTCCCTGGTCGGCTTTCTCGAGCAATCGAGCCGATTCCTGAAACCTGTGTTTGCCGACGACACGATC
Source organism: Bradyrhizobium sp. RP6 (assembly GCF_003837805.1). Lineage (GTDB taxonomy): Bacteria > Pseudomonadota > Alphaproteobacteria > Rhizobiales > Xanthobacteraceae > Bradyrhizobium. The sequence goes on along the minus strand of NZ_RQIT01000030.1, from coordinate 59,621 downwards.
TATCCGGCGCTGGAAGTCGCAGAGCTGGTGCCGGGACGCAACACCGGCGTGGTGACGCTTCGGAGCACGGTGTTCAACCAGCGCAAGGAGCTGGTGCTCGAGGGCACGCAGAAATTCCTGATCCGGCGCCGGCCGGCTGGCTAATCACGGCTCCAGAATCGCGGAGATTCCGCCGCTACTCGGTCAATTCGGGTTGCCGGAGGGGGCCGGCTGGCCTACCTATGGCCCATGAAATTCCTCGACGAAGCAAAGGTCTATATCCGCTCCGGTGACGGCGGGAACGGCTGCGTGGCGTTCCGCCGCGAGAAGTTCATCGAATTCGGCGGCCCCTCCGGCGGCAATGGCGGCCGCGGCGGCAACGTCATCATCGAGGTCGCCGATGGCCTCAACACGCTGATCGACTACCGTTACCAGCAGCACTTCAAGGCCCAGAAGGGTGAGAACGGCTCGGGCTCGGATCGCCACGGCGCCAACGGCAAGAACATCGTGCTCAAGGTGCCGGTCGGCACCCAGATCTTCGACGAGGATCGCGAGACGCTGATCCACGACTTCACCAAGGTCGGCGAGAAGTTCGTGCTGGCCGAGGGCGGCAATGGCGGCTTCGGCAACGCGCATTTCAAGTCGTCGACCAACCGCGCGCCGCGCAACGCCAATCCCGGCCAGCCCGGCGAGGAGCGCTGGATCTGGCTGCGGCTGAAGCTGATCGCCGATGCCGGCCTCGTCGGCCTGCCCAATGCCGGCAAGTCGACCTTCCTCTCCAAGGTCAGCGCGGCGAAGCCGAAGATCGCCGACTATCCCTTCACCACGCTGCATCCGCAGCTCGGCGTCGTGAACGCCGACGGCCGCGAGTTCGTGCTGGCGGATATTCCCGGTCTGATCGAGGGCGCGCATGAAGGCGCGGGCCTCGGCGATCGCTTCCTCGGCCATGTCGAACGCTGCCGGGTGCTGCTGCATCTCGTCGACGCAACCTGCGAGCACGCCGGCAAGGCCTACAAGACCGTGCGCAAGGAGCTCGATGCCTATGGCGGACAGCTCACCGACAAGATCGAGATCGTCGCGCTGAACAAGATCGACGCGGTCGAGCCGGACGAACTGAAGAAGCAGAAGGACCGTCTCAAGCGCGCCGCCAAGAAGACGCCGCTGCTGCTCTCCGGCGTCACCGGCCAAGGTGTCAAGGAAGCGTTGCGCGCGCTTGCCGAGGTGATCGGCGAGAGTCCGGTCTCCGCCAAGGCGAAGAGCGCGGCCGAGGCGGAGCCGTGGTCGGCCTGAACTCCCACTCCGCCGTCGTCCCCGCGAAAGCGCGGACCCATACCGCGTGATCTATCGGTTGGGGGACGGTTGTCGTACCGAACGACGAGTCTTCGCCAAAGCTCTCCATGTGGTTATGGGTCCCTGCTTTCGCAGGGACGACAGTGGCGTGTATGGCTGGAGGCACGCGCATCACTGGCTTGTCAATGCCAGCGCGATAGCGCAGCATCCAAAATCAAAAAACAGGGATGACGCATGGCGCGCGCGAAGAACGTTCTCTGGATCATGTGCGACCAGCTTCGCTATGATTATCTCGGCTGCACCGGCCATCCCACGCTGAAGACACCGAACATCGACGCCATGGCGAAGCGCGGCGTGCTGTTCAGTAAGGCCTATGTACAATCGCCGATCTGCGGGCCGTCGCGGATGTCGTTCTACACCGGACGCTACATGCGCTCGCACGGCTCGCACTGGAACGGCTGGCCGCTGCGCGTCGGCGAGCCCACGCTGGGCGATCACCTCGAGAAGATCGGCGTCCGCAACGTGCTGGTCGGCAAGACCCACATGGCGCCCGACCTCGAAGGCATGAAGTCGCTCGGCATCCCGCCGGAATCGATCATCGGCGTGCACGTCGCCGAATGCGGCTTCGAGCCCTATGAGCGCGACGACGGCCTGCATCCGACCGGACGTCCGCGGCCGAAATACGACGAATATCTGCGCCAGCAGGGCTTTGAAGCGACCAACCCCTGGGAGCACTGGGCCAATTCAGGCGCGGCCGACGATGGCTCCTTGCAGAACGGCTGGCTGCTGGTGCATGCCGACAAGGCCGCGCGCCTGCCGGACGAGCATTCCGAGACGCCCTATATGACGCGGCGCGCGATGGATTTCATCAGCGAGGCCGAGACCGACGGCCGGCCGTGGTGCCTGCATCTGTCCTACATCAAGCCGCACTGGCCCTATATCGCGCCGGAGCCCTATGCGAGCATGTATTCGACCGACGACATGATTCCGGCGATCCGTTCGATGCGCGAGCGGCAGAATCCGCATCCGGTGTTCGGCGCCTATATGGACATGCGCTACTCCCGCAACATGGCGCGCGATGAGGCCCGCGAGAAGGTAATCCCGACCTATATGGGCCTGATCACCCAGATCGACGACCAGATGGGCGTGCTGATGAAGTTCCTGGAGGAACGCGACCTCCTGGACACGACCATGATCGTTTTCACGTCCGATCATGGCGACTATCTCGGCGATCACTGGATGGGCGAGAAGGACCTGTTCCACGAGCAGTCGGCGAAGATCCCGCTCATCATCATCGACCCTTCGAAGGAGGCCGACGCCACACGCGGCACGCGCAGCAATGCGCTGGTCGAGGCGATCGATCTCGCGCCGACCTTCGTCGATTATTTCGGCGGCAAGGTGCCGGGCCACATCCTCGAAGGTCGATCCCTGCTGCCGTTGCTGCGCGGGCCTACGCCGGCGGACTGGCGCAAGGTCGCGTTCTCCGAATACGACTACGCGACGCAGGACGTCAGGCTGAAGCTGAACCAGCCGATCGAACGCTGCCGCCTGTTCATGGTGTTCGACGGCCGCTGGAAATACATCCACGCGTCCGGCTTTCGCCCGATGCTGTACGACCTCGAAACCGATCCGGAAGAGTTTTTGGATCGCGGCGACGATCCCGATTGCGCCGGCATCATCGCGCGGCTGCAGGCCGAGCTGTTCGACTGGGCCCTGCATCCGAACGGCCACATCACGACACCGCGCGAGAAGATCGCGGCCTATGCGGACAACCAGCTGCAGGTGAAGGGTGGGATTTTGATCGGGATCTGGGACGAGAACGAGCTCGCGTCCATTAAGGACGGCATCGCACAGCGCGCGAAGATGTGAGCTGCTCCGCGCGTTCGAAAGCCGATACGATCGAACATCCGTCCACGCCGTCATTGCGAGCGCAACGAAGCAATCCAGTTCTTTCTCCGGAGAGATTCTGGATTGCTTCGTCGCTTCGCTCCTCGCAATGACGGCAGGAGAGACTCAATTCTCGATCTTGTATCCGGTCGCTTTCACGATCGGCCGCCACAGCGCGATGTTGGCTGCGAGCTCCTTGGTCAGCCCCTCGGGCGTCGAGCCGACCGGAATGAGTCCGATCGCGGTGAGCTTCTCTTTCACGTCGGGCTTTGCCAGCGCCGCACTCGCGGCCGCGCCGAGCCTGCTCGCAAACTCCGGCGGGCTGCCGGCGGGAAGCCACATGCCGTACCAGGCGTCCGCAACGAGATCGATGCCGCTCTCCTTTAGCGTCGGAACGTCGGGCGCGAAGGGCGAACGTTCGGCACTCGCGACCGCGATGATCTTCACGCCTTTGGCGCGGTGCTGCGGCAGCGCATCGGCCAATGTCACGATGCCGAACGAAATGTGGCCGCCGACGAGGTCGTTGAGGATCGGCGCGCTGCCGCGATAGGGCACGCGGGTCAGGGACATGCCGAGATCCTTCTCGAGCTTGGAGCCCGTGAAATGAGGGATGGTGCCGTTGCTCGGCACGCCAAACGACGCCTTGTCGGGATGCGCCTTCAGCCAGGCGACAAAACTCTTGAAATCCGGGGCGTCGACTCCCGGACCGATCACGACCGCGAATTCGAACCGCGCCAGCAGCGACACCGGCACGAAGTCCTTGGCCGTGTCGAAGCTCGGTGTCGTCTCCACCATCGGCAGCAGGTACATGGTCGGCCCTGTCGTCACCAGCACCATGCTGCCGTCGGAGCTTGCGCCTTTCACCGCCTTGATGCCGATCAGGCCGTCGCCGCCGGTACGGTTCTCGACCACGATGGTCCGTTGCAGCACCGGCGCCATCTCCTGCGCGATCAGGCGGCACAGCGTATCGCCGCCGGCTCCGGCCGCGAAGGGGAAGATGATCTTGCTCAGCCCGGCCTGCGCTTGCGCCCCACCCGCTTGCGCCAGTAGCGGCAGGCCGAGGCATCCGGTCACGAATTTGCGGCGGTCCATACGTTTCCTCTCCAGCCCTGTTCTTGGTTGCCGGCATTAGAACCGGAACGGCGTCCAGGACAAGGCCGACGTTGGCCGTTTACCATCTCGCCCGCCTTGCGCCGGCCATCGTCCTGCTGCAAAAGCAGGCCTCACCGGCGCCGCGCTTTCCCTCCGCCGCTTCCGATGCAGAGCAATTCGTCACACGCGCCAGCACATAAACACATGGCCAGCCCCGAACTCAGTCAATTCCGCCGTATCGTCGTCAAGGTCGGCTCCGCGCTGCTGGTTGATTCCGACAAGGGCGAGGTGCGGGCGTCCTGGCTCGCCGCGCTCGCCGACGACATGGCCAAGCTGCACAACGAAGGGCGCGACGTCCTCGTCGTCTCCTCCGGCTCGATCGCACTCGGCCGCAGCCGCCTCAAGCTGCCGCGCGGCCCACTGAAGCTGGAGGAAAGCCAGGCTGCCGCCGCGGTCGGCCAGATCGCGCTGGCGCGGATCTGGTCCGAGGTGCTGGGGGCGCACGGCATCGGCGCCGGCCAGATCCTGGTGACGCTCCAGGACACCGAGGAGCGCCGCCGCTATCTCAATGCCCGCTCCACCATCGGCAAGCTGCTGGAATGGCGCGCGATCCCCGTGATCAACGAGAACGACACGGTGGCCACCAACGAGATCCGCTACGGCGACAATGACCGCCTCGCCGCGCGGGTCGCCACCATGGCGAGCGCCGACCTCCTGGTGCTGCTGTCCGACATCGACGGGCTCTACGACGCGCCGCCGAAGAACAACCCGAACGCCAAGCTCATTCCGGTGGTCGAGAGCATCTCCTCGGAGATCGAGGCGGTGGCGGGAGATGCCGAGTCCGAACTGTCGCGCGGCGGCATGCGCACCAAGGTCGAGGCGGCCAAGATCGCCACGACGGGCGGCACGCACATGCTGATCGCCTCCGGCAAGATCGAGCACCCGCTGCAGGCGATCGCCAATGGCGGCCGCTGCACCTGGTTCCTGACGCCGGCCAACCCCATCACCTCGCGAAAGCGGTGGATCGCGGGCTCGCTGGAGCCCAAGGGCACGCTGACCATCGATGCCGGCGCCGTCGCCGCCCTTCGCGCGGGCGCGAGCCTGCTGCCGGCCGGCGTGATCCGGGTCGACGGCCAGTTCGCCCGCGGCGACGCCGTGATCGTGCGCGGGCCCGACACCAGCGAGATCGGCCGCGGTCTCGTCGCCTACGACGCCGAGGATGCCGAGCGGATCAAGGGACGCTCCTCGCCCGATGTGATGATGATCCTCGGCATCAGCGGGCGATCGGAGATGATCCACCGGGACGATCTGGTGGTGGGCGGGTAGACGCTTTGCTCCGTCATTCCGGGATGGTCCAAAGGACCAGACCCGGAATCTCGAGATTCCGGGTTCGGTGCTCGCGCACCGCCCGGAATGACGTCGGAGTGGGCCAGCAACCCCCGGAGACCTGCCATACCCTGCCCGCCCTTCGCAAAAGCGGGATTTCCGTGCTAGGACACTGCCTTAGCAGAAGGTTGAAACTCCAATGGCCGCCTCCCTCAAAGCCGTCGACGGCAATGCCGATCGGACTAGCGATCTCTTGGCGCTGATGTCCGATCTCGGGACCCGTGCCCGCGCTGCCGCGCGCGTGCTGGCGCTGGCGCCGCCGGAGCAGAAGAACCGCGCACTGGAGGCCATGGAACGGGCGATCCGCAGCAATGCCGCTGCGATTCTCGCCGCCAATGCCGAGGACGTCGCCGAGGCGCGGGCCTCCGGCAATGCCACCTCGTCCTTCATCGACCGCCTGACGCTGACGCCGGCGCGGGTCGAGGGCATGGCCGAGGGTATCGGTATCGTGCGCGGCATCGCCGATCCCATCGGGATCGTCACCGAGAGCTGGCAGCGGCCGAACGGCATGACCATCGAGCGCGTGCGCGTGCCGCTCGGCGTCGTCGGCGTGATCTTCGAGAGCCGCCCGAACGTCGCGGCCGATGCCGGCGTGCTGTGCCTGAAGTCCGGCAATGCCGTGATCCTGCGCGGCGGCTCCGACAGTTTCCGATCCTGCCGTGCCATCCATGAGTGCCTGGTGCAGGGCCTGCGCGAAGCGGGCCTGCCCGAAGCTGCGATCACGCTGGTCCCGACGCGCGACCGGGCCGCGGTCGGCATGATGCTGTCAGGCCTGAACGGCGCCATCGACGTGATCGTGCCGCGCGGGGGCAAGAGCCTCGTCGCGCGTGTCGAGCAGGAGGCGCGCGTGCCGGTCTTCGCGCATCTCGAAGGCGTCAACCACGTCTATGTCGACGGCAGCGCCGACCTCGCGATGGCGAAGTCGATCGTGCTCAATGCCAAGATGCGGCGCACCGGCGTCTGCGGCGCGGCCGAGACGCTGCTGGTCGATCGCGCCGCTGTTGCATCGAGCCTGAAGCCGCTGGTCGAGATGCTGCTCGATGCCGGCTGCGAGGTGCGCGGCGACGACGCCGTGCAGAAGACCGATGCACGGGTCAAGCCTGCCGGCGAGGACGATTGGGACACCGAATATCTCGACGCGATCATCGCGGCGAAGGTGGTCGACGGTGTCGACGGCGCGATCGCGCACATCCAGAACCACGGGTCGCATCACACCGACGCGATCGTGAGCGCGGATGAGGCTGCCGCGAAGAAATTCCTGAGCGAGGTCGATTCCGCAATCGTGCTGCACAACGCCTCGACGCAGTTCGCCGATGGCGGCGAGTTCGGTTTCGGCGCCGAGATCGGAATTGCCACCGGCCGGTTCCACGCCCGCGGTCCCGTCGGCGCCGAGCAGTTGACGAGCTTCAAATATCGCGTCCACGGCACCGGGCAGACGCGGCCGTAGGTAACGTCGCGAGGCGCGGGCAATTGAGCAACAATTTCGTCGTGCCGCGTTTCGTGGCGCAAGCGATCCCGCCCTCGACACCGGGCATGCGCGTCGGCCTGCTCGGCGGCTCCTTCAATCCGCCGCATCAGGCCCATCGCGCGATCAGTCAATTCGCGCTGAAGCGATTGCAGCTCGATCGCGTCTGGTGGCTGGTCACGCCCGGTAACCCGCTGAAGGAGAACGGCGCGCTGCATGAGCTCGGCGAGCGCATGCAGGCCGCGCGCGACGTCGCCAACGATCCCAGGATCGAGGTGAGCTGTCTCGAATCCGTCATTCGCACGCGCTACACTATCGACACGATCAACACGTTGCGCCGCCGCCTTCGCGGCCTGCGCTTTGTCTGGATCATGGGCGCCGACAACCTCGCTCAATTCCACCGTTGGCAGGACTGGCGGCGCATCGCCGGCCAGGTGCCGATCGCCGTCATCGATCGCCCGCCGCAGAGTTTTCGCGCCCTCGCCTCGCCAGCCGCCAAGGCCCTAGCGCGTTACCGCCTACCCGAGAACAAGGCTGCGCTGCTCGCGGATCGGCCGGCGCCGGCCTGGGTCTTCCTGACCGGATTGAAGCTGAACCTCTCCTCGACGGGCCTGCGGAACCCGGACGGGAGCTGGAAAGGTACGAAGTGAGACGAACTGTGCGGCTGGAGGCTCTCTGGCATATTGAAACCCTTAACCCCACATGATGTAGTGTAGCCAGCGAGCGTCGGATTCGGCGTTCGCGATACAGTGAAAGGAATGGTCCCTGACCACATCTGTATTGTCCAAATCAGCTTCGACCAAGTCAGCTTCGACAAAGTCTGTTTTACCCAAGGTTGCCAAGCCTGCGCGTAAAACATCGACCAAAGCTGCGGCCTTGAAGGCGCAACCCGACGCCGACAAGACGCTGAGCCTGATCCTCTCCCGCCTCGAGGACATGAAGGCGGAAGAGACGGTCACCATCGACCTTCGCGGCAAATCGGCGTACTCCGACTACATGATCGTGACCACCGGCCGGGTGAACCGGCACGTCGGCGCGATCGCGGAAAACGTCACCAAGAGCCTCAAGGAAAACGGCATCAAGAACATCCATGTCGAGGGCTTGCCCAATTGCGACTGGGTGCTGATCGATTCCGGCGATGTGATCGTGCACGTGTTCAGACCCGAGGTCCGCGAGTTCTACAATCTCGAGAGATTGTACACGCAGGGCCCAGGGGCGGCGAAGGCGATCTAGGCTCATCGAGCCGATTTCGAATCGGCTGACGCGCATGCTAGCGTCGTGCGCGCGCTTGTTGCGCGCGGTCTTGAAAACGCGCCCCTGAAGATATCAGGCCCCGAAGATATCATGCGTGTTGCTGTCATTGCGGTGGGCCGGCTGAAGCAGGGCCCCGAACGGGAGCTTGCCGATCGCTATTTCGAGCGGTTCGACGAGGCCGGCCGTAAGCTTGGATTCCGCGAGCTCAGCATCCACGAAATTCCCGAGAGCCGCGCGCGCGATACGGCGACACGGATGGCCGAAGAGGCCGCGGCGATCTCGGCGCATATTTCGGAAAGATCCGTCCTGGTGGCGCTGGACGAACGCGGCCAGAATCTCGAGTCCACCGTATTCGCACGGCATCTCGGGCGCTGGCGCGACGAAGGCATCGGACATACTATTTTCGTGATCGGAGGGGCGGACGGACTTTCGCCCGAATTGCGCCGTAAGGCCAAGCTCGCGATCGCGTTCGGCTCTGCGACCTGGCCGCATCAAATGGTCCGCGTCATGCTTCTGGAACAGCTTTATCGGGCCGCCACGATTCTGGCGGGCCACCCCTATCACCGCGCATGATGCGCGCCACAACGAGCACTTTTGCTGAGGAGCGATGCGAGCGCCGATTCTCAACCTACTTCTGATCGCCAACGTCACCGGCGCAAGCCTCGCGCAAGCCCAGACGACAACACCGGCGCCGCAGACCGCAGCCATCTCGCCCGACGCGATCAAGCAGCGTGAGCAGGAGCTGGAAGCCGCGCGCGCCAGGCAGAAGAGCGCGGAAGAAGCACAGGCCAAGCTCAAGGCCGAGATCACCGCGCTCGGCCAGGATCGCACCCAGCTCAATCAGCAGCTGATCGAGACCGCCGCCAATGTACGCACTGTGGAGACCAAGATCGACGAGGCAGAAGCGCGCCTGCGCGCGCTGAACGGCCGCGAGCAGCAGATGCGCAGCTCGCTCGATTCGCGTCGTGCCGACATCGTCGAGGTCCTGGCGGCCTTGCAGCGTGCCGGCCGGCGCACGCCGCCGGCGCTGCTGGTGCGGCCCGAGGATGCGCTGCAATCACTGCGCACGGCGATGCTGCTCGGCGCCGTCGTGCCGGAATTGCGCGGCCGCGCCGAGAAGATCGCGAGCGAGCTCGGCGAGCTCGTGGCCTTGCGCAAGACGATCGCCGCCGAGCGCGACCAGCTCGCCTCCGACCGCGACAAGGTCAGGAGCGACCAGACCCGGCTCACCGCCCTGGTCGACGAGCGGCAGCGCCAGCAGGCGGCACGCGAGAAGGATTTGGACGCCGAGAATTCGCGCGCCATCGCGCTTTCACGGCAGGTCGGCGATCTCCAGGGGCTGATCGCCAAGATGGAGCAGGACCTGCAAAGCGCGGCCAAGGCGGCCGAGAAGGCGGCCGAGGCTGCAAGGCAGGCCGAGGCCAAGGCGGCCGCCAGCGCCAACGTCAACGCCAAGTCGGGCCCGGGCGCTTTCAAGGACAAGTCCCGCACCACCCCGGCGATCGCCTTCGCCTCGGCCAAGGGCCTTTTGCCTCTCCCTGTTAACGGTAACAAGATCAGGGACTTTGGCGGTTCCGACGGGGTCGGCGGGGTCCAGAAGGGAATTTCGCTGGCCACCAGGCCCGGCTCACAGGTCACGACGCCGTGTGACGGCTGGGTGGTCTATGCCGGCCCCTTCCGCAGCTATGGACAACTCTTGATCCTCAATGCCGGTGGCGGGTATCATGTCCTGATCGCCGGGATGGAGCGCATTTCGGTCAACATTGGCCAGTTTGTGCTCACGGGGGAGCCGGTCGCGACCATGGGGTCGACTTCTCAAGTCGCCTCCATTCTCGCCACGAACGCGAGTCAACCTGTGCTGTATGTCGAGTTCCGTAAAGACGGCACTCCAATCGATCCAGGCCCATGGTGGGCCGCAAATGAAGGCGAGAAGGTTCGCGGATGATGCGCAAGACTTCAGTAATCCTCCTAAGCGCCGCCACCGGTGCAGCGCTGACGCTGTTCGTGACCCAGCCGCGCGCGGTGTTCATGGGCTCCAGCGCGCGAGCCGCCACCGCGGACACCTATCGCCAGCTCAATCTGTTCGGCGACGTCTTCGAGCGCGTGCGCTCCGACTATGTCGAGAAGCCCGACGACACCAAGCTGATCGAATCCGCCATCAGCGGCATGCTCACCGGCCTCGATCCGCATTCGAGCTACATGGACGCCAAAAGCTTCCGCGACATGCAGGTGCAGACCCGCGGTGAGTTCGGCGGTCTCGGCATCGAGGTCACGATGGAAGACGGCCTGATCAAGGTGGTCTCGCCGATCGACGACACGCCCGCCTCGCGCGCCGGCGTCATGGCCAACGACATCATCACCAACCTCGACGACGAGGCGGTGCAGGGCCTGACGCTGAACCAGGCGGTCGAGAAGATGCGCGGCCCGGTCAACACCAAGATCAAGCTCAAGATCATCCGCAAGGGCCAGGACAATCCGATCGACGTCACGCTCGTGCGCGACAACATCCGTGTCCGCTCGGTGCGCGCGCGCGTCGAGCAGGACGATATCGGCTACATCCGCATCACCACCTTCAACGAGCAGACCACCGAAGGCCTGAAGCGCGAGATCGGCAATCTCACGAACCAGATCGGCGGCGACAAGCTCAAGGGCTTCATCATCGACCTGCGCAACAATCCGGGCGGCCTGCTCGAGGAAGCGGTCACCGTCTCCGACTCCTTCCTGGAGAAGGGCGAGATCGTCTCGACCCGCGGCCGCAATGCCGAGGAGACCCAGCGCCGCACCGCGCATGCAGGCGACCTGACCAAGGGCAAGCCGGTCATCGTGCTGGTCAATGGCGGCTCGGCCTCGGCGTCGGAAATCGTCGCCGGCGCACTGCAGGACCACAAGCGCGCGACCATTGTCGGCACGCGATCGTTCGGCAAGGGCTCGGTGCAGACCATCATCCCGCTCGGAAGCGGCAACGGCGCGCTGCGGCTGACCACGGCCCGCTACTACACGCCGTCCGGCAAGTCGATCCAGGCCAAGGGCATCGTGCCCGACATCGAGGTGCTGCAGGACGTGCCGGACGAATTGAAGTCGCGCACCGACACCAAGGGCGAGGCTTCGCTGCGCGGCCATCTCAAGAACGACGGCGACGAGAAGACCGGCTCGCAATCCTACGTCCCGCCGGACGCCAAGGACGACAAGGCGCTCAAGCTCGCCGGCGACCTGCTCCACGGCATCAAGAACAGCGCCTCGGCTGCGCCGACGCCGGGCGGCGACAGCAAGGCCACGGCCGACAAGCCCAAGGCGGCGAACTAAGTCCTCGCATTCTGCGATCTGATGAAAAGGGCGGCTCCTGGAGCCGCCCTTTTTGCGTGGAGCTCCCGACCTCTCCGGCCTATCCCGGCCTGCCGCCGCTCGACCACGGCGTGGTATCGTCGGCTGGAGTGATTCGGGACCTTGCATGACTGAAACGGCCGATGATCTGAGCGCTCCGCTCGGACAGGACAAGCCGCGCCGGAAACGGCGGCTGCGGCTGCCGTTCACGGCCATGCAGCTGCTTGCCGTCCTGCTCGGCCTGTTCCTCCTCACCTTTGCCGGCTTCGCCGTCTTCAACAAGGATCCGCTCGGCGGCGAGCCGATGACCCGGCTTGCGATCCGCGCGCCCAGTGCCACGGACAAGGCCACCGACGAGAAGCCCGCGGCCGGGAATGGGCAGGACAGCAAGCCCGACACCAAGGAGGCGCCGAAGCAGGCCGTCCCCGGCGAGCAGAAGACCATCACCATGATCGACGGCTCGACCGGCGCCCGCCACGACGTGGTGATCGGCGGCGGCGATACCGCCGACAAGAACGAAGCGGCCTCCGCTCCGCCGTCCGTCATGGCCGGGATCAATCCGAAGCTGCTGGAGAAATCACGCTACGGCATGATCCCCGTGGTCGCTGACGGGCTGAAGCCGTTCAACGTCTATGCGGCGGACGCCGACCGCGCCAAGGCCGCCAAGATGCCCGTGGTGGCGATCGTGATCGGCGGCCTCGGTGTCGGCGCCGCCAAGACATCCGATGCGATCATGAAGCTGCCGCCGGCCGTGACGCTGGCCTTCACGCCCTATGGCGCCGACCCCGGCAAGCTCGCCGAGCGGGCGCGGGCGCAGCGCCACGAAATCTTCCTCCAGATCCCGATGGAGCCCTACGATTTCCCCGACAACGATCCGGGGCCGCAGACGCTGCTGACCTCGCTCAGCGCCGACCAGAACATGGACCGTCTCTATTGGCACCTGAGCCGGATGCAGGGCTATGCCGGCCTCACTAATTTCATGGGCGCGCGGTTCATCGCGACCGAGCCCGCGATGCAGCCGATCATCCGCGAGGCGGCCAGGCGCGGTCTCGGCTTCTTCGACGACGGCTCCTCGCCGCGCAGCATCGCGTCCCAGGCCGCGGCCAACCAGGCCATGCCGTTCGGCAAGGGCGATATTGCGATCGACGTGGTGCCGACCCCGACCGAGATCGATCGCGCCCTGAACAAGCTCGAATCGACCGCGCGCGAACGCGGCATCGCTGTCGGCACGGCGTCCGCCCTGCCCGTCTCGATCGAGCGCATCGGCGCCTGGACCAAGACATTGGGCGACCGGGGAATCCTTCTGGTGCCATTGACAACTGCGATGCTGAAATCAAAATCCAGCTAAATCAACGAATTGGTACGGCACGGCTCCCGCGGGGCCGCATCAAGCCGGACCTGAGGCATGCGAGAGGTCTGGCGGAATGGCGCGTTACGAGGATCTGCCCTACCGGACCTGCGTCGGTGTGATGCTGCTCAATCCAAAGGGACTGGTGTTCATCGGCCGCCGCGCCGGCGGCATCGAGCATGTCGACGACACCCATGTCTGGCAGATGCCGCAAGGCGGCGTCGACCCCGGCGAGGACACCTGGGAAGCCGCGAAGCGCGAGCTCTACGAGGAGACCAGCGTACGCTCGGTCGAGCGGCTCGGCGAAGTCCCGGACTGGCTCACTTACGACATTCCCCGCACGGTTGCGGGACGCGCCTGGAAGGGCCGCTACCGCGGCCAGCGTCAGAAATGGTACGCGGTGCGCTTCACCGGCAAGGACAGCGAGATCAACGTCGAAAAGCCCGGCGGTGGCAGCCACAAGGCCGAATTCGTGAGCTGGCGCTGGGAGCCGATGCAGAATCTCACCGGGCTGATCATTCCATTCAAGCGCCCGGTCTATGAGCGCGTGGTGAAGGAATTTTCCGCGCTGGCGGAGGAATGATCCACTGTCGCTCCGGGGCGATACGAAGTATCGAACCCCCGGTGCGCAATTGCGCACCTGAGAGCCTCGAGATTCCGGGTTCGATGCTTCGCATCGTCCCGGAATGACGACAAGGGATCCGCGCGTGACCAATGAAAAGCCCTACCGGCCCAACGTGGGCATCGCGCTGTTCAATGCCGATGGCCGTGTGCTGATCGGCCACCGCTTCAAGGGCGACGGCCCAGAGATCATCTTGCCGGGGCTCGACTGGCAGATGCCGCAGGGCGGCGTCGACGAGGGCGAGGATCTGCGCGATGCGGCGATGCGCGAACTCTGGGAGGAGACCAATGTCGTCAGCGCCGACTATCTCGGCGAGACCGACTGGTTGGCCTACGAGTTCCCGCCTTACGACGGGCCGGAGACGCACCGGCTGGCGAGATTCCGAGGCCAGCGGCAAAAATGGTTCGCGCTGCGCTTCACCGGCCGCGACGAGGAGATCGATCCGCTGACGCCGCGCAACGGCCAGCCCGCGGAGTTCGACGCCTGGCGCTGGGAGCGCCTCGACCGCGTCGTCGACCTCGTGGTGCCGTTTCGCCGGGACGTCTATCGCGCGGTGGCGCAGCAGTTCGCTGGCTTCGCAAGCTGAGAAACTGCGAAAACAACCCCATGCACAGTAGCGAAGTGTTTGACACTTCGAGATAAAATGCGCGGCAGCTTCATCGATCGCGCAACAAAGTTTCAGCGCCCGCCACTTTCGTGACGAGCGCTGAACCTGTTCAGGAATCTGGAGCTTGAGCCCCGGAGCGGTGCCCCGGGGCTTAGTGCATAGCCGTGGAGCTGAGCTGCTGCTGGATGCTCTTGAAGTGGTCGAGCCGCTCGATGGCGTGATCGAGCTCGCCGCCTTCATGCTCCTTCAGGCCTTCTTCCATCTCGGCTATGGTCTCGGCGAATTGCGCACGGTCGAGCTCGGCCAGCGACGTCGCGACGTCGGCCAGCACGGTCAGGCCCTTGTCGGAGACTTCGGCGAGACCGCCGAGCACGATGATCTTCTCGTGCTTGCCAGCGGTGGTGATGGTGAGAATGCCGGGCCGGATCGCGGCCACGACCGGCGCATGTCCGGCCAGCACGCCGAAATCACCCTCGACGCCGGGGATGTCGACCTGATCGACCTCGCCCGAGAAGGCGAGCTTTTCCGGAGAGACGAGATCGAAGTGAAAGGTGGCCATGGTTGTTTCCGTTCTCTTCACTTGTCACCCGCGGGCTTGACCCGCGGGTCCATCCATCAAGACCTTCTTTCGATGGATCGCCGAATCAAGTCCGGCGATGACGAGATGACAAAGCTTAGGCCGCTTCCGCCGCCAGCTTCTTGCCCTTCTCGACCGCTTCTTCGATGGTGCCGACCATGTAGAAGGCGGCTTCGGGCAGGTGATCGTACTTGCCTTCGACCAGGCCCTTGAAGCCCTTGATGGTGTCGGCGAGGTCGACGAACTTGCCCGGCGAGCCCGTGAAGATTTCGGCGACGTGGAACGGCTGCGACATGAAGCGCTCGACCTTGCGGGCGCGGGCCACGGTCAGCTTGTCCTCTTCCGAAAGCTCGTCCATGCCGAGAATGGCGATGATGTCCTGAAGCGCCTTGTAGCGCTGCAGCACCTGCTGGACCTGACGGGCGACCGCGTAGTGCTCCTCGCCGACGACCAGCGGGGAGAGCATGCGCGAGGTCGAGTCGAGCGGGTCCACCGCCGGATAGATGCCCTTTTCGGCGATCGAGCGCGACAGCGTCGTGGTCGCGTCAAGATGCGCGAACGAGGTCGCCGGCGCCGGGTCGGTCAAGTCGTCGGCCGGGACGTAGATGGCCTGCACCGAGGTGATCGAGCCCTTCTGCGTGGTGGTGATGCGCTCCTGCAGCGCGCCCATGTCGGTGGCGAGCGTCGGCTGATAGCCCACCGCCGAAGGAATGCGGCCGAGAAGCGCCGACACTTCCGAGCCGGCCTGGGTGAAGCGGAAGATGTTGTCGACGAAGAACAGCACGTCCTGGCCCTTGTCGCGGAAGTCTTCCGCGATGGTCAGACCGGTGAGCGCGACGCGAGCGCGGGCGCCCGGGGGCTCGTTCATCTGGCCGAACACCAGCGCGCATTTCGACTTCACGCTCGGATCCGGGTTCTTCGGATCGGCGTTGACCTTGGACTCGATGAACTCGTGATAGAGGTCGTTGCCCTCGCGGGTGCGCTCGCCGACGCCGGCGAACACCGAGTAACCGCCGTGCGCCTTGGCGACGTTGTTGATCAGCTCCTGAATCAGCACGGTCTTGCCGACGCCGGCGCCGCCGAACAGGCCGATCTTGCCGCCCTTGGCGTACGGAGCGAGCAGGTCGACGACCTTGATGCCGGTGACGAGGATTTCAGCTTCGGTCGACTGGTCGGTGTAGGTCGGCGCCTCCTGGTGGATGGGGCGCAGGCCTTCCGACTTGACGGGACCGGCCTCGTCGATCGGTTCGCCGATGACGTTGATGATGCGGCCGAGCGTGCCTTCGCCGACGGGAACGCGGATCGGCGCGCCGGTGTCGGTCACTTCCTGGCCGCGGACCAGACCTTCGGTGGTGTCCATCGCGATCGTGCGCACGGTGGATTCGCCGAGATGCTGGGCGACTTCGAGCACCAGGCGGTTGCCGCCGTTCTTGGTCTCGAGCGAATTGAGAATGGCCGGGAGGTGGCCTTCGAACTGCACGTCGACGACGGCGCCGATGACCTGGGTGACGCGACCGACCTGGGCTGCCATTGAATGTCTCCTTCGATCCGAACTTCTAGACCACGGTCAGTGACCGGGATGTTGCGTATAGTGGGTGCCGGGGCGTCTTTAGACGGCCTCGGCGCCCGAGATGATTTCGATCAGTTCCTTGGTGATCTGCGCCTGACGCGTGCGGTTATAGACCAGCGTCTGCTTGCGGATCATTTCGCCGGCGTTGCGCGTCGCGTTGTCCATCGCGCTCATCTGCGCGCCGTAGAACGAGGCGTTGTTCTCGAGCAGCGCGCGGAAGATCTGGACCGCGAGGTTGCGCGGCAAAAGACGGGTGAGAATCTCGTCCTCTTCCGGCTCGTATTCGTAGGACGTCGTGTTGGCGGCACCGCCTTCCTCGACCACCAGCGGAATGATCTGCTGGGCGGTCGGGATCTGCGCGATCACCGACTTGAAGCGCGAATAGAACAGCGTGCAGACGTCGAACTCGCCGTTGTCGAAGCGCGCCAGGACCTTCCTGGCGATCTCCTCGGCATTGACGAAGCCGAGCTGGCGGACGCTGCGCAGGTCCATGTGCTCGACGATCTGCTTGTCGAACTGGCGGCGGAGTTGCTCGTAGCCCTTGCGGCCGACGCAGAAGAACTTCACGTCCTTGCCCTGCGCCATCAGCGCCAGGGCGCGCTCGCGGGCGAGACGCACGATCGAGGAGTTGAAGGCGCCGGACAGGCCACGCTCGCCGGTGCAGACCAGCAGCAGGTGGACCTGGTCCCTGCCGGTGCCGGCCAGCAGCACCGGCGCGCCGGGCGAACCCGCCGCGGCGCCGGCAATGTTGGAGATCACCGCGCTCATCTTGTCGGCATAGGGACGCGCCGCTTCCGCGGCAGTCTGCGCCCGGCGCAGCTTGGAGGCCGCGACCATCTGCATGGCCTTGGTGATCTTTTGCGTCGCCTTGGTGGAGGCGATGCGGACGCGCATGTCTTTAAGTGACGCCATTCTTCGTCCCCGACGGTTCGATCCCCCGGATCAAGCCGCTAGCCTATCTCTGTCGTCATGCCCGGGCTCGTCCCGGGCATCCACGTCTTCGTCTCCACGCAAAGCACGTGGAAGGCCGGGCGGAGGCCCGGCCACGACGGTTCTTCAATTACGCGAAGCTCTTCGCAAAACCTTCGACCACCGACTTCAGCTTGGCAGCCACGTCGTCGGAGAGGTCGCGGGAGTCGCGGATCGCGTTGAGGATCTCGACGTTCTTGCCGCGCAGCAGCGAGAGCAGGCCGTCCTCGAACGCGCGCACCTTGTTGAGCGGGAGCGGATCGAGATAGCCGTTGGTGCCGGCCCAGATCACGCAGACCTGCTCTTCCATCTTCAGCGGCGCGAACTGCGGCTGCTTCAACAGCTCGGTCAGGCGCGAGCCGCGGTTGAGCAGGCGCTGGGTCGAGGCGTCGAGGTCGGAGCCGAATTGCGCGAACGCCGCCATTTCGCGGTACTGCGCGAGCTCGCCCTTGATCTTGCCGGCGACCTTCTTGGTGGCCTTGGTCTGCGCCGACGAGCCGACGCGCGACACCGACAGACCGACGTTCACGGCAGGGCGGATGCCCTGGAAGAACAGGTCGGTTTCCAGGAAGATCTGGCCGTCGGTGATCGAGATGACGTTGGTCGGGATGTAGGCCGACACGTCGTTGGCCTGGGTTTCGATGACCGGCAGCGCCGTCAGCGAGCCCGAGCCCTGGTCCTTGTTCAGCTTCGCCGCGCGCTCGAGCAGGCGGGAGTGCAGATAGAACACGTCGCCCGGATAAGCTTCGCGGCCCGGCGGGCGGCGCAGCAGCAGCGACATCTGGCGGTAGGCGACGGCCTGCTTGGACAAGTCGTCGTAGATGATGACCGCGTGCATGCCGTTGTCGCGGAAGTACTCACCCATGGTGCAGCCGGTGAACGGCGCGATGTACTGCATCGGCGCCGGATCCGACGCGGTGGCGGCGACGACGATCGAATATTCGAGCGCGCCCTGCTCCTCCAGCACCTTCACGAACTGGGCAACGGTCGAACGCTTCTGGCCGACCGCGACGTAGACGCAGTACAGCTTGATGTTCTCGTCGGGCTGTGCGTTGAGCGGCTTCTGATTCAGGATCGTGTCGAGCGCGATCGCGGTCTTGCCGGTCTGGCGGTCGCCGATGATCAGCTCGCGCTGGCCGCGGCCGATCGGGATCAGAGCGTCGATCGCCTTGAGGCCGGTCGCCATCGGCTCGCTCACCGACTTGCGCGGAATGATGCCGGGCGCCTTGACGTCGACGCGCATGCGCTTCTCGGCCTGGATCGGACCCTTGCCGTCGATAGGGTTGCCGAGCGCGTCGACGACGCGACCGAGCAGGCCCTTGCCGACCGGCGCGTCCACGATGGCGCGGGTGCGCTTGACGGTCTGGCCTTCCTTGATCTCGCGGTCGGCACCGAAAATAACGACACCGACGTTGTCGGTCTCGAGGTTCAGCGCCATGCCGCGGGTGCCGTTCTCGAACTCGACCATTTCACCGGCCTGGACGTTGTCCAGACCGTAGACGCGGGCGATACCGTCGCCGACGGACAGCACCTGTCCGACTTCGGAGACTTCAGCTTCCTGGCCGAAATTCTTGATCTGGTCCTTGAGGATCGCGGAAATTTCCGCGGCGCGGATGTCCATCAGCCTGCCTCTTTCATCGCGTGCTTGATCGAATTGAGTTTGGTGCGAAGCGAACCATCCACCATGCGGCTGCCCAGCTTGACGACGAGGCCACCGATGATCGAGGGATCGACTTTCACGTTCAGCGCGACGTCCTTGCCGGTCACCGACTTCAGGGCAACCTTGAGGGCATCGAGATTCTTGTCCGAGAGCGCTTCCGCCACGGTGACATCGGCCGTGGCCTCGCCCTTGAACTTGGCCACGAGGGCGCGATAGGCGCGGATGACGTCGGCCACCGCGAACAGGCGGCGGTTGGCGGTCAGCACTTTGAGGAAATTGGCGGAGATGCCGGCGATGCCGGCCTGGGCCAGCACGGCCGAAAGGGCCCGGGACTGGGCGTCGGCCGCGAACACCGGACTGCGGACGAGGCGCTTGAGATCGGCGCTCTCGTTCAGCAAGGCCTCGAATTTGTCGAGATCGGCTTTGACCTCGTCGACCACTTTCTGGTCGCGGGCCAGTTCAAACAAGGCCGTTGCATAACGGCCGGACACACCTGAAACGGACGTATCTTCTGCAGCCACAGACGCGCTCTTTTTGCTGTCAAACTCGCAAGGGAAAAACCGTCGCCACGAAGCGGCGCCTAGCGATCCAAGCCCTTGGAATTCAAGCGGGACTTCGATTTTCGACCAGCACGGGAGGTGCCGGGCTCGTTAAAATCGCGGCTTTGCTAACATAGCAGGCGCGCAGGTGCAACATGACGCCAAATTAAAGGCACGAGGTTCTGTCGCCAGTTCGTCGCAGCGGGCGACGCCTCGAGGGCTCGGTGATGCGTTCGGACCGAGGAGCTCCCGCACCACGGAAATTGCCGCGAGGCCTTGCCCTCGTCTGCCCCGCCATTGGTTCCCGTCAAAAGCGCATAGCCGCCATGAACACAGATCGCTGAGTCGTGATTTCGGGCTCGCGAGTTCCACTCGCCGAATACTTACCCAATTCTAAACAACCGAGGCGATGACTTCGCTTTACAGTATTAGTAAGTAAACATGAGGTTAACAAATCGTTAAAGCCGAAGATTACGGAACTTCTGTCGAATATCGTGCGACGGTAACAAGATGTTTCGAGATGACACATACCGGATTTACTGCCTAATTCACGCCTCATTGAGAAACGAAACGCCAAACCGCTCACAAACTGATGGGGGCTCCACTAGCCACATATGTGGCAATACTAGCTTAGGGACCACTAAATGCTGTCTTTGAAGACGCTGGGCTCTCTGACCCGGCCGCGTACGGCGATCGCTTTCGTCGCCGCAACAATCCTTATCGGTGGAACTGCCACCGAAGCTTCCGCCAAATCCCGGCATCACCGGCACCATCATCATCACCGCCACCACGCCCAGACCGATACCAACGCGACGTCCGATTGGCGCAACGCCAATGCGTCGATGACGCCGACTTCCGGCACGGGCCACAGCTTCTCCGGTATGGCTTCCTTTTACGGCAACGAGTCCGGCAGCCGGACCGCGTCGGGCCAGCGCTTCAACCAGAACGCCATGACCGCGGCGCACCGTTCGCTGCCGTTCGGCACCAAGCTGCGCGTCACCCACCGCGGCCAGAGCGTGGTCGTCACCATCAACGACCGCGGTCCGTTCATTCGCGGCCGTGTCCTCGACCTCTCCACTGGCGCTGCCCGCGCCATCGGCCTCACCGGCGCCGGCGTCGGCCGCGTCACCGCGGAAGTCGTTTCCTAAAGGGGCGCTTCAGCGCCTCTCCTCGCACGCGCAGTTTTCATCAGTTTGCAGCGCGCGTGAGACAAGCCCGCGGTCTTGGGGGACCGCGGGCTTTTTTGTCGGCCATCGTCATTCCGGGGCGCGCGCAGCGCGAACCCGGAATCCATTCATCCACCAACGCCGCCGCCCGATGGATTCCGGGTTCGATGCTGCGCATCGCCCCGGAATGACGGCGCAAATCTTACAAAAAGCTCTGCGGATCGACGTCCACTTCGAGCTTGAGATTGCCTGACGGTTTCGGGCAGACGGCGAGCCAATTGCGCAAGTAGTCCGACAGATCGAAGCCCCGCGCCGATTTCACCAGGATGCGGAAGCGGTAGCGGCCCTTGATGACGGCGAGCGGCGCTTCCGCCGGGCCGAGCACCACCACGCGCTCGTCGCGCGGCGCGAGCGCAACGAGCTTGCGGCCGAAACCTTCCGCGCTCGGGCGGTCGCCGGCCGAGATGATCAGGCTCGCGAGCCGGCCGAACGGCGGATAGAGCGTCTTCTCGCGCAGCTCGATCTCGCTGTCGTAGAAGGCTTCGCGGTCGCAGGCGATCAGCGCCTTCATCACGGGATGATCGGGCTGGTGGGTCTGGAGGTAGCCGACGCCGCGGCCCTGCTCGCGCCCGGCGCGGCCGATCACCTGGTTGAGCAATTGCCAGGTTCGTTCCGCGGCGCGCGGATCGCCATTCGAGAGGCCAAGGTCCGCATCCACCACGCCGACCAGGTTGAGCCGCGGAAAATTGTGACCTTTAGCCACGAGCTGGGTGCCGATGATGATGTCGACGCGGCCCTCCGCAATCTCGGCGAGTTCTGTGCGCATCGTCTCGATCGAGGTGATGAGATCGCTGGACAGCACCATGGTGCGCGCCTCCGGGAACAGCGCGGCCGCTTCCTCCTGCAGGCGCTCGACGCCGGGCCCTACCGCGACCAGCGATTCCTCGGCCGAACAGTTCGGGCAGACATGCGGCCGCGGCATCGAGAAACCGCAATGGTGACAGACGAGGCGCTGGCGAAAGCGGTGATCGACCAGCCACGCATCGCAGATGGTGCAGGCGAAGCGATGGCCGCAGGCGCGGCACAAGGTCAGCGGCGCGTAGCCGCGGCGGTTGAGGAACAGCAGCGCCTGCTCGCGCCGCTCGATCGCGATTCTCATCTCGCCGGCAAGCCGCGGCGAGATGAAGCGGCCGCGCGCGGGCGGCTCGCGGCGCAGGTCGATCGCCTCGATATGCGGCATGTGCTGGCCGCCGAAGCGCGAGGGCAGCGCGATGCGCTGATAGCGGTTCTTGCGCGCATTGACTTCGGATTCGACCGACGGCGTCGCGGAGGCCAGCACGACCGGAATCTTGGCGATATGCGCGCGCACCACCGCCATGTCGCGGGCGTGGTAATGCACGCCCTCGTCCTGCTTGTAGGCCTGGTCGTGCTCTTCATCGACGACGATGAGGCCGAGATTGGCATAAGGAAGAAACAGCGCCGAGCGCGCGCCGACCACGACCGGCGCTGAACCTTCTGAGATCGCGGCCCAATTGCGCGCGCGGGTGCGCGGGGTGAGTTCGGAATGCCATTCGATCGGCCGCACGCCGAAACGCTGCGCGAAGCGGTCGAGGAACTGGCCGGTCAGCGCGATCTCCGGCATCAGGATCAGCGACTGCTTTCCGCGACGGATCGCCTCGGCCACGGCTTCGAAATAGACCTCGGTCTTGCCCGAGCCGGTGACACCGTCGAGCAGCGCGACATGGAAATTGCCGTTGGCCGCGAGCGCGCGCATGGTGTCCACGGCGGCGCGCTGGCGCGGCGTGAAATCCGGCCGGCCGAAATCCGGATCGGGCGCGGGCGGCGGCGGGGGCGGCGGCATCGGCTCGACCGTGAGCGTGCCTTCGTCGACGAGGCCGTCGATCACGCCTGCGGAGACGCCGGCTTCCTTGGCCGCCTCGGACTTGCCGTGCAGCAGCCGGTCGGACAGCACCGCGATCACACGCTGCCGCGCCGGCGTCAGGCGCTTCGGCGGATCGCCGACCAGGCGCACGCCGGCGCGCACCCGCTCCGGGCCGAGATTCTCGCCCATCCGCAGGCACATGCGCAGCACCATGCCGCGCGGGCTCAGCGTGTAATTGGCGACCCAGTCGACCACCTGGCGCAGCTCGGGCTTCAGCGGCGGGATGTCGAGCTTCTCGCTGACTTCCTTGAGACGGTTATGCAGGCGCGGATCGGGATTGGCATTCTCGCCCCACACCACGGCGAGCACCTCGCGCGGGCCGAGCGGCACGCCGACGAGATCGCCCGCCTTCAGCTCCATTCCGCGCGGCACCTTGTAGGAATAGGTCTGGTCGAGCGCGACCGGCACCAGCACGTCGACCATGCGGGTCGCGTTGGCGGGGGCGGTCGGGCTGCGCGAAGAATGATCCATGAGGGGAGAATCGGAACCGGGGTGCTCGAGGCTAGCGCCACGGGGCGGCCTTAGCGAACGATAAACGAGTGTGATGCGATATACTGAGTGGAATCACCACGTCCAGAGCGCATGAGCAAAGCGGCCGCCCCAAGAATCGAGCTCGCCAGCGCCGATCCCTCGATCGCGCAGGAGATGGCACGCTGGCTGTCGCATCTCGGCGCCGAACGGCGGCTGTCGCCGAAGACGCTGGAGGCCTATGGCCGCGACTTGCGGCAGTGCCTGGATTTCCTCAGCAATCATTGGGGCGAGCGTGTCACGCTGGCGCGCTTCGCGGCGCTGGAGGCCACAGACGTCCGCGCGTTCATGGCGATGCGCAGGGCCGACGACATTGCCGGCCGCTCCCTGATGCGCGCGCTGGCGGGGCTGCGCTCGTTCGGGCGCTTCCTCGAACGCGAAGGCAAGGGCAAGGTCGGCGCGCTCTCAGCGATCCGCGCGCCCAAAGTTGCAAAGAGCCTGCCGAAGCCGCTGCCGATGGCCTCGGCCAAACGTCTCGCCGATGCCGACGAGCGCGCCGGCGAGGAGCGCGAGACCTGGATCCTGGCGCGTGATGCCGCGGTGATGGCGCTGCTGTACGGCTCGGGCCTGCGCATCTCCGAGGCGCTCGGCCTGAAGCGCCGCGAGGTGCCGCGTCCCGGCGAAGGCGACGTGCTGGTTGTGACAGGCAAAGGCAACAAGACCCGCATGGTGCCGGTGCTGCAGAACGTGCTCGCGCTGATTCAAGAGTACGTCGCAATGTGCCCCTATCCGCTGCCCGCGGAGGGGCCGATCTTCGTCGGCGCGCGCGGCGGGCCCTTGAGCCCGCGCATCATCCAGCTCGCGATGGAGCGGCTGCGCGGCGCGCTTGGCCTTCCCGACAGCGCCACGCCGCACGCGCTCCGGCATTCCTTCGCCACGCACCTGCTCTCGCGCGGCGGCGACCTGCGCGCGATCCAGGAATTGCTCGGCCATTCCTCGCTGTCGACGACGCAGGCCTATACCGGCATCGATTCCGAGCGGTTGCTCGAAGTGTATGCCAGCGCCCATCCGCGGCGCTGACGCTTCAGTTGGCGAGATACTCGATGGCAAAGATGTAGTTCGAGCCGCGGCCGATCTCGGCGCGAACATAGGGCTTGAACTTAAGGCGATCATAGACCGGCGTCGTCGCCTTCACCGTGTGACCACCGATATCGGCAAGATGTTCGCCTATTGCTTGCCGGACTCGCGCAAATTTTCCACGCGCCCTTCGATCACGAGGCGGGGTTCGGCATAGTCCGAATACAATGTGCTGGCGAATACCCAGACCCCGCCAGCACCAAGCACGAGAGCGGCCACAAGCTGCCACTTGGCAAGCCGAGGCGAGCCCCGGCCGCCGCTCGTCAGCCTGCACAGAGCCAGTCCAAATAGGATCAGCGAGAACACCGCGCCGAACAGATAGAAATCCGCGACGCCTGCGATCGAGCTGCGCCAATAGAGAAGGCCGAGGACGAAATAGACGAAGAACGCGCCGATCGCAGCCACGATGACGTACTGGCGCAGCCGAGGATGGCTGATCGTCGCCAGCAGGACGACGAAAAGAGCCACAATCGGCCAGAGCGCCCAGGCGATGAATTCCGCTGCGGTCATGCGCTGAGCGTAAGACGCCTGACAAAAAAATCCCTTAAAGCGTCTGCAAAAATGCCGCCTGGCGCTTGCGCCGGAATAGCGGTTCGGTCAATCGTACTTGGCGATAGCAGGAGAGACTCATGGGCGCACATGAAAGCATGGAGCACGCCGAGCACGCCGAACACGCGTCCGGCTCGAACAAGAAGATCGCGCTCCTGATCGCCGTGCTGGCGCTGTTCCTGGCGATCTCCGAGACGCTCGGCAAGGGTGCGCAGACGGAATCGATCAGCAAGAACGTCGAGGCCGCCAATCTCTGGGCATTCTTCCAGGCCAAGAGCATCCGCCGCACCGTGGTGCTGACTGCCGCAGAACAGGGCAAGCTGACGCTGGGCGGCACGACCGACGATGCCATGAAGGCGGCGGTGCAGAAGCAGGTCGACGACTGGACCAAGACTGCGCAGCGCTACCGCTCCGAGCCCGAGACCGGCGAAGGCACCGAGCAGCTCGCCGAGAAGGCCAAGCACGCCGAGCACGCGCGCGACGAGGCGACCGCGAAATACCACCATTTCGAGCTGGCCTCGGCCGCGTTCCAGATCGGCATCGTGCTGGCGTCGGCCACCATCATCACCGGCATGCTCGCGCTGGCCTATGTCAGCGGCGCGCTGACGGTCGCCGGCCTGTTCATGACCGCGCTCGGCCTATGGTGGCCGCATCTGTTGCATTTGCATTGAGGGCCTGAGCCCGGAAGCTCACCGCGCCTGGTGCACGCTCCTGCGGAAACGCTGGATCATGCGCAGCGTGCGGTTGGACCACCCCTCGCCGTCGCCGGCGATCAGCTCGCGGATGCGTCGCTTGATCGGGTCGACCAGCTCGGCGGCCTTGGCGCGCAGCCTCAGCACGAGCTCGTAGATCCGCTCGAACCAGCGCATCTCCAGAAGCTTGGCGCGCGTCACGTCGAACACGAAGGCGGTGACGCCGACGCCGACCAGCTTTCCGAACACGATCGTGAACAACGCGCCGGTCCAGTATTCATGCGCGAGCAGCCACAGGCCGACCAGCTTGAGCGGAAACAGCGGGACGACGGGGACCGCGAACACGAGCAGCGTCATGGCCGGCGAGAGCGCATCGACACGCTCCGTCAGCCAATGCTTGAAGCGCGCCAGCGGGATGGCCGCGACGACCTTGGCAACGATCGGCTCGAGATGATCCCACAGCCAGGCTTCGATCAAGAAGACGATCGCAAGCAGGACCCAGACCGGTTGAAGGAGGCGGCGCAGCATTTGTTTCCCGCCCGATTCGGTGCTGGGCGCGTGATTACATATGGATGGCCCGCTTGCCGACTGCAAGCGCGGCTTCCTTGACGGCCTCCGAGCGGGTCGGATGGGCGTGGCAGGTGCGCGCGAGATCCTCCGCACTGCCGCCAAATTCCATGAGAACACAGGCTTCATGGATCATTTCGCCGGCTTCGCGGCCGATAATGTGCACGCCGAGCACGCGATCGGTCTTCGCATCTGCGAGAATCTTCACAAAGCCGTCAGTGGTCTGGTTGACCTTGGAGCGGCCGTTGGCGGTAAAGGGAAACTTTCCGACGGTGTAACCGACGCCCGCCTGCTTCAGTTCCTCCTCGGTCTTGCCGACGGAGGACACTTCCGGAGTGGTATACACGACCCCGGGGATGACGTCGTAGTTCACGTGGCCGGCCTGTCCGGCGATGATCTCCGCGACTGCAACGCCTTCGTCCTCGGCCTTGTGCGCGAGCATCGGGCCGGCGACGACGTCGCCGATGGCATAGACGCCCTTCAGGCTGGTGGCGAAATGCGGATCGATCTGCACGCGGCCGCGCGAATCGAGCGCGACGCCGGCTTCCTTCAGGCCGAGACCGTCGGTGTAGGGCACGCGGCCGATGCAGACGAGCACGACGTCGGCCTCGATGGTCTCGGCGGCACCGCCGGCAGCCGGTTCGATTTTCGCGAGCAATGCCTTGCTGTTCGCTTCAACGCCGGTGACCTTCGAGCCCAGCTTGAATGCAAATCCCTGCTTCTCGAGGATGCGCTGGAATTGCTTGGCGATCTCGCCGTCCATGCCGGGCAGAATGCGATCGAGGAATTCAACCACCATGACTTCGGATCCGAGCCGGCGCCACACAGAGCCGAGTTCGAGCCCGATCACGCCGGCGCCAATGACCAGCAATCTGCCTGGCACCTTCTCCAGCGACAGCGCGCCGGTCGAGGACACGATGCGCTTCTCGTCGATGTCGATGCCCTTGAGCCGCGCGATGTCCGAGCCGGTGGCGATCACGATGTTCCTGGTCTCGACCACCTGCGACTTGCCGTCGGCGGAGATCTCGACCTTGCCCGTCCCCAAGATCTTGCCGGTGCCCTTGAGCACGTCGATCTTGTTCTTCTTCATCAGGAACTCGACGCCCTTGACGTTGCCGTCGATGCCCTGCTGCTTGAAGTTCATCATCGCGGGCAGATCGAGCTTCGGCGCGGAAACGCTCACACCCATCTTGGCGAAGGAATGACCGGCTTCCTCGAACATCTCGGAGGCGTGCAGCAGCGCCTTCGAGGGCATGCAGCCGACATTGAGGCAGGTGCCGCCGAGGGTGGCGTTCTTTTCGACCACGGCGACTTTCATGCCGAGCTGGGCTGCGCGCACCGCGCAGACGTAACCGCCCGGCCCGGTGCCGATGACGACGAGATCGTAGGTAGCCATGAGAGAAAGTCCCGTAAGGTTAGGCGTGATGAAGATGTGTCAGCGTCCGCGCAGCGCGTCAGCGTCCGCCGGACACATCGAGAATGGCTGAGGTGACGTAGGAGGCCTCGTCGGACATCAGCCAGACGATGGCATTGGCGATTTCCTCGGCGGTGCCGACGCGCTTCATCGGCACCAGATGCGCCAGACGGTGGGCGCGGTCGGGCTCGCCGCCGGCGGCGTGGATTTCGGTGTCGATCAGGCCGGGACGGATTGCGGCAACGCGGATGCCTTCGCCCGCAACCTCGTAGCCGAGGCCGACGGTGAAGGAATCCACCGCGCCCTTGGACGCGGCGTAATCGACATAGGTGTTGGGGGCGCCGAGCCTGGCAGCAACGGACGAGAGGTTGACGATGACACCGCCCTTGCCGCCATGCCTGGTCGACATTCGCTTGATGGCTTCGCGCGCGCAGAGGATGGAGCCGGTGACGTTGACCGCCATCACGCGCTGGATGCGCTCGGCCGACATCTCGTCGACGCGCACGCCGCTCTTGCCGACGATGCCGCCGTTGTTGACGAGCGCCCCGAGCGTGCCGAACTCGTCGGCTTCCTTGAACAAATTGAGGATGTCGCTTTCCTCGGCGACATCGCATTTCACCGCGATGGCCTTGCCGTTGGCGGCCTCGATCTGCGCGACCACCTCGTCAGCGGCGGTCTTGTTGCTGGCATAGCCGACCACGACGCGAAAGCCGCGGGCAGCCGCCGCGATCGCGGTTGCCCGCCCAATGCCGCGGCTGCCGCCGGTGATGACAACGACTTTATCGGTCACGCGCACCTCCATGGTTCGACACGCGCCGCCGCGTTGATCGCGACGGCGCTCGCAAAGCGACAGGGATCAGAGATCGAGCACCAGGCGCGCCGGATCTTCCAGGCTCTCCTTGACGCGGACCAGGAAGGTGACGGCTTCCTTGCCGTCGATCACACGGTGATCGTAGGACAGGGCCAGGTACATCATCGGGCGGACCTCGATCTTGCCGCCGACGACCATCGGCCGCTCCTGGATCTTGTGCATGCCGAGAATGCCGGACTGCGGCGCGTTCAGGATCGGGGTCGACATCAGCGAGCCGTAGATGCCGCCGTTGGTGATGGTGAAGGTGCCGCCCTGCATCTCGTCGATCTTGAGCTGGCCGTCACGGGCGCGGCGGCCGAAATCGGCGATGCTCTTCTCGATGTCGGAGATCGACTTGTGGTCGCAGTCGCGCACCACGGGCACGACGAGGCCCTTGTCGGTGCCGACGGCGACGCCGATGTGATAGTAGTTCTTGTAGATCAGATCGCTGCCGTCGATCTCGGCGTTGACGGCCGGAATGTCCTTGAGGGCCTGCACGACCGCCTTGGTGAAGAAGCCCATGAAGCCGAGCTTGGCGCCGTGCTTCTTCTCGAACGCGTCCTTGTAGTGCGCGCGCAGCGCCATGACGTTGGTCATGTCGACCTCGTTGAAGGTCGTGAGCATGGCCGCGGTGTTCTGCACGTCCTTGAGGCGGCGCGCGATGGTCTGGCGCAGGCGGGTCATCTTGACGCGCTCCTCGCGGGCGGCGTCATCGGCCGGCGACGGCGCGCGGACCTGAACGGCGGCGGCGGGCTGGTTGACCGGCGTGGGCGCGGAGGCCGCGCGCTCGATCGCGGCTAACATGTCGCCCTTGGTGACGCGGCCGTCCTTGCCGGAGCCGGGAACGGTCGAGGCGTCGATGCCGGTCTCGGCCGACAGCTTGCGCACGGACGGGGCGAGCGGCGCATCGGCGGGCGGCGCCTTGGACGAAGCGGCGGCAGCAGCCGGAGCCGCAGCGGCCGCAGCCGGAGCAGCGGCAGGCTTGGCGGGCGCGGCGGCGGGCTTGGCAGCACCGGCACCGTCGGTGATCTGGCCGAGCAGCGCACCGACGGCGACGGTCGTACCATCGGCGGCGATGATCTCGCTCAGCGTGCCCGCGGAGGGCGCCGGGACTTCGATGGTGACCTTGTCGGTCTCGAGCTCCACCAAGGGCTCGTCGACGGCGACCGGGTCGCCGGCCTTCTTGAACCAGCGGCCGATGGTGGCCTCGGTGACGGATTCGCCGAGCGTCGGCACACGAATTTCAGTCATGGTCTTTTCCTTAAGGAGATCGCCAATGCGGTCATAAGTGCGGGTGTCATCGCCTGCGAAAAGCAAGCCATCCAGCAAACCGGACGTTCGTACTCTGCACGGACGCCACAGCGTACTGGATGCCCCGCTCCAGAGCGCGATTGCGCACGAGGCGGGGCATGACGCAGTTCAGAAAATTCAGCTCAGTGCTTCGTCCAGGAACGCCTTCAACTGCGCCTGATGCTTCGACATCAGACCGGTCGCTGTCGCGGCGGAAGCGGCGCGACCGACATAACGCGGACGCCGGCTCGCACCGTTCACCTGGTTCAGCACCCATTCCAGATACGGCTCGATGAAGTGCCAGGCACCCATGTTGCGGGGCTCTTCCTGGCACCACACCACTTCGGCCTTCTTGAAGCGCGACAGCTCGGCCACCAGCGCCTTGAGCGGCACGGGATAGAGCTGCTCGACGCGCATCAGATAGATGTCGTCAATGCCGCGCTTCTCGCGCTCCTCGTAGAGGTCGTAGTAGACCTTGCCGGAGCAGAGCACGATGCGGCGGATCTTCTCGTCCGGAACGAGCTTGATCGCCTCGTTCGGCAGCATCTGGGCGTCATCGTACAGGATGCGGTGGAAGGTCGTGCCTTTCGCGAGCTCTTCCAGACGCGACACGGCCCGCTTGTGGCGCAGCAGCGACTTCGGCGTCATCATGATCAGTGGCT
This sequence comes from Bradyrhizobium sp. RP6, assembly GCF_003837805.1. Taxonomy (GTDB): domain Bacteria; phylum Pseudomonadota; class Alphaproteobacteria; order Rhizobiales; family Xanthobacteraceae; genus Bradyrhizobium. The sequence goes on along the minus strand of NZ_RQIT01000030.1, from coordinate 29,318 downwards.
TGCGGATCTCGCGATGCAGCTGGCGGCGCAGCACGTGGAAGTAGTTCGCCGGCGTGGTCGGATAGACCACCTGCATGTTGTCTTCCGCGCACATCTGCAGGAAACGCTCGAGGCGCGCCGAGGAGTGCTCCGGCCCCTGGCCCTCATAGCCGTGCGGCAGCAGGCAGACGAGACCGGACATGCGCAGCCATTTGCGCTCGCCCGAGGAGATGAACTGGTCGAACACGACCTGCGCGCCGTTGGCGAAGTCGCCGAACTGGGCTTCCCACAGCGTCAGCGTGTTCGGCTCGGCGAGCGAATAGCCGTATTCGAAGCCGAGCACGGCTTCTTCCGACAGCAGCGAATTGATGACCTCGTAATGGCCCTGCTCGCTGCCGAGATGGTTGAACGGCGTGTAGCGGCTCTCGTCCTCCTGGTCGATCAGGACCGAGTGGCGTTGCGAGAAGGTGCCGCGCTCCGAATCCTGTCCGGACAGCCGCACATGATGATTCTCGTGCAGCAACGTGCAGAACGCCAGCGCCTCGCCGGTCGCCCAGTCGATGCCGACGCCGTTCTCGATCGCCTTGGCGCGGTTTTCCAAGAAGCGCTGGATGGTGCGGTGGACGCGGAAGCCGTCCGGCACCTTGGTGATCTTGCGGCCGATGTCCTTCAAAACAGGCAAATCGACGCCGGTGACGCCGCGGCGGGCGTCCTCTTCCTGGTCGGCGATCTTGAAGCCCGCCCATTTGCCGTCGAGCCAGTCGGCCTTGTTCGGCTTGTAGGAGGTGCCGGCCTCGAACTCGGCATCGAGCCGGGCGCGCCAGTCGGCCTTGGCCTTCTCCACCTCGCCCTCGGTGATCACGCCCTCGCTGATCAGGCGCCGCGAGTAGAGCTCCAGCGTGGAGGGATGCGCCGCGATCCGCTTGTACATCACCGGCTGGGTGAAAGCCGGCTCGTCGCCCTCGTTATGGCCATGCCTGCGGTAGCAGAACATGTCGATGACGACGGGCTTGTGGAATTTCTGCCGGAACTCGGTCGCGACCTTGGCCGCGAACACCACGGCTTCCGGGTCGTCGCCGTTGACGTGGAAGATCGGCGCGTCGATCATCTTCGCCACATCGGACGGATAGGGCGAGGAACGCGAGTAGCGCGGATACGTCGTGAAGCCGATCTGGTTGTTGACGATGAAGTGCACGGAGCCGCCGGTGCGGTAGCCCTTCAGGTCCGACAGGCCGAAGCATTCCGCGACCACGCCCTGGCCGGCGAACGCGGCGTCGCCATGCATCAGGAGCGGCATGACGGAGATGCGCATATCCGGCGGATCGCCGTGCTGGTCCTGCTTCGCACGCACCTTGCCGAGCACGACGGGATCGACGATCTCGAGATGCGAGGGGTTTGCGGTCAGCGACAGATGGATCCGGTTGCCGTCGAACTCGCGGTCCGAGGAGGCGCCGAGGTGATATTTGACGTCGCCGGAGCCTTCGACCGCGTCGGGGTTGGCCGAGCCGCCCTTGAACTCGTGGAACAGCGCGCGATGCGCCTTGCCCATCACCTGGGTCAGCACGTTGAGGCGGCCGCGATGCGGCATGCCGAGCACGATCTCCTTCACGCCGAGATTGCCGCCGCGCTTGATGATCTGCTCGAGCGCGGGAATCAGGGACTCGCCGCCGTCGAGGCCGAAGCGCTTGGTACCGGTGAACTTGGTGTCGCAGAACTTCTCGAAGCCCTCGGCTTCGACCAGCTTCATCAGGATGGCGCGGCGGCCCTCGCGGGTGAACGAGATCTCCTTGTCGGGTCCCTCGATGCGCTCCTGGATCCAGGCCTTCTGCGCGGCATTGCTGATATGCATGAACTCGACGCCGAGCGTCTGGCAGTAGGTGCGCTCGCAGATCGCGGTGATCTCACGGAGCGTGCCGTATTCGAGACCGAGCACGTGATCGAGGAATATCTTGCGGTCGAAATCGGCTTCGCTGAAGCCGTAGGTGCGCGGGTCGAGTTCCTCGCGGTTGCGCGGGGCTTCGATGCCGAGCGGGTCGAGCTTGGCGTGGAAATGGCCGCGCATGCGGTAGGAGCGGATCAGCATCAGGGCGCGGACGGAGTCGCGCGTGGCCTGGAGCAGATCGGCGGAGGAGATATCGGCGCCCTTGTCGCCTCCCTTGGCCTGCGCCCTGGCAGCGATCTTGGCACCGACCGTCTTCTCGACTTCGGCCCAGTTACCGTCGAGCGCCGAGGTCAGATCGTCTTGCGGCGTCAGCGGCCAATTGGCGCGCTCCCAGGACGGGCCTTGAGCATTCTTGCGGACGTCGTCCGGCTGGTCCTTCAGGCTCTTGAAGAACTCCTGCCACTCGGCGTCGACCGAGGACGGGTCCTTTTCATAGCGGGCGTAGATTTCGTCGATGTAGGTGGCGTTGGTGCCCTGCAAAAAGGAAGACAAGGCAAAGGCTGCGTTCGCGTCCTGGCGAGACATACTGGAGTTCCTGGCGATTTCGGTTCGCGCATAACAAACGGCGCTGGCGCCGAGCTCCCCGGCAGAGGCTCGGCGCGACAGGCACCCTTTACCCTATTTGCTGCGAAACTTCGCCCGGAAAAGCACGAAGAAGTGAACTAGCCCTTCAACTTTTCGGCAAGCGTATGACCGAGGCGTGCAGGCGACGGGGACACTGTAATCCCTGCCGATTTCATCGCTTCGGTCTTGGAACCGGCGTCGCCCTTGCCGCCCGATATGATCGCGCCGGCATGGCCCATGCGGCGGCCGGGAGGGGCGGTGACACCGGCGATGAAGCCGACCATCGGCTTCTTGCGGCCGCGCTTGGCCTCGTCCTTGAGGAACTGGGCGGCGTCCTCCTCGGCGGAACCGCCGATCTCGCCGATCATGATGATGGATTCGGTCTTGGGGTCGGCGAGCAGCATTTCCAGCACGTCGATGAACTCGGTGCCCTTGACCGGGTCGCCGCCGATGCCGACCGCGGTCGTCTGGCCGAGGCCTTCCTGGGAGGTCTGGAACACGGCCTCATAGGTCAGCGTGCCGGAGCGGGAGACGATGCCGACCGAGCCGGTCTTGAAGATGTTGGCCGGCATGATGCCGATCTTGCACTCGCCTGCAGTCATGACGCCCGGGCAGTTCGGCCCGATCAGGCGCGACTTGGAGCCGATCAGCGAGCGTTTCACCCGCACCATGTCGAGCACCGGGATGCCCTCGGTGATGCAGACGATCAGCGGGATCTCGGCATCGATGGCTTCGCAGATCGCATCGGCCGCGCCCGGCGGCGGCACGTAGATTACCGACGCGTCCGCGCCGGTCTTCTCACGCGCCTCGCGCACGGTATCGAACACCGGCAGGCCCAGATGCGTCGAGCCGCCTTTGCCCGGCGAAGTGCCGCCGACCATCTTGGTGCCGTAGGCGATCGCGGCCTCGGAATGGAAGGTGCCGTTCTTGCCGGTGAAGCCCTGGCAGATGACCTTGGTGTTCTTGTCGATCAGGATGGACATGAGGTCTGCTTTCGCGAAACTAACGAGTGAGAGGTCAGTGGATGCGGCGGTAGACGCCGGTGAGCACGTCGGCCCAGCCTTCCGCGTCCGGCGAGAACTGGATCTTCAACGCGTAGGAATCGTCGTCGATGATCTCGTAGACGTGGCGCGCATTGCCGCGGAGCGAGCCGCGCACCAGCGTCAGGGTCTTGCCGACCCACCCGCCCGAAGCGGGCGAGGGCGGCGTGTAGCCGAGCGAATCGTACCAGAACAATTTGTAGGTCCGGTCGTCACGATCGTAGGTGAAGATGCCGTGGGTGGCGAAGACCTGCTTGCCGTCGCGCATCTGAGCCGAGTCCTGGATCAGGTAGAACCCGTTCAGATCCATGCGCGCGACGACGCGCGAAGTGGCCGGCCCGCCTGCAGTCCAGCGCGACGGGAAGACCATCTCTTCGCCATTCCATTCGCCGGCGAACGCGGCGAGACGCGCGTGCTCGGCAAGCGGGGATGATGCGGCGAGATGGTCCTGGGCCATGGCCTTAGCCTCCCTTGACGGCCTTCACGATCTTCTGCGCGGCGTCGTCGAGATTGTCGGCCGGCACCACGTTCAGTCCGGATTCACGGATGATCTTCTTGCCGAGCTCGACATTGGTGCCTTCGAGGCGGACTACCAGCGGCACGCTCAGGCCGACTTCACGAACCGCAGCCGTGACGCCCTCGGCGATCACGTCGCACTTCATGATGCCGCCGAAGATGTTGACCAGGATGCCCTTCACGTTGGGATCCGCGGTGATGATCTTGAAGGCGGCCGCGACCTTCTCCTTGCTGGCGCTGCCGCCGACGTCGAGGAAGTTGGCCGGCGCCATGCCGTAGAGCTTGATGATGTCCATCGTCGCCATGGCGAGGCCGGCGCCGTTGACCATGCAGCCGATATTGCCGTCCAGCGTGACGTAGTTGAGGTCGTACTTCGACGCCTCGATCTCCTTGGCGTCTTCCTCGGTCTCGTCGCGCAGCGCGACCACCTCGGGATGACGAAACAGCGCGTTGTCGTCGAACGAGACCTTGGCGTCGAGCACGCGGAGCTGGCCCTGCTTGGTCACGACCAGCGGGTTGATCTCCAGCATCGACATGTCCTTGGCGACGAAGGCGGCGTAGAGCTGCGCAGTGAGTTTCTCGGCCTGCTTGGCGAGGTCGCCGGAGAGGTTCAGCGCCTTCGCAACCGTGCGGCCATGATGACCCATGACGCCGGTGGCGGGATCGACCGAGAAGGTCACGATCTTCTCGGGCGTGTTGTGCGCGACGTCCTCGATGTTGACGCCGCCCTCGGTCGAGACGACGAAGGAGACGCGCGAGGTCTCGCGGTCGACCAGGATCGAGAGATAGAACTCCTTGTCGATGTCGGAGCCGTCCTCGATGTAGAGGCGGTTGACCTGCTTGCCGGCCGGGCCCGTCTGCACGGTCACCAGCGTCGCACCCAGCATCTGCTTGGCGAATTCGGCGACTTCGGCGGCCGACTTGGCGATGCGGACGCCGCCCTTGTCGCCGGCAGAGGCTTCCTTGAACTTGCCCTTGCCGCGGCCGCCGGCATGGATCTGGCTCTTCACCACCCAGACCGGACCAGGGAGCGCCTTGGCGGCGGCTTCCGCGTCGGCGGGCTTGAGGACCGGGACGCCCTTGGAGATCGGCACGCCGAACTCACCCAGCAGCGCTTTGGCCTGATATTCATGGATATTCATATGGTCGCTCCCTGAACCCGCGGGCGGTGACCCCATGGGTCCACCTCAGTCTTGTGGCTGGCATACCATATACCACAGAAACTGCAACCCGGATTCTGTGACATCGAAATCTGGACTGCGCCGGAACCCGCCCAGCCTTAGACAAGTCAGTCAGCCGGGCTCCGGAAGTGAAACCGCCGAAGACCGGGTTTCGATCTTCGGCGGGGTATTGCTTGCGCCTTAGCGGCCGAGAAGATCGGGTGCGATCTTCTTGCAGGCGTCGACCAGGCCCTGCACCGCGCCGACCGACTTGTCGAAGGCCTCACGGTCCTTGCCGGCGAGTTCGATCTCGACCACGCGCTCGACACCCTTGGAGCCGATCACGACGGGCACGCCGACATACATGTCCTTCACGCTGTACTCGCCGTTGAGATAGGCGGCGCAGGGCAGCACGCGCTTCTTGTCCTTCAAATAGCTCTCGGCCATCGCGATCGCGGACGCGGCCGGGGCATAGAAGGCCGAGCCGGTCTTGAGCAGGTTGACGATCTCGGCGCCACCGTTGCGGGTACGGTCGACGATCTCGTCGAGGCGCGCCTGCGAGGTCCAGCCCATCTTGACGAGGTCGGGCAGCGGGATGCCGGCGACGGTGGAGTACTTCACCAGCGGCACCATGGTGTCGCCATGGCCGCCGAGCACGAAGGCGGTGACGTCCTCGACCGAGACGTTGAACTCGTCGGCCAGGAAGTAGCGGAAGCGGGCCGAATCCAGCACGCCGGCCATGCCGACGACCTTCTTGTGCGGCAGGCCGCTCGCCTTCTGCAGCGCCCAGACCATGGCGTCGAGCGGGTTGGTGATGCAGATGACGAAGGCGTCGGGCGCGTATTTCTTGATGCCGGCGCCGACCTGCTCCATGACCTTGAGGTTGATCGAGAGGAGGTCGTCACGGCTCATGCCGGGCTTGCGCGGCACGCCGGCGGTGACGATGCAGACCTTGGCGTTGTCGAGCGCCTCGTAGGAGTTCGCGCCGCTGTAGTGCGCGTCGAAGCCGTCGACCGGCGAGGACTGCGCGATGTCGAGCGCCTTGCCCTGCGGCACGCCCTCGGCGATGTCGAACATCACCACGTCGCCCAGCTCTTTCAGGCCGATGAGATGAGCCAGCGTTCCGCCGATCTGGCCGGAGCCAATCAAAGCAATCTTGTCGCGCGCCATGTGAACCTGTCCTTTAGACACGTAAGGAGGGGAAAACTGAGACGGGTGGTTATCCCTTTCGCCTCCCCCGTTCAAGTCGCCGAATGCCCAATTGTCGGGCTTGGCGCGATAGCAGCCATACAGGTCCGTCATTCCGGGGCGTGCGAAGCACGGGCCCGGAATCCATCGGGCGGCAGAGTTCGTGGCGCGATGGGTTCTCAGGTGCGCAATTGCGCACCAAAGCTCGCGACTTTCGTCGCGCCCCGGAATGACGGCGGAGATAGGACTTAAGTCTCCACCAGGCCCTTGGTAGAGCCGCTCGCGGTGGAATCCTTGCGGCCGTGAGGCAACGCCAGATAGGTTTCCGAGCTCATTTCGATCAGGCGCGAGGCGGTCCGCTTGAACTCCATGGCCTCGGTGCCCTCGGTAGCGAGGTAGAGCGAGATCGGATTGGCGTCGGCCGAGGCCATCAGCTTCACGGCATTGTCATAGAGCGCGTCGATCAGCGTGATGAATCGCTTGGCGGCGTTGCGCTGGGAGATGTCCATCACTGGAATATGGTCGACCAGGATGGTGTGATAGTCGTGCGCCAGCCTGAGATAGTCGGATGCGCCGAGCGGCTTCTCGCAGAGGTCGGCGAACGCGAACCGCGCCACGCCATGGGCCGAGCACGGCACGTGCAGGATGCGTCCCTTGATCGAGATGTCGCGCGAGCGGCCTTTGGCGCCGCCCGACATCCGCTTCCAGGCGCGGTCGAGCGCGGCGTCCGCATCGCCATCCGCCGGCGTCAGCCACATCGGCACGCCCTGAAGTTTCTCCAGCCGGAAGTCGGTGCGCGCGTCGAGCCGCGCGACGTCCATGTGGTCGGTGATCTGCTTGATGAAGGGCAGGAACAGCGAGCGATTCAGGCCGCCCTTGTAGAGATCCTCGGGCGCGACGTTGGAGGTCGCGACCACCACGGTGCCGAGCTCGAACAGCTTGGCGAACAGGCGTCCCAGGATCATCGCGTCCGCGATGTCGGTGACGTGGAATTCGTCGAAGCAGAGCAGCCAGCTCTCCTCGAAGATCGCGTTCGCGGTCAGCGCGATGACGTCGCCGTCGGCGATCTCGCCGCGCGCGATGCTCTGGCGATAGTCGTAGATGCGCTCGTGCACATCCGCCATGAACTCGTGGAAATGCGCGCGCCGCTTATGCTCGACGGCAGAGTGCTGAAAGAACAGATCCATCAGCATGGTCTTGCCGCGGCCGACCTCGCCATGGATGTAGAGCCCGCGCGGCGCCTCGTCCTTGTCATTGCTGCTGAACAGACGGGCGAGCAGGCCCTGCTTGCGCTGCGGCTTGTAAGTGGCGAGTCGCTGGTCGAGCGCCGTATAGGCCCCGGCGACCTCGGCCTGCGCGGCATCGGGCTCGATCGCGCCGGAGGCGATCTGGGCCTGGTAGGCTTCGCTGAAGGGGGAACCGGGGGTCGAGAGCATGGCCCTTTACCGCCAGAGACCGGCGGAAATTGCAAGCCGTGAATTGAGGTCAGGGGTATGCGCTTTCGTAGCCCGGACGCGCTGCAGCGGGCTTGCGCTGCTGCGCAGAGTCGGGACCCACCACTTTGTTCATCTCGGAGCGCTGGGCCCCGGCTCTACGGCCGGGGCGCGAGAGCGAGCTACGCACACAGCTCGTAGGCATCCTCGACGACATACGGACCGCCGCCGGTCGACGCCCGCGAGGAGAACAGCACGAAGCGCTCCGCCATGAATGCCTTGCTCGGGAAGTAGCCGCGCAGCGAGAGATACTCGGCAACGTCGCGGTCGGAGGCGTCGTGCAGCCGGGCCAGAGTGACGTGCGGGATGAATTTGCGTCCCTCCGGGTCGAGGCCGATCCGCTGCATCAACCGTTCGAGCTCGGCCTGCAACTCCATCAGCGGCTTGCTCGGCGCGATGGTGGCGACCACCGCGCGCGGCTTGCGGCCGCCGAAGCTGGTGAGCCCCTGCACCTTGACCTCGAACGGCTTGCGGTCGACGCGAAACAGCATCGAGGCGATCTCGTTGGCGGAAACGCCGTCGATGTCGCCGATGAAGCGCAAGGTGACGTGATAATTTTCGGGATCAATCCAGCGGGCGCCGGGGAGGCCACCCCTCAAGTTGGAAAGCGAGTGACTGATCTCGGCCGGAATTTCCAGACCCGTGAACAAACGCGGCATCGTTTCGCACTCCCGATGCTTGGGCATGATCCTTGGGAAAGACCATATCCAAATTTTAGAGCCGGTGACGAATCACCGGTACCCTGATTCCTATCGCAGTTGTGTGACTCTGCGAAGCATCGCGCGGGCCACCCCGGGAAAACCCTGGGAATTAGGGTTAGCGCTGCCTGCATTTCAACGCTGTTGCTCAGCTATCGTGCCAAGGAATGCCTCCACTGTGGGCAGGATGTTGGCGACGACGATGTCGATGCCGGCCGCAGTCGGATGAATGCCGTCGGCCTGATTGAGCTTGGCGTCGGCCGCAACGCCCTCGAGGAAGAACGGGTAGAAGGGCACATTCATCTTTTTCGCCAGATCCGGATAAATCGAATTGAAGCGCGCGGCATAGTCGGCGCCGTAATTCGGCGGCGCCAGCATGCCGCAGAGCATCACCGCGATGTTGCGCGCCTTGAGCCGCTGGACGATGTCGGTCAGCGCGGCGCGCGTCAGGTCGGGATCGATGCCGCGCAACGCGTCGTTGGCGCCGAGCTCGACGATGACGCCGTCAGTTCCATCGGGCACCGACCAATCGAGCCGGTCGCGGCCGCCGGAGGAGGTGTCGCCGGACACCCCCGCATTGATCATGTCGACCCCTATGCCTTTGGCTTGCAAGACTTTTTTGAGCTTTTGGGGAAACGCCTCCTGGGCCGGGAGGCCGAGGCCGGCGCTGAGGGAATCGCCGAGAACGACAAGCTTGATCGGCCTTGTCGCCTGTGCCCAAGCGGGGGGCGCGATCGTCATCAAAGCGAGCATCAACACGGCTATGTGCATGAACAATCCGTAACGCCTCTCGACCGCGCTGTCGGAGTTGCCATATGACCGGACCATGGATACTCGCATCGAACCCTCATCGCTCGCCGCTACCGCCGCGGACACCATCGCCATTTCCAACGTCAATCTCTCATTGGGCACGGGCGCGGCACGCGTTCACATCCTCAAGGATATCAGCATGCGGGTCGCCTCGGGCGAGACGATCGGCCTGATCGGCCCGTCAGGCTCGGGCAAATCCACGCTGCTGATGGTCATGGCGGGGCTGGAGCGTCCTGATAGCGGAGAGGTGGTGGTTTCAGGCACGCCTTTCAATGCCCTTGACGAGGACGCGCTGGCCCGCTTCCGCGGCCGCCAGGTCGGCATCGTCTTCCAGTCCTTCCATCTGATTCCGACCATGACGGCGTTGGAGAACGTCGCCGTGCCGCTTGAGCTTGCCGGCAATCCCGATGCTGCGCGGCGCGCGGCGCAGGAGCTGCAATCGGTTGGGCTCGGCGACCGCCAGCATCACTATCCGGCACAGCTCTCCGGCGGCGAGCAGCAGCGCGTTGCGCTCGCGCGCGCGCTGGCGCCGGATCCCGCGATCCTCGTCGCCGATGAGCCGACCGGCAATCTCGACGAGACAACCGGAAAACAGATCGTCGATCTCCTGTTCAGCAAGCACGCCGAGCGCGGCATGACCCTGGTGCTGGTCACGCACGATTCCTCGCTCGCGCATCGCTGCGATCGCGTCATCCGCCTGCGCTCGGGGCGCATCGACACGCAGTCTGCGCCGGCATGAGCGCGACCGTCGAACCGTTCGCGAAGCCCAATGGCATCGCGTTGTCGCTGCGCTACGCCCTGCGCGAATTGCGCGGGGGCCTCCGCGGCTTCTATGTCTTCATCGCCTGCATCGCGCTCGGCGTGATGGCGATCGCCGGCGTTGGCTCGGTGTCCGCGAGCCTGAGCGATGGTCTCGCGCGCGAGGGCCGCACGCTGCTCGGCGGCGACGTCTCCTTCGTGCTGTTCCAGCGCGAGGCCAAGCCTGAAGAGGTCGCCTTCCTGCGCTCGCGCGGCATGCTGTCGGCGGCGGCGACGTTGCGCGGCATGGCGCGCGCGGCTGACGGCAAGCTGGCGCTGGTCGAGATGAAGGCGGTCGACGACACCTATCCGATGCTGGGACGGCTGACGCTGGCGCCGCCCCTGCCGATGTCCGACCTGCTCGCCGAGCGTGACGGCGCGTTCGGCGCCGCTGCCGATCCGACGTTGCTGGCGCGGCTCTCGTTGAGGACCGGCGACCGCGTCACCATCGGCGCGGCGACCTTCCAGATCCGCTCTACGGTCGAAGCCGAGCCCGACAAGCTCGCCGGCGGCATCGGCTTCGGGCCACGCTTCCTGATCAGCGAGAGGGCCTTGCGCGCCACCGGCCTGATCCAGCCCGGCAGCCTGGTGCGCTGGGTCTACCGGGTCAAGCTGCCCGATACCGCAAACAACGAGCGCGCCACCGAAGCCTTCATCGCGGACGCCCGCAACGCCGCGCCGCAGGCCGGCTGGGAGATCCGCAGCCGCTCCAATGCCTCGCCGCAGCTCGAGCGCAACATCAACCGCTTCACGCAGTTCCTGACCCTGGTCGGCCTCGCGGCGCTGCTGGTCGGCGGCGTCGGCGTCGCCAATGCCGTGAAGAGCCATATCGACCGCCGGCTCGAGGTGATCGCGGCTCTCAAGGCCGTCGGCGCGACCGGGCGCGACGTCTTCGGCATCTATCTTGCGCAGGTCATTCTGCTCGCGGGCATCGGCTCGGTGATCGGCCTCGTGCTCGGCGCCGCGATGCCCTTCGCGATCGTTGGGCTGTTCGGCAAGCTGCTCCCGCTGCCGGTGGTGCCGGCGGTGCATGCCGACGAGCTCGCGCTGTCCTTCGTCTACGGCCTCTTGACCGCGCTGGCCTTCGGCCTGTGGCCGCTCGGCCGCGTGCACGACGTGCCGGTGGCCGCGCTGTTCCGCGACACCATCAGCTCGGAATGGCACCGGCCGCGCGCGGGCTATCTCCTGTTCATGGGGCTCGTGATCGCCCTGCTCATCGCGGTCGTGATCGGCCTCGCCTTCGACAAGCGCATCGCCGCGGTGTTCGTCGCGTCCTCGATCGTCGTGTTCGTTTTGCTGCGCGGCATCGCCGCCCTGCTGATGGCAGGCGCGCGGCGGCTGCCGCGGACGCGGCTGCCGATGCTGCGGCTGGCGATCGCCAACATCCATCGGCCGGGCGCGCTGACGCCCTCGGTCGTGCTGTCGCTGGGGCTCGGGCTGGCCGTGCTCGTCACCATCACCCAGATCGACGGCAATCTGCGCCGGCAGTTCCTCGCAGCTCTGCCCGATCAGGCGCCATCCTTTTTCTTCATCGACATCCCGAGCGCGCAAGCCGAGCAGTTCGACCTCTATCTGCGCCAGATCGCTCCCGGCGCGAAGGTCGAGGACGTGCCGATGCTGCGCGGGCGCATCGTCGCCGCGCGCGGCGTCCGCGCCGAGGAACTCAGGCCGACGACCGATTCCGAATGGGTGCTGCAGAGCGACCGCGGCCTGACCTACACCGGCGAGCTGCCGAAAGGTTCCAAGGTGGTCGAGGGCGAATGGTGGAGCGCCGACTATTCCGGGCCGCCGCTGGTCTCGATGGAGAAGAAGATCGCCGACGGGCTCGGCCTCAAGCTCGGCGACGAGATCGTGGTCAACGTGCTCGGCCGCGACATCCCGGCGAGAATCGGCAATCTGCGCACCATCGACTGGCAAGGGCTCGGCATCAACTTCGTCCTGGTCTTCTCGCCGAACGCCTTCAAAGGCGCCCCGCATACCCATATCGCAACGCTGACCGAGGCCGGCGGCAATGCCGCGGGCGACGGCAAGATCATCAAGCAGGTGGCCGACGCCTATCCGATGGTGACGAGCGTGCGCGTGCGCGAGGTGATGGAGACGGTCGGCTCCGTGGTGACCAACCTGGCGCTGGCGATCCGCGGCGCCAGTGCCGTCACCCTGATCTCGGCGATCCTGGTGCTGGGCGGGGCGCTCGCAGCCGGCCACCGCCACCGGGTCTACGATGCGGTGATCCTGAAGACCCTGGGCGCAACGCGGCTGCGGCTGCTCGGCGCCTATGCCCTCGAATACCTGCTGATCGGGCTCGCCACCGCGGTGTTCGGCGTGATCGCCGGCAGCATCGCGGCCTGGATGATCGTGACGCGGCTGATGACGCTCAGCTTCGTCTGGCAGGCCGGCAGCGCAGCCGGCGTGGTCGCGGCCGCGCTGGTCGTCACCGTCGGGCTCGGCCTCGCCGGCACGCTGCTGGCGCTGAACAAAAAGCCCGCGACGGTGTTGCGGAATTTGTGACAAAATGTAGCGGGTCGCCGCACGGGAGCGGAATTGCACGATTCCTGCTATTAACCACGACTGCTCGTCTGGATTGTGGGTGAGGGCGACATTCGGCCGCGCGTGGACGGTTGCAGCGAATGTGTTAGTTTCCCACATATCGAATGGGTTCGGAGTCCCGATTGTTAGCCAAAATTTAGTCGGCTGGCATCGGTATCCGAGATAGAATTTGACGAACCGGCGGCATGGCGACCCTCATGCCGGACCGGCCAACCAGCGGGATTTCGACCATGTCGGACCTAGACCGTAACTACGCTTCTCCTTTCGGCAGGGCCGCCGGGCGCGTTGACGCCGCGACGGTCGATGCCGGCCTGCGCGCCTACATGCTGCGCATCTACAACTACATGACCATTGGCCTGGCCATCACTGGCCTTGCCGCCCTCGGCGTCTACATGGCCGCCGTGACCGACGTTCCGACCCCGGAAGCGGTCCGCGTCGGCAAGCTGTTCCTGACGCCGTTCGGCTACGCCATGTTCGTCAGCCCCCTGAAGTGGCTGTTCATGCTCGCGCCGCTCGCGATGGTGTTCGTGATCTCGGCGGGCATCAACCGTCTCGCCCCCTCGACCGCCCAGATCCTGTTCTGGGTGTTCTCGGCGCTGATGGGCATCTCGCTGTCGTCGATCTTCCTGGTGTTCACGCACACCTCGATCGTGCGGGTGTTCTTCATCACCGCGGCGACCTTCGGTGCGCTGAGCCTCTACGGCTACACCACCAAGCGTGACCTGACCGGGATGGGTTCGTTCCTGTTCATGGGCCTGATCGGCATCGTCCTCGCCAGCCTGGTGAACCTGTTCCTGGCCAGCTCGATGCTGCAGTTCATCGTGTCGGTGGTCGGCGTGCTGGTGTTCTCGGGCCTCACCGCCTGGGACACCCAGCGGCTGAAGAACGACTACATCTACGGCTACGCCTCGGCCGGCGGTGACATCGCAGAGCGTGCGGCCATCACCGGCGCGCTGTCGCTGTACCTGAACTTCATCAACCTGTTCACGCTGCTGCTGCAGCTGCTCGGCCAGCGCGAGTAAGCGCAACGACGAGAGAGAACGGACACGAACCCCGGCCGAAAGGCCGGGGTTTTTGTTTGGGTCCGTGATCCCCTCCCCGTCATTGCGAGCGCAGCGAAGCAATCCAGAGTCCCTCCGCGGATGCATTTCTGGATTGCTTCGCTCCAATGACGGAGGTGGAAGCGGCGGAGCCCCTTCCGGCAGCCGCGGGAAGACTTTAATCTTGCCGCCATGTTCGCACCCGAAATCAGGCCCACCACAGAGGCCGACCTTCCCGCCATCACCGCCATCTACCAGCAGGCCGTCCGCGAGGGCACGGCGACGTTCGAGCTGGAGCCGCCCGACCTCGCCGAGATGACGCGTCGCTACCGCGCGCTGATCGACGGCGGCTATCCCTATCTCGTCGCCATGCTCGACGGCAGGATCGCCGGCTATGCCTATGCCGGCGCCTACCGGCCGCGGCCGGCCTATCGCTTCACGGTGGAGAACTCGATCTATCTCGATCCCTCCTTCCACCGCCGCGGTGTCGGCTCAAAGCTGCTGGAACGGCTGATCACTGAATGCGAGGCGCGCGGCTTCCGCCAGATGATCGCCGTGATCGGCGATTCCGCCAATGCCGGATCGATCGGCGTGCACACCAGGGCCGGCTTCAAGATGATCGGCACGCATCCCAGTGTCGGGCTGAAATTCGGCCGCTGGCTGGACACGGTGATGATGCAGCGCGACCTCGGCGAAGGCGCAAGCACGGTGCCGGAGAAGTAGGGCAGGTCGTCACACCACCGCCAGCTTCCGATCGATCACCAGCAACACCCGTTCCAGCTCGTGGCCGCGGCGCAGGATCAGCCCGGTCGCCGAGATCACGCTGTACATGCCCTGCTTGCGCGCAAGCCGCGGGTCCTTCTCGATGCGATAGATCGGTACTTCCGAGGCGCGGCGATAGACCGAGAACACGGCGCGGTCCTTCAGGAAGTCGATGGCGTAGTCGCGCCACTCGCCGTCGGCGACCATGCGGCCGTAGAGATTGAGGATCCGGTGCAGCTCGAGCCGGTTGAACGTCACCCGGTTCGGCTGCGCATTCGCAGCGGCGGGGCGCGCCGCCGCGCGCTGCTCGCTCGGATCGGCATCCTCCGACATCAGGCTCATGGGAAGCGCCTCCTCATCGCAAGACATGAACGCGTCGGCGAAGACCGTCCGCGGAGCCGCGCTCATGACAATTGCATGATTGCGCCAACCGTTCCGCGCCGCAAGGGGCTCAACCCATCGAATCGGCTGCGAGGCGGAACACACGCAAGGGTGGAACTCTGTCGCGGCAAACCGTCACGGGATCGTTAGCAGGAATCATAGTATCGCCGCTTTTCCGCCCACCGCCTGCCGCCCTGCACTGCGATAAAGAGTCCTGTGCGTTGACCCGGTCCTTTCGGTTCCGGATTCCTCAGCCCCCAGCCCCCCGGGGTCGAACAGGATCGGGTCTGTACGCACGGCAAGGAGGGCCAACGCAAGTTGGTCCTTTTTTGTTTGTGTCGGGATGTGTCCGGCACGTTGTCATTCCGGGGCACGCGAAGCGCGAACTTTGGTCCGCAATTGCGCACCTGAGAATCCCATCTACCATCACACAAGCTGAGAAATGGATTCCGGGTTCGCGCCAACAGGCGCGCCCCGGAACAGCAGAGTGCGGCGCTAGAAAATCAATGCAGCGACGTATAAGCCGCGCCCAGCATCGGGCCGGGCTTCTCCCGGCTGCCATCCTGGACATAGACCACCGCGCCGTCGACGCCATCGCGCGTGAGGTTCTCGATCGGCACCGACCAGCTTTCCGGACGGCCGGTCCAATCGCCGACCTTGAGCAGGTTGCGCACCACGTTGTGATAGGTGACCTGCTGTCCGCGATTCTCGCCGCGGGTGATCGCGATCGGCACCGACTTGGCGATCGAGCAGATCCAGACCTCGCCGTGCGAGACCGCAGGCTCCTTGCTTGCGGCCACCGAGACGTTGATGTGCTTGCCCGACAGAGACATCGTCACCGGCACGGTCATCACGCCACTGCCCTTGTCGGTCTTGCCGATCGCATTCTCGATGCCGGCGCGATCGCTGCCGATGACATGCGTGGAGCCGTTGACGACGGCCTGCGGCGTGTAGACCTCGCGATCGCCGCGCATGCGCGAATAGGCACGCTGCCGTGCCGAGAAGCGAGAGTCCGCCAGCGTGTCTTTCCAGCCGAGATAGTCCCAATAATCGATCGGCATGCTCAACGCGATGATCGACGGGTCTTTCGAGAGATCGCCGATAATCTGGTCGGCGGGCGGGCAGGACGAGCAGCCCTGCGAGGTAAACAATTCAACAACGGCGCGGGGATCAGCGTGAGCGGGACGCATGACGGCGATGATCGCGCAGATGCCGAAAGCTCCCGACCAGAGGGCACTGGACCAGCGCGAAATCAGATGAGAAGCCGTCATTGTCGTCATGTCGAACGCCGCACACCATTGCTCGTGGGAAGGGGAATCTTATCGCCGGATGGTCACCGTAGTCTTACGGGGCGCGGTACGTTCATCCGTCCAGGCAACCGTCCAAGGGACGGTCTTCCGCCGGGCGGGCCCATCTGAAGCGTACCGCAAACGCGCGAAGGCGGCCTTTGATAGGCCGCCTTCGTTTAGGCTTCTACTCACTTCGCAGTGAGCCATCGTTCACAAATCCGCGCTTACGCCGCGAGCTTGCGCAGCACGTAATGCAGGATGCCGCCGTTGCGGTAGTAGTCGAGCTCGTCCAGCGTATCGATGCGGCAGAGCAGCGAAACGCGCTGCAGCGAACCGTCGCCGGAGACGATCTCCGCGGTCAGCTTCTGGCGCGGCTTGAGGTCGCCGACGAGGCCGCGCAGCGTCACCTTCTCGTCGCCCTTCAGGCCCAGAGACGACCAGGAGGTGCCTTCCTCGAAAGTCAGCGGCAGCACGCCCATGCCGACCAGGTTGGAACGGTGGATGCGCTCGAAGCTCTGGCAGATCACGGCGCGCACGCCGAGCAGGCGCGTGCCCTTCGCGGCCCAGTCGCGCGAGGAGCCGTTGCCGTATTCGGCGCCGGCAAATACCACCAGCGGCACCTTCTCTTCCTGGTACTTCATCGCGGCGTCGTAGATCGACATCTGCTCGCCGTCGGGCCAGTGCTTGGTGAGGCCGCCTTCCGGAATGTTGCCGTCGGCGCCCTTCAGCATGAAGTTCTTGATGCGGATGTTGGCGAAGGTGCCGCGCATCATCACTTCATGGTTGCCGCGGCGCGTGCCGTACTGATTGAAGTCGGCCGGACGCACCTGGTGCTCGCTGAGATATTTGCCAGCGGGCGAGGTGAGCTTGATCGAGCCGGCCGGCGAGATATGGTCGGTGGTGATCTTGTCGCCGAACATGGCGAGGATGCGCGCCTCGACGATGTCGGTGACCGGCTCCGGCTCCTTCTGCATGCCTTCGAAATAGGGCGGGTTCTGCACATAGGTCGAAGACATGTTCCAGCGATAGGTCTCGCTCTCGACCGTCTTGATCTTGCGCCAGTTGGTGTCGCCCTTGAACACGTCGGCATACTTCTTCTTGAAGATCGACGCGGTCACGAACTTCTTCATGAAGGCGTTGATTTCCTTCGTCGTCGGCCAGATGTCCTTCAGATACACCGGCTTGCCGTCCTTGCCTTCGCCGAGCGGCTCGGTGGCGAGGTTCTTGGTGACGCTGCCGGCGAGCGCATAGGCGACGACCAGCGGCGGCGAAGCCAGATAGTTCGCCTGCACGTCCGGCGAGACGCGGCCCTCGAAGTTGCGGTTGCCTGAGAGCACGGCGGCCGCGACGATGCCGTTGTCGTTGATCGACTTCGAGATCTCCTCCGGCAGCGGACCGGAATTGCCGATGCAGGTGGTGCAGCCGAAGCCGACCAGGTTGAAGCCGACCTTGTCGAGATAGGGCTGGAGACCGGAATTGGCGAGATATTCCGCGACCACCTGGCTGCCGGGAGCGAGCGAGGTCTTCACCCACGGCTTGGCCTTGAGGCCCTTCGCAGCGGCGTTACGCGCGAGCAGGCCGGCACCGATCAAGACGCTCGGGTTCGAGGTGTTGGTGCAGGAGGTGATCGCGGCGATCACGACGTCGCCGTGACCGAGATCGAAGTTCTTGCCTTCGACGGCGAAGCGCTTCGCCGGCTCCTCGGCCTTCTTGTACTCGCTGGCGAGCGCGAGCGAGAAGCCGTCCGCGACGGTGGGCAGCGCGATGCGGCCTTCGGGCCGCTTCGGGCCGGCCAATGACGGCACGACGTCGCCGAGGTCGAGCGTCAGCGTTTCCGTGAACACCGGATCCGGCGACTTGGCGGTGCGGAACAGGCCCTGGGCCTTGGCATAGGCCTGGACCAGCGCGACGCGCGCGGAAGAGCGGCCGGAGGTCTTGAGATAGTCGAGCGCGGCGGCATCGACCGGGAAGAAGCCGCAGGTCGCGCCATATTCGGGCGCCATGTTGGCGATGGTGGCCTTGTCGGCGACCGAGAGGTGGTCAAGGCCCGGGCCAAAGAACTCGACGAACTTGCCGACCACGCCGAGCTTGCGCAGCATCTGCGTCACGGTCAGCACGAGGTCGGTCGCGGTGACGCCTTCCTTCAGCGAACCCTTCAGCTTGAAGCCGACGACGTTGGGCAGCAGCATCGACAGCGGCTGGCCGAGCATGCAGGCTTCCGCCTCGATGCCGCCGACGCCCCAGCCGAGCACGGCGAGACCGTTGACCATGGTGGTGTGCGAATCAGTGCCGACGAGCGAGTCGGGATAGGCGACCTCGAAGGTGCCGGTCTTCCTTCCGACCGTCATCTTCTCCTTCTTGGTCCAGACCGTCTGAGCCAGATATTCGAGGTTGACCTGGTGGCAGATGCCGGTGCCGGGCGGCACGACGGAGAAGTTCGAGAACGCCTTCTGGCCCCATTTCAGGAACTCGTAGCGCTCCTGGTTCTGCTTGTATTCCTCGGTGACGTTCTTGCCGAAGGCCTTGTTGTCGCCGAAGAAGTTCACGATCACGGAGTGGTCGATGACCAGATCGACCGGAACCAGCGGATTGATCTTCTCTGCGTCGCCGCCGAGCTTCTGCATCGCGTTGCGCATCGCGGCGAGGTCGACCACCGCGGGCACGCCGGTGAAGTCCTGCATCAGGACGCGCGCGGGGCGGAAGGCGATCTCATGCTCCAGCGACTTCTTGCGCAGCCATTTCGATACCGCGACGATGTCCTCCTTCTTGACCGAGCGGCCGTCCTCGTTGCGCAGCAGGTTCTCGAGCAGGACCTTCATCGAATAGGGAAGTTTCGAAATTCCCTTCAGACCATTCTTCTCGGCCGTGGGCAGGCTGTAATACACATAGGTCTTGGCGCCGACCTTGAGGGTCTTTTTGCATTTGAAGCTGTCGAGCGAGGTCATGTAGGAGATCCCAATTGTTAGCTATACCCGGCAGGGTATTTTAACACCGTCAGCGTATCAGGCTGGGCCGCTTGCAGGGGCAGGTTGAGTTGCTGCATCAAGTAGTTCCGGGCTTATAGAAGCTTTCTAACGGCGCCGCCACAGCCACAATCGTGCCGCAGCAATCCGCGAGCCAAAAATTCCCATGCGCTACCCCAAGTTTTCCTGAGGCCTGGCTTTGAGCGGGTTGAAACGAGGCGAGATGCGGCTTTCCGGTCATGGGCTCAGATGCGTGCGGGGCGGACGCGAGGTGTTCGCCGGCCTCGGTTTCACGGCCGCCTCGGGCGAAGCCGTCGCGGTGATGGGTCGCAACGGCTCGGGCAAGACGTCGCTGCTGCGGCTGATTGCGGGCCTGCTCGTTCCCGCCGGCGGAACGATCGAACTGGACGGGGGCGATGCCGAGCTGACGGTGCCGGAGCAGTGCCACTATCTCGGCCATCGCGATGCCCTGAAGCCGGCCCTTACCGTGGCCGAAAACCTGTCATTCTGGGCCGCTTTCCTGGGCGGCGAGCGCGGCGACGCCGCCGCGACCCTCGCCACCGTCGGCCTCGACCACGCCACCCATCTGCCTGCCGGATTCCTGTCGGCCGGCCAGCGCCGCCGGCTCTCGCTGGCCCGCCTGCTGACGGTCCGCCGGCCGGTCTGGCTGCTGGACGAGCCGACCAACGCGCTTGATGTGGCCGGCCAGGACATGTTCGGCGGCCTGATGCGCGATCATCTCGCCGGCGGTGGCATGATCATCGCGGCGACCCACGCCCCGCTCGGGATCGAAGCGCGGGAGCTGCGGATCGGGGGTGTGGCGTGATTTCGATGCACCCTCAGCTTTCCGAATGCCCAAGCTCCGCTCTCTCCGTTCCCTCCCCCCTTGTGGGGGAGGGTCAGGGAGGGGGGTGCCACACGACGCGCTCTCTCGATTCTTGCGTTGGAAAAGTGGGCGTTCTGTTGCTGGAAGATAGCCCTGAGCAAGCACCTCGCCCGGGGCTACCCCTCTCCCCCGCCCTCCCCCACAAGGGGGGAGGGAGCGCAGTTTGCCGAAGGCGGGAGCTGGGCTCACAAGACGACTTCACTGGCCAAAGGGCCACCCCATGACCGCCCTTGCCGCCCTCATCCGCCGGGACATCAGGATCGCGCTACGCGTCGGCGGCGGGGCGCTGATCGGGGTCTTGTTCTTCCTGACCGTGGTGGTGCTGATGCCGTTCGCGGTCGGGCCGGATCTGGCGCTGCTGTCGCGGCTCGGGCCGGCGATCCTGTGGCTCGGCGCGCTCTTGGCGAGCCTGCTCACCCTGGACCGGCTGTTCATGGCCGACCACGAGGACGGCTCGCTCGACCTGATCACGATGAGCCGGACGCCGCTGGAACTCGCCTGTGCCGCCAAGGCGCTGGCGCATTGGCTGGCCGCCGGCCTGCCGCTGATTGTCGCAACCCCCGTGCTCGGCCTGCTGCTCAACCTCGACATGGTTGCAACCGGCGCGGTGGCGCTGACGCTGCTGGCGGGCACGCCGGCGTTGACCTTCACCGGCATGATCGGCGCGGCGCTGGCGGTGACGCTGCATCGCGGCGGGCTGTTGATGGCCGTGCTGGTGCTGCCGCTGTCGATTCCAGTGCTGATTTTCGGGGTTGCGGCCTCGCAGGCGGTGATCGTCGGGCCGATGACCTTCGGCGCGCCGTTTTCGATTCTCTGCGCGCTGTCGCTGGTCAGCCTCGTGATCGGCCCGTTCGCGGCCGCAGCAAGCCTGCGGCATGGCCTCGACTGAGATGGGCTCGACGGACCTTGACCCCGATCAACTTTCGCGACGGGCTTTCGTGCTGATTGCCTGAGCGGCCCCCGGTGATTATCAGGATACCATGACGCTGATCGACCTCGCCAACCCCACGCGGTTCCTCGCGCTGACAGCGCGGGTGTTGCCGTGGCTCGCGGCCGCGACCGTCATCCTGCTCGCGATCGGCCTCTACCAGTCGGCCTACGCGCCCGACGACTACCAGCAGGGCGCGACCGTGAAGATCATGTTCATCCACGTACCCAATGCCTGGCTGTCGATGTTCGTCTGGGGCGTGATGAGCATCGCATCATTGGGCACGCTGGTGTGGCGGCATCCGCTTGCCGACGTCGCCGCCAAAGCGGCAGCTCCGATCGGCGCCAGTTTCACCTTCCTCGCGCTGCTCACGGGCTCGCTGTGGGGCCGGCCGATGTGGGGCACCTATTGGGAATGGGATGCGCGGCTGACCTCGGTGCTGATTCTGTTCCTGATGTATCTCGGCCTGATGGCGCTGTGGCGCGCGGTGGACGATCCCTCGCGCGCGGCGCGCGCCGCGGCGGTGCTGACCCTGGTCGGCGCCATCAACCTGCCGATCATCAAGTTCTCGGTCGACTGGTGGAACACGCTGCACCAGCCGGCCTCGGTGATGCGCATGGGCGGCTCGGCCCTCGACAAGTCGTTCCTGATTCCGCTGCTGGTGATGGCGATCGCATTCACGCTGCTGTTCGTCACGCTGCACCTGGCTGCGATGCGCAACGAAATCCTGCGCCGCCGCGTCCGCTCGCTGCAGATGATGCAGGCGAGCCGCATAGCGTTCTCGAGCGACGTGGCCGCCGGCTCGCGTCAAGAAAACGCGTCAAAAGAAGTGGGGGCCGCATGACGATGTCGCTTGGTCCCTACGCGTCCTTCATCGTGATGTCGTATGCGGCCGCCGCCCTCGTGGTCGCAATTCTCATCGGCTGGGTCATGCTCGACTATCGCAGCCAGACGCAGCGCCTGCGCGAGCTTGAGGACCGCGGCATCACCCGCCGCTCGGGCCGCAGCGCGACGGAGCAGCGATGAGCGACCAGTCCACCTCCGCTCCCCCGCAGCGCCGCACCTTCCTGATGGTGCTGCCGCTGATCGCCTTCATCGGACTTGCGCTGCTGTTCTGGTTCCGGCTCGGCAGCGGCGATCCTTCGCGGATTCCCTCGGCGCTGATCGGTCGGCCGGCGCCGCAGACGGCGCTGCCGCCGCTGGAGGGATTGCAGGACAACGGCAGCCAGGTGCCGGGGCTCGATCCCGCCGCGTTCAAGGGCAAGGTCAGCCTCGTCAATGTCTGGGCGTCCTGGTGCGTGCCGTGCCATGACGAGGCGCCGCTCCTGACCGAGCTCGCCAAGGACAAGCGCTTCCAGCTGGTCGGCATCAACTACAAGGACGCCTCCGACAACGCGCGCCGCTTCCTCGGCCGCTACGGCAATCCGTTCGGCCGCGTCGGCGTCGACGCGAACGGCCGCGCCTCGATCGAATGGGGCGTCTATGGCGTGCCGGAAACCTTCGTCGTCGGGCGCGAGGGCACCATCGTCTACAAGCTGGTGGGGCCGCTCACGCCGGATAATCTGCGGACGGTGTTGATGCCGCAGATGGAGAAGGCGTTGAAGGCAGGAAGCTGACGCCGCGCTCGTGCCCCGGACGCAGCGCAGCGCTTCTTCGAGCGGTGCGCTGCAGAGCCGGGGCCCATGCCACCACGACTGCGCTGCTGGAGCGAGCCTGGGTCCCGGCTCGCGCTTCGCGCGTCCGGGACACGAGACCGTCACCCCTTGCTCACATCCCCCGCTTCCGCCTCGCTGGTCTCCAGCGATACCGGCGCGAGGTGGTAGCGCCTGGTCAGCGGCATCTGGGCGATGGCGAAGATCATCGTGATGGGCGTCACGCCGAACACCTTGAAGTTCACCCAGAAGTCGGTGCTCTGGGTGCGCCAGACGATCTCGTTCAGCACCGCCATGCCGGCGAAGAACAGCGCCCAGCGCAGGGTGAGGATCCGCCAGCCCTGCGGCGTCAGATTGAACACCTGGTCGAACATCACGGCGATGAAGGACCGGCCGAACAGCAGGCCGCCGCCGAGGATCGCGGCGAACAGGCCGTAGATGATGGTCGGCTTGACCTTGATGAAGGTCTCGTCGTGCAGCACCAGGGTCAGCGTGCCGAACACCAGCACGACCACGCCGGTCACGATCGCCATGATCGGGATGTGGCGCGTCACCACATAGGAGGCGACCATCGCTGCCACGATCGCGACCATGAAGGCTCCGGTCGCGGCGAACAGATTGAACTTCGCATTCACGAAGAAGAACACGAGCAGCGGACCGAGCTCGGTCGCGAGCTTGAACAGTGGATGCGGCTGGGTCTTGTCCATTCTCTCTTCCGTCTCTCCCATCCTTCGAGACGACCGCTTCGCGGTCTCCTCAGGATGAGGACCTCATGTGGCACGACCTCATCCCGAGGAGCCGCGCAAGCGGCGTCTCGAAGGATGACGCTATTCGATTCCGGCGATCGCGCGGGCGAAGTCGCGCGCGGTGAACGGCGCGAGATCGTCGACGCCTTCGCCGACGCCGATGAAATGCACCGGCAGTTTGAATTTCTCCGCGAGCGCCACCAGGATGCCGCCGCGCGCGGTGCCGTCGAGCTTGGTCATCACAAGGCCGGTGACGCCTGCGGTGCGATGGAAGGCCTCGACCTGCGACAGCGCGTTCTGGCCGACGGTGGCGTCCAGCACCAGCAGGACCGCATGCGGCGCGGTGGCGTCCACCTTGCGGATGACGCGCACGACCTTTTCGAGCTCGTTCATCAGCTCGGCCTTGTTTTGAAGGCGGCCGGCGGTGTCGATCAGGAGCACGTCGATGTTCTGCTCCTTCGCCGCCGTCAGCGCGCTGAAGGCGAGGCTTGCCGAATCCGAGCCCTGCGCACCTGATATGACGGGCGTCTTCGTCCGCTCACCCCAGACCTTGAGCTGCTCGATCGCCGCTGCGCGAAACGTGTCGCCGGCGGCCAGCATCACCTTGCGGCCCTCGGACGCGAATTTCTGCGAGAGCTTTCCGATCGTGGTGGTCTTGCCCGAGCCGTTGACGCCGACGACGAGAATGACGAACGGCTTCCTTGCCGTGTCGATCTCGAGTGGCTTCGCCACCGGCGCCAGCACCTTCTCGACCTCTGTCGCGACGACGTCCTTCACTTCGTCGGCCGAGATCGCCTTGTCATAGCGCCCGGCGCCGACGGCGTCCGCGATCCGGACCGCGACCGAGGTGCCGAGATCGGCGCGCAAGAGCACGTCCTCGATGTCGTCGAGCATGGCGCGGTCGAGCTTGCGCTTGATGACGAGGTCGGCGACCGCGGTCCCGAGCGAGGACGACGTGCGCTTCAGCCCGTTGGACAGGCGGCGCCACCAGCTCAGTTTGGGGGTGTCGGAGGTGGTATCGTTCATGGTGGCGTGTTAGCCGTTCCGGCCTGTAAACGAAAGTCTTGACCGAAAGTCGTTATCCTTGCTCGATGTTCCCGAATTGACCGCTGAGGAGATTTTGTCGCGCGTGCTCCATCGCGACGGGCTGATGCTGGTCATCGACAAGCCGGCCGGCCTGCCGGTGCATCGCGGCCCCAAGGGCGGCGCGAACCTGGAAGCCTCGTTCGACGCGCTCCGCTTCGGCCTGCCGCGGCCGCCGGTGCTGGCCCACCGGCTCGACAAGGACACCTCCGGCTGCCTCGTGCTCGGACGCCATCGCAAGGCGACCGCATCGCTGGGCCTGCTGTTCAAGCACGGCAAGATCGGCAAGACCTACTGGACCGTGGTCGAGGGCGGGCCCACTGAGGACGAAGGCACGATCGACATGCCGCTCGGCCGGCTCAATGCCGAGCGCGGCTGGTGGCAGAAGCCGGACCCTGAGGGGCAGAAGGCCGTCACCAATTGGAAGGTGATGGGCCGGGGCGAGGGCGTGACCTGGCTCGCCATGGAACCCGTCACCGGCCGGACCCATCAATTGCGGGTACACTCGGCCGCGACCGGCTGGCCGATCTTCGGCGATAACATTTACGGCAACGGCCCGCGCTTCGGCGAGCCGCGCCTGCACCTGCATTCCCGCGAGATCGTGGTGCCGATCTCCCGGAACAAGGAGCCGGTCCGCGTCGTGGCGCCGGCCCCGCCGCATATGCACGAAAAGCTCAGGGCTTGCGGGTGGAATGGGGCATAGGTGCCAGCCGGGTTTGGGTTACACAAATCGCGCCACGAGCTCTCTCACCTCTCCCGCTTGGGGGAGAGGTCGGCGCGGAGCGCCGGGTGGGGGCTTTCTCCGCTTGGGGATTATCGCATCCGTGGCAGCGGTCGACCTGTTCTCGCCGGTGCATGGTTTACCAAACCTTCAGCGCTCCTCTCTAATGATAGCGGTTGCTTAGAATAAGCTTCCGTTAACCGCTCGGGACGAGCAGCGCGTGATGTCGAAGGCCCAGCAATCGATCATCGAGGAGGTCGAATCCGCGATTCTGGCAGGCTCGCCGGAAAAGGGGCTGGAGACGGCCCGGCGCGTCACCGACCTGTTCCTGTCTTCCGCCGGCAGCTTTGACGACGAGCAGATCGCCCTGTTCGACGACGTGCTCGAGCGCCTGATCGGCACGATCGAGCTGCGCGCCATCGCCGACATGGGCGCACGCGTCGCACTCGCCGAGATCAGCGCACAGCTCGCGCCGATCGCGCAGGCGCCGCCGTCCGTGATCCGCCGCCTCGCCAACAATGACGAAATCCGGATCGCCGGTCCCGTGCTGCAGGAATCCGCGCGGCTCGATGACGGTGAGCTGGTGAAGATCGTCTCCAGCAAGGACGAGCCGCATCTGCTCGCGTTCGCCGGACGCTGGTGGCTGAAGGAGATCGTCACCGACGCGCTGCTGGCGCGCCGCTATCCGAGGGTCAGCCGGCGGCTCGCCGCCAATCCCGGCGCGCGCCTCTCCGGAGGCGGATTTGCCATCATCGTCGGGCAGGCCGAGAGCGATCCGGAGCTCGCGGTGAGCGTCGGCGTTCGCATCGATCTGCCATCGGATCTGCGCTACCAATTGCTGCGCTCGGCGACGGATGCCGTGCGCACCCGCCTGTTGTCGCGCGCGCCGCCGCATCTGTTCGAGGAAATCCAGAGCGCGATCGCAGCCGTCACGGTCGGCGTCGAGCGCGAGATGTCCGGTGTCCGTGATTTCGAAGGCGCCAAGCGCGCCATCGCCGGTCTCAAGGCGACCGGCCAGCTTGATGAGGCGGCGCTGTCCGGCTTCGCCAGACAGCGGCGCTATGAGGAGACCGTGGCGAGCCTTGCGGCTTTGTCCGGGTCGACGGTCGACGTGATTCGCCCACTGATGCAGAGCTTGCGCGAGGACGGTCTGCTGGTGCCCTGCAAGGCCGCGCAGCTCAGCTGGGAGACGACGGCCGCCGTGCTCGAAAGCCGCTTTGCGACGGGCGCGATGAAGCCGGCCGATCTCGCCAGGGCGCAGGATCATTTTGCGAGAATGACGACGGAGGACGCGCGGCGCACGCTGCGGTTCTGGCAGGTGCGGGCGTCGTAGGAGCGCGCGTTCTAGTCACGGCGTATCCACACCCTCGGTGTCGTCCCTGCGCACGCAGGGACCCATAGCCACAGGGAGAAGTTTGGCGACGGCTGTCAGCTGCCCTGCTTCGCTGGGACGAGCACCGCATGCAACCGACAAATCACGCGGTATGGGTCCCTGCGTGCGCAGGGACGACATTGACGATAGAGCGCGGCGCAACTTATCGCAGCCCGACTATGTAGTCAGCCGCTCGCCATCGCTACCGGCAATCGTCAGCCGCACCACGCTGCCCACCCGCTCGCCTGCAATCGCCACCGGCAGATAATGCTCCGTGCGGCCCTGCCCCTCGCTCTCGATCAGCACATCGCGCGTTGCGCCGACCTCGGCCTGCAGCCGCTTCCGCAGTGCGGCTTCACCGGCCGCACGCAACCGCTTCGCGCGTTCCTTGATGACCGGTCCCGCAACCTGCGGCATTCGCGCGGCCGGCGTGCCGGGACGCGGGGAATAGGGAAAGACGTGGAGGAAGGTCAGACCGCACTCCTCGACGATGTCGAGCGAATGCGAGAACATCTCCTCCGTCTCGGTCGGAAAGCCTGCGATGATGTCGGCGCCGAAGGCGACGTCCGGGCGCAGGCGGCGGACCTGCTCGCAGAACGCGATCGCGTCATTGCGCGAATGCCGCCGCTTCATGCGCTTCAGGATCATGTCGTCGCCTGATTGCAGCGACAGATGCAGATGCGGCATCAGCCGCGAATCGCCGGCGATGGCATCGAGCAGATCGTCATCCGCCTCGATCGAATCGATCGAGGAGATGCGCAGGCGCTTCAACTCCGGCACGTGCCGCAAGATCTGCCTGGTCAGCATGCCGAGCTTCGGCGCGCCCGGCAGGTCGGTGCCGTAGCTGGTGAGGTCGACGCCGGTCAGCACGATCTCGGCATGGCCGCGTTCGACCAGCGCGCGCACCTGCCCGACCACCGCGCCCATCGGCACCGAGCGCGAATTGCCGCGGCCAAACGGGATGATGCAGAAGGTGCAGCGATGATCGCAGCCGTTCTGCACCTGCACGAACACCCGCGGCAGACCGCTCGCATAGCCGTCGACGAGATGCGGCGCCATCTCCTTCACCGTCATGATGTCGCTGACGGCGATCTTCTCGCTGGCGCCGACGTCGAATGCCGCGTGCGTCTCGCGCCACGCTTCACCGCGCATCTTGTCGTCATTGCCGACGACACGGTCGACCTCGGCCATGTCGGCGAACATCGCAGCTTGCGTCTGCGCGGCACAGCCGGTGACGACGATGCGCGCACCGGGCCGGTCGCGCTTCAATTTGCGGATCGACTGGCGCGCCTGCGCCACCGCCTCGTTGGTGACGGCGCAGCTGTTGATGACGATGGTGTCGGAAAGGCCAGCGTCCTCAGCTTTGCTGCGGATCACCTCGGCCTCGAACGCATTGAGGCGGCAGCCGAAGGTGACGACCTCGACGCCCATCACGTGGCCGGCGCAAACAGCGCCGGATCGAAGGTGCCCTCATATTCGAAGGTCGCCGTGCCGGTCATCAGCACGTGATCGTCGCGCTCGCGCCATTCGATGCCGAGCTTGCCGCCGGGCAGCGTGATCTCGACCTTGCGCTCCGCGCGCTTCAGCCGCGCCGCCGCGACCGCCGTCGCGCAGGCCGCCGATCCGCAGGCCCTGGTCAGGCCCGCACCGCGTTCCCAGGTGCGGATCGTGATGTGCTCGCGATCGACGACGTGGGCGAGCGTGATGTTGGCGCGTTGCGGAAAAATCGGATGGTTTTCCAAGAGCGGACCGAAGCGGCCGAGATCATAGGCGTTGACGTCCTCGACCCAGAACACCGCATGCGGATTGCCCATGCTCACCACGGAGGGCGAATGCAGGATCGGATTGTCGATCGGCCCGATCTGCAACTCGATGTAGCGGGTGTCGCGAAACTCTTCCGCCAGTGGGATGTCCTGCCAGCCGAATTTTGGTACGCCCATATCCACGGTGTAGAGGTCGGCCGCTGGACCCTGCCAGGCATTGAGCAGGCCGGCGGCCGTCTCGAAGGTCGCGGTGGTCTGCCCGGTCTTCTCGAAGATGCGGCGCACGACGCAGCGCATGCCGTTGCCACAGGCCCCGGCCTCCGAGCCGTCATGATTGTAGATGCGGATGAAGGCCTCGGTGCCGTCCAGCCGCGGCTTCTGCAGCACCATGAGCTGGTCATAGGCGATGCCGCCTTGCGCAGACGCCACCGCCCGTGCATCGTCCGGCGTCACCCGGCCCGCGGAATCGCGCATGTCGACAACGACGATCTCGTTGCCGATGCCGTTCATCTTGGCAAATGCGTGGTTGGCCAGCGCGCTCATGAAAATTCCCGAATTTCGCCCGCCTTATATGGCGATCCTTGCCGGCTTGGCCAGTGATTTGCGGCCGCGGACCGGGACATAGGCCAAGGTGCCTGCCATGACGCATCTGTCATGGGACGAATTCGGCGGTCGCGTGTTAGAACGGCGCGGTTCGCGCGAACCGGGACGCGCGGCCAGGTTGAGGCCTTGGTGGGTAAGGCCTTGATGAATTTGGGCTTGGCGAATCCAGGCCTTGGGGAGAATAGAATGACCAGTTTTCGTCGTCTCGCTCTGGCCGCGCTGATCCCGGCAGCGGCCATGTCGATCGGCCTGTCCGGGGCTCCGGCACAGACACCCAGCCCGGCACCGGCCGCGTCGGCAAGCCCTGCGCCGGCGCCGTCGGCAGCACCTGCCCCAGCCGCAAGCGCTTCGCCAGCCCCGGCGGCAAGCCCGGCGCCGGCGGCCAGCGCTTCAC
>NZ_RQIT01000002.1 GCF_003837805.1 Bradyrhizobium sp. RP6 | reverse complement strand
GGCGGCGGCGGCGGGAATTTCGGGGCCGGGGCCGCGGCACGTCCGAGCGGAGGCGGTTTCGCAGCCGGCACCGGGATGCGTCCAAGCGGCGGCAGTTTCGCAGCCGGCACCGCGATGCGTCCGAGCGGCGGCAGCTTCGTAGCCGGCGCGACACCCCGTCAGTCCTTCTCGCCGTCCTTCAGCGGCACCCGCAGCGTCGCGACCGCGGGCAACTGGCAGGGCGGAAGCAACTGGGGCGGCCGTCATTGGCATCATCATCGTCACGGCGGCTTCTGGCCAGGCTTCGCGACCGGCGTCGCAGTCGGCGGCCTCGGCTCGTACGCTTATTATGGCGGCTACGGCGGCGGATACGGCTATTACGATGATCCCTATTACTACGGCAGCTACTATGACGAACCGTCGGTTGCTGTGGTGCAGGATGGCGGCGGCGACTCCGCTGCCTATTGCGCGCAGCGGTTCAAATCGTACGACCCGGCTTCGGGCACCTATCTCGGCTACGACGGCCGGCGGCATCCCTGCCCGTAAGCAGACCGCCTGGGCATGAGGCAAAAGGCGCCGCAGCGATGCGGCGCCTTTCTCGCAATCGGCGTATCCCTCGCTCCGCCAGGGCTCCGTCCCGCGGCTGCCAGAGGAAGGAGAGAACCGGTGCAGACGACCTTATGCACTGCGCCGTGCATATCCTTGCGGGCCCAATCCAAAATTGACCGGACACACGATTCGCGGATATCACCAAATGCAGTGGGGACTTCGATCACCTGGGAAGTGTCATGCCGCGTGTTCTCGTGGTTGATGACGATCCGATGGTCGGCGCGACCATCGAGGTCCTCCTCCAACGTCAGGGCTTCGACGTCACGCTAGCCGACGGCGGCGAAACAGGACTGGCTGCGCTGGAATCGCAGGCCTTCGACGTGATGCTGGTTGACATCTTCATGCCGCATATGCGCGGATTCGAATCCATCCGCATCTTTCACGAGCGCGCGCCGACCACTCCGCTGATCGCAATGTCGGGCTACGCCTTCGCCTCATCCGCCGCGCCCTCTCCCGATTTTCTCCGCATGGCGCTGGAGCTTGGCGCAACGCGCTGCCTGCGCAAGCCGTTCACGCCGGAAGCGCTGCTGACCACGATCCGGGAATGCCTCGCCGGCGCTGGCGAGAGCGCACAGCCGAAGGACAAGAAAGAGGCCCCTTGATTCCAACGCAGCGCGTCATTTTCGGTGCTGGACTTGCCATCCTCCTGATCATCGCCGCGGCCTCGATCGCCCTCGACGTCAAGTCGCGGTCCGACGCGACATGGGTCAACCATACCGCGCAGGTGCAGAAGAAGATCTCCGATCTGCGCGTGCTGCTGCGCCGTGCCGAGAGCGCTGCGCGCGGCTACGAGCTCTATCGCACCCCGGGCTTCAGCGAGGACTTCCAGACGGCGCACGCCATGATCGCGCCGGCGCTCGCCGACCTCAAGCGCGACGTGCGCGACAATCCCGATCAGGTCGCGCTGCTGGAGGGCACCGAACCGCTGGCGCTGCGCCGGATGGAGATCGCCGCCACGGCGATGCGCCTCCGTGCCGAGAACGACCAGGCCGGCATTGCCGCGCTCAACAGCAAGGCCGAGGGCCGCGGCCTCATGGACACGGTGATGGCCAATCTCGACCGTCTGAGCGCCGCGGAAGAGCGCCTGCTCACCGAGCGGTCCCAGGATTCGCGCCGTACCGGCATTGTGCTGCTCGGTATCGACGTCGCCGGCGCCGTGCTGATCCTGCTCCTGGTCGCGCTGGTGATGCGCGAAAGCCGGCGCACCACGGGTGAGCTCCAGAGTTCGCTTGAGCAAACACGAGCCGCCAAGGCGGCGCTCGAGGAAGCGGTGGCGGAGCGGACCGAGCACCTGGTCACCGCACATGACGAGCTGCGCCTGTCGGTCAACGTGCTCCAGAGCACGTTTCGCAGCATGGCGGAGGCGGTGCTGGTCATCGACGACGAGGGTAATGTCCTTCTGTCCAATCCGGCCGCCGAGCGCATGCTGTTGCATCGCGCCGGCATGAATTTGAACAATCTGCGCGCGCTGTCCGATGTGTTTCACGGCGACGGCGTCACGCCGCTCGAGGCCGACGAGCTGCCATCGACGCGCGTGCTGCGCGGCGAGCAGTTCGAAGAGCTGGAGATGATCGTCCGCCCGCACAGCGGCGATCCTCCCCGCCATCTCATGATCAGCGGCCGGCCGATGCGGGACGGGCAAGGCAATGTCTCGGGCGCGGTGCTGGTCTATCACGATGCCACCACCTCGCGCGAGACCGAGCGGCAGCTGCACCAGTCGCAGAAGCTGGATGCGATCGGCAAGCTCACCGGCGGCGTCGCGCACGACTTCAACAACATGCTGACCGTCATCTCCGGCAACACCGAGACGCTGGTGGAGAGCCTGAAGGACCAGCCCGAGCTTCAGCGCACGGCACGGCTGATCGACGACGCCGCCGAGCGCTGCGCCGAGCTGATCCAGCATCTGCTGGCGTTCGCGCGCCGGCAGCCGCTCGAGCCGCGCAACGTCGAGATCAACGCCGCGATATCGGACATCGCAAAGCTTCTGCGCCCCACGCTCGGTGAGCAGATCCAGATCGAGACCGTGCTGGAACAGGGACCGATGACGGCGCATATCGATCCGTCCAGGCTGACCAATGCCGTGCTCAACATGGCGATCAACGCCCGCGACGCCATGCCGAACGGCGGCAAGCTGCTGCTGGAGACCCACCGCGTCGTGCTGGACGAGGCCTATGCGCAGGCCAATGCCGACGTGACGCCCGGCCCCTATATAATGCTCGCGGTCAGCGACACCGGCACCGGCATGTCGGTGGAGACCCAGCAGAAGGCGTTCGAGCCGTTCTTCACCACCAAGGAGGTCGGCAAGGGATCCGGCCTCGGCCTCTCCATGGTCTACGGCTTCGTCAAGCAGTCCGGCGGCCACATCAAGATCTACAGCGAGGAAGCGCACGGCACCACGATCAAGCTCTATCTGCCGCCCGGCGAAGGCATGGCGGAGGTGACCGCTCCGGTCGCGCCGCAGGCCGAAGGCGGCGCCGAGACGATCTTCGTCGTCGAGGATGACAATCTCGTGCGCAACTTCGTCACCGCGCAGCTGCAAAGCCTCGGCTACAAGACCGTGGCCGCGTCCGACGCCAAGTCCGCGCTGGAATTGATCGAGGCTGGCCAGAAGTTCGATCTCCTCTTCACCGACGTCGTCATCCCCGGCGGCATGAGCGGGCGCGAGCTCGCCGAGAAGGTCGCAGCACTCCGCCCGGGGCTAAAGGTGCTCTACACCTCCGGCTACACCGACAATGCCATCGTCCATCATGGCAAGCTCGATGACGGCGTGATGCTGCTGACCAAGCCGTACCGCCGAAACCAGCTCGCCGAGATGATCCGGAAGGCGCTGGGGAGCTAACCCCGCGTCGCCAGCACCACCGCCGCCAGCGTGAACACCAGCCCCGCGATCTGCCCTGCCCCGAGCGGCTCGCCAAGTGCGACCGCCGAGGCCACCACGCCGATCACGGGCACCGCCATGGTGCCGATCGCGGCGACCGAGGCCGGCAGGCGCGCGAGTGCGGCGAACCAGCTGACATAGGCGATGCAGAACTGCCCGACGACCGAATAGACCAGGAGCCACCAGCCGACCGGCGTCACCTTCGATAGGTCCGTGGTCTCGATCAGGAGGCCGACGATCGAGATCGGCAGGCAGCCGATCCCGATCTGCCAGGCCGCGGCCGTGATCGGCGGCAGCTGGATCGGGTACTTCTTCGAGAGCACCGTGCCCAGGGCGAAGCCGAACGCGCCGACCAGCACCATGATGATGCCCGGCAGCTTCGAAGTGCTTGCGGCAATGCCGTTGCCGCCCATGATCGAGCCAAGCCCCGCAAAGGCCAGCACCAGCCCCAGCGTGCGCAACACCGTCGGCCGCTCCCCGAGCACCGGCCAGGCGATGATCGAGGCCCAGACCGGCATGGTATAGGCGATCAGCGCCGCCTCGCTCGCCGGCAGCCAGAGCAGCGCCAGTCCCATCAGCACCATCCAGCCGGTGACGTTGAGCGCGGCTGCGGTGAGCAGGCGCGGCCAGACCCCGCCCGGAACGCGCAAGCTCTGCCGACGCATTACCGCGAACAGCGCCAGCAGCACCGCCCCGAGCACGCCGGTGACCCCGCGCAGCGTCAGCGGCGGCAGCTCACCGAGCAGGAATTTGGTCACGGGCCAGTTGAAGCCCCAGCCGATCGAGGTGATCGCGAGGAACATCAGGCCGGCCGGGGCGATGCGCGGCCGCGCATCCCGGCGAGTCGAATCATGCATGTCAGGTGGTCCGGCGAAAATCGGGCTCAGCTTGGCCCGGATTCGCTGGCCAAACCACCGCCGCAACGGGCATGCCTGCCCTCACCTTCCGTAGGGCTACGTGAGTCCCCCCGACGCAATCCCGGTCCTGAAAAATATACCTGCCCTGTGAACAGCGGGATGAAGCCTCCGCAGCTCACCTGATGCAAATTTTTTCGGTTGGGAATCCCTGAGGACTCACTGATACTTGGGCCCACAACAGGCGCGGCGAAGACCCCTGTTATCCCCCACAATCCACCATATTTAGTATTTGATTCAGGAACTCGCACTAGTTCTTGACGGGCGCAACGGAGAGTCCTAGCTTTCGGTCCGTTCGGCGCGAGTGAGTTTGCGTCCCGCCGGCACTCCCCCAAAGGGTCACGCAAATCTCAGCTCCGCCGGCCAGCCAAAGGCAGCGGCATGAGGGCTTGTCTGCCCTCGACATGCGGACTCCCGGGGGCGCCAGAACGGGCCGGCAACAGGCTCGGAAGGCAGACTTCGCGGTGGTGCCGAAGTGACACCTGCGTGAAGTGAGACAAGTTGCGGCGTTGTGGGGCGTTGAACGCATGTCGCGCACATCCCCTTGGGGGCGGATGGGTGTGGACGTGCCGGCGGGATGATCGATGCACGCATCGACGTCGCGCCGGGAAAAACAGGGCCGGATCCACCGGCTGAACTGCGGAACCTCGAGGCCGGACGGCCGGAAGGAGCCGCGAAACGAAATGTCGACCCGGCACGCCCACAACGAGGGGCGGGACCGGTCATAGATTAAGGACGGGGCAAGACCATGCGGATTGAGCGGCGCCACACCACTTCGGGACAGTCACCTTATGCGGGAATCGAATTCCGCCTGACCACGTCGGAGATTCGCAATCCCGACGGCTCGGTCGTGTTCAAGCTGGAGAACGTCGAGGTGCCGGCCGAGTGGTCGCAGGTCGCCTCCGACGTGCTCGCCCAGAAATATTTCCGCAAAGCCGGCGTTGCCGCGCGCCTGAAGAAGGTCGAGGAGGAATCCGTCCCCTCCTTCCTGTGGCGCTCCGTGCCCGACACCGATGCCCTAAGCCAGCTGCCCGAGAAGGAGCGCTACGTCAGCGAGCTCTCGGCCAAGCAGGTGTTCGATCGCCTCGCCGGCTGCTGGACCTATTGGGGCTGGAAGGGCAAGTATTTCTCGACCGATGACGATGCCCAGGCCTTCTATGACGAGCTCCGCTACATGCTCGCCAGGCAGATGGTCGCGCCGAACTCGCCGCAATGGTTCAACACCGGCCTGCACTGGGCCTACGGCATCGACGGCCCCGGCCAGGGCCATTATTACGTCGACCCCTTCACCGGCAAGCTGACCAAGTCGAAGTCGGCCTACGAGCATCCGCAGCCGCACGCCTGCTTCATCCAGGGCGTCGGCGACGACCTCGTCAACGAGGGCGGCATCATGGATCTCTGGGTGCGCGAGGCGCGCCTGTTCAAATACGGCTCCGGCACCGGCTCAAACTTCTCGCGCCTGCGCGGCGAAGGCGAAAAGCTTTCCGGCGGCGGCCGCTCGTCCGGCCTGATGAGCTTCCTCAAGATCGGCGACCGCGCCGCCGGCGCGATCAAGAGCGGCGGCACCACGCGTAGAGCCGCCAAGATGGTCGTCGTCGACGTCGATCACCCCGACATCGAGACTTATATCGACTGGAAGGTGAAGGAGGAGCAGAAGGTCGCCGCCCTCGTCACGGGATCCAAGATCAACCAGAAGCACTTGAAAGCGGTGCTGAAGGCCTGCGTGAACTGCGAAGGCTCGGGCGACGACTGCTTCGACCCCGAAAAGAACCCTGCCCTGCGCCGCGAGATCAAGCTCGCCCGCCGCAGCCTAGTGCCCGACAATTACATCAAGCGCGTCATCCAGTTCGCCAAGCAGGGCTACAAGGACATCCAGTTCGACACCTACGACACCGACTGGGATAGCGAAGCCTACCTCACCGTTTCGGGCCAGAACTCCAACAACTCGGTCTCGCTCAGGGACGACTTCCTGCGCGCCGTGGAAACGGATGGCGACTGGAATCTGACCGCCCGCACCTCGAAGAAGGTGACGAAGACGCTGAAGGCGCGCGACCTCTGGGAGAAGATCGGCTACGCCGCCTGGGCCTCGGCCGACCCGGGCCTGCACTTCAACAGCACGATGAACGACTGGCACACCTGCAAGGCGTCCGGCGACATCCGCGCCTCCAATCCGTGCTCGGAATACATGTTCCTGGATGATACGGCGTGCAACCTCGCCTCGGCGAACCTGCTGACGTTCTACAACACCGAGACCAAGCGCTTCGACGTCGAGGGCTACGAACACCTCTGCCGGCTCTGGACCATCGTGCTGGAAATCTCCGTCATGATGGCGCAGTTCCCGTCGAAGGCGATCGCCGAGCTCTCCTACGAGTTCCGCACGCTCGGCCTCGGCTACGCCAATATCGGCGGCCTCCTGATGACCATGGGCCTGCCCTATGACTCCAAGGAAGGCCGCGCGCTCTGCGGCGCGCTCACCGCGGTCATGACCGGCATCACCTACAAGACCTCGGCGGAGATCGCCGCCGAGCTCGGCACTTTCCCCGGCTACAAGAAGAACGCCGCGCACATGCTGCGCGTGATCCGCAACCACCGCCGCGCCGCGCATGGCCAGTCCAACGGCTATGAAGCGCTCAGCGTCAACCCGGTGCCGCTCGACCTCGTCTCCTGCCCGCAAGCCGACCTCGTCAGCCATGCCCAGGCGGCCTGGGATGCGGCACTCGAGCTCGGCGAGCAGCACGGCTATCGCAACGCCCAGACCACGGTGATCGCGCCGACCGGCACGATCGGCCTCGTCATGGACTGCGACACGACAGGCATCGAGCCCGACTTCGCCCTCGTCAAGTTCAAGAAGCTCGCCGGCGGCGGCTACTTCAAGATCATCAACCGCGCTGTCCCCGCAGCGCTGCGCGCGCTCGGCTATCGCGAGAGCGAGATCGCGGAGATCGAGGCCTATGCCGTCGGCCACGGCTCGCTGGCGAACGCCCCCGGCATCAACGTCACCACGTTGAAGTCCAAGGGCTTCACGGATGAGGCGATCGCCAAGGTCGAGAAGGCCCTGCCGACGGCCTTCGACATCAAGTTCGCCTTCAACAAGTGGACCTTTGGCGAAGACTTCATCCGCGACCAGCTCGGCATCGGCGCTGAAGCGATCGCGGCCCCCGGCTTCGACCTGCTCCAGGCCGTCGGCTTCACCAAGCGCGAGATCGAGGCGGCCAACGTCCACATCTGCGGCGCGATGACGGTGGAAGGTGCCCCGCACCTTAGGCCTGAGCACTATCCGGTGTTCGACTGCGCCAATCCCTGCGGCAAGATCGGCAAGCGCTATCTGTCGGTCGAGAGCCACATCCGCATGATGGCGGCGGCGCAGCCCTTCATCTCGGGTGCGATCTCCAAGACCATCAACATGCCGAACGACGCCACGGTCGAGGACTGCAAGTCCGCCTACATGCTGTCGTGGAAGCTCGCGCTGAAGGCCAACGCGCTCTATCGCGACGGCTCCAAGCTGAGCCAGCCGCTCAACTCGCAGCTCATCAGCGACGACGAGGACGAGGACGATGCGGTCGAGGCGCTCCACGAGAAGCCGATGGCGGCGCGCGCCACGCACGTGGCCGAAAAGGTCGTCGAGAAGCTCGTCGAGCGCATCATCGTGATGCGCGAGCGCGAGAAGATGCCGGATCGCCGCAAGGGCTACACCCAGAAGGCGGTCGTCGGCGGACACAAGGTCTACTTGCGCACCGGCGAGTATGACGACGGCCGTCTCGGCGAGATCTTCATCGACATGCACAAGGAAGGCGCGGCGCTCCGCTCCTTCATCAACAACTTCGCCATCGCGGTGTCGCTCGGCCTGCAATACGGCGTGCCGCTGGACGAATATGTCGACGCCTTCACCTTCACCCGCTTCGAGCCGGCGGGCCCCGTGCAGGGCAACGACTCAATCAAGTACGCGACCTCGATCCTCGACTACGTCTTCCGCGAGCTCGCGGTGAGCTATCTCAGCCGCTTCGACCTCGCCCACGTCGATCCCAACGAGACGGGCTTCGACGCGCTCGGCAAGGGCGTCGAAGAAGGCAAGGAGCCGGACGAGGACGGCGGCCATCACGCCACCAAGCTGGTCTCGCGCGGCCTCACCCGCTCGCGGACGGACAACCTGTTCGTGATGCGCGGCGGTTCGACCGCGGTCTCGCAAGGCAACGACAGCGCGCCCTCAGGCGGCAGCAAGGTCACGGCGATGGCCTCGCACGGCGCGAGCGCCCGCGTCGGCGACGCCCTGGAAGGCGCCGTCGCCCTGAAACAGGAAGCCCAGCACGACCTCTCGCCGACGGAGAAGCTCGAGCAGCTCCAGTGGAGCAAAGCCGGCACCGCGCAAACGCTCGTCCCCACCAAAGCCGAGCGCCGCGCCGAAGCCAAGGCCAAGGGCTACGAGGGCGAGATGTGCTCGGAGTGCGGCAACTTCACGCTGGTGCGGAATGGGACCTGCATGAAGTGCGATACTTGCGGAAGCACAACCGGCTGCAGTTGATATTCCGACTTGCATGTGGGGTGGGTAAAAGTTGTTCACCCCGCATACTCTTGTGCCCACTGTGCCCGGCTTTGGATGTCCATTCCATAATCCGAGTAAGCGACTGCCCACCGTCCGCGGTGGGCTTTCGTCTTTAAAATCTCCGTCCATGCCAAGACGGAGGCACCAAAGCTCAGAGGGCAACTGCCGCAGCCGGTCGGCAATTGGAGCCGATCAGCGCGCATCGTACAGGCATCGCGCAGCGCGTGGCAGGTGCTCTCGCCGGCTTTGGGCCTTGCGAGAGGCTGCTCGCTTCAGAGACTTTCTTCAGCCGCAAAAGCACGCACTGATCTTCAGCCGTTTTCCCCTGATGGCCTCGTGAGATCGTCGGCGGCGACCCAGGCAATCACCAGTCAGGTTGCGAATGGTCAGGACAAGCGCTCCTCGAAAAGGTGATACGAGCTTGCCCATTTTCTCAATGACAAGGAAAACCGCATGCCTTAATGCACCCCAACACCGAGCAAGCGGTCGACCATCTTAGGGTCGTCGCGTAGCTGCGAGCATTCCCCACTCCAGACCGCCTTGCCGCGTTCAACCACCATGACATGATCAGCAAACCGCAGCGCTCGTTCGATCTGTTGCTCGACCAAAACGATGGTCATCTCACCAGAACTCGCCAGCGCGGTGATGATTTCCATGATCTGATCGCAGATCACTGGCGCGAGCCCCTCGAGCGGTTCATCCAGGAGGAGAACTGAAGGTCTTCCCAGCAGCGTCCTGGCGAGCGAGAGCATCTGCTGCTCGCCGCCCGACAATTGCGTCCCGAAATGGCGTCGACGTTCGGCCAATCTCGGAAACAATACGTAGACCTCTTCAAGCGCATCTCGACGGCGGTCCTTGAGTCCCGCGACCAGATTTTCTTCCACCGTCAGCGATCGGAAAATGTCCCGTGTCTGCGGCACGTAGCCCAGGCCCAGCTGAGCGCGTGTAGACGCCTTGGAATCTGTAAGATCGACCTCGCCGAGGAATACTTTTCCCCCATGATGTGTTGTGAGACCCATCAGCGATGCGAGCAATGTCGTCTTGCCGACTCCGTTGCGGCCAAGGACGCTGAGACGGCCTCCAGGCAACACCTCGAAGGACATCTCATCAACGACGCGCGTGGGGCCGTACCCAGCACTCAAACCTTTGACTTCAAGACGCGTGGCGGGCATCTGCGTAGCTACCTAGATAAGCTCGACGGACTTCCTGATGGTGCGTGACTTCTCTCGGATCGCCCTGGAAGATCAGCTTTCCGTTGGCGAGAACGAGCACACGGCGGGCAAATCTGAAGACCAGGTCCATGTCATGCTCGATCATCAAAACCGCAATATCAGATGGCAATCTGTCGATCGCCTCGATGATCTTGGAGGACTCCTCTGACGGCACCCCTGCCGCAGGCTCGTCCAGGAGCAGGACCTTCGGCTCGAGAGCAAGCCCGATTGCCAGGTCAAGAAGGCGCTGCTGACCGTACGCCAGTTGCGAGACCTGCCTATCCGCCAGATGGGCGATACCGAGCGTTCCAAGGGCCCGCTCCCACTCCCGGCGAACGTCCGGCCGATCTATCGGGGAGGAAAATATATTACTCGTGAGCCCCTTTCGTTGCATCACGGCGAGCGCGACGTTCTGCGCGACCGTCAGGCTCTTGAAGAGCCTCGTAATCTGAAATGTCCGGACCAAGCCGGCATCGACGCGATCGGAAATCGGCAGCGCGGTCACATCAACACCGGCGAGGTGTACGGCGCCTTGTGAAGGGGTCAAGTCACCGGAGATGACGTTGACGAGCGTGGTTTTGCCCGCGCCGTTCGGGCCAATCAACGCGACCCTTTCTCCCTTTCCGATACTGAAGGAAATATCATCGTTCACCCTCATCCCGCCGAAGGACATCGAAACGTTTCGCAGCTCAAGCAGGGACTGGCTCACGGGCGCCTCCTCATCACGTACGTGGCGCGACCAGCAAGCAAGCCCCCCAGGGATACCAGGCCTTTGGGGGCGAACAACACGACCGCAATCAGCAACGCACCGACCATGGTCATCCAATGGAATGGATTCGCGGCCGAGACATAGTGCTCGAAAACCTGGAAGACGATGGATCCGATCAGCGCGCCCCACAGACTGCCTGCGCCACCCAGGACGAGCATGACGAGAGCTTCAGCCGACCGCTCAAATCCGATGCTATCGAGTCCTACGACGCCCGTATTGATGGCGTTGAGAGCACCCCCAATTCCGCCAACCACCCCCGACAGGCCATACATCAGCACGAGCCGGGGATACACGCGGGCACCGATCATCCGTGCCCGAAGGCTGTCATCCTTGATTGCCTGACAAAGAAGGCCGAAGGGAGAGTGCACGATTCGAAGCAGCACCACGAAAACGACCATGAGCACCGCAACGGAGAATACGTAGCCGGTGCGGCCGTACATGTCGAACGCATAGATCCCGAAGAGTCGTCCAGGCGAAATGCCGGACAATCCGTCGCTTCCGCCTGTGACGCTGGACAGTTTATTGGCTAGCGCCGCGATGAGCTGTCCGACGGCAATGGATAGCACGAGTTGGGGGAGACCCCTGAACCTCGTGACAAGGGCCCCTGAGACCAGCCCCATCAGAGCACCAGCCACCGCCCCCACGAGCAACAGCAGCAGGGGGTCGGAATGTCCGGCAAGGCAGGCGTTACCAACGACATAGGCGCTCACACCGTAGATCGCCGCATGCCCGAGGGTGGCGACACCGCAATATCCCGTGACCAGATCGAGCGACAGCACCAGAAGCGTGATGCTGATCAGTCGCGTCAGAAACGCGAGGTCATCAGGAAAAAGCGTGTAGCCGAGCGCTCCGAGCGCCAGCGTGATTGCGACGGCGCGCAGCTCGAGCGGGACGGAGAAACGAGGCGCGCTCACGCCATTGACCAGGATTCGATCGGTCACGTCAGTGTCTCCTGCCCAAAAGACCGTTCGGAAACAGAAACACGACCAGGATGACCGCAAGATAGAAGAAGAACTCACCATATTCGGGTGCAAGGTACTTGCCGGTCGTGTCCGCAAGGCCAAGCAATATCGATGCCGCCACGGCGCCCGGTATCGATCCGGCGCCGCCGACCGAGACGACGACAAGGAAAGTCACCATATATCTGAGCGCGTAAAATGGTTCGACGGGCAAGAGTTCGGCGCCCACCACACCTCCGAACGCCGCCAGGCCGACCGCAAGCGCGAATGTCGCGGAAAAAAGGATCTGCGTCTTGATTCCGAGCGACTCGGCCATATCACCGTTGTCGACCGCGGCGCGCAGCCGGATCCCGAACTCGGTGCGGTCGATCAGTAGCCAGAGCAAGCCTGCGGTGCACACTCCGCAAATCATCACGAAGATCCGATGAGCTGGGATCATTCGGAAACCGAGATCGACGGGACCGCTCAGCAGCGGAGGCAGCGGAATGGATTTGGTTGTCGGGCCAAGAATGTAGTTGGCAACGCCGATGATGACGAACGCAATGCCGATCGTGAGCAAAATCTGGGTCAGCTCATCGGACTTGCGATAAATCCGGCGGTAGAGAAGAAACTCGAGCGGAAAGGCGATCGCGATGGTGCCCAGGACCGCCAGGACAATCGCGAGCGGATATCCAACTCCTGCGTTCTTGAGCGCGAAAGACGCGAGATATCCCCCGATCATCGCAAATGCGCCATGGGCGAGGTTCACCACCCTCATCAGGCCCATCATGATGGACAGCCCGATGGAGATGATGAAAAGCACCATGCCGTACGAGAGGGCATCCAGCCCGATGCTGAGACCCGTCCACGCCATTAGTTGAATACTTCTACGGCTTTGCTGATATGGAGCCGTCCGGCAGCGATCCCGAACAGATGGATGTGTGCGTCCGTCACGCCGGGTATCACAGTTGCTCCGCACAGATCGACCGTGGCGTCTGCGGAGGGGGCCTCGTCCTGAGGGCCGACAAAACCAATGGCGCCATTTTGCGTCACCAGCGTAGCGGCCGGAATCCGGTCGCTGGCATCGCGATAGATGCGACCGTTGACGAAGCGAATAGACTGCGACCGACCACTCATTCTGGGCCCTTCTCCGACACGATGAAGAGATTGCTCGCGAGATTTACTTCGCGAGCGATCCGCTCTAGTTCTTCGCCAGGCCCCAGTCCGGCTGCGCATCGAACGTTTGCAGCTCCTTGTTGAGGAACTTGCCGTCCTGCTTCACGACTTCGCGCAGATACACGTTCTGACGAATATGTCGGGTATCCGGGTCGATCGACACGGGTCCGCGCGGACTGACCCATTTCATACCCTTCACGGCCGCAAGGGCTTTGTCCGGATCCTTTTGACCGTTCGTGGCCTCAACCATCTTGTAAATGAGCCGAGCACCGTCATAGGCGGCGACAGACGCCATGGTGATGTCGTCAGGCTTGGCGCCAACCTTGATCATATCGGCCAGGAAGGTTTTGTTCTCTGGCGAGTCATGCGAGACCGCGTAGTGGTAAGTCGACAAGATGCCCTCGCCGCTGTCACCGATATTCGGAAGGTCGGGCTCGGTCACGACATCACCCGTGGACAACAACTTCACACCGGACGCTTTCAGTCCGTTGTCGATATAGGCCTTGACGAATCCCAGGGTTGGCGGACCGGCCGGCAAGAACGTGAAGATCATGTCTGCGCCGGAATCCTTGATCCTTTGCATGATCGGGCCGAAGTCGGTCGTATTGAGCGGCATCCTGATCGATTGGACGATGGTGCCTCCATCTGCCTCGAACGTCTTTTTGAAGGCTGCTTCAGCATCGATGCCGGGGCCGTAATCGCTGACGGCGATCGCCACTTTCTTGGCCGCTCTGGCCTTCGCCACCTTTGCCGCGGGGACTGTGTTCTGCCACATCGTAAAGGACGTCCGCACGATGTAGGGGCTCTTCTCGACGATCGCGGACGTAGCGGCGTTCATGACGACCATAGGTACCTTCGCTTCCTCAAGAAGTGGAGCGACGGCCAGGGCGTCCGGAGTGAAGTACAGTCCCGCGATGTACTGAACCTTCTCCTTGACGATCAACTCCTGAGCCAATGATTTCGACTTGGCGGGGTTCGGCGATTCTTCGTCGCGGTAGACAAACTCGATCTGATGACCGCCGACTTTCGATCCATGCTCGGCCACCCAGGCGTCAATGCCGTACTTGAAGTTCTGGCCGAACAGGGCATACGGACCGGACATGGTGCCAATGATCCCCACCTTGATCGTGTCGCACTGCGCCGGCGACATCCAGGCAGTGGCAATCGCGACGACCCCAACAAGTCCAAACCTCAAGCTCATCTCTGTCTTCTCTCCGCTTCAGTGATGCTGTTTCAGAACATTTCAAAATATTCTCGCTGCTCCCACTCGGTGACCGTGGATTGGAAGCGCTCGATTTCCGCGTTCTTGATGAAAACGTAGTAGTCGACGAATTTCTCTCCCAGAGCCTCGCGGAAGAAGGGGTCATCGCGCAACGCAAACACCGCCTCGCGCAAGGAGGTCGGCAGGAGGTTCGCCTTGGTCTCGTAGGGAGTGTCCGCCGACGGACCGGGATCGAGCTGGCGATCAATGCCGTTGAGGCCGGCCAGAATCTGCGACGCCATGTACAGATAGGGGTTTGCGGCCGGCTCGCCGATCCTGTTTTCGAGCCGGGTGGCTTTGTCGTCGGGACCGCCCAG
This sequence comes from Bradyrhizobium sp. RP6, assembly GCF_003837805.1. Classification (GTDB taxonomy): domain Bacteria; phylum Pseudomonadota; class Alphaproteobacteria; order Rhizobiales; family Xanthobacteraceae; genus Bradyrhizobium. The sequence continues at coordinate 803,497 of NZ_RQIT01000002.1, read as the reverse complement.
GACGCGGATCATGACGCCCCTGTTGTCGCGTCCCCAGATCGCCCGATCCGGAGCCAGCGAATAGGAACGGTAGCGCTTGTAGCCATTGATCGTCGGCGTCGAGAAGACCGCGGATGCCCTGGCATGCTCCAGCAACCCGGCCATATAGTGCTTGCCAAGTTTCGACAGACCGGCCGGTTCGCTCGTCATGAACGCGTTGACGCCGTCTGTTCGCGAGACCAGCGATTGGTGAAGATGCCACCCCGATGACATCACGTTCGGTATCCGCGGCCGGCACATGAAGGTCGCGTGATAGCCGTGGCGGTTGCAGATCTGCTTCACTGCCGTACGAAACAGCACCATGGTGTCCGCCGGCTCAATGCCGACGGTGGGCTGAAACACGAACTCGCATTGGCTCGGCCCGTACTCCACCTCGATCGACCGAAGCGGCAAGCCCAGCGCCACGATGTTTTGCCTGATCAGCTCGAGCGCAGGCTCCATCTGGTCGTAGCGTTGCTCCGTCAGGTACTGATAGCCCTGCGAAAGCAGGCTGACCTCCGGAGGCTCACCGGGTTGACCGGGACTGCCGGCGTCCCAAGGGGCTAGTCGGGGATTCTCGACTTTGAAGATGTGGCATTCGACCTCGAGGCCCGCTTTGAAGTCATAGCCCCGGTCTTTGAGCTGCCCCAGCACGGATTGGTACAGGCCCCTGGAGGCGAAGGGCACGGGTCGTCCGTCGGAGAAGTAGAGGTCGCAAAGCACCCACCCGGTTTTTGGTGCCCAGGGGAGAACCTTGAAGGTGGTGGGATCGGCGACCATCACGACGTCGCCTCCCCCCTGCATCTCGTTCATCCCAAAGCCGCCGCCAGCGGTGAAGACGGGAAACACCGTGCGGTGAGAGGTGTCCTTCGCGAGCAACGTCGTCGTTATCGAGCAGCCGCTCTCGATCGACGAGAGCGCCTCGGAAGCGACCAGCGCCTTGCCGCGCAAGATGCCGTGCTGGTCCGGGAAGGAGAGCCGGATCGTATGCAGCTCCTGCTCCTCAGCCATCCGCCGCATGCGGATGGCAGCCTCCTTCTGTTCGGTCGACCAGAGGCCGTGCTTTTCGACGAAACTCAACGACATCTCCTTTGCTGAGCTGGGCCGGCCTGGGTCATTCGGCGGCGGTCAGGTGAGGCACCTTCTTGGCGAGCTCGGCGGGCACCGGCGCGGCCCAGGGAGCGCCCCGACGGCGCTTGACGTCCACTTCCATCCAGTAGGTTTCCCAGCCCTTCGTCGGACCGATGCCGTCCATTGTGGCCGGCCCCTGGATGCTGCGCGCGCTGGCAGCGTCGAGGAACAACAGCGGCTTGCCCCCGGAGGCCACCTTCTCGATCTCCTGGCGAAGCAGCCGGCGGTACTGAATGATCGCCTTGTCGGATTGCCCGAGATGCTCACGCGTCCGGTCCTGAATGGCGCCCATCGACTCGACGGCCCACTGGTCATGGACGTTGATGTCCGCGCCCATGCCGGTGTAAGTCTCGGTCGCCTGCTCGTGCGGGTCGAAGCCGTAGTCGTTCGACTTGTTCTTCCGCGAGCGGTATTCCGGCAATTCGTAAAGCTCGAGGCGCTGGGCGCGCATTTTCGCCTTGTCGACGGGCGCGGCGTAGCTGGTGAAAATCGCATACCAATAGCAATTCTCGTCGTCGACGGGCACATGCCACTGGGTAATCGTCATCTCCGTGCTCATCGGAATGACGAACGCATGCGGGAATAGCTGGTTGGTGACGCGAACGTGGGTGCGCTGCTCGTCGATTTCTCGCAAGGCGATGAGCCGCAGGCCGTATTCAGTGTGCTCGACGTTGATGATCGGCCGGTCGTATTCGCGCAGGACCTTCGTCATGGGCATCTCCGAGTCGGCCGACGCACCGCGGAACTGCTTGCCGTAAGCCGCCGATACATCCTCATCCTCGAAGAACCGGTGAAGGAACGAGGCGTGAGCCGGGTCGATGCCGACTTCCAGGGCCTGCAGCCAATTGCATTCGATCAGGCCCTTGAAGGCGAAGGTGTATTCGCCCGGCGCGGCGAAGCAGTCGATCTCCGGAAACGCCGGCGGCTCGCCTTCACCCAAATACGCCCACAGGATTCCCCCCTTCTCCAGGACAGGATAGGACCGCTGCTTGATGTTCTTGCAGAGCGAGGAGTTTGCGGGCTCGGCGGGCGTCTCGAGACACTGTCCCGTGGCATCAAACAGCCACCCGTGGAAGGCGCAGCGCAGACCACCGTTCTCGAGCCGGCCGAAGGCAAGGTCGGCGCCCCGATGCGGGCAGTCGCGATCGAGCAGGCCATAGCGCCCCGTTTCGTCCCTGAACAGAACGAAGTTCTCACCGAGAAGCTTGACGGCCTTGATCGGGCGCCCCTCCTCGAGTTCGTCGACAAGTGCAGCAGGCTGCCAATACATCCGCATCAGCTTTCCCGCGGGCGCCTTTGGTCCGACGCGGGTAATGAGGTCGTTCTGCTCTTGGCTCATCATGACTTGGATCTCCTCTCTCCGGCTTCGAGATGCGTCCTCCGGCTATCGGGACGCGGACTAACGCTGAAACACGATCTTGCCGCCGACAATCGTCAGGTCGGCTTTGATGTCTTTGATCTGCTCCTCGGGGACCGTCATGAGGTCCGCCGACAACGCGGTCAGATCCGCCAGTTTTCCCGCCTCGATCGTCCCCTTCTCGTTCTCCTCGAACATGTAGTGCGATGCCGCGCTGGTGTAGAGGCGCAGCGCCTGCTCGCGGCTGACGGCTTCGTTCGCTCCATAAACGCGTCCGGCGGGATCCTTGCGGGTCACCATGATGTACATATTGATGAAGGGATTGATCGTGTTCACCGGGAAGTCGGTGCCTGCGCCGAGGCTGTTCAGCCCCACCTTCTCGATGAGAGTTCTGGTGGGCACGGCCCGATTGGCGACCGCCGCACCCAGGAAGCGCTCGACGGTCGCCGCCTTGTCCCACATGAACACGTTCTGGAAGTCGACTCTGACACCGAGGCGCTTCGCGCGCTCCATTTGCTCCGGCACTATCAAGCTTCCATGGATCAGGACGAAACGCCGATCCTTGATCGATTTTTCCTTGTCGGCCGCTTCGAATGCATCAAGGACTTGGTCGATGCCCTTGTCGCCGACGGCATGGATACCCACGCGCCAGTTGTGGCGATTGCAAATGGACAGCAGCTCCTTGAGACGTTGCGGCGATTGCTGGGCAATGCCGTGGTAGTCATCATGCGAGTCTGGATAGGCCTCGCGCATGAGCGCCGTCTTGAGCGTCATGCCGCCATCGTAGAGGATCTTGATTCCGGCGAACTTCAGCCAGTCATCGCCAAAGCCCGACGAGGCGCCATTGCCTTGCATGATGGCCTCCCAGGCCGCGTTCTCGGCGGGGGGCTCCGGGCGCCACATGAGGCCGACCCGTAGCGTTGCTTCACCCGCCTGCGCCACTCGCTGCAGGGCCGCGATGTCCCTGGGCGAGGTGGCCCCTTCTACGGCGCTGGTGATCCCGAACGAGTTCAGCACACCTTCCGCGAGCTTGAATTGGCGAAACTCGTCGTCCGCGGTCCACTCCGGAACGGCCTTTTCGACCTGATCGATCGCCGTCTCGACCAGAACGCCGGTCAGGTCACCGGCACTGTCGCGCTCAAACGATCCGCCGCTTGGGTTTGGCGCGGCCTTGGTTACGCCGGCCTTCTCGAACGCCATCGAATTGGCCATCGAGAAGTGGCCAACGGTCCGCAGATAGACCGGATTGTTCGGCGCGACGCCATCGATCTCCTGACGTGTGAGGTAGCGCTTTTCCGCGAGTTGTGACGGCGGATGCCAGGCGCTTCCGATGATCCACTCGCCGGGCTTCTTCTTCGCCACGAACTGCTTGATGCTTGCGAGGGCATCCGCAACAGTCTTGGCGCCGCTCATACTCACGACGTAGTCGGACAGACCGGCGGCCCTGAAATGCGCGTGCGTGTCGATCAGCCCGGGAATGACAGTCTTGCCCTGCAAGTCGATCGTGCGGGTGCGATTTCCGGCCAACGCCTTGATCGTCGCGGTGTCTCCTACGGCCAAGATTTTTCCGTCGCGAACGGCAAGCGCTTCCGCAACCTTTGACTGACCGTCCATGGTGAGAATCTTGCCGTTGATCAAGGCCAGCGAGGGGGCGTTGGGCTCCTGCTGCTGGGCAAATGCCGCGCTTGATGTCAGCACAACTCCGAGGATCGCCGTCGTCAGCTTCATCGCGCCTTCCTTGTTTGTTCGGTAATCGAACAACCGGTCGGTTTACATCAGAATGACTCCAATGTGACGAGCTAGCAAGCAAAATATTTCCGCAACCTCTGCCCAATGCAACCGCATCGGCGCCAACCAGATCGAGATTGAGAGGTTTTTAGAATTGCTGTAACCGATGAACGAACTTATGTTCTTATAACGAACAACTGCAAAGGAATTGAGGTCGGATGCCGCGAGTGAGATTTGTCCAGCGGGACGGCAGCGAAAAATCCATCGAGGTCGGACGCGACCTGAGCGTGATGCTCGCGGCCGTTCGCAACGGTATTCACGGTATCGACGGCGAATGCGGCGGCAGTCTCGATTGCGCGACCTGTCACGTCTACGTCGATGAAGAACAAGCAAGCTCTCTCCCCCAGCCGGACGAAGAAGAGCTCGAGTTGCTATCCGCCGTGTCGGGAGAGCGAAGGCCGAACAGTCGGCTGAGTTGCCAGCTGAAGGTGCTGCCCCCTCTCGATGAGTTGGTGGTCCATGTGCCGGCGAGGCAGTCATGACGGGACTGGTCATCATCGGCGCCTCATATGCCGGGGTTCAAGCCGCTCTCACTGCTCGTGACGCCGGCTATTCTCAGCCCATCACCATTGTGTGCGACGAAGAGTGGTTGCCGTATCAGAGGCCGCCGCTATCCAAGGACTTCCTTCTCGGGCGCATCAGCGAGCAAAATCTGATCTTGCGCGACGAGACCTTTTTCGAAGGCAAGCAGATCGATCTCGTTCTTGGGCACCGCGCCACGCTGCTTGATTTGCGCGCGCGACAGGTCACTCTGGCCGGCGACAAAGCTCTGGAGTTTGAAAAACTCCTCATCGCCACAGGCTCGCGCGCGCGGCGCATCGCGGTCGAGGGCGCGGACTTCGATGGGATCTTCTATCTGCGTTCAGTGAACGATGCGATCGACCTGAAGGCACGTCTGGCCGATGCCGCGGAGATCGTCATCGTCGGGGGTGGCTTTATAGGGCTGGAAGTTGCGGCCTCCGCGGCAAAGCTGGGCAAGAAGGTCACCGTCGTGGAAGCAAGCAGCCGCCTGCTTGAGCGTGCGGTCTCGCCGGTCTTGTCGGCCTTTCTTCTTGATACGCATGTGCGGGCTGGCGTCGACGTGATGCTCAACGAAACGATTACGTCCTTCAAAGGAAGCGATCGAAAAGTTTCCGCTGTCGTGCTGGGCAACGGTGCCAGTGTCCGCGCCGACCTGGTGCTGGTGGGGATTGGCGGTGTCGCCAATGACGAGATCGCGCGCTCGGCTGGGCTTAGATGCACGAATGGAATCGTTGTTGACGAGCACGGACAATCCGAAACATCGGACATCTTCGCGGCCGGTGACTGCGCCAACCACTTCAACCGCTTTTGCGAAAGCTGGGTCAGATTGGAATCGGTGCAAAACGCCCAGGATCAAGCGAAGGCCGCCGGATTTGCGATCGCCGGGACTCGAGCGCCCTATGAGAGTGTGCCGAGGTTCTGGTCCGACCAATACGACGTCAAACTGCAGATTGTCGGGCTGGCCGGACAGTATGATCGGCAGGCGGTCCGAGGTGCGGTCGACGACGGAAGGTTCTCGGTCTTCTACTATCGCCAGGGCCGATTGGTCGCGGTGGACACCGTCAACCGGCCAGGCGAGCAAATGGCAGCCCGACGCCTGATTGCCGCGGGGATCTCCCCTGCACCGGAGCAAGCCGCAGATCCTTCCTTTGACCTCAAATCCCTGGTGACAGCCGGAGACAAGGCTGGCGCCTAGCCCGCGGATTTGTGATGGTTCTCACTTTCGAGAGGCCGCCGACAGGGACCGCCCAATAGAATGCCCAGACTGAAGCGTACGGAAGAAGAGGAAAAGGCGCGCGAGGGAAGCGAGTTCATCGAGACCCTGGATCGGGGTCTTCGCGTGATACAGTCATTTGGCATCGATCGCCGTCCAATGACCCTCAGCGACCTGTCTAAGAGCGCGAATCTTCCGCGGGCGACGGTGCGCCGGATCCTGATGACCCTCGTAAGATCCGGATTCGTCGTGGGCGACGAGCGGTTGTTTTCGCTTACGCCCAGGGTGCTGCTTTTGGCTTCGGCCTATTTGACGTCGAACCAAATCAGCACCGTGATGCAGCCGTTGATGGACGAGGTCGCCGGCAAGGCCAAGGAGGTCTGCTCCCTTGCGATCCTGGATGGCGAAGAGGTCGTCTTCATCGCCCGTTCGAGTCCGGCGCGGGTATTTTCGACGGGACTGGACATAGGATATCGACTGCCGGCTTTCTGCACGTCAGTGGGACGCGTTCTGCTGGGCAGATTGGCCAACGACGAGCTGACGAGAACGGTCGACGGCATGAAGCTGGCGGCTCAGACCCAGTCGACGCTGGTCGACAAATCGGCAGTGATTGCGACAATCATTGCCGACCGCACCAAAGGGTACAGCCTTGTCGATCAGGAAGCCGAAGAGGGCTTTCGGTCGATATCGGTGCCAATTCGCCGCTACGATGGCGCAGTCATCGCAGCCGCAAATATTGGGGCTCATGTCGATCGCATCACGACCGGTGAGATGATCGATCGCTTCCTGCCTCTTCTCAAAGAGATGTCCCTCGCCGCGCAGCCCCTGCTCGTCTGAGAAGCTGCCGCCTTTCGGCGAGCCCCCGTCATTTCAGCCGTTTCTTGTAGGCGACCGGGTCCATATCACGGACATCCACGCTTATACTGACCACATCCGGGCATCGCTCAGTCATCGTCCGTCGAAGGCTCGTACTCAGCTCGACCTTCTGGTCGGGCGACCGACCTTCGAGCAAGTAGACCGACAGATGCACGAAGCTGTCACGCTTCCCGGCAACCAGGAAATCGTTGTAGACGCACGCTCGCACCTTGACGTCCTCCGCCTTCATGATCCCCGTTCGCCAAGCGGCTTCAAAGACCGCTTCCATCAAGCCTGCTACGTCGTCGCGAGCGAGCGCCCCTTCCGAATATTCGATCACCAGGTGCGGCATGACATTATTCTCGTTTTCAGGTCGCGTTCATGAGATGACCCCACCGTCGTAGACCGTTCGCCCCTCAACGATGGTCCGCACAGCCGTGATGTCCTTTATGCCTTCTTCCGGAATCGTCATGATATCGTCGGACAGAACGACCATATCGGCATACTTGCCCGGTTCTATCGATCCGACTTTGTCCTCTGAAAACGAATATCGAGATGCTGCGCTCGTGTAGAGCTGGATAGCTTCCTTCCGGCTGATCCGTTCTCCTTCTCCATACACGTCGCCATTCTTGTCGCGGCGGGTCACCATGACATACATATTGACGAATGGATTTAGGAGGTTGATCGGATAGTCGGTACCTTGCCCAATCAAGTTCAAGCCCATGACGTCGATCATGGTTCGCATGGGGAAGGCCCTATCGGCGGTATCTTTGCCGAGAAATTTCGCCACGACAGCCGCCTTGTCCCAGAGGAACGAGGTCTGCGCGTCGACACGCACGTCCAATTTCTTGGCACGCAGCATTTGATCTGGCCGCATAAGGCTGCCATGGATGACGATAAAGCGCCTTCCCTTGATCGACCTCTCAGCATCCGCGAGCTCGTAGGCGTCCATGACACGGTCGATGGCGGCGTCCCCAACGGCGTGGACACCGACGCGCCAGCCATAGCGATTGGCCGCTGCAACCAGGGCATTGAACCTGGATGGCTCGATAACGATGGTCCCCTTGTATTCGCGATCGTCGGGGTAACCGTCCCGCATCGCGGCTGTTCGCAATGTCATCCCGCCGTCGATCTGAAGCTTGACGCCGGAATAGCTCAACCAATCATCGCCGAAGTCTGAAGCTGCGCCGATGCGAGAGAAGAACAGCTCCCATTCTTCGATCGTCATGCTGGGATTGAGACCGCCCGTCGGCGCGTACATGGCGCTGATGCGCAAAGACGCATGTCCGGTTTGCCGGACTCGCTGATGGGCGCGGAAGGTTGCGGGATCGACTGCCGCGCTAATTGCGGAGGTCAGCCCAAATTGATTGAAGTATCGCATCGCGAACTTCATCTGCTCATCGCGATCCTCGTCCGACCATTCGGGCAGAAGGCCGTGAACAAGGTCCTCCGCGGCCTCCTCCAATGTACCGTTCGGCTCGCCGGTGGATTTGTCGCGATGGATGATCCCGCCATCCGGATCAGGCGTGTCCTTCGTTATCTTTGCGAGGGCCAATGCCTGCGAGTTGACGAGAGTGAAGTGGCCAATCGGCAAGCACACCGGATTGTGGGGAGCGGCCCGATCGAGCTCCTCGCGCGTCAAGAAGCGCTTTTCGGCCAATTGCGAGACCGGGTGCCATTGTGCACCGCGCACCCATTTCCCCTTGGGCAATCTGCCAGCGTGCTCCCCGATACGAGCCAATGCCTGCTCGACCGTGGTGACGTCGTTCAGCTGCACCGTGTACCTGATCAATCCCGCCTGCTCGACATGAGCATGGGTATCGATCAGGCCCGGAAGGACGGTTCGACCGCCCAAATCGATAACGGCCGTGTTCGGGCCCGCGAGCGCAGACATTTCATCGATCTTGCCGACCGCGACGAAGCGGCCGTCTCGCACGGCGACCGCGCTCGCCACGCCAAACAGCGGGTCAACCTTGAGGAACTTGCCGTTGGTGTAAATCGTGTCCGGCGTGCCGATGGACTCGCTGCGGTTCGCGCCGCGGGCACTATGGCCACGTAAATCCATCATCCATCCATTTTGTTGTCAGTTCGACTACCGAACATTCGTTCGTACTTGTCGTCTTTACGACTCCGGTTCGCAATTGTCAAAAAGATGGCGATCGTCCAGGACGACAGATTGCAGCTGCACAGTAAGGAACGCGCTGAGCGACCGCGTGACGATTCTTTTCCATGACATGGAGGCCACTGGAACGGCTGGCGATAGCCGCCGGCCCATCAGGATCGGCCAAGAGCCGATTTGGGACCAGCTTCAGCCGGATTGATCACTCCAATCGCGTGGTAGGCGCGGCCGAAATAGATCAGATTGTCGGTGCAGCCCGATCTTTGCAGCGCGACGACCCGGCAGAACAGCACATCATGCGTGCCGACATTGACGATATCGGCAATCCGGCAGTCGAACGCGGCGGCACAGTCGACCAGCACCGGCGCACCCGTTGCGAGTGTCGACCAATCCGCGGCGGCGAACCGCTCTTCGGCAGGCACCTTGCCGCCGAACAGGCGGGACAGTTACTCGTGCCTCGCCGAGAGCACATTGACGCACACCGCCTTGTTGCGCATCACGATCACCCAACCAAGCCCGCCATGCGAAGGCGACGCGCAGTGCCTGCCTGAGCGCCCCGCGCCCATCGCATGGTCCGCAGGAAGCCTCGTGCGTATAAGGCGCGGCCCGCCCATGGCTACGCGCCTCACGACTCGCGCGCTTCGGGGGGAAATGCCACGACATCGTCAGACCCCACGATCAGACGGATTCGGCACCGGCCGGGCAGGACGACAAGGCCGCGATCCCCGGCGCGCGCAGCAGGACGGGCGCGCGCGCAACGCCGGCGACTTCGATGTAGAGATCGATGTGATCGCCCTGGAAGACCTGTGTCGTCACTGTTCCACGCAACGATCCCGGCGTGCTTCCCGACGTCACGGCCAGATGCTCCGGCCGAATGAAGACGTCCACATCGTCACCGATGGCAAGCTTCGCGAGCGGCGCCGCCGGAACCTCCAGGCGCATGTCGCCGACGGAAACAGTCGCGGCCTCTCCGCGCCGCTCGACGAGACATCCGGTGAGAACATTCACATTCCCGACGAAGGATGCAACGAAGCGATCCGCGGGACGGCAATAGACATCACCAGGCGCGGCAATCTGACGTATCCGCCTCGCCGACATCACCGCAATACGGTCTGACATCGACAGCGCCTCGCCCTGGTCGTGGGTCACGAAGATCGTCGTGACGCCGAGCTCGCGCTGGATCTGCTTCAGCTCGACCTGCATCGACCCGCGCAGATTCTTGTCGAGCGCGGAGTACGGTTCATCGAGCAAGAGCACCTTCGGCTTGATCACGAGCGCGCGCGCCAGTGCGACGCGCTGCTGCTGACCGCCCGATAGCTGCCGCGGCTTGCGGTCACGGAATCCGTCCAGCCTCACCAGCGCCAGAGCCTCGTCGACCCGGCGCGCAATCTCTTTCCTGTCGATGCCGCGGGTCTTCAGACCGTAGGCGATATTGTTGGCGACACTCATATGCGGAAAGAGCGCGAGATCCTCCGATCGCGGCCATCTCCTCGCCGATCAGACCGATCGTCTCACGCCGCTTTCGCCTGCTCCGGCGAGGCCGTCTCCATCGCGCGCATGTAGAGGTCGAGCAGGCTTTCGCGCTCGTCGCGCTCGTTCTTGTCTTCCTTGCGCAGCTTGATGATCTCCTTGAGGATCTTCACGTCGAAGCCCTCGCCCTTGGCCTCCGCGAAGACTTCCTTCTTCTGTTCGCTCAACTCCTGCATTTCGCTGTCGAGGTTCTCGATCCGCTCGACGAAGGAACGGATCTTGCCGCCGGGAATGGTGATGTCGGACATGGTGCCTCTTTGCTGACTGAGGTCGTGAAAATGACCGCAAAGAAATGACCAATGTGTTAACCTCGCCCCCGCGCATAGCCTGATGAAGAGCGCCGAGGGAGCCGTTCCATGCCCGAGCTTCGCTTCGATGACGGTGCCGCCTCTGAGCAGGTGATGGGAGTCTGGAGCCGTTCGGTCGGCGAGGTCTTTCTCGACTGGCTTAGGCCTGCGCAAGGGCTGCGCTGGATCGATGTCGGCTGCGGCAGCGGCGCCTTCACCGAGCTCATCCTGGCACGTTGCGCCCCCAGCGACCTGCAGGGCACCGATCCCTCCGAGGGACAGCTCGCCTTTGCCCGCTCGCGTCCCGGCGCGCGCGGCGCCGTGTTTCAAACGGGCGATGCCATGGCACTGCCCTTTGCGACGGCGAGTTTCGATGCCGCAGTGATGGCATTGGTCCTCGTCTTCGTGCCGGATCCGTCGAAAGGTATCGCGGAACTGGTGCGGGTCGTTCGTCCCGGCGGCCTCGTCGCGACCTACATGTGGGACATGCTGGGCGGCGGATTTCCGCTCGATCCGATCCTCGATGAGATGCACGCGATAGGGCTGTCGCCGACGCGTCCACCGCGTATGGAGGTGTCCACGCTTGCCGCGCTTCAGAAGCTTTGGCCCGCGGCCGGGCTGCAGCAGATCGAGACCCGCGAGATCACCGTGCAGCGGACGTTTCGCGATTTCGACGAGTTCTGGAACGTGGAGACGAAGGCCCCCTCCACCGCGCCGGTGATCGCGGCCATGCCGGCGGCCGATGTCGCCCAGCTCATGCAGCGCGTGAGGGCGCGCCTGCCCGCTGACACGGATGGCCGCATCACCTGCAGCGCCCGCGCCCACGCGATCAGCGGACGCAAGCCGGGCTGAGGATGTGAGGAAGCAGGACGACAGCCCCTAGGAAGGGTGGAGCGAAGCAAAGTCCATCATCACCCTGATCGAGCAAAAATGATGGGTTTCTTCGCTGTACCTATGCTGCGCGCTGGAGATGGATCATCAAACCTTCACGGGAGGCGCCATCTTGCCGAGGCGGTCTCGACGAACGCCGCCGCGGTTCCATGCACGCCATCAAACTCTCTCCCGAATTCCTACAAATCTCCGCCATCTACCAAAGGTAGATTTCTCCCACGAAGCGTGGTCAACAACGCGACTTGCAAGAAACTCTGCAGGCGTAAGGCTCGCTTCCGACAATGAAATGGGAGTTACGCCATGCAGCATCTGCCGAACGACACCTTCGACGTCGCCCTCGATCAGTTTGGTCAGATCGAGACCGTCTATGGAGACCCCGGCTTTCCCGCAGCCAAGGACGTCTGGGGCGGCAACGATACCGTGACGGCCACCGTCACGGAGCTCAATACCCGACTGACGATTTTCGGCGACGACCACACGATGCTGCTTGGTCACTCGCAAGGCGGCAATGACACGCTCATTGCCGACATCGGCGGCGGCTGGAACACCGGTCTCGTGGTCGGCGATACCCAATCGATGATCGACGACGCCAGGGGCGGCAACGACACCATCGTCGCGGATGCCTATGGCACGGTCTACACCACTGTCTCGGCCTTCGGCGATGTCGCGGGCGACATGTCGGGCAATGCGCAGGGCGGCCATGACGACATTACCGGCTCGATCGGGTGGCGCGGTGGCGCCAACCTGTTCGCCGGCGATGCCGGCGGTTCCATGATCGACACCTCGCACGGCGGCAACGACACGCTCGACGTCAGCGTGCTCACCACGGACGGCGGGGCGACTGTCAGCGGCGACGCCATCGGTGCCCTGCGCGGCCTTGCGCAAGGCGGCAACGACAGTCTGACCGTCACGCTGAACGGCGACAGCCCCATCTCCGGCGCATCCCTGTCGGGGGATTCGTCGACGTCCCTGATGGATTTTGCCCAAGGCGGCGACGATGTCCTCACCGTCCAGATCGAGGGCCAGTACGCGGATGCGATCTCGTCGCTGTTCGGCGACGCGCCGATCATGACGGGTCATTCCCATGGCGGCAACGATATCCTCAACGGCGGCGCCGGCCGGGACTTCATGTATGGCGATGCGCGGATTTATGAACCCGCATCTCCCGGCTCGATCACCGGCGGCATCGACACGCTGAACGGCGGAGCCGGCGACGACCAGTTGTGGGGCGGGGGAAACAGCGACCTCTTCGTCTTCAACACCGGCTCCGGAAACGACACGATCAACGACTTCGATCAGGGCAACAAGGCCGTCGGCAGCACCGCTGTGGAGCACGATCTGATCGACGTGCAGGACTACGGCTTTGCCGACTGGACGGCGCTGTCCAGCCTGATTAGCGACAACGCCGCCGGCGATGCCGTGATCCATCTGTCGGCCCATGATGCAATCACGCTGGACGGCGTCCAGGCGGCGAGCCTGCATCCGACCGACTTCATCATCTGAGGAATCGAATCGAAAAGCGGCGATTGTCGCCCCGTGGCGCACAGGGGGCGACATCGGAGATTGCAACGGGACGATGACGGGTTCCCGTCGCGCGGCGCTGGCAATCTTCACCGCCATCGAACTCTGTCCCGAATTCCAGCAAACCCCTGCCATCGACCAGAACTAGATTCGTCTCCGTGAAGCCTGGTCAACAACGCGTCCTGCAAAACTTCGGCAGGCGTCAGACCGGCTTCCGACAAATGAAATGGGAGTTACGCCATGCAATATCTGCCGAACGACACCATCGACGTCCTGCTCGACCAGTTTGGTCAAATCGAAACCATCCACGGCGACCCGAATTTTCCGACCACCACGGACGCCTGGGGCGGCAACGACACCGTGACGGCGACCATCAGCCAACCCGAAGCAGAGGTCACGATCTTCGGTGAGGACGACACGACGTTGCATGGCCACTCCCGCGGCGGCAACGACACGCTCACGGTCAACTTCAACTACGGCTGGAACGCAGCCCTGGTGGTCGGCGATGCCCAGGCGATGACCGATGACGCCAGGGGCGGCAACGACACGATCAGTGTCGATGACGACTCGCTGTACACCAACGCGCATGCTTTCGGCGACGTCGTCGGCGACATGTCGGGCAATTCGCATGGCGGCAGCGACGTCATCACCGGCGCGGTGGGCTGGCGGAGCTACGACAATGTGTACGCCGGCGATGCCGGCGGTTCCATGACCGGCACGGCGCAGGGCGGCAATGACACGCTAGATATCACTGTGGACACCCTGCAGGGCTTTGCGACGGCTAGCGGCGATGCCATCGGCCCCATCGGTGGCGATGCGCATGGCGGCAACGACAACATCACCTTCACCTTCGGCACCGAGGTCGTCATGACTGGCGGATTTGGCTACGGAGATTCGGTGACCTCGCTGACCGACAATGCCCGAGGGGGGAATGACATTCTCACACTCGAATTTGATGGCGTCGACACCATCCGCTTTGCGCACCCGGAGCTCTACGGCGATGCACCGACCATGTCCGGCAATGCCCAAGGCGGTAACGATATCCTCACCGGCGGGGCAACTCACGATCACCTCTATGGCGATGCCGCGAGCTATGCCCCCGCCACGCCGGGCTCGATCACCGGCGGCAGGGATATCCTCAACGGCGGCGCCGGCGATGACCAGCTTTCCGGCGGTGGCAACAGCGACACCTTCGTCTTCAACACCGGCTCCGGCAACGACCTGATCACCGACTTCGACCAGGGCAACAAGGCGGTCGGCAGCACCGTGACCGAGCACGACCTGATCAATGTGCAAGATTACGGGTTTGCGGACTGGGCGGCGCTGTCGAAACTGATCAGCGACAATGCCGCGGGCGACGCCGTGATTCATCTCTCCGCCAGCGATTCGATCACGCTCGACGGCGTCCAGACCGCGAGCCTGCACCCGATCGACTTCCTCATCTGAGCAGGTTGCTCCGGGAGCAAAGCGAGGCGATACTGATCCACAACGAGCTCCTTCGCAGAGAACAAAAACCCGCCGGCGAGGCGGGTTTTCTTCTAGAACGGCCTTGTCCTGGGGAGCCCGCCCAAAACGGCCGCCGAAGGATGGCCCTGGAGCCGTTCTCAAGATGCGGAAGCTACGGTTTCGGTTCACGTCGGGTAGACAGCGTCAACCAGGTCCACAGTTTCCTGCAATTGCACGCTCACAACGCCATGGCAACGAAAAGCAAGAGCCTCCTGCCCAGCCTTCGCAGCGTTCGGCGTGGCGCCCGGTGGGTGCGAACGAGGTTCGCGCGCGCACCGCGGATGGTTCGCATCGCAGGCAGCGTGGCGGTGTTGCTTGCGGCTCTCGCGCTTGTGAACATCGCCTATCAGTTGATCCGCAAGCCGACCGAGTTGTTCGTCCTCATCGGCAACGTCCTCGACAAGGAGCCGGCGGAGACCTGGGCGAGATACGGGCCCCTCTTCCGCAATCATTCCACCGCGACGGTCACGCCGGAATTGCTGGCCGCGCTGGCGCAGGTCGAGAGCTCGGGTAATCCGGTGGCGCGCACCTATTGGCGCTGGCGATGGAGCTTCAATCCGCTGGCGATCTACCGGCCTGCCTCCAGCGCGGTCGGCCTGTTCCAGATGACCGACCCGGCCTTCGCGGAGGCCGCGCGGTTCTGTGTCCGCGGCAACGCGGTCACGCAGACCGGCTGCGGGTTCACGGGCTTCTACATCCGTACGATCCCGAGCCACGCCGTCGAGCTGGCCTCGGTGTATCTGGACCGCCAGGTGGCCGTGGTTCTCACCCTCGCGGGCGATGTGAAGGCGAGCACGCAGCAGAAGCAGGATCTGGCCGCCTTCATCCATCTCTGCGGCGCGGGTCCAGCAGCGGCCTATGTGCGGCGCAAGTTTCAGATGATCGCGGGGAAACGTTGCGGTGATCACCTCGTCGCGGGTTATCTCGCCAGGGTCAATGCGATGAAGCGGCAGTTTCTGCGGCTTGCGGCGGAGGATCCTTAGGGTGGGTTAGGCTGCACAAACGCAAAGTGCGGCTGCTGGCGTAACCCACCTCTTTTCTCCGGTAACAGAAGTGGTGGGTTACGCTACGCGAACTGCGCTTTGCGCCGTCGCACCCTACGCACCTATCAATGAGCCGCGTTCGGTGGCCTTCACCACCAATACGGCCAGCGCCATCCCTCGTAACGAACGTAAGACGGCACCAGCGGCGGACCGTAGGGATCGACCTTGTCGTCTTCCGGGCGATACCGGTAGCGGGGAATGATGTTGTAGTCCCACGGCGTGGGCCGCAGCACCGGCGCCGTGACGATCAGCCTCTCCTGCGGTGCACGGACCACTTGCTTCCGCGGCTTTGCTTCGGCAGCCGATGTTGCAAGGCCGCTCAGCACCAGGGCCGTTCCGAGCGCGTAGGCGATAGTCATTTTCTTCATTACATTGGTCTCCTTGCCGCCAGAGTGCAAAAGGACGGACAGCAAGGCAAGCGAATTCGCGCGCGAATTTTGCGGGAATGACCGATCCCACTCTTCCAACGCCCTGCGTCGTTGCGAACGAAGCTCCGGACTGTCTCAGCAGGCATGCCACGGCCAAGCGTCGGCCGCGCGCGAGCCTCACGCGCCGCCTTCATCATCCAACAGCGCGAGCGCCCGCGGCACCTGAGCGCGATCCGCGACCAGCACATATTCCTGTCGCGAGAGGCTGGCGCCGCTCGCGAGCACGATCGAAGTCTTCGGGCAAAGGCCGAAGCATCCGGTCATGACCAGCTTTGCCGGCTTGCCACCGTCGCGCTTGCTCGCCTTGAGTTCGGACTTCAGCGCACGCCTGACGTCGCCGCCCTCGTCGGCACTTTCGGCATACCAGGACCGGCGCCGCGCGGCGCGATCTGGCGATCATCGAGTCTTGCGATTTCGGCATTGCAGATTTCGAGGGCTTTTCAGGCACTACAGACCAATATGGGGCTTCACCTCATATAGGGATGGAACCGCGATCTTGCTGCCTGGGCGAAGCGATGCACGGTGGATCGGCGCTCGCGGACCCTACTCGCGCGCGCGACGCAGCGCCTGCTCCAGCTTCATTCGCTGCTTGTCCCAGCGGCCCTGCTCGGCCTCGGCGCGTTCGTCGAGCGCGATCCGCTCGGCCTCGATCTCCTCCGCCCGCGCCTCGTGCTCCCGCCTCGCTCTATCCAGCGCCGCCTGCGCTGTCGCGACAGCCTTCTCCCGGCGCTCCCTGGCGCGAGCGGCCTCCTCTTTCCGGCGCTCGTCCTCGCGCCGTCGCTCTTCCTTCTCGAATGCCGCGGCAGCCTTGCGCGCCGCCTGATCGTCGATCTTGCGCGATGCCTTCCGTGCCGGCTTTATGGTGCGCCTGTTCGATCGCGAGTTGCTCTTCGACCTGCCATTGCGCTTGCTCCCGGATCTGGCCTCGCTCTCGCCGAGATCGGTCGGCAGCTCCGCGCTCTCGGTGAACGGGCCGTTCGAGCCGACCGGACGTCTGAGCACGACACCCGGCTTCGCCATGGCCGCCGCGACGATATCGGGATCTTCGGTCTCCTTCGCGACGCCCTGATGGAACAGGTTGGAGCTGGCGCCCCAGGCCTGCAGCGCCGCCTTCATCGAGGGCGCGGCGATCGCCTGATCGTAGAAGCCGAGCGAGGTCTGGTAGGTCTTGAGTTTCCTCGTCGATCTGCTTTTCGCTTCTTTTGGCATGCCGCCCTGATTCTGGCTTCGCTGTCCGCTGGCGATCGTAGCAGGCGCAGTCCGGTCGCGAACTACGAACTTCCCAACAACGCGTCATAGCCTTTCTCGCTGAACGCCAGCAGACAGAACCCGTGCCCGAACGGATCGGCTAGCATCGCGATCCGGCCATAGGGCGCATCGCGCGCGGGCGCCTCCAGGATCGCACCCGCACTGAGCGCACGCGCCACGGCGGCCTCGACGTCGTCAACGACGACGTCGATATGCACCGGCGTCCAGTGCCGCTGGTAGCGCCGGCGATCGCCGCCGGCGCCGATCGTACCGGCCTGCTTGGTCAACAGATACACCGGCGCCGGCCAGCCGTTGAGCTCGACGAAGTCGGCGCCGAAGCGGCGGCCGACCGTCAGGCCGAACGCTTCGGTGTAGAAGGTCGTGGCTGTCCCGACGTCCGGGACGTCGATGTTGAGGAGGAAGGTCATGGCGGGCTCGTCGGCGAGGTTTCCGGATGAGCGGAAGCTACGCACCAAACGCCGAGACGTCGAGGGGACTCCACCGTGACATCATGCAACTGTTTTGCGCGACAGGCCAAACGTAATTCGGTATTATCGAAGTCAAATCAAATCCCGAATGATTCCATGGCGATGTCTACTGTGCATGGGGTTGTTTTCGCAGATATCGTCTGGCCGGGCCTTCAATCGCCCCTCAGGCTCAGGATATACGCCGAGAGCGCCTCGGCCTGTTCCGGCGAGATCACCAGGTTCGGCATGTTCTGGTGGCTGGTCCGCCAGAACACCTTGAGCGACAGCGCGGTGGTGCCGTGCCGTTCCGCGATGGACTGGAAGCTCGGGGCCTCGTCGAACACTCCGGTCATGTGCGGCTCGACGGCGTGACACGTTTGGCACCAGGCCCGCGCCAGGCGATGTCCCTCCGCGATCGTGCGCGAGCCGGGCCTTGGGGCCCCCGCGGCGGTGTGGACGACGCTGAAGAGAAACAGCACCGACAAGGCGATCAGGATGACGATGCCGATGTAGATTCGAACAGTGTGCGACATGGCCAGACCTCACTGAATCATCGGCCCAGCCTAGATTTTCACCGGAAGGCCTAGTTGATCTGCCTCAAGCGAGGGGCGGATGGCCGCTCTCGCCTTCGCAGCTTGCCGCCCACCTCCTCAGCACGTCACAAGGTCGGTGTGACCGAATCCCTTGGAATAATCGAGCAGCGAGATCACCGTCGGTGTGAGACGGATCAGCCGCACCTCTGAAGGTTTCGGCACGGTGAGGCCGGAGGCCTTCTGCTCGGGATAGCGCGCCATCAAAAGCGCGATCGCCTTCTCGGCTTCGGCCGGATCGGTCACGGCCACCGCCCGCGCCGCCATGGACAGGCCGGTGATCTCCATCACTTGCGCCGGGTCGTCGTCGATCGCCAGCGAGACCCGGTCGTCCCGGGACAGGTTCTGCGCCTTCTGGCTGTCGATGCCGCAGAGGAAGTAGATGGTGAAGCCTTCGTTGGCATAGCCAACGGTCGTCACCTGCGGCCAGCCATCCGGGCGAATGGTTGCGATCCGCATCGTGCGGTGCTGGTCCAGCAGGGCCTGGATTTTTTGTCTGAGCATATTGTCCATCGCACGGCCTCCGGTGGTCATTTCCCAAGAGGATACGACCCTCACGCGCAATGCCGTTGACGCTGCTCAATCCCGCGCGGGCGACGTTGGCTCATTGATCATGCCGCTCGCCAGGATCACGGCGACCGCTTAGGCTTGCGCTCAGTTACGGTGCAGGAGGCATCACCATGAACGGCAATCGCTATTACGGCGTCCGGGTCGAAGGCGCCAAATACGGCGTGGGATTCGGCTCGGCGCTCGCCATCGCGATCTCCTACACCAACAACCATTCGATTCTGTGGGCAATCATCCACGGCATCCTGGGTTGGCTCTACGTGATCTTCGTCGCGCTGTTTCGGTGATATCGCACCGGCAGGCGAGCCGCGGCCGGCGCGGCTTGCAGCTTTTCCTTGCTTTCCCGGTTCCCGTCTCTACGGTCGCGCCGCGCACGAACCGTTGAGACGAGACAGACATGACCGACACGATGAAATGCCCGGCCTGCAGCTCCGAGCACGCCTATCAGGACCGCGATCTCTGGGTCTGCCCGGAATGCGGCCATGAATGGAGCGGCGCGGCGGAAGCAGCCCCGGACACGGCGCAGGATGCGGGCGTGCGCGATGCCAACGGCAATGTGCTCGCCGACGGCGACAGCGTCATCGTGATCAAGGATCTCAAGATCAAGGGCTCGTCCTCGGTCGTCAAGGGCGGCACCAAGGTGCGCAACATCCGCCTGCAGGACGCCAGTGACGGCCACAACATCGCCTGCAAGATCGACGGCATCGGCGCGATGAATCTGAAGTCGGAGTTCGTGCGGAAGGCGTAAGGTCCGCTAGCTTTGCCGCTGGGCCAGATAGAATCCGCACAGCACCGTCACGAGTCCCGCCGTCTGCAACATCGTCGGCGGCTCCCCGAGCAGCAGCCAGCCGGTGAGCAGCGTCAGCGCCGGCACGCAGGCCGGAAACACCGCGGCGCGGGCCACGCCGAGACGCTGGACCGAGACGGCATAGAGATAGAGCGCGGCGGGCCCCGCAAGCACGCCCTGCGCCAGCGCCTGGATGGCGTTCTCGGTCACGCCGATCGCCGCAATATGGGCAAGGCCCACGGTTGCGACGTAGAGCGGCAACAGCAGCAGCGACAGCACGTTGATCACGAGCGCAGCCGACACGGCGGAGACGCGCCAGCGGCGCAAAGCCGCACCGAAGCCGGCGAACATGAACCCGGTGAGCACGAAGATCAGATCGCCCTGCACCCCGTCGGTGCCGATATGGCCGATCGATTCCGCGCCGATCACGCCGAGGCCGCCGACGATGACGATCGCCCCGGCGAGGCGCGAAGCGGAGATCCGCTCCTTCAGCACGACCGCCGCGAGCAGGAGGCCTCCCAGCGTCGCGCAAGAGGGCTGGATCACGCTGCCATGGCCGAGCGGCACGAACAAAAAGCCGGTGTAGGAGATCAGCGACATCACGGGGCCGCCGAGCACCATCAGCACGAGGCCCCTGCGCCAGCCGATGCCGCAGAGATCGGAGATGCCCGCACGCGCGACCAGCGGCAGGAACGCGATTCCCGACCAGACATAGCGATGCACCAGCAGGTCGATCGGCGTGAAGCCGATCTTGAGGCCGTGCCGCGTGGCGGCAAAGCCGAGCGCCCAGAACAGCGCCGCGGCAAGGCCGCAGACCACGCCGAGCAGTGCCGGCGCTGCGTCATTTTTCTGAGTGAGAGCGTCAGCACCGCTCGTCCGCTGATCCATGGATCAAGCGATATGTCGGCGCGCTGAGCCGCTCAACCCACGCGGCTGCAGGACTGGCACGCAGGCATCGCGACGATGCCGCGTTAGGACGGTGATTGCCGCACACGCAATGATCGTGCGGCGGCGGCGTGTCAAGGGCCGCACGAGGCGGCGAAATCTCGGTCAGCGCGAGATCCCACCTGCCTCAGGCGAACGTAGGCTTAGCGGGCTGCGCCCGTGGTCACGTCCGCAGTCGTCACCTTGCGGGGGCTGAGCACCTTCGCCTGGTGGACCGAGGCGATCGTGGTGGGCGCGGCGACCTGCTGCTCGACATGCTGAGCACCGAGCACGCGCACCTGCAGCGGGGAGACCGGCAGACCGTTGGCCTCGTAGGTCGGCAACTCGGCAGCGAAAGCGGCGGTGCCGCCCACGATGGTCAGGATGGCGGCGGCGATCGACAAAGTCTTCTTGTTCATGGTGATGCTCCGAGGGGGAAGGTCGGAGCCTATTTAGGCGTGTTTTGCTGCATTGCGACATGTCTTGTTGCATTGCAACATCGCGCGCGGCGCATGGCGATATGCCTAATGCGTACAAGGTCTTGGGCGGATCACGCTGGCGGCGACATGGCGTTTCCGTGGGCGGTGCTCAGCCACCGAGCACGTTGCCCCAACCATCAAACAGATAGGTTTTCCAGGCCACGGTTCCGTCCCCGCCGGGCCTGCTGGAGCGGCGATAGTCATCGGCCTGATCGGCCGTCCAGGTGATGATCGTATCCGAAAGACGATCGTGCAGGATGGCGGGCTCGGCGGGATCGAAGGCGTCCATGGGACGAAGCGTGGGATGCGTCATGGCGCCTCCAACGCGGCAGCGACCGCAAAGTTGCGGCACGGCCTCGGGCAAAGCACCGGGTGGAACCGCGCGTTGCAGCTCGGCAACACCCAGCGCGAAAAGCCCGCATCCGCCGATTGCGCCATTGCGCCGCCACACCATCCCCCGAACAATCGACGAACTGCGTGCCTTTCCGTGCAAGACTGTTTCGTCAACTGTTTGCATCATGACTGTTCGAACAAGATGGTTCGGACAGAACCGTTTGGAGGCAGGGGATCATGAACGATCGGCGGTCTCTTCTGGTGGCGGTATCGTGTCCCTCAGCCGTTCTCGCCGGCTGGCTGGTGTTGTCTCTTTCCGCCTATGCGCCTGCCCTCATCGAGAACAGCGGTGCCAATGCGGCTGCTGTCTCGCACGTCAAGGATGTCGGTCGCCTTGACCTCGCCGACGTGCCGCGCGCTGCAACGATTGAGGACGGCATCGCCTTGACCGCCGACATCGCCGCCGCCGTCGCTGCGGCGCCTGCCCCGGCGGCGACTGCGCAGGAAACGCCGGAGGGGCTCGCCTTTGCCATCAAGCTCGCTTCGGCCGACCCGGCACTGATCCTGCCGACAGAAGCGGCGCCCGCGCCGCAGATTTCGCCTGAACCGGAAGCCATCGTCGGCGAGGCTGCCCCTGCTCCCGCGCCAGAGCCCGTCAAGCTCGCATCCGCCGATCCCACCGAGATCGTGACGACGGACGCACTGTCGCCTGCGGCAATCGCGAGCGGCCCCGTCACGCCCGCAAGCAAGGCCTCGCCGCCGGCGGACACCGTCGCCGTGCTCGACGAATGCTTCGTCATGGAGGCCTGCATCGACCGCTACCTCTGGGCGCTCTATCAACGCACGGCCAAGGAGGACACGATCAAGGTTCAGGAACGGCGCGCCGTCACCGTCAAGCGCAAGGGCAAGACCGTCACGGTGATGCGCAGCTTCACGAAGCTTGTCGATCAGGACTTCGGCTGGAAGGATCCGAAGGCGGCCGAGCGCGCCGGCATGTCGATGATGGACTACGTCATCGGCGGCATGGACAAGAGTTTCAAGAAAAAGCTGTTCCGCACGCTGCTCGCGGCCGAAGCCGCCGGCCTGTCGCCCGGCATCACCAGCGCATTCCGCGACGACTATCGCCAGTCGATCGCGAGCGGCCTCAAGGCCGCCTCCGACCGCTCCTATCATGGCGGCAGTACGCGCGGTGGTTATGGCCACGGCATGGCGGCCGACATCGTCAGCACCCAGGGCGATAACCGCGCGCAGCGCTGGGTCTCGACCGAGATCCTGTGGAAGTGGGTCGACGCCAACGGCAAGGCGTTCGGCATCGGCCGCCCCTATCTTGGCCGCGATCCGCCGCATGTCGGCCCGATCGACGGGAAGGAATACATCTCGCGCCGCGGCGTTGCGACCGACAGCAAGGAAGCCGCGAACGTCAAGCCGAAGAAGACGCGGGCTGCCGCCAGCGGCAAGCCGCCTAAGGCGCACGCCGCACGCGAGCAGAAGACCCCGGCCAAGCAGCAGAAATCGGCGCAATCGGCCCTCAAGCCCGCGACCTGAACCCTCAGGCGTCGGGCCCGCGCGTCGGCAACGGCACGAGCCGTATCTCGGCGGAGCCGGCTTCTTGCGTGCGCACCAGCACCGCAAAGATCGTGTCGACCGCAAGCCGTACGGCCGACTCCATCGCTTCGCCCTTGGCCAGATGCGCGGCGATCAGCCCGGTGAGGAGGTCGCCGGTGCCGTAGGGCCGGATCGGCAGGCGCGGCGTCGCAAAGCAGGACAATCGCCCGCCCGCGCACAGGATCGTCTCCACCTGCCCCGCCACTGTGTCAGCGAGCGTGCAGCCGGTGGCCACGACGTCGATGTGACCCGCCCCTGCCAGCGCGGAGCACGCCGCGCGGAGGCCCTGGACATCGGCAATGGTGAGACCGGAGAGCAGCTCGAGCTCGAACTGATTCGGCGTCGCGAGGTTTGCCGCCGGCAGCAGCCGGTGCCGGACCACGTCCAAGATGCCATCCGCCACATAGACGCGGCCGTCATCGCCGATCACGGGGTCGCAGAGATAGACCAGCTTCGGATTCCGCGCGAGCGCCCGCTCGACGAAATCGGCGATCACGGCGGCGTTGCCGGACGAGCCGAGATAGCCGGTGACGAGCACCGCAGCCTCGTCGACCAGGCCGCGCTCCTCGACGCCCTTCAGGAGATCGGCGACGAGTTCGGTCTCCAGCATCCGCCCGCGCAGGCTCGGATAGCGTGGATGGTTGGAGAGCAGCGTCGTCGGCACCGCCGCAACATTCACGCCCTCCGCCTGCATGGCGTAGGCAGCCGCGCTGTTGCCGACGTGGCCGTGCACCACCTGGCTCTGAATGGAGATAACGAGCATGAGAAAGGTCCGTAAGGTCAAACGTTGCGCGGGGCAAGCGTTACGGCATCTCGTATTCAAGCCCCTGCCGCAGCGCCTGCATTTTGCGCGCCAGCCGCCGGTGACCCGACTCCTCCGACCGCGCCAATCGATCGGCGACCGCGACATGGTCAGCATCGCTCTTGTGCTGGTTGAGCTTGGCCTGCCCTTCGACCTCATCCACCACGAGATCGACGACGCGGATCGCAGCCAGCATGCTCTCGCGCTTGCCCGGCTCCATCTGCGTGAGGTCCCAGGGTTCTTTGGGTAAGCGCGCCTCGGAGACTGCGAGCAGCGCATCGCCGTGTCCGCGGTTCTCGTCGAGCCCCCGTAGATGAGCCACGCCCGACAGGTGCACCGCTTCGTAAAGCCAGGTCGAGACGTTGTCGCGTGAGGCATACCAGTCGTTGGAGACATAGGCATCGTCGCCCGTAACGATCAGCAGAAATCGTCTGCTGCCATCGGCCAGCGCCACAAGCGGATTTTTGGCGGTGAAGTGAATCTGCACGACAGTGTGCCCGTCGCGCTCGATCAGCACGAATGGCACGTGCGAGGCCCGCGGACCGCGCTCGTCCGTCGCCACGATCACGCCGAAGCCGCGAGATGCGGCAAATTCCAGCGCGCGCTGCGTCTCGATGCGGAACTGGGCGCGGAGAACGTGCATGGCGCGAGGACTCGATGAATGGATGGCGAACGCGGCGAGGCTAACCCATAATCCCCCGAAATCTGAACAACAATCGACCTTCGACCGCCTGCCGGCAATTCCTCAGCGCCGCGAAAACCTCGCAAGACAGGCGCAAAACATGCGATCTCCGCCTCAATCCGCATCTGTTCCGAAAAACTCTTGCCGACTTCGCTCAGCGTCCTCGTGATCAGGTCGCCGGCGATGGTGCGCGTCGCATCCGAAGCTTTGGGCAGCGCTTCGCGCGCGGGCCCGGAACAACCTTTCGGCCGGCGGCGTGATCGATCTCGTCGACATTCACGAAGGCGATGCTTGACGACACTGAAATCCGATCTGCCAGAAACCATCGATCTCGTGCTGCTCGACGGTGCCAACGCTCTCCCCGGATATCCTCGATCTGGTCGAAGACCGTCTCGAGCCGGGCGCGATCGTCGTCGCCGACAACGCCGACGACAGCCCAGACTATCTCTCCCGCATGCGCAAGCCCGGAAGCGGCTATATGCCCACGGCCTTCGCCGACGACGTCGAGCTTTCGGTGCGGATCGAATTGAAGCCACGTTCGACCGTCGCTGTGTCACGGAGCCGCTGCGCGAATCATTGCGCGGCGGCTTGGTCATCCGGTCCGACCGCGGAGCCTTTGTGCCGCGCTCCAAGCTGTCGCAGGCACGTCACCCCGGCGTGGTACGCGCCGTCATATGTCAGCCATCGTCGGCCCCGTCTCCGCATGAGCTCCGTCTTCAACGCCTATTCGGCTCTCGCCCTCGCCATCGTGTTCGAGGTCACCGCGTCGGCGTTCCTGCAGCAGTCCGCCCAGTTCACCCGTCCCTGGCCGACGCTGGCGATGGTGCTGTTCTACGTCGCCTCGTTCTACGCGCTGTCGGTGGCGATCCGGGTTATCCCGTTGAGCATCGCCTATGCGATCTGGGGCGGGGTCGGCATCATCCTGACCGCCACCGTCTCCTTCGTGCTGTTCCGCCAGATACTGGACGCCGCAGCCTTCGTCGGCATCGCGCTGATCGTGTCCGGGGTCGTGGTCATCAACCTGTTCTCGGACACCACGGTGCGTTGATGGCGGCCAATGCCGGCACGCCTATTGGCTCTGCACCGGCTTGGGCTGACGTGGCGCGGATCGAGACGACTTTGCGCCAGCCTTGGCCGCCCCCCGGGGCGGCGACTCGTCGACCGACACGAGGTAGGCGGCGAGTGCTTTGGCGGAGTCGGCACTGGTTGCGTAATGGTCCTTCAGGAACCAGGACAGCGTCAGAGTGAAGCGGCCTTTGGCCAAGCCGCGCGGGCTGCGATGGCAGGTCGCGCAGCCTTCAGCGAAGAGCTTCGCCGGCGGTTTACCGGCATCAAGATTTTGCGCGGCCGCAACCGTCGCCGTCAGCATTGCGGCGGCCGCAAGCATCATCGAGGGCGCGATCAGGTCGCACCAGGATCGAAACTGCGACGTCAAATTGTCGTCCTCTCGCCCGTCTCGCGATCACGCCGCCGACAGCTGATCGAATTCGGGCGGGGCGTAGGCTTTGCCGTCCTGGTCGGTGATGACGACCCGCCACCCCTCGCTCGCCCACACTTTCGCTTTCGCTACGATGACCAACCGGCTCTCGCGGGCGAAGCTGTACTTCTCGTTGTCGCGTTCTGCGACCATTTTGTAGGCCAATTCGCATCCCCTTTGCGTCGCCCTGCGCCCTACCTCGTCGTGGCAGCGGGCTTTGGCGGCAATTCGCCGGGAGCGTGGCAATTTGGTGCCATCCGCAGACGGTAGGCCGGCCCCGTGCATCGGCAACGGAGCCGATCCTGCTGCGTCGGATCGGCGCTAGAGCATGACCCGGAAAGGTGCGGAGCGGTCCTCCGGAAAGATCATGCGCAAAAAGCAGCTTGAAGCGCGATGACGATTCATCCAAATCTCATCGCGCTTTAATGCACGCGGATAATGTGGGGGCGGCCGAGATTGATCAGGCCCTGCACCGCCGAGAGGCGGTCATCGAGGGCCGCAATGGTGAGCAGCAGATTGTTGCGGCGCTCGTCGAGCACACCCATCTCGGCACCCGTGAGCTTTGTGCTCGCCCGTTCCTTGTGGATCGCTTCGAGGGATTTGCGCAATCCGGCAATCAGTCCGGTGAGCTGCTTGGCCTCCCTGGTCATCGACCGCTTCGCGACATTTTGCTGACGGCGCGTCTCCGCCTGGCTCTGTCTCATCTCATCCTCCCGTGCCCCGCTGCCCCGAGTGGATGCTTACATCTTTGGGTACACATCTTACGATCGATGAAATCTGCCCGCGAAGATCTTTCTTAAATTGTAAGCGCAGGGAACTCGACGCCGGCAGTCAGAGCACCTTCAGCATGAAGCGGTCGAAGTACGATGCAAGCCCGGCATAATCGTCGAGCGGCAGCACATTCGCGACATACTGGTCCGGCCGCACCACGACCATGCAACCGCTCTTTCGATCGATGCCTCGCATTGCGAAGATGTCGTGGCCGCCCTTGAGGTCCGGACAAAACATCTTTTCGTAGTCGATCAGACCATAGCGGCCCTTGCGCGGGAGCAGCAGCGACGGCATCGCCGCGACGGCAAGCTGACGATGATCCTGCTGGAAGACGGCACGCAGGTCGATCACGCTGTCGACGTCGGCGCCGGCAGACGTGTATCGCCGCAATGGTGATTCCCGAGCCTCGGTGAGGAAGCCGCACAGCGCGCGAATGGCGGAGCCGGCGGCCGCAGGATCTTCCGCGGGTGAAAACGCGTAGATGCGGAAACGGCCGTCGGCCTGCGCGGCGTGGCCGAGATGGACCGGCTTGGCGTCCGCCAGCCGGATCACCGGCGCGGAATGGAAGCGCTTGCCGATCACGAGGCCTTGCGCGAGGTGCTGATGAGAAGCCGCGCCGGTGAGCACCGATGGCCTGTAATGCGTAGCCGTACCCGCGGTGTAGCGCCCGTGCCTGACGAAATAGTCCTGCGTTTTGGCGGCATCGGCGCCGCCGGCTTTAGCGGCGGAGGCGAGAATCCCTGCCCATTCGCGGTCGAAATCGATCAGCTCTTTCGCGACCGCCTGGCGCTCCGCCGAATAGGAATGCAGCAGGCTTGGGGCGCACTGCCTCCTCAGCACGGCAGCGAGCTTCCAGCCGAGATTGAAAGCATCCTGCATCGAGACGTTCATGCCCTGCCCCGCCTTGGGGCTGTGCGTATGGCAGGCATCGCCGGCGATGAAGATGCGCGGCAGGCGCGTATCGGTCTCGGCCTCCGGCACGTCGTCGAACTTGTCGGTGAGGCGCTGGCCGATCTCGTAGACCGACCACCAGGCGATCTCCTTCACGTCGAGCGTATGCGGCTTCAGGATCCGCTGCGCCTTGGCGATCACGTCGGCGGCGGTGATGTTGCGGTTCGCAACGCGCTCGCCGACATCGAGTTTTGCGAGCTCGACATAGATGCGGACCATGTAGCCGCCCTCACGCGGAATGATCAGCAGGCTGCCGTCCTTGGACGACTGGATCAGCGACTTGAAGCGGATGTCAGGAAAGTCGGTCACCGCCAGCACGTCCATCACACCCCAGGCATGATTGGCGGAATCGCCGTGCAGCTCGCGCCCGATCGATTTGCGCACGATGCTGCGTGCGCCGTCGCAGCCGATGACGTAGCGCGCCCTGATCGTCTCGATGCGGCCCTCGTTCGCGGCATCGACGCGTTCGAGGCGCACGGTCACGGCATGATCGGCGGCATCACCGGCAGGATCGACGTGGAGATCAAGCACCCGTCGGCTGTAGTACGGCTCGACCTTCGCCGGCGATTTGCGCATGACGTCGAGGAAATGGTCATGGATGCGCGCCTGGTTCAGAATGACGTGCGGGAGTTCGGACAGCCCGTCCTCGACGTCCTGAACCCGGCCGCTGCGGATGATCTTCTCCGGCGTCCGCTCATCCGGCTTCCAGAACGTCGTTTCGTTGACCCAATAGGCTTCCTTCAGCACCCGCTCGCTGAAGCCGTAGGCCTGGAACATCTCCATGGTGCGGCAGGCGATGCCGTCCGCCTGACCCACCAGCAACCGGTCCGGCTTCTGCTCGACGATGCAGGTCTTGATGTCGGGGAATTGCGCAAGCTGGGCGGCGAGCGTCAGGCCGGCAGGCCCGCAGCCGACGATGAGAACATCGACCTCGCCCGGCAGGGCGCCCGTTGCGCCCGATGCCTGAACGCGCTCGGCGGGATCGGCAATTTCGGGATCGCCCGGCTGAAATCCATTCAGATGGAATTGCATGAGCACCTCTCCCGCCAAATTTCTGTTTGGATATTGCTCAGTATGCTGACTATCAGTATACTTGTCAATGACGCTCGAAACCTGCCTGCTCTCCGCGGAGACTTCGGTGAAAGACAACAACGACATGCCCGGGCATCTGGCGCGCCGCTTCCAGCAGATCGCGGTGGCGGTGTTCCTGGCCGAGGTCGAAGACGCCGGATTCGATCTTACGCCGGTACAGTACGCCGCGCTCGCGACCATCAAGGCCAATCCGGGGCTCGACCAGGTGACGCTCGCCGGACTGATCGCCTACGATCGCACCACCATCACCGGCGTGATCGACCGCCTCGTACAGAAGGGCCTCGCGGAGCGCCGTCCCTCCAGCCGCGACCGCCGCGCGCGGGAGCTTCAAATCACCGATGAAGGCCGGCGTACGCTGCGCAAGATCACGCCAGCCGTCGAATCTGCGCAGCGCATCATGCTGCGTGGCCTCAGCGCGAAGGAGGGCGAGGAGCTGATGCGGCTGCTGCGCAAGGCCATTGCCGCCGCCAATGAGCTCAGCCGGGCCCCGCTGCGCGACGTTCAGGTCTGATCCCGGACCGCATCGGTCATTGTCGCAGCGCACGAAACCAGGAACTAACCTTCGCCTGCTAACGTCAGCCGCATTGGGCGCTTAACGCGCGATTAACTTTGCGGGGCGGAGTTTCGGAATGCTCAGGTTCCTCGTTATGACCGCAGCCATGACGCTCTCGACCAGTCATGCAGTCGCAGGCGGCCACGGCGGCGGCGACCCTCCTCCGCCGAAGGTCGAGGCGCCGGCAGCTCCGGCGAAGGTAATCCTGACCAAACAGGGCCCAAAGCTCGTCGATCTCAATGGCATGACGCTTTATACTTACGAGCGCGACACCACGGGTAAGACGTCGAACTGCAACGGCAAGTGCACCGAGAGCTGGGTTCCGCTGGCGGCGACGGCCGACGCCAGGGCCGTCGGCGACTTCACCGTGATCAGCCGCAACGACGGCAGCAAGATGTGGGCGTACCGCTATCGTCCGCTCTACACCTCACCCACCGACAAGGCGCCGGGCGATACCAACGGCAATGCCACGACCTTGCAATGGCGGATCGCGCGGCCCGAGAACTAGGGCGAGAACATCGGCGGATGACGGACGATCCTGCGACGGAATGCAACGATCCGCACAAGCCCTCACCCGCGCCAGCCCACGCCCATCTGCGCCTGCGCGTTCTGCCCTGGCGGCAACACCACGACCGTCGAATTGAGCTTTACCCGGTCGTAGAGATCGATGACATCCTCATTGCGCATCCGGATGCAGCCGGACGAGATCGCCTGGCCGATATATTCGGGCTGGTTGGTGCCGTGGATGCGGTAGAGCGTGTCCTTGTTGCCGACATATAGATAGATGCCCCGCGCGCCGAGCGGATTGGCGGGACCGCCGGGAACGCGCGCCGGATACGGTCCGAGCCGCGCCTGGATATCCGCCGTCGGAACCCAGTCCGGCCATTCCGCCAGGCGGCCGACCCGCGCGACGCCGGAGAACGCCATGGCTTCCTCGCCGACCGCAACGCCGTACCGGATCGCCTTGCCGTCGGGGAGCACATAATAGAGGTAGCGCGCATCGGTATCGACCAGGATCGTGCCTGGCTGTTCCTTGCGGTGGTAGTCCACGATGTGGCGGAGATATTGCTCAGGCACCTTCGCCTGAGCGTAAGGCGTATGCGCCAGCAACTGACGGTCGCGCGGCGTCATGCTCGCATCTGTCGATGGCGAGAGTGTCGTCTGCATGCAGCCGCCAAGCGGCAACAAGACTGCGACGAACAAAACGAGTAGAGATCTTGGCACCGCCGGCCCCCCGATAGCGGATCGCAGCACCCCCAGCACCGCCACATATCGCCAAAATCGTGCTGAAAACAAGGCGGGAGAGGAACACGTGCGCGTGTTCGATCAGCCGGGTTCCATCACCACAAACGGCGGAAGACCGTCGCATCATCTCCATCCCCTCGCCTTGCTTTGGTCAAACCCGGCTGGACTCGTGCGCCACGGGGCTCGGGATGGGCTCACCTCAACCGATCGGCGCCGCGCCAATGCGGACGACCTAGGCTTCAAACACCAGGCTTCAAAGGAGTTGCGATGCTCGCGACGCTGAATGCCAAGCAAATTGTCGATGAGATCGTGAAGGACACGGTCAAGGACAACGACCCCCACGACGCGGTTCAGATCTCTCCCGAGATCGTGCTGGCCTCGCGGCCCACCAGCGCGTCCCCTGCGCTGGCGCCGGAGATCGCGCCGCGTCCGGAGCCCAGGTTCACTCCGGAGCCCAAGCTTACTTCGGAGCCGAAGTTCACGCCGGAGCAGACGCGCGCGCCCGAGCCCATCATCCACGTCGTCTACGGAAAGCCCGCCGCGGCACCGTTTGTCGACACGGCTGTCCGCGTCACGTCCAGCGACGGTCCTGTCGTGCAGAAGCGATCCTCGCTCGGCAAGTGGCTGCGCGGTGCGTTCGTCGCGTTCCTGTTTGCCGGCGCCAGCGTGGCCGCCAGCATCGCGTGGGAGAAGCACGGCGACACGGCAACGCAAATGCTGGCCGAATGGACGCCGGCACTGGCTTCGCTGATACCCGCGACCTCGCTGCTACCTGCGACATCGCAGACCACGCCGGTGGCCGCCTCGCAGGCCGCACCGCCCACAGTGGAAGCCACTTCGGATCAAGCGGCCGACCAATCTGCAACGCCGCCCGCCGCTCAGCTTGCCGCGGTCGCGCCTGCCCCGACACTGCCCGTCGACACAACGCAGTCGATGCAATCGATGACGCGCGATCTCGCCGCGATGGCGCAGCAGATCGAGCAGCTCAAGGCCAACATCGCCGAGCTGAAGGCGGGACAGGAGCAGATGGCGCGTGAGATGACGAAGCCACCCGCACCGAAGCCCCAGGCCGAGGCGAAGCCACCGGTCGATCCCCGCGCGCGCGCGTCGGTGCTTCCGCCGCGGCCTCCGGCGCCGCCGGTTCGCAAACCGAAGCCGGCCGTGTCGCAGACCTACGTGCCGGCTTATGCGCCGACGCCGCTCGCGCCCCCGCCGTCGCAGTCTGCCGCGGCCTCACCACCAGCTGCGCCGGTCACGACGACACAAGCCGTTGCCGATGACGATGGGCCGGTCGTGCGCCCGCCAATGCCGCTGCGATAAAGCGACAACGTCGCGCAGGCTGTCCGAGTCGGTGTGATAGGTTGAGTCCGGGCGATTACGGGAGCGAGGCCGCGCATCTTTCGCTCAAGAGAAAAGGCCGTCGGGATCTATGCCGCCGGCCTTCTCTTGCAGCTGCCGGTTCCCGGAGCCCGGTTCTGCTGCAATTCCATGCCTTATGGTCGCGCAAGCATATTTAATAAAATGTTAACGCACTCACACGTTGCACATCATTTCTGAGCCATAAGCACAGAGATTGCGCGGCCTGTTCATTCGGCAGCTATCGACTCAGTGGTATCATCCGAGATGTGTTGAGACTTGCACTGAAGCTCAGATCGTCACACGGGGAATCCACATGCCCTACTACTATTTCGATCTTGTGGTTGGTGAAGAGTTCAAGAACCAGGGGGGAATCATCCTCGAAGACATCGAGGTTGCCTCCGATCGCGCCGATCAGCTGGCGTGCGAGCTGTCGCAGGTGAAGCCGGAGCTGCAGCAAAAGGGTTGCGCGGTGCGCGTCACCGATCGCGATCACAACGAGCTTTATCGCACGCCGCTCGATCCGGTGCCGGCCTGGCAACGCCAGGCATAGCGGTTTCAAGCGAACTGGATCTTTACTCTTCAAGCGTCGGCGGCTCGAACCAATTCGTCAGCGACAATCCACCGTCAACGACGAAGGCGGCGCCGGTGACGTAAGCGGAGAGCCTGTTCGACAGCACTGTGAGCGCCATCGGCACGAGGTCCTTGGCCTCGCCGAGACGCCCGAGCGGAATGTGCCGCGCCAGCGCGGGATCTGCAACGAATCCACCGGCCGCGATCGCACCGGGCACCAGTGCGTTGACGCGGATATCGTGGCGGCCAAACGTCTTGGCCAGCTCCTTCACCAGCATCCCCAGCCCCGCCTTGGCCGTCGAATAATGCGGCAGGTTGCGCGGGGTGCCCGCATGCAGCGAGGTCAGCAACAAGAACGAGCCCGGCCGTTTCGCCGCGATCAGCCGTTTTGCGAGTTCACGCCCGAGGTGAAAGCCGGCATCGAGATTGACGGCATGCATCTCCTGCCACGTCCTGCGATCGACCGCGAGGGCATGATCGGCCTCGCGCCGCGGCGGCGAGGCGCTGTGGACGAAATGCGTGACCTCGCCCAGCTCGGCATATGCGGCGGCCAGCAGCTCATCGCAGGCCTCGAGCCTGGCGAGATCGCCGACCCAGGGCACGGCCAGTGCGGGCCTCTCGCTCGCGCCGATCGCGGCATGCACCCGCTCCGCGCTCACATCGGCAAACACCGTCCGCACGCCCTCACCGACCAGTGCCTGCGCGATTGCGCGGCCGATGCCATTCCCTGCGCCGGTGACGAGCGCGGTGTCGCGTGCGGAATCGAAGGGCGTGCTGAACAGGCTCATGTCGTGCTCCGAGGCTGGGGAGCGGCAGGTTAGCCCACCGCCTGGACCGACGACAATTGTGCCTCGCACCATTGCGGAGCGCCGTGCCGGGCGCTAGCCTCTCAAAAAACGGAGGAGGTTCCAAGGATGCGCACCGGTTTTCTGATGGCGGGCCTGCTGCTGCTGACCGCGCCGGCCCATGCGGCCGACGCGCCGCCGCGATCGGTCTATGTGACCATGGTCTTGCAGGCCTTCGCGGCCAAGGTCGAGTGTCCCAACACAGACCTCGTCTATCAGGACCTGGTGCAGAAGGCGCAGCAGATGCACCTGCCCGACGGCACCACGGAGAAGGTGCGCAAGGCGATCGCCTGGATGCACACCGGCGGCAAGATGGGCGAGAAACAGGACGATGATTTGATGGCCGAGGTCGCGGTCGCGACCCAGGCGACCGACATGGATCAGCGCCGTCTCGGCATGTCCGGCTGGTGCGAGGCCCAGAAGACCAACCTCGCCGGCCTGATCCGAAGCAAGGGCGGCTAAGCTAGCACACCATTCGTGCTAAGCACGCCGCGACGGAACCTCCGCTGCGGCCCAAAATCGTCACAATCCTCGAAAGCATGCGGCCTCTTCGAATCCGAACAGGAGGTCCTCATGCGGAGTATCCATTTCGTTTTCGCCGGCGCGATTGCAGCCACCACGGTGCTGGTTGCGCCCGTGCTGGCGAGGAATTCCGACGCCCAGAAAGGCCAGGAAAAATCCACCTCGTCGTCCTGCAGTGCCTATCAGCAGGCGCCGGATGGCTCGTGGGAGCCACTCCCCTGCAAAGAAACAGGCGAGCGTGGGCAGCCGCAGACACAGAACCGAACGTCGCCCCAAGGCGCCGATCGCGGGGAACGTTGAAGCCGATCGCGCTGACGAATGTCAGCTCTGATGCGGGCCGCGCATGATCTTCATGGCGTCGGCTATGTGACGCCACTCCCTGGCCTCGTCGGCCTCGCCGCGGCTCTCGCAGGCCTGGGCTTGCTCGGCGGCCTTCGCGATCGCAACAAAACCGTGCTGTTCGAGCATCTGCCGGGCAACGGTATGGACCTGGACCTCGGACATCATGGGCGCTCTCCCGTTTGAGGGAACTGCGGTGCAGTGCACAACTGCCACCGCGGGTGTCTCACAACGATCGAGGCCCGGAGCTCGTTCCGTCCCGTCGATGTGAGCCAAGACAAAGGCGGCCCGCCATGCCCGGCGGACCGCCCTTTCACCCACCCCAGAACTTTCAGTCTTCGGCCGCGGCCCCTACGCGACCGCCGCCTTCTTGCGCTCGAAATCGTTCGGCACCTCGATATCGACCTCCAGGGTCGAAACCTCGTCGCCGCGCTCGAGCCGGACGATGACCTTGGTCGGGTCCAGCGCCACATGCCTGGACACGACGGCGAGAATTTCCTCGCGCAGCACACCGAGCAGATCGGGCTGGCCGCGCATTCCACGTTCATGGGCAAGCAGGATCTGCAGCCGTTCGCGAGCGACGGGAGCCGAGGCCTTCTTGCCGCGGAGAAGTCGAAGCAGACCCATGCTCATGCAGCCCTCCGTCGCAGCAAACGATCCATCAGACCTCGGCGCTCGGCAGGAACATGCATCGTCACATTCTCGCCGCAGAGGCGCTTGGCCGCGTCCATATAGGCCAGCGCCGGCGCTCCATCCGCGTTCGACAAAGTCACGGGCGTACCGACGTTGGACGCCTTCAACACGTCCTGGCTCTCGGGGATGATGCCGAGCAAGGGCGTGGCAAGGATCTCGAGGATATCGTCGATGGTCAGCATCTCGCCGCGCGCGGCCCGGGAGGGATCGTAGCGGGTGATGAGGACGTGCTTCTCGACCCGCTCGCCCTTCTCGGCCCGCACGGTCTTGGAATCGAGCATGCCGATGATGCGGTCGGAATCGCGCACCGAGGAGACTTCCGGATTGGTGACGATCACGGCCTCGTCGGCAAAGCGCATCGCCATGGAGGCGCCGCGCTCGATGCCGGCCGGGCTGTCGCAGATCACCCAGTCGAAACGGCTGCGCAGATCGGCGATGACCTTGCCGACGCCCTCTTCCGTCAACGCGTCCTTGTCGCGGGTTTGCGATGCCGGCAGCAGCCAGAGATTCTCCAGCCGCTTGTCACGGATCAGCGCCTGCGGCAGCTTCGCAACGCCCTGCACCACGTTGATGAGATCGAACACCACGCGGCGTTCGGCGCCCATCACGAGGTCGAGATTGCGCAAGCCGACGTCGAAATCGACGACGACGACCTTGTCGCCGCGTTGCGCGAGCGCCGCTCCCAGCGCGGCTGTCGTCGTGGTCTTGCCGACCCCGCCCTTGCCTGATGTCACGACCAGTACCTTGGCCATCTCAATTATCTCCTTCTGGTCAGTTCAGCGCAGTAATTCGCATGGTGTTGCCTTGCAGGAAGGCCTGGGCGGGTCGCCCGCGCAGGGCCTCGTCGATGTCGTCGGCGGTCTGATAAAACCCATCGATTGCAAGCAGTTCGGCTTCGATCTTCTGACAATAGATGCGCGCGCTCGTGTGACCGTTCACGCCCGCCATGGCGCGGCCGCGCAGCGCGCCGTAGACGTGGATGGAGCCGCCGGCGACGACCTCGGCGCCGGAACCGACCGAGCCGAGAATGGTGACGTCGCCTTCCGGGAAGATCACGGTCTGGCCCGAGCGCACGGGGTTTTCGAGAAGCAGCGAGGTCGGCTTGGTCTCCACTTTCACGTCGGCCTTCTTCGGCGCGCTCGGCTCGATCACGCAGCTGCGGCCGCCCGACAGCAGCGGCGGCATCACGGAGGTCAGCCGGCTCTCCTCCACGCCCTCGATGCCGAGCACGCGGATGTTGCGCTCCTGGAGGCTGGTGAGCAGATGGCCGATGCCGGCCTGGCTGAGATCGACCGAGGACAGGTCGATCACCACGGGCCGGCCGGCAAAGAAGCCCGGCGACCGCGCAATGGTGGCGTCGATCTCATGCAGCCAGTCCTGGACCGGAACCGTCGGCGTGAACACGAACGCCACATAGGAGCGTCCGCGCAGGCGCACCATCTGACGTTGGACTTTTGCTGCAGCCTGCATAGCGGCCGACTCGTTCCCTGTTATTGAATGGTTAACGATGCGGCGGATATGGTTAACGACCAGTTAATTTCCCGTGGCATCACGTGGAAAGGTGAACCGCTGGACCGCCGCTGGCTTTTCCGGGTCGCGCTGCGAGCAGTCACGCGGAAGCGATCATGTCCACCACCCTCGGATGTCGTACCATCCATGTGGTTGCTGGCCCGGCTGCCCGGATTGACACGGTCGTGCCATCTGGTTTCGATGCGCGTCCCGCAGACGGAGCCGATCATGTCAATTCAGTCCTCCATCAGACGCAAGACAGCGCCGGACATCCGCGCCCGCAAGCAAGGCGAGCCGGTCGTCATGCTGACCTCCTATCATGCGCACACGGCAGCGCTGGTGGATCAGCATTGCGACGTCATTCTGGTCGGCGATTCCCTTGGGAACGTCATGCACGGCTTCGAGACGACAGTGCCGGTCACGCTCGACATGATGATCCTTCAGGGCGCGGCCGTGATGCGGGGATCGAAGCGGGCGCTGGTCGTGGTCGACATGCCGTTCGGATCGTATGAAGCCTCCAAGGAGCAGGCATTCAATTCCGCGGTACGGATCATGAAGGAAACGCAGTGCGGCGCGGTGAAGCTTGAAGGTGGCGTCCGCATGGCGGAGACGATCGCATTCCTGTCCGGGCGTGGCATCCCGGTGATGGGTCATATCGGCCTTACGCCGCAATCCATCAACACGCTCGGTTCGTTTCGCGCCCAGGGGCGCAACGAGATCGACTGGGGGCCGATCGAGGACGATGCGAAGGCGGTCGCCCATGCCGGCGCGTTCTCAGTCGTCGTTGAAGCCGTGGCCGAGCCGTTGGCGCGCAAGATCACGGAAACGATCGCGATCCCCACGATCGGGATCGGCGCGAGCGCGGCCTGCGACGGCCAAGTGCTCGTGCTCGAGGACATGCTTGGGCTCTCGCCTCGAACCCCTAAATTCGTTCGGCGCTACGGCGATCTCGGTCCGGCCATCGAAGCGGCGGTCGAACGGTATGCCGCCGACGTGCGGTCGCGTGCCTTTCCCGGACCGGAACACGTCTACGACATGAAGAAGGGCTGACGCAGCCAGCAGTCAAGCGCCGCTCACTTCTTCACCTTGCTCGCATCCATCTTGATGTTCGGATCCAGCATCTTCGTTGTGAACGCCGTCGTCACGTCGAACGGCTTCTCCATGCCGAGATAGGTGTGGACGAGCTCGTAGTCCTTCTTCATCCGCTCGCCGTCGATCCAGCCGAGCCCCTTGGTGGTGGTGAACTCGTCCGTCATCAGGAACTTGATGCGCTCCCACTGGCGTTCCTGGTTGGCGCGGTCGAGCCCCGAGACCTGCTCGAGCAGCGCGTTCAGGCACGGGGCCACGTCGGCGACGCAGGCCGCAAAGGCCTTCTGCGTGACGCGCACGAAGTCTTCGACGACCTTCGGATTCTTCTGCAGATAAGCTCCGTTGACGATCAGCGAATTGCCGTAAGGGTTGAGCCCGATGTCCTTCCAGTTGACGTAGCCGAGATCGGCACCGAACTCGATCACCTTCAGGTCGTGCTCGTTGTAGAAGTCGCTGATGATATCGACGGTGTGGCTCTTCAGCGCCGCGATCTTGGCGGTCGGCCCGACATTGACGAAGCCGACGGAGTCGGGCGCAAGCCCTGCCGCCTTGGCGAAGGCCGGCCACATCACGCGCGAGGCATCGCCGGGCGGGTTGCCGATCTTGTGCCCGGCGAAATCCTTCACGCCGTTCACGC
The DNA here is from genome assembly GCF_003837805.1 of Bradyrhizobium sp. RP6. GTDB lineage: Bacteria > Pseudomonadota > Alphaproteobacteria > Rhizobiales > Xanthobacteraceae > Bradyrhizobium. The sequence goes on along the minus strand of NZ_RQIT01000002.1, from coordinate 765,152 downwards.
CGTAGCTCTTCAGCCAATAGAAGGTCTGGCCGGTATTGGCATAGACGCTCATCACCGCGACCGTGTCGGCGCCCTTGCTCTTGGCCACCAGCATGGTGGCGAGATCGGCGACGCCGAAGGGCGAGCCGCCGGAGCCGACCTTGGCCGCGGAGACGCCGGAGCCCTTGCCGGTCTCGATGGTGAGATCGATGCCCGCCTTCTCGTACCAGCCCTGCGCCTTGGCGTAGTAATACGGCGAGTGGTCGGCCGTCGGCGTCCAGTTCAGGATCAGATTGACGGCCTCTCCCGCATGCGCGGGCGCCGCCGGCACACCGAGCGCGAGAGCCAACACCAGGGCCGAGCCCGCCGCCTGCAAACGCTTCATCGTATCTCTCCTCGTTGCCGCGACCCGGCTTGTCGCTCTCCCCTTGTGAGGATACCAATGCAACAAGCCCGCCCTCCGCTTGTCAACTGTTTGGTTGGAAATGCCCGCAAAACGATCTGGCGACACCGTGCCGCAGCGCCGCGACCCCGTCGCCACCCGCAAGAAGCTCCTGACCGCGGCGCGCCAGGAATTCGCCCGGCACGGCCTTGCGGGCGCTCGTGTCGACGAGATCGCCGAGCGCGCCGGCGTCAACAAGCAGCTCGTCTACCACTATTTCGGCGACAAGGACGCGCTCTACCTCGCCGTGCTCGAATGGGTCTATGAGGACATCCGCGAGCAGGAGCGCAGGCTCAATCTCGAAGGACTGCCGCCGGAGAAGGCGATCCGCAAGCTGATCGAAGCTTCGTTCGACCATCTGGCGGCAAACCCTGATTTCATCGTGCTCCTGAACGACGAGAACCGCGGCGGCGCCCGCCACGTCCGCGGCTCGACCCGGCTGGAAGCGATGCACTCACCGCTCGTCAAAAGCGTCTCCCACATCCTCAACGAGGGGGTGCGCTCGGGCGTATTCCGCAAGGGGATCGACCCCGTCCAGCTCTATATCTCCATTGCCGGCCTCAGCTATTTCTTCTTCTCGAACACGCCGACGCTGTCGGCGATCTTCGGCAAGGACCTGTCGAGCCGGGCCCAGCGGCGCGCCCGCCGCCGGCACGTCGCCGATCTGGTGCTCCAGTCGCTCCGGCCCTAATCAACCAATTGGTTGAAACTTCCCTCGAGTCCGGCTAGGGTTGCGACCCGCGGCAGGGTTGGCTGCGAGCAACGGGAGCAATCGGTGGCAGGAGACGGGGCACGCAGCTGGCGCAGCTTTGCGATCGTCCTGATCGTGCACCTTGCCGTGCTCATGCTGTGGCAGGTCGCGGTCGACGCCTTCCACGTGCCGAAATTCATCCTGCCCTCGCCGCTTGCGACAATTCAGACATTGGGAACCACGGGCTACGCCTGGGGTGCCAATACGCTGGTGACGGCGATCGAGATCCTCGGCGGCTTTGCGCTCGGCGCATTCGTCGGCGTCGCGCTCGCCGTGATCTTCAGCTGGGCACCGCTGCTCAGCCTCGTGCTGCTGCCGCTGTTCGTCACGCTGAACATGATTCCGAAAGTGGCGCTCGGCCCGCTCTTCATCGTCTGGTTCTCCTACGGCATCGTGCCGAACATCCTGATTGCCTTCAGCATCTGCTTCTTCCCGATCCTGCTCACCACCGCGCGAGGATTGCGCGAGGTCGAGCCTGATCTGCTCGATCTCGTCAAATCGCTGCGCGGCTCGCGCTGGACTCTGTTCCGCAAGATCCAGCTGCCGGGATCGCTGCCTTACGTGTTCTCCGGCATGAAGGTCGGCGCCATCCTCGCGGTCGCCGGCGCCATCGTCGGCGAGTTCATCGCCTCCGAGCGCGGGCTCGGCTACCTCATGATCCAGGTGCAGTCCTCGCTCGACACGCCCGCGATGGTGATGGCGGTCGTGCTGCTCACGTTGCTTGGTGTCGCTCTCTACGGCCTGGTCCTCGCCCTCGAACGCATGTTCGTGGTCGGCGACGCCAGGCAGAACTAGCACTGGGATAAATTCATGCTGCTCACCCGCCAGACGCTGCCGAAGACCATTCCCGACATCGCTGCGCTCGACGACCTCCTGTGCCGGCCGAGCCAGGCCCTGATCGACGACCTCAGGAAGGTCGAGGGCGACATCATGATCCTCGGCGTCGCCGGCAAGATGGGCCCGACGCTGGCGGGACTTGCGAAGGCGGCCGCGCCCGATCGCCGTATCATCGGCGTCGCCCGCTTCAGCGACGCCGATGTGAAGGACTGGCTGCACGCGCGCGGGATCGAGACGATCAACTGCGACCTCATGGACGAGAAGGCGATTGCGGCGCTGCCGAAGGCGCCGAACATCGTCTTCATGGCCGGCCGCAAGTTCGGCGCCGAGGGCGATCTGTCGCTGACCTGGGCGATGAACGCGCATGTGCCGGCGCTGGTCGCGCAGGCCTTCCCTTCCTCGCGCATCGTGGCGTTCTCGACCGGCTGCATCTATCCGTTCGTGCCCGTCGACGGCAAAGGCTCGACCGAAGACATGGCGCCGAACCCGCCCGGCGAATACGCCCAGTCCTGCGTCGGCCGCGAGCGCATGTTCGAATATTTCTCGCGCAAATTCGGCACGCCCGGGCGGCTGTTCCGCCTCAACTACGCGATCGACATGCGCTATGGCGTGCTGCACGACATCGCGACGAAAGTGCTGACCGGCACACCGATCGACGTCGGCCTCGGCCATGTCAATTTCATCTGGCAGGGCGATGCGTCCTCCCAGGCGCTGCGCTGCCTCGCGCATTGCACGACGCCGACCTCGCCGATCAATGTCAGCGGCCATGAGATCTTGGCGGTCCGCGATCTCGCGCAAAAATTCGGCGCAAGGTTCGGCCGCGCGCCGGTGCTGACCGGCAAGGAAGAGCCGACGGCCTGGCTGACCGACACGTCGAAGGCGGTCGAACTGTTCGGCCTGCCCGTCGTTGACACCGAGCAACTGATCGCCTGGACCGCGGATTGGGTCTCTCGCGCCATGCCGAGCCTCGGCAAGCCCACCAAATACGAGGTGCGCGATGGCCGCTACTGACGGGCCGCGCATCGTCCGGCTCGGCGTCGAGGACGCCGCGGCGGGCCTTGTGCTCTCGACCGAAGCGCACTGGAACCAGACTGTCGAGGACTGGCGCTTCTTCTCGAGCGAAGGCTTCGTGTTCGGCATCCGCGACGGCGCACGGCTGGTCGCGAGCGCGGCTCTGCTGCCCTATTCCGGCAACAATGCGTGGATCAGCATGGTGCTGGTGACGGAAAGCCACCGCCGCCGCGGCTTTGCCACGCTGCTCGTCGATGCTTGTCTCGATACGGCGCGCAAGAGCGGGCTGACCTGCTGGCTCGATGCGACGCCTGACGGCGCCAAGGTCTACGGCCCGCTCGGCTTCACCCCGACTTCGCAATTGCGCCGCTTGAAGCTGGTGAAGCCGGGACAAGCAGCCGCAGCGGCCCCGTCAACGGCAACGCTCGATGCGCTTCGCGATCGGGACCGGCGCGCGACCGGCCTCGACCGCAGCGCCCTGCTCTCCGCCTTCGCGCGGCGGCCTGGCTCGCGCATCGTCTCCGCGAACGGCGCCATCGCGCTGGTGCGGGACGGCCGAGCCGCGTGCCATATCGGTCCGCTGTTCGCGGATCAGACCGCAGCCGCGCTGATCCTGGTCGACGCGATCGCGCAATCGCAGGATGGACCGCTCCTGCTCGACGTCGTCGCGTCGCAAGGAGCGTTCCTCGAAGGACTGACGGCGTCCGGCTGGACCATCGAACGTCCCTTCCAGCGGATGCGTCTCGGCCCCGCCACCATTACCGCGAAGGAAACGCCATTCGCCGTCGCCGGCCCTGAATTCGGATGAGGACATCATGCACCACAGCCAGATCAACAGCGCCGTCCGCAAGCTGATCGCCGAGGGCACCGTGCTGCCGGCGCATCCGCTCGCCCTCACCGCCGAGCGCCAGCTCGACAAGACGCACCAGCGCGCGCTGACGCGCTATTACATCGATGCCGGCGCTGGCGGGCTTGCCGTCGGCGTGCACACGACGCAGTTCGCGATCCGCGACGTCGGCCTCTATCGCCCCGTGCTGGAGCTTGCCGCCGAGACTGCCGCGAACTGGACCAAGCGACCGCTGGCGCTGGTTGCAGGCCTCGCGGGTCCGACGAAGCAGGCGGTTACCGAAGCCCGCACGGCACGGGATATCGGCTATCACGCCGGCCTGCTCAGCCTCGCCGCGATGAAGAACGCGTCCGAGGACGAGATCATCGCGCATTGCACGTCCGTCGCCGCCGAGATTCCGCTGGTCGGTTTTTACCTGCAACCCGCCGTCGGCGGCGTCGTCCTGTCCAGCCGGTTCTGGCAGCGCTTCGCCTCGATCGACAATGTCATTGCGATCAAGATCGCGCCGTTCAACCGCTACAGGACCCTCGACGTGCTCCGCGGCGTCGCAGCCGCCGGCGCGCTCGACCGCGTCGCGCTCTACACCGGCAATGACGACCATATCCTGCTCGACCTGATGCTGCCGTTCGATCTCCGCGACAAGGGCGTCACCACGCGGACCTATTTCAAGGGCGGCCTGCTCGGCCACTGGTCGGTCTGGACCGCGAGCGCGACCAAACAATTCGAACGCTGCAAGGCGGCGCGGCACAAGGACAGCGTGCCCGCCGACCTGCTCGCGCTCGATGCCCGCGTCACCGATTGCAACAGCGCCTTCTTCGATGTCGCCAACAACTTCCACGGCTGCATCGCCGGCTGCCACGAAGTGCTGCGGCGCCAGGGCCTGATGAAAGGCTTGTGGTGCCTCGATCCCGACGAGGGCCTCAGCCCCGGCCAGAAGGAGGAGATCGATCGCGTCTGCCGCGAGCACGCCGACCTCAGCGACGATGCCTTCGTCGCCGCGAACTTGAACAAATGGCTGGCATGAGCTCGGCCCCCTTCATCAGCCTGCAAGGCGTCCGCAAGGTCTATCGCAGCGGCGGCACCGAGTTTCTCGCCGTGTCCGACGTCACCATGGACATACAGGAAGGTGAGCTCGTCTCGCTGGTTGGCCCGTCCGGCTGCGGCAAGACCACCGTGATGAAGATCCTGGCCGGGCTACACGGCGCTGACGGCGGCACCGTCAAAATAGGCAATGCCAGGAGCCCGTTCGATCCGACCCGCGACATCGGCATGGTGTTCCAGCAGGCGCTGCTGTTGAAATGGCGGACCATCCTGGACAACGTGCTGCTGCCGGCCGAGATCGTCGGCCTGCCGATGAAGGCCGCGCGCGAGCGGGCACGCGACCTGCTCAACCTCGTCGGGCTCGCCGGCTACGAGCAGAAATATCCGCAGCAGCTGTCCGGCGGCATGCAACAGCGAACGGCGATCGCACGCGCCTTCATACACGATCCGAAGCTGATCCTGATGGACGAGCCGTTCGGCGCGCTGGATGCGCTGACGCGCGAGCAGATGAATCTGGAGATGCTGCGGATCTGGCGCGAGAGCGGCAAGACCATCATCTTCGTCACCCACTCGATCCAGGAAGCCGTGTTCCTGTCCTCGCACTGCGCCGTGCTGACGGCGGGCCCGGCGAAAATGGCCGACTATTTCGCGATCGACCTGCCCTTCCCGCGCGACCTTCCGCTGAAGACGACGGACGCATTCGGCGCCTATGCAAGACGCATCTATGCGAAGCTGGGGCTGGGCGCGGCGTAGGACACCGCGCCCCGTTCTTGCGATCAGCTCTTGTTGCGCATCTTGCTCAGCAGGTAATTGTCGTAGAAGTTCTCCGCGATCTGCGTATAGAACAAGAGCTCCTTCATATACGCGTCGTGGCTCTCCTTGGTCCGCTTGAACAGGTCGCTCTTGGCGGCGAGCTCGTTCAGATGGTCCTGGGTCGCGTTGTAGCAGGCCTCCAACACCGGTTGCGGGAAAGCCTTCAGCTCCGCGCCGCCGGCGATCAGCCGCTTCAGCGCCGCCGGATTCACGCTGTCGTATTTCTCCAGCATCCAGGCGCCGGCCGCTGCGCCCGCCTGGTTGACGATCGCCTGGTACTGCTTGGGCAGCGAATTCCACTTCTCGTCATTGACGATCATGTGCAGCATGGCACCGCCTTCCCACCAGCCGGGGAAGTAGTAATATTTGGCGACCTTGTAGAAGCCGAGCTTCTCGTCGTCATAGGGGCCGACGAACTCGACGGCGTCGATCGTGCCCTTCTCCAGCGCCGGATAGATATCCCCTCCCGCGATCTGCTGCGGCACGACGCCGAGCTTTGCCAGCACGTGGCCGCCCATGCCAGCGATGCGGAATTTGAGACCCTTGAGGTCGTCGACCGACTTGATCTCCTTGCGGAACCAGCCGCCCATCTGGGTGCCGGAATTGCCGCAGAGGATCGCATGCGCCTTGAACGGCTTGAGCGCCTCGTTGGTGAGATCAGCGCCGCCGCCGAAGTGCCACCACGATTCTTGATGGCGATGGTTCATGCCGAACGGCGCGCCGGTCGCATAGGCCAGCGCCGGCTCCTTGCCGATGTAGAAATAGAGCGGGGTCTGCGCCATCTCCACCGATGCGGTGCTGACGGCATCGAGCGCCTGGAGGCCCGGAACGATCTCACCGGCCGCAAAGGTCTGGATCTGGAATTTGTTGTCGGTGGCCTCAGCCACGTATTTCGCAAAGGTCTGCGCCGTACCGTAGATGGTGTCGAGCGACTTCGGAAAGCTCGAGGTCAGGCGCCATTTGATCTCGGGCGCGCTCTGCGCGATCGCGGGTGCAGCAACCAGCGTCGTCGCGCCGGCGACGGCGCCGCCCTTCAGAAATGTACGGCGTTTCATGATGTGGACTCTCCCTGGAAGTAGATTTCGAACATATGGGCTTTGTGGCGACGGTCTTCGCGGACCGTTTGCCCGTTCCTGTAGCGGAGTTCAAGTTACGAGGAGAAGGCCCCGTACGGAGCTCTCAGAGCAGCTTGGCGCTGACGAACAGCGCGCGCACGGCGTTGGTCGCCTGCACCGCCAGCATAGCGTTGCCGGCGGCGCCTTCCAGGGCCGCGACCGCGTCCTCGTGCAGGGAGCGAAATTCCATCCACTCGACCGACTTGAAGTTGGTGAGGAATTGATAGGCCTGACCGACGGTCGCGATCGCCAACGTGTCACCGTTCAGCTTGATCTTGAACGTCGTGCGCAGCGGGGTTTCGGAGCTTGATGGATCACTCATGGGCTGCTTCTGGACGAGGACGGCTTAACGAAGGGGAAACGGCAGCCCCGCCGTCGCAGGCGATGGTCAGGAATTGGTGCTCGCGCGCTGCGAAGCGGTGGCCGCCCCGCGCAGGCTCGGCACCACGACCAGGCGGTTGAACTCGCCATTGTCGTAGGCCTTGATGAAACGGTCATAGTCCTTGATCGAGACGCAACCGTTGGAATCGCCGCGCGGCCCAAGCAAGTAGTTGTGCGTGAGCAGACCGACGCGGCCAAGCGCACTGGTGCCCTCAGTCGGCGTCATGCGCAATGCCCGGACGCCGTGGAACGGCTTTTCGCGCGGCTTGAGATCGTACGTCGCCGGCGGCGTCGCGCCGACCATCCGCCGGTCGACATGGTCGGGGTTGTCCATCAGCGCACCCAGGCCGGAATGCGCTTCCAGTGCCACGCCGCTCGGCAGATAGACCGCCTTGGCCGAGATGTCATAGACCGCTGTCCGCGAGTCATAGCCTAGGGCGGCGAGATCCGGCGCCTTCGACAACAACCCGCTATCCGGCGTCAACGAAGCCAGCTTGATCTTGTCGGTGAACCTTTCGAAGAAGTTGCGGTTGTCGGCCCTCGAGCCGGTATCGGCATAGGCTTGGCTGGAGGCGATCTGGGCGGCCAGATCCGCCTGGACCGGACGCGAGCGCGGCATCGGGATGGCCTCGGCCCGCTGCGAGGGCCTCGCCTCTTCGGCTGCAGACGACTGTTCGTCATCGGTCAGCATCGAGCGCCAGTCGTCGCCCTGGAGCTTCTGCGCGAGCATCGCCTTGGCATCTCGCAGCTTGAGCTGGACCGCGTTCACCGCGGAGCGCTCGAGCGCCCGCAGGCCGAACTCGCGGGCCGGCGGGCTGCCGGAGGCGGACGCGAAACGGTCTTCGAACGAAGGGGCATTGGCCGGCGGCAAGGCGGCGGAGACCAGCGGGGTCGAATCGCCGATATCGGACACCCACGCGGCCGCGCCAAGCGCCAGCGCAAGCGCTGCCACAGACAGTAGAATCGTCTCGGCCCGCCCGACACGGCGGCGCGACAACAGCCTCTCGGCGTTTGCTGCGTCGGAAACCATCAGATCCCCAAATCGACCCCGGGGGTGCCCACCCCCACCCGGAGACTCTATACCAGCTACCACATTGGGAGCCAAAAGTTAGGCATAATCGCGGCCGGAAAGCCTCCCGAAGGTATCCAATGACCGATCCGTTCGATCTCAACCGCTTTGTCCGTGCCCAGGAGCCGGTCTATCGCGACGTCCGGGCCGAGTTGACCCGGGGCCGGAAGGAGACTCACTGGATGTGGTTCGTCTTCCCGCAGGTCGGAGGTCTCGGCTTCAGCGCCATGTCGCAGCGCTACGCCATCAGGTCCCGCGCGGAGGCCGAGGCCTATCTCGCCCATCCCGTCCTCGGGGCGCGCCTGATCGAATGCACGAGGCTCGTGCTTGCCGTCGAGGGCCGAACCATCAACGCGATCCTCGGCGCACCGGATGACGCTAAATTCCGCTCGTCGATGACGCTGTTCGGCGCGGTGTCCGACGAGCCCGTCTTCGATCAGGCGATCGCCCGATATTTTGCGGGTGAACGCGACGGTGCCACGCTTGAGATCCTGTCGAGGCTCGACCGCGCGTCCGGCTGAATTGGCCGCCGGGGCGTAACCCGAGATTAACACGGGCTATCTATCGTCCGTGCAACTTTAACTCTCGTCGCACGCCATTGCCGGACAGATCATGAAAATCGGTACGCTCCTGACCAGCGCCATTGTCTCGCTCTCGACCGTCGGCGGCGGCCTCGCCGTCTACGTCGCCGTGACGAAATACGAGACCATGGAACGGGTCGGCGAGGCGCAAGGCCGCCTGGCCATCGTCCGCGCTGTCAGCGATATCCCGCGCTATCTCAATCCAGAGCGCGGCTTTTCCACTAACATTCTCTACGGCCCTGCGAGTATTGACCCGGCACTGCTCACTGAGCAGGACAAATTGCGCAAGCAGACCGACGGCGCCCGCGACAGGATGAACGCACGACGCAAGGAGCTGCCCGGCTCCTTCGACGACGGCAGCACCATGGGCAGCAATATCGACGGGATCGATGCGAAATTCACCGCCTTGCGCGAAGCCATCGACAAGGCGCTCGCCGGACCGGCGGAGGCCCGCAAGGACGCGGCCAAGAAGATCGTCGCCGACAATGCCGTGCTCAATGCAGGTGTGACCGCGCTTCTCAACGAGCAGGTCCGCCGCATGGCGATCCTCAATGGCGATGCCTACCGACAGGCCAGCTACGCCAACATCGCCATGACATTGCGAGACGTCGGCGGCTTCAATTCCAGCCTCCACAAGAATCTGGTCGGCGGCAAGAAACCGGCAACCGACGCCGAAAAGGCCGACATCGCCCGCTCACAGGGCCGTAACGACCAGATCGTGATGGCGCTGCAGGAACTGCGCGGAAATCCGTCAACCCCTGCGAACGTAGCCGGGGCCCTGGAGAAGTTCAACGCGATCTATGTCGAGGAGTTCGGTCGCGAGCTCAAGCTGGTGAAAGACGGCGCCGTCACCGGCAAATACGAGCACGATATGGACACCTATTACGCCGCAACACAGCGCGGCCTCGGCACCATCATTGGCGTTCGCGATGCCTTCTACGACAATGCCGAGCAGATTCTCGCCAGCGCATCTTCGGCCGCCCGCACCAGCTTCATCATCGCCCTTGGAGGTCTCCTTGCCGTGCTGATCGCCAGCGCCGGCCTGATCGTGATGGTCCGCCGCCGCGTCTGCGCCCCGATCGTCGGCTTGACGACGCGCATGACAAAGCTTGCCGATGGCGACGTTGCCGGCGAGATCCCCGGCGCCGAGCGCTCCGACGAGATCGGCGCGATGGCGGCGGCGGTTCAGGTCTTCAAGGACAACATGATCCGGGCCGACCGGCTCGCCGCCGAAAAGCAGGCTGAGAACGATGGCAAGATGCGGCGCGCGCAGGCGCTCGACAGCCTCACGCTAGCCTTCGAGGCGAAGGTCACCGAACTCGTCGGCGGCCTGTCCCAGGCCTCGGCGACCATGGAAAGCACCGCGCAGTCGATGACCTCGACGGCAGCGCAGACCAACAGCCAGGCCGCGGTGGTCGCCGCCGCCTCCGAACAGACCTCGAGCAACGTGCAGACCGTCGCCAGCGCCACCGAAGAGCTGACCTCCTCGATCGCCGAGATCGGCCGCCAGGTCGCCCAAAGCACCGAGATCGCCGCTCGCGCTGTCGACAACGCGCGCCGCACCGGCGACACCGCCCGCGCGCTCGCCGAGGGCGCGCAGAAGATCGGCGACGTCGTCACGCTGATCCAGAGCATCGCCGAGCAGACCAACCTGCTCGCGCTGAACGCGACCATCGAGGCCGCCCGCGCCGGCGATGCCGGCCGCGGCTTCGCTGTGGTCGCCTCCGAAGTGAAGTCGCTGGCCGGCCAGACCGCCAAGGCCACCACCGAGATCTCCGAGCAGATCACGGCGATCCAGACCGCAAGCGACGAGACCGTGGCCGCGATCCGCAACGTCGCCGACGTTATCGCCGAGATCGATCAGATCGGCACCGCCATCGCCGCCGCGATCGAGGAACAGGGCTCGGCCACCAAGGAGATCGCCCGCAGCGTCCAGGAGGCCGCCCGCGGCACCCAGGAGGTCAACAGCAACATCTCCGGCGTGCAGCGCGCCGCCGACGACACGGGAGCTGCCGCGAGGGAGGTGCTGGGCGCCGCCGAGCAGCTCTCGACGCAATCGCGCGATCTCGCCGGACAGTTCGACCGCTTCCTCGGCGAGGTCAGGGCCGCTTAAGCACGATACGGAAGAGTGCGCAGCGGTTTTCCGAAACGATCATGCTGAAACGAAAACCTGAAGCGCGATGACGGTTCATCCTGGTCGCATGGCGCTTCAGTAAGGCGGCGCCTTCCGCGCCCGCTGCGCTTTCGCCGCCTCGATCCACCACAAGAGATCGTCGGCAAAGCGCGGGAACGAGCGCTCCAAGGCCTTGCCGCCCTCTCCGATCGGCTCTGCATCCGCCGACAATGTCTGCGCGATCGGGCCGACGCCGATTGTGCTCGACACCACCACCATGCCCATTTCCGACAGCGTGCCGTGCCAGGCCGTCGCGGCGCGCGCGCCGGACAGTCGGCCGGCGGAATAGCTCACGATCGCGGCCGGACGCCAGAACCACTCTTCGAGGAAGTGGTCGGTGAGATTCTTCAGGCCGGGCTGGATGCCCCAATTGTACTCGCCGGTGACGAAGACGAAGCCGTCCGCGTCCCGGATCTGCCCGGCCAGCTTCTCCAGCGCCTCGGGCGCCGAGCCCTTGGGATATTCCTTGTACATACGGTCGAGCATCGGCAGGCCGATCGCTTTGGCGTCGATGAATTCGACTTCCTCGCCGCGGCCGCGCAGCCGATCGATGACGAAGTTCGCCAGGCGGATGCCCATGCGGTCGGAACGGTAGGAACCGTAGAGAACGAGAATGCGATTGCTCATGGCCGGACGGTAGCACGAAACCGGTGTCCGATCCTACCCGGTTTGGCGAACTATCGGCCGCGACCGCGTCCCAGCGTTTGCGACGGCGACTCGCCGAACTGGTCGCGGTAGCTTCTGGAGAAATCACTGAGGTGCCAGAAGCCAAACGCCAGCGCGACCGCCTTGACGCTATCGGCCCCGGCGAGAAGCCGCCGCCGCACCAGCCACAGCCGGCGCAGGCGCAAATAGCGATGCAGGCTCATGCCCCGATAGCGGCGGACGACGTCGTGCATGGTGCGAACGGACAGCCCGAGCTTGCGCGCGATCTCATCGCTGTAGATCGGCTGCGACAAATCCTCGGTCAGCAGTGCGCGGATGTCGTGGAACATCCTGAAATTCCGCCCGTCGTTGGGGCCGAGGGTCCAGCGGGCCGAGACGACGGTTTCGAAGACCTCGTCGACGGCTCCGAGCAGGGACTCCTTCATCGCCGCGCCCTTCGACGAAAGCTCCGGCGCCTCGGCCGGGCCGGAGGCCTCGGCCAACACCTCACGAACCACGGTGCGCAGCCGGTGCAAGCCGGCCGCGGAGACCTCGAAAATCTTGAAGCTCGAGAGCGTGGGCGGCCAGCCTCGATCCTGCACCTCCGGTCTGAACACCACCGAGGCGATTTCTCGCTGCACCTCCTCAACGGTGGTGTAGGCCGCGCCGCCGCTGCCGATGACCACGACCGGCCGGGCGCGTTGCGAGCCATTGAAGCGAACGGGGACGTCGAGGTCGTCCATCGTGAAGCCGATCGCCGTGCAATTCCCGACGAGCTGTGCATCAACGACCCGCGGAAACGCGTGCGTCAAATTCACGTCGCAACCGGGCAACGACAGGATCGTCTGCTCAGCCGAAATCTTCCGTACGAAAGGCGTGAAATCGAAATTCAGCCCGCGTATGGCACTTCGAAATTCGTCGACGTCTGAAAAGCGAAAAGTGTTGAGTGCCAGTCTCGGCACATCGTCAATGCTGTTCATGAAAATATGAAACGCAACGTGGCGTAGACGTGCGTCCGGCCGCGACGCCGGTTCGTTTCCCCCTTCGGTTTTCCGTTACCTTGAAAGGATCAATCTTAACGTGTCCTGACCAATTAGCGAGGAGCCAGTTGAAAGAAAAAGCGGGCACGTCTGTCTCTCGCCAAATTTCGATAGCGTTTCCCGCCCAGTTGACGGTGCCGGATTACCCGACTTTCGATCCCTAAAATTCAAAATTAACGACTTTGAGGCGCAATAGCCGTCGTTTGATCGTCAAAGTTATTTCGAATTTCAGGCCCTGCCATGACGGCAAATTCGCCTGCTGATGTTCTGGTCGAATTGGAGGACGCGGTCGCAACGTGTCCGCTAGACCGCTGCGCGCGCGTTCTCTCCGGCATCATGCAGCTGCTCGCCAGCAGCCGCGACCGGTCCCAGGAATTGCTCGCCAATGTGGTCGACGGCGTTCTGCTGCGACTGACGGAGCGGGTCGAGGCCAGTGCGCTGATTGAGCTCAGCACGGCACTTGCGGAGCTCGCGGTAGCTCCGCCGAAGACGGTGCAACGTCTCGCCTCACACCACGATCCGAAGGTGGCGTGCCCTGTCTTGCTGAGATCGCAGTCACTGTCCACGGCCGATCTCAAGTCGATCGCGGCCTCGAGCGACGAGCGGCAGCAACGCGCGATCGCAGCCCGCGCGCCTATCGATCCGCCGGTGATCGAGACGCTGATCGAGGGCGGCGCCCGCAGCGTTTGCATTGCGCTGATCGCCAACACAGAGGCACGATTCTCTGACGCTGCCTACGCCAGGCTCGTCGAGAAGTGCCTGACGGATGATGAACTCACGAAGGCGCTGGCGCTCAGGCCGGACACGCCGGATCCGATCATGCGAAAGTTGCTGTCGGCCTCACCGGCTCCGACATCCGGCACAGGGACGAAGGCGACCGTCTCGCCTCCAGCCGCAACGGCCGCGCCAATCGTCCCCAAGCTGCCCAGCGCGGCCGCCTATGCAAGCGCGCGCCCGGAGATCGTCGCGCTGAACCGCATCGGCAAGCTCAACGATTCCACGGTCAACCGCTTCGCCATCCGCGGCGAGACCGCCAACCTCGTCACGGCGCTATCGGTGCTTTCGGGGACTCCCATCGAAATCGTCGAGCATGTCATGACCGACGACGATTGCGAGGGTCTCGTGATGGCCTGCCGTGCCTCGCGGCTGAACTGGCAGACCACGTTGGCCATCTTGAGCAATCGCTGCGGCAGAAGGCTTTCCTTCGCCGAACGCGAACGCGCGCAGCACATTTTCGAGACACTGCTTCTGTCGACCAGCCAATGGACGGTGCGCTGGGGAGAAATTGCCGCGAACGCCAAGGAGAGCAGTCGGGAACATCGCGGTGCAAAAAAGATGGGGATTAACCGATGAAATTCGACGGTCGCAAGGCCTCTCGCGTGAAAATGGACCACAGGCAGCCGGTCAACCTCATGGGATCGGACGGCACCTGGCGACGCCGTTGCGTATTGCTCGACGTGTCGCAAAGCGGCGCCAAGATCGAGGTCGAGGGCACGCTCGACGTGCTCCAGGCCAAGGAGTTCTTCATGCTGCTGTCGTCGACCGGCCTCGCCTATCGGCGCTGCGAACTGGTCTGGATCGACGGCACCACGGCTGGAGTCCACTTCGTGACGGCCGACGGCAAGAAGAAACCTGCAGGCACACCAGCGCCTGCGCAGACCGCGGCTCAGAGCAAATAGATTCGAATATTCCACCCGCTGTTTGACATTGATACAGTCGAAAAGTGCAGGTCAGATCGTGCAGCACGCGCCAACCAGATCCGGCCCGGTCAATGGTGAAGGCGGCATCCGTCAGTCGCGAACGGATCGCCCCTTCCTGCACGTGCTGGCGGACACGTCCGACAAGCTTTCGGGCGTCTGCTCGATCCTCGAAGAGAAATTCACCATTGCTGGCGAGCGGCTCGTTGCCGATTCCAAGCTGTCGCAGACGCCGGCCGCCATCGTCATCCGCGCGGAGCTCCGCGACGTCGACAACATCGCCGCGATCAAGAAGCGCGCCACCAAGCTGGCGAAGGCCAGGAAGCGCATCTTCCTGCTCGAGCACGCCTCCCACGTCTGCATCTCGCAAGCCTACGCGCTCGGGGCGACGCTGGTCCTTCCCGCCACAGTCAGCCGGACCAGGCTGCTGGCGGCGCTGGCCGATCCGGCCGACGGCGTACCCGCTTCGTCAGGCGACACGTCGCAACCTGGCAACGCCGTCGAGACCGCCGCGACCGCGATCGCATCGATGTTCACGGCTGTGACCCTCGGCCAACCGCTCGACGTCGACGGCGCCAGGGAAGCCGGTCGCCAGATTGCCGACCGTATCACCCAGCATGGCCTGACGGAATGGCTCATGACGGTGCGGCGCCATCACGAAGGAACCTATCAGCATTGCCTGCTCGTGACCGGCGTGGCCATCGA
Organism: Bradyrhizobium sp. RP6; assembly: GCF_003837805.1. Lineage (GTDB taxonomy): Bacteria > Pseudomonadota > Alphaproteobacteria > Rhizobiales > Xanthobacteraceae > Bradyrhizobium. The sequence goes on along the minus strand of NZ_RQIT01000002.1, from coordinate 750,025 downwards.
CTTCGGACTGAGCCTCGGCGTCGGCAGGACCGACCTGGAACGTCTCTACTCGGCTGCCATGTTCCACGACATCGGCAAGGCGCAGATACAGCTCGCCATCCTCGACAAGCCGGGCCGACTCGATGCCGCCGAACGCGCGCTGATCGAAACGCATCCCGCCGCCGGCTACGAATTTCTCAAGGGGCATCACGGGATCTCGCCGGAGATACTCGATGCCGTCCGCCATCATCACGAGTACCTCGACGGCAGCGGCTATCCCGACGCGCTCTGCGCCGAGAGCATTGGCGACATCGTACGAATTCTAACGATCTCGGATATTTTTGCGGCGCTGATCGAGCACCGGCACTACAAGCCGACCATGCCGCGCGCGGAGGCCTACAAAATCCTGTGCGGGATGAATGGGAAGCTGGAAAAAGCACTGGTCCACTCATTCAAGCCGGTCGCGCTCACGCGGTGAGCGCGGCAGACCCGCCTCGAACGCGGCCTAATGGGTGGCGCGGTAGCTGGCGCGGTGCGGGATGGACCGGCAGGCCAGCCCCTCGGCCAGCAGCTTCATGTCCTCGTGCCGGCCGCTGCGTATCAGCCGGCCGAACTCTTCGGCTGTGAAAGGAAGACTTGGATCGTCATCGATCGTGTGCCGCACTCGCGGACCGAAGAACCGTCGAACCAGGCTAGCCAGCCGCCGCATGTCAATTCCCTCGCGCCAGCAACAAACCTATCAGTCCGCATATTGTTCCTCCTGCACCCTCGAGATTGCAAGAGGCCACTCGCGACACCGCAGCAAAAATTTCCGCCAGAGAATAATCTCCTCCTGTCGTGCTAATCGGCAAAACCCACGTAACGCACGAACTCGTCGTTGTGCTCGCGGTCCGAGCGAACGGCATTCGCGGCGAAGCTGTCGTCGGGATAGCCCATCGCGACGCAGGTCATGATGACCTCATTCTCCGGAATCCTGGCGACCTCGCGCACGATGTCGGAACGCATGATGCCCTGTCCGTTGATCACGGAGCCGAGGCCGCGGTCCCACGCCGCAAGCACGATACCGTAGCAGAGCGCGCCGAGATCGAAATGGCAGACCGCGCCGGGATCGAGGACACGGTCGTAAGTCAGCACAAGCGAGACCGGCGCGTCGAACTGGCGGAAGCCGCGCAGCACCCAGTCCTGCCGCATCGGCTTGTCGTCACGCGCGATTCCCATCGCGCCGAACAGCTTCTTGGCGATGTCGACCTGGCGCGTGCGGTGCACACCCTGATACTCGCCGTGGCTGACGATGTCGCGTTTGACCGTGGCGCCGCTGGCCATCTCCTCCATGTTGCGGCGGCGCACCTCTTCCAGAGGTGTGCCGGTGAGCACGTGGACATGCCAGGGCTGTGTGTTCATCGACGACGGCGCGCGCTTGGCGCTTTCGATGATCGCCTCGATCACCGCGCGCGGCACCGGCTCGTTCCGGAAGCCGCGCACGCTGCGGCGCGACTGGACCAGCGTTTCGAATTCCACCTCGTGAACCTCCCTGCCTCGTTCGTTGCAGCGCGGTGCCGGTTGCCGACGCGGCGCGCAAAACCTATGCTCACGACCAAGCAAGACCAAAAACTCTGTGTGGACCCGCCACACCCCGTGAGGACTCAAAATGGCCGCGCCGCTCGATCCCGTCATCGCCCAGATCATTCCGCTCATGCCGATGCGCGATCCCACCACGATGACGCCACAGAGCGCCCGCGATTCCTTGCGCGCACTGGCTGCCTCGCGCGCGGCCATACCGCCCCCGCCCGTCGATAGCGTGCAGGACGTCAAGGTGAAAGGCGGCGCCGGACCGCTCGATGCACGTATTTATCGGGCCGGCACCACGCCGGCACCGACCGTGGTGTTCTTCCACGGCGGCGGCTGGGTTGCCGGCGACCTCGAGACCCACGACCGGCAGGCGCGCAATCTTGCGATCGAGACCGGCGCGGTGGTCGTCTCCGTCGACTATCTCCGTCCGCCCGAGACGCGCTTTCCCGGTGCGTTCGAGGATGCCTTTGCCGCCGTGAGCGACGTGTTTGGCCGCGTCGCGGAATTTGGCGGCGACGCAAGCCGCATGGGCGTTGCCGGCGACAGCGCCGGCGGCAATCTCGCGGCCACCACCGCGATCGCCTGCCGCGACGCCGGCATCAGGCTGGCCGCGCAATTGCTGGTCTATCCCGTGACCGATGTCTTCGGCGCTTACGCCGATGCGGGCGAGAACGCGCGCTTTCCGTCTCGCGCCGAGAATGCCGAAGGCTACTTCCTTACGCGCGCCACGATGGAATGGTTTTGCGGCCACTATCTCGCCGATCCCGGCCATGCCGCGGACTGGCGCGTCTCGCCACTGCGCGCGGGATCCCTTGCCGGCGTCGCACCCGCGGTCGTGACCACCGCCTGGTTCGATCCCTTGCGCGACGAGGGCGCCGCTTATGCGCGGGCACTGGAAGCCGCCGGCGTCCGCGTCAAGCATCATGAGGGCCCCGGCCTGATCCATGGCTATTTCGGCATGGGCGATGCCTCCGAGGTCGCACGCGCCGAAGCGCAGCGCGCACGCGCTGACTTCAAGGCACTGCTCGCGCGGGGTGCCTGAAGTCGGTCAGATGCTCCGCGCGCGCTGCGCCGCGGTGTGCCCCCACGTCTCGTCCCAGTCCTGACCGGAGGCGTCGACGACGCGGCCGTCGGCTTCGAAAAACTTGTTCGGCACCTGGAAGATCGCCAGGATCAAGGCTCCGTCCGGACACCACGCGGCGTGCCGGCTGCCCGCCTCGCGCCAGATGAATTCGCCGGCCTTGCATGCGATCCCCTCGGCCGGGCCCTCCTTGTCGACAAGTGCGCCTTCGATCACCCAGCTCTGCTCGATGCCGACATGCTCGTGATCGGGCAGCACCGATCCCGGCGCAAAGCGCATCAGGGCGGTCATCAGGCCCGTGCGGCGATCGAACAGCAGCGTCTTGGCCTCGCACCCCGGAAAGCGGGTCTTCTGCCAGTCCATGTCCTGGGGCCGAACCAGGTGGGAATGCCGATCGGCCAATCGTTCGCCCCTCGGGATCGTGGCGTCCATAACGATGCTCCATCCAGCCAAGCTGATCGAAGCTAGCAGGATCGCCCGCCGGGGTCAGCGAGCAGTGCAACAAGGATGGACGGCCACCGACCGCGCCCGAAAAATCGGTACGTCGACCGGACGACGTCCGCTCATCCTGCTTGATTGCGCCATGATTCCCGGCTCCAATCTCCCGGCCATTTCTGGTTTCAGGAGACACCCATGATGAAGCGGATTTTCCTCGCAGCGATTGTTGTCACCTTTGCAGCGGGCTCGGCATTCGCACAAGAAACCTGCGAGAGCAAAGCGATCGGCAAGGACGGCAAGCCGCTGGCCGGGGCCGCCAAGTCCTCGTTCCTGAAGAAGTGCAAGGCCGACGCCTGCGCACCCAAGGCCGTCGGCTCCGACGGCAAGCCGCTCGCCGGCGCCGCCAAGAACAGCTTCATGAAAAAGTGCGAGACCAGCGCGTAAGGGCGCTGCGAGTTCGTTGATTCTTTAGCGAGCAATTGCTCCACGAACTCATCATGCCCGGGCTTGTCCCGGGCAACCATGTTCTTGCTTCCGCGCGGCAAAGCACGTGGATGGCTGGGATAAGCCCGGCCATGACGGAAAGAGTCACTCCCGCTTGAAGCGGTAATCGAACGCCCCATCCAGCGGCCTGATCCATCCCACCGTCGGCGTCGGAAAATGCACCGGCAGGATCAGCGTGTCGGTATCCGCGACGGAGGCGAAGAACTTCCGCCGCGACACCGCCGACTGCTTCGGATCCCAGTCCGGCTTCGCCGACCAGTCCGGCTCGCGGCACTGGATCTGGTGATGCATGAGATCGCCCGCGATCACCGCACTGTGGCCTCTGGAGAATATGTTCACGCAGCAATGGCAGGGCGAATGCCCCGGCGTCGGTGTCAGCGTCACGGTATCGTCGAGCGCGTAATCGTCATCGACCAGCAGCGCCTGCCCGGCCTCGACGATCGGCAGGCAATTGTCGCGGAAGACCGTGCCCGGCGGATTGCTGCCCTTGGCATGCTCGGCTTCCCAGGCCGCATATTCGCCCTTGTGGAATACGTATTTCGCGTTCGGAAACGTCGGCACCCAGCGTCCATCGCGCAAACTCGTATTCCAGCCAGTATGGTCGATGTGCAGATGCGTGCAGAAGACGTAGTCGATCTGCTCGAAGCCGATGCCGAGCGCGAACAATTCGTTGCGCCAGCGTTCCTTGCCGGGAAAGTCGAACGGCGGCGGATGACCCTTGTCCTCGCCGGTGCAGGTATCGACCAGGATGGTATGGCGCGGCGTCCGCACCACGAAGGTCTGATACGTAATAACCATCATACCGCACTCGGCGTCGAACACCTCCGGCTCCATCGTCGGCAGATGGCGGGCGAACACGCGCTCGTCATAGGCCGGGAAGAAATCCTGCGGCCGCCGCCACGGCCCTTCCCGCTCGATCACCGCATCGATGGTAATGTCGCCGATCCGGAGTTGCTTCATGGTTGTTTCGCTCCCTTTTTTCGAGGAGCGTAGCGCGAGGCGTCAACGCGTCAAGCCGCGCAGCGGAATGCTAGCTCCGCAGCCCCGGAGCCTCCTGACCGGTCCGCGCGACGTATTCCGTATAGCCACCGCCGTACTGATGAATCCCCTCCGGCGTCAGCTCCAGCACGCGGTTCGACAGCGTCGCCAGGAAGTGCCGGTCGTGCGAGACGAACAGCATGGTGCCCTCGAAGTCCGACAGCGCATTGATCAACATCTCCTTGGTGGCGAGGTCGAGATGGTTGGTCGGCTCGTCCAGCACCAGGAAGTTCGGCGGGTCGAACAGCATCTTGGCCATCACGAGGCGCGCCTTCTCGCCGCCTGAGAGCACGCGGCAACGCTTCTCGACATCGTCGCCGGAGAAGCCGAAGCAGCCGGCGAGCGCGCGCAAGGAGCCCTGCCCCGCGGTCGGAAACGCATATTCGAGTGACTCAAACACCGTCTGCTCGCCGTCGAGCAGGTCCATCGCGTGCTGGGCGAAATAGCCCATCTTGACGCTGCCGCCGAGCGCCACCGAGCCCTCGTCCGGCTCGCTCGCACCGGCCACCAGCTTGAGCAGCGTCGACTTGCCCGCGCCGTTGACGCCCATCACGCACCAGCGCTCCTTCCGGCGGATCATGAAGTCGAGCCCGTCATAGATGCGCTTAGCTCCATAGCCCTTGTGCACGTTCTTGAGCGCGACGACGTCCTCGCCGGAGCGCGGCGCCGGCGGGAAGTCGAACGCGACGCTCTGGCGGCGGCGCGGCGGCTCGACGCGCTCGATCTTGTCGAGCTTCTTGACCCGGCTCTGCACCTGGGCCCCATGCGAGGCGCGCGCCTTGAAGCGCTCGATGAACTTGATCTCCTTGGCGAGCATGGCCTGCTGTCGCTCGAACTGCGCCTGCTGCTGCTTCTCGTTCTGCGCCCGCTGCTGCTCGTAGAATTCGTAGTCGCCGGTATAGGTGGTGAGCGAGCCGGAATCGATCTCGATCACCTTGGAGATGACGCGGTTGATGAACTCGCGGTCGTGCGAGGTCATCAGCAGCGTGCCTTCGTAGTCGTGCAGGAATTTTTCCAGCCAGATCAGGCTTTCGAGGTCGAGATGGTTGCTCGGTTCGTCGAGCAGCATCACGTCGGGACGCATCAGGAGAATGCGCGCCAGCGCCACGCGCATCTTCCAGCCGCCGGAAAGTTTTCCGACGTCGCCGTCCATCATCTCCTGGCTGAAGCCGAGACCGGACAGCGCTTCGCGCGCACGGCCGTCGAGCGCGTAGCCGTCGAGCTCCTCGAAACGATGCTGCACCTCGCCATAGCGCGCGATGATCTCGTCCATCTGATCGGCCTTGTCTGGATCGGCCATGGCGGCCTCGAGCTCGCGCAGCTCGGCCGCGACCTCGCTGACGGGGCCGGCGCCGTTCATCACCTCGGCCACCGCGCTGCGGCCAGACATCTCGCCGACGTCCTGGTTGAAATAGCCGATGGTGATGCCGCGATCGGTCGAGACCTGCCCCTCGTCGGGCAGCTCCTCGCCGGCGATCATCCGGAACAATGTGGTCTTGCCGGCGCCGTTCGGCCCGACGAGGCCGATCTTCTCGCCCCTATTCAGGGCGGCGGAGGCTTCGATGAACAGGATCTGGTGGCCGGCTTGCTTGCTGACGTTGTCGAGGCGGATCATGAGGTCTTTTGGGGGATTTTTGCGTTGCAGCGTCATAGGCCATGCGGGCTTCCAGGGGAAGCCCGGCACCAGCGCACCACCCCGGCCGCAATACCGTCGTTCAGACCGCAGCTTTCGGGATTAAAGACCCGATGACCCACCTCCTGGTGGTCGAGCCGCCGCCGGTCTTGACGATCGTCACTTCTTGAGGATGCCCGTATTGGTATTTCCGAGCTGCTGGATGGCAGCGTTTGCGGCGGGCGTGTTGTAACTCGGTCGAGATCCACCGCCTTCCTGATCAGAAGGGGTAGCACCGGGTCTTGCGCCCGTCGTTCTCCGGTTTTTTGCATCGAGGGTGTTGGGGCCTGGCGAACCGCCAGTTCCGCTGAGCGTCGTCCCGTTCGAGAGCGTCGAGCCACCCGCGCCGCTCGAACCAGCCGTGCTCGCGCCGCCGGATGAAGAACCGCCTGAAGAGCCTCCCGAGCTTTGTGCCATGGAGAACGAAATGGTGCCCAGAAGAATGATCACGACCGCCGCAAGAAGCCTCATTTGTCCTCTCCCTCGATCCGTTGCCAGCTCCGAAATCGCTGGGTTCCTCGTGATGAATCGCGCACACGCGCAGCTCCTATCGACGGCGAGCGATCCATGCTCCGGCTAGAAAAGCCACAAGCAACGACCTCAAAGGCGCCTTGACTGTCACCTGGCGCAACTGGTCGGCCCATCGCTTCGCGGTGTCCGACGAGGGCGAACGAAGTTGCGGGCCGAAAGCCCGTGTTTGCTCTCGGGGCCCCGACCGGGGGCTGGACGTCTGCTGTATGCCGCCCTGATCGTCCGTCAGCCCGGAGGCTTCGGTCATTGCCGCGGCGTCCTTGATGTCCATGCGCGCGCTCCAATCCTGGTCCGTTGCGGAACTACTTGATCCCAGACGCCCGTCCGGCTCTGATGACAAGCGCGTTGGGAACCATGGGAGCAGCTATGGCGCCGGCATTCGTGCGAACTATATGATTTCGAAGGCCCTGCCGTACTGCTCCCTTGAAGAAACCCTTGCTCATCTTTCTGTTCCTCGTCATCGCACCGCTCACCGCATCGGCGGCGAGATATTTCTGGCTGGGCGATGACCGCCAGAATTGGCAAACGGCCGACCGGTCGAGTGCGGGTCTTCTGGCCGCCGCAGCCGATCATCGCGAAGCCGTGATACGGGTGTTCGGGGCGAGAACGGTGAGATGGCGCAGCATCTTCGCGATTCACACCTGGATCGTCGTCAAAGAGAAGGATGCGGCGACCTACACCCGCTATGACTACACGGCGTGGGGCGAGCCGATCCGCACCAACGGCTTCGCTCCGGACGGGCGGTGGTTCGGCGCTGTGCCGGAAACCATCGTAGCCGTCGATGGAGAGCGCGCGGCGGCGCTGATCCCGAAAATCCGATATGTGATCGAAAACTACAAGTTTCGATCCTATGGAGATTACAGCGTCTGGCCTGGTCCCAATTCGAACACCTTCGTGCAGGCGGCACTCGACTCCGTCCCTGAGCTCCGCGCCGTCCTGCCGCCGACCGCGATCGGCAAGGACTTCCCGTACACCGGCAAATGGTTCGGCCTGACGGCGTCCGGCACGGGCATCTACGCCTCGCTTGCCGGATACATCGGCTTCTCGCTCGGCTGGGTCGAAGGTCTGGAGATCAATTTCTTCGGCGCCGTGCTCGGGCTCGACATCCGACGCCCGGCGCTCAAGCTGCCTGGGCTCGGCCGCTTTGGGGTAACGCCAGGCCTGTGCCGGCAAGGATTTCAAGTCGGGCCGTCGGCTGGTTCACGCTAGCCTCGGCGGGGCTAGGTCGAAACGGCCAGGTTCGCCGAGCCGGTGGAAACTCGGAGGGCCTCATCCGCACTCTCGGCTCGGTGCCCGAAATCGCCTCTCAGCGCCATGAGAGCTCGGCGTTCCTCCTCGATTTCATAGGAAGTGCGAAAGCCCAGCTTCCTCAACACCGGGACGGGAGGGCACCAGCCTTGGATGGCGTGCTGAAACAGAAAGCTCGTCACCAACGCCGGAAGTGCAAGCCAGCGCCGGCTGTTGGTGGCGGCCAGCGCGACGCCGGCGAAAGCGATCACCGCGGCATTGGCTTCGATCGCTCTCTCGATATCCCATTCTTCGTCGATTTCTCGTAGGCGGACGGGGATTTGATCGCGGTGCTGGGCGAAATAGGCAACGTTGGCCTGCATCGTGCGTTTGATGCGGCGGTTGTCGGTCTCGGATGAATGGAGAGGCACCCGGTTTCGCGTCGTCGTCATCAAAGCCTCCACGCGCTCGCCCGACTACGCATGAGGTTCTGGTTTGTTCCTAAGCCGTTGCCATCGGTCAGGTCGCGATTGCCGCTCCGATCATCCGGAGATTGGCTCCGTGCCGATGTAAAACGCGGTCTCGTCCCCCAGAGCTGCCCCGCCCAAGAAGAACGTTCAATCTGCCGGCATCCGTCTCCGCGATTTCGAGTGGCCGACAGTGCAAGTACAGGTCGCCGTCTACGCCCTTCTCATCAGCTTGAGCGAGGCTGCAAGGCGCAAGCTTCGCTTCCCCGCGAGCGCGATGCCTTCGAACTCGCCGCTGTCTTCCGTGCAGGTCCCGGAGAAGCCGATCCCCACCTCGAGGCCGCCGAACACCGGGTTCTCGCCTTTCGCCGGCGTGTGCTCCTGGTTCAGCATCTCGCCCTTCCAGCGGCCGTCCGCCGAGGAATAGGAGCCTAGATAGTAGAAGAACGCATCGCCGCCGAGGATGCGGCCATCGATCAGGAGCATGACGCCGGAGAGGCCGGCCTCGACGCCATCGAGCGCACGCAGGCCCATCCCATAGAGTCCGTTGGCGATGCCGCCCTGCCCGATCGTGCCGCGCGGCGGCAGCGCGCCGTCATCGAGCCGCGTGAGGTTGGCCCAGAAAGGAGCGCCCGGCATGGTGTCCGCGCCGCCTTCCAAACGAATCTGGTTGCCGTAGAGCCGGCCGCGCGCTGCGATCGAGGCGACATCCGCACCCATCAGCGGCTTGTAGCTGGGGTCCAGATTGTGCCGCTCGGTGATGACCTGGGCGATGATCTCGCCGTCACGCTCGACATAGCTGCCAAGATGCGCAAAGCCCGAATTGCCGCCCAGCATCTTGCCGTCATGCAGGCACATGATGCTGCGGCCGAACCCGTCGTTGACGCCGTATTCAACCTTGTAGAGCCCGTCCAGCAATGCCCTGAATCCACAAATCGGAAAACAATTGTCGGCTACCTAGCATCGTCGCCGCACTGAAACCACCGGCTTTTCCGCGCAGCACCGGCCACGGAACGCACGTCCACCACGATGCCATCATGCCCCTGTTTTGCCCGACGGGTCAAATCGACTTCGCAAAATCCGCATGCGTGTGATTTCAACGGCTTGGCTACTGTGCATGGGGTTGTTTTTTCGACTTTTGTCTCCGGATCGCGGAAAAGGCCCTCACGCGTCAGTGACGCTTGAAGTACTGCACCTCGCGCTCGTGCTTCTCGGCGGCTGCACGGCTCTTGAACGTGCCGAGATTACGACGCTTGCCGGTCTTCGGATTCACCTTGCGGGAATAGAGGCGGTATTCGCCCGATGCCAGTTTGCGGATCATGATCGCGCTCCGTTTTGTCCGGACGTCAACGACGTACGCGCGAGCCAGGTTCCGTCAGGTCCCGGCTCTGCTCAGAAGCACAACGTGGTGACGAGCTTGCCCTGCTTGTCCTTGATCGCGTAGGGACAGCGAATGCGCTCCAGCGCCTTCTTGGCGTCCTCATCGCCGAGCGCTGCGGCGCGCTCGTAATAGGCTTTCGCGGCGTCCTTGTCCTTCGGACCGCCGCGGCCTTCCTGCGCGAAGGCGCCCATCCGCTCCAATGCGCCGGGATGGTTTTGTGCCGCCGCCTTCTCGAACAGTGCACGCGCCGCGGCGTCGTCCTTGGCACCGCCCGTGCCTTCGGAGAGCATCAGGCCGAGCTGGTACTGCGCTTCTGCGTTGGTCTCGGCAGCCTTGCCGAGCAGCGCGCGTGCCTGCGCGGGATCGGCCGGCGCGGCACCACCTGCGCCGCCGAGCGCGGCAAGATTGCTGACGCCACGGGGATTGCCGGCCTGCGCCGCCTTCTCGAACAGCTTTCGCGCTTGCGCTTCGTCCTTGGCGACGCCCGAGCCGGTGGCATAGACGACACCGAGCTCGACCATCGCCGCACTCGATCCCTTGTCGGCGGCCTTGCGCCAGGCCGCGATCGCGTCGGCCGTCTGCCTGTTGGCCGCATAGGCGCGGCCGAGCGCGAACATGGCGCGCCGCGAGGATGGCGCGGCCTGCCTGCAGAACTTGATGGCGGTCGCGATGTCGGAGGACGCGATCTCCGCCACGCCCTTCACGTCCGCCGGCTTGTCGGGATCGCTGGGATCGCCAGCGACCCGGTCGCATAGAACGAGATCGGCCGACTGCGCCTGCGCCGTCAGGGGCACGGCGAGCGCGAAGAGCATGGCAAGGAGGTAAGTCCGCATGGTCATCACGTTGCGTCTCCGCCTCGGCAAATTCAAGGCTCAAGTCCCGACTGGCGCAGGACGGGGGCGACCTCCGGCGACGCCAGATGGCGCAGCAAGCGATCCGCGGCGTCGGCATGTTTCGCGTTCGTCATGCGGCCGGCGGAGAACACGGCCGGCGTCTGCAAATCGTGCGGGATCGGGCCGACGACCTCGATGCCGCCGACCTGCTTCAGCTCGCTGATCTGCTGCACGGCGAGGTCCGCCTCGCCGGTCACGAGCCGCTCCGCCGTAAATCCCTGCTCGACGATGGTGGCCTTGGCGTTGATCTCCGCCGCGATCCCCATCCGCACGATCAGCTGGGCGAAGTACACGCCGCTCGCACCGAGCCGCGAATAGGCGACGGACCGCGCTGCGAGCAGGGTTGCGCGCAGCGCCGCCTCGCTGCCGATACCGGGGTGCGCCTGCCCGGCCCGCACGGCGATGCCGACGAAGGACCGCGCCAGATCGGCCGCGCTCTCGGCAATCACGCGCCCCTCGCCGATCATCTCGTCGAGCCCTTCGCGGGTGAGGATGACGAGGTCGGCGGCCTCGCCCTCGCGCAACCGCTTCAGCAGCGCCAGGGTCGGCGCGAAATCGGCATCGACATGGATGCCGGTCGCAGCCTCGTAGGCAGACGACAGGCTGCGCATCGCGCCCATGAGGCCGAGCGTCGAGAGCATACGAACGTTTTCCATGAGCAGTTCCTGGCGCGATCAGGCGCGATGCATCAGCTTGAGCGTGGCGGTGAGGCGCAAGCTGCGCTTGCCGGCCAGCGCCGTCGCCTCCAGCACCACCTGTTCGCTGTCATAGCTGCCGGAGAAGCCGATGCCGACCTCGCGGCCGCCGAAGATCGGATCGTCCTTGGCCGGCGTGTGCTCCTGGTTGAGAATCTGGCCCTTCCAGCGGCCGTTCGCGGCGGTGTAGCTGCCGAGATAATAGAACGACGCGTCGCCGCCGAGGATGCGGCCCTGGTTGAGCAGCATCACACCGGTGAAACCGCCGCCAAGACCGTCGAGCATCCGCAGATGGAGCGAGTAGAGACCATCGGCGATGCCCGCTTCGCCGACGCCGCCGGCGATCGGCACTTCGTCTTCGGTGATAGGCGTCATCAGCGATTGGAAGGGCACGCCGGGCAGCTCCTTGAGCTCGCCCTTGAAGCGATAGAGATCGCCGTCGGCCCAGCCCTTCGCGATCAAGGTGGCATCGTCGGTGCCGGCCATGGCGCGGTAGCTCGGATCCGGGTTATGGCGGACGGTGTTGATCACGACGTCCACGCCCTCGCCGGACTTCACGTAAGTGCCGATATGGGCGAAGGCCGAATTGCCGCCGAGCATCTTGCCGTTGCCGGCATGCATCACGCTCCGGCCGACGGCATCGCCGAGCTGAAATCTCACCTTGTAGAAGCCTTCAAACACCAGCCGTGTCCCCGGCCCTGCGCGCATCTGCCTCCACTATCCCGCGTTCGGCGGCGATCGACAAGTTTCGCGAAGCCGAGATCGGCAGACACAGGAACGGCTTCCATCCAAATGCAAAAATCCGCCGGAGCCTTTGCTCCGGCGGATTGAGCTCCAACCCGGGCCAGCCCCCAGCCCGGGCCGGGAGGATCTTAGGCCGCAGCCTTCTTGTCGGTGGGCACGGAAGCGATCGTCTTCAGGATCTGCGAAGCGATCTGGTAGGGGTCGCCTTGCGAGTTCGGACGGCGGTCTTCCAGATAGCCCTTGTAGCCGTTGTTGACGAAGGAATGCGGAACGCGGATCGAGGCACCGCGGTCGGCAACGCCGTAGCTGAACTTGTTCCACGGCGCAGTCTCGTGCTTGCCGGTCAGACGCTTGTCGTTGTCCGGGCCGTAGACGGCGATGTGGTCCATCAGGTTCTTGTCGAAGGCGGCCATCAGTGCCTCGAAATACTCCTTGCCACCGACCGTACGCATGTACTCGGTCGAGAAGTTGGCGTGCATGCCGGAGCCATTCCAGTCGGTGTCGCCGAGCGGCTTGCAGTGGAATTCGATGTCGATGCCGTACTTCTCGGTCAGGCGCAGCATCAGGTAGCGGGCCATCCACATTTCGTCAGCGGCCTTCTTGGAGCCCTTGCCGAAGATCTGGAATTCCCACTGGCCCTTCGCGACTTCCGCGTTGATGCCTTCATGGTTGATGCCGGCAGCGAGGCAAAGGTCGAGATGCTCTTCGACGATCTTGCGGGCGACGTCGCCGACGAACTTGTAGCCGACACCGGTGTAGTATGGGCCCTGCGGCGCCGGATAGCCGTATTCCGGGAAGCCGAGCGGACGGCCGTCCTTGTAGAAGAAGTATTCCTGCTCGAAGCCGAACCAGGCGCCGGCGTCGTCCAGGATGGTGGCGCGCTTGTTGGACGGATGCGGGGTCTTGCCGTCCGGCATCATGACTTCGCACATCACCAGCACCCCGTTGGTGCGCGCACCGTCCGGGAACACCGCGACCGGCTTCAGCACGCAATCGGAGCTGTGGCCTTCGGCCTGCTGGGTGGAGGAGCCATCGAAGCCCCAGAGCGGAAGCTGCTCGAGCGTCGGGAACGACGCGAATTCCTTGATCTGAGTTTTGCCGCGCAAATTCGGAGTCGGCGTATATCCGTCGAGCCAGATGTACTCGAGCTTGTACTTGGTCATTGAGCCTCTCTGTAGATGATGCGAAAGGTTGGGGGCCTGGAGGCCCCCGCACGTTTTGTACCCGGCCATCATCGGCCGGCGCTTTCCAAGCATTTTACGTGCCAAAAAGCCGCAGGACGGGCGGTTTTCCACCGCGGCCGGCCCTCCCGCGACCCCGGCGAACCACTCACGGCCCTGTGCGTCATAGCCGCGCACCTTCCCGTGAAGCTGCACTGCAAAATCCCTCGGAAAACGCCCGATTCTGGAGCAGTGAGCATCGCCCCGGAAGCTGCCGACTAAACGCGCATCAACGTCCGGCAATTTTCGCAAACTCTTCGGCCCCTCTCCGGCAACCTTCGGAATGGCCCACGCGTTGGTCAGCGGCATCGTGCCTTCGAGGATGCAGAAGGCCACCTGCCTACAAAATGGGCGGAAACTGATTTCCTTTTCAGCACTTTCCAATCCGGGAAGCGCGGCCGATATGGGGATTCCAGTAACCACAATCGAACGAGTCGGGCGCACCATGGAGGCCAAGGCGCTTCGACCAAGGAGAAATCGTAATGATGAACAATGGTCTTAGTCACGGATCTGCGAAGATCTACCAATTCCCCGTCGGCGGCCGTGCGGCGCTCGGGGGACGCCGTTATGGCGAGACCCGCCTTCCTGCCGATCACGCCTCGCTGCCCTCGAACGTCTCGATCTGCAGCGACAGCTGGTATCACCAGGATGCGGTCGACGAAGCCAAGCCGAAATGGGATCGCTGATGCCAGCCACGGAACTGACAGTGCCGGGCTTTCGCAAGCGACCGGCGACGGTTTGAAAGAGGGTCGAAACAACGGCGTTTCGGCCCTTTTTTAATTCCAGCGCCCCCGGCTAGATCCCGGGCTTTTCGACCACCGCGCATGCCGTGACCGGCCGCTTCAGGTGCTTGACCGTGGCAGGTCCGGTCTTGGGAATCCTCAGCGTGACTCCCGCCCCCGAATAGCGCGCCCCCGAAACCGCCAGCCGCTTGGCGAGCGTGACGGGCTCGCCATCGATCTGGAGGAAGGCGCGCTTGTCGTAGTCATAAAACCCGACGATGAACTGCGTACCATCGGCGCAGCGGTAGGTTTGGAAGGTCTGCGCATCGGCCTGCCGCGCACCGGGCATTGCGCCCGCCAGCATGCTGACCGTTAAGGCAATGGCCTTGTGCCGGCCCATGATCTCCCCCTGTAATAGACCGCAAGGACGCCAAAGGTGCATCCAGTGGAACCATAACCCAAGCTGACCCCATGCAAGACTCCTCGCTGAAAGACTCCCCTGCCCGTCATCTCGCCCTCCAGGGTGCGAGCAATTTCCGCGACCTCGGCGGCTACCCGACCATGGATGGCCGCACCACACGCTGGCGGCACATTTTCCGCTCCAACCATCTCGGCCAGCTCACTGCTGCCGACATCGAGGTCATCCGGGCGCTGGGCGTGCGCAGCGCCTTCGATTTCCGTGGCCTGGAGGAGCGCGCGGCCGGCATCTGCGTCGTGGACGAGATCACGGTGCATTCGCTTCCGATCGAACCGACCGTCGTGGCCGGGCTGCGCGCCGAGCTCGCGAAGGGCACGCTGACCGCGGTCGTGGCGCTCGAGCTCATGCGCGAGTCCTATCGCAATTATGTGCGCCACAACACGCACAGCTTCCGTGCGCTGTTCGGCCATCTGCTAGAAGACCGCGCGCCGCTGGTCATCCACTGCACCGCCGGCAAGGACCGCACCGGCTTCGCCAGCGCGCTGATCCTGCATGCGCTCGGCGTGGCGGACGAGGTCATCGCCGAGGATTATCTCTTGACCAACCGGCACTACAGGCGAGACCCGTCGAACGCCTCCGATCTGCCCGCAGATGTTCTCGACGCGATCGGCAGCGTCGAGGCCTCGTACCTTGCAGCCGCTTTCGAAGCGGTCGGCAGCGAATATGGCGATGTCGAAACCTATTTGCGCGACGGGCTCAAACTCGGCACGGCAGAGCAAGACGCGCTGAAGGCGCGCTATCTGCAAGCGTGATCAGGGCTTCACTTCGGCCGCTAACCAGCCCGCCGCGCTGGTCGCATCCGTAATCGCTTTGCACAAGGCTTTGGAAAGCTGGAGCGTGCTCCAGTCGCCCTGATGAAGCATGTCGGGCAGATCGGTCGGATCGAGCATCTGCTCGAATGACACGCCGTTCTGCACATGCCAATGCCGCATCAAGGCCCATCGCTGAAACAGGTTCACCTTCGCGGCTCTTGCGATCTCACGGATCGCCGACACGATCTCTTCGGAGAGCTCGGCGTAGTCGTCCCGAAGCATGGCGGTCACGTATTGCGGATCGATCAATACGACATCCATCGCAGGCTGACGCGACGGAAGCAATCGCTGCACCCCTTTGGTGATCGCGCCGACGACATCCTTGAACTTGTACTTCTCCTTGTGAAAAACAGCATTGGTTCCGACCTGCCAGAGCACCAGCGACGGGGCGTCGCGAAAGATGTCGGAATTGAACCGCTCGAGTTCTTCCGGCGCCTCCTGACCACCCTTGCCACGGTTGAACACGTCGATCCGCACGTTCGGTAACGGTTCTGCGTAATGCCGCCTCAGATACATTTCGAGACGATAGGGGTAAGGCACAACGTCCTCCCGCCCTGCCGTCGAAGACGACCCCATTGCCACGACACGAACTGGCCCTTGTCCGTGCAGCGCGTCGTAGAAATTTCGCAGCGGATGTTCGAGCTTGATGATGCCTTCGGGAAAGTCCACGGCCGGCAGACTCTCGGACATATCAATCCTTCCCGCCATTCAAGGTTGCAGCGACCATTCAGCCTTGAAGCCGCCGCCATTGCAAGTCCAATTCGGACCGCGCAAATAGTCGGCGCAGTTTTCGACGGACGGAGAAGCACCGTGCAGGGAAAAGTCATCATCGTGACCGGCGCGCTCGGCGCACTCGGCAAGGTCGTTGCCGAGGCCGCGCTGGCGCGCGGCGCGCGCGTTGCCGGCATCGATCACGCGCCTTCGCAATTGTCAGCGACGCCCGAACGCATCGAGATCGGCGGTGTCGACCTGTCCGACGCAGCGCAAGCGAACAACGCCGTTGAGACGGCCGCAAATCATTTCGGCCGGCTCGACGCACTGATCAACATTGCCGGCGGCTTCGCCTTCGAGACCGTTGGCGACGGCGACATGAAAACGTGGCAGCGCATGCATGCGCTCAACGTACTCACCGCGCTCAATGCCTCGCGCGCGGCGCTGCCGCATCTCGCCGGGTCCAAGGTTGGCCGCATCGTCAATATCGGCGCGATGGGCGCGCTCCAGGCCGGCAGCGGCATGGGTCCCTATGCGGCCTCGAAGGCCGGCGTGCATCGCCTCACCGAGGCGCTCGCCAACGAATGGAAAGGCAAGGTCACCGTGAATGCCGTGCTGCCCTCGATCATCGACACCGCGGCCAATCGCGTCAACATGCCAAAGGCCGATTTCTCCAAATGGGTGACGCCACAGGAACTCGCCGAGGTGATCCTGTTCCTCGCCGGCGATGCCGCAAGCGGTGTCACCGGTGCGCTGATCCCGGTGGGCGGGCGGATGTAAGTCGAAGCTTGTCGGCAGCATCGGAGCGGCTGTGATTCAATCTGGACCGAGAAGGCCCTAGACTGCTCCCGACCGATTCTCCGACCGGACGCTCCCTTGGAAACCGCACTCTATCTTCCCGTCAAACGCTTCCTCGAGGAGCTTGGCTTCACGGTCAAGGGCGAGATCGGCGGCTGCGATCTCGTCGGTCTCAGCGCCGGCGATCCGCCGGTCGTGGTCATCGGCGAGCTCAAGCTTGCCTTCAATCTCGAGCTGATCCTGCAGGCGGTCGACCGTGCGCCGGCCGGCGACGAGGTCTGGATCGCGGCGAAGATGTCGGCGCGTGGCAAGGGACGCGAGAGCGATGCGCGCTATCGCAATCTCTGCCGCCGTCTCGGCTTCGGCATGCTCGGCGTGACCGATCGCGGCCAGGTCGAAGTGCTGGTGAAACCGCCGACTGCGGCGCCACGCCGCGAGCCGAAGGTGCGCTCGCGCCTCGTCGCCGAGCATCAGCGGCGCCAGGGTGATCCCGTGCTCGGCGGCAGCACCCGCGCACCGATCATGACGGCCTATCGGCAGCAGGCTCTGGCCTGCGCGTCGGCGCTCGCCGAAGGCCCGAAGCACGTGCGCGAGCTGCGGGAACGCTGTCCCGATGCCGGCAAGATCTTGCTTAACAATGTGTATGGCTGGTTCGAACGCACTGAGCGGGGGATTTACCGGCTCACCGAAGCCGGAGACGCAGCCCTGAAGCGCTGGCCTCAGCAACGGGTGGAGGTCGTTGCAGGTGCTGTGTCACCGCCATGACACCCGAACGGTGCATAGCTGAGCTGCCACACCGATTTCATATTGCAATGCAACATTCAGGGCACTAGGTATCCCGGCATCAAAACGAGGCCGTTATGAGCGCAGACTGGAACACCAAATATGGCACGCGGCGCGTGCGCCACGATCCGCCCACCCTGGACGAGGCGATCTTCGCCGCCGTTGGTATCACCGACGATCAGGCGCAGCAGGCCGAAATCGCCGCAGCCTTGATGGGAATGCCGCTCGACGTCGTCCAAGCCGAGGTGAAGAAGCAGGCCCGCACCAACAGCCGTATCACTGCCACGCGCGTCATCGCCGGTGAACAGGGCGCGCAGCGCTCCGTGGTGGTCGAGCGCCGCGTCGTCCGCCGTTTCGGCAACGACAAGCGCACCGGCACCTGAGCGTTCACTTCACTACCCAGAATACGAAAGCGGACCGGCCGTGCCGGTCCGCTTTTTGATTCCTGGCCGTTACTCTCAGGCTATGCGGCGCGATTGCCGTACATGCTCGAGATCAGCTTCCAGCAAGTGCTGTTGAAGCTGAGAAGAGCGCGCCCGGCTATGAACGGCGAGGCCGCGAGATCGGCGAGTTCGGCCTTAGGGGTCTTGGCGAGGTCGATCGTACCGGTCGATTCGCCCTGGCGGAATGCCAGATGCGCCCCAAACTTCCTGGCGAGCGCCCGCATCGCGTGATTCTCGGCGCCTGTGGTGATGCGCAGCTGCTTGTAGCCTTTCCAGCGCGCCTCCGCGATCAGACGACGGAACAGCACCGTGCCGACACCCTGGCGGCGTGCGGAAGCTTCCACGCTGAAGGCGACCTCGGGCAAGCAACCATCTTCCGGGGGATGCAGCTCGGCCGCGCCGCGGACCACGCCATCGACGATATAGGCAACGATCACGGTGCCGTCCTCGGCGCAGCGGGCGGCGTAACGCTCGATGAAGCTGTCGTCGAGAAAACCGTTGAAACGGTCATGTCGGCTGCCGGCATCAAGCCTCAGCAGATGGTCGCGCAGGAGCGGCAATTCTTCCTGCTGGATCAAGGTCCGTACATAGCCGGGAACGGTGCGGACCGTCTCTTCAAGTACCACGTCAGAACTCCTCTTGGTGTCCCTCGAGGAGGCGTTCGAATCCCTAGGCCTCTCATATTGTGCATCGCACCATAATTTTCAAGACGGGGACCTGCCCAAGTTAGAAGGCACCGGAAGCGACTAATTCGTTAATAAAATCAAGCCCCCGTAGTCCTACAGGACCAGCTGCGTCTGGGTCACCACGGCGACCAGCTTGCCGTCCTCGGTTTCCAGCCGGGTGGTCCAGATCTGGGTCCGGCGACCACGATGAATCGGAGTGGCCGTGGCGATGACCATGGTTCCCTCCTTGGCCCCGCCGATGAAATTGGTCTTGCTCTCCAGCGTGGTCGTGCCCTTGGCGTCCTCGGGCAGATTGATCACGGTCGCCGCCGCGCCGACGGAATCGGCCAGCGCCATCACTGCCCCGCCATGGATGGTATGGTGAAGCGTGCAGAGATCGGGCCGGACCGTCATCCGCGCCACCACGCGGTCCTTCTCGGCCTCGACGAACTCGACGCCCTTGAACTCGGCGAACGGCATCTTCATCGCTTTAAGTCTCTCGAGCGGCGTCATTACATCTCCTCCCAATTGCTTGTTGTCTCAGGGTGAATTGCTTCGCGCGGCAAAGCAATGACCTCCGAGGTAAGCGCGGTGCTGACATATGCGCCGCGTTCGCGCATATGCTCCCTCCATGCGCCACTTTCCGCCCCGCCGCGTCGTCTGTCTCACCGAAGAGACGGTCGAGACGCTCTATCTGCTCGGCGAGCAGGATCGTATCGTCGGCGTCTCCGGCTACGCCGTGCGCCCACCGCAGGTACGGCGCGAGAAGCTGCGAGTAGCGGCTTTCGTCTCCGCGGACATCCCGAAGATCCTGGCATTGGAGCCGGACCTCGTGCTGGCGTTTTCCGATCTCCAGGCCGGCATCGTCGCTGACCTCGTCCGCGCCGGCATCGATGTCCACGTGTTCAACCAGCGCGACATCGCAGGGATCCTGGCGATGATCCGCACGCTCGGTGCACTGGTCGGAGCCGCGGGGTGCGCGGAGCACCTCGCACAAGGTTTCGAGCGGCGCCTCGCGGCGATCGCAGCAGCGCCCCGCCCTTCACCGCGGCCAAAAGTCTATTTCGAGGAATGGGATGATCCGTTGATCTCGGGCATCGGCTGGGTCTCCGAGCTGATCGAGATTGCCGGTGGCAAGGACGCCTTTCCGGAATTGCGCCATCGGCAGGCGGCGAAGGATCGCATCATTTCACCGGACGCCGTGCGTGAGGCTGCGCCTGACGTGATCCTCGCATCATGGTGCGGCAAGAAGGTCGTGCCCGCTCGCAGCAGCGCGACGGATGGAGCGGAATCCCGGCCGTACGCGACAATCGCGTCGTAGAGATCAAGTCTCCGGTGATTTTACAGCCGGGACCCGCGGCGCTGACGGACGGACTCGATGCGATCGTGGCGGCGTTGTGGTGGTGAACGCGCCCAATCTGTTCGTCGCAATGACGTCTGAGGAGTCGTCTTCCTCACGTCACCGCGTTGACAATCTGGTACTCCGGCCGACGCCAGACCTCGCCGACGATGACATCCTCGATGACCTCGGCCGCCTTCATCACTTCGCGCTCGCCGACATAGAGCGGCGTAATCCCAAACCGCATGATCTCGGGGGCGCGGAAATCGCCGATGACACCGCGGGCGATCAAGGCCTGCATCGCGGCATAACCACCATCGAAAGCGAAGGAGACCTGGGAGCCGCGACGTTCATGTGCGCGCGGCGTCACCAGCTTCAGGGATGGGCAGCGGCGCTCGACCTCGGCAATCAGGAGATCGCCGAGCGCGAGCGAGCGCGCGCGGACTTCGGCGAGGTCGACGCGGTCCCAGATGTCGAGCGAGGCCTCCAGCGCCGCCATCGCCAGCACCGGCGGCGTGCCCACGCGCATGCGCTCGACGCCGCCGGCGGCGGCATAGGCGAGCTCGAACGCAAACGGCTTCGCATGGCCCATCCACCCGGACAGCGCGGCGCGAGCGCTGTCGGCGTGGCGCGGCGCGACGTAGAGGAAGGCCGGCGCGCCGGGACCGGCATTGAGATATTTGTAGGTGCACCCCGCGGCAAAATCGGCGCCGCAGCCCGCGAGATCGACCGGCAGCGCACCGGCCGAATGCGCGAGATCCCAGACAGTGACGATGCCGAGAGCATGCGCTTTCGCCGTCAGTCTCGCCATGTCGTGGCGGCGGCCGGTGCGGTAGTCGACCTCGGTGATGTAGAGCACCGCGACCTCCTCCGACAACGCGGCCTCGATCTCCTCCGGCGGCACCAGGCGCAATTGATGGCCGCGCCCGAGCGTTTCGATCAGGCCCTCGGCCATATAGAGATCAGTCGGGAAGTTGCCGGTATCCGACAGGATCACCTTGCGCGAGCCATTCATGTCGAGCGCGGCCGCGAGTGCCTGATAGACCTTGAGGGACAGCGTGTCTCCGACCATCACCGAGCCGGCAGCAGCACCGATCAAGCGCGCGATGCGATCGCCGACGCGGCGCGGCTGGACGTACCAGCCGGCGGTGTTCCAGGCGCGGATCAGCTCGTTGCCCCATTCGGTCGTGATGACGCGATTGACGCGCTCGGCGACGCCCAGCGGCAGCGCGCCGAGCGAGTTGCCGTCGAGATAAATCACGCCGGCAGGCAGATGAAACAGAGCCTTGGTGTCGTCATAGACGCGATATCTGGTCATGGGCATTTTCTATAGAATCGTACGCACGCGCCAGAGTTCGGGAAATAGCTCGACCTCCAGCATGCGCTTGAGATAGCTGACGCCGCCAGTGCCGCCGGTGCCGCGCTTGAATCCGATGACGCGTTCGACCGTCGTCACGTGGTTGAAGCGCCAGCGGCGGAAATAATCCTCGAAATCGACCAGCTTCTCGGCCAGTTCGTAGAGCATCCAGTGCGTCTCCGGCGCCTCGTAGACGATACGCCAAGCCTGCAGCACGCCCTCGTTGAAGCTGTGCGTCTCGCGAACATCGCGCGCCAGCACCGCGGCAGGCATCTTGAGCCCGTTGCGGTCGGCAAGCCGCAACACCTCGTCATAGAGGCTGGGCGCCGCGAGTTCAGCTTCGAGCAGCTTCGTCGTCTCCGCATCGTGCGCGTGCGGCTTCAGCATGGCGTGGTTGCGGTTGCCGAGCAGAAATTCGATCAGCCGGTATTGGCGCGACTGGAAGCCCGAGGATTGCCCGAGTTGCGAGCGGAAGCGGGTATACTCGCTGGGAGTCATCGTGCGCAGCACGTCCCAGGCGCCGTTGAGCTGCTCGAAGATGCGCGACATCCGCGCCAGCATTTTCATCGCAGGTTGCACCTCATCCCGCGAGATCGCACTTCGCGCCGCACTGAGCTCGTGGATGGCCAGCCGCATCCATAGCTCCGTGGTCTGATGCTGGATGATGAACAGCATCTCGTCATGCGCCTCCGACAGCGGATGTTGCGCTCCCAGGATCGCATCCAGCGCAAGGTAGTCGCCATAGGACATCCGCCGGGTGAAATCGGTCTCGGCGCCCTCGCTCGTGGGATCGTAATCGCTGGACGTCATGCCAGGTCCTTTCGATCGATCTTCCATGCTTCGTCAGTCGAGGCCGATCAGGCGGGCGGTGATCGGCGACGACGGATCCTTCAGTCCGTCGATCACGGTGAAATGGTTGAGGCCGGGATCGATGACGAGGTGGGTCGGCACGTCGAAACCGGTCCAGACATTGGCCATCAGATCGGACTGGCGGATGAATTCGGGCCGCTCGCTGCCGCCGACCCAGGCAGTCACAGGCGAACGCCCGCGCGGCAGATGCAACGCCGCGCTTTCCAGCGTCGCCTCCTCGATCGTCATGCGCAGCGTCTCGTTCATCTTCGTCTTCAGCAGCGGACGCAGATCGTGCAGGCCGCTGATCGAGAGCGTGCCGGCGATGCGGTCGTAGACCGCGGACTCGAGGCCGCCGTCTTCGCACAGCATGCGCGTGACGAGATGGCCGCCGGCGGAGTGGCCCGCGAGCCGGATCGGCCCCGAGACCAGCGAGGCCGCCTTGGCGATCGCGGCCGCAATTTCCGCGGTAATATCGGAGATGCGCGCGGCCGGCGCCAGCGTGTAGCTCGGCAGCGCGACCGTCCAGCCCTGATGGCGCGCGCCTTCGGCGAGATCGGTCCACGTCGATTTGTCGAAGCGCATCCAGTAGCCGCCATGAACGAATACGACGAGACCCTTGCTGTCGCCGTCGGGCAGGATCAGGTCGAGCTTCTGGCGCTCGCCAGCGCCATAGGCGATGTCCGGGCGAAACTCCTTCAGCCCGTCGCGGTAGGCCGCCGCCCGCTCCGCCCACAGCGCCGGCATCTTGTCCGAGCCCGGGATATGGGCCGAATTGGCGTAAGCGTCATCCCAATCGCGCATTGCTGCTCCTGAGGACCCGTCCAGCGAACCGGACACCAGTCTGCCACCGGCACGGCCGGCATCCTAGTCTTTATTTTAAGCTTAAAGCATTTGGATGCGCCCCTGTTTCGGACAGCGCGCGTCCCGACGGCGACGCCGTAGGATGGGCAAAGCGACAGCGTGCCCTGCTTCTCTTTCGAGGTTGAAGAACGGATGGTGGGCACAGCGCAAGAGCGCCCTTGGCTACCCTACAGGACTATCATCCGTCATTGCGAGCGCAGCGAAACAATCCAGTCTGTCTCCGCGGCAACAGCCTGGATCGCCTCGTCGCAAGGGCTCCTCGCAATGACGGCGGAGAGGCCTACGCCTTCTCCACGCCACACCATTCCGCGATGAACAGCGCCATCGCCTTGGTCGTCTTCTTCAGCGACTCCAGGTCGACGAACTCGTTGAAGCCGTGCATCTCGCCTCCACTGGCCCCAAAACACAGGCTCGGAATGCCGTGGTTGAGGCCGTAGAAGCGCGTGTCGGTCAGCGCGGTGAAGACGAGGTCCTCTGGCATGCCGCCATAGACCTTGTTGAAGGCCCTGCCGAACGCAGCCTCAGGCTCCGCCGCGTCGGTCAGTTCATAGCCTTCCGATAGGAAGCCCGACCATTCGATCTCCGGCGGATTGTTGGCGAGGAAGCGGTGGTTTCGCGCTGCAGCAGCAACGCAAGCCATGATCTCCTTCTGGTGATCGGCGATCGACCAGCCCGGCAATACCGCAATCCGGCAGTCGACGTCGCACCAGGCCGGCACGCTCGAGGCCCAGTCGCCGCCCTTGATGATGCCCGGGTTAAAGTTGATGGGATGATTGAGCGTCTTGAAATAACGGTCGGCCTTGGCGCGCTCGTTCCATTCGATCTCAAGCTTTTGCAGTGCCTGGATCAGGTGATACGCCGCCATGATCGCGTTCGCGCCCGAACCGGCGAAGGCAACGTGGGTCGGATGCCCCTTCACGCGCAGGCGAAACCAGATCACGCCAACCTGCGAGCGCACCATCTTGCCACCGGTCGGCTCCGGAATGAAGCAGGCGTCCGCGCGATAGCCGCGCTGCAGCGTGGAGAGTGCGCCGACGCCGGTGCTCTCTTCCTCGATCACCGATTGAAAATGGATCCGCGCCGTCGGCCTGAAGCCGGCAGCCTTGATCGCGTCCAGCGCATAGAGCGCACCGATCGTGCCCGACTTCATGTCGCAGGCGCCGCGGCCGAACATCTTGCCGTCCTTGACGACCGGCGTGAATGGCGGCGTATCCCACAATTCCAGCGGGCCGGCCGGCACCACGTCACAGTGCCCCTGCAGGATCAGCGATTTGCCGCCATTGGTCTGCGGACGGTAAGTACCCACCACGGAACGAGCCTTCGAAAAATCGTGCTCGATCGGACCGAAGCCGCGCAGATCCTTCAGATCGTCGACATTGATGCGCCAATCGTCGACCTCGTAGCCACGTTGCCGCAGGAGATCGCCGATCATGTCCTGGCACGGCCCCTCCGCCCCGCGGGTGGAAGGGATCGCGACGAAATCGCGGGTGGTTGCAAGCTGAGCTTCGAAGCCGCTATCGACGGCGTCAAGAATTCTCTGCTGCGCTTCGGCATTCATCAGGGCAACTCCAGGCATTTCAATGGTTCCCAAGGAGTGCGCAAACTAGCCGATTTCAGCCGTCCGGGTACTCCACAAAATAAGCATCCCGCAATGCATCTTCGAGCAGCCGGCCTTCGGAATAGCCATTCAGCGTCGCAGGCCGGCTCACACCGTCAAGCAGGCGAGGGCACGGCTCTGGGGCGCCGAGTACGGTGCGGACCGGAATGCGCTCCGCATAAATCGGCAACTCATAGTCCTCATCGTCGTCAGCGACACCCTTGGCGCGGATCTTGGCTGAGGCCTCCTCGATCTCCATGGCGATAAAGAACGTTGCCTTGATCTCCTGCGTGGTGCTCTGTCGCAGGCCGGCGGTGCGATGCGGAAAGAAGCGGTCGACCATGGCGATCACCGCCCGCTCCTTCTCCTCGGGGTCGGTGACGAGATAGGCCGTGCCGAATGCCATGACCGCGCGGTAGTCGGCGGAATGGTTGAAGCCGCAGCGCGCCAGCACGAGGCTGTCGAGATGGGCGACCGTCAGGCAGACGCGCTCGCCCTTCGTCTGGTTGCGCAGCATGCGGCTGGCGCTCGAGCCGTGCCAGTAGAGCTTGGTGCCCTCGCGCCAGAAGAAGGTCGGCGTGCAATAGGGCTGGCCGTCGATCACATAGGAGACGTGGCATAGCATCGAGGAATCGAGGATGCGATGGACCGTGGCGTGATCGTAGAAGCCTCGGTCGTGCCGGCGTTTCACCTGGTTGCGCGCCGACGTCGGATAGGAATTTGAAGTCTCGGTCTGGCTCACGGCCGCTCCTGATCGGATTGGAAGAATTCCAGAGCCGTTGTACCCGCGCATTTGGTCTGCGATAGTTCCAATTCCATGCAAAAAATTCCGACCAATTCGTCCTCGCCCGCCAAGACCGAGCTGCCGCTCGACCTTACGGGGCCGCACATCACGGCCGGCGCTTCCGCCGCGCACCGGCTTTATCAGGCGCTGTGCGAGACGATCGTCTCCGGCCTCATCAAGCCCGGCGAGCTGCTGCCGCCATCGCGGGCTCTGGCCAAGCAGACCGGCTTCCGGCGCAACGCCGTTGTCACCGCCTATGAGCGCCTGATCGCCGACGGCCTTGCAGACGCAACCGTCGGCTCCGGAACGTTCGTCGCCGCACGAATCCCTGCTCGGGCGGCCGAGCCGAACAAGCCGAAGGTGGTTGTCGAAATGCCCGGGCAAGGCGCGTTTGCGCTCGGCTGCACCCATATCGACGAGCGCGCGGTGCAGCGCTTTCGCGCCTTCGTCGGCCGCCGCATGCGTGCGTTCGGGGCCGAGCACCTGCATTATGGCGATCCCCGCGGCAGCGGCGAGCTCCGCGCGGCGATTGCCGATCATTTGCTGTCAGCGCGCGGCCTGCGCTGCGATCCCGATCAAATCATGCTGACGTCGGGCACGCTGCACGCGCTGCGCATCGTGCTGAGCGCGATCCTGAGATCCAACGACCAGGTATGGTGCGAGGACCCCGGCTATCCCGCCGCGCGAACAACCATCGCGCATTGCGGCTATCGCGCCGTGCCTGTCCCCGTCGACGAGCACGGGATATGTGTCGCCAACGGCCGTATCGCGGCGCCGTCCGCGCGCGCAGCTTACGTCACACCGTCGCATCAATTTCCACTTGGCGTGCAGATGTCGATGTCGCGGCGGCTCGAGCTGCTGGATTGGGCAAGGCAGGCCGGCGCATTCGTGCTCGAGGATGATTACGACAGCGAGTTCCGCTATGACGGCGCACCGCTGATGTCGCTCGCCGGCATCGATCGCCTCCAGCGCGTGATCTACCTGGGCACGTTTGCCAAGACGCTGTTTCCGGGCCTGCGCATCGGCTATTGCGCCCTGCCCGAGCGTCTGATCGCGGACGTGACGGCTGCGCGCGCGGCGCTCGACCGCTTTCCCGGCACGCTGATGGAAGGCGCGGTGGCCGACATGCTCAATTCCGGCGCTTTCGCCGCGAACCTGAAGCGCGTGCGAAAACTCTACCGCGAGGCGCGTGAAGCGCTGGCCGAAACGCTGGAGGCCAAATCAGACCGCGCGCTATCCGTGCCGGTGCCATCACAGGGCCTGCATCTTGTCGCCCGGTTCGATCCGTCGATCGACCCGTCTGTGGCAGCGCAAGCCAAACGAGCGGCCGGCGCCGAGGGCTGGCTATTGGCCGACACTTATTCGCGCGCGCGTCCACTGCCCGGCTTCGTGCTGGGGTTTTCGGGACATGCAGTTCCACAACTCGTAGCGTCCGCCGAGCGGCTCGCGCGGGAATCGCGCTCGGCCTTGCGCGCGAAAAGCAGAGCGGGCCGGCGAGCGTAACCAGGCTTCACTATCAGAATCGCTAATCCGCCCCTACATTGCGGCATCATTCCGGGAGCTTCCGTCATGTCACTCCGTCGCGCCGCCTGCTTTTCGCTCCTGATCGCCACCGTGCTTGCTCCGACGGCGCGTGCAGGCACCATCGGGCGCGAGCAGGACATCGTCGATCTGAAGCTCGGCCAGCGCGTGCTCGTGGACGACGGAACCTGCCCCGCCGGTCAGGTCAAAGAGGTGCGCGGCGCCAAGATGACGGACAAGGGTGTCTCGCGCACGAGTTCCTGCGTGCCGCGGCAGGGTCCGAGAACGAGATGATCTGCTGACAAGCTACTTCGCCGGATCGAACATGCACTGCAAGGTCGGCTTGGCGATCTTGGTGAAAGTCGGCCCGATCTCACCCCGCTTGGATACCGGTACCCAATCGGTCTCGATCGTCGGCACGCCGGTCTCGGTGATGCCGCGCAGCAGCGCCTCGCGCAGATCGCGGTCCTCGACGGCAGCGGCGGCATGGTCGTGGAGGCAGCCG
Organism: Bradyrhizobium sp. RP6; assembly: GCF_003837805.1. Taxonomy (GTDB): domain Bacteria; phylum Pseudomonadota; class Alphaproteobacteria; order Rhizobiales; family Xanthobacteraceae; genus Bradyrhizobium. The sequence goes on along the minus strand of NZ_RQIT01000002.1, from coordinate 722,358 downwards.
CAAACCGCTTCCGGATGCTCCCAGCGCCCGAGCATGTGCGGCGCGCACTGGCGCACGAATTCGCTGCGTGGATCGGGTAGCCGGTAGGGTGTGCGAACCTGCGCCTGAACGGAACCGATCGTCAGAAGAGACACAAACGCCGCGGCGCAGAGACGAAGCAACATGATGGCCTTACCGGCTTTTGTCTTGTGTGCGGTCAAAAGCGTGCGGCGACCATGATCGGCTGTGCTGGCGTGATCGTGACGGGCGAGCCGCTGTACTGGAAGGTACCGATACCGGGGAGATTCCCTTCAGGCGTTCCCGCAAACGAGGGGCCGACGAGCACGAACCCGAAAGCAAGGATGAAGGTGAGCGCGCGCATGATTTATCTCCAAATTCCGTGGCCGGCCGTGCGCCGTCGTCGTTGTGACGCTGATAACCATAGGCGGTTTCGCGCGTGATGCGCGAAAAGCTGAAAATGGTTTCGTCTCAGTGAGAATTGTTTCATCCGGACCGAGACGACGAAACAATTCTCGGAAAACGCCAGTCATTTCAGTGAGGTCAGGCTGCAGCTCAAAGTGGCCCGGCAAGTTCCTGCCTCAGCGCGGAAACGCACCTTGCACCGAGGCCGTCATGCTCCCGCCTCGAGCGCTTCACACGCATTTTACGTTTTTCTGCTGAAGAGAGGGCGGCGAACGAGGGCTGGTCCTTGAATCAGGGGCGGTTCGGCCGCGACCCAAGCCATCGAAACCGAGAGGCCCGATTCATCGGGCGCGTTCACGTGAGGAATGGCCACCATGATGGCGGGAAATCGCGCAACGCCGCGCGATGCGGATCCAGCGAAAGATCGCGGAGATGAACCACCAGTTCGCGGCAGCGCCGGCCAAATGGCGCTGCAATCGAGCCGCGGGTTCGAGGCTGCGCCGCAGATGTTCGTGCGGCTGACCGGTTCGCATCTCGCGAAGCCGGGCAATCGTCACTGATTGAAGAACTCGCCGCACTTCTGGACGTTTGCGTCCGCCGGTCCCCATGGCATGATCGGCACGGTCGAGGTCGAGTTCTTGGGCGACCCCTCGATCAACTTGTCCGAATAGACCATGTAGACCAGCACGTTGCGCTTGGCGTCGCAGCCGCGCACGATCTGCATCTTCTTGAAGAACAGCGAGCGCCGCTGGCGGAACATGTCGTCGCCCTGCTCCATCTTGTGCTTGAACCTGATCGGGGCGACCTGGCGGCAGGCGAGCGAGATGTCCGAGACCTCCTCGGCAAGGCCCAGCCACCCCTTGAAGCCCCCCTTCTCCGGCACCGTGAAATGACAAGCGACGCCCTCGACTTCCGGATCGTCGAGACCATAGGTCGCGAGCTTGTCGTTCGGGCTCATCCATTTGAACACGGTCGAGCGGCGGAAGATCAGATCGGGCTCGTCGGCGGCATATGCCGACGCCATTGGCGCGGTCAGAGCCAGGAGAAATAAAGCGAGGCCTTTCAAGCGGATGCTGGAAAGACCGGGGAAACGAGATGACATGAAGCTCTCCGGTAACACGTCCCTGCAATGTAGGAACGCGAGAGCCCGACAGGAAGGCGACAGGCAGTCGGGCGCGGCCGCCGTTTACCGCTCCGTGAGGCTTTTCTGCTACGGCTTGGACAAAAGTAGCTGATCGCAGAACCACCCTGCTGGTGAACGCGTATCCCCTTTGCGAGACTAACGTCTGATTTGGGTTGTGGATTCGAGGATGAACAGCGTGAGCGGGTCGGGTTCTTCCGCCAAGTCGGCGCGGCTTTGGCAGGTCGTCGTTTTGACGGCGGCGGGTGCGATCGGCACGACCAGCCACGCAGACGCGGCGTTCTACTATTGGACGGATTATTCCGACGGCTCCTATTACGCCCGGCAGCGTCCCGAGCCACTGCGCCAGAAGCCGCAGAAGAGCCGCACAGTCGGCAAGAAAGAAGTTAAAGCCGAGAAGGAAGCCGGCACCAAGCCGCAAGGACCGCTCGTTATCGTCGTGTCGATCGACCGGCAGAAGGTGACGGTCTACGACAGCAAAGGCGCGTTCGCAGAATCCCCGGTGTCGACTGGCATGAAGGGCCATTCGACGCCGATGGGTGTATTCAGCGTCATCCAGAAGCACAAATTCCACCGCTCCAACATCTATAGCGGCGCACCGATGCCGTACATGCAGCGGATTACCTGGTCCGGCGTCGCCATGCATGCCGGCGTGTTGCCGGGTTATCCGGCCTCGCACGGCTGCATCCGCATGCCGATGTCGTTCGCGGTGAAAATGTGGAATTGGACCAGGATGGGCGCGCGCGTCATCGTCGCCCCCGGCGAGATGACGCCGCAGAGCTTCTCCCACCCCCTGCTCGCGTCCGTGCGAGTGCCGCCGCAGCCCACGGTGAGCCTCGAACCGCAGACCAATGCCGTCGAGAAGGGCGATAAGGGTGCCGCCGAAGCCGATCCCGTGGAGACGAAGACTGCGAGCGCCGACAGCGTGCTCGAGCTGCGCGCGTCGGTCGGCCACGCCGTGATATCGGATGTGACCACTGGCAGAGCGCCCGCACGCGACGAAGCCGTCGCACCGGCCGATAAGGCCAGGATCGCCGAGGCATCTGATTCGGCCAAGCCAAGTCGCGACAACAAGCCCGCCGACAAGATCGAGGCCGTCAAGTCCGAGCCGGTCAAGACGGAGGCGGTGGACTCGGCGAAGACACCTGGTGCACCGGCCACGTCGCCGACGATGACTGCTTCGCCCGACGCAAAGAAGGACGAGACCCGCGTTGCCGACCCGGCGCCGGCCGCAAAACCGGAAACGCCCAGGCGGGCCAGCCAGATTGCCGTGTTCATCAGCCGCAAGGATTCCAAGCTCTATGTGCGGCAGAATTTTGCACCGCTGTTCGAGGTGCCCGTCACGATCGCCGCGAGCGACCGGCCGCTCGGCACGCATGTCTTCACCGCCGAACTCGACAAGGCGGATGCCAATTCGCTGCGTTGGTCCGTGGTGTCGCTGCCCGTCTCCACCCGTTCCGCGGCACGCGCGGACGACAGCCGCCGCGAGCGCGGCGCCGCCGTGATCCCCGTCGCCGTCAGGCCGGTGGTCACGCCGGACAGCCCGGCCGAGGCCCTCGACCGCATCTCGATCCCCGCGGAGGCCATGGCGAAGATCAACGAGATGCTGACGTCCGGCGGCTCGATCATCGTCTCCGACCAAGGCATCAACCAGGGCGAGACCGGCGAAGGCACCGATTTCATCGTCCGCCTGTACTAGGCTTCGCCGTTCCCGATAACGCGGTGTTGAGCAGTCCGGTCGTGCCGGCGGGGTAACATGCGGCCCGGATCATTTCGGGGGGACGCCGTCATGATGAATCGCAGGACCATGCTCGTCGCAACGTTCGCGGGCGCGATCGCGCCGGCAACCCGCGCGTTCGCCGATGTCGGCATGAGCCGGATCTCGGCATACGCCTTCTCCTTCCCCGCATTGTCAGGCGACGACATCCGCCTCGCCGCGTTCACCGGCAAACCGCTGCTGGTCGTGAACACCGCCTCGCTCTGCGGCTACACGCCGCAATATGCCGGCCTGCAAGAGCTCTGGAACGAGTTTCGCCCGCGCCGGCTCACCGTGGTCGGCGTGCCCTCCAACGACTTCGGGGGCCAGGAACCCGGTGGCGCGAGCGAGATCACGCAGACCGCGCACCACCAATATGGTGTTACCTTCCCGGTTGCGGCCAAGGCCGTGGTGGTCGGAGCGAAAGCGCATCCATTCTACAAATGGGCCGCCGAGGCGCGGCCGAAGGAAGTTCCGAGGTGGAACTTCCACAAATACCTGATCGGCCGCGACGGCTACATCGCCGACGTCTTTTCCTCCGCGGTCGAACCGGCCGACACGCGGATCAAAACGGCCATTGCGAGGGCGCTGGCCGACAGTTGACGCAAGCGCCGCATCCGGCTGGGCACAATTGGGCCCGGGCGTCAAACAGCCGTTGCAATGGCGATGCCGCACCATCTAGGCTAGGATCGTTTGGGGCAGGACGGTTTTTGCCACAGGCGAAAAGCCGCGGCGGGACAACGGGGCCAATCTCGAGGACAACACCATGCGTGTGGCGGCAGGACTGATTTTGGCAGGCGCGATGTCGGTTGCGATGACCGGCGCAGCATGGTCGCAGACACCGGCCGCGAAGCCGGCAGCCGCGACGCAAGCCGCACCGGCGGCAACGCCGGTCGCATCGGCGCCCGCGACGGCTCCGGCCGCCGCTCCCGCGACAGGCGCCGCGCCAGCAGGCTTCGTCAATCCGCCCCCGCCCAAACAGCCGCCGCAGCCGGCACGCGCGGCCTGCAACACGCCGGGCGCGCTCGGTGTCGCCCGCACCGTTGAGATCGACACCACGGGCGGTCCCGGCTTCGGCTTCGAGCATTTCAAGGAGCTCGACTTCCTGCGCGACCACGAGGTGGTGCTGACCTTCGACGACGGCCCCTGGCCGCGCAACACGCCCGCGGTGCTGAAGGCGCTCGCCGACGAATGCACCACCGGCATCTTCTTCTCCATCGGCAAGCACGCGACCTATGAGCCGGAAATCCTGAAGCAGGTCTACGCGGCAGGCCATACCGTCGGCGCCCACACCTGGTCGCACGCCAACCTCAACAACAAGAAGCTCACCGAAGCGCAGCGTAAGGACGAGATCGAGAAGGGCTTCAGCGCCGTGAGATGGGCGCTCGGCGGCATCTCGCCATCACCGTTCTTCCGCTTCCCGGCGCTCCAGCATCCGGCGGAGATGGTCACCTATCTCGGCAACCGCAATGTCGGGATCTTCTCCTGCGACATCGACTCGTTCGATTTCAAGGCTTCCAAGCCCGAAAAGGTGGTCGAGACCGTAATGAAGAAGCTCGAGACCAAGGGCAAGGGCATCATCCTGATGCACGACTTCCAGAAGCACACCGCGGAGGCGCTGCCCGAGTTGCTCAAGCGGCTGAAGGCCGGCGGCTACAAGGTGGTCGCGATGCGCGCCAAGTTCCCGGCATCGACGCTGCCGGAATACGACCAGGAGCTGCTCAAGGACATCAAACTGCCGACGGTGAGCCAGCGCCCGGTCAACTCCGTGGTGACGACCGTTTCCGAATAGAAGGCCGTTGTCTTTCCGTATCGAAGGCTACGTGATCGTCTCGGCGGACGGCATGCTTGCCGACGCCGATCGCGTCATGCCCGACAGCCTGAAGTTCGAATCCGACAAGCTGTTCTTCGAGCAGGCGCTCGATCGCGCTGCGCTGATCGTACATGGCCGGCACTCGCACGAGCAGCAGCCGAATTCGCCGAAGCGCAAGCGGCTGATCCTGACCCGCAGGATCAGGGACCTCACCGTCGATCCGGAGATGCCGAATGCGACGCTGTGGAATCCGCAGCACGCAAGCTTCGAGGCGGCCTGCGCCTTCGCCGACATCGCCTCCGGCATGATCGCGATCATCGGCGGTCCGGTCGTGTTCGACATGTTCATGGACCGCTACGACACGTTCTGGCTGTCGGAGGCTCCGCACGTGCGGCTGCCCGGCGGCGAGGGCTGCTTCGTCGGCGTGCCCCAGCGGACGCCTCACGAGGTGCTGGCTGCGCATGGGATGAGGCCGGGTGCGCCCTACCTCCTCGACGCGGCGCATGAGGTGACCGTGACCCCGTGGCGGCGGGGTTAGCCTGCCGGCAGCGCCGGCGCTCCCGCCGGCTTCAACTCAAAACTGGAAAACAACCCCATGCACAGTACCGGCAACAGAATACCGTTTGGTATCTTGCTGGTTTGGTGAGCTAAAATTGGTCCCGCCGCCGGCCAGCGCAAAGCCGGCTAGCATATTTGCCGAGACCTGATAATCGGCCCCGACGGCGGTCGTGGCGCTATAGCCAACGTCCGAGGCGCGGCGTCAATACGAGCTGACGACTGAGACACACCGCATCAATAGACTGAGACAAAAGAGCAAGACTGACCACGGCGAGAATGAGCGACGACTGCACGACCACAGGTCCGACGGACGCCTCCGGATTGAACGATGATGTCGGCCCGATATCGTCCCTGCTGCCGGCATTCGGCTTCAGCGCCGATCAGATGGAGACGGAGGCGAACGTCGCAGCGTGGCGGGAAGCCGTCGCCACGCTGTTCGAGGTCGACGAGCTCGCCGCCGGTGAACCTGGCCCATTTCGCGCCGACCTCAGCTCCTACGCCATGGGACCGGTGCTGATCGGGCTGAGCCGTGCCAGCGGCCAGCGTTTCCGTCGCACCCCCGAAACGATCGCGCGCAGCGGCGTCGACCATATCATTCTCCAGCTCTATCTGAAGGGCGGCTATGACGGCGTCGCCGGCACCCGGCCAATGCACGTGCGCGCCGGCGACATCTGCCTGTTCGATCTCGCCCAGACGCTGGAGACCAAGGCCACGGCGTTCGAGAACGTCACGCTGGTCGTGCCGCGCCCGATGTTCGGCGCCCATCTCTTGCGGGTCGACGATTTGCACGGCCTTGTCCTGCCGGGCAGCAGCGTGATCGCACGATTGCTGGCGGGGCATCTCACCGCCCTCTTCGAATTTGCGCCGCGCATGAACCTCGACGAATGCCAATCCGTGGTCGAGGGCACGGTGTCGCTGCTGGCCGCATGCCTTCGCAACGAAATCGAACGGGGTGAGGCCCATGTCGACCATAGCGTCGCGGCGAGCCCGTCCCTGATGCGGATCCGCCAATACATCGAGGCTGGCCTTGGCAGTGAGGATCTGTCGGCCAATTCGATCGCCGCCCATTTTGGGCTGTCCCGAGCCTCGCTGTACCGGCTGTTCGCCCCGGTCGGCGGCATCGCCGACTACATCCGCAGCCGCCGGCTGCACCGCGCCTTCTTCGACCTCGCCAATTCCGGTGCGCGCGGTCCGCGGATCAGCGAGGTTGCGCGGCGCTGGCAGCTCGGCACCGACGCGCATTTCACGCGCTCGTTCAAGGCGGCCTATGGCATCACGCCCCGCGCCGCGCGCGAGGCCGCATTGCTCGGCCTGCAGCACGGCAGCGATGGAGCGAGCAGCGCAACGATTTCCCGCTGGATGCGCGAGATCGCGCCCCCGAGAGCGGATTGACCGCTAGACGTCGCCGTAGGCCGCCTCGGCCGGACGCGTGGCGCGGCCGTAGCCGATGATCATGCAGAGCGCGCCGATGATCGACAGGTTCTTGAGCGCGTCGACCAGCATCTTGGCGTTGTCGGGCGGGGTCTGGTTCCAGAAATCGTAGAACAGGACGGTCGCAACGCCGACATAGATGATCAGCAGCATCGCGAAGAAGCGCGCGCCAAGATTCAGCGCGATCATCAACCCCGCGACGATCTCGATTCCGCCGACCGCGATCGCCAGCAGCTGCGGCGTGGTCATGGCCGTGGCGGTCTCGACCTGCTTGGCGTAAGGCGAGATGACTTCGGGCACCACGAGCTTGGTGGCGATGAAGTCGGCGGTCTCCTGGATGGCAAAGAGCTTGGTCGCGCCCGTGTAGATGAACAGCACGGCGAACAGGATTCGCCCGAAAGTCACGAACGCTGGCATGATCGGCCTCTTGGCAAAGCGCTACAGCACGGAACGCTTGAAGGGATTATGAAGAGTCGTGCGCCGGTTTACAAACGGGGAAATGGAGAACTGCGAGGAATTCAAAAGAGAGCGGCGCTCCGCTCGGTTGGCGCTCTCTAGCGGAATCGAACCGAGAGCGGTGATCGGCCAAAACGCCCTCGGCGTCATGGCCGGGCTCGACCCGGCCATCCACGACTTGCCTCGCGGGACGAAGAACGTGGATGCCCGGGACAAGCCCGGGCATGACGAGTCTCGCGGTGCGAACGCCTCTCAAAGCCGTCCAGGGAGTGCTAAGCAGCTACGTGAACAACGTCGGCTGCTGCCGGGCGGCGCGCTCCTGCGCTTCGACGACTGAAACAGCCGTCATGTTGAGGATGCCGCGGGCAGTCACCGACGGCGTCAGGATATGCGCGGGGTGCGCCGGGCCGACCAGGATCGGACCAACGGGGAGCGCGTCCGCCAGCGACTTGATCATCTGATAGGCAACGTTGGCGGTATCGAGGGTCGGCATGATCATGATGTTGGCCTCACCCTCCAGCTTGGAGTGCGGCAGCACCATTCTTCGCGCAGTGGCGGAGAGTGCAGTGTCGCCCTGCATCTCGCCGTCGGCCTCGATCTCCGGATGCTTCTCCTTCAACAACTGGGTCGCCCGCCGCATCTTGCGGGAGGATTCGGTGTCGTAGCTGCCGAAATCCGAGTGCGAAACGAAGGCGATCTTCGGCTTGATGTTGAAGCGCTGCACGTGAACCGCGGCGAGTGATGCGATCTCTGCGAGCTCTTCCGCGGTCGGGTTGGGCCGAACTTGCGTGTCGGCGATGAAGAAGGCGCCCTTGCTGGTGATCAGCAGCGCCAGCGCCGCGTAGTCGCTGATCCCCGGCGAGAAGCCGATGATCTCGCGGACATGGCGCAGATGGCTCATGTAGCGGCCCTCGACGCCACAAAGCATGGCATCCGCCTCCCCGCGCGTCACCGCGAGCGCCGCGATCACGGTGTTGTTGGTGCGCACGACCGTGCGGGCGGCATCCGGCGTGACGCCGCGGCGGCCGGCGACCTCGACATAAGACTGCACATAGGAGCGGTAGCGCGGATCGTCCTCGGGATTAACGAGGTCGAAGTCCTTGCCGGCGCGGATCGAGAGGCCGAAGCGCTTGATGCGCGCCTCCACGACCGAAGGACGGCCCACCAGGATCGGCCGCGCCAGATTCTCCTCCAGCACCACCTGCGTGGCGCGCAGCACGCGCTCGTCCTCGCCTTCGGCATAGATCACCCGCACCGGCTGGGTCTTGGCCTTGGCGAACATCGGCTTCATGACGAGGCCGGAGCGGAAGGCGAAGCGCTCGAGCAGCGCGGTGTATTCGTCGAAATTGGTGATAGGCCGCGTCGCGACGCCCGACTCCATCGCCGCCTTGGCAACAGCCGGCGCAATGCGCAGAATCAGGCGCGGGTCGAACGGGCTCGGGATCAGCGAGCCCGGGCCGAACCCTTGGGTCTCGCCGGTGTCAAAACCCTGCGCGACGGCATCGGACGGCGCCTCGCGGGCGAGCTGCGCGATGGCTTCGACGGCGGCGTGCTTCATCTCCTCGTTGATGGCGGTGGCGCCGACGTCGAGCGCGCCGCGGAAGATGAAGGGAAAGCAGAGGACGTTGTTGACCTGGTTCGGATAGTCGGAACGGCCGGTGCAGATCATGGCATCGGGGCGCGCCTTGCGCGCCTCCTCCGGCATGATCTCCGGCACCGGATTGGCGAGCGCCATAATCAGGGGCTTGTCGCCCATCGCCTTGGCCATCTCCGGCTTGAGCACGCCGGGTGCCGAGAGCCCGATGAAGATGTCGGCGCCGCCGATGACGTCGGCGAGCGTGCGCTTGTCGGTCTTCTGCGCATAGACCGCCTTCCAGCGGTCCATCGAGGTGTTGCGTCCCTCGTGCACGAGCCCATCGATGTCGCAGACCCAGATGTTCTTGCGCTGCGCGCCCATCGACACCAGAAGATTGAGCGTCGCGATCGCCGCGGCCCCTGCCCCCGACGCCACGATCTTGACCTCGGACAGCTTCTTGCCGTTCAGCCTCAGACCATTGCTGATGGCGGCGGCTACAATGATGGCGGTGCCGTGCTGGTCGTCATGGAAGACCGGAATCTTCATGCGCTCCTTCAAGCGCGCCTCGATCTCGAAGCACTCCGGTCCGCGGATGTCCTCCAGATTGATGCCGCCGAAGGTCGGCTCGAGCGCCGCCACGGTCTCGACCACGCGGTCGATGGTGTCGGCGGCGATCTCGATGTCGAACACGTCGATGCCGGCGAATTTCTTGAACAGGACCGCCTTGCCTTCCATCACCGGCTTGGAAGCCAGCGGGCCGATATTGCCGAGGCCAAGCACCGCGGTGCCGTTGGAGACCACCGCGACCAGATTGGCGCGGGTGGTGAGCGTGGCCGCCTCGGCCGGGTTCTTGGCGATCTCGGTGCAGGCCGCGGCAACGCCCGGAGAATAGGCAAGCGCGAGGTCGCGCTGGTTGGCAAGCGGCTTACTTGCCTGGATCTCGAGCTTTCCGGGGCGCGGCAAACGATGATAGGCCAGCGCCGCCTGGTGGAGATCATCAGAGTAGGAGGACATGCGGAGTCTCGCCTCGCGTTACCGGCATCAAAATGCATGATCCGGGCTGCCGCCCAAGCGGAACGGTATTTCCGGGTCATGGAAACGGGATGAAGCACGCCGGGTGCCCCGGTGGCAACATCCGATTGCGTCCCCGTCAACAGGGCGCGCATTCAACTGTCTGAAAACCATAGCTTTCCCTGGACCGCGCGGCGTTTGCCGAATATGGCAGGTTGCGCGGTGCGGAACGAGCAACTGGAGCTGGGAATGAAGCGAATCCTGATCGGCCTGATTGTGGCAGCCGGGCTCGGCGTAGGCGGATGGTTCGGCTTCAATTTCTACGCACAGCATCGCGCCGCCGCGGAGGTCGAGGCTGCGTTCGAGCAGATCCGCTCAGGCGGCGGCAAGGCGAGCCATGGCAAGATCGCCTTCGAGCAGTCGAGCCGGACGCTGACAATCGAGGACATTGCAGTCGATCCCGGCAAGCCGTTGCAGGGGCACGTCAAGATCGGCGCCTTCAAGAGCACGGGCGTCCGCCAGATCGGCGAGACGCGCTTTGCCGCTGACGGCATCGACCTCTCGGGTATCGAGATCGCGTTGGACGAAGTCGGCCCCGGCAAGTTGAAACTGGCCTACAAGATCCCGCAGATGACGCTGCGCGACTATGCGGGCCCCCTCCGCGTCCAAAACGCGCCGGCATCGGGCTCCCTCAGCGACATGTACCGGTTCGTGCTCGACCAGTTCGCGAGCGTGACGGCAACGTCCGTGATGATTCCGTCCATCAACATCAGTTTCGACGCCGGCAGCAGCAATGGCAGCGGTGAAGTGGTCTATTCGGGCCTCACGCTCCAAAACCTCGGCCGCGGCAAAGTCGATGCAATGAAGATGGACCGCGCCACCTTCACGATCAACGTTACGCAGCCGAGCAAGGCGGACAAGCTGACTGGCGAAATCTCCGACATGATCGTCAATGATTTCGACTCGACCCCGATCCTCGCCGCACTCGATCCGCAGAGGCGCAGTGACGACAGCTACCGCAGGGTCTACCGGCAAATTTCCACCGGCCCTTATGTCCTCAAGTCCGCGCTGGGAATGCGTATGGATATCGACGGCTTCGCGATGGAAAACATCGACGTGCAGCCGTCGAAGCTCCATTTGTTCGAGATGTTTAACATGCCGCTGGACAAGTCGGCCCCGCCAACGCCGGCGCAAACGCGCGAGCTGATGGAGAAAGTCGCCGGATTCTACGACGGTATTCGCATCGGCAAGGCCGAGATCGGCAAGACCTCGATTGGCACACCGCAAGGAACAGCGAAGATCAATGCGATCCGCTACCGGCAGGGCGAATTCGCGATCGAGGGCGTCGATGCACCCTCGCCGCAGGGCCAGTTCAAGATGGAGCGCTTCGCGCTCAAATCTCTCAGCATGCCGAACCTGATGCGCTGGGCCTCGGGTCTCACCAATCCCGGGCAACCGCCCTCGCCCGATCAGATGCTCGGCCTGTTCCGCGTGCTCGAAGGCGCCGAGATCAAGGGCGTGGTTGCGCCGCATAACAACGCGCGGCAGCCGATCACCATCGACACGATCAGCCTGAACTGGGGCCAACTGGTGGAATCGATCCCAAGCAAGGCCAACCTGGTCGTGAAGATGGTCACGCCGACCGATCCCGCCAATCCGGCGCTGCAGCCGCTGATCGTGGCAGGCGTGGACAAGCTCGCGATCGATCTCGATCTCGGCGCGGCCTGGGAGGAATCATCGGGCGCGTTCGCGCTTGCGCCTGCCACGCTCGATCTCGGCAACCTCGCCAAGGCGCAGGCGCGTCTGGCGCTCGCCAATGTGCCACGCGGCCTGTTCACCACCGATCCGGCGCAGGCCATGAGCCAGGCCGAGCACATCGAGGCCGGTCCGATCGAGCTCTCCTTGCGCGACAGCGGCGTGGTCGATCTCGCAGTGGCACACAGTTCGCGCGCATGCAGAAAGTCAGCCGCGACACAGCGCGCAGCGCCATTGTCGAGATGATCCGGACACAGGGCGAGACGGTCGCCGCCTCCAATCTCGATGTAAAGGCCGCGGTCGACGCACTCGCCGGCTTCGTCGAGACGTCAGGGCAAACGCTGACCATCAAGCTGACGCCATTCGGCAAGCTGCCGATGCTTCAGCTGATCGATGTCCTCAACAACGAACCCATCATCGCGCTGGCGCAGTTCAGGATCGAGGCGTCGACGGGGCTGTAGGGCGAGCTCTCACGTGTCCCGGACGCGGTGCAGCGCGCCAGCGCTGCTGCGCAGAGCCGGGACCCAGAGTGCTTCCTGTTCGCTGAGAGATGGGTCCCGGCTCTGCACCACACCGCTGACCGGACGATGCTTCGCATCGCCGGGACAGCGCTGCGTTGCGTCCGGGGGCACGAGATCGAAGTCTCGCTGAACCCCTCACTTCTGCGGCAGGTTCACCCGCACATGCAGTTCGCGGAGCTGCTTCGTCGTGGCTTCCGAGGGCGCGCCCATCAGGAGGTCCATGGCTTGCTGGTTCATCGGGAATAGCGAGATTTCGCGCAAGTTCGTGGTGCCACAGAGCAGCATCACGATGCGGTCGACACCCGCGGCCATGCCGCCATGCGGAGGGGCGCCGTACTGGAAGGCGCGGTACATGCCGCCGAAACGCTCGACCACTTCCTGCTCGCCGTAACCTGCGATCTCGAACGCCTTCACCATCGCCTCCGGCACGTGGTTGCGGATGCCGCCGGAGGCGATCTCGTAGCCGTTGCAGGTGATGTCGTACTGGAACGCCTTGATGGTCAGCGGATCCTGGCCCTTCAGGGCCTCGAGGCCGCCCTGCGGCATCGAGAACGGGTTGTGCGAGAAGTCGACCTTCTTGTCGTCCTCGTTGTACTCGTACATCGGGAAGTCCACGATCCAGGCGAGCTCGAACCGCTCCTTGTCGGTGAGGTTCAATTCCTCGCCGACCTTGTTGCGGGCCAGGCCTGAGAACTTCCAGAACTTGTCGGGATCGCCGGCGACGAAGAAAGCGGCATCGCCTTCCTTGAGGCCGAGCTGTGCGCGGATCGCGGCGGTGCGCTCAGGCCCGATGTTGTTCGCGAGCGGGCCTGCGCCCTCGCCGCCCTCGCGCCACATGATGTAGCCGAGGCCGGGCTGGCCTTCGCCCTGCGCCCACGAATTCATGCGGTCGCAGAACGCGCGGCTGCCGCCGCCCGGTGCCGGGATCGCCCAGACCTGGTTCTTGGGGTCTTCGAGCATGCGCGCAAAGACCTTGAAGCCGGAGCCGCGGAAATGCTCGGAGACGTCCTGCATCTCGATGGGGTTGCGCAGGTCCGGCTTGTCGCTGCCGTATTTGCGCAAGGCTTCCGCGAACGGAATCCGCCGCCAGCCCTTCGTGACCGGCTTGCCCTTCGCGAACTCTTCGAACACACCGGTGATGACAGGTTCCATCGCCGCGAACACGTCTTCCTGGGTGACAAAACTCATCTCGACGTCGAGCTGGTAGAACTCGCCCGGCAGACGGTCGGCGCGCGGGTCCTCGTCGCGGAAACAGGGCGCGATCTGGAAGTAGCGGTCGAAGCCCGACATCATCAGCAGCTGCTTGTACTGCTGCGGCGCCTGCGGCAGCGCGTAGAATTTTCCCGGATGGATGCGCGAGGGCACCAGGAAGTCGCGCGCGCCTTCCGGCGAGGATGCGGTCAGGATCGGCGTGTTGAACTCGAAGAAGCCCTGCCCCTCCATGCGCCGGCGCATCGACTTGATGATCTCGACGCGCGTCATGATGTTCTGGTGCAGCTTCTCGCGACGCAGGTCGAGGAAGCGGTACTTCAAGCGGATGTCTTCGGGATATTCCTGGTCGCCGAACACCGGCAGCGGCAGATCGCCGGCCGGGCCCAGCACCTCGATCTCGCTGATATAGACCTCGACCTTGCCGGTCGGCAGATCGTCGTTGTCGGTGCCCTCGGGGCGGCGGCGGGCCTTGCCGTCCATCCGCACCACGAATTCCGAGCGCAGCTTCTCGGCCAGCGAGAACGCCGGCGAGTCCGGGTCGACCACGCACTGGGTCAGACCGTAATGGTCGCGCAGGTCGATGAACAGCACGCCGCCATGATCGCGAACGCGATGGACCCAGCCTGACAGGCGGACCGTCTCGCCGATGTTGCTCTCGCGGAGCGCGCCGCATGTATGTGACCGGTAGCGATGCATGGTCGTCCCAAAATCAATGTCGGAGGATGCGAATCGAACGGCCTGTCACGGCCGGTCCGAGATTGCGGCAGGGTTTACCCCGGGAGGACCAAGGCGGCAACCAAGGGAACGCCCTGTTTTGGGCCGGAAGTGCCCATTTTCAGGGGCCGAGCCTTTGCCATCAGGCGTTCCAGCCCTATCTTGAGCCTATGACGGTGCATTTCCCCTTCCAGAACTCCTATTCGGCGCTGCCGGACAGCTTCTTCGCCCGCGTCGCGCCGACCCCCGTGGCTGCGCCCGGGCTGATCAAGCTGAACCGGCCGTTGGCGGTCCAGCTCGGGCTCGATCCAGACCTCCTGGAGACCCCTGAGGGTGCCGAGATCCTGGCCGGCAAGACGGTTCCCGCCGGAGCCGACCCCATTGCCATGGCCTATGCCGGCCACCAGTTCGGGCAGTTCGTACCCCAGCTCGGCGACGGCCGCGCCATCCTGCTCGGCGAGGTGATCGACAGCGGCGGTGTCCGTCGCGACATCCAGCTCAAGGGCTCGGGCCCCACCCCGTTCTCCCGCCGCGGCGACGGCCGTGCCGCGCTCGGGCCGGTCCTGCGCGAATACATCGTCAGCGAGGCGATGTACGCGCTCGGCATCCCGACCACGCGCTCGCTCGCCGCGGTCGTCACCGGCGAGCACGTGATCCGCGAGACGGCGCTGCCCGGCGCGGTGCTGACCCGCGTCGCCTCCAGCCATATCCGCGTCGGCACCTTCCAGTTCTTCGCCGTCCGCCGCGACACGGAGGCCATTCGGCGGCTCGCCGACCATGTCATCACCCGCCACTATCCGGACCTGCTTCAATCGAAGCGGCCCTATCACGACTTGCTCGCGAGCGTTGTCGCGCGCCAGGCCGAGCTCGTGGCGCGCTGGCTCCTGGTCGGCTTCATCCACGGCGTGATGAACACCGACAACACGTCGATATCAGGCGAGACCATCGATTACGGCCCCTGCGCCTTCATGGACGCCTACAACCCCGCGCAGGTCTTCTCCTCGATCGACGAGATGGGCCGTTACGCCTACGCCAACCAGCCGCGCATCGGCTTGTGGAATCTGACGCGCCTCGCCGAATGCCTGCTGCCGCTGTTCTCCGACGAGCAGGAGAAGGCGGTCGCGGAGGCCCAGGACATTCTCGGCGCCTTCTCCGACCAGTTCAGCGCGGCCTATCAGGTCGGCCTGCGCAGCAAGGTCGGCCTGTTCACGGAGCGCGACGGGGACGATGCGCTGATCCAGGACCTGCTGGATGCGATGGCGAAGAACCAGGCCGACTTCACCCTCACCTTCCGCAAGCTGGGTGACGCCGCGGCCGATGACCGCGCGGACGTGCGCGCGCAATTCATGGAGCCCGCCGCGTTCGACGAATGGGCCGGCCGCTGGCGCGCGCGCCTCGCGCTGGAGCCGCAAAGCGCCGTCGAACGGCAAGCCGCCATGCACTCCGTCAATCCGATGTTCATCCCGCGCAACCACCGCGTCGAAGCCGTGATCCGGGCCGCGGTGAACGACGACAATTACGAGCCGTTCGAGGAATTGGTGAAGGTGCTGGCGAAGCCGTTCGAGGATCAGCCGGACTACGCCGCCTATGCCGATCCGCCGCTGCCGGACCAGCGGGTCCTGCAGACGTTCTGCGGGACGTAGGCACAACCGTGGTGCGTAGGGTGGATTAGCCGAAGGCGTAATCCACCACCTCTCTCAACGACCGAAGGTAAAGAGGTAGATTACGCTTCGCTAATCCATCCTACAGGCCAACCCAGCCATCACACCCGCTCACCAAACTCACCGACGACCTTGTTGTCTCCGCCCCAATCCTCCGGAAACAATCCCGCGCGGACATCGCGATGAAAGGACGAGTAAGGCCAGTCACAAACCTTCGAGACGTGACCGTGCTTGACGGGATTGTAGTAACAATACTCGACGTGGCGTGCGTAATCGGCCTCATCGCGGATGAGATGCTCCCAAAATCGGCGCTGCCAGATGCCGCGTTCGTTGCGTGCGGCACGGACTGCGCTCAGCCGCTCGTTCGCCGGCAGTGCTTTTGCAAAACGTGTCTTGATCAACCGCCAACGGGCTGAAAAATTGGCGTCACCCTTTGGAAGTTTCCAGATCGCGTGCAGATGATCCGGCAAGACCACAAAAGCATCGATCTCGAATGGATGGCTTTGGCGCGTTGCGGCCACCGCTCCGCGTAGGATTTCGATCTTGTCCGTCAAGAGCGCTTGGCGTCGGTTGAGCAAATTCACCGTGAAGAACCAGCATCCCCCCGGAACAAATGCGCGGCGATAGTTGGACATGAGCACTCAATAGCACAACTTGACGTTGGCACACAGAGGTGGATTACGCCTTCGGCTAATCCACCCTACGACGTCGGCCGCCTGTGGAATGGGGAACCGCTGTTATCAAACTGAAACATACGCACTCTAATGGGCTGGCAGGGTCGTCTTGCCGGAGGCGTCCATCCTCTAACGGTCCCGACATAGCGCGCCATGCCCTTCAAATTCATCCACATCACCGACACGCATCTCGCGAACCCCGGTTCGACGCTTTATGGCCTCGACCCGCGGGCCCGGCTGGACGCTGCGATTGCCGACATCAACCAGCATCAATCCGACGCCGCCTTCGCGGTGGTGACAGGCGATCTCACGCATTGGGGCGAGGCTGAATCCTACGCCAATTTCGCCGAGGCGATGGCGGCGCTGAAAATTCCCTACATCGCGATGGTCGGCAATCACGACAAGCGCGTCACCTGCCTCGATGCGCTGAAGGCCGCGCCGCGCGATTCGAACGGCTTCGTGCAGGGCACGCGCACCACCGAGCACGGCCTGTTCGTCTTCCTCGACACGCTGGACGAGACCAGCCATGCCGGCGAGATGTGCGCTAAGCGCCTCGGCTGGCTGGCGAGCACGCTTGCGGCTGCGCCCGCGGACATGCCGCTCGTCGTATTCATGCACCATCCGCCCTTCCCGGTCGGCGTGCATGCGATGGACGAGATCGGGCTGAAGCAGAGCGCGGAATTTGCCGAGGTGATCGCGCCCTATCGCGCGCGCATCCGCCATCTCTTCTTCGGCCATGTGCACCGGCCGATCTTCGGCAGCTACGGTAAGATCCCGTTCTCGACGCTGCGCGGCACCAACCATCAGGTCTGGTTCGAGCTCGACCAGAGCGCGCCGCACCTTGCCAGCCACGAGCCGCCGGCCTACGGCGTCGTGCTGATCGACGACGAGAACCTCGTCGTGCACAGCCATGACTTCCTCGACCAGAGCCTGCGCTTCCCGTTCGCCCCGCCCGCGGGAATGGATGGCCGCGACTACGCGCTCAGTTTCCCGGCGCGGTGAGATGAGCCTCGCCGAACCCGCGACTCTCTCCGTCGCGACCCCGGCAGCGCCGCGCCTGCACATCCTCAGGCACGTCACGAAGCGTCTCAAAGCCTCGCTGCCGGCCTATCTGCTGCTGTTGCCCTCGCTGGTCTCCCTCGCGCTGTTCACGTATGGCGCGATGGGCCGCGTGCTCATCGACGCGCTCTACCAGCGCGCCACACCGAAGGCGCCGCTGCGCTTCGTCGGTCTCGACAACATCGCAGCGGTGCTGGCCGATGCTGCCTTCACCGGGGCCGTCGTCAACAACCTGATCTACGCCGTTGGCACGGCGGCGCCGAGCATCGCCCTCGCGCTGCTGTTCGCGCTGGCGCTGGCGCGCACCCATGCCGTGAACAGCGCGCTGCGCGCTGCGCTGTTCCTGCCGGTGCTGATCCCGATGGTCGCGGCGTCCGCACTGTTCCTGTTCATCTTCCTGCCCAATGTCGGCCTGCTCGACTACTACATCGGCCGGCTGCTTCCGGTGCTGCCGAACTGGCTCGGCGACCCCGACATCGCGCTCTATGCGATCATGATCATCACGATCTGGAAGAACGCCGGCTATTACATGCTGTTCTTCCTCGCCGGTCTCCAGGCCGTGCCCGAGGACGTGATGGAAGCCGCGCATCTCGACGGCGCCGGCCCATATCAGCGCCTGCGCCACATCATCCTGCCGGAGCTCAAGCCCACCTTTCTGTTCGTCACCGTCATCGCCATCCTCAATGCGGTGACGCAGGTCGACCACGTCTTCGTCATGACCCAGGGCGGGCCGTCCAATTCGACCAATCTCGTGCTGTTCTACATCTACCAGCAGGCGGTGGAGCATTACGACATCGGCAAAGCCTCGGCGGCGACGCTGCTGACGCTCGCAGCGCTGATGGGCCTCACCGCGCTCTCCTTCCGGACCATGGCGAACCGCGAGGGCGGGCCATGAAGCTGATCGACCGCCTGTTCAGGGACGCCCCGCTCGCCACCCGGGGCGAGATCACGCCCAAGCTCGGCTTCGCGCTGACGGTGCTGCTTGCGATCGTCTGGCTGATCCCGTTCCTGTGGATGGTCGTGGCGACGCTGCGCCCGGCCTCCGACGGCATCAACGCCATGGCCGAGCTGATGCCGAGCCTGAAGCCGACGCTCGACAATGTCAGGGATGCCTGGGAGATCGGCGATTTCCCGCGCTACACGCTCAACACCACGATCATCTGCGCCGGCATCCTGCTGGTGCAGTTCGTCACCATCACGCTGGCGGGCTTTGCCTTCGCCCGCCTCGACTTCGCCGGCAAGACGCTGATCTTCTACCTGTTCCTGATGCAGCTGATGCTGGTGCCGGTGCTGCTGATCGTGCCGAACCTGAGGCTCGTGGCGCAGCTCGGCCTCTACGACACGCTGGCCGGCGTGATGATGCCGTTCTTCGCCTCGGCTTTCGGCACGTTCCTGATGCGCCAGGCGTTCGAGGCGATCCCGACCGAGCTGGAAGACGCCGCCCTGATCGACGGTGCCAGCCTGCTCCAGCGCATCCGCCACATCTACGTGCCGCTGTCGATGCCGAGCTTCTCCGCGTTCGCCATCATTTCGGTGACCAGCCACTGGAACGACTTCCTGTGGCCGCTGATGGTGATCAATTCGCCCGACAAGCGTCCACTCACGGTCGGCCTCTCCGTCTTCACCAAGACCGCGGAAGGGACGCAGGCCTGGGGCACCATCGCCGCGGGCACGCTGATGGTGATCGCGCCGCTGCTCGTCACTTTCCTGATCTTTCAGAAACGCTTCATCAGCTCTTTCGTCACCTCAGGCATCAAATAGGAGATTTTCCGATGCTGTTCTCCCGCAGGCTCATGCTCGGCCTTGCCATGATAGGCACCATGGCAGGCGCCCTCGCCTTTCCGGCGCTGGCCGAAGGCCCCACCGAGGTCGACCTGTTCTTCCCCGTTCCCGTCGACGGCAAGCTCGCCCGCGACATGGGAACCCTGATCAAGGAGTTCAACGAGACCCATGCCGACGTCAAGGCGACCGCGGTCTACACCGGGTCCTATGACGATACGCTGATCAAGACGCGCGCCGCGATCAAGGCCGGCAAGCCGCCGGCCGCCGTGATCATGTCGGCCAACTTCCTGCTCGACATGCAGATCGAGAACGAGCTCACCAATCTCGACAGCCTGATCGCCGCCGACGGCACCACCAAGGAGAAGTTCCTGGGCCAGTTCTTCCCGGCGCTGCAGGGCAATGCGGTGATCAACCGTTCGGTCTACGGCGTGCCCTTCCACAATTCGACGCCGCTGCTATACATCAACGCCGACAAGGCCAAGGAAGCCGGCCTCGATCCGAACAAGCCGCCGCAGACCTGGGCCGAGCTCACCGACTGGGCCAAGAAGCTGACCAAGCGCGAGGGTGACAAGGTGACCCAATGGGGCATCGCGATCCCCTGCGCCTACGATTATTGCGGCTGGATGATGGAAACGCTTACCATGAGCAATGGCGGGCGCTACTACAACGAGGAGTTCGGCGGCGAGGTCTACTACGACACGCCCTCGATGCTCGGCGCGCTCACCTGGTGGAACGATCTCATCCATAAGCACAAGGTGCATGCGCCCGGCGCCACGCCCGGTCCGGCCGTGAGCACCTCCTTCGTCTCCGGCAATGCCGCGATGATGATGCTGTCGACGGGCTCGCTCACCTACGTGCGCGACAACGCCAAGTTCGCCCACAAGGTCGCCTTCATCCCGCGCAACGTCCGCAACGCCGTGCCGATCGGCGGCGCCTCGCTGATCATGCCGGCAGGGCTCGAGGCAGACAGGCAGAAGGCCGCCTGGACGCTGATCAAGTGGATGACCTCGCCCGAGAAGAACGCCTGGTGGAGCCGCGCCACCGGCTATTTCGCGCCCAACATGGCCGCCTACAAGACGCCCGACATGGTCGAATTCCTGGGCAAGAACCCCGACGCCAAGACCGCCGTCGAGCAGCTCGACGTCGCCAAGCCGTGGTTTGCGACCTACAAGACCGTCCCGGTCCGCAAGAACCTCGAGGACGAGGTGATGCTGGTCCTGAACGGCAAGAAGCAGCCGAAGGAAGCCCTCGCCGCGGCCCAGAAGGCCGCCGACGAGACGCTCAAGCCGTACAACGCGGAGACGTCGCTGAAGCTGCCGTAGGGCCGGCGACAACGCGCATACGACCTCGGCGCTCCACAGCGTGGAGCGCCGAATCCGTCGCTCGGCGAGGCGATCTCAGATCGTCACCACGATCTTGCCGAACTGCGTGTTGGACTCCAGAAAGCGGTGCGCCTCGACGATCTCCTCGAACCGGAACGTCCTGGCAATGATCGGCGTCAACGTTCGGTCCGACAGCCCATCGAGAATGAACGCCTTTGCCTTCGCAAGTCGCGCAGGATCGCGAATGATCTCGTGCACGAGGTAGCCGCGCAGTGTCAGGCTCTTGCCGAGCACGTTGAAGAGCGGGAACGGCGTCGGTTCGGAGCTCAAGCCGCCATATTCGATCAGGATTCCGCCCGGCGACATCGCCGCGGTCAATGGCTCGAATGCGGGGCCACCGACGGCGTCGAATATCACGCGGACGCCCTTTGAACCGGCGATCTCCAGCAGTTGCGCTCCGATAGGCTCCTCGTCCGAGACGACCACGTGAGCGGCGCCGGCATCGAGCAAGGGCCGCCGCTTGATCGAGGTCCGCGTCAGGGCGACCGGGACAGCGCCGATCCGGTTCGCAATCTGGATCGCCGCGAGCCCGACACTGCTCGATGCCGCCGTGATGGCGACGACGTCTCCTCGCATGAGTCCGGCAATGTCGACCAGCGCGCCGTAAGCGGTCAAATACTGCATCCACATCGCAGCGGCTGCCTCGAAGCCAAGCTCCGGCGGATGCTTCACGACGAGCTCGGCCGGAAACGTCGCTAGCTCGGCATAGGCCGGCCATCGCACCATCGACAGCGGCGGGACGATGCTCACGGCATCGCCTGGCACGAAGCTGGTCACATCATCCCCGACCGCTCCGACGACGCCTGCCGCCTCCAGACCCAGCCCCGACGGAAATGTCGCGGTCTCGATAAAAGTCCCCTTCCGCAACAGGGCCTCGGCACGGTTGAGACCGAGTGCCCTGACGCCGATCTGCACCTCGCCGCTTGCCGGCGGTGGAACATCGACGGTCTCGATGCGCAGCACTTCGGGACCACCATGTTGATGAAAGCGAACGACGCGGGCCATGGATACACTCCAAAACAGTTGAACTGAACGGAGCTATGCCGATCCGGCAGAAACGGATAAATCGCCTGGCCAAGCGAACAGTCGAAACCAGGAGTTTTCAATCATGGACCGCCTGACCAGCATGGCCGCCTTCGTCAGGGCTGTCGACCTAGGCTCGTTCGCGGCCGCGGCAGACGCGCTGGAGATGTCGGCGCCGATGGTCGGCAAGCATGTGCACTTCCTCGAAGAGCGCCTCGGCGTCCGCTTGCTCTACCGCACCACGCGGCGCCAGAGCCTGACCGAGGCCGGCCAGGCCTATTACGAGCGCTGCCGCGCGGTACTCGCCGAGGCGGAAGCCGCCGACGCCGTCATCACCGACGAGTCCTCCGAGCCGCGCGGCAGGCTGCGTGTGACCATGCCGGCCCTGCTGGGACGGCACTGCATCGCTCCCTTGCTGATGAAGCTCGCGCGGAAGTACCCGCATCTCGAGCTCGACCTCTCGTTCGGCGATCCGATCGCTGACATCATCGAGGCCGGCTACGATCTTGCGATCCGGACCGGCGATCTCGACGACCAGTCCGGTCTGATCGCGCGACGGATCGCAAGCCAGCGCATGGTGGTGTGCGGAGCGCGCTCGTATTTACGGACCAACGGCAAGCCAAAATCACTCGACGATCTCGCTGCACATCAGGCGATCATCTATCGCCGCTCAGGGCGCGTCAGGCCGTGGCTGTTCCCGCAGCAAGGCGAGTCTCCGCGCGAGATCATGCCCACAGGCAGGCTCAGGCTCGACGATTTGGAGGCGATCGCCGATGCCGCCGCGCAAGGCATGGGGCTCGCATGGCTGCCTTACTGGCTGGTTCGCGAACGCCTCGACACCGGTGCGCTGGTCCGCCTCTTCGGCGGACAGCGTGAATTCCTCTACGACTGCCACGCGCTGTGGCCCCGTTCGCCCCGGCTGCCGCCAAAGGTCCGCAGCGCCGTGGACACGTTGGCCGCCGCCCTGCCGAAGCTGATGACGTGACAGTGGCCTTGCCGCCATTAACTCCCCGTCCACCATCCGGCCTGCCCTGCCGCCGGTAACCACGAGAATTAACAGACCCTCAACGCACTCCCTACAAGTCTATCAATGTTTCTGGAGATTTCGCCGTGGATCTGTTGGTTATCGAGTTCCTGGGGCTGGCGCTGGTCGCCATGTGCGTGATCGTGGTGGCACTGCCCTGCGCGCGAAAACCCTCGCAGCGGGTTCGCTACGAATAGGATTTTGGTCAGAAAGTCCCGATTCCGGCCCGATGCAAGGCTCGAATTCGCTTAGAGCCCCTTGACATCACAGCACTTTCGGCAGAACGGCTGATACCAAGTGTCATGGGCCGTTCATGGATTTGATTACCACCACCGCTGACCTCGCGGCTGCCTGCAGCCGGCTGGCCAAGCACCCCGTCATCACCGTCGATACCGAGTTTCTGCGCGAAACCACCTATTACCCGCTGCTGTGCGTGGTGCAGATGGCAAGCGCCGAGGAGGCCGTGGTCATCGACACCCTGGCCGAGGGGATCGACCTCAAGCCGTTCTTCGAACTGATGGCCAATGAGGGCGTGCTGAAGGTGTTTCACGCCGCCCGCCAGGACATCGAGATCATCTGGCACCAGGCCAATATCATCCCGCATCCGGTGTTCGACACCCAGGTTGCCGCAATGGTGCTCGGCTACGGCGACAGCATCGCCTATGACGCGCTGGTCGAGAAGGTTACCGGCCACCGCCCGGACAAGACCCACCGCTTCACCGACTGGTCGCGCCGGCCGCTGACCAAGGAGCAGATGCATTACGCGGTGTCCGACGTCACCCATCTGCGCGATGTGTTCGCAGCGCTCGACGCCGACCTGAAGAAGCGCCGCCGCAGCGAATGGGTCTCCATCGAGATGGAAGTCCTGACCTCGCCGAGGACCTACGACTTCCACCCGGAGCGCGCCTGGGAGCGGCTGAAGACGCGGGTCCGCAAGCCCAAGGATCTCGCGGTGCTCATGGAGGTCGCGGCCTGGCGCGAGCAGGAGGCGCAGAGCCGCGACGTACCGCGCGGCCGCGTGCTGCGCGACGAGGCGATCACCGACATCGCGACCCACGCGCCGACCACGCTGGAAAAGCTCGCACATCTGCGCTCGGTGCCGAAGGGGTTCGAGAAATCCAAATGGGGCGCGGATATCATCGCCGCTGTCGAGCGCGGACTGGCGCGGGATTTCTCGAAGCTGCCCAAGCTGGAGAAGCCGCGCAACAACTCCAACGGCGCGGCCATCGTCGAGCTGCTGAAGGTGCTGCTGCGGATGACCGCCGAGCGCCACGCCGTCGCAAGCAAGGTCATCGCGACCGTCGACGATCTCGAAGAGATCGCTGCGGACGACGAGGCGGATGTACCGGCCTTGCGCGGCTGGCGCCGCGAGCTGTTCGGCGATGCCGCCTTGAAGCTCAAGCGCGGCGAGCTGGCCCTTGCGATCGAGAAAGGCCGCGTGATCGGGGTTCAGCGGGCGTAGGGCCTCGTTGCCAACTGCCAACGCGAAAGCAATGTTGCACCGTTATCCTGAGGTGCGAGCCGTGCGGTGCGAAGCACGGGACGGGGAGCCTCGAAGGATGCACGCCCCCGCTGCTGGAGCAGGGACGTCGCCCTTCGAGGCTCGCCGAAGAGGCGAGCACCTCAGGGTGACGGCTTTGGGATTTGGGCTTATTGCTTCCACCCCATCATTGCGAGGAGCTCTTGCCAAGAAGCAATCCAGACTGTTCCCGAGGAGGAATTCTGGATTGCTTCGCGGAGCCTGTCATCGGGCCGCGCTCTGCGCGGACCCGTTGGCTCGCAATGATGGAATTTGATGCGACAGCGTGCCCTACGCCGGCGTCAGCTTGGCCACTTCGCCCTTCATGTCGTTCAGCACACCAGAGATCGACGCGACCAGATCGTCGATCTGGGCCTTGGTCGTGATCAGCGGTGGGCAGATGGCGATGGCATCCAGCATGTTGCGCGAGATCACGCCGCGCTCCTGGAGCATGCGGCTAGCGATGCCACCGATAGCGCCCGGCGTCGCCGCTGCGGTCTTGCGGCCCTTGTCGAGCACGAGCTCGAGGGCTGCGATCATGCCGACGCCGCGGACCTCACCGACCAGCGGATGGCTCGCGAGCTCGCGTAAGCGGCCCTGCATGTAGCCGCCGAGCTCGGCGGCATGCGCGACCAGGCCGCGCTCCTCCATGATCTTGAGGTTCTCAAGCGCAATCGCAGAGCCGACGGGATGGCCGCCCGCGGTGAAACCGTGGCCGAGCACGCCGATCTTATTGCTCTCGTCCGCGATCGGCTCAAACATGCGATCGTTCAGGATGATCGCCGACAGCGGGAAATAGCTCGAGGTAATTTGCTTGGAGACCACGATCGCGTCGGGCTTGATGCCATAGGTCTCGCAGCCGAACATCTTGCCGGTGCGTCCGAAGCCGCAGATCACCTCGTCGGCGACCAGCAGGATGTCGTACTTCTTCAGGACCTTCTGGATCTTGTCCCAATAGGTCGCCGGCGGCACGATGACACCGCCAGCCCCCATCACCGGCTCACCGAAGAAGGCGGCGATCGTATCGGGCCCCTCCTTCTGGATCAGCGCATCGAGCTCCTCGGCGCGGCGCGTCGCGAAGGCTTCCTCGCTCTCGCCGGGCGCGCCGTCCTTGTAGAAATGCGGCGAGCCCGTATGCAGGATATTCGGCAGCGGCAGGTCGAATGAGCGGTGGTTGTTCGGAAGGCCCGTGAGGCTCGCTGAGGCGATGGTGACGCCGTGATAGGCGCGCAGGCGGCTGATCACCTTCTTGCGCTGCGGCTGGCCGAGCGCATTGGAGCGATAGGCGATCAGCTTCAAGACCGTGTCGTTCGCCTCCGAGCCGGAATTGGTGAAGAATACCTTGCTCATCGGCACCGGCGCGAGCGCGACCAGCTTCTCGGCGAGGTCGATCGAGGGCCCATGCGATTTGGCGGAGAATGTGTGGTAGAACGGCAGCGCCTGCATCTGCCTGTGCGCCGCCTCGACCAGCCGCTTCTCGTTGAAGCCGAGCCCGACGCTCCATAGGCCGGCCATCGCTTCGAAATAGCGCTTGCCGGTCGCGTCGAAGACATAAGGCCCCTCGCCGCGCTCGATCACGAGGGGGCCCGCCTGCTGATGCGTGCGCGCGTTGGTGTAGGGATGGAGCTGATAGGCCACATCCCGGGCCTCTTGCGAATTGGGCAGCATGGACATTTGCGAAGATCCTTGAAAGCGTCACGTCGCAGGCAGAGCCGGCGTCATCACTTGATGGCAGGTACCTTGGCTATTGCGACAGCGCAAAACATGCAACGCCAATTCATCGGCAGCAAACGCTCAGCAGCGATGCACAAAGCCGCATGTCACAAATCCGCACATGACAGAACCGCTCATGGGCAGAACCGCAAACGACAGAACCGCGCGGGGGCAGCTCTCACGCCGCGCCGTCATCGCCACCATCGTCGGCGGCGGCACCGGCTTCCCTCACCTCCACCAGCGCCATCGAGAGCAAGTAGAGTGTCGTGGGCAGACCAAGCCTGCGCGCCCTCTCGGCGGCACGCGACAGGTCGCTCGCCAGCTCCTTGAGCTCCTCTCCCCGTGACAATCTCTCACCCCATCCGCCAGTTGCGGACGCCTACACCGCAACGGCGCCGCTGGTTCTGATCAGTTCGGCGCTGGACTGCATTGTAGCAAAATTTCCAATGACATTCACTACCGCATACCTGTAGGCGGCGGCATCGTCCGTGCCCGGCTGACGGCAAGCCGCGGCGTCAGTGACCACCTGGTAGCGATGGCTGCGATGAAACCCGTCGACGGCGGTGGCCAGGATCGTCTCGTCCAGGGAAAAGCCGATCACAATGCAGCGCGTGGTGCGGATGCTGGACATGTAGTCTACGAACCGCGACGAGCTGTAGGCGGACGGCAGCGGGTGCTCGAACGTCATCTCCCCCGGCCGCGGCCTGGTTTCCGCGATCCAATCGGTCAGCCCCGATGCCGGATTGAACCAGGCCGCCTGCGCGATGCGCTTCAGATGCATGACCGGCCACAGATTGCTGCGCCACAGCGTGAGGAGTTCCAGGCAACGCGCCGTCACCGCATCGCCGTCGAGGACGACATGACGACGGCCCGGGGTCAGATATTCGACCTGAAGATCCGCACAGACCAGGATCGGCGGATCATCATGCATGGAAGCCAGCATTTTGTTGCGCGCAGCTGCACCAGTTTCAACGGTCGGCAAATGCGAGGTCCCGCAGCGGTGAGGTCACCGCCCGCCCCGCCGAGGCATCAAGCACGCCCGGCCGGTCCCAATCGCCCTCGGGACGGATAATCACATAGGGATCGCTGTCCAGCGTGATGGCGTCCGGACCCGGCTCGATCTCCAGCAGCATTTCTGTGTAGGAGAAATCCGAGAACGTGATCTTGCGGTTATGACCGAGCGGCTTGGCGCCGAAATGGGCCCAGAAATCGACCAACCGGTCCTGCGCCTGGCCGTAGATCTTGCGAAAACCCTTGCGCTTCACATAATCGACACTGGCCTGGACCAGCTTGAATGAGACGCGCGAGCGCCGATACTGGTGACGCACCGCAAGCCGCTCCACCTTGGCGAAATCGCCGAAGAAGCGCACCCGCAGGCAGCCCGCAGGCTCATTGCCGACGAAGCCGATGAAGTGCGCGGCGACCATGTCGTTGCCGTCGAACTCCTCCTCGAACGGACAATCCTGCTCGGCGAGATAGACCGCCGAGCGGATGGCCGTCACCAGCATGAGATCGTTCGGATCGCGCGCGAGGCGGATGGTGATGGCGCGGGAACAGGGTTTGGCGAGAGGAATCCTAGTACCGTGCATCTGCAATGCTCCTTGATTGGATGATCGCGCCTGGCATGCCCACCGGCTGCCGATGCCAGGGACGCTCGTAGCACCAAAGGTCGGGTTGGAAGCTCGGGACCGGCACAAAGCCCGTCGACTTCATGATGTCGCGGCCGGCCACCGTTGACGGCTGCGCATAGCAATCCGCGCCGCGAAACCTTATCTGCCGGAGATGAGCCGCGGCCTTGCCGAGACCGGCGATGCCGCGGCCCGTCGCCGCGATCGCCCAGATGTAGATGGCTGCGACGTCCTCGTTCGCCGACGCGAGATAACACGTCTCCGGCGCGGTGAGACAGATCTCGTCGAGCAGCAGCGCATCGTGCCCGCGATCATTGAGAAACAGGAAGGCCATACCGCCGACGAGGTTGCCTTTCCGGCTGAACGTCAGGATACTCTGCGGGTCGAACGTGAAGTACCTCGCAAGCTCCGCTGCGCCGATCTGCACGCCCGGCACGAGCCGGTGTGCCATATCCGAAAGCGCCGCAATTTCGGAGAATTGCGCGCAACGGACCTCGACATCCGGGCTCAGCGGCAAGGCATCGAATTCATGCCTTGCGGCAAACGGGCCCCTTTCCATACTCATGTCACGCCTCTATCGTTCGAGGCTTTCGTGCCCCGCTATGACGACGAGCTTAGCGGTTGGGGATCAGGAGTATGCAGCAGTTATTGCACCGGGGTGCTGCGATGATGCAGCACCGTGAAGAAGCCCTGGATGCGTCCTGGGACGATTTGAAGCTGTTTTTAGCGTGCGCAAAATATAAAAGTTTTCGCAATGCCGCCGAGGAGCTCGGGCTCACCTCCACGACCTTGATGCGCCGCGTCGACCGGCTCGAAGAGAGCATCGGATGCAAGCTGTTCCTGCGCGACCAGAGCGGGCTCACGCTCAGCGATGAAGGCACCGCAATGATCGCCGACGTTGCACATATGGAGCGTCATGCCTTCAACGTCTTCCGCCGCGCCTCGCGATCGTCGAACGACACCTCGGGCACCGTGCGCGTCGCGGTGACGGAAGGCCCCGGCAATTTCTGGATCCTGCCGCGACTGATCGACTTCCAGAAGACCTACCGCAAGATCACCGTCGAGCTGCGTTGCGCGATGGAGCAGGCCGACGTCGCCCGGCTCGAATCCGATATCGCGATCCAGCTCGAGCCGCCGACCAATCCCGATCTGATCGTCACCAAGCTCGGTCGCCTGCACATCTATCCCTTCGTCTCCAAGGAATACGAGAACCTCTACGGCGTACCGGCAACGCTCGCCGAATTGAAGAACCACCGCATCATCAAGCAGAGCGCGCCGCAGGTCGACGACGGCGCCTATGCCCGCGTGCTCGGACTGAACTCGCTCGAGGGCATCGTCGGCATCAAGACCAACTCGTCGGTCGGCGTGCTCTATGCCGTCGAACGCGGCGCCGGCATCGGCTTCCTGCCGACGGTGTCGATCGCGCTCGGTGCGCCGCTCGTTGCGGTCGATCTCGGCGTCAGCCACCACGCCGATCTCTGGCTCACCTATCACAGGGAGTTTCGCACCTCCGAGCGTCACAAGATCGTCGTCGACTGGCTGAAGAAAATCTTCGATGCCAGGACCTATCCCTGCTTCCGCGACGAGTTCATCCATCCGAATGCGCTGGTGCCGATGATGACAGCCGTGCGCGAGGGGTTTGGATTGGCGGGCTATGTCGCGGCAACGCCGACGTGAGCATGATCTCGTCGGAAAACCGCTACGCACTGTTCCGAATCATGCTCGCGCTCACCATTTGTATTCGAAGCCGACCGTACCCTGGTGCAACGTGAGCTCCTTGCGGAACTTGCCGTCGTAGTTGACGTACAGCCGTGCCACGTTGGTCAGGCTGAGCGAAGCCGAGGCACCGGCATCCGCGCCGTAACGGCTCTCGCCGATGCCGGGCACCACGATGCTCTGGGTGCCCAGGCTGACCTGAATGGATCCCAAGTCCTGGTGGACATTGTCGACGAACTTGCTGTAGGCGGAGAGGTCCAGAATCTTCTGGTCGAAGATGAAGTAGCGGCCGATCTCGGCGCCGATCATCACGCGTGCGCGGGAGAGCGCCGTCGAACCGACGTTGAGCGGGTCGAGCCCACCGGATTCCTGGAACGCGGCACTGGTGGCGCGCACATATTCCAGCGCGCCCTTGGGCACGATGCGCATCTGGTCCTTGGTCCAGTAGTAGCTGATCTCGGTCAGCGCACCGTCGACCGCGGCGTGATAGCCGGAGGTCGCAAGGCCAAGACCGGTGTCGCGGCTGGAATGGACCTTGCCGAAACCGTGCACCAACGCAAAGGCCCAGGTCCAAGGGCCCTTGTCCACCGAGCCGTTGAAGCCGAACTGAGTGAGATCGAGCGTTGCGGACTGCAGCGCGAGCGGCACGTCGATGTCGGTGTGGCTCTGGTCGATGGAGAAGCCGATGTTGACACCGGGCGCGAGCCGCGCGCCGAGACCGGCGACGCCGCCAAACGTTCTGCGCTTGTCGCCGACGAAGTCACCCTGCGCGTCGGTCCGGACTGACATGCCGTAGCCTTCGAACCAGGTACGGTAGCGCGGATCTTCCACGCTCGCGGAGGCACCGCTGCCTCCGGGATTGGTCCGGAACGATCGGTTGAAACCATTGGCGGCCTGGTTGCCCAGCCGCTCCAGAAATCCCGAGCCGAAATTGAGCATGCTGTTGCCGGCCGACTGATCGTAATTGATCGCCGTCGGCAGCGGGATCGGCGTCGGCGACGGTGTGGGCGTCGGGGTCGGAGTGGGTGTCGGGCTTTGCGCGAGGACGGATGTCGCGGCCGACATCGTTACGACCAGCGCAAGCGCCATATCTGCCAAGGCCTTGGCTGCAAAGGTGTTGGCGACCGCAGCGATCCGGCGGACGCGGTCCAGCCCGATCGTCTGCCGTGTCCCGGACGGCTGCGAGGTGCAGCGCATGGCGACTAATCCCGAAGCAAATGTGGCGGCCAGCAAAAATGCAACACGAGCGGCTCGCGCTATGTGGCGATTTGTGCCGAACTGCAACGAAGGGTCAACCGGTTGGCCCGCTGCCGCTAAGGCTATTGCCCTCGATTGTGGTTCCGCGGCCACAGGTCGCAAATAGCAGATGATGGCACCGATCGCGGTCTTGAAATTCGCGCTTTGCTTGCTAACGCGCGCTTTTCATGTTGCAATATCGGACACAATCGGAATTGGCCGCTCTGCTGTGCGTTTCGCGACATTGAGACTCAAGACTCGAACAGACTTCCGGAAGCCCGTTTGTGGCGTGGCACGCGAAAAGCGGCCGCGTCTTTTTTGTATCTAGTGGAGGAGACTAACGATGCCGCAGAAGGGCACCGTCAAATGGTTCAACCCGACCAAGGGCTATGGGTTCATCAAGCCGAATGGCAGCGACAAGGACGTGTTCGTCCATATCTCCGCCGTCGAGCGTGCCGGACTCTCCACCCTCAACGAAAACCAGGTGGTTGAATTCGACCTCGTGGAGAACCGCGGCAAGACATCCGCGGAGAACCTCAAGGTCTCCTGATGTCTCTCGAGCCTGACAAGCGAGAGATCATGACGTTGCCCCCGGCTCTGCCGGGGGATTTTGTTTGGAGCGAGCGCATGGCTCAGCAATCCGGATATTGCTTGGTCGCCAATAACACTAAATGGCGCGAGCTGCGCGAGGCCGTGCTCGATCTTGCCTCGTCCGATCAACCTCGATTTCGCTGCAAAAACCTGGAAACCGGAGGCCCGAGCCAGTGGGACGGCGAGTGGTTCTATCACTGGACGAGCAGCGGATCGGCTTAGATGGAATGGGCTGAACTATCCACCGAGACTACGCAGCAACGCGAACTTGTCCGCGCAATCCTGAAACGCATCCGCTTTGCGGGAGAGGAAACGGCCGCGGGTTTCCGCGTCTACGGATATGTCCGCAATGGCGAGGCAGTAGGTTACATCGCGTAAGCCTGAAGTGCCCGGCTCAGCCCACCACCGGCGCAATCAGGAAATTCTCCGACGCCGCGCTGCCCGTCGTCTTGCAGACATCGCCCTCGATCTTGACCTTGCCGGTTGCGAGCAGCCGCAGCGCTTCGGGATAGATGCGGTGCTCGACTTCGAGGATGCGCTCCGACAGCGTATCCGCCGTGTCGTGGTCGCTGACGGGCACCGCGCCCTGCATCACGATCGGGCCGGCGTCGGTCTCGGGGATGACGAAATGCACGGTGGCGCCCGACAGCTTGACGCCGGCGCGCAGGGCCTGGCCGTGCGGATCGAGGCCGGGGAAGGACGGCAGCAGCGAGGGATGGATGTTGAGCATCCGCCCGTACCAGGCCCTGGTGAATTCCGCCGTGAACAGGCGCATGAAGCCGCCGAGACAGATCAGCTCGATGCCGTGCCGGTCGAGCGCTGCCTGCAGCACCTTCTCGAAGCCTGCGCGGTCCTTGCCGAACGGCTTGCTTTCGATCACCTCGGTCTTCACGCCGCTTGCCCTCGCCCTTTCGAGTCCGAGCGCATCGGGCTTGTTCGAGACGACGAGCGAGATCTCCGCCGGGAAATCCGGCGTGCTGGCTGCCCTGATCAGCGCGGCCATGTTGGAGCCGCGCCCGGAGATCAGGATGGCAACGCGGCGCTTCATCACAGCGCCAGATCGAGGTGGCCGTTATAGACGACGCGATGCTCGCCTTCGGCCGGGATCACGGTGCCGAGCTGCGCCACGGTCTCGCCGGCGTCGGTGAAGACCTCGACGACCTCATCGACCTTGTCGGGCTCGACGATCGCGATCATGCCGATGCCGCAATTGAAGGTGCGCAGCATTTCCAGCTCGGCGATGCTGGCCTGCGCGGCCAGCCATTTGAACACCGGCAGGACCGGCAGGCGCGCGAGGTCAATGCCGACGCCGAGATGCTTCGGCAGCACGCGCGGGATGTTGTCGGTGAAACCGCCGCCGGTGATGTGGGCGAGCCCCTTCACCGCGCCGGTTTCGCGGATCGCACGCAGGCAGGATTTGACGTAGAGCCGCGTCGGCGTCAGCAGCGCGCCGCCGAGCGTCATCACGGGCGCGAACGGCGCCTGTGCCCCGAAGCCGAGGCCGGATTGTTCCACGATCTTGCGCACCAGCGAGAAGCCGTTGGAATGCACGCCTGATGAAGCAAGACCGATCACGGCGTCGCCAGCGGCGATGTCCTTGCGCGGCAGCAGCGTACCGCGCTCGGCGGCGCCGACGGCAAAGCCGCCCAGGTCGTAATCGCCGTCCTTGTAGAGGCCGGGCATCTCGGCGGTCTCGCCGCCGATCAGGGCGCAGCCGGATTCGCGGCATCCCTCCGCAACGCCCGCGACGATCGCGGCGGCGGCCTCCGGATCGAGCTTGCCGCAGGCGAAATAATCCAGGAAAAACAGCGGCTCGGCGCCCTGCACCACGAGGTCGTTGACGCTCATGGCAACGAGGTCGATGCCGATGCCGCCATGCAGCCCGGTCTCGATCGCGATCTTGACCTTGGTGCCGACACCGTCGGTCGCGGCCACGAGGACGGGGTCCTTGAAACCGGCCGCCTTGAGGTCGAACAGGCCGCCGAAGCCGCCGATCTCGGCGTCGGCGCCCGGCCGTGCGGTGGCGCGCACCATCGGCTTGATCAGGTCGACGAGGCGGTTGCCCGCGTCGATATCGACGCCTGAATCGGCGTAGGTGAGGCCGTTTTTGCGGTCGGTCATGCCCGATTTCCAGTGGGTTTGCGGCTGGTTACGTCGAATTCCGGGGACACGCAATGGCTCGCATGGCGCCCCGCCCTATACTATGTAGATATCAACCGGTTCAGCCTCCCGAGGGGGTCGGATTCGAGG
Organism: Bradyrhizobium sp. RP6; assembly: GCF_003837805.1. Taxonomy (GTDB): domain Bacteria; phylum Pseudomonadota; class Alphaproteobacteria; order Rhizobiales; family Xanthobacteraceae; genus Bradyrhizobium. The sequence continues at coordinate 688,754 of NZ_RQIT01000002.1, read as the reverse complement.
TCAGGCCGGGTGCCGGGAAGCGCTTTCGTGAGTATTCCGAACATCATTACCCTGGGCCGCATCATGCTGGTCCCGATCATCGTCTGGGCCATCGTGTCGAGCCAGATGGAGGTGGCATTCGCCGTCTTCTTGATTGCCGGCGTCAGCGATGCCGTGGACGGCTTCTTGGCCAAGCGCTTCAATATGACCAGCGAGCTCGGCGCCCTGCTCGATCCTCTCGCGGACAAGGCGCTGCTGGTCTCGATCTACATGGCGCTCGGCATCTGGGGTGCGATCCCGCGCTGGATCGTGATCCTGGTGGTCTCGCGCGACATCATGATCGTCGCCGCCGTGATCGTATCCTGGCTGTTCGACCGGCCCGTCGAGATGAAGCCGTCGAAGGTGTCCAAGCTCAATACCGTGGCACAGGTGGCGTTCGCGGCGCTGGTGCTGGCGGCGCTTGCCTTCGGCTTCAAGCCGGCACCTTATGATATCATCCTGATGGGCCTCGTCACGATCTTCACGCTCTCCTCGGTGTCGCTCTATCTCGTCGAGTGGCTGCGGCACATGAGCACGATCGAGGCCAAATGAGCCGGGATGCGGCCCTGCAAAAGGCCAAGTCTCGCAAGATCAAGTCTCGCAAGATCAGTCTCGCAAGATCAAGTCGAACCTCTTCAAACGGGCCGGCGCGCCGGCATGGAGCAAAGCAAGCGTGGCAGGCCGCGTCCACCCCCGACAATTGGCGTTCTCACTGCCGCATGCGGAGAGCCTCAGCCGGGACAACTTCCTCGAAGGCCCCGCCAATGCGGCCGGTCTCGGCCTGATCGACAGCTGGCCGGAATGGCCGAACCGGATCATGTGGCTGGCCGGCCCGGAAGGAAGCGGCAAGAGCCATCTCGCCGCGATCTGGGCCGAGGAAGCCGGCGCCCGCTCGACCACGGCCAATTCACTGACCGCGGCAGCCGTTCCGGGCGCGCTCGCTACCGGCGCGCTGGTGGTCGAAGATCTCAAGGCCAGGAGTTTTGACGAGCGCGCCCTCTTTCACCTGATGAACCTTGCCCGCGAGGACGGCGCCTACGTCCTCCTCACCGGACGCGAGGCGCCGGCTTCGCTGGAGGTCGAGCTTCGCGACCTGCGCTCGCGGCTGCGGGCTGTTCCGGTGGTCGCGCTGCTGCCGCCCGACGACCAGCTCTTCCGCGGCCTGATCGTCAAATTCTGCGCCGACCGCCAGCTCACCGTGGACGAGAGCGTGGTCGGCTACCTCGCCACCCGCCTGGAGCGCTCCTCGGCGGCCGCCCGGCAGGCCGTGGAGCTGCTCGACAGCGAAGCCCTGCGGCTCGGCCGTCCCGTCACCCGGGCGCTGGCCGCCGAGCTGCTCCGGGACGCCTGATCGGCCCGCGCCTGAAGCCCGCTTGACCCGGCGGAGCGCCGGAACATCAATGTCATCGAAACGTCATCGGTGTAACACATGCTCCCCGGGGTTTTGCGCATAAGTCGCAAAGTGAGGCGAGACAGGATGGACCGACTTCTGATGGACTCTGCGCAAGCCATTGAAACCAAAGAAAAACCACCGGAGACCGAGGGACTCCCGGCGATCGCATCCAGCCCCGAACGGTTCATTAACCGCGAGCTGTCCTGGCTGCATTTCAACCGCCGCGTCCTAGAGGAATCGGTCAATCCCAGCCACCCTGTGCTGGAGCGGGTGCGGTTCCTGTCGATTTCGGCGAATAACCTCGACGAGTTCTTCATGGTCCGCGTCGCCGGCATCAAGGCCCAGGTGCGCGAGGGCATTGCCGAGCGCAGCCCCGATGGCCTGACGCCGTCGGAACAGCTCGCGCTGATCAACCGCACCGTCTCCCAGCTCGCCTCGGACCAGCAGGCGATCTGGCGCGACCTGCGCAGCACGCTGGCCGAGGTCGGCATCGTGCTGGTCGACGGCAAGGACGTCACCAAGGCGGAACGGACCTGGATCGAGGACTATTTCCTCAACAACGTCTTCCCGCTGCTGACGCCACTGGCGATCGATCCGGCCCACCCCTTCCCGTTCATTCCGAGTCTCGGCTTCACCATCGCGCTCCAGCTCACGCGCGCCGCCGACGGCAAGCAGATGAACGCGCTGATCCGCATGCCCGGCAAGATCGACCGCTTCATCCGCCTGCCCGCCGAAGGCACGGTGCGCCTGATCTCGCTGGAGCAGGCGACCGCCCTGTTCATCAACCGCCTGTTCCCCGGCTACAATCTGCACGGTCAGGGCTCCTTCCGGATCATCCGCGACTCCGAGCTCGAAATCGAGGAAGAGGCGGAGGACCTCGTCCGCTTGTTCGAGACAGCGCTGAAGCGCCGCCGGCGCGGATCCGTGATCCGGCTCGAGATCGACGCCAAGATGCCGGAGGAGCTGCGCAGTTTCGTGCAGCATGCGCTATCGGCGGCCGACGACGAGGTGTTCCTGGTCGACGGCGTGCTCGCCATGAACGAACTCTCGCAGCTCACGCGGCTCGACCGGCCTGACCTCGAATTCACCCCTTATGTTCCGCGCCACCCCGAGCGCGTGCGCGAGCATGGCGGCGACATCTTCGCCGCGATCCGGCAGAAGGACCTCATCGTCCATCACCCCTATGAATCCTTCGACGTGGTGGTGCAGTTCCTCCAGCAGGCCGCGCGCGACCCTGATGTCGTCGCGATCAAGCAGACGCTCTACCGCACCTCCAACAACTCGCCGATCGTGCGCGCGCTCGCGGAAGCGGCGGAAGCCGGCAAATCCGTCACGGCGTTGATCGAGCTGAAGGCGCGCTTCGACGAAGAAGCCAACATCCGCTGGGCGCGCGATCTCGAACGCGCCGGCGTGCAGGTCGTCTACGGCTTCCTCGAATTGAAGACTCACGCAAAACTTTCGATGGTGGTGCGCCGCGAGGGTGGCAGCCTCACGACTTACGTCCATACCGGCACCGGCAACTATCACCCGGTCACCGCGCGCATCTACACCGATCTCTCCTATTTCACCTCCGATCCGACCATCGGCCGCGATGCCGCGCGCGTGTTCAATTTCATCACCGGCTATGCCGCGCCCAGCGACCTCGAGAAGATGGCGGTGTCGCCGCTGACGCTGCGCAAGCGTATCATCGAGCACATTCAAGGCGAGACCGCGCATGCGCGGCACGGCCGGACCGGCGCGGTCTGGATGAAGATGAACGCGCTGGTCGACCCCGACATCATCGACGCGCTCTACGAGGCCTCCCAGGCCGGCGTCCAGGTCGAACTCGTGGTGCGCGGCATCTGTTGCCTGAGGCCCGGCATCCCCGGCCTGTCGGAGAACATCCGGGTCAAGTCGATCATCGGGCGCTTTCTCGAGCACGGCCGAATCTACTGCTTCGGCATGGGCCAGGGCCTGCCGAGCGCGAAAGCGGCTGTGTATATCTCGTCGGCCGACATGATGCCGCGCAACCTCGACCGCCGCGTCGAGGTGCTGTGCCCGCTGCAGAATCCCACGGTGCATCAGCAGGTTCTCGAACAGATCATGGTCGCGAACCTGAAGGACAATGAGCAGAGCTGGCAATTGTTGCCGGATGGGTCGTCAACGCGTATGAAGACCGCGAAGGGCGAGGAGCCTTTCAACGTCCACAACTACTTCATGACAAATCCGAGTCTGTCTGGCCGTGGAAAGTCGCTCAAAGAATCCTCGCCGCGTCGTCTCACGCGCCGGAACGAACGCCATCACTCCTGATCGGGGATTTGCGACGTGAAGCGGCCGCGCAAGCGCGGCTCGAGCGTCGCGGTTATCGACATCGGCTCCAACTCGGTCCGTCTCGTCGTCTACGAGAGACTGTCGCGGAGCCTCATCCCGATCTTCAACGAGAAGACGCTGTGCGGCCTCGGGCGCGAGGTGCAGAGCACGGGCCTGCTCGCGCCCGACGCCGTCGACAAGGCGCTGACCTCGCTCAAGCGTTTCCGCGCATTGTGCCGCGTGATGCAGGTCGGGCGCGTGTTCGCGATTGCGACCGCTGCCTGCCGCGACGCCTCCAACGGCCCCGACTTCATCGCCAAGGCCGAGCGCATCTGCGCGGTGAAGATCGAGATCCTGTCAGGTCCGCGCGAGGCGCGGCTGTCGGCGCTCGGCGTGATCTCCGGCATCCATCTGCCCGACGGCATCGTCGGTGACCTCGGCGGCGGCTCGCTCGAGCTGATCGATGTGCGCAAGAACACCGTGCGCAGCGGCGTGACGCTGCCGCTCGGCGGGCTCGCGCTGCAGGACCTCGCGCACAAATCGCTCAAGCGCGCCGATCGCATTGTGCGCGAGGAGCTCGACGAGGTGCCGCAGCTCACCGCGGGCCGCGGCCGCACCTTTTATGCCGTCGGCGGCACCTGGCGCGCGCTCGCGCGCATCCACATCATCCAGAGCGGCTATCCGCTCCAGGTGATGCACGGCTATTCGATTTCGGCCGCCGAGGCGCTCGACTTCTCCCGCCGTCTGCGGCGTCTCGCTGCCGCCGACATGCTCGCGGACATCGAGATCGTCGCCGATGCGCGGCGCCCGCTCCTCACCTATGCGGCGCTGGTGCTCGAGCACGTCATCCGCGTTGCAAAACCCAGGAACATCGTGTTCTCGACCTTTGGTGTGCGCGAGGGCCTCCTGCACGAGAAGTTGCCGGAGGCCGCACGCAACGAGGACGGGCTGATCTGCGCGGCCGAGGAGCTGAACCAGTTGCTGTCACGCTCGGCGAAACACGCCCGCGAGCTGATCGCCTGGACCGACCGCCTCGTGCGCGTCGTGAAGCTGCGCGAGACGGAAGAGGACCGCCGCCTGCGCCATACAGCGTGCCTGCTGTCCGACATCGGCTGGCGCGTGCATCCCGACCATCGCGGCGAGCAGACGCTCAGCCTCGTCGTCAACGGCAATTTCGGCGCGATCACCCACACCGAGCGCGCCTTCGTCGGCCTGTCCGTGTTCTATCGCTATGCCGGCCTCAGCGAGGAAAACCAGCCGCCGACCAACATGCAGGAACTGCTGACGCCGGCCCAGCTCGAACGCGCCCGCCTGCTGGGCGCTGCATTCCGCGTCGCGCATCTGATCTCGGCGGCCCGTCCGGGCGTCCTGCCGGCCACGCATTTCCGCAGCGTGGGCCGCAAATTGATGCTGGTGTTCGAGCACCGGCTCGGCGACCTCGTCGCCGACCGGGTCGGCAGCCGCTTCCGTCAGCTCGCCCGCCTGGTTGGCCGCGCCGGCTCGATCGTGAGGCGCTGACAAACACAGACAATGCAACGCTGCCTGGCCATCGGGGCGCGCAACGAGCAGGCTGGTCAGAGGCGGCGGCTGTCCTCCGGCGCGACGATGGCTTTCAGTCCGCCGAGTTCGGAATCGGTGAGAACAAGCTGCCACCCGTAGGCACTGAGCACGTCCTGAACGATAGCGAGTCCGAGTCCGGCACCTTCACCGCGCTCATCCAGCCTTACACCGCGTTCGAGCACGCGGGCACGTTCAGCGGACGCGATTCCCGGGCCGTCGTCCTCGATAGAGATCGCCGGATTCGCGGTAGCATCGGCGGCAATGCGTACCTGGCTTTTGGCATGACGGGCGGCATTTTCCAGAAGATTGCCCAGCACTTCGGCCAGATCAGTGCGATCGAGCGGCAGGCTCGGCTCGCCCTTTATACAGGTCTTGAATTCCAGCCGCTGCGCAGCGGGCGTGCGCGCCAGCGTTAGCATCAGGGACTGAACAAGCGGTCTGAGGGGCGTGGAAATACCGCGCTGTCGTGCCGTCCCCCGCGCCCGGGCGCGCGCCAGCTCGCGGTCGACGCGACGGCTCATCGTATCGCCGACGGCTTCGATTGCCTGGGCGACGTCCTGCTCACCTCGCTGACGCAAAAGCGCGACATCGGCCGCGAGTGCGGCGAGCGGCGTCTTCAGCCCATGCGCCAAGTCGGCGGCGCGGCTGCGCGAACGCTCGATCTCGCGTTCCTGGGCGTCGATCAGGCTGTTCACCTCTTCCACCAGAGGCCTGACCTCGGCAGGGACATCAACGGGAAGATGCTTGCGTTGCCCGGAGCGGACGTCCGCGACGCCACGGCGAAGTGCGTCGAGCGGACGTAAGCCCAATCCGACCTGGATCGAGGTGGCCGCCGCCAGCACCACCCCCAGCACGCCGAGCGCCAGCGCCAGATCCTTGGCGAATTGCGAGGCGGCGGCCGTCACGCGGGCGAGGTCGGCCGCCACAGCGACACGCACCGGCGCGCGGCGGTCCCCCATGGTGAGCAGCACGCGGCGTTCGCTGACCAGGAGCCGTGCGTTCGCGGGCCCAACGATGACATGATGGTGCAACTCGCGAGGCGACGGCTCGTCCTGCGGCAGGTCCAACGCCGTGTCCCACAGCGAACGTGAACGCAGCACCTGACCGCCGTCGTCTGATACCAGCCAGTACAAGCCCGAGAGAGGATCGGAAAAGCGAGGATCGGTCGGCGGCCGGCCCACCACCAGCTTGCCCTGCGCATCGACATCGATGCCCGAGACGAGCTGCTTCAGATAGACGTCGAGGTCGTCACCGATGGTACGCGTGACGTGGCGTTCGAACAGCAACGTCAGCCCGGCGCCGGCAATCGTCAGCGCGATCAGGATAGCTAGGAGTCCGCCAGCGACCAGTCGCAGCCGCAGCGAGCCCCAGCTCATGGCGTCGTCTCCGGTACCAGATAGCCGAAGCCGCGCCTGGTCTCGATCAGGTCGGCACCGAGCTTCTTGCGCACTCGGCCGACCAGCACTTCGAGCGCGTTCGACTCGTGGTCCTCGCCGTGGCCGTAGACGTTTTCGTCGAGCTCTTGCTGCGACACCACGCGGCCGCGGTGGTGCAAGAGAAAGGCGATCAGGCGGTATTCCAACGGCGACAACGCGACGGGCACGCCGCGCAGCGTCACCTTCATCTGACGCTCGTCGAGTTCGACGTCGCCGGCGACAATCCGTGGGGAAGCATGCCCCGCCGAGCGGCGCACGATCGAGCGCAGCCGCGCCAGCAATTCCTCCATGCGAAACGGCTTTGGCAGGTAGTCGTCGGCGCCCGCGTCGATACCATCGACGCGCTCGGCCCAGCTGCCGCGCGCCGTCAGGATCAGCACCGGCATGGACCGTCCGTTCGCGCGCCAGCGCTTGAGTACCGCCAGACCGTCCATTCCGGGCAAGCCGAGATCGAGGACGACGGCGCCGTAGTCCTCGGTGTCACCGCGGAACCAGGCTTCCTCGCCATTGCGGACGGTCTCGACCACGTAGCCGGCTGCGCGCAGCGCCCTCTCCACATCGGCCGCGATCCGTCGGTCGTCCTCCACGAGCAGCAGGCGCATCACTTCTCCTTGATGCGTTCAATCTCGCCGCTGCGCGCGTCCACGTACGCTTCGTAGAGGCGGCCCTTGTCGTCGATGAGGCGAAACTCATAGATCCAGCGGCCGCGCTCACGTTCTATTTCGACGCCGGCGACCTCGCCCGGCAGCTTGCCACGGACGGAAGCGAGAATGTCGGCGAGTGACTTGATTTCACCCGCCTCGACCGCGCGGCGAACCGCGTCGGGCGCGCCTTTGTCGCGGTCGCTTGCTGCCGCAGGCACAGAGGCGAGCAGGATGCCCGCCAACAATGGCGCTGCGAGGAATCCCAGAAAGCGAGCTGGTTGCATTAGCGAAGACTACCGCAACCGACCTGACAAATCGCTGACGTGGATCAACGTAGTCCGGCGGCCCGCTCGCTGCCCGCGCTATTGGGAACTGGCCGATTGTCTCCTGACCGGTCGATTGGCTGACAATTCACTGACATGACCCAACAGGTGGCGGTCAGGGCTCTTCTGCCAATGTCCGCACATCGCCTCGCCGCATGACGCGGCCGGGCGCCACAAGCCGGAGAGAACCATGCGCAAGATCGCCATCTTCACCGCTACCGCAGCCTTGCTCGCAGCCGCCGCGACCGCTCATGCCGGCAGCCTCGGGCGGCCCTGCACTGCAGCCCCGCAGTCAAGTTGGCTGTCGCTCGAACAACTGCAGGCCAAGATTGAAGCCCAAGGCTACAAGGTTCAAAAGACCAAGCTCAAGAATGCCTGTGGCGAACTCTACACCATCGACAAGTCCGGCGGCCGGGTCGAACTGTTCGTCGATCCGACTAGCGGCCAGATTGTCGGTCAGCTGTGAGGGGAAGCACCATGAGCGCCATCCGCGACGCAATCGTGGCCGACGGGAAGCCGCCGGCCACGATCAAGGTCTGGGACCCTTTCGTGCGCCTGTTCCATTGGTCGCTGGCCGCACTGTTCCTGCTCGCTTATGCGACCGGCGACGAGATAGAGAATGTCCATATCGCCGCCGGCTACACGGTTGCCGGGTTGCTTGCGCTACGGATCGTGTGGGGCTTCGTCGGGCCGCGCCATGCGCGCTTCAGCGACTTCTTGCGTTCGCCGCGCGCCGTGCTCGCCTATATGCGCGACGTGGCGCTGCTTAGGGCGCCACGCTATCTCGGCCACAATCCAGCGGGTGGCATCATGGTGGTGGCGCTGATCGTGACGCTAATCGGCACCTGCACCACCGGTTACATGATGACCACCAGCAGCTTCTGGGGAGCAAAATGGGTCGAGGAGGTCCATGAAGCGTTCGCCAACCTCATGATCGGCCTCGTCGTCGTCCATGTGCTTGGCGTCCTGTTGGCGAGCTTCGAGCACAGCGAGAATCTGGTGAAGGCGATGATCACGGGAAGGAAGCATCCATCGTAACCGATGTCGGGGAGCCGATACGAAAGGTTCTCGCTATCTCTCGACGAATCGGCTCCCGTTCCACGCAGCGTTCGGCCCTTGCCGCTCCCGTCCAGAACTTCAAGGAAGGCCTGATCGCGGGAAGAAGCCGAACGTCGTGTGCGTGGACGGCCAGCACACGCCCATAGCTCCGCTTTTCAAGACATACAACTCGTGCAGGCAACCTGCGGACCTGCAATGAACCGCCCTGTTGCGACAATGGAAATCGTCGAAATGAAAAGCCAGAAATTCAGCTCTCGGCACGGTCAGATAGAGAGCAAAGCGTCGGGCGGCAGCGATCGGGCCACCGCACGCAATTGGGAAGCTCGCTTGAGCCGCTTGAGGCAGATCAACTCACCAACGCGGTGGTGGAGTAAGCCAAACGTGCAATCGAACAGCACTTCGCTCGCCGGTGAGCGTGGGACATTCCTCATGCGAGTCCGCCACGAAATTCTCCTTCCCGCCTCTTCTCGGGGCGCGCTCGCTCGCATGCTCGTTGCAATTGCATTGAGCTTGTTTCCTTCCATGGCGATGGCTGAGGATGAGCTGAAGCTGAGCGATGCGCAGGCGCGCAATCTCGGAGTGCGTGTTACCCATCCGATCGCGATCCGGACCGATCTGACGCTGCCCTATCCCGTCCAGATCGTGATCCCCACGCAGCAAATGTGGGTCGTCAGCGCGCCAGTGGCCGGCATGGTCGCCACTCTCCTCGTCGGGCGCGGTGACCGGGTCTCGGCCGGCCAGCCGCTTGTCACCCTGGAAAGTCCAAGTTTCGTCTCCCAGCAGCGCGACTACCTGCACGCGATCGCACAGGAGCATCTCGCCAGCCAGCAACTGAAGCGGAACGTCGATCTGTTCGAGGGCAAGGCCGTGCCGCAACGCGTGCTGGAGGCCAGCCAGGCTGAAGCACGCCAGGCTGCTCTCGTGGTCGCCGAGCGACGCCAGATGTTGCATCTGAGCGGGATGTCCGACGAGGCAATTCTTCGGCTCGGCCAGGAGGCGGCGATCAGCGCGACGCTCACGGTCAATGCGCCGCAAACCGCATCCGTCGTCGCGGTCACGGTGTCGCCGGGGCAACGGCTCGAGCAATCAGCGCCGCTCGTCAAGCTGGCGCGGCTCTCACCGCTATGGGCGGAAATCGCAGTTCCTGCGGCCAATATCCACGCGATCCGCACCGGCGCGAACGTCGAGATTGAGGGTTATTCCACCCCCGGCAAGGTCGTGCTGGTCTCCGAGACCATCGACCCTGCCACCCAGACCATCCTGGTTCGCGCGGAATTCCCCAACGACGGAGAACTGCATCCCGGTCAGACCACCGCTGCCCGCATCGGCTTTCTCTCCGCCGGCGAAAGCGCGTGGGAGATTCCCTATAGCGGGCTGGTGCGGCGGGGCGAACGGACCTCGGTGTTCGTTGCTAGAGCCGGTGGCTTCCGGCTGGTCCCGGTCAAGCTTGTTGCGGACGACCAGGACCATGTCGTGGTGTCCGGTCCCATCACGGAGCAGGACGAGATCGCGATCGGCGGCATCTCGGCGCTTCGCGGCATTCTCTCGGGCCTGGGGCAATAGATGCTCCGGCGCCTGGTTGCGTTCGCGCTTTCGCAGCGATTGTTCGTTCTGCTGAGCGTGCTGCTGCTGGTGGGCGCCGGCGCCGTCCTCCTGCCCGGCCTGCCGATCGACGCGTTTCCCGATGTCTCTCCGGTTCAGGTGAAGATCATCATGAAGGCGCCGGGCCTGACGCCCGAAGAGGTCGAGCAGCGCATCACGGTCCCCGTCGAGCTCGAACTGCTCGGATTGCCGCACAAGAAGGTCCTTCGTTCGACCACGAAATATGCACTGGCCGACATCACCGTCGATTTCGAGGACGGCACCGACATCTACTGGGCGCGCAACCAGGTATCGGAGCGGTTGTCGAATATCGCGCGTGATTTCCCCGAGGGGGTGAGCGGAGGACTTGCACCGATCACGAGCCCCCTAGGCGAGATGTTCATGTTCACGATCGACAGTCCCGAGCTTTCGCTCGCCGAGCGCCGGACCCTGCTCGATTGGGTGATCCGTCCCGCGCTGCGGACGGTCCCCGGCGTTGCGGACGTCAACGCGCTCGGCGGCTATGTCCGCGCCTTCGAGATCGTGCCGCGTAACGATGCGCTCGCCGTGCGCGGCATTTCCTCCGACGTGTTTCGCCGCGCCATCGAAGCCAATAGTCGCAACGACGGCGCCGGACGGGTGAACCAGGGCGAGGACAGCGCCCTGGTCCGGATCGAAGGCAGCATCCGATCGATCGAAGACATCAAGGCCATCGTCGTCGACACCCGCGAGAGCGTGCCGATCCTGGTCAACGACGTGGCGAGCGTCAAAGTCGGGACGCTGACGCGCTATGGGGCAGTCACGTCGGACGGCAACGGAGAGACGGTCGAGGGACTCGTCCTCGGCTTGCGCGGCGCCAACGCCGGTCAGCTCGTCCGCGACGTGCGCGCCCGGCTCGCCGAGCTGCAACGCTCGCTGCCGAAAAGCGTCTCCATCAACATGTTCTATGACCGCAGCCACCTGGTCAACCGCGCGGTCGGCACCGTGGTGCGGGCGCTCGGCGAGGCGACCGCCCTCGTCATCGTTCTCCTGCTGCTTTTCCTCGGCAACTGGCGGGCCTCGCTGGTGATCGCTCTCAGCCTGCCGCTGGCCATCGTCATCGCATTGATCGTCATGCGCGTGGTCGGGATGTCGGCCAACCTGATGAGCCTCGGCGGACTTGCGATCGCGATCGGCATGTTGATCGACGCGCTGGTCGTCGTGGTCGAGAACATCGTCGGCAATCTCGGCAAGCACGAACCGGGAAAAGCTGCTCCGGTGATCCACCTGGTGTACCGGTCGGTCTGCGAAGTCCTGGAACCGGTAGCCTCGGGCGTCCTCATCATCATCATCGTGTTCATACCCCTGCTGACGCTGCAGGGATTGGAGGGGAAGCTATTCATCCCGGTCGCGCTCGCCATCATCTTCGCGCTCACCGGTTCACTGCTGCTGGCGCTCACCGTGATCCCGGTCATGACCTCCTATGTGCTCAAGTCCGGGTCGCATCGCGATCCCATGCTGGTCCGTGCGGCGCAACGAATCTACGCGCCTGCGTTGGACTGGGCCCTGAAGAACGAGCGTAAAGTGATGACTGCGGCGCTGATCGGCCTCGTCGCCGCGGGATTCGCCTATACCAAGCTCGGCAAGACCTTCATGCCGACGATGGACGAAGGCGACGTCATCGTCAGCGTGGAGACGTTGCCTTCCGTCAATCTCGACGAGTCGCTCGCCATGAATACGAGACTCCAGAAGGCACTTCTGGCCGTGCCTGATATTGCCGGCATCGTCGCGCGGACCGGGTCGGACGAACTCGGCCTCGATCCCATGGGCCCCAACCAGACCGACACGTTCCTCGTGCTCAAGCCCGCTGCCGAGAGACAGACCGATAATCGCGAGGCCCTGCTGCAGAAGCTCCGCGAGGTCCTTTCCGGCTTTCCGGGAATCTCGCTCAGTTTCACCCAACCCATCGACATGCGCGTGCAGGAGATGATCAGCGGCGTACGTGGCGACGTCGCCGTGAAGATCTTCGGCCCCGATATCGCCAGGCTGAACGAAGCTGCGGCCAAGCTGTCCGCCATCCTGTCCAGTATTGACGGCGCCGAGGACGTCTACACCACGCTGAACGAAGGCGCTCAATATTACACGGTTGCGGTCAACCGCATGGAGGCCGGCCGCCTCGGCCTGACCGTGGATTCCATCGTCAACTCGCTCCGTACGCAGATCGAGGGTCGAACGATCGGGACGGCGCTCGAGGAGGGCCGCCGCACGCCCATTCTCGTCCGCGGCAGCGAGACGACCAGGGAGGCGCCGACGCTGCTGGCGAGCCTGGCGCTGACGCTCGCATCCGGACAGCATGTCGCGCTGTCGCAGGTCGCGCGAATCCAGCGCGTGGACGGGCCGGTAAAGATCGACCGCGAAGACGGCGCGCGCATGAGCGTGGTTCGCGCCAATGTCCGCGGCCGCGACATGGTCGGCTTCGTCGAAGCGGCCCGCCAGAAGGTTGCGACCGAACTTTCGCTCCCAAACGGCTACCGGCTGACATGGGGCGGGCAGTTCGAGAACCAGCAACGCGCAGCCGCACGCCTGTCCATCGTGGTCCCCGTGGCGATCGGTCTCATCTTCCTGCTGCTCTTCACCACATTCGGCGCCATCCGGCAGGCCTTGCTGGTGCTGGTCAACATTCCCTTTGCCCTGATCGGGGGCGTCTTCGCACTGGTCCTGACGGGCGAGTATCTGTCGGTGCCGGCCTCGGTCGGATTCATCGCGCTACTCGGTATCGCCGTCCTCAATGGAGTCGTTCTGGTGTCCTACTTCAACCAACTCCGGGCCCATGGCCTGGGCGAGGATCGCATCGTCGTCGAAGGGGCCATGCGCAGGCTCCGGCCGGTGCTGATGACCGCGAGCATCACGGCGCTGGGCTTGATCCCGCTGCTGTTCGCGTCCGGGCCGGGGTCCGAAGTGCAGCGACCGCTCGCGGTCGTCGTGATCGGAGGGCTGATGTCCTCCACTCTGCTCACCCTGATTCTCCTGCCGATCCTGTATCGCCGCTATGGCGGAACGTCGAAGATGGCGAAATGACCGACCAGCCGGTCTGTCTCACCCTGATCGTACCGCGTCAGCTCCGCGAGGAGGTGCTCGACTATCTCGCCGAACAGACCGACCTCGTTTCGGGATTCACTGCGTCGCACGGAGCCGGTCACGGCGCCGAAGTTCGATTGCAGACGGCCGCCGAACGCGTGAAGGGCCACGCCGATCAGACCGCCGTGCAGATGATCCTGGCGGAAAGAGATGCCGGCAGCTTGCTCGACCGGCTGCGGGTCTCATTTGCCGGAACCAAGCTCGTCTATTGGACGATGCCCGTGACCGAATTCGGCACGATCAATTGAAATCACCTCAGAAGTCGGTCGACATCGACAAGAGCAGGGTTCGCGGCGAGCCTTGCGCCAGTGCGGAGAAGCTTGCGACGCCGGCCCAGTAGTTGGTGTCGAACACATTCTGGACCAGAGCCCGAACCGTCACGGGCCGGTTATTGATGCGCGTGTTGTAGCGCGCGCCCAGGTCGAGCCTCGTCCAGGCCGGAACAACCTGGGTATTTGCCCGATTGAGATATTGCTGCCCGGTATAGATGGTGTTTGCGACCAGCGTCAGCCCAGGAGCAAACGGGGTGTCCCATTCGGCGGACAGATTGGCCTGCACCTCCGGCACTCCGATCGGAGTCCTCCCGAGCTCGGACAACGTGCTCGTCTTCGTCAGCTCCGCGTCGATCAACGTTACGCCGCCGAGAACCCGAATGCCCGGCTGCACTTCTCCGAATACGGTGAACTCCACGCCGCGATTGCGCTGCTCTGCGTCGGCCCGGAACACATTGCCTGCACTCGTTTGTCCGGACGGCTTGGTGATCTCGAACAGGCTGACCGTCGTTGCGAGCGTGCCGAAATCGACCTTGACGCCCGCTTCCTTCTGCTTGCTGAAATACGGCGCAAGAACCTCGCCTTGATTGGCCGCCGTCGTCGGTGCGGTATCACCCTTGCTGAGCCCTTCGATGTAGTTGGCGTAGAGCGAAACGTTACTCCAGGGCTTGACCACCACGCCGACCATCGGCGTGTACGCCGTCTGATCGTAGGCGGAGGTCACGGCTCCCGTGGTGGTGTTGTAGTTGTTCGACTTGACGCCCTGTTGCCTGACGCCGAGGGTCAGCTGAAGGCGTTCCTGGAAAACCGACATGGTGTCGGCCAGCGCAAGACCGGTCAGCTCGGTGTCCGACAGTTTCGGCACGGTCGCGGGAGCCGGAACGAGCTGCTGGGGACGAGCGATCGGCGCGTAGATGTTGGACAGCACCGGCGTGCCGTTCACCGTGCCGCGCGAAACCTCGTCCATGTAGTAGCTGCCCTGAAAGGTCACGGCGTGACTGATCGCTGCGGTGTCGAACCGGGCGCGCAGGCCGGCGTCGGCCACGTTCCTGTCTATGTCGAACTTGAAGCGTCCTGGTATCGACGTGGTATTGCCGGCCGCGTTCAGGATCGTCGGCGTGCCAAAAAGACGGTCGACCTGGGTCCTGCCGCCTCCGGCGTCGGCGAACACCGTCACAGACTCCGTCACATCGTACTCGGCGCGGGCCAGCAGCGAGTTGTCGTGAACCTTGGCCCATTCCCAAGACTGCGTGACGTTGCGCCGCCCGACCGGTGCGGTCGGGACGGCCACGCCGGTTGCGACCAGGAACGGCCTCGTGGGCGCGTCGAATTTTTCTTCCTGATCGATGAAGTCGAGCGAAGCTCTGAATTTCTCACCGCGATAGTCGAACGCCGCGGAGCCGACATGCGCCTCCCGGGTCTGGTTGTCCAGCGGCGTATCCCCATTGTGATAGCTGCCGTTGACGCGAATGCCGAATTCGCGGCTCTCGCCGAACCTTCGGCTCACGTCGATATGAGTGCCGAGCTGGGTGTTCGTCGCGTAATCGGTCGTGACCCGCGTTAGGTCGACGTCCCCTGCCCGCTTCGGAACGATGTTGATGGTGCCGCCGACACTGCTGTTCGGCGCCATGCCGTAGAGCAGCGCGGTCGGGCCCTTGATGATTTCGATGCGCTCGACATAGTCGGTGAACACGCGGTAGTTCGGTGCAACGCCGTAGACGCCGTTGAACGCGATCTCTCCGACATTTCCCTCGCCGATGGGAAAGCCGCGGATGAAGAAGGAATCGAAAATGCCGCCGGGCTGGCTCCCTAAGCGGACCGAGGGATCGTTGGTGACGACATCGGCGACGGTGACCGCCTGTTGATCTTCAATCTTCTTCGCCGTGTAGCTCGTGATGTTGAACGGCGTATCCATGAAATCCTTGTTGCCGAGCAGGCCGACCTGGCCTCCACGTGCCACCTGCCCGCCTGCGTAGGTCGGCGGCAGTGCACCGGGCTTCGCAGCCGTCGGAGTCGCTTCCGCCTGCAACTTGGCCCGATCATTCGCAGGCGCGACGCGGCCCGCCCTCCTGACTGGATTGGCCCGTTGACGCACGCGCGGCTTCGGTGCGTCCGCGGTGACGGTCACCGCCGGCAACGTGCTTCCCCCCGCCGCCTCGGGCGTGGCGCTCTGCGCGCTGGTGCTGTGCAGGACGCCGTCGCTGCAAAAGGCAATGGAGACTACGGAAACCGCGAAGGCTCTCGGGCTGGCGCACGTCAGAAGCGTCTTGATGCGAGCGGCAACAACGGCAACAGGACGACAAAGCACTTTCGACGACATCGCACCTTCCGATTTCATGAACATGAACGTCGGGGCGAGGTGCCGTGGGAACCTTCATCGAGTCAACGAAAGTACCCTTGAATCTCAGTAGTTTATAATAAGACAAGATCTAAATCGCGTGAGGGTTGCGCAGGACGACTCTCCACGCAACGTCCGCGCGCACGACGCGAGCTCCCGCGAAGCGCGATGCAGGCCGGTCATACGAACGCAACGATGGAGTGATTCGGACGCCTGCGCCGAACCTGCGGCTGGTGATCGCTCGCGTCCTGCCGACGCGGCACGCGTCTCGGTGATGTGGTCGCCTCTCATCGCTGGAGAGAAAGGCCGCGCCGATCAGCGCCGCAGCGTCACTCCGCGGAGGCCTTGGCGTGGCGCTCGGAGGATTCGAGCGCTGCCTGAGTCAGGCTGCGTCGGCGCCAGATGTAGCCGACCGCCAGCACGACCACGACGCCGAGCACGGCGCAGAGATATTCGCCGCCTGCCCCGCCATGGCCGAACTGCGGCGGGATGCGCAGCGCGCCAAGCATGCTGTCCAGCGAGGTGCCCAGCGGGCCGTCGAGCAGCGTGTGCAGCTTCGGCGTGACGCCCGGGTCGGTCGCGATCACCTCGCCCGCGATCCAGCCGAGCAGCGCAGCGCCAGCCCAGACCAGGACCGGCAGTCTTGCGAGCAGCGCCATGATCAGCGCGGCGCCTGCGACGATCAGCGGCACGCTGATGGCGAGGCCGAGGATCAACAGCGGCACGCTGCCATTGGCCGCGGCAGCGACCGCAATGACGTTGTCGAGACTCATGACGATGTCGGCGACCACGACGATCTGGATGGCATGCCATAGATGCGAAGCGGACTCGACGTCGTCCTCGTCCTCGTTTTCCGGCACCAGCAGTTTGGCCGCGATCACGATCAGCGCGAGACCGCCGATGAGCTTGAGGTACGGCAGCCCCATCAGGGTGGCGACGATGCCGGTGAAGATGATTCGCAGCATCACCGCTGCGCCGGCGCCGAAGATCATGCCCCAGAGCCGGTGGCGCGGCGAGAGACCGCGGCAGGCGAGCGCAATCACCAGCGCGTTGTCGCCGGAGAGCAGGATGTTGATCCAGATGATCTTACCGACCGCGAGCCAGAAGGTCGGTTCGGCCATCTCGTTGCGGAACTGGGTGAAGAATGCCCCGATCGTAGCGGGATCGAAGATCTGCCAGAGCCAGTCCACAATCAGTCCTTTCGCCCGTCGTCCCTAACCTGTCGGCCGATGGATCAGCCGACGATCTCGTTGCCCGAGAAGAACTGCGCGATCTCGATCGCGGCGGTCTCCGGCGCGTCCGAACCGTGCACCGAGTTCTCGCCGATCGACTTTGCGTAGAGCTTGCGGACGGTGCCCTCGGCGGCCTTGGCCGGATCGGTCGCGCCCATCACCTCGCGGTACTTGGCGATAGCGCCCTCGCCTTCCAGAACCTGAACCACGACCGGGCCGGAGGTCATGAACGCAACGAGCTCGCCGAAGAACGGGCGCGCCTTGTGGACGGCGTAGAAGGTCTCGGCCTGCTCCTTGGTCATGCGGATTCGCTTCTGCGCGACGATGCGCAGGCCCGCCTTCTCGATCACGGCGTTGACCGCGCCGGTCAGGTTACGCTCGGTCGCGTCGGGCTTGATGATCGAGAAAGTGCGTTCGATGGCCATAATCTTGTCCCTTGGGAAGAAAGCGGTGGTTCGGAGTTGCGGGGCTTATATCGGCGCCTTTGCCGGACGGCAAGCGACCGGCGAAACGGCCCTCGCAGGCGCTTCGGCGCGGGGGCGGGCTCCCAATTCAGCATGGATGACAACAATTTCACCCAGATGAACCCAATCTGAAACCGCCGTCAGGGATCGGTTCAGCTTCACCGGCGTAAGGTCGGGCCCATCGAAACCGAAGCCTGATCACCAGGCGGACCGTTTCGGCGGCCTTTCGATCGACGCGGCCCCCGCCGCGCCGGCAGTTTTGAGGAGATCACCATGTTGAGGAAACTTTCGCTTGCCGCTGTCGCTGCGGTTGCGCTCGGTGCCGCTCTGGCCCCGACCTCGGCCTCCGCTCACTGGCGCGGCGGCGGCTGGGGCTGGCACGGCGGCGGCTGGCACCACGGCTACGGCTACGGCTGGGGCGGCCCGCGCTTCTATGCCCCGGTCTCCTACGGTTATGGCGGCTGCTATGTGCGCCGGCTGGTCCCGACCCCCTGGGGACCTCGCTGGCGGCTGATCAACCGCTGCTACTGAGCCCGTCAGCACCTTTCCGAGGTACCTAAGCCCCCCAGGTGCCTTCCAGGAGAAGCCCCGGCGCCCCCTCGCCGGGGCTTTTCCTTGAGCGGAAAAGGCGCAGTTCATACAATTTTTGCGAGAATGCCTGGCATGGCCCGCCGCCGGCGAAACTATTTGGGCGGCAATGACTTGGTACCGTGTCCTTACCTTGAGAGCACGGAACCTCGCGATGGCTGGCCTGCTTGCCGATGACAGCGAACAGATCGACCGGCGCACCAGCCGCTCGATTTGCGATGCCGTGGGCGAGCGGCTGCAACAGAGCCTCCGGCCAGAACCTCGCCTCCCGACCCATCTCGAGCAACTCCTGAACGAGCTGCAGCGGCGCGAGCGGGAGCCACACTGACGGAAAAACGAGTTGCGTTCGACGCGCCTTGCGGTGACAAGGCCGCATGCTCGCTATCACCGATCTCTCCATCCGTCTCGCCGGACGCCTTTTGATCGACCAGAGTTCCGTGCAGATCACGCCCGGATCGCGCGTCGGCCTGGTCGGGCGCAACGGCACCGGCAAGTCGACGCTGTTCAAGGTGATCCGCGGCGAGCTCGCGGCCGAGCACGGCTCGGTGACCCTGCCGCCGCGCTGGCGCATCGGCAGCCTGGCGCAGGAAGCGCCGAACGGCCCCGAAAGCCTGATCTCGGTCGTGCTCAAGGCCGACCTCGAACGCGATGCGCTGCTCGCCGAAGCCGAGAGCGCGACCGACCCGCACCGGATCGCCGAGATCCAGACCCGGCTGGTGGATATCGACGCGCATTCGGCGCCGAGCCGTGCGGCCGCGATCCTCTCCGGCCTCGGCTTCTCCGCCGCGGACCAGTTGCGTCCCTGCGCCGAATTCTCCGGCGGCTGGCGCATGCGCGTCGCGCTCGCCGCCACACTGTTCGCGGCTCCCGACCTTCTGCTGCTCGACGAGCCCACCAACTATCTCGATCTCGAAGGCACGCTGTGGCTGGAGGATCACCTCGCGCATTATCCGCGCACGGTCATCGTGATCAGCCACGACCGCGACCTCCTGGAAAGCTCGGTCGACCAGATCCTGCATCTGGAGCGCGGCAAGCTCACGCTCTACAAGGGCACCTACTCCTCGTTCGAGGAGCAGCGTGCCGCGCGCGAGCTGCTCGATGCGAAGGCGGTCAAGCGACAGGAGGCCGAGCGTGCGCGCCTGCAGGCCTTCGTCGATCGCTTCAAGGCCAAGGCCTCCAAGGCGACCCAGGCGCAATCGCGCGTGAAGATGCTGGAACGGCTGAAGCCGATCACGGCGCTGGTCACCGAGGACGTGCGCGAGATCAGCTTTCCCGCGCCGGAGAAAATCCTGTCGCCGCCGATCATCGCGGTCGACAACGCCTCGGTCGGCTACGATCCGGCAACGCCGGTGCTGAGCCGCATCACCCTGCGCATCGACAATGACGACCGCATCGCGCTGTTGGGCGCCAACGGCAACGGCAAGTCGACTCTGGTCAAACTGCTCGCCGGACGTCTCGCGCCGTTCTCCGGCAAAGTGACCCGCGCGGACAAGCTGTCGATCGCCTATTTCGCGCAGCATCAGCTCGACGAGCTGAACGAGGACGCCTCCGCCTACGACCATGTCCGCAAGCTGATGGGCGACGCGCCCGAAGCCAAAGTGCGCGCACGTGCCGGCGCGATCGGCTTCTCCGGCAAGGCGGCCGACACCAAGGCCGGCAAATTGTCGGGCGGCGAGAAGGCGCGGCTGCTGCTCGGCCTTGCCACCTTCTTCGGCCCCAACATGATCATCCTGGACGAGCCGACCAACCATCTCGACATCGACAGCCGCGCCGCGCTCGCCGAAGCGATCAATGAATTCCCAGGCGCCGTCATCATGGTCTCGCACGACCGCTATCTGATCGAGGCCTGCGCCGAGCGACTCTGGATCGTCGCCGACCGCACCGTGACCAATTACGACGGCGATCTCGACGAATACCGCCGCTTGGTGCTGTCCACGCGCAACGCGGAAGCCCCGCGCGAGCGCAGCGCCGCGAGCGAGAAGCCGCAGCGCGTGAGGTCGGACAATCGCGGCTCGCTGAAGAAGCGCATCGCGGAAGCCGAGGCCGAGATCGCCCGCGTCAGCGAGATCATCACGAAGATCGACACTGCGCTCGCCCTGCCCGACATTTTTACGCGCGATCCCAAGCAGGCCGCGCAACTGTCGAAAGCGCGCGCCAATGCCGCCGACGCGCTGGCGCGGGCGGAGGAGCAGTGGCTGGAGGCAAGCACGCAGTTCGACGAGGCGGCGGGGTAGACTCAAAATCTTGAAAACAACCCCATGCACAGTACGGGTAGCAAATTACCCGACTACAAGTCACTGAGCTGCATGTTCTTACGGCTGGCTTAGTCCGCATACTGCCCCGCCGCCTTGATAATCGGCGCCCAGCGGTCGATCTCGCTGTTCAGCATCGCACCGAGCGCCTCGGGCGTCGCCTTGTCCTGCGGCACCGGCTCGGTGTTGATGTCGTTGAACCGTGCGACCAAGGCGGGATCCTTAAGAGCGGTCTGGAGCGCCGCCGTCAGCTTCTGAACGTTCGCGGGCGGCGTGCCCTTGGGAGCGTAGAGGCCGTGCCAGACGCCGAGCTCGAAACCCTTGAGGCCGGCCTCGTCGGCGGTCGGCAGGTCAGGCAGGCTCTTCAGCCGCTCCTTGGTGGTGATCGCGTAGGCCTTGACCTGCTTGGCCGTGATCGGACCGGTGGTGTTCGTCGCCTGGTCGCAGGTGAGATCGATCTGCTTGCCGAGCAGATCGTTCATGATGGGACCGTTACCCTTGTAGGGCACCGTGGTGAGCTGCTTCTGGATCGCGGTCATGAACAGCATGCCGCACAGATGTGATGCGGCGCCGAGCCCGGCGTTGGCGTAAGTCAGCTTGTCGCCTTGCTGCTGGGCGTAGGCGACCAGTTCCTTGAGCGTGTTGGGCGGGAAATCGGAACGCGCGATGATCGTCATCGGCGCGTTGGTCACGAGCCCGATCGGCGCAAAGGCCGTCTTCGTGTCATAGCTCAAATTGCGGTACAGCGTCGCGGCGGTCGAGATGCCGACATGATGGATCAGCAGCGTGTAACCGTCCGGCTGGGCGCGCGCAGCACGGGTCGAGCCGATGGTGCCGCCGGCGCCGGTCGCGTTCTCGACGATGACCTGCTGTCCCAGGGATTTCGCCATGCCGGCCGCGGTCAGGCGTGCGATGGTGTCGGTCGGTCCGCCCGCGGCGAAAGGAACCAGTATGGTGATCGGCCGGATTGGATAGTCCTGTGCGACAGCCGCACTGAGTGGCAGAAGCAGCGCTGATACGAGGGCAATGAACCACATAGTTTCCTCCGGATTGTTGTTGACGCCATACAAGCGCATTCCGGGACGCGCGGCCATCACGAAAGCGGTGCACGCTGGAGGCGCATCTGCTGCGGCACATCGCACGTCATGCGGCTTCATGGTACGACGTAGGCGCTGACTTTTTTGCCAAAGGATATTTTGAATCGTCAATCTTCAAGGAGATCCCGGATGTCGTCACCCGAACCGATCAAATTCACCGACGGCGCGGCTTACGAACGCTTCATGGCGCCCTGGAGCCGATCCGCCGGCAATCTGTTTCTCGACTGGCTCGCGCCCCGTCCGGGACTGGCCTGGGTGGATGTCGGTGCAGGCAACGGCGCGTTCACCGAACTCCTTGTTGCAAGATCCGCCCCTTCGTCGGTTTGCGCGATCGATCCCTCCGACGCGCAGATTGCGACGGCGCGAGAAAAGTTGTCGGCAAAGCAGGTCGAACTCTCGATCGGCGATGCGATGGCCTTGCCCTACGAGCCCAACCGCTTCGACATCGCGGTGATGGCGCTGGTGTTGTTCTTCGTTCCCGACCCGCGCAAAGGCGCCGCGGAAATGGTCCGCGTCACCAAGCCAGGCGGCCTGGTCGCGTCCTACACCTGGGACATTTTGCGCGGCGGCACGCCCACCCAACCATTATGGGAGGAGTTGGATGCACTTGGCATCGCGGCAGCGCGCCCGCCGAGCGCGGACATCTCGCGTTTCGAGGCGCTGAAGGCGCTCTGGGCAGAGCTCGGTCTGCGTGACATCGAAACCCGCGAGCTGGTGGTCGAGCGAACGTTCTCCGACTTTGACGACTACTGGCTCTCCATGGTCGTGAGCAGCCCGACGGGCATCGTGGGAAAGCTATCGGAAGCCGAGGGTGCGGAGCTCAAACGTCGGCTCCAGGCGCGACTGCCGGTAAGCGCGACAGGCGTTATCACCGTTCATGCCTCGGCCACGGCAGTGAAGGGGCGCAAAGAGGCTTGATGACCTGGACGGTCTGCGCAGTCGGCAGCCAATCGAGCCCGCCTACCCGTGCTTCTTCTTCGGCTTGGTCGCCTTCGGCACCGGCTGCGGCTCGGGATTGCCCTCGATCGAGGACAGGCGTCCGGCCGTGAACGTGTAGATGCCGGCGCGCGGGCCGGTGGTCCAGGTGACGACGGCGACGCGTCGGCCGATGGCGTCGGTGGACAGGTTGACGTTCGAAGGCGCGCCGATGCCGCGCACCACGTCGCATTCGGTATGCCCGAGCGCGACCGTGCCGCCCATCGGAGCGGGGGCCGTCGTGGACGCATTGGCGTCGGCCGGCCCGGGAGGCGGCGCCATGCCGGGACAGGCGCCGTCGGCGCTGACGAGGTCCTCGGCTCCCACCGGCTTGTCAGGTGTCAGCGGCGGCGATTCGATCGAGATGTTCTTGATGAACAGACGGCCCGGCTTCTGGAACCATTCTGCGTCCTTCGACAGCAGATCAGTGCCGCCTGAGCAGCCCGCAACCAGCGGTGCTACGGCGGCCAACGCAATCATGAGCGAGCCGGGAAGCTTTTGATGTCGCACGATAAAGTAATTCCCCGCCTGAAGGACCAGCCCTAGACGATTGTCCCAACATCCCTTTGCGGCACGAAGGTGACAAAAGCCAGCATCGTTCACAAACTGCAAATTATCATTAATTGCTGACGGCCGCTAATTCCGCTTCTGCCACCGGCCCCGCTCATCGGCCTGCCAGTAGGTGACATCAAATCCCCGCGCCTTGCAATCGGTCCAGGCCGCGCGGGCGAGCGCAAGCGCATCCGGATCGTCGCCGTCGAACAGCAGCACCATGCGCTCGTAGCCATGCGAGTCCTCCGGCAGCGCGGCGTTGTCGATCAGAAAGCGGACATTGGCACCATTTGGATTCCCCCCCTCGATCGCCAGCACGATCGGCTGATCGGCAACGTCGTTCACCCGCCATGTCGCGTGCGGCAGGAACGAATCGTCGCGGTAGGTCCACAAATGCGAGTCGAGCGCATCGGCGCGTTCCTCCGAGTTCGACTGCACCACGACGCGCCAGCCGCGCTCGAGCGATTTCTCGAGAAGCGGCGGCAACACATTCTCCACCGTCATGTTTTGCAGATGGTAGAACAATACTTCAGTCATCTCAGGTCATTTGCGCTCGTAATGGTCGGAGACCAGCCGATCGAGCAGGCGGACGCCATAGCCGCTTCCCCAGCTCTGGTTGATGTCGGTCTTCGGCGCGCCCATAGCGGTGCCCGCGATGTCGAGATGCGCCCAGGGCACACCGTCGACGAAGCGCTGGAGGAACTGTGCCGCAGTGATCGAGCCGCCATGGCGGCCGCCGGTGTTCTTCATGTCGGCGAACTGGGAATCGATCAGCTTGTCGTATTCGGGGCCGAGCGGCATCCGCCAGACCTTCTCCCCACTCTCGACGCCGGCCACGAGCAGCCGGTCGGCGAGCTCATCATTGTTGGAGAACATGCCGGCGTGCTCGGTGCCGAGCGCAACCATGATCGCGCCGGTCAGCGTCGCCAGATCCACCATAAATTTCGGCTTCACTTTCTTGGCGACGTACCAGAGCACGTCGGCCAGCACGAGGCGGCCTTCCGCGTCGGTATTGATGATCTCGATGGTCTGACCGGACATCGAGGTCACGATGTCGCCCGGCCGCTGGGCGTTGCCGTCGGGCATGTTCTCGACGAGACCGATGGCGCCGACGACGTTGACCTTGGCTTTACGCGCAGCGAGCGCATGCATCAGGCCGACGACGCAGGCCGCGCCTCCCATGTCGCCCTTCATGTCCTCCATGCTGCCGGCCGGCTTGATCGAGATGCCGCCGGTGTCGAAACAGACGCCCTTGCCGACGAAAGCGACCGGCGCCTCGCCCTTCCTGGCCCCGTCCCAGCGCATGATCACGGTGCGGCTCGGCCGCGCCGAACCCTGGCCGACGCCGAGCAGCGCACCCATGCCGAGCTTCTGCATCGCCTTGACGTCGAGCACCTCGACCTTGACGCCAAGCTTGCGGAGCTGACCGGCGCGGCGCGCGAACTCCTCGGGGAAAAGCACGTTCGGCGGCTCGTTGACGAGGTCGCGCGCGATGATCACGCCGTCGATGACGTGGGCGGCCGAGGCAAACGCCTTCTTCGCGGCACCGGCATCGCCAACCGCGAGCGAGACGTCGGCGCGCGAGCCGCCCTCCTCGCCCTCCTTCTTCTTCGTCTTGTAACGGTCGAACTTGTAGGTGCGTAAGCGCAGGCCCGAGGCGATCGCCACCGCCTGCTCGCTCGTTATGGCGCCGCCGGGCAGCTCCGCCACGATGGTCATAGCGCTGGTGCCAGCGGGCAGCTTGCTCGCTGCCACCCCGCCGAATTTGAGGAAATCGTTCGCCTTCAGGCCGGTCGCCTTGCCGGCGCCGATCACGATCAGCCGGGTCGCCTTCACGCCCTCCGGCGCCAGAATGTCCAGCGCGGCCCCGGTTTTACCTTTGAAGGCGGCCGCAGCAGCCGCACGCTTCACAAGATCGACAGCGCCACCCAGTGCCTTGGCCGTCGCCGGGCCGAGCTTCAGGCCGTCATCGCAGAACACCACCAGGATGCCACGGGGGGCGGCAGACAAGGGGACAAAGCCGACCTTGATGGCATCGGACATAGATAACTCCTTTGCTGGATGTAACTTTTCGCCGTTCGGCGGTGCCGGTCCCAGCCGAAGCTGAACGGCGATTCACTGAGGCTTGCCCTACTATGGGCCAGCGGGCTGCCCGATGCCAAGCGCTGCCGTGGCCGCCCGGCCACAACCTGCGAAATATTAACCACAAAGTGAAGGTGCCACGGGGCAGCCATTTTGTTGACGGATCAAAGGGATGGTAGTGAGAAAGTGAACCGCCGGAAGAGCTGATGGCCAACCTTGGGGATCCCCTGATCGGGGATTGGTTGGACAGCTGGAATTCTGGTCGACATCGGGGCTGATGGGGATTCGTGCGGTAGCGCATGGGGTCGATCGATAGGTATATTTTCCGCACGACGCTGGCGTCGTTTGCGCTGGTCCTGGTCAGCCTCACCGGCGTGATCTGGATTACGCAGGCGTTGCGCGGCATCGACCTGATGACGAGCCAGGGTCAGACCATCCTCACCTTCCTCGGCATCACCAGCCTGGTCATTCCCGCCCTCGTCCTGATCATCTCGCCGATCGCGCTGATGATCGCGATCTCGCACACGCTGAACAAGCTCGCGACCGATTCCGAGATCATCGTGATGAATGCCGCCGGCTTCTCGCCGTTCCGGCTGTTCTATCCGTTCTTCTATGCCACCTGCGTGGTGGCGCTGCTGGTTGCCTTCATCGCGGCCTATCTCGCCCCCGACGGCATGCGGCGGATCAAGCAGTGGGACGCCGAGATCACCGCGGACGTGCTCACCAACATCCTCCAGCCCGGCCGCTTCGCCCAGCTCGACAAGAACCTCACGATCCGGATCCGCGAGCGCCTGCCCGGCGGCATCCTCGCCGGCATCTTCATCGACGACCGCCGCGATCCGAACGAACGCGTCTCGATCGTGGCCGAGCATGGCGAGGTCGTGAAGAACGACACCGGCTCGTTCCTGGTGCTGGAGACAGGCAATCTCCAGCGCTTCGAGGCGGGCAAGCGCGATCCAGCGCTTGTGGCCTTCGGCCGCTACGGCTTCGACATGTCGAAGTTCTCGGGCCAGGGCCGCGACGTCACCCTCGGCATCCGCGAACGCTATCTCTGGGAGCTGTTCTCGCCGTCCGAGGACGATCCCGTCTACAAGCAGATTCCCGGCCAGTTCCGTTCGGCCCTGCACGACAGCATCTTGGCGCCGATCTATCCCTTCGCCTTTGCGGTACTGACCTTCGCCTTCCTGGGGGCGCCTCGCACCACCCGCCAGAGCCGCAATTTCTCGATCAGCTCCTCGATCCTCGCGGTGTTCGGCCTGCGCATGGCGGGCTTCGCCTGCTCGGTGATGGCGGTGAAATCTTCGGGCGCGGTGCTGGTCCAATATGCGATGGTCATGGGCGCCATCGGCCTCGGGTTGTGGATGATTGTCGGCGGCGTCGTGGTCGAGCCGCCCCCTGGCCTGATGGAGGCCATCAACAGGTCGAACGCACGGATCGCGCGGCTGTTCGGACGCCCGGCCGCCGCATGAGCATGCTCACCAACACACTCGGGCGCTATTTCGCCGGCCGTTTCGTGGTGGCGGCGCTCGGCGTGTTCGCCAGCATCTTCCTGCTGCTGGTGCTGGTCGACTACATCGAGATGGTGCGCAAGACCTCGGGCCTCGCATCCGCCTCCGCGATCATGGTGGCCGAGACCTCGCTGTTCCGGGTGCCGCAGCTGCTGGAGAAGCTGACGCCGTTCTGCATGCTGATCGGCGCCATGACCTGCTATCTCGCCCTCTCCCGCCGGCTCGAGCTCGTGGTGGCGCGCGCCGCCGGCATCTCGGCATGGCAGTTCATCTCGCCGGCGCTCGGCAGCGCGCTCTTGATCGGTGTGATCGCCACCGTCGCCTACAATCCGATGTCGGCCAATCTGCGCGAGGCGTCCAAGCGCATGGAAGCCGAGCTGTTCGGCTCGGCGCCCGGCGGCGGCATCCAGGACGCCTCAGGCTTCTGGCTCAATCAGGTGACCAGCGATGGCCAGACGATCATCAATGCGGCGCGGAGCGAGCAGCAGGGCATCCGGCTCACGGGGCTCACGCTGTTCCGCTTTGACCCGGACCAGCACTTCAAGGAACGAGTCGAGGCGCGCGAGGCGACGCTCGAGGCCGGCCGTTGGCTGTTCAAGGGCGTCCGCCGCTTCTCGCTGGACGCGCCGCCGATCGAGCAGGCCAGCCTGGAGATTCCGACCACGCTGACCGAGGCGCAGGTCCGCAACAGCTTTTCCACACCCGAGACTGTGTCTTTTTGGCAACTACCGAGCTACATCCGCTCATCCGAAAGCTCGGGCTTCGCGACAGCCGGTTACCGACTCCAGTATCAGAAGCTTCTGGCACAGCCGTTTTTGCTTGCTGCCATGGTGATGCTCGCGGCCTCCGTGTCGTTGCGCTTCTTCCGGATGGGCGGCGTGCAGAAGATGGTTTTGAGTGGCGTGGGCGCAGGCTTTCTGCTCTACGTTCTGTCGAAAGTAACTGAGGATTTGAGCAAGGCTGAGTTGATGCATCCGATCGCTGCGGCGTGGTTGCCCGTTGTGGTGGGCGGCCTCACCGGCTTTTTGGCCTTGCTCTATCAGGAGGACGGATAGTGACTGCCGTCCACCGAGGGCTCGTGTCTCGTTTGACGCGACGCACGTTGGTGCGCGCGAACGAGTGCGGCTGGTCCATTCGCAGGCTCCTGATTGCTGTCGTCGCGGCGTCCTCGCTCGGCGGGCTGATCGACGTTGCCGCCGTGGCACCGGCCCATGCCCAGAGCTTCACCTACAATCCGCGGCCGCCGCGTGCGAAGCCGCCGAAGGTCGCCAACGACAACCAGATGCTGGTTCAAGCGACCGAGGTCGACTACGACTACAACAATTCGCGCGTCTCCGCGGTCGGTAATGTCCAGCTGTTCTACAACGGCACCAGCGTCGAAGCCGACAGGGTCATCTACGACCAGAAGACCAAGCGGCTGCATGCCGAAGGCAACATCCGCATGACGGATGCCGACGGCAAGATCACCTATGCCGAGATCCTGGATCTCTCCGACGATTACCGCGACGGGTTCGTCGATTCGCTGCGGGTGGACACGGCCGACGAGACCCGCATGGCCGCGAGCCGCGCCGACCGATCCAGCGGCAACTACACGGTGTTCGAGAACGGCGTCTACACGGCCTGCGCGCCGTGTAAGGACGATCCGAAGAAGCCACCGCTGTGGCAGGTCAAGGGCGCGCGCATCATCCACGACCAGCAGGAGAAGATGCTGTATTTCGAGACCGCACAGCTCGAATTCTTCGGCGTGCCGCTCGCCTACATGCCTTACTTCTCGACGCCCGACCCGACCGTGAAGCGGAAGAGCGGCTTCCTGATGCCGGGTTATATTGCCGGCACCGATAATACGGGCTATGGCGTCGAGGTTCCCTATTATTGGGCGATCGCGCCCGACATGGACGCAACCTTCACCCCGCGCTTCCTGTCGCGGCAAGGCGTGCTGCTGCAGGGCGAATTCCGCCAGCGCCTGATCGACGGCGCCTACCAGATCCGCGCGTACGGCATCAACCAGCTCGATCCCGGAGCGTTTGCCGGGCAGCCCGGCGACCGCGACTTCCGCGGCGCCATCGACACCAAGGGTCAGTTCGCATTGAACGACAAATGGGTCTGGGGCTGGGACGGCGTCCTGATGTCCGACTATTATTTCTTCTCGGACTACCGGCTCTATCAGTACCGCGATCCGCTCGGCTCGTTCCTGCTTCTGCCGACGGAAGCGCTGTCGCAGCTCTATTTGACCGGCGTCGGCAACCGCAGCTTCTTCGATGCGCGCACGATGTACTGGCTGAGCTATTCAGGTAACCAGAGCCAGGTGCCGATCGTCTATCCGGTGATCGACTACTCCAACGTGCTCAACTATCCCGTGTTCGGCGGCGAGTTCAGCTACAAGACCAATTTCGTGAACCTGTCCCGTGACGAGGCGGTGTTCGATCCGATCACGACGGTCGCCAACACGAGCAGCCTGTGCACCACGGCGTCGGCCGATCCGCTGGCCCGTACGCCCTCGCAGTGCCTGCTGCGCGGCTTCCCCGGCACCTATACCCGCCTCACGGCGGAGGCGCAGTGGCGCAAATCCTTCACCGATCCGCTCGGCCAGATCTGGACGCCGTTCGCCAGCCTGCGCGCCGACGCGATCAACTCCTCGGTCTCCAACCAGCCCGGCGTGGCGAATTACCTGCCCGTCGGCGATACCCAGGCGTTCCGCCTGATGCCGACCGTCGGCCTGGAGTACCGCTATCCCTTCATCAACATTCAGCCCTGGGGCTCGACCACCGTCGAGCCGATCGCGCAGATCATCATCCGCCCGAACGAGACCTATGCCGGCAAGCTGCCGAACGAGGACGCCCAGAGCATGGTGTTCGACACCTCGAACCTGTTCAGCGTCGACAAGTTCTCCGGCTACGACCGCGTCGAGGGCGGTGGCCGCGCCAATGTCGGCGTGCAGTCCACCACGCAGTTCGACCAGGGCGGCGCCGTCAAGGTGCTGTTCGGCCAGTCCTACCAGCTGTTCGGCCTGAACTCCTTCGCGGTCCAGGACACCATCAATACCGGCCTGGATTCCGGACTCGACAAGCCGCGGTCCGATTACGTCGCAGGCGCCAGCTACTCGCCCAACAGCACCTACACGTTCAGCGTCCGCTCCCGCATGGACGAGCAGACCTGGAACGTGCAGCGCTTCGAGGCGGAAGGCCGCGCCAACTTCAATCGCTGGTCGGTCAGCATGCTGTACGGCAATTACGCAGCGCAGCCGGAGCTCGGCTATCTGACGCGCCGCGAAGGCATCCTGACCACGGGCTCGCTGAAGATCGCGACCAATTGGGTGGTGTCGGGCTCGGCGCGCTGGGACCTCGAGGCCAACAAGATCAACCAGTATGTGGTCGGGGCCGGCTATGTCGACGATTGCTTCGTGCTGGCGGCGAACTATGTAACTTCGTATAGCTATTCGGCGGGCAACGCACCGCCCGTGCTGAGCCACGCGTTCATGTTCCAAATCGGCCTGCGCACGCTGGCAAACTCGTCGACGACCAGCGGTCCCACCGGCCTCCAGTGAACGGTTTGAAGTGCCGGCCGCGTTTGCCTCATCACGACGCGGCTGACCTGCGAGCGACATCATGACGATCCCATCGACTGTCTTCCGCCTCCTTCTCGCCCTCGGTGCGGGGCTGATGCTGACCGCCCTGCCCTCGCCGTCGCGCGCGCAGAACATCGTCGTCATGGTCAATGGCGATCCGATCACCGATTTCGACATCGAGCAGCGCTCCAAGCTCGACCAGCTGACGACGCAGAAGACGCCGAGCCGGCAGGAGGTCATCAACGAGCTGATCGACGACAAGGTGAAGCTCAAGGAAGGCAAGAAGTACGGTGTCGACCCCGGCGTCTCCGACATCAACCAATCCTATGAAGGCATGGCGCAGCGCATGCGCATCACGCCGGATCAGCTCACCAAGTCGCTCGAATCCAAGGGCGTCCGCCCCGAGACGCTGAAGGGCCGCATGAAGGCCGAGATGGTCTGGACCAGCCTGGTGCGCGGCCGCTACAAGGAGCGCCTCCAGGTCGGCGAGCGCGACGTCGCGCAGGCCGTGCAGGCCCAGACCGGCGAGAAGCTCCAGGTCGAGGGCACCGAATACAAGATGCAGCCGATCGTGCTGATCGTGCCGCGCGGCTCGTCCGCTGCGTTCCTGGAAACACGGAAGAAGGAAGCCGAGACCTATCGCGCGCGCGTCGGGAGCTGCGAGGAGGCCAATTCGCTGTTCCGCTCGACACCGAACGCGACCATCCGCGACACCGTCACCAAGACCACCGCGGAGCTGCCCGAGCCGCTGCGCAAGGTGCTCGACGACACCCCGATCGGCCACCTGACCGCGCCGGAGGTGACCAAGGCTGGCATCGAGATGGTGGTGCTGTGCTCGCGCAAGCCGACCATGATCGACACGCCGAAGAAGCGCGAGGTCCGCGAGAAGATGTATCAGGAGAAGTACGAGAAGACCCAGAAGGCCTATCTCGACGAGCTCCGCAAGGCGGCGATGATCGAATATCGCAACCGCTGATGGCCAAGCCCCCCTCAGAGCCTTCCGCCAGGTCCGCAGCCAAGCCTCTTGCCCTGACCCTGGGCGAGCCCGCCGGTATCGGCCCCGACATCACGATCGCGGCCTGGCTGAGGCGCCGTGAGCTGAACCTGCCCGCCTTCTACCTGCTCGGCGACGAGGCGCTGATCGCGCAGCGCGCCAAAGCACTCGGCGCCGACATCAGGATCGCCGCGGTGAGCCCCAGTGAGGCCGCTTCCACCTTCACCGATGCCCTGCCCGTGGTCGCGACCGGCGAGCGCGCGACCGCCGAGCCCGGCAAGCCCGACGCATCCAGCGCGCCGGCCGCGCTCGCCTCGATCCGGCAGGCAGTCGTCGATGTGCGCGCAGGCCGCGCCGGCGCCGTGGTCACCAACCCGATCGCAAAGAGCGTGCTCTACCGCGCCGGCTTCCGCCATCCCGGCCACACCGAATTCCTCGCCGAGCTTGCCGCAGAGAACGGCCGCGTGCCGCAGCCGGTGATGATGCTGTGGTCGCCGCAGCTCGCCGTGGTGCCCGTGACCATCCACGTCGCGATGCGCGATGCGCTGGCCCAGCTCACGAGCGCGCTGATCGTCTCGACCGTACGCATCGTCGCTACCGAACTGAAATCCCGCTTCGGTATCGCAAAGCCGCGCATCGCGATCTCCGGCCTCAATCCGCATGCCGGCGAAGACGGATCGCTCGGCCACGAGGAGCAGACCGTCATCGCCCCTGCGCTGAAGGTGCTGCGCAACGACGGCATCGAAGCCAGGGGCCCCTTGCCCGCCGACACCATGTTCCACGAGGCCGCGCGACAGACCTATGACTGCGCGGTCTGCATGTATCACGACCAGGCGCTGATCCCGATCAAGACGGTCGCCTTCGACGACGCCGTCAACGTCACCCTCGGCCTGCCCTTCATCCGCACCTCGCCCGACCACGGCACCGCCTTCGACATCGCCGGGACGGGCAAGGCCAATCCGGCGAGCCTGATCGCGGCGCTCAAGCTTGCGAGCCGCATGGCCGCTTCGCAAAGCTGATGGGCGCGATCGATGACCTCCCGCCGCTGCGCGAGGTCATTCGCCAGCATGCGCTATCGGCCAGGAAATCGCTCGGCCAAAACTTCCTGCTCGACCTCAATCTGACCGCACGCATCGCGCGTGCGGCCGCGCCGCTGGACGAGGCAACGATCGTCGAGATCGGCCCGGGCCCGGGCGGGCTGACGCGGGCGCTGCTCGCGCTCGGCGCCCGCCGCGTCATCGCCATCGAGCATGATGAGCGCGCGATCCCCGCCTTGCAGGATATTTCGGCGCGCTATCCCGGCCGGCTCGAGATCGTGCATGGCGACGCCATGACGTTCGATCCGCGCCCCCTGCTCTCGGGCGAACGCGCAAAAATCGTCGCCAACCTGCCCTACAACATCGCGACCCAGCTTCTCATCAACTGGCTCACCATCGACCCCTGGCCGCCCTGGTACGAGATGATGGTCCTGATGTTCCAGCGCGAGGTCGGCGAGCGCATCGTCGCGCGCGAGGACGAGGAGGCCTATGGCCGGCTCGGCGTGCTCGCCAACTGGCGCTGCGAGACCAGGATCCTGTTCGACATTGCGCCGTCCGCCTTCGTGCCGCCGCCCAAGGTCACCTCCTCCGTCGTGCGCCTCGTGCCGCGTCCGGAGCCGTTGCCCTGCGATCGCAGGCTGCTCGAGCAGGTCGCCGCTGCTGCGTTCGGCCAGCGCCGCAAGATGCTGCGGCAAAGCCTGAAGTCGCTCGGCGTCGATCCCACGCGGCTGGCGAGCGCCGCCGGCGTCGATGCGACGCGGCGCGCCGAGACCATCCCGATTGCCGGCTTTGTTGCCATGGCGCGTGAATTGGCGGATATACGCAGCGAAACGTGACAATCAGAATTTCGGAGGAAGGAATATGGCGTTGATGCGTCGGCAATCCCTGGTCAAGTTCGATGCGCCGCTGTGCGAGACCATCGTGGATACGCCCAAACCGCAAGGCCGCGAGGTGCTGGTGCGCATCGAGCGCTGCGGCCTCTGCCATTCCGACCTGCACATCCAGGACGGCTATGCCGATCTCGGCGGGGGCAAGAAACTCGACACCACGCGCGGCATGACGCTGCCCTTCACGCTCGGTCACGAGATCGCCGGCGTCGTCGACGAAGTCGGCCCGGACGTAGCCGCCGGCCTCGTCGGCGCCAAGAAAGCCGTCTTCCCGTGGATCGGCTGCGGCCAGTGCCGCGATTGCCGGAACGGCGACGAGAACCTCTGCGTCAAGCAGCGCTTCCTCGGCGTCTCCATCGACGGCGGCTTCGCCACCCACGTGCTGGTGCCCGACGCCAAATATCTGCTCGACTACGATCCCCTCCCCGTCAACCAGGCCGCGACCTTGATGTGCTCCGGCGTCACCGCCTACGGCGCGCTCAAACGACTGGTCGACCGTCCGCGCCAGCGCAACCTCTTGCTGATCGGCCTCGGCGGCGTCGGCATGATGGGCCTGTCGTTCGCGCAGGCGATGTTCAAGCAGCCGATCACGGTCGCCGACCTCTCACCGGCCGCGCGCGACACCGCGCTGAAGAACGGCGCGGCTGTCGCCTATGACCCGGCCGAGCCTGATGTCATCAAGCGCATCCTCAAGGAGACCGAGGGCGGCTTCGACGAAATCGTCGATTTCGCCGGAAATGAGAAGTCGATGGCGTTCGCGGTTGCCGTCGCTGCGCGCGGCGGCAAGATCGTCGTCTCCGGCCTGATGGGCGGCCAGTTCACGCTGCCGATGGTGCAATGGGTCTACAAGCGCATGACCATCGAAGGTTTCATGGTCGGCACGCTCAGCGAGGCTCACGAGCTGATGGCGCTGGCACGCGCCGGCAAGATCAAGCCGACGCCGATGCGCGAGGAGCCGATGGGCGACGTGCAGAAATGGATCGACGAATTGCGTGCCGGCAAGGTCGTCGGCCGCATCGTGCTGACAAACTGACGGAAGCGCGGCGGGCACGACGCAAGTCTGGCCCGCCGCACGGAACGCCTTCGGCTGCGCTGCGTTGGCAGCGCATGTCGATCCGTTGCACCGTTGAAAGCGCATTCTTCATCGCCTGGAGCTGCCTGGAAAAGAGCGGCGAGCTCGGCCCGCCTGACGCGAGCGCGAATTTCCTGCTCGATGCCATCGAAGCCCAGCTTCGAACCGGCGAACGCCGGCAGTTGATGCTCGCCAACAAGGCGATCGACGCCTACCGCGCGGCTGCGGCACAAGACCGATCGTCGCGAGACCGCGGAGCGCACTTCGGCTGACGATCGTCGTCGCCCCTCGGACGCGCCGTTCCGGCGGTGTTCGGGCTTGAAGCCGCGATGATGCCGGCAATCTCCGGAAGCCCGGCAAGCCGAGGCCAAATTTTCAACGCGCTGACGTCCGTTGTGTGCACTTTGGAACCGTCGGTTCCTCCGCGGAAACGTAGGTTTCCCGCTGGCGCCGATTCCGGCCCGCCCAAGAGAACACATTGTGACCGGTCGGCCCCAGAACGATCTGCTCCGGCAGCTCCCCCCTCAAGATTTTGAGCTGCTCGCGCCTCACCTTCAGCCGGTCGAGGTCGAGGCGAGCCACATCCTGCACCACGCCGGCGACGGCGTCGCGGCGGTCCATTTTCCCTGTGGTCCCGCACTCGTGTCGTTCGCCGTGCCGGTCGAGGACGATCGCGAGGTCGAAAGCCTGCTGGTGGGGCGTGAGGGTGCGGTGGGCATTGCCCCCGGCCGCACCGTTTCGATCGCCTATTCGCGCATCGTCGTGAAGCTCGGCGGCACCCTTCTTCGGCTGCCGCTGCGGGCGTTCGAGCAGGCGCAGCAGAGGTCGCCCACGCTCCATGAGGTCTTCTCGCGCTATGCCGACTGCCAGTTCGCGCAGCTGCTGCAGGCTGCGGCCTGCAACGCCGCGCATTCGATCGAGCAGCGCGCAGCCAAGTGGATCATCTCGGCGCAGGAACATATCGGCGGAGCCGAGATCCCTCTCACCCACGAGCAGCTCGCCGGCATGCTGGGCGTCTCCCGCAGCTATGCCAGCCGCGTCATCCAGATGCTCAAGGCGAGGCGTATCCTCGCGACCCGCCGCGGCGCCATCCTGATCCTCGACGCGTCGGCGCTCGAAGCAAGAGCCTGCTGTTGCAAAAATTGGGTGAACAAGTATTTCGACGAGGTGCGGGGCGCAGCGGCAACTGCAGAGGGCTAGTGCCCTTCGTCTCACGCACGCGGCGGCGACTGTCGCTTCTGGTGCAGATAGACCGGGCTGAAATCCCCGAGCCGCTGCAATTCACGCCATTTCGACACGATCAGCTCGCCCTCGCGCAGGTCCATGGCTCCACTCCGCCTGAGGTCGGCGAGCGTCCGGTTCACCGTCGCGATCGCCATGCCCAGCGCCTCGCCGAGCTGGGCCAGGCTGATGGGCACGCGGCAGCGATTGCCGCGGACCAGCTGCGCCGCGCGGGCGCGGTAGAACAGCTCGCAGAACAGGTGCGCCATGCGCGCCTGCATCGGCCGGGCGCTGTTGTTGGTGATGGCCTCGCGAAAGATCGCGGCATCGAGCAGCGTCTCGCGCCAGACGGCCAGCGCGAAGGTTGGCCGCCGCCGGAAGGCGATGAACAATTCGCGATGCGGGATGAAGGCGACTGTGGCCGCCCCCAGCGCACTCAATCCGTGGTCCATCTGGTCGATGAACAATCCCTGCGCATCCGGAAGGTCGCCGATGAGATGGAACGCCAGATACTGCCGCCGGCCGCTCCCGAGCAGGTGGTAGCGCGCGACCATGCCCGAGACGACCAGCACCGAATGTTCGGGTTCGTCGCCCTGGCGGATGAAATCCTCGTTAGGTTCCAAATCGCGCTGCGTGAAGGTGAGCGCGCGGATTTCCGCGATGTCCTCCTCTGCCAGAGCGGTATGCTCGGAAAGGTTCCGGATCAGTACGTCGTGCGCGTTTTCCATGTGGCCGCCAAAAATCGCGCCGGTTCTATCAATTGATACGTCCGGCTTGCATTCAGCGGACTAGAACGCTGGTTGGAAGCACAGGTTGCTAATCGGCCTGCGACGTACCGGATCGCAGCCACACATCCCAATCTCGGACCGAGCCGGATTTCTCATGAGCCCTACGACCATCCTGGAGCGCATCCGCGTGCTGTTCGCATCTGACACGGGCGGGCACCTCGACAGCATCAGCGACGCCCTCCTCAAGGGAACGCTGCAGGAGCCGGCCCGCCCGATGTCGGATCAGGAGCTGGCCCGCGCCATTCGCGAGTTCCGCTCGGTGCCGGTCTCGGATCGGACCATCGCAAGACTCTCGCGGCGCCTGCTCGTGGCGTCCCGGCGGGACGTCTGAGCACGCCACTCGTCTCATGCCGCATCCGAAGTTCATCGCGCGTCTCCAGGCGATCGAAGGCCTGTCCGAGGACGAACGCCGGCAGATCGCAGGCTTGCCGTCCACGCTGCGCCAGGTCGCGGATGGCGAGATCGTGCTGCGCCAGGGTGAGGCCGCCTCACGCTGCGTCTTCGTCGTCAGCGGCTTCCTCTACCAGGCACGTATCGTCGGCGATCGCAGCCAGATCCTTGCCTTCCACGTTCCCGGCGACATGCCGTGCCTGCACACGCTGCTGGTCTCGTCGCTGGATGCGGACCTCGTCGGGCTCGGCCCGACCATCGTCGGCACCGTCGCGCACAACCAGCTGCGCCAGCTTCTCGACGGTTCGATCCACCTGACTCGCGCCTTCTGGCGCGAGACGCTGATCGACGCGGCGATCTCGCGGCAATGGATCGCGCGCCTCGGCGCACAGGCGGCACTGCCCAAGGTCGCGCATCTCATCTGCGAGATCTCAGCAAGGCTGGAGGTCGTCGGCCTCGTCAAGGACGGCAGTTTCCAGATGCCGATGACGCAGCGGCACGTTGCGGACGCCTGCGGGCTCTCGATCGTCCACGTCAATCGCACCATCCAGGAGCTGAGGCATCGCGGGCTGATTGCATGGGAAGGCAGCGAGATCGAGCTGCTCCAGCCCGACGAGCTGCGCAAGCTTGCGGACTTCAGGCCAGACTATCTGAGCTGAGCGAGCCGGCATACGATGCGCTAGCTCGTGCGTCGAATTTCCTCCCGCTGGGTCTCGACCTCCTCGGCGTCCTCGTCATCCACCTTCATCAGTTCGTCGCGGCCAGCGGCCTTGAGCAGCTCGTCGAGCTTGGCGTGAATCGCCTGGGTGTCGCGGTGCTCGGCGCGCTGGATCACCAGCGTCATGCCCCATGTCGCCAGCGTCGCGAACGAGTGCCATTCGAGTCCGTTGCCCAGCGTGATCCAGGCGATGCCATAGACCACGTAAACGGCGAACGCGGCCGGGCGCGAGGTGGCGACGCCGATCTCGGTGAGCCAGCCTTTTGACTTCGGAAGAGACATGTGCGGCAACTCGCCTGGAGCGCCGGCGTTCCCGGAGAAGCCGGGATGCGTCGGCACGCGCGCATCCAATCCTTCACGATCGCGGCGGCTGCGTCCGCCAGTGTTGGACCAGCGCCCCGCCGGGTCCGAGGACAGGATCTGTCTTCGGCTTGCGGACCTTGGCGATGCGCTTGACGGCATCGGGACGCTCCCGCGTATCCGTGCACTCGTCGTACGTGCCCTCCTGCGGGTACGCTCCGACTACAAGAAAGTCCCGGCTGGACTCGATCAACCGGTGTCCCGTGCCCGCGGGCAGGACCAGAACGTCACCGGCTTTCACATTGAGGATGCGGCCCTTGATGCCGCCGCACTCGATCCTGGCCGTGCCGCGCGCCACGCCCATCACTTCGTGGATTTGCGAATGATAATGAACGAAGTCGTATACGGTGTCGCGCCACGACCGGCCCCAGCCATTCGAGGCGAACAGCGTGTCGATGATGACCTCGGGCGGAAAACGCCGGCCCTTCAGCTTTACCGCCCCGCGATAAAGCAGCGCCGGAAGTTTCGGATTGTTCGGCACGATGCCATCGTCGCGAAAATGGATGGCTGTCGGTTTCCGCGCCCGCACCAGCGCCCGCAGCGTCGCCGCATCGGGATGCTCTTCAACGAGCTTCCTGGCAAAGTTCTTGATCTGATCCTTGACCGGCATGCTTGCTCCTCAGCCGCGATTCAACGACGACGGGGGCGAGAAGTTTCGAGGTGGAACGGGCCTGATCGGGAGGGCTAACAGGGGACATTGCACGCGGACACGTAGAGCAGGATCAAGAAGTGTGTCTGCCCAGCAATTTTGACGGCGGGTGGTGGACCTTGGGCCACAAGCCGCGGTCAACCCTACAATCTTGGTATGTCCCAACTCCCGCCCGCTGCCATAGCGGCGGCTCTCGAGTTATTCAGCTCGATGCCAAGAACGGAGGTGGCTTTCGCAGAACCGGCTGAGTAGTTTGTCCGAGCAACGCGAAGCAAAGGCACCCTCGATGTACCGCATCTTGTGCTTAGTGATGGCGGCGTTCGCATATGGAACGGCGACTGGACATTGTCAGACGTCGCAGCCAGGCACGACCACAATCACGTTTCAATCCGCCACCTATGGCGACATGCGCCAGCTTTTGGCGCAAGAGGCGACGACGGGGCCGGTGACGATCAAGGCTATCCTCGCGTTTCCCGAACAGACCAAGGATCACTACCCCGCCGTCATCGTCGTGCACACACTCGCCGGCTATCGCAACGCGAACGAGGGTTATGTCGCCGCCGGATTGCGCAAGGCAGGCTTCGCCACATTGACCTATGACAGTTTTGCTGCGCGCGGAACCACGGGCACAGCACTGCAGGGATCACCTGGCTATCTGCCTATTGGCGTTGCGGATGCATATGCCGCGCTGCGCTTTCTTTCCGCCGAAAACCGGATCGACGCGAGGCACATTGCGATCATCGGGTTCTCGTATGGCGCTGAAGTAGCCCATCTTGCAGCAATGGAGGCACTGCGATCGGCGCTCAATCCCGGACCAAACCGGTTTGCCGCCCACGTCGCATTCTATCCTGGCGGAACTTTTGGCGCGATTGCGGGACCGGGCGCCTATACTGGCTCCCCGGTGCTGATGCTGCTGGGCGAAAAGGACGATAATCTGCCGGTGACAAAGATTGAGAATTACTTGGTCTACGCCCGCGTCGCCGGTGCGCCCGCTCCGATCCAGACTGTAATTTATCCAGGCGCCTACCATGCCTGGACAGTCCCCGATCTCGCTACTGCCCGCTTCTACCCGGACCTCGTCAGCACGAAAAAATGTCCGTTCATCCTGCTTGGACCGAAGCGGCCGGTCTCACTAATCGATGGCGGGCCGAAGCCATTCGATCCAGCCGCCTTTGGTGCCTGCCTCGCCGCAGCGCCCGGCTATTGGATGGGGTTTGACGCTGCGGTTCGCGCTCGATCGATCGCTGATATGATCTCCTTCCTTCAACGAATCCTGCCGTAGAGCCAGATCAGCGTCATTGCTGCATATCGTGGAGGGTGTTGCCAGTTCGCTGATGGCCAGAGCCGGACTCCCGAGGCGTCACTCGATGACCTGGTCGGCCGTGGCCAGCAGCGAATGCGGAACGGTGAGACCGAGTGCTTTCGCGGTCTTCAGATTGATGACCAGCTTGAGACGAGTCGGCTGCTCTATGGGCAGATCGCCGGGCTTTGCGCCTTTCAGGATCCTGTCGACATAGCCGACCGCCCGCCGGAAATGATCGGGAAAATCCGGTCCATAGGAGAGCAGCAGGCCGTAAGGGACCTGTTCAGCGTTTGATGCAATTGTCGGCACCTTGTGCGCCATGGCTGAGGCACCCACCTGTACCCGTTCATTGTACATCGGCGGCCCAACAGCAAATGCGCCATCGAAGCTCTCGCGTGCAATGACCGAAAAGGTCGGGTCAATCTCATCCGCCGTCGTCACTTCGAACACTTTTATCAGGCATCCCGCAGCTCCTCCCGCTCTTTCGTTAGCGATGGCGGTGGGCTTGGAAGACGGCTCTCGCGGATCGAGCACGAGGGCCAGGCGGGTCAATTTCGGAACGATTTCCTTGAACAGCGCAAGCCGCTTGCCGGAGAGATCAACGGTCATCAGTGAAAGTCCGGTCACATTGCCACCAGGACGCGCGAGGCTCTCGACCAGCCCCCTGCCGACCGGATCCGGGTCCGCGACAAGTACGATGGGAATAGTGCTGGTCGCTCGCTTAGCCTCCCTGGCGCCAAGTCCCGTCACGGCGACAATCACATCGACTTTGCCTTCGGCAAGTTCCTGCGCCAGGGTGCGAAATCGTTCCGGCTGCTCGGCAGGAAAGCGGTGCACCAGTTGGATATTCTTGCCGTCGACGTAACCAAGCTCCTGAAATGCCTTGGTCAGGACGACCAGATATTCCTCTTCCTGCTTGGCGTCGGCGGCATGCCAGAGAACGCCGACGCGCGGGTTCGGTTTGCGTCGCTGCGCGCGCGAGGTTAGTGGCCATGCTGCAGCAGCGCTTCCGAGAAGCGTGATGAATTCGCGGCGTTTCATTCGATCACCTCACCACGTTTGGCTGAGCTGCGGACCGCATTGGAGCACGATCCAACCGACGTGAAACACAGGTTGCTACGAGTTGTCCGCTAATGCTGCTCCATGAACGCAAGCACCGCTTGATCATAGACGCCGGCGGCGGCACCGGCGAAAGGTATTGCTAGACGACATTTCTGCCTCCGCGCAATGGCGGTTCGCTCTGTCGGATCTCGTCTCGGAGACGTCCTCAACTACGAATTCTTGCACGATTCCGACAGGCGACCAGGAGAACAGATTGCGCACTCATTGTGAATGAACACCGGGGAAGATCTTTTTCAGAAAGCACGATTGCCCTCCGAAGAGAATGTCCGCCCCAGGCCACACGCGGCGGCCGAGGCGAGCGCGTCCCCGCGTCCGGGTGACCCGTAGCCTATCGTCGTGCGTCAGTGGCGCTGCGCCCTTTGGCCTCCATCGGGCCGGACCGACAGCAATCGCCGGCGACACACGCCGCGAGATCGCGACGGTATGTCCGCTCGCCGGGTTCGAATGGACAGGCCGCATCGCAC
Organism: Bradyrhizobium sp. RP6; assembly: GCF_003837805.1. Taxonomy (GTDB): domain Bacteria; phylum Pseudomonadota; class Alphaproteobacteria; order Rhizobiales; family Xanthobacteraceae; genus Bradyrhizobium. The sequence goes on along the minus strand of NZ_RQIT01000002.1, from coordinate 647,404 downwards.
GGCATATATCACGCCGCTTTCCGTCGGCACGTGGCATCGCTCCGACGACTGCGGCGGAACCTGGAGGTCAGCCAAGCAGTAAGACTGAAAAAGCCTGACATCGCCGCGGAACGAGCGCGCCGCAGGCCCGATTCAAGCCACATCCTCTCCGGATTTGCGGCTCATTGCCACCCAACTCTTTGACGAGAAAGGGCTGGTTGAAAGTTGCGTCATGCGTAACCGGGAGACCAGGATGGGCAACCGAACCGCAAAATTCATATCTGCGCTTGTTGGCAGCATCATTGCCGGCACACCACTGGCTGCCGTGTCGCAGAACGCGCCGACCCCATCGAGCGCTGTCAGCGCAGCCTCCGACTGCCTCACAGCACCAAAAGGCGCCGCGCCACAGGGACAGCACTGGTACTACCGCCTCGAACGCACGACCAAGCGGCAATGCTGGTACCTGCGTGCCGCCGGCGACAAGGACAGCGTCAAAACCGCCCAGACCGCGCAGACCACGAGCGATACTCCGACGACAGATGCGCCGGCGCCGCAGCAGCACGCGGTGCAGGACGCGCGCGCCGAATATCTGACGCCGCGGAGCGGCGCCGCCGCCCAGAAGACGCCGAACGCGCCCGCGCAAGCTGCCGCCCCGACGCCGGTACAACAAGCCGCGGAGCAGACCGCTGACGGCAACGCGCAGCAACCCGCTGCCGCTACGCCCTGGCCCGATGTCTCCGCAGCCTCCGCTCCGCCTGCGCCGCCGGCACCAACCGTCGTCGCAGCACCCGCGCAGCCGGGCGCAAAGCCGTCAAAATCTCCCTCCCCGGTTGCGCTTGCTGCCGCAGACGGCACGGCCGACAAGCCGACCGGCTCGCTCCAGACGCTGCTGCTCGTGATCGGCGGCGCACTGGCGCTCGCCGGAATGCTCGGCAGCGTCATCTACCGTTTCGCCGGCGCGCGCGTCCGCCGCCAATCCGCCGACCGTCACGGACACTGGGGCGATCGGGAGATGCAGGACCAGGACGGAGGCCGTGCGCCCTGGCTCCCTTCAGCGCCGGCCGACACCCAGCCGCTGCACCCCATCGACTTCGACGCGGTACGTCCGCAACCGAAAAAGCAAACGACGAAACTCGCCGCGATCGGCCGCGAGATGGAGCTGATCGACGCGCGGAGGCAACGTGCCGCCACCCCGGCCGAACCTATCGGGATCAGAAGAGACAAGGTCGAGACGAAGGCGGTCGACAAGAAAATCGAGTCCGTGGCCACAGCTCCCCGGCGCGCCGCCAACGAGATCGGCGAGAATCGCGATGACGCGCCGGCAGGTCGTGACGCCGATGCCGTCGACATCGAGGTCATCACGACGATGCTCGAACAGCTGGCGAAGGAAGGGCCGCGCCTGTCGCGGCCTAACCTTGAAGCTGACCTTGCAAACTTCGCACGAAGCCTACGAGGCCAATCCGCCGCTCGCGCTTGAGGCGTTCGGCCTTCAGGATCGACTGCACCTCGGAGAAGGCCTCGTCGACGTCGTGATTGATCACGATGTAGTCGTACTCGGCCCAGTGGCTCATCTCGTGGCTGGCGCGGCTCATGCGCTTGCGGATCACCTCGTCGGAATCCTGCGCCCGCGAATGCAGCCGCTTCTCGAGATCGGCCGCCGAGGGCGGCAGGATGAAGACGCTGACGACGTCCTCGCGGGCCTTGTGCTTCAATTGCTGCGTGCCCTGCCAGTCGATGTCGAACAGCACGTCCTGCCCGGCCGACAGCGCCGCCTCGACAGGACCACGCGGCGTGCCGTAGCTGTTGTCAAACACCGTCGCCCATTCCAGGAGCTCGTCGGCCTTCACCATGGCATCGAACGTGGCCTTGTCGACGAAGGTATAGTCCTTGCCGTTGACCTCACCCGGGCGCATCGGCCGCGTGGTCGCCGAGACCGACATTTTCAAGCCCGGCATCCGCTCGATCAGCAGACGCGACAGTGTCGTCTTGCCCGCGCCCGAGGGCGAGGACAGCACGAACATCAATCCGCGCCGCTCGACACCGTCAGTTCCGTGACCGCCCGTCGTCATCGATCACTCCAGATTCTGGACCTGCTCGCGGAACTGCTCGACCACGTTCTTCATGGCCAGCCCCCTGTTGGTCAGCTCGATGTCGTTCGACTTCGAGCAGCAGGTGTTGACCTCGCGGTGAAACTCCTGCGCCAGGAAGTCGAGCTTGCGCCCCATCGGGCCGCCCTTGCCGATCAGCTCGCGCGCCTGCGCGATGTGCGAGGCGATGCGGTCGAGCTCCTCGCGGATATCGGCCTTGGTCGCGATCAGGATCGCCTCCTGCATCAGGCGGTCGGAATCGAAACGGTCGGAGGTGTCGAGCAGGGCTGCAATCTGCTCGGCGAGCTTCGCCTTAATCGCCTCCGGCTTGCGGCCCGGCGCAGCTTCCGCCTTGCTCGCAAGCTGCTCGATCTCGTCGACACGCTGGGTCAGGATCTGCCCGAGCGAAATCCCCTCGCGCCTGCGCATCTCGACGAGGTCGGCGAGCGCCTTGTCGAAGGCTTCGGCCGCAGCGGCACGCGCGGCCTTGTCCTCCTCCTCGTCGCCCTCGGGCTCGGCGATCTCGACCACGCCCTTGATGGCGAGCAGGCCGTCGATGCTCGGCGCCACCGCGTCGACCTTGCCGGAGATCAGCGCGGCGGCCTTGAGGACCGCATTGAGCACGTCCTCGTTGATGCGGACCGTGGCGGCCGCATTGGTGCGCTTGACGTTGAGATTGGCGTAGACAGTTCCGCGCGACAGAAGCTCACCGGCGCGCTTCTTGGCATGGGCCTCCAGCTCCTCGAACCCCTGCGGCAGCCGCACCCTGAGGTCAAAGCCCTTGGCGTTGACGGATTTCAATTCCCATTCGAACGTGTACGGCCCGCTCGCGCCGTGGCTTCGGGCAAAGCCGGTCATGGACGACAGCGCCATCGGTTCAGATTCTCCAGGAACACGGGATTCGCAAGGCTATCAAGCCACGCGAATCTTAAGACTATTTTGCCGGAAAGTGGAATCCGCAATGTCCGCAGGCAAGCTCCGCAAGCCTAGCGCTGGACCACCGGCGGCGAGGACTGCACCGCGCCCTGTCGGGCCGGCGCGGGATTGGCGGGGCGCGTGGCCGGCGGCTTTCTCTGCTGGCTCGGCCGCGCCGGCGTGGTCGCGGTCGGCGTGTCGGCGGCAGCCGGCGCGCTGGCCGCCGGCGGCTGCGCCTCCTCGGCCGGCTCGACCGTGTCATTCTGAATCTGCTTCTCCATCGCGCGCAGTTTCGCAACGTTCTTCTGGTGCGCGTCGTAGGTTTCGGTGAAGGCATGCCCGCCGGTGCCGTCGGCGACGAAATAGAGATCGCGGGTGCGGGCCGGGTTGGCGGCAGCCTCGAGCGAGGCGCGGCCCGGATTGGAAATCGGGCCCGGCGGCAGGCCGTCGATCACATAGGTGTTGTAGGGCGAAGGCTGCGTGATCTCGCTGCGCTTGATCGGGCGGCCCAGCGTGCCCTTGCCGCCGACGAGGCCATAGATGATCGTCGGGTCGGATTGCAGCTTGATCCTCTGCTTCAATCGGTTGACGAACACCGCGGCGACGCGGCTGCGCTCGTCGGGCTTGCCGGTTTCCTTCTCGATGATGGACGCCAGCGTGACCAGCTGCTCCGGCGTCTTGACCGGAATGTCCGGATTGCGGCGCTCCCAGATCTCGGCCAGCACGCGCTTGTGCGCCTGCTGCATGCGCTGGACCACCTGCTCGCGCGGGGTGCCGCGCGGGAATTTGTAGGTCTCCGGCAACAGCGTGCCTTCGCGCGGCAGCTCGCGCACGCTGCCGGTGAAAATGTCGTTGTCGGACAGCCGCGCCACGATCTGCTCGGAGGTCAGGCCTTCCGGAATCGTGACGGAATGCTGCACCACCTTGCCCTCGACGATGGTGGCGATGACGTCGCGCAGCGATGCGTTCTTCTGGAAGGAATATTCACCCGGCTTGAGGTCCGAACTCGCCTTCAACGCGGCAACGCTGGCGATGAACACCCAGGGATTGACGTCGGTCACGCCTTCCCGGTTCAGCGTCTCGGCGATGTCACGCTTGCCCGCGCGTTGCGGGATGTTGACGATCTTGTCGTCCTTCAGCGGTCCCGGCGCCTCGAGCATCTGGCGGCCGTAATAATAGACGCCGCCGGCGCCGAGCATGGTGATCAGCAGAAGAGTGATAATGGCGTTGCCGACGATCACGAGCGGATTGCGCGCGCGGTCCGATCGCCTGGGCGGCGGCGGGAGCTGCTCGGGCTCGAGCGCGGCCCGCGGACTCCGGGGTGAAATGGGCGGCCTTTCACTCATCGAGACAACCTGAATCCTGCCGGTTCAATCGCGGCCCGACAATCGCTTGCCCTGCCAAAATGCACGCGCCCACGTCCATGACTATCGCCGAATGCGGCAAAACGGTGGTTTCGTCCCAAACGCAAACTAACTGGCCAAGCGGCGGAAGATCACCGACGCATTGGTACCGCCAAAACCAAAAGAGTTCGATAACGTGACGTTGACCTCACGCTCCTTAGACTTGTGCGGCACGAGATCAATCGCAGTCTCGACCGAGGGATTGTCGAGATTGATCGTTGGCGGCACGACGTTGTCGCGAATCGCGAGGATCGCGAAGATCGCTTCGATCGCACCGGCCGCGCCGAGGAGATGGCCGGTCGACGACTTGGTCGAGGACATCGCAACCTTGGAGGCGGCATTGCCGAGCAGACGCTCGACCGCGCCGAGCTCGATCTCGTCGCCGAGCGGCGTCGAGGTGCCGTGCGCGTTGATGTAGTCGAGATCGGACGGCGTGAGGCCGGCGCGCTTCAGCGCCGCCGACATGCTGCGGAAGCCGCCGTCGCCGTCGGGCGACGGCGAGGTGATGTGATAGGCGTCCCCCGACAGGCCATAGCCGATCACCTCGGCATAGATCCTGGCGCCGCGGCGCCGGGCGTGATCGAGCTCTTCCAGCACGAGGACGCCGGCGCCCTCGCCCATCACGAAACCATCGCGGTCCTTGTCGTAGGGACGCGAGGCCTTCTCGGGCGTCTCGTTGAAACCGGTCGAGAGCGCACGCGCGGCATTGAAGCCTGCAATGCCGATGCGGCTGATCGGCGACTCGGCGCCGCCTGCGACCATCACATCGGCATCGCCGAGTGCGATCAGGCGGGCAGCATCGCCGACCGCGTGCGCGCCGGTCGAGCAGGCCGTGACCACGGCATGGTTCGGCCCCTTCAGCCCGTGCGCGATCGAGACGTAGCCGGAGGCGAGATTGATTAGACGGCCCGGAATGAAGAACGGCGACACCCGGCGCGGTCCGCGCTCCTTGAGGAGGATGGCGGTTTCGGCGATGCCGTTGAGGCCGCCGATGCCGGACCCGATCATGGTGCCGGTCGCGCACTTGTCTTCTTCAGTCTCGGGATGCCAGTTGGCATCCTCGAGCGCCTGGCCGGCCGCGGCCATGCCGAAGATGATGAAGTCGTCGACCTTGCGCTGGTCCTTCGGCTCCATCCACTTGTCGGGATTGAAGCTGTCGTTGGTCCCGTCGCCGCGCACGACCGTACAGGCGATCTTGGTCTGAAGATCGGAGACATCGAAGCTCTCGATCCTGCGCGCACCGCTTTCGCCGTTAAGAATGCGCTTCCAGGTCGGTTCGACGCCACAGCCGAGTGGCGAGACCATGCCGAGGCCCGTGACGACAACCCGCCTCATATCCGAAAACTCCGCATCGAAAGATTCACGGCCAATAACAAGAAACCGGCTGACCGCTGCGAAGCGGCCCGTCCGGTTTCAATGTTGTCCCCGCGAAAATAGAAGAGCTTAGCTCTTCGCGTTCTTCTCGAGAAACTTCGTGGCATCGCCGACGGTGAGAATCGTTTCCGCGGCGTCGTCCGGAATCTCGCAACCGAATTCCTCTTCGAACGCCATCACCAGCTCGACGGTGTCCAGACTGTCGGCGCCGAGGTCGTCGATGAAGCTCGCGTTGTCGACAACCTTCTCGGGCTCAACACCAAGGTGTTCGACCACGATCTTCTTAACCCGCTCGCCAATGTCACTCATTGCTTAACCTCGTGTTGTTCCCTGTAGACCCGACCCCCCGGGACGATACGAGCCGTCGTGGTCGTTTGACTGCCTTCGCTTACGAACTTGATTTGGCCCATCCTAACCGATGCAGGCCCCGGCGAAAGACGGCCAAAGGCTCCGCATCGCCAATATACAGGGTTTCAAAAACCTGCAATGGCGTTCTTTGCCCATCCGTTGAAGGTCCGGTTATCATACTTCAATTGCCTTGACTACAAGCCTCATTTCGCTCCGGAAACGGCCGTTTGCCGCATCGGGCACCGCCTTGACGGCGGTGCGGCACGAGGCGTCAGATCATGGCCATGCCGCCGTTGACGTGGATGGTCTGCCCGGTGACATAGGATGCTTCGTTCGAACTCAGGTAGACCGCGGCCGCTGCGATGTCCTCGGGCGTCCCCAGTCGGGCGGCCGGAACCTTGGTCAGAATCGCTTCGCGCTGCTTGTCGTTGAGGGCATCCGTCATCGGCGTCTTGATGAAGCCGGGTGCGATGCAGTTCGCGGTGACGCCACGCTTGGCGTATTCGGCGCCGAGCGTCTTGATCATGCCGATCAGGCCTGCCTTCGACGCAGTATAATTGCCCTGTCCCGGATTGCCGGTGACCCCGACCACGGAGGTGATGGCGATGATGCGGCCGAAGCGCTTGCGCATCATCAGCTTGGTCGCGGCGCGCGCCAGGCGGAAGGTCGCGGTCAGATTGACGTTGATGACCTCGTCCCAGTCCTCGTCACGGAGTTGCACGAAGAGATTGTCGCGCGTGATGCCCGCATTGGCGATGAGAATGTCGACCTGACCCATCGCCGCTTCCGCAGCCGGCACCAGCGCCTCGACCTCATCGGCCTTGGAAAGATTGCATGGAAGCACATGGACGCGCTCGCCGAGCTTGCCGGCAAGCTCGTCCAGCACCTCCTTCCGCGTTCCCGATATCGCGACGGTGGCGCCCTGCGCGTGCAGCGCCTGCGCGATCGCGCCGCCGATGCCTCCGGTCGCTCCGGTGACGAGCGCCTTTCGGCCAGTCAGATCGAACATTGATGACTCCTTTAGGCCTGCTTCGCAGCGGTCAATGCATCCTTGGCGGCGGCAATATCGTTCGGACCGCCGACAGCAATGCCGACGGCACCGTCCGCAATGCGCTTGACCAGACCCGTCAGCACCTTGCCGGCGCCGATCTCGAAGAAGCGGGTGACGCCCTGCCCGGCCATATAAGCAACCGACTCGCGCCAGCGCACCGTGCCGGTGACCTGCTCGACCAGGCGGCGACGGATCTCGTCGGGATCGGTGATGGCGCTCGCCAGCACGTTCGACACCAGCGGCGCGGCCGGTGCCTTGATCGTGACCTTGGCCAGGGCGTCCGCCATGGCGTCCGCAGCCGGCTGCATCAGCTTGCAATGGAACGGCGCGGACACCGGCAGCAGCATCGCGCGCTTGGCGCCCTTGGCCTTGGCGATCTCGACGGCGCGATCGACCGCGGCCTTGTCGCCCGAGACCACGACCTGTCCGCCGCCATTGTCGTTGGCGGCCTGGCAGACCTGTCCCTGCGCCGCCTCGCCCGCGACCTCCATGGCGGCTTCGTAGTCGAGACCGAGCAGCGCGGCCATCGCACCGGCGCCGACCGGGACGGCCTTTTGCATTGCGAGACCGCGCGTGCGAAGCAGACGCGCGGTATCCGAAACGGTCAGGCTGCCGGCCGCAGCCAGCGCCGAATATTCACCAAGGGAGTGGCCGGCCACGAAGGCCGCATCTCGTCCCACGGAAAAACCAGCCTCAGCCTCGAGCACGCGCAGCGTGGCGACAGATACCGCCATCAGCGCCGGCTGGGCGTTCTCGGTGAGTTGAAGGGTTTCGGCCGGACCTTCCCAGATGATGGCCGTCAGCTTCTCCCCAAGCGCGGCATCGACCTCGTCGAACACGGCGCGTGCCACCGGAAAGGCGTCGGCCAGGGCCTTGCCCATGCCGAGGGCCTGGGAACCCTGCCCAGGAAATGTGAATGCAGCCGTCATCGGCGCTCCCTGCTTGTCGGGCATGGTCCCTCTCGAGAACCGGCAGCCGATTACGCACGGCCTTGGGCCATGGTTCCGGATCATGCTCCAAAGGGGGCCGTAGACACCGTCCGGGGCTGCACTGTCAAGCCGAGATGGGAGCTTCGACCAGCATTCAACGGGGAATGCGCCCCTTAGAACCCGCCGGCGGTCTGGTTGGCATCGACGTCCGCCCCGGCCTGCGCGCGGCGCGCACTGTTGACGAGTTGCCCCGGCCGATCCTCGCGGTTCGGCCTGGCCGTCGCCAGCCGCAGCACCGCCGCGTAATTCGGCTGCACTTCCATGCGGCCGGCATATCGGCTCTCACTGAGGAGGCGATGCACCTTAGGCAGATTGTAGCAGGGCACGTAGAACAAGAGATGATGCTCGAGGTGATAGTTCACGTAGTACGGCGCGATGAACAGGCGCTCGAGGAGATTGGCATGCGTGGTGCGGGTATTGCGCAGGGGATCGCTGCTATCGGGGACGACGGCGTGCTCTGCAATGTTGCGAATGCGGGTGATGACCATCATCCAGGTCAGCAGCGGCACCAGCCAGAGAAGCGGATAGGCCCACCACACACCAGCCGCGGCGAGCGCGGCAAACATGATCGCATTGACCACACATTGCGGGCCGAGCTTCTCCCAGAAATGCGCCGCACGCTGCCGCCATGACCAGTCCTTTGGCCCGAGCGCGTTGAGCAGTTGCGCCTTGCGCTGCTGATAGCCGGTCTGCCCAGTGATGTCGCGAATGAACTTGCGGCGATAGCTCAGCCTGGTGATCGGAAACGGCGCCGACAGCACGAGATCGGGATCGTCCTCGTGCTGGGTGCGCGCGTGATGCTGCAGGTGATAGCGCCGGTAGCTGCGCGTCTCCGCAAACAGCGGATAGGCGCAGAACCACTGGCTCAGTGCCAGATTGGTCTTCTCGTCGGCGGACAGGCAGCCATGCGCACCGTCATGCATCAGGATCGCAAGGCCGAGTTGGCGCGAGCCGATGATGGCGACGGCGAGGACGTAGGTGATCGGATTGGGCCACCACGCGACCAAGGCGATCGCTGCTGATATCAGCGCCCAGGCGTGCGCGATCAGCGCAGCGCCTTTCCACGTCACGCGCCGGCGCACATCGGCCAATTGATCGTCGGTCAGGAAATCGCGGGCACGCATGCGAAGCGCGGTCATGGCCTAACCCTCCCCATTCGAATTGCTGGATGCGCCGGCCTCCTCGACGAGACGCAGGCGCCCGGTGTCGTCGGCGGATTTCGCCTGCTCGCCTAGCACGCGCAGCATCTCGGCACAGAGCTCCTCGGGCGAGCGGCCCATGGCGTTACCTTCGAGAATGACGCCGATGGCGACGGCCCAGAACCGCCGCGAGCTTTCGTCGGGCGCGCGCAGCGAGCGCCAGCCGTGCCGCTCGACCTGCCCCGCATAAGCGCGCGTACCCTCGCTGTGCAGACGCTCGATGGTGCGCTCCACGAGGGGCGCGAGATCCTGGCGACGACGCGTCAGCGTCAGCGCTTCGGCGAAGAAGGCAACCGAATCGCTCGCCGTCACGGACTTGGCCAGCGCGTGGGTGTATTCCCCAGGCGTGCGCGCCTTCAGCGCCGCCTGCTCGGTGGCGCGCGCCAGATACAAGAGATCGCGGCAGGCGCATTCGACGAACAGCGCCTCCTTGGTGCGGAAGTAATAGGTGATCTGGCTCGGGAACGCGTCCGCGGCGGCCGCAATGTCGGTGATAGCCGTGCCGGACAGCCCGCGCTCCCGAAACAGCGGGCTCGCAGCATCCAGGAGCAGCGACCGCATTTTGCGGCCGGCCGAGCGCGTCGCACGCGCGGCGTGCTTGGGGTCGCCCTCGAGCGGCTCATGGGCCAAGGTCTCTACCATGGAGGTCCTCTGCGTCGATTTGTTTGTATGACAGACAAACAAACGGGTCAAGGGATATGATGGTATGGGAGGATGGTCCGGCTTCGCCGGCGTGGGATCCGGCCGAGGCTTGGCCCCAAAACTTGCAAAGCCGGCCAAAATCCGTATAAGGCGCGCATCCGCAGACCCCGGCCGGGAGCTGAACGGACGGTCTCAGCAAATCATTCGTGATTTTGGTGTGGCAGGGCCAGTCGGCCCGTCGTCCCGTGTTTCCGCCTTCTGAGCTTCATCCCAGAGTCCTTTCCGAAGGTCTCTTAAGGGCTTGACGCCGGGCGATGCGCCAACATGAGGAAAGGACGTCCATGCCTCTTTACGAGCATGTTTTTCTCGCGCGTCAGGACGCGAGCCCGCAGCAGGTCGAAGAGCTGACTGCGCAGATGACCGGAATCGTCGAAGGTCTCGGCGGCAAGGTCACCAAGACCGAGAATTGGGGCGTGCGCTCCCTCACCTACCGCATGAACAAGAACCGCAAGGCGCACTTCGTGCTGCTCAACATCGACGCGCCGTCCGCGGCGATCGCCGAGATCGAGCGCCAGGAGCGCATCAGCGAAGACGTGATCCGCTATCTCAGCGTCCGCGTCGAGGAGCTCGAGGAAGGCCCGTCCGCGATGATGCGCAAGGCCGACCGCGATCGCGAACGTGACGACCGTGGTGGCGGCTTCCGCGGCGAGCGTGAAGGCGGCTTCCGTGGCGGCGATCGCGACGGTGGTGGCTTCCGCGGTGACCGCGGCCCGCGCCGGCCGCGCGAAGAAGCTGAAACCACGACGGAAGGGGAGTAAGAACAATGGCTGAAGCTGGTGCACGTCGCCCGTTTTTCCGTCGTCGCAAGAGCTGCCCGTTCACGGGCGCCAATGCGCCGAAGATCGACTACAAGGACTCCAAGCTGCTGATGCGTTACGTCTCCGAGCGCGGCAAGATCGTGCCGAGCCGCATCACGGCGGTGTCCGCGAAGAAGCAGCGTGAGCTCGCCCGCGCCATCAAGCGCGCGCGCTTCCTGGGCCTGCTGCCCTACGTCATTCGCTAACACGACCAATTCGACCGGCGGCCATCGCGCCGCCGGTCGCAACTTTTCGAACTCATAAGGCTTCCGGGTCGTCCGGTCGCCGATGGTTGGGGCAAGCGACGCCTCTAACCGCTCGAAGGGAGCGGGACAGCTGATGATGGCTTTTGGACTGATAGCCCTGATCGCCGGCGCCGCGTCGGCCCTGATGTTCGCCTCGATCATCTCGGGCGCGCTGATCTCGCTCGTCCTGTTTTACCTCGCACCTCTGCCGCTGATGGTCGCCGCGATCGGCTGGGGACCACTTTGCGCGAGCCTCGGCGGCATTGTCGCCGCGATCGGCCTCGGCGCCCTGTTCGGCCTGCCCTACTGCATCGCCTTCGCCGTCACCGTCGCATTGCCGGCCTGGTGGCTTGGTCATCTCGTCCTGCTCGGCCGGCAGGTGGGAAGCCTCGCGCCGGACGCAGCCGCCGAACCGCCGGCAAAGCCCGAGATCGAGTGGTATCCGATCGGCCGCATCCTGCTCTGGATCGCAGGCTTTGCCACGCTGACCACGATGGCCGCCCTGCTCACGCTCGGCACCGACGCCGAGACCATCACCGGCACGCTGCGGCGCGGCCTGATGCGCCTCCTCCGCGCCACCGACCCGCAAACCTCGGGCGAAGCCAGCCAATTCGTCGACGCGCTGGTGCGGATCGTACCGGCCGGCGCCACCATCATCGCGATGATGACACTGACTCTCAACCTCTGGCTCGGCGCCAAGGTGACCGCGACGTCGGGCCGGCTGCGCCGTCCCTGGCCGGATCTGAAGACGGCAGAGCTGCCGCCAATGACCCTGGTGGCACTCTGCATCGCGCTCGCCTTGTGCTTCACCGGCGGGCTGCCTGCCACCGTCGCGCAGATCGCCACGGCCGCGCTGATGATGGCCTATGCGCTGACCGGTTTCGCCGTGCTGCATACGCTGACGCTCGCGCTGAAGAGCCGCACGTTCTGGCTCGGCTCGACCTACGCCGTCGTCGTCGTGTTTGGATGGCCCGTGATCGCGATGGTGATCCTGGGTCTTGCGGATGCCGTGTTCGGTTTTCGCGAGCGCTTCCTGCGCAGCCGGCAGCCGCCCCCGCTGCCAACCCCTTAAGTCCCCCCGAAACTGAAACCTACAGAGCACTTCAAGAGGAGAACGAATATGGAAGTCATTTTGCTGGAACGCGTCAACAAGCTCGGCCAGATGGGCGAAGTCGTGAAGGTTCGCGACGGCTACGCTCGCAATTTCCTGCTCAAGCGCGGCAAGGCGCTGCGCGCCACCGCCGACAACCGTGCCAAGTATGACGGCATGAAGGCCGAGCTCGAAGCCCGCAATCTCCAGGCCAAGGGCGAAGCGTCCAAGGTCGCCGAGAAGATCCAGGGCAAGAACATCATCGTGATCCGCCAGGCCTCCGAAGCCGGCCAGCTGTTCGGCTCGGTCACCGTGCGCGACATCGTCATGGCGTTCGAAGCCGACGGCGTCCACCTCGAACGTCCGCAGGTGCAGCTCGACGCGCCGATCAAGACCATCGGCAAGCACACGGTCACGGTTGCGGTTCACCCCGAGGTCGAGGTCGAGATCACCGTCACAGTCGCGCGCAGCCAAGACGAGGCCGAGCGCATCAACCGCGGCGAGGACATCTCGACCCGCAACGAGGATCGCGATGCGGCGGCCGAGGCGATCGCCGCCGCCGGCGAGTTCTTCGATCCGGAAGCCCAGCACGACGAAGTCGAGCCGGCCCCTGCTGCGGAAGAGAAGTAAGCCACAAGCCGTCATGCGCGGGCTTGCCCCGCGCAATCCATCGTCAAAGGATCTTTTTGATGGATTGCCGGGTCAAGCCCGGCAATGACGAAGAGACAACGAAGCCCGGCTGCCTCACGCGGCCGGGCTTTTCGTTTTGCCGGCGACGTCTTCGTTCAGCATCGCGATCGAGGCCAGCGCCGTTGCCGTGTGCTTCTCGACGCCGTCGCTGACGCAGAACACATCGGCGGCAACCACCGCGACCTGTCGGCCCGGCTTGATCACCTTTGCCCGGCAGATCAGCTTTTCGCCGACCGCTGGCGACAATAAATTGAGCTTGTATTCGGCCGTCAGCGCCGGCTGGCCGCGGGAGGTGGCGGCAGCGATCGTCGTGGCGTTGTCGACCAGGAAGGCGGTAACGCCGCCATGAAAGAAGCCGTGCTGCTGAAGCAGCTCGGGCCGGCGCTCCACCGCGATGGTGCAGGTGCCGCGCGACAATTCGCACAGCTCGGCGCCCACCAGGTTCATAAAGCCCTGCCGGCCGACATTGGCGTGGATGCGCTCGGCAATCGGTGCGAATTCCGGATCAGCTTCGGCCCGCATGCAGTCTCTCCCTATTTCTTGATGATGCGATCGAACGGCCTCAGCGCACGATTGGCGCAGGCGATCAGCGTATCCGCCTCGATGCGCGGATCGGTGCGGTCGCGACCCGACAGAAAGGCACGGCAGAAGATCTGCGCCGGACCGATCAGCTGGCTGACGAACATCACCGGCGTCATCGGCAGAAGCTCGCGGCTTGCAACCAGCGGCGCGCGCCAGCGCTCGATGCCTTCGGCGAGCCGCGCGTTCTGCGCGCGCTGGGCATCGCGCACGTCCTCGCCCCATTCGCTGCGCGAAATCTCGAAGAGGTAGCGCGCCTCGCGCCGGCTGGTGACGACCCAGTCGAGATGGGCCCGGATCAAGCGATCGATGCCCTGCTCCGCATCGGGCGCAGGATCGAGCGCGGCCAGCACCGCGGCATGGTAGTGCCGCAAGACCTCGAGAAACAGCGCGCCGGCGAGCTCCTTCTTCGAGCCGAAGACGTGAAAGAAGCTGCCGTTGGAGGCGCGGGCCCGGGCGCGGATCGCGGCCACCGTCGCGGCTTCGAAACCGACGCGGTCGAACACCTGCAGCCCGGCCGCCAACAGGTCGTCTCGCACGCTCGTCGCCATCGCCATCTCCTGGAGTCTTACTCTAGAGCAGTACTCTAGTGCGGGTCAATATGATACGGAGGCCGCGATGAAGGCGGCCTCCGTATCAAGCTAAAGAACGTCGCGGACTTAGCGCGAGATTGGCGGTGCGGGCGGACCGGATGACTCGGCTGGAGCCGCGGGCGGAGCTGCAGCGGCCGCGGGCCGTGCCGGCTCCTGCTGCGGCTTGGCTGCCGGTTCGGGGCTGGTCGCAGGCGCGGCCGGCTTGGAAGCAGCCTCTTCCGCCGGCTTGGGCAACGCCGGCTCGGCGGGCTTTGCCGCGGCAGGTGCAGCCGGCGTCGCCTGCGGGACCGGGTCGGATCGCAATGCCGGAGCTTCGCTGCCGCGCGGCTCGACCTTTGAGCTATCCGGCTTGGTCTCAACGGGAGTCTCGGTTGCCTTGCCGCTGTCGGGCTCGGCCTTGGCGCTGTCAGGCTTGACGGTCTGAGGCCTTGGCTCGCTCTTCTTGTCCTCGGCAGCCGGCGCGGCGGCATCGACCTTCGGGGCTTCCTCAGTGCCCGGCTTAACGCGCCGCTTGCCTTTGCGCGGCTCGGGCGCTGCCTGTCCCTCCGGCGGCGCGCTTTCCCCGGCGGGCCGCGCAGCGCGTTTCTGGCGCGCGCCCTCGGGCGCCGGAGTAGCACCCTCGCCGTCCGGCTTGGCGGCCTCTTGCGAACGGTGGCGGCGGCCCTGATGCTCAGGCGACTGGCCCGGAGCAGTATTGGCTCCGTCCTTCTTGCCGTCCTTGGCCTGGTAGCGGGCGTCGGTGGCACCGTTGGAGATCAGATAGGAGGCAAGGACGCCCGCCATGTCAGAGCTCGTCGTGTAGTGCTGGCGCAGGAATCCGGGCAGCGAACCCGGCGCCACGGATTTCAAAAGTCCGCGCGGGCTCTTGTGGCAGGCATTGCAGGTCTGCGCGAAAAGCTGGGACGGGGTCTTGCCGGCCTCGAGGTTCGTCGCCTGCGCAAAAACGGTATCGGCCGCGCCGAAGCCGGTCAGAAGCAATACCGTCGCGAGGCTGAGCGCTCGGCTCGACATTCCCATCATCTCCATTGAATTTACGCGAATGCAGCCGGCCTCCGGCGCGGCGCGGTCAACCTTTTAACCGATTGAGCTGCGAATGGAAGCAGGCTCCGCGCGCAAGGATGTGATTAAGCTATTTTCGAATATCGGCTTTGAATACAGCGCAATAGCGCGGCCGGAACCGCATCGCTAGATTTGGATGCAAACGCATAGGAACCGCTGCGGCGCCTGGGCGTCAGATGTGAAGGCCGGGTTAGTCGCATCTTTCGGGTTCGCTCGAGAGGACATGTCGATGGACCGTTTGTTACGCAGATTCCTGTCTCAGTTCATCCGGCGCGGGTCGATGACGGTGACCAGCGCAAACGGATCGAAGTTCACCGTCGGCGACGGCTCCGGCGAGCCGGTCGCGGTGCGCTTCGTCACCGCGGACGCGGAGCGGAAGAGCCTCGTCAATCCCGAGCTCGGGCTCGGCGAGGCCTATATGGACGGCGAGTTCGTGGTCGAGCGCGGCACCATAGCAGATGCCCTCGCGATCCTGCTCGATCAACCCGACCTATTGCCGCACTGGGCGAAACCGTGGTGGCACCTGCGCTACCTGACGCGGCACCTGAAGCAATTCAATCCCCGCACCCGCTCCCGCCACAACGTCGCCCATCACTATGATCTCGACGGCCGGCTCTATTCGCTCTTTCTCGATGCCGACAAACAATATAGCTGCGCCTATTTCGAAACGCCCGAGACGCCGCTCGACGACGCGCAACTTGCCAAGAAACGGCACATTGCAGCGAAGCTCCTGATCAAGGACGGTCAGCGCGTGCTCGACATCGGCTCCGGCTGGGGCGGCCTCGGGCTCTATCTCGCCGAGATCGCCGGCGCCGATGTCACCGGCATCACGCTGTCGACCGAGCAGTTGCAGGTCGCCAATGCGCGCGCTGCCGAAAAGGGCCTGACGGACTCGGCCAGATTTCAGCTCCAGGATTATCGCGACGTTGACGGTACGTTCGACCGCATCGTCTCGGTCGGTATGTTCGAACATGTCGGGGCAAGGTTCTACGACGCCTATTTTCAGCGCTGCGCCGAATTGCTGAGCGAGGACGGCGTCATGCTGCTGCACGCGATCGGCCGTTCGCAGGGCCCGGACTCGACCAATCCCTGGATCGCCAAATACATCTTCCCTGGCGGCTACATCCCCGCCCTGTCGGAGGTGCTGCCGGCGATCGAGCGTGCGGGCCTCCTGGTCTGCGACATCGAGATTCTGCGCCTGCACTATGCCGAGACGCTGAAGGCCTGGCGAGAGCGCTTCATGGCGCGGCGCGAGGAGGCGGTGCAGCTCTACGACGAGCGCTTCGCCCTGATGTGGGAGTTCTACCTGGCCGCCTGCGAGATGACGTTCCGCAAGCAAGCCATGATGAACTTCCAGATCCAGCTTACCCGTCGCCAGGGCGTGGTGCCGATGACCCGCGACTACATCCAGCGGGAGGAAGCCCGGTTGCGGGCGCGTGAAGGCTCCGCCGTGCCCAGACTCAAGCTGGCTGGTGAATAGACCCTGGTCCTAGTGACGCAGGGTCGACATCAGGGAGGTCCGGACGGAGGCCGTTAGCGCCAGTTGCGCGCGCAGCTGGATCAGGATCTCGGGCGCGAGCGGCTGGCGACGGACGTCGGGCCGTTCGGCGTGCTCCATGGCCGCGATTAACCCGGACAGCCAGAGCCGGCTGCCGGCCTCGCTTTGCCAGTTCAGGTGCTGCCGTTCTGGCTGCATCGCTCGCCTCATGTCCCTGTTGGCGGGGGAATAGGACAATCCCGGGCCGGCCTTGCTGTTCCGCATTATCCCCGAAAGAATCCGGGGAGATGTGATCTGCTTCACACAAGTCTGGTCGGGCCTGTCTTAGACCGTCGCCATGAGCAAAGAGACCCGAACCTCATTGGACGTGCCGGACGACCTCCGTACCGATTATGCCCTGATCGCCACCGGCGTTGGGGCCGCCCTGGTTGCGCTGGTCTACCTCCTGCTGGTCTGAACCGAGCCGAATGCGGCCAGCGTGCGTCATTTCGCGCGCTCTCAATAGGTCTCTCAGTCAGTCGATAGGGTTCATGGGTTTCAGGATTTTTCCATGGCACGCTCGCGGCCTCCTGGGACGAGTAAGTTCCGCGGAAATCCGTCAAGCGCGGCGCATGCTGCGACTGCTAATCATCCACCATTTTAACTGAGCGGTTGATAGCGGTCAGCTTTTGCTTCCGCTTTCGCCTAAGGCGGCGCTTTATCCCGGCCCCGCATCCGCCCAAGAAAATTGCTAAGCACGTCCGACCATGGCCCTGACTGATTCGAACGTTCTCAAACTCGCGCCCGATGCCGGAACTCCCGCCTATCGGAGCGCGCCGCACAATATCGAGGCGGAACAGAGCCTTCTGGGCGCGATCCTAGTCAACAACGACGCCTTCTACCGCGTCTCCGACTTCCTGGAGGCGAAGCATTTCTTCGAGCCGCTGCACCAGACGATCTTCGAGACCGCCGGCAGCCTGATCCGGATGGGCAAGATCGCAACGCCCGTCACGCTGAAGACGTTCCTGCCCGCCGATACCGATGTCGGCGGCATGACCATCGGACAATATCTGGCGCGGCTCGCCGCCGAAGCCACCACCATCATCAATGCGCAGGACTACGGCCGCACCATCTACGACCTCTCGCTCAGGCGCGACCTGATCGGCATCGGCGAGGACATGGTCAACGTCGCCTATGACGCGCCGGTCGATTTCCAGCCGCGGGCGCAGATCGAGGACGCCGAACGCAAGCTTTACGAGCTCGCCGAGTCGGGCCGCTATGACGGCGGCTTCCAGAAATTCTCGCAGGCGCTGGCGGTCGCGGTCGATCTCGCCGCCAAGGCGTTCCAGCGCGACGGAAAGCTGTCCGGCATCTCGACAGGCATGCGCGACCTCGACACCAAGATGGGCGGCCTGCAGCACTCCGACCTCATCATCGTCGCGGGCCGTCCCGGCATGGGCAAGACCTCGCTCGCGACCAATATCGCCTACAATGTCGCACGAGCCTACGTTCCGGAACTCCAGGCCGATGGCACCACGAAGGCCGCCAATGGTGGCGTGATCGGCTTCTTCTCCTGCGAAATGTCGGCCGACCAGCTCGCCACGCGTATCGTGGCCGAGCGCACCGGCGTTCCCTCCTCCCACATCCGCCGCGGCGGCATCTCGGAAGCCGATTTCGAGAAGATCCGGGAGGTCTCGATCGAGCTGCAATCGCTGCCGTTCTATGTCGATGCCACCGGCGGCCTGTCGATCGCGCAGCTGATGGCGCGCGCGCGCCGGCTGAAGCGCCAGAAGGGCCTCGACCTTCTCGTGATCGACTACATCCAGCTTCTGTCCGGCTCCGGCAAACGCGCCAGCGACAGCCGCGTGCAGGAAATCACGGAGATCACGACCAGCCTGAAGGCGCTCGCCAAGGAGCTCAACGTTCCCGTGATCGCGCTGTCCCAGCTTTCACGCCAGGTCGAATCCCGCGACGACAAACGGCCGCAGCTCTCCGACTTGCGTGAATCCGGATCAATCGAGCAGGACGCCGACGTTGTGCTGTTCGTTTACCGCGAGGAATATTACCTCGCGATGAAGGAGCCCCGCCCAGGCACGCCTGAACACGAGAAGTGGCAGCTCGACATGAGTCTTGCGCACGGAAAGGCCGAAGTCATCATCGGCAAGCAGCGCCACGGCCCGACCGGCACCGTCGATTTGGCGTTCGAAGCCTCGGTTACGCGGTTCGGCGACCTTGCGCCTGACAGTCAGCTGCCGGCTCGCAGCGACAACGACTACTGAGTTCCTTGAACCGGACCGGCCACTTGCGTAAAACGGCGCCATGACAATGGCGTCCGACCCGAAAACGATCCCGCAATCCGGCCCTCTCTCCGCAGATGCCAACCAGGCTGCTGCGCTCGCCGCCTATGGCGGCGTGCTGACCGTCGATCTCGACGCGATCATCGCCAATTGGCGCAAGCTCGAGAAGACGGCGGTACCGGCCGAATGCTCGGCGGTGATCAAGGCCGACGCCTATGGTTGCGGCGCCGAACAAGTGTCACGAGCCCTGAGCAAGGCGGGCTGCAGGACCTTCTTCGTCGCCACCCTCGAGGAGGCGCGCAAGGTGCGCGCCGCGGTGCCGGAGCCCACGATCTACGTGCTCGGCGGCTATTTCCAGAACACCGGCGAGCACTACGCCAGGATCAATTGCCGTCCCGTGATCGGCGATCTCAACGAACTCGCCGAATGGGACGTATTCTGCCGCCGGAGCGGCTGGACCGGCGGCGCGGCTGTTCACATCGACACCGGCATGAACCGGCTCGGCCTGACGCTTGCGGACGCGCAGGCCATCATTCCTCGCATCAATGCCGGCGATCACGGCATCACACTGGTGATGAGCCATCTGGTCTCGGCCGAGCAGCTCAACAGCCCGCTGAATGCCAAACAGCTCGCGACCTTCCGCAGCATTGCCAGTGAATTCTCAGGCGTCCCGGCGGCCCTCGCCAATTCCTCCGGCATCTTCCTCGGCGCGCCATTTCAGTTCGACCAGGTGCGACCGGGGGCTGCGCTCTACGGCGTCAACCCGACGCCGGAGGCCGATAATCCCATGCAGCCGGTCGTCGAGCTCAAGGCGCGCATCGTGCAAATCCGCAATATCGAGCGCGGCGAGAGCGTCGGCTATGGCGGTACCTGGACCGCGCGGCGGCCGACGAAACTTGCGATCATCGCGGTCGGCTATGCCGACGGCTATTTCCGCGCCGCCAGCTCCAATGACGGCACCCGCGGCGCCGAAGTCATCGTGGCCGGCAAGCGCTGCCCGATCGCGGGCCGCATCTCGATGGACCTCATCGCCATCGACATCACCGACCTGCCGCCGAACGCGGCACGGCGCGGCCACATGGTCACGCTGCTCGGCGACGGCATCACCGTCGACGAACTCGCACACCATTTCGGCACGATCGGCTACGAGGTGCTGACCAGCCTCGGCCGCCGTTATGCCCGCATCTACAAGGGCGGCGATGCGGTGGAGCCGCTGGAACGGCCGGCGCCGCCGACGGGAGCCGAGCAGCCGCACTCCTCGCCGCCAATCGAGTAGCCGGCAGCCCCGCTGCCGAACTGAGCGCCGGGGTCCATCTCTCCGCATGGACTTGCCGACCTCCGTGTCCGGGCTCGCGCTACGCACGTCCGGGACACGGAAGGGATTGCTTACTTCTTCTTCCTGCTGTCCAACGCCGTCTTGCAGGTGTCGCTGAGCTGGTCGCGCTTGCCGTTGAGGCAGGCGACGACGCGGCCGCCGCCCGGCGCGATGCCGGCGCAGAATTTGTCGTAGTCCGCCTTGCACGCGCCGCGCGGATCGGACGATTGTGCCGATGCGCCTCCGGAGAACGCGACGACGAGTGCGATGGCAACAAAACTCAATTTGGACATTGTATCTCCGGGTACGGAAGGCGGGAGCCGGTAGCTCTACATGAAGATCGCGACATTCAACATCAACAACATCAACCGACGCCTGCCCAATCTGTTGGCATGGATGCGTGTCGCAAAGCCCGATGTCGTCGCGCTTCAAGAGTTGAAGGCAAGTGATGGCGAATTTCCGGCGGCTGCGATCGAAAAGGCCGGCTACGGCGCGGTCTGGTGTGGACAAAAGACGTGGAACGGCGTCGCCATCCTGGCCCGTGATGCCGAGCCCATTCTCACCCGCGAGCGCTTGCCGGGAAAGCCTGAAGATCTCGAAGCCCGCTACATCGAAGCCGCCGTGCGCGGCATCATCGTCACCAGCATCTACCTGCCGAACGGCAATCCGCAGCCGGGACCGAAATTCGACTACAAGCTCGACTGGTTCGCACGGCTCAAGCGCCACGCCAGAACGTTCATCAAGCAGGACCTGCCCGTCGTGCTCGCCGGCGACTACAACGTCGCGCCAACCGAGATCGACATCTACCCGACGCGCTCGTGGGACAAGGATGCGCTGATCCAGCCGAAGAGTCGCGCGGCCTTCGCGTCGCTGGTCGAACAAGGTTGGTGCGACGCGGTGCGCGAGCTGCACCCGGGCCAGCGCATCTACACGTTCTGGGACTACAAGCGAAACCGCTGGCCGCGCGACGCAGGCCTGCGGCTCGATCATCTCCTGCTCAGCCCTGCCCTCGCCCCGCGCCTGGCAAAAGCCGGCGTCGACAAGAAGATCCGCGCAGAGGATGGCGCAAGCGATCACGCGCCGGCATGGGTGGTGCTGCGGTGATCCTCATCACACATTCCTGCCGTCGATCACGTTCACCGGCACGGCATCCAGATCGAAATCGTAGCCGGCCCTTCCGCCGGCATGCTCTCAACAGCGGGTCGGTCAAAACAAAAAATTGAAAAACAACCCCATGCACAGTAGCCGACCCCTGTCCGCTCAATGAACTACGGTTATTCCGAAATACATCGTTGATCCATCGGGCAAAACACTGGCATGATGTCACCATCAAAAGACGTCCATCCGCATCGCCGGCAGTTAGAGCCCTTCAGGTTGCCCCTTCGTCGGGGATATTGAGAATCTTGCCGCAGGCCTTGCAATGCACGGCGTCGGCATCGTGCCTCTGGAGCCCGCAAGTCGGGCATGGAAATCGCACCTTGTGGGGACTGAGGAGCGCGCGGGCGAGATTGAAGAACAGCGTCACGCCGAAGATCATGATCACGACGGTGATCAAGCGGCCGAACGTGCCTGACAAGGTAATGTCGCCAAAGCCGGTCGTCGTCAGCGCGGTGACGGTGAAATACAGGGCATCGGCATAGTTTCGGATATCGTCGTTGCGAAACTTCTGGGTCTCGTACACGATTCCGGTCATGACGAAGATGAAGACGGCGAGGTTCGTGACGGCGAAGATGACCTCTTCGTTGCGACGAAAGAACGGAGAATCGATGCGCAGCCTCACCAGCATCTGGTAGTCGCGAAGCAGCCCCAGCGTTCGCAGGATCCGGAGAAAGCCGCCTGCCTCGCCGGCAAGCGGTGCCAGGAAGGATACGATCGCAACCATGTCGGCCCACGTCGCGAGTTGACTGAATTTTCGAAACGGATGCGGATCGACGAGGAGCCGTGCCGAGAAGTCAGCAAGCAGCATGACGCCGAACAGGACATCGAGCGTTTCAATGATCTCACTGGGCTGCAGGAACGAGGTTGCGATGATGAACAGCACCGTCACGATATCGAAGGCGAGCAGCGCATAGCGGAAGCGTACGCCGCTCGGCGTTGCGCCCTCGTAGAGGCGACGGACGTTGCTTCTGAGAGACGTGAAGGTCATTGAATCATGATTGCGACTTGCACCGCTGATTGCAACTCTGAACGCGCGGCAAACTCCAACCCGATCGCTGCCATCTCCGGCTGAAACAGGAGATCATCTGCCGACCTGAGGGGCGGCCCGGACGATTCAGGAACGAGAAAGTCGACTCGGCGTTCAGCTCCGTTTCGGGAGCTGAATGCTCTAATCCGAGGAATACCGGAAGCTCGCCGAGCAATATCGCGCGCGCCAACGATGCAAGATCGGCTCGTCGATGTTCTTCTGAGCGTCTCCGCCTATCCCGCAGTGGCGGGCCGGCTGGACCTCCTTTGCGTCCAACGAAAACCAGGAGAACGGCAGGATGGCCGGTCGGGACGTCTCGGACCGAGTCCGTGCCCTGAAGCGAGTGGCGGGACAGGGGCTGTCTCGAAAGGAACCGTTGGGAGTCTCGTCACGGCCTGCGGTTTCACTGAGCGCGCCCGGCATTCGCCCTCGCCGCCGCCTCCGGTTACACTGCTCCGATTCCGGGAGCGACCGCCCTTGGCCTTTCTCTTCGTCCTCAGCGTCGGCCTCGTCGCCGGCACCATCTCCGGCATCGTCGGCACCGGCTCGTCGATCATGCTGATGCCGGTGCTGGTCTATGCCTATGGGCCGAAGGAGGCCGTGCCGATCATGGCAGTCGCCTCCGTGATGGCGAACTTCTCGCGGATTCTGGCCTGGTGGCGTGAGGTCGATTGGCGGGCCTGCGCGGCCTATTCGGTCACGGGCATTCCGGCCGCAGCGCTCGGCGCGCGGACGTTGCTGGCGCTGCCCTCGCACGTCGTCGATCTCGCCATCGGTATCTTCCTGATCGCGATGGTGCCGGTGCGGCACTGGCTGGCGCGGCATGACCTCAAGGCCAATCTCTGGCATCTGGCCGTCGGCGGCGCAGTCATCGGCTATCTCACAGGCATCGTGGTCTCGACCGGCCCGCTCAGCGTGCCGCTGTTCCTGTTCTACGGCCTCAGCAAGGGCGCCTTCCTCGCCACCGAAGCGGCCTCGTCGCTCGGGCTCTACTTCGCGAAATCGGTGACATTCGAGCGCTTCGGCGCACTGACCGGCGACGTCTTCATGAAGGGCCTGATTGCGGGCTCCTCGCTGATGTCGGGCGCCTTCATCGCAAAACGCTTCGTGCTGCATCTGAAGCCGGACGTGTTCCGCCTGGTCATGGACGCGATCATGATCGCAGCCGGGCTCTCGATGCTCTGGAGCGCGGCTCAGCCCTGAGACGGCCGCGCTCAGGCGGCGAATTCCGGAGCGATCGATGGGCTCTCGGAGATGCCGCGTCCCGGCACCGCCGGCTGCCGGCGGAGCCATTGCAACAGGGCCTCGAGCGGCTGCGGCCTCTGATAGAGGAAGCCCTGCCCGAACCTCACGCCCATGTCACGCATCGCCTCGGCCTGCTCGGCGCGCTCGATGCCTTCTGCGACCAGGGTCAGCCCCAACGTGCCGGCAAGCGATGCGATCACGCCGACGATGGCCTTGTCCTCCGCGCTCTCGGGGATCTCCCGGATGAATGCCTTGTCGATCTTGACCTTGTCGAGCGGGAAGCGCCTGAGATGAGCCAGCGAGCTGTAGCCGGTACCGAAATCGTCGAGCGCGATCGTGGCACCCAAGCGCCGCAGGCGATGCAGCGTTTCGGAGGCGCTGGCGATGTTGTTGATCAGCGATCCCTCGGTGATCTCGAGCTCGAGAGATGAGGCCGCAACATCGAAGCGCGCACAGGTCGCACGCAGCTCGGCGGCGAGCGAATGGTCGGCAAGTTCGGACGGCGGCAGGTTGATCGCGATCCGGATCTGCGGCCTGCCGGCGGCGGCCAACCGCTGCAAGGCCCGGCAGGCATCGGTCAGCACGTAGCGAGTCAGCCGCGCATTGTTGCCGCTGCGCTCGATCAGCGGCAGAAATTCGCCGGGGCCGATCACGCCATGCTCAGGATGCCGCCAGCGGATCAGCGCTTCCAGACTGACAACCTCGTGGGTTTCGAGATCGACCTGGCTCTGGTACCAGACCTCGAACTGTCCCTCGGCGAACCCGGTGGGAATGGCGAGCTCGAGATCCCTCCGGCGGCGATAGTCGCGCTGCAGCGCCTCGTCCAGTACGGCGACCGTGCCGGGCGCCTTGCTCTTGGCATGATAGAGCGCGATGTCGGCGAGCGTCGGCAGATGCGACAGCTCCGGATCGTCGGCGCGACGCACGGCAAGCCCGATGCTGGCGCGCGGCACCACTTGCTTGTCGTGGAGGCGGATCGGCTCGGAAATGGCGTCCAGCACCTGCTGAGCGAATGCGTGCGCGGCCTGTTCGTGGCTCACCTCGGGACGAATGACGACGAACTCGTCGCCGCCGAGCCGTGCAACCCAGTCCTCCACCTCGACCGCTCCGCGAAGACGCTCCGAGATCTGAACCAGGAACTTGTCGCCGGCCTCGTGACCGAAGGTGTCGTTGATGCCCTTGAAGTCGTCGAGATCGATGAAGCAGAACGCGACCAGCGTATCCGGCGAGCCCCCGTCCCGGCTTGCCACGGCCAGGCGCTCGGTCAGGGAGCGCCGGTTCGGCAGCCCCGTGAGCGGATCGTGCGTCGCCATGTGCCCGAGCCGGTCCAGCGCGCCTGACGTCGTGTGCTGCATGGCGTTGAAGGCGCGCGCGAGCTGGCCGAATTCGTTCGAGGACGTGACGTCCGCCGGATAGGCCCGGCCATCCTGCTTGCTGCGCTGGATCGCCGACATCATGGCCGCCAGCGGCCGGCCGATGAAGACGTTGGCGGAGATCCGCATGGCGATCAGGGTCGCAACGGTTGCGAGCAGGCCGACCACCAGCAGCAGCACCAGGCGGCTGCCCGCATCCGCGTACAACGTCGCGCGCGAATAAGCGATGGCGATGCGACCGGCCTGAACGGCCATGTTGCCATTGCTGTAGCGGATCGGGCGCGAGATTTCGACGACCTGGTCGTCGGGCCGGGCGACCACGCGGGCAATCGCGGCGCCGGTATCGTCATAGACGGCCGCCGCGATGGTCTCGTCGTGCATGATCTCGTTGAGCACGCCCGTGACCTGGTCGTAGCGCATCTTCCACAGCGGTTCGGCGATCAGCTCGGCCCGGCTCTCGGCGACCCGGACCATGCGGGCGTCGAGCTGCCTGACGCGCGACCAGAAGCTCGATGCCTCGACACCGGCAGAGGCCAGAAGTTGCACCAGCAGCAGAACGGGCACCGTGGCCCAGATCATCGCGTGGACGACCGAGCGCAGGCGCGGCGCTGGCTGCTGGTCGCGATCCGGATCGGTCATCGCCTCATCCTTGCGCATCAGTCCGCAACGCCTTCGGGAAGCGGCAGCGACGAGATCAGCGCATCGAGGGAGAAGTCATATTGGCCGCAGCGTCCGGCCTTGGCCCGGAACCGCGTAAAATCGATCCGGTCGAACGCACGCATCCTGATGAGGTCGCCAACCGAAGCGAGGTTGTCGCGCGTGATCGCAGACGTCTTGACCTCGACATGGGGCGAAACGGCCGCGAAATCGCAGCCATCGGCATAGTCGCGCAGGAGAACGATCGACCAGCCGCCGAGCAGGAAATGCCCGCCGTCGGTCAGCAGCAGACGGCCCGCCTTGATCTCGCGCAGCGCGTCCTCCGACCAGTTGAGTCCAACGACCTTGATGTTTCGACCGGGCACGAGGCCGGCAGCGATCGCAGCGCGGAGCGCGCCGAGCGCCATCGGATCGTTTCCGGCCCATATGCCGGCAGGCCGGATCTCCTTGCGAGAAGCCCAACCCAGGTAGTTCGCCGTGACCCGCTCGGCCTCCGATTGCGTCCAGTTGGCGAACAGCAGCCGGTCCACCACGACGTCAGGCGCGGCATCCACGGCCAGCTTGAGGCCGGCGTTACGGGCAATCGAGGCCGGAGTGATTTCGTCGCCGCCGATTCCGAGAATATGGATCTTGCCGTCGGGGCTCTGCCATTTCTCGGCACGCGCCGCCCCGATCAGCGCATTGGCCATCCGTGCACCCGCGGTCTGCAGATCGGTCGTGATGTCGCCGAGCCAGGTCTTGAGCTTCTCGCGCGGCGGTCCAAAACGCGCCGCATCCTCGCCGATCAGCGTGTTCGAGAGCAGCAGCGTCTTGACGCCTGCAGCCTCGGCCGCCTCCAGGATCGGGACGGCAGCGGACTCCTCGTTCGACAGGATGAGGAAATCGGGCTTGTCGGGACGTGCCACCACGCCGAAGCCGAGCTCCTGCATGGTGCGGTAATTCCGCTCACTGGTCAGCACCTCGACATGCGCGTCGAGCCTGCGGCCGGCGGCCTGCATGGTCTGCGCGACCATGTCCCAGTAGACCTCGCCGGTCTTGCCGGGATTGACGAAGACGATGTCGAGGGGCTTGGCAAGGCTACCGCCGGCGGACGCGATAACGCCGCAGACGATGCCCGCAGCGAGCAATATTCGCAGGAATCTCGTCATTTCTCTTCGCCGGCCCCCATTGGTCCTAGGGTGGACCCGCGTCCGCTAATACTTCGCAAAATCAACCCGGCCACAGCGGCACAGAGCTAATGAACGGTATATCTATCGTGTCGGATTGAGATAATCGAAGCGCAGGCCATCGCGGCCGCCGTTCCGTGCTATCCAGCAAGTTGAAACCTCGACTCATCTGTTCCCCATGGCCAAGAGCACCCTCTCCTTCGTCTGCCAGAACTGCGGCGCGGCCTATAACCGCTGGCAGGGCAAGTGCGAGTCCTGCGGCGAGTGGAATACACTCGCGGAAGAAGACACGAGCGGCAGCGTTCCGGTGTCGATCCGCTCCAAACGCAAGGGCCGAACGTTCGCGCTGGAGAGCCTTGCCGGAAAAAGTCCGGATGCGCCGCGCCTGTCCTCAGGGATGACCGAGCTCGACCGCGTCACCGGCGGCGGCTTCGTCCGCGGCTCGGTGCTGCTGGTCGGCGGCGATCCTGGAATTGGCAAGTCGACGCTGCTGACGCAGGCGACCAGCCTGCTGGCGCGCGCCGGCCACCGCGTGGTCTACATCTCCGGTGAAGAGGCGGTCGCCCAGGTGCGCCTGCGCGCCGAGCGGCTCGGGCTGTCGGACGCACCGGTCCAGCTCGCCGCCGAGACCTCCGTGGAGGACATCGTCTCGACGCTGTCGGAGGGCGCGGTGCCGCGGCTGATCGTGATCGACTCGATCCAGACCATGTGGACCGACACGGTGGAATCGGCGCCCGGCACGGTGACGCAAGTACGCGCCTCGGCGCAGGCGCTGATCCGTTTCGCCAAGAAAACCGGCGCCGCCATCATCCTGGTCGGCCACGTCACCAAGGACGGCCAGATCGCAGGTCCCCGCGTGGTCGAGCACATGGTCGACGCGGTGATGTCGTTCGAGGGCGAAGGCTCGCAGCAATTTCGCATCCTGCGGGCCGTGAAGAACCGTTTCGGCCCGACCGACGAGATCGGCGTGTTCGAGATGACCGGCCTCGGCCTGCGCGAGGTCACCAACCCCTCTGAGCTGTTCTTGTCCGAGCGCGATCTCGGCACGCCCGGCACCGCAGTCTTTGCGGGCATCGAGGGCACAAGGCCCGTCCTGGTCGAATTGCAGGCGCTGGTGGCCCCGACCTCGCTCGGCACCCCGCGCCGCGCCGTGGTCGGCTGGGACCCGAGCCGGCTGTCGATGGTGCTGGCGGTGCTGGAGGCGCATTGCGGGGTCAAGCTGTCCGGCCACGACGTCTATCTGAACGTCGCCGGCGGCCTGCGCATCCACGAGCCCGCGGCCGACCTCGCCGCCGCCGCGGCGCTGGTGTCGTCGCTGGTTAATGCGCAGTTACCCACCGATGCCGTCTATTTCGGCGAGATCTCGCTCTCGGGCGTGGTCCGCCCCGTGGCGCAGACCCCGGCGCGGCTGAAGGAGGCGGCAAAACTCGGCTTCCAGCGCGCGGTGCTGCCCGAATCGGCACGCGGCGAGACCGGCGGCGATGCCGGATTGTCGCTGAATGCGGTGAACAGCCTGACGACCTTGGTGGCCGAGATCGCCGCCCGCGGCTCCCGCCGAGGCGAATCGAACGCCCCGGCAGAGAAAAATGCCACACCGGCAAGATTCCGCCGCGGAGAGGGTTAGGTGGAGGTGACGCCGGAGGCCCTCGCCGCTATACAGCCGTCACAAAAGCAGCATGGGATTGCGTGGTTGCGGCCTTGCCGGGAACGCCGTCTGCCCTTCTTTTAGGGCAGCGGCCAAACACCGATTCGCTGAGCGCCTTCGACAGTACGAGCGGACCAGACCAGCCGATGCCAGTAACACTCCTCGACCTGATCCTGCTCGGTGTGATGCTGATCTCGGGCCTGCTCGCCATGGTCCGCGGCTTCATGCGCGAAATCCTGTCGATTGCGGCCTGGGGCGCGGCGGCGATCGTGACGCTGTACTCGTTCTCGAAGCTGCTGCCGACGGCCAAGACCTATTTCAACAACGACACGGTCGCGAGCGTCGTCGTGGTCGCCGGCGTGTTCGTAGGCACCCTGGTCGTGGTCTCCGTGATCACGGTGCGCATCTCCGACATGATCCTGGATTCGCGGATCGGCGCGCTGGACCGCACCCTCGGCTTCCTGTTCGGCCTGGCTCGCGGGCTTTTGATCGTCGTGGTCGCCTTCCTGTTCTTCACCTGGCTGGTTCCGGACAAGCAGCGTCCGGACTGGGTCACGGGGGCCAAGTCCCGCGTGGTGCTCCAGGGAACCGGGGACTGGCTGATGGCCCTCTTGCCTGACGACCCCGAGAACACCATCTTGAAGAGATTCAAGAAAAACAAACCAGATGATGATCAAGCTGAATCCGAGCAGCAGCCTTCGGGCAGTGCCGACGGATACAGTAAATCGGCTCGTGACGGCATGAAGAAGCTGATCGAGAAACCTGCGGCGCGTTGATTGGCCCCTAAAGAAAGGCGCGGACGAGATGCGACACCCTGACCAGGACGCCCAGTTTGATCTTGATCTCAGGGCCAGTTCGGGCCCGGCCGCGCTCGAGCTTCAGGACGATCTGGAGGGGGATACGCTGCGCGAGGAATGCGGCGTGTTCGGCATCTACGGTCACCCTGATGCGGCCGCGATCACCGCGCTCGGTCTTCACGCCCTCCAGCACCGCGGCCAGGAAGCCGCCGGCATCGTCTCCTACGACGGCAGCCGCTTTCACTCGGAACGCCGCCTCGGTCTCGTCGGCGACACCTTTTCCCGCCGCGAGGTGATCGACCGCCTGCCCGGCAATGTCGCGGTCGGCCATGTCCGCTATTCCACCACCGGCGCCACCATCCTGCGCAACGTGCAGCCGCTGTTCGCCGAGCTCAATGCCGGCGGTCTCGCCGTCGCCCATAACGGCAACCTCACCAACGGCCTGACGCTGCGCCGCGAGCTGGTGCGGCATGGCGCGATGATGCAGTCGACCACCGACACCGAGGTGATCCTGCACCTGGTCGCGCGCTCCAAGCGGAGCCGCTTCATCGAGCGCTATATCGACGCGCTGCGCGAGATCGAAGGCGCCTATGCGCTGGTCTCGCTGACCAACAAGAAGCTGGTCGGCGCGCGCGATCCGCGCGGCATCCGCCCGCTCGTACTCGGCGATCTCGACGGCTGTCCGATCCTGACCTCGGAGACCTGCGCGCTCGACATCATCGGCGCGCGCTTCGTGCGCGACATCGAGCCCGGCGAAGTCATCGTGTTCGACGAGAGCGGCCAGGACATCCACAAGCCGTTCCCGCCGATGGCGCCGCGTCCCTGCATCTTCGAATACATCTACTTCTCGCGTCCGGACTCCATCGTCCACGGCCGTTCGGTCTACGAGGTGCGCAAGGCCTTCGGTGCGCAGCTCGCGCGCGAGAGCCACGTGCCGATCGACGTCGTCGTGCCGGTGCCGGATTCCGGCGTGCCCGCCGCAGTCGGCTACAGCCAGCATTCCGGCGTGCCGTTCGAGCTCGGCATCATCCGCAACCATTATGTCGGCCGCACCTTCATCCAGCCGACGCAGGCGATTCGCGAATCCGGCGTGCGCATGAAGCATTCGGCCAACCGCGCTGCGATCGAAGGCAAGCGCATCATCCTGATCGACGATTCCCTGGTGCGCGGCACCACCTCGAAGAAGATCGTGCGCATGATGCGCGATGCCGGCGCCAAGGAAGTCCATTTCCGCCTCGCCTCGCCCCCGATCCTCTATCCCGACTATTACGGCATCGACCTACCCGACCGCGGCGGCCTGCTGGCGGCGACTCATTCGCTGGAGGAGATGCGCGAGATCATCGGCGCGGACTCGCTCGCCTTCCTGTCGATCGACGGCATGTACCGCGCCATGGGCGAGCCCGGCCGCGACCCCGCCAATCCGAAATTCTCGGACCATTGCTTCACCGGCGCCTATCCGACCCACCTCACCGACCAGACCCAGACCGAGCCCCAACCGCGGCAATTGTCGCTGCTGGCCGAGGCGAGCTGACGAAGGCGTCACCCCGGGGCGGTCCGTAAGGACCGAACCCGGGATCCTGGGTCTGGTGCTTTGCACCATCCCGGAATGACAGGTGCCGTGATGGGGCTTGTCCCGGCCATCCACGCCTGTAAAACCCCGCCATGACCAAGTCCCTCGCTGACCGCATCGCTCTCGTTACCGGCGCCTCGCGCGGCATCGGCTTCGCCACGGCCAGGGCGCTGGCCAAGGCGGGTGCGCATGTCGTTGCGGTGGCGCGCACGCAGGGCGGGCTGGAAGAACTCGACGACGAGATCCGCAAGGACGGCGGCAGCGCCACGCTGGTGCCGCTCAACCTCAGCGATTCCGACGGCATCGCGCGGCTGGGCGCCAGCCTGCACGAGCGCTACGGCAAGCTCGACATCCTCGTCGGCAATGCCGGCGTGCTCGGCCCGTCCTCGCCGCTCGGCCATATCGAGCTGAAGACGTTCAACGAGGTGATGGCGGTGAACGTCTCCGCGAACTTCCAGCTGATCCGCTGCATGGAGCCGCTGCTGAGGCAGTCGGACGCCGGGCGCGCCGTGTTCATCACCTCCGGCGCCGCCAGTAAGGCGACCGCCTATGTCGGCCCCTACGCCGCGTCCAAGGCCGCGCTGGAAACGCTGGCCCGCGCCTGGGCGCAGGAGACGGCGAATACGAAGCTGCGAGTCAATTTGCTCAATCCCGGCCCGGTCCGCACGCGCATGCGCGCGACGCTGATGCCGGGCGAGGATCCGGCGACGCTCGACACGCCCGAGCAGGTCGCCGAATTCATCGTGCCGATGTGTGGGCCTGGCTGGACCGAGACCGGCAAGTTCTACGACTACAAGACCCGCACCGTGATGAGCTTCCGCGCGCCGGCCTGATTGACCCGATTGCCTCCCCACGATTGATGGCCCGCGCTTAGGCGGCAGCAACGTCGGCAGTTCGGTCACATCGGGCACGGCGATCGATGCCAAGGGTAACGACTATACCGCCGAGGCCGATATCGGAAAGCACATCCGGAAATTCAAGCTGACATCAGCGCGCTCAAATAGCGTCTCAACGCATTTTGCCCGAAGGTTAACCGACGGATGACGCTACGACGCAGCGTCATCCAGCTTTAGGCGCATTGCCGCCGGCCGTGGGACAGGCTAGAGCCATCAGCCGGAACAAGGCTCCGCAAGAGAGCCGTCCGCATATTTGACAATGGAGGAAACCTTTTATGACGACGACGTTCGCGCGCCGCTCCGCGGCCCTTCTGGCCTGTGTCGCCTTCAGCTTTGCCACATCCGCCTTCGCCCAGGACAAGACGGTCAAGATTGGCGTGCTCAACGACATGTCGAGCCTTTATGCCGATATCGGCGGCCCGAACTCCGTGGTCGCGATCAAGATGGCGGTCGAGGATTCCGGCCTGCTCAAGAAGGGCTGGAAGATTGAGGTTTTGAGCGGAGATCACCAGAACAAGCCTGACGTCGGCGTCAATATCGCCCGGCAGTGGATCGACAACGAGAAGGTCGACGCGATTGCGGACACGCCGAGCTCGGGCGTAGCGCTCGCGGTGAGCAATCTCGTCAAGGAGAAGAACGCGGTGCTGCTCAATTCGGGCGCGGCCACGGCAGACCTCACCGGCAAGGCCTGCACGCCCAACACCATCTCCTATACCTACGACACCTACATGCTGGCCAACGGCACCGGCAAGGCGCTGACCAAGGCCGGCGGCGACAGCTGGTTCTTCCTGACCGCCGACTACGCGTTCGGTCACGCCCTGGAGCGCGACACCAGCGCCGTGGTCACCGCCAACGGCGGCAAGCTGCTCGGTGGCGTCAAGCACCCGCTCAACACCGCGGACTTCTCCTCCTTCCTGCTTCAGGCGCAATCGTCGAAAGCCAAGATCATCGGCCTCGCCAATGCCGGCGGCGACACCACCAACGCCATCAAGCAGGCCGCCGAGTTCGGCATCGTCCAGGGTGGCCAGAAGCTCGCCGCGCTGCTGCTGTTCATCAACGACGTGCACTCGCTGGGCCTCAAGACCGCGCAGGGCCTGACCTTCACTGAATCGTTCTACTGGGACCTGAACGACAAGACCCGCGAATGGTCCAAGCGCTTCTCGGCGCTGGCCAGCAAGAACGCGATGCCCTCGATGACCCAGGCCGGCAATTACGCGATGGTGCTGCATTATCTCAAGGCGATGGAAGCGCTCGGGGGCAATCCCCATGACGGCGCCAAGGTCGTCGCCAAGATGAAGGAGCTGCCGACTGACGATCCGCTGTTCGGCAACGGACCGCTGCGCGCCGACGGCCGCCGCCTCATCCCGGCCTATCTGTTCGAGGTGAAGAAGCCCGAGGAGTCGAAGGGCCCGTGGGACTATTACAAGCTGGTCGCCACCATCGCGCCTGAAGACGCAGCCAAGCCGCTCAAGGACAGCGACTGCCCGCTGGTGAAGAAGTGACCGCGTAGCGGTTACGCGACGTCACACAGATCATGCCCGGGCTCGTCCCGGGCATTGGCGTTTCGGACTGTCTTCGTCGCCGCCAGCGATCGCGCCGGACTGGCGCAGCGCCCTGCGCTGTCGCCTCGCCGGAGCCGTCGCTCACGACGGCCGCTTGCGCTTGTGCGCGAAAGGATTGGCCTTCTCGCGAAGAGTGATACGCACCGGCGTGCCCGGCAGCTCGAAGGTCTCGCGCATGGAGTTGGTGAGATAGCGCAAGTAGGATTGCGGCACCACGTCCGCACGCGAGCAGAACAGCACGAAGCTCGGCGGGCGCGCCTTGTTCTGGGTGATGTAGTTCAGCTTCAGCCTGCGGCCGGACACCGCCGGCGGCGGATTGGCCTGGATCGCCTGCTCGAACCAGCGATTGAGCGCGGCCGTCGGCACGCGCCTGTTCCAGACCGCGTAGGCGTCCTGGATCGCCTGCATCAGGCGGTCGATGCCCTCGCCCATCAGGCCTGAGACGGCGACGATAGGCACGCCCTTGAGCTGCGGCAGCCAATGGTCGGCATCGCGGCGCAGGCCCGAGATCGCGCCGCCCCCCTTGGTCTCCATCAGGTCCCATTTGTTGACGGCGAGCACGACCGCCCTTCCCTCGCGCTCGATCAGATCGGCGATGCGCAGGTCCTGCTCCTCGAAGCGGTTCTGCGTGTCCATCATCAGCACGACGACCTCGGCAAAGCGCACCGCGCGCAACGCGTCCGCGACCGAAAGCTTCTCCAGTTTCTCCTCGATCCGCGAGCGTCGACGCAGGCCTGCCGTGTCGAAGACGCGAAAATCGCGGCCCTTCCAGTGGATCTCGACTGCGATGGAATCGCGCGTGGTGCCGGCCTCCGGGCTGGTCAGCAGACGCTCCTCGCCGAGCAGATGATTGATCAGCGTCGATTTGCCGGCGTTGGGCCGGCCGACGATGGCAACCCGGATCGGACGCGTCGCGGCCTCCTCCTCCGAGAGCGGCGCATCCTCCTCGCCCTCGTCCTCGTCGACGGGCTCCGGCATCAGCTTGGCCAGTGCGTCATAGAGCTCGCCCATGCCCTCGCCATGCTCGGCGGATATCTGGATGGGATCGCCGAGGCCGAGCGCAAAGGCCTCCATCGCGCCGGCATCGCCATGCTTGCCCTCGCTCTTGTTGGCGATCAGCAGCACCGGCTTGTTGGCCTTGCGGGCGAAATCGGCGAAGGCGCGATCGGTGGGCGTGAGGCCGATGCGGGCATCGATGACGAAGAACAGCGCGTCGGCCTGCGCGATCGCAGTCTCGGTCTGCTCCTGCATGCGCGCGGTCAGCGAGCCCCTGGCGCCCTGGTCGAGGCCGGCGGTATCGATGATCGTGAACTGGAGGTCGCCGAGCCTGGCCTCGCCTTCGCGGCGGTCGCGGGTGACGCCCGGCAGGTCATCGACCAGCGCGAGCTTCTGTCCGACCAGGCGGTTGAACAGCGTCGATTTGCCGACATTGGGCCGGCCGATGATGGCGATCGTGAAGGACATCGGTCATTCGTGCGCTGCCGAGGCTGCGCCTGTCAATGCAATGGGAAATATCAGCGCGAGAAGCTGCCGCTCGGCAGCGGCGCCGGGAAGGCGCTCTGGGTTTGCTGCTGCGCGGGCTGGGCGGGCTGCGCCTGCTGGACGGGCTGGTCCGGCGGCGGCGCGGTGGTGCGCCTGCGGACGATCTTGTGCTTGGGCGGCGGAGCGGCCGGCGCGGCCTCGGGCTGGGCTTCGCCGTCGACCTCACCGGCCGGCGCTTCGGCCGGCGCGGCGGCGACCGGCTGTCGCGATTTCGCGGCCTTGGCGCCCTTCGCCGGCTTGGCCGGCTCCGGTGGCGGCTCCGCAGGCAAAGCTGCGACGGCAGGCGCGTTCGGATCGGGCTGCTGCTGCGCGCCCTTGTACAGCTCCTTCGGCACGCCCTGCTCGAGGCCCGGCACGCCCTCCGGGAACACCGGCTTGCGGTCGCCCGGCAGCTTCTTCTTGGTGTCGAGGAAGTCGAGCATGTCGCTTGGATCGAAGCTGGAGCAGCCGCCCAGCACGCCGGTGAAGGCGATGAGGACGGCGGCTGCGATCAAGCGTGGCGTGCGGCGCATCTTGTGTCTCGTCTCAAGTCAGAGGGCCGTCGTCAGCTGTTCTTGCTCAGCTCTTGGCGACGGGCGGCAGCAGAGCCTGGAGCGCCTCGGCACGCGAGCGCAGGCCGGGCGGCGTTTCGCCGTCTCCGTCAATCGCGTCGAGCCATTTGCGGGCTGCGGTCATGTCGTTGTTGCGCCAGGCCGACAATGCCAGCATCTCGCGGGCGCTGTGGCGGAAGGTCGATTTCGGTGCGGCGGAGGGCTCCAGCCGCTGCTGCATGTCGGCGTAGCTGGCGCTGTCGAGCAGCAGGCCGGCGGCGCGGATCTTCGCCAGATCCTGCCACTCACCGCCAATGCTGCGGTCGGCGGCAATGTCGTCATACATCTTCGCGGCGGCCTTGGGATCGCGGCTCGCGGCCTCGGCGGCAGCGCGCAGCCGCGCCAGGGTTCGATAGCCCGACGGAGCCTTGGCGGCGAGCTCGGTGAAGGCCTTCTCGGCGTCGGCGTGCTTGTTCTGCTCGGACAGCTCGACGGCCTTCTCGAAGGCGGCGCCGGCCTCAGCGGCCTTCTTGGCCTCCAGATATTGGTAGCCGCGCCAGCCACCGACGGCGGCCACGACCAGCACCATCAGGGCGATGAAGTAGATCGAATACTTGTCCCACAGCTTCTTGAGCTGTTCGCGACGTACTTCCTCGTCGACTTCGTTAAATAATTCAGACACTTATCTTAATCCCATGCCCGTCCGGGTGCGCGCGCCAAAGCGTTCGCGTCAGGAATCCCGTCCCCACGTGGCCGCGGGGTACCCTAACGATATGGCGGTGGCAAGGCAAAGCGAGGCCGATCAAGGCGTTAACCACCCGGGGCAGGCCCGGAGAACCCCGTCCGGCTCAGCTTCCGAGCAGCTCCCGCAGCTGCCGTTTCAGCACTTTGCCATTGGCGTTGCGCGGCAGCGGCTCGGCCGTGATCGCCAAGGTCTCGGGAACCTTGTAGTCGGACAGCCGCTCCGCGCACCAAGCCCGCAAGTCGGTGTCGGCCACCGGCGTGCGTGTCACCACCACGGCGTGGACGCGCTCGCCCAACACGGGGCACGCCTTCGCAATGATCGCGCTCTCGACCACGGCGGGATGCCCCGCCAGCACGGATTCGACCTCGGCCGAATAGATCTTCAGGCCGCCACGGTTGATCATGTCCTTCTGCCGGTCGAACACGCGGACAAACCCCTCCCCGTCGACCGAGCCGAGATCGCCCGAGTGCCAGAACCCGCTGGTGAAGCTTTCGGCCGTGGCTTTGGGGTTATTCCAGTAGCCTTGGATGACGGAGGCGCTCTGGATCCAGAGCTCGCCGATCTCGCCAGGAGGAAGCTCCCGCCCGTCCGGTCCCATGGCAATGATGCGCGCGCCCGGACACGGCAGGCCGACGCTGTCGATGTGGCTCGCCGTCAATTCGCCCGGCATGATCGTCGACGGCGACGTCGTCTCGGTCGCGCCGTAGCAGTTCATCAGCTTCAGGCCGGGAATCTTCGCCTTGAGCTTCTCGATGGTCGCGACCGGCATCGGCGCGCCGCCAAAGCCGCCGATGCGCCAGCTCGACAGATCATAGCTGTCGAAATCGGGCTGGAGCAGGCAGAGATTGTACATCGCCGGCACCATCACCGTGTAGGTGACGCGCTCGCGTGCGGCGAGCTTGAGGTAATCGGCCGCCTTGAATTCTGGCATGATGATCAGCGCGCCGCCGCAGCGGATCATTGTCGTGATGTTGGCGACGACGCCGGTGACATGGCCGAGCGGCACCGCGGCGATCGAACGGTCGACGTCCGTCAACTGCAGGCAGGACACGAACACCATCGAGGAATGAACGATGTTGCAATGGGCCAGCATCGCGCCCTTCGGCTTGCCTGTCGTCCCCGAGGTGTAGAGGATCATCGCGGTGTCCTCCTCGCTCGTCTCGACCGGCGCCGGCGCCGGGGGGTTGTCGGCGAGCACGGCGAAACGCGACCGAGCCGGATCCTCGTCGACGGCGATGCGATGGATGACATCGGGCACATCCTGCGCATCCGGCAGCCGCTCGGCGAGCGAGGCCTCGTGGATCAGGATCTTTGCGCCGCAATCGGCCAGCACATAGGCGATCTCCGGCTTCTGCTGGCGGGTGCTGAGCAGCACCGTCACCAGGCCCTCATGCGCAGCGGCGAATAGCAGCAGGGGAAATTCGATGCGGTTGCCGAGCAGGATCGCGACACGATCGCCGCGCCGCAATCCGAGCTTGCGAAATCCCGCTGCAATCCGTGCGGCCTGCTCCACGGCCTGCTGCCAGTTCAGGCGGACATTCCCCGCGATCAGCGCTTCACCGCTGGCGTTGCGGGCGCAGGCTTCCGCGATCATCGCCCACAGGCTCGCCGGCCGATCCCGGAAGGCGGGCACGACCCGATCGCCAAAGCGCGCTTCATACCGCATCGGCGGGATCTGCGAATGCGACCAATCCATCGAAGGCCCTCTGCTTGTTGCTCTTACCAGCTTCCGCGCATGGACATCCGGGTCTCGTCTTGTGCTGACCGGCTAGACACCGATGACGGGAACACCGATCACGACCGGATGGAACGCGAACGCAAGCGCCAAATAGGCGACGATGCCGACCGCAACTGCGATCAGATCGTTGGTGATGCCGCCGACCGGAATCGGCGGGCCGCCGGCGTCGGTGCGATGCTTGAGCGAAATACGGTCATACACCGCCCAGCCCAGGAACGAGCCGAACAGGATGATCGAGCCGAGATCGCCGTTGGCGAGCAGGTGCGCGGCGGCCCACAGCTTGATGCCCGCCAGCATCGGATGCTTCAAGGTCGCATAGATGCGGCCGCGCAAGTAAGAGGCCACCACCAGGATGACCGCCGGCAGCATCAATGCGAGCGTAATGTGCTTCATGGCCTTCGGCGGATACCAGACGTCGATCCAGCCCGTGGCGCGATAGTGGGCATAGCCCCAGATGATCATCGCGAGCCCCGCCAGCGAGATGAGCGAATAGAGGATCTTGTAGGATCCCTCGCCGAGCCTTGCGATCGCCTCGGCGCGCATCTCGCGTTTGGTGGTGAACACATGCGCCGCAAAAAACAGCGCAAGCCCCAGGATCATGACCAGCAGACCCACGACATTCTCCCCTTTTGACCAGCGCCCCAGCCTCTGAGGTATCATCGATTGGCTCGCTGTCGCAACTCTTCCTCATGGTGAGGAGGCGCTCAGCGCCGTCTCGAACCATGCAGGCCCGGCTGTGCGACAGCGTCGCCTTTCATCCCTTCGAGACGCGCGCGGTGCGCGCTCCTCAGGATGAGGAGACAGAGCGGTGCTACTTCGCAAGCTCGCGATTGTCGACGTAGCGGATCGCGATCGGCTTGCCGGCCAGCGCGCCGCCAAAGCTGCTGGTGAATTTCAGCGGCAGGCATGCCTTCAACGATGCGTTGATGGCATCGAGATAGGTCGCGCGGGTGTCGGCGGGGACACCCGCAGTCGCAAATGTCATGCGCGGCGGGCCGATCAGACCGCCCGATCGGTTGAGGCTGAACCGCACCGACATCTGCATGCCCGCCCGCGCATGGTCAGCGGGAGGAGGTGACCAACACGAACGCAGCTCGGCGAAGAGGTCGCCGATCGTATCAAGGTCATGATCGGGCCGCCGGTACTTCGCAATGTCGGCTTGCGCAGGAACGCTCTCGACCGTGAGCTGGAGAGTCTCGCCGAATGGAAATGGAATTTCGGTGATGCAAGGTCCCTGAAAAGGCCCGCCGCACGGCTCATACGAGAACGGCTCCTCTTCGAGAGGGCGGCGCCACGCGTCGGCCGATGCCGGCAGGATCGTCACAAGGAGGAGCACAAGGATGAAGCGCCACATGACCACGAAACCACAGGACCCATCCCGATGGAAATCGGCACCGGCCGCCCCGGTATCAAGCCTGCGCTCGTTCACATACGCGTTCAAATCCGCTCTTGAGGTCATGCCGGGGCATGGCAGCGGACAGTATGGCTGCACGGCGGAGGGACGTGGCTGCCCTACCCCTTCTTCTTGACGTCCTTGACGTTGCTGAACTCGATGCCCTCGGCGCGCTCCCTGGTGTAGCCGAGATAGAATTCGTTCCGGGCGAGATACACGGGATCGCCGTCGACGTCGTCGGCGATGCTGGAGGTGTTGGCAGCGATGAAGGCGTCGAGCTTCTTGCGGTCCTCCGAGGAGACCCAGCGTGCCAGCTGAAATTCGCTGACCTCGAACTCGACCGGCAGCGAATACTCCGCCTCGAGCCGAGCCTTCAGCACGTCGAGCTGGAGCGCACCGACCACACCGACGAGAGCCGGCGCGCCGTCACGCGGGCGAAACACCTGCACCACGCCCTCCTCCGACATCTGCTGCAGCGCTTCCTTCAGCTTCTTCGCCTTCATCGCGTCGGTGAGACGGACGCGGCGGACGATTTCCGGAGCGAAGCTCGGCACGCCGACGAAGTTGAAATCGTCCCCTTCCGTCAGCGTATCGCCGATGCGCAGCGTGCCGTGGTTGGGAATGCCGACGACGTCGCCGGCGAAGGCTTCGTCCGCCACGGAGCGATCCTGCGCGAAGAAGAATTGCGGGCTCGACAGCGGCATGCTCTTGCCGGTGCGCACGAGCTTCGCCTTCATGCCGCGGCTGAGTTTGCCGGAGCACAGCCGCGCGAAGGCGATGCGGTCGCGGTGGTTCGGATCCATGTTGGCCTGGATCTTGAACACGAAGGCGCTCATGCGCGGATCGGTGGCCTCGACCTTGCGCTGGTCGCTGTCCTGCGCACGCGGCTCGGGCGCGAACTTGCCGAGGCCTTCCAGCAGGTCGCCGACGCCGAAATTGCGCAGCGCGCTGCCGAAATAGACCGGCGTCAGATGGCCTTCGCGGAACGCCTCGAGCTCGAACGGCTTTGACGCCTCCGTGACGAGCTCGAGCTCGTCCTTCACGGCGGAGACGTCGAGATTGGCGTTGAGCTTGGCCAGTTCTTCGATCTCGATCTGCTGCGCCGCACCGGTCTTGGCGCCGCCGCCTTCGAGCAGGCGCACGCCGCCATTGACGACGTCATAGGTGCCGAGGAAGTCGCGGCCGCGACCGACCGGCCAGGTCATCGGCGTGGTGTCGAGCGCCAGCGTCTTCTCGATCTCGTCGAGCAGCTCGAAAACGTCGCGGCTCTCGCGGTCCATCTTGTTGATGAAGGTGATGATCGGAATGTCGCGCAGGCGGCACACCTCGAACAGCTTCCGGGTGCGCGCCTCGATGCCCTTGGCGGCGTCGATCACCATCACCGCGGAATCGACCGCCGTCAGCGTGCGATAGGTGTCTTCCGAGAAGTCCTCGTGGCCCGGCGTGTCCAGCAGGTTGAACACCAGCCCTTCGAACTCGAAGGTCATCACCGAGGTCACGACCGAGATGCCGCGTTCGCGCTCGATCTTCATCCAGTCGGAACGCGTATTGCGCCGCTCGCCCTTGGCCTTGACCTGGCCGGCCAGATTGATGGCGCCGCCGAACAGCAGCAGCTTCTCGGTCAGCGTGGTCTTGCCGGCGTCGGGGTGGGAGATGATCGCAAAGGTCCGCCGCCGCGCCACTTCTGCGGCAAGCGGGGAACGGGCCGGCGATTCGGCTGTGGTGATGGCGATGTCGGACATGGCGGGAGCGTGTGGCAGGGAAAACGGGCCTGATCAAGCCTCATTTGGTGATTGCGGAGCCATTCGGCCAGTCCCATATCGGCTTTCGGGAAGGACGGCCTTCCGTTTCTCAGCACCTCAGCCGCGGGGACGACCCTGCCTTGAATGGAGGGCCGTCATGGCCTGGAGCATCCTGTTCGTCGCCGGCCTTCTCGAGATCACCTGGGCGATCGGCCTGAAATACACTGAGGGTTTCACCAGGCTTCTGCCGTCGGTGATCACCTTGGCGGCCATGGCCGGCAGCGTCATCCTGCTTGGACTTGCGCTCAAATCGCTCCCGGTCGGAACCGCCTATGCGGTCTGGACCGGCATCGGCGCGGTGGGCACTGCGACGCTCGGCATCGTCCTGTTCGGCGAGCCGGCAACGGCCTTGCGCCTTGCCAGCATCGCCCTGATTGTCGCCGGGATTGCCGGACTGAAGCTCGTCACTTGACGAAGATCTGGACCAGCCACCAGGTCAGCGCCGCGACGATGGCTGAGGCCGGGATCGTGATCACCCAGGCATAGACGATCGAGCTCGCGACGTTCCAGCGGACGGCCGAGACGCGGCGGGCGGCGCCGACGCCGACGATGGCACCGGTGATGGTGTGGGTGGTCGAGACGGGAACTCCGAGATAGGTCGCCATGAACAGGGTCGCGGCGCCCCCCGTCTCGGCGCAAAAGCCCTGCATCGGCGTCAATTTCGTGATGCGCAGGCCCATGGTGCGGACGATGCGCCAGCCGCCCATCAGCGTGCCCAGCGCCATTGCCGCCTGGCAGGACAGCACCACCCAGAACGGCACCGAGAACTCGCTGCCGAGATGACCCTGCGAATACAGCAGCACCGCGATGATGCCCATGGTCTTCTGCGCGTCGTTGCCGCCATGGCCGAGCGAATAGAGCGAGGCGGAGGCGAATTGCAGGATCCGGAAGGCACGATCGACCGCGAACGGCGTCGAGCGCACCGAGGCCCACGACACGATCGCCACCAGCATCATCGCCAACAGGAAGCCGACCAGCGGAGACAGCACGATCGCCAGCACCGTCTTGGACAGGCCGCCCCACACCGCGGCCGAAATCCCCGCCTTGGCCATGCCGCCGCCGACGAGGCCGCCGATCAACGCGTGCGACGACGAGGACGGAATGCCGAGCGCCCAGGTCACGAGGTTCCAGACAATCGCGCCGATGAGCGCTGCGAAGATCACCTGGGCATCGACGACCGCGGGATCGATGATGCCGGTGCCGATGGTCTGGGCGACGTGCAGTCCGAACACCATGAAGGCGATGAAATTGAAGAAGGCGGCCCAGAACACCGCGAATTGCGGCCGCAGCACGCGGGTCGAGACGATGGTCGCGATCGAATTGGCGGCGTCGTGCAGGCCGTTCAGGAAGTCGAACAGCAGCGCGACGGCGATCAAGCCGACCAGGATGGGAAGACCCAACGCGGCGTCCACGGCGGCCCTGCCCTAAAGTTGGCGCATGATCTGAACGGAAAACCGCTGCACACTGTTCCGGATCATGCGCTAAACCTGCTCGATGACGATGCTGTTGATCTCGTTCGCGACGTCGTCGAAGCGATCGGCCACCTTCTCGAGATGGTCGTAGATCTCGACGCCGACGATGAAATCCATCGCATTGCCCTCGCGATGCTTCAGGAACAGCTCCTTCAGGCCGATGTCGTGGAGATCGTCGACCCGGCCCTCCAGCTTGCCGAGCTCTTCGGTGATCGCGGTCAGCATGGCGACGTTCGGGCCGATCGACTGCATCAGCGGCAGCGCACGCCCGACCAGATTGGCGCATTCGATCAGGAGCCCGCCGATCTCGCGCATGGGCGGCTCGAAGCTGCGGACCTCGAACAGCATGACCGCCTTGGCCGTCTGCTGCATCTGGTCGATGGCATCGTCCAGCGACGTGATGAGGTTCTTGATGTCGCCGCGGTCGAACGGAGTGATGAAGGTGCGCCGCACCGCCGTCAGCACCTCACGGGTAATGTTGTCGGCGTCGTTCTCGAACTGGTTGACGCGCTGGCAATAGACCGGCGTCTCCTCGCCCCCATTGAGCATGCCCTGGAGCGCGATCGCGCCCTGGATCACGGTCTGGGCATGCCGGTCGAACAGGTCGAAGAACCGTTCTTCCTTGGGCAGGAACGCACGAAACCAACGCATCATGGGGATAGGCTACCGGTTAGAATGGTCAGGCCCCGGAGGGCTGTCATGAAACTGTCATAGACCATTTTCGATCCGCGCGCGTGTCATCTCACGCCCACGGAGCCGGGTCATCCACCGCTTTCACGCATCAATGAAATTGATGCAATTTCAACTACTTATAGCGATCGACGGAAGTAATGCGCGATTTCGCCGATGACGCCGCGGCGGAAGGTGAGCACGCAGATCACGAAGATCGCGCCCTGGATCACCGTCACCCACTGTCCGAAGCCCGCCAGATATTGCTGCATGGCGATGATGACGAAGGCGCCGACCACGGGTCCGAAAATGGTCCCAAGACCACCGACCAGCGTCATCAGCACGACCTCGCCCGACATCGACCAGTGCACGTCGGTGAGCGAGGCGTTCTGGGCCACAAACACCTTCAGCGCACCGGCAAAACCGGCCAGCGTACCCGACAGGACGAAAGCCAGGAACTTGTACTGGTCGGTGCGGTAGCCGAGCGAGATCGCCCGCGGCTCGTTCTCGCGGATCGCCTTCAGGACTTCGCCGAACGGCGAGTTGATGATGCGGAAGATCAGGAGGAAGCCGGCAAGGAAGCCGGCCAGCACGACGTAATAGAGCACCGTCGGCTTGGAGAGATCGAAGACGCCGAACATGTACCCCTGCGGGATGCCCTGGATGCCGTCCTCGCCGTGGGTGAATGGGACCTGGAGATAGATGAAGTACAGGAGCTGCGACAGCGCCAGCGTGATCATCGAGAAATAGATGCCCTGGCGGCGGATCGAGATGTAGCCGGTGATGATCGACAGGACGAACGCCGCGGCGATGCCGACGAGGATGCCGAGCTCCGGCGGCAGCGCCCACACCTTCAGCGCATGCGCGCTGCAATAGCCCGCTGTCCCTAAGAACATCGCGTGGCCAAAGGACAGCAGGCCGCCGTAGCCGATCAGCAGATTGAAGGCGCAGGCGAGCAGCGCAAAGCACAGCGCCTGCATCACGAAGAAGGGATAGACGCCGGTGAACGGCACGGCCGCCAGCAGCAGCGCCATCAGCACGAACACGATCATCTCGTCGCGCATCGCGCGAGGGGTCACCGGCAGCGTGTCGTCCGTCAGGGTTGTCATCTCAGGCGGCCCTTCCCGTCAATCCCGTTGGCTTCACCAAGAGCACCAGCACCATCAGCACGAACACGACGGTGTTGGAGGCCTCGGGGTAGAAATACTTGGTCAGGCCCTCGATCACGCCGAGCGCGAAGCCGGTGATGATGGAGCCCATGATCGATCCCATGCCGCCGATCACGACCACCGCGAACACGACGATGATGAGGTCGGCGCCCATCAGCGGCCGCACCTGGTTGATCGGCGCCGACAGCACGCCGGCG
Organism: Bradyrhizobium sp. RP6; assembly: GCF_003837805.1. Taxonomy (GTDB): domain Bacteria; phylum Pseudomonadota; class Alphaproteobacteria; order Rhizobiales; family Xanthobacteraceae; genus Bradyrhizobium. The sequence continues at coordinate 602,862 of NZ_RQIT01000002.1, read as the reverse complement.
AGTGCCGCAAGGCCGACGCCGAGACCGTAGGTCAGCGTGATCATGCGCGGCACGTTGATGCCGAAGGCGCGCACCAGCGTCGGGTTCTCGGTGGCGGCGCGCAGGTAGGCGCCGAGCTGCGTCTTCTCGATCAGGAACCAGGTCGCAAGGCACACGACGAGGGAGAACACGACGACCCAGCCGCGATAGATCGGCAGGAACATGAAGCCGAGATTCATGCCGCCCTTGAGCTGGTCCGGAATGGCATAGGGCAGGCCGGAGGAGCCGAAATAGTTCTGGAAAACGCCCTGCACGATCAGCGCGATGCCGAACGTCAGCAGCAGGCCGTAGAGGTGATCGAGCCCCGTCAGCCATTGCAGCATGGTCCGTTCCAGGATCATGCCGAAGATGCCGACGATGATTGGCGCGAGCAGCAACGCCCACCAGTAGCTGATCCCGCCGAGGTTCAGCAGGAAATAGGCGACGAAGGCGCCCATCATGTAGAGCGCGCCATGGGCGAAATTGATGATGTTGAGCATGCCGAAGATTACGGCAAGCCCGAGACTGAGCAGCGCGTAGAACGAGCCGTTGATCAGTCCCACCAGTAGCTGAGCGTATAGAGCCTGCATCGATCCCGCACCCGGTCCCTTCGGCGTTCCCTGAAAGTCGCCCGCGGGCCTCAAGGCCTGCGGGCCGTTATCTTACTTCTTCAACAGCGCGCACTTGCTCGCGGACAATGGCGTGAAAGCCTGGTCGCCCGGCACCGTGCCCACCAGCTTGTAGAAGTCCCATGGCCCCTTGGACTCCGAGGGCTTCTTCACCTCGAACAGATAGGCGTCGTGGATGGTGCGGCCGTTGGGCTGGATCTCGCCCTTGGCGAACAGATCGTCCTCGGTCGGCATCGACTTCATCTTCTCGACGACCTTGACGCCGTCATGCGGGTTGCCGCCGAGCGCTTCGAGGGCCTTGAGATAGTGGCGCACGCCGGCATAGACCCCCGCCTGCACCATCGTGGGTGGCGCGTTGTTCTTCATCTTCTCGGCGAAGCGCTTGGAGAACGCCCGGGTCTTGTCGTTCATGTCCCAGTAGAACGTCTCGGTGAAATTGAGTCCCTGCGCCGTCTCGAGGCCGATCGCCTTGACGTCGGTGAGGAAGAGCAAGAGGGCCGCGAGCTTCTGGCCGCCCTTGACGATGCCGAACTCGGCCGCCTGCTTGATCGTGTTGGTGGTGTCGCCGCCGGCGTTGGCAAGGCCGATGATCTTGGCCTTGGAGGCCTGCGCCTGGAGCAGGAAGGACGAGAAGTCCGGCGTGTTGAGCGGATGCTTGACGCCGCCGATCACCTTGCCGCCGTTGGCCGTGACCACCGCCGTGGTGTCGCGCTCGAGAGCAGCACCGAAGGCATAGTCCGCGGTCAGGAAGAACCAGGTGTCGCCACCTGCCTTCACCAGCGCCTGGCCGGTGGTGTGCGCCAGCATGTAGGTGTCGTAGGTCCAGTGCACGGTGTTGGGCGAGCACTGCGCGTTGGTGAGATCGGAGGTCGCCGCACCCGAATTGATGTAGACGCCGTTCTTCTCCTTGATGACGTTATTGACGGCGAGCGCCACGCCGGAATTCGGCACGTCGACGATGACATCGACCTTGTCGACGTCGAACCACTGCCGCGCGATCGCGGTGCCGATGTCCGGCTTGTTCTGGTGATCGCCGGAGATGATGTCGATCTTCCAGCCCTTCGCAGCCAGGCCGGAATCCTCGACGGCCATCTGCGCGGCGAGCGTCGAGCCGGGGCCGCCGAGGTCGGCGTAGAGCCCGGACTGATCGGACAGCGCGCCGATCTTGACCGTCTTGTCCTGCGCCGACGCGACGCCTGTTGCGGCGAAGGTGAGCGCGGTGGTCAGCAGCAATGACGCAATCGACCTGGTCTTCATGCAACTTTCCTTTTTGAATTTTCTCGTTGGCAGCTCTTCAACTCGAGCACGATCTCTTCGGAAAACCGCTACGCACTTTGCGCTGACGTGGCCCTCCGGATCCCGATCATGCTCTAGACGCCCAAATAGGTGTGGAGCTTGTCCATGTTGGCGGCAAGCTCCGCGTTGGAGAATCCGTCAATGATCTTGCCGTGCTCGACCACGTAGTAGCGGTCGGCGACGGTGGATGCGAAGCGGAAGTTCTGCTCGACCAGGAGGATCGTGAAGCCCTCCTTCTTGAGCCGCGCGATGGTGTGACCGATCTGCTGGATGATGACGGGCGCGAGGCCCTCGGTCGGCTCGTCCAGCATCAGGAAGCTCGCGCCGGTGCGCAGGATGCGCGCGATCGCGAGCATCTGCTGCTCGCCGCCCGACAGCTTGGTGCCCTGGCTGCTCAGCCGCTCCTTCAGGTTCGGAAACAGATCGAAGATCTGGTCGAGCGGCAGTCCGCCCTCGCGGACGACCGGCGGCAACATCAAATTCTCCCGCACGTCGAGGCTGGCGAATATGCCCCGCTCTTCCGGGCAGAACGCGATGCCCATGCGCGCGATCCTGTCGGAGGTCGCGCGAATGATCTCCTGGTTGTTGAACTTCACCGAACCGGAGCGCTTGCCGATGATGCCCATGATCGACTTCAGCGTGGTCGTCTTGCCGGCGCCGTTGCGCCCGAGCAAGGTGACGACCTCGCCCGCGTTCACGTCGAAGTCGATCCCGTGCAGGATGTGGGACTCGCCGTACCAGGCTTCGAGGTTGCGGACTTGAAGGATGTTTCCGCCGCTCGCAGCCCTGGCCGGAGCCTCGGCGATCGCAGTGTCAGGCATGACCGGCTCCCAGATAGGCTTCCTTGACGCGCTCGTCCTTGGTGAGCTCGGAGTAATGACCCTGCGCGAGCACCTGCCCGCGCGTCAGCACGGTGATGATGTCGGAGAGATTGGCCACGACGCTCAAATTATGCTCGACCATGAGAATGGTGTATTTCGCCGAGATACGCTTGATCAGCGCCGCGATCTTGTCGATGTCCTCGTGGCCCATGCCGGCCATCGGCTCGTCGAGCAGCATCATCTCTGGGTCGAGCGCGAGCGTGGTTGCGATCTCAAGTGCGCGTTTGCGTCCATAGGGCATTTCGACCGCGGGCGTGTTCGCAAACTCGCTGAGGCCGACATCGTTCAGCAACTCGCGCGCGCGATCGTTGAAGCGATTGAGCACGGACTTGGAACGCCAGAAATCAAACGAAGAGCCGTGCTGGCGCTGCAGCGCGACACGGACGTTTTCCAGCGCGGTGAGATGCGGAAATACCGCCGAAATCTGGAATGAACGCACAAGACCCAAGCGGGCCACGTCGGCCGGCGCCATCGCCGTGATGTCCTGCCCCTTGTAGAGGATCTTTCCGGCCGACGGTTTGAGGAACTTGGTCAAAAGATTGAAGCAGGTCGTCTTGCCGGCCCCGTTCGGGCCGATCAACGCATGAATGCTCCCACGGCGAACCTTGAGCGCAACGTCGCGGACGGCGAAGAAGCCCGCAAACTCCTTGGTCAAGCCTTCCGTTTCGAGAATGAACTCATCGGCCAAACAGATTTCCCCCTGCCCGCGAGGCGCGTGGCTGTCCTTGTTGCTTCGGCTGTCCGGAGGACTTGCAGCCCACCCGGGGCGCCGCCTCCGGGCGCGGAATATGCCGGAGGTGACGGGGGTTAGGCAAGGCGGAAAGCTGAGCAGATCAGGCCTCCGGCTGGGGTACAAATGCTCCCTTAGTCGGAGACGTCTCGATGTCGTGCCTGCCCGGCCTCCCGGTTCGCAAGGCACCGGTCATCAAGCCGTCGTTAACGGTCTTTCGTTCCGTACGCCAGCCTTCATCAAAAATTTTCCCACAAGCGGGATCATGCGCGCCTCTTCACGTGCGGAGAATATTGCTTTGGATTTTGCAGGCGCCGCTCCCTCCGTCGTCATGTCGATCCGGCAACGCGATCTCCTGAACACGTGGCTGCGACTTTATGCACGCCAGCAGATCGCGTCGGCGATCTGGGAGTATCAGCCCGCGCGACTCGAGGAGGAGCTCTCGGATCTCATCTACTATACGGTGGAATTTTCGACGCCGAAGCCCCGCCTCATCATCCAGAGCGAGGGCACACGCATCTCGCACGCCTATGGACATACCGGCAAGGGCGTTCTGCTCGATGATTATGTCGGGCCGCGGCTCGCCCCGTTCGTGATGCCGATCTATCATGAATGTGTGGCACGCGGGCTGCCCGTCTACAGCGTTGCCAACGTCGAGGACATCTACGGGCGCATGGTCGCCTATGAACGGCTGCTGCTGCCCTTCCAGACCGACGGCAAGGTCTGTCACGTCATCGCCTCGATCAAGACCTTCTGCGAGGACGGCGGCTTCGAGATCAAGAATCTGATGCGCGGAAATGACGCGCTGCCGCGTCCAAAGATGCGCGCCGTGATCGATCGCGAGCTGTTACATCGCGCCCCGGGCCGCATCGCGTCCGCCGAGACGGTCGAGTTCTGCGACCAGCAGGGTCCGGGCATCACCGCCGAGATCATCGAGCTGAACTAGCGGTCGGCGCGCTTTGCCGCCGACCTCCTTTGCATAGACATCCGGCTTGAAGCCGACCAGCAGCTTGCCGCCCATTTCCAGCACCGGCCGCTTGATCATCGATGGTTGCGCTAGCATCAACGCCAACGCCTTTTTCTCACTGAGGCCTTCCTTGTCGGAGTCGGGGAGCTTCTTGAAGGTCGTCCCGGCGCGATTGAGCAGCGTCTCCCACCCGACCTTGTCGCTCCACTGCTTGAGCTTGTCCTTCTCCACGCCCGCCGCCTTGTAGTCGTGAAACTCGTAAGGCACGTCATGGGCATCGAGCCAGGCACGGGCCTTCTTCATGGTGTCGCAGTTCTTGATACCGTAGATGATGTTGGGCAAGACGTTCCTCGCGCATGGCGTATCGTGCTGTGCGTGGTGTTGTACGAAACTCCGGCTCGCGCGACAATATTGCGGACCACCCTCTCCGAACGGACATCCCATGCACGTTACCCACGATCCCGCAGCCGCCGCCTCGCCGACCATCGACTTCAACAGCTTCCTCGCGGTGGATGTCCGTGTCGGCACCATCGTCGACGCCAAGCCGTTTCCGGAGGCGCGCAAGCCCGCCTGGCGTCTCTGGATCGATTTCGGACCCGCCATCGGCGTACGCAAGAGCTCGGCCCAGATCACCGAAAATCACCCACTCGAAACCCTCGTGGGGCAACAGGTTGCGGCCGTCGTCAATTTCCCGCCGCGCCAGATCGGCCCAGTCGTCTCCGAGGTGCTGACGCTCGGCTTTCCCGACGCAAACGGCAAGGTCGTGCTGGTGCAGCCGAGCAAGCCTGTGCCAAACGGCGGACGCCTGTTCTAGGGAAGATCACGGCCGCTTCGGAATGTTCAGCCCGCGCTGTACCGCCGGACGCGCCAGCCCGCGTTCGAGCCAGCTACCGACCGCCTTGAACTGGCCGAAATCCACGAGATCGCCGGCGCCGTAGAATCCAATGAGATTCCGCACCCAGCCGAGCATGGAGATGTCGGCGATGGTGTAGTCGTCATCCATGAACCACTGCCGGCCGGAAAGGTGCATCTCCATCACGCCGAGCAGGCGTTTGGACTCATTGACGTAACGTTCGAGGGGCCGCTTGTCCTCGAAATCCTTGCCGGCGAATTTGTGAAAGAAGCCGACCTGGCCGAACATCGGCCCGATGCCCCCCATCTGGAAGTGCACCCACTGGATGGTTTGATAGCGGCGAGCGGCATCCTCCGGCAGAAGCTTGCCGGACCTCTCCGCGAGGTATTGCAGGATCGCCCCGGACTCGAACAGCGGCAGCGGCCTGCTCCCGGGACCGTTGGGATCGAGGATCGCGGGGATCTTGCCGTTCGGATTGAGCGACAGAAACTCCGGTGTCTTCTGATCGTCCTTGCCGAAATCGACCAGATGGACTTCGTAGGGGAGTCCGATCTCCTCCAGTATGATCGAGACCTTGACGCCGTTCGGCGTGGGCAAGGAATAGAGCTGAAGCAGTTCGGGATGTTTCGCCGGCCAACGTTTGGTGATGGGAAAGGCGGACAGATCGGACATCGGGACCTTTGGTGCATGGACTGAGGCATGCTCAATCTAGGCGAGGCGCCGTGCGGCGCAAGTCACACTTCGTCCCGGCTAACCTGTGCCTATGGCGGCAGCGTTGCCACCACCACGGTCGGGGTCGTTGCTTCATGCTGGAGGCGATACTCGACGAACCATTCCCCCGTGATCAACAGCAGGGCCGTAAAGGCGATCGTCAGCATCGCGGTCGCCAATTGGCGCACGTCGTACATGGCATTTTGTCCCTCGACAGCCCTTGGCGTAAAACGTCGGCTCAAGCGCCACGTTCCGAAGTGACACGAAAATATTGCTATTTTTCCCCGTATTTTGCTGCGAGGCCTTCGCGCTGTTCCGGCATCCCGCACAGGGACCAATGGCGTCCTCGAGCGTTGTTGCTGGATGAACATCGAAAAACGCGCCCTGCTCGATCACGCCGAACGCTGTCGCCGCGTAGCGAACGAGCTCGCTCACAGCGAAGCCGCGCAACGGCTGCGAGCGATGGCCGACGAGTACCAAGCGAGAGCAACAAGACTGGACGACGAGGACGTCTCCTCGAATCCCGGCCGCAATGGTCACGGCCACTTCGAAGACAATGGCGATCGGGAGGACTGACTTCAAAAATTGATCTCCATTCGCAAGCCGCGCGGATCGAACTCCTCGCCACCAACGCGCTGTGTGCTGTCACGTGCCGCGACCGCGCAGGCACAGGCGTCGATGAGATCTTCGCGGCCGATACCCGTGCCGTGGCGTTGCGTCAGCCATTTCTGCAGGCGCGTGAAACCGCGTTGCGCCAGCAGCGCTATGCGCTGCTCGCGGCCCTGCGCCGACGTCTTCCTTGCGAGACGCACTCGCCCTGCGAGATTCCAGAAGATCAGCTCCGGATGCGCTTCGCCGATCGACACCTGCCGCGTTGGCGTCATGGCTTCGTCGACCTCTCTCATCTTGTCCCGGATGTTCCAGAGCTGCGCCGATACTCCCCTGCCCTTGCCTTCATGCGTCCAGTAGAAGCGGTTGGCCGCCGCCATGTCGCGAAAGCTCCAGAGGTCTCTCCGCGCGCCAAGAAACACGGCAGGGCCGATCAGCTCGCGCGCACGCAGATCGCACGCGCGATAGCCGCCTGGATTCAAGCCGATCGGCATGTCGATCATCGCACGCACATGCGGCAGCGCGAGCAGGCGCGTCAGGCCCGGCGAGTAATCGAAGCCATGATCGCCACGCTCATCGATCCAGGCAGCGACCCAACCGAAGCGAAATCCGTCGAGACCGAGATAGGTTGGCACGACAGGCATCCGTGTCTTGTCGTCAATGTCCTGCAATTTCCACACGCGCCTTGCTTGACATCCGCAAGTTGCGGGCGTATGTCCCGCGCCCTCGCAAGCACTTCCGCTTGCGACAGACACCATGAACCGAGCGATGTCATACCGCTACGAAAGAATTGTCCGCATATCGAATGGCCTACGGCCAGTCGATTTTGCATGCCCGGCTCGTGGGAGCGATCGTGCCTGACCGCAAGATCGACCGTCCGCTTCTCACGGACCCTCCCGAGCCTGCCGCTCCGGAGGGTTTTTTGTTGCCCGCCGCGCGGCCCTACCGAACATCCCGGCGATGGCCGGAACGAGAGACCCGGATCTCGGGGCTCGCGCTGGAGAGGCGCGCGCCCAGGTGCGCGGGGCCTGCCGGAGGGAACGAGGCGATGAGCCGGACACCGATGGCAGAGCGAACCCAAAGGGTTCGCAACATGCGGCGCGTCGACAGCGCCGCAAACGAATTTTTGTAACTCGGTATGCCGTGAGAGATCGCGGCTCAACCGACGCTGGTGGTGAAGATGTCGGATACTTCTCCACCCGGCAAAGCGGGTATGCCTCCCGCCTTTGACACACGCACCGGGATGCGGCCTCGGAAAAGGTACGCACGCGGCCCGGCACGGGATCCGTCCGCAAGGAGGGCGACTGTGTTGTCGTCACTGAAAGCCGATATCGCCCGTTCCCCAGCGTACCCATCAAAGGCGGACGCGAAAGCATCGGCCTGGCGGTGGTGAAGATGTCTGTTACTTCGGTAGAGCGCCGTCCCGGCTTGCCGGGACGGAGGTCGTGGGTTCGAATCTCGCCGGCTGAAATGCCGTAGCAGTTCTTGCTCTTCGGAGCGGCAACAGCATCGCCCGTTCCCCGCCAACCCCATCACGATCCGTGGTGAAGATTCCTGTTACTTCGCCTGCAACGCGAGAGGTCGCGGGTTCGAATCCCGCCCGGTGTCCCATGCACCGGTAGCTCAGAGGATAGAGCGCTTTCCGGCGAGCTTCGGCTCGTCGGGTACAGCAATCGCCCGTTCCCGGATCGTGTCCCTTAGCCACCGCCGGTGGTGAAGAGCGCTGTTACTTCGGTGTCGGAGGTTCGAACCCTCCCGGACGCAAGTCCGTAGCTCAGTGGGTAGAGCACGAACAGCCTCGCTTGTTCCCCGGCCCCCTTTTCATTCGCCCATCAACCCAAGAGGAGGCCGTCATGGTCAGGCTCAACAAGATCGCTCGTGCCTTCACGCGGGAGGGCGCGCGCGCAATCCGCTTCACGCCCGAGATGGAGCTGAAGCGCGCACTGATGAACTGCCTCCTGTGGGAGAACCAGTTCTACGAGGACGGCGTCGCCATCGCCGACCGCATCAAGGCACTCGTGCCCAAGGTCGCGCCCGCGCGCGTCGCGCAGCTTGCGATCGAGGCGCGCGAGGTGATGAAGCTGCGGCACGCGCCGCTGCTCGTCATCCGCGAGATGGCGCGCAGCGAGAAGCACCGCACCCTCGTCGCCGACACGCTCGCCCGCGTGATCCAGCGGCCCGACGAGATGACAGAGCTGCTCGCGATCTACTGGGCGGACGCGCTGGGGCCCCAGCAGCAGCGCAAGCGTCAGCCGGTCTCCGCGCAGGTCAAGAAGGGTCTTGCCCGCGCGCTGACCAAGTTCGACGCCTATCAGCTCGCCAAGTGGGACCGCGACGGCTCGGTGCGGATCAGGGACGTGCTGTTCCTGGTGCACGCCAAGCCCAGGGATGCCGAGCAGGAGAAGGTGTGGAAGCAGCTCATCGAGGGTGAACTGCCTTCTCCCGACACCTGGGAGGTTTCGCTCTCGGCCGGCAACAGCAAACGCGAGACCTTCGAGCGGCTGATCGCGGAGCGGAAGCTCGGCGGCCTGGCGCTGCTGCGCAATCTGCGGCTGATGCAGAACGCGCAGGTCCCGCGCGAGACCATCGCAGGCGCGCTCGAGGCGATGCGGACGGATCGTATCCTGCCCTATCGCTTCATCACGGCGGCGCGCTATGCACCGGACTTCGAGCCCGAGCTCGAGGCTGCGATGCTCAAGTCGGTCAAGGACCATGTGCGGCTTCCGGGCCGGACGCGGCTCCTGATCGACGTGTCCGGCTCGATGTTCACGCCCCTCTCCGCGCAGTCGGAAATGACGCGTGCGGAGGCGGCGTGTGGTCTTGCCATCCTCGCGCGCGAGATCTGCGACGAGGTCGAGATCTTCACCTTCAGCAATGAGGTCGTGAAGGTCCCGCCCCGCCGCGGCTTCGCGCTGCGGGATGCGATCATCAACTCGCAGCCGCATGGCGGCACGTATCTCGGCAAGGCGGTGACGGAGATCGACCGCAAGGGCGATCGCCTGATCGTCTTCACCGACGAGCAGAGCCACGACCAGGTGCCCGAGCCCAAGGCGCGCGGCACCATGGTCAACGTAGCCTCGTATCAGCATGGTGTCGGTCACGGCGCCTGGACCCGCGTCAACGGCTTCTCCGAGGCCGTGGTCGCGTGGATCGCAGCGTCCGAGACGGCGTTGAACTGATGCGCGACGACAACGGCCCCGGACGCGAGACGCGCCCGGGGCCAGCGAAATCTCTGAAACGATCCGCCCCCCCGTTATGGTGCGCGCGGAATGACAAGGACCTAGGACCATGCGACGACCCGATCCCTACATGGAACGCGCCCGCGAGCTCTGCCTCGCCGCCGGTATCGATCCCGACTCGCGCGTCGGCGAAGGACGCGGCCAGCCGGCCTGGTGCCTGTACAAGGACGCCGCGCGCAAGGAGCATCTTGCCCGCGAGGCCAATGCGACCGCGAGCTCGATCGCCGCGTTCCGGACACAGGACGCCCGCTTCCAGAATGCGCCGCTGAAGGTGTTCGGCCCGCACGAGGAGGCGACGATTGCGCAGATGCGCAATTGCATGGCGATCGGCAACGTCGTCTCCGGCGTGATCTGCGCCGACGGCCATCTCGGTTACGCCCAGCCGGTCGGCGGGGTCATCGCCTATGAGAAGCAGGTCAGCATCTCCGGGGTCGGCTTCGACATCGGCTGCGGCAACATGGCGGCTCGGCTCGACACCCGCTTCGACGACATTGCGGAGATCGCCCCCACGATCATCCGCGACGTCGCCAAGGTGATCTCGTTCGGCGTCGGACGTGCCAACGCCGAACGGGCCGAGCACAACCTGTTCGACGACGGCGACGCCTGGCGCGAAAGCGACATGGAGGACTACCGTCAGAAGGCGGTGAAGCAGCTCGGCACGGTCGGATCGGGCAACCACTATGTCGATCTCATGCGCGACGAGGAAGGCTTCGTCTGGATCGGCGTCCACTTCGGAAGCCGCGGCCTCGGACATACCTCCGCGACGCGCTACCTCAAGGCCGCCGGCGGCAAGGACGGCATGAACGTCCCGCCCGCCGTGGTCGACGAGGACAGCGAGCTCGGCCGCCGCTACATCGCGGCGATGCAGCTCGCCGGGCGCTACGCCTATGCGGGCCGCGAGTGGGTGGTCGAGCGCGTCCGCCGGATCATCGGCGGCAGCGTGACCGAGAGCGTGCACAACCACCACAATTATGCCTGGCGTGAGACCCACGACGGCAAGGATTTGTGGGTGGTGCGCAAGGGCGCGACGCCGGCGTTTCCCGGCCAGAAGGGGTTCGTCGGCGGCTCGATGGGCGACGACGCCGTCATTCTCGAAGGCGTCGACAGCCCGGAAGCCAGGGGCTCGCTCTACTCGACCGTGCACGGCGCCGGCCGCCTATTCGGACGACGTGAGGCGAAGCGGCGCTTCTCGCGCGACGAGATGGACCGTTGGCTGAACGAGCGCGGCGTCACCTTGATCGGTGCCGACCTCGACGAGAGTCCGATGGCCTATCGCCGCCTACCGGACGTGCTGGCGCAACACGCCGGCACCGTGAAGGTGCTGCACACGTTGCGGCCGTTCGCCGTCGCCATGGCCGGCGAAGGCGAGTTCGATCCCTGGAAGGACTGACGACAACGACGAGCGGGAGGGCCAACCCTCCCGCTCGCTTTGCCCTTGTCGCAGCCCGACAGACGAACGAGCCGCCTCTCGCGTCAGCCCGCGCCGACTGCCTGAAAGGCCAGGCGCTTGAACTCGAAGAAGAACGGATTCCAGAAGCCCATGTAGCGCTGGGCCATCAGCACACCCGCAGTATTGGCCTCGGGGCAGATCCACCAATGGGTGCCGGCAAGACCGCCCCACTGGAATTCGCCGGTCGAATTCGGAGGGTCGAACGGCGCCGGCGCAAAGGTCACGGCGCCGCCGAGACCGAAGCCCTTGCCGGGGATCGGCCCGAGAGTTGCGAAACGGATGGTCTGGCCGGCGGGCAACTGGTTCGTCATCATCTGCCGCAGCGTGTCCGGTTTCAGTAGCGCATCAGACCCGGGTAGCAGCGCACGCACCAGTGCGAGCATATCAGGCAAGGTCGAGACCAGACCGCCGCCGCCCGAGAGCCTCGGGAACGGCCGCCGATAGGCCTGCGGAAAGGGAAGATTGTCGGCACGCGTGAGACCCGGCTTCGTAGGATCAAGCACGTCAGCGCCATTGTAGAGCGCGACCAGTCTGCCCTGCTGCGCCTCCGGCACGTGGAACCCGGTATTGATCATGCCGAGCGGCTCGAAGATGCGCGCTTTGAGAAAGACATCGAGCGCCTGGCCGGAGACGACCTCCACGACACGGCCGAGCACGTCGGTCGCCACCGAATATTCCCAGGCCGTGCCGGGATGATAGGACAGCGGCAGATCAGCCAGCCTGTCGATCAGGTCCGAGAGCGGGGTCAGAGGATTGAGCACACGTGCATCGTTGTACCCCTTGAACAGCACCGTGCCGGGATCGAAGATGCCGTAGCTGAGGCCGGAGGTGTGGGTCAGAAGCTGGCGGATCGTGATCGGGCTCTTCGCCGGCTCGACATCGGCAAGGCTCGAAGCGCCCTGCTTCAGCACCTTGCGATTGCCGAGCTGCGGCAGGAATTTTTCGACTGCGTCATCGAGCCCGATGCGGCCTTCCTCCACCAGCAGCATGATCGCGCAGGTGATGAAGATCTTGGTGTTGGAAAACGCGCGGAAGATATGGTCGGGCCGCAGCCCAGTGTTGGCCTCGCGATCGGCAAAGCCGACGCATTGCTGATCGACCACCTCGCGGCCGCGCAGCACCGCCCAGGATACGCCGGGAATGATCTCCTGGTCGACGTAGCGTTGCATCGCCGTCCGTACGGCGGAAAAATCAGGTGTCCTCGCGTCCATGTATTCCCCCCAATTGTGGTTGGGATCGATATAGCGCGATTTGCCGGGATATGAAGCCCACAGTACAGCTCATTCCTGCTTCATCAGCACGGTGACCTGCAGCCGGCGCCGAATCCGCATGCCCTGCCGCTGGTACAGCGCAATGGCGGACGTATTGCTCGAGAACACGTGCAGAAACGGGATTTCGCCGCGCGCCTCGATCTGGCGCGCGATGGCGGCGAGCAACCCCTGTGCGTAACCGCGGCCGCGATGATCGGGATGTACGCAGACCGCCGTCATCTCGGTGAAATTGCCCGGCTTCATCCGCTCGCCGGCCATGGCGACCAGCTCGCCGCGCGCGCGGATGCCGAGGAAGGTGCCGAGCTCGTGCGTCCGCGCCGCGAACGGCCCGGGCTTGGTCAGCTCGGTCAGCGCCATCATGGCGGGAACGTCAGTCGCGCTCAGGCGGATGATCTCGGCATCGCGCAGCGCAGTGTCGGCGGGCGAGCCGATCATCTGTTCGCCGGGTTCGGCGAGCAGCACCTTGAAGCCGGCGGGAATTTCGACCGGCTCGGGCGTGAACAACACCGCGACTTGCGAGCCCGACATGAGATCGCCGAGTGCCGCAAAACTTGCCGCCGACATGTCCGCCATATCGGCAAACGGCGTCATGTCTACGGGATAGCGCAGAGCCCGCGGCCCGCCCTCGGCCAAATGCTTCTGGCTCGTCGTCAACGCGCTCCAGATCGGACGATCCAGCAGCGCCTCATCGCTCGCGGACATCGGCCTAGTCCTTGTCGAAGCTGACGATGACGGCAGCATTGGCAATCAGGATGGGATCGTTGGCCACTTCCGTGGCCGAGGGAATCTCCAGCCCGCCCTTGACGGCAGTCACTGTCACCGTGCCGTAAGGCAGCTCCCTGGCGACGGCTTCCTTGTCCACGCTTTCCGGATTGGGCACGCCGATCGTGACATCGACGAACATGTCGTTTGCGGTCTTGCCGATCATCCGGAAGAAGCCGAGGCTCGAATGCCTGATGGCATCCGACACGGCACGCTTGGCCGCCTTGGTGGCGTCCCTGCCGTGAACGTCGACGCCCATGCCCATCTCGGTGACACAACGAACGCGAGTCATTTCATAGTCCTGTGGTTGTTTGAGTGATTGAATGATTATGAGTGTCGGCGATGTGAGACCGCGATACAAGTTCGGTCATCCTCTCCTGTCCCGGACGCGCCGCAACGCTCTCGCGTTGCTGCGCAGAGCCGAAGAGGCGCTGCGCTGCGTCCGGGGCACGAGTCCGCGGTCCTCACGCCTTCGATTTCTCATGCGCGCGCAACTCGTCGACGAGCACCCGCACGTTCTCCGAATAGTCGATCGGGATCGAGACCAGATGCACGCCGCCCTCCTCGAATGCCGCCTCCAGAGTCGGGACGAAGCGGTCGATGCTCTCGATCCGATGCCCTTTCGCCCCGTAAGCCTTCGCGTAGAGGACGAAGTCGGGATTGCCAAAGGTCATGCCGTAGTCGGCGAAGTGATCGACGGCCTGCTTCCAGCGGATCATGCCGTAAGCGTTGTCCTCCAGCACGAGCACGACCAGATTGAGCTTGAGGCGGACCGCCGTCTCCATCTCCTGGCTGTTCATCATGAAGCCGCCGTCGCCGGCAACGGCGAGCACGCGGCGGTCGGGATAGAGCATCGCGGCCATCATCGCCGACGGCAGGCCGGCGCCCATGGTCGCCAGCGCATTGTCGAGCAGCAGCGTGTTGGCGACGCGAGTGCGGTAGTTGCGCGCGAACCAGATCTTGTACATGCCGTTGTCGAGCGCGACGATGCCGTTCTCAGGAATCACCTGGCGGATGTCGTGCACGATGCGCTGCGGCGTCGGCGGCCAGCGCGCCTCGGTGGCACGATCGGCAATATGCCCCAGGATCTCTTCGCGCAACGGGAGCAGCGCCGCGGCCTGCGGCAGCTTGCCTTCGAGCCGATCCGCCAGCAGCTCCAGGCTCGGGCCAACGTCCCCGACGACCTCGGCATCGGGGAAATAGACCTGCTCGACGCTCGCCGGCGTGTAGCTGACGTGAATGACCTTCGGGTCCGAAGGCCCCATGATGAAAGGCGGCTTCTCGACGGGATCGTGCCCGATGGCGACGATCAAGTCGGCGGCGTCGATCGCATCGTGGACGTAATCCCGCTCGGACAGCGCCGCAGTACCCATGTAGAGGTTGGTGCCGCCGGGCACGGTCCCCTTGCCCATCTGCGTCGTGAAGAACGGAATGCCGGTGCGACGCACGAAACTCGCGATGCCGTGCGTCGAGCCCGGCCGGCTGGTCGCCGCGCCCATCATCACCAGCGGACGCCTTGCGGCCAAAATCAGATCGGCGGCCCGATCGAGCGCGACGCGATGGGCAACCGGAATTTCGATCGGATGAACCGGGATCACGGGAACCGGCGATACTTCGTCACCCGCGATGTCCTCGGGCAGTTCGAGATGCACCGGCCCAGGGCGCTCCTCCATCGCGGCGCGGAACGCATCGCGCACCACGGTGGGAATGCTGGAGGCACTGACGATCTGCCGCGACAGCTTCGTCAGCGGCTTCATGGTCGCGACCACGTCCACGATCTGGAAGCGCGCCTGCCGGCTGCTCATGATCGGCTTCTGGCCGGTGATCAGGATCATCGGCATCGCACCGAGATGCGCGTAGGCGGCGCCGGTCGACAGGTTGAGAGCACCAGGGCCCAGCGTCGACAGACAAACGCCGGGCTTGCCGGTCAGCCGCCCATGCGTGGCCGCCATGAAGGCGGCGGCCTGCTCGTGGCGGGTCAGGACCAGCTCGATCCTGGAGGCGCGCAGCGATTCGACCAGATCGAGATTCTCCTCGCCGGGTATGCCGAAGATGCGATCGACACCTTCATTCTCCAGGGCGGCGACGAATAGATCCGAACCCTTCACCTTGCGCTCCTGCCCGCTCATGTCGTCTCCGCTTGCCGTGCCGGCTCTTGAGTTCCAGTAGAGCCTGCGCATGGTAGTCGCCCGCAGCCAGGTAACAACTCACAATGAGGAGCGCGCCGGCCGACCAACTCTCGGCCGATTGACAGCCCCGGATATCTGACTAAAGTCAGATATCATGCTCGACCCCGTCTCCCGCGTCCGCCGCTTCAACCGGGCCGTCACTTCTGCTGTCGGTGCGCTCGACAATTCGTTCCTCGGGCGCAGCCGGCCGCTTGGGGCGGCGCGGGTGCTCAATGCGATCGGGCACGGGCGCTCGGACGTGGCGGAAATCCGCGACTATCTCGGTCTCGATTCGGGGTTGATGAGCCGGCTGCTCCGCAGCCTCGAAGACGAAGGCCTGATCGAGACCACCGCGCGTGAAGACGATGCCCGCCGGCGCATGGCAAAGCTCACGCGGGCGGGCCGTCGCGAATTCGCGGCCTATGAGGCGCTGTCGAACGCGCAGGCTGAAGGCTTCCTCGCGCAACATTCGCAGCGCGAGGCGCTTCTGGCGGCGATGGACCTGATCGCCTCTGCACTGACGCGCGAGCGCGTCACGCTGGACGAGATCGATCCGCGATGCGAGGAAGCGCGCTACTGCCTCGGCGAATACTATGCCGAGCTCGGCCGTCGCTTCAGCCAAGGCTTCGACGTCTCGCTGTCGCGCGATCCCGATGCCAAGGACATGCGCCGCCCGCGCGGCACCTTCATCGTCGCGATGTCGGACAGGCTGCCGATCGGCTGCGTCGGCTTGAAGGGAAGCGATCACGGTTATGCCGAGATCAAGCGGCTGTGGGTGGCGCCTGCCGCGCGCGGATTGCGGCTCGGGCGGCGCCTGATGCATGCGGCCGAGAGCGCGGCGCGGGAACTCGGCATCACGCTGCTGCGGCTCGACACCAACAGCGCGCTGCCCGAAGCCGGTCAGCTCTATCGCAGCACGGGCTGGCGCGAGATCCCCCGCTTCAACGATGATCCCTATCCGGACCTCTTCTTCGAGAAGCGCCTCTGAGCCGGACCGGTTCGCGATGTCAGCGCGTTATGATCGAAGCCCCAGGAGCTTCGATATGACGAGAGACGACCTTGCCGCCATCTACCGCGACTACATCGCCTGCCTGAATCGGCGGGACTGGCCGGCCCTCGGACAGTTCGTGCATGAGGAAGTCATCCACAACGCCCGGCCGCTTGGGCTGGCCGGTTATCGCGCGATGCTGGAACGGGACGTTCGGGAAATCCCGGATCTGCGGTTCGACATCGAGATGCAGATCTCCGATCCTCCCCGCATCGCGGCCCGGCTGAAGTTTGATTGCACCCCGGCCGGGACATTCCTGGGTCTTGCGGTCAATGGAAGGCGCGTGTCCTTTTGCGAGAACGTGTTCTACGAGCTTCAGGACAGAAAGATCCGGCAGGTCTGGTCGGCGATCGACAAGACCGCGATCGAGGCGCAGCTCTGACGCCGCGCCTCGAGCAGGAGCTCACGCCGCCGCCGGCGCCACCTCCCCTTGCGGCTTAGCAAAGGGGCGGAACGTCATCGCCATCAGGAAGGCACCCAGGCCCATCGCCCAGGAGGCGATATAGAGCCAGGCATAGCTCGAGAAGGCGTCATAGATCAGGCCGCCGGCGAGCGGACCGGTCGCCATGCCGAGGCTGCCGGCCATCGCCGTGCCGCCGATCACCGTGCCCATCATCTTGAGCGGGAAGTTCTCGCGGATGAGGACGGCGTAGAGCGGCATGGTGCCGGCATAGATGAAGCCGAAGATGGCGCCGACCGCATAGAACGTCGTGAGCTGATGCGCGAAGACATAGGCGAGCGCGCCGAACGCCTGCAGCAGGAGGCCCGAGACCAGCACGCGCTTGGCACCGAAGCGGTCGCCCATCAGCCCGAAGGCGATGCGTCCCCCGAGGCCGGCAAACCCCTCGATGCTGTAGATCGTCACCGCCGCGACCAGCGGTATGCCGCAGCTCACGGCGTAGCTGACGGTGTGGATGATCGGGCCGGAATGGGTCGCGCAGCAGAAGAAGTTGGTGGCAAGCAGAATGAGGAATTGCGGCGAGCGCAGCGCTTCGCCCATCGACATCTCGCCTTGCGCAGCGCCCTCGCCCGCCGGTGCGGCCGCTGCCTGCACCAGCGCGGGCGGACGGCGCACCAGGAACGAGACCGGGATCATGATGGCGCCGACCACGAGCGCGACGATCTGCATCGAGGTCCGCCAGTCGTGGCCGGAGACGAGCCAGGCCGCCAGCGGCGACATCGTCATCGGCGCCATTCCCATGCCGGCGGAGACCAGCGACACCGCGAGGCTGCGATTCGTGTCGAACCAGCCGGTGACGGTCGCCATCATCGGCGCGAAGATCGCCGCACAGGCGGCGCCGACGAGAAGGCCGAATACGACCTGGAACACGAGGAGCGAGGTCGCGTGGCTCGCCGCGAACAGGCTGAGCGCAAGCACGGTCGACCCCGTCAGCACCACCGGCAGCGGCCCGAACCTGTCCGACGCCGTGCCCCAGGCCATGCTAGTGAAAGCCATCGCCAGAAAGCCGATCGTCATCGCGCTGGAGGTGCCCGTCACCGACCAGCCGGTGTCCTTTGCGATCGGCTGCAGGAACACCGGCAGCGAAAACATGCCGCCGATCGCGACGCAGCCGAGCAAGCCGCCGGCGGCGACGATCACCCAGCGATAGTTGGAAGAAGTCATTGCGGTCTCCCGTCAGGTCTGTCCGGGTGAAAGACGAAGGGGAACGGCGCCGGCCGACAACGGGTCACGTCATTTTTTCCGCACGCTCTTGTGATCTGCCAACAAGAAAGTCGAAAACAACCCCATGCACAGTAGCCGGCCGCTGTGAGATCAATGACTTACCGATCCAGGAACACTGCCAACTTAGCGGATCCCCTTTCCCGTGGCCGACATCATCACAGACCGGTTTGACACGTCGGGCAAAACAGATCGAGAATCATGGTGAAACCGTGCTCCATGCTGGGATTGCGCGACCTTCCCCAAGGCAAGCGACAACGGCCATCACAGGGTCAACGGGGTCGAACGTGACGGCGGTCTATTTCGCGGTCGGCTCGCGTTCGCCTGAGACCCCGCGACGTGCCCCGATTCGACAGGATGAGCGTGAATTTGGACGGCCGGTTCGTGCACAGGGACGATACCCCGGCCCGCGCTCAATCCACCACCAACACAACCTTTCCAAATCCTCCGCCGCGCTCCACGCTGCGATGGGCGTCGGCGGCGCGTTCGAGCGGAAACACCTGGTCGACCAACGCTTTCAGTCCCCTCGACGCAAACAGCGGCAAGAACCCTTCAGCGAAACGACGGACCATCGCCCGCTTTTCGTTCATGCTTCGCGATTTCATGACTGTGCCCACCAATTGCAGGTGGTTGTGGAGCAGCAGATTGAGCGGAATCGAGGCGGCGTGCTGACCGCTCAAAATGCCGACCTGAACCAGGGTTCCGCCCGGCCGAAGGCTGCGAAGGTTGCGCGGCAGGTAGTCGCCGCCGATGAAATCGATCACGGCCTCAACGCCGCGATGATCGGTAAGCCTCGCGACGACACTTTCGAAATCGTCGGCACGATAGTCGATCACGGCGGCTGCGCCGATGCTGCCGACATCCGCCAACCGCGAAGCGCTCGCCGTTGCGTAGATGGTGGCGCCCAGCGCATGGGCGACCTGCACGCAGGCGGAGCCCACTCCGCCCGCGGCACCGTGAACCAGGACGGTTTGACCTTGCCCGACGCCGGCAACATGTGAGATCGATTCGACGGCTGTGACGAATGATTCCATGATCGCCGCGCCTTCGACGAACGAGAGATTGCCTGGAATCCTTGTCGCCATGCGACGGTCGACCCGGGCGAATTCGGCATACGCCCCCCCGCCGACGATCGCCATCACACGCTGCCCGATCGATACGTCGTCGACTTCGCTGCCGACGCCAACGACTTCACCGGCCAGTTCGAGGCCAAGCAGGGTGCTCTCGCCAAAGCTCTGGTTGCCGTAGGCGCCGTTTCGCTGGAGAATATCCGCGCGGTTGACGCCTGCCGCCTTCACACGCACCAGCAGGTCGTGGGGACGAACCTCCGGCCTCGGCACTTCGGCCAGGCGGAGAACCTCCGCCGGACCGAAACCGTCATAGACGATGCCTTTCACTTTGCCTGCCCCTGCGCATGGGCCTCGGCGCGCCGCGCGATGCTGGCGGCGAATAACGGCGTCTCGCGGCGATTGTGGTCGCTTCCGGCCGCTTGGCGGGCGTTGGCAGCGTCTTCGAAGGAAATGCCGTGCTTGTCCAGGAATGCCGTGAAGACATCGGTCGGATGTGCCGTGACGCTGTTCGTATAGCGTGTGCGCTTGTCATCGATGGTTTCGGCCTTCAGCTCCCAGATCACGTTGACCTGGGTCCGGCCATTTGTCGTAAACACGTCCGAGATTGAATTCATTCGGCAGTACGTCTTGCCGGCCTCTTCCGCGACGTAGTGTTGGATCACCAGCCCGGTGCCGATCTGCTCGACATTGATCATCATGCGGTGTCCGTCGTCCGTGGTGCTGACGCCGGCCGCAATGTGATCGGGCGGGCAGCAGCGCAGATATTCGGCTTCGGAGAGCGTGAACAGCCATTCGGCGATGTCCATCCGGTCGAGCGGCATATCAATCACCGCGGTGTAGGCCGATTGCGACAGGATGCGATCGAGAACCTTCATGATAATCTCCTTTCATTCAAGGGCTTGGACCAGTAAGGCCCACCTTCGAGAGAGGAGATACGGCCTTTGAGGATTGGTGATAATGAACGTTGAGCTCGAAACCCTTTTGCGAAAGGCGCAAAGATGAAAGACCCGCGTTTTGCGGAACATCTGGCCATCTATGTTGACGTGGTTCGTGGCGGGAGTTTCTCCAGCGCCGCACGTCATCGCGGTGTGACACCCTCGTCCATCGTCAGGCAGATCGACGCGCTCGAGCACAGCGTCGGAGTGCCCCTGCTGGTGCGCTCGACACGCGCGCTCGCGGTGACCGACGCCGGAGAACGACTGTTCGAGCGCGCGCAGCGGTTGCTCGACGACCTTGCCGACACGCACGCCGAGATCGCCGCTTTCGATGGTGCGGTCGCTGGTGTTCTTCGCCTTGCCTGCTTTCCCACCTTTGGCAAGCGCTACGTGATCCCTACCCTGGAAACGATCATGCGGGATCATCCCGGCCTCACGGTCGAGCTCGATCTCACGGAGAGGCTCGCTGATCCCGTGCTGGAGCGGCTCGATGCAGTGATCCGGATCGGCGAACTAGCCGACAGCACTCTCATCGCGACCAAGCTGGCATCGCAGAACAGGATGCTGGTCGCCGCTCCTGCTTATCTCGATCGTCACGGCATACCGACCGAAACGAAACACCTCGCCGGCCATCGGCTAGTCGACAAATTGCACGGCGCCGACCTGCTGGGCTGGACGGACGTGCTTGGTCACCCGGCGGGCGCAGCGCCCGGGCCGCAAGCCGTGTTTCGGTGCGACGACTTCGAAGCGATGCGGCTCGCGGCACTCGCCGGCATCGGCATCGCATTCCTGGCAGACTGGGTTGTCGGGACGGACATACACGCCGGTTCATTGACACGAATCCCGCTCGACGACGAACGGTGGAATGAGGCAAAGGCCGGCGTCTATCTGTTGCGAGCTCTGGCCCAGCCGTCTGCCAAACTGACGATCCTGACTGCCGCGTTGCGGGATTCAATCGGGTCGCCGCCGGTGTGGGCGTAGTATCCACGCCAATTACATCATGACCACCCGCCCCATCGTCTGTCCCTGAATTCAGGAAATCCCATCCATGCCGAAGATCGACATAGCTGCCGTGCCGCTTCGCAAGGGGTCCGGCTACCCTGCGCCCTTCAGCACTCCCTGTGCCGAGCGCATCCGGCAGCGTCTCGGCGATGCCGGCGGCCTGAAGGATTTCGGGATCAACCTGATGCGCCTGCCGCCGGGCGGCTGGTCGAGCCAGCGGCACTGGCATTCGCACGAGGACGAATTCGTCTACATCCTCGAAGGCGAGGTGACGCTGATCGAGGACGACGGTGAAACGGTGCTGCGCGCCGGCGATTGCGCGGCCTTCCCCAAGGCAAGCGGCAACGGCCATCACATGATCAACAGGTCGAACGCGACGGCTGTCTATCTCGAAGTCGGCTCGCGCTCGCAAGCCGACCTCATCACCTGCTCGGACATCGACATGATGAGCCCGGCGTCCGACGGCCGCTTCCTGCACAAGGACGGCACGCCCTATCCGGACGCGTGAAGCGTCTGGAGCAACGCCTCACATCGCCGCGCTACGGCGCCACGTGCTGACGGTGAGCCAGACCGCCGAGACGAGGAAGTAGAGCGCGCCGACCGCAGCATAGCCCGCGACGTTCGCGATCGATGGCACCGCAGGCACCGAGGCCTGAAAGATGAAGAAGCCACCCGCCAGCGCCGACTGGCCACCGCTGAGCACCATGGCCCATTGCGCGCCGAAACGCTTCCAGCGCCGCACGGCCGTGCCGAGCTGGAGCAATCCGGACAGGATCGCCCAGGCCCCGAAGATTCCGAGCACCCAATTCATGCTCACCTGCAAGGCGAGGATGACCGCGACGGTGGTCGCCAGACTGACATTCAGGACCTGCGTGCGGTTCTGGTTCAAGCCGCCGCTACTGAGCCCGTCGAGATAGTTGGCGGCAGCGTCCCAGGCCGGATAGGCGACGAGCAACGCCGCTGCGATCACCGCGGACGTTGGCGCGATCACGAAGGCCGCAATGACCCAGGCGACGGAAAACGCGGCGCGCAGGAAGTAGTATTGCTTAAGCCATTGCGCCTGGTCGGCCGCCTCCAAAGCCATGTCACGATCTTCCATGTGCCTTTTCCTTACCTACTAGTTGGTAGTTTGTGTGCGACACGAAATACCCGAGCCGCCCTGAGCGGCATGGGCCTGTGTCGATCCTCGTCAGTGCCTGGTGGAAAGCCGGTCCAGCAGCGGCCGGATGATGGTGCCGAACATCTTTGGATCGCCATAAGCGCGCGCCGACAGCATCGCGCCATGAACGGTCGCCATGAATCCCTCCGCCTCGACCCGTGCCGTGCTGGAGAGGTGGAGCCGCCCCTGCCGCTTGCCGCGTTCCATGACCGATGCCAGCCAGGATGACAGGACGCGGAAGTGCGCGCGGACTTCGAGCGCCACCTCCTCAGGCAGGATCGGAAGCTCGCTGGCAAGGAGCGCACATACGCAGAACGGGGCTGTCGCGTCCTTGATGCATGCCTCCCAATACCCCACGTAATTTCTGAGCTGCTCGGCGGGATCAGCGACATTGCGTTCGAGGGCCGACAACCCCGCCTGGGCCTCCTCGCGATAGCGAGCCACGAGGGTGCGGACCAGGTCAACCTTGCTGGCGAAATGGTGGTGGATGCTCGGCTTGCGGATGCCCACGACATCGGCGATGTCGGCGTAGCTGAAGCCGTTATAGCCGCCCGCGATGATCAACGTGCGGGCGCAGGCAAGAATGTCGTCGGCCGTGGATGAAGGCATGCTCATGGCAGGACATCTACCTTCCAGTTGGTAGACATTCAAGGCGGGGTGCATCAATGATCCGTGAGTGGTAGGAGCCTCCATGACCGTTCGTCCCCTGCTCCGCTATCCCGATCGTCGGCTGGCGATCGTCGCCCGTCCCGTCACCGCTTTCGACGACGGCTTGCGCGACCTCGCGCAGGATTTGCTCGACACGATGCGAGCCGCGCCCGGCATCGGCATCACCGCGCCGCATATCGGCGTGCTCTTGCGTGTCGTGGTGCTGGAGCTCGATGCCAGGGACGGCCCGCAGACCTATGTCAATCCGGAGATCACATGGGCCTCGCCCGAGATGATCCTGCACCGCGAAGGCAGCGTCTCGATGCCCGGGGTCAACGACGAGGTGCAGCGCCATGCGCGGGTACGGATCAGCTACCAGGATCTCGATGGCGACATGCACCGCGAGGAGTCGGAAGGTTTGCGCGCCGTGTGCCACCAGCACGAGATCGATCAGCTCGACGGCTTGTTCTGGATCCAGCGGCTGTCGCGGCTGAAGCGGGAACGGCTGGTGAAGAAATTCGAGAAATTGTCGCGAGGGTGAAATCCGGCGGCCCCACGTCGATCCCGGTTCCTGGAAGACTCCGCCACGTCGGCAGGACCGACGACGCCCCGTCGCGCGGCACACATCGCTTGATTTGAAAGAGGAACCTGACCGTCTGGGAAGTGGTCGCTGAGACCGACCTAACAATCATATCCGGAAGAAACCCGATCGCGCCGCCGCCGTTGGTCGGGGATGTCGGTGCGCACCCTCCAACCTGCCGTCGACGGCAGTGTCGGGGAACGTAACGTTCACGATATGAAAGCTCGACGCATGAATGTGACTCGATCGGAAGTCAGGGAACACCTCCTCGGCGTCTGGACGCTCGTCGAGTGGTCGGAGCAGCAGCCCGGCAAATCGAAGGCATATCCGCTCGGCGAACACGCGATCGGCAAGATCATCTACACTGCGGATGGGCATGTCTCGGCGCAGCTCGCCCGCAGAGGACGGCGATCGTTTCCGTCCGGCGACTGGCGCGATGCTGACAAGGACGACGCGGCACACGCGTTCCTGAGTTATTTCGGCTATTTCGGGACTTTCTCGATAGATACCGATCGGCACGTGATCACGCATCGCGTCGAGGGCTCCTGGTATCCCAATCTCGAACGTGATGACCAGCAACACCACTACCGGTTCGAGAACGGTCTGCTGGTGCTCGACGCGGAGACTGAAAGGGGAACGGTCAGGATCGTCTGGCGGAGAGCGGCGGCGGCACGCGAGAAGACCAGAATCGTCGAGAGCGTACGAATCGCCGAACAGGCGGACACTCTGGCGCGGGGCATCGGCGCCTTTAGCGCCGTCGGCGAATGGCACCCAATGCTGACCAAGGTCACCAGCGAGGGTGAACGAAATGGCAGCCGCCGCATCGCCGAAGCGCGTGACGGCAGCCGGCAGACGGAACGTCTGCTCGAAGTCGCTCCCGACCATCGCGGCTATCGCTACCTGATCGATGAGACCGCGATGCCCGTTCGCGATTATGTCGCCGAGTTCCGCATTATTGACGATCGCGATGGCGCCAGCACCGTCCAGTGGTCGGTGCAGTTCGAGCTGACCATGCACGACGCGATGACCGCTGAAGGCATCCGCACCTTCATCAAGACCGGTCTCGACAGCATCGCGACCCGCTATGGCCGGGCAGCAGCCAAGGCTCGCAAGGAAACCACGAGGTTACGACGGTCCCAATCCACCTGTCGCACGAACGAACTCGAGGTCGCCTACGAGGTCTGTGGGCCCGCGGATGGGCGCCCGCTCGTCCTGGTCCACGGCTGGCCTGATGACGTGCGCTGTTGGGACAAGGTGATCGACAGACTCAGCGGCCGGAACTTCCGCATCTATGCGCCGTATTTGCGCGGCTCGGGCCCGACGCGATTCCTGCGTAGCAGCACCATGCGCAGCGGCGCTATTGCGGCACTCACGCTCGACCTGTCACAGTTCATAGACGTACTCGACCTCAACGATGTCGTGCTCGGCGGCTATGATTGGGGAGCACGGGCCGCCTACGGCGTGGCGGCTCTGTTCCCTCACCGCTTGGCCGGCGTCGTCGCTGCGGCTGCGGGCTATGCCACGGCCATTCCGGCGAGCCGGATGCCGCATGACCTGGCTCGCGCCTACTGGTACGAATGGTACGCCGCCACGAGCAACGGGCGGACCGCCTATCGCGACGATCGCAAACGGCTGTGCCGCTATCTGTGGCAAAGCTGGTCGCCGGCATGGCCGGACCGGGACGTCGAATTCGAGGCAGCTGCGAGCTCCCTCGACAATCCAGACTGGGCCGACATCAGCCTCCATGCCTACCGCCAGCGCTGGCGCGACGCGGAAGGGGCGCCGGACCATGAAGATGTCGAGCGCCGTCTGGCTGAGCCACCCACGATCAACGTTCCGACGATCATGCTGCAAGGTGCCGAGGATGGTGACGACCTCCCCGTCACGTCCGAGCACAAGGAGCGGTATTTCGGCAGCAGCTACGAACGACGCCTTCTTCCCGGCATCGGTCACTTCGTGCCGCGTGAAGCGCCCGATCGTTTCGCCGCGGCTATCCTCGACATCCCGAAATAGCCGGGCGCCAGAGTCTCCATCAGGACGACTGTCGGCGGACGCTCGACGAATGATCTCGAGGACAGGTCGAAGTAAGGAGAATGAGATGACGGCGAACTGGACTTTGCCCGAACGTTTCACTTACCAGGGGCATCGCATCGCTTGGGGCATGGTTGGCGAAGGGCCACCCGCCATCCTCGCGCATGGCTCGCCATTCTCCTCGCTTGTATGGCGACGGATTGCGCCATGGCTCGCGCGGCACCGCCGGGTGTTCTATTACGACTTGATCGGCTTTGGCCAATCCGACAAGCCGGACGCAGATGTCCTGCATGGCATTCAGAATCGACTATTCGCGACGCTCGTGAACTATTGGGGCATCGAGCGGCCGGACATTGTCGCACATGATTTTGGCGGTTCCGCTGCACTGCGCGCTCATCTCCTCGACCGTGTCGAGTATAGCAGCCTCGTATTGATCGATCCGGTCGCAATCAGCCCGCAAGGATCCGCGCTGGTGCAAGCAGCCAAGGCGCACCGAGAAGTATTTGCCGCGCTGCCCGCCTACATTCACGAAGCCGTCCTGCGCGCCTATATCGGCGCTGCGGTGATGCACAGCTTGCGGGAGGAGGAAATGCGGCTCTACCTCGCGCCGTGGCTCGACGACGGGGGCAAGAAGGCTTTTTGGCGGCAGATCGCACAGATGGATGACAAGTACAGCGAGGACGTTGAAGGACGATATGATGAGATCCGCTGCCCCGTAACGATCCTTTGGGGCGAGAAGGACGAGTTCATCCCGCTCAAGGACGGCGAAGAGCTCGTCCGACGCATTCCTGGCGCCCGGTTCATCGTCGTGCCGGACGCGAAGCATCTGGTGCAGGAGGACGCTCCCGAAGCAATCGTTGCAGCCGTCCTCGACGTCTGGCGCCAGGGGGCGAGGCCGTGACGGCATGTTCTGGATCCAGCGGCTGTCGCGGCTGAAGCGGGAATGGCTGGCTCCTGCGGCTCGAAGCGGCATTTGGCGTCCAACTGCTTGCAAGAACGACGCGCGGGGCTGCGCTCCCGGAAGCCGGCGTCACTTTCCAAGACCGTGCCGCCAGGGTGGCGCCGAGATCGATGCAGCGAGGGAGGCAGTTCTACCAGCCGGCGACTTGCGCGGCCGCTTGCGAGTTGCGGTGCCGCTTTCTTTCGGCCCGATCCACTTCGCTCCCATCCTTGCGGAATGGGCGGGCGCCATCCTCATCTTCAGATCCAAACCTGCTACAGTGATCGGTTCGTCGATCTGATCGCAGAAGGATATGATTGCGCGATACGAGTTGGCTATCTTCAGGACGCCAATCTGATCGCAAGACTAACTTCGCTCCTCACGCCCAATTCGCGATCACCTCAAGCTCTCTTCCCGCTCGTTTTGGCGAGCGGAGCCTTGCGACGCGCTCGTTTGCCACGCGCGATCTCGGTGGCCAGTGCGTCCAGCTTCGGCTCCCAGAAATTCCTGAACTGACCGATCCACGCGTCGACCGCTTGCAGCCCGGCAACGTCGACCGAATAGAGCCGCCTTTGCGCCTCCGCCCGAACGCTGGCAAAGCCGCTCTCTCGCAGCACCTTGAGGTGCTGCGAGACGGCCGCCTGGGTAATGCCGAACTCGGCCCCGATCACCTCGACGACCTCGCCGGACGCCATTTCCCTGAGGCCGAGCAGCTCGAGGATGCGGCGGCGCACGGGATCGGCGAGGACTTCGAAGGCGTGCATCAGCTTCCTGTGCCGGGATGCGTGATATCGGGCGGCGTCTCGCCGCGATAGAATGCGATGGTGCGGTCCGAGCGCTCTTTCGCCGCGGCCGGATCGAACCCGCTCGCGACGTGCGCCGCACGCCAGGACTCCCCGCTGGTCGTCATGAAGTCCTTGCCCTCCGGCGAGCCCATCCACGCCTCGGCCGTCTCGTGGTCGACCGAAGCCCCGGTCGCAAGGTATCGGTCAAGTCCCGCAAGAGCGAGGTCCCAACCGATGCCCACCGCACCGGGGCCGAACTGATTCCAATGGTCCTCGATGATCGCGGTGTGCTCAAGCGTCAGGCGCGCCTGGCTTCGTTCCGCGCTCAGCCTGACGTCGATCCAGCTCGTGGCGCCACCGAATTCCCAGGTCGCGGCGAAATGCGTCTGCGGCGTACAGGCCGTGATGGTGCCGCCCGCATTGCCCTTGACCTGGTATCTTCCGCCGAGCTGGAGGTCTCCCTCGACCGGCGCAAACCAGCGCGGGATGCGCTCCCGGCTGGTCACGGCGTCCCAGAGATCGTCGACGCCGGTGTCGTAGAGCCGCGTCAGCGTCACTGTACTCGCCGGCTTGCCGTTTTTGTTGAAGCTCCTCACCGAGCGTGTCACGAGCCCCAAGACCCTGGCGACATCGATCTGCATGACGTTCCTCCTCGTTGCTGCGTGGAAGCGACGGATATCGATCGGCGCTAATATAAGTCAATACTTATACTAGATGATCCGCTGCGTCAAACCGCCTCGCGAGGTCATGCGAACCAAATGTCTGCTCGAGCGTCTATCGGTGCCCTCCCCACCCGCAGGCTTGGTCAAGACGGAAGGAATTCATGAAAGTTTGCAAATTCGCCATCGCCGATGCTTCGCTCGCACGCTCGCCGGGACAGGACGGCGACATCTTCGTCAGCAATATGGTCGACCAGCGTCACGGCGGACCGATTACGATCGGCTACGGCCGCTACGCCCCGAACCAGACTCTGGACGAGACGATGAAAGTCGACGATGTCATGATTGTGCTGGAGGGGAAGCTCTCGGTCACGAGCAACGGCAACACCGTCACCGCGGGGCCCGGCGAGATCGTCTACATGCCGAAGGGCGAGAGGGTCACCATCCGCTCGCACGAGCAAGGCGCCCTCACCGCTTACGTCACCTACCCGCATTGGCAGGAGGGGTAACGCCTCCGCCTGGCCGCTGATAGCCCTACCCGCCCGCCATCAGCGCCTTTGCCAGTGCCATGTAGGCCGGCAGCGTCACCGGGTCGTTGGCGGCGTTGCCGGCCATGGGATGCGAGGCGTAGCGCGCGATGACCATCTCGGCCTTGGGATCGATATAGATGCCCTGGCCGTATACGCCGCGCGCCATGTAGGCGCCGTGCTCGTTGTGCGTGACCCACCATTGATTGCGATACGACGCGCCCGGTAGCGTGGTGTAGCCCGCCGGCTTGAACTTTTCGGGGTCGCCGCCACGTGCGATGTCCTCGACCGCCTGTGACGGCACGATCTGGCGGCCGTTGAAGCGGCCGTGATTGCGCATGGTCTCTCCGAAGCGGGCGAGATCGCGCAACGTCGTGGAGAGACCGCCGCCGCCGCTCTCCGTGCCGATGCGGTCGACATGATAGTGCGCGTCCTCCTCCGCACCCATCGGCTGCCAGATGCGCTCGGAGAGCAGGTCGGATAACGTCATGCCGCTGGTGCGGCGGCAGATCCAGGCGAGCACGTCGGTGTTGACGGTCTTGTAGGCAAACGCCTTGCCGTGCTCGCCTTGCTTCTTCTGCGCGACAAGGAAGTCGAAGATGGTGGTCGGGCCCGCATAATCAGGCGGGATCGGCGCCATGCCGTTGGCGCGCCGGAGGCCCCACACGTCCGAATTCTTGTCGGTGTAGATTTCGGTGTAGGCGAGCCCCGTGGTCATATCCATGACCTCGTGCACGCACGCGTCCCCAAACGCGCTGCTCTTCAACTCCGGCACATAGTCCGTGACGGGCGCCTGCGGATCGATCTTGCCCTCGGCAACCAGAATACCGGCGAGCACCCCGGTGAACGACTTCGTCACCGACATGGCGATATGCGGCTTGTGCGGCTTCAACGCGCCGAAATAGCGCTCATAGATCAGCCTGCCCCGATGCAGCACGGCGATGCCGTCGGTGTACGTTTCCTCCAGCATCTTTTCAAAGGTCATGGGCCGCCCGTCCATCGTGGTCGAGCCGACCGCACCGATGTCATGATCCTGGCGCGGCAACACCGACGCCGGCCCTGCTCCGCGCCAGACGTTCACGGTCGGCACCAGCTGGCGGATGTTGCTCCAGGCCCAGCGCAGCTCGGGGAAGCTGCGGAACGAGCCGTTCTGGAAGGTGATGGTGCGGTCGAGTGCCGGCGGGAAGCCGCGCATCCAGCCAAGGGTCTCGGGATCGGTGGAGGTGGCAGTGGCGGACAGTTGGCTGGCGGCGGTGGCGACGGACATGAAGGCGAGCTCCGGAGGGGACCATACGGATCACGTATCACGGGAGAGCGTGACGGACATCCGACGTTTATGCCGGGGGGCTAAGCGCGGTCAGGACGGCGGCAACGCGAAGGGCCTGGCCCCGCCAGGCACAGCGCTAACGGCCAGAAATCCCATTGGCCTCGTCGTAACGCCGTCGCGGCGGGTGATGCTCACATCGGCAGACCCAGGAACTTGAATGGCTCAGCCTCCTGGAAATTCGTGGTCGCATCGCCGGCAAAGGTACGCGACTGTTCGGGCCCGAGATCGAGCTTCTTCACATTTCCCTTCTCGGGTGAGAAATCGATT
This sequence comes from Bradyrhizobium sp. RP6, assembly GCF_003837805.1. Classification (GTDB taxonomy): domain Bacteria; phylum Pseudomonadota; class Alphaproteobacteria; order Rhizobiales; family Xanthobacteraceae; genus Bradyrhizobium. The sequence continues at coordinate 572,619 of NZ_RQIT01000002.1, read as the reverse complement.
CCCTTGAGATCCACCCAGAATACATTCGGGGTCAGCACGGATTCGAAGAAGTACAGCTTGCGCTGATGGTCGGCGACGGTGCGCCACCGGGTCGAGGAAATGTTCGGTTGATCCGAGGTTGAAATGCCGAACGGCACGGACACGTTGCGGATCACGCTGAAGACGCTGGCCAAAGCGCGGTCGGGATTTTCGTCTTTCGGAATCGCATTGACGTAGAAGGACGCGCGCGCGAACCGATCTGCGGCGCGATTCGTGCCCGGCAGCATCACCGTGCCGCCGATCTCCTTCCAATATTCGTTCAGCGCCAGCTGCTGTTCGAAGGTCGGGGAATTGGTCATCACCTGGTACTTGCGATCGTGATGGATGACCGGCCGGCCATTGATGTATTCGACGATCGCGCTGTCACCCGTGGCGTCCGAAAGAGACAGGTGAAGCGTGGCGAGCAATTTCTGTCCGGGCACGTTGTCGGTGACGATCGTGAATGGATCCGTCTCGAGCACCGCAACCGCGTCCTGAACGGTGGCGAAATTGTCGAGCACGTATTGGGCCCAGGCGGCGATGGACAGGCCTGGCTTGCCGGGATCGAACTTCGGGTATTCGGACTCGGTGAGCCAGAGGACGTTGGCGACCAGTCCCGCCTCGTTCATGCCGTCCGACGTCGAAACGTCGTAGGCGGAGGCAACAACGCTGCCGAATTTGGACGTCCATTCAGCGAGTTCGGCCCGACCTCCCCGCTGCGCGCCATGCCTCTCGGGAAGATCCAGAGATTGGTCGGCATCTCAAAGCGCCAGTCCATCGACCGCGCAGTGACGACCTGATTGTTGGCGCCGAGATAGACCAGCCGCGTACAAGCGAGCGAGAGCGATGGCGCGATGGCGATCACAGCCACCAGGCTCGCCGAGAAAATGCGCGATAGGGCCAGACTCTTCATTGTCATCGACCTCGCAACGCCGCTTGAACCGACCGGAACACGCTACCTGCTTCGAGGATCGTCACAATGACGTAGGTCAAAGTCCGTTCTGCTCGCGTTCCTTGCCGCGGCTTCCACACGCCAATCGATCGGCAGCTTCTACCCCGCCTTCAGCAGCCATCGGATCGGCATTGCAATCGCCAGCAGCGTGATCACACCTGCCGCCCACAGCGCCACGAACCATAACAGCTGCCTCCAGGGTCGAGACACTCGCAGCATCAGTGATACCCCTCACCGTGCCGCACCTTGCCGCGAAATATCCAGTAGACGTAACTGGTATAGACAAGGATCACCGGCACCAGCACCGCCGCGCCGACGAGCAGGAACAACTGGCTGCTGGGATGCGTGGCTGCCTGCCAGATCGTGATGGAGGGCGGCACGATCATCGGCCACATGCTGATGCCAAGCCCGATATAGGAAAGCACGAAAAAGCCAAGCGCGCACAGGAACGGCACCCCATCCTCGCCCTTGCCGAGCGCGCGGTGAAAGCGCCATGCCAGCAGCGCCAGGAGAACTGGCACAGGCGCTGCGTAAAGCATGTTTGGCAGCGTCAGCCATCGCGCGCGGAACGGCGGGCTTTGGATGACCATCATCACCGATATGAGGGCGATGAATCCGAGCGTCGCGAAGCCGAGAACGCGTGCATAGCTGCGGCAGCGTGCCTGAAGCGCGCCGTCGGTCTTCCAGATCAGCCAGCACGCGCCGAGCAGGCCATAGCCGACGACGAGGGCAACACCGGTCAGAACCGAGAAAGGCGTCAGCCAATCCCACCAGCCGCCGGCGTAGGCACGCCCCTCCACGCGAATGCCCTGCACGATGGCGCCGAGGCAGACGCCCTGGAGGAAAGCGGCGGCAAAGCTGCCCCACGAGAAGGCGCGGTCCCACCATAGCTCACCGGCGGAAGTCCGCGCCCGAAACCGCATCTCGAAGGCCACCCCGCGAAACACCAATGCGAGCAGCATCAGAATGAGCGGCATGTAGAGCGCAGGAAAAATCGTCGCGTAGGCCAAAGGAAACACAGCGAACAATCCGCCGCCCCCCAGGACGAGCCAGGTTTCGTTGCCATCCCAGACTGGCGCCACGGAATTGACCATGACATCGCGGTCGGCTCTCGCCGCCTCGGCCGGAAACAGGATGCCCACGCCAAGGTCGAAGCCGTCCATCAACACGTAGAGCAACACGGCCGTGGCGATCAGCAGGGCCCAGATCAGTGTGAGATCGATGCTCATGGCCTGATCCCCGCTTGCCGCGGCTCTGCTCTGTGCGTCTCCGGCGCCAGGTCTATCAAGGCTGGCGCCGGCGTAATGCCGGCGGTGCGGACCGGCTGGCCCTGTGGCGGTCCGTGCTCGCCGGCTTCAGGCGTCTGGCGGAAGAGATGAAACAGATAGGCGATACCTGCGCCGAACACGACGAAGTACACGACGACGAATGCGGCGAGCGATGCGGCGACCGCCGGCGCGGCGATCGGCGAGATGCTATCGGCGGTCCTCAGGAGTCCATAAACGGTGAAAGGCTGTCGTCCGGCCTCTGTCACCGTCCATCCGGCGGTCACCGCGATCAGCCCGGACGGCCCCATGGCCACGGCAAAGCGGTGGAGCCATGGCGCGTCATAGAGCCTGTTGCGCCGACGCAGCCACAGCGACGCCATGCCCAGCACGATCATCAAAACCCCCAGACCGACCATGATGCGGAACGCCCAGAAGACGAGTGGGATATTGGTCGGCCATGTATCTTTCGGGAAAGCCTTGAGTCCCTTGACCTCTCCATCAAGGCTGTGCGTGAGGTAAAGACTCGCGAAGGCGGGAATGGCAATCTGGCCGCGAGTCACGCCGGCATCGGCATCCGGCATGCCGAACAGGATGGAAGGCGCGCGGCGCTCGGTTTCGAAGTGACCTTCCATGGCGGCGACCTTGGTGGGCTGGTGGTGGTACGAATTCACGCCATGCAGATCGCCGATCAGGAGCTGCAGCGGGGCCACGATCGCGGCCATCCACATCGCCATCGAAAACATGATGCGAGCGCGTTCGTTCATCCTGTCCCGCAGGAGATGCCAGGCGCCCACGGCGCCCACGATCATCGCAGTCGTCAGGTAAGCCGCCGTGACCGTATGGGCGAAACGGTAGGGGAACGACGGATTGAAGATGATCGCGAGCCAGCTGTCGGGAATGAACTGTCCGTCCGGACTCGTCGCATGTCCCACCGGCGTTTGCATCCAGGAATTGGCCGCCAGAATCCAGAAGGCCGAGAGCAAGGTGCCGCCCGCGACGAAGCAGGTCGCGACAAAATGCAGGCGCGGACCAACGCGGCCAAGGCCGAACAGCATGACCCCGAGAAAGCCGGCCTCCAGAAAGAATGCCGTCAGCACCTCATAGCCAAGGAGCGGCCCCAGAACCGGTGATGTCTTGTCGGCAAACACGGACCAGTTCGTCCCGAACTGGTATGACATGACCAGACCGGACACGACGCCCATGGCGAAGGCGACGGCGAAGATCTTCAGCCAATAGCGATAGGTATCGAGATAGGCGCCGCGGCCCGTCCACAACCACAGACCTTCGAGCACCGCAAGATAGCTCGCCAGCCCGATCGTGAAGGCCGGAAACAGGAAGTGCCAGACCACCGTGAAGGCGAACTGAAACCGCGCAAGATTCAACGCGCTGGGCAGTAAGTCGGACATAGCTCCGCCCCCGACATCAATTGCGGCCCACAGCTAACGCTTTCAACCTGCGGTGGTTCCAGCTGCCTCGATCATCTGACGTCGAGGGCTTGAGCGTTCTGCGGGCACTGTCCCTGGACGATATCGTTGGCACAATACGGTCTCAATATGCCTGAATGTCCTACCCCGCGGTCTGCAGCCGACGAGCTGCGAGTGCACTCGAGGCCGGCACAAACTTCTTGGCGGTCCCGTTCGGGGAGCATCGCGATGTTGCGAAGGCTCTGCCGAGTTGGGAAGGCAAGATCCGCCCTTGCGCAAGACGATCTCAATCAAGATGCCTTGGTCGGCTCGGACATTGTTATCCGGTTTTTGACGCTCGGACGCTCCTGCATCCTTGCATACCATGCCAAGAGAGCCTCGCACTCCACCGGCACCGGCACGCTCACGAGTCCCGCGAAGATCAAGCCGCCTATGAGGGTGATATCGGCCATCGTGAACGCCTCGCCGGCGACGAACGGCTGTTCTTTCAGAATGCCGTCAAAGTAGTGCATCCCCCTGAGCGCCTTGTCGCGCTGGCGGAATCCCCATTCGGGATTCTGATAGATCTCGACATGAGGCCCAAGGCCCGGCGTGGCGTGGTGGAAATAGACACTGATAGCGTCGAGCAGCTCCAGTTCGGCGCGCTTGCTCATCATGTGAATCACGCCCTTTTCGCGCGGGGTCCTGCCGGTCAGCGTCGGCGCGCCATCGAGCGCATCAAGGTACTCGGTAATTGCCGTGCACTCGCCAATGAAGGTCCCGTCGTCGAGTTCGAGCACCGGCAGGGTGCCGGAGTAGTTCTTGGCGAGGAATTCGGGCGTCTTGTGCTCGCCCTTGTAGAGATCGACCAATACGAACTGCACGTGCGACGACAGGTTCTTCTCGGCCAAGGCGATGCGAACGCGGGCCGGATATGGTCCAGTTGGCCAATCATAAATCTTCATCACGACTCCTATCTTGTCTACCTGTCACTTGGTAGGCCCGATATGAAGTCTTCCAATTCGGCGGGTCAAGCCCTACCTGTCACTTGGTAGATAACGAAGCAGTGAGACGACGAAGTGAGTTCAAGCGCTCGGGAAGCCATCTTGGCGGCAGCAAAGCGGACCGCGCAGGCGCACGGTTATGGCGGCCTGAATTTCCGCGATCTCGCGGGCGAGGTCGGGATCAAGGCCGCCAGCATCTACCACCATTTCCCAAGCAAGGCCGATCTCGGCGTGGCCGTCGCACGGCGCTACTGGGAGGACACCGCCGCCCAACTCGAGGCGATGCTGGCAGAAACCGCCGATCCTGCGCGCTGCCTGCGTCGATATCCCGATGTGTTTCGCAAAGCGCTCGAGAACGACAATCGCATGTGCCTCTGCAGCTTCATGTCCGCGGAAATCGAGGACCTGCCGGGCGCAGTGAAGAAGGAGGTCCAGACATTTGCCGACGTCAACGTGGCGTGGCTGAGCAAGCTGTTGGTGGCTGCGGGCGTGGTCAGTTCGAGAAAGAGCGAACAGCGGGCTCGCGCCATTTTCGCCGCCATCGCCGGCGCGCAGCTGATGGCAAGGAGCCGCTCCGATATTTCGCTCTACGACACGACGATCGACAACTATCGCGCCGCGGGTCTGCTGCCGGCGTAGATGGTGCCGACATCAGACCGCTGGGGCGGCGACGCCCTACTCCCACTCGATCGTCCCAGGTGGCTTGCTGGTCACGTCATACACCACCCGGTTCACGCCCTTCACCTCGTTGATGATGCGCGTCGCGGTCTCGCCTAGGAACTTCATGTCGAACTGGTAGAAGTCCGCGGTCATGCCGTCGGTGGAGGTGACGGCGCGGAGGCCCACGACGTAGTCGTAGGTGCGGCCGTCGCCCATGACGCCGACGGTTTTCACCGGGAGCAGCACGGCGAAGGCCTGCCAGATCTCGTCGTAGAGGCCGTGCTTCCTGATCTGGTCGATGTAGACGGCGTCCGCCTTGCGCAGGATGTCGAGCTTGTCGCGGGTGATCTCGCCGGGGCAGCGGATGGCGAGGCCCGGGCCCGGGAACGGGTGGCGGCCGACGAAGATTTCGGGGAGGCCGAGCTCGCGGCCGAGCTTGCGCACCTCGTCCTTGAACAGCTCGCGCAGGGGCTCGACGAGCTTCATGTTCATGCGCTCGGGCAGGCCGCCGACATTGTGGTGCGACTTGATGGTGACGGAAGGCCCGCCGGTGAAGGAGACGCTCTCGATCACGTCGGGATAGAGCGTGCCCTGCGCGAGGAAGTCGGCGCCGCCGATCTTCTTGGCCTCGGCCTCGAACACCTCGATGAAGAGACGGCCGATGGTCTTGCGCTTGGCTTCGGGGTCGGTGACGCCTTCGAGCTCGCCGAGGAACTGCTTCGATGCATCCACGTGCACGAGCGGGATGTTATAGTGGTGACGGAACAGGTCGACGACCTGCTCGGCCTCGTTGAGGCGCATCAATCCGTGATCGACGAAGACACAGGTGAGCTGGTCGCCGATGGCCTCGTGGATCAGCACGGCCGCAACGGCCGAATCGACGCCGCCGGAGAGGCCGCAGATCACCCTGCCCTTGCCGACCTGCGCGCGGATCTTGGCGATCTCCTCCTCGCGGAAGGCGCGCATGGTCCAGTCGCCGGTGAGGCCGGCGATCTTGCGCACGAAGTTGCGGATGAGTTTCGCGCCGTCGGGCGTGTGCACCACTTCGGGGTGGAACATCAGGCCGTAATATTTGCGCGTCTCGTCCTGGATGATCGCGAACGGGGCGTTCGGCGAGGTGCCGGCGACGGAGAAGCCCGGCGGCATCCTGGTGATGCGATCGCCATGGCTCATCCAGACCTGGTTCTTGCTGCCGGAGGACCAGACATCCTCGAACAGCTTGCTCTCAGCCTTCACCTCGACGTCGGCGCGGCCGAACTCGCGGTGATGACCGCCCTCGACCTCGCCGCCCAGCTGGGCCGCCATGGTCATCTGGCCGTAGCAGATGCCCATCACGGGCACGCCGGAGGCGAATATCAATTGCGGCGCGCGGGGCGAGCCGGCCTCGTGCACCGATTCCGGGCCGCCGGACAGGATCACCGCTTTCGGTTTCATCTCCTCGAAGGCGGCTTCGGCCTTGTTGAACGGGACGATCTCGCAATAGACGCCGTCCTCGCGCACGCGACGCGCGATCAGCTGCGTCACCTGGCTGCCGAAGTCGACGATGAGAATCTTGTCGTGCGCCGAGGCCACCGGGGGCGTCGACGCGGAGCGGTCGTTCTGTGCTGCTGTCATGGCCAGCAGATACGCTGGCGCGGCCCGGGCCGCAACCGCGCACGGGGCGCGCCCACATGCTTCTTTGGGCATGGACAAATGGATATAGGTCAGTAATATTGACCTATTATATTCGCCCTCAAGAGGGCCCATCAGGGAGAACGTCATGCCGCAGCATCATCCACCGTCAATGCTGGCCGCGCTCGGCCGCACCTGGGTCGAGGCCTGGAACGCGCGCGATCTCGAGCGCGTGCTTGCGCTCTATGACGAGGCGGCCGTGATGACCTCGGACCGCATCCCCGCGATGGGGTTCGACGCCAGCGGAACGTTGCGCGGCAAGGAGAGCTTGCGCGCCTATTGGGGCAAGGCGCTGGGGCTGCTGCCGGAGCTGCACTTTTCGCTGATCGATGTGTTCGTCAGTCCCGACAGCGTGGTGGTGTTCTACGAGAACGAGCGGGGGAAGAAGATCTGCGAATATCTGCGGGTGAACGACGCCGGGCTGATCGTGCAGGGCTCGGCGAATCATTTGCCCCATTGATCCGTCTGCGCCGCGCCATCAGCGCTTGCGCGCGCCGACCTTTCGCACCTTCGTTTCGGACCACGTGAGCGGCCGCCCGGTTCGCGACGGCAGCACCAGTTGCCCGACCGGCTGGCCTGCCTGGTCCACCAGGTCGGAATGCGCCTCGCCGCGCGCATAGAGATGCGCCTCGCCCCATTGGCGCAAACCGACGATGACAGGAAACAAGTCGTGTCCCCGCCGCGTCAGCGCGTATTCCTGATACGCGCTGCCGTCGGAAGCCGGAACCAGCTCGAGCACGTCGAGTTCGACCAGCTTGCGCAGGCGCGTGCTGAGCATGCCCTTGGCAATGCCGAGGTTCTTCTGGAAATCGCCGAACCGGCGCAGCCCGTCGAAGGCATCGCGCACGATCAGGAGCGACCACCAGTCGCCGATTGCATCGAGCGCGCGCGCCACCGGGCAGTCGGCCTCGGAAAAACCAGTCCGCTTCATGCTCCCACTCCAATCTGGTTCTAAAATAAGACTAGACAACGCCGCACGCAACTGGTCCTATGATAAGACTAGATAGGCCGTGCGGGAGATAACGGATGACGAACAATGACCTCGCCAGAGGCAACCCGAAGACTGGTGCCGGGCCGGCCGGGCACGGGCTTTCTTCCGCGATGGCGCTGCTGCTCGCGCTGGCTTGCGGCCTCAGCGTCGCCAACATCTACTTCGCCCAGCCACTGCTCGATGCGATGGCCGAGGACCTCGGCATCGCTCCCGCGGCGATCGGCATGGTCGTGACCTTCACGCAGATCGGCTACGCCCTCGGCCTGATCCTGATCGTGCCGCTCGGCGACCTCTGGGATCGCCGGCGCCTGATCGCCGGCCAGATTGCACTCTCAGCGACCGGCCTCGTGGTCGTCGGCACCGCATCGCACACCGCGGTCCTGCTCGCGGGACTGACGCTGGTCGGCGTGCTTGCCGTCGTCGTGCAAATCCTCGTCGCCTTTGCCGCGACGCTCGCGACGCCGGACGGCCGGGGCCGCGCCATCGGGACAGTGACCAGCGGCGTCGTCGGGGGAATCCTGCTTGCGCGCTTCGCCTCGGGCGCGCTGGCCGATATCGGCGGCTGGCGCACGGTCTACCTGGTTTCGGCCGGCCTCATGCTCGCCATGGCCATCCTGCTGTTGCGAGTCCTGCCCCGCGGTCCGCACGCGGCCATGGCCGGCTCGTCGTATCTGTCGCTGTTGCGCTCGACGGCGGCGCTGTTCGCCGAGGAGCCGATCCTGCGCGACCGCGCCCTGTTCGCGTTCCTGATCTTTGCCGATCTCAACGTGTTCTGGACCTCGATCGTGCTGCCGCTTTCGGCGCCCCCTTTCACGCTGTCGCACACGGCGATCGGACTGCTCGGGGTCGCCGGCTTCGCCGGAGCGCTCGGTGCGCGCAATGCCGGCCGTCTCGCCGACCTCGGATGGGCCCAACGCACCACCGGACTGTCGCTGATGCTGATGCTCGCCGCTTGGGGCGCGATCGCCTGCCTGCATGTCTCGCTCTGGTTCGTCGTCGCAGGCGTGATCATGCTGGATCTCGGGCTGCAGGCCGTGCATGTGACCAGCCAGAGCCTGATTGTGGCCGCCCGTCCCGACGCAGCAAGCAGGCTGGTCGGGGGCTACATGGTGTTCTACTCGATCGGCAGCGCGGCCGGCGGAATCGCGGCAACCATGGTGTATGCGATGATGGGCTGGGGCGGCGTTTGCATGCTGGGCTCCGGCATCAGCGCCGCCGCTCTGCTGGTCTGGGTCATCAACGCGAGCAGGCTGCAAGAGGCGGCCGGCTGTGCGCTGACGCCCTCGCCGCCCAGGTAAAGTGCACGACCAGGAAACCGGCATAGGCTACCAAGCGATGCACCGCATCAAGGCAGGATCCTTCCATGAAACTCCCCAGCTCCCCCTTTACCGTCACCGACTGGAGCCGGATCGAGGCAACCACGCATCCCGGCGAGACCGGTGAGGCCAGGTGGCGCACGCTCAACATCGGCGATCTCCGGGTGCGGATGGTGGAATATTCGCCGGGCTATCTCGCCGATCATTGGTGCGATCGCGGCCACGTGCTCTACGTGCTGAAGGGCGAGCTCGACTCCGAGCTGCGCGACGGGCGCAAATTCAAGCTGACGGCAGGCATGAGCTACCAGGTCTCGGATTTCGGCGACGCCGCGCACCGGTCCTCGACGGCCACCGGCGCCACGCTATTCATCGTGGACTGACGCGCCGGACGGTTTATTTGCACCGCAAAATAGCAAAGAGGCGCGACATCCCGAACCACGGGTGATGCCTTGAAGTGGCCCCAAATTCTCGCTATATTGTGATCATCGATACTTGGCCGAACGACTGGGCCGCTTCGCTTCGTTACAGACGGGCGCGCACGCTTCAGATGACTTCTCCAAAAATCGACTGAACAGGATCATGGGCGCAGCGACGCGTACCGGTCCGCGTGCGTACCATCTCTAACAAAGGAAATACCCATGGCTATGGGCACCGTGAAGTGGTTCAACACCCAAAAGGGTTATGGTTTCATCCAGCCGGACGACGGCCAGAAGGACGTGTTCGTGCACATCAGCGCGGTCGAGCGCGCCGGCCTCTCCACCCTCAACGAGGGCCAGAAGGTCTCGTTCGACATCGTCGCCGATCGCCGCAGCGGCAAGTCGTCGGCTGACAATCTCCGCGTCGGCTAATAGCCCACGCAGTAGCGCTTCTGACCACGGACGTACCGGCAGAAGCGCCAGAGTTAGAAAGCCCCGCGACCGGGATCCGGTCCGCGGGGCTTTTGTTTGCCCCGGAATGACGGCCTTGATCAGGCCGTCTTCCGCAGCACCGAGACGAAAAACCCATCCGTGCCGGTCCGTCGCGGTGTCATCAGCCAGCCCTCGGGCGATTGCAGCGCGGCGTCCGCGAAGGCCTCCGCCTTGTCCCAGAGCACGCTGGCGGTCTGCTCCGGAGGCACGACCGCGAATTCTGGATGACGCGCGACGAACGCCCTCACCTGCTCGCCGTTCTCTTCCGCCAGCACCGAGCAGGTGATGTAGGCGATGCGGCCGCCTGGCTTCACCAGCGGCACCGCACGCGCGAGCACCTCGGCCTGGTCGCGCCGGCGGATCTCCAGCGCGCCCGGGCGCATCCGCCATTTGGCATCGGGGTTGCGACGCCAGGTGCCGGTTCCCGTGCAGGGGGCGTCGATCACGACGAGGTCGGCCGAGGCGCGAATGTCCGCCAGCGGATCGGCCTCGCCCTTGGGCGTGCGAACGTCGGCATTGTGGACGCCGGCGCGCGACAGCCGCTCGTGGATCGGGGCGAGCTGGCGCTTGTCGCTGTCGGTCGCGATCAGCCGTCCCTTGCCCTGCAACATGGCCGCGAGCGCCAGCGTCTTGCCGCCGGCGCCGGCGCAGAGATCGATCACCTGCTCGCCGGGTTTTGCCGCGGTAAACTGTGCCGCAAGCTGCGATCCTTCATCCTGCACTTCAATGGCGCCCTTGATGAAAGCCTCTTCCGCCTGGATGCCGGGATTGCGCGCATCGGCCGAAAGCTCGATGCGCAGGCCCGTTGCCGACCACGGCGTCGGTTTCGCATGAAGATGAGCAAGCGTGTGCAGCACCTTGTCGCGATTGGACTTTAGCGTGTTGACGCGCAAATCGAGCGGCGCCCGGCTCGCCATCGCGGCGGCTTCCGCCGCGCGGTCGTCACCGAACACTTTTGCCAGATGCGGATCGAGCCATTCGGGATAGTCGCCGGCGACCGCGGCCGGCGCGTCCTCGAGGGAGCGCGCTGCGAGCGCGGCCTGCTCGGCCTCGGTCAGCGGCGGCGGCGCGAACCGGCTGCCGTCGAACAGCGCGGCCATGGTGGCCGTGTCCATATTGCGCTCGAGGCGGAGCATGCCGATCAGCCGCGCCCGCGCGGTATCGGAATCCATCAGGAACGCGCTCGAGGCGTAGCGGCGCAGCACGTCCCAGACGAGACCGGCGATCGCGGCGCGGTCGCCCGAGCCGGCGAAGCGGTGCGCGGTGCCCCACTCCTTGAGCGCCTTGGCCGCGGGCACGCGGTCCCTCTCGATGGTGTCGATCAGTTCGATGGCTGCGGACAGCCGGGCAGCGGGGGTCATTTGAATTCTTTCAAGCGGCGCAAGCGCCTAGATCAGCAGCAAAAGCTTCAGCGCGAAATACAACCACATCGCCAGCAGCACCAGCACACCGGCAAGCCAGACGGTGGAGCGCCGGCCCAGATCGTTCGAGGACACGAAGATCCCGGCATGGGCAAAGCGCGTCACGACGAACACCCAGGACATCAACACGATGAAGAGATCGGCGCGGCGCAAGGGCAATGCCAGCGCGATCAGGACGTAGAACAGCACCGGCAGCTCGAACTGGTTGCGGTAGCAATTGGCGATTTGGGTGGCGCCCTTCGGCCAGTTCGGCTCGCCCAGCGCGATGTCGCGAATCCTGGTTTCGCCGGAGACCAGCGTCTTGCGGCGCGCGACGACCATCCCGATCAGAAGCGCGAAGGTGAGAGCGACCTGCACGAAAACCGGCAGCAAGACCATTTGGACGGACATCGGAACTTTCCCGGCGGGCGGACTGTCTCCGACCGTCATTAGCCGCGCCTTCCGGCGCTGACAATGAACGACTTGAACCGGCGTTCCCGGCCTTGCGGCCAATCACCGATAGCCAAAGCGATTTCGGCCCCTGGCATCTCGCCGACCGCATCGCCTCGCCGCTCGCCGGCACCCCTCGCCCCGTAGGACGGCTACACGATCCGCTACCGCGTGCTTTAAACTTTGTTCGCTGCGATCCATGCCCGCGCCGTCATCGTTCCGACGCGCGACGACGGGTAGGATGATCGCATGCCCGAATTTCGCCTGACCCAGATTTCCGACACCCATCTCGGCCGGCGCTTTCCCGGCCTGATCGCCAACTTCCACCGCATCAGCGAGCACATCGACGCCGGCAGGCCGGATTTCGTCGTCAACACCGGCGACGTCTCGTTCGACGGGCCGGCCGGCCGCGACGACGTCGAATTCGCGAAAGGCCTGCACGACGCCCTGCCCGTCGCCTGCCGCTACCTGCCCGGCAATCACGACATCGGCGACAATCCGACCGCGATCGGGCCGGCGCCGAAGCCGCCGGTCAGCCCGGCTCACCGCCGGCAATTCTGCGACATCATCGGCGAAGACCATTGGTCGTTCGAGGCCGCGGGCTGGCGCTTCATCGGCCTCAACTCGCTGGTGATGAATTCGGGGCTTGGCTTCGAGGCCGAGCAATTCGACTGGCTCGCCTCCGAGATATCGCGCACGCACGGCAGGCCGGTCGCGCTGTTCCTGCACAAGCCGCTGTTTCTCAACCTGCCCGACGACCCCGAGACGCCGGAGACCGCGATCCGCTATGTGCCGCAGCCGGCACGAGCGCGGCTGATCGAGATGTTCGGAAAGGTCGACCTGCGTCTCATCGCCAGCGGTCACGTGCATCAGCGCCGCGACTTCACCTTCCGCCACACCCGCCACGTCTGGGCGCCATCGGCGGGTTTCGTCATCAACGATCGGCGCCAGGACCGGATCGCGATCAAGGAAGTCGGGCTCGTCGAGTACCGCTTCCAGCCCGACAATCTTGAGGTTCGTCACGTCCGCGCGGCGGGCCAGGTGGACGTCGACATCGAGGAGCTGCTCGCACAGATGGGCGGCGAGCATTAGCTCGCGACCGGTTCTCAGGCGACGCTCTTGAGATCCTGCTGGATCGCGGCGAGCAAGGATTGCAGCGCCTCGCTGTTCACTGGCTTGGCCGCCGGATCACTGGCGGGCGGATGCCCTGGAGCTTGCGCAACCTTGACCGGACGCTTCGGGAACGGCGGCGGCGCCGGCATCGCGGCTTGCGCGAAATCGCCTTCGTCGTCGACGTGAACGAACTTGCCATGGATGACGTCGTCGCGACGGCCCATGACGAACATGGTCGCCCAATAGGCGGCGGCCAGCACAATGACGCAGAAAATACCAATCTCTAACATCGCAACACCTGAAATATGCGCGATGATTCAATGCCTTCGTGGGCCCGTCAATCGATCGGCGTTCACACCTGCGGCTTTTGCGAGCAGGTGTGGCCGATCGGTGACTCTTTCTTAACCAACTCCGGCCTCTCCTGGGGACCGGAGGCGGCCGCTCAGGCCTTGTCCGGGCCGACCCGGACCAGCTGCTTGCCGAAATTGGCGCCCTTCAGGAGGCCCATGAAGGCAGCCGGCGCGCTCTCCAGGCCCTCGGTCACGAACTCCTTGTACTTGACCTTGCCCTCGCGAACCCAGATGGACATGTCGCGAAGGAAGTCGCCATGGCGCGCAGCAAAGTCGGAGACGATGAAGCCGCGGAAGGTGAGCCGCTTGGTGAGCGTTGCGCGCATCAGGGACGCGGCCCATTTCGGCGGCTTGGCCTCGGTGTCGTTGTAATGGGCGATCAGGCCGCAGACCGGCACGCGCGCGAACGGATTGAGCAGCGGGAACACGGCTTCGAACACCGCGCCGCCGACATTCTCGAAGTAGACGTCGATCCCGTTCGGGCAGGCCTCCTTGAGCCTGGCGGCGAGATCGGGATCGCGGTGATCGATACAGGCGTCGAAGCCGAGCTCCTTCACCACGTAGTCGCACTTGTCCTTGCCGCCGGCGATGCCGACCGCGCGTGCGCCCTTGATCTTGGCGATCTGGCCGACGGCCGAGCCGACCGCGCCGGAGGCGCCGGCAACGACGACGGTCTCGCCGGGTTGCGGCTTGCCGATGTCGAGCAGGCCCGTGTACGCCGTCATGCCGGGCATGCCGAGCACGCCGATCGAGGTCGAGATCGGCCCGAGCTTGGGATCGACCTTGATCAGGCCCTTGCCGTTCGAGATCGCATGCGTCTGCCAGCCGGAGCGGATGCGCACGATGTCGCCGACCGCGAAATCGGAATTGTTGGAGGCCGCGACCTCGCTGACCGCCTCGCCTTCCATCACCCCGCCGATCGGCACTGGTGCAGCGTAGGACGGCCCCTCGCTCATGCGCCCGCGCATATAGGGATCGAGCGACAGCCAGATCGTGCGCAGCAGGACTTCACCCTGCCCGGGCGTCGGAACTGCGAATTCCTCCAGGCGAAAATCAGACGGCTTGGGTTCGCCGACGGGACGCGCGGCGAGAACGATGCGTTTGGCTTGGGCCATGGCTTCCTCCACTTCTTTGTCTTTGCGAGCGAAGCGAAGCAATCCAGCCGCGTCAACATAAAAGGATGGAAGTGGGCAGTCGCGCTTGCAATGACGATATGAAGAAGGCCGGCGCCTCATTCTCCGTCGTCATGCCCGGACTTGACCCGGGCATCCACGAAGCCGCGGAGCAAGACCCCGTGGATGGCCGGGTCCAGCCCGGCCATGACGATGGAGAGAGCGAAGCGAGAACTAACCCCCGCCCGGATAATTCGGGCTCTCGCGCGTGATGGTGACGTCGTGGACGTGGCTTTCGCGCAGGCCGGCGCCGGTGATGCGGACGAACTGGGCCTTCTCGTGCAGCTCCTTCATGTCGCGTGCGCCGACATAGCCCATCGCGGCGCGCAGGCCGCCGGCGAGCTGGTGCATGACGTGGCCGACCGCGCCCTTGTAGGGCACCTGGCCCTCGATGCCTTCAGGCACGAGCTTGAGCGTGTCCTTGATGTCCTGCTGGAAATAGCGGTCGGCCGATCCCCGCGCCATCGCGCCGACCGAACCCATGCCGCGATAGGCCTTGTAGGACCGGCCCTGCCACAAAAACACTTCGCCGGGCGTCTCGTCGGTGCCGGCGAGCAGCGAACCGACCATGGCGATGTCGGCGCCGGCAGCGAGCGCCTTGGCGAGGTCGCCAGAGTATTTGATGCCGCCGTCGGCGATGACGGGGATGTCGGCCTTCTTCGCCGCCTCCACCGCATCCATGATCGCGGTGAGCTGGGGAACGCCGACGCCGGCGACGATGCGGGTGGTGCAGATCGAGCCCGGGCCGATGCCGACCTTGATGCAATCCGCGCCTGCGTCGATCAGCGCCTGCGCGCCTTCGGTGGTGGCGACGTTGCCGGCCACGACCTGCACCGAGTTGGACAGACGCTTGATCCGGTTCACCGCGTGCAGCACGTGGCGGGAATGGCCGTGCGCGGTGTCGACGACGACGAGGTCGACGCCGGCATCGATCAGCCGCTCGGTGCGCTCGAAGCCGGTATCGCCGACGGTGGTGGCGGCGGCCACGCGCAAGCGCCCCTGCGCGTCCTTGCAGGCGAGCGGATGGGCGACCGCCTTCTCCATGTCCTTCACGGTGATCAGGCCGACGCAGCGATATTGCTCGTCGACGACGAGCAGCTTCTCGATGCGGTGCTGGTGCAGCATCCGCCGCGCCTCGTCCTGGCTGACATTCTCACGGACCGTGACGAGATTTTCGTGCGTCATCAGCTCGGAGATTTTTTGCTGGCGATTGGTCGCAAACCGCACGTCGCGGTTGGTGAGAATGCCGACCAGCTTGCCGGGGGTCGACTTGCCGGCGCCGGTGACGACGGGAATGCCGGAAATGCCGTGGTCGCTCATCAGCTTGAGCGCGTCGTCGAGCGTGGCCTCCGGGCTGATGGTGAGCGGGTTCACCACCATGCCGGACTCGTAGCGCTTGACCTGCCGGACCTGGGCGGCCTGCCCTTCGGGATCGAAATTGCGGTGGATGACGCCGAGGCCGCCGGCCTGCGCCATGGCGATCGCCATGCGGGCCTCGGTGACGGTGTCCATGGCGGAGGCCATGATCGGGATGTTGAGCGGGATGGCGCGGGTGACGCGGGAGCGGATGTCGACCTCGCCCGGCATGACGTCGGACAGGCCCGGCTTCAACAGTACGTCGTCGAACGTAAAGGCTTCGCGGATGCCCTGAAGTTGCACCGTGGCCATCTGCCAACTCCTTCCTGCGGCCCTGCCGCAAACGCTAATGGATGAGCGCCGCCCTCGGCGTACCTTGCGGCATCGCCTTGAGAATCGGAGCCCATCGGTGGGGTTGACGCGGGTCGATAGCACGGCCGCGTGACGAATCAAAGCGATTCAGGCCGCCGGCCAGCCATGCACAGGCTTTTTACGCAAATTCCGCGAGGATAGCCCCTACGCGGCCATTCGGGGGCGCGACGAAGTCGCGGGCCCGGAACGCCGGAGGCGGAGGGTCACACCGTTGTTATGCAGGATTTAGGTGCCATGCGTCGATCCGCAATGGTCGGGAGCAGGCGGCGGTGATAAGCCGAAATCGCGCCCCTCCTCCCGATTTTCATTACCAATCCGTCATGGTCGACAAGCAACGCGTCATTCCGCTGATCGTGGCCACTGCTCTCTTCATGGAGAACATGGACTCCACGGTGATCGCCACCTCGCTGCCGGCGATCGCGGCCGACATCGGCACCAGCCCGCTGACGCTGAAGCTCGCGATCACCTCCTATCTGCTGTCGCTCGCGGTGTTCATTCCGGCGAGCGGCTGGACCGCCGACCGCTTCGGCGCACGCATGGTGTTCGCGATCGCGGTCGGGGTGTTCATGGTCGGCTCGGTCGGCTGCGCGCTCTCGACATCGGTCACCGACTTCGTGTTCGCGCGCATCCTGCAAGGCATGGGCGGCGCGATGATGACGCCGGTCGGACGCCTCGTGCTGCTGCGCTCGGTCGACAAGAGCGCACTGGTCAATGCCATGGCCTGGGTGACGGTCCCTGCCCTCATAGGTCCCGTGATCGGCCCGCCGCTCGGCGGCTTCATCACCACCTACGCATCCTGGCACTGGATCTTCCTGATCAACATCCCGATCGGGCTGCTCGGCATCTTCATGGCGCTGCGCTTCATCGATCCCATCAAGAGTGAGGAACGCGAGCCGTTCGACCTCTATGGCATGGTGCTCGCTGGGCTGGGCCTCGCAGGCATCGCCTTCGGCCTGTCGGTTGCCGGCCTCAATCTGCTTCCGTGGAGCACCGTCGCAGCGTTGATCGCGGGCGGTGCGATCTCGATGACGCTCTACGTCATGCATGCCCGGCGGACGGGATCGCCGGTGCTGGATTTCTCGCTCCTGAAGCTGCCGACGCTGCGCGCGGCCGTGTTCGGCGGCTTTCTGTTCCGCCTCGGCATCGGCGCGCTGCCCTTCCTGCTGCCGCTCTTGATGCAGATCGGCTTCGGCCTGTCGCCGTTCCATTCCGGCCTCGTCACCTTCGCCTCCTCGCTCGGCGCCATGGGCATGAAGACGCTGGCCGCGCGCATTATCCGCACCTTCGGCTTCCGCAATCTGATGACGGTGAACGCGATCGTCAGCGCGTTCTTCCTCGGCGTCTGCGCGCTGTTCACGGTGTCGACGCCGCTGCTGATCATCATGGTCATCCTGGTGGTCGGCGGCTTCTTCCGCTCGCTGGAGTTCACCGCCATCAACACGGTCGCCTATGCCGAGGTCGAGACCGCGCAAATGAGCCGCGCCACCACCCTCGTCAGCGTCAACCAGCAGCTCGCGGTGTCAGCCGGCGTCGCCGTCGGCGCGGCCTGTGTCGAGACCACGATGTGGCTCAGTCATGTCAGCGAGCTCAACGCCACCGTGTTCGCGCCGGCCTTCGTCGTGGTCGCGGTGACCTCGGCCGCTTCGAGCTGGTTCTTCTGGCAGATGCCCGCCGACGCCGGCAACGAGATCTCCGGCCGCAAGGCCGTGGAGATCGCTAGCCGCAAGGGCGCGGGCAAAGGCGCGGCGAAAGCCGCCGTCAAGGCGGCAAGCGAGGATACGCAGGACGTGCGGGATCAGAGGTTGGGGTAGTTTCCCGTCGTCATTGCGAACGCAGCGAAGCAATCCAGACTCCGTCTGCGGGGAAAGTCTGGATTGCTTCGTCGCAAGAGCTCCTCGCAATGACGGAAGTCGTGCCTACGCCTTCGCCCCAGCCCTAAATCCCGTCGCCAGCACGTAGCGCTCCGACGAGTCCTGCCGGCTCGCGGCGGGCTTCACATGGCGCACCGTCGCAAAATCGCGCTTGAGCTGGGCGAGCAACTCGGCGTCGGCACCGCTCTGGAACGTTTTTGCCAGGAACGTGCCGCCGGGCTTGAGCACGTCGCAGGCAAAGGCTGCGGCGGTCTCGACCAGGCCGACGATGCGGAGCTGGTCGGTCTTGCGGTGACCGGTGGTGTTTGCGGCCATGTCGGACATCACGACGTCGGCGCCGCCGCCCAGCATCGCGGTGAGCTTCTCGGGGGCATCGTCGTCCATGAAGTCGAGCTGCGCGAAATCGACACCGGGGATCTCCGGCATTTCCAGCAGGTCGATCGCGACGACTCTGCCCTTGCCTTCCGCGGAGCCGACGCGCTTGGCGGCGATCTGGCTCCAGCCGCCGGGCGCGGCGCCGAGATCGACCACGGCCATGCCGGGCTTCAACAGCCGATACTTGTCATCGATCTCCAGAAGCTTGAACGCCGCGCGCGAACGATAACCTGCCGCCTTGGCTTTCGCGACATAGGGATCGTTGAGCTGCCGCTCCAGCCAAAGCTTGGACGACAATTTGCGCTTGCCGCCAGTCTTGACCTGGACGTGCAAGCGGCCGGTGGTGTCCTTGGCCATCTCACCAGCTCCTGAGCGCGCCGTCCTCGCGCATCATCTCGACCAGCATGCCTTCGCGCAGGCCCCGGTCGGCGACGCGCAGGCGCGGCAGCGGAAAGGCGCGGCGGATGGCATCGAGGATGGCGCAGCCGGCGAGCACGAGGTCGGCGCGCTCGACGCTGATGCAGCTGTTGTTCGCGCGCTCCTCATAGCTCATGCCGAGCAGCTTGTTGATGGTCGCGGTGATGTCCGCATCGTTCATCCAGATGCTGTCGATACGACGGCGGTCGTAGCGCGGAAGGTCGAGATGGATGCCGGCGAGCGTCGTCACCGTGCCTGATGTGCCGAGCAGGTGCATGCCGGTGAGATCGCGGCCGTGCTCCTCCGCGAATGGGGCGACGTGGCGCGCAACCTCCTGCTCCATCGCCGCATAGATCCCGGTCGTCACGTCACGGCCGCCGAACTGCTCGGCGAGCGTGACCACACCGTACGGGATCGACATCCAGGCCTTGATGCGCGGCTCCGGATTGGCGGGATCGCGCTCGATCCGCACCAGCTCGGTCGAGCCGCCGCCGATGTCGAACAGGATCGCGCCCCGCCCCCTGGGGTCGACCAGCGGCGAGCAGCCGAGCACGGCGAGCGCGGCCTCGGTCTCGCGGTCGATCACCTCGAGCTCGATGCCGGTCTCGGCCGCAACGCGGCTGCGGAAACCTTCCGCGTTGGAAGCCGCGCGGCAGGCTTCGGTCGCGATCAGCCGCAGCCGCCGTGCCTTCCGCAGATTGATCTTGTCGCGGCAAATGCTGAGCGCGGCGATGGCGCGCTCGATCGCGGCGTCGCTGATGCACCCCGTCGCCGAGACGCCCTCGCCGAGCCGGATGATGCGCGAGAAGGAATCGACCACGCGAAAACCGTCCTGAGTCGGACAGGCGATCAGCAGCCTGCAATTGTTGGTGCCGAGGTCCAGCGCCGCATAGACGCCGGTTCCCGGCGCCTGCGCGCCGACGGCCGGATT
Organism: Bradyrhizobium sp. RP6; assembly: GCF_003837805.1. Lineage (GTDB taxonomy): Bacteria > Pseudomonadota > Alphaproteobacteria > Rhizobiales > Xanthobacteraceae > Bradyrhizobium. The sequence continues at coordinate 552,621 of NZ_RQIT01000002.1, read as the reverse complement.
GGTGGCCAACGCCACCGCCGCCATCGACCCCTCGAGCTTACCGTGCGGCCCATGTTGGCTGACATGGCCGTCGCGGAGCCGCGTGTGGTCATTCATACAAACTGTCTTTCCGCGGCCGGTCGGGCCGGTCTGGAATTGATTATTCGCCTGAAACATTAGCAGCGCGGCAGGCCTGCGCAACAACGCATCACATGGGACCATGTCCAATCGTGCGTTGTCGTGAACCGGGGTGGTGGGTTATTTGAAGGACTCCGGTCCCCCGCTGCCGCAAAAATGCGCAAATACCGGCTTTTCAGGTCGATTCCATGCAAGAACACACCAAATCGTCCACGCTCGAGAATGCTATTGCACTGCAAAAATATGGCGTCGGGCAACCGGTCCGCCGCAAGGAGGACGACACGCTGGTGCGCGGCAAGGGCCGCTACACCGACGATTTCAACCTGCCCGGCCAGGCCTATGCCGTAATTGTCCGCTCCACCCATGCCCATGGCCTCATCCGCGGCATCGACAGCGAGGCCGCCAAGGCGATGCCGGGCGTGCTGGGCGTGTGGAACGGCAAGGATCTCGATGCCGCCGGTTATGGCCCCTTCACCTGTGGCCTGCCTCTGAAGAGCCGCGACGGCTCGCCCCTGCTCCAGACCAATCGCCAGCCGCTCGCGACCGACAAGGTCCGCTTCGTCGGCGATCCCGTCGCCTTCGTGGTCGCGGAGACGCTGGCGCAGGCGCGCGACGCCGCCGAGGCGGTCGAGCTTGACATCGAGCCGCTGCCCGCGGTGACGGATCCCGAGGAAGCCGCCAAGCCCGGCGCGCCGCAGCTTTACGACCACATCCCTGGTAACGTCGCGCTCGACTACCATTATGGCGACATGGACAAGGTCAACGCGGCCTTTGCCAGCGCCGCCCATGTCACCAAGCTCGACATCGAGAACACCCGCGTCGCCGTGGTCTCGATGGAGCCGCGTGTTGGCCTTGCCTCCTACGACAAGAAGACCGAGCGCTACACGCTACAGGTGCCGACGCAGGGCGTCGCCGGCAACCGCGCCAATCTTGCCAAGAACCTCAACGTGCCGAATGAGAAGGTGCGCATTCTCACCGCCAATGTCGGCGGCTCCTTCGGCATGAAGAACATCAACTATCCCGAATACATGTGCATCCTGTATGCGGCGAAGGCGCTGGGACGGCCGGTAAAGTGGCTGGACGAGCGCTCCACCAGCTTCCTCTCCGACAGCCACGGCCGCGCGCAGAAGATTCATGCCGAGCTCGCGCTCGATGCCGAGGGGCACTTCCTCGCCGCAAAACTGTCCGGCTACGGCAATCTCGGCGCCTACATCACCGGCGTCGCGCCGGGGCCGCTTTCGCTCAACACCGGCAAGAACTTCTCCAGCGTCTATCGCACGCCGCTGATGGCGGTCGACATCAAGACGGTGCTCACCAACACCACGCTGATGGGCGCCTATCGCGGCGCCGGCCGGCCCGAGGCGAACTACTACATGGAGCGCCTGATCGACCGCGCCGCCGACGAGATGGGCATCAACCGGTTGACCTTGCGCAAGCGCAACTTCATCAAGCCGAACCAGATCCCGTTCGCGGCCTCCTCCGGCGTCACCTATGACAGCGGCGACTTCCAAGCCGTGTTCGACAAGGCGCTCGAAATTTCCGACCACGAGAATTTCACCAAGCGCAAGAAGGAGAGCAAGAAGGCCGGCAAGCTGCGCGGCATCGCGATCGGCTCCTATCTCGAGGTCACGGCCCCGCCGAGCCCCGAGCTCGGCAAGATCGTGTTCGATCCGGATGGCACCGTGCAGCTCATCACCGGCACGCTCGATTACGGGCAAGGTCATGCGACGCCGTTCGCGCAGGTGCTTTGCCAGCAGCTGGGCGTTCCCTTCGAGAGCGTCAAGCTCGTGCAGGGCGACAGCGACATCGTCCACACCGGCAACGGTACCGGCGGCTCGCGCTCGATCACTGCGAGCGGCCAGGCCATTGTAGGGGCCGCCAAGCTCGTGATCGAGAAGGGCAAGCGCGCCGCCGCGCATATGCTGGAAGCGTCCGAGGCAGATATCGAGTTCGCCGACGGCAACTTCACCATCGCCGGCACCGACCGCAGCATCGACATCATGGAGCTCGCCAAGAAGCTGCATGACGGCAAGGTGCCCGAGGGTGTGCCTGACAGCCTCGACGTCGACCACACTAGCGAGCCGGTGGCATCGGCGTTCCCGAACGGCTGCCACGTCGCCGAGGTCGAGATCGATCCCGAGACCGGCGTGGTGCAGATCGTGCGCTATAGCGCAGTCAACGACTTCGGCACGGTGATCAATCCGCTGCTGGTCGCGGGCCAGCTCCATGGCGGCGTGGTCCAGGGCATCGGGCAGGCGCTGATGGAGCACATCCGCTATGACGACAGCGGCCAGCCGATCACCGGCTCGCTGATGGACTACGCCCTGCCGCGCGCCGAGGACGTGCCGAACATGACGGTGGGCGATCATCCGGTGCCGGCAACGACCAATCCGCTCGGCAGCAAGGGCTGCGGCGAAGCCGGCTGCGCCGGCAGCCTGTCGACGGTGGTGAATGCGGTGATCGATGCTCTGTCGGAGTACGGCATCAAGCACATCGACATGCCGCTGACCCCCGAGCGGGTGTGGCGCGCGATCCAGGAGGCGAAGACCAAGGCGGCGTAAGGGAGCGCACCCTCTTTCAGCCGTCATGGCCGGGCTTGTCCCGGCCATCCACGCCTTCGCGCACCAAGAACGTGGATGCCCGGACAAGCCCGGGGATGACGATGTGACGATGGTGGCCCCGCGCCTACGCCGCCGCCTGCTCACGCGGCTGGTAGATCGCGGTGTGCTGGCAATGCGCTAGCGGCGTCGTGCCGTTGGCGACGACGAGCGCGTCGAGTTCGACGAAGCGGTGGCCCTTCTTCTCGTAGTTCGCGGTGACTTTTGCCCGCGCGGTAATCTCGTCGCCGGCGCGCGCGGCTGACAGCAGCTGCATGCGGCTGCCGACATGAATCCAGGGTCCCAGGATGGTGTTGTCGACGAGGACGCGGTTCATCACGCGCTGGATCAGTCCGGGATGGCCGAGATCCTCGCGCGTGAAGATCGGGTCGGTCTCCCTGATGTCGGCGAGATAATCATTGGCGTCCCGCCCGGCCCAGCGCCGCGGCGTCGTGCCGAGCCATTTGCCCATCTCGAACGTCGCCGGGCTGACCGGCTTGCGCTCGGCGACGGCGGGGACTTCGACAAAGTCACTCAATGACACCGCCGGCACGGCCGCCGGCAGCGAGGCCGTCCCGGTCGCGCAGAGCTCTGTGCGGCTGAAAACCTCGATCGTCAGCAAGCCGTTGTGCTCGGTGGCATCGACATCGGCGGTCTCGCCGTCATAGACCGGCTTGATGAAGCGGGCCTCGATCAGTCCGCGCGACAGGAAATCGTGCCCCCAGCGCGCGATCGGCACGTGCATCATGTAGGCGAACACATCGACGCCGGGGACCAGTCCGCCGGAAAAGCCGAAGCGGCGTGCCACATTGTCGTCGTGCATCTTGTTTTCGGACTGCTTGGCGGTGTTGAAGGCCTCGACGCGGTAGGTTTCGAGCCGGTTCGGCATGGGTATCTTCCCTGTGTTCTTGTTGTTCAGGGGCGATCGTAGGGCCTGAGGAACCAGGGTCAATCCCCTCGCCTTTGCGGTCCGAATGGGGTACCACGCGGCGAATGACTGACACCCCCACCCGCATCTATGTCGACGCCGACGCCTGTCCGGTCAAGGACGAGATCTACCGCGTCGCGCTCCGGCACGGCGTGCCCGTGAGCGTCGTCGCCGGCAATTTCATTCGCGTGCCGCAGGACCCCTTGATCGAGCGCATCGCCGCGGGTGCCGGCATGGACGCGGCGGACGACTGGATCGCGGAGCGCGCCAGGCCCGGCGACGTCGTCGTGACATCCGACATTCCGCTGGCGAGCCGGTGCGTGAAGGCGGGCGCCGACGTGATCGCGCCGAACGGCAAGCCGTTTACCGAAGAGTCGATCGGAATGACACTGGCGGTGCGCAATCTGATGACCGACCTGCGATCGGCCGGCGAAGTCACCGGCGGACCGCGATCGTTCGCGCCGCGCGACCGTTCAGCCTTCCTCTCGGCGCTCGACCAGACGCTGCGCCGGATCCAGCGCCGCCGCACGGATGCGGCCGCCACCAGTCGGGGCTGATCATGGCGCCCCCGCTGATCCAGCTGAAAGACATCAGGCTGACCTTCGGCGGCACGCCGCTCCTGAGCGGCGTCGACCTCAATGTCGCGCCGTCCGAACGCGTCTGCCTGATCGGCCGCAACGGCTCCGGCAAATCGACCCTGCTCAAGATCGCCGCCGGCCTGGTCGAGCCGGACGGTGGCACGCGCTTCGTGCAGCCGGGCGCCACGGTTCGCTATCTGCCGCAGGAGCCCGATTTCGGCGAGCACAAGACCACGCTCGCCTATGTCGAGTCCGGCCTTGCCCCCGGCGACGATCCTTACCAGGCGCGCTATTTGCTGGAGCAGCTCGGGCTGACCGGCAACGAGGACCCGCATAATCTCTCCGGCGGCGAGGCCCGCCGCGCGGCGCTGGCTTATGTGCTTGCGCCCTCGCCCGACATCCTGCTGCTGGACGAGCCGACCAACCATCTCGATCTCGCCACCATCGAGTGGCTGGAACAAGAGCTCGACAGCCGCCGCAGCGCGCTGGTGATCATCAGCCACGACCGCCGCTTTCTCACCAATCTCTCGCGCTCGACCGCCTGGCTCGACCGCGGCAGGATCAAGCAGATCGACCGCGGCTTTGCCTCGTTCGAGACGTGGCGCGACGAAGTGCTCGCGGAAGAAGAGCGCGACCAGCACAAGCTCGACCGCAAGATCGTCGACGAGGAGCACTGGCTGCGCCATGGAGTCTCCGGCCGCCGCAAGCGCAACGTCAAGCGGCTCGCCAATCTGCACGCGCTACGTGACCAGCGCCGCAATTATCGCGGCACGGCGGGCACCGCCAGTCTCGCCGCCGCCGAAGCGGAGCAATCCGGCAAGCTGGTGATCGAGGCGAAATCCATCACCAAGGCCTATGGCGAGCGCAAGATCGTCGAGAATTTCTCGACGCGCATCCAGCGCGGCGACCGACTCGGCATCATCGGGCCGAACGGCGCCGGCAAGACCACGCTGGTCAATCTGCTCACCGGCGGGATGCAGCCTGACTCCGGCACGGTGCGGCTCGGCGCCAATCTGGAGATGGCAACGCTCGACCAGCACCGCGAAAGCCTCGATCCCAAGTCGACGCTGGCGGAAGCCCTCACCGGCGGCCGCGGCGACCAAATCATGGTCGGCGGCAAGCCGAAGCATGTCGTCGGCTACATGAAGGACTTTCTGTTCGCACAGGAGCAGCGCGGTACGCCGCTCGAAGTGCTCTCCGGCGGCGAGCGCGGCCGGCTGATGCTGGCACGCGCGCTGGCAAAGCCGTCGAACCTCCTGGTGCTGGACGAGCCGACCAACGATCTCGATCTCGAGACCCTCGACGTGCTCGAGGAGATGCTCGGCGACTACGAAGGCACGGTCATCCTGATCAGCCACGACCGCGATTTTCTCGATCGCGTCGTCACCTCCGTGATCGCGCCCGAGGGCAACGGCAAGTGGATCGAATATGCCGGCGGCTACAGCGACATGCTGATCCAGCGCGGCGCCGACCTGAAGCGTGAGACAGCGAAGGCGCAGCCGCCTGCAGAGAAGAAAGAGGAGCGCGCCGCCGCTTCCTCGTCCGCGCCCAAACGTAAGCTCAGCTTTAACGAGAAGCACGCGCTGGAAACGCTGCCGAAGAAGATGGAAACGTTGCAGGCGAGTATCGCCAAACTGCAGCGCGTGCTCGACGATCCCAGTCTTTATGCGAAAGATCGAAAAAAATTCGACGATACGTCGGCCGCGATCGCCAAGGCGCATGAAGAATTGTCCGCCGCCGAGGAGCGCTGGCTCGAACTTGAAATGCTCCGTGAAGAGATTGAACAGGCATAACTTATGACAACAACTCTTGCCGCCAGGATCGCCCGCGAATACGGCACGCCCTGCGCCGTCATCGACATGGACCGGGTCGAGCGCAACATCGCACGCATCCAGAAGGCCTGCGACGACGCCGGCATCGCCAACCGCCCCCACATCAAGACGCACAAGAATCCGACGATCGCCAAGATGCAGGTCGCGGCCGGTGCGAAGGGCATCACGTGCCAGAAGCTCGGCGAAGCCGAGATCATGGCCAATGCCGGCATCGACGACATCCTGATCAGCTACAACCTGCTCGGCGAGGAGAAGATGGCGCGACTCGGCGCGTTGCAGGCGAAGGCCAACATGACGGTGGCCGCCGACAATTCGACCGTCGTCGCCGGGCTGCCGAAGGCTGCGGCGGCGTCAGGCCGCCCGCTTTCGGTCGTCGTCGAATGCGACACCGGCCGCAAGCGCGCGGGTGTCGAGACGCCGGCCGAGGCGATTGCGCTGGCGCGTGAGATCGCCTCGTCCAAGGGGCTCGAATTCGCCGGCTTCATGCTCTACCCTACTGAGACCGGCTGGACCGAGGCGCAGAAATTTTATGACGAGGCGCTGGCGGGCGTCCGGGCGCACGGGCTCGATGCCAAGATCGTCTCGACCGGCGGCACGCCGAATCTCGTCAATATCGGCAAGCTCAAGGGCGGCACCGAGCATCGCTTCGGCACCTACATCTACAACGACCGCATGCAGGTGGCCGCGGGCTCGGCGACCTGGGACGATTGCGCGCTGCACATCTATTCGACCGTGGTGAGCCGCGCCGCGCCCGAGCGCGGCATCCTCGACGCCGGCTCGAAGACGCTGACCACAGATACCGGCGGCCTCGACGGCCACGGCCTGATCCTGGAGCATCCCGAAGCGAAAATCGCGAAGTTCGCCGAGGAGCACGGTTTTCTCGATCTGTCCCGCAGCAACACGCGGCCCAATGTCGGCGATGTCGTCCGCATCGTGCCGAACCATGTCTGCGTCGTCGTCAACATGATGGACGAAGTGGTGATGGTGCGCGGCGAGGAGATCATCGGCACGCTGCCGGTCGCGGCGCGGGGGAAGCTGCGGTAGCGGGCACGTTCTTTTCACGACCGTCATTGCGAGGAGCTCTTGCGACGAAGCAATCCAGAATCTTTCCATGCAGAAACTCTGGATTGCTTCGCTGCGCTCGCAATGACGGTGGTTATCTCTTTAGCCAGTCCAACATGCCTCTGCCCGCGGCAGCCCCAGTCGCGAACGAGGCCTGCAGCAGATAGCCGCCGGTCGGCGCTTCCCAGTCCAGCATCTCGCCGGCAGCGAACACGCCCGACAATTTGCGCAGCATGAAGCGATCGTCCAGCTCGTCAAAAGTTATTCCGCCCGCTGTCGAGATCGCCCGATCAATCGGGGCAACGCCAGTGAGCCGAACCGGAACTGCATTGATCAGGCGCGCGAGCTCGGCCGGCGAGAGCGATGCCAGCGGCCGGCCGGACGCGATGGCGGCCTCCTGCATCAGGCCGATTCCGACCGGCGACAATTGCGCCGCCTTGCGCAGGAAGTTGGCCAGCGATTGCTTGCCGCGCGTACCCGACAGGCGCGTCGCCAGATCGGCGACGGCAAGATCCGGCCGCAGCGCGATCATTAGCGTCGCCTGCCCGAGACCCAGCACCGCCTCGCGCAGCTCGGCCGACAGCGCGTAGATCGCACCGCCTTCGATGCCGCTGCGCGTAATCATCGCCTCGCCGCGCACCGTGTGTGCATCGATCGTCAGCGCCACGCCCTTGAGCGGCTGGCCCTCGAAACGGTCGCGAAACACATCGGACCAAGCGACCTTAAAGGCGGAATTGGCGGGCCGCAGCATCGAGACGGCAATGCCCTTTGCGGCGAGAAGATCGACCCAGCCGCCGTCCGATCCGAGCCGCGGCCAGCTTGCGCCGCCGAGGGCGAGCACCACTGCCCTGGCCTCGATCGACCGTTCGCCGTCGCCGGTGCGAAACAGCAAGCGGCCGTGCTCGTCCCAGCCGATCCAGCGATGACGAAAAGCAAAGCGCACGCCGGCGGCATCGAGCCGCCGCAGCCAGGCGCGCAGCAAGGGCGAGGCCTTGAACGCTTTCGGGAACACCCGCCCGCTGGTGCCGACGAAGGTCGCCTCGCCCAGTGCCTCGCTCCAGGCGCGCAGCGCGGCCGGCGGGAATGCCTCGATCGCCGCTTGCAGCTTCGGTGCCGCCTCACGATAGCGCGTGATGAACTGCGGCAGCGGCTCGCTGTGGGTGAGATTGAGCCCGCCGCGGCCGGCCATTAGGAATTTACGGCCCGCCGACGGCATGGCGTCATAGACGGCGACGCGGACGCCGTCCTGCGCCAGCATCTCCGCCGCCATCAGCCCGGCAGGGCCGGCGCCGATGACGGCGACGGCCGTCAGAGCTTGATCCCCGCCCGTGCGGCGGCCTGTGCGACGTATTTCTGCGTCTGCTCGAACGCGCCTTGCAGCGCTTTCGCCTTCGACATGTCGCTGATCTCTTCGAAATGCGCGGCGACCGCGTCGGGCGTCCATTCGGACTCCGGCAGGTTGATGCCTTCGCTCTCCAGGATCTTGATCACGGCGAAGGACCCGGCGCCGGCGCCCATGATGGTGCGGGTGGGCGCGTCCTCGCTGAGCATATACTCGACCGCCGGGGTGATCGCGTTCGGCTTCATCAGTTGCAGCGCCTGTGGCGGCAGCAGCTCTTCGGTCATGCGCGTCGCCGCGGTCGGGGAGATGATGTTGACGCGGATGTTGTTCTTGCGGCCTTCCTCGGCGAGCACGTTCATCAGGCCGACCATGCCGGACTTGGCCGCACCGTAATTGGCCTGGCCGAAATTGCCGTAGAGGCCGGACGACGACGTCGTCAGCACGATGCGGCCGTAATTGCGGTCGCGCATACCGGCCCAGGCCGCCTTGCAGCAATAAAAGGTGCCGACGAGGTGCACGTCGAGCACCTTCTGGAAATCGGCCACCTCCATCTTGCCGAACGACTTGTCGCGCAAAATGCCGGCATTGGCGCACAGGAGATCGACGCTCCCCCACTCCTTGGTGGCGCGCTCGACCATGGCGGTGACCTGCTCGAAATTCGACACGTCCGCGCCGTCGGCCATCGCGATGCCGCCGGCTTTGCGGATCTCCTCGACCACAGCTTCGGCCGGCGATAGCGAGCCGCCGCTGCCGTCACGCGCCCCGCCGAAATCGTTGACCACGACCTTGGCGCCGCGGCTGGCCAATCCCAGCGCGTGCGCCTTGCCGAGACCATTGCCCGCGCCGGTGACGATAGCGACGCGTCCGTCGAACCTGATTGCCATGAGTGCATTTCCCAGATGTTAGCCCGTCATGGCCGGGCTTGACCCGGCCATCCATCAAAATCGTCAGGCTTTTGAGCAGCGATGGGTTGCCGGGTCAAGCCCGGCAACGACGGCCTGGGACTTACGCGAAATAGATCAACCCAAGCCATTCGGCGACCAGCGCCGGCTTGTCCTCGCCCTCGATCTCCACCGTGACGTTGGTACGGGACTGTAGCTCGTTGGGCTTGCGCAGCTTGGCCTCCGCCAGCACGAAGCGGCCGCGCACGCGCTTGCCTGACCGGACCGGGGAGATGAAGCGCAGTCTGTCGAAGCCGTAGTTCACGCCCATCGTGGTGCCGGCGATGACAGGCATCACCTCGTAGGACATGATCGACAGCAGTGACATCGTCAGGAAACCGTGCGCGATGGTGGTGCCGAAAGCGGTTTCGTTCTTGGCTCTTTCAGGGTCGACATGGATGAACTGGTGATCCTCGATCACGTCGGCATAGGTGTCGATACGGGGTTGGTCGATCAGGTGCCATGAGGACACGCCGATTTCCTTGCCGACCATGGCCTGATAGGCCTGAAGCGTAATCGGCGGCTTCTTCCAGACTTCGTTCACTTAGGTCTCGCTCCGTGTCTTTGCCAGCTCCGGAAAATCCTCCTCGCGGAATTCCCGGCCGCGCAGCGGATCGTCGCGATCATTGTCGCGTTCCAGCCGTCGTAGCTGGACCCGACGGATTTTTCCAGAGATCGTCTTCGGCAGCTCGGCGACGATTTCGAGACGGCGGATGCGTTTGAATGGCGCGAGGCGCGTGTGCAGATGCCTGAAGATGGAGAGTGCCGTTTCGGATGAACGTTCCGCGCCCGACGTCAGCAGCACGAAGGCCTTGGGAATGGCGAGCCGGATCGGATCCGGGCTCGGGACCACCGCAGCTTCCGCGATCAGCTCATGCTCCATCAGCACACTCTCGAGCTCGAACGGACTGATGCGGTAATCCGACGACTTGAAGACGTCGTCGGAGCGGCCGACGAAGGTGAGATAGCCCTCGTCGTCCTCGAACACGACGTCGCCGCTGCGATAGAGCTCGCCTTCGGCGCCCAGCAACTCGCCATTGTCGCCCTGATAGCCTTGCATCAGGCCGGCCGGGCGCTCAGTCCCGAGCACCAGCGTGACCTCGCCCTCCTTTGCGGGATTGCCGTCGGCATCGCTGATCTGGACGCGATAGCCCGGCAGCGGCCGGCCCATCGAGCCGACCTTGATCTTCTGGCCTGGCGAGTTGCCGGCGAGCGCCGTGGTTTCGGTCTGCCCGTATCCGTCACGGATGGTGAGGCCCCAGGCCGCCCGCACCTGGTCGATCACTTCAGGGTTCAACGGTTCGCCGGCGCCGCAGACCTCGCGCAAGGCCACGTTGAACGATGCAAGGTTCTCCTGGATGAACAGCCGCCATACGGTCGGCGGCGCACACAGCGTGGTGACGCCGCAGCGACCGATGGTGGCGAGCAGCGCCTTGGCATCGAAACGCGGCTGGTTGACCACGAACACGGTCGCGCCGGCATTCCACGGCGCGAAGAAACAGCTCCAGGCGTGCTTGGCCCAGCCGGGCGACGATATATTGAGATGGATATCGCCGGGTTTCAGACCGATCCAGTACATGGTCGAGAGATGGCCGACCGGATAGCTGCGCTGGCTGTGCCGCACCAGCTTTGGTTTTGCGGTCGTGCCCGAGGTAAAATAGAGCAGCATCGGGTCGTCGGCATTGGTCGGACCGTCAGGCGCGAAGCTCTCCGAGGCGTTCGCCGCCTGATCATAGGCCAGCCAACCATCGGAAGCCGCGCCGACCACGATGCGAACGACATTCTCGGTGCCGAGGCTTGCAAACTTCGCCACCTGATCCTCGGCGGCCACCACCGCCCTCGCCCTGCCGCGATCAAGCCGGTCGCGCAGCTCGTCGGCGGTGAGCAGCGTCGTCGCTGGAATGACGACGACGCCGAGCTTCATCGCCGCCAGCATGGTCTCCCACAACGGAACCACATTGCCGAGCAGCAGCAGGAGATGATCGCCGCGCTTCAAGCCCTGCGCACGGAGAAAGTTCGCGACCTGGTTGGAGCGGCGCGACAGCGCCGCGAAGGACAGCTTCGTCTGCTTGTCCTGGGCGGCATCGACGATCCAGAGCGCGGGACGGTCCTTGCTGTTCGCCGCCAGCTCGGCGTCGAACCAGTCGAGCGCCCAGTTGAACGCAACCGGATCGGGCCAGCGGAAACCTCTGACTGCTGCCTCGTAATCCGTGCGGTGCTTTAGCAGAAACGCGCGCGCTTCCTGGAATGTCGTCATCAAGCTTTCCCGGCCAGACTCCTAACGTGCTTGATAATTCCGGAAAAATCCACCCCGCCCTGCCCGGCTGCGTCGAAAGATTGATAAATCTCCTGCGCATGTTTGCCGAGCGGCGTCGCCGCACCGGCCGCCTTCGCGGCGTCCTGCGCCAGGGTCAGATCCTTCACCATCAGCGCCGAAGCAAAGCCCGGCTTGTAGTCGTTGTTCGCGGGCGAGGTCGGCACCGGGCCCGGAACCGGGCAATAGGTCGTCAGCGACCAGCACTGGCCGGACGAGGTCGAGGCGACGTCGAACAGCGCCTGGTGCGAGAGCCCGAGCTTTTCGCCGAGCGCGAACGCTTCGCTCACCGCGATCATGGAAATGCCGAGGATCATGTTGTTGCAGATCTTGGCCGCCTGCCCCGCGCCGGCACCGCCGCAATGGACGATCTTCTTGCCCATGTTCTCCAGCACGGGCTTCGCGGCTGCGAACGCCTTCTCCTCGCCGCCGCACATGAAGGTGAGCGTGGCGCCCTTGGCGCCGCCGGTCCCGCCGGAGACCGGCGCGTCGACCGAAAGCACACCGTTCTTGTTAGCCAGCGCGTGCGCGGCCCTCGCGCTTTCGACGTCGATGGTAGAGGAGTCAATGATCAGCGCGCCCCTGGTCATGACGGGCACGACCTCGTTCCAGACACCGAGCACGTGCTTGCCTGCGGGGAGCATGGTGACGACGACATCGGCGCCCTTCACCGCACCCGCGGCGCTGTCGGCGATGCTGGCGCCGTCGGCCTTGGCCTGATTGCGGGAGGCCTCGACGAGGTCGAACGCCACCACCTTGTGGCCGGCCTTGACCAGATTGGCGGCCATCGGGCCGCCCATGTTGCCCAGACCAATGAATGCGATCGTGGCCATTGTCGTTTCCTCCGCTGCAGTGTTGATTAATTGAACTTCAGCTCGTCGGCGCCGATCTCGGCGAGATACGGCGCAAGCATTTCCGGCGTCACATCCTCGATCCGCGGCGGCGACCAGGTCGGATTGCGGTCCTTGTCGATCACGGCGGCGCGCACGCCCTCGCGGAAATCATCGCTGTGGAAGACTTCCAGCGCGGCACGGTATTCCCGCACCAGGCACTCTTCCAGAGTCGACGTGGTCCGCGCGAGCCGCAGCAGTTTCAGCGTCACCACCATGCCGCGCGGCGACTTTTCGTTGAGCGTCTTCAGCGTCGCCTGTGCGAATTCGGAGCCGTCACGTTTCAGTGCCGCGAAAATGTCCTCCATGCGGTCGAAGCCGAACAGCGCGTCGATCATCGCCTGCTTCGCGGCCACCGGCCCGGCGATCTCGTCGGTCGCAAAGGCCTCGATCAGCTTGGCGACCTCGGCCGCGGTCGCTCCGGAACTAACCCTCGTCAGCGCCTCGCGCAGCTCCGGGAGTTTCGCGGCCGGCACCACCCAGTCCGCGAACTTCGCGTGGATGGCATCCGGACCGTTCATGGTCTGGCCAGTCAGGCCGAAATAGGTGCCGATCTCGCCCGGCGAGCGCGACAGCAAATAAGTGCCGCCGACATCGGGGAAGAATCCAAGCCCGACCTCGGGCATCGCCAGCTTGGTGCGATCCGTGACGACGCGGTGGCTGGCATGAGCCGACAAACCGACGCCGCCGCCCATCACGATACCGTCCATGAAGGCGACATAGGGCTTCGAAAACTTCTTGATCCGGGCATTGAGGATGTATTCCTCGCGCCACAGGATCTTGCCGAGGTCGCCACCAGCCTTCGAGCTTTCCCAGAGCGTGCGAATGTCCCCGCCGGCGCACAGGCCGCGCTCGCCGGCGCCTTCCAGCACGATCACGGCGACGGACGGATCGGCCTCAAAGCGGTCGAGCGCCTTCTCGATGTCGCGAAACATCTCCAGCGTCACGGCGTTGATGGCCTTGGGACGGTTGAGCCGGATGATGCCGGCCGCCCCCTCGACGCGGGCGACCAGATCGCCCTCTTCCACTGCCGTCATCGCGCGCCCTCGATCAGCTTGCGCGCCACGATGAGCCGCATGATTTCGTTGGTGCCTTCGAGGATCTGGTGCACGCGCAGATCGCGCACGATCTTCTCGATGCCGTACTCGCTGAGGTAGCCGTAGCCGCCGTGAAGCTGGAGCGCGTGGTTGGCGACCTCGAAGCCGACATCGGTGCCGAAACGCTTGGCCATCGCGCAGAGCATGGTGGCATCGGGGTCCTTCCGATCAAGCGCCGCAGCGGCGCGCCACAGGAAGGTGCGGGCGGCCTCGAGTTCGATCGCCATGTCGGCGAGGCGAAATTGCAGCGCCTGGAACTCGTCCAGCCGCTTTCCGAACGCCTTGCGCTCCTTCATGTAGGCACGCGACTTGTCGAGCGCAGTTTGGGCACCGCCAAGAGAACACGCCGTGATGTTGAGGCGGCCGCCGTCGAGACCGGCCATCGCGATCTTGAAGCCTGTGCCCTCCTCGTTGAGCCGATTGGCGACGGGCACGCGGGCGTTTTCGAACATGACGGCGCGGGTCGGCTGCGCATTCCAGCCCATCTTGCGCTCGTTGGCGCCAAAGGCGACGCCCGGCGTCTTGCCCTCGATGACGAGAGTCGAGATGCCGCCGGGGCCGTCGCCGCCGGTCCTGACCATCACGACCAGGAGATCGGTGCCGCCGGCGCCGGAGATGAATTGCTTCTGGCCATTGAGGACGTAATAGTCGCCGTCGCGCACCGCGCGGGTGCGCAAGGCCGCCGCATCGGAGCCCGCGCCCGGCTCGGTCAGGCAGTAGCTCGCGATCAGCTCCATGGTGCAGAGCTTTGGCAACCACATGTGGCGCTGGGTGTCGCTGCCGAAGGCATCGATCATCCAGCTCGCCATGTTGTGGATGGAGATGAAGGCCGAGGTGGTCGGGCAACCCGTCGCCAGCGCCTCGAAGATCAGCGCCGCGTCGAACCGCGTCATGGCGGAGCCACCGACATCGTCGCGGATATAGATGCCGCCCATGCCGAGCGTGGCAGCTTCGCGCATGACGTCGACGGGAAAGTGCTTCTCCTCATCCCAGCGCAGCGCATGCGGCGCGATCTTTTCGGCCGCAAACGCCAACGCCATGTCGCGAACCGCGATCTGATCCTCGTTCAGAGCGAACTGCATGCCGGCTGCTCACTATTCTCGTCATTGCGAAGAGCGCAGCGACGAAGCAATCCAGTGTATCCGAGGAGAAAGTCTGGATTGCTTCGCTGCGCTCGCAATGACGGGCTGGGCTACAGCCTTACTTCATCAGCGGGATCGAGAACTCCGCACCCTCCTTGACACCGGACGGCCAGCGCGAGGTCACCGTCTTGGTCTTGGTGTAGAAGCGGATCGAATCCGGGCCGTGCTGGTTGAGATCGCCGAAGCCCGACTTCTTCCAGCCGCCGAAGGTGTAATAGGCGATCGGAACCGGGATCGGCACGTTGATGCCGACCATGCCGACGTTCACCTTGGCCGCGAAGTCGCGCGCTGCGTCGCCATCGCGGGTGAAGATGGCAACGCCGTTGCCGTAGTCATGGTCCGACGGCAGCGCCAGCGCTTCCTTGTAGTCGTGCGCGCGCACCACCGAGAGCACAGGGCCGAAGATCTCTTCCTTGTAGATCCGCATGTCCTTGGTGACGTTGTCGAACAGCGAACCGCCGAGATAGAAGCCGTTCTCATAGCCCTGCATCTTGAAGCCGCGGCCGTCGACGGCGAGTGTCGCGCCTTCCTTGATGCCGATGTCGATGTAGCTCTTGACCTTCTCGACCGCCTCGCGGGTCACGAGCGGACCGTAGTCGGCCGACGGATCGATCGAGGTGCCGATCTTCAAGGATTCGACGCGCGGGATCAGCTTCTCCATCAGGCGGTCGGCGGTCGACTTGCCGACGGGAACAGCGACCGAAACGGCCATGCAGCGCTCGCCGGCGGAGCCGTAGCCGGCGCCGATCAGCGCGTCGACGGCCTGGTCCATGTCCGCGTCGGGCATGACGATGGCGTGGTTCTTGGCGCCGCCGAAGCACTGGCAGCGCTTGCCGGTCTGCGCGGCGCGCTCATAGATGTACTGCGCGATCGGGGTCGAGCCGACGAAGCCGATGGCCTTGATATCGGGATCGTCGAGGATGGCGTCGACCGCCTCCTTGTCGCCGTTGACGACGTTGAGGATGCCGGCCGGCAGGCCCGCTTCCATCATGAGTTCAGCGAGCAGCATCGGCACGCCAGGATCGCGCTCCGACGGCTTGAGGATGAAGGCGTTGCCGCAGGCGATCGCCGGCGCGAACTTCCACATCGGGATCATCGCCGGGAAATTGAACGGCGTGATGCCGGCGACGACGCCGAGCGGCTGGCGCATCGAATAGATGTCGATGCCGGGGCCGGCGCCTTCGGTGTACTCGCCCTTCATCAGATGCGGAATGCCGCAGGCGAATTCCGCGACCTCGAGGCCGCGCTGGATGTCGCCCTTGGCGTCGGGAACGGTCTTGCCGTGCTCGCGCGCGAGCAACTCGGCGAGCTTGTCGTAGTCGCGCTGCACCAGCTCGACGAACTTCATCATGACGCGAGCGCGGCGCTGCGGGTTGGTCGCGGCCCATTCGGGCTGTGCCGCGCGCGCGTTCTCGACGGCGGCGCGGACTTCGGCCTTGGCCGCCAGTGCCACCTTGGCCTGGACGTCACCGGTCATCGGCTCGAAGACGTCGGCAGTGCGGCCCGAGGTGCCCTTCACCTCCTTGCCACCGATGAAATGTCCGATTGAACGCATGGAATGGTCTCCTTCAGGCCGAGCGTGGTCGCTTTGACAAATCCTATCGACCTGCATTTTATAGGATTCAAGTCTGAGATAATGCACCATAGATGTGCGAAAATGCTGGATCAAGGCGCTATCGACTGGGACGACTTTCGCTTCGTGCTGGCCATCGTGCGGGGCGGCTCGGTCTCGGCTGCGGCAAAACAGCTCGGCGTCGACCATGCCACGGTGATCCGCCGCGTCGATCGGCTGGAAAAGCACCTTTCGGCCAAGCTGTTTGACCGCCGCAAGACCGGCTACCTCCTCACCGAGGCCGGCCAGCGCGTCGCCGACAGCGCGGAAGCGATGGAATCGACCATCGTCGCCAACCAGGAGCAGGTCGGCGGCTCCGTGGCGCGGCTGACCGGCACGGTGCGGATCGGCGCGCCTGATGGCTTCGGCACCGCCTTCCTGGCGCCACGGCTGGCGCCGTTCGCCGACCGCTATCCCGATCTCGATCTGCAACTTGTAGCTACTGCGCGGCTGTTCAGTCTCTCCAAGCGCGAGGCCGACATCGCAATCAGCCTGACCATGCCGAAGGAAGGCCGCATCGTCGGCCGCAAGCTGCTGGATTATCGCCTCGGCCTCTACGCCGCGCCAGCCTATCTCGACCGCTTTCCGAAGATCTCCTCACGGCAAGACCTGCTGCAGCACCGCTTCGTCGGTTACATCGAGGAGCTGCTGTTCACGCCGGAGCTCGACTATCTGCCGCAGGTGTCGCCGCGGATTTCCGCGCGCTTTCGCAGCGCCAATCTGATCGCGCAGCTCAATGCTACGCTCTCGGGCTTCGGCATTGCGGTACTGCCGCATTTCATGGCGAGCGATCATCCGCAGCTCGTTCCGGTGTTGCCGGACGACATCTCGATCATGCGGACATTCTGGATGCTGATGCACGCCGACAGCAAGGACCTCGCTCGGATCAGGGCAGTGGCGGACTACATCAGCGAGATCGTCGAGCGCGAGCGGACGCTGTTTGCTGCGGGACGGTGAACGCCACTGCCGAGCTCGGCCTAACTCTGCTTCACCTTCTTCGCAGCAGGCGACTTCGGCTCGCGCTTCAAACCCCCGAGCGCGCTGTCGCGGCCTGCCTTCAGCACCTCGTCCGACAATTCGTTCGATCCCGCGATGCGCGCCAGCAGCATGGTGCCGACCATGGTCGCCAGCGTCGCGATCGCCTGCTTGCGCGCGGCCTTGCGCGGCATGTTCGGGACATAGTCGGTCATCATCTCGATCATCTGGTCGAGCTTGCCGGCAAAGGCCTTGCGAGTCTTCGGGCTCTCGCGGGCGATCTCGGCGCCCAGCGCGGGAATCGAGCAGCCATGGCCGGGATTGTCGCGATGCAGCGTGGAGAGATAGCTTTCCGCGACCAGCGCCAGCCGCTTTTCAGGAGCGGCCTCGCCGGTGAGCTTGCGCCAGTGCTCCATCGAGCGGTCCATGGCATAGCCAAAGGCCTCGATCACCAGCGCCTCGCGGGAATCGAAATGCGCGTAGAAACCGCCATGGGTCAGGCCCGCCTCCTTCATGAGATCGGCGACGCCGATGCCGTGGGCACCCTTCTCGCGCAGCCGCACGGAGGCCTTCTTCACGATGCGGTCGTGGGTTTCCTGCTTGTGTTCCGGGGAATAGCGCATGCTGGTCTCATTGGATGTCGGAGATCATCTCATAGCACGGAAGTCGACCTTACGGTGCATTAATTCATGTTAAGTTGTTGCCTATCATGGAGAAGGTTGCAGTTGCATGCACCGCCAGGGCTCCCTTCCCGTCGCGGACGAAACCTTCGGTGTAGCTGGTCTGGCGTCCCAGCTTGATGACCTTGCCTTCGGCCGAGATCAGCCCGGAACGAACCGACAGCGGGCGCAGGAACGTCAGTTTCAGGTCGAGCGTCACCGAACTCTCCCCCGCTTCCAACCGGGTCGAGATCGCGCATCCCATGGCGGTATCGAGCAGCGCCGCTGCGGTCGCGCCGTGCAGGAGGCCGATGGTATTTTCGAGATCTTCGCGCGGCTCCAGTTCCATGACGATCCGGCCCGGCTCGACAACGGCCATGATGAACCCGATCAGCTTCGCGAAAGGCGGCGGCGGCAGCCGGCCGTCGCGAATGCCCAGCATGGCGTCCATGCCCGACAGGCCCATCGCCGCTTTCGCGACCGGCGCCGGCACCTGCCAGTCCACCACGCGCTCCCGCCGCTGCGCCGGCGAAAACAGGGCGATTTGATCGATGTCGGTCATGACCACCTCATTGAATGACATGTGTCATACTATGCCACGGACTTCGCGCTGGCAACTCGGTCGCGCGGGCCTGCTTGACAAGCCGGGCGTTTCGGCCCGGAAGTGATCCCGACCAGTGCGC
This sequence comes from Bradyrhizobium sp. RP6, assembly GCF_003837805.1. Taxonomy (GTDB): domain Bacteria; phylum Pseudomonadota; class Alphaproteobacteria; order Rhizobiales; family Xanthobacteraceae; genus Bradyrhizobium. Next base: position 533,852 of record NZ_RQIT01000002.1, on the reverse strand, counting down.
CTCGCACGCGTCCACGAAAGCTTCGAGATGCCCCGATGGAAATGCTTAACAACCACTGCGGCGTGACGCGCGATACGCGCGGCATCGTTCATGTTGCCATCTGCAACGCCGGCCCGCTCAACATTCTCGGCTCGCCCGTCACCGATGCCGTGCGCGAAGGCCTCCAGAAACTCGCGTCCGACCGCAGCATTCGGGTCGTGGTGCTGCGCGGCCAGAGCGAGAAGAGCATGATCGGCGGCGCAGACATCAAGGAGATGGCCAAGCTCGACCAGAGATCCGCCGAAGCCTTCATCAGCCGCCTGCGCGATCTCTGCGAGGCCGTGCGCAAATTCCCTGCCCCGGTGATCGCACGGATGCCCGGCTGGTGCCTCGGCGGCGGGCTCGAAGTGGCCGCGGCCTGCGACTTCCGCATTTCCGCGCATGATGCGCATTTCGGCATGCCGGAGGTACGCGTCGGCATTCCCTCGGTGATTCATGCCGCCCTCTTGCCGCGCCTGATCGGCTGGGCCCGCGCGCGCTGGCTGGTGATGACGGCGGAGAACATCGACGCTCCGACCGCGCTGGCTTGGGGACTGATCGACAAGGTCGCGCCGGACGGCGAGCTCGATGCCGTGATCGAGCACACCGTGAAGGCGCTGCTCGAATGTGGCCCCGAGGCGCTGCGATCGCAGAAGGCACTGCTGCGGCAATGGGAGGAACTTCCGCTGACGGAGTCGGTGAATCTGAGCGTCAAGGTGTTCGGCGAATCGTTCCTGACCGACGAGCCGACGCGGCTGATGGGCGCGTTTGTGAACCGGAAGCGGTAGGCGCAGGTTTCCGCGCCGCAGACGCAGCGCAGCGCCCCCTTGGCGGGCGCGCTGCTGAGCCGGGGCCCATGCACCGATGAGGTCGGCGCGAATCTGGGTCCCGGCTCTGCGTCGCAACGTTGCACGTCGCGCCGCGTCCGGGACACGGACGAGGAAGTCGTCCCACGACCAAATCTCATCTGAACCACGACATTTTCTCATCCCTGGCGCGGTTGCATTTTTTGCGTCGCATCATATGATGACCATAATCTTACCCGTCACTGCAGGGAGTTCCGTCATGGCTCAAGCCGCCGATCCCGTCGTCATCGTCTCCGCCGCCCGCACCCCGCTCGGCCGCTTCATGGGCGAATTGTCGCCGCTCCCCGCCCACAAGCTTGGATCGCACGTGATCGGCGCGGCGTTGGAGCGCGCCAAGCTCGCCCCCGAAAAGATCGACGAGGTCTTCATGGGCTGCGTGCTGCCGGCCGGACAAGGCCAGGCGCCGGCGCGCCAGGCGGCTCGCAGCGCCGGTCTGCCCGATGCCACCGGCGCGACCACGGTGAACAAGGTCTGCGGCTCCGGCATGAAGGCGACCATGCTGGCGCACGATATCATCCGCGCGGGCTCGGCGGAGATTGTCGTCTCCGGCGGCATGGAGAGCATGAGCAACGCGCCGTATCTGCTCGCCAAGGCGCGCGGCGGCTATCGCGTCGGTCATGACCGCATCATCGACCACATGATGATGGACGGGCTGGAGGACGCCTACGAGACCGGCCGCTCCATGGGCGATTTCGGCGAGGCGACGGCGGAAGCCTATCAGTTCACCCGCAAGGACCAGGACGCCTATGCCATGGAGACGCTGAGCCGCGCGCGCAAGGCGGTCGAGAACGGCGCATTCAAGGCCGAGATCGCGCCGGTCACGTTGACCGAAAAGGCCGGCCCGCGCGTCATCGCCAATGACGAGCATCCGCTGAAGGTTGACCCCGCCAAGATTCCCGGGTTGAAGCCCGCGTTCCGCGCCAACGGCACCATCACGCCGGCGGCCTCCTCCGCCAACGCCGACGGCGCCGCTGCGCTCGTGCTGACGAAGCGCTCGCTCGCCGATCGGGGCGGCCTGCCTGTTCTTGCCCAGATCAAGGGCCACGCCACTCACAGCCAGGAGCCGCAATGGTTCACCACGGCGCCGATTCCGGCGATCCGCAAGCTGCTCGACAAGGTCGGCTGGGCTGCCTCCGATGTCGACCTGTTCGAGATCAACGAGGCGTTCGCCGTGGTGGCCATGGCGGCGCAGCGCGATCTCGGCATTCCCCGCGAGAAGCTGAACATCAATGGCGGCGCCTGCGCGCTCGGCCATCCGATCGGTGCCACCGGCGCGCGGCTGATCGTCACGCTGCTGCATGCGCTCGAGGCGCAGAACCTCAGACGCGGTATTGCCGCGCTCTGCATCGGCGGCGGCGAAGCCACTGCGATCGCGGTGGAGCGGCCGGCGCACTAACCGTCCGTCATGGCCGAAATTAAGGGAAGTCTGTCATTTCAGACTTCCCTCGCCTGTGCCAGAGTGTAACGATGACGCGAGTCCTCCGGGGCTCGCCAACCAAGATTGAGGCCCAATGATTTCGAGCTGGCTCGCGGCAACGCTTTCCCGCCGCAACATTCACTACGGCTGGGTGATGGTCGGTGTGACCTTTCTCGCCGCGCTGATCAGCGCCGGCACGGTCGGCGCGCCAGGTGTGTTCATCGTGCCGCTTCAGAAGGAGTTCGGCTGGAGCACGGCGGAAATCTCCTCCGCGTTGTCGATCCGCTTCATCCTGTTCGGGCTCATGGCGCCGTTCGCGGCCGCCCTGCTCAACCGCTACGGGCTGCGCAACGTCACGCTCGCCGCCCAGCTGATCGTGGTCTCGGCACTGGTGCTCTCGCTTGGCATGACCGAGGTCTGGCAGCTCGTCGCCCTGTGGGGCGTGGTGATCGGGATCGGCACCGGCATGACCGCGCTGGTGCTCGGCGCGACCATTGCCACGCGCTGGTTCGCAGCAAGACGCGGCCTCGTCGTCGGCATCATGACCGCGAGCGTCGCCACCGGCCAGCTCGTGTTCCTGCCGCTTTTGGCAAGCCTCACCGACCATTACGGCTGGCGGCTCGCACTCGGCTTCGTCTGCGTCGCGCTCGGCGTGTCCGCGATCGCCGTGCTGCTGGTGATGCGCGACCGGCCGAGCGACGTCGGCCTGCGCCCGTTCGGCGATGAAGGTAGTGAGCCCCTGCCGGCCCCGTCGGTCAGCCACGGCACGATCACGGGCGTTGCGCTCGGCACGCTGCGCGATGCCTCGAAATCGACGGCGTTCTGGATCCTGTTCGCGACCTTCTTCGTCTGCGGCGCTTCGACCAACGGCCTCGTCCAGGTGCACCTGATTCCGATGTGCCTCGATTTCGGCATCCCGCAGGTGCAGGCGGCGAGCCTGCTGGCTGCGATGGGCATCTTCGACTTCTTCGGCACCATCATGTCGGGCTGGCTGTCGGACCGCTACGACAATCGCTGGCTCCTGTTCTGGTATTACGGCCTGCGCGGGCTCTCCCTGATCTTCCTGCCGTTCAGCGATTTCTCGTTCTACGGGCTCTCCGTCTTCGCAATGTTCTATGGTCTCGACTGGATCGCCACGGTGCCGCCGACGGTACGCCTCACCGCGCAAAAATTCGGACCCGAGCGCGCCAATCTGGTGTTCGGCTGGATCTTCGCCGGCCATCAGCTCGGCGCGGGCGCTGCAGCGTTCGGTGCCGGCTTCTCGCGGACGGTCTATGAGAGCTACCTGCCTGCGTTCTTCATTGCAGGCGCGCTGTGCGTGTTCGCCGCGCTGATCGTGCTGGCGCTGTCGCGGCAGCCCAAACCGCAGCCCGCGATGGCGTAGTCTCCGATCGTGCTGGTGACGCCGAACACGGCGGCGTCACCGATCCGCTCGAGCCGGCGACCCCCTCGAGCACCCGGCACGCCGAGGGCGGAGAGCGATTGCCGTATATGGAAGATTATGACGGCCACGAGGATTGGCGTCACTTCGAGTCCTTGTTCAATTCGATCGCGACCTCCGACATCCAGGACCCCGGCGCTTCCATCAGGAAGGATTGACGATTGCTCCTGGTCTGGGTCGTCACCAGTGCGGCCACCGTGTTTCCCTCGATTCGCGCCTCGATCAGGGAGTCCTTGTTCGTGCCGTAGACCTTGCCGCCTTGTCGGTATTCGCTCTCGAACCAGTTGCCGGAAAGCTCCGTCCCGCTCTGCTCGATGTTCGCGGACAGGACCATTTTGTACGCATCGCTTGCGCAGCGCAGATTGATGGTCAACGACCGTCCCGGTCTGGTGACGTCGTACGCCACTTTGCACCGGACCTTCTCGCGTGGTCCATCGGACGGCTTCATCGTGCCGACACCCGACCAAGCGCCGGCCAAACCGTCGAACACCGGCTCTGCGCGCAACGGGCTGATGCCGGCGAGCACGAGGCAGGCCACGCCAATGCCCATGTGCGCCGCCGAAAACTTCAATAGCATTCTTCCGATCCTGATCCGCAAAGTCCGGGCGCGTCCTACGCTCGAATAGCCACGGGATGTTGGCGAGGATGTTTAGTAATGTTGCAAAGCTTCCCTGAACGTTGCCGGGATCGGGATAGGTCGCAGTCCGGCGTCCGCATCTTGCGGAACAACTGAAGCAAGATCGATGGCGGCGATACACGCCGAAGAGGAAACACCGCGATCCGACCTCGATGACCGGCCCGGGACGTTGGTGACGCACCCGTGTGCGTCCACAGGTCGGGCTACATTCCCGTTAGACTCCGCAGCCCAAACGTGGACAATAGCCTCCGCACGTTACGTGCGCAGTGCACACCAAGATGCGCCAGAGGAAACAAAATGCCGGCTGCCTTCCTATCCTCCGATCCCATCATCCCGACCGCTCCTTTGACCTCCGGGATGCGCGGCGCGTTGCGCGCGATCGTGGGCGAGAAGGGCCTGATCGAGGACGAACACGGCAAGCAGCCGTTCGTGACGGATTGGCGGGGATTGCTCGTCGGCGGCGCCGGCGCCATCGTTCGTCCCGGCAACACCGAGGAGGTCTCGAAAGTGGTCCGGCTGTGCCATCAGCACGGCGTCGCGATCGTGCCGCAGGGTGGCAACACCGGCCTGATGGGCGGGGCGACGCCCTGGCCGGCGCATACCGGCATCGTGCTGTCGCTGGGCCGCATGAACCGCGTGCTGGACGTCGATGCCGTCGGCTACGCGATGACGGTCGAGGCCGGCTGCGTGTTGCAGACCCTTCAGGAGACAGCCGCCGAGCACGACAGGTTCCTGCCTCTCAGTCTTGGCGCCCAGGGCTCGTGCATGATCGGCGGCAATCTCTCGACCAATGCCGGCGGCGTTCAGGTGCTGCGCTATGGCAATGCCCGCAACCTCGTGCTGGGGCTCGAAGTCGTGTTGCCCAACGGCGAGGTCTGGGACGGATTGCGCGCGCTCAAGAAGGATAATACCGGCTACGACCTCAAGCACCTCTTCATGGGGGCCGAAGGCACGTTGGGCATCATCACCAAGGCTGTGCTCAAGCTATGGCCGGCGCCGAAGGACGTCTGCACCGCATGGCTGGCGATCCGGGATCCACGCGCGGCCCTGGAGATCCTGTCCGAAGCCCATAGCGCCTCCGAAGACAATGTCGGCTCCTGCGAGCTGATGAGCCGCAGCGCAATCGACATGGTGCTGCGCCATATTCCCGGCACCCAAGATCCGCTCAAGGCGGAGACCCCATGGTATCTTCTGCTCGAGTGGTCGTCCGCGCGGGCACGCCGGGATGGGGCCGAGGGCATGTCCGAGAAGCTGGAGCAGTTTCTCGCCGATCAGCTCGAGGCCGGCCGCGTGCTCGATGCCGCGATCGCTCACACCGTCGGCCAGTCGCGCAACATGTGGCGGATCCGGGAGGGTGTGGCCGAGGCCTCCCGCGCCGAGGGACCGGGGCTGAGCTACGACGTCTCGGTGGCGATCTCTCGTATCCCGGAGTTCATCGACAAGGGGACCAAGGCGGTGCTCGACATTCTCCCGAGCATCAGGCCCTACCCGCTCGGACACATCGGCGACGGCAATCTGCACTTCTCGTTCATGGGACCGGTCGGCATGGATCAGCAGACACTGATCCAATACAAGGGCGCCATCACGCGGGCCGTGAACGATCTCATCACCTCCATGGACGGCTCGATCTCGGCGGAGCACGGCATCGGCATCGAGAAGCTCGATGAGCTCAGCCACTACCGGTCGAAGACCGAGCTCGACATCATGCGCACCATCAAGCGCGCGCTCGATCCGCAGAACATCATGAATCCCGGCAAGGTGCTGCGGCTGTGACCCAAGCTCGGCCCAACGCCGGCGATTGGTCCAGCGTGGCAGGGTCGCAAAGATGTTGCGACCCATCCATGGTCATGTCGAGGTAGTGTTCGCTGTGCTCAGGCCACCGAACCGCCGCGGGGGTTGACGATCGTATAGCCTCGCAATGAACGTGCGTGGATTCGCGTCGCGCGCCCGCCCGAGTTGGCGTCATAGGCCATCCAGACGTCGCCCCCGAGGTGCTGCTCCAGGACGAAAACGTGTCCTCGTCGCGCAGCGACCATTCCTGGTGCGGGTGATGTCCGCGGAAAGCGCAGCCAGTTGGACGCAAGATTCAATTCCGGCACAATACGGCCAAACACGCGCAGGGCCGCGCCGCAGCCGCAGAAGGACGAAGGACAACCGGCCGGGCGACCACCGACAATGCGAGCGCCGGAGACACCGGAGACGGTCGCCGACGTGGCGGTGCCCCCTGCATCAGTCACTGTCAGTTGCGTCGATCGGTAGGCTTGCAGTGGGGACCTGGAAACCGGTGAATATCTGGAAGCCAGTGAGGATCGCGAAGTCCGCTCGCGTCGCGTCTGCGAATACGAGAAGTCGCAGGGCATTGTGACATTGCATTCAGGAGCTTGATGAATGCGATAAGGCCGTGCTTCCGAAGCGACAGAACCCAGAACAATGAAGAGGCACGCAGAAAATACTCGCTTGAACATTGCAGGACTCCAAATGAGAGACCCCGCCCCGGATGATGACAAACAAATACAGTTTGGCTGAAATGGGCCTAAAGAGCGGCTGAAAATGGCTGCATTGCGCGACACGACCTGCAATCGTCTCATAGACTACGCGTAGCGGCTGAGATGATTAACTCGCAGCGCACGAATGCCCGCTCAGCGCGTCGAGCTTGCGGCATGCAATCAAGTCAAGACAGAACCCACTGCCGCTCACTGCATCATCGCGGCTGCGATCTTCTCCGCCGACATCAGCACCGGAAAATTGGTGTTGGCGCATGGCACCACCGGGAAGATCGAGGCGTCGACGACGCGCAGGCCCTGGATGCCCTTGACCCGGCCCTGATTGTCGACCACCGCCATCGGATCGTCGGCGCGGCCCATGCGGCATGAGCAGGAGGCATGCCATACGCCGATGGTTGCCTTGCGCACGAAAGCTTCGAGGGCCTCGTCGTCGTTCATCACCTGATCGAAGGTGAAACCTTCCACCACGAAATTGTCGATCATGTAGTGGCGCAGCGCCGCCGGCCCGTCCATCAGGGCCGCGGCGATCTTGGTCAAAATCCTGTTCCTGGTATTGACCACGCCGATCTTGCGGACCTTGTCGGTGTAGGCGGCCGGGAACGGCTTGTCCGTCACCTTCTTCACGATGTCGCTCATTTGAATGGCCGCCATCTTGCGGAAGCCGCTCATCAGGCGATCGAGATCGCGCCGGTCGGACAACAGATTGAACTCGACGATCGGCTCCGCGGCAGGATCGCGCGAGGCCAGCTCGACCTGTCCGGTCTCGGAATAGGTCTTGTTGACGAAGGTCAGGAGCGAGCCGATCTGCTCGCCGACCGCGTGCCAGGCCGACTTCGAGAGCAGGACAACGAACATGTCGCCGTTCGGCACGCCGGCAAGACCGGAGGAATAGCGCAGCCCGAGCTGCATGTGGCGCCTGGTGTGCTCGTTCATGCGGGCGCCGCGGCGAACGAAGGACGACAGCGAGATCGAGGGATGATCCATCAGGCGCTGGCCGACGCCCGGCAAGCCCATCAGCACGGGAATGCCCATGTCCTTGAGGTGACCGACCGGGCCGATGCCGGCGCGAAGCAGATGCGCCGGCGAATGGATGGCGCCGCTGGAGAGAATGATCTCGCGTCCGCGGAATTCCTGCTCGCGTCCGTCGACTGTCGCCTTCACGCCGACGCAGCGCGTGCCTTCGAACAGCAGCTCTCGCACCTGCGTGTTGGTGGAGATCGTGAGGTTGGTGCGTTTGCGGGTGTCGCGATCCAGATACCCCATCGCCGCCGAGACGCGCTGCTCGGCCTGGTTCGAATGCGTCACCGGGAAATAGCCGTCGACGAATTCGCCGTTCTGGTCCGGCAGAAACCGGTGACCGGCCTGCTGAAAGGCTTGCGCGAACGCCTCCGAATGCCGCGTCCAGTGCTCCCGCGGAATGCGGCGCACCGGGATTCTGCCGTCCTTGCCATGGTACGGTCCGTCGAAATCGAGGTCGTGCTCGACCTTCTTGAAGAAGGGCAGCACGTCATTCCAGCTCCAGCCTTCGGCGCCCCGCGCTTGCCATTCGTCGTAGTCGGTCGGTGCGCCGCGATTGGCCATCTGACCGTTGATTGAGGAGCCGCCGCCGAGCACCCGCGCCTGCTCGTATCTGCGCAAGGGAGGACGCGCTTCGTTCGGATTGTTGTAGCTGATGACCTGCGTGGTGACCTTCAGTTCAGTCCAATGGAAGCGCGGATCGAAATAGGCGGTTCCGGGATAGCTGTCCCTGATCTCGGCCGGCTCATTGCCGGGCGGCGTGTCCTGCCCGGCTTCGCACAGCAGAACCTTGTTGGCGCTCCTTGCGGAGAGCCGGTGGGCAAGCACGGACCCCGCCGAGCCGCCGCCCACGATGATGAAGTCGTACACGATTGACGTTTCCTCTTGTTCTTGTTGGGGGAGCTTAGCGCGTTATTGTTTTCGACTGGAAGGGGTTTGGATTTGTCGACGCCGCACCTCGTGTCCCGGACGCGCTGCAACGCTAAGCGATGCGGCGCTGAGCCGGGACCCAGCAGGCTGCGAGCACGGTGCTGCATGGGCGCCCCGGCTCTGCGGCGCACCGCTGCCGGACGATGCTTCGCATCGCCGGGGAAACACTGCGCTTCGTCCGGGGCAAGAGGGTCGTCTTTGGCAGACACCTGCGACAACATCGCTTTACGGCCGGATCGAAAAATTCTCCGGCGGTCCCGGCTTTCGCAGCGGCTCCGCCAGCCGCGCGAACTCGCACAGCAGCGACCGCGTCTTCCTGGGATCGATGATCTCCTCGACCCAGAACTTTTCGGCCGAGCGGAACGGGGAGCGCAGCTTGTTGAGCCGCTCCTCGATCTCCTTCAGCTTCGCCGTCTTGTCCTCTGCGGCGTCGATGTCGGCGCGGTAGGCCGCTTCGATGCCGCCTTCGAGCGGCAGTGAGCCCCAATAGGCCGACGGCCAGGCATAGCGGATCGAAAAGCGGTCGGCGGGCTGATGCACGACGCCTGCGACGCCGAAGGCGTTACGCAGGATCACGGTGCACCAGGGCACCGTGGTCTGGTTGACCGCGGCCATGGCGCGGACGCCGTGGCGGATGGTCGCCGCCTTCTCGGCATCGAGGCCGATCATGAAGCCGGGGCAATCCATGAGATAGACGATCGGCAGATGGAAGGTTTCGGCGAAGTCGACCCAGCGCACCACCTTCTGGCAGGCATCGGCCGTCCAGGAGCCGCCATAGTGAAAGCTGTCGCTGGCCAGCAGCAGCACCGCCCTGCCCTCCAGCCGGGCGAGGCCGACAATGACCGGCTTGCCGAAATTCTTGGCAACCTCGAAGAACGAGCCCTTGTCGACGACGGACTCGATGATCGGCCGCATCTTGTAGACCTGCTTGCGGTTGCGCGGCACCGCATTCATCAGCGCTTCGTCGCCGCGCTCCGGATTGTCGGTGCACGGCAATGTCGGCGGCAGCTCGTAGACCGACGACGGCAGATAAGAGAGGAAACGACGCGCGCAGGCGAACGCCTCCTCCTCCGTGTCGACGGCGTGATCGACCGCGCCGGCGCGGGTCTGGATGTCGGCGCCACCGAGCTCCTCCTTCGTAAGATCCTGACCCAGCGCCTTCACAACCGGCGGGCCAGCGACGAACATCGCGGACTTCCGGGTCATGATGGAATAGTGGCTGGCGGCAAGACGCGCCGCACCCAGGCCCGCCACCGAGCCGAGGCCGAGCGCGACCACGGGCACGCGCGACAGGTTTTCCGTCGTGAAGCGATACCAGCGCGTGCCGCCGATGCCGCCGGGCAGGTTCGCCGCGCCCTTGGTCTCGATGGTCTTGACCGAACCGCCGCCGCCGGAGCCCTCGATGATGCGGACGATGGGCAGGCGGAAATCGTGTGCCATCTCCTCCGCCATCAGTGGCTTTGCGGAGATCGACGCATCGGCCGAGCCGCCGCGCACGGTGAAATCGTCGCCGACCACGACCACGGTGCGGCCGTCGACGCGCGCGCGGCCGAACACGCAGTTCGCCGGGGTCAATTTCTGCAGTTCGCCGCTGGAATCGTACTCACCGATGCCGGAGACGGCACCGATCTCGTGAAAGCTACCTCTGTCGATCAGCTTGTCGATACGCTCCCGAACAGTCAGCCGGCCCTGGTCATGCTGTCGCTTGACCTTGTCAACGCCGCCCATCTCCCGCGCGAAGGCTTCGCGCCGGGCGAGCTCGTCGAGTTCCGGCTTCCAGTTCATTCACTCCCTCCGAATTGATCGGCTTGTTATTGTTGTGCACGGCCATGGCGACCGGTTTGCGCGAGATGCGGTTGTTGAAGGCGTCGCCTTCTGCGCCTTCCATCAGGCTGCCGAGCGAGCGGCCAAGCTCGAGCATCCGCGGGGCGACTTCGTCATGCAGACGCTGCTCGTCATACATCGCAGCCAGGAGGCCGATCGTGATGACGACGAAGGTCTGGTATTGCGGCGACCAGATCGGCACCGCGAGGCCGTTGATATGCGGGCTCCAGAGGCCGCAGGCCACAACATAGCCGCGCTCGCGCAACGACTCCCGGTTGGCCTCGATGCGGGGCTTGAGAATCTTCGCGGCCTCGGGGGCTTCCCGCTCCATATCCGCGACGAAGGCGTCGCCGACTTCCGGCGCCAGGGCCGCGGTGTAGGCCGCGCCCGCGGCGGTCGACGCCATCGAGATGCGGCTGCCGGTGCCCTCGTGCAGGCCGAGTGCGCTCGCCGAGCGCGCGAACAGGAGATAGACGAGATGGAAGCGATCGGGGACGACGAAGCCGACGGTGCCCGGCAGTTGCTCGGCCACTTCCTGCAGCCGCTGGCGGATCATGCTGCGCAGCTGCGCGCCCTTCATCATCGAGGCGCTCATCGCCACCGCGCTCGGGCCGATGCGATATTTCTGATCGCGCGGCAGATAGACCAGCTGGCCCATGCGGGTCAGCGTGTGCGTGAGCCGCGACACCGTCGAACGCGGCAGACCGCAGCGGTTTGAAATCTCGAGATTGCCAAGCCTGCTATCGTGGCCCTCGAAGCATCGCAACACGTCGAATGCGCGCGAGACCACCTGGATGACATCACCTTCGCCGGCATCGCCAGCGAGCGCGCCTTGCCTACTCAACCGCTCCGATCGTCGTCCCATGTTCCCTACCACTTGTTCCGCTGTGCGGAATTAAATTCCACTTGCAGACGACGCTACCTCAGGCATTTTGCGACGACAACAAAAAGGCGATGGCATGCCAGAAATTAAGATCGTCACGGAGATCGCGGGACGCGTCTGCGCGACTCCCGTGCAAGTTGGAGGAACCGTTGCGGATGGCGATGACGTTGTAGTTGTCGAAGCAATGAAGATGGAGATCCCGATGCCCTCACCAGCGAGCGGCATAATCACATCGCTTCTGGTGAAGCTCGACGATGTCGTTGCCGAGGGACAGGCTATCGCGATCGTCGCGAACTGACTGTATTCTCCGCGGTTTCCGCGACAATCTGTCAGGCTCATTCCCGCATGCAAGGTACAGCGTTGCCATCGCCTGATCGCGGTGACATGATCTGTTGCAAACAAAACGTTGTTTCAAACAAAGAAAGAAACTCCTCGCGACAAAGCGAGGATCATTGGAGGGAAACATGCTTCGTGGGCTGCTCGTGCTCGCGCCTGCCTTGGTGGCAGGCATTTCTTTTGTGTCTACACGCTACTCGTTCGCCGAAGACATCAAGCTGCCGGCGACACTGACCTTCACGGCCTATGACACCGGCACCGCCGGCTTCAACATCGCGGTCGGCGTCGGCAAGATGATGAAGGACAAGTACGGCACCGACGTGCGCGTGCTCCCTGCAGGCAACGACGTCGCCCGCCTCGCGCCATTGCGCGCCAAGCGCGCGGCCTCATCGGCGATGGGATCGGGCACCTACTTCGCGCAGGAAGGTGTGTTCGAGTTCGGCTCGAAGGAATGGGGGCCACAGGCGCTCCAGATCCTGCTCTCGACCGTCGACTGCAATTGCGGCTCGCTCGGGGTCGCCGCCGACACCGGCGTGAAGGAGCTGAAGGACCTCAAGGGCAAGCGCGTCGGCTTCGTGGTCGGCTCTCCCGCGTTGAACCAGAACTCGCTCGCGGTGCTCGCCTTCGCCGGGCTGACCAAGAACGACGTCAAGGCCGTCGAGTTCGCGAGCTATGGCGCGATGTGGAAAGGCCTGATCAACAACGATGTCGATGCCGCCTTCGGCACCACCATCACCGGTCCCGCCAAGGAGGCCGAGACCTCGCCGCGCGGACTCATCTGGCCCCCGCTGCCCGCCAAGGACAAGGAAGGCTGGGCGCGGATGCAGAAGGTCGGCTCGTTCTTCTTCCCGCAGCTTGCGACCTGCGGGGCCGGCATCTCGCCGGAGAAACCGGTCGAGCTCGGCAACTATCCCTATCCGATCTTCGTCGCCTATGCTTCGCAACCGGCCGATCAGGTCTATGCGATGACCAAGGCGATGATCGTGAACTACGACGCCTATAAGGACTCCGCGCCCGGCGCCGGCGGCCTTGCGGCCGACCGCCAGACCAAGAACTGGGTGGTGCCGGTGCATCCCGGCGCGGTGAAGGCGCTGAAGGAGGCCGGACAATGGAGCGACGCGCAGGAGGCGCACAACGCCAACCTGATCAAGCGACAAGAGGTGCTGGCGGGCGCGTGGGCCGATTACGGCAAGTCCAGTCCGCCCGCGGATGACAAGGCTTTCCTCGACGGCTGGATGAAGGCGCGCGCCGCCGCGCTTGCCAAGGCCGGCATGCCGAACGGGTTCGAGGACTAGAGGGCGGTGTTGTTGGGCTTGATGGCTGAGCCGCGAGAAGTGCGCTCCCTCTCCCGCTTGCGGGAGAGGGTTGGGGAGAGGGTGTCTCCGCAATGGGACAATCCCCCAGAGGAGAAAGCCCTCACCCGCGCCTTCGGCGCGACCTCTCCCGCAAGCGGGAGAGGTCAACGAGCCAGCGGGCCCGATCGAGTCAACCAACGTGCCGTCGCCTAATTATCCTACCAGCCCAGACGCGGGATCGGTGATGTCTTCTGCCCCTACCTCCACCGTCCCGCAAGACGAGACCAAGCGGGTCGTGTTCGACGATCCGCATGGCGCTGCCGGCAACATGCAGGAGGCGGAGGTCACGCGCGTGCGCGCACTTCGCGGTGCCTGGCGCTGGGCGCTGGTCGCCGCGACCGCGGCAACGATCCTGCTCTGTATCAATCAGCAATTCTCGCTACGCTTCTTCATCGGCTACACCCAGCTCAATACGGAGTATTTCTACCTCCTGATCGCGTTGATGCTGCCGTTCACCTTCCTGATCTTTCCGGGCACGCCGCGCGCGCCGCTCGATCGCATTCCCTGGTACGACCTCGTCCTGTTCGTCGCGACCTTCGCGGCAGCGCTTATGCTGATGCTGAACGTGCGCAAGGCGGCGGAGGCCGGCTGGGAATTCGGCGGCGCGCCGACCAGCGTGATCGCCGCCGGCCTCGTGATGTGGGCGATGCTGATGGAGGCGCTGCGCCGCACCGGCGGCTGGAGCCTGCTCTTGAGCGTGTTGCCCTTCACGGTCTATCCGCTGTTCGCCGAGGCCGGTTGGCTCGGGCCGTTCCGCGGCACGCAATCGACGCTGGAGCAGGCGACTGCCTATCACGTGCTGTCGGGCGAAAGCCTGCTCGGCATTCCCATCCAGGCCTTTGCCGACACCGTGATCGGCTTCCTCGTGTTCGGCACCGCGCTGATGATGACGGGGGCCGGCAAGTTCTTCATCAACCTCGCCTTCGCGCTGTGCGGCACGTTCCGCGGCGGCGCAGCAAAAGTCTGCATCTTTGCCAGCGGCCTGCTCGGCATGATGTCGGGCTCGATCATCTCCAACGTGCTGACCGCCGGTACCATGACAATCCCCGTCATGAAGAAGAGCGGTTTTCGCGCCTCCTATGCTGCCGCGATCGAGGCCTGCGCCTCCACCGGCGCGGTGCTGGCGCCGCCGGTGATGGGCGCCACCGCCTTCGTGATCGCGCAGTTCCTCAATGTCAGTTACGCCGACGTCGCAATCGCCGCGATCCTTCCGGCGGTGCTCTATTACATCGGCCTGTTCATGCAGGTCGACGCCTATGCAGCCCGCCACAAGCTGAAGGGCATCCCGCGCGCCGAGCTGCCGCGGATCATCGATACGATCAAGGACGGCTGGTACTACGTCTTCGTCATCGCGCTCCTGATCGTGATGCTGCTCTACTTCAAGCGTGAGAGCCACGCGCCGTTCTATGCGACCGCACTGCTCCTGGTTCTCAACCAGCTCTTCTCCCAGGACACGCGCTGGACGTTGGCGACGATCGGAAAATTCCTTGAGGTGAACGGACGTACCTTCGTCGAGCTCGTCGGCATCCTCGCCGGCTGCGGCCTGCTGATCGGCGCCTTCTCGATGACCGGCGTGGTCTCGAGCCTCGCCAACGACCTCTTGCATATCGCCGGCGACAATCCCTTCCTGTTGCTGGCGATGTGCGCCCTCACCAGCCTCATTCTCGGCCTCGGGCTGACGACGACCGCCTGCTACATCTTCCTCGCCATCCTGGTGGCGCCCGCGCTGGAGAAGCTCGGGCTCAACCGCATGGCCGTGCATATGTTCATCTTCTACTGGGGCATGTTGTCGTCGATCACCCCGCCGGTCGCGATCGCCTCCTTCGCGGCCGCAGGCATCGCAGGTTCGCCGGCGATGAAGACGGGCTGGGAATCGATGTGGGTCGGCAGCATCATCTATTTCCTGCCGTTCTTCTTCGTGCTTAATCCGGCGCTGGTGCTGCAAGGGCCGAGTCCCTATCTCGCCGGCCTCGGCCTGATGGGGCTCGCCGCCTTCGGCACGCTGTTCATCTGTGGCGGCATCCAGGGCTACCAGCCCTTCGTCGGCGATCTGCGCGGGGCCGGCGTGCTGGAATGGCCCATTCGCGTGCTGCTCGTGATCGGCGGCTTCGTGGTGGCGACCCCAGGCGGCGGGATCATGCCGCTGTCGCAGATGCAAGTCACGATGCTGGGGCTGGCGATTCTGCTGCCAACGCTTCTGCTTGCCCTGCTGCTGCGGCGGCAGACGATCGTTCCGGACGGGTTGCGCGTGCCCTGATTGCGTTGCACAAGAGAGGCGATGACGCCACATTCGCCTCTCGAAACCGCCTGGACCCGCTCGAAACCGCCTTTGCTGCGGTTTCTGAACAATTGCCTGAGCGAGTTCGCCGCCGAGACCTCAGGCAAGGTCGCCGACTACATTCCAGAACTGGGCAAAGCCGATCCTGCTTATTTTGGCATCAGCCTGGCGACCCTGGACGGCCATGTCTATGAAGTCGGCGACAGCCGGGTGCCTTTCACAATCCAGTCGATGTCCAAGCCATTCGTGTTCGCACTGGCCCTGGACCTGCTCGGTGCCAGCCGCGTCGAGAGCGCGATCGGCGTCGAGCCCTCCGGCGACCCCTTCAACTCGATCCGGCTCAATTCCGAGAACCATCCGTTCAACCCGATGGTGAATGCCGGCGCGATCGCCTGCACCGGGCTGATCTACGACAGCACGGGCGCGGACGCCTTCGAGCAGATTCGCGCCGCGCTCAGCCGCTTTGCCGGACGCGACCTCGCGCACGACGAGGCTGTCTATGCTTCCGAAAGCCAGACCGGCGACCGTAACCGCGCCATCGGTTATCTGCTCAAGACAAATGCGGTGATCTCGGACAATGTCGCCGGCGTCCTCGACGTCTATTTCCGGCAATGCGCCGTGCTGGTCACCGCGCGCGACATCGCGGTGATGGCTGCGACGCTCGCCAATCGCGGCATCAATCCTGTCACGGGCGAGCAGGTTCTCAGCGCTTACGCGATCTCGCGCACGCTCTCGGTGATGACGTCGTCGGGCATGTACGACTATGCGGGCGAGTGGATCTACCGCATCGGCATTCCCGCCAAGAGCGGCGTCGGCGGCGGCATTTTGGCGGCACTCCCCGCCCGCCTCGGGCTCGGCAGCTATTCGCCGCGCCTCGACAAGCACGGCAACAGCGTGCGCGGCATCAAGGTGTGCGAGGCGCTGTCCTCGCACTACGACCTGCACATGCTCAACCGCAGCGACGATGCGCGCAACGCCGTCATCGCGGACTACGACATCGGCAAGAGCCCGTCGCGCCGCGTGCGCCGCCCGCAGGAGCGCGAGATCCTGGCGGCGCACGAGCAGGAGGTGCGGATCATCGAGCTGGTCGGCACGCTGTCGCTGTCGGCCGTCGACTACGTCTCGCGCCGGCTGGCGGGACGACCGCGGCCGCAATTCGTGATCTTCGACCTTCACCGCGTGACCTCGACCACGCGCGCCGGCGCGCGGCTGGTCGCCGAAGCGTTCGAGGAGCTTGCGGCGCTGAACGTGACCGTCGTGCTGTCAGGCGTCAGGCGTGCCTCCAAGGAATGGAATACGTTGCGCGAATGGACCGCCGAGCTGAAGAACGTCCGCGATTTCTACCTGCTCGACACCGCGATCGAATGGGCCGAAGACCAGATCGTGTATCGCTACGGCGGCTCGATCGATTTTCACGAGACCACCGAGCTCGCCGAGCAGCCATTGCTGGCGGGACTGAGCGAGGAAGAGCTGACCGATCTGGCCTCGCTCTGCGCCATCAGAACCTATCAGTCCGGCGCGAAGATTCTCACGACCGGCGATCCTGCCGATACCTTGTACTTCCTGCGCAGCGGCGCTGTGCACGTCACCTTGCCCGACGGCATCAGGCTGGCGACGCTCACCGCCGGCATGGCGTTCGGCGAGATGGCACTGCTGGAGCAGATCCGCTCCGCCGACGTCTTCGCCGACATGGCGGCAACCGCATTCGAGGTGCCGCTGAAGGATTTCGAGCGCTTCCGCAAGCAGCACCCACGCGCCAGCGAATGCATCATGCGCAACCTCGCCCGGCTTCTGGCCGACCGCCTGATCGTCGCCAACGCCAAGGTCGATATTTTGACGGCCACGTGAGCGGCGACGCTCTTGCATTCTTCGCGAGCTGAGCAAGCGCCTCGTCCTTCGAGACAACCGCGTAGCGGTCTCCTCCGGATGAGGCTAAGCAGCATCGGCGCACGTTGAACCAACAGCCGCGCATACGGTCCTCATCCTGAGGGCCCGCCAACGGCGGGCTTCTCGAAGGATGGCTACAAGGGAGATCGCTTCCACCCTGCCGATGGGAGAGATCGATCCGGACTCCAACCCAGAGACCGGGCTCAGCGGCTCGCCGCTTCGCTCAGCCGCCGCTTGACTTTGGCAGCGCTGGCCTCGAGCAATTCGGATGGCTTCTGGCCGGTCGCGGCGCACAGGCAGGCCCAGTAGTAGATGACATCGCCGAGCTCATCGACGAGGCCCGCCTTGTCGAGCCAATCATCGCGCAGGAGCTTCTTGATGTGATCGGCGACCTCGCCGGATTCACCGGCAAGGCCAAGACCGAGGTAGGACAACCGCTCGTTGGACGGATGCTCGTCGACTTTGGCAACGCCAGCGGCCCAAGCCGCATATTCATCGATCGTCATCAGCTTCCCTCGCCGCTTCTGTCTGATCAGCCCACCACCTCAGTGACCGGCTGGAGGTCGATCTCGAACGTCTCGAGGAATTTCGAGGTCATGATGTAGAAGCCGACCGAGAGCTGCAATTCGACCAGCGCGGCCGGTGTCAGCTTCGATGCGATCGCCTTGAAGGTCGCATCCGTCGGCTTCTTCAGCTTCACGATCTCGTCGGTGAAGGCGAGCGCAGCGCGCTGCACCTCATTGAAGCAGGACGCCGCCTTCCAGTTCTCGAGCGCCTCGTTCTGCTCGTCGGTGACGCCGACATTCTTGCCGATGCGCTTGTGCGCGACGATCTCGTACGGCGCCTCGCACAAGATGCCGGTACGGGTGATTGCAAGCTCGCGCACGATGGGATCGAGCTCGCCCTTGTGCCTGATGGCGCCCCCTAGGCGGCAGTACTGCTCGAAATAGCTCGGCGAGTGCGCCATCATGCGGAAGATGTTGGCATGACGGTTCTTGTCGAGGATTTCGCGGGTGCGGTCGGATGCCTTGGACGGGTCGCTGTACTGAATACGGGCCATGATTTTCCTGAAGTTTTCCCTGAGCTTTTGATGCTTTTTGTCATTGTGGGGATAAGTTCCCAAAGACTCTATTCGCGGGCGGACGCAGGAGCAACATCATCGAGTCAAATTGCCGCCGCATTGCTGATCGACCCTGAGACAGTCGATATTCGCCGCGTGGGGACAGATCGCGGTGAATACTCGAGAGTGGGGTGTTCCGAGTAAAAACAATTGGCCGTCGGGTGCGCTCACCGCGCAACGATGAGTCACGCCCAAGTCTAGGGAGAAAACGGCATGAAGGAAGCCACCAAGGGGGCGGCCTCGGGAGCGCTTGCGCATATGCTGGCGGTGACGGCGATGCTCGTCATCGCCAGCATCTTGTTCTACGGGCGCTAGAGCAGAGTTTCGTCATTCCGGGGTGGCCCTCGCACAGGCCAGGCCCAGAATACCCGTTCCAGGCTCGGTCCTATGACCGCCCCCGAATGACGAATCCCTCTACGTCCCCTTCGTGAAGAACGGCACCAGCTTGCCGGCAAAGGGCTTGAAGCTCGCGACGACCGAATCGCCGATGGCAAGGTCATTCTCGCCATGCGCCATCATGCGAAATCCCTCGGCGCAATCGACCAGCAGAATGTTGTAGGGCACGTGGGCGCGCGTCTCCGGCGTTGCGGCACGGCAGACCAGCGAGGTCGCGTACACCCTGCCCTTGCCGCTGGCGCGCTGCTCGCGCTGGCCAGATGCACCGCAGGCCGCGCAGAAGGCACGATGAAAATACTGCACGTGACTGCATGAGGTGCAGACCTGGTAGGTGATGGCCTCTTCGCCCTTGGTCCAGTCCGCTAGACGCTCGCTCATCGCACCCGCTCCAGGAACATGCTCACGTGGGACGACAGCACGCCGCCGTCGCCGTGCAGCAGTGCAATGGACGCATCCCGCACCTGGCGATTCGCCGCCCGACCCGTCATCTGCACATGCGCCTCGACCAGATGCGCCATGGCGCCGCCGACGCCGCAATGGCCGTAGCTGAGCAGGCCGCCATGGGTGTTGAGGGGCATGGCGCCATCGCGGCCGAAATAGCCGGCGCGGACGCGCGCGGCCGCCTCGCCGCGGCCGGCAAGCCCGAGGTCTTCCAGCAGCATCGCGAGCGTGATGGTGAAGCTGTCGTAGATCGCGGCGTAACGCACGTCGGAGATCGCAATGCCCGTCGCCTCCCTGGCGCGCGCGATGGATATCTCGGCACCGAGCTCACTGAGACCAGGCGCGGCCGTGACATGCTGATGGGTATGCGCCTGGGCGCAGCCGCGGATGCGCACGCCCGCTTCCCCTGCCCGCTCGCGGCTGATGACGAACGCCGCGCCGCCGTCGGAGACCGGGCAGCAGTCGAGCAGCTTGAGCGGCATCGCCACCGGCTTGGAGGCCATGACATCGGCGACCGTGATGGGATTGTGGAATTGCGCGCCGGGATGGGTGCAGGCGTGCTTGCGCATCAGCACCGCGAACTCGGCGAGGTCCTGTTCGGTCACACCATATTCGTGCATGTAGCGGTTGGCGACGAGGCCGTAATAGGCGGGAATGGTCGGGCCGAGCGGCACCTCGTAATCGGGATGGCCGACCTGCGCCAGTGCCTGGAGCGAGGCATCGCGGCTCTGCCCCGTGAGACGGTTCTCGCCAGCGACGACGAGCACGTGGCGCGCGACGCCGGCGTCGACGAGCTGATGCGCGAGCATCGTCATCGCGAGACCCGTGGCGCCGCCGACCTGCACGGCGTGGGCGTAAGATGGGCGGATGCCGAAATGCTCGGCGAAGACAGTGGCCAGCATGATGTGCGGCGACACGGTGGAGTAGCCGCAGAGGATGCCGTCGATGTCCGAGCGTTTCAGCCCGGCATCGTCGAGCGCTGCTTGGGCGGCTTTGCTCATGAGGTCGAGCGAAGACAAGCCTTCGTGCTTGCCGAAGGGCGTGAGGTCGACGCCGGTGATGAAGCTCATGCTCTCTCCCCCTGGTCATTCCGGGGCGGTCCGCAGGACCGAACTCCGGTGCGCAATTGCGCACCTGAGAATCTCGAGATTCCGGGTTCGATGCTGACGCATCGCCCCGGAATGACGGATGAGAGATTGCGCGCCATCACTTCCTCCCTACTCCGGGGCCGCGCGCGTGACGCCGTCGCGCACCATGGCCGCGATCTCGTCGGCGGAATAACCGATCTCGCGCAAAATCTCGGCGCCGTGCTCGTTGAGCCGCGGCGCCAGCCGCACGGGCTCGGCCTCCGACTCCGACCAGGTCGCCGTCACCTTCATGCTCCGGATCGGGCCCTCGGTCGGATGGGACACGACCGGAAAGAAATTCGTCGCCTCCAGGTGTTCATCGTGCAGGATCGAGGCGAGGTCGTGCATCGGCATGACCGGCACGTCGGCCTTGGTGAGCAGGTCGATCCACTCGGCCGTGGTGCGCGTCTCGAAGATGCGCGCAAGCTCGGCGTAGACCACATCGATGTTGGCGGCGCGGCCGGCGAAGGTCGCGAATTTGGGATCGGCGCGCAGATCGTCGCGCCCGGTGGCCTTGAAGAAGTTCTCCCACTGCTTGTCGTTGTAGACGATGACGCTGAGATGGCCGTCCGAGGTCTTGTAGGGCCTGCGGTCGCGCGAGAGGTGGCGGGCATAGCCGCCCTTGTCGAGCGGCGGGTCGAAGGTGAGCCCGCCCATGTGATCGCCCATGACGAAGCCGGCCATGGTCTCGAACATCGGGATGTCGACGCGCTGGCCGCGGCCGGTACGGTCGCGGTGCACGAGGCTGGCGCAGATCGCCCCGACGGCGGTGAGGCCGACGATGCGATCGACCAGCGCATTCGGCACGTAGCGCGGCACGCCGTCGCCGGTCTGCGCCATCAGAGCCGGAAGGGCCGTCGCGCCCTGGATCAGATCGTCATAGGCGGGCTTTGCGGCATAGGGCCCATCCTGGCCGAAGCCGAACACGCCGGCATAGACCAGGCGCGGGTTGATGGCGGACACGACATCGTAGCCGAGCTGAAGCCGCGCCATGGCCTGCGGGCGGACGTTGTAGACCAGGACATCGGCGTCCTTCAGCAGCCGCAGCACGGCCTCGCGGCCGGCGGGCTTTTTCAGGTCGAGGCAGATCGAGCGCTTGCTGCGGTTGGTGTTGAGAAACACCGGGCCCATGCCGGCGTGTCGCATCGGGCCGATCAGACGGGTGACGTCGCCGTCCAGCGACTCCACCTTGATAACGTCTGCACCGTAGTCGCCCAGCATCTGGGTCGCATAAGGACCCATCAGCACGGTTGTCATGTCGATGACCTTGATGCCCTTCAGAGGCCCCATCGTTCGCTCCCGATTGCGCGAGGCTCAAGACGCGGCCCGCGAATTCGGTCCAGCTAACGGCAGCGCCGCCGCTCGCGCAAGGGCGGGCGGCGTATGGCGGCATGCGCAGCGCGGCGGCGATATCGGCCGCTATTTCTTCTGGCGGGATTCCCGGATCTTCAGGAGCCGGTCGAGCTCTTCGTTCTGCTGGCTGATCCTGTCGGCGATGCGCGACTCGTTCTGCTCGCCCGAGGCGGCAGCTGCCTGCTCGATGAGCTGGCGGATATTGTCCTCGAGGATCGCGATGCGGTCGTTCAGCGCGTCCATCGACAGCGAGTCTTCGTAGTCATTGCTCATGATGCATTCCCTGCCAATCAATCAGGTGCGCAGGGTGGGCAAAGCGAAGCGTGCCCACCATGATCTAGCGCAAGGAAAATGGTGGGCACGGCGCTTACGCGCCTTTGCCCACCCTACTAGACCTACTTCAGCGGCTCCAACACGGAAACGTAGTTGGCGACGGCCGCACCGCCCATGTTGAAGATGCCGCCGAGCTTGACGTTCTTGAGCTGCATGCCCTCGGGGGCCTGCCCCGCGAGCTGCATCGCGGTCATCACATGCATCGAGACGCCGGTGGCGCCGATCGGATGGCCCTTGGCTTTCAGGCCGCCGGAGGGATTGACCGGCAGTTTGCCGTCCTTGAGGGTCCAGCCTTCCTTGATGGCGCGGGCGCCCTGCCCCTTCGGCGTCAGGCCCATCGCTTCATACTCGATCAGCTCGGCGACCGTGAAGCAGTCATGGGTCTCGACGAAGGAGAGATCGGACAGCGTCACGCCCGCTTTCTCCAGGGCGCGCTGCCAGGCGACCGTGCAGCCCTCGAACTGGAGGATGTCGCGCTTGCTCATCGGCAGCAAGTCCTGGGCGTGCGCGGTGGCGCGGAAGCCGATCGACTTGCTCATGCCCTTGGCGGTCTCGGCATCGGCCAGCACCAGCGCCGCGGCGCCATCGGAGACCAGCGAACAATCGGTGCGCTTCAAGGGGCCTGCGACGTAAGGGTTCTTCTCGCTCTCGGCGCGGCAGAAGTCGAAGCCGAAGTCCTTGCGCATCTGGGCGAAGGGATTGGCGACGCCGTTCTTGTGGTTCTTGGCCGCGATCAGCGCCAGCGCATCGGACTGGTCGCCGTATTTCTGGAAATAGGAACTGGCGATCTTGCCGAACACGCCCGCGAAGCCACCGACGGTGTCGCCGTCCTCGGGCAGGTAGGACGCCTTGAGCAGGTTCTTGCCGATCTCGGCGCTAGGGGTGCGCGTCATCTGCTCGACGCCGACGACCAGCACGATCTTGGCGGCCCCTGCGGCAATCGCGCGCAGGCCCTGGTGTACGGCGGCGGAGCCGGTGGCACAGGCGTTCTCGACCCGCGTCGCCGGCTTGAAGCGCAGCTGCGGGTCGGCCTGGAGCACCAGCGAGGCGGTAAAGTCCTGCGGCGAGAAGCCGGCGTTGAAATGGCCAAGCACGATCTCGTCGACGTCGCCAGCCGAAACGCCGGCATCCGCCAGCGCCTCGTTGGCGACCCGCACGACGAGGCTTTCCACAGTCTCGGTGTCGAACTTGCCGAACGGCGTATGTGCCCATCCGACGATGCTGGCGGTCATGGTCTTCTCTCCCTGAGGTCTCTCACCTGAACTAAGTCCTAGCGCAGGGACGGCAAGACTTCACGCGGCTTTCAGGGCCTGGAGGGTCCGCTGGCAGATGGCAGTTATGCCGGCCCAGTTCCCAGCCCGGATCTCCGCCGTCGGGCACAACCAGGAGCCGCCGACCGCAACCACGTTGGGCTCGGCGAGCCAGGTCGCCGCATTGGCCTCGCCGATCCCACCGGTCGGGCAGAACCGCACGCTCGGAAACGGCCCGCCAAGGGCGCGCAGGCCCTTGATGCCGCCGGCCTGCTCGGCCGGGAAGAACTTTGCGACGTCGAAGCCGTAGGACAGCGCCATCATCAGCTCGGAGGCCGTGGCGATGCCCGGCGCGAACGGCAAAGAGCTGTCGGTTGCGGCCCTGAGGAGATCGGGGGTCAGGCCCGGGCTGATCCCAAATGCGACGCCGAGCTTCTCGACACGGGTGAAGTCGGCCGGATTGAGAATGGTGCCGATGCCGACGATCGCCTCGGGTACTTCGGCCATCATCGCCCTCGCGGCCTCGATCGCAACGGGGGTGCGCAGGGTCACCTCCAGCGTGCGGACGCCGCCGGCAACCAGCGCGCGCGCCAGCGGCACGGCATCCTGGATTCGCTCGATGGTGAGGACGGGAATGACGGTTGCCGCCTTGAACAGCGAGACGAGGTGGTTCTGTTGGGCAGTCGTGGTCATGGGTCTCGATTCATTTGGTCGCTTGACGAGAGGCCGCCGGCCGGTGCCGCTTCTTCGGCGGCATGGCATAGCCTGGAATGATGGCGCCGGGATAGCAGATCACGATGCTGGCGAGGCGATGTCCGGCCCGGGCGGCCTCGGCCGGATCGGAACCGGCGAGCCGCGCCGCGATATAGGCCGCGGCAAAACTGTCGCCGGCAGCGGTGGTGTCGACGACCGGCTTCGTCATGGGTTCGGCGCGAACCTCGCTGGTTCCGCCGGGAAAGCGCAGCAGGCTGACGGGCTCGGCGAGCCGGAACACCAGCTCCGGGCTCGGGATACGCGCCATCAGCTGGTCCTGGCTCTCGCCGGGATAGAGCGCGAGCAGATCCTCGGTCGAGGTCAGCACGATGTCGGCGGTCGCGAAGGCTGCAGCGAAGACCTCGCGGGCGACGTCGCGATCCGGCCAGCCCCGCGCACGGAAATTGGTGTCGAACACGAATCGGGTGCCGAGCAGGCGGGCACGCTTGATCGCCGCGAACAGGCGATCGCGCCCGACCGCATCATAGATCGAGAGCGTGATCGCGGAGAGATAGACGATGTCGTAGCTCATCAGCGAGTTGAGAATCTCGTCCGTCTCCGGCAGGCTCATCAGCTGCCGCGCCGCCGCGCTGTCACGCCAGTGGAAGAACTGGCGCTCGCCCTTCGCATCCAGCTGGATCATGTAGAGGCCGGGCAGCTTGCCCGCCAGCCGCACGACACGCCGCGTGCCGACGCTCTCCGCATTCCAGGCCGCGATCATCTCGTCGCTGAGACCGTCATCGCCCAGCGCTGTGAGATAGTCGACCTTGACGTCGAGCCGCGCCAAATAGACGGCGGTGTTGAGAGTATCACCGCCGAAGCCTCGTGAGTACAGTCCGCCCCCCTGCCCGGCAGACGCGCCTCCTTGCGCCTGCCTGAGCTCGACCATGCATTCGCCGATGCAAGCAACGCTCGCCATCACTCAACTCGTTCGGTCAGAGGTCAGGCGACGAAATTGCCGCCGAGCTCGTCTTCGATGTGAATGCGGATGATGTCGTCGAAAGTCTTCTCGGCGGTGGTGAAGCCGAGCTCGCGCGCACGCTTTGGATCGAAATTGCGCGGCCAGCCGCCGACGATGCCGACGATGAAGGGATCCGGCTCGCGCTTGATGCGGGCGGCGACCTTTTCGCCGGCAACCCGCTTCAGGGCGGCGATCTGCTCGCCGACCGTCGCCGACAGGCCCGGCATCGTCAGATTGCGGCGCGGGCCGACGGTGGCGAGGTCCATGGTGCCGGCGTGAACCAGGAAGCCGACGGCCGAGCGCGGCGTGGCGTGCCAGTGGCGGACGTCCTCGGACACCGGCAGGATCGCCTCCTTGCCGGCGAGCGGCTCGCGCAGGATGTTGGAGAAGAAGCCCGATGCGGCCTTGTTGGGCAGGCCGGGGCGGATGCAGATGGTCGGAAGGCGGATGCCGATGCCGTCGAGAAAGCCGCGGCGCGAATAGTCGGCGAGCAGGAGTTCGCCGATCGCTTTCTGGGTGCCGTAGCTGAGCAGCGGGGTGTGGAAGAACTCGTCGCCGATCGCATCCGGAAACGGGGCACCGAACACCGCGATCGAGGACGTGAAGACCACGCGCGGCTTGTAGCCGCCGCCAACGAGCCTGATCGCGTCGAGCAGCATCCGCGTGCCGTCGAGATTGATCCGGTAGCCCTTGTCGAAATCCAGCTCGGCCTCGCCCGAAACGATCGCGGCGAGATGGAAGATCACGTCGGGGCGGCCGGCGATCAGCTTCTCGGCCGCGCCCGGCACGGCGAAATCGCCCGACACGGTCTCGACGGGGAAACCGGCCTTCTCCGGCTTCTTGGGCTCGACCACGTCATGCATGGTCAATCTCGTGATGTCGCTCTTGCCGAGCCGGCCGTCGCGCAACAGCCGTTCGCAGAGCTTGCGGCCGACCATGCCGGCAGCGCCCAGAACCAGAATGTGCAACAGCCTACTCCTTCTTATTGGCTGGAGCGCACCGCTCCTGATGCGCCCTCGGCAAGCCCCGCGATCATTCCTTCACGGCGCCGGTCATCGCCGACACATAATGCTCCACGAAGAAGGCGTAAAGGATCACGAGCGGCAGCGAGCCGGCCAGGGCTCCGGCCATCAGCGAGCCCCAGCGGTAGATGTCACCGTCCACGAACTCGTTGACGATCGCGACCGGCACCGTCTTGTTGCTGGTCGACTGCAGGAAGGTCAACGCATAGATGAACTCGTTCCAGCACAGAGTGAAGCAGAAGATGAAGGCCGAGATCAGACCGGGAATCGCGAGCGGCACCACGATCTTGACCAGGATCTGCCAGCGGCTCGCCCCGTCGATCAGCGCGCACTCCTCGAGCTCGAACGGGATGGTCTTGAAATAGCCCATCAACAGCCAGGTCGAGAACGGAATCAGGATCGTCGGATAGGTCAGGATCAGCGCCAGCGGCGAGTCGAAAAGACCGTACTGATACACGACGGTTGCGAGTGGAATGAACAGGATCGACGGCGGCACGAGATAGGCGAGGAAGATCAGTCCCCCGACAAGATTGGCGCCCTTGTAGCGCAACCGCACGATGGCGTAGGCCGCGAACACCGATGCGACGATCGAGAGCACCGTGGCGCAGATCGCCACGTACATCGTGTTCCAGAGCCAGTGCGGATAATAGCTCTCGAACAGCAGCTTGTGGAAATGCTTGAAAGTCGGATTCCAGGTCCAGAACGGGTTGTACTTGTCGAGATCGAGCAACTGCTCGTCCGGCTTCACCGAGGTCAGCGCCATCCAGTAGAACGGAAACAGCAGGACCACGACGATGATCGTGAGCGGCAGATAGAGTGTCACGAGCCTGCGCGGCACCGACTGCAGGTAGCTCATGCCCTCGCTGTGGTCGGCCGTAGGCGCCGAGGCCGAAAGCACATTCTTGAGATCGATGGATCTGGTGGGCAGGTCAGTCATTGCTCTCTCCCTGCTGCCACTTGCGCCGCTGCAGGCCGAACCAGGACACCATGATCGCAGCGAGCAGGAACGGGATCATGGCGCTGGAGATCGCCGCGCCCTCGCCGAGCTGCCCGGCGATGATCGCCCGCTGATAGGACAGCGTGGCCATCAGGTGGGTTGCGTTGACCGGGCCGCCACGCGTCATTGCCCAGATTAGCTGGAAGTCGGTGAAGGTGAAGAGCACTGAAAACGTCATCACGACGGCGATGATCGGCGTCAACAGCGGATAGGTGATATAGCGGAAATTCTGCCACCGCGTGGCGCCGTCGAGCGTGGCGGCCTCATAGAGCGAGGGCGAGACGGTCTGCAGGCCGGCGAGCAGCGTGATCGCCACGAACGGAACGCCGCGCCAGACATTGGCGAAGATCACGCAGATCCGCGCCCAGGTGGTGTCGCCGAGGAAATTGATGTTCTGGCTGATCAGTCCGAGGTGTTTCAGCGACCAGGAGATGATCGAGAATTGCGAGTCGAATATCCACCAGAAGGCGAGTGCCGAGAGCACGGTCGGAACGATGAAGGGGATGAGCACCATCGCGCGCAGCATCGCCTTAAAGGGCATGTGCTCGTTGAGCAGCAGCGCGAGATAGAGTCCGATCGCGAATTTGAAGGCACTGGCGACGAAGGTGTAGAGCAGCGTGTTGAACACCGACAACCAGAAGATGGAGTCGTCCCAGAGCCACTCATAGTTCTCGGTGGCGACGAAGTGCCCGACCCTGCCGATGCGGGTGTCGGTGAAGGACAGCCAGATGCCGAGCCCGAGCGGATAGGCCAGGAAAAAGATCAGGAACGCCATGGCCGGCACCATGAACCAGAAGCCGAGCCAGTTGCGATTGTGTTTGAGCTGGGTCCAGGCGCTCGCCTCGCTCATCTGAGGCTTGGCCCGGGGAATTGCGACATCAGCCATGCCCGATATCCCTGATCGAAAGTGTTGGCGAGCGGGCGGCCGGACGGCCGCCCGCCCCGTGACCGTCAGCGATAGATGCGCTTCAGCTGGCGCTCGGCTTCCGCCATCGCGCTCTTCGCATCCTTGGCGCCGGTGCAGTAGTTGGCGAACATGTCGACGACGATGAAGTCGGCGATTGCGGTCGCCGCCTTTTCGCCGACCGTGCCGATACCGGACGCCGGCAGCGTGCGCTTGGACGCCTGCGCGAACACGGCATTCTTGGGATCCGCCGTCCAGATCGGCGCCGACTCATATGCGTTCAAGGTCTGCGTCAGATAGCCCTGCGCGCCATCCAGCCACTTCTCGTAGTTCTCCTTCTCCAGCATGAAGGCAACGAAGGCCTTCGCCGCGTTCGGATATTTGGTGAAGTTGAAGGCGAGGATCGGCAGCGCGAGCTGCAGCTCGGTCGGCTTGCCGACTGGTCCGACCGGCCAGAGCGCGTGATAGGTGTCCGCGGCAAGCTCCTTCTTGCTCGCGTCGGTCTTGGCAGCGACGTAGATCGAGATGCCGTTCGCCGTGCAGTAGAGCTCGCCCGCGAGGAACGCCTTGTTGTTGGAGGAATCGTTCCAGGACGCCGTGCCCGGGATGAAGCTCTCGTACAGCCCCTTGCAGTACTCCAGCGCCTTCGCCGTCTCCGGCGAGTTGATGATGATCTTGTCGTTCTGGTCGACCGTGTAGGCCCCGTGGCCCCACAGCACCCAGTGCAGCCAGGAATTGCCGTCGCCCGATGCGTGCCCGAGCGCGAAGCCGGCCGGCGTGTTGTTGGCCTTCAGGGCCTTGCACATCTCGAGGAAGCCGGGGAAATCCTTCGGGAATTCCTTGAAGCCCGCCTTCTCGAGCGCCGACTTGCGGTACGTCATGTAACCGCCATTGGTCGCGACGGGAATGCCGAGCCAGTCATTGCCCTGCTTGCAGGTCTTGGCAGCCGCATCGGTCCAGCCGCCGTATTTGTTGCCGAGATAATCGGCGACGTCGTTCATCTTCAGCACTTTGGTGGGGAACAGCTGCGGCAGCGTGTGCAAGCCCCAGGCAAGATCGAGCCCCGAGCCGGTATTGGCCGCAACCGAGGCCTTCGGCTGCACGTCCTCGAAGGATTCGCTGAACACGTTCATCTCGGTGCCGGTCGCAGCCTTGAACGCCGCCACCATCGCGTTGAATGCATCGTCCTCCTGCGGCACGAAGCGCTTCCACCGCATCACGGTCAGCTTGGCGCCGGGCTCGGCCTTCCAGGGCGCGCTCTGCGCCCAGGCCTTGGCGAAGTCGAACAGTGCCGGCCCGGTCAGCATGCCGGTCGCAGCCAGTGCCGTTCCGCCTTGAAGCAGAGTGCGGCGGGTAAAGTCTTGCATGTTGTCCTCCCTGTGATGCTTTTTTGTCGTGTTATGCTTCGTGGTCTAATGCGCTACGCGTTCATGCGCTTGCCTGTCGCATCGTCGAACAGATGAACGAGTGACGGATCGGGCTTCAGCCGTACCTTGTCGCCCGGGTTGAACTGGTGACGCTCGCGGAAGACCGCGACGACCTGCTCACCGCCGACCTTGGCGAACACCTGCGTCTCCGAGCCGGTCGGCTCGACCACGATGATCTCGGCCTCGGCGCCATCGTCGGCGATGGTGAAATGCTCCGGCCGCACGCCATACACCGCAGGACGGCCATCGGAGCCGGCCGGCGCAGTCTTGAGCGGCAGCTTGACGCCGTTCGGCCCCTCGAACGTGGCAACGCCGTTGACGCGCACATGGCCCTTGAGGAAGTTCATCGCGGGCGAGCCGATGAAGCCCGCGACGAACTGGTTGTCGGGCTTGTCGTAGAGCTCGAGCGGCGTGCCCATCTGTTCGACGATGCCGTCGTGCATGACGACGATCTTGTCGGCCATGGTCATGGCCTCGATCTGGTCGTGGGTGACGTAGACGGTCGTCGTCTTCAGCCGCTGGTGCAGCTCCTTGATCTCGGTACGCATCGCCACGCGCAGCTTGGCATCCAGGTTCGACAAGGGCTCGTCGAACAGAAAGACCTGCGGATCGCGCACGATGGCTCGGCCCATGGCGACGCGCTGGCGCTGGCCTCCGGAGAGCTGGCGCGGATAGCGGTCGAGCAGCGGCGACAGCGCGAGGATCTCGGCGGCACGCTTGACGCGCTTGTTGATCTCGTCGGCGCTCGCGTTCCGCAGCTTCAGCGAGAAGCCCATATTCTCGGCTACCGTCATGTGCGGATAGAGCGCGTAGTTCTGGAACACCATCGCAATGTCCCGCTCCTTGGGCTGGACATTGTTGACGACGCGGTCGCCGATCGAGATCGTGCCGGAGGTGATGTTCTCGAGACCGGCGAGCATGCGCAGAAGGGTCGACTTGCCGCAGCCGGAAGGGCCGACCAGGACGACGAACTGGCCATCCTCGATCGGAATCGTCACGCCGTGCAGGACTTCAAAATTGCCGAACGATTTCCGCACGTCGCGGATTTGCACAGACGACATCTAGCTCCCTCCTCGAAAGTCCACGACGCCTCTCGCGCCGCGACCGTCTTGTTTTTTCAGACTTCACCGAACGAAGCCCGATCTTGGCGGGCGACATTGTCGGCAGTTTGTGCGGTTTTGGCAATTTGTCTTTGGTTAGTCGTTGCTGGTAGCGCTGTCAACGTTCCTTTGTTTGCGGGACCGACTGTGTTAAGAGCAGCAAATGGGTCGAAAACGCACCAAGTCAGGCAAAATCCGGCTGGCCGAAGTCGCCGAGCTCGCCGGCGTCAGCCCGATTACCGCCTCCCGCTTCTTCCGCAATCCGGAGGCCCTGTCGGTCGCCAAGCGGACGCGGGTCGAGAGCGCCGCCAAGGAGCTCGGCTATGTGCCGAACCTTGCCGCACGCGCACTGGCCTCGCAGCGCACCGAAGTCATCGGTGTATTGATCCCCTCCCTCACCAATAACGTGTTCTCGGACGTGCTGCGCGGCATCTACGACGCGTCAGAGAGCAGCCGTTACTCGATCCAGTTGTCCAACACGCGCTACAGCATTCTCCAGGAAGAGAAGTTGCTGCGCCTGTTTCTGGCGCAGAAGCCGGCCGGGCTGATCGTCACCGGCATCGACCAGACCGCGGAATCGCGCGCGATGCTGGACGCCGCGGACTGCCCGATCGTGCAGATCATGGAGATCGGGCCGGATCCGGTCGACATGATGATCGGCTTTTCGCACTATGATGCAGCCCGCGCGGTGGTTGCGCACCTGTTCGAGCAAGGTCACCGCAAGATCGGCTTCGTCGGTGCGCGCATGGACCCGCGGGTGCAGCGACGGCTGGACGGATATGTCTCGGCCATGAAGGACGCTGGACTGTTCGAGCAGCGCCTCGTCGTAACGACGGCCACACCGACCTCGGTGACGCTCGGCGGAGCCCTGTTCACCGATCTCCTGGCGCGGGAGCCCGATATCGATGCGGTGTTCTGCGCCAATGACGACCTCGCGCTCGGCGTACTGTTCGAATGCCGGCGCCGGGAGATCGCCGTCCCCGGGCAGATCGCGATCGTCGGCTTCAACGACCTCGAATTCATGGCCTCCGCCGTCCCCACCCTCACCAGCGTCCGCACCAACCGCTACGAGATGGGGAAGACGGCCGCCACCATGCTGATCAACGCGATGGAAGGGCGACGCCCAGAGCATCCAGTGCTCGATCTCGGCTTTAAGGTGATCGAACGGCAAAGCTCGTCGGCACGACGTTCGGACAGCAGGCCGGCCGTTTCCGGCGCGGGCGCAGCGAACAAAATGATAGCGTTACCAAGTAGCCGCGACTAGTATTCGGACTCGTGAGGAAACGACCCGCCAGCGGGAACGCAGATCATCGCTCGCGCCGTTGGGCATCGCACATGCCGACACCATGAGACGCACGCCGGTGCGTTTGCATTGCAGGAGAAACCAATGACAAAGAAACCAACCAATGGGCATGCCGCCGGCAGCAACGGCTCTCGCCGCCATCTTCGCTCGCAGGAATGGTTCAACAACCCGCACAATCCGGGCATGACCGCGCTCTATATGGAGCGCTACCTGAACTACGGCCTCACCCGTGCCGAGCTGCAGTCCGGCAAGCCGATCATCGGCATCGCCCAGACCGGCAACGATCTCTCTCCCTGCAACCGCCATCACATCGAGCTCGCCCATCGCGTTCGCGAGGGCATCCGCGAAGCCGGCGGGATCGCGATGGAATTCCCGACCCACCCGATCCAGGAGACCGGCAAGCGCCCGACCGCCGCACTCGATCGCAACCTCGCCTATCTCGGCCTCGTCGAGGTCCTCTACGGCTATCCGCTCGACGGCGTCGTGCTGACCACCGGCTGCGACAAGACCACACCGGCCTGCATGATGGCGGCGGCCACCGTGAACCTGCCCGCGATCGTGCTGTCGGGCGGCCCGATGCTGAACGGCTGGCACAATGGCGAGCGCACCGGCTCCGGTACCATCGTCTGGAAATCGCGCGAGCGGCTCGCGGCCGGCGAGATCGACTATGAAGAGTTCATGGAGATCGTGGCCTCCTCGGCGCCCTCGGTCGGCCATTGCAACACCATGGGCACCGCCTCGACCATGAACGGGCTTGCCGAAGCGCTCGGCTTCTCGCTGCCGGGCTGCGCGGCGATCCCCGCGCCCTATCGCGAACGCGGCCAAATCGCTTACGAGACTGGCAAGCGCATCGTCGAGATGGTCTGGGAGGACCTCAAGCCCTCGGACATCCTGACCCGCAAGGCGTTCGAGAACTGCATCGTGATCAATTCGGCGATCGGCGGCTCGACCAACGCGCCGATCCACATCAACGCGCTGGCCCGCCACATCGGCGTCGAGCTCTCGATCGAGGACTGGCAGAAGGTCGGCCACGACGTGCCGCTCTTGGTCAACATGCAGCCGGCCGGCTTCTATCTCGGGGAGGAATTCCACCGCGCCGGCGGCGTGCCGGCCGTGGTGCGCGAGCTGATGAAGCACAAGCGCATCCACGAGGATGCGGTCACGGTCAACGGCCGCGGCATCGGCGAGAACTGCAAGAATGCGCCGACGCCCGACAACGACGTGATCTGGGCTTACGACAAGCCGCTGGTGAAGGATGCCGGCTTCCTGGTGCTGAAGGGCAACCTGTTCGACTCCGCGATCATGAAGACGAGCGTGATCTCCAAGGAATTCCGCGACCGCTATCTCAGCAACCCGAAGGACCTCAACGCTTTCGAGGGCCGCGCCATCGTGTTCGAAGGACCCGAGGACTATCACGAGCGGATCGACGATCCCTCGCTCGACATCGACGAGGGCTGCGTGCTGTTCATCCGCGGCACCGGTCCGATCGGTTATCCCGGCGGTGCCGAGGTCGTGAACATGCAACCGCCGGCAGCCTTGATCAAACGCGGCATCCTGTCCCTGCCCTGCATCGGCGACGGCCGCCAGTCCGGCACCTCGGGCTCGCCCTCGATCCTCAATGCTTCGCCGGAAGCCGCCGCCAATGGCGGTCTTGCGATCCTGAAGACCGGCGACAAGGTGCGTATCGACCTCAACAAGGGCAGCGCCAACATCATGATCTCGGACGAGGAGCTGAGGAGGCGCCATGCCGAGCTCAAGGCCAATGGCGGCTTCAAGCATCCGCCGAACCAGACGCCGTGGCAGGAGATCTACCGCAACACCGTGGGCCAGCAGTCGACGGGCGCCTGCATGGAGCTTGCCACGCGCTATCAGAACGTCGCCGGCACGTTTGGCGTGGCGCGGGATAATCACTGAGAGCCGCACCGTCATTGCGAGCGAAGCGAAGCAATCCAGAGCTATCTCCGTGGAGACAGTCTGGACTGCTTCGTCGCAAGAGCTCCTCGCAATGACGCTGGGTTCGGATCGGAACGCATAAGGGAGACAAGCAAATGGCAGACCGCCTCAAGGGCAAGCGCGCCGTCGTCACGGCTGCTGCGGCAGGCATCGGGCGCGCATGCGCCATCGCATTCGCGCGTGAAGGTGCGACCGTGATCGCCACCGACATCAACGAAGCCGGCATCGCGAGCCTGACCAAGGAAGGAATCGCCGAGGTCGCCAAGCTCGACGTCCGCAACACCGCCGACGTCAACGCCTTTGCCAAGCGCGTCGGCAAGATCGACATCCTGCTCAACGCGGCGGGCTTCGTGCACCACGGCACCATCCTGGAGTGCTCGGAAGAGGATTTCGACTTTTCGTTCGACCTCAACGTCAAATCGATGCACCGGACCATCAAGGCCTTCCTGCCCGACATGCTCGCGGGCGCCGGCGGCAGCATCGTCAACATCTCCTCCTGCGCGGCGCTACGGCCGCCGGCCAACCGCTACGTCTACAGCGCGTCGAAAGCGGCGGTGTCGCTGCTGACGCGCGCAGTCGCGCTCGACTTTATCACCAAGGGCATCCGCTGCAACTCGATCTGCCCCGGTACCGTCGAGACCCCTTCGATGCTCGACCGCGCCGCCGCGCAAGGACCGCAGGGCAAGGAGATGTTCATCTCCCGCCAGAAGATGGGCCGGCTCGGCACCGCCGAGGAGATCGCGTCCATGGCGGTCTATCTCGGCAGCGACGAGAGCGCTTTCACCACCGGCGTCGACCTGGTTGTCGACGGCGGCTACATGCTCTGATCACTCCTCATCCCGAGGAGGGCGCGACAGCGCCGTCTCGAGGGATGGGCCACGGGCTTCATGGTTCGAGGGCGCGCCAGGTGCGCGCTCCTCACCATGAGGGACAGGGAGGGTTTCTCGATGAACAAGATCGATCTCAACGGCCGCCTCGCCATCGTCACGGGCGGCGCACAGGGCTTTGGCCGCGCCATCACCGAGCGCTTTGTCGCTTCCGGCGCCAAGGTCGCCATCTGGGACTTCGACGTCGCACTCGCCGAAAAGACCGCAAAAGAGATCGGCGGCGAAACAAAGGCGTTCAAGGTCGACGTCACCGACACCGCGGCCGTCGAGCAGGCGCGCGATGCCACGCTAGCCAGCTTCGGCAGGATCGACATCCTGGTCAACAATGCCGGCATCGCCGGGGTCAACAAGCCGGTCTGGGAGACAGATCTGGAGGAATGGCGCAAGGTGCTGCGCATCAACCTCGACGGTCCTTTCATCGTCTGCAAGGCGATCGTGCCCCAAATGCTCAAGCAGAAATACGGGCGGATCGTGAACATCGCCTCGATCGCCGGCAAGGAAGGCAATCCGAACGCGTCGCACTATTCCGCCTCCAAGGCCGGCCTGATCGCGCTGACGAAGTCCCTCGGCAAGGAGCTCGCCGCCCATGACATCCTCGTCAACGCGGTGACGCCGGCGGCGGCGAAGACCGCGATCTTCGACCAGATGACGCAGCAGCACATCGACTTCATGCTGTCGAAGATCCCGAAGGGACGCTTCGTGCTGGTGGAGGAGCTCGCCGCGATGGTGGCCTGGCTCGCGTCCGAGGACTGCGCATTCTCGACCGGCGCGGTGTTCGACATCTCCGGCGGACGCGCGACTTATTGAGGAGCGCCATGATCCGGGAAGCGCGTGCGGTTCAAGGCGGAGGACGAGTCGCTCAACATCCGCATCTGCCACTGCGATGAGGAGAGCTTGATGGAGTTCTATTGGGAAACCAAAGACGGCAAGTGGTTGCTGCGTCCCGCCGTCGAGGCGCTGGAGCAGGCTCCTATCACCGTCGAGCAGGAGGACTGGTATTGGCTCGTGAAGATCGGCGGCCGTCCTCTCAATTTCCGCTTCACGGGTCTGATAGGTGCGAGGCAGAGCGCTTGGGAGTACGTCAAGCGCTACAGTCACATGCACTATGGCATCAAGTCGGTCACGCTGCGGACGATCGAGGAGCCTCAGCGATCAGCTTCATGAAGACCTCAGGCTTGCTCATCGCCTGCCTTGCGTCGCGCTGACCGCCTGACGCCGTATCCGGGAACGATCCCGACCTGACGTCAGGTCGGACGTGACGCAGACGCGCTCGCCTCTTGCGCATGACGGCGCGTCGTGGTCGCGATCCAGATCCCGGCAAACACCGCGACAATGCCCGCCGCCAGATTCCAGCGCAGCGGTTCGTTCAGCAGCCAGGCCCCGACCAGCGATGCCGTAATCGGATTGACCGTCATCGAGATCGCAACGCGCGTCGGCGTCGTCCGCTCCAGCGCGAACGCCCAGAGATAGAAGGTCAGCGCTGCGCCGAGGGCGCCCAAATAGAGGGCGCCCAGCCACTGTGGCATCCCGAAGCCCGCGACGGGCGCAAAACTGCCGCGGATAGACGAGAGCAGGACGAGGCAGGCCGCGCCGGCCGCCATGCTCATGGTCGTAAAGGCGATCGGACTGGAGCGCCGGATCAGCGGCTTCGACCAGATGCCGTAGAGCGCCATGCACAGCGCAGCCGCCATCATCAGGAGATCGCCGCGCCAGGCGCCCGACGGGGCTGATGTCAGGTCGGACAGAAGCGCCACAGCAACGCCACGCGTCGCGATCACGACACCGACCGATTTGCGCCAGGTCAGGGCTTCGGCCCCGAGCGCAGCCCCGATCACGAGCGACAGCAAAGGAAGCGTCGACAGAGCCAGCGCGCCGCGCGCGGCGGTCGTGAAGATCAGCGACGCGTTGAACAGGATCGGAAACAGCGCGAAGAACAGGACGCCGAGCGCGACGGCGGCAGCCCAATCGCCTCGCTTCGGCCAGCGATCGCCGCGCAGCAGCGCCAGCGGAAGCAACAGGAGAAAGCCGATACCGAACCGGAACGAGCCGATCGCGAGCGGATCGATGCTCCCCACGAGATAGCGCGTGGCACCAATGGATGTCCCGCCCAGCGCGCTCGACAGCACGGCAGCAAAAACGCCAAGAATCTCGCCCACGATTCCTCCCAACGGCTCTAGGGCAGCATAGGAGACGCGCCGAAACGGGGAATGGAATTTCCGTCATGCCAGGATAAGTTTTCGTCATGACCGCGTCCGATCTCGACCCCGACCTTCTGAGGGCCTTCCTCGCCGTTGCCGATCATCGGTCGTTCACGCGCGCGGCCGCGATCCTCAACCGCACCCAATCGGCGGTGAGCGTCCAGATCAGGCGCCTGGAAGAACGGCTGAACGTCAGGCTGTTTCACCGCACGAGGTCGGGCGTGGCGCTCAGCGCGGCCGGTCACGAGCTGCTCGTCTATGCGAGGCGGCTTCTCGACCTCAATGCAGAGGCGGTCGACGCGCTCCGCCCGCGCAAGCACGATGCCATGGTCCGCCTCGGCGTGATGGACGATTACGGCACGATCGTCATTCCGCCATTGCTGGCGTACTTTGCCAAGAGCCGTCCGGAGATCCGCGTCGAGATCGAGACGGGGCTGACGGCGACGATGCCGGCCCGGCTCGGCGAAGACTATGACCTCGTCATCGCCATGCATCCGGAAGGCAGCGGCAATGGCGAGCTGCTGCGACGCGAGCAGGCAGTCTGGGCCGCGGCCGTGTCATATTCAGCCGGGCCGCAACGCCCCACGCTGCCCGTCGCACTCTACCCAACGGGCTGCCTGTTCCGGCAGTGGGCCACTGAGGCGCTCGATGCCGCCGGCCGTCCCTGGCGGCTCGCTTATGTCAGCCGGACGCTTGCAGCGGTGGAAGCGATCGCGGCGCAAGGCCTCGCGATCACGGTCGTGAAGGCGGGCACCCTGCCCCCTCGCCTGCGCGTGCTGTGCGAGCGCTACGGCCTGCCGCCGCTGCCGGCGGCGGACATCCGCCTCCATCGCGCGCGCAACCTGTCGCGTCCGGCGGCCCTGCTGGCGGATCATTTGCACCGGGCAATTTCGGAATTGGGCGCGATATAACGGTAGATCGTAAAGGGTTGTGGCCCTATACGGCCTGCGTTGCAAGGCGCGCGGGCCGAACCGGGACGGATGAGCTGGTGAATATCTCCTTCTATGATCTTTCCGTCTGGGTGCTGCCGCTGGTGCTGGCGATCACCTTTCATGAGGCCGCGCACGCCTTCGTCGCGGACCGGCTCGGGGACAACACGGCCTCGCAGCTCGGCCGCGTGAGCTTCAACCCGCTCAGGCATATCGACCCGTTCGGCACCCTGATACTGCCTGCAATGCTGCTATTCGCGCATTCGCCGTTCCTGTTCGGTTATGCCAAGCCGGTGCCGGTGAACTTCCGGAAGCTGAACAACCCCAGGGTCGACATGGTCTGGGTGGCGCTGGCCGGGCCCGTCACCAACATCCTGCTGGCGCTGGCCGCGGCCCTCGCCTTCCATGCCCTGTCCCTGGTGCCCGCGAGCTCCGCGAAATGGGTTGCGGACAACCTCAAGAATGCGCTGGTGATCAACGCGATCCTCGCCGTGTTCAACATGATGCCGATCCCGCCGCTCGATGGCGGGCGCGTCGCCGTCGGGCTGTTGCCCCGTCCCCTCGCCGTTCCGCTGGCCCGGCTCGAGCCGTTCGGTATGCTGATCCTGATCGGCCTGTTGATCCTGCTGCCGCTTGCGGGTTCGCAGTTCGGTCTAAATCTTGATGTTATTTCAGCAATACTGCGAACGTTGACCGGTTATGTGATTCAGGCTGTTCTCTTCCTGACTGGCAACGTTTAGTTGAACACAGCACTCCCACGCCGAAGGGCCAGAGGCCGACTTGGTCAAAGCTGCCGATATGCTGATCGCGCGACGAGCCGATACCCGCGCTCGCGCCGATTTTGCCACCTGGAACATGATGGCCAAGCTCAATGGCTCGTCCGCACTGCCACCGGAGGCCCAGGAGTTCCTCGCCAGCTACAGGAACCTGCTGACGCAGATGAGCGATAACGAGGCCACGGAAGCCACCATCGGCGCGATCTACAAGTCCTATTATGCCGAGATGGGCGGTGCTGGAACGCCGCCCGACGTCCGCGTCCGTCCGCCCGAAACGGCGGCGGACAATGTTACCGCCTTTCGCCGCCCGGCGCCGAAGCCGAAGAGGGCCGCCTCCTTCGGAGCAGCGGCATTCGCCGGAAGCCAGAAACGGCCGCTCCCGGTGGCGCTGATTTTCGCGTGCCTGGTCGTGGTCTATGTCGGGATCCGGCTCTACTGGCGCTGAGCCGTCTTTTTCTTCTTCGCGTCCGGCGGAGTGAAGATGATGTCGACCGTACGTTCGAACCGGTCCTCGGTCAGTCCGGCAGGCGGCTGCGGGATGGGATCGGACTTGCGGACGATCGACACCGCCGCCGCATCGTAGGCTGCATCCCCCGACGACTCCACGACATCCACCGACAGCACGTTGCCCTTCCGGTTGATGGTGAAGCTCACCTTGACCTTCTGGTTGTTGGGCACCTTCCCGTCCGGATTGACCTTGTGCAGCGCCAGATGCGCGCTGATCTTGCGGTTCCAATCGGCCGTCAGCTTCAGGATGTCCTTGCCGATACCGATCACAGGTGCCAGCGCCTTCTCGGCCTCGCGCACATCCTCCTCGAGCGTCTGCCGTGCCGTCGCAACCGATTTCGGCGACGCTTCGGCGGCCGGAGTCTCGACCGCCTGAATCTTCGGATCGTCTTCCGTTGGTTTCTTCGCGTTGTTCTCGGTCACGACGCGGTCGGGATCCTCGACCTCCTGCGACTGATCCTTTGGAAGCTCCGTCTCCTTGGTCTCGGCCTTCTGCTCCGGAAGCGCCTGCTGTTCCTGCATCGCTTCGCTGTCGGGCCCGGGCGGCAGATCGGTTTCGGGCGCCTTGGGTGATGCCATTTCCACGGCGAACTCCGCACCGTTGGCACCCAGGCCGTCGCCGTCATCATCGGTGCGCAAATGGGCCAGCGCGAGCGCAGCACCACCCAGATGGAGCGCGAGCGCCGCCACTGCCGCCAAGATCCAGAGCCTCCGGGATGGTCTGAGTTCGTCCGACATGACGGGCCTCTAAGGCTGAGCGGCGCCTGGCGCAGGCGCCCCCGGCGCGCCTTCCAGCGCGACCAGCTTCACCCGCGTATAGCCGCCTGAGCGCAGCAGCTCCATCACGCCCATCAACTCTCCATATGGCACCGAGCGATCGGCGCGCAGGAACACATACTTATCCTTGCTCATGTCGGGCAGGCCGTCGAGGGTCCCGATCAACTCTGCCCGGTGAACCGGGCTCTCTCCGATCGCGAGCGTCAGGTCGGGCTTGATGCTCAGATAGGTCGGCTTGTCCGGCTTCTTCTGCGGTGTCGCGCTCGACGTCGGCAGATCGATCGGCAGATCGACGGTGGAAAGCGGGGCCGCGACCATGAAGATGATCAGCAGAACCAGGATGACGTCGATGAACGGCGTGACGTTGATGTCATGCGTTTCCGAGAAATCGTCGTCTTCGCCGTCGTTGTCTGCTAGCGAAACACCCATGGTTCACTCCGCTGCGCGCGAATGCACGCTGCCGTGGCTGCGGTC
Source organism: Bradyrhizobium sp. RP6 (assembly GCF_003837805.1). GTDB lineage: Bacteria > Pseudomonadota > Alphaproteobacteria > Rhizobiales > Xanthobacteraceae > Bradyrhizobium. The sequence continues at coordinate 493,471 of NZ_RQIT01000002.1, read as the reverse complement.
GAGATCACGCGAGAGCAGCCGCCCCGCCGCGCCCGAGGCGCGGCTGACGAGCTCGAGATAGCCCTTCGTCACGCGCGAAAAATGGTTGTAGATGATGACGGCAGGTATGGCGGCGACGAGGCCGATCGCGGTGGCGAGCAGCGCTTCGGCGATGCCGGGCGCGACCACGGCGAGGTTCGTGGTCTGCGACTTCGAGATTCCGATGAAGCTGTTCATGATGCCCCAGACCGTGCCGAACAGGCCGACGAAGGGCGAGGTCGAGCCGATGGTCGCGAGCACGCCCATGCCGATCCGGATGCGCCGCTGTTCCGCGCGCACGATCTCGGAAAAGCTCGAGGCCGCGCGCTCCTTGATGCCGGCATCGCTGGACAGGCCGGCCGACATCCGCGCCTCACGCAGCGCCGCCGCCAGGAAGGACGGCAGGATGCCCTGCTTGGTGCCGAGGGCCATCTGCGCCTCGGCGAGGGAGCGCGCCTCCGCAATCTTCTTCAAGGCCGAACGAAGCTTGCTGGAAGCAATCGACAGTTCGATCGACTTGGCGATGAAGACGGTCCAGGTCATCAGCGATGCGAAGGCCAGCCCGATCATCACCGCTTTCACGATGACGTCCGCTGACATGAACATCACCCAGGGCGACAATTCCTTCATGGAAGGCGCGACGGCGGCCGCATCGGGCTTTGCGGTCGTCGAGGCAGTGGCCGCAGGGGACGCCGTGGGAGCGGCTGGCGTCGAAGCCGAAGGCGCTGGGGCACTGGGCACGGTGGCTGCCGGCGCAGGACCGGCCGGCGGGGCCTGCTGAACCGCTTGCGCCGGGGCAGGCGCGCTCTGCGTCTGGGCGGAAACAGGAGACGCGAGCCAGGCGGCCGCCAGCAAGGCGGCAACGGCAAAGCTTGCTTGGAAGGTCATGGTCTTCATACTTCGGCCCAGTAGCGAATGAGGTTGTGATAGATACCCGTCAATTTGACCGTTTCGGGATCGTCACGCCCGAGCCGTTCCACCAGCGCCTGTATCGCGGTGTCGAGGTCAAAGATCATGCTCCGAGCTTGATCGTCCCGTATCATGCTCTGAAGCCAGAAGAAAGACGCAACCCGCGTTCCCCTGGTCACGGGGGTGACCAGATGGAGGCTGGTAGAGGGATAGAGCACGCAGTCCCCGGCTGGCAACTTGACCTCGTGCGAACCGTAGGTGTCCTCGATCACGAGTTCGCCACCGTCGTACTCCTCCGGTTCGGCGAGGAACAGCGTGACCGACAGGTCGGTGCGGATGCGAAGGCCGGTCAGGCGATCGCCGCGGATCGCATTGTCGACGTGCAGTCCGAAATGATGACCGCTGCTCGCCGCATAGCGGTTGAACAGCGGCGGAAAGATCTGCAGCGGGATCGCCGCGGCGATAAATCGAGGGTTCGAAGTCAGCGCCGAGATGATGCGGTTACCGAGCTTGCGCGCGACCTCGCTGTCCGGCGGCAATTGCTCGTTGCGCTTGACCATCGCCGACTGCGCGCCGGCGGTGGAGCGACCGTCCTCCCAGTCGCTCACGTCCATGATGCGGCGGAAATCCGCCACATCATCCTTGCTGAGAACGCCTGGCAGGCACGTCAACATGGTCAGAACTTCGCCGTTGTCACGACATAGAATGCCCGTCCCGGCGCGACCGCCACGAACGGAACGTTGCTGCGATAGAACGAGTCGTAATAGAGCTTGTTGGTCAGGTTCTGCGCGTAGAATTTCATGGTCCAGTTCTGGTCGATCTTCTTCTCGACGAACGCGTCGAAACGCCAATAGCTCGGCAGCTCGTTGGTGTTGGCCGCGAACGTGCCGCCATAGACCTTGGAGCGATACACCGCCTGGCCGCCGAGCTCCCAACCGTCATCGAACTTGTACTTGGTCAGCATGCTGAACGATTGGTGAGCGATGTTCGCAAGCTGCAGCCCGATATTCGAGGCGACGCCGCTCTGTGTGACCTTCGACTGCATCAGCACCAGGCCACCGAAGATGCTCCAGCGGTCGGTGATCTTGCCTTCCGCTTCGATGTCGATGCCCTGGATCCTGTAGGCAGCACCCGATGTGAGCAGGTTGTTGACGGTCTCGCGCGCGTTGTCCTTGGTGGTCTGGAACAGCGCACCGGTCACCAGCAGGTGGCGATCCGCAAGCTCCCATTTGGTGCCGAGCTCGATCGCCTTGTTGCGCTCGGGCCCGAGCAGGATGGTCGAGTTCGGGGGAACGCCGCCGTATTCGGTGCCGGTCGCGTCCAGCTCCGACCCGAACGGATTGGCCGACGTCGCATAGGCGGCATAGACGCTGCCGATCGACATCGGCTTGTAGACCACACCGACGTTGTAGTTCACGAGATCGGAGTTCTGCTTCACATAGTTCGGACTATTGTTCGAGGCGCTCTGGCTATAGCCGTCGTAGCGCACGCCGCCGTTGACGATGATGGTGTCCTGCCAGTTCGCGGTATCCATCACATACACGCTGCTGGTGTTGACGCCATACCGCGTCGGGTTTCCAAGCAGTGACGGCGTGCCGAAGGGAATGTTGGTGTATTGCGGGGAGTAGAGATTGACCCCCGTCACGGCACCGTTGCTCGTGAAAGCCGAGCCGGACAGTTCTGACGCGAGACCTGCATAGCGGTCGATCGAGATGTTCTCGTTCGAATATTCGACGCCGAACACCGCAGTGTGCTTGACCCCGCCGGTGTCGAGCTTGAACGTGGCCTCGTTCTGGTTGGCCCATACGTCGACGTTCTGGTAGCGGCTCTGCGCGCTCGCCGTCGTGGTCCAGAGCAACGGATTGGGACTGGTCGTGTTCGGGTTCTGCGGCAGCGTGCCGATGTAGTTGAGCAGCGAATGCTCGCCGCGCACCTTGCTTGTCAGGGTAATGGCCTCGTTGACCTTGTACTCGATGATGCCGGTGCCGAAATCCTGCCGCGCGGTCTGGAAATCGCGGTTGAGGAAGCCGTACCAATTGCCACGCGGAATGCCCGCCGAGGTCACCGGCACGTTGCCCTGCTTATAATAGGGCACGCCGAAATCCGGATAGCCGCTGAGATCGGTATGGACGTAGTTGGTCGTGATCTTGATGTCGTTGGTCGGGGTATACTTGGTCGAAATGAAGCTGCCCCAGCGATTGTCGGTGACGTAGTTGCGTCCGGCAACGTTGGCGTCCTGGAAAAGACCACCGGTGCGCACCGAGAAGGTCGGATCGATGACCTGGTTCACGTCGAGTGTGACGCGCTTGGTCATATCGGTACCGAACTCGCTATCCATCCGCTTGAAATTGACGTCGCCGGCCTGCTTGGTGACGATGTTGATGGCGCCGCCGGCGGTGCCGCGACCGGCATAGGAGGATGCCGGGCCGCGCAGAATTTCGATCTGCTCGGTGAAGAAGTTCTCGCGGATGGAAACGGCGGGATCACGGATGCCGTCGATGAAGACGTCGTTGCGCGCGTCGAAGCCGCGGATGAAAAAGCGGTCGCCGAACGCGTTGCCGCCCTCGCCCGAGCCGAGCGTCACGCCCGCCGTCGAGCGTCCGATTTCCTTCAGCGTCGTGGCGTTCTTGTCCTCGAGCACTTCCTTGCTGAGCACCGTGATGGACTTCGGCGTGTTCAGCATCTTCTCGGGAAACTTGCCCGAGGCCTGCACGTGATCGACCTTGTAGGGCGCCGCCGGGTCGGCATAGGGATTGCCGTCGGGGGCGCCGGACGGCGTGGTGGGAGCCGTCTGCTGCGCCTGCTGGCGTTGCGCGGCGCGGCGCAGCGCATTGCGGGCGCGCACCTGCTCAGGCGAAGGCTTCGAGGCCGCCGGACGCGGCCGCTCGACCGGAGCATCGACCGTCACCGGCGGCAGGTTCGACTGCTGCGCTTGGGCGCCGCCCGACACCGACGCCACCGCGATCAAGCTCGCGACCGCCGAAACCTTTTTGCCGTATACGCCCGTGGACCTCTCATCCAACGGATCGAATGCTGCGACCGAACGCAACGACTTCGGTGCGACCACCTGCCCCATTACCAAACGCCCCATCTTCCTGTTCGCTCATTCACTTCGACGAACGATGGCTGTTGGTATCGGCCACAAAATAGCGGGTCAATGCGAGCCGCTCGCGAGAACCCTTGAATCAATCCAGATCAAAACGATTCTAAACTGCAGCTTGAAATCGTTCTAAGATGATACTGGACTCGTTCTAAACACGACGCAGATAGACCACTCGCTCTCAGTCGCTGCTCGGCGGCTTCATCAGGGAGAACAATTCGTCGACGGTCTTCTGCGCGACGGCGCGCACGCGATCGGTGTTGTCCATGCCGGCGATGTTCACGCCCTTCACGACGGCTTTGATCTCGTCGCGAAAGTCGGTGAGGAAGCGCAAGGGATCGCGCTGCTCGTTGGCGACACGCGCGATCAATCCCGTGATCAGAATCTGACACGCGATCAGCTTGCCGTTCAGCTCGTCCATCCTGCGCTCCATTCATGGCGCCGCCGATATGAACGATGCCGAAATCCCTGACAACCGAAACGGCCTCCACGAGATTTAGAACCGTTCTCGTGACTGAACGAACCAAGACTCCGCGGCGCCATTCGGCCTGAACACACCACTATCGGTGCCGCGCAAGCGGGGGCGCGCCCGATCGGTCGCGGCCGAAAAAATGCAGCGCTGCACAGCGCCGCGCCAGAGCACTGCCCAAGGGGTGCAAAGCTTTCCAATTGTTTAGGTTTCTGGACCGATAGTGCTGTTTACACTGGAACTTGGCGTGTATTATACAAGCGCGCTGGAACCGTATGATTGCCCCATAATTCGTAAGCGTAGGGCACAAAAGCCGATACGAGACGATATGAAAAAGTCCCGGCCGATCCTCTGGATTTTGATCGTCGCGGCCGTGGCCTCCGCAGGTTACTATGGATGGCAGAGATTCGGCTCGGCCGGACAGACCCGGATAGCCCAGAAAGCGTCGCCGCGCCCGTCCGCTGTTCCTGTCAGCGTCGCGCCGGTCCAGAAGACCGACTTCCCGGTCTACCTGACCGGTCTCGGCACGGTTCAGGGCTTCAACACCGTCCAGGTCCGCAGCCGGGTCGACGGCCAGATCATCAGGCTCGAGTTCAAGGAGGGCCAGATCGTCCAGCAGGGCGACCTTCTGGTCTCGATCGATCCCCGGCCCTATCAAGCCGCGCTTGACCAGGCCAAGGCCAAGAAGGCGCAGGACGAGGCAAACCTCGCCAACGCCAATCTAGAGCTCCAGCGCGCCGTGAAGCTCGGCGAATTCGCAACAACACAGCGGGTGGATACCCAGCGCTCCACCGTCGCGCAGCTCACCGCCCAGATCGCCGCCGACGAAGCTGCGATCGCCAACGCCCAGACCCAGCTCGACTACACGCAGATCAAGGCACCGATCACCGGTGTCGCCGGACTCCGCCAGGTCGACATCGGCAACATCGTCAACGCCTCGACCCAGACGGGCATCGTCATGATCTCGCAGGTCGAACCGATCGCCGTGATCTTCACCGCTCCGGAAGACCAGCTCCCCTATATCACCGAGGGCCAGAAGGCCGGCGCGCTGAAGGTGATCGCCTTCACGACCGACGGCAAGAAGACGCTGGCCGAGGGCAAGCTCGCGGTCATTAACAACCAGGTCGACACGACCAGCGGGACGATCCGTCTCAAGGCAGTGTTCGACAACAAGGACCACGCGCTGTGGCCGGGCCGGTCGGTTTCGACGCGGCTCCTGGTGCGGACACTGAAGGACGCGACCGTTGTTCCTGATGACGCGGTCCAGCATTCCACCAACGGCCTCTACGCCTATACGGTCAATCAGGACAACAAGGCCGAGGTTCACAAGGTCAAGGTCAGCTATGGCATCGATGGACGTTCGGTCATCGAGGAAGGCTTGAGCCCGGGCCAGCAGGTGATCGTCGGCGGCCAGTTCAAGGTCCAGCCCGGAAGCCTCGTGTCGACGGCAGTGGCAAGCTCCGATCCGGCCCAGAGCAAGGTGCGACAGGAATGACCGAAGGGGGGATTTCGGCACCTTTCATCCGTTATCCCATCGGCACCTCGCTGCTGATGGCGGGGATCCTCTTCGTCGGTCTCGTCGCCTATCCGCTGCTTCCAGTTGCGCCGCTGCCGCAGGTGGACTTTCCGACCATCCAGATCACCGCCAACCTGCCCGGCGGCAGCCCCGAGACGATGGCCTCCTCGGTGGCGCAGCCGCTGGAGCGGCAGTTCGCCCAGATCCCCGGCATCGCGCAGATGACCTCGACGAGCTATCTGGGCACGGCGTCGATCACCATCCAGTTCGACCTCAATCGCAACATCGATGGCGCCGCGAATGACGTCCAGGGCGCCATCAACGCTGCCAGCGGCCAGTTGCCAAAAAACCTGCCCTCGCCTCCGACCTACCGCAAGGTCAACCCGGCCGACGCGCCGATCCTGCTATTGTCGGCGACATCAGAGACGCTGCCGCTGACCAGCGTCAGCGACGCGGTCGACGCCCAGCTCGCCCAGCAGATCAGCCAGCTGTCGGGTGTCGCCCAGGTCTTCATCGGCGGCCAGCAGAAGCCCTCGATCCGCATTCAGGTGGACCCGGCGAAGCTCGTCGCCAAGGGTCTGTCGCTGGAGGACGTGCGCAGCCAGATCGCGATCACCACGGTCGACAGCCCCAAGGGCAATATCGACGGCGAAAAACGCGCCTACACGATCTACGCCAACGACCAACTCACCCAGTCGAAGGACTGGAACGACGTCATCATCGCCTATCGCAACGGCGGTCCGTTGCGGATTCGGGACATCGGCCGAGCGGTCAGCGCCGCTGAAGACGCCAAGCAGGCGGCCTGGGCCAATGGCAAACGCGGCGTCTTCCTGGTGATCTTCAAGCAGCCCGGCGCCAACGTCATCGAGACCGTGGACCGGATCAAGGCGACCCTGCCGCGCCTCGTGGCAGCGATCCCGCCCGCGATCAAGATCGAGCTCATCAGCGACAGGACCACCACCATCCGCGCCGCGGTCGAGGACGTCCAGTTCACGCTGCTGCTGACCATCGGCCTCGTGGTCATGGTGATCTTCATTTTCCTGCGCAGCTTCTGGGCGACGGTCATTCCCACCGTCACGGTTCCGCTGGCGCTGCTGGGCGCGTGTGCCCTGATGTGGCCGGTCGGCTATTCGCTCGACAATCTGTCGCTGATGGCACTCACCATCGCGGTCGGTTTCGTGGTCGACGACGCCATCGTGATGCTCGAGAACATCACCCGCTACATCGAGGAAGGCGACTCGCCGATGGAGGCCGCCTTCAAGGGCTCCAAGGAAATCGGCTTCACCATCGTCTCGATCAGCATCTCTTTGGTCGCGGTGCTGATCCCGCTGCTCCTGATGGGCGGCATCATCGGGCGCCTGTTCCGCGAATTCGCCGTGGTGCTGGCGATGACCATCTTCGTTTCGATGTTCGTGTCGCTCACCCTGACGCCGATGATGGCCTCGCGCTTCCTGCGCGCCCATGGCGAGGTGCAGCACGGCCGCTTCTATCAATGGAGCGAGCGCGCTTTCGACGCGATGCTGCGCGGCTACGAATATGTGCTCGATCACGCCCTCGCCTGGCGGCGCACCACGCTTACGATTTTCTTCGTCACGCTCGGACTGTCGATCTACCTGTTCGTCCTGATCCCGAAGGGCTTCTTCCCGCAGCAGGACGTCGGTCTGATCACCGCCACCTCGGAAGCCTCGCAGGACATTTCGTTCAAGGAGATGACCCGGCGCCAGGAGGAGCTCGGCAAGATCATCATGGCCGATCCCGACGTTGCCAGCGTTGCCATGTCGATCGGCGGCAGCGGCCGCGCCGGCAACAACGGCAACCTGTTCATCACGCTGAAACCTCGCGATCAGCGCGAGGCCTCAGCTCAGAAGATCATCGCGCGGCTGCGTCCGCAGTTCGACAAGGTCGAGGGCGCCCGGCTTTACATGCAGGCGGCCCAGGACGTGCGGCTCGGCGGCCGGCCGACGCGCACGCAGTTCGAATTCACGCTGCAGGACGCCAATCTTGACGAGCTCAACGAATGGGCGCCCAAGATCCTCGCCAAAATGCAGACCCTGCCGGAGCTGCGCGACGTCGCGACCGACCAGCAGACTCAGGGCACAACGGTGCAGCTCAAGATCAACCGCGACACCGCCGCCCGCTACGGAATCCAGCCGCAGTTGATCGACGACACGCTCTATGACGCCTTCGGACAGCGGCAGGTCACGCAGTATTTCACCCAGCTCAACACCTACAAGGTCATTCTCGAAATCCTGCCGGAGATGCAGGGCAATCTCGACAGCTTGAACAAGCTCTATCTGAAGTCGCCGTTGACCGGCGACCAGGTGCCGCTGTCGACCTTCGCAATCTGGACCACCGACCCGGTCCGCCCGCTCTCGATCAGCCATCAAGGCCAGTTCCCATCGATCACGATCAGCTTCAACCTGGCGCAAGGCGTGGCGCTCGGCCAGGCTACGGAAGCCGTGCAGCGGGCAATGGCCGAGCTCGGGGCGCCGCCGACGCTGAACTCCAGCTTCCAGGGCACCGCGCAGGCCTTCCAGCAGTCGCTCGGCACCGTGCCGCTCTTGATCCTCGCCGCCCTCGTCGTGGTCTACCTGATCCTCGGCATTCTCTACGAGAGCTACATCCACCCGATCACGATCCTGTCGACGCTGCCCTCGGCCGGCGTCGGCGCGCTCGCGATCCTGATGGCGGCGGGTTTCGACTTCAGCCTGATCGCGCTGATCGGCATCATCCTGCTGATCGGCATCGTGAAGAAGAACGGCATCATGATGGTCGATTTCGCGATCGCCGCCGAGCGCGACGAGCACAAGACGCCGGAGGAATCGATCCGCCAGGCCGCGTTGTTGCGTTTCCGCCCGATCATGATGACGACGATGGCCGCGCTTCTGGGCGGTGTGCCCTTGATGCTCGGTCACGGCACCGGCGCCGAGATCCGTCAGCCGCTCGGCTACGCCATGGTCGGCGGCCTGATCGTCAGCCAGGCGCTGACGCTGTTCACCACGCCGGTGGTTTATCTCTATCTCGACAAGCTCAACAACTGGTTCGCCACCTGGGGCCGTTCGGGCGACGGCGAAGGCGACGAGGCCCCCGAGCACCGCAGCGTCAAGGAAGCCGCCGAGTAAGCTTGCGCTGCGGCTTCAGCGACGCTACAGCGAGCCGCCCGTTTCACGCCAGCGCAGTTTCGCCATGCTCATGCAATCCAGACTTGTCGCCCTTGCCGCAGCTGTCTTGTTGTCAATTGGCGCTGCGCATGCCCAGCAAGGCGCCAAGAGGAACACCGCGCCCCCTGCCCCGGCCACACAGCTAGCGCCTGCCCCGACGCAATCACAGGCGGACGGCACTCCCGGGCAGTCCGGCTGGATCGTCCGCTGCACCAGCGCCGGCCGCGATGCGCCGCTCGAATGCGCGATGGAGCAGAACGCGGTGCTGACCAAGACCGGCCAGACCGTCCTCCTGATCAACATCCGCATCGCGCCCGACACCCGCACGCCGGTGGCGCTGCTGCAGTTGCCGCTTGGCCTGAACCTTCCCATCGGTGCCAAGCTCCAGGTCGACGAAGGCAGGACGGTCGATCTCCAGATCCAGACCTGCGAGAACCGCGGCTGCTACGCCTCGACCCGGTCACGCCGGACCTGCTCGCCGCCTTGCGGTCGGGCAAGCAGCTGAAGGTCTCCTTCCAGAACATGGCCAAGGAGACGATCGCGATCCCGATACCGCTGGGCGATTTCGCTTCCGCCTACGACAAGATCAAGTAATGGAATTCGTCAGCTCGCGATGTCGCTCGCCCGCAGCAACGTCGTGAAGCCGCCGTAGATCATGCGCTTGCCATCGAACGGCATGCCTTCCATTTTCAGCCGGGGATCCGCCATCACCTTCTTGTTGATGGCATCGCGGCTCTCCCGGTCGCGGTAGACGATCCAGGCGAACACCACGACCTCGTCCTCCTTCGCCATCACTGCGCGCGGAAACGAGGTGAGCTCGCCATAGGGAACATCGTCGCCGATGCATTCGACATAATCGAGCGCGCCGTGCTCCATCCAGATGGCGCAGGCGGTCGCCGCCATCGCCTTGTAGGCCTCGATCTTGTCCTTCGGCACGGCGAGAACGAAACCATCGACATAGGGCATCAGGGATCTCCTTGGGTTGCACGGCCCAAGGACGATACTGCGCGTGGAGATCCGACCCGGAAATGCGAAATGCGAGATGAGGCAAAGCGTCGCGAGCGGCGACGCGGCCGATCAACGTGTCGTCCTGCTTGGGGGACCTGGAACTTCATCTTGGAAAGTGCCGGGAGCTGGCTGGGGAACCTGGACCCTCAGGACTCCCAGCAAAAATTCAACGATTTCAACAAAGCCATGATTCAAAACAGCTTTTCACGCTGAGTGGTTACGAGTAGTGGTTACGAATCACGGTTACGAGGACTCGAATGTCGATCGCCACGAACATCCAAAAGCGTCCTGGTCGCACGTCCTACTACGTCCGCGTTGGCGTGCCCCTGAAGCTCCAGCCGGTCCTCAAGCGCAAAGAGATTTGGCAGTCGCTAAAGACGAGCGACCCCCGGTTGGCGCGCGACAGGGCGGCACCCGTGATCGCTTCATTCCGTGCGCGCTTCGCAGACATGGAGCAGCGCCGGGAGCCCTCCCCCGCCGATCTCCAAGCCGCCGTTTGGTCGCATTACGAGACCGAGCTGGACCTGGATGGCCGGGCGCGCGCGGCGCTGCCGACCGATGCGACGATCCAGGAAGCAAAGGACAAGCTCGCGAGCGATATCGAGGCGGGCCGCGTGCCCTGGTCTTCCGACCCCATGGTGCAACTCAACGCCACCATCGACCTGATCGTCATGAAGGATGCGGCGAAGCTGGACCGCGACCGGCGTGCTATCCAACTTGCCGAGCTACGGAAGCACCTCGCGACCGGCGAGACGGCCCTGATCCAATGGAAGGCCGATGATGTGATCCAGAGCGAGCGGCTGCTGATCGCCAAGGGCTCGCCCGCCTATCGTGATCTTTGCCAACGGTTGCAGCGCGCACAGATCCAGGTCTTGGAGCGCGCGGCCGAACGCGATGCCGGCAACTGGGCCGGCGTCCCGTCCGATCCGATCGTCGTGCCGGCCGATCTCACGCAGGGCAAGCGGGTTGCCGCGCCGGGCGAAACGTTGATGGAGCTTTACGACAAGTTCAAAACTGAGCGGATCGGAGACGCGCGGCCGGACACCTGGGATCAGAACCGCAAGATTGTGAAGCTCTTTGCCGAGTTCGTCGGCGAGGCCTCCCACGTCTCGGTGATCACGCGCAAAGCTGTTCGCAACTGGAAACAAGAGCTGGCGCGCTGGCCGGTAAAGGCGGCGGACAGCAAGGCATTCGAGGGCATGTCGTTTCGCAAGGTGATCGAGGCTAACGAGACGGTCAAAAAGCCGACGATCAGCCAGAAGTCGATCAACAAATATCTCGCGGCGCTCGGCAGCTTCGCGCGATGGCTACTGCAAAACGAATACATCGACGACGACGTGATGAGCGGAATGTATCTGTCGATCGACAAGCGCCGCAAGAACCGATTCCCGTTCACCGCCGATCAGCTCAAGACGATCTTCAATTCACCTCTGTTCGCCACATGCCTGGGCGATGGTGCTGAGCACAAGGCGGGCAATGCGGCGATCAGGGATTGGCGCTACTGGATTCCGCTGATCGCGATCTATTCGGGCGCACGCCTTGGGGAGCTGTGCCAATTGTTGACGTCCGACATTTATGAACTTCATGGCACTTGGGTCTTTCACATCAGCGATTTAGGCGATGATGAGAAGTCAACGAAGACGGAGGGTTCAAAGCGCGTGGTGCCGGTGCACTCCAAGCTAATCGAGCTGGGCTTCATCGATTATCACGCCAGCTTGGCAGCGCGTGGTGAGCAGCGATTGTTTCCAGAAGCGGAGCGCGACAAGCGCGGCTATTTCGGCGAGGCCTCGAAATTCTTCAATGGCTACTTCAAAGCCGTCGGTGTGAAGGTGGACAGGCGCGTCAACTTCCATAGCTTCCGACACAACGTCGCGGACGCCTTTCGCGCCGCCGGTTACCTGGATGAGCAGCATGGCGTTCTGTTGGGGCACACGAAGGCGAGCACGACCGGACGCTATGGCGTGCTGCCGGAAGGGCCGCTGCGGGATCGCACAGCGATGATCGAGGCGATAAGCTATGCGATGATGGCGTGAATCTCAGCGATCAAGCCGACGCTTGATGTCGCTTCTAAACTCCTGATTCGAATTGAACTCGTTCACAAATTGACCCAACGCTTTGATGCCACCGCGCTGGGCTTCGCAATTGTCTCGGTCATAGTGCTCGGGTTGGCATGAATAGGCAGTGTCTTGCCGCGCGGACCCGTGGTCGTTCGACCCCCACGGCATAATGAACAAACCTCCGATGGACGCCAGAGCGGCGGCGCCTATCAATGCCCCTGCTACCTCCACGGCCGTCTTTTCTCTCTTGTAAATGACCAGAGCTACAAGGCCGATTGCGACACCAAAAAAGATCGTAGTGAGGAAATAGCCGCTGACCACAGCAAGAACGGGAATGCCGAAAACGAACACAACGAAAGGCCAGATAGTCGGCTCGGGTTCGCCGGGCGGCAATCCACGCCACTTTTGCTTCATCGTTGCCCCTCCATATAAAATCCCCGCGCAATCTAAGCGAGATGAACGATCTTGAGCAAGCGACCAGGATCAGCCCTTGTGCGCGAGGACCCTGTAGCCTTTCCGCTCCATGCAGACCGAGATTATGTCGTTGGTCCACATGGTCGTGGCGTTCGCCGCGATCTTCTCGTTGGTGCAGGCAGAGAGGTCGTTGTTGTAGCGGTTCTGGTCGACGCCGGTCATATCGACCACAGGCGGCTCCACGTAGGGCGTGCGGGCCGCGCAGCCGGCGAGAAGCCCTATCCCTTCGGAGTCAGGATCGTGTAACCGCGCTGCTCCATGCAGTCGGTGATCATACGGGCGTCACCGACGAAGCCGTGGGCTCGCTTTGCCTCAATGCACTCGTGCTGGTCTTTGGCGAGCTGTTCAGGCTTCCTGCCGTAGGAATCGACCACTGGAGGCTCGTAGCGGCCGTAGCCCTCAGAGCAGGCGCTGAGAAACAGCGCGGTCAACAGTATAGAAATCTGTCGCATGAAAAATCCCCCGCGCAATCTAAGCGCGAGGGACGATTTTGGGCAAGGGCTGGAGATCAGTTGCTGCGGAACAATTCCACCGTTTGTTTGAGCGTTTCCGATAGGTCCGACGCAGTCGCGGCACGCAATGGCTTGGTCGTCTTGGCATTGAAGCTTGCGGTCGATACCGACGACGCCGTTACTCCTCCGGCGAATTCGAGATCAGCGAGGAACTCGAACATCTGCTCATCAGAGAGAAGCATTGATCGCTGCGCTTTGTCCCCAATCACCTCGTCGCCCGCGATCTCAGCGCGGATAAGGTCGACGCAAAAGATGTAACCGCTGCTCGAGTGCTTAACCTCGACATAAGCCTTCACGTCGTCATCGTGGGTGTCCAAATAAGTTAGCCGCGCCATCGATCGCTTCCGTAGGCCTCGGACACGTTCGGCGAAGCGCACGGCGTCGTCGCTTTCGATCATTACTTTGCATTCTTGGTCCCATACTTTTAGACCGATGGCGACGACGCGCTCCGCGGCATTAACAATGGTGACCTCGGGAAGCACTACGGTAGGCATCTCATTACTCTCCATGTCATCAGTCGGAATGGTCCCCTGAGAAGAAACCAGCCGGCGGGGTGCGCCGGCTGGTATCGAACATGGAGGAGCGAACGGTCCCGACTGTGAGTGCCTTTCGCGTTGAGCCTGTAGTCAGGGCGATATGGGATCTCGCGGATTTTTTAGTGCGACAGATTGTCCACCTTCGAGCGCATCAATGATCAGGTCGCCGCGGATCTCCAGGGGCCAAATGTCACCAATCATGCCGAGGACAAGCTTGATCTCGTTTTCGCGCCATTCGCGGGCGGCTCGGCTGCCCTCGCTGAAGGGATTGCGGCGGTCGATCTCAGTCAGCGCTACGATGAGATCGTTGTAGGTGGAGGTCGGAATGAACGTTCCCAGGTCGGCGGTCATTTGTCAGCCTTATGTGGTGATGCACGGGAATCGAGATGCGCGATTTGCGAGTCGCCGGCAAGATGGCCGCCTTCTGAAATTCAGAAAATTAAGTAACTGCTGATATTCCGGATCGAGGCGGGACAGCGACTTAGCGCGGCAAGATTTATTTCTGCATCAGCCTCCCCTTACCAACCTTCAGATCGCCAGCTCCTACTGCCGACTGAGCTTCGTTGAGGCACTTTCTCCGGTAACGCCCGGATGTGTCGCTAAAGCAACATTTTCTGAAAGTTAGCACATAGCAGGCAAAAGCTGCCCAAATAACGGGCAAGTGCATGTTCGTAACCCAACGAGTGCCTGGATTGCGCGTTGCGTCGTGAAGGCGCCCGGGTGTTTGATGATTGCGGTGTGATGCACGCTGATTCGTCAGCGAGCGCTGCACTGAGGGGACAGGAAACCGGCCGCTGGCAACGGATAAATCCGGTCCCTGGCCCCTCTGGAGCGCACCCGCGCGGTGACGGTTCGTCAGGCAACTGATCGGACCGTCACCAGCGGATGAGTCGAGACAACGGTAGTCCTACCGAAAACTTTGTAAAGGGCACGACCGCCACACCAGATCAGAAGTTGTCACTGCTCGCGCCTCCTGGGGCCGGCGACGCGCCGGCCTCCTGGGGCCGGCGACGCGCCCCCTCTGTCAGGCCGGTGGCCCATGGTGAGCCGCCGGAGGCGGCGGAGCATGGCCGGAGGCAGTCCCGTCAAGACCGGAAGGTTCTCCTAGCCGGAAGCGTCCCATCTCCGGAGATAAGTTCAAGAGCCGGCCGCAGGCCGGCGGGGGCTCGGGGGCGGCAGCCCCCGGGAGCGAAGCGACCGAGCGGAGCGAGGGAGACCGCGAGTTTCGCTGTCACGCTTCCTAAGAATAGGGGAGCTAACGCTCCCCACTATCCTAAACAACCAAAATACTAACCACTTCTAGCAAGCGTGACAGGTCGAGTTTTCGAAAACCCCTTGTTTTATAGGGTTTGTGAAAACAGGGTGGAACAGAACGCTTTGAATCTGTTCCACCCTCCCTAAAATTGCGTTCCACCCTGCCGTTGCAAGCCCTTCAAGTCACTGCGCTTTTCTACGAGCGTTACGGCCGAAATTCCGAAATTGCAGGCTAGATCGAGTGCCACGGCCCGCCTTCAGCTTCGAGGTCAGCAACGATTTGGCGCAACTGCCACGCCTTCTTTCGAGTGAAGCCGTCGCCAAGATGCCGTGCGAGATTGGCGTCGGACATGGGGCCGTGCCGCGCAATGATGATCCGAGAGAGAAAGCGGAAGCTCGCAAGCTCCCCCACACGATGCCGGAATTGCTCGAGCTGTTTGTTGCCGCGCGGCTTGTCTGTCGCTTTGCGAAGTGTGCTCGCAAGCTTGGCGATACTCGTTTCGCGCGGTCGCGCGCGGTGCCGCCGCTGCCGGTTGCGCGCACGCCGCTTTTTCTTCTCCGCATCGTGCTCGCGGATCATAGCGGCGTAGTCGGGAATGAAGGTCCTGACGACTTCGTGGATGGGCGCGTTCGTCGCGTTCAAACTTTCTTTGAAATCGACTGCGAGAACCTGAGGTGAAGTGCTATAATTAGATCGTTCAGACATGGGCCTTGGAACCTTCGGTCTGGACCGTCCGGTCAGTGGTGACTCCGACTAACTGGACACTCCTTTGAAAACCCTCGCTCGCCGGCGGGGGTTTTCGTTTTTCGGGTGCTCTATAGCGTTTGCGAACGGACCTTCGCCGGGTTTGTCAGCGCAGCACGCCGCCGGGCCGCATTTGGGTCCGTAGCTCCTGGGCGATCATGGTGCGAACGTGATGCTCCAGCGACCGAGCGATGTTCTCCCCGGTGCGCTGGTGGTCCTGGTCCGACATGCCGGGGGTGCCCTGCACGGTGACCGAGATGGATGGCGCGATCACGTTCGACGGGGCGATCATCGGTGCCCCGCTGCTCCCGGCGTTGCCGACCAGCCCGCCATCGGCGAATCTGGGAATGCGGTCGCCGTTGATGGCTTCCAGCACGGCGCGGTGCTTCGCCACAGCGGAGGCGCGCACCACGAATTCGCCGTTGCTGAGCCGCGCCGGGATGCTGTCGGACGTTCCGGTCCCTGGTCCGCTGATGTAGCCGCCGTCCGCCTTGGCGACCGGCGCGCCGCCGCCGACCAGTCCGCCGTCGGCAAAGCCAAGGCCGCCGGATAGGGTCCGCATGATCGGCTGCACGATCAGCATTTTGATCATGGCCTCTTCCAGCGCGCGGACGATCGACCTTGCCATATCGGCAAAGCCCGCCGACACGCTCTTGGTGCCGTCTAGAATGTCCGCGAGGCCGGTCGTCAGACTGCTGCTCATGGTGCTGCCGATCGACCGCATGGCCTCATTGGTCCGCATGGCCGACGCCTCAACAGAGTTCAGGGCCGCTCCCACCTCCGGATAGAGGCCCCTCAGCTGTTCGGCAATCTGCACGTCCTGGGGATCTAGCAAAGCCGTCTGCCCGCCGCGCCGGATCGACTGAGCGACGGTCGCCTTTTCGATCGCCTCGGTGGCCTTGCCGTAAGCGTCGGTGACTTCCTCGATCCGCGCGCGCTGTTCCTTCGTGACGACGTTCTCGCCCAGGCCAGCCGCTGCGTTCGCTTGTTTCGCCACGGTCTCAAGCTGTGCCGCTACCTTGGCGCGCTCGCGTGCGGCGGTAGACAGGTCGAGAGCGGCTGCCTCTGCCTGCAACGCTGCGATGCGCTTTTCGATGCCGTCGGCGGCTGAGCCGAGCTTGTCGACGGTGCTACCGGTGCTGATCTTGGTCGGCGCCGGGCCGGTGCCGCGCGTCTGGCTGGGCGCGGTCGGGCCAGACTGATCCTGACCGGCTGTCAGTGCCGCAATTTCCTTTTGCAGCCGGTCGCGATGGGCCTCCAGGTCCGCCGTCGTGCCGGCGTAAACCTGCCCGATGCCGGGGATCGACAAAGGCGGAAGATTGACGCTGCCAAAGAGACCGCTACCGGTCCCGTTCAATCGGGCCTGAACCTGGGCCAGCGCGTCCCGCTTGGCCTCCAGGTCAGTCGAGCTGGCAGGCATGCCGGGGATGCGCGGGAGCTTGTTAGACAGCTCTACGGCCTTGGCGATGTAGCCGATCACGTCGGCCCAGGCGCTCTTGATATCCATCATGACGCTGGCGAGGTCATCCCAGGACGGCTTCAGCGCCGTCGAGAGCCGTTGGTGCGCAAGCTTGAGCTGGTCGTCGACTTCCTTTGCGCGCTCAACCAAGGCGTTGCTGAAGATGCCGTCTGAATTGGCGTTGGCCTCTTTGATTGTCGCCAGCATGCTTTCTGCGGACGTCTTGCCCTGCCGCATGCGGTCGACGATCTGGGCACCGAACATGCGTTCGCCAAGATCCAGGCTGGCGGCATGCTGCCCGATCTTGTCGAGCTGGATCATGGCCGCGAGCACTGCCTTGATCTTGTCCTCCTGGGTCTGAGCATCCCGGAACAGGACCAAACCGTGAAGTTGTTGGCCGGCATCCTTCGCGAGCGTCTCATTGTAGACGCGCAAGGCCTTCTCAACGGCGGTGATCTTTTCCTCGCCGACGCTCCATTCGCCGATGTCGATCGGCGAGCGGTCCTTAGTCGCCTGGAAGGCCTGGTCCAGGGCAGATTCGAGCTCGCCGGCCTCAACCTTGAGCTTGCGTGCTTCGCTGGAAAACGCCTGCAAGAATGCGGGCGAGACGCCAAGGCTTTGGGCCTTGTCGGCGATATCGATCATCTGTTGCATCTGCTCGCAGGCGCCGCTGATCGCCGCCGTCATGAGCTTGTAGGCGCCAACCGCGAGCGCGACCTTGCCGGCGAGATCAACGGCGCCGCGCGCCATCGTCGCAAAGATCGCGTCTTTGGCGAGATCCTTATTCATGTCGAGGAACTGCTTCGCAATCTGGCGCGTGGCGTTGGCGGTGAGCGACGACGTTTGCCGCAGCTGTTCCTTCAACTGGTCGAGGTTGAGCCTAACTGGGATCGTGAGACTAGCCATTGTCAGCACCCACAAACAGCGCGGACAGAACGGCGCTCGCAAGCATGACGTTTGGCGCCAGAGGCTTCCCGCGCACATGCGCATCGAGCAGCGGGTCAACGTCGCGCTCGGGCATGCCCCCGCCGATCAAACCTAGTTCGATCAGGCGCTCAATTTCCTCTGCGCTGTAGGTGCCCGCTTCCAACCGCGCCATCTGGGCAGCGGGCGCCGGGCCTCGATAGCTCATGACGCGCCGGACCCAGGGATGCCCCAGGTCGAATTTATTGGTGCCGCCGGCCCAGGTGATCTCGCGGGAAGTGTCAGTCATTTAGAACCTCGTTTACAGCTTCGTCGATCGCCTGCTGCATGTCGTCGCGCATGGCGTTGTAGGTGGAGTAGAAGAATGAGCGCGCGGGCTGGTGGCTTGTCCCGAATTCAAAGCCGAGCGCGTAGTCATAGGGCTCGCCGCTGCCCTCGCGGACTTCCTTCGTCGTCATGTCACCGCCGGCCTGCACTAGGTATTCAAGTTCGCTCTCGCCCTGGGCCACGGTGCAGGACGCTTCGAGCGCGCCGGTCTCGGGCGATTGCTCAAGTGATCGCAACGCGGCGCGCTGTGCATCGGAAAGGCGGAAGGCCTGCTCGCGCAGAACGTCGCCCAATTGCTCGGTGATCTTGTCCCGCAACGCCTCAAGGTATGCGTCGAGATCGTCGTTATCGGCCATGCGTCACCACGAAAGAAGTTCAACAGCGTTGGGGAGATCGTAAAGCGAGCGCGTGCTTTCGCCGGCCGCCGCGCGCGACACGGCCATCCAAGTCGCCGCCGCGCCGTCAATGCGATCGGTCGACTTGCTCTTGTGAATGATCCGGTTGTCGTTCGCGTCCTTGTGGATTGCGACATTGGCGAAGTTCCACCGCAACACGGGATGGCCCCCATGGCGGAAGTTGCCGCTGATGATCGCGCGCTCCAGCACGTTGAGGGCCGGCGATTGCGTCACCCAGCCTTGGCGAATAGTGACGACCGGGTAACCTTCGTCGACCAGGGGAGCCATGACGCCTTGGGCGAACGCCACGTCAAAGCCGATCTCCTGGACCTGGAAACGCTCCGCCAGTGATCGGATGTAGTCCGCGACGGCGGCGTTATCGATGACGTTGCCGGGTGTAGCTGTAATGAAGCCATCCTTGGCCCATGAGGCGTAGTTCACCCCGTCCAGGTCGCCCCGCTTGCGAATATCGGCCTCAGGGCAAAAGAAGTGCGGCAACACGGTGTAAGTGTCGCCATCCCGGAAGCAGGCAACCACGGACGAAAGGTCGGTCGTCTTGCTCATGTCGACGCCAATCCAGCACGGCGCCCCGCGCAAGGCCTCGTAGTCGATCGGCGCGGCGCCCTTGTCATAGGTCGCCATGTCCACAAAGGGCGATGTCGAATGGTCGAGCCAGACGTTCAGCTTGTATTGCAACAGGCTATCGCGCTCGGTCGGGCTATCCTTTGCGCGCGTGACGTGGTCCCGGTAGCCTTTGACGGACGGATAACCATGGACACTACCGGGATTGACGCGGCGCCATGCGTCCTCGCTGGCATAGTCTACGTCGGCCGGCGACTCAAAGAGCACCGGCAGGCAGGTCGGGTCGATGATTTCGCCGCGCGCAATCTTCCGCGCGCGCTCTATCACTTCATGAGCGATGTTGTCCTGCCCACGACCAGCCGTCGTCGCGACCACAAGCAATTTGTTGTCGGTCTTGTCGAGGCCATTGGTGAGCACCTTCCAGAGGTCCGCACCGCGCCAGACGTGGAGTTCGTCCGCCAGCACAAATGCAGGCGTCCGGCCTTCCTTACTCGGTGCGTCCGCTGAGATGACTTCCAATTCGGTCCCGTCGCGGGGATAGGCGATCTTTTTCGCACTGTTGAAGGCGTCATAGACCTTGGTCACCGGGACCAAATGCTTGGGATCGGCCTTTACAATGCTGCTCGCCTCCTTGAAGGCGATGCCAGCCTGCCCACGATCGCACGCCGCGAAAATGACCTCGCCCCCCGAAACACGCTCAGGGCCGATGGTGTGCAACAGCGCCAGTGCAGCGGACAGGCTGGTCTTGCGGTTGCCGCGCGGGACCAGGATCACAACGGTTGAGACGATCCGGTTGCCGGCGTCGTCGCGCGGCCCGTAGATCGCGCGCACGATACGTTCCTGCCACGGGTCGAGCTGGAATTGCTTCCGGGGCAACGTCGACTTGGGATGCTTCAGGCGCCGGAGGAATTCGACCGCGCGCTCGCCATAGCCGAACGGGTCGGTAATGGGCGAATCGTCGAAAATCCAGTGCGGATAGGTATCAGACGATGTTGAAGGGGTTTTCATCATCATCCTGGTCGTCATTTTCCCGCACGGCCGGCCGGGAACGGGACACGGGCGTCAAGCCAAGTTCGGCCGCGAGCTGGCGGGCCGTGACCATCGCCTTGTCTTGCATTCGACAAAGCTTGGGATCGATGCCGGCGCGTAGGAGGATCTCCAGCTCGCGGATGCGGCCGATCGCGATACAGTAGCTCTCCAGGCAGCCAAGATCAGCCGGCGTGAGGATTCGGCGCTTGGCGAGCTCTGGCATCACGCGGCGCCATTCGGCTTTGGCGTGCTTGCTCAACCAAGATGGCGGCTTGGTCGAGGCGTCGAGCGCGTTGCCGGCAGCGGCAAGGTCGGGTTTTCGGCCCCTCATGCGGCCCACCTCTCGACAAGAATCGAATCGCGCGGCAGGTTGCCGGAATGAATGGAAGCAACCTTCCCGGTCTGCCCACGATTGTGACGTTGATGTTGACGGCGGTCCTCGCCACATGGCTCGGCATTAGCGGAGCACTGATCTCCGACGCCAAGGCTCAGGGGCTCTTGAACGTCCTCAAAGATTGGCAAACACTCATCGGTGTAATAGGCGCAGCGCTGATTGGCTGGATGGCCGTTGCGCCGGTCTGGCGACAAGTCCGTATCATGGGTGCTCAAGCGGCTTCCCAACTCCAGCCGATACTTCTGGCCGACCTGGATGCGATCGATGCCGATATTGCCTTTATCGGAGAAATCAGGGCGATCGAAAGCGGTCTTGGTAAGCTGTCGGCGGCAATCGATTTCTGGGAAAAAGGCGATATCGCCTTGGTGGATGTTCTCGCCCAGGAACTGACCTCGTTTCAGGCCGCAATCGATCGCCTCGGAGCGGCACAGTGGGGACGATTTTGCGACCGCCTGAGATTGACCCGCACTCAGCGAACCGAGCGTGAGGAGCTGCGGCAAACCGTCGTGATAATCCGAGACCGGTCGCAGAACCTCAAGTCTAGACAACGGGGACCTTCCGACGAATCGAGAATGCAATTTCTTGATCGAATTGCTCCTAGTTTTGTGAAGAGCGTTCATGAATTCATTGAGGTTACCCGTCGCACGATGAGCGGTGCTCTGTTGCAGCATGAAATTCGATTGCTCGCCGAGCGTCGACGCTTGCTCGCCAAAGGCGAGGAAATTGACCGCGCGTTGGAACTCCTGCACTGAAGTCACGACCCGACCCGCTCGCACGTAACATCCATCCCGACGCGCCGGCCGATCTCGGTTAAGCCGGTGATCTCGAATTGCTGCCCCTCATAGAGAAGCCGATCATTGAGGCTGAGGCCGGCGAAGTAATACATCCGGATGGTCAGCACGGCGTCGGTCGTGTGCCCGCGCGCGCCCTCGCGATCGTCGGTGGCGTTCTTGAGCAGTTGCGCCCGCATGGTGGTAAGCGTGGTCCAGGTCTCTATGGGCGTGCCGTAGAGGTCCAGGCCAGTGGTCCGGCGCTGGATTTCAATGATGCGATCGAGGTTGCCGGCCCTCATGCCGCCCTCGGTTTTACGATCGCCGCGGCGGTGACGATGCCGTGGCTATAGGAGCCGTGGGGGTCGCGTAGATAGCGGGTCTGGGTGGCCTGCATGTCGTGCACAGTGAAGCCGTCGATTTGCAGCACGCCTTCTGCCTGGGCATCGATCCGCAGCGCTGCGACGATGGCGGACACGGCTTCCTTGCACTGGACCAAACCCGGCTCAGCGAACCAGACGTGCAGCGTGGCATGCGTCGTCGCATCCCAGCGCCGGAAGATGGTCTGCCCTTCGCCGATATAGACGGCTGGCATGATCTCCGGCCGGCCATTGGCGTCCAGGATGTGCTCAGCTTGGACCAGCGCCATCAGCTCCGGGCTCGCGATCAGGCGCTGCCGGATGGCCTTTTGGAGGGTGAGAGATGGGTCGGAAACGGCCATTTCAGAAGCAAAACGCGCGGTAAGGGGCCAACAAATCGAGGAAACCGAACGGCAATTCCTGGGCCGTGACGCCAACCAGGGACGCTTCCCGGTTCTGATAGAGGTGCGCCGTCATTTGCAGCACAGCCTCATTCACCGGCGCCGGTGTGCCGTCAGCGTCCACATTCGAGGCCGTATAGGCGCCAACCCACGCCTTTGCCGCCGCGAGCTTGTCGGAAATGATCGCGTCGTCGGCGTCCAAGGTGACGTTCAGGTGGACCTTGGCTTGGTCCAGGGTGATGCCGGGCATAGTCAGAAAATTCCCAATTTCGAGCTATCTTGTGCCGGTCGGGGGCACCGGTCGCGGACGATTTCTTGAGGGTTTTGAGCCACCCCCGGGGTATGCCTCGCTGAGAAGCGGACGCGGCGTTGCGGCGTGCGTTCAGGCATCGGCTGATCGTTCTTCGTTGCCTCTGCGATCAGGGGCAGCACGTGCTTACGCACCTTGATCGGGTCCAGCTCCGCGAGGCTGCAAACGTCCTCAAAGTCGCTGTTCGGCTCAGTAAGCCATTCGCGAGTGCGCATCTGGTCGAGGCGAACGGCTCGCCGCTTAGTCGAGAGGGGTTGAGTTGCATCCGTGATCGCTTGCTGGATCACCGCGCGCCAGAGGGCCTTGTCGCTCATTGCCGGCGCTCCGTGCGTTGTTTGCGGCTGGCATGGCAGGGTGAGCTAGCCAAGGCCTGCCAATTCGAGCGCTGCCAAAAAAGCTTCATGTCGCCGCGATGGGGAACCTTGTGGTCGACGCAATCGGCGATGCGACCGCAGCCGCAGGCACAGAAGTGGTTTTCAGGGAGGGCAAGGAATGCCTTGCTCTCGCGGCGCCACTTGCTGTCATAGCCGCGATCGTTGGCATTGGGGCGGCGCTGGTCGGCTTCTGCCTTTCGCCTGATCTGGCATTCACAAAGATCGGTTGCCGCAATGATCTTGCCGCAGTGACATACGCGGCGCGGTTTCCAGGCCATCAGCGAGCCCTCAATGAATGCACGGTAAGATCACCGATGGCGTTGAGATCGGCCTTAATGCTTCCCAGGTCGGAAGCGTCGGCGGTTTCTTCCTTGCTACCGAACAAGGCCTTGAGCATGTCCATGCGGCCCTTCTGAGCGTTGATGATCTCGGAAGCCGTTGCTTCCCAGGTGTCATCAGGTGTCCAGCCAAGCCAGCCGGTGCCGATCTGGAAAAGCTGGGTGAAGTATTCATCGAACGGAATCGGCTTGCCCGTATCGGCCTTGCCGCTTGTCTTGCTGTCGACGCCAGCGAGCAACATGACGAATTCGATCAGATCGCCGGTCGCGGTCATGAGGTCGCGCACGACGGCACCATTGACTGGCAGAGCGTATTGGCCCCAGGTCTTGGCGTCGACGATGGTGGCGCTGATGATATCGAGGGCGGCGGTCAGGCTTCCATCGGCAAGGTGGCGCGAGAGGTTATGGAAGCCGTCGTAACGTTCGTATAGGATGAATGCGGCTCGCAGCGACGGCTTCAAGTCGAAAGACTTGTCGCCGAGCTGGAGGGCAAAGGTATTCGCTGCGAGCCGCATGTTCGTTACGCCGTTGCCTTGAGGACCACGGCAGCCTCCGGCAGAACCGGCTTGCCACCGACGCGGCGACGGGCGCGAAGCTTCACGATGCCATTGTCGGCGCCGGTGAAGTCGTCGCGCATGACGGCGATGCCAACGCGATCGACGATCTGATAGGCGCTGGCATAGTCGCCGAAGATGACCGGGAACGTGTCGGCAGCCGGCGAACCGGCGCCAACCAGGCCGTCCATGTCGGGCGCTTCGAAGATCGGGCAGCCGAGCAGCGTGGCCGGCGTGCCCTTGGCGATGCTGTCCGACCAGATGCTGCGCCGGGTGGTCGAGGCATCCGCGAGCTTGCGGATGACGCCCATGGTGGAGCGCTTCATCATCCAGGCGCCGACGTTCGCGTATTCGCCGGGCAGCGCATAGAACAGGTCGATCAGCTTTTCCAGGAGGTCAGAACCGTCCTGGTCGGCCGTGATCTGGGTATAGTCGCCCGGCGTATGCAGGAGGCCGGTGGGCTTCCCGTTGCCGTCGCCGACAACGAAGGCGGATGCTTCCGCCTTGGCGAATTTCTTGGTGATCCAGCGCTGCAAGAGACTTGCGAGATCGACAGCGCTATCTTCCAGGAGCTGGACCGATACCGGAAGCGTGGCCGCATACTCGAAAGTCTTGATGTTCGCCTGTTCGAAAGCGGGTTCAGCCGACGGGCGAGTGCCGGTTTCGGTGACCCACCCGCCATCGGTGCCGGAGGTGAGGATCGGGATGTAGGTCTCGGTGGTGCCGATCGACATGGCACTGGCGAGCGAGCGCAGCGGCGAGAACTGCGTCAGGCCCTCGATGACGCGCGTCGAGTATTCCGGCGCGACCACATAGCCGCCGGCCGTGGTGGTGCCGAGGTTCAGGGTCTTCTTTTCGATATCGTCGAGCGACTGCGGGCCGTTGCGCAGGAAGCCGTTGAGCGCCTTGGTCTCGACCTGGGGCTCATTGTCGTTTGCCGACGACTTATTGCCGGGACGGTTGACCTTGGCCTCGATGCGGTCCAAGCGCTCGGTGAGCTTGGTGTTGTCGTTGGCAGCCTTCGTTTCGAGGGCCGCCTTCAGATCCGCCAGTTCCTTGGCGACGGAGGCAATCGGGTCATCGGCTTCGCCGGTGTCCTTGAATTCTAGGGCAGTGACGTTCTTCATTGGGTGGTCCATAGCTCCTATTAGGATTTCAGCGTCGCCGTGAAACGCTTGATGAGATCGGCCACGGCACGCGCCGCGTCGTCGGATTTCGCACCCGTGATCCGGGCACGAGAATGGGCTGGGTCGCGAACCAAGCTGATTTCAGCGAGGTCAAGCGCGTCGATGATGCGGCCTCGGGCTTGCTTACGCGCGGCCTTGGTCCGGAAGCCGATGGAAAGGCCGGTGACCAAACCCGTCTTGACCATCGCGCGAATTGAACGGGCTCGCGGCTGGTCGAGGTGAAGCTGGCCTTTGACGGACAATCCGTCGTCGGTCTCTTTCACTTCGTTCCAGGTGCCGACCAAATCATCAGGACGGTGCTGAAAGAGGATCGGCAAATCAGGGAGGATTGCGCCGAAAGCGCCCTTGGTGATCAGGTCGCCATAGCTGTCGGGACCCGCATTGAACGGCCATGCGATGCCGACGATTTCACCTTCATCCGTGACGCTGAGCGAGGCTTTTACTTCTAGGCGGTCCATGCTCAAATCCCGCCAATCGTTGTTCGAGCGCTCTTGAACGACACAGAGCCGTTAGAATGTCGGATGATTTTGAACGACACAGAAGCGGACGTTTTCACGCCCGCCAGATGTGCCCGCAACAAACACGGCGGGAGGAAAAAACCTGTCGTAAAATGGCGCTCCTCTAAGGCGAAGCTGCCCCATCCGACGTCATTGGTCCAAGTCACGCCGTTGTCCGCAGACGACTGCATGGCCATGGCGCCGCCGCCAAAAGTGCCCCAAAAGATGAACATGCCGGATCCACCAGACCAAGGCATTGGTTCGGAAAAGCCGTTTGCGGTGAGAGTTCCGAACGCGCTCACGATCGGTTGGCCTTGAAATTCAACGAGGGCGACTCTGCACTCGTGAGGTTTACGCGTAGAAGACAGGGAGCAAGCTCAAAGCCTGCCACTCCAGGTGTGGTGAAGGTGACGAAGCTGTCACCGGTGCGATCGACGTCCAGCCAAGTGGTGCCGCTGTCAGGCGACATTTGGAGTGTGACGGTGCCACCGCCGAACGTGCCCCAAACGGAGACCGAGCCACGGCCGCCAAACCAACGCACCGGGTCAGTTGCACCGTTCGCTGTGAGGTTAAATTGCATCTGATTTTCCATCCGGGTTGCCGAACAACGTCCGCTCAAGAATCTTCGCGGCGAGTTCGTAGGTTTCCGCCAGCGGCCGGTCGTCGACATACGCGACGATCAGTTCATGGGCGCGTTTGGGTGTGGTGCCGCCGCCGATCAGCGCGAGGCGGATGGTCTCGGTGAGATCGGCTTGACTGAATGAGTGTGCGAACATGCGATTGCTGAGCGCGCCGATCGGGCCGCACTTGGTCTCAAGCTCGCGGATCTGTGGCGGCATGAGCCTGAACGTGTGCCCGCCGTCGCCAAAGAACGCGGTGTAAGAGAGATCAGCCATCAGCCGGCCTCTCCGAATGCGGTCTCAATGGAGCCGGCGCTGTCGGCATAGACGCTGATGTCTTCAATGCTCGACCAGACCGAGATCGCGGTCGAGCCAACCATGCACTCGCCATAAATCAGCGGGATCGCATTGCCCTGCTGCCCTGAATTGCCGATGTTGCCGCTGTTGACGCTGAGGCCATTGGAGCCCTCCGTCGACTGACCGGCGGGCTTGGCGAGCAGCGTTGACGCGCCGGATAGAGCGAGGCCGAGACCAAGTGCAGCCACCGTGCCGTAGGTGGTGCCGCTCAGAATGCCGGACGCGGCGAGCGGCGTGGCGAGCACGCCGCCGGACAAGAAAATCGCGCCGCCGACGAGTGCGGCACCGAGCACGATCTTGGTTGTGCCCTTGGCCGTGTTGGAAGCCGCGCCCTTCGCGATAGGGATAATATGCAGATCGGCGCCGCCAAGGTTGAACTGATTGACCAAGTCGAGGTCGAGGTGCAACCCGTTGCGCTTGTCGCCGCGGACGACCTTGTAATAACCGTCCTGAAGTGCCTTCACGTAGCGACCAGGGAAAGCACAGTTGAGCGCGCGCAACGCTTCGCCGGCCGTCGCAACGTCAAAGCGATGGGACGCGCCGAATTCTTTGCCGAGCCTGCCGTGAAGGTGAACGGTCCTGAGCATCAGGCGGCTTCCTCTTGATTGTTATCGTTGCCGTTGAGCTTGCCGCCCTTGTGCGCCGAGCTAGTGTTGGGATTCTCAAAGATCTCGCCGCCAGCGTATGCCGGCAGGCCAAAGCCCATCTGTCGAGCTTCGTTCGGATTAAGGACACGCGATGAGACGGCGGTGCTCATTGCTTGCGCTCGCGTGAGAAGATCGGCACGCGCGAAGCCGTCCACGTTGAATTCGATGCAATACTGATCGCGCTCTTCCGGCGTGAGCAGCTTCAGTTCAAGCTCTTGCTCGAAAGCCTTGAGCCGGGGCAACAGAGCTTGCGAGAGGAATTCTTGGCCGATCGATTCAATCGAGCGAGGCTGAGCACGATCGACCTGCATCAGCATGTGCAGCGGCACGCGAAACAATCGGGCGATCTCCGCAACGGCATACGTGCGCATTTCCAGGAACTGGCTATCAACACTGTTGAAGGTCATTGCCTGCCAGCTTGCATCGCTGGGCAGAACCGCCGTGCCTCCGGAGTTGGCGCCGCTGTGTGCGGCCTGCCACGCCGCTTTCGCGGTCGTGAGGGTATCGACGGTGACGTTTCCTTTGAGCGAGAGAACACCGGACGGTCTTGCACCGTTGCCGAATAGCCGAGAAGCGTGACGCTCAAGCACAAGCGCCAGTGCGATGGCCTCCCTGCCCTCGCCCACCAAGCCCTTGCGCTGATCGTATGCCGGGGACGGGATATGGATCAGGTCAGCGGCAGCGATCTCGCGACCATTCACCTTGTAGATCGGTTCAATCTCGCTGTCGTCGACGGCAACCGGTGTGGTCCTGGGATCAAGCCGGATCAATTCGGCAGCTTTGCCGCCATCCACGCGGACGATCTGCGCAAACCCGCCGTGAGGCTGCAACAGCGCGTCAGCCATGAGCTGCGTGCGAAACAGCGCGGCCGGTGCAAACCCATTCGGCGCGTCATGCAGGAGTTTGTAGAGGGGATGATTGGTGGCCTTCTCTTTGCCGCCGTCCGGGAGCCGCTTGTAAATGTGGAGCGGGAGCGAGCCGGCCGGCTCAGAGATCGACCGCACCGCGCACGCGACGGGTGCGCACGTCATGGCGCTGTAGGGCGTGACAATCACGCCGGCCGAGGTCGGGGTCGCGCCGAACAGATCGAACAACCAGGACTCCGGCGAAGAAACGCCTGACGAGGCCTTGGTCTCGATACCGAGAAGGGATTTGAAGCGGGACGCGACAGACAAAAGGCACACAACAGAGCTGGCCCGCTGGTTAGGCGAGCTAGGAACCGATCTCTGTCTGTGCTTTTGTTTCGGGCAGACGCCCGTCAACGCAACTATATTACGCGCCAGAATTGCGGCTTTTCTATGTCGCGGCTACGGTCATCGGTGCCGAAAAGCGGTTACGAGCGGCACCAATTTTGTGCGCTGCACATCTATCTAACTATTTGATTTTTAGCAAGAAATAGTGATTTGGCTGGGGAACCTGGATTCGAACCAAGACAAACAGAGTCAGAGTCTGTTGTGCTACCGTTACACCATTCCCCACCGAAGCGCTTGGAATTGCTAAGCTTTCTTCGGAAGTCCTGCAAGACTGGCTGAAAGTTCTGCAAATCAGCGGCTCGCAGGCCGGTCATATAGCCGCGCCAGCGTTTGCGGTCCAGTCCTTCTGTGAACATCGTCGCGTGTTCTCGCTGCGTTCACGCCCGAGCGAAACGTCTTGCCGCTCTTTTCGGACAGTCCTGGCCTTTACTAGAGGACGATGCGATCGAAGTCCGCGGCGATCCGGGTGTTCGGGAAGATGTTTGCCGCTTCGGCGAGAATCTCCTCGTCTTCGTAGCGTCCGGACATGTGCGTCAGCACGAGCTGCCCGACTTTATTCGTGGCTGCAAAGGAAGCCGCTTCTGCCGCGGTGAGATGGCCGTAGTTCCGCGCGGTCGGCGCGTCGCGATCGAGGAACGTCGCCTCGATCACAAGCATGTCGGCGTCGGCAACGTATTGCGACAGCCCCTCGGTGGTCTCGGTGTCGCCGATCACGACGAGCTTCCTGCCGCCGCTCGGCGGGCCAAGGACGTCTTCCGGGTCGACGGTTCGGTCGGCAAGCACGATCGGGCGACCCGCGGCCAATTCGCCACGCAAGGGACCGTCGGGGACACCAAGCGCCATGAGCCGATGGGGCCGAAGACGCCGGCGCGCGGGGCTCTGGAAGACGAAACCAAAACTGTCGGTGTCGCGGTGGCGGACCGGAAAACAGTCGATGGTGAAATCACCGGCATCAATGACCTGTCCTGCGGTCAGCGGTGCGAACTCGACCGCGATCGGCGCCCGGCCCGCGCCCCACAGACCTGCGAGCATCCGGATGACGATATCGAGCGTTCCTTCCCCGCCGTGAACTGTCATCCCGTCGGAGGTCTGCCGCAGGCCCAGCGTCGAGAAGAGGCCGGGAATGCCGAGCACGTGATCGAGATGAGCGTGCGTCAGCAGGATGCGGTCGAGCCGCCGGAAGCCGGCGCCGCTGCGCAGCAACTGGCGCTGCGTGCCCTCGCCGCAATCGACCAGGACACGCTTGCCCGCGCCCTCCACGAGGAGCGCCGGATGGTTGCGCTCGGCTGAGGGAACGCTTGCCGAGGTCCCCAGAAATGTCAGGGCGAACATGGTCGTCACGCGGTTGGGCTGTGGACGGTCTCACCGTCCCCAATGCCACGCGAGCAGCAGCGCGTACAGGGCCATGGACGCAACGTAGAGCGTGGCAAGCAGCGCATAGCCCGCGATCTGGCGGCCGAGCGTCGCCTTCGGCGTCACCCACCAGTCGAGCGCCCTGAAGGCGGCGGGCACCAGCCACCAGCCGAGCAACTGGGTGCTGACGAGATTGCCGACGAACAGCGACAGCCAGACCGGCACGCCATGACTGTCGATCAGCGGCCGGCTGATGAAATAGCCCCAGAGGTAGACCACGGGATAGAGCACCAGCAGGACGATGAGATTGCTCTTCCAGATCAGCCCCGGACTTTGCTCCGGAGCCTGCGTCTTGCCGGCCGGAAACCAGAAATTGAATCCGTAGCTCGCCCGCTTCACGTTCATGCCGGCGTTGAAGCGCTCGCCCTCCTTCAGCAGCGTCTGCCGCAAGGACGAGTCGAGCCATGCATTGAGATTGGCATCAGAGTCGAACGACAGGATGATGATCCATTCGTCGTGCAGGCCTGGAATAGGCCGCTCGATCTTGTGGCGCAGGAAACCCTTGAACTCGGCCTCCGCCGCCTGGATGCGCTGCTGCCATTTCAGGAAAGCATCCTCGAGCCCGTCGGGGACTTTGAAAGAGATGACCGCCGAGACGGCGCTGTCTCGCTGGATGCCGGTGTCGGGCAGGATTTGGACGTCCTCCGAACCGACGAAGAAGCGTTGCACCTGCCCGATCAGTTTCGTCCGCTCCTCGCTCTGGAGCCAGGCGCGTGCTGCGGCCGGGCTGGCGAAACGCAGGATCGTCACCCAGTCCACATGTGCCGGCGGCTGTGGCGGCACCACCTCCTGGCCGAGGAAGCCGGGCCATGCCTTGAGCACCTCGCCAACCTCGCCGTTCCACCGCGCGAACGCGGCAAAGCCGTCGTCGGCGACGCGACGCTGGATGACGAGGGCGACCGGCTGGCCGGCCGTGTCAGGGGATGCGCTCATGAGCTGCCGTCTCAGCTCTTCTTGTAGAGACGCTTGCCCATCACCCAGGTCTCATCGACGCAGCGATCGTCGCCGACCATCATCACGGCGAACAGCATGCTCGCGGCCTCATCCATCGTGCGCGGGCCGGCGCCATCGGCGATCAGCGATTGATGCCACGCTTGCGCGACCTGCCCGCCATTCGGATCGAGCGCGACGAAATCGGCCTCCTTGCCGGGCTCGAAATTGCCGAGCTTGTCGTCGATGTAGAGACCTTCTGCGCCGCCGAGCGTGATCGACCAGAAGCCGCGATAGGGCGAGAGCTTGTTGCGCTCGGCCTCGGCAAGGTCCTTGCGCGTCGGATCGATGCTGCCGTCGAGTAGCGTGTTGTTGCACATGCCGACCTTGTAGGCGTCGTCGAGCACGGAAATCATCGAGAAGCGGTTGCCGCCGCCAACGTCGGTGCCGAACGACATCTTCACGCGATGCTCCGGATCGGTGGCGCGACCGAGCCGGAACAGGCCGCTGCCGAGGAACAGGTTCGAGCACGGGCAGAACACCACCGCGGCGCCCTTCTTCGACATGCGGCGGAACTCGTTGTTGGAGAGATAGACGCCGTGGCCGCCGGAGAATTTCGGCCCGACCAGGTCGAACTTCTCATAGACGCCGAGATAGTCCTGGCAATCCGGATGCTCGACCAGCACGCCGCTGCATTCGGCCGGGTTCTCGGAGATGTGGGTGTTGACCCAGCAATCCGGGTGCTCGTGCTTGAGGCGCTGACACGCTCTCAGCAATTCCGGCGAGGCACCGAAGGCGAAGCGCGGCGTGATGGCGTAGAGGTTGCGGCCCTTGTTATGGTACTGCGCAATCAGCCGCTTGCTGTCGCGATAGAAATTGTCGGGCGTGTCGATGAAATCGGCCGGCGCGTTGCGATCGATCCCGGTGAGGCCCGCGATGACGCGCATGTTGCGTCTGCTCGCTTCCTCGAACAATTCCTCGGTTGAAACGGGCGAGGAGCTCGTGAAGGCTTGGCAGGTGGTGGTGCCGGAAGCGAGCAGCGCATCGAGAAAGCGCTTCACGCCCTCGCGCGCGTAGTTGCGGTCCCGGTATTTGAGCTCTTCCGGATAGACCCACTTCTGGAGCCACGGCAGGAGCTGCTCGCCATAGGCCCCTAACACCCGGGTCTGAGGCAGATGGATGTGACCGTCGATGAAGCCCGGAACGATGATGCGGTCCTTGATGTGGGTGACCTGCACGCCCGGATGCGCGGCTCCAACTTTGTCGTAGGGACCGAACGCCTTGATGACGCCATCCGTGACGATCATGAGGCCGTCCTGATGGAAGCGCGCGGCGGCCTGTTCGTTGCCGATGTGCTTCCAGGGATCGTCGACGAAGTCGAAGAACGTGCCGCGAATAGCAACGGTTGTCATGATTGGTTCCCTCCTTAAGCCTGTGTCGAGTGGCGCGCCGATGGCAGCGAGATCGCGAGCAACGTTCCGGCGACAGCGCAGAGGCCGAGATAGAGCCATCCGAGCGGCGCCTGCGTTGCTTCAGGCAGGACCGCCGCGATCGCCATGGCGCCGCTCACCGCGAGATAGCAGAGTGCGCTGATGAGGCCGCCGATCAGGCCGTGGTCGCGTTCGAACAGGCCGAGCGCCATGCCGTACATCATCGGGCACAGCACGCCGCAGCCGCCGAGCATCAGCGCACCGCCGATCGTGATCGACGCGAAATCGAGTCCGATGGTCATGCCCGTTACGGTCAGGACCACCGCACCGGCGAGAAACAGCGCGAAGGCGCCGAAGCCCATCACGCGGGCCGGCATGAAGCGTGCGAAATGCGCGCAGCCCAGTTCGCCGGCGAGATTGATGCCGCCAAGGCCGAGCGCGACGAGGCCGTAGATGGCCGCCGAATAGCCAAGGCCGGTCTGGTAGAAGAACGGTGCGACGACGCCGAACGCCAGCTGCGCGCTCGCTGCCGCGGCAAAGACCAGCACGAAAGCCAGGAAGCCCCGACGAACGAGCGCCTCGCGCAAGATGCCGGCGGTGCGGCGCGGATCGAACGGCGCACGTCGTTCCGCTGGCAACGTTTCAGGCAGAAGAAATACGACGATCGTGGCAACGATTGCTGCAGCGATGGCAATGACGACGAAGACACCCCGCCACGACGTCAGCTCGACGATGAAGCCGCCGGCTGCCGGCGCAAGCACGGGCGCCAATCCCCAGGCGGCTCCAAGCAGACCCGAAATCGCCGTGAGCTCGCGGCCGCGGAAGCAATCGGCGGCGACCGCATAGGCGACGACGAGGCAGGTGCAGCCGCCGATGCCTTGCAGGAAGCGCAAGCCAAGTAGCAGCGAGGCGCTGGTCGCCAGCGCACAGGCGATGCTCATCGCGATCAGCACCGATAGCCCCGCGAGCAGGACGTTGCGGCGGCCGAGCGTGTCGGAGGCGATGCCGACCGGCACCAGCGCGAGACTCATGCCGAGCATATAGGCGGTGACGGTGTTCTGCATCGACGCCGCGTCAGCGGCGAGATCCACCACCATCTGCGGCAGGCCTGGCGTGTAGGCATCGAGCGGAATCTGGCTGAACGGCACGACGCACAACAGGATCGGCACGATCCCGCCCTTCGCGCGGCCGGCGTCCGAAGCAAGTGCAGTCATGGCTTACGCCCCCTCGATGTCCGCGGGTCCCGTCTTTTCGTGCGCGCAATGAGATGCGACGATGCAGGCTGCGGATATTGACGCGCGGAGCGTGCCAGAACTGTGTGTAGAAACTCTTAGGGGTGCCCGCATCGCCACGGATTCTGCCGGTGGATGCCGGGGCTCGGATGCGCTCAAAACAAAAACGCGAAAACAACCCCATGCACAGTACAAATCATTGAAGAATTTCGCTCGTGCGCGGCGAGCGCACTGATTTGACACGTCGGGCAAAACAGGCGCACGGTTACATCATCAGCCCAGGATCAATTCGCCGTTGAGCCGCCCCATTAACCTGTCGGAAGGCATGAGCAACTGCGACCAACTTCGCGCTCGGAGTTCGTGATGCAAAAGGAACTGAACGCAGATGCCGGCGGCTTGAGCTACGGCTCGATCAGCGCGCTACTGAGCGCTTTGCATCTGCGGAAGGTGTCTGCATCCGAGTTGCTCGAACACACCATTGCCCGCATCGAGGCCCTGGACGAGCCGATCAACGCGATCATCGTTCGTGATTTCGATCGCGCCAGGGACGCCGCGCGCGCCGCCGATGCCGCGCTTGGCCGGGGAGAGCGGCTGCCGTTGCTCGGCATTCCCGTGACCTTGAAGGAACCGTTCAACGTCGCGGGCTTGCCGACAACCTGGGGCTTTCCGCATTTCAGGGATTTTCAACCCGCCGACGATGCCCTCGTCGTCTCCCGGCTGAAAGCGGCGGGCGCCGTCATCATCGGCAAGACCAACATCCCGATCGGGCTCAGGGATTTCCAGAGCTACAACGAGATCTACGGGGTGACGAACAACCCGTGGGATCTCGGCCGCTCGCCCGGCGGCTCCTCGGGTGGATGCGGAGCGGCGCTGGCCGCAGGGTTCGGTCCGCTCTCGATCGGCTCGGATATCGGCGGCTCGATCCGGGTACCCTCGCATTTCTGCGGCGTGTTCGGACACAAGCCGAGCCTCGGCCTCGTCCCGCTGCGCGGATACAGCCTGCCGCCGGCATCGCCCGTCCCAGGCCACGGCGATCTCGCTGTCATCGGGCCGATGGCACGCACTGCCGCGGACCTCGCTCTGTCGCTCGACGTGATTGCCGGCCCTGACGAGGCGCGCGACGGGATCGGCTATCGCCTGGCGCTGCCCGCGCCTCGTCATGACCAACTCAGGGATTTCAGGATTCTCGTGATCGACACGCACCCGCTGATGCCGACCGGAGATGCCGTGCGCTCGGCGATCGGGCGGTTGGCGGAACGGCTCGAACAATCGGGCGCGCGGGTCGCACGTTCGAGCACATCGTTGCCGGATCTTGCCGAGTCCGCCCGGCTTTATATGAAGCTGTTGAACGCCGCGCGAAGTCCGCGCCTGACACCGGCCGCGCTCGCAGAGGCGCAAGGAGTTGCTGCGTCACTCGCGCCCGACGACCGCAGCCTGCAGGCCGAGCGCGCCCGCGGCTGGGGTCTGATCCATCGCGAATGGCTCGCGACCGATGCAGCGCGACTGCAGCTGCAACAAAAATGGTATCAGTTCTTCCGCGAATTCGATGCCGTGATCTACCCGGTCGCCGCCGTGCCGGCCTTTCCGCAGGACCAGTCGGAGCCGTTCGACGCGCGGCAACTCGACATCGATGGCAAGCACTACAACTATTCCGACGCCTGCTTCATCTGGGCCGACCCTGCCTCGACCTGCGGACTTCCTGCAACCGCCGTTCCGATTGAGCGCACGCCTGAGGGCCTGCCGGTCGGCGTCCAGATCATCGGGCCGTATCTGGAGGACCGTACGACGATTGCGTTGGCCGGGCTGATTGAACACGAGTTCGGCGGCTTTGTGCCGCCGCCGGGGCTAGCTGCAAAGTGATCCGCGCCCAGGCCGGCCAGGCCGCGCACCATTAAGCGGCTGGCCGCCTGATGTCGGCTCAAGCCTCGACAGCGACGGAGAAGCAGCATCCTCCGATGTCGCTGAAGGGCCAAAAGCGGAAGTGCTTGCTCTGCGTCGCTACTGACCTAGTTTACTTTCTCCTCGGACCTAAAAGGTCCCCAAGCATATGCCTCTTCGGGGCTGCTAAACGCTCGTATGATTGGTTCGGAGAAACCAAGCACTTCGTAGCAGTAGTCGCTTCCGACAAAGGAGAAGTGCCGCGGCTTCCGACCGACCGGATCGGTCGCAGCGTAGGCTTTCAGCAATGCCGAGTTCTCAGCTTCCTTAATGTAGACTCCGCCGTCGTAGCGTCCAGTTGTTTTGTCCCCGTGATCGGCGATCGAATAGATCATTTCGTCGATGCCCGAATAGATCTCGCAGGACATTTCGATGCCGTAAGCGCGAAGGCCGGGGTTCGGTGCCACCACGATGAGATAGAGAACGCGACGCCAAAGGCCTTGATCGAAAACAAAAGGTGGGCGTTCGATGCCATCGATTATCGAAGGGTAGGGCCGCCATTTGATAGTGGGATCAGAAAACAACTGGAGTCCTTTTCGGTTTGAAAGTTGGGTCATGGCCGACAACAAGGCGCTGGGTCGAGATTGTCGCAATGGGCCAATCGGCGGACGTGAACCACCGTATCGAATGATGTTGGCTTCTCCGATAACGCCGGCCTCCCAAAGTCAAGCAGGGCCTCTCGATCGCCACCTCGTTCGGCTATTCGCTGCTGATGGCGCTTGGTGCGCCGATCGGCGCGGCCATCGGCCGCACTGACCGCCGACCGCTGGGGCCGCAAGCCGACCATTATCGGCGCATCGTTGATCTCGGTGGCGCTCGGAATCCTGTATCCCGTGATCTCCGATCCGATCCTGCTGCCGGCCGTGGGCTTCGCGCTGACGGTGCCGATTTACGTCCTGGTCGCGCTCCTGTTCGGCATCTACATCCCCGAACTGTTTCCGACCGAGGTCCGCCTGCGCGCCTCCGGCCTCGTCAACACGCTGGCGCGCGGCGCCACGTTCGTCACGCCGTTCCTCGTTGTCTCGCTGTTCGAGTCGCGCGGCGTGGCCGGCGTGATGGCGCTGATGATCGGGCTGCTGGTGGTGCAGATCATCACGGTCTGGGCCCTCGGCATCGAGCCCCGTCATCGCAGCCTTGAGGAGCTCAAGGCGGAGGAAACGGCCGCGCCTGTTCTCAAGGAGGCGTCCTGAGAGGCCGCCGGACGAACGCGGCCTGCATGGTTCGAGACGCCCGCTTGCGGCGGGCTCCTCACCATGAGGGTCTGACATCTTCGGCGGCCTCGTCCCTCCGCCATTGCTGTCTGCAATGCGATCTGCGAGATAGCTACGTCTTGTCAGTCGACTGCGCCTCGACCGCCTGCACGGCGACATCAGCGACCTGCCGCAACGCTTCGCGATCTGCGCCTGAGGACGCCATCACGCCCATGCCGACGGACACCGCGGAGACATAACGCGCGAGCGCGGCGGGATCGGCGCTTTCCTTGAGATCACCTTCGGCCTTGGCGCGAACAAAGCGGTCGCGGAGCTGGTCCTCGTTCTGGGCGCGGCGCGCGGCCAATTCGAAAGGGACGTTCTCGGAGCCGCTGCCGCAGGCGATGCCACCTTGCACCAGCAGGCAGCCGGGCGGATTGGCGGGATCGGTCTGCTTGTCGGCGATGCCCATCAACATCCGCTCCGCGACGGCGCGGGCGGTCGGTGCTGCCACAACCTCCTCCATCCAGATGTTGCGCAGCTTGGTGTAGCGGTCGAGCGCCGCCTTCAGCAGACCTTCCTTGTTGCCGAAGCAGGCATAGAGACTGGGCGGGTTGATGCCCATGGCCTCGGTGAGCTGGGCGATTGTCGCGCCCTCATAGCCATGGCGCCAAAACACTTCCATCGCTTGGTCCAACGCCAATTCGGCGTCGAATTCGCGGGGGCGTCCCATGCCCATGTGCCTGTCTCCTCGGAATTCGCGTTCTGCAGAAGGCTTAACGTCGAATCCTAACTATTTGTTCTAATTCTACTTTCCCAGGGTCTTCCAATTCTTGCGGTATGTCGCTACAATTTTCTTAGCGAATGGTACATAAGTATCTTGCACTGCGGTATCCAGCTCCACATCTGTAGTGAACACTACATATCTGGAGCGCGCAAATGCCCCCCTCCCAAAATACCTCCCGCACCGGCCGTATCCGCCGCCTTCTGGCCGGGGTCGCCATCGTGGGCGCCCTCGCCGTGGCCGGCTCGATTGCGACCGGCCGCTACTTTCACGCGGCACAAGCGACGGCACCGGCCGCCGCGGCCGAACAAGCCGTTTCCGTCACCGTCGCGATGATCGAGCCACGGCAGACCGTGCTGTGGGACGACTTCTCCGGCCGGCTGGAAGCCATCCAGCGCGTCGAGCTCCGCCCGCGCGTTGCGGGTGCGATCCTGTCGGCCAACTTCACCGAAGGGGCGCTGGTGAAGGCCGGCGACGTGCTGTTCAAGATTGATCCCGCCCCTTATGCGGCCGAGGTCGACAAGGCCGCAGCCCAGCTCGAAGCTGCGAAAGCGCGCGTCGTCTTCACCCAGAGCGAGCTCGAGCGCGGCGCGCAGCTCGTCGGCAATGCCGTGGTGACGCGCCGCGACTACGACCAGCGCGACAACGCCAATCGCGAAGCGATCGCCAATGTGAAGGCGGCCGAGGCGACGCTCCAGACCGCAAAGCTCAATCTCGACTACACCGAGGTGCGCGCGCCCGTGGACGGCCGCGTCGGCAAGATCGAGGTCACCGTGGGCAATCTCGTCGCCGCCGGCACCGCGTCCCCGGTCTTGACCTCGCTGGTCTCGGTCAATCCGATCTACGCCTCGTTCGATGCGGATGAAGAGGTCGTGCTGCGCGCGCTGAACTCGATTGCGGATGCCTCCGGCAGGCGCGGCCAGCTCGACCAGATCCCGGTCGAAATGACGACCTCGGGCGACCTGTCCGCAAAGGGCCACATCCAGCTCATCGACAACCAGGTCAACGGCCAGAGCGGCACCATCCGCGTCCGCGCCGTATTCCGCAACGACGACGGGCGCCTCATCCCCGGCCAGTTCGCCCGCGTGCGCATGGGCCAGCCGAAGCAGCAGGCACTGGTGATGATCGACGAGCGCGCGATCGGCACCGACCAGGACAAGAAGTTCGTGATGGCGGTCGGCGACGATAGCCGTGCCGTCTACCGGCCGGTCACGCTCGGCGGCACCGTCGACGGGCTTCGCATCGTCACTTCGGGCCTGAAGTCCGGCGACCGGATTGTCGTCAACGGTCTCCAGCGCGTGCGTCCCGGTGCCCTCCTCAAGACGGAGGTCGCGGCAATGGGTGCGCGCGGACCGCAACAGGCCTCCAACCACAGCAACCAGGACGTGGTGCAACGCTAAGTCATTCCGGGGCGCGACGCAGTCGTGAACTCCGGTGCGCAATTGCGCACCTGAGAATCTCGAGATTACGAAGCTCCGGTCATTTCACCTCTGGATTCCGGGTTCGCGCGCGACGCGCGCCCCGGAATGACGGTGAAACGGTCGGAGATAGGGAAGATATTGCCCAGGGGCAAAAGCCATGAACCTCTCAAAGTTTTTCATCGACCGTCCGATCTTCGCCGGCGTGCTGTCGGTGCTGATCTTCCTGGCGGGACTGATCTCGCTGTTCGCGATGCCCATCTCGGAATACCCGGACGTGGTGCCGCCCTCCGTCGTGGTGCGCGCGACCTATCCCGGCGCCAATCCCAAGGT
The DNA here is from genome assembly GCF_003837805.1 of Bradyrhizobium sp. RP6. Classification (GTDB taxonomy): domain Bacteria; phylum Pseudomonadota; class Alphaproteobacteria; order Rhizobiales; family Xanthobacteraceae; genus Bradyrhizobium. The sequence continues at coordinate 454,267 of NZ_RQIT01000002.1, read as the reverse complement.
GATCGCGGAGACGGTGGCAACCCCGATCGAGGAACAGATCAACGGCGTCGAGAACATGCTCTACATGTCGAGCCAGGCGACCACCGACGGCGCGATGACGCTGACCGTGACGTTCCGCCTCGGCACCGACCCCGACAAGGCGACGCAGCTGGTACAGAACCGCGTGCAGCAGGCCGAGCCGCGCCTGCCGGCCGTGGTGCGCCAGCTCGGCATCATCACCAAGAAGTCGTCGCCCGACCTCACCATGGTCGTTCACCTGCTGTCGCCGAACGGCCGCTACGACATGACTTACTTGCGCAACTATGCGGTGCTCAACGTCAAGGACCGGCTGGCGCGGATCGACGGCGTCGGCGACGTCCAGCTTTATGGCGCCGGCGACTATTCGATGCGGGTCTGGGTCGATCCGCAGAAGGCGGCCGAGCATAGCCTGACCGCGAGCGACATCGTGCGGGCGATCCAGGCGCAGAACGTCGAGGCCGCCGCCGGCGTGGTCGGCTCCTCCCCGAACGTCAGGGGTATCGATCTCCAGCTCTCCGTCAACGCGGAAGGCCGGCTCGCGAACGAGGAGCAATTCGGCGATATCGTGGTCAAGACCGGCGCCCGCGGCGAGGTGGTACGCTTGCGCGACGTCGCGCGCATCGAGCTTGGTGCCTCCGAATACGGCCTGCGCTCGCTGCTCGACAACAAGCAGGCAGTGGCGATCCCGATCTTCCAGGCGCCCGGCTCAAACGCGCTGCAGATTTCCGACAACGTTCGCGCCACCATGGCCGAGATCAAGAAGAACATGCCCGAGGGCGTGTCCTACCAGATCGTCTACGACCCCACCCAGTTCGTGCGCTCCTCGATCGAAGCCGTCATCCACACGCTGCTGGAAGCCATCGCCCTCGTCGTGCTGGTGGTGATCCTGTTCCTGCAGACCTGGCGCGCCTCGATCATCCCGCTCCTCGCCGTGCCGGTGTCGATCGTCGGCACGTTCGCGGTCATGCACGTGTTCGGCTTCTCCATCAACGCGCTCAGCCTGTTCGGCCTCGTGCTCGCGATCGGCATCGTCGTCGACGATGCCATCGTCGTGGTCGAGAACGTCGAGCGCAACATCGAGGGCGGTCTGTCGCCGCGGGATGCAACGTACCAGGCGATGCGCGAGGTGTCGGGTCCGATCATCGCGATCGCCATGGTGCTGATCGCGGTGTTCGTGCCGCTCGCCTTCATCTCCGGCCTCACCGGGCAGTTCTACAAGCAGTTCGCGCTGACGATCGCGATCTCGACCGTGATCTCCGCAATCAACTCGCTGACGCTGTCGCCGGCGTTGTCGGCGCTGCTGCTCAAGGGCCATAACGAGCCGAAGGACAAGCTGACGCTGGTCATGGAAAAGAGCCTCGGCTGGTTCTTCCGCGGCTTCAACAAGGCCTTCACGCGCTCCTCCGAGAACTACAGCGGCAGCGTTGGCAAGGTGATCTCGGGCAAGGCTGCGGTGATGGGCCTCTACGTGGTCCTCGTCGGCATCACTGCCCTGTTGTTCCAGCAGGTGCCGAGCGGCTTCGTGCCGGGACAGGACAAGCAGTACCTCGTCGGCTTCGCTCGCCTGCCCGATGGCGCGACGCTCGACAGGACGGAAGAAGTCATCCGCAAGATGAGCGACATCGCGCTGACCCAGCCCGGCGTCGAGAGCTCGGTGGCTTTCCCTGGCCTGTCGATCTCAGGCTTCACCAACTCGTCCAACGCCGGCATCGTGTTCTCGACGCTGAAGCCGTTCGACGAGCGCAAGGATCCCTCGCTCAGCGGCCCCGCCATCGCGGCCGAGCTGAACAAGAAGTACGCAGGCATCCAGGAAGCCTTCATCGCCATGTTCCCGCCGCCGCCGGTCAACGGCCTCGGCACCATCGGCGGCTTCAAGCTGCAGATCGAGGACCGCGCCGGTCTCGGCTATGACGCCCTGAACGAAGCGACGAACGCATTCATGGCCGCGATGCAGAAGGCGCCGGAGATCGCCGGCGTGTTCTCGAGCTTCCAGGTCAACGTGCCCCAGCTGTTCGCCGACATCGACCGTACCAAGGCGCTCCAGCTCGGCGTGCCCGTGACGGAAGTGTTCAACACGCTCCAGATCTACCTGGGCTCCTACTACGTCAACGACTTCAACAAGTTCGGCCGCACCTATTCCGTCCGGGTTCAGGCCGACGCGCCGTTCCGCGCGCGCGCCGACGACATCAGGCAGTTGAAGGTGCGCTCGTCCTCCGGCGACATGGTGCCGTTGTCTGCGCTGCTCACGATCCGCCAGAGCGCGGGGCCGGAGCGCGCGATCCGCTACAACGGCTTCCTGTCCTCGGACATCAACGCGGCCGCTGCGCCGGGTTTCTCGTCGGGCCAGGCGCAGGAGGTGGCGACGCGAATCGCCGCTGAGGTGCTGCCGCCGGGCTTTGCCTTCGAATGGACCGACCTGACCTACCAGGAGTTCATCGCCGGCAATTCCGGCGTCTGGGTGTTCCCGCTGGCGATCCTCCTGGTGTTCCTGGTGCTGGCCGCGCTCTATGAGAGCCTGACCCTGCCGCTCTCGATCATCATGATCGTGCCGATGGGCCTCCTGGCAGCAATGTTCGGCGTCTGGATCTCCAAGGGCGACAACAACGTCTTCACCCAGATCGGCTTGATCGTGCTGGTCGGCCTCTCCGCCAAGAACGCGATCCTGATCGTCGAATTCGCGCGGGAGCTCGAATTCGCCGGCCGCACGCCGATCCGGGCCGCGATCGAAGCCAGTCGCTTGCGGCTGCGCCCGATCCTGATGACGTCGATGGCATTCATCATGGGCGTGCTGCCGCTGGTGCTCTCGACCGGCGCCGGCTCGGAAATGCGGCGAGCCATGGGCGTTGCCGTGTTCTCCGGCATGATCGGCGTCACCGTGTTCGGCCTGTTCCTGACGCCGGTGTTCTATGTGCTGCTGCGGACCGTCACGGGCATGAAGCCGTTGATCCATCACGGCAGCGACATCAGCGCGGCGCCGGTCCAGGGGCCGGCCGAGTGAACCGCGTCCCGCCGCGGCACGCCCCCCGGCGGGACCAACGAGATCGGATCGATTATTTCCGGTTCTCCTCGCAGAATTTCAGCGCTGCCAGCGCCTCGCCGGCACGCGGGATCTGCATCTCGATGCTGTCGTCATCGTCGTCCTCGAAATCGAGCGTGAGGTGCTTGGCCTTCGCGAGGCGATCCATGATCGATTGGTCGTATGCGAAGATACCGCGCAAGGTGGTCTTGTCCATGACCTCCCATTTGGCCTTCTTCATGATGTCGGCGTCATCGGTGCCGAGGTCGGCCCGGAGGACCTCGCCGAACTTGTCCCATTCCCAACCATCGTAGATCATCACGATCGCCTGCTCGGAATAAGTGATCACGACGACGTAGTCGCGGTTTTCGTCATCCTTGTCCTTGTAGCCGCGGCTCGCATTGCAGTGCGTGTCTTGCGCGCGCCTCTCGATGGTCCAGTCGCCGACTTTGGATTGTTGAGCAAGCGCGGGCCAGGTGCTCAAGAGGCCCGCAAACAATGCAGCGCCGAGACTGAATCGATTCATGCCGGCCTCCAGCGTTGTTCTGGGCCGAGATGACCACCTCTGCCGGTGGCTCGCAAGGAGCCGCCCGCACGGAACGCGCCTGGGCCCTACCCCCGCCACGGCACGATCGCGATCGGAGTAAAGGTATAAACCTCCTCGCCGTTCTGGTTGAACATGGTCCATTTCACCAGCGCGATACCCTGCGGCTTCGATTTGGACGGCGTCAGGCTCATGACCTCGCCGACCAGATGCAGACGGTCGTCGGGGCGCACAGGCATCGTCCAGCGCAGGCCGTCGACACTGGCGCCGATCAGCGGATGCGGACCGAACGGGCGGGTCTGGATTGCGAGGTTCATGGCGATCGCGGCAGTGTGCCATCCTGAGGCGGCGAGCCCCTTGAACAGGGTCGTCTTGGCGGCCTCGTGGTCGAGATGCATCGGCTGCGGATCGAACTCGGCGGTGAAGCGCTTGATATCGGCCTCGGTGACCAGAACTTCGGGCGACTTGAACCGCATTCCGACGATGAGATCGTCGAACCACTCGACCTGCGCCATGATTTTACCTCGCAGTGTGATGCGCCGCTCCGACGAGGCGGCCAAAAAGGCTTGGGCAACAACGGGATATAGCGTGCCCGCAGCGCGTCAACCAGCGCAGGGTTCCACGCGAAACCCCTTTCCCGATGCGACGAAACACGCCTGAAACAGATGGCCGGTTAAATGGTTGTCAAAATAAATACAGGGACGGCCACCATGCAATTCATCCTCGACCTGATCTACGACTATTCCTGCTGCCAGAATCTCGTCGCCCAGCCGCCACGGGAGGACGAGCTATGATCGAGATGATCTCAGCCCTGCTCGCCCTTTGCAGCATCGGCGTCTTCGCGGCGCATGCGCTGGACGCCTACCGCTCCTCACACTCCTGACGGCCCCGCCCTTACCGCCTCGCCATTTCCTACGTTAGAAAGGCCGCCGGTAAAAGTGTTCCGAATGCGTGGCCGGCGGAAACCGGTTGGCGAGCGCCAATGCTCCCTTCTCGTCCGTCTCCAGCGCGATCTTCTGCGCCAGCATCACGTCGCCCGGCACCAGGAAGCCGGACGGGACGAAGCACCACCCCATCGTCGCGCGCCCTTCGCCGTCGATCTCGTGCACATTTGCCGCCGTGCCGTAGTGGATACGATAGGTTCTGCCGGTGTCGCAGCCGACGACGTCGAAATACCGGTGCTGTTCGAACTGCGCTCGCTGCGCCGGCGACAGCCAATCGGCCAGAAGCCGGCGGCCGCGGGCGTCCGGCGTGTTCTCGCCGAAGAAGCGGCGATAGAGTTCACGCAGCGCATGCAGACGCGCACGCGCCGGCGCGCGGAGCCAAACTGCCGCGATCATGGGCAGCTCAGATCAACCGCCGACCAGGCGGGGATAGAACAACGTTTCCTGCGCGGTCGGATCGAACGATCGGATCCGGGTGACTTCGCCGGGCCCGGTTCGAAGAGCGGCGGTGAAGCCGGCTCCGGTCAGCTCCCGAAAGCGCCGTTCGGCTCGCGCCAGCGCTTCGGCATTGCCAGGATCAAACTCGTGGCGCGTATCGCCAGTCTGGTCCATCACGATCTGGGTAGCCATGTTGAGTCTCCTCATGCCCAGCCCTGAACTTGATCAAAGCAAACGTCGTGCCGTCGGTTCCAGTTGGCAACAACTTTCTCGTGTCGGCGCATCACGCCTTGCTGAGCAGCCTAAAGCGAGACGAGATCGACATCGCGCTTTAGGCTATTGTTTAAGCATGATCTTTTCGGAGAACCGCTGCACACTTTTCGCGAATGCGGCCCTTCGGTCCGGATCATGCTCTAGCGCGAAGCCGCCGCGCCCCCGCCCTCGTCGATCTGCCGACCCATCAGCGCGATTGCCTTCTGATAGACGCCGGCGGCATTCCAAGCCTCGATCGCGGCGAAATTCGGTTCGCCGGGCTGGTACCCGGCTCCCGCGCGCCAACCATGGGCTTTGAGGAAATTCGCGGTCGAGTTCAGCGCATTGGCAGCAACTTCGAGGTTGCCGGTGCCGTAGGCCAGAATGTTCTTGGGCATGAACTGGGTCTGGCCGACCTCGCCATGCATGGAGCCGCGAGTTGATCCCGACAGCGTACCCCGATCGATCAGCTTCAAGGCTGCATAGAGCTGGTCGGTGAAGAATTCGGGCCGACGGCAGTCATAAGCAAGGGTCGCGATCGACGACAGCATGTTCTGATTGCCGCGCTGGCTGCCGAAGCCGGTTTCCATGCCCCAGATCGCGATCAAGGGCCCGGGCGGGACGCCATAGCGCTGCTGGATCGAAGCGAACAAGGCAGCGTGCGTCTGCTTGAGCTGCCGTCCCTTGGCAACGATGGTGGTGGCGCCGCGCTTGGCCAGGAACTGGTCGAGCGTCAGCGAAAAGCTGCGCTGGCCGCGGTCGGCCGCGATGGTGGCGCTGGCGTAATTGGTCTGCATCAGCGCCGACAGTGCGGTGGGCCCGATGCCTTTGCCCTGCGCCTCCGCGCTGAATTCGCGCTTCCAGGCCTCGAAACCCGCCGGCGAGCTGCCGCATTGCGCGGCCTCGGCGGAAGATGCCAGGCAACCGAGCAGCGTCATTGCGCTAAAAACTGCTCCCGCAACAGCCCTGCCCCTGATCATACCCTAGCTCTCCTGTCCTGTACCGTTCGGCAGCGCGATCTTACCCGGTGGAGCGTGCCGACTCCATGGCCTGATCATAGGACAATTCGAGGCCTTCCAGATTGCCCTCCTTGCGCCATTTGTCGAGCAGCCGCAGGAATGCCATCGGCCCGCGCCAATATTGGCTGTTTCTTGCCGCGATCGGATCGAACACGCCTTCGTTATTGTAATAGCCCGGCGTGCATTCGGCGAGATAGGTCTGCCGGCCGAGTGCGGCCCTGACGACCTCGTCGACCCAGGCGTTCTCGGCGGAAAGCGTCGGCTCGAGGGTGCGCGCGTTGCGCGCGCGGGCCTCCTTGATGACATAGGCGATGTGCTGCGATTGCTCGTCGATGATGTGCGGAAAATTGGCGCTCTGTCCGGCCTGCACCGTGACGATCAGGAAGCAGTTCGGGAAGCCGCGGCTGTAGAAGCCGTGCAGGGTCTTGACGCCGTCGCGCCACCGCTGGGACAGGCTCATGCCGGCGCGGCCGTAGACCTCGAAGCCCATGCGACGGGCGTAATCGGTGCCGACCTCAAAGCCGCTGGCATAGATCAGGCAGTCGAGCTCATAAGCCTTGCCGTCGACGACGACGGCATTCTCCGTGATGCGCTCAACGCCCTGCCCTTCGGTGTCAACGAGATGCACGTTGGCGCGATTGAAGGTATCAAGATATTCGTCGTGGAAGCACGGTCGCTTGCAGAATGCCTTGTACCAGGGCTTGAGCGCAGCCGCGGTCGTCTCGTCCTCGACCACTGCGTCGACGCGGGCGCGGATCTCCTCCATCTTGCGGTAGTCGGCCTGCTCGATCACCCTCAGCGCCTCGTCCATCGAGGTCACCGGCTGGGGCTGACGACGCGGCGCCAGCAGGATCTCGCCGAGCAGGCCGGTCCAGCCGTCCTGCACCAGATCCTGTTCGAACGGCTCGCCCGAAATCACGGCTGTAAAATTGTCCATGCGTTCGCGCTGCCAACCTGGCTTGAGGCCCTGCGCCCAGGCCTGATCCGTCGGGCGGTCGTCGCGAACGCCGATCGCGGACGGCGTACGCTGGAACACATAGAGTTGCTTCGCCGAACGGCCGAGATGCGGCACACATTGCACGACGGTGGCGCCGGTGCCGATGATGCCGACGCGCTTGTCGGCAAGTCCCGTCAGGCCACCGTCCGCATCGCCGCCGGTGTAGCCGTAATCCCAGCGGCTGGTATGAAAGCTATGGCCCTTGAACGTCTCGATGCCGGGAATGCCCGGCAGCTTCGGACGGCTCAGCGGACCGCCGGCCAGAATGACGAAGCGCGCGCGGATGCGATCGCCGCGATCGGTCTCGACCAGCCAGCGTGCCTCCTGCTCCTGCCATGTCATCCGCGAGATGACGGTCTGAAACAGCGCGCGCTCGTAGAGCCCGAAATGACGGCCGATGCGGCGCGAATGCTCATAGATCTCGGGCGCCCGCGCGTATTTGCGCACCGGCATGTAGCCGGTCTCTTCCAGGAGCGGCAGATAGATGTAGCTCTCGGTATCGCAGGCGGCGCCAGGATAACGATTCCAGTACCAGGTGCCGCCGAAGTCGGCGGCCTTTTCCACGATACGAAAATCCTCGATGCCGGCATCGCGCAACCGCGCACCACACAACAGACCGCCGAAGCCTCCACCGACGATGAGCACTTCGGTCGCTTCGCTGACGGCGGCGCGCGCAAATCCGGAATCCGCCCAGGGGTCGTCGAGATAGCGGCCGAATTCGCCCGTGACTTCGACATACTGCGCCTTGCCCTCGGCGCGCAGACGACGGTCGCGCTCGTCGCGGTAGCGAGCACGGAGCGCGGAAACATCGACCGTAGATGCGCCGGTTGTGCCGGTCTTGTGTCTTTCCGCTGACATTCATCTCCTCCACCGCGAACGCTGCTTCGCCGGCAGCTCACCTCACGTTAGCTCTGAAAAAGTGCCGCATGCAATCATGCTCGCTGCTTTTTGCGTGAACGCCGCGTGGCGTTCCGCTAACCTCGCGCGCAAAATCACAAGCCTGCGCCATGCAATGACGCGGCGATCTGGAGGAGACCATGCAGGGATTGATGATGGACGTGCCGCTTCTGATCAGCGGCCTGATCCAGTATGCAGCCGACTATCACGGCGAAGCGGAGATCGTCGCGCGCGAGATCGAGGGCGACATCCATCGCTACACCTATGCCGACGCCCATCCCCGCATCAAGCGCATGGCACTGGCGCTCAAGAGGCTCGGCATGAATCCCGGCGACCGCGTCGGCACACTGGCCTGGAACACCCATCGCCATTTCGAGATGTTCTACGCGGCGCCGGGCATGGGCTACGTGTTGCATACAGTGAATCCACGGCTGTTTCCCGAACAGCTGGTCTACATCATCAATCATGCCGAAGACCGTCTGCTGTTCATCGACCGCGCCACATTGCCGCTCGTCGAGGCGATCGCGCCGCAGCTCAAGACGATCGAGGCCTATGTCGTGATGTCCTCGCGCGAGCGCATGCCCGAGACGAAGCTTGCGAACGTCCATTGTTACGAAGAGCTTCTGGGACGCGAGAACGAGGCCGGCTTCGCCTGGCCGGAGTTCGACGAGAAGTCCGCCTCGACCATCTGCTACACGTCGGGCACGACAGGCAATCCCAAGGGCGTGATCTACTCGCACCGCGCCGCGATCCTGCAGACCATGACCTGCTGCAGTTTCGACTTCCTGCCGGGCCATGTCGAGGGCGTGCGCGAGGTGATGATGCCGATGGCGCCCCTCTTCCACGGCAATGCCTGGAACATGCCGTTCACAGCTCCCTATACCGGCTCGAAACTGGTGCTGCCAGGCCGCAACTACGAGCCCGACAAGCTCTATGAACTGCTCGAAGGCGAGAAGGTGACGCTCTCGGCGGGCGTGCCGAGCTTCTGGCTGATCCTGCTCGACTGGCTCGGCCGCACCGGCAACAAATTCTCCACGCTGCGCGCAACGCTGTCGTCCGGCTCGGCGCCGCCGCGCGCGATGGTCGAGAGGCTGAAGCGCGAATATGGCATCGACTATATCCAGGCCTGGGGCATGACCGAGGCCTTGGGCTGCTCGATGCCGGGCTTGCGTCCCGGCTCGGAGCACCTCAGCGAGACGGAGAAATTCGATCGACGCCAGGTCTCGGGGCGGGCCTGTTTCGGCACCGCGTTGCGCATCGTCGACGATGCCGGCAACGAGTTGCCGCGCGACGGCAAGACCGTCGGTCATCTGCGCGCCCGGGGCCCCTGGGTCGCCTCGGGCTACATGAAGCTGGAGGAAGGCCTCGATCGCGACGGCTGGCTGATCACCGGCGACATGGCGGTGATCGACCCACAAGGCCACGTCACCCTGACCGATCGCTCCAAGGACGTGATCAAGTCCGGCGGCGAGTGGATCTCCTCGATCCAACTCGAGGACATCGCCTTGTCTCACCCCGACGTGCTGCAAGCTGCCGTCGTCGCGATTGCGCACGAGAAATGGCAGGAGCGCCCCCTGCTGCTCGTCGTCCGCAAGAAGGGCGCGACCGTCGACGGCAAGACACTGCTCGACCACATGCGCCCAAAAATCGCGAGCTGGTGGATGCCGGACGCGGTGGAATTCCTGGATGAATTCCCGATGACCGGCACGGGCAAGGTGCTGAAGTCCGCTCTGCGCGAGAAGTTCAGGGAGTACCGCGCCGCGTGAAGCGACGCATCATCGCGCTGAAGTCCGCCCCGACCTTCGATCCAGGAGACGAAAGATGCTCTACCCGATGTCGCCCAAAGTCGTCGAGCTCAAGCGCAAGCTCGAAAGCTTCATGGACGGGCACATCTATCCGAACGAGGAGCGCTTCTATCGCGAGGCGGAGGAGCTCGGGCCGTGGAAGGTCTATCCCGTCGTCGAGGAGCTGAAGCCGCTGGCGCGCGCCGAGGGGCTCTGGAATCTGTTCCTGCCGGAGTCCAGCCACGGCGCGGGTCTTTCCAATCTCGAATATGCCCCGCTCTGCGAGGTGATGGGGCGCTCGCACCTCGCGCCCGAGGTGTTCAACTGCTCGGCGCCCGACACCGGCAACATGGAGGTGCTGGAGCGCTACGGCACCGAGAAGGACAAGGAGCGTTGGCTGAAGCCACTGCTCGCGGGCGAGATCCGCTCCTGCTTCGCCATGACCGAGCCGGCGGTTGCATCATCCGATGCGACCAACATCGAGAGCTCGATCGTGCGCGACGGCGATAATTACGTCATCAACGGGCGCAAATGGTACACCACCAACGCGACCGACCCGCGCTGCAAGATCTGCATCTTCATGGGCAAGACCGATCCTGACAATCCGGACCGGCACAAGCAGCAATCCATGATCCTGGTGCCGATGGAGACATCAGGAATCGAGGTGAAGCGTCCCCTCCCCGTGTTCGGCTTCTACGGCGTGCCCGACCGCGCCTCCGAAGTGGTGTTCACCAATGTGCGCGTGCCCAAGGAGAACATGCTGCTCGGCGAGGGCCGCGGCTTCGAGATCGCGCAAGGCCGTCTCGGACCCGGCCGCATCCATCATTGCATGCGGCTGATCGGCCTGGCCGAACGCACGCTCGAGAAGATGTGCCGCCGCGTGCGGAGCCGGGTCGCCTTCGGCAAGCCGGTCTCGGAGCAGACGGTGACGCAGGAGCGCATCGCGGAGGCGCGCATCATGATCGAGCAGGCGCGGCTGCTGACGCTGAACGCGGCCCATGCGATGGACACGGTCGGCAACAAGGTGGCGAAGGCAGAGATCGCCATGATCAAGGTTGCCGTGCCCAACATGGCCTGCCAGATCATCGACTGGGCGATCCAGGCACACGGTGGCGGCGGCACCTCGAACGATTTCGGCCTGACGCACGCCTATGCCACCGCGCGCTTGCTGCGTCTTGCCGATGGACCCGATGAGGTCCATCGCAACCAGATCGCGCGGCTCGAGCTGAAGAAATACTCGAACGCGTAAGAAAGGCGCTCTTCCTTCGCCTCAGTTCACCACGTAGACGTCAGGATCGGCGCTCGAGCTCGGCTTCTTGAAGGCGTTGCGCAAGGCCGGAGACATCGGGACGTTGTAATTGAGGCCGTTCGGCGGGGTCGGCGATTGCAGCCACTTCTTGTAGAGCACCTCGATCTCGGGGCTGGCGTAGAGCTCCTCCGTGGCGCGATCGACGAGTGCCTTGAATGGCGCATCCTCCCGCCGCAGCATGATGCCGTAGGGCTCCGGCTTCGAGAACGCCTCCTCGCTGATCATGTAAGCCTGCGGCTCCTTCGACCGCGCGATGGCGACGGCGAGTTGCACGTCGTCGAGCGCGTAGGCCTGGGCGCGGTCGGTCTCCAGCAACAGGAAGGCCTCGGCCTGGTCCTTGGCCGGCATCACATTGATGCCGAGATTGCGCTCGGTGTTGACCTTGGCAAGCTGCGTCAGGTTGACCGATCCCGCAACCGCCGTGACCGCCTTGCCCTTGAGATCGTCGATGGTGTTGATCTTGGCGGCCTTCTTGGCCGCGAACCGCGTCGCGCTCAGGAAGTGCGTGTTGGTGAAGGCGACCTGCTTCTGGCGGTCGGCATTGTTTGTGGTCGCCGAGCAATGCAGATCGAGCGTGCCGTTGACCATCAAGGGGATTCGGTTCGACGAAGTCACGGCGAGCGTGTCGACGGCGATGTCGGGTATGCCGAGCTGCTTCTTCACGGCCTCGACGATCTTGAGGCAGATGTCCATGGCAAAGCCGACCGGCTTCTGGTTGCCGTCCAGATAACTGAACGGGACCGAGGCCTCCTGGTAGCCCAGCGTGATCTTCTTGCTCTCCTTGACCTTCTGGAGCGTGCCCGTGAGGTCCTCGGCGGAGGCTGAGCCCGCAAGACATGCCAGGGACAGAATAAGGGTGGGTAGACGCATCGGCTGCTCCTAGATGGGTCGTCGACCGGGGTCGAGACGAGAGATCGCGGAGGTGATAGCCGACACATGCGGCGTCCGCCAGCCGGGGCAGCGACTACCAGCCATCGCGCTATTCGATACTGCCCGAACGAAAGGCGCTTCACTGACACGTCAGCTGCTGTTCGAACCAGCCCTTCAAGCGCTCCGACAGGGCTGGCCACATCCGCTTGAAGTTCGCGAGCTTGCCCGCGCCGGTCCCATACAGCGCCCGCAACTCCTGCTCGATGGCCGGCAGATCAACGCCGGAACAGACCCCGTCCCTCACGATCGTTCTGCCGGCGACGACGACCTCCTTCACCAGGGACGCATTGCCGCGCGCGAACAGCAGCGCCATAGGGTCGACCGGCATGATCCGGTCGCGGTCGAGCCGGTCGAGATCGATCACGACGTAGTCGGCGGGGCTTCCGGTAAAGAGCTCGCCGCTCCCGGGCGCGCCAGTGGCGCGGCGCCCATTGCGGATGGCCAGCGAAAACATCTCGGCCGGCGTCCACGTCTGCTTGAAGCCGAGGCCGCCATGGGCCATCTGCACCAGCCGCATCTCGCGCAGGATGTCGTCGTCCTCGTCGAGCGCCAGCCCGTCGACACCGACAGCGATGGCGCAGCCGCATTTGTGCGCGGCGGCGATCGGCGCGAGGCCCGAGCGCAGATGCATGTTCGAGCTGAAATTGGTGACGATGCGCGCGCCGGAGGCCGCGATCATCTCCAGCTCGTCCGGGCGGGCGTGGATGCAATGCGCCAGCGTCAGCCGCTCGGAGAGGAAGCCAACGTCGCGCAGCCAGGGCACCATGTCCGGAAAATTCCGATCGGCCCAGGCCCGCTGGTACACGGTCTCCAGCAGATGCATGTGGATCCGGCGGCCGGTCCGCGCCGAACTCTCCGCCACCGCTTCCAGCAGCGGCTTCGAGCACCATTGCACGCCGGCAGGCCCGAGCTGCACGTCCACCATCGGACCGGCGATGGCCGCGGCAATGGCGTCCGTGAGTTCAATATACGTCTTTGGCGGCATCGGCGCGCGGACGAACAGCTCCTCGACGGTCTTGCGATCATCGCCGGAGAGACCCGAGAGCACCGGCTCGGCATCGCCATAGACGATCGGATTCTGGTCGCGCACGGCCATCGCAAAGGCGATGCGGATGCCGACGTCCGACGCAGCCTTCGCGACGGCTTTCGCCTCGTCGACCAGGGGCATCGTCCCGCTCGGACGCGTGTAGTGCACCATCATGGCCGCGCAGCCGGCCCTGGCGGAACGCGCCAACGCAGAGGCCGCGGTCAGATAGGGATCAACTGGCGTGCCCAGCGCGGTGCGCAGGATCCAGCTTTCCAGGGGCATGCCGACCGCGCCGAAGGACGATGCGGTGGCACGGGCGTGGTCATGGGCGTTGACGAAGGCCGGGATGACGAAGGAGCGAGGTCCAGGCCCCGCTCCTTCCGCGATTTCGGTGATGACGCCGCCATCGTGCCGCAGCACGACATTGTCGCTGACACCGACGTCAGGGCCACGAAACAGGCAGCTCGCCGAAATCTCCGTGGCCATGACGCCTTCCAAAATCAGTTGGCAGTATACACCAGCTCCCGCTCAGCGCGCGGCGGCAGGAATTCGCGCGAGAACACCTCTGCGGGCGTCGGCGCACGGGCGAGCTGATAGCCCTCGACCACGATGCCGATGGCGCGCGTCATGCGGTCGTCCTTGATATCGCCGATGCCGATCTCCTTCATCTCCGGCGAGACGATCAGCTTCTCGAAGGAATATTGCAGCCGGCGCTTCTCGACATCGGCGTTGATGAGATTGTCGTAGTTCATCGCCGCCTTCATGCCGGCATTCTGGTCCTTGGCGACCGCGATCGCGCCCTTGTTGATGGCGCGCACCAGGCCCGCGACCGCCTTCGGGGTCGAGGCGATCAGCTTCCGGGAGACCATCACGCCGTTGGAATAGAGATCGAGGCCATATTCGCCGAACGAGAACCATTTGAAGTCCTTGTCCGGATCCTGGCGGTTGAGCACCAGGTTGAAATAGCTGGTGATGTTGAAGACGAGCGCTGCATCGATATCCCCCTTGATCAGCATGGGTTCCTGCAAGTTCGGCGCCATGTTGGAGATCTTGATCTTCTCACCGTCGAGCCCGTTCTTGCGGGTGAACACCGGCAACAGGCGCGTCGTCGGCGTGCCCTGCGCGCCGCCGAGCGTATGGCCTTCGAAATCCTTGATGGTGTTGATGCCGCTGGTCTTCTTGGCGACGATCGCGAACGGCGGCTGGTTCCACATCATGTAGACCATGACGGGCGCCTCCTGCGGCTTGCTCGAGGCGTTCTGGATGATGGCGTTGACGTCGCCGAAGCCGGCGTCATAGGCGCCGGACATCACACGCGTGACGGTGGCGCCGGAGCCCTCGCCCTGGTCGATGATGACGTTGAGGCCCTCCTCCTTGAAGAGGCCGTTGTCCTTGGCATAGAAGAACGCAGCGTCGCTGCCCTGGGTCTTCCAGCCCAGCGTGAACTTGATCGTAGTTTCTTCCGCCATGGCGGCTCCTGCGGACAGCGCCAACCCCACCAGCGCCGCACTTAATTTCCTCAACATCGAGACCTCCTCAGCTTCGTTGCGTGACGGTTCAGGAATTCAGGTTGCGATCACGTCGTTCTTGCGCGTCGCCCAGCCGGTAACCCGCCCCTCGATCAACGAGAATACGACGTAGAGTGCGACGCCGAGCCCGGCGAGCACGAACAGGCCGGCAAAGACCAGCGGCACGTTGAAATTGGAGGACGCGGTCATCATGACGTTGCCGATGCCGCGGTTGGAGGCGACCGTCTCCGACAGCACCGCGCCGACGAAAGCGTATGAGATCGCGACCTTCAGCGAAGCGAAGAAGAAGGGCATGGTCCTGGGCAGGCCGACGTTCCAGAGGATGTCGAGCTTGCTGGCGCCGAGCGCCTTCAGCACGTCCTCGAGCTCGGGCTCGGTGGTCGCAAGGCCCGTGGCGATATTCACGACGATCGGGAAGAAGCAGATCGACAGTGCGGTCAGCACCGCCGGCACCGTGCCGGAGCCGAACCACAGCACGAAGATCGGCACCACCGCGACCTTGGGGATCGAAGAGAAGCCGATCAAAAGCGGATAGCAGGTGTCATAGGCCGTCTTCGATACGCCGATGATCGCGCCGAGCGCGACGCCGAGGACGAAGCCGAACATGGTGGTGGCCAGCGTCTGCACGATGTGCGGCCACAGCACCGGGAAGCGCTGGAACAACGTCAAGAACACCTGCGAGGGTCGGGGCAGCACGAGATCCGACATGCCCGTCATCAGGCAGAACAGCTCCCAGGCGACGAAGAACAACACGATCAGCCCCGCCGACCACGCCTTCTGCCTGACATCGATCCCGAACATCAGCCTGCCTCCTGCTCAGCCGCGCTGCGCGCATCCTCGATGAAGGTCCGCAGCTTCTGGTTCAGCGCGACGAATTCCGGCTCGAACGTCATGGCGACGGTGCGCGGGCGCGCAAACCCGACGCGGCTGTCGTCGAGGATGCGGCCAGGGCGCGCGCTCATCACACAGATGCGGCTGGCAAGGAAGCCAGCCTCGCGTAGATCGTGCGTCACCAGCAGCACCGTCGGCTTGTGCGTCATCCAGAGGTTCTGGAGGATCGCCCACAGCTCTTCGCGGGTGAACTGGTCGAGCGCGCCGAACGGCTCATCCAGCAGCAGCATGCGCGGTTCGTGGATCAGGGCGCGGCAGAGATTGGCGCGCTGGAGCATGCCGCCGGAGAGCTGCCAGGGATAACGGTTGCCGAAGCCGTTGAGGCCGACCTGCTCCAGCAGCGCGTTGGCCTTGTCACGGAATTCGGTTTTGCGCAGCTTCCGAAAATTCGAGCGGAACGGCTCTACGATCTTCAGCGGCAGCATGATGTTCCGCTCGATGGTCATCCACGGCAGCATGGTCGGATTCTGGAAGGCCATGCCGACCCGCATCGCGCGCGCCGCGACTTCGCGGCCACCCACGATGACGACGCCGCTGGTCGGCTGCACGAGGCCGCTGACGAGACGTAGAATGGTCGATTTGCCGCATCCTGACGGGCCGACCAGTGCGACAAACTCGCCGTCGGCGATCTTCAGGGTGGTCTTCGACAGGGCGGGCACGGCGCGGTCGCCGCGCCCGAAGGTCACGGAAGCCTCGGACAGCTCGATGGCCGTGGCGGTGGCGCCTTCGGGAACGGGCTGGCCGTCAAATTGGGCGTTGGGTTGCATGCGCATCACAGCCAAAGTGCATGCAAGCTGGGTGCCAGCCAGCGGTTATCGCAAAATCAATGATTTGCCAAATGCCCCCGGCGAACGGCCGGAGTCGATTTAGGCAATCCGGACATCAAACTGCATGCAATTGGAGCGCCGGATCGCAGCGGGACTGTGCTAAACAGAGGCTCAGACCCATCCCAAGGATTCGCCGATGGCGGCGCGCGCGAGCAGCAAGACTTCTGAATCGTCGGACAAGGTCAGCGTGATCTGCCGCGCACTCAGGCGCGCGATCATCGAGCAGGCGCTGGAGCCCGGCGCAAAACTGCCCGAGGACGCGCTCGGCGAACGCTTCGGCGTCAGCCGCACCATTGCCCGCCATGCGCTGGGCCAGCTCGCCGCAGAGGGCCTGGTCGAGCTCCGCCGCAACCGGATCGCGGTGGTGGCGACGCCGAGCTGGCAGGAGGCGCGCGATGCCTTCGACATCCGCATCGAGCTCGAGCGGCTCGTCGTGCGCCAGCTCGCGGGCAGGCTGACCAGGGCGCAGATCGCCGAGCTGAACGCACATGTCGACGCCGAGGATCGGGCGCGCGGCGGCACGGATGCGGTCTCGATCCGGCTCGCTACCGAATTTCACATCCTGCTCGCCCACATGACGAACAGTCCGATCCTGGTGCGCTATGTCAGCGAGGTCGCCTATCGCTGCTGCCTGACGCTGTCGCTCTACAGCCGGCCGCATTCCAGCGAATGTGCCATCAACGAGCACCGCGCCATCATCTCCGCGCTCGCCAAGGGCGACGAGGCCAAGGTGATGGAGCTGATGCACCATCACCTTGATTCCGTGGCCAACCGCGCGCTGGTGGCCCCGACTCCCCAGCGCGGCCGCGATCTGCTCGATATTCTCGCGCCCTATGCCGACGAGGTGACGAGCGATCGCGTCGTCAAGCTGCCGAAAATCGCGCGGAGGGGCTAAGCCTCGATGCCGCGCTGAACGAGGATCCGCTCGGCGCTGTCGTTCCACACGTCCATCTTTACGATCTGGCCGCCCTTCACCACGAAGCGATCGACATAGCGATTGCCCTCGAATGGCGTGCCGTCCATCCACTCGCCGTAGAGCGTGCCGACGCTGTAGACGACGGTCTCGTCCGCACCGGGGCAGACATCGAACCGATCCATCTTCTTCTTGACCCAGCGATAACGTTTCGCGTTGAAGCCGGTCGGCCCGCGCGGATGATCGAACGCGCGCCCACCGGTAAACGTGATCACCGTGCCCGGCTTCATATAGGCCGCCGCGGCATCGGGATCGGGGATCATCGACGCCGTGAGATAGGCTCCGACGATCTCGGCGTCGGTCATCGGGCGTGCAGCTTCTGCGGGGGCGGACATAGCGGGGTTCTCCAGGTAGGAGATATCTTACGATCGAGGACGCAAAGTGCATGCACATTTTTTGAACAATCGAGCCCACAACTGCACACAATCTGGAGCTGCCTGTTTCTCCAGCTTCCGCTAGGTTGCCAACGCTGAATCCGACACCATGACCACTGAGACCGCCTTCGACCTGATCTTCCGCAACGCGCTGTTGCGCTCATCCGCCGCACCCGTCGATATCGGCGTGAAAGGCGGCCGCATCGCCGCGATCGCGCCAAAGCTGACCTGCGAAGGGGTTTCCTGCGAGGCCGTCGAGGTCGGCGGCCGCCTCGCCCTGCCCGGCTTCGTCGACACCCACATCCATCTCGACAAGGCTTGCCTGCTCGGCCGCTGCAGGCACGATCACGGCAGCGTCTCGGAGGCAATCCGCGCCGTCGCCGGGATGAAGAAGGATTTCACGGTCGAGGACGTCTACGCGCGCGGCGCAAGCGTGCTCGAACGCGCCATCGCGTACGGCACGATGCGGATGCGCACCCATGTCGAGATCGATCCGCGCATCGGCTTGCGCGGCTTCGAGGCGCTCAAGTCGCTGAAGCGCGACTATGCCTGGGCGATCGACCTCGAACTCTGCGTTTTCCCGCAGGAGGGCCTGACCAACGATCCCGGAGCCGAGGAACTGCTGATCCAGGCGTTGCGCAATGGCGGGGAGGCCATCGGCGGCTGTCCCTACATGGACACCGACCCGAATGCGCATCTCGAGCGCATCTTCGATCTCGCGCAGGAATTCGACGTCGACGTCGATCTCCATCTCGATTTCGACCTCGATCCCTCCTGGTGGCATCTCGATCAGGTCTGCCGGCAGGCCGAGCGGCGCAACTATCAGGGACGTGTCGCGATCGGCCATGCGACAAAACTCTCCGCACTGCCGCCGGAACGCATGAAGGTTGCCACCGCGCAACTGGCGAGGGCCGGCGTTGCGGTCACCGTGCTACCCGCGACCGATCTTTATCTGATGGGGCGCGAGGCCACCCACAACGCGCCACGCGGGCTGACGCTCGCCCACAAGCTTGCGGGCGACGGCGTCCTGTGCTCGGTCGCGACCAACAACGTGCTCAATCCTTTCACGCCGTTCGGCGACGCCTCGCTGCTGCGCATGGCAAATCTCTATGCCAATGTCGCACACGCTTCGGTGAGCGATTTCGACACCTGCCTCGATCTCGTGACCGAACTGCCGGCCCGGCTGATGAACCTTGGTGATTACGGCATCAAGATCGGCAATCCCGCCGACCTCATCGTGCTCGATACACGAGACAGCCGCTTCGCTGTCGCCGAGCTACCCGACGTCCTGATGGGCTTCAAGGCCGGCCGAAAGACATTTGCGCGGCAGCGGCCCACCCTGTTCAATCCCAAGAACTGAGAGCGGTTCCGCTCGATATCCCGGACATCGCGTGACGCCGCACGCGGGACGTTCCGCATCCGTCGCGACGCCGGAGGAGCGTTCCGTCCGCTGACAAGGTCGACGCCCTTTCAGCGGTAAGATCGTCGGGAGACCCGTCTGGCCGTGGAGCTACTTCAGTTCGACTTTACCGCGGCTCGAGCCCACCCGAGATCGGTAGAATCCCGGACCGTAGCCAAACGCGTTGCGAGACCGGCGACGCCGGTAATAACTACGATCTGCACTGACCATCTCCGTTCAGTGTGGAAATATCGGCATGTTCAGCGCATTCAGTAGCATCGACTATCATTCCGTCCAGGCCCAGGCGCCCGCAGATACGGCGGTGAAGCGGCTCGACGGCATCGGCCAGGTTCTTTCTGGTCTCGATATCTTGGCGATCCAGACGCAGGACGACGTGAACCGCACGCTCTGGACGCTCGACGCCGCCAGCAAATGCGTTCACGCCGTGCTGGCGGAATTCCGCACGCAGCCGGCTACCGAACAGCTCGTCCGCAAATCGAGAAATCTGATCGACCTGATTGAACGCGCCCGCGATCAGGTCGTGAGCTTTCAGGAAAGCGGCGCGGTCCTGAGCTGACTACTTGGTGCGATTGATCTTCGCGAGGATTCGGTCCGCCTCGGTCCGCCAATCCGCGCTGCGGGCGAACTCTTTCGTGCCCCTGGCGCCGAACAGCCCTTCATCGGCGAGATCAGCCACCCAGGCCTGTCGTTCGGCAGTGCCCTGCGCGGACCATGGCGTCAAACCCGCCTCGCGCACGGTTTCGGCGACCTCACGCACCTCCTCGGCGCGGCGACGGCCGTGCTCGATCACACGCTGGAAGACGTAGGCGCCCTGCTCCTCCCAATCAATGCCGGGAAAGGTTTCCACGAGTGACGCCAGCACCGCATCCTCGACGCCGTAAGCGCGCGCGGTGGTAAAACTTTCGATGACCATGGCCTCGAGGCCCTTGATCATGATGCTCCGGCACATCTTCACGGCCGACGACACGCCGAGCTCATCGCTCGCGACCTTCGCCGCGAAACCGATCGCGTTCAGCAGCGGCTCGAGCTCTCTCGCACCGGGACCGCCGAGCAGCAGCGGCACCTTGATGCGATAAGGCGGCACCGAGGTCATCACCGCGCCCTCGACATAGCGCCCGGCAGCGCCGTCGATCAGCGCAGCCGCACGCTGCTTGGCGGCGGGCGAGGCCGAATTGAAATCGAGGAACCAGGTGCCCTGGTTGATCGCAGCCGCGCACGCCTTTGCGACCGGAACGGCCTGGCTCGCCGTGACCGCCGAGATGATGAAGTCGGATTTCGCGGTCAGCGCGGGATGAGAGGCGACGAGGGTCACGCCGAACTTCGCTGCATGCTCCTTGAGCGAAGCGCTCTGCTCGCCTCCGAGCTTGAGGTCGTAGGCGGCGACCTTGATGTCCTGCTGGCGCAAATCCTCGGCAAGGATCCTGCCGACTTCGCCGTATCCGACCAGTCCGATCTGCCAGCGCCTGGGATCACCTGCCATCAGTTCAGTCCTTCAATCGTCGCGTCGAACAGCTCCTCGACCGCGTAGCGCCGCGGGATCAGCGCCTGCTGGAATGCGTAGTCGACGATCAGCTCGAGCGATCTCCTGTTCGCCTCGATCCCGAACGGAACGAGGTCGGGCGTCGCCGCGGGCCCTGCCCGCTCCTTGCTCCGCTTGAGCAGATCATAGACGCCCGCGACCACGTCGGGTCGCGATTTCGCAAGCTGCTCGGTCACGACCACGAGATGGTTGACCGGCACGACGCCGCGATGGCCATACCATTTGGCGGCTTCGGCGGCGGGATCAGGGAACAGCGGCTTCAGCTTGGGATCATCAGAGGTCTCGCCGAGCACGGCATCGAGCTCGCCGTCAATCAGCATCTGCAGGATCTTGTTGTCCTTCGGCGCGCGCGCGGTTGTGTCGACATATTCGGCCACGTGCGGATCCTCGAAGGTCACCCAGCGGATCCTGTCGAGCTTGACGCCGTAGTCGTTGGCGAGGATGCCCCTGATCCAGGCGCCCGTCGTGGTCGTGAAGGAACGGATACCGACGCGCTTGCCTTCGAGGTTGGACGGACCGAGCGTTCCCTGGGCGGGATTGTACAACGCGTAGGAATGTTGGAAACGGCCCAGCATCGTCGCCGGCAGCAGCACCAGCGGCTTGCCATGCGCTTTCGCCATCAGATAGGTGACGATCGCCATCTCGCAGACGTCGAAGGCCTGCTCGCGCACCATCGGCTTGAACGCCGTGTTGGTCGGTGTGTACTCGATGAAGTCGAGATCGAACAGATCGGCGCGGAGCTCGCCGCTCTTCACGGCCTTGACGTGAGGGTGGCTGCCGAGCACGGCCTTCAGCTTGAGACGATTCATCCGCCCGCTCCGTGACTTGCTTCAGACGTCCTCGAGAGTGTCGACATAGACAAGGCCGGCCTTCGCCAAGGCCTCGCGCATGTTGTACATGTCGAGGCCGAGCTCGCCTGAGGCGAGGCGCTTACGCTTGCCGTCTTCATCCGCGTTGCGCTTCTTCGCCCTTTCGGCCACCTCGGCCGCATAGCGCTTCGGCACCACCACCACGCCATCGTCGTCGGCCACGACGATGTCGCCGGGGTCGACGTTCACACCGGCGCAAACCACGGGGACATTGACCGAGCCGAGCGTCGCCTTCACCGTCCCCTTGGCCGATACCGCGCGCGACCACACTGGAAAGCGCATCTCATGCACCGCTTTGACGTCACGACAGCCGGCGTCGATGATCAGCCCCTGCACACCGCGCGCCTGCAGCGACGTCGCAAGCAACTCGCCGAACATGCCGTCGGTGTTGTCAGTGGTGCAGCCGACGACGAGGACGTCGCCTGTTCTGCATTGCTCGACCGCGACATGGATCATCCAGTTGTCGCCCGGTTGCGCCAGCACCGTAACGGCAGGCCCCGCAATCGCCGCGCCCGGCCAGACGGGACGCAGATATGGCTTCATCAGGCCGATGCGGCCATAGGCCTCGTGTACGGTCGAGACGCCATACGCCGCCATGTTAGCGGGATCGGCCCGCTTGATGTTGCGAACGACGACCGGCTTCATGCGAGCTCCTCCGCCACGGTCGGAAACAGGCGCTGATAGGCCTCGCCATAGGTCATGGGAACGCCAGTGTTGCGGCTGCCCTGGATGCCGCGGTTGAGCGCGACGCGCTCGTAATAGCCCCAGAGATGCTTCTGTGCGGCCAGGATCTGGAACGCCTCGTACTTCTCCTTCCAGACCTCGTCGATCTTCAGGATCGTGTCCGGCTTGTAGTTGCACTGCTCGGGCTGGTGCGGCTCGAACAGGAACACCGGCGGCGCGGAGTATTTGTACTGCGCGCCGGGCTTGTGGCCCATCGCCTGCGCGACCACGCGCGTCTCCTGCGCGAAATGCGCTGCGTTCGGATGGTCGAAATTATAGGGGTCTTCCAGCGCGTGCGTCAGCACGAAGCTCGGATTGAGCTCGCGGTAGATGTCGACCATGCGGTCGAAATGCGCTTCTGTCAGCCTGAGCGGATAATCGCCGCAATCGAAGAACTCGATCTCGGCCCCCAACAGCTTGGCCGCCCGCTCCGCCTCGTCCTTGCGGCCGGCCTTGACCGATTCCAGCGTGGCGCCCTTTTCCTTCCAGGCGAACTGGCTCTCGCCGCGCTCGCCAAAGGACAAGCAGACGATCTTGATCCGATAGCCCTTCTTCGCATGCAGTGCGATGGCACCGCCGGCGCGCCAGACGAAATCGCCGGGATGCGCGGTGACGACGAGACCTGTTTTCATGGGTTGCTCCTTCCGTTCACATGCATTGGCCGGCGCAGCGCCGGCAACGGATTCCCGCACAGCCTGTCGATCGCGAGAACGCCGTCACGCCTCGAACCCGAACAAGCGCGCCGGATTCTGGACAAGGATCTTCTCCTGAAATTCCGGCTCCGGCGCAAACAGCGGGATCAGATCGACGAGGTCGCCGTCATTCGGCATCACCTTGACGTTCGGATGCGGCCAGTCGGTGCCCCAGATGACGCGGTCGGGCGCGGTCTCGACGATCTTTCGCGCGAACGGCACCGCATCCGTGAACGGCGGACCGGCCGAGGAGACCCGTTCCGAGCCGCAGATCTTGACCCAGCACTTCTCGTCGCGCTGCATCAGCTCGATCAAAATCCTGAACGGCAATTGATCGAGCCCGTCAGCAGCCTTCACCCGGCCCATGTGGTCGATGGTGTAGCTCAGCGGCAGCTTTGTCAGCATGTCGGCATATTCCGGCAGGTCGATCTCATCGAAGTGCAGATCGATGTGCCAGCCGAGCGGCGTGACCATCGCGACGATGCGGTCGAAGACACGCTTGTCGGGAACACCGCCGAGATGGCGCACGAAGTTGAAGCGGCAGCCCCGAAAGCCGCCATCGTGCAGCACGCGAAGCCCACATTCGGTGATGGTATCGTCGATATTGGCGACGGCACGGTAGGCGCCGTTGCTCTGCGCGATGGCATCTAGCGCGACAGTGTTGTCGGTGCCGTGCACGCTAGCATTGACGATGACGGCGCGCTCGACGCCGAGCTTGGCGTGCAGGATGCGGAAATCCTCCAGCGGCGCGTCGGGCGGCGTGTAGGAACGATCCGGCGCGTAAGGATATTTCGCAGCAGGCCCGAAGATGTGGCAATGCGCGTCGCAGGACAGCTTCGGCAGCTTGAACTTCGGCGTGCGCGTATTCGGATCGGGCGGCGGAATGGTCGGCGTGTACATCATCGTCATCAGGTGAACCGCCGAAGCGAAACCGCTTGTTTCAAGTCTTGCTGCTGGCGACCGGCCGCCGCCGCGCCGGCGCGACCTGGTCCAACGCCGGCGCCTGCAATGCGGCGACAGTCGCCTGCACCAATTGCTCGATGGCGCCTGCGGCATCGCTGCCGTCGGCCTCGCCGCGCGACAGGCGCGAAACGCGTTCCGGCGTCACCAGCGAATAATAGAGTGCACCCAGCAAGAAATGGCTGCGCCAGACGATATCGGTACGCGGAATATGCGGCAGGCTCTCGTGGATCGCGTCGATGAAGGCGTGGCTGGTGTCGTCGAAGGTCTGTGCGATGATCTTTCGCGCGACCTCGTTGCCTTCCGCCGACATCACCGCGCGCAGCCGCGTGAAGCGCGCGCCCCCGCCGGCAAGGTCGCTGCCCGAAGTGAAGGCCGGCACCACATAGGCGCGCACGATCGCCTCCAGCCGGTCCTGGAGATCGCGCACGCGCCTGGCAGCGGCAAGCAGTTCGGAACGGCGCAGGTTCATCGGCCCGCAATGTCGCCGGTAGATCTCCAGCAGCAGACCGTCCTTGGTCTTGAAATGATATGTCACGCTGCCCGGATTGGCCCCGGCGGCATGCGCGATATCTCGCACCGACACGGCATTGAAGCCGTTGGTGGCGAACAGCTCCTCGGCCGCGGCGAGGATCGCCTCGCGCATGTTCGGCTTGCGTGCCGTTTCCTTGCTGGTGGGCTTGCGTATCATGTGATTTGTACTATCGTACAAAAGATCAGGTCTCGTCAACAAAAACCATGGATCATGGATAGAGAGTCGAGACGGCTTGGAGACCGCCGGCAGGCGCGTGAATGCCCTTAAGGAGTGCAGGGAAATATGCTGGGTTTGAACAAGAAGATCGGCGGTTTGATCCTGGGTGTCGGCCTGCTGCTGACGGGGAGCGCGGCGCGGGCGGAAAATTATCCGAGCAAGCCGGTCCACATCCTGGTGCCCTACGCGGCCGGCGGCGCGGTCGACGTGCTCGCGCGCACGCTGGGCCAGGCGCTGGCCAAGACCTGGGGGCAGCAGCCCGTGATCGACAACCGTCCTGGCGCGGGCGGCATCGTCGCCTCGCAGACGCTGACAAAATCCGCACCCGACGGTTACACTCTGATCCTGGTCGCGAGCGGCCATCCGCTCAACCAGTTCATCTATTCGAGCGTGCCCTACGACACGTTCAAGGATTTCACCGCAATCACCGAGGTCGCCTCGTCCCCGCTCACGATCGTGGTGGCCAAGGACAGCCCTTACAAGACACTCGGCGATCTCCTCGCCGCCGCCAGGAAGGAGCCGGACAAGCTCTCCTACGGCATGTCCGGCAACGGCACCTCGGCGCATCTTGCGGGCGAGCTGCTGAAGTATATGTCCGGCACCAAGATCGTCGCGATCCCCTACAAGGGCGGCGCACCGGCGCTGACGGCTGTGATCGCCGGCGAGATTCCTCTCAGCATCAATCCGCTTGCCGAAGCGATCGGCCAGCTCGAAGGCGGCCCGGTCCGCGCGCTGGCGGTAACCTCCGCCGAACGCTCGAAGGCGCTGCCGGATGTGCCGACCATCGCCGAGGCCGGCGTGCCCGGCTACGACGTCTCGGTCTGGTGGGGCGTTCTTGGGCCGGCAAAAATGCCGCCGGAGATCGTGTCCAAGCTCGAAACCGATCTGAAGGCCGCGCTGCAGGATGCCGGCGTGCTGTCGACGCTCAGCAAGATCGGCGCAGCGCCGGTCGGCTCCTCCGCCAAGGACTTCGATGTCTATATGCATGCCGAGGCGGCCAAATGGGAGCCGGTGCTGAAGGCCGCCAACATCCGCGCGCAGTGAGGCTCTGCCACCCATCCAGATGCATCGCGCGCACCGCCCTGCTTGCATCTTAAGTCATTGCTTCGCCTGCTGCGCCCCCTCGCGCTGACGGCGAAGCAAAGCTTCTGGCAGCGGACAGCAGGCCGGCTTGACCGAGGCAGAACGCGAATGGGTCGCATTCGCTCGATGCTCCACCAGTAGCTGGAGATGTCAGATGACATCCGGCTGGCGTGCGTGCGGTTGCTGTAAATCAACGCAACAACATGGATAAAGCGTCATTTGTCTTCGCCGTGCTGCACGAGCACGATCGCAGGATGAAGGAGATGACGAATGAGCAAGCCCGCAATGCTGACTCTGCATCGCTGGATCACCCTGGTTTTCGCGCTGCCCCTGCTCGTCATCATGGTCACAGGCTTGATCCTGTCGTTCGAGCCCTTGGTGCAAGTCAGTCGCACCGGCGGTCCGGAGATCGAATCTTCTCGCGTCATCGGACTGATGAAGCGGTACGATCCTGATAACAAGGCGCGCGGCCTCTCGTTCGATGCATCGCGTCAGCAGATGACGCTGCAAGGCGCAGGCGTGCCGGTGATCGACCTCGTGACCGGCGAAGCTGCTGTCAGCGGCTCCGCCGTCTCCGATATCTTCCTTTGGGCGCGCGTCACGCACGAGCGGTTGCTCGGCCGGGCCTGGCTGGTGACGACGTCGACCGTTGCCCTGGTCGTCATCATGCTGCTGGGCCTTCTCATGGGACTGCCGCGGCTGCGCAACACGCCTTCCGGATGGCACAAGGGCATCGCATGGTTCGCGCTGCCGCTGATCCTGCTCAGTCCCTTGACGGGCCTGTGCATGGCCTTTGGGTTGACACTGCAGGGCGGAGCCGCTCCGGCGGACGGCGGACGTCCCATTGCCCTGGCGGAGGCGGTTCGCATGGTCGCAGACCAGCACGACCTCTCGCATGTGATCTCGATCGGTACGCGCGGCGGTCGCGTGATGGCGCGACTCAACGAGGGCGGAGAACTGCGCGCTTACGCGGTCAATTCGAGCGGGGTCGCGCCGTTGCCGCGCAACTGGCCGCGGCTGATCCATGAGGGAAACTGGTCGGCCCTGATCGCTTCGCCTCTCAACGCTATCACATCGATCGCCCTTCTGACGCTGCTGTCGACGGGGCTCCTGATCTGGGCCCGGCGGAAGCTGCGCAAGCCGCGCCGGCGCGCGGATCGGCAGGCCCACGCCGCCGCGGTCGGCGCCGGCTGATCGCGGAGTCAATTGCGCGCGCTCGCCCGCGTCCGCTCCGGCGTGACGCATCGAACGAGATCGGCTTGATCGTCGCCCGACGGGATCAGGATCGCGCGTTCGCGCGGCAGCGCTTCCGGCATCTCGTCGCGAATGAAGGCCACGAGCTTCTCCCTGATTTCGCAGCGCAGGTCCCAAGACTGCGGTGCATTCCTGGCGCTGACCAGCGCCCGAAGCTCGATGGTGCGCGCATCGGCATCGATCACCTGCAGATTGACCACCTCGCCGTCCCACAGCTGTGACTGCTTCACCGCCTGCTCCAGCCAGCTCCTGATGCGTGGGACGTCAGCACGATAGTCGACATGGAGCGCGATCACGCCGATGAGGGATGCGGTGTCGCGCGTCCAGTTCTGGAACGGTTTCTCGATGAAATAGGACAGCGGCACCACCATGCGGCGCCAGTCCCACAGTCGGATCACGACATAGGTCGAAGCGATGTCCTCGACCCAGCCCCATTCGTTCTCGATGATCACGGCGTCCTCGATCCGGATCGGCTGGGTGATAGCGATCTGCAAGCCCGCGATCAGGTTGCTCAGCAGCGGCCGGGCGGCAAGACCGACGATGATACCGGCTGCGCCGGCGGAGGCGAACAGGCTGACGCCATACTGCCTCACCGAGTCGAACGTCATCAATGCTGTCGACACCGTGATGACGATAATGATCGTGTCGGTGACGCGCTTGAACACACGCACCTGCGTGACATGCTTGCGTGCGATGAAATTCTCGGTGACGTCGCGAAAGTTCTGGAGATAGCGCGCCGCACTCATGTCGACGATCCGGATCGAGATCCAGCCGATCAGCGCGATGAAGGCCACGACGAACAGCCGTATCAGCGGCGTGCGGATCGCGTCGTCCAGCGGCGCGACCGGCAGCACCAGTGCCACGGCAGCCAGACAAAGAGCGAGTTGGGCCGGTCCCGCGGTCCGATCGATGAACACGCTCAGAATGGGAAAACGGGTTCCGAATGCGCGGCCGAACAGCCATATGGCGACCCGATAGACCAGCAGCGCGAGCAGCATAGCGCCGGCAACAAGGCTCAGGCCAATGAACCATGAAGGTATCCAGCCGAACATCCTGTCGATGTCGGCCATGAGGGTCTGCCAATTCACTGTCGTCCCCGTCATTGCATGCGCACCAGGGCGCTCAACGCCTTCCGGCCGGCTTGGCTCCCCCGTTCAGGGCAAAGCAGCAATCCGCTGATGCAAGCGTCCCCGAATTGCGCTAGCTTCAGCAGCCCATGACTCGACGAACTGGCAGCGCCGATCTCCCTCTTCACACCGGACGGGTTCCGCCGTGGCTGGCGAGTCGCATGTCCTCGCTGGGCGCGATCGTCACTCAAGCGATCGTGCATCATTACGGCCGCGATGCGTTCCTCCAACGGCTGTCGCATCCGTTCTGGTTCCAGTCGTTTGGCGCCGTGATGGGGATGGACTGGCACTCCTCCGGCATCACCACCTCGGTGATCGGCGCACTGAAGCGCGGGCTCGGACCGCTTCAGGACGAGCTCGGAATTTATGTCTGTGGCGGCCGAGGTCAGCATTCGCGCAAGACGCCGGACGAGTTGTTGCAGCTCGCCGACCGCGTCGGCTTCGACGGCGCGAAGCTGACGCGCGCCAGCCGTCTGGTGGCCAAGGTCGACAGCGCCGCGGTCCAGGACGGTTTCGACCTTTACCTGCACGGCTTCTTCGTGACGGCCGACGCCAAATGGACGGTGGTGCAGCAGGGCATGAACGGCGACAAGCGGCAGGCGCGGCGCTATCACTGGCATTCCGAGGCGCTGAAGAGCTTTGTCGATGCACCGCACAGCGCAATCGACGGGCCGCAACAGGGAGAGATCGTCAATCTCACCGATCATCGCGCCGACATCTCTCGAACGGCGCAGCTCGAAATGCTCTCCGGTCTCGGCCCGGATCGCATCGTCTCCGAATTCGAACGGCTCATCGGCACCGGGGCCACGCCGGCACAGGGCACGCTGCCGCATCTGATCATGCCTGCCCATCACGACGTCCGTCCCAAGGACGTGTTCGCGCGCCGCCTGCACGGCACGCTGGCCGCGGCGGCCGAGCGGGGCCCGGTCGATTTCCCGGAGCTGCTGCTCACGCCGGGCGTCGGCGCGCGTACCGTGCGCTCACTCGCGATGGTCGCTGAGGTCGTGCACGGCCCCCCCTATCGCTTCAGGGATCCCGCGCGTTTCTCGCTCGCCCATGGCGGCAAGGACCGGCATCCCTATCCCGTTCCGATCAAGGTTTATGACGAGACCATCCGGGTGCTGAAGGGCGCGATCCAGAACGCCAAGCTCGGACGCGAGGAAGAGATGCATGCGATCAAGCGTCTTGACGAACAAGCGCGGCGGCTGGAGCGGACCGCGCGCGGCCCCTCGGTTGAGGCTTTCATCGCCGGTGAACGTGCGGCCTCACCGGATCTCGATGGCCGTTCGGTGTTCGGCTGGGAGCGTGACCTTGCGCCCACAAAAAAGCGGACCGGCTGAACACCGGTCCGCAAGTTGGCGGGAGGAACGCTCCATTCAGGTCTCGTCGGCCTCCGGCTTCTCATCGAGCCGGTTTGCTGCGTGGTCCTGATATTGTTCGGTCTGGATGGACTTGCCGTCCATGCCACGAATGTCCGAATGCTGTTTCTTGTCGCGGTTGGACAGGACCATGTTGTCGCCGATCATCTCCTTCGGCACGTCGGTCAATGCGCCGGTGCCGTCGCCTTTGCCATGCATGCCCGATCTGAAGTGCGTCTTGCTGCCGTGCCCACCTGGCATCCGTCTCTCCTCTTGCAGTGGTCTCTTGCAGTGGTCTTCCGATGGATTAGTGCTTCTGTTGCGCCGTCGTCGGTTTGGGCGGCTTGTGGCCGCTCTGGCCGGGATCGTTGTGCTTGTTGTGATCGCTTTCCTGGTTGAGACCGCCGCGGCTCACCGGAAACTCGCTGTGACGCGCTTCCGGCCGCGAACGATGAACGGCGGTATCCTGGACGTTGCGGCCAGACGCCTGATCGAGCTCCCTCGCATCGGGAACATCAGGCTTGCGTTCGAGAATGCGCACCTGCTGCTCGTGAGTCTTCTTGCCTTGCATGCTGATCTCCAATCGTCACCTGCCTCCGCCCTTTCCGGCCTCGTCGTGCCTGTGATGGGAATCGTGCTCGCCACCGCCGCCGGACACCCGGCTGTGGCTGCGCTGCGGATCGTCCGCCGGTGGCTTCTTGACCTCTAATGGTGCCTTCGCGTTCTCATGCGAGGCGCCGGGTCCGCCCTGACGAATGCTGTTCGGTGTCTTGGTGGATGTCGACATGGATGTCGTCCTCCTCAGTGATCTTGCTGATAGCCTTGATTGGTCGTGTTCTGCTTGATGTTGCCCTGCTGTCCCTGCTGATCCGGATTCTGTACACGCTCCTGACCGTGCGGCATCTGATCGGCGGACATCTGCTTGCGATCGCCGGTTCCCTTGCGGCTCTGATTGTCCGGTGGAACAGGTGGCATCTTGCTGGCCATGATCTTGTCTCCCGTTACGACGTCGATCTGCGACATGCGCTTAAAGGAACTCCCCTCCGCGTCATGTCCGGATGACAACAGCACGAACGGCACACCGTTCCTGGCCGATCACACCAGCCGAAGATCTTCCGAAAGAGCGTTGTCAGTTCGCCGTGGTGAGGGAACGATCGTCCCTCGCTCCCGTGCGTGCAGTCGTCCCTGTTCCGCGGCCCCCTGCCGTGACGGGAAGCTTCGCGATCGCGCGCAAGCCCGGCCGCTTGCGCCAGCGGATCTCAGTGGCATCGACGGCCAGACTCAATTTCGGCCAACGCACGAACAGCGCCTCCAGCGCGCAGGCCGCCTCGATGCGCGCGAGTTGATGGCCAAGGCAGAAATGGATTCCCGTGCCGAACGAGATATGGCGGTTCGGCTTGCGTTCGAGATCGAGGCGCTCGGGACGATCATGCACCGCCGGATCCATGTTTGCGGCGGCAAGCATCACCATGACGCGGTCGCCCTTCTTCAGGCGCACGCCTTCGACCTCGACGTCGCGGCGCACATAGCGGGGTTTGGAGAATTGCACCGGCGACACGAACCGCAGGAACTCCTCCACCGCAAGCCCGACACGGCTCCAGTCCTGTTCCAGCCGGTCGCGCAAGTCGGGATTCCTGAGAAGCTCATACGCGGAACCGCTGACGAGATGAGTGGTCGTCTCCGAACCCGCGGCGAGCAGCAGGAATACCATCGAAACCATTTCGTCCGGCGTGATCTGACCGCCCTCGCGCTCGACCTGGACCAGTTCGGCGATCAGGCCCTCGCCGCCATGCGCGCGTGCAAGCTGCAACTGCTGTTCGAGGTAGACTCGCATCTTGCGGAACGCAAACAGCAAGCGGAAGAAGCTGACGACATTCGTCAGCGAGGACATCTCGTTGGCCCAGGCGATGAACTTCGGACGATCGGCCGGCGGCAGGCCCAGGAGCTCCGAGATCACCGCGAGCGGCAGGATGCGCGCGTAGCGCTGGACGAGATCGGCCGGGCTTCCCGCTGCGAACAGTTCGTCCGCAAGCGTGTCGGCGATGGCACGGATGCGTGGCTCCATTGCAACGATCGCGCGGCGGCGAAAGGCCTCGTCCACGATGCTGCGCAGCCGCGTGTGATCCGGCTCGTCCATCGTCAGCATGTTGTTGGCAATGGTCCTGACGTATCTCGGCATCCACCAGCGCAGGCCCGCGACGTCGCCGTCCTCCTTGCGCAGCGTGAAGGTCGTGCCATCCTTCAGCACCTGTGCTGTCGCATCATGGGTCGTGGTGATCCAGACATCGCCGACGATGGGGAATCGCGTCGCAACCACAGGGCCGGACATGCGCAAGGTCGCGATCGCCTTGGGCGGATCGCGAAAGAAGGCCTCGCTGGTGAAATCGAGGCGTGCTGTCATGGGATCACCGGGGCGATTGGTACCGTATCACCGAGATGGTGCATGGCGCCGCCGCCGCAAGGAGGCGCGCCTTTTCATCGACCGCAGACGTGGAAGAGATGCGCCTACCCGCCCCCGGGCGAACGCTGGCCAGTCTTGCGTTGTTGGGTGTAGGCGTCCCAATGGCTCCAGCTGCCATTGCTGAGGCTCTGCAGGTCGGTTGCGAGTGGACGGCGTGTGCGCTTGTCGTGATCGGCAATCGCGCGCTCTGATTGCGCGATCTTCCGCTTGAGTTCCGCGACCGCCTTCTGGGTTTGGCCATTCCGCTTCGATGAGGCGATCTCGCCCATCGTGAAGCGCGCGGTCTCCAGGGCCTTCAACTCGGCGCGATTCTTCTTCAACTGAACCCGGTGCCAGGCGATGTTGCTGTCGCTGTCCGCAACCATGTGGGAACTCCGCTGATTCGCTCCCATATAGTATCAAGCGCCGAATCGGCGCCGCAACGGGCCCCAGGCGGCGAAAGTACGGTCTTATTGCGCAGGAATTCCGAGATTACCGCTCGGCAAAGGCCTTTTCGACCACAAACTGGGCCGGCTCGCCGTGATTGCCCTCGACGAAGCCGCGCTCGCCCAGGAGCACGCGGGTGTCCGCGACCAGCGCCGGGCTGCCGCAGATCATGACACGATCCCGGGCTGCTTCCAGCACCGGCAGGCCGATATCGGCGAACAGCTTGCCTGAGGTGATGAGGTCGGTGATACGGCCGCGGTTGCGGAAAGGATCGCGGGTCACGGTCGGATAGTAGATCAGCTGATTGCGGATGTACTCGCCGAGCAGCTCGTCCTTCGGCAGATGCTCGGTGATCATCTCGCCATAGGCGAGCTCCTTCACGTGGCGGCAGCCGTGCAGCAGCACGACCTTCTCGAACCGCTCATACGTCTCGGGATCCTTGATCACGCTCAGGAAAGGCGCGAGGCCCGTGCCGGTGCCGATGAGGTAGAGGTTGCGCCCCTCCTCCAGATTGTCGATCACCAGCGTGCCGGTCGCCTTGCGGCTGACGATGATCTCGTCGCCTTCCTTCAGATGCTGAAGCCGCGAGGTCAGCGGGCCGTCCGGCACCTTGATCGAGAAGAACTCAAGCGTGTCCTCGTAATTGGCGCTGGCGACGCTATAGGCCCGCAGCAGCGGCTTCTCGCCGACCTTGAGCCCGATCATGGTGAATTCGCCGTTGCGGAAACGGAAGGTCGGGCTGCGGGTGGTCTTGAAGGAGAACAGCGTGTCGGTCCAGTGGTGGACGCTCAAAACGCTTTCCTGATTGAAATTGCTCATCTCACCCTTCCGTATCGCTTGCTTGCGGTCTCGAGGCGGTCAGCTATGCGTCGTTAGTACACGATCATTCGTATACTAATGAATAATCCGGCTTGATCCCGCGGTCAAGGCTGCCCAAGATCGGAAGCGTTGCAGTTAGGAATAAGGAGCCCTTCCATGGCGCATGACGCACCCCAGGCCACCGGACCCTCGAAGCTCGTGATCCGAAATATCGGCCTGATCCTGTCCGGCGCCTTGGAAAAGCCGATCCTGGACGGCGACACCATCGTCGCCGAGAACGGCAAGATCACCGCCATCGGCCGCTACAAGGACGTCAATACGGAAGGCGCGACCACCATCGTCGATGCCCAGGGCACCACGGTGGCGCCGGGCCTGATCGACAGCCATGTCCACCCCGTCGCCGGCGACTGGACGCCGCGGCAGAACCAGATCAACTGGATCGACAGCTACCTCCATGGCGGCGTCACCACCATGATCTCCGCGGGCGAGGTGCACATGCCCGGCCGACCCCGCGACGTCGTCGGCCTCAAAGCGATGGCCGTGTTCGCCCAGCGCGCGTTCTGGACCTTGCGCCCCGGCGGCGTGAAGGTTCACGCCGGCGCGCCGGTGATCGAATGCGAGATGGTGGAAGAAGACTTCAAGGAGATGGCTGCCAACGGCGTCAAGTTGCTCGGCGAAGTCGGCCTCGGCGGCGTCAAGGACGGCCCGACCGCGCGCAAGATGGTCGGCTGGGCCCGCAAATACGGCATCCAGAGCACCATCCACACCGGCGGCCCGTCGATCCCCGGCTCCGGCCTGATCGACAAGGACGTGGTGCTGGAAGCCGACACCGACGTCGTCGGCCACATCAATGGCGGTCACACCGCATTGCCCGATGACCAGATCCGCTGCATTTGCGAGGGCTGCAAGCGCGGCCTCGAGCTCGTGCACAACGGCAACGAGCGCTCGGCCTTGTTCACGCTGCGCACCGCGCGCGAGATGGGCGACCTGCACCGCGTCATCCTCGGCACCGACGCGCCTGCCGGCTCCGGCGTGCAGCCGCTCGGCATCTTGCGCATGGTCTCGATGCTGTCCTCGCTCGGCGACCTGCCGGCCGAGATCGCCTTCTGCCTTGCCACCGGCAATACCGCGCGGATGCGGCAGCTCGATTGCGGCCTGATCGAGGTCGGCCGCTCCGCCGACTTCGTCATCATGGACAAGGCGCAGCACTCGCCCGGCAAGAACATCCTGGAGAGCGTCCAGCTCGGCGACCTCCCAGGCATCGGCATGACCATCATCGACGGCATCGTGCGCACCCAGCGCAGCCGCAACACGCCGCCGGCCGGCAAGGTGCCGGAGGTGGTGGCGAAGTAAGCCGGCATGACAGTGCCGTAGGGTGGATTAGCCGAAGGCGTAACCCACCCTACGAGACCGCCTTTACCTCAGCTTATTGAGAAGCGCCATCAGCAGCTCGCGCTCCTTCGGCTCGAGCGGCGCCAGCGTCTCGCGCGTGATCGCCAGCGCATTGGGCGCCAGCTTCTCCGCAAGCTGCTGACCTGCGCGCGTCAGGCTGACCAGGAGCCGCCGCCCGTCATCGGGATCCTGGCTGGTCTCGGTCAGGCCGCGCGCGGTGAGACGATCGATCACGCCCTTGATGGTGGCGACGTCCATCGCCGTGAGCCGCCCGAGCTGGTTCTGCGAGCATGGCCCGGTCTCGGCCAGCTTCGACAATGCGGCCCATTGCGTCGGCGTCAGATTGGTGCCGATGTCGCGGGCGAAGATCGAGCTGTGGCGCTGCCAGACCTGGCGCAGGATGAAACCGACCTGCTCGTCGAGCACGTAAGGCGGCTTGTTGAGCGCCTTGGCCGGTTTGACGCTCTTCTTCGCCGTCACACTTCTCGCCATCCGTTCGCAGCCCTTCCCATTGCCTCACAACGACAGATGCGCGTCGCGGATATCGGGACGCGCGTCGAGTTCGGCCATGGTGCCGCCGAAGCAGATGCGACCGCGCTCGATGATGTAGGCGCGATCCGAAATCAGCCGCGCGAAATGCAGATTCTGCTCGGAGACGACGATGCTGACGCCCTCCTTCTTCATGGTCAGGATGGCATCGACCATCTGCTCCACGATCTTCGGCGACAGGCCCTCCGAAGGCTCGTCGAGCAGCACGAGCGAAGGATTGCCCATCAGCGTGCGCGCGATGGTGAGCATCTGCTGCTCGCCGCCGCTCATGCGGCCGCCGGGACGGTTCTTCATCTCGCCCAGATTGGGAAACAGCGCGAACAGTTTTTCGCGCGTCCAGTGCGGCGCGTTCGGGCGCTTCGGCTGGCGGCCGACCTCGAGGTTTTCCTCGACGGTCAGGTCAGTGAAGATGCGGCGCTCCTCCGGAACGTAGCCGAGGCCATCGCGCACGATCTCGTGCGTCGGCTTCGCCGAGACATCCTTGCCCTCGAACATGATGCGGCCGGAGCGCTGGGCGACGAGGCCCACGATGGAGCGGAACGTGGTCGACTTGCCCGCGCCGTTGCGCCCCAGCAATGCCACCACCTCGCCCTCACCGACTTCGAAGCCGATGTCGAACAGGATATGGGCGGGACCGTAATGGCTGTTGAGGCCTTGCACCGTGAGCTTCATGCCGATGTTCCCTCCCGGTGGCGGGCATCGTAGACGAGGCCCTCGCCGAGATAGACCGCCTGCACCTGAGGATTGCCGCGCACCTCCGCCGGCGAACCTTCGGCGATCAACGTACCGCGATTGAGCACGATGATGCGGTCGGCATGCTCGAACACCACGTCCATGTCGTGCTCGGTGAAGAGCACGCCGATCGATTTCTCCCGCGCGATGCTCGCGGTCAGCCGCATCAGATCGACGCGCTCGCGCGGCGCCATGCCGGCAGTCGGCTCGTCCATCAACAGCAGCTTCGGCTGGTTGGCGAGCGCGACCGCAAGTTCGAGCCGCTTGAGGTCGCCGTAGGCAAGCTCGCCGCAGGGACGATCCGCGTAGCCGCCCATGCCGACCAGCTCGAGCAGGCGGCCGGCCTCGCCTCGATCGAACTTCGGCGCGGAGCCCCAGAGATTGTAGAGCTGCTTCTCATGCGAAATCAGCGCGACCTGGACGTTCTCACGCACGGTCATGGTTGCGAAGGTCGCGGTGATCTGGAACGTGCGCCCGACGCCGAGCCGCCAGACTTCACGTGGCTTCCTGCCCGTGATCTCTTCGCCGAGCAGGCGGACATGGCCGCTATCGGGCTTGTTCTGGCCGTTGAGCATGTCGAAACAGGTGCTCTTGCCGGCGCCGTTCGGGCCGATCAGCGCCAGGATCTCGCCCGCGCGCAGCGAGAACGAGACGCCGCGCACCGCATGGATGCCGCCATAGGATTTGGTCAGGCCTTCGACCGCGAGAAGTGGGGGTATGGCGCTCATTCGGCAGACTCGATCGGCTTGGCAAGCAAGGGAGAGCCCGGCGGCGAAGACTTTCGCCGGCGCTGCGCCAGCATCTCGAGCATGCCGACGATGCCCTTGGGGAAGACGACGACGATCAGCATGATGAAGCCGCCGAGCACGAGCTTCGACAGATCGGTCTGGCTGACCAGCCAGATGTTCAGGGCCTTGTAGACGATGGCCCCGATCACTGCGCCCGACACGGTCTCGACACCGCCGAGCAGCACCATGACCAGCGCGTCGACCGAGAGCGAGATGCCGAGATTGTCGGGGAACACGCTACCCTTGAGATAGGCGAACAGCGCACCGCCGATGCCGGCGGTCGTGCCGGCGATCACGAACGCGGTCCACTGGATGCGCTTGGCATCGATGCCGATCGCCTCGCTGCGCAGCAGCGAGTCGCGCGTGGCGCGCAGCGCGTAGCCGAACGGCGAGAACACCATGGCGCGCAGTGCGATGGTCACCGACGCAGCGACACCGAGCGCCAGCCAGTAGAAATGCGACGGACTGGCCGCCCACTTTTCGGGCCAGATCCCCAGTATGCCGTTATCGCCGCCGGTCACGCTCACCCACTGGAATGCGATCGACCACACGATCTGCGCGAAGGCCAGCGTCAACATCGCGAAATAGACGCCGGAGAGCTGCACCGCGAAGAAGCCGAACACGGCGGCGCCCATGCAGCCGAGCAGCGGGCCGAGCAACAGGCACACGATCATCGGCAGCCCCGCCATCTTGGCGAGAAATGCGACGCCGTAGGCGCCGAGGCCGAAATAGGCGGCATGGCCGAACGAGGCGAGCCCGCCGACCGACATCAGGAAGTGCAGGCTGACGGCGAAGATCACGAAGATCGCGATCTCCGAGCCGACGGTCAGCAGATAATTGCCCGCGAACAGCGGCAGCATCGCTGCGACGAGGAGCGCCGCAAGCGCCGCCAGCCGTTCGTTCGACGTCAGGGGGCGCCAGGGATTGACGGTGAGGCCAGGCGTCCTTCGCGCGGCCGCCTCCGGCTTGCCGAACAGGCCCCAGGGCCGCACGATCAGCACTACCGCCATCACCAGGAAGACGAGAATGATGGATATCTTCGGGAAGATCAGGATGCCGAAGGCATTGAGCTCGGAAACCAGCACGGCGGCGACGAAGGCGCCGACAATACTGCCGAGGCCGCCGATCACGACCACGACGAATACTTCGACGATGGTGCGCAGATCCATGGCGTGATGCACGGCATCGCGCGGGATCTGAAGCGCGCCGCCGAGGGCCGCGAGGAAGACGCCGACCGCGAACACCGACGTGAACAGCCATTTTTGATTGACGCCGAGCGCGGCGACCATGTCGCGGTCCTGCGTCGCCGCGCGCACCAGCACGCCCCATCGCGTGCGCTGGAACAGAAGCCAGAGAATGCCGAGCACGACGGGTCCGAGCACGATCAGAAACAGATCATAACTCGGGATGTTCTGGCCGAAGAAATCGATGGCGCCCCTGAAGCCCGGCGCGCGGCGACCAACGAGATCGTCAGGCCCCCAGATCAGGACCACGAGGTCCTCGACCATCAAGGTCAGGCCGAAGGTCGCGAGCAGCTGGAATAGTTCGGGGGCATGATAGATGCGGCGGAGCAGCACCATCTCGACGATGACGCCGATGACGGCCACTGCGAGCGCCGCCAGCACGATGCCGCCCCAGAATCCGAACGCGCCGGACAGTCGCTCCGTCAGCGTGAAGGCGATGTAGGCGCCGATCATGTAGAAGGCGCCATGCGCGAAATTGACGATCCGGGTCACGCCGAAGATGATCGACAGGCCCGACGCCACCAGGAACAGCGACGCTGCGCTGGCGAGACCGGTCAGAAACTGTACGACATAAAAGGCCATCGGCGGTCCGGGTTGGTTAAGTCTGAGTTCTGGGCTTCATCCTTCGAGACGGCGCTCCGCGCCTCCTCAGGATGAGGTCCGGGACCCTCTTGGTGAGGAGCGCGGCAACGCCGCACGTCTCGAACCACGAGGCCCCGGGTCTCTCTTCGCATCAATCCTTCGGACGCAGCTTCGCGACTTCGGCATCGCTGGGCAGGTAGTCCGCGCCCTTCTTGTAAGACGAGTCCACCATTACGCCCTTGCCGTCCTTCAGCGCGGTCTTGCCGACATAGGCGCCGAGAGTCGACTGATGGTCGATCTTGCGGAAGGTGATCTCGCCGAATGGCGACGGCATCGAGAGCCCTTCCGCCGCGGCAATCAGCTTCTCCGGATCGGTCGAGCCGGCCTTCGCGAGAATGGCGGCTGCCGACTTGATGGTCTGGTAGCCGACGATCGAGCCGAGGCGCGGATAGTCGTTGTACTTGGCCTGGTAGGCCTTGAGGAACGCGTCATGTTCGGGCGTCTTGATCGAGTACCAGGGATAGCCGGTGACGATCCAGCCCTCCGGCGTCTCGTCCTTGAGCGGGTCGAGATATTCCGGCTCGCCGGTCAGGAACGAGACGACCTCGCGTCCCTTGAACAGGCCGCGGGTATTGCCTTCACGCACGAGCTTGACGAGATCCGCGCCGAAGGTGACGTTGAGGATCGCTTCCGGATTTGCCGCGGCAACCGCCTGCACCACCGGGCCTGCGTCGATCTTGCCTTGCGGCGGCCATTGCTCGTCGACCCACTGGATGTCCGGGCGCTTCTCCGACATCAGCTTCTTGAACACCGCGACCGCCGACTGGCCGTATTCGTAGTTCGGCGCGATCGTGGCCCAGCGCTTGGCCGGCAGCTTTGCAGCCGCTTCGACCAGCATCGCCGCCTGCATGTAGTTGGAGGGACGCAGGCGGAAGGTGTATTTGTTGCCCTTGGACCAGGTGATGGCGTCTGTCAGCGGCTCGGCCGCGAGGAAGAACACTTTCTTCTGGTTGGCGAAGTCGCTGACCGCCAGGCCGATGTTCGACAGGAACGTGCCGGCGAGCATCGCAACGCCCTCGCTCGAGACGAGCTCGTTGGCCGCGGTCTGCGCATCGGCCGGCTTGCCACCGTCATCCTTGGAAATAACGACGAGCTTCTTGCCGTTGATGCCGCCTGCCGCATTGATCTCCTCGACCGCAAGCTGCCAGCCCTTGCGATAGGGTTCGGTGAACGCCGGCAGCAGCGAATAGCTGTTGATCTCGCCGATCTTGATGTCCTGCGCCAGGGCCGAATGAGCCATGCCGCCCGCCAGAAGCGCGAAGGCCGCGCCGACGAAGTAACTTCTTGCTCGCATCCCAACCTCCAGTTTGAAATCTACTTCTTGAGCATGATCTTATCGTAAAACCGGTTCCCCACTTTTCCGAATCATGCTCTATCTCAGACCGTCTTCGCCCTTGATCTCCGCGACCGTCAGCCCGCCGACGCGCGGCAGCGGACGGCCGCTGTCGGTGACGGCGACCGCGACCATGATCTCGTTGGCGCGGGGCGCATCGTTGATCTGCACTTCCATGCCGTCGAAGTGACTGCGCACGAAGGCAGCATCCTTGTGCCCGAGCGGAATGTCCAGTGTCGTGCCCGGGCCGCTGCGCTTCTTCGAGGAGGGGATCAGAGCTGCGCCCTTGCCCAGCACTTTGCGCACCGGCGCGCCCATCTTGGGGTGGAGGATCGCGGCGGCATGTTCCAGCTCGCCATTCTCGCCGACGGCAGCCGCCTTGCCGTAGCTCTGCGCCTTGGCGCCATCGATGCCAAGCGCGGCCACCGCACGCTTCGACAAGAGCTCGCCCAATTCCTCGCCGATCGCGATCAAGGGCGACAGATCCTCGACGTATTTTCCAGCAAACGGATTCTCGATCACGGCAATCGCAGCAGCACGCCGCGTCGGCGGCGACACCTGCCGGCCCATCTCCATCTGCGTCTCTTCGACGACGGTGACGATCTTGCGGATGATCGCGCTCATGATTGTGTCCTCAGGTTCTTTCCTGTTCAGGCATGAACCGCGTTCTCCAGCGTAATTGGGCGCGATCGCTGCCGCTCAATATCTTTCGATCCGATGACAAGCATATCACCACAAAGCTGCAACACGGCCCCCTCGATCAGTCCGCGATCGAACAATTGCCGTGCACATTCCGCGCCAGATTCGAGCGCCGCGGCGATCTCATCGTGAGACAGCTCGCCGACGTCGCGGGTGACGAGGCGCGCGCCCAGATCGCTATCGGGCTGAAGCTCGTTCGCAGGCTTGCGGATGATGGCGGGATGCCCGGGCAGATCGACGACATTGGCGATGATCGTCGCCGCCGCATCGGCGTGCGATGCAGTCGCCGCCAGCACTGTCACGGCATCGGCGATGCCGAGCGAAAAGCTGCGGCCGTGGCGCCCGCTGGTCGCGACGCCCCGCACAGGATCATTCGCATCGATCCTCATCGTCCGCATCACGCCGTCGCGGTCGGGCCGATCCATCAGGCCGAGCGAAAAATGCTCGCCCACACCGAGATGCAGCGCGATGTCGCCACCATTGTTGACGTAGGCGCGATCAAGCGTCGCAGCGCGCAGCATTGCGTCGAGAATCTCCTCCGCCACGCTGCCCGCCACCGCCGCCATGGGCGTGATGAAGCAATCGGCGGCATAGGGTGCGACCGCGGCGTGCATCCGACGCGCAACAACGCCCTTCAGCGACGTCCGCTCCGCGGCAGCCGTCCGCAATTCCGTCAGCTCCGCGCAAAGTTCGTCGAGCAATCCGGTGAACCGCAACGCCGCAGCCTCATAGGCCGCACGTACTTCGCCGGACGCCCCCCTCGCCTCGATGATCAAATCAATCGGACCATCCTGCAAATGCAGCCGCCGGCCATGAGACAGCAATGCGATTTGCGGGGGCCTGGTCATGCCCGCGGCCCCGGAATCGGATTCGCCCAGGGCAGCTGGCGGACGTCGTCGCCATTCTGGACCTCGGAGAGCGGTTTCACATAATCCATGTGGCCGCCGAGCGCAGCATAATCGGAGAGCTTCATGGTGAACTCGATCGGCGCCACCAGCGCCGGGGTCGGCACATAACCGAACGCTCCTGACGGCATCTGCGTCACGTCGACCATGTAGGTGATGCCGCCGCCGGGCCAGACATAGACCGGCGCCCCGCCGCTGGTGACGCGCGTCAGCGCGTCCTTCACCGAGCGTGTCAAACGCACGGGATTGTCGGTGACACCCGCGCGTAGCGAGCCGCCCGCTCCCGCCATGAACAACACCGTGCACAACGCGGGCTCGCAGTTTTCCTGGATGCGCTCGACCGAAAACTTCAGGTCAGCCGGCATCTCGGTCTCGACCGGCTTCAAGGCATCGTCGAGCACGTAGTAGGATGAATGCTCACCCGTGGTGGAGACCATCAGCATGGTCAGGCCGGGCTTCGCTTCCTTGGCATCGAACGGCCCGAGGATCGACAAGGGATCGGAGATGTTGGTGCCGCCCCAGCCCGTGCCGGGATCGGCGACCTGGAAATAGCGACCGGGGGTCGAGCGCCGTCCCTTCATCTTGATGCCGGTATCGGCGATGTCGAGCAGCTTGCCCGCCTGGTGCTCGCTGAGCACGCCGGTGATGTGATCGTCGACCACGACGACCTCGTCGACCTTGCCGTGCCACTGCTTGGCGAACATGCCGATCGTCGCCGAGCCGCAGCCGACGCGCATGCGCTCTTCCCTGGCGCCGTTGACGATCGGCGGCTGCCCGGCCTGCACCACCACCGTGGCGCCGCCGTCGATGGTGAGCTCGACCGCCTTGCAATTGGCGAGGTCCATCAGCGTGTCGCAGGTGACGCGGCCCTCCTTCTTGGAGCCGCCGGTGAGATGATGCACGCCGCCGAGCGACAGCATCTGCGAGCCGTATTCGCTGGTGGTGACGTGGCCGACCGCTTCCCCTTGCGCGCGCACGGTCGCAGTTTCCGGCCCGAGATAGCGGTCGGTGTCGATCTTCACCTTAATTCCGCAATAGGAGAAGATGCCCTCGGTGACCACCGTTACCATGTCGACGCCGTCGACCTCAGCTGAGACGATGAACGGGGCCGGCTTGTAGTCGGGATAGGTCGTGCCCGCGCCGATCGCGGTCACGAAGGTCGAAGGCTCATGGACGATCTTGCCGTCCCAGTCCTCGGTGCGGCTGAACGGCACGAGCTTGCCGCCATGCGAGAGCGTGCGCTCCAGGATGACGTGCGGATCGACGCGGACGAGCTTGCCGTCGTGATTGGCGTAGCGGTCGCACGCGCCCGCTGCGCCCGGCTTGATGTAGCACATCACCGGACAAGCATCGCAGCGGATCTTGTCGATGACGGCGCTCGTCGTTTCTGTCACCATGTCGGAGGCGAACACTTCGGTTATCATTCGTATACGAACGATGTTGCGCGCGGTCCCCGGGCGCTGTCAAGCGGCGGTGCAGCGCAAAAGATGCCGCTGCCGCATAAAACCTCATTTGCCTATCCGTTCTGTCCACAAACAAGGCAATCGCGCTGCAGTGCGGCATGCACGGCTTGCACGTTTGTGTACAAACGGTATCGTCGCGACGTAGAGTTTTTGCGATTGCATGGTCTTGGT
Source organism: Bradyrhizobium sp. RP6 (assembly GCF_003837805.1). Classification (GTDB taxonomy): domain Bacteria; phylum Pseudomonadota; class Alphaproteobacteria; order Rhizobiales; family Xanthobacteraceae; genus Bradyrhizobium. The sequence continues at coordinate 411,097 of NZ_RQIT01000002.1, read as the reverse complement.
ATTGGTCTCGGGCTTGGGAACGAGGATGACGCAGACACCGATCCGCCTCACCGTGAACGGCAGGATCCACGAAGTCACGGCGGAGCACCAGTCGCCGCTGCTCTATGTGCTGCGCAACGATCTCGCGCTCAACGGCCCGAAATATGGTTGCGGCCTTGGCGAATGCGGCACCTGTACTGTCCTGATCGACGGCGTCGCGGCGCGCTCCTGCGCTATTCCGGTGAGCGGCTGCGCCGGCCGCGACATCGTGACGCTCGAAGGGCTTGGCACCCGCGACAAGCCCGATGTGGTGCAGCAGGCCTTCATCGACGAGCAGGCCGCGCAATGCGGCTATTGCCTCAACGGCATGATCATGACCACCAAGGCGCTGCTCGCGATCAATCCGCGGCCGACTGAACAGGAGGCGATGGCGGCGCTGCGCTACAATCTCTGCCGCTGCGGCACCCATGTCGAGATCCTGCGCGCGGTGATGCGCGCATCCGGCCAGCTCACCGAGGCCGCGGATTGATGGCCTCCCCTGCTTCGAACGGAGCTGAGCGGCCATCGGGTTCGCTCGTCGTCGCCCGCACGGTGGACGAGGTCACATCCGAGACCTTCGTCCGCATCACCGCGGACGGCTCGGTCACGGCCTATAACGGCCATGTCGATCTCGGCACCGGCATCCGCACCGCGCTTGGCCAGATCGTCGCCGAGGAGCTCGACGTCTCCTTTGCGCGCGTCGTGGTCGTGCTCGGCGACACGGCCGTGGTGCCGAACCAGGGCGCGACGATCGCGAGCGAAACCATCCAGATCACGGCCGTGCCTCTGCGCAAGGCTGCAGCGCAAGCGCGGCATTTCCTGATCGCACGCGCGGCCGAGCGGCTGGAACTCCCTGCGGCAGATCTCAGGATCGAAGACGGCCTCGTCCGCGGCCACGACAATCGCAGCGTCAGCTATGGCGAGCTGATCGGCGACGAGACGATTCGTCTCGAGCTTGCCGATGAGGTCCCTGTGAAGCCCGTCGGCGACTACGCAATCGTCGGGCAATCCGTCCCGCGCATCGACCTGCCGGCCAAGGCCACGGGCGCTCTGACTTTCGTCCATGACATCCGCGTGCCGGGCATGCTGCACGGCCGCGTGGTGCGGCCGCCCTATGCCGGCGTCGATGCCGGACCGTTCGTCGGCACCAGCCTGCTCGCGGTCGATGAATCCTCGGCACGCGACATTCCCGGCCTGATCGCGGTGGTGCACATCGGCGATTTCGTCGGCGTTGTCGCCGAGCGCGAGGAGAATGCGATCCGCGCAGCAGAGCAGCTCAAGGTGAGCTGGAAGCCGACGCCCACCTTGACCGACCTTGCCGACGTCGAGACGGCGCTACGTGCCAATCCGTCGACGCCGCGCACGCTGATCGACAAGGGCGAGGTCGACAAGGCGATATCGGGCGCTGCCAAGCCGATGCAGCGCACTTATCTCTGGCCGTATCAGATGCACGCTTCGATCGGCCCATCCTGTGCCGTCGCCGACTACAGTGACGGCAATATCCGCGTCTGGTCGGGCACTCAGAACCCGCACGTGCTACGCAGCGATCTTGCGCTGCTGATCGAACGCCCCGAGAGCGAGATCGAGGTGATCCGGCTGGAAGCCGCGGGCTGTTACGGCCGCAACTGCGCCGACGACGTCACCGCCGACGCGCTGCTGCTGTCACGCGCGGTCGGCCGGCCCGTGCGCGTGCAATTGACACGCGAGCAGGAGCACGCCTGGGAGCCCAAAGGCACCGCGCAGCTCATCGACGTCAATGGCGGGCTCGATGCCGACGGCGGCATTGCCGGTTACGATCTCGCAACGCGTTATCCCTCGAACGCCGCGCCAACTCTGGCGCTGTTGCTGACCGGCCGCATCTCGCCCGATCCGGCCGTGCTTCAGATGGGCGATCGCACCGCGATCCCTCCCTACGACTACGACCACATGCGTGTCGTTGCCCATGACATGCCGCCGATCGTGCGCGCCTCCTGGTTCCGCGGCGTCTCGGCATTGCCGAATACCTTTGCACATGAATCCTATATCGACGAGGCCGCGACCGAGGCCGGCGTCGACCCGATCGAATATCGCCTGCGCTATCTCAAGGACCAGCGCGCGGTCGATCTGGTCAATGCAGTGGCCGAACGCGCAGGGTGGACGCCGCGGCCGGTGCGTGAGGAGAAGGAGGGCGAGGTCGTGCACGGACGCGGCTTTGCCTACGCGCTTTATGTCCACAGCAAGTTTCCCGGCTATGGCGCGGCGTGGTCGGCCTGGGTCGCCGACGTCGCGGTGAACAAGACCACCGGCGATGTCAGCGTGACGCGCGTCGTCGCCGGGCAGGACTCCGGGTTGATGATCAATCCGGACGGCGTGCGCCACCAGATCCACGGCAACGTCATCCAGTCCACCAGCCGCGTGCTGATGGAGGAGGTGTCGTTCGAGCGTGGCGCGGTGGCGGCGCGGGAATGGGGTGCCTATCCGATCATCCCCTTCCCCGACGTCCCCAAGATCGACGTCCTGATGCTGCCGCGTCAGGACCAGCCGCCGCTCGGCGTCGGCGAATCCGCGTCGGTGCCGAGCGCGGCGGCGATCGCCAATGCGATCTTCGATGCCACCGGCGTGCGCTTTCGCGAGCCGCCGTTCACGCCCGAGCGCATCCTGAAGGGGTTGCATGGCGATGCGGCGGTGATGCCGCAGGCGCTGCCCGCGCCCGCGGACCCGCAGCCGTCTGGCGTCTGGGCAAGTCCGTTCGCCAAGCGCGCCGGCATTTTTGCGACCGTTGCAGCCGTCTGCACTGCTGCCATCGGCATTGGCGCTGCGCTTCTTCCTGGCCGAGCGATTGCGCCGATCGCACGCCCCGACGCGTCGGTCTATTCCGCGGCGACCATCGCCCGCGGCGAGCAGCTCGCAGCGCTCGGCAATTGCGCGGAGTGCCATACCAGCCTTGGCGGCGCGCTCAACGCCGGCGGCCGCGCATTGGAGACGCCGTTCGGCACGATCTACGCGACCAACATCACACCCGACGTCGAGACCGGCATCGGCGCCTGGTCCTATCCCGCCTTCGAGCGCGCGATGCGCGACGGATTGCATCGCGACGGACGCCAGCTCTATCCCGCCTTTCCCTACACGCATTTTGCGAAGACCAGCGACGCCGACATGCAGGCGCTCTATGCTTACCTGATGGCGCAGCCTGCGGTGCGCGCGACCGCGCCAGCAAATGCGCTCATATTCCCGTTCAATCTTCGCCCGCTGCTCGCGGGCTGGAACGCGTTGTTCCACCAGGCGCGCGAGTTCAAGCCTGATCCCGCCAAGTCCGAGCTTTGGAATCGCGGCGCCTATCTGGTCGAGAGCCTCGGCCATTGCAGCGCCTGTCATTCGCCGCGCAACGCGCTCGGCGCCGAGCAACGCGAAGCCTATCTCGCCGGCGGCTTTGCCGAGGGCTGGGAGGCGCCGGCGCTGACCTCGCCCTCGCACGCGCCGATCCCGTGGAACGAGGATGAGCTCTACGCCTATTTGCGCACCGGCCATTCGCGTTACCACGGCGTCGCCGCCGGCCCGATGGCGCCGATCGTCCGCGACCTGAAGGCGCTGCCCGACCAGGACATCCGTGCGATGGCGGTCTATCTCAACTCGTTCAATGACGGCGCGACCGACCAACAGGCGCAGGATGCGCTCGCCGCCAGGCTCGAGAACGCGACACGGGTCACCGTCGCGTCCTCTACCGGCGCGCGCCTCTATCAGGGCGCCTGCGCCGTCTGCCACGAGGTCGGCGGCCTGCCGCTGTTCGGCACCAGGCCTTCGCTCGCGCTCAACAGCAACATTCACAGCACGAAGGCGGATAATCTCGTGCAGGTGATCCTGCACGGCATCACCGAACCCGCCTCCAGCGACCTTGGCTACATGCCCGCGTTCAGGAACAGCATGAGCGACGCGCAGGTCGAGGAGCTCGTCACCTTCCTGCGCAGACAGTTCGCGCCGGACAAGCCGGCCTGGGCCGGGGTTCGCGAGACGATCGCACGGGTGCGAAGTTCAGCCCACTGACGTCATTCCGGTGCGCCGCGAACCGGCGAGCTATGATGCGCAATTGCGCATCTGAGAATCCATAACTCCGGCTGGTGGTTATGGATTCCGGCTCCTTCGCTGCGCTCAGGCCCCGGAACGACACTGATTGAAACGTCAGAATTACGTCTCTACCCGTGCTTCACCTCCACCGGGGGCGTGCCGTGGGTGTGGAAGGACTCGATCGTCTTCAATCCCCAGGCCTGGCCCTTCTTGCGCTCCTCCTCGGTCCACACGATCGGCTTCCAATCGGGCGCGAGAATGAGACGCGCGCCGGCATTGGCGACCTCGACGCGGTTGCCGCCGGGCTCGTAGACGTAGAGGAAGAAAGTCTGCTGGATCGCGTGCTTGTGCGGCCCGGTCTCGATATGCACGCCATTCTCCAGGAAGATATCCGCCGCGCGCAGGATCTCCTCGCGACTGTCGAGCGCGTAGGTGACGTGGTGGAAGCGGCCGGGCACGCCGGAATGGTCGAGTGAATAGGCGAAGTCGTAGCTCTTGTTCGACATCGTCAGCCACATCGCCGCTTCGCGGCCGTCATTGAGCACGATCTGTTCGGTGAGGCGGCAGCCGAGGTAATTCTCGAAGAATTCGCGGTTGGCCTTGATGTCGACGGCAAGGCAGTTGAGATGATCGAGCCGGCGGACGTTGACGCCGCGCGCCGGAAAGCGCTGCGCCTGGTTCTTCAGCGCGGGCTTCAGCTCCGGCGGCGCCTGATACCATTCGGTCTCGTAATAGAGCTCGACGATGTGGCCATCGGGATCGCGACAGCGGAAGGTCGGCCCCTGCCCCATGTCGCCGTCGATCCAGCCGATGTCAAAGCCGGATCCTTTCAGCGCGGCGACCCGGCGCTCCAGCGCCTGCTGGCTGCGCGCGCGTAGCGCCATGTGGCCCATGCCTGACGTCCTCGACTCCGTGAGCTTGAGCGAATAGCGCTCGTAATCGTCCCAGCCGCGCAGGTAAACCGAGTCGCCTTGTCGTCCGCTGACGGTCATGCCCATCACATCGACGAAGAATTTCAAACTCTCGTCGGGCTTCGGCGTCAGCAGCTCCATGTGGCCGAGATGGGCGAGATCGAGGATCGGTTCGGGCTGCATGTATTCCTCCAGGAGGTCGCTGCGATCCGGCTCCACCGGACGGCGCGATTGAACGCAGGACACAACGACGCGCCCCCGCACGGCGCCGGTGATTTCATTTGTACTAATGTACAAATGATTAGGTCCCGTCAACAAATCAAGCCGCCACGCCTGCTGCAAATGGCAGCCGGCCACGACCGGCCCACCTTCCAAACGGACGGTAGCCCGCCTGAATGGTAAAATCTTCCTTAAGGTCGGCCCGGTGCATTCGGCCTCGAAAGGCAGCAATTTCCCGGCGATTCCGCCCATGAGTATGCATCAGGAACAAACCTGGCGGCCGAATTGTCGCGGATTTGACGGAGCAGGCACGCCCGGCGTTTAACCCTTTGTCCAGCGACGGCCGCGCATAGTCCGGAGCAAATCCCTTAGCTCTTGCCGGGTTCATTCATCGTGACATCCTTTGGACGCGTGATTTCGGTTCGCGGATCGCTCGCCCGGGTCGGGCTATTGGCGGCAAGCCAAATGCCGATCTCGGAGGTTCGGGCGACCGTCGGCCGTTTCGTCAGCATTCGCTGCGCCAGCTCGGTCATCGTCGCGATGATCACCGAGGTCTCCTGCGAGAATCTGTCGAGCTCCGACGGCTACATCGCCATTGCCTCGGTCGACCTGCTCGGCGAGATCCTCAACGCCGCGGACAAGGCCAAATTCCAGCGCGGTGTCACCAATTATCCGACCATCGGCGATGCCGTCGACCTGATCACCAGCCAGGAGCTGCGCACGATCTACGCACCGACCGGGTCGGATCAGATCAATGTGGGGTTCCTCCAGCAGGACCGCTCCGTCGTCGCCTATGTTGATGTCGAGGAGATGCTGTCCAAGCATTTTGCCGTGCTGGGTTCGACCGGCGTCGGCAAATCGACCGGCGTCTCGCTGCTGCTCAACGAGATCCTGAAGGCGCGGCCGAACCTGCGCATCTTCCTGCTCGACGTGCACAATGAATATGGCCGCTGCTTCGGCGACCGCGCGCTGGTGCTCAACCCGCGAAATCTGAAGCTGCCGTTCTGGCTGTTCAACTTCGAGGAAATCGTCGACGTGCTGTTCGGCGGCCGCGCCGGCGTGCCCGAGGAGCTCGACATCCTCGCCGAGGTGATCCCGCTCGCCAAGGGCGTCTACACTCAGTACCAGAACGCCGACCGCATCGGCCTCAAGCGCATCGACCCCAAGCAGATCGGCTACACGGTCGACACCCCGGTGCCCTATCGCCTGGTCGACCTGTTGTCGCTGATCGACGAGCGCATGGGCAAGCTCGAGAACCGCTCCTCGCGCATCATCTATCACAAGCTGATCTCGCGCATCGAAGCCGTGCGCAACGACCCCCGCTACACCTTCATGTTCGACAACGCCAATGTCGGCGGCGACACCATGGCCGAGGTGATCAGCCATCTGTTCCGCCTGCCGGCCAACGGCAAGCCGATGACGGTGATGCAACTCGCCGGCTTCCCGGCCGAAGTGATCGATTCCGTCGTCTCGGTGCTGTGCCGCATGGCCTTCGACTTCGGCCTGTGGAGCGACGGCGTCTCGCCGTTGCTGTTCGTCTGCGAGGAAGCGCATCGCTATGCCTCCGCCGACCGTAACGTCGGCTTCGGGCCGACCCGCAAGGCGGTGTCGCGCATCGCCAAGGAGGGTCGCAAATACGGCGTCTATCTCGGCCTCATCACCCAGCGCCCGGCCGAGCTTGACGCCACCATCATTTCCCAGTGCAATACGCTGTTCACGATGCGCCTCGCCAATGACCGCGACCAGGCGCTGCTGCGCGCGGCGGTGTCGGACGCGGCCGCGAACCTGCTCTCCTTCGTGCCGTCGCTTGGCACGCGTGAAGTGCTGGCCTTCGGCGAAGGCGTTGCCCTGCCGACGCGCCTGCGTTTCAAGGAGGTGCCGCCGCACCAATTGCCGCGCGGCGAGGCCACCATCAGCAGCGTACCGTCCGTTACCTCCGGCCACGACATGCATTTCGTCAGCGCCGTGCTCGAGCGCTGGCGCGGCGCCACCTCGCAGCGCGACGTGCCGAACGACCCCGTGTTCTCGGCACCGCCGGCGAAGACGATGTCCAGCGTCGAAGCTCCGATGCTGCAACCATCGATGGGCCTCGATCCAGACCGCTTCTCGCTGTTGAAGAAGCCGCTGCGGTAGCACATCTCTCGTGTCCCGGACGCGCCGCAGCGTGCAACGCTGCTGCGCAGAGCCGGGACCCACGCCGCGATCACCACCCTTAGACAAACCTGGCCCCGGCTCAGCGGCGTACCGCCGAAGCGGCGCTGCGCCGCGTCCGGGGCACGAGACCCTGCGACGCCTCTGGAGCGTCCCTTCCGCATAGACTATGGTTTCTGCCCCAAGCCGGAATCCACGCCCATGACAAAAACCGCCGCGCAACGCTTCCCCGCCCCCGCCCTCGACACGCTGCCCGACGACATCCGCACGCGCCTCCTCGCAGTCCAGGAGAAGAGCGGCTTCGTGCCGAACGTGTTCCTCACGTTGGCCTATCGTCCCGACGAGTTCCGCGCCTTCTTCGCCTATCACGACGCACTGATGGAGAAGGACGGCGGCCTGACCAAGGCCGAGCGCGAGATGATCGTGGTGGCGACGTCGGCGGCCAACCAGTGCCAGTATTGCGTGATCGCCCATGGCGCGATCCTGCGCATCCGCGCCAAGAACCCGCTGATCGCCGACCAGGTCGCGGTGAACTACCGCAAGGCCGACATCACGCCGCGGCAGAAAGCGATGCTCGACTTCGCGATGAAGGTCTCGGCCGACGCGCAGCGGATTTCCGAGGACGATTTCGCCGCGCTCCAGCCGCACGGCTTCAGCGACGACGACGTCTGGGATATCGCCGCGATCGCCGCCTTCTTTGCACTGTCGAACCGGCTGGCGAATTTCACCGGCATGCGCCCGAACGAGGAGTTCTACCTGATGGGACGACTGCCGAAGAGGTGACGGGCAAGACATGACCGAGCTGGACTGGCCCGAAATCCTGCTTCGCCTCGGCGCGGCGACGCTCGCCGGCGGCGCGCTCGGCCTCAATCGCGACCTGCATGGCAAGCCGATCGGCCTGAAGACGCTCGGCATCGTAGGGCTCTCAACGGCAACCGTCGTGCTGCTCGCGGTCCAGTTCGCCGAGCCCGGCAGGATGACCGATGCGGCGAGCCGCGTGATCCAGGGCATCCTGACCGGCATCGGCTTCCTCGGTGCCGGCGTCATCGTCCACGAGAGCGACGGCTTTCGCGTGCGGGGCCTCACCAGCGCGGCCTGCACCTTTCTCGCCGCCTGTCTCGGCATTGCCTGCGGCGCCGGACAATGGAAGATCGTCCTGGTCGCGCTGGCTGTCGCCTTCGTGCTGCTCACGATCGGCCGCCGCATCGAGCGCTGGCTGCATCGCGCCCTCGGCGGCAAGGAGGATCCGCACCGGCCGGAGTCCGCGCCACCTACGGCTCCCCGGCATAGCGGCTAGAACCGAAGCCGCTGGCCCCATATCGGCTTCAGCAATTCGAGCACCGTGATCACCAGCAATCCGCCGCCGAGCGGGATCATGAGTTCGTCCAGGTGCACGGGACCGAAACGAAAGAGACTGGACGCCGGCGGCCAGAACAGGGCTGTGGCGAGAACGAGCGCGATCGACAGGAATATCCAGAGCAATGCCGGGTTCGGACGGAAGAAGGCCGACAGGAAGGATGCGCTGAAGGACCGGTTGACCAGGACCAGCGCCACGATACAAACGACGAGCGCAATGAATGCGAGCGCGCGCGCCTCGTCCGCCGGAACGCCTGAACGAAGCGCCACGACGAAGATCACGGCGATCAAACCAAATGCCATGACGCCCTGCAGGACGCTCCAGCCCACCAAGGCCCACGAGAACAGCTCTGCATCGGCGCGCCGCGGCGGGCGCGCCATGACATCGCGCTCCTCGCGCTCGGCTTCGAACACCAGCGAGCAGACGGGATCGATGATGAGTTCCAGAAATGCGATATGGACGGGACCGAGAACCAGAGGCAGCCCGAAGACCAGGGGAAGCAGGGCAAGCCCCGCGATCGGAACGTGGACGGCGAAAATGAAGGCCATCGCCTTGCGCAGATTGTCATAGATCCGGCGTCCAAGGCGGATGGCTGCGACGATGGAGCCGAAATCGTCGTCGAGCAGGACGATCGAGGAGGCCTCGCGAGCGACGTCGGTGCCCCGGCCACCCATCGCGATCCCGATATGGGCGGCCTTCAGGGACGGTGCGTCGTTGACGCCGTCGCCGGTCATCGCAACTATCTCGCCGCTGCGCTTCATCGCCTGAACGATCCGCAGCTTCTGCTCCGGCAGAACCCGCGCGAAGATGTTCACCTTGCTGACGAGCACGTCGAGCTCGCCGTCGTCCGCGAGCTTGATTTGCTCACCGGTCACGACCCCGTTGACGTGGAGCCCCGCCTGCCCGGCGATCGCCATGGCGGTGGCCGGATAGTCGCCCGTGATCATGACGACGCGAATGCCGGCCGAACGGCATTCAGCCACCGCCTCGGGAACGCCCGGACGAAGCGGGTCGGCCAATCCCACCAGACCGACGAACCGAAAGGCGAAGCCTTCCTGGGACGGCGGCAGGTCCTCGCCGTCGAACGTTGCGGCGGCCACGCCCAGCACGCGAAGACCGTCCTTCGCCATCGCCGCGACCGTGTCCCGCATTGCCTCCTGATCCGCTCCATCCAGCTTACAAAGATGCGCGATCGCCTCGGGGGCGCCTTTCGCCGCCGCTAGGAGACCCTGCTGATGCGACGATCGCCAGACCTGGGTCATGGCCAGCAGCTCGGGGCGCAGGCCATAGCTGCGTATCAAGGTCCGAGCGTCCGCAGCCTCGCCCTCCTGCGGGAGACCTGCATGCAAGAATGCGTGTAGGGCCTTCTCCATCGGATCGAACGGTTCTGGCGAGCTTGCCAGAACGCTGCAACGCGCCAGTTCGAGGAACTCTGCTCCCACAGGACCGGGCTGCGCGGACGCAGGGCGCACGCATGCGCCGTCGCGCAACCTCAGCTCCGCAACCGACATCCGGTTCTGCGTCAAGGTGCCGGTCTTGTCGGTACACAGCACCGTCGCCGAGCCGAGCACCTCGATCGCTGCGGCGCGCCGCGTCAGCACGCGCGCCTTGGAGATGCGCCAGGCACCCATGGCCATGAACACCGTCAAGACGACGGCAAACTCCTCGGGAAGCATCGACATGCCGATTGCAATGCCTCCGAGCAACGCTTGCAGCCAATCTCCGCGCAACATTCCGTAAAGCAGGACAGCGGCGAGGCTGATCGCCACGCCGCCGAGGAGGCAAAGCCGTACGAGTCGTGCGGTCTGCTGCTGCAGCCGCGGCGGTTCCGGCTGCAAGCCATGCAGCGACAGTCCGATCTTCCCGATCTCGCTGCGAGGGCCGGTGGCCTCGACCACGGCCAGGCCCTCGCCTCGCACGACGAGTGAACCCGAATATACGAAGGGCTGGTCATCGCCGCCCGGGCGATGATCGGCCAAGGCCGATTCCGCGGCCGGCATCTTGACGGGCTGCTTGCGAACCGGGACCGACTCTCCGGTCAGCAGGGACTCGTCGACCGCCAGATCTTGCGCACTGGTGAGCACTGCATCTGCCGCAACCCGGTCGCCTTCGGAAAGAACGAGGAGATCGCCACGGACGACGTCGCGGCCTGCGATCCGCCGGCGTTCCCCGTCCCTGACCACGAGCGCTCGCGGACTGGTCAGCTCTCGCAATGCTTCCAGCACGCGTTCGGTGCGTGCCTCCTGCACGATGGTGATCACAATGGAGATGGCGCCGAAGGCGAGGAGAAGCAGTGCCTCGCGGAGATCGCCGAGCAGGAGGTAGACCAACCCGCCGCACAGGAGGAGCGCGAGCATCGGCTCGCGCAGCACCTCGAAGACGATGCGCAGCGGAGTACGCCGTTCGGGCCGAGGTAGCTCGTTGTAACCTTCCTGTTGCAGCCTCAGCCGGGCCCCGGCTTCACTCAGACCGGCCGAACTGCCGCGTTCTGCCTCGCTCACGTCTTCCGCCGCAGGCTCCAGAGACTTCCAACGCCCAGAATAGCGGTCACGAGCAGAATCGCAACGAAGGTCTGGATGATCGTGAAGTTCAGGGCATCGCGCGCAACGAACAGCGCGGTGACCGCGCCGGCGATAACGAAGAGAATGCGAAAGATGATGCTCATGGCCATGTCTCTAGTCAGCATGACCTTGAGCCCACGTCGCCCTCGACATCGGGACGCAACGCTGCTTCGGCAATCATGCGGACGGACCATAGCCGCCGGCCGCCGCCGCAAATTTGCGGAAGATCAAGCGTGTCCGCGCCGCCCGGCCGCTAGCGTTTTGTCATCAGCTCGAGCGCCGGGGCAAAACGATCGGCAAATGACAATGTCTTGGCGTGGTGAACTGCGGCAAACGATGCCGAGATCCCTGCTGAGGCGACGGCGAGCAAGGGAATGGCAAGAACCAGACGGCGCATTCCGGCCTCCTGTGTGAGCTCGATAGCCCCAAGAGATGGGGTGGCCCTGTTTCAGGACCGCTTCATGGAGACGGGAAAGTGATTTCGCTCAAGCGACCGTGATGTGGTGCGGTTGGCGGTACCGGACGGCACCACCGCCCTAATCATCGTCCGCCGGACCGCACCAGCCGGGCAGATAGATGGCATTCTTGCTTCTGGCCGCGGCCATCGCCTTCTCGATCGCCCTGTCGAAATCGGACTCCACCACCTTGCGCGAGACCTGTCGGCGCAGGAAATCGGCCCACAGAAATTCGGAGAACGGCGTGGTGTCCTTGGCGAAGCCGCCTATGCGGCGCAATTCGCCGGCAAGGCTGCGAAACGGATCGTCCTTGAGGTCGGCGACCGATTTCGGCAGGTCGCGGAACGATCGCCGCTCTCCCTTGGCGTCGTAAGGATAGACCCAGCGCTTGTTGTCCATGACGCCCCAGAAGGCCTCGCGCTCGACCATCCTGAGGTCGCCGACGATGGTCACCAACACCTCCTTGACGCCTTCATCGTGCAGCGCGCGGCCGAGATGATGATGATCGATCACGTAGTAGCGCGAATCGGGGCCGTAGATGACGGGGATCATGTGCTTGCCGAGCAGATCAGCCTGCTTCTTCTCGTCGTGCTCGCGCCAGCGCTTGCGCTTCTCCTTGACCTCGCGCATGCCCACCGTCATCTGCGTCGGCCGGAGCGACAGGATCGGGACAGGATGCACTCGCGGCTCGCGCGTATTGGTCATGATCGGTAGGTCCTCGAATGGTCCCGGTTCCCGCGACTATGCCATGGGCCTCGCGGCGACAAAATGCGTTCGGAAAGGACGCGGAGATCACAAGTCGATACCGGCGGGACGAAGGGCGAACTCCGTGGCTGTTGCTATCCCTGTCTTTGCGGCGCAACCTGCGTACCACGGCCGCGACGGCCGGTTCCGGGACGGCTCCGCACCGGCCCATGCACAAATAGTGCAAACGCACAAATGCACGCGAGCATTGAGAAGATTTTCTGCAACGCCTTCGTCACGTATGCTATCTAAATCGCTGCTTCGGAGTGATCCCCGCCCCATGAACAACCAGCGGCCCATAAGCTCGGATGACGAGCACCGGGTGCTCCAGTTCAGGCCGCGCACCTCGCCTTCCCCGGCGGTCCAGCGCGGCAGCGGCACCGTACAACCGTTGCGCGTCGCGCCCGAACGGCTGGACCTGTCGCGCTATGAGCAGCCCCGCGCCGAACCCGACAATTTCCGCCAGCGCATGCTTGCCAACATCGCGGCGCTGGCCTTCACCATCGCGCTGACCGCGATCGGGATCTGGCTCGCGGTCAGCATCGCCGACCTGCGCCGGACCCAGGATTGCGTGCTGATGGGCCGCCGCGACTGCGTCAAGATCACGACTCCGCATATTTAGGACCGGTCCGCCCGCTGGCCGCGCGGCGCAAGGGTCCCGGCGGGCATCCCCAGCCTGTTCCTTTGCGATCCCCTTGGCCTGCCCGGCTCCATTGAACTCGGGGCGGCGCTCCGATATACGGGCTTTCGACCCGGCCAGAGGGGGGTTTGAGGGCGTCATTCGGGGCGCGATGCCCACCCACCGTGCCACTCTGGACAATCTGACAAATACCCGCAATATATCAAAGGCTTAGTGATGTCTTCCACATTCGATCAGGTCGCTACGATCATCGCTGAAACCTGCGACATCCCGCGCGACACGATCACGCCGGATAGCCATGCCATCGATGACCTCGGCATCGACAGCCTCGATTTTCTGGACATCGCGTTCGCGATCGACAAGCAGTTCGGCATCAAGCTGCCGCTTGAGAAGTGGACTCAAGAGGTCAACGACGGCAAGGCGACTACCGAGCAGTATTTCGTGCTGAAGAACCTCTGCGCCCGCATCGACGAACTGGTTGCGGCCAAGGGCGCGAGCGCCTAAGGGCGCAGTCATGCAACTCGAATACTTCCACATGATCGACCGCGTCGTCGACCTCAAGGTCGACGAGAAGACGATCGTCGTCGAAGCGCAAGTCCCGAAGGAAAGCACCATCTTCGAGGGGCACTTCCCCGGCTATCCCCTGATGCCCGGCGTGCTCCTGATCGAATCGATGGCGCAGGCCTCGGGCTGGCTTCAGCTCGGCGTGTTCAAGTTCGAGCGCATGCCGATCCTGGCCGCCGTGAAGGAGGCCAAGGTGCGCGGCTCGGTCTTCCCCGGCGATCTCATGAGCATCGAGGCGCGCCTCAGCCATGAAGGCTCCGGCTATGCGATGACCGAGGCCAAGATCAGAGTCGGCGGCAAGCTGCGCGCCAATTCGGCGCTCACCTTCACGCTGATCCCCTTCCCCAATGCGGATATGCGCTCGCACATGGACGCGATCGCCAAGCGCGTCGGATTTCCGCAACAGGCCGTATCGACATGACTGACACTCCCGCTTCGAAGCCTGGCCAGACCGAGGTCTGGATCACCGGCATTGGGTTGGCCACCTCGCTCGGCGAGGGGCTGGACGCCAACTGGGCCGCGCTTCAGGAGAAGCGCATCAATGTCGACGAGAAGGGCTTTGCGCCCTACATCGTGCATCCGCTGATGCCTGTTGCCTTCGATAGCCAGATCCCGAAGAAGGGCGACCAGCGCCAGATGGAAGCCTGGCAGCGCATCGGCACCTATGCCGCCGGTCTTGCGCTCGATTCCGCCGGGATCAAGGGCAACAAGGACATCCTGTCGAAGATCGACATGGTCGTCGCCGCCGGCGGCGGAGAGCGCGATCTCAACGTCGACAGCGGCGTGCTGACGGCTGAAGCCAAGGGCGCCAACGCGCCCGGCTTCCTCAACGAGCGGTTGATGAGCGATCTCAGGCCGACGCTGTTTTTGGCCCAGCTCTCCAACCTGCTCGCCGGCAACATCGCCATCGTGCACGGCCTGGGAGGCACTTCGCGCACTTTCATGGGCGAAGAGGTCGCCGGCGCCGATGCCGCCCGCATTGCGCTTGCGCGCATCGCCTCGGGCGAAAGCGACATCGCGCTGGTCGGCGGCTCGCATAATGGCGAGCGCAAGGACCTGTTGGTCCTCTACGAATTCGGCGACTTCAACCTCAAGGACAAGTTCGCTCCCGTATGGGCGCGCAAGGACCACGCCGGCTTCGCGCTCGGCTCCGCCGGCGCCTTCCTGGTTCTGGAATCCAAGGCGCATGCGGAAGCGCGCGGCGCAAAGCCGTTCGCAAAATTGTCGAGCGTCGTCGCAGACCTCGCCAAGCGCAAGCGGCCCGGCGACATGGCCGCGACACTGGAGAAGCTGTGGGCCAAGCTGCCGAAGCGCGAGGGCAAGGGCGCTATCATCACCGGAGCGACCGGTGCGGAGCCCGCGACCTCGGAAGAGCGCGGCTTCCTCAAGAGCCATGCCGACTTTCCGGTGCGCTCGACCGGCACGGTGTTCGGCCACGCCATGGAGACGCAATTCCCGCTCGGAATTGCGCTCGCGGCGCTGTCGATCTCGCGTGGTGCGCTGTTCCCGCCGAACGATTCGACCGGCACCGAGATTGAAATGCAGGGGGCGCCCACCCAGATTGTGGTGGTGGGAGCTGGACACTGGCGCGGCGAAGGCATGGCGCTGGTCGAGGCAGTTTAGTTAGTTCAAGCGGGGGATCGACATGACTGCAGCACGCGACAAATTCGGGCGCCCCGTCGTCGTCGTCACCGGCATGGGCATCTTGACGTCGCTCGGGGCCGGCAAGACCGACAATTGGGCGAAGCTCGTCGCCGGCGAATCCGGCATCCGCACCATCACGCGCTTTCCGATCGACGGCCTGAAAACCACGATGGCGGGCACGGTCGATTTCGTCAGCGTCGATCCGTTCTCCTCCACCGCCCTGTCCGAACGGATGGCCGAAATCGCGACGCAGGAGGCGCTGGAGCAGGCTGGCATCGGCGCCAAGGCCGATTTCCCGGGTCCCCTTTTCCTTGCCGTTGCGCCGGTCGAGGTCGAATGGCCGCAGCGGCGCGAACTGGGTCGCGCCGTCGGCCAGCTCGACATCAACTACGACGATTTGCTGCGCATTTCCGGCGGCGGCAAATACAGCGCCTACCATCATCGCTTCATGTTCGGCTCGGTCGCCGCATCTCTCGCCGAGACGTTCGGCACCAAGGGTTCGCCGATCTCGCTGTCCACGGCCTGCGCCTCGGGTGCGACCTCGATCCAGCTCGGCGTCGAGGCGATCCGCCGCGGCGAGACTGATGCCGCGCTGTGCGTCGCGACCGACGGCACCGTGAACCCGGAAGCGCTGGTGCGCTTCTCGCTGCTTTCGGCGCTGTCGACCCAGAACGATCCGCCGCAGGCGGCCTCCCGTCCCTTCTCCAAGAACCGCGACGGGTTTGTGATGGCCGAAGGCGCCGGCGCACTGGTGCTCGAAAGCTACGAGGCGGCGACTGCGCGCGGCGCGAAAATCCTCGGCGTGATCGCCGGATGCGGCGAGCTCACCGATTCCTTCCATCGCACCCGCTCCTCGCCCGACGGCAAGCCGATCATCGGCTGCATGAACAAGACGCTGGCAGACGCCGGCATGACGCCGGACCAGATCGACCACATCAACGCGCACGGCACCTCGACACCCGAAAACGACAAGATGGAGTTCAACACGACATCGGCCGTGTTCGGCGATCTCGCGCAGAAGATTCCGGTCACCTCCAACAAGTCGATGGTCGGCCACACCATCTCGGCCGCCGGCGGGGTGGAGGCGATCTTCTCGCTGCTGACGCTCGAGCATCAGCGCATTCCGCCGACGATCAACTACGACAACCCCGATCCCGCGATCCTGTTCAACGTCGTCGGCAACAAGGCGCGCGACGCCCGCGTCACTGCGGTGATGTCGAATTCGTTCGGCTTCGGCGGCCAGAACGCCTCGCTGATCCTGACCCGCGAACCGGCCTGACCGGACGCATGGCGCTGCTTCCTGCGAGCATGAAGGCCCGCGCGCGGGAGGCTGCCAAATCGCTCGGCGGAAGCCTGATCGGCGCAGCGACGGTCGCGATGCTGCGCACCACGCGCCACTTCGATCCGGTCAAGACCTCGGACTTCTTCGCGCGTGCCGTCAAGCTGATCGGGCCGCGGCTGCGCGAGCACCGCATCGGCCGCGCCAATCTCGCCGCCGCCTTCCCCGAGAAATCACGAGAGGAGATCGACCGGATCCTGATGGGCGTCTGGGACAATCTCGGCCGCGTCGGCGCCGAGTTCGCCCATATCGACCAGGTCTGGAATTACGAGCGCGATGCCCCGGAGAAGAGTCGAATCGAGATTTCCCCGCGCAGCATCGAGCTGTTCGACCAGATCCGCGACGACGGCAAGCCGGCGCTGATCTTCGCCGCGCATCTTGCGAACTGGGAATTGCCCGCGCTCGCCGCCGTCGCCCATGGACTGGATACCGCGATTCTCTATCGCCGGCCGAACATCGCCTCGGCCGATCGCATCATCCAGGAGATGCGCCAGGTCAACATGGGCACGCTGATCCCGGCGGGCCGCGACGCGCCGCTGCGGCTCGCGCAGGCGCTGAAGGACGGCAAGCATGTCGCGATGCTGATCGACCAGTATCTGACGGCCGGCGTCGAGGTCACGTTCTTCGGCCGCAAGACCCGCGCCAATCCGATGCTGGCGCGCCTCTTGCGCCAGGTCGAATGCCCGATCCACGGCGTGCGCATCATCCGCCTGCCCGACGGCCGCTTCCGCGGCGAGCTCACCGAAGAGGTCAAGCCGGTGCGCGATGCCGATGGCAGGATCGACATCCAGGCCACGACGCAGGCGATCACCAACGTGGTGGAAAGCTGGGTGCGCGAGCATCCGGAGCAGTGGCTGTGGCTGCATAGAAGGTGGCGGTAGCTCGCCGCCCGACGGGTGCCTTCTCTACCGCCCCGTCTTCACCTTGGTCCAGAGCCGGTTGATGATCCGCTGCGTCGCCGGCTCGCGCGCCGTGATGACGAACAGTTTTGCGAGCGTCGCCTCGTCCGGATAGATGTTCTTGTCGTTCAGGATTTTTGGGTCGACCAGCTTCTGGCTGGCGAGATTGCCGCTCGCGTAGGACAGGAAGTCCGAGTTCTTGGCGGCGACGTCCGGGCGATAGAGGTAGTTGATCAGCTCGTAGGCTTCATTGACGTTCTTGGCGTCGGCGGGGATCGCGAGATTGTCGAAGAACATCTGCGCGCCTTCCTTCGGGATGGCGTAGCCGATCTCGATGCCGCTTTTGGCTTCCGCAGCGCGAGCGCGGGCCTGCATGATGTCGCCGGACCAGCCGACCACGAAGCAGATCTCGCCGGTCGCGAGCGCGCTGAGATATTCGGACGAGTGGAACTTGCGCACGAAGGGACGGACTTTCGCCACGGCATCGGCGGCCTTCTCCAGGTCCGCCTGCTTGGTCGAGTTCGGATCGAGCCCGAGATAGTTCAGCGCCGCCGGAAAGATGTCGTCGGCGGAATCGAGCATGTGCACGCCGCAGTCTTTGAATTTGGCGAGGTTCTCCGGCTTGAAGACGATGTCCCAGCTGTCGATCTTCGCGTCAGCCCCGAGGATCTGCTTCACCTTGGCGATGTTGTAGCCGATGCCCGTCGTGCCCCACATGTAGTTGGCGGCGTAGTCATTGCCGGGATCGTAGGTCGCCAGATGCTTGGTCACCATCGGCCAGGCGTTGGCGAGGTTCGGCAGCTTCGACTTGTCGAGCTTCTGGAAGATGTTGGCCTTGATCTGGCGTTGCAGGAAGTAGGCTGTGGGCACCACGACATCATAGCCGGACTTGCCGGCCATCAGCCGCGTCTCCAGCGTCTCGTTGGCATCGAAGGTGTCGTAGACCACCTTGATGCCGGTCTCCTTGGTGAAGGCAGCCAAGACATCAGGCGCCATGTAGTTGGACCAGTTGTAGAAGTTGACGACGCGCTCCTCGGCCCCGGCGGGAGCGGAGAGCAACGTCAGTGCCGCGGCGATCGCGAAACCAAGCCTGGGGCAGCCGACGTTGATCATCTCGTTTCTACCTCTTGCGCCCGCGCACCGCGTCCGACAGCCGCTCCAGCGCGGTGTCGAGCGTCTCGTCCTTCTTGGCGAAGCAGAAGCGCACCACGGAGGTTACCGGGTCCTGCTCGTAGAAGGCCGAGACCGGGATCGCCGCCACCTTGTAGTCCTTCACGATGCGCCAGCAGAACTCCGTGTCGCTCTCGTTCAGCCCGAGCGGCGACAGGTCGACGGTGAGGAAGTAGGTGCCTTGCGACTTCAGCACAGGGAAGCCGAGGCTCTCCAGCCCCCTGGTCAGGCGGTCCCTGCTCCGCGTCAGATCCCTGCGCATCGACAGGAAATAGTCGTCGGACTTGCCGAGGCCGTAGGCGACGGCGGCCTGCAGGTTCGGTGCAGTGGTGAAGGTCAGGAATTGGTGCACCTTGGCAGCGACACGCAGCAAGGGCGGTGCAGCGCAGACGAAGCCGATCTTCCAGCCGGTCAGCGAGAAGATCTTGCCGGCCGAGCCGACCTTGATCGTGCGCTCGCGCATGCCGGGAATGGTGATGAGCGGGATGTGCTTGTGCTCGTCGAAGGTGACGTGCTCCCAGACCTCGTCGCAGATCGCGATGACGTCGAACTCCTGGCAGTAGCGCGCCAGCAGCTCGAGGTCCTCGCGCGGATACACCACCGCAGACGGATTCAGGGGATTGTTGAACAGCACCGCCTTGGTCTTTGAATTGAACACGCTTTTCAGCATGTCCTCATTCAGCCGCCAGTGCGGCGGCTCCAGACGCACCAGGCGCGGAATGCCGCCGGCCTGGCGGATGATCGGCAAGTACGAGTCATAGACCGGCTGGAAGCAGACAACCTCGTCGCCGGGCTGGACCACCGCGAGGATCGCCGAGGTCAGCGCCTCGGTGCCGCCGGAGGTGACCATCACTTCGCTCATCGGATCGAGCTTGAGGCCGTGCCAGTGGGCGTAATGGGTCGCGATCGCCTGGCGCAGCTCCGGCAAGCCCATCATCGACGGGTACTGGTTGTAGCCGTTCAGCGAGGCCTCGGCCGCGGCGCGCCGGATGTCCTCGGGGCCGGGATCGTCGGGAAAGCCCTGGCCGAGATTGATGGCATTGTTGTCGCGGGCGGCCTGCGACATCGCCTCGAAGATGGTGACGGGAAGGTCGGCGAAGACCTTGTTCAGCGAAGAGCTCTTGGTCGTCATTGCGCGGTTAGCCACCGACCTTGCTGGGAAGCCCCGCCGCCTTCCAGCCCAGCATGCCGCCGGCCAGATGCTTGTCGTAAGGCAGGCCCGCCGCCTGTGCCGCCAGCGAGGCCGTCACCGAACGCTTGCCCGAGCGGCAGGCGAACACGACCTCCTTGCCGGCCGGATCGGGGATCGCCTTGGGATCGAAGGTCGAGAGCGGCACCACGACGCCGTAAGGGTAGGCCTCGGCCTGAACCTCGTTCGGTTCGCGAACGTCGACCAGCAGATAGCGCCCTTCCGCGACACCCTTGGAGACCTCGTCCGGGGTCAGATCCTGTACTTGATTTGCCACATCATCCTCCAACGTCGGCAGCCGCAGCCGGGGCGATCCCGGCGGGCGGCAACCTCGCCTCTCGGGAGATGAAAATCAAGCGCTACAAAGGCTTGAGCCCCATGGCGCAAGTTAAAGCTAAATCGCAGCGACTTGAAGTCCGCTTCGAATCCCGGCCCTAGATCGTCACCTGCGTGCCGACCTCGACCACGCGGCCGGAGGGGATCTGGAAATAGTCGGTGGCGTCGTTGGCGGAGCGGCTGAGCGAGATGAACAACCGGTCCTGCCACCGCGGCATGCCGGAATGGACGGCGGGCTTCAGCGCCCGGCGCGACAGGAAGAACGAGGTCGACATGATGTCGAACTGCCAGCCCAGCTTGCGGGCGATCGCCAGCGCCTTCGGCACGTTGGGCGATTCCATGAAGCCGAACTTCAGCGTCACCTTGGAGAAGGTCGAGCTGATCTGCTCCAGCCTCACGCGGTCCGCCAGATCGATCCGCGGAGTCCGCGCGGTCTCGATGGTGAGAATGACGTTCTTCTCGTGCAGCACCTTGTAGTGCTTCAGACTATGCATCAGCGCGGTGGGCGCGCTCATTGGGTCCGAGGTCAGGAATACAGCGGTGCCCGGCACGCGCTGGGGTGGCCGCTTCTCCAGCATGGCCACGAGGTCGGCGAGCGGAAACTCGAGCTTGCGCGACTTCTCGAACAAGAGCCGGCTGCCACGCCGCCACGTGCACATCAGGATGATCATGAGGGCGCCGAGCGCCAGCGGTACCCAGCCGCCCTCGAACACCTTGAGCAGGTTGGCGGAGAGAAAGGTCAGGTCGAGGAACAGGAACGGCGCAATGAGAGCGGCGGCGGCGAATGGCGACCATCGCCAGACCTTCCAGATCACGACAAAGCCCATCATGGCCGTAACCACCATGGTGCCGGTGACCGAGATGCCATAGGCCGAGGCCAGGGCACTGGAGGAGCGGAACATGAGCACCAGCAGCACCACCGCGACCAGCAGCAACTGGTTGATGCGCGGGATGAAGATCTGGCCGGAATGGGCTTCAGAAGTATGGCGAATTTCGAAGCGCGGCAGCAAGCCGAGCTGGATCGCCTGGCGCGTCAGCGAATAGGCGCCGGTGATGACCGCCTGGCTTGCAATGACGGTCGCCATCGTGGCGAGCACGACCATGCAGCCGCGGATAAGACCTTGCGGGAAGAGCTGAAAGAACGGGCTCACGATCGCGCCGGGGTCGCTGAGGACGAGCGCCCCCTGCCCCAGATAGTTCAGTGCCAGCGAGGGCAGCACGATAGAGAGCCAGGCGAACTGGATCGGCCGCTTGCCGAAATGGCCGAGGTCGGCATAGAGCGCCTCGGCGCCGGTCACGGCCAGGAACACCGCGCCCAGCGTCACGAAGCCGATGATGCCGTGGTGGAACATGAAGGACACGGCATAGAGCGGGTTCAGCGCAAGCAGCACCTGGGGCTGCTGGATGATCGGATGGATCGCCACCGCAGCGAGGACTGCGAACCAGACGCACATGATCGGACCGAAGAAGGCGGCAACGCGAGCGGTGCCGCGGGATTGCACGGCGAACAGAGCGACCAGGATCACCACGGTCAGCGGAACGATGTAAGGCTCGAACTTGAGGGTGACGTCCTTCATGCCTTCGATCGCCGACAGCACCGAGAGTGCCGGAGTGATCACGGCATCGCCGTAGAACAGGGCGCCGGAAATGATGCCGAGCAGGACGATGCTCGCCCCGCCGTTGCCAACCGCCCGCTGGGCCAGCGCCATCAGGGCCAGTGTGCCGCCCTCGCCATTGTTGTCGGCGCGCAGCAGGATCACGACGTATTTGAGCGTCACCACGATGATGAGCGCCCACAGGATCAGGGAGAGTACGCCGAGCACAGCCGCAGGGGTCGGCAGGCCCTCTGCGCCCGAGGCCGCCATCACCGCCTCGCGGAACGCGTAGAGCGGGCTGGTGCCGATATCGCCATAGACGACACCGATACTGCCGAGCGTCAGCGCGCCGAAACCGGCTGTGGTATGGGCCTCGCCATGTCCGCTGGCCGCCGCCGTCTCCGGGGCGGGAACTGCTACGTCACTGGTCATGGAAGAGCCCAATGGCCTCTACAATGCTTCACGGCATAACGGCGGAGGAGCGCGCGGCTTATAGGCTTGCGCTACCGGCATGGCCTAGGCCGATTCCAGACCATAGCCATGCTAATTTTGCATGGGTTGGCCGGTTGCGTTCAAATAGTGACTTGGGTTCCGACTTCAACCACTCGCCCTGTGGGAATCTGGAAATAGTCGGTGGCATCGTTGGCCGACCGGCTCAGGGCGATGAACAAATGGTCCTGCCACAGCGGCATGCCCGATTGTGCGGAGGCTTTCAGCGACCTTCGCGACACGAAGAACGAGGTCGACATGATGTCGAACTGCCAGCCCTGCTTGCGCGCGATTGCGAGCGCCTTGGGGACGTTCGGCTGCTCCATGTAGCCGAAGCGCAAGCGGACCTTGGAGAACTTGTCGCTGATCTTCTCCATCCTGAACCGCTCCGACAGGTCGACCCGAGGCGTCTGCGCTGTCTCGATGGTCAGAATCACGTTGTGCTCGTGCAGCACCTTGTTGTGCTTGAGATTGTGCAGCAGCGCGGTCGGCACGAAAGCCGGATCGCTGGTCAGGAACACCGCAGTGCCCTTGACGATGTGCGGCGGCCGCTTCTCCAGGCTCCGGATCAGATCGTCCAGCGGCACCTCGATCCGGCGGGTCTTTTGGATCAGAATTCCGGAGCCCTTGCGCCAGGTCCAGATCGTCCCCGCCATGACGACGCCGAACAGCAGCGGCACCCAGGCGCCATCGAGGAGCTTGAGCAGGTTGGCGCTGAAGAAGCTCAAATCGACGATGACCAAGGGGACGATCACCGCCGCGGCCGTCGCTGCCCGCCAGTTCCACAACTTCCAGATCACGACGAAGCCCATGATGCCGTCGGCGACCATGGTGGTGGAGACCGCAATGCCGTAGGCCGAGGCCAGATTGCTGGGAGTGTGGAACAACAGCACCAGCAGCATCACGCCGATCAGCAGCAGGCGGTTGACGCGCGGCAGATAGATCTGGCCGGCATGGGATTCGGAGGTGTAGCGCACCTCGAAGCGAGGCAACAGACCGAGCTGCACGGCCTGATGGATCAGCGAATAGGCGCCCGTGATCACCGCCTGGCTCGCGATCACGGTTGCGGCAGTCGCAAGTCCGACCAGCGGCAACACCAGGCTCTCGGGCACCATGCGATAGAAGGAGTGCTCGATCGCGCTGGGATCGGACAGCACCAGCGCACCCTGCCCGAAATAGTTGATCAGGAGCGCCGGCAGCACGAAGAACATCCAGGCCGACTGGATCGGCTTACGGCCGAAATGGCCGAGATCGGCATAAAGCGCCTCACCGCCCGTCACCGCCAGGAACACGGCGCCGAGGGTCACAAGGCCGATTACGCCATGCGACAGCACGAACTGCACTGCGTAATAGGGATTGATGGCCGCCAGCACCGTGGGGTCGTCGGCGATGTGGACGGCCCCCATCACGGCGAGAACGGTGAACCAGACCACCATCACCGGCCCGAAGGCTGAGGCGACCAATGCGGTCCCCTTGCTCTGGACCGCGAACAGCAACACCAGAATGAGGACGGTGAGCGGCACGACATAGTGCTCGAGCGCGGGGGTTGCGAGCTTCAGGCCTTCGACCGCCGATAGCACCGAGATCGCCGGCGTGATCATGGAATCGCCGATGAACATGGAGGCGCCCACCACGCCGAGCGCGAGCAGAACCCAGCTTCGCCGCCCGAGCGCGCGCTGGCCGAGCGCCATCAGCGAGAGCGTGCCGCCCTCCCCGTTGTTGTCGGCGCGCAGCAGCAGCAGGACGTATTTGGCGGTGACGACGATCAGGAGCGCCCACAGAATCAACGAGAGCACGCCGAGCACGATGACCCGCGAGACCGGCTCGCCATGAGCCGCGCCCTTGACGGCCTCGTGGAATGCATAGAGCGGCGAAGTGCCGATATCCCCGAAGACGACGCCGATGCTCCCGAGCGTAAGGGCCCAAAAGCCTGATGTGACCGGCTGCCCGTCCTGAGTCTCGGTCGATGTGATGCTCGCCGTCATGGGGGTGAGAAACGCTTCGTCCCTGAATTCGATCCGGCGCCTTTTGACGCTTCCGGCGCCCCTGTCAATCGGCCCAGCACCATAGCAGTCGCCGGAACAGAAGCTGTGACGTCGCAGCAACGTTCATCGTCAGCGCGACGACATGCCTCAGGTAAAACGGTAACGCAAGGGGGGTTACGGCTTCAGATTCGGCGGCAGCGGTGGATCTTCACGCATCAGGGTGATGGTCACCCGACGGTTGGCCGCAAGCGAGGGATCGTCCGGAAACAGCGGCTGGGTATCCGCCTTGCCCGAGACGGCGAAAACATGCGACGGCGGCAGGCCTTCGCGTTCGAGGATCTGGCGCACGGCGTTGGCGCGGTCGGCCGACAGATCGAAGGCGCCGTAGTCGCTGCGGGTCGGTACGAATCCTGCCGCGGTATGGCCGGCGATGGACACGCGGAGCGGCGTGGCCTTGAGCGGGATCGCGAGCTTCTCGATCAGTCGCCGGGTACGGTCATAGGGCACCTTGGAACCATCGGCGAACATCGAGCGGCCGTCCTGGTCGACGATCTCCAGGTTGAGGCCCTGCTTGGTCTCCTCGAACATGATGTGCTTGGACATCTCGGTCAGTTCCGGCATGTCCTGCAGCGCCTGGCGCAGCGAGGCGGCGGCCAGCGCGAAATTGCGGTCGACCTTGATCTTCGCCCCCGACGTCTTGTCGCGGTCCTCCTGGTCCGGGGTCGGCGTGTTGGAGGCGTCTTCAGGCTGGATGTGATCGACGTTCTTCAGCCGCGGGCGCGTCGGCAGGCCGTCGGACTCGACGATGCCGGAGTAGCGCGCTTCGCTCTGAACGCCGAAGGCGTCGCGCATCGAGCCAGCGACGATCTTCAGCTTGTTGGCGTCCTGCGTCGAGAACGCCACGAGCATGACGAAGAAGCTCATCATCAAGCCCATGAGGTCGGCGAAGGTCACGAACCAGCCGTGACCGCCGCCATGCGCATCGCCGCGTTTCTTCTTGGCCATTTCTCAAATCCGGCGGGCGGGCTTACGCCGGCACCGGTTCGCCCTCGGCGTGACGATGCTTCTCCGGCAGGTAGGCGAGCAGCATTTCGCGCACGAGCGTCGGGCTCTTGGAGTCCCGGATCATCAGGATGCCGTCGATGATCAGGGTGCGGTTGGTCTCCTCGTCGAGCAGCTTGCCGTGCAGCTTGTCGGCGATCGGCAGGCAGAACAGGTTCGCGACCAGCGCGCCGTAAAGCGTTGCGAGCAGCGCGGTCGCCATGAACGGGCCGAGCTTGGAAGGGTCAGTCATGTTGGCGAACATCTGCACCATGCCGATCAGGGTGCCGATCATGCCGAAGGCCGGGGCGCAGTCGCCGATGGCGCGGTAGATCTTGCTGCCCTCGTCGAGGTGCATCAGGAAGTTGTCGCGGTCGCGCTCGAGATTGTCGCGGATGAAGTCGAGGTCGTAACCGTCGGCAACGTAGCGGATGCCCTTGGCGAGGAACGGCTCGTCGGTCTCCACCTTTTCGAGGCCGACCGGGCCCTGCTTGCGCGCGATCTCGGCAATGCGGGCGAGTTCGTCGACGAGGTCGTGCGCCGACAGCCGGCTCATGGTGAAGGCGAACTTGGCGCCGAGCGGAAGGCCGTGCAGGAGCGCCGAGAGCGGAAAGCGGATCATGGTGGCGGAGATCGAGCCGCCGAAGATGATGATCATCGCATGTTCGGAGATGAACATGTGGAGATCGCCGCCCATGAATATCATCGCGGTGATGACGATGATGCCGGCCGTGAGCCCAACGCCCGTCATGATATCCATGGGATACTCCAACGCGTACGCAACAACGGCCGTCCTGGCCGCTGGCGCGGCCCAACCCCGAACCGCATCGGAAACCCTAGAGCGCCGCCCTTAAAGCCGCGTAAAGGTTAAGTTGAGCCGGCGCGCCAGACCGGCGCATCGCGCCGAAATGCAGCCGACTTTGCCGACTGCAGTCAGGAATCTCAACGCTTTGCTAACCATGACTGCGGCCCTGCGCCACATTCGAGACGGGCGACGATGCAGTATCATCCTGTGGGCTGCGGCATGCTCGATCGCGGGAGCCATCGCGATGTTGACGCTGTTCGGTCTTCTCACCGCCCTGCCCGCCGTGCTGGCGCTCCATCTGCTGGAGCCGGAACTCGTCCTGCCGGCCTTCAGCCTCGTGCTCTTTGCCGAGGCCGCCCTCGCGGTGATGGCAGCGCGTTTGATCCAACTCCCGGTCAATGCGGAGGGTATCACGCTATGGGACCTTGCCGGCGGCTTCACCCTGATCGGATGCGCCGCCGCAGTGTTCGCCGAGCCGGATCAAGCGGTCCTGTTTCTGACGGAACAAGGCGACCCACGGCCGGCATCGCGGCCGTAAGGTCTTTCAATCGCGCGCCTAGTGAATCTCCGCCGAGCGCTTCAGCGCGGCCTTGAGCTTCTCCAGCGAGAAGTCGGGGCTGCGGGCGATCTCCAGGATCGGCGTCTCGCGGCGGCCGCAGAGTTCGGCTGCTTCGGGCAGCTTTGCGGCGACGTCGAGCGGGATCACGATGGCACCATGCCGGTCGGCGTGGATCAGATCATCGGACTTCACGGTCATGCCGGCGACGCGCACTTCGCCGCCAAAGCTTTCCGCATGCACCCAGGCGTGCGACGGGCCGATCGAGCCGGCCAGCGCCTGGAAGCCCGGGGCCCATTGCGGGATGTCGCGGATCGAGCCGTCGGTGATGACGCCGAGGCAGCCGAGCGCCTTGTGCACGTTGCTCTGCACCTCGCCCCAGAATGCACCGTAGCCGACATCAGGACCGTCGATGTCCTGGATCACCGAGATGCGCGGGCCATGGCCGGTGCCGACATATTCGTAATAGTCGATGCGACGCTTCGACTGTTCCTCGGCCGGGAGCGACGATTTCAACACCGAGCGGATCGTAACCGTGCGGGCATAGCCGACGATCGGCGGCAGGTCGGGAAACGGACAGACCAGTTGCTTGGTGGTGTAGCCGATCAGTCGCCGCTCGGGGGCCACGATCTCCATCGCATTGCAGATCGTCGGCGTGTCGTAGCGGCCCAGCGCATCGAGGACGGAAGCGGGCAGCGGCCCGGTCGCGGAATTGGTCACGGCGTTCTCTCCCAGATTGGCGGCTGATTGACGCGATGCCGCCGTCACAGGGCGATATAGCCGAGATCGGGCCTCAACCCAACTCGGGGGTCCTCATGACAGATATCCGCGTGTCGCCGTTCAATGCAATCGTCCGGGCCGATCGTCGTCTTGCGGCTCCGACAAATTGGCCAGCGTCGGCGCCGAAGGCGGCGACGTGACCTCTCCACCCGCAGGCGCAGTGACTGCCATCGCGCGTGCCTGGTCGCGATAGGATTTGTAGCCGAGCGGCAAGGCGAGAAGATACAGCACCGTGCCGATCGACAGCACATGCCAGGGATAGGCGATCAGAAGCGCGATGAAGACGATGACAGCGACGAAAGCCGGCAGCACCAGCTCCGGCGGCACGCGCATGCGCTTGGTCTTGCCGGAGAACACCGGCAGGCGCGACACCATGAGGAACGCGATCAGAAGCGTGTAGGCCGCCGTCACCGCCGCAGGGGTGCGGCCGAGATCGAGGAAGGCGATGTAGATCGGCAGCAGCACCGTGATCGCGCCGGCGGGCGCCGGCACGCCGGTGAAGAAATTGGCGGCGAAGGCCGGCTTGTTCGGATCGTCCATGGTGGCGTTGAAGCGCGCGAGCCGCAGGCCGCCGGAGATCGCGAACACCATCGCGGCGATCCAGCCGGCATTACCGAGCTCGTGCAGCTGCCAGAAATACAGCATCAGGCCGGGCGCCACGCCGAAATTGACGAAGTCGGCGAGGCTGTCGAGCTCGGCGCCGAACTTGGACTGGCCCTTGATCATGCGCGCGATACGGCCGTCGATGCCGTCGAGCGCGGCTGCGAACACGATGGCGTAGACGGCGAGCGACATCCGCCCTTCGATTGACAGGCGGATCGAGGTCAGGCCGGCGCAGATCGCCAGCAGCGTGATGACGTTGGGCACCAGCATCCGCACCGGGATCGGCCGGAACCGGCGGCGGCGGACGTCGGGGTCCTTGAAGTCGTAGGGCGTCATGGCTTGTCCTTATCTCAAGCGAGATATAGCAAGCCGGGCCGTCCTCCGCCATTGCGGCGGAACGCCTGCAAGACCGACTATTGGTTAATTGGCGCGGAAGGCGCGGCCCGGGTCGTCGCCGGCCAGGTCGGCCAGGATCGTCTCTCCGGCGATCGCGGTCTGCCCTTCCGACACCAGCGCCTTGGTGCCCACGGGCAAATAGACGTCGAGGCGGGAGCCGAAGCGGATCAGGCCGAAGCGCTCGCCGGCACCGATCGCCTGCCCTTCCTTGACGAAGCAGACGATGCGCTTGGCGACGAGGCCCGCGATCTGGACCACGCCGATCCGCGCCGCCGGCGTCGTGATGACCAGCGAGTTGCGCTCATTGTCCTCGCTCGCCTTGTCGAGTTCGGCGTTGATGAAGAGACCGGGCCGATAGGCGATGCGATCCACCCTGCCCGCCACGGGCGCGCGGTTCACGTGGCAGTTGAACACGCTCATGAACACCGAGATGCGCGGCAGCGGCCGGTCGCCAAGCCCGAGTTCGGCCGGGGGCAGCGCCATGGTGATCATCGAGACGCGGCCGTCGGCCGGTGACACGACCAGCCCCTCACGCACCGGTGTCACGCGGACGGGGTCGCGGAAGAACAGCGCGCACCACACGGTCAGGATCGTGCCGATCCATCCTAGCGGCGACCACAGCCAGAACAGGATCAGGCTTGCCAGCGCAAAGCCGCCGATGAAGGGATAACCCTCCTTGTGGATCGGCGGGATCTGGCGCTGGATCGAATCGAGAATGGACATCGTTATCTGCCGGTCGGGGTTAATGGCACGGGTCGTAGCGCGGGTTGTTTAGGCCAGAGTTGGGACCGGAGACAAGGTCACTCCGCCGCCGCAGGCGTCGTCAGGATGTCATCGACCGGCGGCGGCTCCCGGTTGGGCGCCACACTGGTGTCGGCCATCTTGGCCAGTTTCTCGCGGGCCGCCTCGGCCTCGCGCTGCCTGTTCCACATGCTGGCATAGAGGCCGCCCTGCGCGAGCAGTTTCGCGTGGGTGCCGCACTCGGCGATGCGGCCCTGGTCCAGCACGATGATCTCGTCGGCGCCGACGATGGTCGAAAGCCGGTGCGCGATCACCAGCGAGGTGCGGTTCTTCGCCACGCGGTCGAGCGCGCCTTGAATCTCGTGCTCGGTGTGGGTGTCGAGCGCCGAGGTCGCCTCGTCCAGCACCAGGATCGGCGGCGCTTTCAGCACGGTGCGCGCGATCGCGACGCGCTGCTTCTCGCCGCCCGACAGCTTCAGGCCGCGCTCGCCGACCTGGGTTTCATAACCCTTCGGCGCCATGCGGATGAAATGATCGATCTGCGCCAGCCGCGCCGCCTCCTCGACTTCGGCATCGCTGGCGTCCCAGCGGCCGTAGCGGATGTTGTAGCGGATGGTGTCGTTGAACAGCACGGTGTCCTGCGGCACCATGCCGATGGAGGCGCGCAAGCTCGTCTGCGTGACCTCGCGGATGTCCTGGTCGTCGATCAGGATCCTGCCGCCGGAGACGTCATACAGGCGGAACAGCAGCCGCGAGATGGTCGACTTGCCCGCGCCCGACGGGCCGACGATGGCGACGGTCTTGCCGGCCGGCACCTCGAAGCTGATGCCCTTGAGGATCGGACGCGTCGGCTCATAGGCAAAGCGCACGTCCTCGAAGCGCACGGTGCCGGCGGAGATGACCAGCGGCTTCGCGCCAGGCACATCCTTGATCTCGGCCTCGCGGCCCAGCACGTTGAACATCTTCTCGATGTCGATGATCGCCTGCTTGATCTCGCGATAGACCATGCCCATGAAGTTCAGGGGCTGGTAGAGCTGGATCATCATGGCGTTGACCAGCACGAAATCGCCGACGGTGTTGGTGCCGTTGCGCACGCCGATCGCGCACATCAGCATGGTCGCCGTCAGGCCCAGCGTGAAGATCACGGCCTGGCCGGTGTTGAGCACCGCGAGCGAAGTATAGGTACGGACGCTCGCCTCCTCGTAGCGCTCGACCGATTTGTCGTAGCGCTGCGCCTCGCGCGCCTCGGCGCTGAAATATTTGACGGTCTCGTAGTTGAGCAGCGAGTCGATCGCCTTGGTGTTCGCCTCGGTGTCGGAATCGTTCATCTTGCGGCGGATGCCGATCCGCCACTCGGTCGCGATGTAGGTGTAGTACATGTAGAGCGCGACGGTGATCAGGGTGGCGACCACGTAACGCCAGTCGAACTGCCAGAGCAACACCGCCAGCAGCAGCGAGACCTCGACGATGGTCGGGATCAGCTGCAGGATCACCATGCGCACGATGACCTCGATGCCCTCGCGGCCGCGCTCGAGCACGCGCGTCAGGCCGCCGGTCTTGCGTTCGAGGTGGAAGCGCAGCGACAGCTCGTGCATGTGGACGAAGGTGAGGGTCGCAAGCTTGCGCACCGCGTGCATGGCGACGCGTGCGAAAATACCGTCACGCCATTGCGTCAGCACCGCCATCAGGATGCGCATCGCGCCGTAGCTCGCCGTGAGGAGCAGTGGCGAGGCGATCACCCAGAGGTGCCAGTTGTCGGCCGCGACCGGCGCGGTATTGGCGCCGGTCAGCGCATCCGTCGCCCATTTGAAGCTGAACGGCACGGCCAGCGTGATCAGCTTGGCCGCGAGCAGCAGCACCAGCGACCAGACCACCCGCATCTTCAGATCTGCGCGATCGCCCGGCCAGATATAGGGCCACAGATGCGCCAGCGTGCCCATCAGCGTGGCCCGCTCGGGCGGGCCGCCGGCAGCATTGGGAACGTCGGCGCCGTCGAACGATTGAGGTTGGTCCATCAGAAACCTGAAAGCCCCGCCGGACGCGGGCGTCACTGCGATTTAGGATTTTCGCTTGTCATATAGAGCCTTCCCGCCCTCAGCGCACCCCGCCAGATGGCGAATCTTCGATTGTTTGTCGCTATTTACCGGTAGATTGCCGGGGGTATCGAATCACCTGAAGGACTTGACGCCTGTTCGCTGCAATGCATCATGGCACCAATGAGCACGATCAAAACCGTCTGTGTCTATTGCGGCTCCGGCCCTGGAACCAATCCCAACTTCATCGAAGCGGCGAAAGCCCTCGGCAAGGCGCTGGCGGACAACAAGATCCGCCTCGTCTACGGCGGTGGCTCGCTCGGATTGATGGGAGCAGTCGCAACCTCCGTGCTGGATCACGGCGGCACCGTTACCGGCATCATCCCCGACTTCCTCCGGATGCGCGAGAACGCGCTGACGCGCGTACAGGAGATGGTGGTCACGCCCGACATGCACGAACGCAAGCGGCTGATGTTCGAGCGCTCCGACGCTTTCGTCGCCTTGCCGGGAGGGCTTGGCACGCTCGAGGAGCTGGTCGAGCAGCTGACCTGGCAGCAACTCGGCCGTCACGCCAAGCCGGTGCTGCTCGCCAACATCGACAATTTCTGGGAGCCGCTGTTCTCCCTGGTGGCCCACATGCGCCAGACCGAGTTCATTCGCGCCGGTCTTACCGTCGACATCCTGAAGGCGGACAGGGTCGAGGAGATCGTCCCACGGCTGCGCGCGGCGGCTGCGCAGATTCCAGACAGCCAGCGCGATCTCGCTCCCGAAGTGGCGCGCAAGCTGTAGGCCCTACTCTGCCGGAAACGTCACCGCCTCGATCCGGTTGCCGTCGGGATCGGTGACGAACGCCGCGTAGTAGCGCACGCGGTCGTGCGGCCGGATACCGGGCGCGCCGTCGGAGCCACCGCCGGCGGACAACGCTGCGGCGTGAAACGCATCCACTTCGCTCGTCGTCTTCGCCCGCAGGCAGATGTGCACGCCGCTCTCAGGCGGCACACGCCGCATGCCTTCGCGCAAGTTGATCCAGAACTCCGGATAGGCCTTGCCAAAACCGACCGTCCGCGGCCGTGTGACGAGGCGCGCAAGGCCGAGCGCTGCGAGCGTCGCCTCGTAGAATTTTGCGGCGCGTTCGAGATCGCTGACCTCGATGGAGATGTGGTCGATCATTGGTTCGCTCCCCCTCTCTTCCCCGTCATTGCGAGGAGCGAAGCGACGAAGCAATCCAGACTGTTTCCGCGGAACGACTCTGGATTGCTTCGCTTCGCTCGCAATGACGACTGGTTACACCGCCGTCCCTTAAGCCGGCGCGCCCGATTTCACGAGCTTGTAGATCACCGAATCCATCAACGCCTGGAACGAGGCGTCGATGATGTTCGGGGAGACGCCGACCGTGGTCCAGCGGTCGCCGTTCTCGTCCTCGCTCTCGATCAGGACGCGCGTGACCGCGCCGGTGCCGCCGTTGAGGATACGGACGCGATAGTCGATCAGCGTCAGGCCCTCGATGTACTTCTGGTACTTGCCGAGATCCTTGCGCAGGGCGACGTCGAGCGCGTTGACGGGACCGTTGCCCTCGGCCGCCGAGATCAGGTGCTCGCCGGCGACGTCGACCTTGACCACCGCGAGCGCCACCGTGACGCGTTCCCCCAGCGCGTTGTAGCGTTGCTCGACATTGACGTCGAACTGCTCGACCTCGAAATAATGCGGCACCTTGCCGAGCGTGCGGCGTGCCAGGAGATCGAACGAAGCATTGGCGGACTCGTAGGCGTAGCCCGCCGCCTCGCGCGCCTTCAACTCCTCGATGAGGCGCGTCAGCTTCGGATCGCTCTTCTCGTAAGGGATGCCGGCGCGGTCGAGCTCGGCGATGACGTTGGAGCGGCCGGCCTGGTCGGACACCAGCACCTTGCGGTGATTACCGACCAGCTCCGGCAACACGTGCTCGTAGGTCTGCGGATCCTTCAGCACGGCGGAGGCATGGATGCCGGTCTTGGTGACGAAGGCGCTCTCGCCGACGTAAGGAGCATGCCGGTTCGGCACGCGGTTGAGCATGTCGTCGAGCGTGCGCGAGACCTTGACGAGCGTTGCGAGCTTCTCCGCGGTGACGCCGATCTCGAACGCGTCGGCAAAACCCTTCTTCAATTTCAGCGTCGGGATCAGCGAGCAGAGATTGGCATTGCCGCAGCGCTCGCCGAGACCGTTCAGCGTGCCCTGGATCTGGCGCGCACCGGCCCGCACGGCGGCCAGCGAATTGGCCACCGCCTGCTCGGTGTCGTTGTGGGCATGGATGCCGACGTGGTCGCCGGGAATGTGCTTCGTCACCTCGGTGACGATGACCTCGATCTCATCAGGCATGGTGCCGCCATTGGTGTCGCACAGCACCACCCAGCGCGCACCCGCCTCATAGGCCGCCTGGGCACAGGCCAGCGCGAAGCTCGGATCCTCCTTGTAGCCGTCGAAGAAATGCTCGCAATCGAGCATCACCTCGCGACCGGCGGCCTTCGCGGCGGCGACGCTGTCGCGGATCGAGGCGAGGTTCTCCTCCTTCGTCGTCTCCAGCGCGACGCGCACCTGATAGGCCGAGGCTTTTGCCACGAAGCAGATCGCGTCCGCCTTCGCCTCCAGCAGCCCGGCGACGCCGGGATCGTTGGAGACCGAGCGCCCGGCCCGCCGCGTCATGCCGAACGCAGTGAAACGCGCATGATCGAGCTTCGGCTTGGTCGCGAAGAATTCGCTGTCGAGTGGATTGGCGCCGGGATAGCCGCCCTCGACATAGTCGATGCCGAGGTCATCGAGCATCGCCGCGATGACCTGCTTGTCTTCAAGCGTGAAATCGACGCCGTTGGTCTGTGCCCCGTCGCGCAGCGTGGTGTCGAACAGATAAAGACGCTGCTTGCTCATTGCACCGCTCCGAGCGTCTTCTTCATCGTGGTGTTGGCGAGCCACTCGTCGTTCATGGTGACGCTGTTGCGCTGCTGGGCGGTGTAGCCGCGCTTGGCGAAGAAACCCTGCGCGGTGTCGCTGGCATCGACCGAGAGGCTCTTGGCGCCGCGGCTGCCCGCGAGTTTCTCCAGCGCATCCACCAGCAGGGTCGCAATGCCCTGCCCGACCACCGCCGGATGGACATAGAGCATGCGGATGTGATCGTTGCCGCGCAGCGAGGCGAAGCCGACCGGCGAGCCCTCGAGCGTCGCGATCAGCGTCAGGTCGGCCGCAAGCCGCTTGCCGAAGTCTTCGTCTTCGGCCGCCTCCATCCAGGCTTCCTGCTGAGCCTCGCTATAGTCGTCGCCGGTCAGCTCCTCGATGCTGGCGGCGAAGATCGCGGCGAGCACGGGGACGTCGTCAGGCAGGAAGGGCCGCAGGGCGGGCTTTGGCAAACTCTGTCCCATCGTCTTCACCACATCCCATAGAGCTTGAGCACCAGCGCCACGGCGCCGGCGAGCAGCGCGATCTTCAGCGCAATGTAATAGAGCCAGTGCCGCGGGAAAGGCGTGTCGGGCCGCTTCATCGCGCAACCTCCCAGGTCGTGCCTTCCTTGGAGTCCTTGATTGCAACTCCCATCGCGGCGAGCAGATCGCGGATACGGTCGGATTCCCTGAAATCCTTGCGGCTACGGGCGGCCGTCCGCTCCGCAATCAGGCGCTCGACTTCCGTGGCATCGACGCCGCTCGCCTGCTGCTTGCGCCCTTCCCACTGCGCAGCGCTCTCGGCCAGGAATCCGAGCAGCCGCAACGAGCCCGACAACGCAGCGGCATCGCTACGCAGGCCGTGCAGTGCCGCGATCACCTGTGGCGTGTTGAGGTCATCGAGCATTGGCTCGATCACGGACGCGGCCGGCTTGCCGGGCGCCACATCGGCGGCGACGCGATACCAGTCATCAAGCGTCTTGGCGCTCTCCTCCAGCGACTTCATGGTCCAGTCGATCGGCGAACGATACTGCGTCTTTAGCATGTTCAGCCGAAGCACCTCTCCCGGCCAGTCCGCCAGCAACTCATGGATGGTGATGAAGTTGCCGAGGCTCTTCGACATCTTCTCACCCTCGACCTGTAGGAAGCCGTTGTGCATCCAGGTGTTCGCCATGCGCTCGCGGTGGAAAGCGCAGCAGGTCTGCGCGACCTCGTTCTCGTGGTGCGGAAACACGAGATCGATGCCGCCACCATGGATGTCGAAATGCTCGCCGAGATGCTTCCAGGCCATGGCCGAGCACTCGATGTGCCAGCCTGGGCGGCCGTGCGCGGCGATGCCGGCCGGCGACGGCCATGACGGCTCGCCGGGCTTGGACGGCTTCCACAACACGAAGTCGGTGCTGTCCTTCTTGTAGGGCGCGACATCGACGCGGGCGCCGGCGATCATCTCATCCAGCGATCGGTTGGACAGCGCGCCGTAGCGCGGCAGCACCGAATTGGCCGCGTTCATCGCCTGCGGCGAGAACAGCACATGGTCCTCGGCGACGTAGGCAAAGCCACCGGCGACCAGCCTCTCGATGATCTCGCGCATCTCGCCGATGTGCTCGGTCGCACGCGGCTCGACGGTCGGCCGCAAGCAGCCAAGCGCATCGACGTCGGCATGAAACTGCTTGCCGGTCTGTTCGGTGACCTTGCGAATGGCCTCGTTCAGCGGCAGGCCGGGGAAATCCCGCGCGGCCCGGTCGTTGATCTTGTCGTCGACGTCGGTGATGTTGCGGACATATTTGACATGCGCCTCCCCGTAGAGATGGCGGAGCAGCCGAAACAGCACGTCGAACACGATCACCGGCCGCGCGTT
This sequence comes from Bradyrhizobium sp. RP6, assembly GCF_003837805.1. Taxonomy (GTDB): domain Bacteria; phylum Pseudomonadota; class Alphaproteobacteria; order Rhizobiales; family Xanthobacteraceae; genus Bradyrhizobium. The sequence continues at coordinate 375,074 of NZ_RQIT01000002.1, read as the reverse complement.
GCCGATATGGGCGAAGTCATAGACGGTGGGTCCGCAGACATACATGCGGACGTTGTTCGCATCGAGCGGCACAAAGGTCCGCTTTTCCCGGCTCAGCGTATCGTAAAGACGCAATTCCATGACAACCCATCCCTCTCGGCCGGGCGTCCAAGGCTCTCAATGCATTTGAGAAAAGACGGCTCCAGCCAGCGAATCGCTAGCTCGTAATCTCGCGGCAAATGGCGCAGATGGCGAGGAGACCGTTCATGGGGCGACATATGGGCCACCACGGGCCCTGACGTCAAGGGCCGCGAAAATGCCGTTTTTGCCTCCGCACGGGGCGCGGTCTGCTCGGAGGGTTCATGATCTCCTAACCATTTGAGCCCATTCTGGAATTTGCGGTTCCCTGATTTTTTTGCTCCGGTATTTTCATGCGATCCCTGCTCGCGCTCATTTTCGGCGCCTCGCTCCTTGCAGCACCTTCCGCGCGCGCCGAGACCCGCGTCTTCATCATCGCCGACAAGTGCCCGGCCAAAGGCGAGACGTGCGGCGCCTCCGCCGCGCGCACCTATTGCCAGTCACGAGATTTTGCAAAGGCATCGAGCTATCGCCGGGTCGATCCCGACGAAATTACCGGCTCCGTCCCCAAAACCGGCACAAACTGCTCCCATGGCCATTGCGACGAATATGTCGCAATCACCTGCCAGCGCTGAATTCGCTCGAAGCTGGCGGACCTTAGGCCCAATCATTGGCCCCTGAAACGACGTGACGATGCCGCAGGAAGCGGCTATTGGAGGGCGCGCTTCGGCCCCCAAAGTCACTTGGAACATCACATTGGGCCGTGACCTCGCTAGAATGGCGGATATGCCTGAATTGTTGTCCCTGCCCCGTGCCCGCTTCCTCCTTGCCTGCACCGTGCTCCTGAGCGCGGCCGTGCTCGCCACCGGCGCTTTCGCGCAGGCCGGACCGCCCGGGCCGCCGCCTCAGCCCGGGCAGAACGGGCTCGGACCGAACCCGATGTGCGTGCGACTGGAAGGCCAGCTCGCTGCGCTCGATCGTGGCGGCGGCGGTGACCCCGCGCGCGAGGAGCAGATCCGCCGCTATCAGGATTCCCAGGCCAAGCAGCAGGCCGAGCTCGACCGCGTCACCATGCAGGCCAAGCGCATGGGCTGCGATTCCTCCGGCTTCTTCTCGCTGTTCAACGGCCAGTCGGCGCAATGCGGCCCGGTCAACACCCAGATCCAGCAGATGCGCGCCAATCTGGACCAGATCACCGGCAGTCTCGAGCGGCTGCGCGGCGGCGGTCCGGGCGGCTCCAGCCCGGAGCGCGACAACCAGCGCCGCTCGGTGCTGATGGCGCTGGCGCAGAACAATTGCGGCCCGCAATACGCCAATGCCGCGCAGTCACAAGGCGGCGGCAACTTCCTCACCAATCTGTTCGGCGGCGGCAACAACCCGAACAATCCGCAGGCCATGCCGCCCTCCGATCTCGGCCCGCAATCCGGCACCTTCCGCACCGTCTGCGTGCGCACCTGCGACGGCGCCTATTTCCCGATCTCCTTTGCCACCGTGCCGGCGCGCTTCCCTGACGATGAGAGGACCTGCAAGGCGCTGTGCCCGGCTGCCGAAGCCGTGCTCTACACCCATCGCAATCCCGGTGAGGACATGAACTCGGCGGTCTCCATCGGCGGCCAGCCCTACACCGCGCTGCCGACCGCCTTCAAATTCCGTAGCGAGTTCAACCCGTCCTGTTCTTGCAAGGCGGCGGGCCAGACCTGGGCGGATGCGCTGAAATCGGCCGACGACAAGGCCGCGGCCGAGCAGCAGGGCGACATCATCGTCACCGAAGAGAGCGCCAGGAAGATGCAGCAGCAGCGGCTCAACAAGGGCACGCCTGCGAACGCGAAAAAGGGCGCAGCTCCCGCGCCGACGACGGCGAATGCGCCGGCTGCGGCACCGCCGGCGGACACCGGCACGGCGACGGGCTCCGAGAACAAGCCGATCCGTTCAGTGGGCCCCACCTTCCTGCCGCAGCAGCAGAAGTAAGGTTTCCCTTCCCTTCGCCCCTTGTGGGAGAAGGTGGCGCGAAGCGCCGGATGAGGGGTTCTGTCCGGGCGCACATGTCCGCATGAGAGTACGCGGATAGACCCCCTCACCCAAGCGAGTCCGTTTCGACGGCGGTGCTGCCCTCTCCCGCAAGTGGCGAGGGCACAATCATGCACACCACGCTCGCGGCAGCGATGGCCAAACAGCACACTGCTCCGCTTACCCCTCGAACGCGTCGATCGATGCCCGGCTGCCGCGTGACACCAGTGTCACGTCCGGCGCTGGCACCCCCTCCCCTTTGTCGCGAAAGCGGTTGGTGATGGGATAGCGGCGGTCGCGACCGAAATTCCTGGCTGTCACCTTCACGCCGGGCGCGGCCTGGCGGCGCTTGTATTCGGCGACGTTGAGCAGATGATCGATGCGGGTGACGATCTCGCGGTCGAAGCCGGCGGCTATGATCTGCTCCAGCGGCTGCTCGCGCTCGACCAGGCGCTCCAGGATGGCGTCGAGCACGTCATAGGGCGGCAGCGAATCCTGGTCGGTCTGGTTCTCGCGCAGCTCCGCGGTCGGCGGCCGTGCGATGATGTCGGGCGGAATGATCTCACCGGCCGGGCCGAGCGCGCCTTCCGGCTTCCAGCCGTTGCGCAAGCTTGCCAGGCGAAACACCTGCGTCTTGTAAATGTCCTTGATCGGGTTGAAGCCGCCATTCATGTCGCCATAGAGCGTGGCATAGCCGACCGACATTTCCGACTTGTTGCCTGTGGTCACGACCATCAGGCCGGTCTTGTTGGAGATCGCCATCAGCAGCGTGCCGCGCGTGCGCGCCTGGAGATTTTCCTCGGTGATATCGGGCGGCAGATTCTTGAAGATGCCGGACAGGATGGTCTCGAAGCCGTTCACGGCCTCCGCGATCGGCAGCACCTCGTAGCGGATGCCGAGATGGCCGGCGAGCTCGCCGGCGTCGGCGATCGAATGTGACGCGGTGTAGCGATAAGGCAGCATCACGCCATGCACCTGGTCGGCACCGAGCGCGTCGACTGCGATGGCCGCGCACAGGGCGGAATCGATACCGCCGGAAATCCCGAGCAGCACGCCGGGAAAGCCGTTCTTGACGACGTAGTCGCGCAGGCCCAGCACGCAGGCAGCGTAGTCGGCCTTGTCGCCCTCGGGCAGTTCGGCGATCGGGCCCATGCAGCGCCAGTCGTCGCCGTTGCGGGTGAAGCGCAGCGTGACGATGCTCTCCTCGAACGCCGGCAATTGGGCCGCCAGCGACAAGTCGCCATTGAGCGCGAAGGAGGCGCCGTCGAACACCAGCTCGTCCTGGCCGCAAACCTGATTCAGATAGACCAGCGGCAGCCCGCTCTCGGTCACGCGCGCCACCGCAACCGACAGGCGCACGTCGTTCTTGTCGCGGGCGTAAGGCGAGCCGTTCGGCACGAGGATGATCTCGGCGCCGGTCTCGGCGAGCGTCTCGACCACGTTCTCGTAGTCCTCGGATTCTTCCAGCCAGATGTCCTCGCAGATCGGCACGCCGATGCGCACCCCGCGCACGGTGACCGGACCGGCGGCAGGTCCGCGCGAAAACAGCCGCTTCTCGTCGAACACGCCGTAATTCGGCAGGTTGCACTTGAACCGCAAGCTCGCGATGCGGCCGCCGTCGAGCAGCGCGCAGGCATTGTAGAGCCTGCCCTCCTCGACCCAGGGCGTGCCGACCAGCATCGCAGGCCCGCCATCGGCGGTCTCGCGCGCGATCTTTTCGATAGCCGCGCGGCAGGCGGCCTGGAAGGCCGGCTTCTGCACCAGATCCTCCGGCGGATAGCCGGCGATGAACAATTCCGGAAACAGCACGAGATCGGCGCCGTCAGCGGCAGCTCGCGCACGCGCCGCACGCACCTTCGCCGCGTTGCCTTCGACGTCGCCCATGGTCGGATTGAGCTGGGCGAGCGTGACCGCGAATGTGTCGAGACGTTCGGTCATGGCCGCTTTGTCCGATCCGTAGCTAGAGGAACCCCAATCGCTCGATGACGGCAATGATCCAGAACGCGCCCGTCATCAGCAGCGCAACGCCGACCGCGGCCGAGCCCATGTCCTTGACGCGGCCGATCTGCTTGTCGTGATCCATGGTCAGCCGGTCGGCGAGCTTTTCGATCGCGGTGTTGAGCAGCTCGACCGTCAGCACGAACGCGACAGAGCACACCAATTCGACCGCGCGCATCGCGGTCGCGCCGATGAACCAGGCAAGCGGCACCGACAGTAGGAGCGCAAAGATCTCCTCGCGGACGGCCTGCTCCGATTTGAACGCAAAGGCCAGACCGTTACGGGAATTGATCGTGGCCTTCCAGATCCGCAGCAAGGTTTCAGAGCCCCGCCGCGGCCGGAATCGGCTGGGCCTTGCCGGCGCGCTCCTGCTTGAGGAGCTCCGCGACAAGGAAAGCCATGTCGATGGATTGCTCGGCATTGAGACGGGGATCGCAGACCGTGTGGTAGCGGTCGTTGAGATCCTCGTCCGTGATCGCGCGGGCGCCGCCAAGACATTCGGTGACGTTCTGGCCGGTCATCTCCAGATGCACGCCGCCGGCATGGGTGCCTTCGGCGGCATGGATCGCGAAGAACGATTTCACCTCGGACAGGATGCGGTCGAAGGGGCGCGTCTTGTAGCCTGACGTCGAGGTGATCGTGTTGCCGTGCATGGGATCGCACGACCAGACCACCACCCGGCCCTCGCGCTTCACGGCGCGGATCATGTTCGGCAGGTGCTCGCCGATCTTGTCCGAGCCGAAGCGGCCGATCAGCGTCAGCCGGCCCGGCTCGTTGTCGGGATTGAGCACGTCGATCAGCTTCAGGAGCTCGTCCGGCTTGAGCGACGGGCCGCATTTGAGCCCGATCGGGTTCTTGATGCCGCGGAAATATTCGACATGGCCGTGATCGAGCTGGCGGGTGCGGTCGCCGATCCAGATCATGTGGCCGGAGGTCGCGTACCAGTCGCCGGTCGTGGAATCGACGCGGGTCATGGCCTGCTCGTAGCCGAGCAGCAGCGCCTCGTGACTGGTGTAGAAATCGGTGGCCCGCAGTTCGGGATGGCTCTCGAGATCGAGGCCGCAGGCGCGCATGAAGTTGAGCGCATCCGAGATGCGGTCGGCCAGTTCCTTGTAGCGGCGGGACTGCGGTGAGTCCTTGAGGAAGCCGAGCATCCATTGATGCACGCTGCCGAGATTGGCAAAGCCGCCGGTGGCGAAGGCGCGGAGCAGGTTCAGCGTCGCCGCCGACTGGCGATAGGCCATCAGCTGACGCTGCGGATCCGGCACGCGCGCTTCCTTGGTGAAGGCGATGTCGTTGACGATGTCGCCGCGATAGCTCGGCAGCTCGACGCCGTTCACCTTTTCGGTCGGCGATGACCGTGGCTTGGCGAACTGGCCGGCGATGCGGCCGACCTTCACCACCGGCACCGCGCCGGCATAGGTTAGCACGACCGCCATCTGCAGCAGGACGCGGAAGAAGTCGCGGATGTTGTTGGCGCCGTGCTCGGCAAAACTCTCGGCACAATCGCCGCCCTGGAGCAGGAAAGCCTCGCCCGCTGCAACCCGCGCCAGCGCCTTTTTCAGATTGCGCGCCTCGCCTGCGAACACCAGCGGCGGAAAGGTCGCAAGCTGCGCCTCGACGTCGGCCAAAGCCTTGGCGTCGGGATAGTCGGGCACCTGTAGCACCGGCTTGCTGCGCCAGGACTCGGGCGTCCACCGCTCGGACATCGCAATCTCTCCGTGAAGCAAAAAGCACAACCTGATCTAGGGGTTGCGAGGGCCGCCTTATACACAGGCTGGCTTCCGACCGCCAGTTGTAAATCCATTTCGCAGCGCAAACCCTTGCGGGAAAAGCTGAACTCGAATTTGCTCGGAGCAGGCAAAGAAACTGGCAGGATACTGACCGCCCATGGATGCGGCACTGGACGACGTTTTCATCGACGAGATCAGCTTCCCCGCGACCGACGGCTATGCGCTGACCGGCACCCTGTTCCTGCCGCGCGGCGCCAAGCGCCATGCCGTCCTGATCAATTCGGCGACCGCCGTGCCGCGCAAGATCTATCGGGGCTTTGCCTCCTACCTCGCCCGTCGCGGCTGCGCGGTGCTGACCTACGACTATCGCGGCATCGGCGACTCCCGGCTGCCGGCGATGGTCGGCTACAATCGGCCCAGATCGCTGGTCGGCTTCAAGGCCTCGATGTCCGACTGGGCCGAACTCGACGTCACCGCCGCGGTGAGCTGGATGCGTGAACGCTATAGCACCCTGCCGCTTGCCTATGTCGGACATTCCTTCGGCGGCCAGGCGCTCGGACTGATTGCGAACAACAGCGAGATCTCGCGCGCCGCGTTCGTGGCCTCGCAGGCTGCGACGTGGCGGTTGATGACCTCGCCGGAAAAGTACCGCGTCTTCGCGTTCATGAACCTCGTTGGCGTACCGCTCACGCACGCGCTCGGCTATGCTCCGGGCTGGGCCGGCGTCGGCGAGGATTTGCCCAAGGGCGTCTTCCTGCAATGGGCCGAATGGGTCTCGAGCCCGCGCTATCTGTTCGATTCAAGACTGCCGGCGCTGGAGAATTTCGCCAGGTTCAGGGGCGAGCTGCGCGCGCTGTGCTTCTCCGACGATCCCTGGGCCACGCGCCCCGCGGTCGAGCTGCTCGCGAGCGGTTTCTCCGCCATCGAGCCGGAGGTGCTCACGATCAAGCCGTCCGACGTCGGCGCCAAGGCGATCGGCCATTTCGGCTTCTTCCGCCCCGAGCACCGCGACACGCTGTGGCGCGGCGTGGCGGAATGGATTCAGGGCGAATGAGGCTGCGTCATCGGATGATCGTCGTCAGAGACGAGTAGCGCCGGTTCGCCTTGGCGTCACCCGGCGCGAATTGCGCGAAGGCGTCGCTGACGCGCACCGCCGGCGGCGTGTCGCTCGCGAACCGAAATTCCTTCGGCCGCGGCGCGTAGAAGCTGGCGCGATAATAGGCGTCGTCGAAGCGCGTCTCGCCGACCCCGAACAATGCGTCGCAGACGAACAGGAGCGCGTAGACTCCCGCGACCGCTGCGATGATCTCCCTGAGAATTGACATGCCGATGCCCTGCCCTGTTGCGGGCAGGATGCAGACCGGTTCCAAAATCGAAGTTTAAGGCTGCGCGGTTCTTGTCCGCTGGGTTTGCCGCCGCTGAACGGATTGCAGACGATTTTAGCGATCCGGAGGCCTAACGCCCGCTGCAGGCGGCGTCTTTACTGCTGCGCGCTCAGAAGGCAGGCCGCAAGTTCGGTCCGGTTGTGCACGCCGAACCGGCGGCACAAATTGGCGACGTGCTCCTTCACGGTCTGGTCGGATATCCCCATTTCGCGGGCAATCTCCTTGTTGGTCTGGCCGCGGCAAACCCTGATGGCGACATCAGCCGAGCGCGGCGGCAGCGATGCCGACAGCGTCCCGGCCGCCCCGGGATGACAGCTCGGGCTACGGTGGGTTTCAATCTCGCCCGCATTCAACATGTTGGTCAGCGCCAGCGAGCCGGCGCGGCATAGCATCTCCATGCGCAGTCGTGCGCGCGGCGTATAGGGTGCGCCCGTCTGCGTCGTCGCAGTGAAGAGCACGCCGATGATCTTCTGGCCACACCACAGTGGCCCGCCCATATTGTAGGCGAAGCCCCATTCGTGCAGCATCTCGAACGTCGGGCTATGTCGCCAATGCTGCGGGCCGATCACGGTTTCGCCGTCGACCGCGCAGCCGCGGGTCATGATGCAGTCGAGCACCGGGTCGTGCTTCCAGAAGCCGGCCTTGTAATTGTCGAGCAGGCCGTCGGCGACGTAGCGGCTGTAGACCAGGGCGGGCTCGAGCCCGTCGAGCAGGTAGAGGCCGACAGTCGGCGAGCCCGTGAGTTCGGTGATTGCTGAGCAACAGGCCACGCCAAGCGCACGCACCGAACGGCTCTCGGCGATCGACATCAAACGATCCGCCAGCCGGCCTTCGTGCAGACCGTCCAACTGCTCCTGCTTGGCCCTCACCGCCACTCCTCGCGCGACGTGCGCCCATTAGGATTTGTTATAGGCTTAAAATTTCTTCTTCGCCTGTTCTCCGGTCAAGCGAAAAGAAGCGGCAGAGCCGTGCTTCTCCGGCTCAGCTTTGCGGCACAGCAGCAACGGCGATCCCCCCATGATGGGGGATTGCCGGTCTGCCCACTTCATCCCTAGCATTCGGCCATCGTGAACCGCGTGACGACATCACGTGGTTCCGACGGGGTCACGTCGCCATCGCGAACTGCCTGCTCACCCGCGCGCCAACAGCCTTGGCACGCGACGGCGGAGCTTTGCCGACGGACGCCGTCCCCGCCGATCCCGATCCTCCCCGTCGATCGTACGGCGGAGCAACAGCTTGACGTGGAGATACCGACCATGAGCCTTTCCATGCAACGCGCCGCCAGGCCCTCCACGACGCCATCAGTGGCCGAGTTCCACGCGCGCCTTGAGGCCGTGCTGCCGTTGGTGGAGTCCCGCGCGGCCGAGGCCGAGGCACAGGGCTATCTCACCGACGACGTCGTTGCCGCGCTTCGCAAAGCCGGCATCTACACGATGCTGTTTCCCCGCGAGGTCGGTGGCGCCGAACTTCTGCCCTACGACGCGATGACCGTGATCGAGCGCCTTGCCTACATGCGTCCGCCGGATGGTGTGCGATCGGCAACAATATGGAAGGCACGACGCTCGCCATCTACGTCGAGGACGAGGGCATCAAGAAGGTCTTCGCAAAAGGCGCCGACATCACCATCGCCGGCAACGGCGTCCCGCGGGGCTTCGCCCGTCCGGTCGATGGCGGCTACATGATCCGCGGCAACTGGGCCTATGGCAGCGGCATCCAGCACGCCGAATGGGTCCATTCCGGCTGCTTCGTCACCGACGCCTCCGGCAAGGACATGGTGTTCGGTCCCAACGGACAGCCCAAGATCGTCGTCACCCACCATCCGCGGGCGACCATCAAGCTGATGGGCAATTGGGACGTGCTCGGCCTGCGCGCCACCGGAAGCTTCGACTACACGCTCAGCGAGGGCGACGAGCTGTTCGTGCCTGCACACATGACCTACGATTTCGACATCGGCGCGCCGCGTCGCGGCGGCGTGCAGGGCGCGCTGGGGCTCGCGGGCTATAGCGCCTGGGCGCACTCGAGTTGGGCGGTCGGCGTAGGCCGCCGCATGCTCGACGAACTCGTGAAGGTCATCATCCCGCGCCAGGATCCCTTCGGCAAGTCGTGCGAGAGCGCCAGCTTCAAGTTCCAGTTCGCGCAGGCCGAGGCTCGTTTTCGCGCGGCACGTGCGCTGGTGCACGAAACCTGGAAGGAGGTCTCCGAGACCTGCGCCGGCGGCGAAAGTCCCTCGCTGGCGCAAATGACAATGATCAAGCTGTCGCTGCGGCACATCCACGACGTCCTGTCCGACGTCTCGACCTTCGCGCACCGGGCAGCCCGAGGTGCCTCGCTGCACAACACACCGATGCAGCGCTTCTATCGCGACATCCACTCAGGCACCCAGCACATCCTGATGGCCGACCAGATCGTCGAGGAATGCGGCCGTGCACTGCTCGGCCTTCCCGGGCCCGGCGCGCAATGGACGGTGTTCGGGGTGACTGGCTGAGCGCGCAGGAGGTCAGCGTGAACAGACCCCGCATCGTTGGCTTCTGCGGCAGCAGCTGGCGCCCCGCAAAGTCGCGCGTGCTTGTTGAAGCCGTTGCGGCCGATCTCCTGGCACAACACGCGCTCAAGAGCGACATCCTCGACCTCGTCGATGCCGGCCTGGGCATCGCCGCGTTTACCCGCAACGGGCTCGACGAGCGCGCGCGCGACCTCGTCGAGGCGATCGAGCATGCCGATGGCCTGGTGATCGGTTGCCCGGTGTTCCAGGGCTCGTATCCCGGCCTGTTCAAGCATGTCTTTGACCTGATGAAGCCCGGCGTGCTGCGCAATCGCCCGGTGCTGCTGACGGCGGTCGGCGGCGGACTGCGCCACTCGCTGGTGGTCGAGCATCAGCTCCGTCCGTTGTTCGGGTTCTTCGAGGCCTGCACGGTGTCGACCGCGATTTATGCGAGCAGCGACGAACTGGCGCCGGGCGCCCCCTTGGCGCCGATGATTGCCGCTCGCCTTGCCAACGCCGTGGAGCAGTTCGCAGCGCTTGTCGGCAACCGCCGGGTCAAGGCCGCATGACTCCTATTCCGCTGCGGTGCCCAGACAGGCTGCCTTCAACCGGAGACAACCATCATGCTTGAGACCGTGAAACCCTCGCCCGACCTCCCCGGCTTTGCTCGCGCGGAATACGACATCAACGGCGTGCGCACCGTCGTTCAAACCATCGGAAGTGGCCCCCCGCTGGTGTTCCTGCACGGGACCGGAACGTTTACCGGATTTGAGATGGCGCGCGACTGGGCGAAGCGGCACACCGTCATCGTTCCCTATCAGGCCGGTTTCGGCGACTCCGGCGATGCGGTCTGGATCGATACGATCGAGGATCATGTCCTCCAGACCACGGACTTGCTCGACAAGCTGGGACTGGCGACGTTCGATCTTGCCGGATTTTCGCTCGGCGGATGGCTCGCCGCCGAGTTCGCCATCCGCCAGCCGCATCGCGTCCGCAAGCTGGTGCTGGTCGCGCCCGCCGGCCTCGTGGTTGCGAGCGCGCCGGCCCCCGGCCTGTTCGAGATCGCGCCACAGGATTTGCCGGCCTATCTCGCGCACGATCCGTCAAACGCGCTCCGTTACTTTCCCAAGGCGCCAGATGCTGCGTTCGACGCCCGCCTCGGGCGCGAAGTGACGGGCTTCGCCAAGCTGATCCGCAGCGATCCGCAGGGCAATCCAAAGCTCGCGCACTGGCTGCACCGGATCACGATGCCGACGCTGGTCTTGTGGGGCGCCGCGGATCGCCTGCGCCCAACGGCGCAGGCCGAGGCCTGGAAGGCCGGGCTGCCCCACGCGCGCGTGACGCTGGTGCCGGACACGGGACATCTGGTGTTCGAGGAAACGCCCTCCGCCGCGCATCACGTCACCGATTTTCTAGCCGAATAGCTCAGACAGAAGGACACCACCATGATCGAGATGCCTCCGGGCGTAACCCCCGCCAAAGACGGCTTTGGCAACATCGTCTGGAACATTCTGGGCCAGACCTACACGCTGAAGCAGCACTCCGAGGCGTCGATGGCTTGGCATGCCGTTTTCCCCGACGGCACCTTCGTGCCGCCGCACGTTCATCCGACCCAGGACGAATTCGTCTACGTATTGAGCGGCCGTTACGATCTCTGGCTTGACGGGAAGGACTTGGTGGCGACCGCCGGGGACCTCGTGCGCATGCCCAAAGGCATTCCCCACGGCATCTTCAACAAGTCCGGCGAAACCGCGACCAGCCTGTTCTGGGTCGCGCCGACGCGATCGCTCAAGGAGCTGTTCGAGCGCATCCACAACCTGCCCGATCCGCAGGAAGTCGTTCGGCGTGCCGCCGAGCACGAGGTCAATTTCCTGCCGCCCCCGGCCTGATGCTCGTCTCCCGCCGAAAGTTCAAACCGCGAGGATCGATCATGACGATCTCCTGGACCACCATTTCCGAGAGCGACCGCCTACGGATTGCCGTCTGGCAAAAGTGCATGCTGGCACTCGCCATCTTCTGCGAGATATTCCTCGCGGCCGACTGGTACGCCTTCGCGGCCGTGCTGCCTTTCGTCTCCGAGAGCCTGAAACTCAATCCCGCCGAGGCCGGTCTGGCGCAGGGTATCTTCGCATTGACTTATGGCATCGGGATGATGGTGTGGTCACCGGTGAGCCGCTCGATGACGGCGCGCAACATGCTGCTGATCGGACTTGCCGGCACCGGTCTCGGGATGATGCTTCAGGTGTTCGTCCAGACCTACACCCAGCTTGTGCTGCTGCGGCTCCTGATCGGCTTCTTCGATGCCGCCATTTTCATCGGCAACATGAAGCTGATCTTCGGCTGGTTTCCGCAGAGCCGGCGCGGGTCGGTGGTCGGGGTCATCCTTGCGGCCTACAGCCTCGCCATCACCCTGGATTTCGCACTCGGCATTCCCCTGACCATTGCGACCGGATGGCGGACCTTCTTCGCAGTACTGGCGGTCGGCACCCTGATCGTCGCTGCGATTGACGCGCTCGTCGTTCGCAATAGCCCGAGCGAGATTGGTATCGTCGACTTCACCTGGGGGAACGAGACGCCTCAGAAGCACCTGCCGCTTGGCGAAATCTTCCGCTCGAAATGGATCGCAGTTGGTGGCTTCGGCATCGTGGCCTGCACCTTCGCAATCGCCGGCACCGCGACCTGGGTGGTGCCCGCCTTTATCGCCGTGCAGCACATGCCGCCGGAAGCCGGCGCCGTGATCGGCACCGTGATGGGGCTCTCGCAGGTCCTTTTCCTGGTGATCGGCGGCTACATGTCCGACCGGCTCGGCAAGCCGTTCATGATCAAGCTCACCGCGGGGCTCGCCTTCCTGACCGCCCTGATGTTCCTCTGGAGCGTCGTTACGCCGATGCCGTTCGGTGTACTGGTGCTGTTCGCGGCCCTCAGCGGCGTCGCGCTGCTCGGCGGCGGCGCGATCTTCGCGCTGCTCAGCGAAAAATACTCCGACGCGCTCGCACCGGCGGCGATCGGCTATGCGGAGGTGTTCGGCATCTTGTCGGCTTTCGTGGCGCCCTGGATGATGGTAGCCATCGTCAACGCCTCTTCCGGCGCGTTCACCGAGGCTTTCGTCGCCTTCGCGGTGGTCGAGTTGATCATCGTCGGCCTTGTGCTGATCCTCGCCCGCGAAGACCTCAAGCAGGGTGCGGTCGTCGGCAGCCCAGCGGAATGAATACGCTCTCCACAGAGCGGAGGCGACGGCATCCCGCGAGATCTGCGGAAAGAAACCATGAACGGACGCCGGCCACCTCACCTCAGACGGCTGGATGGTCGTTCAAAGCAAACATCACCTGCGCATCGGCGGCTTGTGATTCCTCGAGACCGGCTACAAGACGACGTTCGGCGAGGCTCCGCCGATATGGTGGCGGGGCCGCCGCCTCAAGGCGCGGCCCCATTCGCAGGCTCAGCCGTGGCCGGACTCCTTGCGATGGCCGCTCTCGCTGAGGCGGTCGACCCAGGCGATGCCGATCGCCGAGATGATGAAGGTCATGTGGATCAGGACCTGCCACATCACGCCGCTCTCGGTGAAATTGCTGCGGTTGGTGCCGAGATTACCGGCCTCGATGAAGGTCCTGAGCAGCGAGATCGAGGAAATGCCGATGATCGCCATCGCGAGCTTGATCTTGAGCACGCTGGCGTTGACGTGACTGAGCCATTCCGGCTCGTCCGGATGCCCGCTCAGGTTCAGGCGGGAGACGAAGGTCTCGTAGCCGCCGACGATCACCATCACCAGCAGATTCGAGATCATCACGACGTCGATCAGCCCGAGCACGACCAACATGATCTGCTGCTCGCTGGCATCGAACGAGTGCACGACCAGGTGCCAGAGCTCCTTCAGGAACAACAGCACATAGACGGCCTGCGCGACGATGAGGCCGATATAGAGCGGCAATTGCAGCCAGCGCGAGCCGAAGATCAGTTTCGGAAACAGGCCGATCGGCGGCCTTGGCGCCGCCAGCGCCGAAGGTGCCTTGGGTTCAGACGTCATGGATCGCTCCGGATTGCAGACAGGAATGCGCTTCAGAGACTCGCGATGACAGGCGCGAGCTCGAGCGAGCCCCGATAGATCATCTCGAAGGCGACGTAAATGATGATGGCGAGGCCGACATAGGCGACCCAGCGCTGCTTCTGGAGCACGCGGCCGAGCAGATCGGCGGCGACACCCATCATCGCGACTGACAGCAACAGGCCGAAGGCGAGGATGTAGGGATGCTCGCGCGCGGCGCCCGCCACCGCGAGGACGTTGTCGAGGGACATCGAGACGTCGGCCGCGACGATCTGCGCCGCCGCCTGGCCGAAGGTCTTTCGCTGCACCGGCGCAGCATCCGCGCCGCCGCCGTGGCTGAACGCGAGCTGCTCCGAATGCGTCGCCTGCTCGCGCAGCTCGCGCCACATCTTCCAGCACACCCAGAGCAGCAGCACGCCGCCGGCGAGCAGCAGGCCGATGACCTGCAGGAGCTGGGTCGCGACGCCGGCGAAGGCGATGCGCAGCGCAGTGGCCGCGGCGATGCCGACGATGATGGCGCGGCGCCGCTGTCCGGCCGGCAGGCCCGCCGCGGCGAGGCCGATGACGACGGCGTTGTCGCCGGCGAGCACGAGATCGATCAGGACGACTTGAAACAGCGCGGTCAGCGCCTCGGCGGTGATGAATTCAGTCATGTTTGATCATTCTTCGATGTCGACGGATCGAGCCAGTGCGGCTTGCGGCGTTCGATCCAGTCGAAGACCTTGGATCGGGAGGAGCGCAGCGCAGGTACGTCCTCGGCGAGCAGCGCGAGGCCGAGCGGCAGCATCCAGACGCCGAGCAGCGGCAGGAAGGACAGCACACCGCCGGCGACCAGCAGCGTGCCCGAGGGGATCCTGACCCAGCGGCTGGACGGCCTGAGCAGATAGGTGAAGGTATCGCCCATGCGCGGCGGCAGGCGGTCGACGAGCTTGGCCATGCGCGGATCTCCACCGGCGACCTCGCCGGTGGTGCCCTCGGCTTCCATGGTGCGCTGGTCCAAAACTGTGCTCATGCTTGCTCCTTCAGGGCGGCCTGCAGCTCGGCGCCCGCTGCATTCGGCACGATGGGCTTCGCGCGCGGCAGCACCAGCGTCAGCAGACGCAACAACTTGATCGCCTGGACTTCGTGGGGATGTACGTCCTCATCTGCGGCAGCAACGCGCTCCGACAGCTCCATCAGATGAGACGAGAGCGGCAGATTCGAAACCGGCCGCAGCGTGTCGATCACGACGTTGGCAAAATCCGGCTCCTCGAGCCGTTCGGCGAGTTCATCGAACATCGCAGAGAGCCGTTCGTCCGAAATGTGCGGCGCCAGCCTGCGATCCCTGATGAAACGGATCACCTCGTCACGCTCGACCGGAGAAACACGCCGGTCGGCAACCGCAACCAGCGCGCCCACAATCACCAGCGCGACCGCGGCCTGCTCGTTCAGGCTGGACGGCTCCGTGATCTCGATCGGATTAGAGGTTTTGGCGTCAGACATCGTAGCTCCCTTAACTTGCGAAATGGCCGCACGGAGCTGCGATCGGACGAAGAGTCGGAGAGAACGAACAAAGGCCCGACGATCGGCCGATCCATCGCATTCGCGCGGGACAGGTCATCCGACATCACGAGGTTTGCCGACATCGTCGGCGTCCTCGCCAGAGGGGCCCGGATTCTTGTTCTGGTTAGAGATAAAGGTGGCTCTGTCGGAATCAAGGCAGCATGCGTGCGACCAGCCGCCGCATCGGTTCCATTGTGACGAACCGCGTCCCGGATGCGCTGCAGCGCTCTTCGCGTTGCGGGCGCAGAGTCGGGACCGGAAGGAAATGCGCTCCGCCTATCGTGGAACGGCAGACGACATCGCAACCGTGTCATGATGAATCGGTACATTGCCCCTCTCGGGAACGAGCGTCTGCGCCGTCATAGCGCCCGCGCAAGCTTCGGCAGCGAGAATGTCGTCCTTGAATCCGATGAGCGCGGAGAAGCGCATGAATCGCACCACATTCTGCACCGGCTGCGGCCATGCGCTTGTCCCGATGCTGACACCCAAAGGCCGCGCGGAACCGAGCTGCCTCTGGTGCGAAGGCATCGATGTCCGCGCGCTGGACATGGCGAAGTGGGCGGATAGCCCGTTCGGCAAGCCCGAGCGGACCGTCCGCCACCCGTTCGAATGAACGGCTTCAGACGCTGAGCCGCCGGCATTTGCCTGTCGTCGCGACCTGCAGGGCTGCCGACAAATTGGACAAGACACGTCGCTCCACTCAACTCGCGGGCTGGGCGAAAAGGTCGGGCCCGTTGGCGAACCCGCCGTCTAACCTCAGGTGCAATCAAGCTTTTCCTTCGCGCCGCGTGCGGGCGGCGAGCCTGCCCGCGCAGCACGCGCCGACTGGCCCAGAATTCGCAAGACAGCAGCAGGCCCCATTCCCTGCCCGCCCACGATAGAGAGCGGCAAGTTGCGTGCGCCCGGCTCCGGAATGGACGGCCCCAGATCGGAGAATGCCATGAACGTGCATGCTGCCGGAGATCTCAAAATCACTGGCCTCACCCATCCGAACGGCGCGCGATTGCGCCTCAACGACCGCAATTTCGTGGCGATCGATCGCGACCGGGATGCGAAGTTCGAGGCAACGTACCGGCCGCAGGCCCTCTACAACCGCGCCAATGAAGGCTTTCACGCCAACAACGAGAGCTTCCTGCTGCACGAGGTCGCGACCAATCTGCCGATCTACCGGCCCGACACCGGGCCCACCGATTTCCATCTTCATCTTCCGCCGGGCGGCTTTCAGCTCGTGCTGGTCACCTCGGGCGCGTTCACCTTCGACTATGACGGCCGCTGGTACAATGTCGGCCCGGGCGCGGTGATGTTGCAAAGCGCGATCGTGCATCGCCAGCTGTTCTACACCTGGTCGGGTCTGTCGACCGAAGAGAATTTGAAGACGCCGCAGACGGTGGTGCCCGATCCGATCTCGATGGGCTATTCCGGCAAATTCCTCGAAGCCTTCATCACCGATCCCACCACCTTTCCGAATCCGACCATTGTCGGTCCGGATCAGATCAACGAGGACGAAACGCCGCGCGTGGCCTGGAGCCATCCGCTGCATGACCGGCCGGCCGATGCCGGCTTCTGGCTTCAGGATCCCCTGGCGCTCGACGCACTGTTTAAGCCGCTCACCGACGGTTCTGTCAGATCGGCGATGCCGGTTTACCTGCGCGATATCGGCATCGAAATTCCGAGCGGGCATCTCGTCACGGGCCACATCATCGCGACCGACCCGCGTGGCCACGCACTCTTGCCGAAGAGCACGTCTGCCGCGGGGGACGCGACCTGTTTTGCGAAGGGCGAGGTCGTGATCTATCGCGTCATTCGCGGCACGGCCGAGTTCAAGAGAAGGACCGGCGAGAGCTTCGAGCTGTCAGCCGGCGACGTGGTGACGGCGGGCAGGGATTCCATCAGCCTCACGGCTGTCGGCGAAAACACCCAGGTGCTGCGGCTCGGCCTGCTCAAGGGCATGAACGAGCTGCGCAGCTGGACGCCGACGCAGCGCGACGAGATCGACGGCCTCGCCGGTCAGATCATCACGCACAAGGATGTCCGTCCCCTGCGCACCGAAGGCAAGCCGGTCGGGTATCTGTACGGGTAGGCGCGCATCTCGTTGCGGCCATCCTTCGAGACGCCCGCCTGCGGCGGGCCCTCAGAATGAGGTCGTGTATTGCGGCGAAATCTCAGACCCTCATGGTGAGGACCCGCCACAGCGGGCGTCTCGAACCGTGCAGGCCCGGGCTCGTCCGACAACCTCTCCCCTACTCCGCCGCCTGCCGCACATGGCGTGCGGTCGGCGTGCGCATCGTGACGAGCTCTTCGGCCGCGGTCGGATGCAGCGCGATGGTCGCATCGAAATCGGCCTTGGTCGCCTTCATCTTCACCGCGATCGCGACAGCTTGCGTAATCTCGGCGGCGGCATCGCCGACGATGTGGCAGCCGAGCACGCGGTCGGATGAGCCGTCGACCACGAGCTTCATCAGCACGCGGGTGTCGCGGCCCGACATCGTCGCCTTGATGGGGCGGAACGTCGTCTTGTAGATGTCGACGTGGCTGAATTGCGCGCGCGCCTCGGTCTCCGTCAGACCAACCGTGCCGACCTCCGGCTGCGAGAACACGGCGGTCGGGATGTTGGCGTGATCGACCGTGACCTCGCGCTTGCCGAACACGGTGTCGGCAAAAGCATGGCCCTCGCGGATCGCCACCGGCGTCAGGTTGAAGCGGTGGGTGACGTCGCCGATCGCATAGATGCTGTCGACCGAGCTCCTGGAGAAATGATCGACCGCGATGCCGCCATTGCTCGGGTTGATGGCGACGCCGGCTTTCTCCAGCCCGAGATTGGCAACGTTGGGATGGCGGCCGATGGCGAACATCACCTGGTCGGAGCCAATGCTCGATCCGTTCGACAGATGGGTGGTGAAGCTCTCGCCGTGGCGATCGACCCTGGTCACCGTGCAGCCGGTGAGAATGGTGATGCCCTGCTTCTCCATCTCGCTGCGCACATGCGTGCGCACGTCCTCGTCGAAGCCGCGCAAGATATTGTCGCCGCGATAGATCACGGTGACGTCGGAGCCGAAGCCGGCGAAGATGCCGGCAAATTCCAGCGCGATGTAACCGCCGCCCTGGATCACGATCCGCTTCGGCAGTCTCGCAAGGTGGAACGCCTCGTTGGAGGAGATCACGTGCTCGATGCCGGGAATCGCGGCGCCGTGGTTGGGAGCCCCGCCGGTGGCGATCAGGATGTACCTTGCGGTGATCCTCTTGTCGTTCTCGAGCAGGCGGACGGTGTGCTTGTCTTCGATCACCGCGCGGCTCTTGACGATCTGCGCGCCCGACTTCTCGACATTCGTCGTGTAGGCCGCCTCCAGCCGCGCGATCTCCTTGTCCTTGTTGGCGATCAGTGTGGGCCAGTCGAAGCTGGCCGGAGGAACGGTCCAGCCGAAACCCGCGGCGTCCTCGAGGTCCTGACGAAAATGCGAGCCGATCACGAACAGCTTCTTCGGCACACAGCCGCGGATCACGCAGGTGCCGCCCATGCGGTACTCTTCCGCGATCATCACGCGGGCGCCGTGTCCGGCCGCGATGCGGGCGGCGCGCACGCCGCCCGAACCACCACCGATGACGAAGAGGTCGACGTCGAATTCAGCCATGGTCCACTCCGCCACCCCTTCAACAATCTCTGATCAAATAGGATCGATCAGATCTCCTTGCCACGCTTGCGCATCTCGGCACGGAAGGCGCCCATCACGGTCTCGGAGAAGTTCTGGGCCCAGGAGTTCATGAAGGCCATGCTGAGACCGATGGCGCGCGGCTCGGCCTCGATCAGCTTCTTGCCGAGCGGCGACCTGTAGAAGGTGACGAGATCCTTCAGCTCCTGTTCGGTGAATTCGCTGGCATAAATCTGGGCCATGCCTTCGCCGATCTCGTTCTGGCGGCCGTTGAGCTGCTGGGCCACGATCGAGGCGACCTCGTTGAGATCCTTCTGGTAGTTGAGGTTCTGCTGGATCAGCGCAATCTTGGTCTTCTCGACGACGCCGGGCACGGCACCGGCATACATCGCAGTGGCGTTCTTGATCTGCAGGATCTCCCTGGCCGCCGCGATCGCGGCTGGCGATGCCTTCGGCTGGGCCGGTGCGGCGGCAGCCTTGGGCTGGGCGGGCTGCTGGGCGACGGCCGGGGCGGCCGAGACGGCCAGTCCCACAGCGAGAGTCGCGGCCGGCAAGAATTTCAACACGTTCTTCATTCCTGGTCTCCTTTCGGCTTCCGCCGTTCAATCACGCGAATTCCTTCGCCGCCCGCCAGAACGGCCGAGCTGGCCAAGCCGATGAACAAACCATGCTCGACCACCCCGGGGATGGCGCTCAACGCCTTGGCGAGACCGGGGGGATTCACAATACGTCCGAGCTGGGCATCGACGATCCAGTGGCCACCATCGGTGACGAAAACGTGGCCGCCTTTGTCCTTGCGGACCGCCATTTGCCCGGAAACGCCGCATTCGGCAAATGCCTTTTCGATCGCCCGGCGCGTCGCACCAAGCCCGAACGGGATGACCTCGACCGGCAGCGGAAACTTGCCGAGCGTCGGCACCCACTTGGTGTCGTCGGCAATCACGATCATGCGATCCGAGGCGGCCGCCACGATCTTCTCGCGCAGCAGCGCGCCGCCGCCGCCCTTGATCAGATTGAGCTCGGGATCGATCTCGTCGGCACCGTCCACGGTGATGTCGAGACGGTCGATCTCATCGAGTGTCGTCAGCGGGACGCCGCAACGTTCCGCATCAGCGCGCGTGGCTTCGGACGTCGGCACGCCGACCACCTTGAGCCCGGCGGCGACGCGCTCGCCGAGCAGCTCCACGAAATGCTTGGCTGTCGAGCCGGTGCCGAGCCCGAGCTGCATGCCGTCGCGCACCTCCTCGAGGGCGCGCGCAGCAGCCTGCCGCTTCAACTGGTCCATGTTCACGTGTGCGCCCGCCCTGAATTCGGAGGATGAGCCGCCGATCGCGGCCGCTTTCGGCGGCCTATGTAGCCTCGTTTCTCTCGCGGGAACAGGCCTATAAGGTGATCTTATGGGCCCGCCCCTTGCGCGGATACGACCGGACCGGTAGCGCTGGGTGATGACCTCCTTCAAAGGGACTGGCCCTCACACCATCGTCTTCGATCTCGACGGCACGCTCGTGGATACCGCGCCCGACCTGATCACCGCCCTCAACTACGTGCTTGACCGCGAAGGTCTGCCGCCCGTGCCCATGGCCTCGGCCCGCAACATGATCGGCGCCGGCGCCCGCAAGCTGATCGAGCGGGGGCTGGAGGCCGAAGGCCGCACCGTCACACCCGCGGACATGGACCGGATGACCGCGGATTTCATCGCCTATTACGCCGACCATATCGCGGTCGAATCCCGCCCCTTCGAGGGGCTCGAGGCCGCACTCGACCAGTTTTCGGCGCGAGGCCATCGCCTCGCGGTCTGCACCAACAAGCTGGAATGGCTGTCGAAGCGGCTGCTGGACCAGCTCGACCTCAGCCGCCGATTCGCAGCGATCTGCGGGGCGGACACTTTTGGCGTCCAGAAGCCAGATCCGACCATTTTCCGCGAGACCGTTGCGCGCGCCGGTGGAGACGTGAAGGCCAGCATCATGGTCGGCGACGCCGGAACCGACGTTGGGGTCGCCCGGCGGGCTGGGGTACCTGTCATCGGGGTCAGCTTCGGCTACACCGACGTGCCGATCGCCGAGTTGAAGCCAGACCGACTGATCCATCACATGCGTGACCTGCCGGCGGCCGCCATCAGCCTGATGACGGCGTCATCCGCCACAACCAGCTGATAGGACTATATTATTTCGCAAACATCCCTGCGTTAACCATCTATTGTCTATGCGCCGCGCGCCAATTGCCTGCCCCAAACGACACTTCTAAGGTCGCCCCGGGGATGTGGCGGTTTGTCGCAATAGAAGTGGATGGTTCATGCGTCGTGTCATCGCGATTGCGTTAGCAGGAGCGAGCCTGGGTGGCTGCTCCTCGATGTCTTGGGACATGTTCAAATCGGCGCCGACCGTCCAGGTCAGGCTCGAATCCAATCCCCCCGGTGCTGATGCCACGACCTCACTCGGTCAGGGCTGCAAGACCCCTTGCTCGGTCTCGGTTCCCGCGCCCGATGCGCCCTTCACGGTCGCTTTCGCCCTGCCCAAGTACCAGCCGGCGAGCGTGCCGGTGAATGTGGCCAGGAATCCCGGCGATTTCACCACCCCCGCCTCCGTCACCACCGATCCGAATCCGGTGTTTGCGGAACTCCAGCCGGCGGTGCCGCCGAAACCGGTCCGCAAGCCGCACCGGCCGAAGACACCCAAATCTGCCGCGCCCGCCGCAGCGCCGGCCGATGCTGCACCCGCAGCGGCCTCGCCGTTCCCCGATCCGAATGCAGGCAAGCGCTGATCTGCATCTACCACCCGATTGTCCTAGCCGCGTCCGATGCTTAGATTGCTTTTACGGCACCGCTGAAGCAAAGGTGCGCCCGTCGCCGCAAGTGACAAGGCATTTGGTATGAACGGACTTTCTGCGAGCCCCCGTGCCGCGCTCTCGGGCGCGATGACCGATCCGTTCGGGCGGACCATCAGCTATCTGCGTGTCTCGGTCACCGACCGCTGCGATCTGCGCTGCTTCTACTGCATGTCGGAAGACATGACGTTCCTGCCCAAGGCCGACCTCCTGACGCTGGAGGAACTTGACCGGCTCTGCACGGCCTTCATCGCCAAGGGCGTGAAGAAGCTGCGGCTCACCGGCGGCGAGCCCCTGGTCCGCCGCAACGTGATGACGCTGGTGCGCTCGCTGTCGCGGCATCTTTCGACCGGCGCATTGAACGAGCTGACGCTGACCACCAACGGCACCCAGCTTGCAAAACACGCGCGCGAGCTCGCCGATTGCGGCGTCCGCCGCATCAACGTCTCCCTCGACACGCTCGACCCCGGGAAGTTTCGCGAGATCACCCGCTGGGGCGAGATCGACAAGGTTCTCGAGGGTATCGAGGCCGCGCGCGCCGCAGGGCTTGCGGTGAAGATCAACGCCGTCGCCCTGAAGAACCTCAACGAGGACGAGCTGCCCGAACTGATCCGCTGGGCCCACGGCAAGGGCATGGGCCTGACGCTGATCGAGGTCATGCCGATGGGCGAGATCGGATCGGGACGGATCGACCAGTATCTGCCCCTGTCGCTGGTGCGCGCCCGCCTCACCCAGCAATTCACGCTGACGGATCTGCCAGAGAGCACCGGCGGTCCGGCCCGCTATGTCAGCGTCGCCGAAACCGGCGGCAAGCTCGGCTTCATCACGCCGATGACCCACAATTTCTGCGAATCCTGCAACCGGGTGCGCGTCACCTGCACGGGGACGCTGCACACATGCCTCGGCCACGAGGACGCCTCCGACTTGCGCAAACCTCTGCGTGCATCTTCCGACGACCTGCTGCTTGCGGATGCGATCGACCGCGCCATCGGCCTGAAGCCCAAGGGGCACGATTTCATCATCGATCGGCGCCACGACCGGCCCAGCGTCAGCAGGCACATGAGCGTCACCGGCGGCTAACACCGTCGGAATACGACCTTATTCCCCTTAACTATCAACAAACTTCCGATTGACTGGCGGCACGCCCGCTGGTTTGGTGCGGCTGCCTCATGCCTGCGCGGCGAGACAAGCCACGCGCCAACTCGGCGCAGTCAAGACGGCCGGGGCACAATCGGGGGAGGACCTATCGTTGCAAGCGCTCCTTAAGTTGAGCAGCAGGATCGACGCGTTCACGCGCTGGGCCGGCAAGCGCGTGGCTTGGCTGATCGTGCTCGCCGTGATCATCTCGGCAGTCAACGCGATCATCCGCAAGTCGTTCGACACGTCGTCGAATTCATGGCTTGAGCTGCAATGGGTGCTCTTCAGCATCGTCTTCCTGCTCTGCTCGCCCTGGACGCTGCTCGACAACGAGCACATCCGCATCGATATCGTGAACAACGCGCTGCCGAAGAAGGCACGCAACGTGATCGACGTGGTCGGTCACCTGTTCTTCCTCATTCCGATCTGCATCGTGATGATCATCACCGGAGTGCCGTTCTTCCAGCGCTCCTTCCACATCAACGAGCAATCCGGCAACGCCGGTGGCCTGCCGCAATGGCCCGCCAAGTCCCTGATCATGATCGGGTTCGCCTTCCTGCTCGTGCAAGGTATCTCCGAGCTGATCAAGCGGATTGCGGTGATGCGCGGATTGATGCCGGACCCGCATGAATCCCAGGTGTCGGCGCTGGAGGCCGAAGTCGAGCATCTCGTCGAAGCGATCGAGAAGAAGTAGCGGTTGGCGACGGTTTAGGGGAAATCATGACCGCATTCATCATCGCCAATATGGCGCCCATCATGTTCGTGTCGCTGGTCGTCGTGCTGCTGCTCGGCTATCCCGCGGCATTCTCGCTCGGCGCCGTCGGCCTGTTCTTCGCCGTGATCGGCGTCGAGCTCGGCCAATTCCATCCCGACTTTCTCCAGGCCCTGCCGGAGCGGGTCTACGGCGTGATGAACAACGACACGCTGCTCGCCATCCCGTTCTTCACCTTCATGGGACTGGTGCTGGAGCGCTCGGGCATGGCCGAGGACCTGCTCGACACGATCGGCCAATTGTTCGGTACCATCCGCGGCGGCCTTGCCTATGCCGTGATCTTCGTCGGCGCGCTGCTCGCCGCGACGACGGGCGTGGTCGCCGCCTCCGTGATCTCGATGGGTCTGATCTCGCTGCCGATCATGCTGCGCTACGGCTACGACCGCCGCGTGGCATCCGGCGTCATCGCCGCGTCCGGCACGCTCGCCCAGATCATTCCGCCCTCGCTCGTCCTGATCGTGATGGCCGACCAGCTCGGCAAGTCCGTCGGCGACATGTACGAGGGCGCCTTCATTCCTGGCCTCGTGCTAGCCGGCCTCTATGCCGGTTACGCCTTCCTTGTGAGCATGATTTACCCGAAAGCCGCGCCGGGCCTGCCGAAGGAGGCGATCGGCTTCCGCGAGGACGATGGCGGCCGCGGCCTCGTTTCGCTCGGCATGCTGTTCCTCGCAAGCTGCGTGTTCGGATGGTTCATGATGCGCAATTCGAGCGTGCATGGCGCCGACTACGTCGTGCTCAGCATGTTCTACGGCATCATCTTCGCCTTCGTCGTCGCCGTGCTGAACTGGGTCATCGACAAGCTCACCGGCTTCCGTTTCCTGTCCAAGATGGCGCAGCAGACCACCTTCGTCATGGTGCCGCCGCTGTTCCTGATCTTCCTGGTGCTGGGCACGATCTTCATCGGTATCGCGACGCCGACCGAAGGCGGCGCGATGGGGGCCGCCGGTGCCCTCCTCCTCGGCGCCGCGAAGCGCCGGCTGAGCTGGGACCTGATCCGGCAGGCCACGGAATCGACCGCCAAGCTGTCTGCTTTCGTCGTGTTCATCCTGGTCGGCGCCCGCATCTTTTCGCTCACCTTCTACGGCGTCAACGGCCATGTCTGGGTCGAGCACCTGCTCACCTCCCTGCCCGGCGGCCAGGTCGGCTTCCTGATCTTCGTCAACGCGCTCGTGTTCGTGTTGGCCTTCTTCCTCGACTTCTTCGAGCTGGCCTTCATCGTGATCCCGCTGCTCGGACCTGCCGCCGAGCACCTCGGCATCGATCTGATCTGGTTCGGCGTCATTCTCGGCGTCAACATGCAGACCTCGTTCATGCATCCGCCGTTCGGCTTCGCGCTGTTCTATCTCCGATCGGTCGCGCCGAAGGAGCGATACACCGATCGCGTCACCGGCAAGAGGATGGACCCCGTCACCACCGGCCAGATCTATTGGGGTGCGGTCCCATTCGTCATCATCCAGATCATCATGGTTGGCCTCGTGATCGCATTCCCTGCGATGGTGATGCACTACAAGGGCGTCCAGACGAACATCGATCCCTCTACGATCAAGATCGAGGTGCCGCAGATCGACCTGCCGCCGCTCGATCTCGGCCCGCCGCAGAAATAGCAAAGGATGGCGCGACTGTTGCCCTCTTACCCTCCCCCTCCTCGGGAGGGTGAAGAGGCCACCTCGTTCGCCGGCCGAAACCGCAGCGTGAACTCCGCGCCGCCGCCGGGCAGGTTTGCCACCGCAACCGTGGCCGCGTGATCGTCCGCCACCGCGCGCACGATCGAGAGCCCCAGGCCTGCGCCGTCGCTGCGCCTGCGGTCGGCGCGCCAGAAGCGCTGGAAGATCAGCTCGCGCTCGGCTTCCGCGATGCCCGGACCGCAATCGCGCACGCGCACCGAACCGTCTTCGCGAACCTCGACGTCAACCGAGGTGTCCTTCGCCGTGAACTTGATGGCGTTTTCGGCAAGGTTGAAGATGGCGCGCTGGATCATCTCGGAATTGCCCTGGATCAATACCGGCGCGTCGGTGCCCTTCAGCGCAATGTCCTTGTGCTGGGCGATTGCGAAGGGCGCGATCGAACCGACCACCTCGGCGCAGACGGCGCGCAGATCCGCGGTCTCGCCGGGATCGCGCACCAACGTGTCGAGCTCGGCGATCTCCAGGAGCTGCGCGACGAGCCGACTCATGGCCTCGACGTCGGCATGCAGCGCCTGCCGTGCTGCACCGTCGCCGAGCGTCTCGATCCGCGTGCGCAGGATCGCAAGCGGCGTGCGCAATTGATGCGCGGCATCCGCCGTGAATTGCCGCTGCAGCCTAAAGCCCTCCTCCAGGCGGTCGAGCGCCTGGTTGACGGCGGTGACGAGCGGCATGATCTCGCGCGGAATCTGCGCCGTCGGCAGGCGGATGTCGATGCGCGCCGGGCCGATATTGCTCGCCTCCTCCGAGGCCTTCCACAGCGGCGCAATCGCGCGGCGGAAGATGATGATGTCGGTGGCAAGCAGCACCAGGAGGATTGGAATGGTGATCCACCCCACCCGCCGGAAGAAGTTCGAGACGATGTCGTCGGTGATGACGTCGCGGTGCGCGAGGTCCTCGGCGACCTGGATGCGCACCGTCTTGCCGGCAATATGCCGCGTGACGCCCGCACCGGAGATGGTTTCCGGGAAGCGTGGTTGCGCCACAGCGGCCGGGCGGCGGTGGGAGGAGAACAGCAGCCGGCCGTCGGCATCGCGAATGTCGAACTGGTAGCGGCCGTAGGCGTCCGAATAAAGCCCCTTCAGGCTGTCGGGCAGGTTGAAGCTCAACGTGCCGTCCGGCTGCGCGACGATGTGCTCGGCCAGTACCTGGGCCTGCGCGCGCATGGCATCGCGATGCAGCTGCTCGATCTCGGAATTGAGCAGCCAGAACAGCACCAGCGGCAGGAAGATCGCGACCACCGCGACCGCGACGATGTGCAGGAACACGATGCGCGAGATCAGCGATTTGAACGTGAGCGATCTGGCATGCCCCGCCGCGGGCACGCTATTTCTCCTCGGTCATGAGATAGCCGACGCCGCGGATGGTGTGGATCACCACCCTGGCGCCGTGTTCAGCCAGCTGCTTGCGCAGCCGCGAGACATAGACTTCTACCGCGTTGGAGGCGACTTCGCCTTCGAGCCCAAAGATGTGGTCCTCGACGTTCTTCTTCGGCACCACACGCCCCTGCCGGCGCAGCAGGATCTCGAGCACCGAGCTTTCGCGCGCGGAGATGATCCGCGGCTGGTCGTCGATGAAGATCTGGCGGCTCTCGGTGTCATAGACGAGGTTGGCGAGACTGAGCGAGCGGCCGAGCAGCTGGCCGGGCCGGCGCAGGATGGCCTCCAGCCGCGCCACCAGCTCCTCCATCGCAAACGGCTTTGCGAGATAGTCGTCGGCGCCGCTGCGCAGGCCGGTGACGCGGTCCTGCAAGCCGCCGCGGGCTGTCAGCACCAGGACCGGCAACGGCTCCATCTGCCGGCGCAGCTCGCGCAGCACCGACAGACCGTCGTCGTCGGGCAGGCCGAGGTCGAGGATCATCGCGGCATAGTTGACGCTGCTCACCGCCTCGCGCGCCTCGGCCGCGCTGCCGACGATGTCGCTCTCATAGCCGGCCGCGGCCAGCCCGGCAGCAACGAGCCGAGACAGCTCGGCATTGTCCTCGACGATCAGAAGGCGCATCGATATTCCGGTGTCACCGCACGGCTCGCGCCGAAATCTTCGCCGCTCTTTTCCAGCATTCCGGACGGCTGGGCCAGCGAAAAAATGCGCGGTGAGCCGATCGCCTCGATGTCAGGCTCGTGTAAGCCGATCGGACCCGTCCTCACGCGGCCCAGAACGGCGGGCCGGCATCCGGCCGCTGGACCGAATACTCCCTGCTCGATCTAAGCGTCGCCTTCGACACGCGCAAACGGATTGCCGTACACGGAATAGGCCAGCCAGGTCAGTTCCTTCCGGCTTTTGGCTGCCTCGCGAGCGGTTCGGACGGCATCCACCAGCACGTTTCCGTCCTTGAGCGAGCGATAGAACGCCTCGGCAAAACTGTAGGCGAGCTTGTCGTCCACCGACCAAAGCGCTCCGACCAACGCGCCCGCGCCGAGTTCGGAATACGGCCGCAGAAACGCATCGACAAAGCCGGCGACACCTCCACCGAGACCGCGCCCCGAGCGCCCGGTCTGACAGGCATTGATGAAAATGGTTGGTCTCGGTCCGCTTTGCGCGAAGCGGGCAAAAGCCTTGACCTGATCCGCCGATAGCGAATCCTGCGCAAAGCCGCCGTCCACCTTGGATCCGGCCATCAACAGGTCGGCCGTCATGACCGCCCGCTGCGCCGCCTCGCCATGGCAGGCAAAGTGCAGAACGTCGCAGTCTTTGGCATTCTGCTGGAGGAAGCCCGTCACCGAGATGCTGTCGGCCGGGACCTCGCGGGGATTGCCGAACAGCTTGGCCAGCATCTCGCGTTCGGCATCGGCGCCTTCGAGCCGCAGGGCGGGATCGAGATAGGCCGGGATCACGTAGTTGACGCGATCGCTGCGCATCGCAAGGTTCGGACCGGGCCATGGCGTGCTGTGCAGCCAGCGGACCAGCCCCCATTCGGCGAGGAATCCCTTGCCGGCCTGTCCGGACTTCCGATCATTGATGTAAAGCAGCTCCCAGGGAATGAACGGCTCCTCCGAGATGACCTGGATCGCACGGATCGCCTCGCGATGGGTCCACAACGCCTCGCGGATCTTGTCCGGCAACAACTCGTTCGCCATGACAATTCCGTTTGCCTGGAGGCGCCCGAGAAACTGGTCATACAACCGGTTGGTCGCGAGCCAGGAAGTCTCGATGCCCTTGAAGATCTCCGCAACGTAGACGTCGCGCGAGAACCCCCCGGGAAGGGTGCGCGATTCCGAAACTGCGATATTGGGGTCGACGCAGGCGAGATCGAAGCGCAGCGTCACCTTGCCGCTATCTACGATCTCGTAGATCCTCAGCACCGCCGGTTCATTCGGACGTGCCGCCATGGCCAGCCCGGCCTGGCTCCGGCGCAAGGTCTTGCTTTCTGCATCGACGAATACGGGAGCCAGGGTGAAGGACGCCAGAATGCGCGGGCCCTGCCGCGCTTCGACAAGGATGTCGGCTGCGCCCTCGGCAACGCCTTCCACGACGAACCGCAGCGCCTCCGCCCGTCGTTCCCGCGGCGTGTCGATCTCTGCACTGGATTCGCCGAGGACCCGGCAGTTTTTGCGCGCGATGACTTCAACAACGATGGCGCGGGACGGGTCGATATTGACCGGGGTCCCCGAGGCGCTGGACGTTTGCGTTTCCGCAGCCTGGATCCTCTCGCGCGAAACCGTGACGAACAGCGGGACCGGCTTCCTGGGCGGCGGATGAGACTCGATCTCTGCCGCAAAATAGCAGGCGGCGGTTCTTGCATCAGGAGAAGGTGCCAAGGGCGGCGTCTCTTCTGCGACAGACGCCTGGCTCGGCACAGGCGATGCAGCCGCAGGAGCAGCACGTGTTGGCGTTCGTCGCAGCGTAGTTGTGTCCGACATCGAGTCGGCTTCGAGGCTCTCCAGATGGGGCGAGGGCAGAACGGCTCCCAGCGAGTGTTCGTCGCGAAACGCCGCTCTCCGCGTCGCCCGGCGCGATACTGTCCGCGCCAGGCCAAATTGCTCGCCGAGGCGAGCTGCGCCAACTCCCAGCCATTCACTCAACTTCAGCGGAACGACATCCGTCGCAAAGTAAGTGGTGTGAAAGACGTCGTCCGTGTTGCCGAAAGCAAAGGTCGCGTCTGCCGCGAGGCGCGAGCCGCGGGTCCCGAACGAGGTCATCGACGAGGTATCCACCACCAGGTCGTTGTCGAGCCGGAACAGGCGATTTGTCACGCGGTCGGCAATGAACTCGGCGAACTCCCTCGTCACCCCCTTGCTGGGTTCGATCTGCGCGACGAAATTCGAAGTGATCGCATAATAGGTCGCGAGCTTGTCGAGAGGACCGGCCGCCTCGTTCAACTCCCTGACGAGGTCACTCGTGGGCCGCATCGCGGCAAGTCCGGGCACCCGTTGCTCGTCGATGGCGACTTCCGAAAACGCCTGGACGAAGCGGCCGACAGTCTTGATCCCCTGCGCCACGACGGAGCTCAACGCAGCCCCTCCCGCCAGGTATGAAACCGCACGGACGCCGGCCATGATCCCGTTGGTGTAGAGATCGATCATCGCCGCCCAGTTCTCGGGCTCGGCAAGATGCGTCCCGGCGTTCGTGCAGCCGACGAAGATGGCCCTGCCCAGCCGGATGTCCGGTCGCTGCTCCGCAAGCCGATTTTCCACCATGCGATAGACAAGCCCGCCGCGGCTGTGGACGACCGCGTCGATCGACGACCCTTCCGGGACTCCCAGCGCCTGCAACGCCGCGACAAGAGCGGCTGCATTTTGGCCGGGCGTTGCGGTCAGGGTCTTGTGGTCGAAGCCGAGCACGGCGTCGTAGTGCTGGTTGGCTCTCGAAAGAAATGCCTGGCCGCTCTCGGAACCGGCAAGCTGCGCGAAGCCACCCGCGGTCGACGAGAACGTGCCGTGCACCATGAGCAGGATCTTGAGCGGGTGATCCTGCGGCAAGCGGGGCCGCTCGGATTGCGACGGGATCCATGCTGCCGGATCGAGCCCGGTCATCATCACGATCCCCTCCTCCCGGTCTCCCTCGATATAGTCGGTCGCCGCATCGACGGCCGTTCTGGCGACGAACTTCAGCACATAGGCGCGGACCGGATCGATCAGCTTGTCGGAGACCCAGTCGAGAACCGGGCCGCGCTTGCCGCGTGCCGTGGCGATTCCGCGGGCGCCGCCCGTTTCGGTCGTCAGCGGGAACACCAGAACCTGTCGACCGCCGCGTTGCGGCGATGGACGGGCAACCTGCTGCGGGTAGCTCCAAGCATAGACGCCGCCCGCCCCTTCGATCAGCACCATCGCCCGTTCGGACGGGCCGACCTCGACCTCGATCTGCGTCGGCGTCTGCGCGTCCCGTCGCAGAGCGCGCATACCAGGGCGCGTTGGCGCCATTTCAACCTCGGCCGCGATCGTGAAGTCGGACGCCGACAGCGCCCTCTTGAGATGATCGGTGCCCCTCATCTGGCTGGTGGAGGCTCGGCGCAATCCCCGACGGGCAGCGCCGTCCCCAACCACCCTGACTTCGACATCGTCGGGACTCTGAACCACGATCCCGCTTGCAACCTCAATGACAGCCATGTCCTTCCCCCTGTGCAGATGCGTTCTTCATGACGTCCTTCACATGCAGCGGGGCGCACGACGCGCGCCCCTCCGACAGCGCGAGGTCACGGCTTGACAGTCGACTGCGACGCAGGCGCCGCCCAACCGAGCAGGCTGCCATCGAGCGCCGACGACTTCCGGATCAGCTTGTTGGATTCGATGTAGGCTTCCGCCGTCGAGGGCACGAGGTATCCGATCACGAAGCCGAGAATTCCGAACGACGCGACGATGCCGGCGTACCATGACAGCGGGATGATCGGCATTTCCAGACCAAAGGCTCTGGTCACCAATACGAAGCTGACGAGAAGGCTGAACATCAGCGACGCCATGACCACCGCATGGGTCGCACCATCCCTCAGTCTCGCCTCGTGATAATCCAGTCGATCCGCCCTGAGCCGCACGTCGAGAAGAATGCTCAGGACCAGCGTGTTGAACAGGAAGATCAGGGAGAACAGCGAACTCGCCGCGAACGGATGATTCCTCGCCAGCCAGCCTTCAGCGATCGGAATCGTGCTGTAAGTCATCCACAGGATGAAGTTGCCGGCCAGATAGGAGCACGCCCCGAAGACCACGTAAGAGCTCCAGGGCAACGCGTAGAGCGAGGGGCGCGCGAAGTTCGTCGAGGCCTTCGGATAGATTGCAAAGAAGATCGAGATCGTCAGCGCTACGGCGTGCGCGAGGGACGAGAGGCCTCCGGCCAGAGAACCAACCGCAAACTTCTTCGGCAGATCGAGGAAGAACAGCGGCGCGACAGAGACAGCGAAGTCGAGGGCGAAGATCGTCACCAGGGGCGCAAACGGCAATGGCTGGGGCAGAACGGTCTGATACCCGAAGCTGGATATCAGCTCCGTCCGGGAATCGCGCCTGTCGACGACCGACAAGGTCGCCTCGGCCAGGCGACGCTGGTATGCGACCCGCAGATCCTCACACTCTTCCGCAATAAAATCGGAGATCTCGAGCACCAGCTCCCGCGCGTCGACATCCGACACCATGATGTCTTCCGTCAGCAGGAGGGCCCGCGCCGAGCGCCGCAGCATTCGCCGATACTGCCTCTCCAGCTCGTCAAACGCGGCTTTCCGCGCGCGGAAGAACTTCGCGAAGCGCGGGTTGCCGCGCAGCTCGACGAAACTGGTGTGAAGGGAAGCAACCTGCATGATCATGGCCGTCGCACCGACGGCAAGCACTTCGTCATCCTGATTGAGCGCCTTCTCGATCAGCCTCGCGGGAACGCCATATCCCTCGAGCTCGCGCTGCAACTCCGGCTTGGCCCGCTCCGTCACCCGGATGGGCGAACGCGCGATGGCCACGATGACGGTCTCCACGGCCTGCGGGTAGCGCGTCAGCGTCTGCATCATGGTTCTCAGGAATCCGATCACCCGGGATAGAATCGGCAGGTGCGGCGCCAGCACCATGAATGCGATCGTCGCCGGCACGGCAACGAGCAGGCCGGCGCCGCGTCCGGGATAGAGCTGATTGGTCAGCCAGCGGATTTGGCTGACCATGAACACATAGAAGACAACGGCGATCGTGACGTAGGCGAGGACCGCGAAATAGTAGCGATCACGCATCACGGCATAGCGGATCTCCTCGGTTTCGAAAGGGGCGTGAAAGTCGATCGCGCTGACGATGCAGATCGCGATCGCACCGAGGCCGAGAGCAACGACGGACGGGTCAAAGCCGTACATTGATGAACATCCGCTAGGGTCCAGCTCGGTCCACGAAAATTTCACCGTCGAGGCCGCGCATGTAGAGGACCGGAGAAATCCATTCGGCGAAATGCCGCGCCTTCAATTCGGCCCTCGTATGCGCCAGAGCGGCCTGAATCGATACGTTGTCGGCAAGATAAGTGTAGAACGTATCGGCGAAGGCGAGCCCCATGTTGTCGCTGATCTCGAACTGCATGGCGATCACCGCGGGCACGCCGCCCTGAATGAGCTCGGCGGCGGTGCTCGAGAACAGGGAACCGTCGGATTGCGCCCCGCTGCAGGAGTTCAGAACGACGAGGCTCGGCGTTTGGCCAGGCTGGGTGAGGAACATTCTCAATGTGTCGGCGTACAGCCGGATCCCGCTCGCCCCCCCCTCTTCCTGCACCACGATGAAGCCCATCTGCCGATCCGGATCGTGTCCGCCGTGACCGATGAAGTGAAACAGATCCCACCGCTTGCCATCATCTCCCCTCAGGAAACGACGGTTGAGATCGCGCGCCTTGGCCGAAGGAATCCAGGACAGCTTCAGTCTCTTGCCGTCGTTCAAATCGTTCAGTGCCTTCTTGATCGCGACCTGCTCGGCATCGACTTCGATCTCATCCAGCGGGAATCCGTTGAGAACCTTGACCCTCGCCGCCATGCCCAGCACCCGTATCGGCCTTGCCGCGCTCACCCGGCGTTCGTCGCCATAGTCATCGACGGCACGCGTGAACGGTGTGCTCTGGGAGGTCGTCACATAGAAGCGGTTCCTCTTGTCATACATCGTTTCCCAGGGCACGTAGGCGAGCGCGGGATCGCTGACTCGCAAGCGGATCAGGAACGGCTCGTCGCCTCTTCGCGCTGCCTGGAAACATTCCTGGTAGAGTTCGAGGATCTTTCGCTGAAAGATGAAGTCGAAGAGTTGCGAACCGATTTCCTGGACAATTCGCTCGTCCGATCCCGAAGTGAAGGCACCGGCAGCATCACGGATGGCGGGTCTTGCTTCATTGCCGCCATTTGACGCGGCCGCATCCAGGTTTCGCGGGCGTAGCGCGGCCTCGGCGCTGCGCGCGGCAGGACTCTGAAGAATCGCTTCCTGCAGCGGTCTCAGGTTCTGGCGAAAACTCGGCTTGAGCTTCTCGACTTCGATCTCGCGGCTCGAGGAGTTGTATTCCGCAACAATGCGGCAATGGTCTTCGCCACAATCCTCAATGGTCAGATTGAAAACGACCTTCGCCACGACGCAATCCTCAGCCGCGCACTATCAGCGCAAAAGGCGCCCTGCAAAAAAGTCCCGGGCGGTCAGCAAGGCCCACATCGCATGTGGAGCGCGTCGTGCCACGACATTTCCGCGCTCCGCACCTTGGAAACGGTGCAGGCCACAACCGCTATTTCGGATATCATTCTCCGCATCTTGGCAGCCGGCGTTCTGCCCGCCAAGACACACAGCTCGGGGTTCGCGCGGGCCTTCTTCTTGACTCCGGTCCTGATCGCAGCGGCGCACCGCACGGCGTCGGTCGGCGCAATCAAGGAAAGCTCGCTGGCTTCCCGAAATCTAGCGGATTTCTCTCGACATCACTGTGAGCCGCTTCACACCTCTCGCTTTGGTGATCACTGTGAAACACGCCTGCGTCGGCGACGCAGTCGATGCCCGGTTTCGGCGCTAGCCTGACTTCGTATGATGGTTCTGGAATGCGGCTCTCAGCTCAGCCAGTTGGTCGCGCGTTGCTCCCAGCTCTGCCTCGGCGCGACTTGTCGGCAGGTCCTTGTAGACAATCGGCTGATCGAACTGGCTGGCCGTGAAGTCATACCTCCGGCCTTCGATCCTGTTGTAGAAATGGTCGCCGGCCGGCAGAGGCGTCTTCAGCAAATCACCGCCGAAGAGTTCTTGAACGAGCAGAGCGGTGACGTTGCATTGTCCGGCCGCGGGATTGTTCGCCGTCCATTGGCGTGCGGTCGACAACGACCACGCCTTGCGCAACGTCCTTTGAATATCGTCGGGATCGAAGCTCATCGTTGTCTCCAGGCGGGCATCGACAAACTCTATTTCGGATTATTCGATAATTGCTTTCTACTCCTGTTTTGCCCGACAGGTCAAACTGCTCCTGGTCGAGGGGCTGCCGGGCGAAACGGTCCATCGATCGGCTGGTTCCGGAATGGATTTTACCGCAAACCGGAGCATCGGCCCCGCCTGCGTGAAGGCCGCTTGGACCGCCGATTTTTTCCGAGCCGTATCAAGCGTTGGCTACTGTGCATGGGGTTGTTTTCCAGGTTTTGATTCAACCCCTGCAAACAGCAGCGCCCCGGAGCCTTCGCTCCGGGGCGCTGCCTGCGACGGATGGTGCGATCAGCTCTGCGAACGCCGCGCCATGAAGATGTCGTAGCCGACCTCGGCGACCTGGAACCAGGCGTAGCCGTCGCTCGTGAACTTGGCGAGCGAGTCGTTCACCTTCTTGAAGTTGGGGTTGGTCGCAGCGACTTCGGCGTGCAGCTCCTTGGCGGCCTTGTAGCAGGCATCCATGATCGGGGGCGAGAAGGCATGCAGCTTGGTGCCGCCCGCGAGCAGCTTCTTCAGCGCCAGCGGATTGGCGTTGTCGTAGCGCGCCATCATGTAGTTGTTGGCGTAGTGGCCGGCCTGCTCCAGCACGCTCTGGTAATATTTCGGCAGCGCGTTCCACTTGTCGAGGTTGACGAAGGCCATCAGCATCGGCCCGCCTTCCCACCAGCCGGGATAATAATAGTGCGGCGCGATCTTGTAGAAGCCGAGCTTTTCGTCGTCATAGGGGCCGACCCATTCGGCGGCGTCGATGGTGCCCTTCTCCAGCGCCGGATAGATATCGCCGCCGGCGAGCTGCTGCGGCACCACCCCGAGCTTCTGGAGCACGCGGCCGGTGAATCCGCCGATGCGGAATTTCATGCCTTTGAGATCGTCGGGCGTGTTGACCTCTTTCCTGAACCAGCCGCCCATCTGGCAACCGGTGTTGCCGGCGAGCAGCGAGACGACGTTATAGCCCTTGTAGAACTCGTTGAGCACGTCCCGGCCGCCGCCCAGCATGTACCAGGCCTGGTTGATGCGCATGTTGGGACCGAACGGCACGGCCGAGCCGAAGGTGAAAGTCGGATCCTTGCCGAAATAATAGTAGGACGCGGTGTGGCCGATCTCGCAGGTGCCGTTCTGGACGGCGTCGAGCACCTGGAGGCCCGGCACGATCTCGCCGGCCGCGAAGATCTGGATCTGGAATTTGTTGTCGGTCGCCTCCGCGACCATCTTGCACATCATCTCGGCGCCGCCAAACAGCGTGTCGAGCGATTTCGGCCAGCTCGTCGGCATGCGCCATTTGATCTCCGGCATCGACTGCGCGATCGCGGGAGCGGCGAGCGTGGCGGCGCCGGCCGCACCAAGTCCTGTGACCTTGATGAAGTCTCTTCTCTTCATGATTTCCTGCCCTGATGTACCAGTGATTGTGGGCCTTCTTGTCGAGGCTTGCCGCAAGCATGACGCAAGCCGCGGCCGAATGCCATCGTGATCGCACTGCGGCAAAGAAAAAGCCCGGCCTCGCGAGCGAGGCCGGGCCATCCGTCTTACGACTTAAGCCGCAGATCAGCCGCGTGTGCGCGAACGGATCATGAAGCTGTCGTAGGTATATTCGGCGACCTGCCACCACAGATATTCGTCGGAGCGGTAGGCCTGCATGGCGTCGATCGACTTCTTGAAGTCGGCGTTCTTGGCCGAGATCTCAGCCCACAGCTCGTTGGTGGACTTGAGGCAGGCTTCCAGCACTTCGTTGGTGAACGGGCGAAGTTGGGTGCCGCCGGCGACCAGGCGCTTCAGCGCGGCCGGGTTCTGCATGTCGTAGCGCGCAGCCATCCAGGTGTTGGCATGGGCGGTCGCGTTGGTGAGGATCGCCTGGTAGTTCTTCGGCAGCGCATTGAACTTTTCCAGGTTGGCGAAGGCATGGACGGTCGGACCGCCTTCCCAGAAGCCCGGATAGTAGTAGTACTTGGCAACCTTGGCGAAGCCGAGCTTCTCGTCATCGTAGGGGCCGACCCACTCGGCCGCGTCGATGGTGCCCTTCTCCAGCGCCGGATAGATGTCGCCGCCGGCGAGCTGCTGCGGCACCACGCCGACCTTCTGGAGCACCTGGCCGGCGATGCCGCCGATGCGCATCTTGAGGCCGGAGAGGTCGGCAACGGTCTTGATCTCCTTGCGGAACCAGCCGCCCATCTGGGTACCGGTGTTGCCGCAGGGGAAGCCGATCACGTTCGACTTCTTGAAAAACTCGTTGGCGAGCTCGTTGCCGCCGCCCTGATAGAGCCAGGAATTCTGCTGGCGCGCGTTGAGGCCGAACGGCACCGAGGCGAAGATCGCAAAGGTGGGGTCCTTGCCGACGTAGTAATAGGAGACCGTGTGGCACATCTCGACCGTGCCGCTCGAGGTCGCGTCGAGCGCCTGGAGGCCGGGGACGATTTCGCCGCCGGCGAACACCTGGATCTGGAACTTGTTGTCAGTCATCTCGGCGACGTACTTCGACACCTGCTCGGCGCCGCCATAGATCGTGTCGAGCGACTTCGGAAAGCTCGAAGTCAGGCGCCACTTCACCTCGGGCGAGGATTGCGCGATCGCCGGCGAGGCCACTGCGGTCGCCGCCGCGCCTGCTGCCGACACTTTAAGAAAATCACGACGCTTCATATTCAGGTCTCTCCTTGCTGGGGCGTTTCCCCTTAACTTCTCTTATGCCGCCGCTCATTCCGGCGACGCGTCGATGTCGCGTCGAACCGAAGGGGCTTGACTGCCGTGCGCCTTTAACACGGACAGCACGGTTACGGAACGCGACAATGGCATGACGGGGCTCTACAAAAGTCGCATGTCCGAGGGGGCTTGCGGCCGGCCGGTTCAGGCTGCGGCGATGATGCCCTTCAGCTGGTCCCGAACCTGCCCTGCAATGGCGCGGTAGATCGCCGCATGAGGACCGTCCGGCTCGCTGTCGACGACGGGATTACCGGCGTCCGAGGTGGCGCGAATCGCCATGTGCAGGGGGATCTCGCCGAGGAACGGCACCCCGAGCTTCTCCGCCTCATGCCGCGCCCCGCCATGGCCGAAAATGTCCGACTTGGTCCCGCAATGCGGGCATTGGAAGTAGCTCATATTCTCGACGATGCCGAGCACGGGCACGTTGACCTTCTTGAACATGGCAAGCCCCCGCCGCGCGTCGATCAGGGACAGGTCCTGCGGGGTCGAGACGATCACGGCGCCCTTGAGCGGCACGTTCTGGGCCAGCGTGAGCTGGGCATCGCCGGTGCCCGGCGGCATGTCGACGACCAGCACGTCGAGCTTGCCCCATTCGACGTCGCGCAGCATCTGCGTCACCGCCGACATCACCATGGGGCCGCGCCAGATCATCGCGGTCTCTTCCTCGACCAGGAAGCCGATCGACATGATGGCGAGGCCGAAACGCCGAAGCGGAATCATCTTGCGCTCGTCGTTCAGCTCCGGCTTGTCGCGCAGGCCCGTCAGGCGCGGCACCGAGGGGCCGTAGATATCGGCATCGAGCAGCCCGACCTTGAGGCCGAGGTCGCGCAGGCCGAGCGCCAGATTGAGCGCGGTGGTCGACTTGCCGACGCCGCCCTTGCCGGAGGCGACCGCGATCACGGCGGCAACGCCCGGGATTTCCGATTGCCGCGCCATCGGCGACCCGCCGCCCTGCGGCGGCTTGTGGGCATGGGCCGGCTGCACGCCCGGCGTGCCGCGGCTCGGCTGCGGGGGTGGCGGCGGCGCGGAGCCCGGCTTGCGCTCGGCTGTCAGCGCCACCATGACGGTGGTGACGCCGGGAATGGCGCGCACCGCGGCCTCCGCTTCGGCCCGGACGGATTCCCAGGCCGTCGCCTCGGCGGCATCCACGTTGATCGAGAAGAACACCTTGCCGTCGGACGCGCTGATCGCGCTCAGCACATCGGCATGAGTGAGCGCGACCCCGCGGGGCGACTTGACCCTGGCGAGGCTGTCGAGAACCTGTTGCTGCGTCACGCTCAAAGCGCATCTCCTAGAGTTGAGGATGCCCCATTAGAGCGGAAACGCCCAAAAGGCTACTGCCTGCCGATATCGTCAGCCTTCTCGGCGGGCGCAGCCCCCTGCTCCCTGGCGGCCTCGTAATTCAGCTCGATCATGACCCCATTGGGGTCGTGGACGAAAATCTGCCAGAGATCGCCGCCGGGCACCTGGCGGGCCTCGAACTTCATCCCCTTGGATGCCAGCCGCTGCTTCATGCCGTCAAAGCCGCGACTGACGAAGGCAACGTGGTGGACAACGCCGGAATCCGGCTTTTGTGGCTCGGCGGTCGCAGAAATGTCGACGAGGTGCACCACGGGTTTACCCTCGCTGTACATCCAGGCGCCCGGGAAGGCGAAATTCGGCCGTGCGCCTTTTTCCAGACCCAGTACGTCCGCGTAGAAGCGGACGGTCTCCGCCAGATTCCGGGTCCGGATGTTGAAATGATCGAGGACGCCAACGCTCACGCCGCCCATGCTTTCGCTCCCTTGTTTTGAAGTCCTTCGGGCGCCATCCTAGCACAGGGGCCGGCCAAACGAAGCCGTTGCCCTCCGGCCTCAAGGGTTTATGGTGCGCCTCCAATCCGCCCTCACCGCGGAACCCAGGCGCCCTCGCCTGGCAAGAACCGTAAAACCCAAACTACGGACAAGGTACCACACATGGCTAAAGTCGCTTTCCTCGGTCTCGGCGTGATGGGCTTCCCAATGGCCGGACACCTCGTGAAAAAAGGGGGCCATGAGGTCACCGTCTACAATCGCACCGCGGCGAAGGCGAAGGAATGGGCGGACAAGTTCGGCGGCAAGACCGCACCGACCCCGAAGGCCGCCGCCGAAGGCCAGGATTTCGTGATGTGCTGCGTCGGCAACGACAACGATTTGCGCGCGGTCACGATCGGCCCGGACGGCGCGTTTGCCGGCATCAAGAAGGGCGCGACCTTCATCGACCATACGACCGCCTCCGCCGAGGTCGCGCGTGAGCTGGACGCAGCCGCCACCAAGGCCGGCTTCAAATTCATCGACGCCCCGGTCTCCGGC
Source organism: Bradyrhizobium sp. RP6 (assembly GCF_003837805.1). Lineage (GTDB taxonomy): Bacteria > Pseudomonadota > Alphaproteobacteria > Rhizobiales > Xanthobacteraceae > Bradyrhizobium. The sequence continues at coordinate 335,435 of NZ_RQIT01000002.1, read as the reverse complement.
GGCCAGGCCGGCGCCGAGAACGGCGTGCTGACGGTGATGTGCGGCGGCGCCCAGGACGCGTATTCGGGCGCCGAGCCGATCATCACAGGCGCCTATGCGCGGATGTGCAAGCTGCTCGGGCCCGCAGGCTCCGGTCAGCTGACGAAGATGGTCAACCAGATCTGCATCGCCGGTCTGGTGCAGGGCCTGTCCGAGGGTATCCACTTCGCCAAGAAGAGTGGCCTCGACGTCGCCGCAGTGATCGAGACCATCTCGAAAGGAGCCGCGCAATCCTGGCAGATGGAGAACCGCTACAAGACCATGAACGAGGACAAGTACGATTTCGGCTTCGCGGTCGAATGGATGCGCAAGGACCTGTCGATCTCGCTGGCCGAGGCCCGTCGCAACGGCGCCAGCCTGCCTGTCACCGCGCTGGTCGACCAGTTCTACGCCGAAGTCGAGAAGATGGGCGGCAAGCGCTGGGATACGTCGAGCCTGCTTGCACGCCTGCAACGCTGAGACCCTGTTACGGCCTCGTCCGGGCCGTGCAGCATCGTGCTTCGTCGCGACCCCGGCCGCGACGAAGTCCAAAACGCGCGAACCGAAATAATCATAAACTTCTGGGGGAGCCTTGCTTAGCGTGATCGCCGCCATCCTCGTTGTCGCCTACGTCGGCGTCGCGCCGGAGCTCCGACCGGGATTCGCCGGGATTGCCGCGGGTGGTGCCTGTCGGCGGGGATCGGGCCTCATTGCTCGCCTGCTCCCGATCGCGCTCCTGATCCTGGTTGCATTACCTTCGCAGGCGCTCGCCGCATCGCTCGATGGGACGAGCATTCGCCCGCAATGGGCGCTCCCCTTCGCCGGCATGTTGCTGTCGATCGCGATATTTCCGCTCGCAGCGCCTCACTTCTGGGAGCACCACCAGGGCAAGATTGCCGCGATGTGGGCTGCCCTGATCGTGCTGCCGCTTGCCGTCTGGTACGGCCCGCTTCCAACCATCCAGGCGCTCGTTCATACTGCGCTGCTCGAATACATCCCCTTCATTCTGCTGCTCCTTGCTCTGTTCACTGTGGCCGGCGGAATCGTGGTGCGCGGCAATCTTCACGGCTCCCCGGTTCTGAATACGATGCTGCTCGCTTTGGGCACCCTGATTGCGAGTGTCATCGGCACGACCGGCGCGTCGATGGTCATGATCCGTCCGGTCATCCGCGCCAATGACGACCGACGGCACAACGCGCACGTCGTCATCTTCTTCATCTTTCTGGTGTCGAACATCGGCGGCTCGCTCTCGCCCCTGGGAGATCCGCCGTTGTTCCTAGGGTTCCTGCGCGGCGTGGACTTCTTCTGGACGACGACGCACCTGTTCCCGCAGACCACGTTCGTGGCGTGGATTCTGCTCGCCCTGTTCTTTTGCATCGATGCTTATCTTTATCGCAAGGAAGGCCGCGTCAAACCGGACCCAACTCCGGACAATCCCTTGCGGATCAGCGGCGGCCTCAACTTCGTTCTGATGGGAGTCATCATTGCTGCGATCCTCTTGAGCGCCAAGCTCGACCTCGGCGGATTTGAGGTTCTCGGCACGCACCTGCAGCTGCAGAACCTTCTGCGCGATGCCGTGATGATTGGCGTCGTGTTCGCATCGCTTGCCGTCACCTCGAAGGAGGACCACGACGCGAACGGCTTCTCTTGGGGCCCAATGATCGAAGTGGCAAAGCTGTTCGCCGCCATCTTCATCACCATCATTCCCGTGCTTGCGATCCTCAACGCCGGCAAATCCGGTGCGTTTGCCTCCGTCGTAAACATGGTCACCAACGCCGACGGCACGCCGAACAATGCCGCCTATTTCTGGTTGACCGGGTTGCTCTCATCGTTTCTCGACAACGCGCCGACCTATCTGGTCTTTTTTGAACTTGCCGGGGGCGACGCCAAGCATCTGATGACGAACGGCGCCCTCACCCTTGCCGCGATTTCCGCAGGTGCGGTGTTCATGGGCGCAAACTCCTACATCGGCAACGCGCCCAACTTCATGGTGTACGCGATCGCGCGAGCGGGCGGCGTCGCAATGCCGGGCTTCTTCGGGTACATGGCCTGGACTTCCGTCCTGCTGCTGCCTGTGTTCGCGTTGGTCACGCTCGTCTTCTTCAGGTGAACGTGCTGCGGGTTCCGCAGGCGGAGGTCGGGACCGAGCATGAATTAACGCCGGGTTAACGTAATTCTTTAGCTCCTTAAGTCAGCTCTTAAGGATTTCTTGCCAGAGATAGACAACGCAGAAGTCCCGCGCCCGGCGTGGGCAGGAATCGTGTTGCTTGATGAGTAACCCCGCTGAAAAGCCCGAGGTTGTGCAGCTGCCGGCCGAGCCGGTGAGCGCGCCATCGGCGAGCAGCCGAAGGGCTGCAGCGCAGCGGGTGCGCGAGGCACGGGACAAGTTAACGTCGACCAGTGGAACCCGGCCGGCTTTCGATGCCGAGATGCTGCGGCAATATGCCCAGACGCGGCTATCCGCCTCCTATGTCGTGATGCTGCTGGTGGTGGCCACCGGCGTGCTGTTCGGGCTATGGATGCAGCCGATCCCGGCCGCGGCCTGGACCGTCGGCATGATCTGCATCCACGCCGCCATGATCCGCAATTGCCGGCGCTTCCTGACCGAGCCTGCCTCGCCCGCGGCAACCCGCGCATGGCGGACGCGCTTCGTCGTGCTCGACCTGCTCTATGGCCTGTGCTGGATGGCGATCCTGATCCATCCCGTGCTCGACATGGTCACGGAAACGCTCATGATGTTCCTGATGCTGCTGGTGATCGCAGTATCGAGCATGCTCGCCGCCAACCTTCCGATCGCAGCCCTTGCCGCCACGGCGCCGGTCGCGGTCGCGATGGCGCTCAGCTTCGCAGTGACCGGCTCGCTGGACAATTACATCCTGGCAGCGCTGGCGCTTGCCGCCGAAGGCTATTTCGTCCTGCTGGCGCACCGCCTGCACTCCTCCACCTTCGCCACGCTGGAAGCGCGCGCAGAGAAGGACGCGCTGATCGGCGAGTTGGAACAGGCCAAGGCGATCTCGGACGAAGCGCGCCACCGTGCCGAAGCCGCCAACGTCGCCAAGTCGCGCTTCCTCGCGCAGATGAGCCACGAGCTGCGCACGCCGCTGAATGCCATCCTCGGCTTCTCCGAGGTGATGAAGAGCGAGATCTTCGGCGCGCACGCGGTGCCGGTCTACAAGGAATATTCCGCCGACATCCATAATTCAGGCGTGCACCTGCTCAACCTCATCAACGAAATCCTCGATCTGTCGCGGATCGAGGCCGGCCGCTACGAACTCAACGAGGAAGCGGTGTCGCTGGTCGGCATCGTCGCCGACTGCCATCATTTGATGAAGCTGCGTGCCTCGAGTCGCGGCATCACCATCCACGAAGTGTTCGAGCAGGCCATGCCGCGGCTCTGGGCCGACGAACGCGCGATCCGGCAGGTCGTGCTCAATCTGCTCTCCAACTCGATCAAGTTCACCCCGCAGGGCGGCGAGATCTGGCTCAAGGCGGGATGGACCGCCTCGGGCGGACAGTATCTCTCGGTGAAGGATACCGGCTCGGGCATCCCCGAGGATGAGATTCCGGTCGTGCTCGCCTCGTTCGGCCAGGGCTCCAATTCGATCAAGTCGGCCGAACAGGGGGCCGGCCTCGGCCTGCCGATCGCCAAGAACCTGATCGACCTGCATGGCGGCACGTTCACGCTGAAATCGAAGCTGCGCATCGGCACCGAGGTGATCGTCACCTTCCCGCCGGAGCGTGTGATGAGTGCGCTTGCCCCGCTATCGGATGATTCCCCGCCGCTCCAGCCGGAGAGTTCCGTCCTGCCCGACGAGAGACGCCGGCCGCGCCATAAACCGATCATGAGCGCGGGCACAGGCTCTTAACGAGATGCTTGCAGAGATGTCCGACGATCCCTCACTATGTCCGAATGAGCAAAGAAACACCGTGCGTCGCCGTCTGCATGATGGATCCAAAGACCAAGCTGTGCTTCGGGTGCGGCCGGACCTTGCCCGAGATCGCTCGCTGGCATGCCATGGAAAGCGCGGACCGGCTCGCGATCATGGCCCTCTTGCCGGCGCGCATGACGGCAGCTGGACTTGCGCCCATCGCGGGATCGCCGAAACGCATCTGATCCGCCTGCGGGCCCTCGGGGGCGCAGGATGATCCGCTTCCTGCTCGTTCTGGTCATGCTCGCCGGCACGGCAGGTGCCGTCGTCGCCTATGGCGACCCCGACCAAATCGCGCGGGCTAGCCATAAGGTCTCGCACATCTTCCGCGGACAGACCGCCGCCCCGGCGCCGGCCGTCCAGATCCCCCGCGGACAGGGCGGCGAATTCACGCTGCGTGCGAAGATCAACGGCGTTACCGCGCCGATGGTGATCGATACCGGCGCGACGTCGGTGGTGCTGACCTGGGAAACCGCAAAGGCGATCGGGCTACCGATCGAGATGCTTGAATACGACGTCGATCTCGAGACCGCGGGCGGCCACACCAAGGCGGCGCGGCTCACGCTTGACCGTCTCGCCGTCGGCCATCTCGTCGAGAAGTCGGTGCCGGCCCTCGTTGTCCAGCGCGGCCAGATGAAGACCAATCTGCTCGGCATGAGTTTCCTCGACCGCCTTGAGAGCTGGGGCGTGCGCGCCGACAAGCTGATGCTCACCGGCTATCCGGAACTCCAGCGCAGTCATCGCCGCTCGCGCACGGCAGTCGACTAGCTGACCTACGCCGCCTCCGCCGGCGCGCGCGCAGCGACGCGCGCGATCGCATCGCGTAACACCTCGAGACGAGCGCCCGGCTTCACCCCTTGCTCCGCCAGATGACGGCGAAAGGCCCGCGCGCCCGGTACGGCATGGAATGCGCCGACGAAATGCCGCGTGATCGCGTGCAGTCGCGTTCCGCGCGCGAGCTGCTGCTCGATGTAGGGCATCACCGCCTCGAGTGCATCCTGCATGGTCGCATGCGGCGCCGCTTCGCCGAAAATCTCCCGATCCACGGAGAGCAGCCGCCACGGTTCCTGATAGGCGGCGCGGCCGAGCATCACGCCGTCGACATGTTGGAGATGTACCTTCGCCTCTTCGAGACCAAGAATGCCGCCGTTGATGATGACAGGCACATCGGGCATTGCGCGCTTGAGGCGATAGACGCGGTCATAATCGAGCGGGGGAACGTCGCGATTCTCCTTCGGAGACAACCCGTTCAGCCAGGCCTTGCGGGCATGCACGATCAGCGCGTCACAGCCGGAGTCGACCACCGCATGTGCAAGCGCATCAAGCGCGAGTTCCGGGTCCTGCTCATCGATTCCTATGCGGCACTTCACGGTGACGGGAATCGCGACCGTGCGCTTCATCGCATCAATGCACCTCGCCACCAGCTCCGGCTCTGCCATGAGGCAGGCACCGAAGCGGCCATCCTTCACGCGATCGGACGGACAGCCGACATTGAGGTTGATCTCGTCATAGCCGAACGCCTCGCCGATCCGCGCAGCCTCGGCGAGTTCGCGCGGATCCGAGCCGCCGAGTTGAAGCGCCACCGGATGCTCGCAACGATCGAACCCGAGCAGCCGCTGCCGATCGCCATGAATGACGGCGCCGGTGGTGAGCATCTCCGTATAAAGCAAAACCCGCCGCGACAGATGACGATGGAACACCCGGCAATGCCGGTCCGTCCAATCCATCATGGGCGCCACGGAAAACCGATAGCTTTGATATTCCAACTACTTATCCTATCATTTCAACGGACTAGAACAGGAACACGTGCACAGGTGTGCACTCCAAACTAGCCAAAATTGCACACGTTTGTACCGCATTTGATCTCCCGGTGCACACGTAGCGCACACGAAATCGGGGTGGAGTTCACACGCAATGCCAACGTTTATAAAAGTCAGATCGGGAAGCTGGCGCGTTCAGGTTAGGAGGAAAAACGAATACATTGCCACACGTTCATGCCAGAGCAAGAAGGCCGGGCACACCGATATTAGGCATCGCAGCATCTACCAGCGCGACGTTCGGAACAAGAAGCCGTATTGCCTCGCTGCAGCTTGCTGCATCTCCGCGAGGGGCCAGGATCGTAAGATCACTCTGCGCGGAAAGGACGCTGCGCATACCTTGCAAGACGATCGGGTGCCGATCCGCGATGACAATTCTGATGCGGCGCATGTTTCCTCAGCCCGAGAATCAAAACCTGCACGGCGCCGCTTTATTCCGGCGATGTCCCTACTGAAACGCGTGACGCACCTTAACCATAAAACCAATACACAACTTCAAAGCGTGGCACCTGCTGCGGCCTTATCAGCCGCGGCAGTGTAACTTGTTTTGGAAATGCATGCAGCACCTCATGAATGCGGGCTTCGCTGGAGAGCGGGACCACGAATTCTTCCGACATTGACAATTTTAAGTGGTTGTGTCAAAAAATTTTGGCAGAGATGTATTAGGATCGAAATTCATCTTATCATCCCCTCGATTATTGCCGAGGATATATAGCCACAATCGCAATTTAAATCTAACATTCAGCGAAGTTTCGCTGAAGCTCGCTGAGGAGCGTGACGCTTCTCACGCGTGGGATTTCAATGGAGGTGGCCAACAGAAAGCATCACAATCGACAAAGGCTTCTGTTTCAATTTATGGGACCGTTGAACGCTGATCGGCAAAGCAGATCGGCACCTTCACCGTCCGACGTAGTTTTTTGCCAAGCGGTCAAAAGTGATCTTGTAACGATTAGGTGGTCACATGTATTCTGCGGCTGTTTTGCGTCAAAATCATCAAGCGCTCATCATTCAATTCACTGAATTGCAGAACTTGCGTAGTCGCGTGTTTAGGGCCGAGCAGCGGTTGCTTGCACCCAGACGACGAGCCCGCGGACGGAGGGCGCCTGGGGGGCGCCCCCTCGCTCGAAAGCAAGGGCCCAGCCGGTAAGTCCCACCACCACGTTCCGGCGCAGGCGCGCGAGTGGATCGAGCTTGCCGGACCCTGGTTTGACCTGATAATCCCCACTCCGGTTTCGATTCGGAGCTAGTTGGGCGGCTTTCATGGAGAACGAGGACTGGGCATCCGTGTCCACAGCTGAGCTGTGGCAACTCTACGATGAGGTCACGACCGTTCTTGGTCGCAGAATGACCGCGGAAAAGGCCAAGCTCGAAGAGCGACTTCGCAGGATTGAGGGGACGGCCGCTCCGACCCAGAACGAGGCACGTCCTCGCCGCCCCTACCCCCCAGTGCTGCCGAAATACCAGAACCCGAGGGATCCATCCGAAACTTGGTCCGGTCGCGGCAAGCAGCCCCGATGGCTGAAGGCCCAGCTTCGAGCAGGCAAGAAGCTGAATGATCTCCTAATCGACCGCCCATCTCGACAAAAGCGCCGCTGAACGGGCTGAACATCCGACCATATCGTTAGGGCGGCGGCGGTGTTCAGGGCTCGTGGGCGGCACGGCCGTTACGCGCGCGCCGTGACGATGCTTTTTGCAGCGCCGGACTTTCTCAGCGCGGTTCGGGCCGCACGCCCCTCTAGCGCCGCCTTCGCCCCTGCGGGTCTCGCCGGCCGGCTGTTGCGCTTGGCGCGATCGCCCAGTGCGTGAGCGCACCAAATCCAATGCCAGCCTCCCGACCGCGATCCGGCAAGTCCATCAAGTCAGCAGCGCACGCTACGGCAGTCTCCCGCTCCACGCCGTCTTGCGCAGCCAGGGACGTGGCGCAAGCCGTGGCCGGATCGAACGGCTGATGCAACGGCATGGCATTCGGGCGATCATGGCGCCGCCTCGTCGGGTCCGCACCTCCTACAACCGCCACAATCTGCCGATCGCACCGAACCTGATCGCGCGCGACTTCACGGCTCGCGCCCCGAACCGGGTCTGGCTCGCCGACATCACCGACATTCCGACCGCGGAGGGCTGGCTGTATCTGGCGGCCGTCATGGATCTATTCAGCCGAAAGATTGCCGGCTGGGCCATGCAAGACCATATGCAGGTCGAACTCGCATCGGCGGCGCTGGCGATAGCCATCAACCAGCAACGTCCGCAGACCAGATTGATCCATCATTCCGACCGCTGTGTGCAGCTCACACGCTTATCGCAGTTCTCACCTGCCGGCATCGTCGCATCGATAAGCCGCAAGGCCGATTACAACGACAACCTCGCTGCCTCGAACTTGAACTCGCGACTGAACTTTCGTCTCTGCATAACCTGTCTGCAGCGTGATGATTCTAAGTGCTAATTTGATTATTTCGAACAAACTGTTGCACGATGGCTTGCAACCAATCTGTACCGGCATTAATCGCGTCGTCAGACAGGGTCCGCAGCCATTCCACATGGCTCATGGAGCTTGGCTCTATTGCCAACGGACATGCAATTGAGGGGAGTTGCATGGCAGGCAGAGTGCTGACTCCAAGAAATTGAGCAAGCCTGAACCACCGCTCCGACATACTGCTATCGATGAGATGGATCGCTGCATCCATCGCCATCCCCAAATGAGACTGTCTCTGCTCGCCAGTTAAGCGTGCTTTCCGTACCGCAACATACCAAGCGCGAAGGGCCGCTAGTTGGCCGACGTATTCTAGGTTTCGTTCGACTCTTGGGCCAGAGAGTCCTCTTGCTTCGAAGGTCCAAGGAGCGTCGATTCCGCGCAGCGTTTCGGCATGGATTCGTCTGGCTCCAACATCCGAACGTATGACCTGTCCGGCAACAGTGAAGGTGCCGTAGCCTATGCGGTTAGGGCCGACCATCCCACTGATGCCGCCTATGAAAATTCGCTCCTGCCTGAGAAAGACTCCTTGAGGAACGTCGCCAATCAGCGAGGGAGTTGCTTTGTCGCCGGCTTCTCCCCACGGGGTGAAATTGAAATGAATGAACCCGCTACCGATTTCCGTGTGATTGGACCTTGAGCGCCCCCCTGAAATGAAGCAGTCGCAACAATTAATGAGCGAACCCAGTGTTACGAAGCTCGTCAGGATCGTGTGCTTAAGGCCGACCGCATGAGCAGTCGAAGCCTCCTCTTCAAGGAGAGTACCCCCGCGAACGTGCCCGCTCGAGCCTATTCTAGCTTTCGAAAGAAGCACCGAGTCGGTGACAAATCCGCTGGCAATTTCCGCATCTTCTCCAACGATCGAGTTTACAACGGTTGCCGGTCCCTCGGTCCCCAGCTTTGCGCCAGGAGCAACAACGGTTCCATACCCTAGCAAGCGGGTCCCCGGAAACAGTACAGATCCCGGAAAAATGCGATCCAGTTGGACTTCATCGTCGATGAATGTTTGGCGGGGATCAACGAGATTTACGCCCTTCTCAGCAAGGCGCTCAAGTCGGTCGACAAGCGAAAGCTTCTTCATTTGTAGCGCATCTGACTTGTTAAAAGTAGACCTCGGATCCCTTAGGATTGCGAACGATGGATCCTGCCGCGACTTTGTCGGATGAAGCCACAATCGAGCCCGGGCAGATTATAGCCCCAAGACCCAATCTAGCTCCGTCGCCGACGAATGCCACCCGATCTGGCGTTTCAGCTGCTGCATCTCCCACGAGACACCCCGCTCTGACCAATACGTCAGACCCGAGAACGCAGTTCTGCACAACGGAGTTCTCGCAAAGAGTACAGCGATTCATGACTATGCTATCAGAAACGAATGACCCGGCTCGAAGCTGTGATCCTGTCCCAATGAATGACCTGCCGAGAATTGTCGCCCCACATTCAATGACGCAGTCCGGGCCAACGATCAGAGGGCCGCTTAGAACGGCCCCCGATTTGACGTGACTATTCGGACCCAAGTAGACGAGCCCCGTCACAATGGCCTGGTCTTCGATGGTCCCTTCGATCTGCTGACGACCGAGCTTGGCGTAAAGCTGATCCCGAGAGGAAAATAGATCTTCGAGCGTCGCAAACTTCGATAGCCATTTCTCGAATTCTTCGTCCATGGGGGAGTGAAACAAGTCACTAGGTCGCATTGGTGTCTCTCAGTTCTCGCGCCAAGGCTCGCACGGCCGACCCTAAGCGTCTCTACCATGATTTGCGAGGCAATAGATAACCAGAAGGGCTTCGGAGGACTGATCTGGAGCGCCTGATGTCGCGACAGGGGCTCCATAATCCGCCACAGAGCCGCAGATCGCTCCGGAACCGAATGGAAAGCCCTCGAGGGGGGTCCTGAACCGCCCCCCTGTGCTACCATTGGCAAGGAAAGGATGATTCGCATTTTGCTCGCGCGGTCAGGATTATGTACCTTTGCCGTCGATCGTCGCCCATAGCTGGTGACTGCTCGGCATTTGCACGCGAAGCCAGCGATAGGGGACTTCCGACCAGGGCTTGATCTCCAGGGCGAGATTGTCGAGCACGAGATCGCCGCTCAGGGTGCGGACGAGCAGCACCAGATGATGCCGTCCGGAACCAACGATGACCTCGCTCAGTAGCAGGGCCCGCGCCGGCCAGCCACGCCGAAGGAGTTCGTGACGTTTGCTTACGGCGTAGTCATTGCAGTCCCCAAGATCGGGATTGATGCTCCACGCCTCGTCGGCCAGGCTCTGGTCGTTGGGCACCGGCACAATGGCCAGATTGATCATGCGATTGACATCCAACAGTTCCAACCACCGCTCGCCCGTCAGCCGGACCGGACCGCCCCGGAAGCCTCGCCGCGACCGGCATTCGGCCTCATAGCGCTGGCAGAACATCGTGTACGTCAGAGGCGGAAGCGTGGGCCGTCCGAGTTTGATGCGGACTGGTGCTGCTTGAGGAGTCGTGGCCATCGCCAGGCGCCCTGCGCCCGGCCACGGGGCACCTCCGACCATCATGGCGACCGCTGCAATCAAGACGGAGCCGGAGACTCGATACATCTGCCGATCCCCTTGCAAGCACCATTGAGGTTCGGATCCGGTCGCAGCAAAGCCATGGCCAGAACCGTGCGATTAACCATCTTCTCGTATTTAAGGATATTAATTTTGATAAAATTATCAACAAAAATCACGGAGCGATTAATTAATCCAGCGCGGACCAAAGGACCCGGCCCGCCAGTGGACAATCAACTACACGGCGGCTGCCTCATTCCGGGAGCGCTGCCACTCTCGCGCGGCCCTGGCCTCCGTCGTCGGCAGGAGCGTTCGTGTCGCGAGCATCGCGCTGCGATCGGCCGGGCTCCGACTTCGTCCCACGGTCCAGCCCACAATCGTAACGGTGACGTTGCACGCCAGGCGAATGGATGCACCGAGTGGACGCATCTCCTGCACAGGGGATCGCCGCACTGGTCCGCGGTCATTCGCCCAATTCTGTGCGCAGGGCAAACGCCTGACCGACGCCTGCGATGGAGCCTACGAGCGGGATTCAATCCGAACGCTCGGATTGGACATTCAGGGCTATTGTGCCGCGGCTCGGTCGCGTTGAGGCCGCCGATCGAACTCGGCCATCGATTCCGGCTGAGCCATCAGGACGGCTGCGGCTTTTCCATCGCCTCCGGCATGTTACCGGGGGCCTCTTGATCGGTGGGTGATGCGCTCGCGACGGCCGCAGGGCATGCGCGGCGGATCTCCCACGGCCACAAATCCACCGGCTCGCCTGCTCCCGAAGTGGAGATCTTTGTCCGTAGCGCCGGGGCGAGCCGCTCCAAAATCAGGTGCCGCTCCAAACGGATCTCGCGTTCGAGGGCGTCCGAATAGACCGGGAGCGCGTGGATCGTCTCGCGAGGGATTCTGCAGGACACGTGCCCAAACGGGGTCGCTGCCCCGACCACGATCGCCTTGCCATCCCATTCGATTTCGCCGACGAACTCGATGTCTCTGACAGAATTCAGCGTCATGTTAAATTCCAATCAGATAATTTCACACCATCAATTCGCACTATTAAATACCACGGTTAAATAAAATACAAGCGCAACTCAATTTCGGAGATTCTGCGAACCGCACTTCGGGGTCGTCAAAATCGACTCCGCCTCAGGTTCTCGCAATGATCACGCACTCTATTTTTGGCGGGATGACGTCGCGTCACCGGCCAGCAGAGCCGGATTGTCACCGTCCAACACGAAGGCGACTTTGCAGCGAATTCCCCCCGGCAGCGCCAAACGCGGGTTCGGCAAGGCAAGACGCACCCCGAACGTTCCGCTGGCAGCGTCGAGTACACGGTCGACAACGGCGACAGAGGCGATATAGACGCCTCCGATGGGCAGCTCCGGTCGCACCTCGGCTCTGCTGCCGGTACGGATCTGACCAAAATATGCGGTGGGCACGAACACTTCGACCCTTAACGGATCAATCTGTGCGAGGGTGAGGACCGGGCTCTGGTCATTTCGATATTCACCCGGAACGAGAAGCCGCTCGACCACCACGCCGTCGACCGGGCTACGCAGCTCGCGTTGATTCAAAACCTCTTCGGCGTGCGCGACCTCCAAACGAGCGAGTTCCTGGTTAAGCCGCGCCTCCTTGAGCTGCTGCTCGGCAACCTGGACCTCCGCTTCGGCTTCCTGGAGTGAGGCGAGAGGACTGACGGACCTCGCATAAAGCTCTTTCAGACGCTCATGCTTCTGACGCTGGAACAGCACGCGGGCGTCGGCCGATTTCACGGGGGCATCATTGGTTGCACGCGCCCGCGCGAGCGCTAGCGTTGCGGCCTCGACTCCATCTTCGATCTTGCCAATAATCTGGCCCTGCCGAACGATATCGCCGCGATCAACATCAAGGCGCGCGATGGTACCAACCGCCGAGCTTGCCAGCTTGACGGTTTGTTGCGGCTCGATCACGCAATTGAATTCCCGCTCCCCCGCCGAGATTTCCGTGGTCTCTGCCCCTGCACCGGATCCGGCAAGCAAGCTCCCTGCCGGCAGGTGCAAGCACAACACGATGTAGCTCATGTACCGAGCTCTGCGGACAACTCTCTCAATCGAACCCACCATGCGAGTTCCCCAATTCCGCTTCGGCTCCCAGGCTCATTGTACATAATATTAATGCACATTAAATAAAATTAAAATCGCGCAACACGAACATAATATGATAAAGGGATTTGGTTTAAAATGGCGGCCGCCCTTCGACGGGCGCCATCGAGCCATTGCTCGGCCCTTGTCCTGGACAGTACATGTCTGAACCCGACTTGACGGCAAGCGGGGGTCCCGCCCCACAATTGCGGAGGGTGCCCGCAGATAGGACGTCGTCGCCGCACTGGCAAGGATTGCTGAATGCGGAGAACGAAGCGGCATTTGTTGCGGCCTGGCTGGCGCTGCAATGCAGCCGTATTGCCGGCGTGTCAGCGGGCCTGTTGTTCATGCGCCGGGTTGATTCAGCTGCGCCGTTACTATCGGTAACGTGGCCGCCTCGGGATGTCGACGCCAGCGATCTCATGCGCCTGGCCGAGACCGCCTACGCGGAGCGCCGCCTGGTCGTTGCTCCCGGTCGCGTCGGTCCTGATTCACGGCCCGCGCAACCTGTGGTCCTAATAGTTGCTCTGCCGCTGGGCACTACGAGCGAGCCGATTGCGGCTGTGGCCATCGCATTGACAACGACGGCCGCCAGGCCGCTGGTCACCCCGGCCATCGTCGCCGAGCAATTGCGCTGGGGCGCGGGCTGGCTCGAGTCATTGCCCTGGGCCAGGCGCACCAAGGATCTCTCGTCTGACGTATCGCGAGCCGCATCGTGCCTCGACCTCCTCGCGACGGTGAACGCGCAGCCGCGGCTGAGCGGCATGGCAATCGCGGTCGTCAATGAGCTGGCAACCCGCCTCCAGTGCGAGCGTGCGTCGCTGGGTATCGTCGGCCGAAACGGCACAATCAGCCTGCGCGCAGTTTCGTTCTCCGCCAGCTTCAAACGCGAGAGCCGCCTCGTCAATGCGATCGAGAGCGCAATGGAAGAAGCGATCGAGCAGCGTGCATGCGTCGCTTATCCACCATTGCCGAGGATGGGGCGCGTCGTGGCCATCGCCCATCGGGCGCTGGCGGCGGAAGCAAAGGCGCCGGGCTCGTCGGCGATGTCAGCTATACTGGTCGGCCCCGATGGAGAACCGATCGGCGCTCTCACCTTGGAACGTCACCGCGCCGATCCCTTTACGGACGACGCGCTGAAGCTGATAGAGGGGATCGCGGCGCTGCTGGGACCTCAGATCGGATTGCAGCTGCGGGCGAACCGGCTCCTGGGCGGGCGGGCGGTTGACGGTATCGGCGACGGATGTGCGGCACTGTTCGGCCCACGGCGGCCGACCCTCAAGCTCTGCATCGGCAGTGTCATGGTGCTTGCGCTGACCTTGGTCTTTGCGAAAGGCGAGCACCGAGTCACCGCGAAATCGGTGCTTGAGGCCGAAGTGCAGCGCGCAGCTGTGGCTCCGTTCGACGGATTTGTTCGAGCGGCCCCGGCTCGGGCTGGCGACACGGTGCGGCAGGGCGATCTTCTCGCCCTGCTCGACGACCGGGATCTTGTTCTCGATCGGCTGAAGTGGCGAGCCGAACTCGACAAGCTACTTCAGCGCGATCGCGAGGCGCTCGCCAAGCACGATCGCAACGGCCTCGCGGTACTGGAACCGCAGATCCGGCAGGCGGAGGCCCAGTTGGCTCTTGCGGAAGACAAGCTCGCGCGCACCCGGATGCTCGCTCCGTTCGACGGTGTCGTCGTCTCCGGCGACCTGAGCCAGATGCTCGGCTCTCCCGTCGAGAAGGGAAAGACGCTGTTCGAGGTGGCGCCACTCAATTCCTATCGCCTGATCGTTCAAGTCGACGAACGTGATGTTCGCTTCGTGGCGGTCGGACAAAGCGGAACCGTCGCGCTCGCAGGCAGGCCCGGCGAACCGGTGCCGATGACCCTTAGCAAGATCACGCCGGTTACGCTCGCCGAGGAAGGACGCAATGCTTTTCGAATAGAGGCCCGCCTCTCGGAGCCGGGCCTTGCATTGCGCCCCGGAATGGAAGGCGTTGCAAAGATCAATTCCGGACGACGCTCGATTGCGTGGATCTGGATGCATCCTGTCATCGATTGGCTGCGCCTTGCCGCGTGGAAGTACCTGCCGTGAGAGGGGCAACATGACCGCAGCCCCGTTTCTAAGCTCATCCTGGTATCGCGTCGCGCAACGCAGGCCGAGGCTTCGCGATCATACCTCGGTCTACCGACATCGGTATCGGGGCTGCACCTGGTATGTCGTGCAGGATCACGCGACTGGCCGCATGCACCGCTTGTCGCCCGCCGGCTACATGATCGTGGCCGCGATGGACGGCGCGCGAACGGTTGACCAGATCTGGCACGAGGTCGGATCCACTCTCGCGGAGGAGACGCCGAGCCAGAGCGACGTCATCCAGTTGTTGGCCGAACTCAGCGCTTACGACCTGTTACAAACCGAAGTGACTCCGGATGCAAGCGCGCTGGTCGCGCGTGCTTCGAAAGCCAAACGGTCCAGGTGGCTCGGCAACGTGCTCTACCCGCTGGCCCTACGGATTCCGCTCTGGCATCCGGTCAGGTTTTTCGAGCGTACCCGGCCACTTGCAGAATGGCTGTTCGGCTTGCCGGGTGCCGTGCTGTGGCTGCTGGTGGTGTTGCCGGCCCCTCTATTTGCGGCCCAACACTGGCAGGAACTCACATCCGACGCGTCCGACCGAATCCTGGCCACCGATAACCTTCTGTGGCTCGCGCTGGTGTATCTCCTGCTCAAGACCCTGCATGAATTTGGGCACGGATTTGCGGTCACGGCGTTCGGGGGAACAGTCCCAGAATTCGGAGTAATGATCCTGGTGTTCGCCCCGCTGCCCTATGTTGACGCCTCTGCGGCATCGGCATTCCGCAGCAAGTGGAGGCGCGCTCTTGTCGGCGCGGCCGGAATGATCGTCGAAGTGTTCTTCGCTGCGCTCGCGCTCTACGTATGGCTCGCAGTGGAGGCTGGACTTGTCCGCGCGCTCGCATTCGACGCACTGGCCGTTGCCGGCGTCTCGACACTGGTCTACAATGGTAATCCACTCCTGCGTTATGATGGCTACTACATTCTCGCGGACCTGCTCGAAATCCCGAACCTGGCGCAGCGTGCTACCCGGTATTCGGCCTCCCTGGTCAATCGTTACGCGTTTGGCGCCGATGAACCGGGGGATTTCGTGGCCACGACCGGCGAACGAACCTGGCTCCTTCTCTACGCACCGGCTGCTTTCGTCTACCGACAGGTCGTGATGCTCGCGATCGCCGTGTTCGTCGCCTCGCAGTATCTCGCCCTCGGCGTCTCGATCGCGGTCTGGAGTCTGCTGACAGGTGTTGTGCTGCCGATCGGCAAGGCACTGTGGTTCGTGCTCGCAAGCCCGAGGCTTCATCGCAATCGCGCCCGCGCCGTAACAGCGACCTTCGGCATGATCCTGGCCGCCGGGCTGATGACTTTCCTGGTTCCGGCCCCTTCTTACAGCACGACCGAAGGCGTCGTTTGGTTGCCGGAGAACGCAATCGTGCGCGCGAGAACCGATGGCTTCGCACGCGCGCTTCTGGTCCGTCCGGGCGCGCACGTCACAGCCGGGGAAGCGCTCGTCGAAAGCGAAGAATCGACACTCAAGGCCCAGCTCGCAATTCTCGGCGCACGGGTCGCCGAGCTCGAGACGAGGCTTGCCATCGAGCGCTTTACCGACCGGGCGAGCGCAAAGATCACCACGACGGAATTGGGACAAGCACGCGCCGAGCTCACGACCGCAACCGATCGCGACGCACGCCTCATCGTGCAGAGCCGCAGCGAGGGCACCTTTTCGGTTATGAAACCACAAGATCTGCCAGGACGCTTCCTGCGCGAAGGGCAACAGATCGGCTACGTACTTACTCCCGGTTCACGAGTCGTGCGCGCAACAATCCGTCAGGACGACATCGACCTCGTTCGCCATCGGCTGCAGAGCGCCGAAGTCAAACTCGCAGAGCGCCCAGATGAGACGCTGCCAATAGAATCCATTCGCGAAATACCGTCAGGCCGTGATGTTCTCCCCAGCAGGGCTCTGGGGGGCTCCGGCGGCGGCGCCTTCACTGTCGACCCCAGCGATCCCGAAGGGCTAAAGACGCTGCAGCGCGTCTTTCAAATTGATCTCGTACTGCCCGAGAATGCACCGGCAGCCACCGCGTTCGGCGGTCGCGCCTACGTCCGCTTCAACTTCAGTTGGGAGCCGCCGGGCCAGCAGATCTGGCGCCGTCTCCGACAATTGCTGCTGTCCCAGCTGCAGGTCTAAGGGCTCGGTATGCTCAAGCGCAAACGCCACCTTGTCGGTTCGGCCCCGGTGGCGGTGGACGCACCCTACGCGGAGCAGGCCGCTCGCCGAGACATTGCACTTGACGCCGCCCTGCTCGACGCTTGGGGCCGGGTGTTGCCCTTCCTGCAGCCGGCCCTCGCGCGTGACCGCCTCGGCCGCTTTGTCCGGCTTGTCGGTGATCTGGAACCGGAGTTCGCTGTCCTGACGAACCGGCGTTTGCGTGAAACCGCGGAGGAGCTGCGCGCATCATTGCTGTCAGCCCCCCTCTACTCGCACCAGATGGCGCGCTCGTTTGCGCTTACGCGCGAGGCGGCGCGACGTCACGTCGGGAAGCGTCTCTTCCCGGTGCAATTGCTCGGCGGCACCGCCATGATGGGAGGCGCGGTCGCCGAAATGGAAACCGGTGAAGGCAAGACCTTGACGGCGTTGCTGCCGGCGATCACCGCCGCACTCATGGGACGTCCGGTTCATATCATCACGGTCAACGACTATCTCGCGCGCCGCGACGCCGAACAGCTCGCACCTATCTACAACGCGCTTGATCTCACCGTCGGGCTCGTCGAGCCTGGGCAGTCGCCGCAGGAGCGGCAAAGAGCCTACGCAAGCGACGTCACGTATTGCACCAACAAGGAGCTTGTGTTCGACTATCTCCGCGATCGGCTCGCGCTCGGCCCCCGCCGCGCCCGTTCCCGACTTTCTCTCGACGCGATATTCAACGGCCGACCTGCCGGTCACCATCAATCCCTGCTTCTGCGCGGGCTGCATTTTGCGATCGTGGATGAGGCTGACAGCGTCCTGATCGATGAGGCCCGTGTGCCACTGATCCTCTCCGGAACGCAAGAAGGGCCCGAGAACACCGACGGCCTCTACGAGACCGCACTGGATCTCGCTCGACGCCTGGTGGCCGGCGACGACTTTCATGTGCGTGCAAACGAGAAGTCGGTGCGGCTAACAACCCGCGGCGAGAGCCAGATCGCTCAGTTCGCTGCAGGACAACCGGGCCTATGGGCGATCCGGCGCGCACGTGAAGAACTCGCTCAACACGCGCTTGCAGCCCTTCATCTCTACCGACGCGACGTTCAGTATATCGTCGCTGATGGCAAGGTGCAGATCGTCGACGAATATACCGGGCGCGTCATGCCGGACCGTTCGTGGGAAGGCGGCATTCACCAGCTCATCGAAGCCAAGGAACATTGCACCATCACGGAGCGACGCACGACCCTTGCGCAAATTACATATCAGCGATTCTTTCGGCGCTACATGCATCTTTGCGGCATGTCCGGCACGGCGATCGAGCCGACGGGGGAACTGTACGGCATCTATGGCCTCCGAGTTGCGCGTATCCCGACGAACCGACCATTGCGACGAACGAATGCCGGCACACGCCTGTTTCCGACGGCCAACCTCAAATGGGACGCCGTGGTCGATTCTGTTCACGACATCGTTCGCGAAGGTCGCGCCGTGCTCGTCGGGACCCGCTCGGTTGAAGCCTCTGAGCAAATTGCGCGGCTGCTTAGCAAATCCGGACTCGAATCTGAGGTTCTTAACGCGCGACAGGACCAGGCAGAGGCCGAGATCATTGCGGGCGCGGGTCAACCGGGCCGAATTACCGTCGCCACCAACATGGCCGGCCGCGGCACCGACATACAGCTGCATCCTGCGGTCCGGAGCCGAGGCGGCCTGCATGTCATCCTAACCGAATATCACGAGTCTCGCCGCATCGACCGCCAACTCTTCGGGCGCGCCGGCCGCCAGGGTGATCCCGGTAGCTACGAAACGATCGTCGCGCTCGATGATGAGCTCTTCAAACGCTTCATGAACCCGAAGCTTCTTCGGTTGCTAGGCAAGCGATCGAAACGGGCGCAGCCGATTTCAGGACCAACAGGACGCGCACTCCGCAGTTATGGCCAACACGCGGCGGAGCGTTTGCACGCGCGCGCCAGACGGGCTGCCCTCAGCGAAGATCTTCGCTTCAACAGAATTCTCAGTTTCGCCGGGACTGAATGACGGCTCGCTTCGCGGAACTCGATGATTATATTCTCCCTCAAAATATTATAAACCAGTGGCGATTGCCATATATTGTGATATTAATAAAACGACAATTAAATATATTATTATGCAGTAGCGATTTCGCTTCTGGCATTTGGAGACAAGATGTCACGTTCCAGAGGCCTGTTCAGCCATCTGTCGCGACGGATCCTTCACGGCAGCGCGAGGAACGATCGCAAGCGCGATGCCAGCCATTCGCCGCTGATCCTCGAGGTACTCGAGCCACGCATGCTGCTCGCTGCGGATCCCCTCGGCATCACCGCAGGCTACGCCTTCAACGAGGTCTCGGGCACCACGACGGCAGATGCGTCAGGTCACGGCATCATCGGCACGCTCACGAACGGTCCGACCTTCACAGCCGGAAGATACGGTAATGCGGTGGCGCTCGACGGCGTGAACGACTACGTCGATCTCGGGAATCCGAGTGCGCTGCAATTGACTGGCAGCATGACTCTCAGTGCATGGGTTTACGTCCGTTCCTTCCCCGCCGACGATGCGCCCGTTGTGTCCAAGCGCAACTGGGGTGAATCTGGATACCAGCTTGACATCACTGCGGATACCGGACCCCGCACCATCGGATTCAAGCTCACCAACAGTTCGGGCGGACAGATGTTCCGCTACGGCGCGACAGCGCTGCAGTCCGACACCTGGTATCACGTCGCCGGTGTCTATGACGCTGCGAGCCAGGCCTTGAACGTCTACCTCAATGGTGTCCTCGACAACGGACAGTTGACCGGCACAGTCACGAGTTCGCAGCAGAATTCAACGGCCAACGTGAATATCGGTAATCGACCGGGCCGTACGGGCTTCGCGTTTCCTGGTCTTATCGATGACGTGCGCATCGCCGATCATGCGCTCACGCCCGATCAGATCCAGACCGATATGGCAACCCCTCTTGCCGGAACGGCAGACACCATTGCCCCAACCGTGTCTCTCACGCCTCCGGGCGCGATCGTGTCCGGCACCGTGAATCTTGCAGCGAGCGCTTCGGACAACATCGGCGTTGCCGGCGTCAAGTTCCTGCTGGACGGCAACACTCTGATCGGCACCGAGGATACCACTTCGCCGTACGGTGTCTCATGGACCACGAGCACGGCATCGAACGGCTCGCATGCGCTGACCGCGCAGGCACGAGATGCTGCCAATAACATAACCACTTCGACGCCGGTCAACATCACCGTCGACAATCAAGCGCCGACTGGTACGGTGACGATCAATGGCGGCGCAGCGGCGACTAACAGCCCATCGGTCACGCTGACGCTCACAGCGACCGATGCGGTGACGTCCGTCACGCAGATGCGCTTCTCCAACAGCGGGAGTTCGTATTCGACGGCGGAAGCCTTCGCCCCGACCAAGTCCTGGACGTTGTCGAGTGCAACGGGAACCAAGACGGTCTATGTCCAGTTCATGGACGCCGCAGGCAACTGGTCTGCGGCGGTGACTGATACCATCGTGCTCGACACGACCGCACCGATGATTTCCGGGGAGACAACAACGAGCATTACCGGCAGCACCGCACAAGTCACGTGGACGACCAATGAAGCCGCGACCTCGCGGGTCGAGTATGGGCTGACGACCAGTTACGGGTCCTCGACGATACTTGATGCGACCTTGGTGACGGCACACAGCGTTGCGCTAACCGGCCTTGCTCCCAGCACTACTTACAACTACCGCGTTCGTTCGATCGACGCTGCCGGGAACGAAAGGATCGGCTCAAACGCCACATTCACGACGACCGCCACCCAGGACACCACGCCACCATCGACTCCTACAGGCCTGGTGGCGACCGCGGCTTCGACAACGCAGATCAATCTGTCGTGGAACGCCTCGACCGACAACGTTGCGGTCACCGGCTATCAGGTCTTCCGCAATGGTGCGCAGGTAGGCACCCCGACGACGACCACGTTCAGCGATACCGGCCTATCGCCAGGCACATCCTACACTTATACCGTGCGGGCGAGGGACGCGGCGTCGAACCTCTCCGGACAGTCCACACCGGCCAGTGCCACCACGCTGACGCCCGACACGACACTGCCTACGGCCACGATCACAGTGCCGATGGGATCGGCGACCGTTTCAGGTACGATCACGATCAGTGCCAATGCATCCGACAATGCCGGGGTGGCGGGCGTGACCTTCCTGGTGGACAACATCGCAGTCGGCGGGGGCGAAGACCTGACATCACCCTACAGCGTCAGCTGGGACACGACGACGGTCGCGAATGGCGTCCACACGATCACGGCGCGCGCACGGGACACCTCCGGAAACACCGGCGATTCGCTGCCCGTCAGCATCACTGTGTCAAACACTCAAACACCGGGCCTGGTCGCTGCCTATTCCTTCGATGAAGGATCAGGAACGACTGCGGGCGACTCCTCAGGGCAGTCGAACCTGGCGACACTCAACAACGGCGTTGCCTGGGTAGCCGGCAAGAATGGCCGCGCCGCGAGCTTTGACGGAGTCAACGACTTCGTTTCCATTCCAGACTCTGCCTCGACCAACATTTCCGGTAATGCCCTCACACTGTCGATGTGGATCAATCCCCAGTCGCTCGCGAGTGGCGATTCTGTCGTCATTGGTAAGTTCTGGAATACGACAATGTCGTCGCCCTACTACCAGTATGGGCTCGAACTTCGCGGCGGCAATCAGACCGATTTCTATATTGGGACATCCAGTGGCGCGCGAGTCGCCTCCGGAGGAACCACTTTGCCGTTCAACCAGTGGTCTCACCTCGCCATCACCTTCGATGGCGCGCAAGTCATGACCTATGTCAACGGAACCCTCGTCAACACGCAAGCGCTGTCGGCAACGATCACCGCGCGCGGCAACCCCATGCGCATCGGCGCGGATGCGTCGACCGCTCAATTCTACAAGGGAGCGCTCGACGATCTGCGCATCTACAACCGCGTACTGACCTCTGCGCAAGTACAATCGGACATGACGACGCCCGTCGGCAACTCGACCGCCGAATCACCGCAGGTCTTGATCGATTCCCCAATCAACGGGGTGCAGGTTAGCGGCATCGTCAATGTGACCGCAGATGCAACCGACGATACCGGCATCGCCAACGTGCAGTTCTATATCGACAACGTGGCAACCGGCTCCCCCGATACGACCGATCCTTACGCGCTTGCGTGGGACACACGTACGGCAAGCAACGGCGCGCACACTATCACCGCGAAGGCGACTGACATCGACGGCCACGCGACACTATCAGCGCCGATAACCGTCAACGTCGCGAATAGCAGCTTCTTCCAGAACGAGATCCTGGCGACGGGCTTCAATCTGCCGACCGCGATCAAGTTCCTGCCCGACGGCCGCATGCTGGTGGTGGAGCTCGCCGGCACGATCAAGACGATGCCGCCGCCCTATACCACGCCAGATCCCACGCCCTTCCTGCAACTCACCAACATCGGCTCGGCGGGCGTGCAACAAGGCATCTATGACATAGCGCTCGATCCCAACTTCAGCACCAATCACTACTACTACATCTTCTATACGCTGGGTACGCCGAACGTAGATCGCTTCTCGCGCTTCACGGCGAACTCAACGCTGACGGGCACCGTTCCCGGCAGCGAGTTCGTCATTTATCAGGACACGGAAATTGCCAATGCCGAGCACCACGGCGGAGCAATCAACTTCAGCAACGACGGCAAGATCCTTCTCACGACCGGGGAGCATTTTCAGGCCGGCGAAGCTCAGGATCTCACGAAGCCGCGCGGCAAGATCCTGCGATACAACATGGACGGTACCGTTCCCACCGACAATCCGTTCTATGACAGCAACGGACCGAACTACGATGCGGTATGGGCACTTGGTCTGCGGAATCCCTTCCGCGCCTACTACGACGCGCCCACAGGGCGGCTGATCATTGGCGATGTTGGTGGGAACGTCTACTCGACTGCAATCGAAGAAATCGACATCGGAGCGAAGGGTGCCAATTACGGCTGGCCGAACGTAGAAACTCCGAACGGGAATCCCGCTTACACCGCACCGGCCTATTACTACCCACACAATGGACGCGACGCCGCAGTCGTCGCCGGGTTTGTCTATCACGGCACGCAATTCCCAAGCAGCTATCAGGGCAGCTTCTTCTTCGCGGACTACACTCAGAACTGGATCAAGCGCATGACGTTCGACGCCAACGGAAACGTCACCGGCGTCTTCAACTTCGAGCCAGCCGACGGCTCGGTGGATGGCCCTTACGGGGACATTGTCTACTTGACCGAAGGCCCCGATGGCGCGCTTTACTATGTCGACCTCGGCTATTCCGATATCAGCGGTACATTCGGCGTAAGCAAGATCCGCCGCATCGAATTCATTCAATCGGATCTGCCTCCGGTCGCGACGGCTTCGGCATCACCGACGACAGGACCCAGCCCGCTCACCGTCGACTTCTCCAGCAACGGTTCATCTGATCCGGAAGGAAAGCCTCTCACCTATTCGTGGAACTTCGGTGACGGCGCGACTTCGACCGCGGCCAATCCATCGCACACATATACGATCTCCGGTCCGTATCAGGCCCGGCTGACGGTCTCCGACGGAGTCAATTCCACGCTATCGACCCCGATCGCGATCAGCGTCGGCAATAGTCCCGTTGTCAGTCTCCTTGCGCCAACCGATGGCGCGACCTTCAGGGCGGGCGACGTGATCACATTCAGCGGCACCGCGACCGATGCCGAAGATGGTACACTCCCCGCAAGTGCATATACCTGGAATATCGACTTCCTCCACGAAGGCCATATTCATCCCGGGACTCCCATCACCGGCGTGACCAGCGGCACGCTCACGATCCCGACCTCCGGGCACGACTTCAGCGGGTTCACGCGGTACCGAATAATGCTGACCGTAACCGATTCCAGTGGGCTGCAATCGAGCCAATCCGTCACGATCTTCCCCGATAAGGTCAATCTCAATTTCAACACGGCGCCTGCCGGATTAACGCTGTATCTGGATGGCATCGCACGCACCACACCGTTCACCTACGACACCTTGATCGGCTTCAATCATGAGATCGAAGCGCGCAACGCGACCGTCGGAAGCACGACCTATAACTTCGTCTCGTGGTCGGATAGCGGCGCTCAAGATCACATCATCACGGTCCCCGTCGGCGGTGCGACCTATACTGCGACTTATGATGCCGTCACGACGCCGGCACCGTTAGCATTCGTCCAAGGCAACTACGCCACCCCGCAAACCAACCAGACTCAGGTATCGGTCGCCTACACGAATGCCCAGACGACAGGGAATACGAACATCCTCGTAGTCGGATGGAACAATACGACATCGAACATCACGTCGGTCACGGACTCGGCCGGCAACGTCTATCAGCTCGCCGTCCCGACGGCTCGAGGCAGCGGTATCAGCCAGGCCATCTACTACGCCCCGAATATCAAGCAAGCCGCCGCCAGCGCGAACACTGTGACGGTGACCTTCAACACTGCGACTCAATACGTGGACATTCGCGCCCTGGAGTACAGTGGTCTCGCTCCCCTCAATCCGTTTGACGTAGGCACCTCGGCGTCAGGCACCACCAGTTCGGCAAACAGTGGAGTCGTTACGACCTCCACCGCGCACGAACTCATTTTTGGTGCCGGAACGACCGTCGGTGGGTTTACGGAGGCAGGCAGTGGTTTTACCACGCGTCTCATTACGAGACCCGACCTTGATATTGCTCAGGACCGTTTCGTAACCGCCACGGGTACCTACAATGCGACCGCGCTTCTCCAAGGTTCCGCGGCATGGGTGATGCAAGTCGCGACCTTCAAGGCAGTGGGTTAGTCCGCATGCCGGGATCCCGAGACTCATGCGATGCCGTCGTGCGCCACCTCGTGTGTAGCAATGCCCTGAACGGCCAACTTACCCACGCGATCCCAGCCGTTTGGCGGCTGGTCGGTCGAACTGACGCACCGAGGTCTCGGACCGAGCAGGACGACCGCTTGCAAGGAGCCCTTGCATGTACCCGACCGCCGCGGGGGCTCCAGGGACGGAGAGACCTCGGAGAGTTCGAAATGGCGCTCCAGTTGTCGCCTGGGCCTCTCACGGCTAGGTTGAAGTGGCACGAGGCACTTACATTATGACTGCTTCGGATGAACCGATTGTCGGAAGTTACGCATCGCCCCTGGTGAAGGATCTAACTCGTGGCGGATACTTCGGAGGATTATTTGCTCTGGGGTGTGCCAGTGGCCTTGCATCCCGTGTCATTCAATCGGTCCACGGACGTGGATGGCTAGACGCGTTTCTCGACACCTTTGAGATCAGTATAATCGTTTGGATATCGTGTGTCGCCGGAGTTTCCCTCGTTCTTCAAGACCGAACGGTTGGGATTCGTTCTTCAGAACTCGTCTTGGGAGCGGCCTTTGTGCTGCTCGCTATTCTACCGGTAGGTCCCGCCAGCTGGCTGGCGGTAACCGCGCTCAGTCTCTATGTCATCAGCACGTCGGATGCCTCTTCGACGCGGCGTGGCACTCTTATTCTTCTTGCCGTTACTGTGCCCATGCTTTGGAGCCGGTTGTTATTTCATTTCTTTGCTGAGCTGATTTTGCGGATCGACGCCGCACTCGTCGGTTGGATATTGCGCGTCCCCCGAACCGGGGACGTCGTCGAATTTGCCGACGCTTCCGGGGTTCTCGTCATTCTGCCGGGCTGTTCCTCGCTCGCGAACGTGTCGCTTGCATTTCTCTGCTGGGTGACTGTGAGCCAGTTAGCCGGCCACAAGCGATCTGCTTACGATCTATTCTGGTGTCTGATGGCTTGCTTCTCGGTCGTAGCTGTGAATGTCACTCGTATAAGCTTCATGGGCTTGAGCCAATGGCACTACGCCATGTTTCATAGTTGGTGGGGAAGCGCGGTCGCGAACACAGCCATTTTGGGCCTGACGGTCGGCTTCTGCGTGCTGGGGGTGAGGCGTGAGCTGCTCCGTCCGCTTTAACTGGGTTATCGCCGCCGTGCTGTTGCTAGCCACTGCATGGAAGATTGCGATACCATTCGAAAATCCAGGCCAGCTAAGAGAGGATCTTGTTAGATTTCTCGAACAAAATCACTTCAGCGTCGTAGCGACCAATGAAGTTACGACCGGCACTCTGATCATCCGCGCCACCAGAGCGTCATGTCGATTGCAGGTCGCAAGGCTTACTCCCGACGGCTCCAACAGAAATCTCGTTCGACATCTGGCACCAGGAACCGATCGCTCGTTCGTCGTGTTTCGGGGCGAAGTGTACGCGCAACAGCCGATAGCCTGGACGGTGCTTCATTATCTGTGGTCGAGATTTCTTCGCGAACTTGGATTCGTTCGACACATCACCCCGGTCATCGACGTGGCGGAGAGCTTGGGCTGCAATGCGGAACGGCTCCCATGGGCTACGATTCAGGATCGCACCGCGTGATTCAGTTTCGACCTTCTCGTGCGACCATCGGGTCTTGATGTCCTGGCGCCAAATCGTCGCGCGCGTATTCTCCATTAAGCTCTATCCGAGATTTATATTGACATCGATTTAATTTTTGATGATTATAATATCGTAAACATTTATTTTATAAACTGCAGGAGAAAAGGCCATGACGTTGCCCGGGTGGGTCCTCGCAATTTTCCTCACGATGGCCGCAGCGGTGCCGGCCGGCGTCTATTTCACGGCTACCCTGTTCTTTCCTCCTGACCAAAGCTACACCTACGTCGGCCAGGGAACAGCACAGGGCGCGCCTGGACCGGTCGCGGGCGCGGGGCTATCCTTCGCCGGGGTTGCCTATGCGGCCTATTGGATAATCAGGCGCCGTCAACGCAAACCGGACTAGGCGCGACTTGATCGAGCTCTGTACCGCGCGAAGTCGAACAATCCTGCTCGGGGCGTATGGCGTGCGAGCAGGGAGGGAACGGCGGCTAGCTTCATGCCCCCCTCGCTGTTTGCAAGCCGGGTCCCACCGCCGTCTCGACCGGCAGGCCACAGTTGCGTAAGCGGACGAATGCCGGTTCGGCGCGACGCGGCCCCAGTTACGACTCATGCCGGCGCGCTGTCGTGTTGTGACGGCTGTCGAGACTATCCAGCCAATCGTCGATTGAACCAGCTGTTCACCGAGACAAGATCTTCAAACGGGCCTTCCTCGGGGAGGACAGATTTAAAATGCCAGGTGAGCTGCTCGTCGTTCTGGGGGCCGAAACTATAATACTTGCCTGTGTGGCGGTGATGACCCTGTACGCCAAGCGAATGGACGTGCTGAGCGGACGGTCGCTCGAGCGATCGGTAGTTCCACCCAGGAGCAACAGGCATCCGCCACGCTCGATCCGTCGAAAGCCGCGTGCTCTACTGCGGTTGATCGGGAGGTGGGGCAACCTCACCATGTTCGCCCCGCCAGACCTCTTGCGGCGAGCTGACATCACCATAACGGCGCGGTTGGGTCTTCAAGCCAGGCTGCAGATTCTGTCTCGGCTCGTGACGCTCTTTCGTCGGTCGGGTACGCCCGGTGCTGACGCCGTGCTTTCAGAGGCTGCCCCAACGCCGACGCCCACGTATAGGCGTTGGCCCGATCGCCCTGAAGTCGAGCGCCGCTAGCTTCCCCGAGGAATCAGCGCTCCTTGAACGCACGCTCGGCCTGATCGTGCAGCGGCTTGAGCAGGTAGGACAGCGCGGTCCGACCTGCCGTCTTGATGAAGACCTCCACCGGCATGCCGGGCAGCAGCTTGGCCGACCCGAGTTTCGCCAGCTCTTCGGGCTTCAGCAGGACGCGCCCGGTATAGTAGCTCGTGCCGGCCCGCTGATCCTGCGTACTGTCCGCCGAGACCATGCTGACCTCGCCGTCGATTTCGGGCGTGGTCTTCTGGTTGAAGGCCGCGAAGCGCATTGTCGCGGTCTGCCCCACATAGACCTGGTCGATGTCCTTCGGTGCGATCTTGACCTCGACGGCGAGCGAATCCGCGTCAGGCACGATCAGCATGATTTGCTCGCCGGGTGCGATTACACCTCCGACCGTGTGGACGCTGAGTTCGTGGACGCGGCCGGATTGCGGTGCCCTGATGTCGACCCGATTCAATTGATCGACCGCCGCAGTTCTGCGCTCGCTCAGTTCGGAGAGTTTCGAGCGCGTCTCGATCAGGTCCTTACCGACCTCCGTCCGAAGGTCCTGGTCGACCTGAATGATCTGGAGGCCGATTTCGGAGATCTTGCCCTTCGACTGAGCAATCATTCCTGCGAGCTGGCTGCGCTCGCCTTCGATGCGGGCCGAGTCGCGCTCGAGGGAATTGAGCCGCGTGATCGGCACCAGATTCTTCTGCCAGAGGCTGCGCACGCCCTCCAGCTCCTGACGGATGAATTCGACTTCCTTCTGCTTGGCCTCGGTCTGTCCCACATAGCCCTTGATCTCGTTCTCCAGCTGCGTGCTTTTCTCCTGCAGCTGCGCCTTCTGGCCGCTCCTCGCCTGGCGACGCAGGTCAAACAGCTTCCGCTCCGCGGCGATCGCACGGCTCGCTTCCGAGTTGTTCTCCTTGGCTCGGTCGAGCAGCACTTTGGGAAACGTCACCCGCTCGGAACCATCGCGCTCGGCCTCGAGACGCGCCTGCCGCGCGAGCAGCTCATCGATGCTGTTGGTGACGATTGTCGCATTCGCGAGCGTCTGAGTCTCGTCGAGGCGTATCAGAATGTCGCCCGCCTTGACCCGGTCGCCCTGCCGCACGCGCAACTCTCCCACGATCCCGCCGGTGGCGTGCTGAACCTTCTTGACGCTCGAATCCACCACGACCACGCCCTGGGCGATCACCGCGCCCGACAATTGGGTCGTCGTCGCCCAGCCGCCGACCCCAAAGGTCACCAGAGCGAGCATGATCAATCCGACGATCATGTAACGCTGGATGGATTGCAGCGCCGGCGCTACCTGAGCGTTCATCGCCCTCCTCCGTGAGCTTCAGCGACGACCTTGAGCGGCACCGGATTCCGCAACACTTTCTTGAGAACCTCCTCTCGCTTGCCGAAGGACTGAACCCTGCCTTCGCCAAGGCACAGGACATGGTCTACGCCTTCAAGCGCCTTGGGACGATGCGCGACGACGGCGACAATCCCACCGCGGCGGCGCACGTTCAGGATCGCCTCGGTCAGCGCCTCCTCGCCCTCTGCATCGAGATTGGAGGAGGGCTCATCGAGCACGACCAGGAAGGGTTTACCGTAGAAGGCACGCGCGAGACCGATGCGCTGCCGCTGCCCGGCGGACAGCGCCAGTCCTCCCTCGCCGATCTTCGTGCCGTAGCCGTCCGGAAGCGAAAGGACGAGATCGTGCGCACCGGCGGCATGTGCGGCCTCCAGAACAGCGGCAGCCGTCGCTTGCGGATCGAACCGTGCGATGTTCATGGCAATGCTACCGTCGAACAATTCGACGTCCTGGGGCAGATAGCCGATGTGCTTGCCGAGGGCATCCGAAGACCAGTGATCGAGTGCGGCATTGTCCAGCCGTATCCGGCCGCGAATGCACGGCCATACCCCCACCAGCGCTCGCGCCAGCGTGGATTTGCCGGATCCGCTCGGCCCGATGATTCCGACGGCCTGCCCGCTCCGCAGTTGGAACGACACTTCGCCGAGCGTGGGCTTCTCCGAGTTTGGTGCGCCGATATAGAGATGCTCGACCGTAAGCGTTTCGGCAGGGGGAGGCAATGCCAGCCGCTCCTCCTCGTGAGGCAGCAGCTTCAGCAGATGATCGAGCCGTTGTCCCGACTGCCGCGCGGCGACGAATCCTTTCCAGTTCGCAATAGCCATTTCGACGGGCGCCAGTGCCCGCGCGGTGAGGATCGATCCGGCAATGATGATGCCGGCCGTCGATTCCTGGTTGATGACGAGGACCGCGCCGACGGCAAGAACCAGCGATTGCAGGATCGCTCGAAAGATCTTGGAGGCCCCCCCGAGCCCGTTTGCGACGTCGCTGGCCCGTTCATGGGCCGCGAGGTACTTCGCGTTGACTTCCTGCCAGCGCAACGCCGCCTGCTGCCGCATGCCCATGGCCTGCAGAACCTCGGCATTTCGCCGCCCCTCGAGCGCCAATGCCGTTCGCGAGACCGCAAGACGCGAGGACGCCTTTGCCGGCCCTCGTGTCCGCGTCTCCGTGAGCACCGTAATGCCGACCAGCACCAGCGCGCCGGCCAGCGCAGTGACGCCAATCCAGAAGTGAAAGAGGAAGCAGACGCCAAGATAGATCGGCATCCAGGGCAGATCGAACAGCGCCGTCGGCCCTCCGCTCGACAGGAAGCTGCGGACCTGATCAAGGTCGCGCACCGGCTGCAAGCCGTCGCCATCGGCTCTGGTCTTCAGGGGCAGGCGAACGAGCGCGTCGAATATGCGAACGCCGAGCCTTTCATCGAAATACCGGCCGACCCGGGCGCTGATCCTGCTCCTGACGAGGTCGAGCCCGCCCTGAAACAGGTAAAGCACCGTGGCCAGAACCATTAAGGCGATCAGCGTCGGTATGCTGCGCCCGGGCAGCACCCGATCGTAGACTTGCAGCATGAAGAACGAGCCGGTGAGCATAAGGAGATTGCTCATCCCGCTGAAGGCCGCAAGTGCCCAGAATATCCGGCGGCAAGACCGCAGGAAGCCCGACAACTCCGACCGCGACTCATCATAGTCGTTAGCCGGCCGCGGATGACCGGAGAACAGTCGTTGCCGCAGGACTTCGACGAGGTGCTTTGCCGAGCCGATCGGACCTCGCGTCCGCAGTTCGGCGTCTTCCACCCACTGTCGTACGACAGCCCCAAATCTCGCCAGATGCGAAAGTTGGATCCGAAAAAAGCTTGCTGGCAGGGGGATCACCCCCCACCGCTCAAAGTTTGTCATGGCTCCCACCCTTGAACCGTGCCTTATGTGAGATCCCCAAGAAGTCCCGAAGGCAGATTTGAGTTTGATGTCCCTGTCGTCGAGCTAGTTACGCGAAGTAGAAGTCAGGCCAATCTGCGCACCGAGCCTTGTCAACCTGAGCGTGTTGCCCGCCGGCGCTACCGTGAGATGATGGCCATCCTGCCATTTGATCTGCGCTCCCAGTTTCTTCGATCCGTACTCCACGACCAAGCCGTTCGCAGAGCGCGTATCGTGGCGATCCGCATCACCACCTCATGGTTAATCAGCCTGGCCTCACGTGCCGGTCGCCATGGGCTTTTTTGGGACCAGATGGGGGCCGGGCCGAGGTTTTTTTTAACCATCACGCCAACTCGCGGCGCCGAAATAATCGCGCATTTTCCCTGATTAAATCGTCGCGCATATCCCTGATCTCACGCCGGACAGCCAGACTCAACACGCTTTCCGTTGCGGCATGGCCTTAGCCCACAGAAATCGTTTGCTTCAACGCCCCGACGAGACCGTGCGGGGCACGTGACCGGCACTGCATTTAATTCTATTTATTCCCACGTACCCGCAATAGCCCTGACGCGATGAGAGCCGGACAAGACCGTCAAATCGGAGCGACAAAGTGTAGCGGCGCGCGCTTGGTTGCTGGCGGTCCGAGAATGACCGTCGCCAAAGCGCCGGCCGGCCAAGGTTGCGCATAGCGATCCTGTCCGCGCCTTGTATCCCGCCAACACGGCGAAGCTGCTCATGCGTGGAGCAAGAGAGGCAGCCGGAATAGAAGAAGGCGGGGACCATCCCCCGCCTTCCATGATCTGCACCGCAGATGGGTGGCTACTCCCTGTCGCCGAACTCGCGACTACGCGAAATGGAAGTCGTGGCTGTTCAGCTTGTCGAGCTGCGTGTTCTTCAGCGTGAGGGTGTCGCTCCCCGTCGCGATCACGACGTCGTGGCCTGACTGGGCCGCATGGGAGAGAACGCTCGCAAAACTGTCGAACACGCTCTTGCTGAACTCGATCGTGTCGTGAGCCGGCCCGCGGGCAGCGAAGTCCTTGATAACGTCATGGCCGAAGTTCGACGCGAACTGGAACGTATCCGCACCCCATTTGCCAACCATGATGTCGTTGCCCTTGGTACCAGTCAGCGTGTCGCTGCGGCCCGAACCGACGATCGCCTCGCCCGAGTTGGTCCCGACCACGTGGCCTGTGGTGTCGACCTGCTTTGCGGAAAAGGCGTGGCTCTTGCCCGACAGGTCCGAGGTCTTGAAGCTCCACATGCCGTCGGCTCCCGTGGTGACCGAACCAACCGAGGTCGTGCCGTCAAACAGCTTGATGGCGCTGTTGGGATCGGCCGTGCCCTTGATCGTTGCCGTGTGACCCCAATGGTGCTGCACATTGGTGACTTCCACGGTTGAGGTGCCGCCGCCGCTGTGCGGGCCAATCGGCGGATCAATCGGCTGCGACAAGGCGCTGGTGTTGTCGGCAGCGTCGGTGGCCGTCGCGGTGAAGGTGTGGGACCCCTGCTTGAGATTCGGGGTCGTCACGCTCCAGCCGCCGTCACTTGCAACGGTCGCGGTACCGAGCAGGTTCGTGCCCTCATAGAGCTTGATCAAGCTTCCCGCTTCCGCGGTGCCGGATACCGTTGCCCGGTTGTGCGTGGTCGAATCGCTCAACAGAACCGGAGCATCGGGGGCAGCGGTATCCACCGTGACATCCAGCGCAGTCGATGCCTTGCTGGTGACGCCGGAAACCGTGTCGGTCGCGATGAAGCTGTGCTTGCCGTCGGGCAGCGCTGCAGTCGAGTAGTGCCACGCTCCCTTCGCATCCGCCGTGACCGTGCCGAGCTGGGTCTTGCCGTCGAACACCTTGACCGTGCTGTTGGCTGCCGCGGTCCCCGTCAGGGTCAGCGTGTTGTCGCTCGTGATGTGATCACCGGCGACACCGGTGTCTTTCGAAAAAGTGGCGATCTTCGGTGCGGCCGGTGCAGAGGTGCCCGTGCCCGATGTGCCGGTGCCAGAGGTACCCGATCCGGAAGTACCCGAGCCGGAGGTGCCTGTACCCGAGGTACCTGAGCCAGACGTGCCCGAGCCGGAAGTACCTGTACCCGAGGTACCCGAACCGGAGGTGCCCGAGCCGGTGGAGCCCGTCGTTCCGGAACCAATGACCGGATCCACAGCCGTCGACGCAGCGCTGACGTTGCCGGCAACGTCCGTCGCCTTGGCCGTCAGCAGGTGCGAACCGGACGACAGCGCAGACGTCGTGACACTCCACGCACCGCTCGAGTTGGTTGTCGCCGTCCCGACCTGCGTCGTTCCGTCATACACCTTGATCGCGCTGTTCGCTTCGGCAGTCCCCGTCACCACCACCTGATTGGCAGAGTTCACGGTGTCGCTCGCGATCGTCGGAGCAGCCGGGGCCTCGGTGTCGATGGTGACGACCTTCGCAGCCGATGCCACGCTGGTCTGGCCCGACGAGTCGGTCGCAGTCGCGGTGAGCGTATGCTTGGCGTCGGTCAGGACCTTGGTGATGTAGTCCCAGCTGCCGGTCGAGCTCGCAGTGGTCGTGCCGATTTGCGTCGAGCCGTCGTAGATCTTGACCGTGCTGTTGGCCGCAGCGGCGCCTTTGAGTTCGATGGTATTGTCATTCGTGATACCGTCGCCGGCAACGCCGCTGTCGCCCGAGAGGGAGGCGATCGTCGGGGCGCTCGGCGGTGCCGGGACGCTCGGAGCAGGCGAAGTCGGCTCCGTGTAGGTGGGCCCGGTGTAAGCAGGCGCATTGGCATCCTGCTCGACCTCGCCGGTCACCATGTTCACATTGTGCACGAAGGAGGTCTGGGAATAGGAGTCGTCCGGCCCGGCGGCCGGATAGTTAAAGCCGAAGGCTTTGGTCACATCGAAGTAGTTGTCGTGCGTCGAAAATGCTCCGCTGAGATTGGCGGCATCGGTCCCCGGACCGGAGACGGACATCCAATAGCTGACGCTGCCGATCAGCGTGTTGCCGGCGAACTCGCCCGACTTCGTGTTGTCGGCAATGAAGCCCTGGGTCGTACCGCCATCCTGAACCGCCGTGTTGTAAAGGATGTGGGTCGAATCAATGGTCGGACCATAGACTTGGAGATAGTCGCCGTGGGTGCCCGAGCCGCCCATGCCGGCCTGCTGCAGCAGGTTATATTGGATCGTGATGTCGCCGCCGTCTTGA
The DNA here is from genome assembly GCF_003837805.1 of Bradyrhizobium sp. RP6. Taxonomy (GTDB): domain Bacteria; phylum Pseudomonadota; class Alphaproteobacteria; order Rhizobiales; family Xanthobacteraceae; genus Bradyrhizobium. Next base: position 301,258 of record NZ_RQIT01000002.1, on the reverse strand, counting down.
CCATGGCGGCCGATCAAGTCGGAGTTGGAATTCTTCAGCCACGAATATTCGATTGTAAGGCCAGGCCCCTCCATTTCGACGAGAAATTCGGCATGCCCGCCGCCGCTCAGACCGTCGATGGTGCAGTTGGAGATATGCAGATTGGAGGACGACGACGTCCCTGTAATAACGGCGTCCTGCGGCCCGGACGGATTGAGACCATTGAAGTTCGAGTTGGTCAGGGTGGTGTTCGCTGCCGAGGTGACGACAGCCCAGCCGCCAAAATCATAACCGTCGAGCGTGACGTTGCTGCCCGTCACCGTGATGCTCTTGTGGGCCGTGTCAACGGACACGCCTGCCATCGAGATCGTTGCCGGATCCTTGAGCGCCAGTCCCGTGGGCACGCCGACGTGATAGTCCACCCCTGCGACTTTCCATGCCGGCCGGTTCGCACCATACGTATCCAGCAGGCTCGAAAGCTGCGCTGATCCAATTGGCGCGTTCGCAGAACCGTCGTTAACTGCCATTACCTGTTCTCCTGATTTGATGTCATCCGCATGTGCTCGACCCCGAAGGGCCTTCCCCGAGCAACATGCCGTTCACTTTGATTATTGGACAAACCACCACGTGATGATCGCCGAGCCGACTATTGGCCGGGCACCGCGGGCTTTTTTGGGACCACAACTAGGCTACGCCGGGGTGATGTTTGGCTCCCACCTGCCACACTCACTCGGATACGAATCAAATTGTGGAAGACTGCATTGTGAATCGCCTGCGATTCAAAAACAAAGAGTATTATCGCCGGCTGCGCTCGTTTTTCTTTGGAATAGTTGCTGTTGCGCACTGCGGCGCATGACACCTACGGCACTACGCAGAATCCGCAATTTAATATTTTCATTTGGGCACCTTAATTTAATCGGCGGCATGATAAATATTGTGGCAAGGCCCATCTGAATCTTCATCACGTGGCGCGTGGCTCGCCCCGCCGCTGATGCGAGAGGACAGCGAACCGACCAAACTCGATCAACCGCGTCTTGTCCTCATGGAGCGTCGGGCCGAGGCTGGCCAACCGCGCGTTGAGGGCCAAGAGCATTTCCTGCGCATCTGCCTCGCTCTCCAAGCCCATGACGAGGTCGTGCGTACAGCGCACGGTCACAACGCGACCGCGTGCATGGCGACAACGCCATTGGTGGACCCAAAGATCGAGGATGCAATGCAGGAAGATGTTGGCAAGGAGCGGGCTGATGCCTGTGCTCCTTGCAGCGTGCCTTGTCCGTCTCCTGCTTCTCGCCGCTCTCGATGACGCCAGCTCGTAGCCACAGCCCGATGAGCCCCAGGATACGCGGATCGGCGATCCTGTGCGCCACCATCCGCAACAGCCACTCGTGATCGACCGAGTCGAAGAAGCTGCGCATGTCGGCATCGAGCCCAGTTCACATGCTCGCCAGGCGACTCCGGCCAGGCGACGAATCATCGGCGACCACCGCCAGCACTGGGGGCACGACCAAGCTACGCTCCCCGCGGGACAAACAGAATGCTGGTTGAAGGAGTCATAGTTGGACGAGGTCCGGCGAACCGGCCTTGCCCCATGGCCGATCGTCCGCCGCTTGAGTCCAGAGCTGACCTGTCTTGGGGCGACGCGCGGCCAGCGTCGAGCAACGAATTAATCTTAAGTATAGTATTTCGCAATTTATTTACCGAACGGATTAATGTAGCCTAGAAATTAATGGAGTTGCACGCATGGACCGGAATCTCGCAAAGAACCATGCGAGGTCATCTTTGCTTTCGGTCATCCCTGCAGCGGGCACGGGCGCCGTCTGGGATGGACTGTCAAAAAGCACATTCTCCGCGCTAATAATTGCGCTCGCCGCTGCAATCTTCGGATTGCAATTTTCCGCGGCAAGATTCAGCGAGACCGCAAGCGGCATCTGGGATCGGGACCTTCTTCTCAGGCTCAACTCGCTGGCCGCAACTGACTCGCTGCACATCTGGGAGCTCGACAACAATTCCCTGTTCAGGGGATCTCCGATATTCTTCTCCCTGCTCGCATTGTGGTTCGCCGGCGATGACCGAAAGCGGCGCAGCCGGATGCTCGTAGGACTAATTGCGGTTTGCCTTGCGACCGTTATCTCCGTCTGGATACAATTTCATGTCACCTCTCATATGCGCCCGCTTCTCGACCCCGCGCTTCCTTTGAATGTAGCCGATCCACGATGGAGTTTGGGTTGGGATCGCAGCGACTCATTCCCCAGCGACACCTCGACACTATTCTTCGCACTGGCCACACTGATCCTCATAGAGCATCGGTTGGTCGGAATACTTTGCTTCCTCTGGGTCGCCGTCATTGTAGCAGTGCCGCGGGTCATCTTTGGATGGCACTATCCGAGCGATTTGGGCGGCTCCCTGGCCTTAGGGCCGGCATGCGTCTTACTCTTCAATGCAGTTCCATACCCGCAAGCGCTGTGTGAGCGGATGTTGATCCGATTTCAGAACCACATGTATCTTGTCCATGCATTTCTATTCATTTTCTTGAGTGACGCGTCCATGTTGTTCATCAGCCTACAAAAACTCGGAAAAGATCTTGTGCGATTGTTCGGTTAGCCACACTGCGCGCGCGCCGCGCCCCCGTCAACTGACGCCTTGCCGTCATCAAAAGATATGCGATCGCGCGCTTTGCGCAAAAGAAATGATCTCGCCTACGGATCGATCCTCTGAACATCGTCTACATCTTGCCCGACGTTCCAGAAGACATCGGTCCACACGAGCGCCTAGCCAAGCATGTGCAATTGCAGGGATGCGTCCGGCTTTCCAGTCTTGCCCAACACTCCGTCTATCAGTCCCCTGACCGTGATCTTCGCGGCGGTTGGAGCCCCGATGGCGACGTATCTGATCGCGTACAACAAGCCGAAAGCAAAATGGAGGCCCCACCGCCATCCTGCCTCCCGGCGAGCGTAGACAATGCTATTGCGTGCAGACAGATACACAGACAAGTAGGAGCGCTTCCTCGGATCGACGGCAGAGCCGATAGCCGTGCCTCCAACGTGCCGTACGATCGCTCTTTCTGCAAATCCTATCCGATGCTCGCCACGACGACGCCCCCAGTCCAGGTCCTCCATGTAGAGAAAATAGTCCTCAGTCATCAGACCGACCTCTTCAACGAAGTCGCGCGTGACCAGAACGCAAGCACCGCTGATGGCGTCAATCTCGGACATCTCCTCGCGCGATGGAGCCCTCCCCGCCGGAGCGTTTCGGCCAACTGCTACGACACGGCCCGTCGTCGACGACCAGTGAAGACCGTAGTTGATGATTTTATCCGGCACGTGATCGAACACCAAGGTCGCACCAACCATACCGAATCCTGCGGCAGCCTTCGCCATCAGTTCAGACAAGCAATGACCGTCCACTTCGGTGTCGGGATTGAGAACGAGCACCGCATCCCAGCCCGGGCTGTCAAGGAATTGCTCGAGCCAGGCGTTGACACCACCGCCATAGCCCAGATTATCCACCGCAAGTCCAAGCCGAACGATATTTGTCCTGCTCGGAAATCGACATTTCTCGACGGCGGCCAGTCTTCCTCCCGCTTGATCCAGAAGATCCGAGCCGCCGTGCAGCTGCCGGAGCGTTCGCTCTGGACCGGCAACTCCCGCCATCAGCCGCTCGAACGCTTCCTTGCCACCGTTCTCACAGACGAAGACCTCGAAATCCTTCCAATCAGAATGAGCCAACGACTTCAGACAGCGATCAACGTCACCCGGATTGCAGTACGAGACGATGAGCACCGCAAGTTTGGCGCGATCAGTTGCCATAGCCTAGGCACCCCATCACTTGCTCGCGGCGCCTGCTAGCGACCGCGGTCCACGTAAAGCGCTGCGCATGTTCAAGCGCAGCAACCGACATCCGTTGTCGAAGTTCAGTATCCTCAGCCAGCCGACGAATAGCCGCAATCCAACCAACTGCATCATACGGATCCAGCACAAGACCCTCACGTTCATTTCGGACGATCCGTCCCGCGCCCATGCCGGTCGTTATGACCGGTAGACCGCAAGCGCACGCCTCGTAGGTGACTTGAGGTCCGCCCTCCTCCAAAGATGGGAAAACGAAGATATCCGCCGATCGATAAAGCGACCCGACATCCTCGACATAGTCGAGCACCGTCACGTCATCCCGTGCGAGCAAGTCGCGGTATTTTTCCTTGATGACCGGCTCCATTCTTCCAGCGAGAACCAGCTTGCCAGCCACCCGGCTCCTCACCCAATAATCGAGGATCAAATGGGCTCCCTTTCGCACGCCAATGATCCCGACGAAGACCGCGGTCAAACCATGGCTCGAGGGAAGAAGCCGATTCTTTCCCGAAAGGCGCACTGGGTCCCACCCGTACGCTGTTTCTAAGCATTTGCTTTTCGGCACACCGTTCTCAAGCAACGAACTTTCGACCGGTTGATTCGGACAGAATATGTAGTCCACGGCCTCAAGATCTCTGGTTTCGCGATCAACGACCGCGTCCGTGATCCCATGCATAGGCGCCACACCAATCCGGCCATATGCTCCGTCGAGAATTGTCTTGGCGGTCCTGGTATGACAATTGAACTGCTCTCGAAACACCGTGACGTCACGCCGTTTCAATTCCTGGAGCAACTCCATGCTTGCGCTGGGCCAGAGATAGGCAGCCAACCTGCGCGATCGACAGCGATCCAGACGATCCAGATATGAGAGGAACGCGGCCTCCATGCTTCGGCTGGCGCTGTTCTTCACCCAGCCATATGGGACGTACCGCTTCCAAGCGGGCAAGGCCTCGATCACTTCCACCAGGGGCAGAGGCCATCGGCTCCGCGGAGTGACGATCGTCACGTCAAAATTCTGATCGACCATAGCCTCTGCGAGGGAGCCGCAGGTGTAGCCCACTCCTTTGCCTGTAAGTGGCAATGGCATCAAAACGCCCGTCGAGAAACTCAATGCAACCTCTGCAGTCTGACCGTCTAGACCGGGTACCATCGCCGGCGCACAGTCTTCCAAAACGCAGACATCCTGCGCCTAGCTCGATTGGATGCCTTCACGTGTGCCTCTGTCAGGTACCAAGTGAAGGTTACGGATGGCGGTGCAGTTCCCGACCTAAAGCATCCCCGATCGTAGACGTAGGGGCGATAGCCGAGGTCAGACAGGAATTCAGTAACCGCCGGCGAGGCAAACGCACACATCAATGCAGGTATCTGCTGCTGTAACGTTCCTAGCGCCCCCTTGAGGATATCCAGCTCCGCTCCCTGGGCATGAAGCTTGATGAGAGCCGGAGCCAGATCGAGAGAATCGAGAGCTTTGCACGTAACCCGCTGCTCCCGAACCGTTAGCTTCTTCGCGTCAAAACGGTACATCCGTCCCGGATTCTTTAACCATTCCGTCGCCTCCTCGTAGGAAGTCGCAGCCATTCCGTCGCACTCCCATCGGCCGTATCTTGGAAGAAAGAAATCAATTACTCCGGATCTGCAGCCAAGCGCGCAATCGAGAACGGTCACGGCGTCATCTCGACGATGACGAAATGCGAGACGCTTCGCCGACCTCGGCTCGGGCTCGACGGCCACGATGCGGGAATTCGGCGCGAGCTTCTTGAACGCCGCTGTGCTTTGGCCTCGGTTCGCGCCCACGTCCACAATCAAGCCGCTTTCGATCTTGAGCAGAATGACCCCGAGAAACTCCCGCTTGAACAAATATGGCGCGGCAAAGTCCTTGGCAGCGAATCTCACTGCCGCGGCACCGGGAATGTTGGCGTAAAAATAGCGAGCCACCGCCTTTAAGTTCATAATGCTCGATCACCATGCTTCGGGAACGGAAATGAGAGCCGGCGTAATGCCTCTACTTCGAGTCAGTCTTGCCGCTCGCCTGATGTCTTCTTCACGATGACCATAAAGCCTGACCTCCCCTGCAGGATCGTGGACGTGTACTGTTTGGGAAGAATTGCCGAGACGAGTTGCCAGACCGGTACGCTCTTTTCAGCCACATCCTCAACGACAAACCAACCGTTGGACTTGAGCTTCTTTAACGCAAAGATCAGCGTGGCAATGTTCGCACTGGGTGAATGGAGGCCATCGTCGATAATTAGATCCAGCGGTTCGCTTGGCAGGGCAGCCGCAAGCTCGTCGAGCGATTTCAAGCTTGTCTGATCAACGAAATACGTTTTGATACGGTCCTCCTCGAAGAGAATCCTACGGTCGACATCGGCGCCAAAGATCTCAGAATTCGGAAGGAAGTCGCGAAAAGCGCGCAGCGACGCGCCAGGCCGGCCAAACTTGCCCATTGTCGAGACGACGTCGGGGTTATTGGAGCCGAGGCCGATCTCGAGAATCCTCAGATGATTCCGACGCAAGGCCCCTAGAATTTCGCAATAGACGAGATAGTAGTTGTGACTGGACGCCTTATCACTGCCATATGCGTTGAACAGTCCGGCCAGTTCGATTGCCTGGCTGTTCGGAAAGTCTGCGGAGCAAAACGATCCCAGGGGGCGGGCTTGGAGGGGCCGCTGCCCCTGCTGCGCCAGCAATTCGCAAATCAAGGGAAACGCCGTCTGGGCCGAAAGCATCGTGAGATCGGCCTTGGCCTTCGGAGAACCGCTGGAGTTCGGGGCAAATAATGCCAACTTGTTCACGAGTTCGTGGTTAGTAATGAAACCGCCCAGTAATCTGGCGCCCGCCAGTCTCGCAGACGTCGCAAGGCCAACGACCAGTTTACTGCGCTTCAGGAGGCTCTTGAAGAACTCGATAGTGGGAGAGCGCCTGACGTAAGAGGAGTCGCTAGCCTCAGACATGATGCAGTCTCCGTATTGATGGTTAGGCATAAAGCCACTCACTTGGCGCGCGGTTCGTCAGGCCACATGCGGTGCTCTCCAGCAGATTTCGGCAGCGAGTGAGCTCAGCCTTTCGTCTCACTTGGCGATCATCCACTTGACCGGCCGCTGACGCACTTCGCCCTCTATCGGCTCTCCGAGCATGATGTACTGCTTCGCCAAATGGTGCCGCAAGAGACCCAACGAAAGACGATTGAGCGTCTTCGCCTTGTAGCCCTGCATTCCGGAAATCAGTCCCTTGGAGACGTTCAAGCTCGCGGCATTCATGAGTCCGATGGCCGTATCCTCGACAAAGAACCTGAGATGGGTGCGATCCAGAATACCTGCATCGTGGTAGTCAAATTGGCGCCTGAACAGGAGCGGAATAGTAACGCTTAGATGCGCGAGGTTCGGTACGGAAACCACGACGTGGCCACCGGGCGCGAGCAGCCCTCGCAAGTTCCGTAGAGCAGTTGCCGAATCGACAAGATGCTCCAGGACGTCGAGCAGCAATATGAGATCATATTTCTTAAGCTGAGGCAGACATTCATCTATACCGCCGATGATCGCAACATCCGCGTTGCGGCTCAACTCCGCGGCGACCGCATCATTTATCTCGACGCCGGTCGTCACGGCGTTTGGGTAGATCGTCTTGATCCAGCTCAACGTCAGCCCGGAGGCGGCCCCGATCTCGAGGATGCTGGTTGCGGTCTTCGGCAGCAACGGTTGTATCTCGTGACGTACATGATGAAAGTAGCGGCTCATGTTTGCTTCGGGCGCCAAGGCGCGTTGCTTCTTCAGATCGCCCAGCAGAGGAGCACGGGGGCTTTCAACCGCATGATCGAGGCTCCGCATCTTCCAAACCCTTCCAGTTGCCGTGTCCATCAAGAGCGGCCAAACCTTCGCTCGGATAACTCCGGTTGGTGGCCCAGTGCGTAACGCGTTGGCCTGCCCGCCCGGTCAATGCAGTTGCGTTGCCCCTTCAGTCTGATTCAGTTCGCTCCTTGAGGGCGGCTTCGGCAATGCCGCGTCCGCCATCATTCTCGCGAAGTCGCTCGGGTCCACGGAATCCGGATCAATGACAATATGATCGGCCCGGTATCTGCGTCGAACCTGAGATGATTTGAAGTGGTATGAGAGGCTGCGGAAAACGAAAGGACTCATGACCTCATGAAGCATGCTCTTCCACCTCGGGATATTCTGTCTATCCCAGGCTGCCCAGCTTCCGGTAGCGAAGCTCGTCCACGTCGCATCGTAGTCTGACTGTTGTACGCTCAAGTCGGGAACGCTGCGGACCTTTCTCGAGAATACCACCAGCATCGTCTGCTCCTCAAACGGGATCTGGTTCCTGCGGTTGAGGGCCACGGGCGGCTTGATCAGATGCCACCTCTTCGCGCGGGATGGCTTGATCAGAAAGACAGCGGTATCCTCGAAGCCATTTCGTTTGCTGAAAAGACTGTAGAAGAACTCGGGCGAGTACTGGTAAAGGCCGTGCGCGGGAAAGCCGTTAGCATTCGTCGCGATAAGGACATTTCCGCCAGACTTGACCAGGTTCACTATGTTGTCGACCACCTGAGCGACATCAAAGATGTGTTCGATCGACCCGAAGTCGAGGAACGTATCGAACTTTTCGTGCATGTCGTTCGGTATCGGAAGATTGAAATCATGTATAAGCGATGCACCTTCGAAAGCTGAGGCGTCAATCGAGACGATGTTCTCGGCACCAAGCTTGCGAAGGAACGGCTCGCAGTAAAGCCCTACTGCAATCGACTGATCGTACGCGATGCTTGAATTCTTCCGAACCGCATCAAATTCCTGCTTCCAGAAATGAATCTCGTGTCTTCCGAGAGTGACCGTGTTCCGAAAATCGAATCCATAGACGCGGTTTGCAAAGCTGAGCGCACGGAGGCCCGTCAGATCGATGCCCACAACTCTCTCCCTCTGAACGCTGGACCATGACGTGGCGCCTCCTGCGAGGTCACGTCGTATCGCGGCCCATTGACAATTCTCGATCTACAAATCTGTGCATGCGGTCGATATCATCGTGCCGGACTCCAAGCTTTGATAAAGCCGGACCGCGCATAGTAGACGCGTCTGCGTGCGCCTCGAACCATTCTGAGACCTTCACGCACAAGCGAGGATGGAATCGAAGATGGCACGGCGACCGGGCCCTGAGGCTCGAGCCATTCACGGATTTGCGGATGTCCGGGTACGAGCGTCTTGAGAAGCTTGTTCCAGAGCTTCGGCTCCATGGAATCGTGAAAGTGAAGTACACTTACTCCCGTTATCTTTGCCGCGTCATAATTTCTCGGCAGATAGCTACACAGGGGGAAGTTGCTTGAATCCGGAAGCGCCTGCCAAGCCAGCCCAAGCCGGATCACCGTCAAACCCAGCACGACTTGATCCATGAAGTGCACTTGCGAGTGTGTTCTGGCCACCTGCCGATCAAGAAACGTCTTGAAATCGGCGAGAAATTCTCTGCCGAACCGCGTGCTGCGCCGGTACACGTAGAGCCCCGCATTCCAGTAGAACCTAATCCGGTGTCCGTCGCCCGTCTGGAGCCATGGAAGGTCGTCAGCAACTCGTCCGATGAGTGCAGCGGACCGTTCCCAGAACGGATCATTTGGATCGGTTACCCCCCTCGACCCGATCACCCCGGCATCCGGAGCGCTCGCGAGGAAATCTACCCCGGGGGGAAGTTCAAGACCGTTGGGCTCACGCAGGAAGAGGATATCACTGTCGATCCACGCAATCGCTTCTGTCGTGACCCTGCTCTCGACGGCAGCAATCGCCTCCGCCTTATTCATATAATGGTGCCAGACATACGGGTTATCGGGAAAGACGCGTAGATGCTTGATCCCAAGCTCCTCCATTCGGCGATGCGTCTCTCGCGTGAGAGCCGGAGTAAACCGAGGCGTGACGGCAATAACTTCCAGGTTCGCAAAGCGGCCGCCGAAGCGCCGAAGGCTCTCCACCATGCGCAGCGTAAGGGGCTCCAGCATCCCTGACTCGATGCAGACCACAATCGTCATCGAAGGCTGCCTACCAGCGGCATTGTCCTGCTTCTGCACGGCACCAGTCAGGCTATCGGCCACAAATGGCATCCTCACTTGCTTGTGCAAATCCGAGCTCCCTCGCCTTCGCTTCAGGACACTCGAACTTGGGGTTTAGCGTGGGCGCGCTCAGTATCGCCCTGTACCTCAGCCGGAGACGACGAAGCAGCAGCGGCAGGGGATTCCGGGTCAACTGAACGATTACCGTCGGCCAAGGAAGGTGCGCCCTCCACTTCCGAATCATGAAGCGGTAGGCAGTCAGGTAGGAGTGGTCGAGACGAAGCGTTGCCTTGCTATTGTGGATAATCGGCAGGTCGATCACATAGGATTTCATGCCGGCCCTCTTTGCCTCCAACACGATGTCCGTTCCGTACAGGTGGAAGGAGGGCAGGCTCGGATCGAACAGGGTGCCCGCGGCGCGGCGCACGATCAAAACGACCTCATCGAGACTCGCAGCAGGGCGAGGTCGGTCAAATCGCCCGCCGCATACGGTGCCCAGGCCGGAATCCCACAAATGCCCAACGAATTCGCCGTCGGGCGTCATGCCGCAGATACCGGCGACAGCCCAGGACGGATCAATCGAATTCAATCTCTCGCAAGCTGCTCGCAGTGCCATGAACCAGCCTTCGGGAAAATAGACGTCCTGATGAGCGAACACGACGACATCCGACCTGGCCGCGGCGATTGCTTGGGAGTATGCCGCTGATGCAGCCGCGGCCCCCCAGAGAACGGAAATCCCAATACGGCCGTCCGCAAGGTCCGGAGATCGCTTCAGATTTCGAGCAAGTGTCGCTTGCTCGTTCGCAACACAACATACCTCTATCGAGCAGGTCATTTCCCACCTTCGGCCGCGTCGCCAACTAAATTAAATATAATCCGTCGCGATTTATTATCAACATATTATTTGGCAGCCGACATTAAATAATATATCTTTATTCCAGTCCAGTTAATGTTTTCGGATCGAGAAGGCACATGTCATCCTACGGCCTCAGCGGGTCCGGCCTAACGGAGAGTGGACCGCCACTCCAGGCCGTCGCGCTCGACGGGAGAACCGCGACAGCTTCAAACGGATGGGCGGCATGGCTGATATTGCTCGGGTGCGCCATGCCCTCCTACATGACGATTTACGTGGGGGGCGCCAAGTTCATTCCGGCGCGGATCGTAATTGTCCTGCTGCTCGTTCCGGCCCTGACCGAATTGTTTCAAAGAAGCCGATGGCTACGCGCGTCGGATTTTTTCGTATGCGCGGCGTCGGCTTGGATGCTGGCAGCGGTACTGGAAACGGATCAGGGGTGGTCTTCCGCGGCCGCTCTCATACTCGAATTTTCCGGCGGCTACTTCGTGGCTCGCGCCTACTTTTTTGGGCGCCGGGGATTGGAGGCTTTTGTCCGAGTGCTCAAGCCCGTTACCGCAGGGATCGTTGCTGTTGCGGTCCTGGAGCATCTTACCCAGCACAACGTCGTCGCAGCCCTTATGGGCTTGCCGAGCACGGGATATGAATATCGCTATGGCTTGCTGCGGGCGACCTCGACATTTCCTCACGCGATCCTATACGGCTCGTTCTGCGCCGTTGCCGGCGCTGTTTTTCTGTACTCCGAACGCAGCTTTTTTGGTCGAAGCTTGTATTGCGGGCTGTGCCTTTTTGGATGTGTACTGGCGATGTCTTCGGCCCCGCTGATGGCATTCGGGATTGTGCTATCCGTCTATTGTTATGATCAGCTGCTGCTAGGGTGCCGCTGGAGGTGGCACGCCTTGGTGGCCAGCCTCTTCACGCTCCTTGGCGTCGTATTTCTGGTCGCCAACAAACCAATCTCTTGGATCGTCGCAAATCTCACGCTCGACCCAGCTACCGGATATTTCCGTGTTGCGACCTGGGAAAGCGCCGGCTACTATATCGATCTCTCTCCCTATGTGGGGTACGGGTTTGGCTCGTACGCCTCCCCTGACGATTTCTTTGGCAACGCCTCAGTCGACAGCGTTTGGCTGACCTTGGCGCTCCGCTTTGGCATCCCATTAGTCGTATTTATTCTTCTGGCGAATATTACGGCATTCCTTCCGTCAAGGCGGACCGCCAGCATTCCGTACTACCACGATGCTTACATGAGCAACATGCGTACGGCATTCACATTGGGTCTCACAATGTTCATGTTCGTGGGATTGACAGTCCACTATTGGAACAACAGCTGGATACTCTGGGGAATATGGATCGGCATCCGCGCATCGCTGAAGGAGGAATCCGTCGCGGTAGTCGAAAACCCCGTGCTCTATCGCCAAGGGATGGCTAGCATCGATCGTGATCTCACCGTCGGGCAGGCAACTCGGGGATTCCATGCGTCCAGGTAATGAACCACGCCGGGCAAGGCTCCAGTTTCCAACATGACAGCCCGCTATATTCAACCTCTTTTCGCGTTCATGCTGCCTTGGTCGATAGCCGCCAGTCAGGCGCAAGGCGTCCCATCCGTGCGGCCGCCAGAGCGCCCCGCAACCGACAAATCAGCCCTCGATGACGGCTCATCCTCCGCGCCCAGTTGTACAATTCAGCATCCGTCCCTCCTGACCAAATACAGAGTCCGTCCGGAGTGGAGAGTTGCGGGTGTGGACTATTGCGTTGGCTATTCGACGAATACTCCCATCAAAGATCCGGCAACGATCTCGATGGAAGGCGTTTCACTCGACGTGGCTCAGAAGAGCATCACAGTGACGGGCGACAATGTTACGCTCGATGGCTATGATTTCGGCGGCTGGTCCATTGTGACTACGGCAGCGAACACCAATCTGATCAACTCGGAATTCGATGGTCTGAATCCAAGCGGCCCGCAGAATAGTGTCATCAGCGGTGCACCGTCCTCCTCCGATCTACGCATCGCCAATTGCGTCATTGACGGGCTGAGCGGAGGCGGACGTGCCGAATTCCTGATCGAAATGGAAGGGCCCGGCCTCACGATCGAATATTCCTGGCTGAAGAATTCCAATTCCGACCTGATCGGCCGCCATGGCCGAGACGGCGGCAACATCGTCATTCGATATAGTGTACTGGAACAGGCCGGAATGCGCGGCCCAGGGACCCACGGCGACTATCTGCAGGTTTACGGCCCGACCGTGGAAGCGATCCGCATTCTCTACAACACGGCGATCCAGAATGGCGGCAGTACTCAGGGGTTCATTGCGGATAACACGAAGTTGGGCGAGTTTGGCGGCAATACCCTGATCGGCAGCGTCACCTACTGGATGTCCGTATCCGGTCCGGGGACCGACGCCGCCAATCTGTCCGGGACATTCTCCACGCACGACAACTATTTTGATGTGACAAGAGCGTTCGGCTTCAACTATCCGGCCGCCGGGCCGAACGACCGCTACGCGAAGACCGTTTTCACAAACAATGTAAACATGGTAACGGGGCGGGTCGTCCAGGATTCTACCAGCCCGAAGCCGAAGCCGTCACGTCCGTGACTTCGCGTATCATCCGATCTCGCCGCTACGCTTTCGACGTGAGCTTCCTCTTGAGGCGGCGGAGCCCGCCGATAATTGGTGCAGGAATAAGCAGCCAGCAGGCCAGGCGCATGACGGTGAACGTGTCCTGAGCCTGCAAGGCCACTAGGTCGCGCCCCCATTGCCTCAACATTGGAAGTAGTTCGCGAAGACGAGTGCCTCTTTTGCGATACGATGTAATGATCCCGATGGTCTCCCGGGCCAGGAAATGTCTGGCTCGCAATTGCAACTGATGGCGCCTTCGTTCATTCCCGATCCTGTGCTCGGCGGTGACCGTTATGAGATCAACCAGTTTCTTGAGATCCTCCAGGTGGCTCTCGAGCGCAAGACGAGATGTCTGCGTGGCGTCGTGAAGGGAATAGGAGCCACAGCTTTCATTGATGAAGCCTGCCTTGCCTTCCAACAGTAGGGGGAGATGCCTTGCAAGATCACTCGCGAACGGCCATCCCGCCGGGAATCCTCCCCAGGCCCGAAGTCTCTCGGTACGAATTATCGTGGTGCAACCCTGCACCATGATGCGCCGTTGCAGATATTCATCGAGGACATCCACGCCGTCCCAGATTCCAGTTCTCAGATTTCGACTAGCCTGTGGTGGCAAGATGCGCCCCGACGCGACGATCCGGGCCTCACCCAATGCCATCACGATCGGCACTTCAGGCTCTCTTCGGATCAGCGAAATGCATCGCTCCAATAGCCAGGGGGCTATTCTGTCGTCGTCTGGAACAAATACGATATAGTCCCCCCTCGCCTGTGCCACGCAAGCATTCCAGTTTGGGGTCGCACCTATGTTCTTCGGCTGGCGTACGAGGCGTAGTCTTTCGTCCTTGAATTGGTTCAGAACCAGGGCAGTTTCGTCGGTCGACGCATTGTCCGACACGAGCACTTCAAAACGTGGATACGACTGACTTAGCGCCAGGCGAACACAGTCCTGCAACCACGCAGCTCGATTGAACGTAGGAATGGCAATGGTCACCAGAGGGTCGGTCCAGCGTGAGACGGAATCCGGTGCCGCTATGGCGCCTTCAATTCCCGGCCGCTGCAGACTGACAGGACGGGCTGAATTCTCGATCTCGCTTGAAGCTCGCATGGCGAACTCGAAAACCTGTGTCATTCCAAGGGTCGCGATTGGTGACGACGGATCAATGTTCCATCGCCCCTACTTTTCCGGCATCCAAGACCGCGCGGGGCCCATCAACGAGCTCCAATCGCGATCCCTCTCTTAAACGACCATCAGCCGCGAGCCCCTGCTCGTGCGTTGTGTCAGTAACCCTTTCAAGCCACACTTCGCGCCACCACGAATAGATGCTCCTCGGGCAGAACATTTTGCAATTGCTGTATCGAGATCTACACCAAACGTCCTCCAAGATCACCGCCGGCGTCTTGAGTGACCTCATCTTTCCGGTCTTCTCATCGATGAATCTCGTCATCCGTGTCTTGACCCTGTAGAGACCGCCGCAATATGGAACCAGCTCTGCATCAAAGGCCATGCCTCTATTTATGTTCTCGGCATCGACGGTCGCAAGAATCTCCTTGTAGCTCTTCACTCTCACCAATTCACCAGGCTGGAGGTTCAAGGTGACAGTGGGCGTCTCATGCCGATGAGGTATTTTTCCCTTCCACCTCGGAAACGGAATACCGCCCCGCAGCTCCTGGAAAAAATCGTAAGCCAGGCGGGAAACGTGACCCAGGCGTGCCCTCTTGGCCAGTGCAAGATGCCAGTAGGCCAGGTATACGACCCCGCATGCGATCCGCCCCAAGCTGGCGTTCCTCGAGGTGTAATCCTCCACGTACTGCCTGACGTCCCACCATCGCGCCAACGTCGTAAAGCGGGGCAATTCGGTTGCCTGGCAAGAGTAGCGGATTTCTGCATCCGCGGCGCTATCGCCGATACGCGTCCCCCGAAGGACGTCTTCCTCTGTACATTGGCCTTTATCAGCGGATTGTCCGACGCATTCGCTCCGATGATCTGGTGAACCCACTACAGCGTTTGCGCTTTCGTTGATGGGCCTGAGCCAGGCCTCCTTCCAGAAAATGAGGCATGCAGCTTGGCAGCCACCATAGGCCTCACCGTCGCATCGGAGTTCAAGATGGATTCCATTCGGCAGCCATCTGCCACCCGTGTTTGTGACGGTGTCACAAGTCTTGTGGGAGCGCTTGTAGACCTTGAACCGCTTACCACAATACTTGAACATTTGCGGCATGAACGGCAGCCCCTCGAAGCGGCCATTGCTGTCGAGCGTGCTAAGGATCTCCTCCTTGGTCCGCACTTCTACCCAGTCGCCCGCTCGCAGCTTAGTCATCGTGCCCTCCAAATGCGGTGGCCGTCGTCCAATCCCGAACCCAGCCCGCTCGCTTTTCAATGAGTCTTCATGGAAAGTGCGCCTTGCAGCTCTTTGAACAGGCCGAAGTAGACTGTCTTCTGTCCCATGAGAAACAGCAGCATCCAGAGATAGATTGCGGCGATAACGCAGCCTCCAAGAAGGAGCCTCAAAAGATGCGACTCTGAACCACCAAGAAAGGGTTGAACTCCGAGAGCTACCGCCGCCACCGCCGCACTTGCGATCAATGGCCGGCCTGCTGCGAAAAGTAGATCTCGCAGAGAAATCACCGTTCCATGCAAACACCAGAGAACGTGGGGGATGACCCACAATACCATCGCGGCAGAATACGCGAACGCGACGCCGGTCGGACCATAGGGCAATCCGATGAGGTAGGCCACAATGACCAGCGGAGCGATCACCAGGGCAATCTTCAGACTTCGTACCTGTAGGCCTGCCGAATACAGCAGCCACGCAAGGGGATTGATAATGCCGAATACCAAGATAGTCGGCGTCAACAAGCGGAAAATGACCACTGTATCTCTCCACTTCGGCCCGAGTATCACCTCGACGATGTCATCCACGAATACCGCACAGAAGACCGTAATGGGCAGCGTCATCGACAGGACGATGGTATAGCCCTTCAGGAAGTAACTTTTCAGTCGAGGCAAATCGTTCTGGATCCGCGATAATCCCGAAAACGCGACGCCTCCAATCGCTGCGTTGAGCTCTGCCGTCGGCAGGTTGACAAGCCGATATCCTCGTTCGTAGATTCCAAGAGCATCGGCTCCCCAGTACCGGCCAAGAAGCAACTTCTCGAAGTTGTAGGCAACGTACACCACGAGAGAATTCAGGGTAACCATCCCACCAAAGCGCAACATGCCGCGGACTCCGGCGGTCCGGCGTGGTGGGCCAGGACTCCACCCCGTGGCTACCCATACGCACACGGTGTAAACTACGGTCGAAGTCAGCGTCATTCCCAGGATGGCCCAATATGCCAAGCCGCCGAAGGCCATGACGACTCCGGCAGCAAGGCTCACCATCTGTGAGAGCACCTCAATGACCGTCAACGTCGTATACCGCAGCTGACGCTGAAGCAGCGCTGAATGCTGCACCGCTAACGCGCTCAGGAAAAATCCCAAGCCTGCTACGACGGTCAGCCAGAACAGTCGAGGCTCATGGTAGAACGCCACGAGAGCAGGCGCGGTTGCCGCGCAAAGGAGCGCAAGCGTCACTCCGATCGCTACATTGACCCAGAACAATGTCGACATCTGCTCGTTGGTGACGGTCTCTTGCTGAACTGTGGCCGACGACAGTCCTGCCGCTGTGAAGAGTTGAAAAACTCCGCTGACGGCGGTTGTCATCGCAACCAATCCGAAATCCTCCGGGTCCAGTAGACGCGCGAGTGCGGCCATGACACTAAGCCGAAGAGCGAAATTCGCCGCCTGGCCGCCAAGCCGCACCACGCCGCCGCGAATTATCATCCCCTTGAGATTGTCCATTCCAATCCCCGTAGAAGAGAATTCGGCATCGGCTTGCTTCCGGGTACGCATCCTCCAACGGCTTGTCATGACAGTGCGAGTTTATTCGCCAGAAACGCTTCAGCGTATTTTTCCGGCGCCCGACATTCCATGCCCCGCAGCCGCGCCAAACCGCGGAAGACTTCCGGATCGAACCATTGCTTGGAGCGCTGACTTCCAAAATGCGACATCAGCAGGTCGATCTTTCGCTGCAATGCCTGAGCTGAAACGGCCGAATATAGATTTGGTCGACCGACGTCTCCGTCCCACTTGGGAATCTCGTATTCCAGAATCAGATTATCTCTGAATGTATTCCACGTTAGACGTGACACCTGACGATGATCCTGATGGGCATCATCTCCGCGATGCGTCAAGATCAGATCCGGCTCGACGCGCCGCTTCAACGACTCGAACCACTTCTTGATCTCGTCACCCTGTTCTGGAAAGAAGCCGTCTCGAAAGGACATCGCTTCGATTTGAGAACGAGCCGCGTCGGACACGAATTCGGCCGCCGACGCCCTCGCCTCGCTCTCGCGTTCACCCGACGCGCTGAGTACACACCAATGCACGTCGAGCCGGACGCCACGCGCAATCAGATTCAGAATCGTCGCACCAACACCTATTTCGATGTCATCCGAGTGCGCACCGAGACAAAGGATCGAGAGCCGCTCTCCGGACGCGGCGAGTTGAAACGCCTTCATGAAGCCGCCTGCGTGCGCGCTTCGGGAACAACCTTCCAAGGCATCTCGCCCCGTTCAATCATCTCCTCGAGAACCTGCCGGTCCCGCAACGTATCCATCGCGCGCCAGAAACCCTCGTACTTGTAAGCCATGAGCTTTCCAGCTTCGATCAGGCGATTGAACGGCTCCAGTACGAGTTCCTCGCCCTCACGTATGTAATCGAAGATCTCCTTCCGGAAAATAAAGTAGCCCCCATTGATCCAGATCTCGGACTGCTGACTGGAGCGTAGGCGCTTGACGGCGTCTCCGCCGTTGAATTCAGCAAGGTGAAAATTGAACGGCGGATGCACGGCAACGAAGCATCCGACCATCTTGCTCCTCTTGAACCGCTCGATTATTTCGGGCAACGGCGCGTCCGTCAGACCATCACTGTAGTTCGCGAGAAAGATATCCTCGTTCTCGACGAGCGGGCGCACCGCCATCAAACGCTGACCGATGTTTCGCCAAATGCCGGTGTCGACCAGCGCCACCTGCCAGTCCGGCGGCTGCTCGCCGATGACCTCGACCTTCCTGCCGAAGTTGGAAACGACGCAATCGCTGTGAGCCCAGAGATCCGAGTTCAGGAAATACTCCTTGATCGCATTGGCCTTGTACCCGAGACACAGTACGAAATCTCGATGACCATACTGACTGTAATATTGCATGACATGCCACAGCATCGGGTGTTGGCCGACGGGCACCATGGGCTTCGGAATGCTTTCAGAATATTCCCGGATGCGGGTTCCGAGTCCCCCACAGAACAAGACAACCTTCATGGCCAGCGCTTCCCATCTTTCCGGCCGACCGTTTCGGTCGCCACAGATCGCCTAAAGCAGCTACTACAAGTCTCGCGGTTTAAATACATAAATCAAAATATTCAATAGCGCGCATTTTATATCGCGGGTATTATTTATCAATGATTTTTTGAAAACCGTTTTGAATTTATTCTCTTGCACGCTATCATTGCTGATATTGCAGCATATTCGAACGCCGGCGGCACGATTATGGAGGAACCCGGGTGATTATAACCGAAACCAGGCTTAAAGGAGCCTACATTATCGATATTGAACGCCGGGAGGATTCGCGCGGCTTTTTTGCGCGAGCTTTTTGCCAGCGAGAGTTCAGGGCCCTCGGCCTCAATCCAGTCATTGCGCAGGCGAATATCGCGTCAAATGTCCGGCACGGAACCCTGCGCGGCATGCACTTTCAGTTTCCGCCGGCCGCGGAGACGAAGCTGGTTCGTTGCACGCGGGGCGCGATCGTCGACATCATCGTCGACCTGCGACCGGAAAGCCCGACCTACCTGCAACATGTCGCCGTCGAACTGAACGAGACCAATCAGCGGGCACTCTACGTGCCGGAACGTTTTGCTCACGGTTATCAGACTCTCGTCGACAACACCGATACCAGCTACCAGGTGGGTGAGTTCTATGCTCCCGAGGCGGAGAGCGGGCTGATGTACAATGATCCCAGGCTTGGCCTGACCTGGCCGCTTCCGGTTTCCGTGATTTCGGAGAAGGATCAGCACTTCCGCTTGCTCAACGAGGTCGAACCCGAACTGAAAGGGCGGATGGAGCTCGCCGGCATCGAAGGTTGACGCCGACAGCGCGCTGCTCGCAGCCGTTTACCGATCCCCTCCAGTTGAAAGACGCCACGATGATACTTGTCGATCACGCACTGCAAGCCCGTCATGCAGCCGGAAGGCCGATCCGTGTCGGCCTGCTCGGCTCGGGCTTCATGGCTCAAGGGCTCACCAATCAGATCAACAACAGTGTTCCAGGAATGCGGGTGGTGGCTATCTACAGCCGAAAGCCTCGGCGCGGACATGACGTGTTCGGCTATTCCGGCCAGACCGGCGTGGTTGACGCGGACAGCCAGGGGCGGCTCGACAGAGCTATTGCCGCCGGCGCTCCGGCGGTCACCGAGGACGCGTTTCTGATCGCCAGATCGGATCTGATCGACGTGATCGTCGACGTAACCGGATCGGTTGAGCTCGGGGCCCGGGTCGCGCTGGAGGCCTTCAAGCACCAGAAAACCGTCGTACTCATGAACGCGGAGATCGACGCTACGATCGGACCGATCCTGCAGGTCTATGCAAAGAAGTACGGCGGCTCCCTGTCCGCATGCGATGGCGACGAGCCCGGCGTGCAGATGAACCTGGTTCGATGGGTCAAGGGGCTCGGCCTGATCCCGCGCGTTGTCGGCAACATCAAGGGACTGCAGGATCCGTATCGTAACCCCACCACGCAGAAAGGATTTGCCGAGCAATGGGGACAGAACCCGGCCATGGTGACCAGTTTCGCCGACGGATCCAAGATCAGCTTCGAGCAGACGATCGTGGCCAATGCCACTGGCTTCAAGGTGAGATCACGCGGCATGTCGCGCGGGCGGGAGTATCGCGGCGACATCATGAAGATCGGCACACTCTACGACATAGACGAGGTCCGCGCCCTGGGCGGAATCATCGACTATCTCGTCGGTACACCGCTGACCAAGGTCTACGTGCTGGCCGAGCACACCGATCCAAAGCAACAGAAGTATTTGAACCTGTACAAAATGGGCGAAGGCCCCCTGTATTCGTTCTTCACACCATATCACCTGGTTCATTTCGAAGTGCCGAACTCGATTGCCCGTGCGTTCCTGTTCAAGGATTTGGTCGCCCCTCCGATCGCCGGTCCGGTTGTCGAGGTCTGTGCAGTCGCCAAACGTGATTTGGAGGCGGGCGAGGTGCTCGATGACTATGGAATGTACATGACCTATGGCGAAGCCGTGAACTCCGAGGAAATGAGCCAAATGCAATACCTGCCTGAAGGTCTCGTGGAGGGTTGCAGGTTGCGGCACGCCATCAAGAAGGATGCAGTCCTCACCTACGCGGATGTGGATCTGCCGCCAGGCCGCGTGGCCGACAAGCTGCGTGCAGAACAATACAAGCACTTCAACGGACACACGTGGCTTGAGCAACGGATCACCCGGGACGCCTCGCTCGCTCTCACGGCGTGAAGAGCTGGATGACGACCACGTTCGTCGAGCCGTGCCACGCGGGAACTGCGTACGCACCGCGAGGAGATCCGCTCGCCCGCCCTAAGCGTTGATCCCGAGCGACCGGGTCTCTCCACTAATGTTCATTGCGCTCCCCTCACCTGACGCGATCGGCGGCTGCATCCAGGCCATTGCGCGTCTTCCCAGCTTGATCCCAGGCAGTTCAATGTGCCGAGCAGGTATGCTCAGGCATGAAAGCGGCAACATCTCTGGAGCAGCTCTGAAGATCGAGCAGGCGCGCGACCGCGAAATATTGGCACCAGGGGATTTGTGAGCGCGCGTCGGTCAGTCGGCCCACAATTCCTGCCATGAAGTAGCCCGTTGCAAGCCGCAGAACTCCGAGGCCCGCCGCGCTTGCCGAAGCTCGGCCCGAATCCGGCCAGCCAGCGCGGCGCCTGCCTCAGCGAAACGCAGAGCTCAACCGCAGCATGAGCGCGACGATTTCCCGCTCACCGGCTTTTCGCCGCCAGGGAGCCGGCCGCTCACGACACCGCTGCAAGCTGCAGTCTCGATTGGCGCAGGTCGCCACCGAGAATTCTCTCCGCCAGCAGCTTCCGAATATGGCCGATCCGTTGATATCGCGGCCCTTCGAACTCCTCCAATGTCAGCTTTGACGAACGATAGACCCTGTAGAGCTGCTCGGCGCCCATTCGCGCGTCCCAGCGCGGCTGGAATCCCGGCAACTTGCGCCGGATCTTTTCGAAGCTCACTCGGTAGGATCGCTCATCTGGACTCGCGTCCTTCGCAAACTCCACCGCGGAATTCGGCACCACACTCGCGACGATCTCGGCAAGATCCCGAATTCGATAATTGTGAGCAGTCTGGCCGACATTGAATGCCTCATTGAAAACGGATTCGGCTGGCGCCTCCAGTGCGGCAATGAAAGCTCGAGAAATGTCCTCGATGTGGACGATCGGCCGCCAGGGCGAGCCATCCGATTTGAGGTGAATTCGTCCTGTCGTGAACGCCCATGCGACCAGGTTGTTCAGGACAATGTCGAAGCGCAGCCGCGGCGAGACTCCGTATGCCGTCGCCGGCCTCAGATACACCGGGCAAAACCCGCCGTCGGCCAACGCCGAAATATCGCGTTCGGAGGCAACCTTGGATTCTCCGTAGGCCGTCACCGGATTGAGCGGGGCTGTCTCATCGATCATTTCCTCGCCGGCTTTTCCATAGTTGCTGCAGGACGAGGCAAACACGAAGCGACCCACGCCAGCGTGTTTCGCAATCGAGGCCATCCGAACGCTTGCGCGATGATTGATCTCATCCGTCAGTTCCGGCCTCAGATTGCCGAGCGGATCGTTGGAGAGCGCGGCGAGATGCAGCACTGCGTCGAAGCCAACGAGATCCGCAACCTCCGCGTCTCTGACGTCCTTCCGGATGGTCGGGACCTCGAGAATGCTACCGCCGGCGGCGTATGTGCACCGCGAGTAGATATCGCTGTCCATTCCAGTCACCTCGTGACCGGCATTCACCAGCATCGGCGTCAAGACCGTGCCGATGTAGCCAAGATGACCTGTTACAAGAACTCGCATTGCCATTCTCCATCGCACTCAGTTTCACGGACGAAACATTGCCCGGCTTCCGTGTTTCGGTAGCGTTCTCTCGATTCCGGCGCCTCGCCCTATCGAAGGACGGCCTCGAGCACGCAAAGTACGGTGCCGGGATGGCTGCCCGTACAGCTTCGGCTTCTTCGCGGGAGCTTGCGGCCCAGAAAGGGACGTCATGAAGCCAGAGCCTGTCGTTGCCGCGTGCTCGCAAGTCCTCGTTCGGAGCGCCACCATTTCACGAACTCCGTCAGTCCGAGCTCGAGCGGCACTGTGGCTTGGAAACCCAGCAGACGTTCCGCTTTGCCTGTCGACGCCACTCGGCGCGGGACAGGGTTGATCGAGTGCTCGGGCGCGATGTGCGGGAGCACGCCGTTGTGACCCATCACTGAAGCCAGGGCCGAAGCGAGCTGCACAAGGCTTGTTTCGATGCCGCTCCCCACGTTGAACACCTCGTCGCTGACCTTTGCCCTCGCAGCAAGGATGGTTGCGCGTGCCGCGTCGCGGACATGAACCAAGTCCAAGGTCTGCTGGTCATGCGCAACTATCACCGGCGGCGTTCCAGCCTCTACTTCCTCCATCCAGCGGATCAACATCTCCGCATATCGATCGTGTACGTCCATTCGGCTGCCATACACGTCAAAGTATCTCAAAGCGATATAATCGAGCCCGTGCATATCGTTATAGGCGCGGAGCAAGCCTTCATTGCAGAGCTTCGCCGTTCCACAGACCGTACGGTTTCCATAGGGGCTCTGATGCTCCGTTGTCGGAAACTCCTCCGCCGCGCCGTAAACCGAAGCCGAAGACGCGGCGACGAACTTCTCGATGTCATACTTCACGCAAAGTTCGAGCAGTTCGAAGGTGCCGTTCACCATGACTTCCATGGCAAGACGCGGTTCGGCCAAACAATGGTCACTGCACGGTGCGGCGTGGTGAAAGATGATGTTGGCTCCCTTCACCAGAGCTTCCACCAACTTGGTGTCGCGCAAGTCGCCGCGGACCAATCGTACCGGTCCTCGGTTAAGCGACTTCCTGAGGTTCTCCGGTCTGCCGGTCATCATATTGTCGAGCGCGACGATCTCGATGCAGCCTTCGTCGCACAACAGGTCAACGATATGCGAACCGATGAATCCGGCACCCCCGGTAACGAGAACGCGCTTGCCCTTGAGATCCATCATGACCGCTCTCCTGGTTCTAGGCTAATCGGCCATGTCGAGCCATCACATCCTGAAATGTCGCGATCGCAAAGCGTTGCTCGAAAGCGCCCGCGTCGGGCCCCGATGCAGGCTGCTCGTCTCGAATCGCACGCGCGGTCGCAACGTCGACTTGCGATCCCACCGTCTGGGCTTTCACCTTCAAGTCCAGGAAAGGTATCAAATCGGCAACCTCGCTTCTGGAGGGTCGGCAGCTTCACGTCCGCGCAGGCATATCTTGCCATATACCCCGAGTGTCGATGACGTCGAGATGACGGCGTTCGGCCAGCGGAACCATCTTGAATTCGTCGTGATCGACCAGGAGAAGGGCGATCTCGCACGTGCGCAGCGCTTCGTCTATGTTCAAGAAGCCGGGCCGGTAGTCGGCAAGTTCCGGCGGCAACCGCCGCAGATTCGGCTCGACGAACTTGATACGCTCCCCGTACTTCTTCGCGAGGTGCAGTGCGATCTCCATCGCAGGGCTTTCACGCAGATCGTCGACATTCGCCTTGAATGTCAGCCCGCAGCAAGCCACGCTGGCGTAAGGATGATCGTCGATCAGGGCCTCGGCGCGTTCAATAATGCTTTCCGTCTTTGCAATGTTGACCTCGCGGCTCGCCCGCATGAGGCGCGCCAGATCCGGCGCCGAGTCGATAATGAACCACGGATCGACGGCGATGCAATGACCGCCCACACCTGGTCCCGGCCGCAACACGGTCACGCGCGGATGACGGTTGGCGATATCGATGACCTCCCAGACATTGATGTCGAACCTGTCGCAGATCAATGAGAGCTCATTGGCAAATGCAATGTTGGTGTCCCGGAACGCGTTCTCCGTGAGCTTAACCAACTCGGCCGTGCGCGCGGTGGTTGCAACGCAAGCACCCCGAACGAACATCTTGTAGAAGCGCTGAGCCCGCCGGGTGCAGGCAGGAGTCACTCCCCCGATGCATCGGTCATTGTTGATGAGTTCACTCAAGATCCGCCCGGGCAATACGCGCTCCGGACAATAAGCGACGTAGACGGCACCATCCTCATGACCGTTGACGCCAATTCTCAGATCGGGCCTGTGTTCGCTGATCCGCCTGGCGATTCCTTCAGTGGTTCCGATGGGCGAGGTCGATTCGAGAATGACGAGGTTACCCGGTTGAAGCAGATTCAATATGGTCTCGACCGCGGCATTCACGTTCGACAGATCCGGACGATTGCTTTCGTCAATCGGTGTGGGCACCGCGATGATGAAGACGTCGGCGGGTTGCGGTTCACTTGATGTCGTCAACGCCCCGCTCGACACCACTTTGGAAACGAGACCATCGAGGTCTGGCTCTGAGATGTGAATGGCTCCCGAGCCGACTGTCCTGACCACATAGTCCTTTGTGTCTACCCCGACCACCTGGAGGCCGCGGCTGGCTATCAGCGCGGCCGTCGGCAAACCGATATAGCCAAGTCCGACGACGGTAACTTTCTGGAACTCAGGCATCAAGAAGCACCTTCACGATCCGCTCGCTCGCCCGCCCGTCACCGAAGGGATTGTGGGAGCGAGCCATAGCCGAATAAGTCTCATCGTCGTCAAGAAGACGAAATGTTTCGTGGACGATCCTGTCGTAGTTCGCCCCGACCAGTCGTGCGGTCCCGGCTTCGACGCCCTCTGGACGCTCCGTCGTCTCGCGCATCACGAGGACAGGCTTTCCGAACGTCGGCGCCTCCTCTTGCACACCTCCCGAGTCGGTTAGCACCAGATATGATAGCGACAGAAGGCTGACGAAATCGGTGTACTCCTGGGGAGAAATGAGTGCGACGCGCGGATGATCGGCGAGCCGGCTCGCAAACACGTCGCGAACGTTCGGGTTCGGATGAACCGGAAGTACGACAGCAACGTCCTCCCTGCTCAAGATCGTGTCCAGTGCATTGACGACGTTGAAAACTCCCCCGCCGAAGTTCTCGCGGCGATGGCAAGTGACCAGGATGATGCGGCGGTTGCCGTGGCGCTTCTTGATTCCGTCCCATCGGGACGAGAGCTGCGGATCGGCCTCGACCATGGCCTTCGCGAGGATCAGCGCGTCGACGACAGTATTTCCAGTAACATGAATGCGATCCTTGGAGACGTTCTCCGCCCGCAGCGCTCTCGCCGCCCGCTCGGTCGGCGCGAAATGCTGATCAGCGATCGAGCCGACAATCTTGCGGTTCACTTCCTCCGGCCAGGGCGCGAAGATATCTCCACTTCGCAGTCCCGCCTCGACGTGCGAGACCGGGATACGGTGATAGTACGACGCCAGCGCACCTGCCATGGCCGTCGCAGTGTCACCCTGGACAATCACTCTGGTGGGCTTCACCCTCTCCAGAACCTCTCCGATCTGCGCCAATAGCCGGCCGGTCAGACTATCGAGCGTCTGATTCACCGTCATGACGTCGAGATCGAAATCCGGGACCACCTTGGCCACCTTGAGAACCTGGTCGAGCAGCTCCCTATGCTGCGCTGTCGCGCAGACCGTGAGGGCGATGTCCTTGTTCGCTTCCGCCTTGAGCCGATTGATCACCGGAAACAGCTTGATCGCTTCAGGCCTGGTTCCCAACAGGATGAGAAAATGCTTTCGCACGTCTCACCCTCCGATCCGGCCTGCCCCGGGGGGCAGCACACTGTACATGCCGGGCGCCCGTCGAAACGCCTGCCGCGCGAAGGCTTGCGTCAAGATTCCCGCAAATAGCGTGTTCGTCCTGACATACCGCCACCACATCCGTCTGGGCTCCTGATAGATGCGATACAGCCATTCGAGGCCGAATTGCTGCATGTGAATGGGAGCTCGCAGCACCGAGCCCGCGAGAACGTCAAACCCGCCACCCACGCCCATGATGAATGGGACGCCGAGCTCGTCGCGGTGAGCCGCAAGAAAGCGCTCCTTCCGCGGCGTGGGCATGCCGATGAACAGGCAATCGGCGCCACTGGACCGAATATCGCGGACGACCTCGGTCTCCTGCTCGCTGGAAAAATACCCGTGCTTGATCCCGGCAAAGACAAGCGAGGGGTGCTCGTCCCGGACACGCTGCGCCGCCTGTTGCACGACGGCAGGTGTGGCTCCGAGAAAATACGGTCGGAGACCGTCTTGCGCGCACACCTTGAGCAACTCGGTGAGCAGATCCACGCCGGTCACTCGCGACGTTGCCGGGAGACCGAGCGCTCGCGCTCCCCAAAGGATACCCATGCCGTCGATTCCGACGATGTCGCTGCTGGCGACATCGGCGGCAAGCGCCGGATCGGAGCGCATGTTGACGAGCTTCGCGACGTTGAGGGCCACATGCTGCAGACGTTGACGGTTTCGCATGGCCTTGCGCGCGAGGTCGACGGTTTCTGCCATGGTCAAGATATCGATGGGGCACCCTAGAAAGTAGGCACGCATGGGTTCCTCCCCGGCCGAAATTCGCCTTCAGCGAAATATAGCCTTCCAATTGAACTTAAATAATATCTCGATAATAATGCCCACGATTTTATTTGCAAGTTATATTGATATTATATTTTAGCTTAAATACAGGGCAGACGGCGCGCGTCGACCGCCGAGGCGCAGCCACCGACGACGGAGAGAATTAAATGACGATTAAACACAGACGGATCTCGGTCGTTGTTCCACATTTAAATCAGCCCGGCGCCCTGAAGACTTGCCTGGCGAGTCTCGATGCGCAGAGCATTCCCCGGGATTGGTTCGAGGTCGTCGTCGTTGACAACGGCTCCGTAACCTTGCCGACCGACGTCGTCGCTCAATATCCGGGCGTACGACTGTTGTGCGAGGCGCGGCCCGGGCCAGGCCCGGCGCGCAACACCGGAGTTGCTGCCGGGAGCGGCGAGGTGCTCGCCTTCATCGACGCCGATTGCAGGGCACATCCGGATTGGCTGAGCAGCGTATGGCGCTCACTGCATTCGCTCCCGCTAGGGACAGTGCTCGGTGGAGACGTCCGCATCTGGCGGGACGCAAAGCCACACCTGGACGCCATCGCGGCCTACGAGAGCGTCTTCGCCTATCGCTTCAAGCTCTATATCGAGCGCGACGGCTATTGCGGCACCGGCAACATGGCGATGTTTCGTCGGGATTTCCATTCCGTCGGCCCGTTCGCAGGGATCGACGTGGCGGAGGACATGGAGTGGGGACAACGCGCGCAGCGTGCCGGGCTTCGATTTCGGTACATCCCGGAAATGATCGTCTTCCACCCGGCAAGGAGCTCTCTCCGGGAGCTATATGTCAAGTGGGACCGGCAGCTCCTGCACTACCGCAACATGGCCGACGGCAAGCCGGCATGGAGAGTGCGCTGGATTGCGCAGGCCATACTTGTCCTGGCCTCGCCCGCTCCGGGCATCATCACCATCCTGGCCAGCGACCGGCTCTCCGGCATCGGAGCCCGGACCAAGGCTATCGCAGTCATGTGCGCCGTAAGAATGCATCGGGCTATCACGATGCTGTCCTTGCTGCGCAATCGGCGAGCCGTCGCCTGGAATCGCTAGCACAACATTCGTGGCGCGGCGTCAGGCCGGTACGGGCATCTTGCCAAAGGCCGCGTTGTGGGTCAGTTCGAGCAGGTCAGCTCGCTGGCCAAACGACCACAATATCCAACCCAGTTCGTAGCTACGGCATTCCAGCCGAAGTCCAACACCGGAACTTTCCATTAGCACGGCGTCGCGTCCGGAGTAGGCATTCTTGATTGCACGCAACATCCTCGGCACTCTCGTCGTCAGCTCTTGCTTTCGAATCTGAGAGCGGATGGACAGCCCGAGATCGGGCACCAGCATCGAGCGACGAAGCTGGTTCTTGCCCAGGACCCAATTAAATCCCTTGATCAAGGCATTCCGCGCCCCTGGAACTCGATAGCGCTCCGCCCACTCCAGCAGCGCCGGAGCCATGCCATACTGGTGCACCGAGTAGACTTCATAGAAATCAAGCACGCGGCCCGCGGCCGCATCGAAAAACCAAGGCCACTCGCCGTCGGGTCCTTGAAGCGCAATCAATTTGCGTACGCAGGCATCCGCGTTGGCGAGCGCGGATGCCTCGCCTGCGAATTCGCCATAGTGATAGCACGCAATTGAGAGATAGATTTGCGTGGCGAACGAAGCGAAGCGCCGCCGAAATCCCGATGCTGCGTCGAAGAACAGCCCTGATCCGCTGTAGAATCGCCCCTCGAGAAAGCGATACAGCGGAGCGACGAAACGCCCCCACTCCTTGTCGCCGGCCCTGGCCCGAGCCACCACGCCCGTCAACAGCATACCCAAATCCTGGGCCCGAAACGACTCCCATTCAGACTGATCGCTCAAGAGCGCCTTCACTTCGCGCCTCACCTGCTCGGGTAGCTCGAACTCGAGTTCTGCGGAAGCCCAAAGTGCCATTCCCAGTGCATATTTTGGTACCGAAAGGGCCGTGAGCTCGACCGCATTCC
The DNA here is from genome assembly GCF_003837805.1 of Bradyrhizobium sp. RP6. Taxonomy (GTDB): domain Bacteria; phylum Pseudomonadota; class Alphaproteobacteria; order Rhizobiales; family Xanthobacteraceae; genus Bradyrhizobium. Next base: position 272,175 of record NZ_RQIT01000002.1, on the reverse strand, counting down.
GATAGAATGTTTCCGATAGATTGATGCCCTCGGGAACGTCCCTGATCCTCGACATTCCGAGCAGAACGTTAAGCGTGTAGAACACATCGCTGCGACGCAAGGACTCGTTTGGCGAAGCCCGTCCGTCCAGATGGTAGATATGCGACCAGCAGCCGTGTTCAGGTAGCCAGCACCGCTCCAATCCTCTGAGCGCATAGCGCACCAGCGGGGAATTCTGCGAAAAATCGGGCATCAAAGTCCCGCTCTTGATAGGGCTGATGTTCATCGAAGAACCATGAGTTAACTCGTTTCGACGGCTGCGGACGATTCAGCCCGGTCCTCAAGTCACGAGAGACCCGATCTCGCGCAAATACTGACCGTAGCCACTCTTCTCCAACGGCCGCGCCAACTCTTCGAGCTGGTCGCGGTCGATGAAGCCCTGCCTCAACGCAATTTCCTCGAGACAAGCAACCTTCATCCCCTGACGCTTCTCGAGCGTCTGCACGAACATCGCCGCATCGATGAGCGACTCCACTGTCCCCGTATCCAGCCAGGCGAAACCCCGCCCCATCCGCTCGACATGAAGCGCCTTGGCCGAAAGATACCGCATCTGCAGATCGGTGATCTCGAGTTCGCCGCGCGGCGACGGCTCGATGCGCCGCGCATAACGTACGACGTTGTTGTCGAAGAAGTAGAGGCCTGTGATCGCCCAGTTCGAGCTCGGCTGCCTCGGCTTTTCCTCGATTCGCAGTGGGCTATCGCCCTCGTCGAACGTCACGACTCCGTATCTCTCCGGGTCTCGTACATGGTAGGCGAAGACGGTTGCACCTTCCTCACGCTCGGCGGCCCTTGTGAGTAGCTCGCTCAGGCCGTCGCCAAAGAAGATGTTGTCTCCAAGCACCATCGCAACGCGATCGTTCCCGATAAAGTCGGCGCCAACAATGAACGCATCCGCAAGACCCGCGGGTCGGGGCTGCTCCGCATAGCTGAGCCTGACCCCCCATTGACTCCCGTCCCCCAGCAAGCGCTCGAACTGACACCGATCTGAAGGCGTGGTTATGATCAGAATCTCGCGCACGCCTGCCAACATCAGCGTTGACAACGGATAGTAGATCATCGGCTTGTCATAGATCGGCAGTAGCTGCTTGCTGACCGCTCTCGTGATTGGATACAGTCGAGTTCCGCTGCCGCCAGCCAGCACTATTCCTTTCAGCATCGATTCCACCTTCCACGAGTTGGTCGAGACAGGTTTCGAGAGAGCAACGCCATGACGGTAATCGAATGCCCAGGACGCGTTCGGCCCTGGACGAATCGAGGCGCGAATTCCGCGGCCGTCGCGCGGCCGTCTGGTACTGCTCGCTCGTGATGGCCTCGAGCTGCGGCACCCGAACTCCTCGATGAGCGAGCAAGTCGAAAATCGCTTCGGCGAAGCCATGCCAGGTCGTCTCACCTTGTCCAGCAAGATGAAAAATGCCGGCCATGGCTCTACGATCGTGGGTCAGCAGCCGTCCCGAGAGCTGAAGGATCGCCGAGGCAAGGTCGAGCGCGGATGTTGGATTTCCGTATTGATCATGGACGACTCTGACGATCGGCTGCGCTTCACGGAGCCGCAGCATCGTCCGAACGAAGTTGTTGCCATAGGGACTATATACCCAGGACGTGCGAATTACAGTTGCGAGCGGGTGAGCAGCCAGAACGGCAGCCTCGCCGGCCAACTTCGACGCGCCGTACACATTCAATGGCGCAGGAACGTCGCTCTCCTCGTAGGCCTCCGACTTTGTGCCGTCGAAGACATAGTCGGTTGAGATGTGGATGAACGGGATATTCATTTGCCATGCAACATCCGCCAACGCAGCCGCTGCGTCGCGATTGATGTTGAACGCTCTTGCTACTTCCGATTCTGCCAGGTCCACCGCCGTGTAGGCGGCCGCGTTGATGATCACGGACGGTGCGAGCGGATCGATCGTTTGGCGGAGCTCCCCATGAGCCTCCAGATTGAATTCGGCGCGTCCAAGAGCGACCACGGGCATGCTGTGCAGCACCGCGAGGTCATGAAGACACCTTGCCAACTGACCATTGCGACCAGCAATCAAAACGGGCCTTTCGGTCATTTGCAGCCTCAATGTTGTGTAGCAAGGAGCCCCAGACGCGAGCCGTCATAGATCCCGCTGCGGGCATGCTCCCACCACGAGCGGCTCTTGAGATACCATGCGACGGTTTCGGCCAGCCCCTGCTCGAACGTCCTCGTGGGCTGCCAGCCAAGCTCACGACGAGCCTTCGATGCGTCAATCGCGTAGCGGATGTCGTGTCCCGGACGATCTGGCACGAAAGTAATCATCGATCGTCTCGTTGCCGGACCGGGATACAGCCTGTCGACGACGTCGCAGATCTGGGTGACGACGTCGAGGTTGGAGCGTTCGCTATCGCCGCCGAAATTGTACTTTTCGCCGGGCTTGCCTTCCAACAGAAGCGTGATCAGACCTGCCGCATGATCTTCAACATGCAGCCAGTCGCGTACGTTTCGACCGTCGCCGTACACCGGCAGCGGCCTGCGCTCGATCGCATTGAGGATCGTCAAAGGGATGAGTTTTTCCGGAAACTGAAACGGCCCGTAGTTGTTCGAGCAATTCGATACCATTACCGGCAGACCATAGGTCTTGAACCACGCAAGCGCGAGATGATCTGAGGCTGCCTTGCTTGCCGAGTAGGGCGAGCTCGGCCGGTAGGGCGTTTCCTCCCGGAAGTAGTCGGCGGGCCCGAGTGAACCGTAGACCTCGTCCGTCGAGACGTGAATGAAGCGAAACCGCTTTTGTCGCGGCGGCGAGAGGCCCTCATAGTATTTCCTGACTGCTTCCAACAGCGTGTAGGTGCCCACGATGTTCGTCGCAATGAAAGCCGCCGGACCGGTGATCGAGCGGTCGACGTGACTCTCGGCTGCGAGGTGAACGACCGCGTCAGGCTGGTAGGTGCTGAACACGAAATCCATGGCTTCGCGATCGCAGATATCCTGCTGCTCGAACAAATAGGACTTTAGCCCCTCGATGGGCGCCAACGAGGCCGGGTTGGCCGCATAGGTCAGCTTATCGACATTGATCACTGTAGCGCCCTTCTGCAGCACCAGGCTGCGGCACACTGCAGAGCCGATAAATCCCGCTCCCCCGGTCACCAGAACGCGCATCCGACCGCTCTCCGTCACTCAAAAACGGCTGCAAGCTGATCCAACCCGGGCAGCGACCTGTCCTTTGGCGACACCTGAGCTTCAACTGTCGTTACCGGCCACTCGATCTCGAGCGCCGGATCGGCCCAATAGAGCCCCGCGTCGTGGCTTGGAGCGTAGACTTGGTCGACCTTGTAGAACACGACGGTCTCGGGTTGCAGCGTGCAGAAACCGTGCGCAAAGCCTTTCGGGACAAGCAGTTGCTCACCCGTTTGGCTGTCCAGCTTGACGGCTACATGCTTTCCGAAGGTCGCCGACGAACGCCGAAGATCGACCACGACATCGAGAATCGCGCCGCTCAGCACGCGTATGAGCTTGGCCTGGGCGAACGGCGGTCGCTGGAAGTGCAAGCCCCGGACTGTCCCGGCCTTGTCCGAGCTGGATTGATTGTCCTGAACGAAATCGACGAGAATCCCTTTTTCTGCGAACGCGGATCGCCGAAACGTCTCACAGAAATATCCCCTGGCGTCGGAATGTCGATCCGTATGAATCATTTTAATATCCGGGATCTCTAAACACCGTACTTCCAGCATGAAAATGTCCTCCGGTACCACCCAAGCGCTCATCCGTCGTTGAATGATCGGATAGGTCCGGAGCGCTTTTCACATTCACCATGAGCGTCGACGGACCACGCATTAATCAAGCAATTCAGACCCACTTTAACTACATCCGGCGGACGCCTTCCGGCGCAGGAACCGCGCCGGCAAGGCTGGCAAAATCACCTTCCCGCAACGATCGCCAAATTAATACTCGAATAACATTTAATTTGGCAATCAGATTTTTTTCAGATATATTCAATTAATAAACCGTGAACCAAACGCTCGCGCACGCGGGCGACCGATTCGGCGCGCCCCCCGACCAGACAGGTACCCGATGCTTCAGAGCAATCTACAGACCGACAGAACACGTTTGACTCTGGGCGGCCAGGCCCAGTCGAACCAACTCAACGGCGGTGGAATCGGGGATCTCGTCAAGTTCGTGATCGTCTTCTTGAGGCGCCGATATCTCATGATCATCGTCACCGCGGCTCTCGTATTCGCTGCTGCACTGCTCTACCTGCGGTTCGCGCCCCCCACCTACACCGCTCAGGTACAAATCCTGCTGTCGAATCCCCGGGCTCAATTCGTTCAGCAACAGTCACTTCTTCCGGAGCCCGTCGTAGACGCGGCCCAAATCGAAACGCAGCTGCAAATGATAAGGTCGCCCGGAATTGCAGCGTCAGTCATAACGCAGCTGGATCTCGCCAACGATCCAGATCTCACCGGTTCGCGGTGGTCGTTCAGCTCGCTGCTGCAGCGCATTCGAAACCGTGGCCAGCAGCCAGAGCACGATTCGAAGGCTGACACGCCCAACGAAGGCGCGATTGCCGCGCTGGTGAATCGGCTCACCGCGTACCGGGTCGGATATAGCAAGATCATCGAGGTCAGCTACAGTTCGAGCAATGCGGGTCGCGCGGCGGAGGTCGCCAATGCCGTTGCCAATGCGTACATCAACGACCAGATGAATGCCAAATTCGAGGCGACGCGAACGGCAGCCAGTTGGTTGCAGGAACGTCTCCAGAACCTCAATGAGCAAGCACTGACGGCCGAACGCGCCGTGAGCGCGTATAAGTCCCAGAACAACATCGTATCGACCGGCGGAAAATCGATTGACGAACAGCCCGTCAACGATCTCAACGCCCGATTGGTAGCCGCCCGAACCCAGACCTCCGATGCGCAGGTCAAGTTCAACCGCTACGACGCGATTCTGCGCGCCAACGCAGCCGGCTCATCCACCATCAGCGCTCCTGACGCGGCGAGCGCCGATGTGCTCCAGAGCTCGATCATCACTACGCTGCGCCAGCAGTATCTCGAATTGTCACGTCGCGAGGCCGATTGGTCGACCCGGTTCGGCCGGGATCATTTGGCGGTTGTCAACCTGCGGGCTCGGATCCGTGACATTCGCACATCCATCCTCGAAGAGGTCAGGAGGCTCGCCGAAGCCAGCAAGAACGAATTGGAAGCTGCTCGACAGCGGCAGCAGGAACTCGAGAAGCAGCTTGCCCGGGCCGTCTCACAATCACGTCTGACGAACTCCGCAGAACTGACCATCCGGGACCTGGAAAGCCGAGCGAAGAGTCTGCGCGCCATGCATGAGGCGTTTCTGCAGCACTCGATGGGAGCGACTCAGCAGGAGACATTTCCGATTGCGGAAGCACGGGTGATCTTTCCCGCCTCCCCGCCAGAGCGCAAGAGCAAACCCAAGACAAACCTGGTGCTGGGCTTCGGCCTGGCCGCGGGACTTGCACTCGGGATTGGCCTGGCCCTTCTGAGAGACGTTATGGACAGAGTTTTTCGCACCTCTTCACAGGTGGAAACCGCACTGGAGCTGCCGTGCCTGTCGCTCGTCCCCTTGCTGTCGCCGCCCAAGGCGCAGAAGTCGACAGTCCGGTCCCAGCAATCGGAGGAAGATCTGCGATCACGCACGATTTCAAACGTGCCGACTCTTCATAGAGCTGTCGTCGGGATGCCGCTCTCCCGCTTCACGGAAGCCATCCGTTCGATCAAGCTTGCTATTGACCACACCCCCGCGAAGGCCTCCAACCAGGTGATCGGAATCACGTCGGCACTGCCAAATGAGGGCAAGACAACGGTTGCAGCCTCTCTCGCTCACCTCATCGGACATAGCGGAAAACGCGCTATTGTAGTCGATTGCGACCTTAGAAACCCTTCACTTTCCGCAGCTATGGCTCCGAAAGCTACATTCGGATTGCTCGAGGTGGCAAACGGAAAGCGCTCCCTCGAAGAGGCGCTGTGGCACGATCCCAGAACCAATCTCGCATTCTTGCCAGCCGTTCGGCGTGGACCCCTGCTTCACACGAGCGAGATCCTTTCCGCCCAGAACATAAGCAAGCTGTTCGACAGCTTGCGTCAGACCTATGATTACGTCATCGTGGATTTCCCCCCACTTTCTCCTCTGGTGGATGTGCGCGTTACTGCGCCGCTCATCGACTGCTACGTTCTTGTCGTGGAATGGGGACATACGAAAATCGATGTGGTCCAACATGCATTGCATACCGCGCCGACCATCTCCGATTCATTGATCGGCGTCGTCCTCAACAAGACTGATATGAGGTCGATGGCGAGGTACGACGCTCACCGAAGTGATTACTACGATGACAGCCACTACATCAGATATGGCTCGCCGGACTCTTAGGATGACTTTCTCTGGCAAACGTCGGGCCTAACGATGGAGTCGGCGCCTTCTGCAACATGCTCTCCGTTTTTGGGCGGCCCAAAGTCAGAGATGGTTTGAAATGGTCATCCAGTCCACAATGCTCGCTGTTCCTGCGGCGATTGCTGCGGCTTTCGCTGCGATCGAGAACCTACCGGGTCCAGCGGTGCTATCGGGCGTCCTAGCGGCCGCTATACTGGCCGTCGGGCTCTTTTCCACGTCGTCAACCCTCGCCAGATTCGCCAAGCTTCTACGGCCCCTGTTCATCCTGGCTCTCGCCGCACCGGTGCTTTGGATCGCCTTGCAAGTTGTTCCGGTCCCGCTCCGCGGTTTAGGAAATCAGATCTGGGCGACAGCCTCGGCGGCCCTGGAGCAACCTCTTGCAGAGAGGTTCTCGGTTGACGTACGCGAGACGATACTGGCGCTTTCACATTACAACGTTGTCCTCGCTGCCGCTCTTGTCACCGCAGTCGTTGCTCTGGACAAGCAGCGCGCCGCGCAGGTCCTCTACATCCTCGTATCGATCACCGCCACGATCGGCATCTTTTCGATATGGAGAAATGGCGACCAGAGCGGTTCCCCGCCAGCCGAATACATCTGGACAGGCTCGACCGTGGCGGCACTTGGTGTCCTTCTCTCCACTGCAATGGCTATCCGTGCGGTCGACCAGTTATGGCAGCCCAAACGCCCCCCTCGCCTGCCAACGCGGCCGCTCGCCATTCTTACCTGCGCAATTCTATCGTTGATAGTCTCCCTTGCGGCAATCGCGCTTTGTAGCGGCTCGACCGCGCTGATTGCCGTTCTGCTCGGAGCGACGGCCATCCTCACGGTGGTCGCTATTCGCAGATGGTTCTTTGGCTTTTGGGGCAGAGCCGGCGTTTTCGCGACCGCCGCCATGTTGTACGTCGCCAGCTTCGCGTTCATTCCGATCAATCGGAATACCGACCTGACGATGGCCTTGTCGACGCAAGCTGGGGCAGCAACAGAGCGGATGCTGCACGACACTCACCCGATCGGGACCGGTGCAGGTACGTTTGTTGCGCTGCTGCCGATTTATGGGGACGTTGGCATGCACGCAATGCGCGAACGGCCGACCGCCGCCGCGGAGATCGCGGTCGAAATGGGACGCACGTTCCTCTGCGGCCTATTGATAGTCGCCATGATCAGCGCCTGCATCCTGTTCAGGCGCGCCTTATCTCGCAAACACGCTTACCTATACCCAGCCCTTGGCGCAGGCGCTTTCGTTTCGTTGACAATACTCGCCTTTGCCGAAAACGACCTTTTCGATCTGTACGCTTCGCTGCTGATCGCGGCGGTTTACGGCCTTGCTTTTGCTCAAAGCCTGCCCGGTACAGCGCGCGATGCGGAGTCCATGGAGTTGCGGCAGCTTACGCAAGCAGCCGGCGACCGAGCCACGGCAGCGCAACGAATTCCTTCGACTAGGATCGCTTCGCCATGGGCTCTGCCCCGCGTCGCTCTGACAATGATTGGATTGCTGTTAGCCGCGCAAGCGGCTTGGATGGTCTCGCAAAGCTGGCCTTTTGGTGATCGCCTCTCAATTACGCCGGTTGCCGCTTCGAACGAAGCCTGGACCTCATCGCTCGGATCCAAGCGCGAGACTGTCAAGACGACCTCCGGACTCACTGCAACTAAGTCTGACAAGGCCACAGACCTGCAGACCATGGGCGGGTCCACGGACTTGGGTGCTCTTGCTGCAGTGCTGAAATACTCCCCCCTTCGAGGCGACGTTTGGCTCGTACTTGCAGCATTGTCGAAACAGCACAGGGCGACCTATGACACGACAAGCTTACTCAAGATGTCCTACTATACTGCACCAAACGCGCTGAATCTCATTCCGATGCGGCTTTCCGTCGCTCTCGGCACAGATACTGCGATCAAGGAACCTGAGCTTCAAGATCTTATCCGGCACGACCTTAAAGTTGCCATTAACAGCCGGATCGCGCTCCGGCCAGCCATTGCCGCCGCATACCAGGCGGCATCGGCAGACGGCAGGGCGTTTGCAGAGAGCTCAATTTCGGAGCTCGACCCCGGGTACGTACAGAAATTGCGCTCACGAGTCCCGTAGCATTTTTCGGCAGTACGCCTCCGGCGGCGGTCGCATCCTGATCGACCCGAACTGATTTCGCGGCCACTTTAATATTTTCTTATTAAACACTGATTTCAACGAATTAATTTGATTAACACGCCTTGGTTTATAGTATATTAATTTAAAGGAGTTCTTCGTGGGTTAGCCATGAATTTTATCAATCGGCATATCGGGGACCATGGCAGTGATCTGGCTGCCTTCAACTCACCCTCATCCACTGCGGATGAGGGCAGATGGCCCGTCCGGTACGAATCGATCGAATTTGTAGCGATCTGCGCCGATATCGCGACCATTCTATTCGCCGGCTTCCTTTCCACACTTCTTTTTTCACCCGCCGGCCGGGCACCGGCCGGCCTGGCCCAGGCATGTGTCTACGCGGCAGTAACATCAGTACCCTTCGTCTACATTCTGAAAGGCAGGGGACTATATCGACCAACCGAACTGCTCGTACTCCGAAGCCAGTTTCGCGCCATTTGCCTCACATGGGTTCTTTTGCACGTCCTGGCCGTCGCTGTGGAGATGCTGGACGACAATTCACACTTCTTCCAAGGGGCCGGCCTCCTGTTTGCCGCACTCGGCTTGGCATCCTTGATTGCGCAACGGTGCGTCACCAGAATTCTGCTGATAAGATGCTTCAGTGGCAGGAGGTTCGCTCGGACGAATCTCGTCCTGATCACCGATCAGCCGCCTTCTACTCATGCTGGTCTGTCGGAGACTCTCTCGGTGCTCGGCTATTGCGTTAAGAGCCGCTTTGGCTTGCCTGCGATCGGCTCGGACCCCGACTCCAGAAAACGGCTCAGCTCCCGTGTCATCGAGCACATTCGTAATTCCGAGGTCGACAAAATCGTGCTGGAGGCCAAGCCGGAACGATGGGCCGAGCTTCGTGCCTTTATCTCCGACCTGAGAGTGTTACCATTCCCGATCGTGTTTGTCCCAGTTGGCGCTGCATCCGAACTGCTTCGACATCCGACACGGAGCTTGGGAAGTGCAGCTTGCGTTGAGATCCAGCCCGGCTCCCTCACCGCAATCGAGCGCGCGAGCAAGCGAACACTCGACATAGTCGGTGCAGGACTTACCCTGACGATCTGTGCACCATTGCTCGCGATAGCTGCAGTCGCAATCAGATTGGATTCTGCCGGCCCAATCCTTTTCAAGCAACAGCGATGCGGCTTCAATGGCCGCATATTTTCCATCCGAAAGTTTCGGACGATGCATGTGCTCGAGAATGGACCTGTGGTCGTTCAGGCAACGCCTCTCGACCCCCGCATCACCAGGGTCGGCAGATGGTTGCGCCGAACGAGCCTCGACGAGCTACCGCAGTTGTTGAATGTCCTAGACGGCAGCATGTCGCTGGTAGGCCCACGCCCCCATGCCGTGGCTCACGACGGACAGTTCGACAAGCTCGTCCGGAAGTACGCCTTCCGACGCCGAGTGAAGCCGGGATTGACCGGATGGGCCCAAATTCATGGCTGCCGCGGACCGACGCCTACACCGACTATGGTTGAGAGGCGCGTGGAGTACGATCTCTGGTACATCGACAATTGGAGTCTTCGGCTCGATCTTGAGATCCTGCTCCGGACTCCTCTTGAGGTTTTGCGGGGCCGCAATGCCTGTTGAGTTGCATTTCTACTGGCGGCTCTCCCGCCAATCACTTTTCAGCCGCGCGGAACTGAATCGTGTGATCGGATCAAATCACGCTCGCTGCCGTATCCTCGAATTTGCTTCGCCCAAACGGAACTCCTCGATTTTGCGGCCCGACTTTATAGCTACAACAAGCCAACGTGGCCGTTTTCCACGACCCGACCAGGTTTCGGACGTCTGGGGATTGCGGTATTTCGGGAGCACTCGTGGATATTTGCGTCTGGGCTTTCCGGTAGACGAAATTGCCGGTCCCATCGACGTATTGGCAAAGGCCCCCATACCGACCCCGAGCACCGCCAGCCGTTTCTCAAGTTCTTGCTTTTCAGCCTTGATCCGGGCTGATAAAATCCCGTTAATTTCCTCATGAAGCGACCAAAGATCGTCGAGGGACATCGCTTCTAGTTCAAGCTTCTTAGTCGTCATGCTGGCATCCCGTAGTTGCGCCCATATGATACTTCCCCGGTTGATTAATCAAGAACCGAGTGTCAGTTTTCCAAAAGAATGTATGGAACCAAAGCGGAATTCGCGCTCCACTTAACTAAATAATGCGCGCTAATCAAGGCGGAACATAAGCTATCCGCAGAATCTAATTGCGGGAAAGCGAACATTGCACCCATGCGCGTCGCCGCTACCGCAAATATACAATTCTAACTCGATTCTAAATAATGCAGGAATGAATTAAGCGGGCCGCAAGGCCAATCTGCCACGCCCCGCTCTCATTGAGTGTGCGCGGCGGGCCAGTCGGGCTTCCCGCCTTCTGGGGAAGCTTCTTGTGATGCGCCCCTCCGTTCGTCGCAACTGGAGGCGAATAGCCTCAATATCGCTGAGCGCACGCCGCCGAAGCTCAATTTGCTCTTTCAGAGCCTGAACGTCCGTTAATGCAGCCGAGGGAACGATAAACCGCCTGATCGAACTCTCGAGACGACTGAGAGGGTAATCGACAATATCCATTTTGCCCTTGTGCCTACCGTCACTTTTGCTCAATTGCCGAGCCAATTAATAAAATAATCCTCGCAATAATTATTAAACAATATACTATTTATTTTGGTATCGCGTCAATTGAAAGCGCTGGCTTTGGTCCATCGTTTCTCATTCACCGCTCGAACAAAGATACTCCAAAAGGTGAGGATGATGCGTCAGGGGTCAGGCAAACGGTGACGAGAATGCTGCATCGGCAAGATCTCGAAGCCATGGACTTTGAAGAACTCTGGCTCCTCCACGAGGAGCTAACAAAGATACTTGCCGAGAAGATCACGGCCGAGAAGCGGGAACTCGAAAAACGCCTTGCGCAGCTCAACCAGCCGGAGCAGTTCGCCGAATCTGAAAGCGGCGCCGCCGCGACGGGATTGGTCCAGCCGCCGCGCCGCAAGTACCCGAAGGTCGTACCGAAATACTTCAACCCACTCAAGCCCACGGAGACTTGGTCTGGACGCGGTAAACAGCCTCGCTGGCTGGTTGCGGCGCTCCAATCGGGGCACACGCTCGAAGAGTTCAGGATTCGCGAGAACGGCGGATCGTCCGATCGGAATGCTGGTGGTCAAGGGCATTCCTAGCTCTGCTCGCCTGCACAGATTTAGGCCGTCCGAAACGTTTTAGCCTTACGGATTCCAGAGCGATATGCCGACTTGGCTGGGTTCCGGACCGCAAACGTGCATGAGATCTGTCGCCAACTCCTCCAAACCTCTCGTCTGACCGTCACTGGATTTAGACCTTTCCTGCACGAACTGCGGTGGCTGCCCTCAACAAGAACTGTAAGGTGTCCGCTCTTGGCATGGATCGCAATCCGGGCCGCACACCCTGGTTTGCGTGTAGCTGGTGATCGCCTCTCCCCGTGATTTCTGAGGTCCAGAACATTCATCGCCAAGAGTGGCACGCGCGTAGCCGGAAAGCGAGATTGCATCAACTGTCGCATGAACTGCAGGCGGGGAATCAGCCGGCAACGTAACGCATGCGGAATCTCGACGCCGAGCAATTCAGCGAGAGCGACCAGCTGGCTTTCAACAGCGTTCTTCATCAATTCGCCCGAGACTAGAGAGGTAAGCTCCCTCCAATCGAGGCCCTCGGCAGAATCGTTTAGATCGCGTAGCTCTACAAGATGTCTCAGGTCGAGATCACCGAGCCTTACCCATAGTCTTGAAACTGATCATGGGTGATCAATATGAGCGCACGGTAAGTAGGGGTGGGGATATATACGCGTGCCGGCGCCAACGACGCAGAGACACAATGGTTCAGCGCATGCCCGAAAGTTCTGGTAGAGGTGCGCAGGACCTGGAGCTGCCTGCTGCAGGTCGATGGACCCGACATCCTGCGAGCGATTTAGGTCGACATGGCCATCTTCGGCTTGCGAAGGTGGTCCGGTCATGAATATCGTAACCAATTCCACATGGCGCGGCAACTGCCACTCTGGCCTCATCTGGCATGACCATAATATCCAGATCAAACATTCGCCGGCGGCGTGCTGGTCCGAAGTACAAAATGGCGAAAGTAACCGCCCCAAAAGGTCCCCGTTTTCGCCCGGACATTTATTCTTTGCCGACCTAGATTCGAGAAGGCGCAATCGATCGTCATTCGCCAATCGACTTCGAGCAACGCTCGATCGATCCAGACGTTGACGAGCTACCGCGCGAGCTGGCGCGCCGTGTGCTCCTCAATCCCTAGCTCCGCAAGCCCCTGATCGATGGATTCCAGAGAGGCGCCTTGCGCCAACTTGCACCAAATAAATCCCTCTACTCGGTCGAGTTCAAAGATCTTCTGCCCTGCTTCGCTGAACAGTATCGATCGACCGTGCAGCAGCGCGAACACCGCATCCGGCGCCGGCTTCAACACCATCTTTGCCGATGTTCTTTCCAGCACGCCTTCAAACCAATATTGAACAAATCCGCCTCGCTCTTTACCTGAGGCGGCGACAGCGGCTGCGATGCAATTGTCGCGCTTGTAATTATCGCCCTAGCCGACAAGCGGACAGCCGCCGCCTACGCCATTCAGTCCAGCCAGGCCCTGGGCGCCGCGTTCCCGTTCAGCCGCCCCCTGGTCCGGCTCCTTTCGAAATGACAATCTGGCAGGTCATGCCGCGAGCTGACCGTCCTTGCTCCTTCCTTGCGGAGAAATGTTCAAGACCTGCTCTCCGAGCAAGCTCGCTCTCGTCATCAATCGATGAGCATCCAATAGGTACCGATAAGCTTCGCGATCCGCACTCCGTTCTCTCAGAATGCGCTCTTTCTCGCCTATGCTTACCAATTCCGCGCGCATTTGAGCCAACTGCGGTGTCTCCGGGACGGGCTTGTACTCGCTGAGATTTAATTCCCACATCATCTCCTCCAATCGGGAAGCTTAGACGAATTTAGCTTACGTGATTGGCAGAAATTAACAACGACATTTATATATATAGCTTACAATCAAAATTTGTCTCACATTTGAAGCTCGCGCACCGAACCGATATCAGTAATGGAATTACCGCACCGACATCCAAGATTTTCGTTTGCACATTAAATGGAACAAGGAATATTAATGGTGTAGGCTGGAAGTGAAACAGTGGTCCAGTTTGGCCGATCTGTCCTTCAAGATGACATTAATGGTTTATCGCAAGCGGAAGATTTCGCACCAAGTCGCAGCACTTTGAATATGACCGTCGTTAGAGGCCTCCCAGAAGCTTTGGGTTGAGGTCGGAGCCTCGTTCAGGTTTCCGCGCGAAGCCGGATTCCGAAGAATTCGCCAAGCAGGAATCCGGTCGGATGGAAACGCGTCGTGGCGAGCAAACTGCCCTTTGCTCGAACAACGACCCAAGCACGATGCCCCCAAGTCACCCGGACTGATGAGAGCGCACTCCAGCGGGCCGGCGCCCTTTTAGTTGACTATGCTTTTCAGGGAGGTGCCTATGGGTATGATCAAGTGTCCACAAACTGGTCACGCGATTCCTACCGGGATCAAATCCGATCCTGAGAACTTCCCGCGGAGCATCGTATTTTTCGGCAATACTCGTTGTCCGCTCTGTCGGGCTAATCACAACTGGTTCGCCCGCGAGGCCTGGGTCGAAGAGCCAGTTGTCCGGACGAAGGTCGATCTCGGCGAGGTCATTGTCGTCGGCCAGCCGACCCCGACCGTATTCCCACATCCTGCATCGGAGCCACCTTCGTTCAAGGCACATCGCGGCTCGGACGAGCCGCGATGTGAGGGTTAAGGCCGAAACGGCGGCGTGAGAAGCTGGGCCAGCCTCCTTCTGATATCGACAGTGTTGATGGGACCTATCGAGCCCGCGGCTCTCCCTAAGGCGCGGCGCGCTTCGTACCTCACGGTAACCGCAGCCCGGGCAACCAGGCCGCCTAAGCGGCGGCCCAGTGGAGAACATTTTGATGACGCAAGCGGCCAAGACCTATCAAGTCGGCGAAGCATCCATCTCGTGGATCGACGAGTTGCGGCCTGCCACATTCAAGTTCGACGCGCTCTATCCGCATGGTGAGGTGCAGGCGCTGGAGCGCTATCGCGAACGCCTGGAGGCGGGATCATTCGATCCTGGGGCCGGCACCTTCATTCAAAGCATTCACAGCTGGCTGGTCAGGACGCCGCACCACACCATCTTGATCGACACGGCAACCGGCAATGACAAGAACCGGCCGGAGATCCCACCGCTTCGCCGGCTCAACGAGCCGTTCCTGGCGCGGCCGGCGGCAATGCCTGTCACGCCGGAGCAGGTCGATTACGTGCTGTCACCCACGTGCATGTCGATCACTTCGGCTGAAGCCCGCCGCGTCGACGATCGCTGGACCTAAGCCTCCCGAATGCAACCTATGTCTTCTCCGCGACCGAGCAGGCCTATGGCGAGAGTCTCGCGACAGGCACAGAGCCGATCGGACCGGCCCGCCCTGCCTCGGCGCCGCGCCGCACAAGCCGGCCGACCGTGTCTCTAACGACAGCGTCCGGCCGGTGATCGAAGCCGGACTTACCGGGCTCATCGTGGTGGACGGGGGCGAGGTCCTCGAGGGCATCTCGTTCATTCCGACACCCGGCCACGGCGTCGATCACGCCTCCATCCGGCTCGTCTCGGGTGGCGAGGAGGCGCTTTTCGCCGGAGACGTGATGCACCATCCGTTCCAGGTGTGTGAGCCCTTGCTCAAGTCTTGCTTCTGCGAATTCCCGGAATCCCCTTTACGCTCGCGTGCCGTCGTGCTGGAGGACGCAGCCGAGCTGGGCGCAACGATCTTCACCACCCATTTCGCACAGTCTTCGGTCGGCCGCGTCAGCCGGACCGGAGGACGCTTTACCTGGCAATTCGTCTGAAACGAGAGCGATCATGAACCAGCACACCAGCGCGCGCAGACAGGCCTGAGATCGCGGTCGAGGACCTCATGATTCAGAGCGACGCGGCCAGAATTTCGCTTCGCTTGCACAACAAGTGATCCGCGGCGCTCAAGACCTTCTCCACCGAGCGAACCGTCCTGATGATGCACGGCGCGACCTATTGATCGGAAAGCCTTTCGACACACCCCTCGGCGGCCTCTCCTTGATGGATTATCTCGCCGCCCATGGGTACGACGACTTTGCGCCCGACGTGCGCGGCTACGGCCAATCGACCGTCCGCCCGAGATGGACGTGCCGCCGGAGCAGTCTAAACCGCTTGTGCGCACCGAGGTTGCCGTGCGTTGCCTCGCCAGCGCCGTCGAGCACATCCTAAAGCAACGCAACAGGCGGCTCAATCTGGTTGCTATGTCTTGGGGCAGCTCGGTGGCCGGTGCTTACACGGCGGACAACAACGACAAGGTTGTCAAGCTCGCGCTGGTCACGCCACTCTGGTTGCTGCAGGGTCCGGCTCCGATCGATGCAGGCGGGTGCCTCGGCGGCTATTGTAAGGTTCCGGTGCTGGACTTCCGGAAGCGCTGGCTTTCGGCTGCGCCGGAAGCGGCACGATCGAGCCTGCCGGCAAGAAGCTGTATAATGCCGGCGACATTCGCGTCCCTGTGCTCCTGGTCCATGCGGAATGGGATCAGGATGTCCCATCACCTGGGGCAGGACTTCTTCCTCTCGCTGAGACATGCGCCATACCGGCGATGGGTGGGGATCGGCGAAGGCATGCACATGGTTCTGCTGGAGAAGAACCGTCTGCAGGCGCTCGACGCGATCAACCAGTTTCTCGCGGAAGATTATAGCTAGCGCGCTCCTCGCTGATCTGATTCAGGGAGAGCACGAGGCAGACTTCCACTTGGGACATTTTTTTGCGGCGCGCGCCCTGCTGCACTGCGAAATCACTCGCGCCGCAACATTCAAAAATGAGACTGCCAGTCAAGCCGAACGGGGCACCAATACGTGCACCGCATTCGACTTCGGCTAGCTTCCCTCTAAAGCCGCGGCCTTCGAGAGCCGCGGGCGTCGCGCGGTTCGGCGCGGCAACAAAGCGACGACACAGGGGAGGAGCACATGTCGAAATGCAGCATGGGACTGCTCGCGTTGAGCAGCCTGTTTCTTTCGGGCGCGGCGATCGCCCAGGAGAAGATCAAGGTGGGCGTAACCGCAACCCTCGAGGGCACTTATACGGTGCTCGGGGAAGACGGCATGCGCGGCCACCAGACCGCGCTAAACGTGCTGGGCAAAAAGGTCGGCGACAAGGAGCTCGAATTCATCGTCGCCTCGACCGACGCGACACCGGACTCGGCCGTGCGCGCCGTGCGCAAGCTGATCGAGCAGGACAAGGTGCAGATCCTGCTGTCGCCGCTCTCCGGCGACGAGGGTATTGCGGTGAAGAATTTCGCAAAGACCCATCCCGAGCTGACCTTCATCAACGCGGCCTCCGGCGCGCAGGAAACGACCTATGTCGACCCTGCCCCGAACTTCTTCCGCTACAACATGGACGGCGCGCAATGGCAGGTGGGCCTCGGCAAATACGCTTATGAGGAAAAGAAATATCGCAAGATCGCAACCGTCGGCGAAGACTATTCCTTCATCTACACCCAGGTGTTCGGCCTCGTGCTCGAGTTCTGCGGCGCCGGCGGGCAGGTCACCAACCGGCAATGGGTGCCGCTCGGCACCAAGGATTTCGCCTCGGTGATCGCCGCGCTGCCCGACGACGTCGATGCCATCTATCTCGGCCTCGGCGGCGCCGACGCCGTCAACTTCCTCAACCAGTATCAGCAGGCCGGCGGCAAGGCGCATCTGATGGGCGGTTCGATCATGATCGACCAGACCATCCTGTCATCCAAAGGCAACGCCAAGAACGCCCTGATCGGCACCATCGCGGCGAGCGGCCAGGCCGACACCTGGGAGGATCCGGGTTGGCAGAAATTCGTGAAGGCCTATCAGGACGCCTTCCCGCCCAACAAGCGCTTCCCGAGCCCTTCGCTGCTGGCCACCAACTATTACGGCTCGACCATGGCGCTGATCCTCGCGCTGCGCCAGGTCAATGGCGATCTCTCCAACAACCAGGCGAAGTTCAAGGATGCCCTGGCGAAAATCGAGATTGATGCGCCGAATGGCAAGATCAAGCTCGACTCCAACCGCCAGGCGATCGGGACCAACTTCGTCACCGAGGTCGTCGACGACGGCAAGGGCGCGCTGTTCAGCAAGGTCGTGAAGGTGATCCCGAACGTCAACCAGACGCTGGGCTACGATCCGGCCGTGTTCTCCAAGATCGGTTTGCCGAGCCGCACCGTCCCGGAATGTAAGAAATACTGACGCATCACGGCTGACGACACGCAACCCCGGGGAGCGACTTGCTGACGCGGTCGCTCTCCGCTCTTGCAATCTCGGCGGCGTTGTTGAACGCTGACCGAAAAGACAAGAACATTCGGGAGGGGAAGGCATGAGCCGTGCGCTCGCCGTCTTCCACGGCCGGTTCGGTCGGGCGACGGTTTATCAGTTGAACCGCCCTTTCAATATCCACGCCCATCGTGAAGGTCATTTGATCTTCCATGTCGGCGGCATGCCGGCGTGCATCGACGTGTCCGACGGGCATTACGACCTGAGCGACACCTCCGTCGTCGCGGTCAATCCCTGGGAGCCGCACAATTTCCTGCCCACCGATCTCGACGGAGGCGCGATCTTCTTCGTGCTCTACGTCAACGCCGAATGGTTTGCGCCGGACGCCTCCGGTAACGAACGGATGCGGTTCGGCCGCACGCATTTCAAGCGGACGCCGGCGCTCGACAAGCATATCAGGCGGACCGCCGCGCTCGTTTGCGGCGCACCATCGCTCTCGAGTCTGGATTCCGAGCTGCGACGGCTGATCGACATCTGCTACGACGAAAGCTGGCAGCAGGCCGAGATCGCCCGCGATCCACGCGCAAGTGGCTCCGTCACCGATTTCCGCGTGCGCAAATGCATCAAGATGATGTCGGAGAGCCCCGGCGCCGAGATCGAGCTCGACGCGATCGCGCGGGAATCCGGCCTGTCGCGGCCGCACTTTTACCGGCTATTCCGCGTCCAGACCGGGGTTACGCCGAACCTCTATCTCAACACGCTGATCATGGAACAGGCGCTCGAGGCGTTGGTCGCCAGCGAGACGCCGATCGCCGATATCGGCTTCGATCTCGGCTTCTCCTCGCAAAGCGGTTTCACCCGCTTCTTCGCCGCCAATGTCGGGATGGCCCCGACCGATTATCGCCGCGCAGCCAAGATCTTGCGCGCCTGATCGCGCCACGAAAAGATACTCACGATCAAATGTCGCCCTCGCCGCCCGGCTAGGATGCGGACAATGCGATCCCGAAAGAGGATCGCGAGTCCAGGGAGGACGTGCGTCCATGGCAGGGCCAGCAGCAGCCGGCAACGGCTTGCATGCCCCCTCGCCCCGCTTGCAGGGAGAGGGTTGGGCTGAACCCGCGCCTTTGGCGCGACCTCTCTCTGCGCGCGCGTGCGCAATCGCACGCGATCTCTTGGAACGGCCTGAGCAAGCGCCTCGTCCTTCGAGACGACCGCTCCGCGGTCTCCTCAGGATGAGGCTAATCAGTATCAGCACCGCTGAAATTGCCGCCGCACACCCTGCCCTCATCCTGAGGAGCCCGCCAAAGCGGGCGTCTCGAAGGATGGGCTGCGGAAAATCCGCTTCCGATGTGCGATGCCCCCGCCGCAAGCGAGACGAGGCGCGAGCATGAGCCGCTTCGTCGAACGCCATCCGGCCTGGGCGTTGATCGTGATCATCGCCATTGCCGTCGCGCTCTGGCTGATCTTCGCGGTTTGGCCGCCGGGTCTCGAAGAGGCGATCGGCCGCAAGCGCGTCTTCCTCAACGCCGTCTTCAACGGCATCACGCTCGGAGGACTTTACTTCCTCGTCGCCAGCGGCTTCACGCTGATCTTCGGCCTGATGCGCAACGTCAACCTCGCGCACGGCTCGCTCTATCTGTTCGGCGGCTATATCGGCTACGCCATCAGCTCGGCGACCGGCTCCTGGGTGCTCAGCTTCATCGTCGCCTTCATCCTCACCGCCATGGTCGGCGTGCTGCTCCAGGTCATCGTGTTCCGCCGGATGGAGGGACAGGATCTCAGGCAGACCATGGTGACGATCGGGCTGTCGATCGTGTTTGCCGATCTGATGCTGTGGGCCTGCGGCGGCGACTTCTACCAGATCCAGACGCCGAACTGGCTGATCGGCCCCGTCGAGCTGCCGCTGGTCACGGCGATCAAGTCCTCGGGCGAGCCGGTCTATCTCAGATATCCCATGGTGCGGCTCGTGATCTTCGCGGCGTCCGTGATCATCGGCGTCGCGATGTGGCTCGCGCTCAACCGCACCCGGATCGGCATGATCATCCGCGCCGGCGTCGACGACCGCGATATCCTCGCCGCGACCGGCGTGCGGATCCAGCTCGTATTCGTCGCTGTGTTCGCCTTCGGCGCAGGGCTTGCGGGTATCGCCGGCGTCGTCGGCGGCACCTTCCAGTCCTTGTCGCCCGGCGAGGACATCCGCTTCCTGTTGGCCTCCCTCGTCGTCGTGATCGTCGGCGGCATGGGCTCAATCCCCGGCGCGGCGCTCGGCGCGCTGATCATCGGGCTCGCCGAGCAGCTCGGCTCGGTCTACATCCCGACCTACGCCATCGTCGTGACCTTCCTGATCATGGTGCTGGTGCTGGCGATCCGGCCGCAGGGCCTGTTGGCGAGGCGCTGACATGTCGCTCGCCCACGATGCCCGCGTTTCCGTTCGTCCCGTCAGCGTTGCGCAGCGCCCAGCGCGGACATGGCCCGAGATCAACAATCCCGCCGCCTGGATCGTGGCCGTCATTCTCCTGATCATGCCGCTGATCGCGAGCGGCTTCTTCCTGATCGAGATCTTCGCGACCACGCTGATCCTCGGTACCATGGCGCTCAGCCTGATGTTCCTCGCCGGCTATGGCGGCATGGTCAGCCTGATGCAGCTCACTATCGCGGGCTTCTCGGCCTACATGGTCGCGGTGCTCGGCGTCAGCAGCAACGCCAATATCAGCCTGGGCTGGCCGTGGTGGCTCGCGGTGCCGATGGCGCTGGCGCTGGCGACCGCCTTCGGCACGCTTGGGGGCGCGCTCGCGGTGCGCACCGAGGGCATCTACACCATCATGATCACGCTCGCGATCGGCGCTGCCTTCTATTATTTCACCAACCAGAACTGGGCGATCTTCAACGGCCATACCGGCATCAACACCGTGGCCACGCCGCACTTCTGGGGCGTGAACTGGCGCGCCGACATCCCCTTCTACTACATCGTGCTCGCGGTTGCCGCGCTCTGCTATTTCGCCGTCGAGTACCTCTCGCGCGCGCCCTTCGGCCTGGCGCTCCAGGGCGTGCGTGACAATCCCAGGCGCATGGCGGCGCTCGGCTTCAACGTCAATGCGCACCGCGTCGCGGCTTACGCCTTCGCCTCCTTCGTCGCCGCGCTGGCCGGCGTGCTCCAGGTCTGGAACTACCGCCAGATCTCGCCGGGTTCGGTAAGCGTCGGGGCCTGCATCGACGTGCTGATCATCGCCGTCGTCGGCGGCATCACGCGCCCGATCGGCCCCTTCATCGGCGCGCTGATCTTCGTGCTGCTGCGCACCTTTGCGCTCGACTTCTTGGTCCGGCTCGGGCTCGACGGCAACCGCTTCCGCTGCTTGATCGGGCTCGGCTTCCTCGCCATCGTGTTCTGGTCATCGGACGGCGTAATCGGCCTGTGGCAGCGCTGGCGGCAGCGCCGCGGCGCTGACCGTTTCAGCGGAGGGCGCAGCCATGGATAGCGTCGCCCGGCGCCTCTCTGCCGTCGGCGCCGGCGCGGCGCTGGAGCTGCGCGGCGTGACGCGCATGTTCGGCGCGCTGGCGGCGCTGACCGACGTCACCATCACCGTGCGGCCCGGCGAGCGGCGCGCCGTGCTCGGCTCCAACGGTGCCGGCAAGACCACG
The DNA here is from genome assembly GCF_003837805.1 of Bradyrhizobium sp. RP6. Classification (GTDB taxonomy): domain Bacteria; phylum Pseudomonadota; class Alphaproteobacteria; order Rhizobiales; family Xanthobacteraceae; genus Bradyrhizobium. The sequence goes on along the minus strand of NZ_RQIT01000002.1, from coordinate 250,696 downwards.
CTGTTCAATTGCATCGCCGGCGACTTCCCGCCATCCTCCGGCACCATCCGCTTCTTCGGCGAGGACGTCACGCATTTCCCGCCCTATGAGCGCATCCGGCGCGGGCTGCGCCGGACCTACCAGATCTCGGCACTGTTCCCGGGCCTCACCGTACAGGACAACGTCTATCTCGCCTGCCGCGGCGTCTCGCGCGGGCGCTTCTCGTTCCTGCGTCCGGGACAGAACGATGCGCTGATGCATGCGGCCGACAATCTGGTGCAGGCGGTGCATCTCTCCGCCGTCAGGGATCAGCGCGTCGCCGAGCTCGCCCACGGCCAGCAGCGCCAGCTCGAGATCGCGCTGGCGCTCGCCGGCGCGCCGCGCTTCGTCCTGTTCGACGAGCCGGCCGCAGGACTGTCGCCGACCGAACGCGCCGAGCTGATCGAGATCCTGACCTCGCTGCCGGCGCATATCGGCTACATCATCATCGAGCACGACATGGACGTGGCGCTGCGCGTCGTCGAGAGCGTCACGATGATGCACAACGGCCGCGTCTTCAAGGAGGGCCTGCCGCAGGAGATCCAGTCCGACCCTGAAGTGCAGGAGCTCTATCTCGGAGGCGGCCATGAGTGAGGCCCGCCGCTCCAGCGCCGCGCTCGAGGTCCGCGGCCTCGATGTCTACTATGGCCACTCGCACGCGCTACAGGGTGTCGACCTCACGCTCGAGAGCGGCGTGTTCTCCGTCGTCGGGCGCAACGGCATGGGCAAGACCACGCTGTGTAAGGCGATCATGGGGCTGGTCGGCGTCAGCGGCGGCTCGATCCGGGTCCGCGGCGAGGACATCACCCGGCGGCCGCCGGCCCAGATCGCGCGGCTCGGCGTCGGCTATGTGCCGCAGGGCCGCCGCCTCTGGCGCTCGCTCAGCGTCGACGAGCATTTGCGGCTCGCCGGCGGGCTGCGTTCGGGCGCCTGGACCGTCGAGCGCATCTACGACACCTTTCCTCGACTCGCCGAGCGTCGGGATCACGGTGGCGGCCAGCTCTCCGGCGGCGAACAGCAGATGTTGGCGATCTCGCGCGCGCTGCTCACCAATCCGCATTTGATCATCATGGACGAGCCGACCGAAGGCCTCGCGCCCGTCATCGTCGCGCAGGTCGAGGAGATGCTGCTGCGGCTGGGCGAAGACGGCGACATGTCCGTGCTCGTGATCGAGCAGAACATCGGCGTCGCCACCGCGATCTCGCGCAACGTCGCGATCATGGTCAACGGGCGCATCAACCGCATCATCGACTCCGCGCGCCTAGCCGCGGACCGCGAGCTCCAGCAGCGCCTGCTCGGCGTCGGGCTTCATGCGGAGCTCGAACCGGAGATTGACACCTCCGCACCCGGCGTCGAAGCGAAACCGACGCCGGCGCCACGGCGCGACGGGCCGGTGCGCATCTACGTCTCCAACCCGACGCTGCCGACGCGATGGTCGCAGCCGGTGCCGATCGCCCGCATCGAGGCGGCGGCGCGAACCCTCTCGACTCAGGTTGCGCGGCTCGACGAGGCGTCGCGGCGCAAGCGCGAGCCGGCGGCGGCGCAGGCCTCCGGTCCGCCAGTGGTTCTGGTGGTCGGCACGCTCGACACCAAGGGCCAGGAGCTGCGCTTCATTCGCGACATCATCGCTGAAAGCGGCCTGCGCACGCGGCTGGTCGACGTCTCGACCAGCGGCAAGCATTCATCCTGCGACGTCTCGGCGCAGGAGATCGCCTTGAACCACGGCCGCGGCGGATCCGCCGTGTTCGGCACCGACCGTGGTGCCGCCGTGACCGCGATGGCGGATGCGTTTGCCAATTGGCTGCGGCGCCAGGGCAATGTGGGCGGCGTGATCTCGGCCGGCGGCTCGGGCGCGGCGTCGCTGGTTGCCCCAGGCATGCGCGCGCTACCCATCGGCGTGCCCAAGCTGATCATCTCCTCCGTCGCGTCCGGCGATGTCGGCCCCTATGTCGGACCGGCCGACATCACGATGATGCACTCGGTCACCGACGTGCAGGGGCTGAACTCGATCTCGCGCGCGGTGCTGGCCAACGGCGCCAGTGCGCTTGCCGGCATGGTCAAGGCACGCCTCGAAGGGCGCGAGACCAAGGAGCGAGCCGCCGGCGTCGGCCTGCCCACCGTCGGCATCACCATGTTCGGCGTCACCACGCCGGCCGTGCAGAAGATCGCGGCCGAGCTGCGCGATGATTTCGAATGCCTGGTATTCCACGCCACCGGTGTCGGCGGCCGCTCCATGGAGAAGCTCGTCGAATCCGGCCAGCTCGCGGGGGTCATCGACCTCACCACGACCGAGATCTGCGACCTCATGATGGGCGGTGTGTTTCCTGCGACCGAGGACCGCCTTGGCGCGATCATCCGCAGCCGCCTGCCCTATGTCGGCTCGGTCGGCGCGCTCGATATGGTCAATTTCGGCGCGCCCGAGACCATTCCTGAGCGCTACCGGGGCCGCAAGTTCCACGTCCACAATCCGCAGGTGACGTTGATGCGGACGACTCTGGAAGAGAACGAGCGCATGGGCCGCTGGATCGGCGAGCGGCTGAACCAGATGGATGGCCCGGTGCGTTTCTTCCTGCCCGAGGGCGGCGTCTCCGCCCTCGACGCACGAGGCCAGCCGTTCTGGGATCCGGATGCCGACGCCGCGCTGTTCCGTACGCTGGAGCGGACCGTGCGGCAGACCGGCAACCGCCAACTCATTCGCATCCCTAAGAACATCAACGATCCCGATTTCGCCGCCGTCATCGTCAGTGCGTTCCGAACCCTGTTCGGGCGCACCGGGGTGCGGCGGAGACTCGCGAGGTGACCGATGGCCAGGTTTGAACGCGCGGCGCTGCTGAAGAGGTTTCGCGACATGGCAAGGCGCGGCGAGCCGATCGTCGGCGGCGGGGCCGGCACCGGGCTCTCAGCCAAATGCGAGGAAGCCGGCGGCGTCGACCTCATCGTCATCTATAATTCCGGCCGCTACCGCATGGCCGGCCGTGGCTCGCTCGCGGGCCTGATGGCATATGGCGATGCCAACGCCATCGTGCTGGAAATGGCAAACGAAGTGCTCCCCGTGGTCGACCAGACCCCGGTGCTGGCGGGCGTCAACGGCACCGATCCCTTCCGCGACATGGACGTCTTTCTCGACCAGCTGAAGGCACTTGGCTTCGCAGGCGTCCAGAACTTTCCGACCGTCGGCCTGATCGACGGTACCTTCCGCGCCAATCTCGAAGAGACCGGCATGTCCTATGCGCTCGAGATCGACATGATCGCCAAGGCGCACGACAAGGACATGCTGACCACGCCCTACGTGTTCAGCGAGAAGGAAGCCGCTGCGATGGCGATCGCCGGAGCCGACATCATCGTCTGCCACATGGGCCTGACCACCGGCGGCACGATCGGTGCGCAGACCGCGCCGAAGCTCAAGGACTGCCCTGCACGGATCGACACCTGGGCCACCGCCGCGCTCAGCGTCAATCCGGACATCCTGGTGCTGGCGCATGGCGGCCCGATCGCCGATCCCGCCGACGCCGATTTCATCATGAAGAACACCCGTCATTGCCACGGCTTCTACGGGGCATCCTCGATGGAGCGGCTGCCGGTGGAGCGGGCGCTGACGGAACAGGTGCGGCAATTCAAGGCGATCGGCGCGCGATAACGCCGAAGGGACGAGGGAGGGAAGGATGTCGGGCAATCTGGTCGGTGAATTGATCCTCTGGCTGATCGTCGCGATCATCGTGATCGTGGTCGGCGTCTATATCGTGAACTGGCTCTACCACCGCTCCTCCAAGGAGACCTCGTTCGTCCGCACCGGCTTCCTCGGCGAACGCGTGGTGATCAATGGCGGCGCCTTCGTGCTGCCGTTCATCCACGACTACACGCCCGTCAACATGAACGTGCTGCCGATGGGCATCGTGCGTTCGAAGCAGGATGCCGTGATCACCCGCGACCGCATGCGCGTCGACATCGAGGCCGACTTCTACGTCCGGGTGCAACCGACCCGCGAGGCCGTCTCGATCGCCGCGGCAACGCTCGGACGTCGCACCATGGAGCCGGGGCAACTCCATGCGCTGCTGGCCGGCAAGTTCATCTCCGCGATCCGCTCGGTCGCCTCCGAGATGACCATGGAAGAAATGCACGAACAGCGCGGCGATTATGTCGCGCGGGTCAAGACGAATGCCGCCGAGGCCCTCGCCCAGAATGGCCTCGAGCTGGAATCCGTCGCCATCACCGATCTCGACCAGACCGATCTAGAATTCTTCAATCCCTCGAACCGGTTCGACGCCGAAGGCCTGACCCAGCTGATGCAGGACATCGAGGCCAAGCGGAAGCTGCGCAACGACATCGAGCAGGACTCGATGATCAAGATCCGCGCCCGCAATCTGGAGGCCGAGCGGCAGGCGCTGGAGATCGAGCGGGAGAGCGAGACCGCGCGCCTGGAGCAGGAGCGCGACATCGAGATGCGCCGCGCGCTCCAGCGCACCGAAGTCGCCCGCGAACGGGCCCTGCGCGAGACCGAGGCCGAACAAGCCCAGATCTCGGCCCGCGAGGCCATCGAGCGCGCCCGCATCGCCAATGACCAGGCGATTGCGGAAGCCCGCATCGCCTCGGAGCGCGAGACCCGCCAGAGGGAGATCGAGCGGACCCGCACCATCGAGGAAAAGGAGCTGCTGGCCCGCGAGGAGATCGAGAAGACCCGGATCGCCAACCAGCGCTCTATCGACACCACCCGCATCACGTCGGAAAGCGAGGTTCGCCAGCGCGAGATCGAGCGGATGCGCACCGTCGAGGAAGCCGAGATCGCCGCACGCGAGGCCATCGAGAAGGCCCGTATCCAGCAGGACCGGGTCGTCACCGACGCTCGTATCGCCAACGAGGAAGAGACAAGGCGCCGCGAGATCGAGCGCACGCGTGCCGTCGACGAGGCCGAGATCGCCGCGCGCCAGGCGACCGAGAAGGCCCGCATCGCCCAGACCATGACCGTCAATGTCGAGCGCATCTCCTCGGATGAACGCACGCGCGCGCTTGAGATCCAGCAGGTCCGGACCATCCAGGAGGCCGAGATCGAGGCGCAGCGCGCGGTCGAGGCCGCCCGCATTGCGCGGGAGCGGACGCTCGCCGCCGAGCGCATCGCCGCCGAGCAGAACACGCGGCAGCTGGAGATCGAGCGCAATCAGGCCCTTGATGTCGCCGGCATCGCCGCGCGCGAGACCACGGAAGCCTCGCGCATCGCCCAGGAGGAGCGCGTGCGCTCGCTGGAGATCGCCCGCAACCGCGCCGTCGAGGAAGCCGACATCGCTTCCCGCGAGGCGATCGAGGCGGCGCGCATCGCCCAGGAGAAGGCAGTTGCGGCCGAGCGCATCCAGGCCGAACGCGAAACCCGCGCGCTCGAAATCGAGCGGACCGGCGTCCTCGAAGCCGCCGAGCTGAAGCGGCGCGATGCCATCGAGCGCCAGCGCATCACCGTCGATCTGGCACTCGAAGCCGAGCGCATCAACTCCTCCAAGAAGCGCGAGGTGCTCAACATCGAGCAGAAGAAGGCGATCGAGATCGCGGACGAGGATCGTGTCATCGCCCTCTCCACCAAGCGCTCCGAACGGATCGATGCCGACCGGCAGGTCAAGCAGGCCGAGATCGTCGCCCGCAAGGAGGTCGAGACCACCGACGTCTCGCGCGAGCAGGCGCTGGAAGCTGCCCGGATCGAGCGGCGGCGCGCGATCGAGCAGCTGGAGGTCGCCCGCGTCCAGTCGCTCCAGGAAGCCGAGATCGCCTCCCGCGAGGAGGTCGAGCGCGCCCGCATCGCGTCCGATCGCGGCCTTGACGAGGCTCGCATCGGACGTGAACGCGAGCTGCGCAAGCTCGAAGTCAACCGCGAGAAGGACGTCGAGACGGCGCTGATGGAGAAGGCTATCGCCATCCACACCAAATCCCTGGAAGAGTCCGCAGCCAAGGCCTCTGCCGAGGAAGCCCGGATGCGCGCGACCGAGGCGGCCGAGCGCGTCGTCACCGCCCGCGAGAGCGAGATCGCCAGGCGGCGCAAGACAGTGGAGGTCCTGCTGGCGGAAAAGCAGGCGGAGGAGACCCGCATCGCCGCCGAAGCCGAGCGCGTGCGCGCCGCGGTCGAAGCCGAAGCGCAGCGCATGCTGAACGAGGCCGAGAACGTGCTGACCGACCAGGCGCGCTACTCGCTGTTCCGCAGAAAGCTGCTCGACCGTATCGAGGGCATCGTGCGCGAGAGCGTCAAGCCGATGGAGAAGATCGAGGGCATCCGCATCCTCCAGGTCGACGGCCTCAACGGCAACGGTCACGGCAACGGCAACGGCGGCCGCAGCGCCACCGACGAGGTGATCGACTCGGCGCTACGCTACCGCGTCCAGGCGCCGCTGATCGATTCCATCCTGTCGGACATCGGCGTCGAGGGCGGCAGCCTGGCAAAGATGCCGGGGCTGATCCGCGAGGCCCGCGACATGCAGGGCATCAAGGATGCCGCACGCAAGAGCGGCGGAGGTGCTGGCGGTGGCGGTGAGAAGCCGGCGGCCGCTCCGCCTGCGAGCGAGGGCGGCGAGCCGCCGGTCGAGGGCGGGCCGCGGAAGAAGAGCTGAGGTTTGAGCGATGGCCCGCGTCTACGTCTCCACCGTCGTCAATGCCCGCAACGACCGCGTCTGGGCGCGAGTGCGTGATTTCAATGGCCTGCCGAACTGGCATCCGGCCATCGCCGAAAGCCGAATCGAGGGCGGTGAGCCCTCGGACAAGATCGGCTGTGTCAGGGATTTCCGCCTGCGCAACGGAGACCGCATCCGCGAGAAGCTGCTCGGCCTCTCCGACTACGACATGTTCTGCACCTACTCGATCCTGGAATCGCCGATGGGCGTCGAGAACTACGTCGCCACCCTGCGCCTGACGCCCGTCACCGACGGCGACCAGACCTTTGTGGAATGGACCGCGGAATTCGACTGCGCGCCGGAACGGGAGACCGAGCTCGTCAGCAACATCGGCGGCGGTGTGTTCCAGGGCGGCTTCGACGCGCTGAAGCGTGTGTTCGGAGGTTAGCCGTGCCGCATATCGTCAAGAGCACGATCCTGGACGCACCGACCGACGCGGTGTGGGACGTGCTGCGCGATTTCAACGGGCACGACCGCTGGCACCCGGCGGTTGCGACCTCCTCGATCGAACGCGCGCAATCCGCCGACAAGATCGGCTGCGTCAGACGTTTCAAGCTCAAGGACGGCTCGGAGCTGCGTGAGCAGCTGCTGGCGCTGTCCGACCTCGAGCAGACCTTCAGCTATTGCCTGCTCGATACGCCGATCCCGATGTTCAACTATGTCGCCCATGTCCGTTTGCTCCCGGTCACCGACGGCGACCGCACTTTCTGGCATTGGGAGTCGCGATTCACCACCAGGCCCGAGGACAAAGACCGCATCACCCATATGGTCGCCGAAGACATCTATCAGGCAGGATTCGAGGCGATCCGCCGACATCTGAAGGAGGCCGCATAGCATGGCCGTAACAGTAAAGACCTTTGCGAATGCGAGCGAGGCAACCGGAGCGCTGGCCTCGGACCGCGCTGCGCGCTATCTCGGCGGCGGCACGCTGGTGATGCGGGCCCTGAACGAAGGCGACGTCTCGATCTCGACGATCGTCCGCGCGCGGGACCAGGCGCTGACACGGATCGATGTGTCGGGTCCACGGGTGACGCTGGGCGCCGGTGTCACTTTCGCGCGCGTTCTCGCCGAACGCGACCTCGCCTTTCTGCACGCTCCCGCCCGCTCGATCGGCGGTCCCGCCGTCCGCAACATGGGCACGGTCGGCGGCAATCTGTTCGCGACGAACCCTTACGGCGATTTCACCGTGGCACTGCTGGCGCTGGATGCCACTATTGCGGTGCAAGGCGGCTTCGGCTCGCGCGATATTCCGATCGAGGAATTCTTGCAGGGGCGCGAGCGCCAGGCCGGAACTTTGGTGCTGTCGGTGTCCTGTACGCGGCCGGCCAGCAGCGAGGCTTTCCGATATCGCAAGATCGCGCGCATCAAGCCGAAGGGCGGCTCGGTGATCACGCTCGCCGCGCATCTGCCGGTCAGCGGCGGGCGGATCGCGGGTGCGCGAATTGCGCTGGGCTCGATGGCGCCGACCCCGATCCGCGCCCGAGCGGCCGAGCGCACGCTGGAGGGACGCTCGCTGGACGCGGCGACCATCGCTGCCGCGGCCTCCGCCGCTACGGAAGGAACATCGCCATCCGACAACGCGCTCGGCAGCGCCTGGTATCGCCGCGAGATCGTCGGCGTGTATTTGCGGCGCCTGCTAGCGGAACAGGAATAACTGGCCATGACAAAAATCCCCTTGCAATTTCGCCACAACGGCCGCGACGTCGCGATCTTCGTCGACGGCGGCACCAATTTGCTCGTCGCCCTGCGCGAGCTGATCGGCGATATGACTCCGAAGTTCGGCTGCGGCCAGGGGGGCTGCGGCACGTGCAGCGTGCTGATCGACGGCGAGCTTCACCTCTCCTGCCTGACGCTCGCCGAGACCGTCGCGGGCCGCTCGGTCGAGACGCTCGACGGCATGAAGCAGGGCCCGAACCTGCATCCGCTGCAACGCGCCTTCGCCGAAAATTTCGCCGCCCAATGCGGCTATTGCACGCCGGGCATGCTGATGGCCGCGAAGGCGCTGCTCGACCGCAATTCCGCCCCGAGCCGGGCCGACGTCATCGAGGCGATCTCCGGCAACATCTGCCGTTGCACCGGCTACGAGCCGATCATCAATGCCATCCTCGCCGCCGCAGGCGGCCGGGCCAGCGCCTGAGGTCAGACCATGCTGGAACTGCGCAAGGACATCTTCGCCGACGAACGTGACGATAACCTGAAGGAAATCGGCAAGGGCACGCAGCGGCAGGACATGCTCGGCCACATCACGGGCACGTCCAGCTATTTTGGCGATCACAAGCTCCAAGGCATGCTGCATCTGAAGGTCGTTCGTTCGACCCAGGCCCATGCAAGGCTGCGCCGCATCGATACCACCGAGGCCGAGCGCTCGGCCGGCGTCCGCCGGATCATCCGCGGCGCGGACGTGCCGCGCAACCTCAACACGCTGCTCAGCCTGATCAACTTCGGCAAGGACGACGAGCCGTCACTCGCCGTCGACAAGGTCCGCTACAAGGGTGAGCCGATCCTCGCCATCGTCGCCGACAGCGAACGCGAGGCGTTCGAGGCGATCGCGAAGGTCAGGATTGACTACGAGCCGCTGCCGACCGTGTTCGACGTCGAGGATGCGCTAAAGCCGGGTGCGCCTGTCGTCAACGAGACCTACCCGAAGAACGCCTTTATCTATCATGACGTCTACGATCACCAGCGCCTGCGCTTTGGCGATGCTGATGCCGCGCTCGCAACCGCCGATCACGTGCTCGAACAGCGCTACCAGATGTCGCCGATCGAGCACGCGCCGACCGAGACCAATGGCGCCATCGCCGCGCCCGATACCAACGGCCGCTACGTCGTCTACACCTCGACGCAGGCGCTGTTCTTCTCGGTCGACACCTGCGCCAAGATCCTCGACGTGCCCTCCAACACCTTCCACTTCATCGGCGGCACCGTCGGCGGCGGCTTTGGCGGCAAGGTCGACACCTTGACCGAGCCGCTCGCGATCCTCGGCGCCATGTTGACGGGGCGCCCCGTCCGCTACGTGTTCGGCCGCGAGGAGGAGATGCAATACGGCCCGCCGCGCGGCGCCGAGCGCATCTACATCAAGGACGGCGTGATGCGCGACGGCCGTATCGTCGCGCGCAAGATCCGCGCTTTTTTCGACAGCGGCGCCTATACGCGGCTGTCGAGCTACGCCGCGGTGAAATGCGCCGCGCACCTGCCGGGTCCCTACACCATCCCGAACGTCTATGGCGACGTCTATTGCGTCTTCACCAACCGGACGCCGGCGACCGCGATGCGCGGCTTCGGCGTCACCGCGATGGACTTTGCCATCGAATGCCAGATGGACAAGCTGGCAAACCTCGTCGGCATGGACCCGATGGAGTTCCGGATTCTCAACGCCTATCGCGACGGCGACATGAAGGCGCACCGGCGCGAGGCTAAGAACACGGCGCTGATCGAGTGCGTGCAGGTAGCGGCCGAGAAGGCCAAATGGCCGATCCGCGACGAGTTCAGGCGCGCATCCTCGCGCAAGGACGGCGGCGGCAGCCGCGCCGTGATCCCGCCGACGCCGACGGAGTCCCGGGCGCGGCCGGCCGCGCCTGCGCAGCAGCGCACGAGCTATGATCGCGCGCCGATGACCGCAACGCGGGAGCCGCCGCGCGAGCCACCGCCGCCGGCGCCGCTACCTCCCCCGCCGCGCCCGGCCGCGCCATCGCATGGCGCGACCCGTTTCTCATCCGTGTTCGGCACCAGGAGGCGCTAGATGACCCGGCATCGCGGACGCGGCACGGCGTCGATCAATTATCCCATCGGCATGAATCTCGGCGGCGATCCGAGCCAGGCGCTGGTGCATTCCAACCCCAGCGGCAAGTTCACCGTGGCGCTGTCGTCGATCGACCTCGGCCAGGGCATGAAGTCGGTGACGCGGCAGATCTGCGCGGAGACGCTGGGCGTGCCGGTCGAGGACGTCTATGTCGACACGGCAGACTCCGACACCGGCCCGCACTGCATGGGCTCGTTCGCCTCGCGCGGCACCCATCGCGTCGGCAACGCCGTGATGGCCGCCGCCCGCGAGGCGCGCGGCGTGATGATGGAGGCGGCGGCCGAGGAGCTCGAAGTCAACGCCGCCGATCTCGAGACCGATGGGCGCGGCAACATCCACGTCAAGGGCGCGCCGCATCGTTCGATCTCGACCAAGGACGTCGCCATCGCCGCGCAGTTCAAGCAGGGCAAGACCATCTCCGGCCGCGGCATCTTCCTCGTGCCGCTGTCGGACGTCGATCCTGAGACCGGCGAGATGTCGCCGGCGACCTGCTATGCCCATGCCTGCCTCGTCGCCGAGGTCGAGGTCGATGACGAGACCGGCGAGGTCGCGATGGTCCGAATGGACTCCGCCTACGAGCTCGGCCGCGCGCTCAATCCACGACTGGTCGAGCAGCAGCTCGTCGGCGGCGCCTGGATGGGCGTCAGCCACGCGCTCTACGAGACGCCGGAGCCATACTATCCCGATCCCGTCCACGGCCCGCGCGATTTCGTCGAATATCTGATGCCCGGTCCCGGCGACATCTGCCCCCACGATATCGCCGTGCTGGAGCGTCCCGCCCCTGACGGTCCGTTCGGAGGAAAAGGCCCCGGCGAGATGTGCGCCAACCCGGTGCTGCCGGCGGTAGCGAACGCGATCTTCAACGCCGTCGGCGTGCGCATCGACGACCTGCCGATCACGCCGGAAAAGGTGCTGCGCGCGATCAAGGCCCAGGGCGGCGCGCGGCCGCAGGCGCGGCGCTAGAGGATATACCCGTGGCGGTTCGCAGCAACATCGTCGGCATCGACAGTCCCGAGGCGCTGGAGAAGGCGCTTCGGGCAGCCTATTACCTCGCCGACGAGGGCCTTGCGACCGCCGCCTATCTCGGCCTCGCCCTCGGCAAGCCGCTGCTGCTGGAAGGCGCGCCCGGCGTCGGCAAGACGGAGGCGGCAAAGGCAATAGCCGCCGTGCTCGGCCGTCGCCTGATCCGCCTGCAATGCTATGAGGGCATCGACGCGTCTGCCGCGCTCTATGAGTGGAACTATCCGCGCCAGATGCTGGCGATCCGTCAGGCCGGCGATGAGAGCATCGACATCTATGGCGAGACGTTCCTGATCGAGCGGCCGATGCTGGCCGCGCTGCGCGCGCCCGATTCCACCGTGCTGCTGATCGACGAAATCGACCGCGCCGACCAGGAGTTCGAGGCCTTCCTGCTCGAATTCCTCTCCGATTTCCAGATCTCCATTCCCGAGCGCGGCACGGTCCGCGCCGCCGAGCGGCCGGTCGTCGTGCTCACCTCGAACCGGACCCGCGATCTGCACGAAGCCTTGCGTCGTCGCTGCGTCTATCACTGGATCGACTATCCCAGCGCCGAGCGGGAGGCGCGCATTATCATGATGCGTGCATCCAGCGTCGCCGAAGCCACGGCCCACGCCGTCGTCGCGGCCGTCGAGAAATTGCGGCGCGAACCGCTGAGCAAGGCGCCCGGCATCGCCGAAGCCATCGACTGGGCGGAGGCCGCGACCCTCCTCAACAAGGGCGGCGCCCGCTGGCCTGATGCCTTCAAACGTTCGATCGGCGTGGCGCTGAAGGACGAAGAGGATCTGCACTTCATCGCGCCCCGGCTCGATGCCATGCTGGCGGAGGCCACCTCATGAGCACCGAGCTACAGCTCCCGCGCGCTGTTCGCATCTTCGTTTCCTTCGTCGCGCTGCTGCGCGCCAACCGCTTCGCCGTGGCGCCGGAGCAGACGACCGCATTCCTTACCGCGATCGCCTTGCTGGGGCCACGCATGCTCGAGGACATCAAGCAATCTGCGCTCGCCACCCTTGCCCCGCCGCCCGATCGCCGCGCCACCTTCGATCGGCTGTTCGACCTTCATTTCCGCGGCAGCGAGGCGATCGCGCACGCCGAAGACGGCGAGGACGACGAGACCGTCCGGCTCCAGGAGGAAGGCCGCGGCGAGGAGGAGCCCCTGCTCTCCGACGAGGCCAACGAGTCCGGCCTCATCGCGGCGCGCACCGAGGCGCTGGTCGAGCGCCGGTTCGCGCAGCTCTCCACGACGGACGCGCTCTGGCGCCTGGCGCGCGAGGCGCCGCGTCGCCTGCCGCGACGGCGTGGCCACCGGCGCATGCGGGCGCGCCGCGGCCCGTTCGCCGATCTCCGCCGCACCTTGCGCGACAGCGTCCGCAGCGACGGCGAGATCCTGCGGCTCGGCCACATGAAGCGGCGACAGCGCCCGCGCAAAGTCTTGCTGCTGATCGACGTCTCCGGCTCGATGAAAAGCCGCACCGAAGAGAATATGAAGTTTGCGCATGCGCTGGTGCAGGCCGCGCCCAATGTCGAGGTCTTCACCTTCGGCACGCGGCTGACCCGGGTCACCCGCGCGCTGCGCCTGAAGCGCCGCGAGCAGGCGCTGAACGCCGCGGCACATCTGGTCAGCGACTGGGACGGCGGCACCCGCATCGGCGACGCGCTGCAAGCCTTCCTGGCTGTCCCACGCTTCGGCGGCTACGCCCGGGGCGCCGCCGTGATCATCGTGTCCGACGGGCTCGAGCGCGGCGCGACGGACGCCCTTCGCGACGCCGTCGCGAAACTGTCGCGGCGGGCCTGGCGCCTCAGCTGGCTGACGCCGCTCGCGACAGGCCCCGGCTTCCGTCCGCAGACCGAAGCGCTGGTCGCGATCGAACGCTTCGTCGACGATCTCGTGGACGGCGGATCGAGCGCCTCGATCGTCGCCCACGTCCTGGCACTGGGAAGGAGAGCTGCGTGAACGGTATTGTCGACGGCCATCATCACATCTGGCGGCAGGCCGACCTGCCCTGGCTGACCGGCCCCATGCAGCCCCGCATCTTCGGCCCCTACGAGCCGATCCGGCGCGACTATCCGATCCAGGAATATCTCGACGACCTCAAGGGCAGCGGCGTCACCCGCTCCGTCTATGTGCAGACCAACTGGGCGCCAGAACATTTCGAGGAGGAGGCGGCCTGGGTGCAACGAACTGCGGACGAACACGGCTGGCCGCACGCCATCATCGCCTACGCCAATTTCGCGGCCGACGACGTCCGCCCGCAGCTCGACCGCCTCAAGCGCTATCCGTTGCTGCGCGGCGTGCGCATGCAGTTGCATTGGCACGAGAACCCGCTCTATCGCTTCGCGGCGCGTCCGGATCTCTGCGCCGATCCCGTGATCCGTCGCAACGTGGCACGCTTGACCGACTACGGCTGGAGCTTCGACCTGCAGGTCTTCACGCCGCAGATGCCGGATGCCGCGCAGCTCGCTGACTCCTGTCCCGGCGTAGCGTTCATCCTCCAGCACGCCGGCATGCTCGAAGACCCGTCGCCGGCGGGGCGCGCGGCCTGGCGCGCCGGGATGGCCCGGCTCGCGGCCTGCCCGAACGTGGTCTCCAAGCTGTCCGGGCTCGGCACGTTCATCCATCGCAACGATCCCGTGCACGTCGCCGCCGTGCTCACCGACACCGTCGCGATCTTCGGCGCCGAGCGCTGCCTGTTCGGCTCGAATTTCCCGATCGAGAAATTGTGGACCAGCTATCGCGAGCTGATCGATGCGTTCCGCGCGGCTGCGGCGTCGCTGAGTTCCGCGCAACAAACCGCGATCTTCAGCGCCACTGCGGCGCGCGTCTACCGGCTTTGACGGACAAGAATCGAGACAGGAGGAAACCGAATGGCGCTGGAGATCAAGATCCTGGACTACGGCGATATCGAGCTTGAATCGAGCTTCCTGGTGCTCGGCCGCGACTGCGGCCGCACCCGCCGCGTCCTCACCCTCGGCTTTTTGATCCTCGGCGGCAAATATCCCGTCGTGGTCGACACCGGCTATCGCTCCAACCAGATCATGGAGACCCTGGGCATGCGAGGGCTTCAGTACCATGAGAACATGATCGAGAACCAACTCGCGCGCCACGGCGTTCGCATGGGCGACGTCCGCTTCGTCTGCCACACGCATTTGCACATCGACCATGCCGGCAAGGACGACCTGTTCCCGATGAACACGACCGTCGTGCTCAACCGCAAGGAGCTCGAATATTCCGTCTCCGGCCTGATGCACCCGCAATACCCGGCCCCCGACATCAAGCACCTGATCGACCGCCTGCACACCAAAAGCGCGCTGCGCTTCCTCGACCTCGAGATCACCGGCCCGATCGAGCTGATGCCCGGCGTCTATTGCGACGCCGCCAACGCCCACACCGAGGGCTCGATGAACATCATCGTCGAGACGGCCGATGGCATCGCCACCATCTGCGGCGACGTGATCTACGACTTCAACGACCAGATCGTCACGCCCTTCCACGAAATCCACGATTGGGAGCCGCGCACGACTGGCAATCATGGCACCACCAAGCGTGCGGAAAAGGCCGCGATCAAGAAGCTTCTCAGCAATTCGCGCTACCTGCTCCCGGTCCACGACCGTCCCGCCAAGATCGAAGGCGGCAATGTCGTGGGACGTCTGCACGATCAGGTCCCGGGCCCGGTCGTGCAGTCGCTGCCCGAGCGCAACTGGTTCCCGGCTTGATGTGTCGAGGTTTGGCCAATGACGCATGTGACGTTGCGAAGCGAATTCGAGAGCCTGATCGACCCTTATGCGCCGGTCGCACAGATCGGCACCGGCTTCGACTTCACGGAAGGGCCGATCTGGCATCCGGTCGATCATTATCTGCTGTTCTCGGACATGCCGGCCGACGTGCGGCGGCGCTGGGATGCGCGGCGCGGCGTCGTCGAGGTCAAGCGCCCCGCGAACAAATGCAACGGGATGACCTATGACGCCGAACTCAATTTGATTGTCTGCGAGCACGCGACGTCGTCTCTGGTGCGCGAACGCTCCGACGGACGGCGCGAGGTGCTCGCCTCGCATGTCGGCGGCCAGGAGCTCAACAGCCCCAACGACGTCTGCGTGCATTCGTCCGGCGCGATCTATTTCTCCGATCCCTGGTATGGCCGCATGCCGGTTTATGGTGTCGAGCGGCCGCGCCAGCTCGGCTTTCAAGGCGTCTATCGCGTGGTGCCCGGCGGCGAGCCGAAGCTCTTGGTAGACCGTCACCTCTTCGATCAGCCGAACGGCTTGTGCTTCTCGCCGGACGAGAGGCTGCTCTATGTCAACGACACCGTGCAGGCCCTGATCCGCGTCTTCGACGTCAACGCAGACGGTTCGCTGGCCAATGCGCGGGTGTTTGCGAGCGGCATCAAGTCCGAGCTCGAAGGCGGCCTGCCCGACGGCATGAAGTGCGATCAGCACGGCAATGTCTGGGTGACCGCCCCCGGCGGCGTCTGGGTCTATTCGCCGCGTGGCGAACTGCTGGGCAAGCTGCGCGTGCCGGAGCTGGTCGCCAACCTCGCCTGGGGCGGGCCGGATTTCCGCACGCTCTATCTGACCGCGACGCATTCGGTCTATGCGATCCCGACCAAGGTCGGTCCGCGGCACGAGCCATATATGAGCGGCCGGCGAAGCGGCGCCGGCGTAAAGTCGAGCTCCGCGCCGGCCGCGCCCATTCTCGCCGAGGGCGAGATGCGGCTCGATCCGCAGCGCTGCGCCATGATCATCCAGGATCTCCAGAACGACGTCATCATGGACGGAGGCGCTTTCGCCGAGTCGGGCGCG
Organism: Bradyrhizobium sp. RP6; assembly: GCF_003837805.1. GTDB lineage: Bacteria > Pseudomonadota > Alphaproteobacteria > Rhizobiales > Xanthobacteraceae > Bradyrhizobium. Next base: position 234,424 of record NZ_RQIT01000002.1, on the reverse strand, counting down.
CCGGGCCACGCCAAGCAACAGCATGTCGTGGAGAATGTGCGGCGCCTGGCGGAAGCCGCACGCGCGCGCGGCGTCGCCGTCATCCACGTCTGGTTCGTCGTCGAGCCCGGCGCGCCGGGCGTTACGCTGAATGCGCCCTTGTTCGAGGGGCTCGTCGACAGCAAGGCGATGGTGCGTGGAAGCTGGGGCGCGGCGCCCGTCTCCGGTCTCGAGCCACGGCCCGGCGACTTCGTCGTCGAGAAGATGCGGATGAGCGCCTGGGAAGGCACGCGGCTGGAAACGATCCTGAAGGCCACCGGCCGCGACATGATCATCAATACCGGCGCGTGGACCAACATGTCGGTCGAGCACACCGCGCGCACCGGTGCAGACAAGGGCTATTACATGATCGTGCCGGAGGATTGCTGCTCGACCATGAATGCCGACTGGCACTATGCCTCGATCAACTTTGCGATGCAGAACGTCGCGGTGGTGACCAGGGCCGACGCCGTCATCAAGGCGCTGGGATGAGCGGTGGCAAAGCTCCTGCACCTGTCCTGCTCGCCACGCGCCGAGTCCGAATCGACTGCCGGCGCGCGGGTCTTTCTCGCTGGCTTTCGCCAGGCCCGGCCGGATTGGGACATCGATGTCGTGGACATCTGGCGTGAGCGGATGCCGGAGTTCGCCGGTCCGATCGTCGAGGCCAAATACGCGCGCATGAAGGCTCAGGGCTTCACCGATGCACAGCGCGACAGCTTTGCCGAGGCCGAGCGAATGGCGCTGCGCTTCTCACTTGCCGATCGCGTGCTGATCTCGACGCCGATGTGGAACTTCGGCCTTCCCTACAAGCTCAAGCAGTGGTTCGACATCATCGTTCAGCCCGGTCTCACCTTTCGATTCGATCCGTCGCAGGGGTATCTGCCGCTGCTGCAGGACCGGCCGACGCTGGTCATCATCGCCAGCGGCAGCGATTTTGCCACCGGCATGAACCGCGGCCGCATCGACATGGCAACGCCCTACTTGCGTGAAATCCTGCGCTTCATCGGAATCAGCGATGTCCGTTTCGTGCCGATCGGTCCAACCACCGGACCGCAAGCGCCGATCGATGCTGCCCGCGAAAGGGCCTATCTACGGCTCGCTGCAATGGCCGCGATCTTTTGAGGCGCGTTGGATCAGATCAGGCTCGACTTGCCCCGGCTCAGCACCTGGCCTGCACCCTTAACGCCGACGATCCGGCCGTGGCTGCAGACCACCTCTCCCCTCGCGATCGTCGTCACCGGCCATCCCGTGACCTCGAAACCTTCCCAGGGCGTATAGTCCGAGCCGTGATGCAGATCCGCTTGCCGGATCGGCTTCTTCAACTTGGGATCCCAGAGAACGATGTCGGCATCGAAACCGACGCCGATCGAGCCCTTGCGCGGATAAAGGCCGTAGATGCGGGCGTGATTGGTCGCCGTCAGCTCGACGAACTTTTGCAACGTGATGCGCCCCTTCGAGACGCCCTCGGAGAACAGGATCGGCAGCCGCGTCTCAACGCCGGGGATGCCGTTCGGCACCCAGCGGAACGAGGTGCGGGCGCTCGGCGTCAGCTTGCCCTTGGGATCGTCGTAGCGGAACGGGCAGTGATCGGACGAGAAGGTCTGGAACACGCCCGACGTGATGCCCTCCCAGATCGCCTCCTGGCTCTCGACGTCGCGCGGCGGCGGCGAGCAGACATATTTCGCGCCCGTGATGTCCATGTTGAGGCCTTTCATGTCGTCGGCCGTCAACGTGATGTATTGCGGGCAGGTTTCCGCATGCACCGGCAAGCCGCGCTGCTGGGCCCAGCGTACCTGCTCCATCGCCTCGCGTCCGGAGACGTGCACGATCATGATGGGAACGCCGATCACCTCGGCATGGCTGATGGCACGGTGCGTCGCCTCGCGCTCGACCGCCTGCGGCCGTGAGGTGCCGTGATAGTACGGCGCGATATGACCTTCGCGCTCCAGCTTGCTGGTCAGGAAACGGATGGCGTCGTAGCCCTCGCAATGAACCATGACCAGCGCCTCCTCGCGGTGCGCGACGTCGAACACTTCGAGCAGCTGCTTGTCGCTGAGCACGAGATCGTCATAGGTCATGAACACCTTGAACGAGGTGTAGCCGTCCTTGACCAGCGCCGGCAGCTCCTGCCCGAGCACCACGGCAGTCGGATCGGAGATGATGAGATGGAAGGCCGTGTCGATGTAGCACTCACCTTCGGCGAGCTTGCGATAGTTCTCGACACAGCTGCGCAGCGAGGTGCCTTTCTCCTGCAGCGCGAAGGGCAGCACCATGGTGTTGCCACCGGCCGCCGCCGCGCGCGTCGCAGAGGCAAAGTCGTCGGCCATCACCACGTCGGGGCCCGACGGTTGGGAGATGTGGACGTGGCTGTCGATGCCGCCCGGCAGCGCAAGCAATCCCGTCGCATCGATCTCTCGTGCCGCGCCCTCGATGCTGTCGGCAATGCTGACGATACGGCCGTCGCGAATGCCGATATCGGCGCGGAATTCGTCGCTGGCCGTCACGATGGTGCCGCCGCGAATGGCGAGATCAAGCTGCGTCACATGACTCTCCGTCAGTTGATGACCGGCACTGTCTGGAAGATCCGGCCCCATCGCTCAAGGACCGTGTTGTCACCGCCGGCGAGGCCGAGGATCCGCCACAACGTGACCGCCACCGAATCCAGCACGGCGATGTTCAATTCACGTTCGAGCGAGAGGGCCAGCCCGGCTCCGTCAAGATTGGTGCAGAGGATGACGACGGCATCGGCACCGTCAGCCACGACCGAGCGGATCATGTCGGCGATCGTCGCCGGCTCAACCTCACCGAAGGAGAAATTGTCGCGCAGGCCGAGATGCCGCTCCGCGTGCGGAACGATACCCTCTCCAGCCCAGACACCGGCGATCCGTCGCTGCACGTCATCGGTATAGGGCGAGACCAGTCCGACACGTTTGGCGCCGAGCGCACGGGCGGCGTCGATGCAGGCGAGCGTGGACGTTGTCGCCGGGACACCCGTGCGCGCCGTGATTGCCTCACACAGGCTTCTGTCGCGGTTGATCCCGAGCCAGCTCGCGGAAGTGCCGTTCCAGGCGATGGCGTCAACCTTGGCATCCGCCAGCAAATCCGCTGCCGAAGCATCACCGATGCATCGAACTGGTTCAGTGCGGCGGCGTCGAGGGCAATCTCCGTGACGCGGAAACGCGAGAAATGCGCAGTGACACCAGGAGCGTCGGCCAGCATGGCGCTGGTGACGGGCTCCAGCACCGAGTTGGAGGACGGAGTGATCATGCCGAGGCGTTTGCGCATGGCGATACCTTACGACGCCTGCGCAAGCCGCGTCGACTCCTCCCGGATCAGGGACAGGATGTGGCGCTTGGCGTCGTTGAACTCCGGGCTGGTGATGTCGCGCGGGCGCGGCAGGTCGAAGTTGACAGCCTCGCGGATCCGGCCCGGCCGCCTGGTCATCACTACGATCTTGTTGCCGAGCACCAGCGCCTCGTCGACACTGTGGGTGACGAACACGATGGTGCAGCGGCGCTTCTGCCAGATCGCGACCAGCTCCTCCTGCATTTCGAGCTTGGTCTGGGCGTCCAGCGCCGCGAACGGCTCGTCCATCAGGATCACGCTCGGGTTCATCAACAGTGCGCGGGCGATGCCGACGCGCTGATTCATGCCGCCCGACATTTCGGCGGGATGATGATGCTCGAAACCGCGCAGGCCGACGAGATCGATGAACTCCATGGCACGGTGGTGCCGCTCGGATTTGGCGACGCCCTTGAGCTTGAGGTGGAAGGCGATGTTGTCGATGGCGGTCAGCCACGGCATCAGCGTCGGCTGCTGGAACACCACGCCGCGGTCCGAACCGGGCCGCTCTACTTGCTTGCCATCCACCTGCGTGCGGCCGGAGGTCGCCTGCTCGAAGCCGGCGATGATGTTGAGGAGGGTCGACTTGCCGCAGCCCGACGGGCCGAGCAGGCAGACGAAATCATTGGCCTCAATGTCGAGGTTGATGTTGTCGAGCGTCAGCAGGTCGCGGCCGCGCCGCTTGTCGGAGAATACCTTGACGATGTTGCGAAGCTCGATTGCCGCCATCAGCCCGCCCTGCCCTGAACGGTGGTTGTCTGCTGCCAACGTAGCGTGCGCGCCATGATCGCCTTGAGGCCGAGGTCGGAGAGATAGCCGAGCAGCCCGATTGATATCATCGCCGCGAGCACGATGTCGTAGCGCAGGAAGTAGTAGGAATCCCAGAGCACGTAGCCGAGGCCGCTCTTCACCGCGACCATCTCGGCCGTGACCGTCAGCATCCAGGCCGATCCGACCGCAATGCGCAGACCAGCGAAGATCGAGGGCAGCGCCGCCGGCAGCACGATGTCTGTCAGCATCTGCCGTCCGTTCGCGCCCATCATCGCGCCGGCCCGCACGAGATTGTGGTCCACAGTCTTGACGCCATGGATGCTGTTCATCAGCACCGGAAAGAATGCGCCGAGGAAGACAAGGAAGATGGCCGGTTTGTCGGCGATCCCGAACCAGATGATCGCGAGGGGAATCCAGGACACCGGCGGGATCGGGCGCAACATCTGCAGTGTCGGCTCCAGCGTCTTCTCGAACAGCCGGGACCAGCCGATCGCGACCCCGGCAAGGATGCCGAGCAGGCTTGCCAATGCAAAGCCGCCAAAGACGCGAAGATCGCTGGCGAGCGCATCGCGCAGCCAATGGCCGGAGTAGGTCTGCGTGGTCTCGTCGAAGCCGAACACCCAGTCGCCGAGCGCATGCAGCACCGCACTCGGCGCTGGCAGCAGCGCGGGCGGAAGCATGCCACTGCGGGCAAACGCCTCCCAACCCGCGATCAGCAGCGCGGGGACGACGAGGCGTTCGAGTCCCTGGAACGCTCGCGTCAGCCGAAACGCCGGCATTGCGGGCGAGACGTCAGTAACCGAGGTCATTCTTGGCCTTTCCGGTGGCCTGCTCCAGGAACGAATAGTCCATGTTCTTCTGCGCTTCTGCGGAGACGTCTTTCGAGATGTATTTGAGGTCGCGCATCATCGCTGCGATCGCCAGCGTCTGCGAACGATGGATCGCAGGATCGGGCGAGGCATTTCTCAGCGCCTCCGTCGCGACCGTCTTGTCGAGACCGGTGAGCTTGTTGATGACGTCGACCCACGGCGCCTTGTCGGCGATCAGCTTGTTGTCGAGTTCGACCACGGCGCTGACAACGCTCTGGACGCCGGCGCGCTGGCCCGCGATCACGTCGGAGCGGGTGACGATCAAATTGGTCAAATTGCCTGCGGCCTGTTCATACGGCAACACGAAGTGCTTGCCGGCACCGGCGAGCCGGATCTGCGATGCAAACGGCTCGACCGAACAGATCATGTCGACCTCGCCGCGCTGGAGTGCTGCGAGATGATCGGAGGGATTGGGAATGTTGATGAACTGAACGTCCTTGTTGGGATCAACGCCCTGCTTGAGGAACGCCCCGCGCATGTGGATGTCCTGCGCGTTGCCGCGGGAGGCCGCAACCTTCAGCGGCTGGCCGTCGCTCTTCGCCTTCGCAACGGTCGCCTTGAACGTGGCCCAGTCCTCGGGCGGCAGGCTCAGCTTCACGGAGGACAGGCATTCCGAGCCGCCATTGATCTGTCCGGACACGGCGACGACATCAAAGCCTTTGTCGAGCGCGGTGATGTAATGGAGATATGTGACCTGCGCGACGTCGATACTCTTCGATATCAAGGCGGTGAGAACGTCATTCCCCGAGTTGAAGCCGGTGGCCTCGACCTCGACGCCCTTGGCCATGCCTGGGATCAGCGACATCGGCAGGCAGTGCGCGCATTTGGCGTAGCCGAGCTTGATCTTCGCCGTCTGCGCCGAGGCGAGATCGCTTCCGCCCAGCATTGCCGCCATTGCCACCAGACCCAGTCGCAAACTCGTCCGCATCGCTTACTCCGCTTCGAAGGCGCGATATTCGCGCGTTCGCACGATCATCCGCCGCGCTTCGCCGCAACGCAATCCACTTTCTGCATGCTGCATACAATTTGCGCGCTATGCCATTGTTTTCAGCGAGATACGTCGATAATTTGGGCAAGCAAAGGAGCCGGAAACGGCTAAGATCAACGTGATAAGCGAGGCACGCGTGCAGCCAAAACCGGAAGCGCCGAAGGGACGAAAGTCGCCCAAACTCAAGCGGATGGGCCTGCACGAGCGTGCCGCGGCGCGGATGCGGACGATGATCATTCGCGGCGAACTGCCGCCGGGTTCGCAGACCCAGGAGACTTGGCTGTCGAAGGAGCTCGGCGTGTCGCGCACCCCCTTGCGTGAGGCCATGAAAGTGCTTGCCGCGGAGGGCTTGATCGAGCTTCGCCCCAACCGCAGCCCGCGCATTGCCGATATCGCGGCGGAGGACATCTCGGAATTGTTCGAGGCGCTCGCCGGTATCGAGCGGCTCGCCGCCGAGCTCGCTGCGGAGCGCGCGACCGAGCGCGACCTCGCCCGCCTGCGCACGCTTCAGGCCCGCATGGAGGGTCATCACCGCAGCGGCAAGCTGGACGACTATTTCGCCATCAACGGCGAGATCCACAACACCATCGTCCGCATGGCCCGCAACACGCCACTGCGGGAAGCCCACGAAACGCTGATCTCCCGGGCCGAGCGCGCGCGATATCTCGCCCTCGGCGCCGATCGCCGCTGGAGCAATTCCGTCGAGGAGCACGCCGACATCCTGGCCGCCCTCGAAGCGCGCGACGGCGAAGCGGCCGGCCGCCTGCTCGGCGCGCATGTCGCGCGCACCGGCACGGCCCTGCTCGAGGTCCTCGCCGCCTCCCAAACCAAGCGGACGGCGGCCTGAACCATGAAGCTGCTGTTACTCAACCCGAACACCAGTGCCGAGGTCACGCACCTGATGATGGATGTCGGGCAGCGCGCGGTCTCGCCCGGGACGGAGCTGATCCCTTGCACCGCGACCCGCGGCGTGCCCTATATCGCGACGCGCACAGAGGCGCAGATCGGCGGGGCGATAGCGCTGGAGATGCTGGCCGAGCAACACAGGACGGTCGATGCCGCGATCATCGCGGCCTTCGGCGATCCCGGCTTGTTCGCCGCGCGCGAGACCTTCGACATTCCCGTGGTCGGCATGGCGGAAGCGGCCATGCTGACTGCCTGCATGGCCGGGCGCCGCTTTGCCATCGTCACCTTCGCCCAGGCGCTTGGTCCCTGGTACGAGGAGTGCGTCCGCGCCCATGGACTTTGGGAGCGCTGCGCCGGCATCCGCATGCTCGATACGCCTTTTCAGGCGATCTCGGAGGTCGGCACCGAGAAGGAGGACGTGCTGGTTGATCTCGCCCAGCGCGCCATCGTCGAGGATGAGGCCGATGTGCTGATTTTTGCGGGCGCCCCGCTCTCCGGCCTCGCCGAGCGCGTCGCCGACCGGATTCCCGTTCCCGTGGTCGATCAGGTCGTCGCCTCTGTGAAGCAGGCCGAAGCGCTGGTTGCCTTGCACCTGCGCAAGGCAGCAGCGGGAACGTTCCGCCGGCCCGCCGCCAAACCGACCCTCGGTCTCGCCGCTGCGCTCGCCGCCCGGATCGAGCATCGCGACAGCTGATCAGAGAGGCGGCCGACGATGCGAAAAGCCCAATTCGTGCTCGAGAACACGGCCGAAGGCAAACAAGCGGAATTCGCATCCCGGGGGCGCGACGATCTGGATGCCGAAGGGCAGATCGCTCGCTTCTCGTCGTACTGGCATGGTCAGGACCGGAAAGCCGACCAGGGACACGATGAAAGTGACCGCGAGATAGTCGATCGCCGTCTCCAATGCCGCCCCGTCAATTGCGGTAACATCGCTGATCTCGTTCGGCCAGGGGAAGACGGATGCGGCCGGCGCAATCAGGAAATCGATACGGGTGAACAGCTCGCGAAAGCTGCGGTAGATGGCGGTGCGACGCCGTTCTGCATTGAGGTAGTCCTGCGCAGACAGTTTCGTGCCGGCCTCGATGTTCCAGATCACCGTCGGAGTGAGCTCCGCACGCCGGGTCCTCAGCAACTCGCCATAGCTGTTGGCGATATGCGCGGTGCGCAGCGTGCGGAAGGTTTCGACCGCGCCGATACAATCGGGCGAGGACGGCACGACGTCGGCAACCCTGGCCAGCGCCTCACATGCGGTGGTGAAGCGCGCGCGAACGTCGCGTGCGACCGGTGCAACACCGAAATGGGGTGTTACGGCGATCCTCGGACGTCCCGCGTTCGACCAATCGTCGCTGCCGATACCGATCGATACGGGGTCGCGCACGTCGCTTCCCTCGCATACGGACAGCGCGAGAGCGAGGTCATCGACACCGCGGGCCAGGAAACCGTGGGTGGCGAGCATGTCCCAGCCGAGCGGCCGGCGCGGCGACGGAATGCGGCCGGGCGTCGGCCGGATCGAGGTGACGTCGCAGAAGCTTGCGGGCGTGCGCACCGAGCCGCCGAAATCGGTGCCATGCGCCAGCGGCACCATGCCGGCCGCGACCGCGACGGCAGAGCCGCCGGACGATCCGCCGGAGGTCAGTGCGGAATCGTAGGGATTGCGCGTCGGCCCGCACAATCGGTTGGTGCAGACCGCGCCGAAGCCGAACTCCGGCGTGTTGGTCTTGCCCAGAATAATCGCACCGGCGCGGCGCAGCCTCGCGACCACCAGATCGTCCTCACCCGGGAGGTGATCGCGAAACAGCATCGATCCATAAGTTGTCTTAAGCCCGCGGGTGTCGGTGAGGTCTTTGATCCCGAGAGGCGCACCGTGCAGCGGACCGAGCGGCTCCGATGCCGCATCGCAAATCTGCGCGGCACGGCGAGCACCGTCCACATCGACCGTCACGAACGCCGCCAACTGACTGTCGAGACCCGCAATCCGCGCAAGATGCGCTTCAACGGCCTCACGCGAGGACAGTTCGCGCCTCGCAATCGCGCGGGCAAGCTCCGTGGTTGTGAGGTCGCAAACCGATCGATCAGTCTTCATCGGGCCACCATGCCAAAACCCGCGCCGAAAAGCGACAGGCGCGGGCACGAGACTTGCTTACTGCTCTGGGGCAACGGGAGGCAACACCATGGCTGATGCGCCAAGCGGGCGTTCGCTCGTCGTCGACGCGGTCACACACCGCTATCCGAGCGGCTCACTCGCGGTCGAGGACATCAATCTCGACATCAAGGGCGGCGAGATCATCGCCCTACTCGGTCCGTCCGGCTGCGGCAAGACAACGCTCCTGCGCATCATCGCGGGCTTCATCGCGCAGACGCAAGGGAGGATCATCATCGGCGACGACATCGTAGACATGCTGCCGCCGAATCGCCGCTCGGTCGGGATCGTGTTCCAGAACTACGCGCTGTTTCCTCACCTGTCGATCAGTGAGAACGTCGCTTACGGCCTCGCCGCCCGCGGCATCGACAAGGCGACGCGCCAGCGCGAGGCGCAGCGCCTGCTGGATCTGGTGCAGCTGCCCGCAATGGCCGAGCGGCTGCCGCGGCAGCTCTCCGGCGGCCAGCAGCAGCGCGTCGCGCTCGCCCGAGCGCTCGCGATCAAGCCGTCGATCCTGCTCCTCGACGAGCCCTTTGCCGCGCTCGACAAGAATCTGCGGCTCGACATGCAGATCGAGGTCAAGCGGCTGCAACGTGTTTCCGGCATCACCACGCTCATCGTCACTCACGATCAAGAAGAGGCGCTGTCGATGGCCGACCGGGTCGCCGTGCTGAGCCACGGCAATCTCGAACAGTTCGGCACACCATCCGACGTCTACGACCGGCCCCAGACCTTGTTCGTCAACACCTTCGTCGGTTCGACCAACCGCATGCCCGGCGTGGTGGTCTCGGCGGACCGTACTGCCGCCAAGATACGCCTCGACGCCGGCACGGAGATCATCGCGCGGCCCGTCGGCGGGGCGCTCAGCGAAGGTGGCCGCGTCACCGTCTGTATCCGTCCCGAGCATCTGCAATTCGTCGGCGACGAGACCGGCTTTGCCGGCGTCGTCGGCATGTCGCTGCCGCTGGGAGCCACTGTCGTGCACGAAGTCACCACTGCCGACGGCTCCGGCGTCAAGGTCTCCCAGGCGCGCATCGGCGAGACGCGCGCGCTAGAGAACGGTGCCGCGGTGCGTCTCGCACCGCTCGCGCCGTCGCTTGCCAACGCCTTTCCCGCAACGCTTTGAAATTCAGACATAGTCCAAATGGAGTTCGACATGATCCTCAACCGCCGAAGCCTGCTGACCACCGCCCTCACACTCGGCGCCGTGAAAGCGTTTCCCGGACTGAGCTTCGCCCAGGCCCGCCCACTGGTGTTTGCGACCTTCACCGGAAGTTGGGAGGAAGCGCACAAGGCGGTGCTGATACCGGCCTTTCGCAAGGCGAACGCGGACGCTGCGATCGTGCTCGACCCGATGCTCTCGGTCGACCAGATCGCGAAGGTCAACGCCGCCAAGGCCAATCCGCCGATCGACGTTATGCTGCATGATCCCGGTCCTGCTCTCGTCGCCATCGGCCAGGACCTGGTCGAGTCCTATCCCGTCGAGAAAAGCGCCTACTACAAGGACCTGATCGCCGAGGCGCAGGAGCCGATGGGTCCCGCCCCGTTCTTTCAGGTCGTCGGCCTCACCTACAATCCAGAAGCCGTCAAGACGCCACCGACGTCGTGGGCCGATCTCTGGAAGCCCGAGTTCAAGGGCCGCGTCGGCATCACCAACCTCAACTCGACACTCGGCACCGGATGGCTGGTCGAGATTGCCAAGATGCGCGGCGGCTCCGAAGCCAATGTCGATCCCGGCTTCAAGGCGTTGGAAGAGCTCAAGCCCAATCTCGCCGCGGTCGCCGCCAATCCTGGCGCGCTCGCGACCCTGTTCCAGCAGGGCCAGATCGATATCTCGCCAGGCAATTTCAACGCCATCCAGATCCTGAAAGCGCGCGGCGTGCCGGTCGAGTTCGTGGCGCCGAAGGAAGGCGCCATCGCCTTCAAGACCACGATCCACATCGTCAAGAACTCGCCCAACCGCGAGCTCGCCTTCAAGCTGATCGAGGCCGCGCTGACGCCCGAGGTGCAGACCACACTGATGAACCCGCCCTATCTGATCGTGCCGACCAATTCCAAGGTCACGATGGGCGGCGAGATTGCGCGCGTGCTGGCCAAGGACACCGCGGAGCTGAAGAAGAAGTTCGTGTTCCAGGACTGGAAGAAGATCAACGAGCAGCGCTCGGCCTGGATCGAGCGCTTCAACCGCGAAATCAAGATCTAAGACTTTGAAGGTTTGAATCATGGGTGCAGCACCGGCATCACGCGATGTGACGTCCTACGGGATGGGATTGGCAGCGCCGCTGGCGCTGTTCTTCCTCCTCTTCTTCGTCGCGCCGCTGCTGCAATTGTTCTGGCTCTCGCTGCACAACGACACGGCCGGGCTCCACTGGGGGCTCGGCCAGTACCTGCACTTCCTCACCGATCCATTCAGCCTGGGCGTGCTCGGCTCGACGCTGCTGCTGGGCGCCGAGGTAACCGCCGTCTGTCTCGTGCTCGGCTTTCCCATCGCGTGGCTCTATCAACGGGTCGGACCAAAGCTTCAGACCATCATCATCCTGATCGTGCTGCTGCCGCTTCTGACCAGCGTGGTCGTCCGCACCTTCGCCTGGATCGTCATCCTGGGGCGTCAAGGCATCATCAATGCGGCACTGCAATCGCTCGGGATCATCGATACGCCGTTGAAGCTGCTTTACACACAGTTTGGCGTCGTGATCGCTCTGGCACAGGTGCAGATGCCCTTGATGACCCTACCGCTGATCACGGCTCTCGGCCGCATCGATTCCAATCTCGACGATGCTTCCTGCTCGCTCGGCGCCGGAAGCTGGCGCACCTTTTTCAGGATCGTGCTGCCGCTGTCGCTCCCCGGCGTGATCGCCGGCTGCACGCTGACCTATGCCGCCGCGATCACCGCCTTCATCACCCAGTCGCTTGTCGGCGGCGGGCAGATGCTGTTCATGCCGATGTATCTGTATCAGCAAGCTTCCACGCTCCAGAACTGGCCGTTTGCGGCGGCGATCTCCATCATCTTCCTGCTCGCCGTGCTCGCGGTCGTCTCCGTCTTCACCACGCTCGGCCGCCTGTCGCGCGGCCATGGAGGGGCGTGATGAGCGGCCGCAGGCGCACCCTGGAGGCCCTGAGCTTCGAGCTGGTCATGACCGTGATCGCGCTGATCGCGCTGATCATCATCATCGCACCGTCGCTCGTGGTCCTGATCGTCTCCTTCACCAGCGGCTTCTCGCTGCGGTTTCCGCCGCCCGGCTATTCGCTGCGTTGGTATGTCGAGCTTTGGAATGCCTGGCAACTGCATTTTGCGGCCAAGAACAGCCTGATCGTGGCGCTGTGGGCGACGGGCCTATCGGTCGTGCTCGGGGTTGCGGCAGCGCTCGCGATTTCGCGGTCGCGGACGCTGTCGACACGTCTGCTCGATTCCCTCTTCATGTCGCCGCTGGTCTTGCCGGCGCTCGCCTTCGGTCTTGCTGCCCTAATGCTGTTCTCCCTCGTCGGCCTGCCGGTGTCACCGCTGACGCTGGTGATCGGACATACCGTGGTCTGCGTCCCCTATGTCGTGCGCAACACGGTCGCGGCCCTCGCCCAGCTCGAGCCGACCCTGCTCGAAAGCTCAGCCGTGCTTGGGGCAAGCCGTCTCTACACGTTCCGCCGCATCGTGCTGCCGCTGATCCGGCCCGGCATCATCGCGGGCGCCTTCATCGCCTTCATGTCGTCCTTCGACAACGTGCCGGTGTCGCTGTTCCTGCGCGATGCCGCGACCGACATGCTGCCGATCCGGATGTGGCAGGATCTCGAAGGCAAGCTCGACGTTACCATCGCCGCGCTCTCCGGCGTGCTGATCATGGCCACCGTCGCGTTGGTCGCGGTCATGGAGCGTGTGACCGGCCTGTCGCGGCGGCTGACGAACTGATCAGGCACCGCGAAACAGCGAGTAGCCCCAGCGCGTGAATTTCAGCGGCAGATGAAAATGCTCGTCAACATCCTTGATGCGGAAGCGGAACGGCGTCACCGTGAGAAAGCCGTCGCGCTCGCCAAAGAACTCGCCGAGATGAAACAGCACCTCGTACGCGCCTTCCGTTACACCGGCACCTTGCACAACGGCATGATCGAGCACGCCGTTGGCGCCGAGCCGCCCGTCGGCGATGCGCGCGGAGTCCGGATCGATCCGCCAGATCTCGACGCGCAGCCCCTGCGCCGGCCGCCCGCTCGCCACATCGACCGCGTGAATGGAAATACCGCCTGCCACAATGTTCCTCCCATGAGCAAGCCGCCATGGTAGACGGAAACGCGGCCGTTCGACCAGCACCCGCATTGTTGCCGGCCCTTGGCTCGATGACCTCGCTGCAGGCCCTCGTTGCGCTTGCCCTGTTCGCGCCTGGCGTGGTCGCGCCGCGCGCCCATATCGAGGTCTGGCAGCTCTCGATGTTCTCCTGCGCCGTATTCGCCGTCGGCATCCCCGCATCGTTCTGGGGCGGCGGCTTGATCGCGAGGGTCGGCTCGCTGCGGATCGCGAGCCTGTGCGCGGCGGCCATTGTGATCGGCATGGCGCTGGCCGCGCTCGGATCGACCGCCGCCCTGCTGGCCGCGGGTCTCTGCATCGGCCTCGCCATGGGGCCCGAGACGCCGGCGAGCGCCGCGCTGCTGGCGCGGCTCGTGACCGCCGAGCGTCGCGCCTTCGTGTTCTCGGTCCGCCAGACCGGTAACCAGATCGGCGCGATCTGCGGCTCGCTGGCCCTGCCCGCGATCGCCATCGCGTTCGCACCGGCAGAGGATGCGATCATGCCGCTGCAGCATGCGGGCCTCGCGGCACTCCACGGCGATAGCTTTCGCAAGGATCCGACTGTCTTGGATCCTGACATCGCCAAGCAGATCGAGCGAGGTCTCTCCTGGTCCGGTGTGGACGTTGCGGCAGCCTTGCTCGCGAGCACCGCGATCGCCAATGCCTTCCCAGCGTTCTTCACTGAGGTTGACCTGCTGCTGGCGCCGACTGTCCCGTGCGTCGCCTGGCCGCTGACGCAGCTCGGCCCTGATATGATCGGCGGAAAACCCGCAAGCCCGCGGGCCCACGCGGTGTTCACGCCGTTCGTCAATCATGCCCACCTGCCGGCGATTTCGATTCCGTGCGGAACGGATCGGTGCGGACTTTCATTCGGCCTTCAGATCATCGCCGCGCGCGGACAAGACCGCTCGCTGCTCGGAGCAGCGCAAGAGATTGAGACCATCCTGCGGGTGTAAATCCTGCCGTCATTGAGCGGCACGTCGACCTTGAACACCTGCTCGCCATGCGCATCTCGGATCGCTCGGCCATAGTGGGCCGGTCGAGCCGACTGCGGAACCGCTCGTCTCAGTCCAATGCCTTCTGTTTCAAGCCTGCGGGACCGCCGCCTCGATCGACCGGTCCACCAACGCAGAGTGTGCGATGCCTCCGACAATAGTCCTGCAGAAGTTCAGAGTGAAGCGACCGTAAAGAGCGCCTAACCCGGATCCCGAGGATGCAAAGCGATAGGAGGCACCAAGGACACGCGCGATCTCGAACAATCCCATGAGCTCATGGTACACCAGCGCCGACTGAATGGCGAGCAGCGGCAGCGACAGGGCCTGCATACCGATGCCGTTCATGACGCCCTCGCTTCTGGGCGCGGCAGCGGCAGGAATTGCGCACGATGAGCACTCCTCCATTGATATGGCGTATTGCCGGCGAAGCGCTTGAACACTGTCGTGAAATGAGCCTGCGTCTGAAACCCGACGGTCAAGGCGATGTCGACGAGCGAGACGTCAGCCCGCTGCAGCAATTCCTGGGCTCGCTCGATCCGCCGCTTCAGCAAATACTCGTGCGGCCGCATGCCGACGGCCGCCCGGAACTGCGCGGCGAAGTGCATCCGGCTCAGGCCGGCAACGGCGGCCAGATGCTGCAAGGTGACCTTCGCCTCCAGATTGTCGTCGATGTATTGCATGACGCGCTTGAGGCGCCATTTTTGCAGCGACCGCACCGCCCGGCAGGCGTGCCGTTCGCGGTCACTCTCGGCCGACTCGGACTGGCCTCGTCCGACCGTCGTCCCCCCGCTGGCCTTGCGGGTCAGAATGGCCAGGCGCAATGCGTCGACGAGAATGGCGGAATGGGGATTGTGCATGGCTTTGGTGGCCGCGAGTGCATCCGAGAGGCGCCTCATCACCGGGTCCGCGCCCTCCTCCGCACCCGTCTCCCGATCGGACTCTGCGGACGCGTGCGCAAGACGTTTCGCGGACACCCTGAAGCTCGGCCCGTGATTGGCAGATCCTCGCACGTCCGAAGCAGGCGGCTCGATGGCCAGCGCAACATCCAGATGCACGAGGGAGAGCATCACTGCCTCCTCGCCGGAGCGTGGCGAACGTCTCGATGGCCGCAGCCGCTGGCCGTCGATGGGCGAGACGTCGATTGCGGCGGCGACATGATCCTTGGCAATTTGCGAGTGTGATATCTGCAGCGACATCGTCGAACCTCCTTGTCCCGTTTCGCATCGGCAACGCCTGGCCGGCTTGTCCGAATGCGATGGGAGCAAAGTAGTTCGGCGATCCGCGCGCTCCATTCTACGCGCGGGTGCATGGATAAGGTCTCGGGTTAACCGCGTTATACGTAAGTATGATCGTGGGCGAGAGGGCGAGCGGAACACTTCGCCTGCATCTACCCGAGGCCTGCAGCTCCGCCCGCCTGCGGTAAGTTGACGCGCCCGCGACCGGCAAAATCACCGATAAGCCTCGTTCCGCTGGGGAATCTCCGTGCCGGCGCCCACGCCGGATCGACTATCGACGAGGTCTTCCAAGAGAGCACGAAAATCAGCAGACGGGATATTGTGGGCGCGATCAAATCGCGGCATCAACGAGGCTGCAATGAGAAGAAGCCCCGCCTGCGACGATGACGAACTTTGATCGGCCCACTGGTTCATCCATGAGCCGCGCCGGTTTGCGGTTCTGGTCCGCCGTCCTCGCCCTTGCGGTCTTCATGGTCGACGTGCTGACGCCGCTCGAGGGCGCGGTCGCGGTTCTTTACGTCGTTGCGATCCTGCTCGCAGCGAGGACGAACCGGCGCAACGACATCGTCGTCGCCGCGATCGGCTGTGCCGCCCTGACGATCACGGCGTATCTATTGTCGCATGATCACGAGCCCATCGGCTCGCCGGCCCTTCGTGCTTTGGTGAGCCTCGCGGCCATCGCCATCACCACGCTGCTCGCGCTCCAGAATCATGCCGCAACCAATCGCCTGGCGGCGCAGGCGCGCCTGCTCAACCTCTCGCATGACATGATTTTCGTCCGCGATCGCGCGGGCGTGATCAATTTCTGGAACAGGGCCGCGGAACAGACTTATGGCTGGTCGGCCGACGAGGCGCTTGGGCAGCTCGCCGACAAGCTTCTGCGAACCAGCTATTCCGACCGGAGGGAAGTCATCGAGGCCACCCTGCTCGACACGGGGCGATGGGAAGGCAGGGTTGAGCAGCGCACGAAGGCCGGCGCCACCCTCGCAGTCGATGCCCGCTGGGCCCTGCAACACGACCTTCTCGGCAAACCCGTTGGAGTGCTCGAAACGCACACCGACGTCACGGACCAGGTCGCGGCGCACAGCGCACTCGTGCAGAGCGAGCAGCGATACCGCCGAATGTTCGACGCAAGCCGGATCGGCGTCGTCGAGGAAGACTGGAGCGGACTGCGGACCGCGCTGGATTCGCTACCTCCCCGTGGCGCGGACCTGCGCGATTATCTGGCGCGACATCCCGATTTCGTCCGCTATGCCCGCGGACTTGCCAAAATCACCGACGTCAATCCTGCCCTGCAGAAGATGGCGGGGGCAAGCAGCTCTGCGGCCTTCATCCAGAACGTGGACAAGCTGCTGGGCGAGAACGATCGCAGTTTCCTCGACGCGCTGGTGGCATTCGCGGAAGGAGAGCGGTTCCACGAAGGGGAAACCGAGCTCGTGCGCCTCGACGGACGCAAGGTTCCCGTGCTGTTCACGATCACCTTTCCGCCTCAATCCGACGAAGATCATAACGTGCTCGTCTTCGTCGTCGACATTACCGAGCGCCGGCAGGCGCAGGATGCGCTGCTCGCGGCGCAAGCCGAGCTCGCTCATGCCGCGCGCGTTGCAACCCTCGGCGAGCTCAGCGCGTCGATTGCGCATGAGGTGAACCAGCCGCTCGCGGCAATCGTCACCAGCGGCGAAGCCGGCTTGCGGTGGCTGCGGCGCGACGTACCCGACCTCAAGGAGGTCACGACGTCGATCGGCCATGTCGTCGCTCAGGGGCGCCGCGCCAGCGAGATCGTGACCCGCATCCGCACCTTCCTGAAGAAGGCCCTGCCCCAGCGGGATATGCTGCAAATCGGCGAGATCATCGAAGAGGCGACTGCACTGGTCGCGCGCGAACTCGCCAAGGACAGGGTTACCCTCACCGTCGAATCGCAGCCCGGCCTGCCACCGATCCGCGGCGATCGGGTCCAGCTGCAACAGGTCCTGGTCAATCTTCTGATCAACGCCGGCCAGGCCATGGCAGGCCAGCCCGGTTCCCGCACGATCACGCTGCGCGCCGGCAGCGAGGACAGCGAAACCCTCACGATTACGGTACAGGATAGCGGCCCAGGCATCCAGCCGGAGGATCTGCCGCGCCTGTTTGATCCGTTCTTCACGACGAAGGATGGCGGAATGGGCATGGGGCTTGCGATCTGCCGAACCACGGTGGAAGCTCACGGCGGCCGATTGTCGGTGGCGAGCACCCTGGGAGCGGGAACGACATTCCACCTGACGTTGCCATTTAGCCAAGAGCACGCCTTGCCATGACACGACCAGACCAGGCGCAGCCGCCGGCCCGGCCTTCCAACGCAATCGTCATTGTCGTCGACGACGACGCAGCGATCCGCGCCTCGCTCGACAGCCTGTTCCGATCCGTCGGCCTCCAGACGCGCCTGTTCGGCTCGCCCGCCGAATTGCTTGCCGGCTCGCTGCCCGACGGTCCCGGCTGCATCGTGCTGGACGTCCGCCTTCCCGGTGTGAGCGGGCTCGATCTGCAGAGCCAGTTCGTCCGGCAGGGCATCAGCTATCCAATCATCTTCATGACCGGCCACGGGGACATTCCGATGTCGGTACGTGCCATGAAGGCCGGCGCCGTCGACTTCCTTTCCAAGCCGTTCCGCGACCAGGACATGCTAGATGCCGTGACCGCGGCGCTTGAGCGCGATGCGCAGCACCGTGCCGAAGCCGCGGCCAAGGAGGACATCCGCGCCCAGTACGAAACCCTGACGGCGCGCGAGCGTGAGGTGATGGGCCATGTCACCGCCGGCCTGATGAACAAGCAGGTGGCAGCCCTGATCGGCCTCAGCGAGATCACGGTCAAAATCCACCGAGGGAACGTCATGCGCAAGATGGGGGTTAGGTCACTGGCCGACCTCGTTCGCAAGGCCGAGGCGCTCGGAGTTTCCCAAACCCGCAGGACTACGGACCAAACCTGAGTATAATTTCGGCGGTCCGGCCACAGGGTGCATAAGGCGTCATGGGCCGCGCAACGGGAGATATCCTCCTTGCCTTGCGGAACACCGCCGTCAGGATTGTGCGCAAATGGCCAAGACTCCTGTGATTGCGATTGTGGAGGACGATGAAGGGGTTCGCGCTTCGCTTGCGAGCCTGGTGCGTTCGCTCGGCTACGAGGCCGATGCCTACGAGTCCGGCCTGGACTTCCTGCGGAATGCGCCGGGAGACGATCCGGCATGCATGATCACCGACGTGCAGATGCCGGTCATCACGGGCGATGAGTTGCAGGCTCAATTGATTGCCGCCGGCCGCCGCTTTCCGATCATCTTCATGACCGCATTTCCAAGCGAATCCGTGCGCCAGCGTGTGATGGCCGCGGGCGCGCATTGCTATCTCGGCAAGCCCTCCAGCGGCGATGAGATCATCCGCTGCCTCGAAGAGGCGCTGGCAGGCCACGCGCCCTAATCCGTCTATTAGTCCCTCGCGCAAGGCCCTCCTCCCCAACCACACGTGCATTCCGGCAACTGGGTTGATGGACCGGAAATACCGGCAGGCCCTGCAAATCTCATAGTCGGCCTCGACTTTATGGGCTTCGGCCGGGCGGCATGCTCTGCCGAGAACGGAAGGGGCAGGATTCCCGTGAACACCACCAGGGCTGCCGCGCCGTCTGCGCTGGTCTTCGCCGGCTTCCCGGCGAGTTCCTGGGCCTTTGCGCTGCGGGTATGGCTGGCGATGATGCTCGCACTCTATGCGAGCTTCTGGCTCGAGCTCGAATCCCCGTCGTCGGCGGCCTTGACCGTGGCGATCCTGGCCTTACCGACACGCGGTCAGGGCATGGAAAAGGCCGGCTACCGGCTACTCGCGACGGCGATCGGGGTCGCGGCATCGATTGCGATCGCCGGCGTGTTTTCTCAGACCGACGGCCTTCTGCTCGCCGTGCTCGGCATCTGGGTCGGGCTCTGCGTCTATTTCGCCACCATGCTGGACGGCAATCGTGCCTATGCAGCGGCGCTCTGCTGCATCACCGTCGCCCTGATCGCCATCCAGCAGATTGACACGCCGCTTCAGGTGTTTCCGACCGGCATCGCGCGCGGTGCCGCCATAGGCATCGGCGTCCTTGCGGTAGCGCTGGTCAACGATGTGCTGGCCGCGCCGGACTATCATCCGGTGCTGGCAGGCCGCATTGAGGCGCTTCACCGCCGGGTCACGGACCTCGAGCAAGGTATCGAGCATGCCTCCGCAGCGGCCGCGGCGATCCTGCTGCACGACATCGCGGCGGTGCGTCCGGAGATCGCCAGCCTTGCGACCGAATCGAGCATCGGAACGGCGAGATCCGCGGCCGCGCGTACCGCGTTGGTCGACCTCGTCAGCGCATTTTCTCTCGGCCGCATGCTCGCGGCGCTTCCCGCCACCTCCACCGCGTCGCCACACGCAGCTGAGCTGATAGCGGCTGCCCGATCCTGGCTCCGGGCCGAGGTCAGCCGAAAGAACGCGCAGGTGCGTAGCAGCCTCGATGCACTGCATGAAGGGAAGCGGCCGTATCATGCATGGCGCGCGCCGCTCTATCGCTCGCGCCGCATCGCGGCGGAAACCGCCGCACGATCCACGATCTCGTTTACGCTGATCGCGCTTTTCTTCGTGCTGACAGGCTGGCCCTCCACCGAGCTCTGCCTCACGCTCGTGGCGGCGATCATCGGCCTCGGCTCCACGACGCCTGCGCCACGCAGCTTCGCGATGGTGACGCTGACGGCGATGCCGATCGCCTGCGCGCTGGCAGGCATCCTGAAATACCTCGTTTTCAACGGTGTATCCGAATTTCAATTGCTGGCGATCGGCCTTGCGCCTGTCGTCATCGGTCTCGCGCTGCTGATCTCGTTGCCGAACCCGATGCTGTCGTCCCTCGGCCGCCTCATCCTGGTGTTCGCGATCGCCGTCCTCGCACCGACCAATCCGCAGAGCTACGACCCCGAGGTGTTCCTGGTGACGAGCTTCTTCGCCTGCCTGTCGGCGGTGCTCGTGTTCGCCGCGCAGTTGCAGCTGCCTCCATTGTCGGGCGAGCAGCGAGTTCGTCTGCTGCTGCGAGAGGCTGGGGGCGAGCTGCGCGACCTCGACCGCTGGCGAGCTCGAGATCTCGCGCCAGAGGAAGCAGCATTTCGCGACGCAGCGCGGATCGAACAGATCCTAACCGCAAACGCCGCCTCGGCTCTCAATGGTCAGATCGCGGCCAACGCGATGCGCTGTTTCGACCAGGCTGAGAGCTTGCGGCGCTGCTGCACCGAACTGCAGCGGCTGACACAGGATCCACTCGCCCGAGTGGTGCAGGACGCGCGAGAGGCCCTCGCGCACCGCGACGGTGCCGCGATCCTCGCTGCTGCCGAGGCGATACGCCAAATGGCATCGCGAAACAACCTGTCCGCCAATTCGGCTATCGCCGTGCTGGTTACGGCAAGCACCGTAATTGCACCATCGCAGTCTCCAACCGCCACCAGCCAAGGCAAACAGTCATGACGAACACTTATCGGGAGCTCGTCGTCGGTGGCGTGCTCATTGCCCCCATCGTCTCCTATGCCGCAATCGCGCTGGCAGCGTTCCTGATGCTTCGCCCGCTGCTGCGATTGATCGGCTTCGCGAAAGTCTTCAGCAACCCGTCGCTGGCCGAACTTTGCCTCTACGTCGCGATGTTCGGCACGCTCGCGCTGTTCTTCTAGGGAGAAGTGCCATGGAAGCTACCCTGCGTCGGGACGCCGCTCCCCTTCGTGGCGAACCAACAGCCAAAGCACCAGTCGATGCCACCACAGACGCCGTGAACGGTACAAACGCGCTGGAGACCGTGGCGCGTGACACCAGTGATCGCGCACCGGACAGCGTCAGACCTTCGGTATCGGCGACGCCCGCCGCGAGGCCACTGCGCGAATCGGTCGGCCGTTTCATGCGCCGTGCCGGCAAGCACCTTGCGACTCTCGGCATCGCGTTGGTCGCAATTCTCATAGCGGCTTCAACCTGGCAGCACTACGTCACTGCGCCCTGGACGCGGAACGGCACCGTCCGCGTCCAGGTCGCCAACGTGGCGCCGCAAGTAGCGGGCAAGATCGTGGAGCTTCGGGTCGCCGACAACCAGTTCGTCCACAAGGGCGACGTTCTATACGTGATCGATCCGTTCGACTTCGAGGTGGCCGTCCGGGTCGGCAAGTCTCTGGTCGACCAGCGGGCGGCGGACCTCGTGGTGAAGCAGGCCGAGTTCGATCGTCGGCAGCACCTGTCCGATCTTGCAACGACGCCCGAAGAACAGCAAATCTATGCAGGCAGCGCGGCGCAGGCGAAAGCTGCCTACGAGGCTGCGGCGCACCAGCTCGCGCAGGCGGAGCTGAACCTGAAGCGCACGAGCGTGGTCAGTCCCGTCGATGGCTACGTCACCAACCTCTTGTTGCGCGCGGGAGACTATGCCGTCACCGGCGTCAGCAACGTTTCCGTGATCGATTCCAACAGTTTCTGGATCGACGGCTACTTCGAGGAAACCAAGATGGCGCGGGTTTGCATTGGCGACCGCGCCGAAGCACAACTGATCGGCTATCCTAAGCCGATACTGGGACATGTGAAGACCGTGACGCGCGGGATCAGCGTGTCGAACGCCGCCGCTGGCACACAGGGCCTGCCCGCCGTGGACCCGATCTACACCTGGGTGCGGCTCGCGCAGCGCGTACCGGTACGCCTCGCCATCGACACTGTGCCTCCCGATGTGCCGCTCGTCTCCGGCATGACAGCGACAGTGACGATCCGGCAGCCCGCCGCGGGCGAAGGCCAAACCTGGCTCGACCGGTTCCGCGCGAACTTCGTCGATCCCCTCTCCGATCTGTTCGGCGCAGGCCGCCCGCCTCGCCCGGACTGCCTGCAGACGACATCGCAGCAGCGCCCCGAAGTGGAAGTACTTCCCTATATGCGCGAGCCCGCGGTTCCTCCGGCAGAGACGATCGCGCCCGGCCTGACCCCCGGCATCGATGCCTCGCCACGCCTGCACTGACACGCGCGCGCTGGCACAGAGCCACCCGGAACGCGTCGAGCGCCGGCATATTCTCGGGCGGCGGGCTGACGTCGGAACGCAAGAGCCCCATCTCGCGTGCTGCGCACGGGCCCGTCGTGAATCATGCGAAATGAGAAACGGCGGGGGTTCATGAAATACTCTCGCTGCGGGATCGGCGATGGTGTGCATGTTGAGTGACTGAGACCCCCAAGTCACGGCTCGAGCCTCCCTCCTCCCTAGGCGTACGAGCATTCTAGGGGCCGTCCTCCCCCAAGGGACGGCCCTTTTTTTCGACAGCACAAGTCCCAATCGAGGGCACCGTCCCGATCGGGACTTGCCGGCGCTAGAGGTTGACCTGACGCGTGAGCCAGGTGCGGACACCCTCAACGCTCCGGAAATCATCCAGCGCGTGCGCCGGAAGTCCGGGCGCGATGTCCGCAACCATGCCGCTCAGCGCATGTCCCGGCCCGAGCTCGAGAAACCCCGTCGCGCCCGCTTCGACGCAGGCTTGCAGGCAATCGGCCCATTGCACGGTCTGCGAGATCTGCGCTGCAAGTTTGTCGAGACCCGTCTCGCGCACGACGACCGGAGCGGCATCGATTCCGCTCAGAATGCGCGCACCGCTCCGCGGCGGGAATATCACCGATGCCTCGCGCAGGGCCTCACGAAACACGGCAGATGCCGGGGAGAGGCGTTGGCTGTGGGAGGCGACCTCGACCGGCAACGCGACGATCCTTGCATGCATAGCCCGCGCGTCTCGGGCAAACCCACTTAGCGCCTCACGACCGCCGCCGATGACAAAGGCATCGCCTGGATTGACGATGGCGACCGCAGTGCCATGACGCTCGCAAACGCGATCGACCTCGTCCCGGGAAAGACCGCGGACGAAGATCAGTCCGTCACCGGCGCGCGTTGCCGCATCCATGGCCTCCGCGCGGCGCGCCACCAGATTGAGCGTTGCGGTCGCATCGAACAAGCCGCCGACACCCCAAGCCGCGACCTCGCCGACACTATAGCCGGCGATGATGACGCCATGCGGAATGACATCTGCGAGCGCACACGCCGCAGCGAGCGGATGCAAGGTGCAGAGAATCTGGCCGGCACGGTTGCGGTGCAGAACCTCGTCGGCTTCGTCGCGAACGAACTCGCGTGGATCCCTGCCACCGAGCAATGCCGCCGCATGCGCAAACAGGGGCGCGGCCTCCGGTGCATCGCCCGTGAGGGCGAACATGTCGCGCTGCTGCCTGCCCTGCCCCGAACAAAGAATTGCCAATGTCATGATCGCGCCCTAGTGCGGAAAGAGCAGCGCAATCACAATCGCCAGCGTCGGGACGCTGAATGCGGTGCTGGCGATAACCATGGACCCCACCCTTGCGGAATCCAGCCGGTAGTTGACCGCGAACAGGATCCCGAAGAAGCCCGACGGAACGGCCGCGAGCAGAATGGCCGTCTTCGCTGCATCCTGCGAGATCGGAAGGACGACAATGACCGCAACGGCCAACAACGGGCGGACGATGTCCGAGGCCACCGTTGCAGCGCTGATCTTCCAATCCAGCCGAAACGATTGCGCCGACAGAATGGCTCCGGTGAGGAACAAGGCGACGCCGGAAGCCGAGCTTCCGATCAGGGCGAGGCTCGCATGAGCCAGCGCGTCGAGGCTCACATCCGACAATGAGAACACGATGCCGAGCGCGGGCGCGAGCACCACCGGCTTGGTGATCGCACGGCGGACTGCCGTCAAGATCTGCCGCGCCGCCATCTCTTCGCCACGAGCCTTGGCGGCACCCATTTCCGCGACGATCAGGGTCAATGGGCTGATGAGGATCGAGCCCGCCGCCAATGCAACGGCAACCGGAACGGTGCCGGTTGGACCCACGACTGAGGTCATGATCGGAAGACCCACCCCGGCGAGATTCGGGAAGCCAATCGTCAGCGCCTGCAGGGATGCCTCGGACTGGGAGAGCTTGGAGAGCCGACGGGCGGCGAAATACCAGCCAAGATAGAGCAGCAGCATCGTGACGCCGAGCACCAGGAAGAGCGAGGCCTGGTCGACCATCTCACGGCGCGACGCTGACGCGGTCGCGGCGAACAGCGAGGCGGGCAGCGCAAAATCCATCACCAGCGCGTTGAGAGCGTCGACATGAAGATTGTCGACGACATGAAGTTTGCCGGCGGCGTATCCCAGCAGCAGCACGAAGAAAACCGGCACGAGCGCCATCAGGATTGCATTGGACATCATCGGCATGGGCTTTCATGAGCATCGACAAAGAGCGTCATTGCAAGCAGATCGGCCGATCCACCCGGGCTGAGACGACGGGCGACGAAGCTGTCATGGATCGACTGCGCCCGCTTACGCCAGCCAGGCGCGCTGACGCCGCCAACGTCGATGAAGCGACGCGCCGCATCATGCGCAAAGCGAAGGCCGTCGAGCCCACCGCGATGCAGGAGGTTGGTGTCCTCCACAAAGGCGATCAGGGCAAAGCATGCCTCGACCCGGGCCGATTCCTTATCTTCCGGCACGGCACGCGTCGCTCTGCGCAGCGCCGGCAATCCGATCCGATAGACGCTGGGAAATCCCTTCGCGGCCTCGGTACACGCACCACCGGCGCGAAAGCGGCGCCGGGCCGCGCTGCCGTGGCTGTGCAACAGCACCGGACCGTCGATGATGCTCTCGCCCCACAGGCGCCTCACGACCTCACCAAGCGAAAGCTCAGCATCGACCAACCCGCCGGCCCTCGCACCGGCCGCCGCACACAGCAGGCCGAGTCCGAAGATCGCGCCGCGATGCGTGTTGACGCCTGAGGTCGCTGCAAACATCGCACGCTCGGCCTCGAGGCCGATGATCCGCAGCCGCCCCATGCCGCAACCACTCGCGCCCGCATCGGCCAGGCGCTGAAGATGAGGCTTGATGGCCGCGGCGCTGCGACGGAACGTGCCGGCATCCATATCAACGTGACTGCCATTGTCGATATGACTTACGAGTCCCGGCTTCGGCCATGTTTCCAGCTCCTCGACGAGGCAGCGGGCAGCGATGGCGCCGATCGCGGAAACATCGGGCCCGATGCGCGCCCGATGCTGAACCGACCTTTCGAAACCTCGTACAGCCGCGGTGATCATGATCCCCTCGCTCCCGAAACGAATCGATTCCTGTCGAGCAGGATCACGCTCTCGATGCTCTTCACCAGAAGCTCGCGCGCGCCGCCGTAGAGCTCACGCCAGTTCACGGCAGCACCATCGGCGCGCATCAGTTCACCATCGAGCCGCATCGGTGCTTCGATCTCGATCGCAGCCACATCGGCGACGAAGCGATTAATGTCGGTTTCATGGCGAAACTCGAACAGCACATCGAGGTCCGATCGGTCCGTCACATAGTCGAGCCCGGTTAACGATTGCCAGGCCAGGCTGCCAAAGACGCGCGCATCCACCGAGTGACGAAGCTCCAAGCGGTTGAGCCGATCGAGCGTGGGCCACCAATTCCGCGGCGCGTAGGCCCGCGCTTGCCGCAGCGACGGCGGCCTCGCGACCGAGACGACGTGGTGGATATCAGCCAGGAGGCAGATCCGCTTCTTACCGGCCGAAGGCGGCAAGGGCAGGCCCAGAGCAAGACCGGCGTCCTCGCCTGGCAGAGCGCGCCGCCTGATCGCCGGCCAGCCCATTTTGGACCAACGTGCGACCAACGCATCGGTTGCGAGATCGCCGCGCGCTTCCAGCATCGCGCGCCACCCCGCCGGGCTGACGAAGACGAGGTCATGACGACCCGGTGAAGGCTCACCGTGCTTGCAGGGCCAGGTCACGAACACGCTCCGCAATGTCAGCGGCCTTCAGCCGGCCACCACGCGCCTTACCAAGCGCATCCCGTTGGTCTCGCGCGGCCGGCATGTCGGCCAGCAGCGCCTCCAGCTGATCGGCGAGAGAGGAGTCATTGCTCCACGTCGTGTGAACCGCGCCCATCTGCACGAGATTGGACAGCCCCGGCGCGAACACCGGTGTGGACTTCGCCTTCTCCTCGAGCGCTTCCATCGACAGCTTGGTAACCTTCGCCATCGACGGCAGGTCCATCACTGCGGGGTGTGCGCCGGGCAATCCAACCAGCACGCGGGTTGCAAGTCCCGTCGCAAGCAGAGCGCCCGCCGCCGAGTGACCGTAGAGCAGGCCGATGGTCGGGCGGCCGTTGATGTCCGCGTGGATCAACACTTTCGCCAGATGCGCGAGGAATTCGTTCAGCCCGAGCAATTCGTCGCGCTTGCTCATGCGCTGGCTGTCGCTGTCGACGAGCACCAGGATCGGGCCAGAGGCCAGGCCGATCGACTCCAGGACATGGCCGGACAATCTGATCGCCTCGTCAACGCCCAGTGCGGTTCGATCCGCGACACCGAGGACGAGCATTTTGTCGCCGCGTCGCAGCGTCGCCGAGCCGAGCAGGACGCCTTTGTCGTTCCTGATCTCGTGGCCCTTGGGGAAGAGCGAGGCGAGAATGTCATCGAGCGTCACGGTTGGTCCTCCCGATCCTTTCGGCGAGCGTAATGAACTGATCGGACGGCAGCTCCGGAACCGATTCAGCATGCGCGATGCCTTCCGCCGCCCATATGTCGACGGCATCCAGGCAGGCACCGTAGCGGCTTAGCCGGTCGGCAAGCCGCTCCTGCTCTGCCTTCAAGCTGTCGAGGCCGAAAGGTCCGATCAGACCCAGCAGCTCCAGCGCGGCCTCGCGGAAATCCTGCACGTTGTCATCGGCAAAGACGTCGGCGGCGCCGAGCAGTCGGCGATGCTTACCGCCCATGGTGCGCCAGACCAGCGCGCGGTCGCGGGAGTCGAACTCCTCGACGCCGCGATTGGTCTCGATGACCTCGGGGCCGGACACCGCAATGCGCCCGGGTTCAGACACGGCGAGCGCCGAGCAGCAGCCTGCGGTCAACCCACCTCCGCCGTAGCATCCGGACCGGCCGCCGATCAGGCCAACCACCTTCACGCCGGCGCTGCGCGCCTCCATCACCGCCCGCATGATCTCGGCAATGGCGAGCTCGCCGGCATTGGCTTCCTGCAGCCGGACGCCGCCGGTGTCGAACAGGATCAGGACGGGGATCGATGCGATCTGGCGCGCCGCGCGGAGCAACCCGGTCAGCTTGGCGCCATGCACCTCGCCGAAGGCGCCGCCCATGAAACGTCCCTCCTGTGCGGCGACGAACACCGGCGAGCCATCCAGGCGGCCATGCCCGACGACGATGCCGTCGTCGAACTGCTCGGGCAGATCAAAAATCTTCAGATGCGGGCTGACCTCGCGCTGCTCCGGACCGATGAACTCGACGAAGCTGCCGGCGTCGAGCAGCAACTCCAACCGCGTGCGGGCCGAAGATTCGTAGAAGCTGGTGCTGCAGGCGCGCTCGGTCAGTGTGATGTCCTTGAATGGTGCCGTCATTGGCCGTTCTCCGTGATCGATCGCACCGCCTGCGCCAACCGAAGTGAGACCGTATCGGGGCGCGCGCCGCCGTCGTTGATCGAGAATCTCAGCCCGCCGGGCGAATAGCGGTCGACGAAATCGCCGATTACGGCGGTCCAGACCTCGCCGAAGCCGACCGCCGCGGTCCTGATCTCGATGGCGCATTCCGCATCCGGCAGGACGCGTTCCACCAGCACCTCCAGATTCCCCGAGGCGACAACGCCGACGATCGCGCTCTGCCTGGTGCCGCCGGCCCTGGTGCGAACGCTGTGCTCAAACCTAAGATCTTCCATGATCCGTCCTCACCAGTTCCTGAATTTCGACGGCGGCGTGTAGAGTCCGCCAGACCAGCGCACGAGGTCCTTGATCGAGCGCGCTGCGAGCAGGCTGCGATCCGCATCGAGCGGATTGATGCCGATATCCTCCGGGCGGCGGATCACCCCGCGTTCGCGCAAGTGCGCGACCATGCCGTGATCCCGCCGACGGCCGACATCGGTGTAGCCGGCAACGCCCCGGATGGCCTGCTCACGCTCCTGCGCGGTACGGCACAATAGGAGATTGGCTACGCCCTCCTCGGTGACGATGTGCGTGACGTCGTCGCCATAGATCATGATCGGCGCGAGCTCGAGCTCGAGCTTCTCCGCGAGCTCGATGGCATCGAGCTTCTCGACGAACAGCGGTACATTCTTGTCTCCGAACGTCTCGCCGATCTGAACGACCAGCTTGCGGCCGCGGCGCATCAGGGGAGAGCCGTCGGGATCGGACTCCGCCCCGGCCTTCAGCCAGGGCTCACTCGGATGACGCCGGCCGCGCGCATCCGCCCCCATGTTCGGTGCACCGCCGAACCCGGCGATGCGGGAGGTGGTGACGGTCGACGAATTTCCCTGCAGATCGATTTGCAAGGTGGAGCCGATGAACATGTCGCAGGCATAGAGCCCGGCGGTCTGGCAAAAGGCGCGGTTGGAGCGCAGCGAGCCGTCGGAGCCAGTGAAGTAGACGTCGGATCGGGCGCGGATGTAGTCGTCCATGCCGACCTCCGAGCCGAACGAGTGGATCTGCCGGACCCAGCCGGATTCGATCGCGGGAATGAGTGCGGGATGCGGGTTAAGAGCAAAATGGGTTGCGATCTTGCCTTTGAGACCGAGCCGCTCGCCGAAGGTCGGCAGCAGGAGCTCGATCGCGGCCGTACTGAAGCCGATGCCGTGATTGAGCCGCTGCACGCCATAGGGCGCATAGATACCCTTGATCGCAAGCATCGCGGTCAGGATCTGTCCCTCGGTGATCGCGGCCGGATCGCGCGTAAACAGCGGCTCGACGAAGAACGGCTTGTCGGACTTGACGACGAAGTGGACGCGATCCGCCGGGATGTCGACCCGCGGAACATGCTCGACGATCTCGTTGACCTGTGCGATCACGATGCCGTCCTTGAAGGCCGTTGCCTCCACCACGGTCGGCGTGTCCTCGGTGTTCGGACCGGTGTAGAGATTTCCGTCATGGTCGGCGCTGACGGCAGCGATCAGCGCGACGTGCGGCGTCAAGTCGATGAAGTAGCGTGCGAATAGTTCGAGATAGGTGTGGACTGCGCCCAGCTCGATCTTGCCGCCGAACAGCATGCGCGCGATGCGGGCCGATTGCGGCCCGGAATAGGCATAGTCCAGCCGCTTCGCGATGCCGCGGTCGAACAGATCCAGATGTTCTGGGAGAACGACGCCCGACTGCACCATGTGCAGATCGTTGACCCTGGAGAGATCGACCGCGAGCAGCGCACGACTGAGCAGATCGGCCTGCTTCTGGTTGTCGCCTTCCAGGCAGATCCGATCGCCCGGCCGAATCACAGCCTCGAGCAAGCGCGTGGCATTGCCTGCTTCTACGACTTTGCCGCGGGCAAGCACGGCTCCTGCAGCGATGCGAGCATCACGCCTAGCGCGGTTGTTCTGCCAGCTCGTCATGGCCTTTGCTCCTGGGCGCGTCTCACCGTCACGGTCCGGTCCGCTAATGGTGCTGATCGTCTCGATCAGGTTGATGGAACATTCCGGATGGGACAGTCAGGCCGGCGGGAGTGCTGCCTCTCCCGCCGATCCTCTGTTCACCGGCCGTGCGTTAGGACCGGCAAAATGCGGCGTCAGCGGGTGACCGGTTGATCGATGCTGCGCGCTGCGCGCGCGATGACAGCGGCCACTTCCTTGGGATGTGACTCGTAGACCGAGTGGCTCGCGCCCGGGATCACCGTGGTGTGGCTCTTGGCACGCTCGTAATACCAGCGCTCCAGATCGGGATTGATGATCTGGTCGTCGCCAGCAACGATGCCCCAGCTCGGCTTGGTCTTCCACGCAGCCGCCGTCAGTGGGGTGCTGAACACCTGTACCGCGGCCAGGACCTGAGAGCGTGCCACGAACTCGGCGCGCTCACGCGGCAGATCGGGCGCAAACAGTTTCGGGAATTGCACAGGATCGAGATAGGTGAACTTGTCCGGCGTGACCTTGATGACGCCTTCGGTCTTTCCAAGCACGCTCGGCGTCTTCTTGCCGAGCGCCGATTCATCCTCGCCGACGTCTGGGGCGTGCGCGGCGACGTAGACGAGGCCGGCTACTTTGGGATGGACGCCGGCCTCGGTGATGATCGAGCCGCCATAGCTGTGGCCGACGAGGAGTATCGGGCCATCCTGGAGATCGATAATCCGCTTCGCTGCCGTGACGTCGTCGGCGAACGACGTTTCCGGCTCCTGCACCATGGTCACGCGGAAGCCTTCCTTGCTCAGGATTTCGTAGACCGGCTTCCAGCCTGATGCATCGACCCAGGCGCCGTGGACCAGGACGATGTTCTTGACGGGTTCCGCACGCGCCGGGGCGATGCTCGCGAACAGGGAAAGGGCTGCAGCAAAGGCGAGACCTGCGTTGAGGTGTTTCATGTCGAGATCACTCGGGTTGGAACGATGCGATAATAAGTTGGCCGCTTGCCTGCGTATTTCAGCAAACAACGACCCTTCCCACTTCGCACGCCGGGAATTATCGGCCGCAGCTCTGATCCAGCTTACGCTCCGGTTTCTCTGATGGCACGATCTCGTGCGCATGCAAAGCAGCCGACGTTCGCAAGCGAAAGACGGCGCGTATCGGTCCTGTCAGTCGAGACCACGTTCGCTATCACACGAGAGGATCGACAATGACATCGAATTCACTCATCCGGATTTCAGCCGCCACTATAATCCTCCTGCAGGCGGCATCCCCGGCTCGTGCTGCGTCCTGCGAGGATTCGATCGGGCATGTCCAGGCACAGGCGGACGCCGCGATTGAGAAGAATGCCGGCGCACATGGCTGGAGCTCTGAGAGCCTTGACGCACTGCGCAGTCATCAGCCGACGCCGCGATCGGTGGCGCAGGCGGCAGGCGCGAGCGGAGTGCACCTTCGACTCGCGCTCGATGCCCTCGACCGCGCACGCGCCGCGAACCGTTCCAGCGACATCGCGACGTGCCGCCGGGAGCTGTCCGAGGCAAAGCGACTGCTTCGGAAGGGGCCCCAATGATCCCGGGGGCGGATGGCTTTCGATCGTGCGGCCAGACAGCGGGACGTGCATTCAGGGAATACCGGCACGCCAGCCGCTCCCTATCGTTCCGCACAAATGAAAGAACCCGGAGCAGCCCATGCGAGAACAGCTCTCATCGAACAGGTTCAGATGCCGCCGATTTGCATCGATGCATCTGGGTGTGGCGCTCGCAACTTGCCTGATATGGCTGATCCCGGCCGCGGCGAATGCGCAGATGACGCTGCCGACGACGTTGCCCCCTGTCGGCATGTCTGCAACCTCGCCGCTCAACCTGGGCGCCACGCGGCCTGAAGGCATTCCGCTGGGCTCAACCGAAATCGCCACGCCCGGCGTATCCCCGATCAATCCTTCGCAAGCAATGACGAACTGCTCCCAACCAGGGAATACCGGATCGTCGGGGGCCTTGTTTGACGGCGGCGAGCTCTCCGGAATCCCGTCACTCGGCTGCCCCGACGGCACGACAACCCAATCCGCCTTGCCTCCCTCGACATCGACGGTCGGACGCGTCGGGATTCCGCTCGGATCCACCGAGCTCGGCGGCGCCGGAATCAGTCCGTCCCTGCCGGTGCCCGGTCCTGCCTCCATGGGCAGCACGACTTCAGTCAGCGGTTCCGGCAATCCCTGAGATCGAGAAGGACCATCACCGTGAAACGGAACCTCACCATTGCACTGGTTGCTCTCGCCGTGATCCTGATAGGCGCACGCCTCTGGTTCTACGGCACCGACCACAGGCCG
The DNA here is from genome assembly GCF_003837805.1 of Bradyrhizobium sp. RP6. GTDB lineage: Bacteria > Pseudomonadota > Alphaproteobacteria > Rhizobiales > Xanthobacteraceae > Bradyrhizobium. Next base: position 202,179 of record NZ_RQIT01000002.1, on the reverse strand, counting down.
GCCGTGGCGGCCGCGCCGGTGCCCGCTGCCGTGCCGGTCGTCGCAGCCACCGTCACCGGCAAGGACGTTCCGATTTACCTGCGCGGCATCGGCACCGTGATCGCGTACAACACCGACGTCGTGCGCAGTCAGATTCAGGGGCAGATCGTCAAGATCGCCTTCACCGAGGGGCAGACCGTCAAGGCCGGCGACCTGCTCGCGCAGATTGATCCGCGTCCCTACGAGGCACAGATCGAGCAGCTGACGGCCAACCGCGACAGGGATCAGGCGCAGCTCGTGAACGCCGAGGCCAATCTGTCACGCTACAATCAGCTCGGCGACAAGGGCTACGCGACCCCGCAATTGATCGAGACGCAGACGGCGCAGGTGGCGCAGCTCAAGGCCGCCGTCAAGGCCGACCAGGCGCAGATCGATCAGGCCAACGTCCAGCTCAGCTACACGCGCCTGACGTCGGCCATTCCCGGCATTACGGGCGTCCGCCAGATCGATGTCGGCAACGTGATCCATCCGACCGACCCCAATGGCCTCGTCGTCGTCGCCCAGATCGAACCGATCTCGCTGCTGTTCACCCTGCCGCAGACCGACCTGCCCGTAATCCAGGAGCACGCTGCAAAGGGATCGCTGAAGGTTATTGCCTACAGCCAGGACAATAAGACGAAGCTCGACGAGGGCACGCTGCTGCTGGTCAACAACGAGATCGCAGGAACGACCGGCACGGTCCAGCTCAAGGCGGTGTTCCCGAATCGTGAGCACCGGCTGTGGCCGGGCCAGCTGGTGAACGCGCGCCTGTTGCTCGAGATCCAGAAGGACGCGCTCACTGTCGCGGGCTCGGCCGTGCAGCAGGGACCGAACGGCAGCTATGTCTACGTCGTAACCAAGGACCAGACGGCCGCCTTACGCCCCGTTCACATCGCGCAGATCAGCGATGGCCAGGCCCTCATCGACCAGGGTCTGAAGTCAGGTGACGTCGTCGTGGTCGACGGTCAGTATCGGTTGACGGAAGGCAGCCGCGTCCGCCAGCTGCATGGCAAGGCCGCGCAGGAAGCCGACCTGCAGAGCGCCGTGCAGGACGCGATCCCATGAATCTCTCCGCGCCTTTCATTCTGCGGCCGATTGCAACCGCGCTGCTGATGGCCGGCCTCCTGCTGTGCGGCCTTGCGGCCTATCCGCTGCTGCCGGTCGGCGCGCTGCCGAACGTCAATTACCCGACGATCCAGATCTCGGCGCAGTTGCCCGGCGCCGATCCCGGCACCATCGCTTCGTCGCTCGCCACGCCGCTCGAGCAGCAGCTTAGCCAGATCCCGGGTATCACCCAACTCACCTCGTCCAGTGCGCTCGGCGTGGCTCAGCTTACTGTGCAATTTGAGCTGTCGCGGACGGTGGACAGCGCGGCGGTGGACGTGCTGGCCGCGATCAACGCCGCGAGCCCCTTCCTGCCGCCGAACATCCCCTACCCGCCGACGATCAGGAAGGTGAATCCGGCGGAGACGCCGATCATGCTGATCGCGCTGACGTCGGACTCGCTGCCGCTGACCACGGTGGACGCCTACGCCGAAAATATCCTGCTGCCGAAGATTTCGCAGGTGCCCGGTGTCGGCCTCGTCGGCATCGGCGGTCAGCAGAAACCCGCGATCCGTGTTCGCGTCAATCCGCAGGCGCTCGCCGCCCGGGGCATCGGCCTCGAAGACGTCCGCAACGTCATCGCCGGCGCCAATGTCGACCTGCCGAAGGGCACGCTCAACAGCCCGCGCGTCACCTATACGCTGAACACAAACGATCAGCTGCTGAAGCCCTCTGCCTACGAAGACCTCATCATCGCGTATCGCAACGGCTCGCCGGTGCGGATCCGCGACATCGGCACGGCGATCGATGCACCCGAAAACGATCTTCTGGCCGGCTGGTACGGCAAGGAGCCCGCGATCATCCTCGCAGTCCAGCGCGTTCCCGGCGCCAATGTGATCGAGACCGTCGACCGGATCAAGAAGCTGCTGCCGCAGCTGCAGGCTTCCGTTCCGCCGGCGATCAAGGTGACGATTGCCGCCGATCGCACCGCCACGATTCGCGCCGCGGTTTCCGACGTTCAGTTCACGCTACTGCTGACGGTCGCCCTGGTGGTGATGGTCATATTCCTGTTCTTGCGGAATTTCTGGGCCACCGTCATCCCCGCGGTCACCGTTCCCCTGGCATTGGTCGGGACGTTCGCGGTCCTCTACGTGCTCGGCTACAGCCTCGACAACCTCTCGCTGATGGCCTTGTCGATCGCAGTCGGCTTCGTGGTCGACGACGCCGTGGTGGTCATCGAGAACATCGTCCGTCATCTCGAGCAGGGCATGACCCCGATGGAGGCGGCACTCAAGGGTTCCGCCGAGATCGGCTTCACGATTGTCTCCATCACCTTGTCGCTGATTGCGGTGTTCATCCCGCTGTTCCTGATGGGCGGCTATGTCGGCAAGCTGTTCCAGGAATTCGCCGTCACCATCACCGCCTCGCTGCTGCTGTCGCTGGTGATCTCGCTCACCCTGACGCCGATGATGTGTGCGCGCCTGCTGAAGGATGATACACGAAGGAAGCACGGCCGTATCTACCTGCTGTTCGAGCGCGCTTTCGATGCCCTGCTTGCACTCTACGCGCGGGGCTTGCGCGTGGTGCTGCGGCATCGCTTCGCAACGTTACTGGTCATGCTCTCGACCATCGCGTTGACCGGCTACCTCTATGTGATCATCCCGAAGGGATTCTTTCCGCAACAGGACACCGGGCAGATCGTGGGCATCACCGAGGCCGCCCAGGACATCTCCTTCCCCGCGATGTCCGAACGCCAGCGGGCGATCGTCGAAATCCTGTCGAAGGATCCGGCGATCCAGTCGGTGGCGAGCTATATCGGGCCGGGAGGTCCAACGGCGACGCTCAACCAGGGGCGCATCTTCATCGTGCTGAAGCCGAAGCCGGAACGCAAGGCAAGCGCCGACCAGATCATCGATCGGCTGCGCCCGCGGCTCGCCCATATCCAGGGCATCACGCTCTACATGCAGGCGGCGCAGGACATCACCATCGGCGCACGCCTTTCGAAGACGCAATATCAGTACACCCTGACGGATGCCGATTCCAACGAGCTTACCCACTGGTCGGCGATCTTCCTGGAGAAGCTGCGCGCGCTCGATCTCATCAGCGACGTCGCCAGCGACCAGGCCAACGCCGGCCCACGGCTGGAGGTCACCGTCAATCGCGAGGTCGCCTCCAGCTTCGGCATCCTGCCCACGGCGATCGACAATGCGCTCGACGACGCCTTCGGCCAGCGCATCGTCTCCACCATGTTCACCTCGCTGAACCAGTACCATGTCGTGATGGAGGTCGATCCGCGCTTCCAGTACGGGCCCGAAGCACTCAAGGACATCTACCTGAACTCGGCCACCGGCCAGCAGGTCCCGCTCAGCACGTTGGTTCACGCCGTCATCAAGCCCGCGCCGATCCTGATCAATCACCAGAGCCTGTTTCCGTCGGTGACGATCTCGTTCAACCTGAAGCCAGGCGTCGCGCTGGGCGATGCGGTGACGGCGATCCAGAATATCGAGAAGGACACCGGAAAGCCCACCTCGCTATCGACCTCGTTCCAGGGCAACGCCCAGGCGTTCCAGTCCTCCCTGTCGGGCACGCCGCTGTTGATCGGCGCGGCGCTGATCGTGATCTACATCATCCTCGGCGTTCTCTATGAGAGCCTGATCCATCCGATCACGATCCTGTCGACGCTGCCTTCGGCCGGCATCGGCGCGCTATTGCTGCTGCTCGCGGTCCACATGGATCTCAGCGTCATCGCCATCATCGGCATCATCCTGCTGATCGGCATCGTCAAGAAGAACGGCATCATGCTGGTCGATTTCGCGCTCGAGGTAGAGCGCCAGCACGGGCTCAGCCCTGAAGAGGCGATCTACCAGGCATGCACGCTGCGCTTCCGCCCTATACTGATGACGACGATGGCGGCACTGCTCGGCGGCGTGCCGCTGATGATCGGCTCCGGCACCGGCGCGGAGCTGCGCCAGCCGCTCGGCTACACGATCGTCGGCGGCCTGATGCTGTCACAGATCCTGACGCTCTACACCACGCCCGTCGTCTATCTCTATCTCGACCGGCTCGGCAACTGGCTCACCGGACGCAAGCCGCGAGCAGCCAAGACATCCACCCCATCCGCGACCGAGGCAGAGACGGAATTGAGCCATGAATCCGCTTGAGAATGTGACGACCGGCATGATCGCCGAAAAACTGGTGACCGTCACGCCCGAGATGACAGTCGGCCATGTGGTGCCGGGCATGCCTGAAGTCTACGGCACACCGATGATGATCCTGCACATGGAAATGGCTGCCGGATCGGCGGTTCAGCCGTTCCTTCCCGCAGGTCATGTCAGCGTCGGGATGATGGTCAATATCCGCCATCTGGCCGCGACGCCGGTCGGCCGCACGGCGCGGGCGACGGCACGGGTCGTCGCGATCGACGCCAGAAGCGTCCTGTTCGAGGTCGAGGCCTGGGAGGGCGACCGCAAGATCGGCGATGGCACCCACCGCCGTGGCGTCGTCAATGTCGCCGAGTTCGAGCAGCGATTCGGCGTCACGAGGCCAACCGCCGAGGTGACCCAGGATCGCATCCAGCAATCCCGATCGCAGTTTCGTGCGTTTTGACAAGACGCCTGCGAAAACGCAAAAGACCTCCCGTCCGCGGCGCGCTAGACCTTCCGGATGATGCTCGAACGCCTGGATGGCTCACCCCCCGTACAGCCCCAGCGATGGTGGCGGCGTTTGCTGCCGATCCGGACAATACAGGATCGGATTCTGCTGTGGGCTTGGGGTAGCCTTGTTCTGACGCTGCTGTCCTTTGCCTGTTCACTGCTTGGAGACAATTTCACGGCGATCGCTTTCGGTGCTTTTCTAGCCGCTTCGCTGACGCTCGTCGGCGCGATCATGGATATCACGGCCCTGAAGAAGACCAACGCCGAGCTGGAGCGGAGCGAGCAGCGCTACCGCCAGCTGTTCAGCCGCATGCCGATCGCATTCCGGCAGCTCGACGCCAGCAGACTCGTCGCACTGTTCCGAAAGCTGCGTGCCGAGGGCGTCAAGGACCTCGGCGCCTATTTCGACGGCCATCCCGAATTCCTTCGCACCTGCATGGATGCGCTCACGTTTCAGGAGGCCAACGAACGAGCCATCCAGATGTTCGGCGGAGGCGTCGAAAGCTTTGTAGGACGTTCCATGGCGGACACCTGGAGGGAACGGCCCGATACGTTCCGCCGGGCGATGGAGTCCCGCTACCGCGGCGAGACGAATTTCGAAGAAGAGACCAAGATGGTCACGTGGGACGGTCGAGTCGTCGACGTTCTCTTCACGACCGCGCGCGTCGGCCCTATCAATGATCTCGAAATAAGCCTGGTCGGCACGATCGACATCTCACAGCGTCTTCGCGCCCAGCAGAAGCTCCAGCAGGTACAGGCCGAGTTCGCACATGCCGCGCGGGTCTCGATGCTGGGCGAGCTCACCGCATCGATCGCACACGAAGTCAATCAGCCTCTCGCAGCCATCGCCACCAATGGCGCCGCCGGGCTGCGATGGCTGAATAGGCTCACTCCCGATATCGTCGAGATCCGCAAGACCATCGAACACATCATCGTAGATGCGCAGCGGGCGGCGAACATCGTGGCGCGCGTTCGCGGAATAGCTTCCCGGAGGCCCCCGGAATGGGCATCCCTGTCATTCGACGAAATCATTCGCGAAGCGCTTCTCTTCCTCCGCCATGAACTCGAATCCCGGATGGTGACGATCGTGCACCGGCCCGACCCGAGCGCGCCGCAGGTCCTCGGTGATCGCACGCAGCTCCAGCAGGTGATCGTCAATCTGGCCATCAACGCGATGCAGGCGATGACGCAGGCCGGATACGACGATCGCCGGATCGTTATCAGCACGGTCACGCCAGACCCGTCGACACTGTGCTGCTCCGTTGAGGACAACGGACCTGGTATTGCTGCCGAATATGTCGATCGGCTCTTCGACAGCTTCTTTACGACCAAGGAGACCGGAATGGGCATGGGACTGCCCATCTGCCGGTCGATCGTCGAAGCGCATGGAGGCCGGATCGGCGCGGAAGGCAATGGCGCGCACGGCGGAGCCCGTTTCTGGTTCACGCTGCCGGTCTCCGTCCGGGCAGACGCGCCGTGCTGCGATGTGTGACCGCGCGCCCGTCACTGGCTCTGGGCCGCAGCCGAGCGCACAAGGCGGATCGGAACGCCCTTGTATGACGGCGTGAAGCTGAGGGGATCGCGGGCATAGAGCGGGACCAGCGGATTGGTCTCCGGATAGTATGCGGCGCAGCAGCCGGTCGGGAACGAATAGGCCACCACGCGGAAGTTGCGTACGATCCGCTCGGCTCCATCGGTCGATACGGTGATCAGGTCGACGCGGTCGCCGTCGACCAGTCCCCGCTTCTTCAGCTCATACTCGTTGAGGAAGACCACGTCGCGCTGGCCGAACACGCCGCGATAGCGGTCGGACATCGAGTAGAGCGTGGTGTTGTACTGGTCGTGGCTGCGTATGGTGGTGAGCCAGAGGAAATCGGCATCGCTCTCCGGGTCTTCCCCGCACCCCGGAAACACCAGGAAGCTCGCCTTGCCCGACGGCGTCGCCCATATCCGCTCGCGCGCCGTCGAGGTGAGGTGGAAGCCGCCCGGGACGCGAATACGGGCATTGTAACCCTGGAAAATCGGGAACACCGCCTCGATCGCATCGCGGATTCGGTCGTAATCCGCAACGAATCCGTCCCAATCGACCACCGTGCGCTCGCCCAGCGTCGCCTTGGCGACGCCGGCAATGATCGCGACCTCGCTGCGCAGGTGTTCCGACGCAGGCTTGTTGCGGCCGCCGGATGCATGCACCATCGACATCGAGTCCTCCACCGTGATCGACTGCGGCCCTGACGTCTGGATATCGATCTCGGTGCGTCCGAGGCATGGCAGGATCAGGGCGGCGCGGCCATGGATCAGGTGGCTGCGGTTGAGCTTGGTCGAGACGTGGACGGTGAGATCGAGCTTGCCGAGTGCCGTCTGGGTCGCCTGCCAATCCGGAATGGCCGCGGCAAAATTGCCGCCCATCGCGAAGAAGGCTTTTACCTCGCCGCGGATCATGGCCTCCAGCGCGGTCACGACGTTATGTCCCGGCGCGGACGGCGGCTTGAAGCCGAAGCGTTGCTCCAGGCGCTCGAGAAAGTCTGGCTTGGGAACCTCGGTGATCCCGACGGTGCGATCGCCCTGCACGTTGGAATGACCTCGAACCGGGCAGACGCCGGCGCCTTCGCGCCCGACATTGCCGCGCAGCAGCGCGAGATTGGCGATCTGCTGCACGTTGTGCGCGCCGCGCCAGTGCTGGGTGATGCCCATGCCGTAGACGATGATGGCGCGCTCTGCCTTCATATAGGCGCCGGCGGCGTATTCCATGTCCTCGCGCGTCAGGCCGGACTGACGTTCGATGTCGGGCCATTGCGTACGCTTGAGGTCGTCGATCAGCGCTTCAACACCGACGGTGTGACCGCGAATGAAATCCCAGTCCAGGATCTCCGGTTGCTCGGCGGCGCGGGCGGCCTCGTCCGCCTCGACCAGGATCTTCATGATCCCTTTGAGGACAGCGACGTCGCCGCCGACCCGCACCTGGAAGAGCTTCGAGCTGATCGTCGTCGAGCTCAGCGTGATCATCTCGACCGGGCTCTGCGGCGCCTGGAATCGCTCCAGCGCACGTTCGCGGAACGGATTGAACGAGATGATCGATGCGCCCCGACGCGCCGCATTGCGCAGGCTGGTCATCATGCGAGGGCTGTTGGTGCCCGGATTCTGGCCGAAAATGAAGATGCAATCGGCCTTGTCGAAATCCTCCAGCAGCACGGTGCCCTTGCCGACCCCGAGCGAGTACGGCAGGCCGACGCTGGTCGCCTCATGGCACATGTTCGAGCAGTCGGGGAAATTGTTGGTACCGTATTCGCGCACGAAGAGCTGGTAGAGGAAAGCTGCCTCGTTCGAGGTCCGCCCGGAAGTGTAGAACTCCGCCATGTTCGGATCTGGCAGTGCCCTGAGCTCCCGTCCGATCATGTCGAACGCATCGCTCCATTCCACCGGGACATAGCGGTCGGATGCGGCATCATAGGCCATCGGATGCGTGAGCCGTCCGACCATTTCGAGATCATAATCATTCCAGCTGGCGAGCTCGGTGACGGTGTGCTCCGCGAAGAACTCCGGTGTGCAACGCCTTGACGTCGCCTCCCAGGCGATCGCCTTGCCGCCGTTCTCGCAGAATTCGAACGAAGAAGTGTGCTTCGGATCGGGCCATGCGCAGCCGGGACAATCAAAGCCCTGCGGCTGATTCATCCGGCTCAGCGTCGCCGCGCCCTTCAGCGGCACCCGCTGCACCAGAAGCGCCTCGCTGAGCGCCTTGAGTGCGCCCCAGCCGCCGGCAGGCTCACGGTAGGGACGAACCGATTTCTTGGTCATCTCGATGTCTCTCGATCTTGCGCTTCTCCGGGTCAGTTAACGATCACGCGGGCAGAGCCGTCTTTTCAGAACGAAGCCGAATTTCTCAATTGCACACGTTCGAACCCGGCTGGCTGGCGGCAGCAGCCAGTGCATTCCGGCAAAAAGAGCACCGTTCGCGGAAGCTGAAACGGCAGGCGGAAACTAGGTTGGGCGGTTGAAGCCCCGTCGTGACAGAGGGCTTTCGACATATTTTCAGGAGCGACCCAACATGTTCTCACGACGTGATTTGCTGGCCATGTCCGCGGCAGGCGCCGCCATGGTCGGCACAGGTGCGCAGGCCGCAAGCTTCGGCAATCCGGACGAGCCACCGCAAGGTGCCGTAAACGCCACGAGTCCGGGAAGCCTGACCGATCCCGGTCCCCAGAATCCCGCGCTGGCCAGGCAATTCCCATCGGTGCAGAGCCCGCCCGCGACCGATGTCGGCGGCCTGCCGATGGATTGGGCCTCCTTCAACAATGCGCCGAAGCGCATCCAGAACGGCGGCTGGGCCCGCCAGGTCACCGTTGCGGATTTCGCCATCTCCAAGGAGATATCCGGCGTCAACATGCGGCTGTCCGCCGGCGGCATCCGCGAGCTGCATTGGCATCAGGCCGCCGAATGGGCGATCATGACCTACGGCACCTGCCGCATCACGGTGCTCGACACCCAGGGACGCCCCTATGTCGCCGACGTCAAAGCCGGCGACCTCTGGTATTTTCCGTCGGGCGCGCCTCATTCGCTGCAGGGATTGGGGCCCGACGGCTGCGAGTTCGTGATCTGCTTCGATGACGGCCACGCCAATGAGTTCAACACGCTGCTGGTGACGGATTGGCTCGCCCATACCCCGCCCGAGGTCCTGGCGAAGAATTTCGGCGTCCCAGCCGAGGCCTTCGCAAAGATCCCGCTGCACAATCTCTGGATCTTCCAGGGGACGGTGCCCGGCGATCTCGCCGCCGATCGCGCCGCAGTCGCCAGGCACGCCGATGCGCCGCCCTACCCCTTCGTCCACTCGCTCGGCAGCTCGACGCCGGTCAAGGAGAGCTCTGCCGGAAGCATCCGCGTTGCCGACAGCAGCAACTTCAAGGTATCCACGACCGTCGCCGCGGCACTGGTGACGATGCCGCCTGGAGCGGTCCGGGAAATGCACTGGCACCCGAACGCCGACGAGTGGCAGTACTACATCAAGGGCAAGGCGCGGATGACGGTGTTCGACACCGGTCCGAACGCGCTGACGACGGATTTCGCGGCCGGCGACATCGGCTATGTCCGGCGCAATCTCGGCCACTATGTCGAGAATGTCGGCGATACCGAGCTGCAGTTCGTCGGCGTGTTCCGTGCGCCGCGCTACGAGGAGGTCTCGCTCACCAACTGGCTGACGCACACGCCGCCCAAGCTCGTCGCCCAGCATTTCAACATCGACGAGAAGCTGATCGCGAAATGGCCGGACAACAATCCCGGCATCATGCCCAAGTCCTGAAGGAAGCCGCTCAACGATCGCTCCTCAACGAGAAAGGCGCCGGCAACGGCGCCTTTCTTCTTGTCCGCTGCAGTTCCGCGGCAAGTTCGAGCCGTCTGGCCGTCAGTAGTGGTCGACCGCCGGGGCAGACTTGCCGCGGAAGACGCGGTAGCCGACCGCGACATAGAGCAGCATCAGCGGAAAGACGAACAGGCCGGCACCCCAGAACATGAATGCGAGACTTGCATGAGGCGCCGCGGCCTCGTCGATCGTCAGGACGAACGGGATCATATAGGGCCAGAAAGACAGGGCGAGCGTACCGAACGCCGCCGCGAAGATCAGTGCGACCATGTGAAATGGCCAGTAATCGTCGTGGCGCAGGACACTCGTGGCGAGCACGGCAGCGGCACCGGCCCCGATGAGCGGAAATAGGAACAGATAGGGCCGGTCGGTCCAGCGCTGCAGGATCGGAAGATGTTCGGCAAGCGCATAGGCGAAGACGACGATCAGGAACATCAGGACGCCGATCGCCAGCGGCGGGATCTGGCGCCGCGCGGCGTCCCGAACGAGGCCTTCGCACTTCCGCACCAGCCAGCAGGCGCCGAGCAGCGAATATCCGAAGCAGAGTCCAATCCCGCACAGGGCGGAAAAGGCGGTGAGCCAGCCGAACGTCCCGCCGACGTAGTCGCCGTTGGAGAATTGAAGTCCTTCGACGAGGGCGCCCACCATCGCGCCCTGCATGAAGCTGGCAACGAGCGAGCCCGCGACGAAGCTGACGTCCCAAATCCAGCGCGAACGGAGCGCCTTGCTGCGAAACTCGAACGCAACGCCGCGGAGGATCAATCCGAGCAGCATCACGATGACAGGGATATAGAAGGCTGACATCACCGTGGCATATGCCAGCGGAAACGCGCCCCACATGATCACGCCGGTAACGACCAGCCAGGTCTCGTTGCCATCCCAGACCGGAGCAACCGTGTGCAGCATCGTCTCCCGCTTCGCCTCGCTGTGCGCGAGGCCGCACAGCATCCCAACCCCGAGGTCGAAGCCATCCAGAAGGAGATAGATCAGGATGCTGGTGGCAAGAAGCGCAACCCAGAACGTCACCATGGCTATTCTCCCGCCTCGACGATTGTCGGCATTTTGTCGGCAAGCGACATCGGACGGTTGGGGACGGGAACCTCCAGCGATTTGCCGCCGAGTCCCGCCGGTCCGGCGCGCAGAAGCCGATAGATGTAGTAGGTTCCGAACGAGAAGATGAAGGCATAGACCGCGACGAAGAGGATCAGCGAAGCCGTGGCGGCCGACGCGGTCAGGAACGGCGTCGCGGCATCTGCCGTGCGTAGCACGCCATAGACCGTCCATGGCTGGCGGCCGACTTCCGCTGTGTACCAGCCCGTGAGGATGGCGATCCAAGGCAATGGAAAGCTGAGGAAGATGCCCCACAGCAGCAAGCGGCTGCGCTCGAGCCGATGTTTGAGCCCGAGCCAGGTCCCGAGCCAGGCAAGCCCCAGCATCACGAAGCCGCAGCCGACCATGATGCGAAAGGCAAAGAACGGGATTGCCACCGGCGGGCGGTCCTGCGGCGCGAAGCTGCTCAGGCCGACCTCCTTCGAGTTCAGGCTCATGCTCGCGATGATGCTGCCGAGAACCGGGATCGAGATCGCATATCTGTTCGATTCGGTGCTCGAGTCCGGGATCGCGATCAGCACCTCCGAAGCCGGTTGCTCGTCATGCCAGCGCGCTTCGATCGCGGCGAACTTGGCCGGCTGGTAGTCGTGAACGTAGTCGCCGACGAGATGCCCGATGAACAGCTGGACTGGAAGCAACACGGCCGCGAGCGCGAGGCCCATGCGCAACATGACGTGCGCCTCGGGCCGATAGGTCCGCCGCAGCACGTACCACGCGCCGGTCGCCGCAACGCAGAACGCGCCCGTCAGATAAGAGGCAAGCAGCATGTGCGGAAACCTGACCCAGACCACCCGGTTGAAGATGATCTGCGCCCAATCGTCAGGCACGAACTGGCCGTTTTGCAGGACATAGCCGGTCGGCACCTGCATCCAGCTGTTGTTGACCATGATCCAGAACGCAGACAGCGTGGTTCCGAGCGCGACCATCGCGGTCGAGAACAGATAGAACCAGGGCGGCACCCGAGGCCGTCCGAAGATGAGGATACCGAAGAAGCCCGCCTCCAGCATGAAGGCGGTGAATGTCTCGTAGGCCAGCAGCGGGCCCTGGATCGGCCCCGACATCTTGGACAGCACGCTCCAGTTCGTTCCGAACTGGAACGCCATCACGACGCCGGACACGACGCCCATGCCGAAGGCGACGCCGAAGATCTTGAGCCAGAACTCGAACAACGTCCGGTACACTGGCCTGCCGCTGTACTGGTGCATCGCTTCGAGCACGGTGAGCCAGGCGGCAAGCCCGATCGTGAACGCCGGGAAGATAATGTGGAACGAGATGGTGAAGGCAAACTGCAGCCGGGACAGGAGAAGCGCCGTCGGATCCATGGGAATGCCCCTTCTTCTCTCACGCTCGCGTCGCGGTCGCCGGTGCACATGCGGCCGGCTGCGGAATGTTTTCGACCTTGAGGACCTCCGCCGTTGCAGCGCGGATCTTGCGGCAGAAATCCGCGTCCTCGATCAGTGACACGCCATAGGACGGGATGATCTGCCTCAGCTTCGGCAGCCAAGCGCTTGCCGTCAGCTCACCGGCGAAACACTTCTCCAGCACGCTGATGGCGATGAACGCCGCGGTGGAGGCACCTGGCGAAGCGCCGAGCAGCGCAACCAGCGAATGATCGTTCGCGCCGACGAGTTCGGTTCCGAACTCAAGCAATCCGCCACGCTTGACGTCGGGCTTGATGATCTGGACGCGCTGGCCCGCGACCTGCAACTTCCAGTCCTTCGGATCGGCCATCGGGAAATATTCGTCGAGTGCCGCCAGACGATGGCTCTCGGACTGCAGCACCTGCCCGATCAGATACTCGGTGAGATCGAAATTGTCGCGTGCCACCGAAAGTAGCGGTTTGACGTTCGCGGGACGGATGGACTCGAAGAGGTCGAGCAGAGAGCCGTGCTTGAGGAACTTGCTAGAGAAGCCGGCATAGGGCCCAAATAGTAACGATCGCTGACCGCCGATCACGCGCGTGTCGAGATGCGGCACCGACATCGGCGGTGAGCCGACGGCGGCCTTGCCGTAGACCTTGGCGTGGTGACGTCGGTTGATCGCCGCATCGTCGCAGCGAAGCCAGATCCCGCTGACCGGGAAACCGCCATAGCCGCGTCCCTCTGGAATTCCGGACTTCTCGAGCAGAGGCAAGGCACCGCCGCCGGCGCCGATAAAGACGAACTTCGCGCGCACCGCCCGCGTCTCGCCGCTGTCGGTGTCGCGCACCTCGATGCGCCAGCGACCGTCCTGCTCGCGAACCAGATCGGTGACGCAGCTCTTGTAGTGCGCGGCGCAGCCCGGCTGGCCGACGAGATGATGGACCAGGAGATGAGTCAGTGCCCCGTAATCGACGTCGGTCCCCGTGATGATACGCGTGGCCGCCACGGGATCACCGCCGGTGCGGCCCTCCATCACCAACGGCGCCCACTCGGCGATCTTCGAGGGATCCTCGCTGTATTCCATGCCCTCATAACAGTGATGGGCGGCCATCGCCTTGAACCGCTTCCTGAGAAAGGCGACGTTGTCGGCACCGTGCACGAAGCTCATATGCGGCACGGGATGAATGAAGGATCGCGGATCGGCGATCGCGCCACGCCCAACGAGATAGGACCAGAACTGCCGCGACAGGTCGAACTCGACATTGACCTGGAGCGCCTTCGAGATATCGACGCTGCCATCGGGCCTCTCCGGCGTGTAGTTCATCTCGCAATTGGCCGCATGCCCGGTGCCCGCGTTGTTCCACGCATCCGAGCTTTCGAGCGCACAATCCTCGAGAGCCTCGAGCATCTGGATCGTGAGGGAGGGCTCCAACTCCTTGAGAAGAACCCCAAGGGTCGCGCTCATGATGCCTGCACCAATGAGGACGACGTCGCATTCGTGGTCGGAAGTTGCCTGCATGGCGCCCTCTTCGTTCAGTTGGAGTTCGCAGCTGTGCTCTGGATGGCTGATCAGGCCCGCGCCGGCTGCGGCGCCTTGGCGCGGAACGGCACTTCTGCTCCCGGCCGCAGCACCACGTAGGCGCGGCGCCAGGACGAATCGTCCGTCAACTTCCAGCTGTGGCCCGATCCTGCGGTGTCTTCGGCCAGCAGGACATTGCCGGGATGAATGAGGAAGTGATGACCGTCACGCGTCTGAAAATCGAGCGTTCCACTCAACGTGATTACGAGTTGGCGGACCGGCGCGGTGTGCCAGGAGAAGGCGCCGCCCGACTCGGTCTCCTGGAAGGAGACGCTGACGGCATCGATCTTGCCGCTCAGGAAGTCGCCGCGCTGGCCGGGCTCCAGCTCGACGAAACCCTCCTCGAAATGCGAATTGGCGTCCTGTCCAGTCCACAGACGTACACAGCGGATCATTACTTCTCTCCCCTTCAACCAGCCTTCGTACCAATCTTGATCTCGGCGACATAGGGTCTGACCATCTTCACGGGATCCACGATACGGTCAAATTCCGCCTCGGTGACGAAGCCGAGTTTCAGCGCTGCCGATTTCAGCGTGAGATCGTTCTCCATTGCGTAGTGCGCGATCTGCGACGCCCTGTCGTAACCGATCACTGGCGCCAGTGCGGTCACCAGCATCAAGGATCTCTCGACGTATTCCTGGATCTTCTTGCGATTGGGCTGGGTGCCTTCGACCAGGAACGTGCGGAAATTCGTGCAGCCGTCGGCCAGGATGGTGATGGACTGCGCGATGTTGTGGATGATCAGCGGCTTGTAGACGTTCATTTCGAGATAGCCGCCGGCGCCGCCGAACCCGACGGCGACATCGTTCGCCATCACCTGCACGGCGATCATCGTCAGCGCTTCCGCCTGTGTAGGATTGACCTTGCCCGGCATGATCGAGGAGCCGGGTTCGTTCTCGGGGATCAGCAATTCGGCAAACCCCGCACGCGGACCGCATGACATCAGGCGGATGTCGTTCGCGATCTTGTAGAGCGAGCCGGCGAGCGTCCGCAGCGTGCCGGACAGCTGCACCAGCGCGTCATGCGCACCCTGCACCGCGAACTTGTTCGGCGCGCTGACGAACGGCAGGCCCGTCAACTGCGCGATCTCGGCCGCAACGGCCTCCGCGAAGCCGGGCGCCGCGTTGATCCCGGTACCAACGGCCGTGCCACCGAGCGCGAGCCGGAAGACGCCCTTGAGCGCGTCGCCGATGCGCGTCAGATCGTCTGCGAGCATGCCGGCGTAACCGGACCACTCCTGCCCGAGCGTCAGCGGGGTGGCATCCTGCATGTGGGTGCGGCCAATCTTGACGATGCCGTCCCACTGGCTCGACTTTGCCGCGATCGCGTCATGCAGCGCTTCGACAGCAGGAACGAGGCGTTCCGTCACGTTCGTCGCGGCAGCGATGTACATGGCCGATGGGAAGCTGTCATTCGACGACTGCGACATGTTGACGTGATCGTTCGGATGAACCGGCAGCTTGCTGCCCAGCGGCGTGCCCGCGATCTGGCAGCACCGGTTCGAGATCACCTCGTTCACGTTCATGTTGAACTGCGTTCCGCTACCGGTCATCCAGACGTGAAGCGGAAACATGTCGTGGTGCTGACCCGCGAGAATCTCGTCGCAGACGTGGATGATCATCTCGTGAAGCTTGCCATCGAGACGACCGCCAGCGTAGTTGGCGTTCGCGGCCGCCTTCTTCAGGATCGCGTAGGACTGGATCATCTCGCGCGGCATGAGGTCTCTGCCGATGCTGAAATGTTCGAGCGAACGTTGCGTCTGCGCGCCCCAGAGCTTGTCCGCGGGAACGGACACTTCACCGAGGCTGTCTGTC
The DNA here is from genome assembly GCF_003837805.1 of Bradyrhizobium sp. RP6. Lineage (GTDB taxonomy): Bacteria > Pseudomonadota > Alphaproteobacteria > Rhizobiales > Xanthobacteraceae > Bradyrhizobium. The sequence continues at coordinate 186,247 of NZ_RQIT01000002.1, read as the reverse complement.
TCTTTGCGGAGGTGGTTCATACCTGGTTCTCGTGGCGGTTGATCTCGGAACGCACCATCCCGGCGCGTGTAAATGATACGTTGCGCCCGGCAAGCCTGCTTTCGCGAACGAACGCCCCTTTGCCGATTGGCATGGCATAACGGTACACCGAGAAGAACCGCTCAGTTCTGACTGCGGCCGGATCGGCTCCGCAAGCATAGCACCAGAGCGCAGGCCGACAATGCGGTCGGCACCGCGAGACTGGCCGCCCCGAGCCGCGTCGTCGCATCGCCGCCGATGGCCGCGCCGCAAAGGAATATCAGGCAGAGTACGAGCATGGCCGCGCCGCCACGCAAGGCATCGCGATCGGACGCCGACACGAATTGATCGATTGCGCGCAACATGTTGCCCGTCACGGTGACGGAGAGATAGCTCCAGTGCTCGACCCGCCTGAAGCTGGCCGACTGCAGCGCGATACCGAAGGAGATTCCGAGGATCGCGATCGGATCAGGGATCCGATGCAACAATAACATCGCTGCCGCGAGGCAGACGATATGCCCAATGAGACAGCGCAACGGCACCTGGATGCGGATCGCCACCCAGGCGCCGAGAACAAAGCCGACGATCGGCAACAGATGGTGCGCCGCTTGCTGCCATTGCCCGGACAGCGCATCAATGCCAAGGAAGACGACGTTCCCGGTCTGCGAGCTCGCGAACACACCACCGAGCGAGAGCCAGGTGAAGGCATCGAGAAAACCGCCCGAGAACGTTAGCAAAGCCGCAACGAGGAGCGATCGTTCCGGAGCATAAGCGACGGCGCGCAGCTCGGCCGCGGCGTCCGGAGATGCGGCTTGCATCACCATGCTGATCGGCCCAAGGTCAGCCCTCCGCGCGCGGCGCAGCCTCGTCAGGCAGCAGAACGCGTCGCGGGTGCGTGAACACTCCGTATCCGTCGTCGCGGGCAATCGCCACAAGCGTGATGCCCGCTTCCTTCGCGGTCTGGATGGCGAGCGCGGTCGGAGCGGAGACGGCCACGACGACCGGCACGCCCATCATCGCCGCCTTCTGCACCATTTCGACCGAGACGCGGCTCGTCAGGAGCACGGCGCCCTCGCAGGCCGAATTGCCGTCGCGGAGGATCGCACCCGCGAGCTTGTCGAGAGCATTGTGGCGTCCGACGTCCTCCCTGACCGGGCCGATTCCGGTGCGAGGCGTCCAGAACGCCGCCGCATGAACGGATCGCGTGTGCTGATTCAATGTCTGGAGCGGAGACAGTGCCTGCATTGCGTTCAGCACATCCCGTGCGCGAAAGACGATGTTATGATCTTTCACCCGCGAGGGCGCCCGTCGCGCCTGTTCAAGGCTCTCGATGCCGCACAGCCCACACCCAACCGGACCGCTGATGGCGCGGCGGCGAGCGGCCAACGACGCCGCGCAGTCGCCATCGAGCCATATCCGCACCTCGACGCCCAGCTCGTTCGGGATTAGATCGATGCTCCTGATTTCGCTTCTTCGTCGGACGATGGCTTCGGTGAGGCTGAAGCCGATGCCGAAATCCTCGAGATCAGCGGGCGTTCCCATCATCACGGCATGGGTCGAGCCGTTATAGGTGAGCGCGATGGCGGTCTCCTCGGCAATCAACCGCGAGGTCGACCGCGTCTGACCGCTGCGCCAGGCGATCTCCGAGTGCCGTGTGAAAGTCGAACCCGTCATCATGGCTCACACCGCGTCGGCATGTGAAAACCCACCCAGATCCGCACCATCCCGGCGACAACGAGGAAGGCACACACCGCGAGAGACAGCGTGAACGAGGCCAAGACCGGATCATCGAGGATGAAGATTCCGGCCGCGCCGTAAACAACGCCGGCGAGCCGCCAGACCATAAATCCCCGCATGACGCGCACCGAGACGGCATGCACAATCTGGAAGATGCGCGCGACAGCCTTGGTGGCGCCAATGACCAGCATGGAGACGAGACTGGCAACCATCAGATTTGCGGACGCAATGCCACCGAGGACTAATTCACCCAGCGCAACGAACCAGCTCCATTTTCCGCTGGTCGCATGGATGGTTCTTCCAAGCGACGCCTTCGAGTTCGACATATCCGTCATGGCTTGACCCTTGCACGTCTGACCGCCCTCCCGGTCATGAATAGGCGCAAACGTACAGGCGAGCCCACGTGCCATCTTTCCCGAAAACGACGAAATTGTTGATCTGCACGATGCGGAGCGTTGGCGCCATGAGCTTGCATGGCACGAAGGGGACGTCTCACGTCGTCGCGAGTCGGGAGCACCCTAGGCCCCACGCGCGATCTCGACGACGGTTCTGGCTCCGTCGGGTCCGAAGCGAACATCCATCGTTCCATTCAGACGCGCAACGAGCATATCGACCATGGAACGGCTGAGTCGGGGCCCGCCTTGGTCGGTTGTCCCATTGTCGATGATGCAGCACGTGACCGAATTTGCCGTTCCCCAGACTTCGAGCCGGATGGTGCCGGTCCCCTTGAGAGAGATGTGGCGTGCCGAGGCGGTTATCAATTCGAAGACGATCATGCCCAGCAACCAGCAACGCTCGAAGCTTATGTTGAGCGGCTGGAGCAGCAGCGAAAGCGCGATGCCTTCATACGCGAGCCGTGAGCGGCTGATGGACCTGCACAATTGCTGGAGGTAGGACGCCAGATCGATGGTCGTAGCGAACTGGGGCATCTGTAATGCGTGGTGGAGGCACACATGGCTCTCCAGTCGATCCTGCACGGAAGCGAGCATCGCTCTCGCCTCCGTGCCGTCGCAGCGACCGGCAGCCTCCGACAGCAACTCGATCACGGACACGAGCTCGTCCTCGATATGATGGGCGGGCTGACGAAGCAACATGCGCTCCGCGTTCGCGCCGCTATCCGGCAAGAGCTCCGAGAGACTGCTCATCCTTCACCCGCCTCCCGGCCGAACGGCTCGCCTTACGAATTCGGACCGCTCCGCCCGGTCTCGTACAGGAACCAGATCCGCCGCTCCGTCTCGTCGATCCAGTTTTCCAGCAGGCTTGCGGTGGCGACATCGCCATATTCGTCGCAGAGCTCGTGGACCCGGCGCATTTCCCGTGTCAGCTGCTGATTGTCGCTGCGCAGCTCGGCCAGCATATCCAGCGGATCGACATAATCCGCGTCGTTGTCGAGAATGCGCTGCTCGCGGGCGATGTGACCGATCGATCGCAGCGTGGTGCCGCCGATCTTGCGCGCGCGCTCTGCGATATCGTCGGTCATGGCGAAGATCTGTTCGCCCTGCTCGTCGAGCAGGAGATGGTAGTCGCGGAAGTGACTGCCAGATACGTGCCAATGGAAATTCTTCGTCTTCAGGTACAGCGCGAAGACGTCCGCCAGCAATGCTCGGAGCGCGGCCGGAATGTCCCGGTTCGCATTGGCTCCCAGATCCGTCGGGCTTTGCAAGTCTGCTTTGGTCATGGTTGGTATCCTTGTTGGAAAGTGGATAGTTTCTAGCCCGAGGGCGGGCAGCAGGTCTTTCCGTGCCGAAGCATCGTTCCCGGATTGCACGTTCACAGGCGCGCCGAGACTCATTCGGTAGGCTTCATCCGCTGCCGCTCCGGCAGAGGCGAGATCGTCGCGAACACGCCATCGCGACGGACCAGGGCGTGGAACAGCGCCGCTGCCAGGTGCAGCAGCACAAGGGCGAAGAGCGCGAGGCCCAAATAGACGTGGACATCCCAAAGCAGCGTGTGTGCATGGTCGCTCTGCGGCAGCAACGCCGGAATCCGAATCCCGCTATACAGGACAACCGGGTAGGCCGCAGCCCAGAGCATGCCGAGACCAAGCAAGGGCATGACGATCATGAAGCCATAGAGCAGCAGATGCGACAATCGCGCTCCCAGCTTCATCGTCGCCGGAAGGTCGGCCGGCAATGGCGGTGCGCCGAAATGAAGCCGCAGCGCCAGCCTGACCAGGACGAGCACGAGGAGTGCGACGCCAAGCGTCTTGTGGATCAGGATGAGCGGCAGGTATTTCTGAGCCACGGTGGACACCATGCCTATACCGATGAAGAGCATGGCAATGATGCAGATCGCCATCAGCCAGTGCAGCAGCCGCTGGATCGGAGCGAAGCGTTGCGGGACATTGGTCATGGCTTGGTAACCTCGGTTCTCGGATAGTCGCTGGCTTCGGCTGCGCGAAGATCGTAGGATTTGCGGTAGACGGACGAGCGCGCCGCCGGGAAGGGATCGTCCGACACCCGGACTCCCTGCGGCAGCACGGTCGGATCGAAGTTGATGTCGCGGCACGGCCCATCCCGCTCGGGTTCAATTCGCTGTACGACCAGCGTTCCGACCTGCACCTTGCGCCGGTTCTGCGGCCAAGCCCTGCTGGGATCAGCCGTCGGATCGCCCGGCTCGGCCACAGTCGTGACCATGGTCCATCGTTGCGGCGCGGACTTCACCCGGGTCGTGATCTCCTGCTCGAGAAAATCCGGGCCGCGCTTCTCAAGCTCCGCATGGGCGATGGAAACAGGCTCTGCCGTGGGCACCAGCGACCACCGCACGGCATGCTCATCGCCCTTCGCGTTCGTGAAGACGAAGCTGCTGAGACTGTTGTACGCCTCCTCCGCATAGCTTCCGGTCCAGGGCGCCGTCTTGGCCCAGGCTGCGAAAGCGGCGAACTCCGGATTTGCGCTGATAAACGTCTTCATCGCCTCCCGATCCTTCTTACCGGCTGCAACCAGCAGGCCGTGAAACGCCTCGGGCGTGGAAACCGCAAAGAACGGCGGGTTGATCATCGCCATTCGCCACTCCTCTCCGTCCGCCGCCGATATCTGGAGTCCCATGCCGCGGACGCGCACGGTCGCATCCACCGCGTTCGGATCGGCCGTACCGAGGTTGAAACGGCCCAGAACCGGATAGCGGCCCTGCACGAACACCTTCGCGCGGGACAGCTCGACACCATTTCCGTTCGCTTCGAACATTCCGGTGAAGCAGATTCCCTTGGCGTGATTCCGCCGGTGCCCCAGCGGCGGGCCGCTCGGAGGCGTCAACGCTGCAATCATGCGATCCGGCGTAAGACGCCCCGGCGTGAGCCACCCGGCGGTATACGCAAAGGCGGCGGCGCTGCCGCCGACCACGGCGGCAATCAGAACGAGCCATCCAAGGCTCGAACGCTCGACTCTACCTGGCTGATTCATCTAGTCCTCTCGCAACGCGGCAGCCGTCCAGCGCTCTAAAGCGCGCAGCTCTCCGCTCAATCACAGGAAGCGAACTTAGCGGACCGTCGCCATTCCGATCTTCCCAAACGCACCGTCAATTTCGTGAAGGCACGGCGGGCCGCCTGTCCGATAAGATCGCCACCGATATCGCACGTGAAGTGGTTCTGGGCCTTCCCGGCATCACCCTCCCGACGTCGGGTCGCCGCGCGGTCGCGTGCGATCCTCGCCGGCAGGTACCTGGCGAAAGCCATCGTCTTCTCGCAACAGTGATGCACAATCACGGGCTTTGCGAACAGAGCGGCTTATATATCTCGGCACAGACTACAATTCTGGAAACGCCGTCAGCCGAGCAGCGATCTTCGCCAAGCGACTCTCCGCACGAGAAAGCAATGGAGAATCGCTATGAATGCATTCAAGATCCTGATCACCTCGGTGCTGATCTCAGCTGCGACAGTGTCGTCGGCCTCCGCCGCCTGGTCCTTCGCCGACCAGGAGCCCGCAACCTTTGCCTCGATGTATCCCGACCGCAACGTGCTGAATGGTGGCGCGTTGACCCCGGCAGGCCGTATGGGCCTCGAGCGCCCCGGTGGCGCGGCTCCCGTGTTTGGCGCGGTTCAGGTTCGCAATCACCACTGGCGCCGATGACAAGCCGAACCAGCAATCAAGTACAACTACCAGATCCAGATGACCATCGTTCATGCCTCGAACGGAGTACGACCGCGCGATGCGGCGTACCCGCGGCGTGGATATGCATGCATCCTTTCGTGCAACGACGAAAATGATCGTTCAATCGATACTGCCGATCCGGCGCGCGCATGCACATGTCTGACGCGCGAGCCTAGGCGTTCCCGGCGTCGCTTTGTCAAAGGAGATGTACGATGACTACACTGAAGCTGTTCTCGGCCGGGTTGATCGCTGCGTCCATGGTTGCTTCCCCGGCGATGGCGCGTGAAGGCAATACGAACGCGCGGCGGACGAATGTCGATGCCTACGCGTCGGCTCAACGTGTTCCGGTTACCTCCAAGCGCGGTTGCACGCGGGCTCCGGACGTCGGCGCCTATGCATCTGCCCCGTGGCGTCGCCCGCCCTGCGAGCCCAAGTCCGGCTATTGAGCGCACCGGCCGGACAACGCTGCTTCGGCAGACCGCAATTGTGCGTCCTGAACTGAAGCGGGTCGTTACGCGCCTCGGGGCCTTTTGGCTTACGCAGAAAAGAGGAATGGCAGCTCCTCATGCTGTCATTCCTCCAATTTGTTCGACAACTCTCGAGTCGATCGCTCTGTCACCGGCGCTGCACGGGCGATGGCTGTACCGATATCGGGAACGTTTACCGCCGCCAGGTAGAGCGGCGACGACCGTTTCGAGTGACGTATCCATCCTTCGCGATGGTCGCGACATGGCGATAGGGCGATTGGCGCTGCACGGCTGCCCCTTCAGCACCCCGGCGGCAAGATTGGCGAGACTCCGGGCGTCGGCGCCGCACCTGACGCGTTGGCCGGTAGCACCGTCGCAGGAGATGCGAGATTCATCGTCATGCTTTCCGCGCAGGTTGAAGTGTTGGGGCTGGGCGCGACGACAGCATTTGGATCAATGCCCGTTCCGACGTCGCCGCTGATCGCGGCCGGGATCGTACCCGGCGGCGGCCCGGCCTGCACTTGCGGGACCGAGAGCGGCAAACTCGCAGCGCTCGCCACCGCCCCGCCCGGCGTTGAGCTGCACGCCACCGTCACTCCGGTACCTGACGGCGCGGCCACGGAAATTGTCCCGATAGAGCTCCCGTTCTGTCCCATGACCGGTACGACTGGGACGACATTCCCCGCCGTCGGCGATCCCGTGCTCGATGTGGTCGGCATTGTCGGCATCGACGTCGCCGACATCGGAGACGTCGATGGTGGCGCACAGACGACGACCGTACCTGGCGTCGTCGGATCCGAGGCGAGCGGAACGGGTGCCAGCGTGGTATCGGGTGCACCTTGCACGGTCGTTGCGGAGAACGGACCCGGGCTATTGAGCGGTGAGGTGACGATCGCGCCCGGTACGGTCGGCAGGCTCATCGCCGTGCTGCCGGTTGTTGCGATCTGGGCTTTGCCCGCAGAGCAGCCGAGCACCACGGCGGCGAACGCCGCGCAAAGAATGCGGATCATGTCTGCCCCCCCTGGCTCACCTCATCCTTGCGAATGGAGACGTGGCTGCCCTCCGCCAGATTGACCGCCGGATTGAGCACGACCTGGTCGCCGGGCCGCACACCCTCGCGTACTTCGACCGACGTGCCGAAATCTCGTGCGATCGAGACCTTCTGCAAGTGAACGGTGCCGTTGCGCACGACTGCGACATGCAGGCCGTTCTGGTCGAAGACCAGCGCATCGGCCGGAATGGACATCGACGGCGTCTTGCGCGGGATCGACAGTTCGACCGTACAGTAGATGCCGGGGCTCAAGGCGCCGTCGGGATTGGGTACGTCGATCTCGGTCAGCAGCGTGCGGCTTCCCGGCTGCAACGCAGTCGCGATACGCGTGACCTTCCCTGGAAATACCCGATCTGGGATTTCGGGAACGTGAATTTCGGCCTCGACGCCCGGCGCGACGCCGAAGGCCTCGTCCTGCGGCACGAAGACTTGCGTTCGAATCACGTTTGAATGCATCAGCGTGAACATGAAGGTCGATCCGGCCTGGACGAGGCTGCCATTGTCCACGTTGCGTTGCGTGATCACACCGTCGAACGGTGCCATCACGCGCTGGTAGGCTTTCTCCTGCTGAAGGACACGAATCTGCGCCTCCTGCGCCGTGATGTTTGACTGGGCGACGCTCACGGCCGCCTGCTGGGCGCGCAGGGTGAGACGGTCGTTGTCGCCTTGCTGAGCCGTCAACCAGCCCTGCTTGACCAGATTGCTGTCCCGCGCATTGGTGACGTCGGCAAGCTCACGACTCGCCTGCGCCTGCTGTAACGCCGCCTGGTTCTGCGCGAGCGTCGCCTCCGCCTGCGCGATCTGCTGGTCGAGTTCCGGCGCGGTGATCTCCGCAAGGAGATCGCCCTTCTTCACGTGATCGCCGATGTCGACGTAGCGCTTCTCGATGTAGCCGCTGGCCCGTGCGAAGATGTTCGCCGCCTCGAATGCCGTCGTCGTCGCCGGAAGGGTGACCTTCGCGAACTCGGCGCTGGCGCGGACCGTCGCCACCCGAACCTCCGGAACGGCGGTCCTGATCTGCTCTGACGATACAGCCAGATCGCGTGCGGCCTGATAATGGCGCCAGCCGCCCACGCCGAGACCGCCGACAAGGAGCAGGAACATGGCGCCGCCGAGCCATACGCCGCCGTACCGGCGGCGCGGTCGTGCGTCCTTGCCTGGCAGCTCCACGATGCGGCCGCTTTCCGCATCGGCCCGATCACTCACGTCGTGGCTGTTGGTCCGCACGCGAACATCGCTCATTCCGGTGACTCCTCGAACACGCCGTGGTGAGGCTTGCCGTCGTTGCGCTTGCGCAGCCAGGCGAAGAGATAGGGCACGATCAGCAATGTCGTCGGCGTTGCGAACAGCAGCCCGCCGATGACGGCACGGGCGAGCGCCGCGTTCTGCTCCTCGCCCGGGCCTCCGATCGCCATCGGGATCATGCCCACGATCATCGCGGCAGCCGTCATCAACACGGGGCGGATTCGCGTACGACCCGCGCTCAGCGCGGCCTCGAACGCGGTGTGCCCGTTCAATTGCGCGTCACGCGCGAAGGTCACCAGCAGGATGGAGTTGGCCGATGCGACGCCGACGGCCATGATCGCGCCCATCAGCGAAGGCACGTTCAGGGTCGTCCCCGTGATGAACAGCATCGTCACGATACCGCATAAAGTCGCGGGCAGCGCCATGATGACGACAAAGGGGTCGCCGAAGTTCTGGTAGTTCACGACCATCAGCAGATAGACCAGGATGGCGGCAAACAGCAGCCCGATCCCGAGATCGCGGAACGATTGACGCATGCTCTGGATCTGCCCCAAAACCTCAATCGAATTTCCCGGCTGGAGCTGCTTTTGAAACGTCGAGGTGACCTTGTCGATATCGGCCGAGACGCTGCCGAGATCGCGCCCCTGCACGCTCGCATAGACGTCAAACACCGGCTGAACGTTTGCTTGGTTCAAATTGGTGGGCACGGTCCCTCGCTTGAAAGTCGCGACATTGCTGAGCAGGCCGGGCACCGTCTGCCCGCTTGCCGCCGACGAGGCCGACACCGGCGTGTTCCCCAGCGCGTTGAGCGAGTTGGCCCGGTACTCCGGCGTCTGAACGGCAAGATAATAGGGGATGCCCGACGTCGGATCGGTCCAGAAATTCGGCGAGACCTGGGCGGACGAGCTGAGGCTGACATTGATGTTGGTTGCCACCGTGCTGGCATTGAGCCCCAGCTGTGCGGCCCTTGTGCGGTCGATGTCGGCGTAGAATGCGGGAGCGTCGACCTCCTGTTGAAGATGCGCGTCGACGACTCCCGGAATGGCAGCCAGGCTCTTTTGCAGCTCCTTCGCCACGGACAGGTTGTTGGCGCCGTAACCGACGGTGCGGACGTCGATTTGCGCCGGCAGGCCGAAATTCAGGATCTGGGTGACGATATCCGCCGCCTGGAAATAGAAGACGTCCTCGGGGAATGCCGCCGGCAAGGCCTGGCGCAGCTTCCTGACGTAATCTGCGGTCGGCCTGTGGCCGTCCTTGAGCGATACGAGGATCGTGCCGTCGTTCACTCCTATCGTCGAACCGTCGGTGAAGGCCAGATTGTAGGGACGCGCCGGCAGACCGATATTGTCTACGATCAGCCCACGATCTCGGTCCGGAATGACTTCGCGGATCTTGTCCTCGACCGCCTGGAAGATGGCCTCGGTGCGCTCGATCCGGGTCCCCGCGCGCGCACGGACGTGGAGCTGGATCTGACCGCCGTCGATCAGGGGATAGAAGTCCCTGCCCACATAGACGAACATGACGGCCCCGAGCGCCAGCACGAGCGCGGCAGCGATCGGAACGATGCTGCGACTCCGGAGCAGGGTCGCCAGAAATTCGGAATAGCCGTCGCGCAGGCCCTCGAAGCCGCGCTCGAACGCGGCGGACGCGCGCGAAAACGTCCCGGACGAACGCTGGCCCTCACCATGGCGCTGCTCGCCCTTCAACAGCAGACCGATCGTGATCGGCGTGAGAGTCCGCGACAGCGCGTACGACGCCAGCATGGCAAACACCACCGCAAGGCCGAGCGGTGTGAAGAGGTATTTGGCCGGTCCTTCGAGGAATACGACAGAGGTGAAGACGCAACTGATGGCGAGCGTGGAGACGAGCGTCGGTACCGCGATTTCGGCCGCGCCGTGCAGCGTCGCTTGCGACAGTGGCATCCCCTCCTCGGTCCAGAGCCGATGCGTGTTCTCGATCGTCACCGTCGAATCGTCGACCAGGATGCCCACCGCGAGCGCCAGCCCACCCAGCGTCATCGTGTTGAGGGTCTCGCCAAGGAAATGCAGGACGATCAGCGAAGACAGCATCGCGAGCGGGATGGAGATCAGGACCACGAGCGTCGACCGCCACGATCCCAGAAATACCAGGATCATCAACGCCGTGAGACCTGCCGCGATCGCGCCTTCGCGCAGCACACCATCGACGGAGTGGGTAACGAAGATCGATTGGTCGAACAATTCGGTGATCTTCAGCCCGGCTGGCGCCGATGCCCGGATCGATTTCAGGGCCTGCTTGACCCCGTTGACGACGGCAAGCGTCGAGGCGTTACCGTTCTTGATCACGCTCAGCAGAACCGAACGGTGACCATCCTCGCGCACGATATTCTGCTGGACCTGCGATCCGTCCCGAACCTGAGCGACATCCTTCAGCAGGATCGTCGCGCCATTCGCGAACTTGACCGGGATCATGTTGAGATCCTTGATCGAGGCCGGCGTCGCGTTGGTTCGCACAGTGTACTGGGTATCGCCGATCTTCGCCGTTCCTGTCGGCAGCGTCAGGTTCTGGGTATTCACCGCATTGACGATGTCGAGCGGCGTCAATCCGCGCGACAACAGCTTGTTCGGGTCGATGTCGACCATGATCTGGCGATACTTGCCACCCGCAGGTGTCGGCAGCGTCACTCCTGGAACGGGAGCCAGTTGCTGCCGGATCCGGTAAATGCCAAAATCGTAAAGCTGCTGCTCGTTCAATTTGTTGGACTCGAGGCTGAGCTGCAGTACCGGCACGCTCGACGCATTGAACTGCACGATGACGGGCGGCTGAATGCCCGGCGGCATCAGAGCGCGGATGGCGTTCGTTGCCGATACGATCTGCGAGATCGCGAGATCCAGATTGACGTCCGGCTGGAAGTAGATCTTTTGAACCGACAAGCCATTGAGCGTCTGCGCTTCAATGTTCTTGATGCCGCTGACATTGGCGCTGATCGAATACTGGCTGTACGTGGAGACGCGCTGCTCCATCTCCGGGGTCGAGAGACCGGTATAGCTCCAGATGACCGTGACGACGGGGATGCGGATCTCGGGAAAGATGTCCGTCGGCATCGACCAGACCGAGATGCCGCCTAGAAACAGGATCAGCGCCGCGAGCACATAGAATGTGTGCGGAAACCGGAGCGCAAAGCGGACAATTCCCATGACGACGACTACCTGCAGCAGGTTGCGGGAGATCTCAGTTCAGATGACCACGCTGCTTGACCGTTCAAATGAAAACGAGTTCAGCATCGCGACCTCTCGATCGCTCGCGTCGAGGCGAACGCCTCGCGCTGGAGACACTGCCGGAACAATTGGGGGACGACTGAGACGGCGCCACGCGCCGTTCCTGTCCGCGGGCGGCCGCGGGCTCCTCGGTGGCACGGATGGCTGCACGCCTGACCTTTGCAAAGGCACGAATCTCGATCTGCCGGACGCGTTCGCTGGAGATCGAAAGCTCGCGGGCGAGTTGATCGAGTGTCGGGGGATGCTCCGCCAGCCGCCTTGCCTCCAGCACGCGCCGCTCGCGCGCCGTCAGGCCATTCAGCGCAATGCGCAAGGCATCGGTCCGATGTTCCATCTGATCCTGATCGGCAAGGATGGTCTCGGCGTCGCTCGCCTCGTCCACAAGCAAGGCCTCCCACTCGGTACCTTGTTCGTCGCCGCCGACCCGCGCATTCAGCGACAAGTCACCGTGCAGGCGGCAATCCATCTCCATCACCTCGCGCGCCGAAACTTCAAGCTTGGTGGCGATCGCCTCGGCGACATCGGGGGTAAGCCGCGCCATCCCGCCCTGGCCGACCCTTCTCATCTCGCCACGAAGCCGGAAGAACAGCTTCTTCTGAGCAGCCGTTGTTCCGATCTTGACCAGCGACCAGGAGCGCAGGATGTATTCGTGGATGGCGGCCTTGATCCACCACGTCGCATAGGTAGAAAATCGCGAGTTTCGGTCGGGCTCGAACCGGGACGCGGCAATCACCAGCCCGAGATTGGCCTCGGCCATGAGATCTGCGAATGGAAGGCCGTATCCCTTGTAGGTCCGCGCGACCTTGGCGGCGAGCCGGAGATGGCTCGTGATGAGCGCGTTCGCGGCATCGCCGTCCCTCGTCTCCTGCCAGCGACGCGCAAGCTGCTGCTCCTGCTCGCGTTCTAGCAGGTCGTATCGACCGATGACTGACGAATACGCATTGAACACAGCGGCCGCCGTACGCCTGCCCGGCTCGGCCGTATCGATCCTGTTCAAACCCGCGTGTCGCGTTGGCATGTTCTGCTCCCACATTCGAACCCGCAAGCGGAACGTAAGAAGCCTCCCACTGGCGGCGCCAGTAAACTGCACTTAACAAGCCTGAATTCGCTTTCAGATATCTCGCTGCTCTTTCCGCTTCGCACGTGTCGCACATGGCATCTGTGGTCACATCGGCGCGAGGCTCACGTGAAGCGAACGAGCCGGTGCGGACGCCGCGGCTTCGCGTGATGTCGCGCCCGTCGGGGCGAGGATCTCCACCCGTCCGCCGGGTGCCGGGCAAATGGTCAGGCAGAAGCCATGCAGCTTGACGATGGCTGCGACAAGACTCAGGCCCAGCCCCACTCCCGGCGTGTTGCGCATCTTGTCGGAGCGATAGAACCGGCGCAGCACCGCCTCGCGCTCCCCTTCGCCGATGCCGGGCCCGGTATCGATCACGCGCACGAGCGCGGTCCTGTCGTCCGACACCAGCGCGAGCGTCACTCTTCCGCCCGCAGGGGTAAATTTGACGGCATTGTCTACGAGATTGGCAACCGCCTCGAACAACAGGTCCCGATCACCCCGCACCTGCACCTTGAGGTCGATCTCGACGTCAATTTCGATATCCTTGTCTTCGGCGATGGGTTCGTAGACATCGCACACCTGCCGCAGAATCTCGTCGAGCGCGACGTCGCCGAAACCGGCCGTCCGGCTGCTGCTTTCGATTTCGGCCAGGCGCAGCAGCGCGGTGATGATTGCGAGCGACTGGTCGATTCCGGCCATTGCCTTGTCCACGATGTCCTGAAGGTCCTCCAGAGTGGCCGCGTGCGAGCGGCCGCGCTCCAGCGCCAGGCGGGCTCGCGTGAGCGGCGTCCTGAGATCGTGAGCAATATCGTTGCCCACGCCGGCCAGCGCGTTGATCGTAGTCTCCATTTCATCGAGCATGCCGTTGACGATCCTGGCCAGCCGCGCGAACGGATCGTCGGCGTTGGTCTGCGGGAGCCGTTCGCGGAGATCGCCGGCCACGATGCGCTGAACCCTCTGGTTCACCTGCTCCACGCGCCTCTGGGCGCGGACGCTCAGCCAGGCCCCGGCCAGCAGGCAGAGGCAGAATGCCGGCAGCAGACCGAGCAGCAGCGCCTGCCCGACGACGCTCGATATCTCGCGCGTCTCGTCGACGTTCCTCCCAATCACCAGGATATGACCGTTGCTCAGCCGCCTGCCCGCGGCCTTGACAACGGCATCGCGAGCCGCCGAGGGCCCGGTCCGCGCGAGCCGCACGCCCTGGACTGGTCCGCCGAGATCGAGCCGCGATGGCAATCGCCCGATGTTGCCGGCAAGCGGAGTCCCTGCGGCGTCGAACAACCCGGCATATTGCACGCCCCTTGAATCCTGCTTGAGATGATCGGAGATCGCGTCGATGAGGCGGCCGGGCGGCAGCTCGGCCATGAAGTTGAGCTGCGTTGCGATCATGCGGTCGGATCGCACGATCAGGTAGTCGTCGATCTTCCAGTAGATGAAGGCGAATAGCCCGACGACGAACAGCGCCAGCGTGGCCGCCATTGCCGCGGCGCAGAGGAACGTGTTGGAACGAATGAACTGAATCTGGCGCATCGATCCGCCGGACCGGTTTAGCGAACGCGCAGCACGAAGCCGGAGCCGCGAACGTTGTGGATGAGCGGCGTCTCGCCGGGGCCGTCGACCTTGTGACGAAGGCGCCCCATGTGCACATCGATGAGATTGGTGGTTGCCGGAACGAATTTGTAGTTCCAGACCTCCTCGAGCAGCATCGCACGTGTGAGCAGCTGATCGCTCCGGCGCATCATGTATTCGAGCAGACGGAATTCGCGCGGCAGCAGATCGATCTCGCGCTCGCCACGCCGCACGGTCCGCTCGATCAGGTCGAGTTCCAGCGGCCCGGCGCGCAACGTGGTCTCGCGGCTGTCGATCGGACGCCGCAGCAATGCCTCCACTCGCGCGACGAGCTCGATCAGCGCGAACGGCTTGGTGAGATAGTCGTCTCCTCCGACGCGCAATCCACGCACCCTGTCGTCGACCGCGCCGAGCGCACTCAGCACCAGAACGGGCGTCCTGACCTGGTCCTTGCGCAGGGCCTCGATGACGGTCAACCCGTCCATTCCGGGCAGCATGCGATCGACGATCAGGGCATCGGGAGAGGATTCTCGCGCCCGATCGAGACCGCCTATTCCGTCAGGCGCCCATCGCACCTCGAACCCGCGCTCGGTGAGTTCGGCGACGATCGCGTCGGCGGTCTCGGCGTCATCCTCGATCAGGAGTATCCGCGTCATTGTGCTGGTCCCACGTCCTGCGAGGCCTCGCGGCCGGCGGCGAAACATGGGCTCGGTGATCCGCGACGACATGTTCAATGCCCGCCCGGGCCGAACATGCGAGGCAGGACCGGCATGCGACGCACCGCGCTCTGGCAAGAGAAGTAGTTCTGCGGGGAATGAAGCTCCATTAAATTGCATGTCAGGGAGCCTGGAAGCGCGGCCACCGCGGGCGCCGGCGCGAAGGCGATCGAATGTGCTGTCGCGATGATCATCTCACATCTCCAAGCAGCAGGACGTTCCAGCAGATATGCCCTCAGCGAGGCTGCTGTTACGCGCCAAGATCGAGAACGTTGCGAGTTTGCACGATCGTGCTTGCCGGCAAGGCCGGGATCACGGTCCATTGAACGCGGGTGAGCATTTCGTGCGTTTTGTCGACGCGCGCTCGTCCGCACCTCCTTCGCAGGCCGGCTTGGACTGCCAGCTGTCATCAAAGGAGAAGCCAAATGACCACCCTCAAGCTCTTGTCGACCGGACTGATCGCAGTCGCCATGCTCGGCGGACCCGCCATGGCGCGGGAGCGCCATACCGACGTCCGCCCATCCGCCATGCAAGCCGATCCGGTTGCATCGTACGGCTCGGTCTATCAGGTCGGCCGCGCCTGCGTTCCAGCGCCGCGTGTCGGCGCGTTTGCGACGGCGCCATGGACTGGCAACAACGTTCCCTGTGAGCCGGGCACCGGCAGCTTCTGATCCCGACGACGTCGCGGCCGGCCGGGCGGCTCGCTCGGTCGCCGCCGCTCAGCGATGGGGACGGGCCTGACTCTGAGCCCGTCCCCGCCGGCGTCGGCGGATCACCTCGCCGATGCGCAGCGCCCCGCTCCTGAAATCGAATTCAGTGGGATTGCCGCGCGACCGTCCCATCTTCCTGTCGAGACGGGACTTGCTGACGGCACGAGGCTGAAGCGACGGCATCGGCCGCCGGGAATCCGAACACGAAAGGAGTTCCTCATGAAACGAGCATTGATGATCATGGCGACAGCGGCGCTTGCCTCAGCGCTGGCGGTCGGAACGGCCGAGGCACATGGCGGCGGTGGAGGTGGCCACGGCGGCGGTGGCTTCGGTGGCGGACATATGGGCTTTGGCGGCGGTCACATGGGTTTCGGTGGCGGCGCGCATTTCGGCGGTATGGGACATGCCGGCGGATTCGGCGGCGGAGCCCGATTCGGCGGCGAGCACCTCGGCTTCGGCGATCATGTCGCGACCCGCGGCCTCCGGCAGCACGCGTTTCACCGTTTTGACCGCTTCCGGTCTGGATATGGATTCTACGGCTATCCGGATTGCTATGACTGGTACGAGCTGAATCCGGGCCGACCGTTGCCGCTGAGCTGCAGCTAGGTCCGCACGCACGGCGCCGATCGATCCGGATCATGCGACCGCGCGGTCCGGATCGATCCAACACCGGCGGATGGCGCCTGTGCGTCATCTCGGAGGATGCTGGCACGCTGGATGCATCGAGTGAGGCAGGCCGTATTGCATCCAGGCACGGAATCGCCGATCCAAGTTGGACAAGCGCGCCACCGGGGGCGCAGGCGCAATGGAGAGTCTCTTGGCTGAGAACGCTCATTCGACAATTCGGTCGGCCGACCCCCGTGGGAGGTGGTCCGAGCTGTCCCAGGCAGAACGCGATGCCGCCTATGACAACAACGCGGCCGTCAAGAACAGCGCGGCCCTGATCGCCGAGCGCAACGAAGCCTCCGGCCGGCTGCGGGGCACGCTGAAATCCCACCTCGACCTGCCCTATGGTGAGCGAGCCAACAACAAGATCGACCTCTACCCCGCGGCCAGGCCGGATGCGCCCTGCCTGTTGTTCCTGCACGGCGGCTATTGGCAGCGCAATTCGCGAGAGCTGTTCGCCATGCTGGTCGAAGGCGTCGCGGCGCATGGCTGGTCGGTTGCCATACCCGGCTATTCGCTGGCGCCCGAGGTGTCCCTGACCGACATCGTCGGCGAAATCCCGCGCGCACTCGACTGGCTCGCCGCGCATGGCGCGTCCTATGGCATCGCCGGCCGGATCGTCCTGTCGGGCTGGTCCGCCGGCGCCCATCTCGTTGCGATGGCGCTCGATCATCCGCGCGTCCAGGCGGGACTGGCGATCTCTGGCGTCTATGATCTCGCACCGATCCGCGATACCGGGCTGAACAAAGCGCTGAAGCTGACGGATCAGGAAGTCGCGAGGCTGTCGCCGCTTCGCCTGCCCGTGACGCAGAAGCGGCTCGACATCGCCTATGGAAGCAACGAGCTGCCGGCCCTCGTGAACGATTCAATCGATTTCCACGAGAAGCGCGCGGCGGCGGGAGCGCCGGGCAAGCTCATCCCGGTCAAAGGCGCCGACCATTTCACCATTCTCGAGGCGCTGCGCCGGCCGGACGGCATTCTCGTGGACGCCGTTCGGCGACTGCTGGATTAAAACTGCGAAAACAACCCCATGCACAGTAGAGACCCCGTTGTTTTCAAATGCAAGTTTTTCGAAGGCCAATCGACACCGTCGTGACCGCTTTGACTCGTCGGGCAAAACAGGGGCATGATGTCATCATCGCGCCGGCTGCCGCTCCTGCATCTCTATCCAGATTCGCTCGCCCGTGATCCGCACCGGATAAAGCCGCAGCGGCGGGCTCGGCCATCCCGCGGTGATTGCCCCATCGCGCAAATCGAACGATGCCGCATGGCGCGGGCAATGAAGCCGCCCTGCCGTCACCCGCCCGAGAGCAAGATCGGCCTGTTCGTGCGGGCACGCACGTTCGCAGGCGACGACATGGCCCTCGTTCCAGATCACGAGCAGGTCGTGCCCGGCGATGCGGACGATCGCCTCGAGCTTCAGCCGGTCGAGATCGCAGACGGCAATCCACCCGGCCTCGTCATCCACCGAGATAGGCCTTGCGCACATGCTCGTTCGCGATCAGTTCGGTACCGGCGCCCGACAGCACGATACGACCGTTCTCGAGCAGATAGGCGTGATCGCACATCTCGAGCGCGGCGAAGGCGTTCTGCTCGACCAGCAGCACCGTGGTGCCGGCATCGCGGATGCCGCGGATGATCGCAAAGGTCTGCTCGACGATGTTGGGCGCGAGCCCGAGCGATGGTTCGTCGAACATGATCAGCCGCGGTCGCGACATCAGCGCGCGCCCGATCGCAAGCATCTGCTGCTCGCCACCGGACAGCGTCCCTGCCGCCTGCCGGCGCCGCTCGGCGAGCCGCGGAAATTCCGCGTAGATGCGGTCGCGGTCGGCCGCAATCTCACCCGAACCACGACGGAGGTAAGCTCCCATGTCGAGATTCTCCTCGACGCTCATGTGCGGAAACACGCGCCGCCCTTCCGGACAATGCGCGATTCCGCTGGCCAGCACGCGCGGGGGCCGCGCCCCGGTGATGTCGATCCCCTCGAACCACATCTGGCCCGACCGTGGCGGCACGAGGCCGGAGATCGCGCGCAGCGTCGTGCTCTTGCCGGCGCCGTTGGCACCGATCAGCGCGACCAGCTGGCCGGCCTTCACCTCGAGCGAGATGCCGCGCAGCGCGGTGACGCCGCCATAACCACAAACCATCTCGCGGATCTCAAGCACGTCCCGCTCCATGTCCGAGATAGGCCTCGATCACCGCCGGATCGTTGCGGATCACGTCTGGTGTCCCTTCCGCGATGATGCGGCCGTAATTGAGCACAACGATTCGATCCGAGACGGTCATCACCATCGGCATGTCGTGCTCGACCAGGAGGATCGTGATGCCGCGGTCGCGGATGCTGCGGATCAGCTCGACGAAGCGGTGGGTTTCCGAGGCGTTCATGCCGGACACCGGCTCGTCGAGCAGCAGCATCGACGGTTCCGCCGCGAGCGCCAGCGCGACACCGACGAGACGCTGCTCGCCGTAGGACAGTGAGCCCGCGGCATCGTGCGCGCGACGTTCGAGCCCAACCCATTCCAGCAGCTCGCCCGCCCGCTGCCGCAGCCTATGCTCCGAGGCGCGCGCGCCCGGCAGGCCGAGGATGGCATCGAGCAGCCGGACCCGGCCCTGGCGGTGCAGGCCGATCAGGAGATTGTCGTGGATGGTGTCGTTGGGGAAAACGCTGGTGCGCTGGAAGGTGCGGATCAGACCGAGATCGGCGATCTGATGCGGCTTCAAACCGGCGAGCGCAGTGTTGCGATAGGTCACTCGGCCCGCGCTCGGCGTCAGGAAGCCGGTCATGACGTTGAAGGCTGTGGTCTTGCCGGCGCCGTTCGGCCCGATCAGGCTGACGATCTCGCCCTCCCCGACTGTAAAACTCATGTCGGAGATTGCGACCAGGCCGCCAAAGCGGACCGCCACCTGATCGATCGCCATGGCAATGCTGCGCTCTGTCATCACGCCGGCTCCTTGGCAGCGGTCTCGGCCAGAGCGACCGGCGCCAGCGCCGTTCGCCCGTTGCGTCGTCGGCCAAATCGCTGCGCGAGCGACGGCACGATGCCGCGCGGGAGCACGAACAGGATGGCGATCAGCACGCCACCATAGGCGATCCACTGCGCTTCCGGCGCCATGACCGGCCGCAGCGCGACCGGGAGCAGCCCGAAGATCAGGCCGCCGACGACGGGCCCGGCCAGCGAGCCCTTGCCGCCGCTGATCACCATGATCACCATGGTGACGGTGTTGATGAAGGCGAACACTTCGGGATCGATGATCCGGATGTAGTGCGCATAGAGGCTGCCGGCCGCACCCGCGATCGCCGCCGAGATCACCGCCGCGATCGTCAGCGTCCTGGTCACGTCGATGCCGACGGAGACCGCCAGCGTCTCGTTCTCCATCAGCCCGCGCATCGCGCGGCCGAAATGCGAATGGACGAGGCGCGCAATGAGGAGATAGGCGATGAGCGCGACCACCAGCACGAGATAGTAGTTCTGCATCTTGGTGCGCAGCGTCAGCTCGCCAAAGCCTGGCAAAGGCAGCGCGATAGAGGGAATGTTGGTCAGCGCCAGCGGTCCCTGCGTCAACTCGACCCAGTTCAGCGCGACCAGCCGGACCACCTCGGCAAAGGAGATCGTCACGATGACGAAATAGGCGCCGCGGACGCGGAACGAGAGCAGCCCGACGAAATAGCCGCACAATCCAGCAACGATGATCGCCAGCACGAAGCCTGCAATCGGCGGCCAGGGTTCGTGAACCAGACGCACGCCCCCGGGCAGGCCGATATCGAAGCCGAGGGAGGTCAGCGCACTGACATAGGCGCCGATGCCGAAGAAGGCGATGTGTCCGAGGCTGAGCTGGCCGGTGAAGCCGAGCAGCAGGTTGAGGCTCATCGCCCCGATGACGAAGATCCCGGTCGTGATCAGCGCATTCAGGAGATAGGGATCGCGCAGCCAGAGCGGGACCGAGGCGAGCGCCGCGACGGCGAGAATGGTGATGATTGCCTTCATCCGACGCGCTCCGCGCGCGCAAACAGGCCGGTCGGCCGGAAGATCAGCACCGCGATGATGATCAGAAAGCCCATGGCATCGCGGTAGCCCGACGAGACGTAACCGGCACCGAGTTCTTCGGCGAGCGCCAGGATGAAACCGCCGATCACGGCGCCCGTGATGTTGCCGAGGCCCCCGAGGATGACGATCGCGAAGGCCTTCACCGCGGCGAGATCGCCCATCTGCGGGAAGATCACGTAGACCGGCCCGAGCAGCGCGCCCGCGGCGGCGGCCAGGCTGGAGCCGATCGCGAAGGTCGAGGTGTAGATCATGTCGACATTGACGCCCATCAGCGAAGCCGTGTCGTGGTCCTGGAACGTCGCCCGCATCGCGCGGCCGAGGCTGGTCTTGTTGATGAGCAGATACGTCACCAGGATCAACAGTGCCGCGGCAGCGAGAACGAACAGCCGCAGCCAGGACACCGACACCGGACCGAGCACGAGCGGCGCCTCCGGAAACGGCGTTGCCACCGATTTGGCGACGCCGCCCCAGATCCACAGCGTCCCCGACTGCATCGCAATCCAGGCGCCGATCATGACCAGCATCGTGGTGTCGATGTCCGAGCCGCGCAGCGGTCGCAGCAATGTCAGCTCGATGACCGCCCCGAGCAGCCATCCGGCCAGCACGGCCACGGGCAGCGCGAGAAAGAAGTTCAGCCCGAGCTGCTGCACCACGATGAACATGATGTAGGCCCCGAACGTGTAGAGCACACCATGCGTGAAGTTCACCACATTCATGATGCCGAAGATCAACGTGAGCCCGATGCCCAGCAGCGCATAGGTGCCGCCGAGCACGAGCATGTTGATCAGATGCTGGAGAAATTCGCTCAAGGCCGGTCCTGAATGTTGGATGACGGCGAGGGCCGCTACGTGCCGCCCTCGCCCGGGATTGACTGATGCTAAAGCGGAGTGGCTCTAGGTTGAGTCGATTGCCACAGGCTCGGTGCAACCTCTCCCGCTTGCGGGAGAGGTCGGCGCGGAGCGCCGGGTGAGGGTTCTATCTTCTTGGGGAATCCCACCGCGGAGACACCCTCTCCTCAACCCTCTCCCGCAAGCGGGAGAGGGAGCGCAGCTGCCTCGCGGCTCGCCACCCGGCCGAGCTTCATCATCTCTAGAGCGTCTTCATCTCGATCTTGCCGTCGGCGATCTCGATCAGATAGACGTTGGGCTGGCTCTGTCCGCTCTCCTTGCCCTCGGGGCCGGACTTGCGGAACACGATGTCGCCGTTGAGGCCCTTCACCTTGACGTCCCAGAGCGCGGCCTTGATCGCGGCAGGCTCGGCCTTGCCGGCCTTCTCGATCGCGGCGGCCGCGGCGCGGATGCCGTCATAGCCACGGAAGCTCTCGGTGCAGCCGGCGAAGTCGAAGCCGCGCTTCTTCCACTCCGTGATGAAGTAATTGGTCGCTTCCGGATTCGGCGTCTTGTCCGGGAACCAGGGCAGGAAGGTCGTCAGATGCATGGTGCCGTTGGCGGCAGCTCCCGCCTGGGCGATGATCTGGTCCGGATTTTGCGAGCCACCGGTGGTGATGATGCGCTTCTTCAGGCCGAGCGCAGCCGCCTGCTTGAAGATCAGCGTCAACTGATCGACCGCTGTCGTGACGATGACCGTCTCGGAATCGGAGCTCTTGATCTTGGAGAGCTGGGCGCTCATGTCCTGAGCACCCTGGTCCATGGTCTCGACCAGACCGATGGTGATGCCCTTGTCCTTCATCATCTTGCTGAAGTCCTCGGCGGTGCCGCGGCCCCAATCGTTGTTGATGACGAGGAAATCGACCTTCTTCAGTGCGAGCTTGTCGACGATGCCCTTGAACGCCGCAGCTTCCACCGCCGAGGGCGGCGAGATGCGGAAGATGAAGGGATTGCCCGTCGTCGTGATCTTGCCCGAGGACGAGGTCTCGACCACCATCGGCGTTTCATACTCCATCAGCTTCGGCATCACCGCGAGTGTCAGGCTCGAGCCCCAGGCGCCCATCAGCACCGGCACCTTGTCGCTGGTGATGAGCTTTTCGGCGACGGCGGCAGCTTCCGTCGGGTTGCTCTTGTTGTCCTCGATCACCAGCTCGATCTTCTTGCCGAGGATGCCACCCTTGGCGTTGATCTCGTCGGCGGCGATCTTGGCACCGTTGACGACGTAAGTGCCGGAGGCCGCGAACGCGCCGGTGAGCGGCTCGTTGACGCCGATCTTGATGGTCTGCGCCCCCGCGGCGCCGCCAAACAAGGCCGTCGCCAGTGCGATGGTAGGAACCAGTCCGAGTGCTCTTGTCATGTTGTCTCTCCACAACGCTGTTGATGTCTACGCAATCCAGGCTTCGTCACTTCCGGTGTGCGAGCACACCGTCAACCCGCCTCGCTCCGGCGGCCAAAGATGCGAGCGATCCGTGCGCGCAAAACGTCCGACGCAATCGACCAGAAGCTCAGCTCCGCCGACGTCCCCGGCCCTGACGGCACGCCGGACATCCGGCGATCGAGATTGGCGGCGAACTCCGCAACGAGGCGCTTGGCGAGATCGCGGACCAGGCCGGGACGGCCGACCTGGGCCAGCATTCCCGTGAGCGTGTAGCCGATCGACAATTCGACGGCCGTCGCTGCGCCGCCGTCCAGCGGAAGCAGGCGGTAACGGATCTCGCCTTGCGTCGCCGAGCGGCTGCGCGGGTCGGTGCCGATGCCGACGATGCGTCCGGAGAGCGTCGCTGGATCGCGCTCGACGCGCGCGGCGCCCTCGAAGGCCGCAGCGACCGGGCCGAGCTTGACGCGGATCGCCCCCTCCACGCGCTCCGGCGTCGGCGGCGAGCCCAGCGATACGCCCGGGAGGCAAGCGGCGATGACCGCGATATCGTCGAAGATCGCAAATACCTTCGCCGGCGGATACGGCAGCGTGAAGCGCTGGTCGAGCACGGTCGCCGGGGTGAAGTCGGGGATGCTGCAGGCCGCGATGTTCTCTGAAGCCGCAGCCAGCGCTTGTTGCGCAGGTCGCGACTCGCTGCGACCGGGCGCGGCGCGTCCCGACCCGACGGGGCCGAGACCGGTCCGGCCGGCACCTGCCAGCGGCGCGATGCTGCGCGCGCGCCTTGCCTCGATCACGGACTGCACCGCGCGCACGATTCCGACATAGCCGGTGCAGCGGCAGAGATTGCCGCTCATGCCGACGCGAATGCTGCGCTCGTCGGCGTCGGGAAGACGCAGCACCAGGTCGCGCGCGGAGACCAGCATGCCGGGCGTGCAATAGCCGCATTGCAGCGCATGCTCGCGGGTGAAGGCGGCGCGCAGCTCGGAAGTGACCTCGTCCTCGTCGAGCCCCTCGATCGTGGTGACGTCGGCGCCCTCGCAGGCCGCCGCATAGGTGATGCAGGAGCGCGCCGGCACACCGTCGAGCAGCACGGTGCAGGCGCCGCAGACGCCGTGCTCACAGCCGAGATGTGTGCCGGTAAGATCGAGCTTGTCGCGAACGAAATCGGCAAGGCTGGTGCGCGGCTCGGCGGGCACCTCCACCGCGCGGCGATTGACGTGGAGCGCGATCGTGCTCATGCCGCGGCCTCCTGGACGGCGCGCCTCAGCACGCTCACATGGATATGGCGCTGCGCGGCATCATCGATGCCGGCCTTGGCCAGAAGAGCGTCCGCAACGCGGACGTCGAAGCGCTGCTTGTAATCGGCTGCAATCCGGCCGCCGAACAGCTCCACGGCGTCGGTGATGACCAGGGGAGTCGTGTCGATCGCGCCGATCACGATGCGCGCCGAAGCCGCGGCGGGATCGATCAGGACCGCACCGATGGCATGGGCGAACTCGCCGGTCTTGCGGCAGCTCTTCGCATAACCCCAATGCGCCGTGGCCGATCGCGCCGGCACGTGCACCGCCTCCACGATCTCGCCCGTGTGCAGCGCAGATTCCAGGGCACCCAGCACGAACGCCTCGACAGGCATCGTGCGCGCACCGGCCAGGCCGCGCAACGTCACCCGCGCACCCAGGGCGGCAAGTGCCGAAATCCAGTCCGCCGCGGGATCGGCATGGCTGAGCGAGCCACCGATCGTGCCGCGGTTGCGCACGGCGCGATAGGCGATATTGGCCGCCACGCCGCGCATGGCGCCGCGGGTCACGTCGGCCGTGCGCCCGTCCTCGATATCGGCATGGGTGACCAGGGCACCGAGCACGAGTTCGCCACCGGAAATCTCGGCACGCTTGAGCTCGGCAAGGCCGGAAATATCCACGATCAGCTCCGGCTGCACCAGCCGCAGATTGAGCATCGGCCCGAGCGACTGGCCGCCGGCAATGATTTTTGCCGAGCCGCTGCGGGCTGCCAGCATCGAGAGTGCTGCCGTGAAATCTCGTGGGCGTTCATAGGCGAAGGGAGCGGGCTTCATGCCGCACTCCTTTCGGCCGCGCGGGCGGCCAGCATGGCCGCGACGATCCGATGGGGCGTGATCGGCGACTGCATCAGCTCGACGTCGAGCGGGCGCAGCGCGTCGTTGACGGCGTTGGCGATCGCGGCCGGCGGCGCGATCGCCCCGCCCTCGCCGATGCCCTTGACGCCGAACTGCGTGTAAGGCGACGGCGTCTCCATGTGATCCAGGCGCGCGGCGGGAACTTCGATTGGCCCGGGCAGCAGGTAGTCCGCGAGCGTCGTCGCCAGCGGCTGGCCGGAGGCGTCGAACGGCATTTCCTCGTAGAGCGCGGTGCCGATGCCTTGCGCCAGGCCGCCATAGATCTGGCCGTCGACGACGAGCGGATTGACCAGCACGCCGCCGTCCTCGACGATCACGTAGTCGAGGATCTCGACCTCGCCGAGATCAGGATCGACCGCGACCACCGCCGCATGAGCGGCGTAGCTGAAGGTGCCGCTGTCGCGCACCGGCTTGTAGCCCTGTGTCACTTCCAGCCCGCCGGGATCGACATCGGCGGGCAGATCCTGCGGGCGGCGGTACCAGGTGTGGGCGATCGCCTTCAGGCTGGCGCTGCCGTTGACACCGCGCACCTCACCATTCTGCAACACCACCGAAGCCGGATCGTGCTGCAACAGTTTGGCGCCGATGCGCAGGGCGCGTTCGCCGAGCTCGCGGCAGGCGGTCGCGACCGCACCGCCCGCCATCACCATCGAGCGCGAGCCCCAGGTGCCGGTCGAATAGGGCGTCATGGCGGTGTCGCCGAGGATGATGCGGATCTTCGCGACATCCACGCCGAGGATCTCGTGCGCGACCTGGGCGAGCGTCGTCTCCATGCCCTGCCCGTGCGAATGCACGCCGACGCGGAGTTCGAGGCCGCCGTCCGGCGTCAGCCGCGCAGAGGCCTGCTCGTGGCCCGGCACCATCGGAATGCCCCAGCCGGAATAGACGGACGTGCCGTGCGCGGCCTGCTCGCAATAGATGGAGACGCCGACGCCGATGCGGCGGCCGTCGGCCTCTCCCTTGCGCTGGCGGCCGCGAATAGCATCGATATCGATCTGTGCCAGCGCGCGGCGCATCGCTTCCGGATAGTCGCCGCTGTCGAAATGCTTCCTGGTGATGTTGTCGAACGGCATCTGCTCCGGCCGCACCAGATTGCGCAGCCGGACCTCGCCCGGCTCGAGCCCGGCCTCCGCCGCCACGAGATCGAGCATCAATTCCAGCGCGAAGCAGACGCCGGTGCGCGCCACGCCGCGATAGGGCAGGATCGGACATTTGTTGGTGGCGACCGAGAAGGTGCGGCAGCGATAGGCCGGCATCTTGTAGGGACCCGGCAGGATGCTGGCGACCTGCGCGGCTTCGAGGCAGGCGGAGAACGGATAGGACGAATAGGCGCCGGAATCCACCGTCGCCTCGCAATCGATGCCGCGTAGCGTGCCGTCGCGATCGGCATAGACGGTGATCTTGTAATGATGCTCGCGGCAATTGGAGCTGGCGACCAGATGCTCGCGGCGATCCTCGAGCCAGCGCACCGGATGTCGGCAGCGCATCGTCAGCCAGGACAGACAGACCTCTTCGGGCAGCAGAATGCCCTTGTGGCCGAAACCGCCGCCGACATCGGGCGAGATGACGCGGATCTGGCCCTCCTCCATGCCGAGGCACTCGGCAAGACCGCTGCGCGTGATGTGCGGCATCTGCGCCGCCGAATGCAGCGTCAGCTGGTCGAGTCTCGGATCGAACGTCGCGACGACGCCGCGGCCTTCGAGCGGCGACATGCATTGCCGCGCGGTCGAGATCTCGCGCGTCACCTTGATCGGCGCATCGAGCGCGCCGGAGATGTCGACCTCGTAATTGGTTTCGAGGAAGACATTGTCGCCCCAATGCTCGTGCACCAGCGCCGAGCCGGGCTCGCGCGCCTTCAGCATGTCGGTGACTGCGGGCAGCTCTTCCAGATCCAACGTCACGGAGGCAGCAATGTCCTCCGCTTCGGCGCGTGTCGGCGCAAGGCACATTGCGACGAGCTCGCCGACCTGCCGCACCTTGCCGGTGGCGAGCACCGGCTGCTCGGAAATCTTGAAGCCGGAAAGCCCCGACACCGCGCGGATCGGCTTGATGCCGGCTAGGTCCGCCGCCGTGAACACGCTGCCGCGATAGCGTTCAGGCACATGAATCCCGCGGATGCGTGCATGCGCCAGCGGGCTGCGCACGAAGGCGACATCCTGAAGGCCCGCGAGCCTGATGTCGCCGACATACTGTCCGCGGCCGCGCATCAGGCGATCGTCCTCCTTCCGAGGCAGCCGTGCGCCCACCCCCTTCCCGGACTTGCCAGAAGGAAATTCTCGCTCGTTGCGCACGCCGGCGTTCCCCTTCACCGCCCTTATGCCGCGACAGCTTGCGGCAGGATCGGCGCGACCGCATCGAAGCGCGTGCCGGCGCGCAGGCAGAAGGCCGGCTGCAGCAGGCGCTCGGCGATCACCTCGTTCTTCTCATTGTCCTTGAGGACAAAGCGGCCGCTCCGCTCCGAGAGCACGGAGACGTCTGCGTCCATGCCGGCCTTGAGCGCGCCGATCTCGGCGCTACGGCCGAGCATTTTGGCGGGATTGGAGGTGACCATCGGCACCACCTGCTCCAGTGTCAGGCCGAGCGCCATCATCGAGCTCATCGCCTGGACCAGGCTGAACTTGGCCTGGCCCGCGAAGGGATGGTTCTCCTCGTCCTCATGCTGGTCGGGAGTCCCGGCCGGCGCGGGCACGTGGGTGTTGTAGCCATGGATGTCGGCGCCGAGCGTGGTCGGAATGATGCCGGCGGCGATCGCCTTCTTAGCGAGCCGATAGGAGAAGTGGCTGCCGTGACCGACGTCGACCTTCAGGCCGCGGTCGAGCGCGGCCTGAATCACCGGGTGCACCTCACCTTCGCGATCGACGAAACCGCCGGGATGGCGCGTGAAGGGATGGGCGAGAATGTCGCCCTCGCGCAAGAGCGGAATGACGCGGGTGAGGATGGTGTCGGCATCCTCGCCATTGGCGCCGCTCTCGGGCAGACCCCAGAGCTGGCCGAAATGCACATAGACCGGCAGATCGGCGCGCTTGCCGATCTCCGCCGCCATCTCGATGACGCGAATGCCCCAGCGCGCGAAGCCGCCGATCTCGGCGTGAGCCTTGATGCCGCGCACGATGTCGAGATTGGCCGTCGCCGCCTTGACGGTCGCGTCGATGTCGACGCCGTCGGGGCTGTAGAGCTGCGGATAGAAATGCCCCTCGAGGCCGCCGACGAGATAGGCGGACAGGAAGGCATAGACGCGTGAGGCCGCGGGCTCTGCAATAAAATGGCGAAAGCCCGGCAGCGTCATGCAGGACGGACCGCCCTGGTCGACAAGCGTCGTCACCCCCGACTGCACGCCGACCATGTCGGGGTTCATGCCGAAGCGGCCGGAGACATATTGATAGACATGGGCGTGGGTGTCGATCAGCCCGGGCAGCACCAGCTTGCCGCCGACGTCGACGACCTCCCTGGCGCTGGTCGGCAGAATGTCGGACGCCACCGCTGCAATCTTGCCGTTGCGGATCGCGACATCCCTGATGCCATCGACGCCGGAGGCCGGACAGATCACGCGACCGCCTCGCAGCAGAAGGTCGAAGCTGGCAGTGACGGACATCGTGCGCTCTCCTCTTCTTGCACGGGCGACGGCTTCGCCCGAATTACGAAGCATGCTTCGTATTTTGACATTACGAAGCATGCTTCGTATTTTGACAAAAGCAAGCATCGTGCCATGATCGCGATGTGGCAGGCGCACTCGAATCGAGCTAAGCGCGGCAGGGTTTCGGCTTGGGGGAGTGTGCATTGCGGCAGGCGAAGACACGTCGCGGCGGGACGAGGCACCGCCCCTGGCCCTTGTCGGAACGGCCCGGCTATCTGATCCGCCGGCTGCACCAGATTCACGTCGCGCTGTTTCAGGAAGCCTGCGGCGAATTCGAGGTCACGCCGCTGCAATACAGCCTGCTTTCGGCGCTGGCGGTGCGTGAAACAGCCGATCAGACCACTTTGGCGGCCGATATCGCCCTCGATCGCACCACGGCGACCGGTGCCTTGAAGCGGCTCGCCGCTCGAAACCTGGTCGAGCGCGCGGTGAACAAGGACGATCGTCGGGCCCGGTTGTGCCGACTGACACCCGCCGGCGCCGCGCTGCTGGTCAAGATCGAGGGCGCGGCACGGCGGGCGCATCGCGCGACGCTCGGCGATTTGAGCCAGCGGGAACAGGCGCTTTTCATCGAGATGATGCAGCGCATCGTGGCCGGCAATCCCAGTCGCGACAGCGCCGCTGCCCTATTCGACTAGGAGCATCTGCTGCGCTTTTGGGTTGGGCTGCTCAATTTATCATCGTACCGCTGCCCGGCCGAGCAACATCGCCCGCCTCTCACGGCGCGGCGGACATGCCGAAGCGCACTCACGCGCAAGATCGGCCAGCGCTTGAAAACGCAGTCGCATCCGGCGCGACGCGCGTGACCTCCGGCGTCGGCGCTCGCCTGCCCGGCCGCTCCGCATTCCATGGCACGATTTATGCTGCGATGATGCGAAGCGTGCTTCGTATTGGGGGATGTCATGACGGATTCCGAACTTCGCGCTGATATTCACAGCATCGAGCCAATTCCCGACGCAGACCGGGACTCCTCCGGGCCGCAGCAGATGTGGATCTGGGCCGGCGCCAACATCGCGCCGGTGAACTGGGCGCTCGGCGCGCTCGGCATCATTCTCAAGCTCGGCTTGATGGAGACGATCGCGGTCATCGTGCTCGGCAACATCGTCGGCTGCGCGATCTTCGCGACCTTCACGGTGATGGGACACAAGACCGGCGTCAACCAGATGGTGCTGAGCCGGTCCGCCTTCGGCGTCCGCGGCGCCTACCTGCCGAGCATCCTGATGTTCCTGATGACGCTGGGCTGGATCGGCGTGAACACCTATTTTCCAGTCAAGGTCTCGATGGGCATCCTCGGCCAGTTCGGTATTCCCGACACCTGGCTGGTCGAGATGATCGTCATCACGCTGGTGATGGCGGTGCAGGTGCTGATCGGCGTCTACGGCTTCTATGCGATCCGCACCTTCGAGAAATACACGGTGCCGCCGACCATCGCCATCATGGTGCTGATGAGCGTGCTGGCCTGGACGCGGCCCGGCGTCGTCAACTGGAGCCTGACCACCTCGCTGCCGCCCGGCGCGCATCTTGCGATGCTGACGATGCTGATGACCGCAATCGGCGTCGGCTGGGGGATTTCCTGGGTCACCTGGGCCTCCGACTATTCGCGCTTCGTGCCGCGCTCCACGCCGTCGAAAGCCGTGTTCTGGTACAGCTATGTCGGCATGTTCGTGCCGACGGTGTGGCTCGGCATTCTCGGCGCGACCATTGCCTCGACGACCCTGGACACGGACCCCGCCAAGATGGTCAGCGCGGTGTTCGGCGGTCCCGTCAGCATCCTTGTCCTTTTGATGGTGCTTCACGGCCCGATCGCCACCAACATCCTCAACGTCTATTCGGCCACACTGGCGGCGCTGAGCGCGGGGCTGAAACTCTCGCGCTTCTGGCTCACCATCATCGTCGGCGTCGCCGGCTATCTGGTTACCCTCTACTTCATCTTCGCGCCGTCGTTCGCGAAGGCGTTCGATCATTGGATGATCAGCCTGCTGTTGTGGATGAGCCCGTGGGCCGGCGTGGTGCTCGCCGACTTCTTCATCAAGCGCAAGGGCACGATCGCGGTGGCCGAGCTCTACCGCTCGCCGGAGACCAGCGCCTATGGCGACATCAACTGGGCCGGCATGATCGCGTTCTTCGCCGGCCTCGTTGCCGGATGGCTGGTGCAGGACGGTCTCGTCAGCGCCCTGCAGGGACCGATCTCGATCAATCTGCTCGGCGGTGCCGATCTCAGCTGGCTGTTCGGAATCGGCGTTGCGGGCCTCGTCTACCTCGGGCTCGGTAGATTCGCGACCTCACCGTCACCGGTCGTCGCGAGCAGTGCCGGCAGGTAGCGGCAGGGCACGGATTGCCTCATGCAATCAGCCCTTCTGGCCAAGCCTCACGATCATGTCGCCGGGCGCAAGGGGGCCGGCGGCATGGGGATGCAATCGCCACAGGCTTTCGCCGTCGACCAGTGACGGCATCGGGAGTTCGTGGTCCGCGAAATTGGCGACGATCTGCAGAACGTCGCCCAGCTCGGTCTGCCAGCGCACATCCACGCCGCCTATGCGGGGGTCCGCGCCGAGCAATTGTCGCTGCGCCGAAACGAAGCCACGTTTGATCAGCGGCACGATCTTCTCACGCCGTATCGTCAACAACCGCGCTGTCAGCGCTCGAAACCTCGCGCCAGCGGCTGATTGGTCGATGCTCGTCCAGTCCAGCCTGGAGGCCAGGAAGGTTCCTTCGTCGCACGGGTCCGGGATCGCGGCGCGCGTTTCGGGGGTTGCGAAAGCCTTGAAGTGCGAAAACTCCCTGCGACGGCCGTCCCGTGTCAGTTCGGCCGCTTCACCCGTCCAGTCCGCAAAGAACAGGAAGGGCGTGTCGGCCGCGGCTTCCTCACCCATGAACAGCATTGGAATATGCGGACTCAGCAGAACCAGTGCCAGGGAGAGCTGCAGCTTGTCCGGACCGATCAATCCGGAAAGCCGCTCTCCGAAGGCGCGGTTGCCGACCTGGTCGTGGTTCTGGGCAAAGAAGATGGTCGCTTCGGGCTGCAGATGAGCACTTGGCTCGCCGCGCGGCGCCTGGTGCAGCGGAAAGACTTCGCCCTGATAGGCAAAGCCGTCGGTCAGGGATCGCGCGAGATGTTCGAGCGGCTTGTCCGCGAAGGCCCGGTAATAGCCTTCGTCCTCGCCCGTGAGCAGGACGTGGAGCGCGTTGTGAAAATCGTCGCCCCACTGCGCGTCGTAGTACCTCGCCCGTCCCTGCGAACGCGCGAGCAGGTGCGCCTGATTGGCCTCGTTCTCCAGCATCAGATGGACATGCCGGCCCACCAGCTGACTGCGCACGGTCTCGGCAAGCTCGATCAGGAAATGCCGCTCGGAATCGTCCTTCAGCGCGTGGACCGCATCGAGCCGCAGTCCGTCGAACCCATAGTCGCGCACCCACATCAGGGCGTTCTCGATCAGAAACCTTCGCACGAACGCGCCGTCGTGGCCTTCGAGGTTGACGGCAGGGCCCCAGCCAGTGGTGTGGCGCGCGGTGAAGAAGTTCTCGGCATAGACGTGCAGATAGTTCAGCTGCGGGCCGAAATGGTTATAGACGACGTCGAGATAGACCATGATGTCGAGGGCATGCGCCGCCCGCAGCAGCCGCTTGAGATCCTCCGGCCGGCCGTAGCGGGCATTCGGCGCGTTCAAGAGCACGCCGTCATAGCCCCAATTGTGCCGGCCGGGGACGTCGTTGAGCGGCATCAGCTCGATGGCGGTGATGCCGAGATCGCGCAGGTAAGGCAGCCTCTTCTCGACGCCGGCATAGGTCCCCTCCTCGCTGAAGGTGCCGACATGCAGCTCGTAGATAACGGCCTCCGCCCAGGGACGGCCCGGATAGAGAACCGGGTCCCTCAGTGCGGCGGTATCGATCACCTCGCTGGGCGCGCCGACGTCGTCCGGCTGGAAGAACGAGGCGGGATCGGGAACGACGAGGTTGTCGTCGATCCTGAACTGATAGCGCGTGCCGGCGCGCGCGGTTGGGCTCAGCAGCTGATACCAGCCATCGTCATCGCGCGGCATCCCGCGGGGCCGCTGGCCGAGCTCGAGCAGTTCGACCGATCGGGCCGTGGGCGCCCACAGGTTGAACGAGACCCCATGATCGACGATCTGGGGACCATGGCGCCGACCTTGCTCGGCCGTTCCCAGTCTGTGCGTCAAACCCGTCCCCTTTCGCCCGCATGCCCGGCGCGTCGGCATGCTTCAAGATGGCTTGCGCCGGTCCGGACCACAAAGCGGAGCCGAGCGCGTTCGTTCCTCGACCGCGTCGACGCCGGACATTTGCAGCACGCGGGGGGAACGGAATCAGCGGCGCGACGGTTACCGTCCTAGACAGGAGCTGTCGCCATGCGCCGCCCGAAACCGCAGACCATCCGTAACAAGCTCGACCTGACCGACCGCGCCCAGGTGCGCCTGCTCAAGAAGCGCCTCGGACTGACGGACGCGAAGCTGACCGCGATCGTCGCGCGGATCGGCAACTCGATTCCGGCGATCAGCAAGGAGGCAGCTCTGCAGAGAGCCAACGCGCCGTCCAAGCCGGCGGACGTGGCGTCCACCGCCGTGATCGCTTCGGCCGGTGAGCAAGCCACGACCGAGGTCGCGGCGACGGCGCCGGCATCCTGACGGACTTTTCGGGGGCAAAGATGGACCAACCGGTACATTCAGACGACGCCCTGACGCGGGCGGCCTCGAGCCTGCGCCGCACCCGGATCACCGAGGGCAGACCATTCCCGCTCGGCGCCACCTGGGATGGGCTCGGCGTCAACTTCGCGCTGTTCTCGGCCCATGCCACCAAGGTCGAACTCTGCCTGTTCGACGATACCGGCGAAACCGAGCTCGAGCGCATCGAGCTTCCCGAATATACCGACGAGGTCTGGCACGGCTATCTGCCCTCCGCCCGCCCCGGGACCGTTTACGGCTATCGCGTCCATGGCCCTTACGAGCCCGACGCCGGCCACCGCTTCAATCCCAACAAGCTCGTGCTCGATCCCTACGCCAGGCAGCTGGTCGGCCAGCTTCGCTGGGGACCGGAGCTCTTCGGCTACCGGCTCGACCATGCCGACAAGGATCTCTCCTACGACGAACGCGACAGCGCGCCCTTGATGCAGAAGTGCCGCGTGATCGATCCCGCCTTCACCTGGGGCGCATCGCGCAAGCCGGAAGTGCCTTGGGAGCGGACGATCGTCTACGAGATGCACGTCAAGGGTTTTACCCAATTGCATCCGCTGGTGCCGGAAGCCGACCGCGGCACGTTCTCGGGCCTGGCACATTCGGAAGTCCCAGCTTACTTGCGCTCGCTCGGCATCACCAGCGCCGAGCTACTGCCGATCCATGCCTTCGTCGACGACAGCTATCTGGTCGAGAAAGGCCTGCGCAACTATTGGGGCTACAACTCCATCGCCTTCTTCGCGTCCGATCCGCGTTACCTCAAGACGCCGTCCGCGAACGAGTTCAAGGCCATGGTCAATCAGTTTCACGCCCATGGCATCGAGATCATTCTCGACGTCGTCTACAATCACACCGCGGAAGGCAACGAGCTCGGCCCGACCCTGTCGTTCAAAGGCATCGACAATGCCAGCTACTACCGCCTGCTGCCGGACAAGAAGCGCTACTACATCAACGACACCGGCACGGGAAACACCGTCAATCTTTCGCATCAGCGCGTGCTGCAACTCGTCGCCGATTCCTTGCGTTACTGGGCGACCGAAATGCGGGTCGACGGCTTCCGTTTCGACCTCGCCACCATCCTGGCGCGCGAACCGTATGGCTTCGATGAAGGCGGCGGCTTCCTCGATGCATGCCGCCAGGATCCCGTGCTCTCCAGCGTCAAGCTGATCGCAGAACCCTGGGACATCGGGCCCGGTGGCTACCAGGTCGGCCAGTTTCCGCCTGGTTGGGCCGAGTGGAACGACAAGTTCAGGGACACGGTGCGCGCCTTCTGGAAAGGCGATCCGGGCACGCTGGCCGACTTTGCCAAGCGCGTATCGGGATCCGGCGACCTCTTCAACAAGCGCGGACGCCGGCCGTGGGCCAGCGTCAACTTTGTCACGGCCCACGACGGATTCAATCTGAACGATCTCGTCTCTTACAACGACAAGCACAACGAGGCCAATGGCGAGGACAATCGCGACGGTCACAGCACCAACCATTCCTGGAACTGCGGCGCCGAAGGACCGACCGACGATCCGGAAATCATTGCCCTGCGCGAGCGCCAGAAGCGAAATATGCTGGCGACGATGCTGCTCTCCCACGGCACGCCGATGCTGCTCGCCGGCGACGAGTTCGGACACACCCAGAACGGCAACAACAACGCCTACGCCCAGGACAACGAGACCACATGGCTCGACTGGATGGGCATCACCGCGAACGGCCGCAGCCTGCGCGAGTTCACGCGCAAGCTGGTTGCGACCCGCAAGGCGTTTCCCATCCTCTACCGCAGCCGCTTCCTGGTCGGCTCGCACAACGAGGAGCTCGACGTCAAGGACGTGACCTGGCTGTCGCCGTTGGGCGAGGAGATGACGACCGAGCAATGGGAGGATGGCAATGCCAAATGCTTCGGGATGCTGCTCGATGGCCGCGCGCAGGAGACCGGGATCAAGCGGCGTGGCTCGGATGCGACTATGCTGCTGGTCTACAACGCGCATCATGACGTCGTGAACTTCACCCTGCCGGAGGTCACCGACGGGCGCAGCTGGCTGGGCTTGATCGACACCAATCGGCCCGACGCGCCCATGGCCGAGTTCGAGTTCGGGCACGCCTACGCAGTGACGGCGCGCTCGCTCGTGGTGTTCGGCCTGGCGAACGACAGCATCGCGACGCGACGCCTCCGTCAGGGGCTCGGCGCACTACTGGACGTTGCCGATACACCTTTGCCAGGCTAGAGCAATCACCGTGCAGACGACATACATTGCTGGCAGATGGGCAAATCCGCGGACGTCGCCGGCCGTCGCCCTGGCCGCGATCCGCATCGAGCGGCTTCAGACAGGTTAACTGCTCGCCTCAAATGGCGAGCATGCGCGCGTGCGCACCATTGGAACACCGTATCACGAGCCGCGTTCAATGTCGAAATTGGAGATCCAGGATGAAATATCGATTGCTCACCGCGACCGCCGCTCTCGCGGTCATGGGCAGCTTCGCCTCCTCGACCGCCGCGATGGCGCAAGATCGCTACTGTCTGCAGGGCCGGATCTGGGGCTATCCAGGCAACTGCCAGTTCGCCAGTTACGCTCAGTGCATGGCAAGCGCATCGGGAACGAACGCCTATTGCGGCATCAACCCCCGCTACGCCTATGCGCGCCGTTACAGGGGATACCGGTGATCAGCCTGACTTCCAGGCTGTCAAGCGGAGGCTGTTTTGCCTGATCGCAGCGCTGAGCCGAGCGGCGCAATGGCAGCCGAACTCCCGCTCACCGCTGTCGTCTTCTCCGGTGGTCTCGGCCTCGGTGCGTATCATGCCGGTGTGTTCGAAGCGCTCAGCTCTCTTCGGTCGCCGATCGATTGGATAACCGGTTCATCGGCAGGCGCCATCACGGCGGCACTGATCGCGGGGAGCCCGAGCGCCGATCGGCTACGCAATCTACGGAGCTACTGGCATGGAGCAGATCGCGCGCCTGCGATACCAGACACCGGCCGCCATCTCCTCGCCTGGCTGAGCTCGATCAATACCCGCCTCCTTGGTCATACCGGCTTCTTCCATCCCCGCCTCCCGATCCCGGCATCTCACTTCGGCGGCCTCTACGATCTCGGTCCGACTCGCGAACGCCTTCAGCAGTTGATCGATTTCGGACGTCTGAACGGCGGCGATCCGCGCATCACGATCTGCGCCACGGACCTCGAGAGCGGCGACGCCGTGCTGTTCGACTCGTTGTCGGAGCGGATCGAAATGGATCATATCCTGGCCAGTTGCGGATTCCTCCCTGAATTCGCTCCAGTGCAGATCGCCGGCCGGTGGCTTGGCGATGGCGGGTTCTCGCTGAATGCGCCATTCGACCCGATTCTGGAGACTGCGCGCCCGCTCCGCCTCTATGTCATCGAACTCTTTCCGCGCGACGGCAAGGTCCCTGACGGGCTCGAGTCCGCGGCCGAACGCAAGAGCGACCTGACGTTCGGCAACCAGACCTTCCAGCGTCTTGGCTACGCCCTGGAAGCCCGTCAGCTCCGCGCCGAGCTTCAGGACCTCGACTACGACGACGAGATCTACCTCCTGAGCTACCGCCCGGGCCGAGAGGAAGCCGGACCTGAAAAATCCTTCGATCTGTCGGAGACAGCCATGGCGCAGCGCTGGCGAGCCGGCTTTCTGGACATGCAATATGCCGCAAGCCTGGGCCCGATCCCAAACGGGATCTGCAGCGTGCGGCGGCCATAGCGATGTCTCCGAATGGACGTGGAGCCGAGCCCCTTTAGGTCTCAGGTCTTTCGGTCGATGCGCTGACGAATGTCGCGCAGCAACTGCGTGAGACCGTCATCGGCGGCCATGCCGTCGGGCGGAGCGATGGTGGTGATGCCCCAGTTCGCGAGCACAGCCTCCTGCACCGGGTTGGGCTGTGCGACGAACACGAAGGATTTCGGGCGATCCTGGCTGTGCCCGGACTCGTCCCAGATCTGCCAAATGCGATGCAGCAGCAGCCGGATATTGGGATCGGACATGCTGTATCCGATGAACAGCAGCGTGCTTCCCAGCGCGTCAGCACGAAACCGAATATCGAGCGGGGAATTGAAGGCGAGCCGATTGAGAAAATCGGTCTCGGTCAGAACGAGCGAGGCATCATCGTCGAAGTCGCCATGGAATTTGATGATGTGGGTGACATCAGCGCCAGCGCTCGCGATCTCCTTGGCGTTGCTGATCTTCGCGTAGGGCTTTTTCAGGACATCGAAGGCGGTTTCGAGATTGCGGTCGTAGTTTGTCGTGTAGATGACCGGAAAATCCAGCTCGACGATCAGCCGGTGAAGCTCGGAGCTCGCGATCCTCTGGGGATCGACACGCCAGTTGCGGTCGAGCCAGCTGCGGAGCGGCCCGATTCCGCCGCGCTTGAGCCGGTAATACTCCGCGAGCATCTGATAGCCGCCGTGCATTCCGTCGATGACATTGCGTTCGAAACCGAGGTCGTCCAACAGATGCTCGATCAGAGACTGCCAGGACGGCAAGCCGACGGTCATCGAGACGCCGGCGCCGACGAACAGGATCGCGCGGCGTCGCTCGATCGCCGTTGCCAGGATTTCGTGAGGCGGTCGCTGCTCGGCTATCAGCCCTGTCGTTCGTTGGTCCATCCGGCTTGAATGACTGCGCGGGCGGAGGGTTCCTAAAGCACGGCCACCGCTCACGCGCTCAGCGGCGATGACACGCTCCACTCCGTTCGCGCCGCGAAGCGGGCGATCAGGCGCCGGAGCTGCGCCTTGTGCACCAGACGCGCCGCCGTCTTCGGCGAGACCCAGATGGCCTCCCGCTCTCCCTTCTCGGGCCACCAGCGCTCCCGCCCATTGACCTTCAGGGGGAAGACGTCGACGTTCATGGTCCGCTTGCGATCGCCCTTTCGCTTGCGATGCTTGAAGCTGCCCACCGCGCGCGTCGCCACGACGCCGACCAGGCCCGCCTCCTCATAGGCCTCGAGCGCAGCCGTCAGGTGCGGCTCCTTGTTGCGCATCGGCGACCCCTTCGGGACGCTCCACCTGCGCTTGCGCCGGGTCGTGATCAGCATCACCCGCAGTTCGGACTTGTCCAGACGAAACGGCAAAGCGGCAAACTGTTTCTTTCCCATCAAACGCCTCCAAACTCGCGGTTGATAAGCGAACGCCGCAGCCATGGTTCCTTTTCTGCGAGTTGGTAGCCCGACCGCGATCAGAACTTGCGTTCGACCATCTTGAGCCGCAGGGCTGAAATGGCTTCTCCGGGATTGAGACCTTTGGGGCAAGCTTTCGCGCAATTCAGGATGGTGTGGCAGCGATAGATCCTGAAGGGATCCTCGAGCATGTCGAGGCGTTCGCCCGTCGCTTCGTCCCGGCTGTCGTTGATCCAGCGTGCCGCCTGGATCAAAGCTGCCGGGCCCAGGAAACGCTCGGAATTCCACCAATAGCTCGGGCACGACGTCGAGCAGCAGGCGCAGAGGATACATTCATAGAGCCCGTCAAGCTTTGCCCGATCCTCATGGCTTTGCCGCCACTCCTTCTGCGGCGTGGGGGATGTGGTCTGGAGCCATGGCTCGATGAGCACAAGTTGCGCATAGAAGTTCGTCAGGTCCGGCACCAGATCCTTCACCACCGGCTGATGCGGCAAGGGAAGCACGCGGAGCGGCTCGCCTTCCGGAACATCCTCGTTCATGGATTTGGTGCAGGCCAGGGTGTTCTGGCCGGCGATATTCATCGAGCAGGATCCGCAAACGCCCTCCCGGCAGGACCGCCTGAACGTCAGGGTCGCGTCGATGTTGTTCTTGATCCAGATCAGGCCGTCCAGCACCATCGGCCCGCAATCGGTCTGATCGACGAAGTAGGTGTCGAGCCTGGGATTGCGGCCATCGTCGGGATTCCAGCGATAGATCTGAAATTCGCGCAAGGCCTTGCCGGCCGGCTTTGGCCAGACCGATCCCTGCTCGATGCGGGAGTTTCTCGGCAGCCTGAACTCGACCATGATCGCCTCCTCCGTCAAGCTGGCCCAAAGCAGCGCAACTGCAGGAGATCATCCAAGGAGAGGCCGAAGAGGACGACGCGAAACGCCGGCGCCACCGCGAGCACGAGCAGCAACACAAAGGCCACATAGACCAGAGCCGGCGGCGTGCTTCTAACGAGCCTGTAGGTTGCCTTGCGCATGCACTCCCTCCCGCACGCCCGCTCGCACCATGGCCGCGCCCATGACGATCATCGCAGCCCCCCACAGCAGGAATCCGATATCCCAGTAGATGCGCTGGGCGTCAGGCACCGTCTCATTCACCTGATGCAATCCGAGGATCTGGTGATCGACCACGCCTTCGAGCAGATTGAAGATGCCCCATCCGATCAGGATCGTACCGAGACAATGCCAGCGAGACCACCCTAACTCGCTCCTGTGCGCCCGCTGCCACAGCAGATAAAGCCCGGCGAGCACGAGAACGTAGGCGGCGCTGTGGAAGATGCCGTCCCAGGTCGTGTTGAGCCTGATGTTCTCGATGGAGTTGAGCGGATACCAGCCGCTCAACATATGATGCCACTGCAGCAGCTGGTGAAACGCGATGCCGTCGAAGAACGCGCCCAGGCCAAGCCCGAGAATAACGCCTGCGGACGTCGGGAATTTGTCTTGCCCGTCTTGCATTTCGGCGAACTCGTGCGCGGCTCGGCACTTCTGACGCCAATACAAGCCATCCCGCACGCAGGCGTTCCTGTGGTGATCCATCCCGCTCAGATCGAGCTTGCGGTCGGCGCGCCAATTCACCGGGACTAAACATGGGTTATGCTGTCGAGGCGCGAGGATCTCGACTGGACGCCGGACGAGCCGGCGTCCTGATCATCCGCTAGCATCCCTTGCAGATGCTCTTGAT
Organism: Bradyrhizobium sp. RP6; assembly: GCF_003837805.1. GTDB lineage: Bacteria > Pseudomonadota > Alphaproteobacteria > Rhizobiales > Xanthobacteraceae > Bradyrhizobium. Next base: position 146,045 of record NZ_RQIT01000002.1, on the reverse strand, counting down.
CTTTCGATCGGCCTCGGAATCCTGCGAACTCTCTGACCGGATCTGAGCGTCGCCCGGCAAGGAGGGACCTGGGGTGACCGTGCCGTCAATACGTCCTATGTTGGTGCCCCCCGCCGGATTGCCGGGCCGTCCCACGGTGATCGATCCCCGCGGGCCGGATCCACCGCCGGATTGCGCGGTTCCGGCCGCATTGGTTCCAGGAGGCGACGAAGGGCCGCCGTTGCCTCCGACGGCAGCGGCACCTGTGCTTCCTCCGGCACCGCCGCCCGAAGCTCCACCGCCTCCCTGTCCCGATGCGGGTCCGATGGAAACACTTGCCAGCATGACGACCAGCACGAGGTTCGGCACGCTCATTGCCCCTCTCCTGTCGCATCTGTTCTGCCGAAGCATCATCGATCCTGCTGATAGTCCTGGTTGGTCGTGTTCTGCTTGATGTTGCCGTGACGTCCCTGGGTGTCGAAATTCTCGCGGCCCGGCACTCGTTCTTCCACCTCTGTCGCCGGATCCGAACCAGGTCCTTTATTGCTCCGCTGCTCTTCGGGTACGGAAGGCATTCTTGACATTTCTCGCTCCTCTGTCGGTCTTCGACATGAGAAATGAGCAGGCGCCGCGGTCGTTCCCGCGCCGATTGCCGCGGCGCGAGCCCATGCAACGGCCACGGGGAACGAGCTGCCGCTGCCCGGGTTGATCAGAAGACCGAGCGCCGCCACAGATCATCGTGCGAACTCACCAGGAAAACACATGCCAAAGGCCACCGAGAACGATCCTCGAGAGACACCACTCGACGATCCGCGCCAGCAGACGGACATGCCTACTCACCGGCAAACGAATGAGCCCTGGCAAGGCAATCCCGAGGCGGACCAGATCGATCCGAAACGGCCGCCGCTGGACCTGGAGCGTTGGCACAAATCAAATACGCATTAGGCAGCAGCCACAATTATGGCAGCGCCTGTGTCTCTCGCGTCAAACCCTGTCGAGATGATGAATGACGGGCCGTAGCGGCCCGCCCGGATTGAGCTCGAGCGTCACCAGCGTAATCGGCAGCTTGAAGCGTCGCTTCCCCGCACTTCCCGGATTCAAATAGAGCACGCCTCCGGCGGTCTCGATCCGCACGCGGTGGGAATGGCCGGACACCACGACGTCAACCCCGAGCTCCGCAGGATTGACCGCCAGTTCCTTTAAATCGTGCAGGACGTAGAAGCCGCGGCCAGCAAGGCGCAGCGTTCGAGTTTCAGGAAAACGTTCAGCCCAAGCACCGCGATCGACGTTTCCTCTGATCGCGGTGACCGGCGCGATCCGGCAAAGTCCGTCCATGACAGCCTGGGCGCCGATGTCGCCGGCGTGAATGATGTGCGAGACGCCGGCGAGGCAACGCTCCGCCTCCGGCCTCAGCAGTCCATGCGTATCGGAGATCACCCCAATCCTGAACATCATGTCGGCTCATGCTTCAACGCAACACGTCCAGCGAGCAGGCGTCTCGCAATCTCCGTCAGCGGCAAGCAGTACTTCGTGATGGTCGACGGTGGCCATAGCCATTCGGCACGAAGCTCGGCGACTACGTTCGGGCTTACGCGTTGCCGGAGCGGCAGCAGTAGTCGAGCCGCGCGCCTCAGACGCGGCGCCGCCGCAGTCGCGCCCGAGGTCCGGACGCGCGGCCGGCCTTCGATATCGCGAGAGCCAGACAACCAGCGATCCCGAGCACCAACAGCCCCTTGCTGAGCACGCCGGCCGGCGGAATTTGCTTGCGCGCCAGCCAACCGCCGTCAACCGATGTGCCCTGCGGACCAGCTTCGATCAAGGTGCCATCGTTTCTCGGTTCCGGACGCGCGCGCGACAGCAGCCATCCGAATGCAGCTCCCAGGATGTTCTCGGTGATCTCAGGAGCAATCGCATAGGCCAGCTGGCCGGCGCGCGCCGGCCACCCCACCGCCACCTCGTCACGCGGCGCGCGAACGAGGTGCACGAACGCCTGGGCCACGTCCTCGGATTGATAAAGCAGCGGACCCGGATCGAGCCTTCGTCCGGACCTGTTGGCGCCGTGGACGAAGCCAGGTGTATCAACCATGGCCGGAAAGACGCCGCAGACATGAATATTTGGATGGGCACGGAGCTCCTGACGCAGACTCGCCGTGAAGCCGCGCAGGCCGAACTTGCTGGCGGTATAGGCTGCGGCAAAGGGCGTGGGCGCCCACCCGCCAAGCGAGATGTTGTTGATCAAGACACCTCGCTTCTGGCGGAGGAAAATTGGGAGCACCGCGTAGGCGCCATGCATGGTACCAAGCAGATTGACCTCGATCGTCCGGCGATGAAGCGCGATGTCCGCGTCCTGATAGGCCCCGAACACACCTGTGCCAGCGTTGTTGATCCAGACGTCGATGCCGCCGAATGCATCTTCGGCCTCTCCGGCCAATTGCTGCACCGCCTGCGCATCCGTGACGTCGGTCGGCACGGCCAACGCCCGGCCTCCGAGCGCCTCGCATTCGCTGGCAAGCCGCGCCAGGACTTCACCGCGACGTGCCGCGAGGACCACACTTGCGCCCTTGCGGGCAAAGGCCACCGCCGCGGCACGGCCGATTCCACTGGAGGCGCCGGTGATAACGACGCGCGTGCCGACCATCCCCTCCTGCTCACGTCCCGACACGTGGGGAAGTAGCCAGCGCAGGGATCGCCGCAAACGCGCGATTCCCTGTGTTTCGAACCAGTCTCCATGCGCGAAGATCACCCGCTCCGGAGCCAGCTTCACGAGCCGCTCGGCTGCCGCCCGCGCCGAACGACCGCCGAGGCGCAGCAACAGCCGCAGATAGACAGGAGCCTTCCCGTCCGGCTTGGCAATCCCGAGCAGGTTTGCCGCGGCCGCATTCGACGCGCTGAGGTGATGGGGATCGAGGTTCTGCACGAGATCGGTCAGAACCAGTGTCCGGCTCCGCCTGTCGAACAGCTCGACCTCCGAAAACATCGGAGCACTCACCGATACCGTTTCGAGATCGGCACTCCATTCGTCCGGTGTCCTGTCGCCGAGCTCGCGATCGATACGGAGGCCAGCCGAGCGAACCTGCCTGCGCGCTGCAAGTCCCCGTGCGGCAAAGATCGCAACCTGCGGCAGCTCCCTTTGCCAGCCGGGCAGAAACATCCAGTGCGCAACGTTCGGCGCAAGCAGATATCTTATCGCACCCAGCTGTTCCAGCTCATGGCGAAGGGACGGCGAATATCGCACCGGCGAATGCAGCACGAGCTCGCCGTTCGACAAGCGGATAACGGTCATGCGAACGGGCAGTTGCAGGCCGGCGGCGCTGATCGGCTTGTCGTCGAAGATCCAGATATCGTCTGTCACCCGCGACAGGCCGGCAGCCGACAAAGCGGCATCGGAATCTTGCATGAGCGTCTTCCCTTGCGAGCACCTCTGCTCAAACCGCGGGAGCAACGCTCGTTCCTCATCGAGATTCCGGAAATCACATCGCCGCGATCGCTTGGCCCGCTTCAAGGCGCGCCCGCAGTGCGTCGCGCAACTCGGCGATGACGTTGCTCCAATCGCCCGGGCTCTTTTGGTGAAACAGCCGCAGGCTCGGATACCACAACGAGCGCACGCCGGATCGGGGCCAGCGCCAGTCGCAATCGGCGTGCAGCAAGACCCAGGCCTCGCATCCGAGCGCGCCCGCAAGATGCGCAATCATGGTGTCGACGCAAACGAGGAGATCGAGCTGCCCCAGGCGATGGCCTAGCGCCACGATATCAGGCGTACTGATGTCCCGCGCACCGATCCCGTCGAGCTCTTCGGCGCGTGCCCCGCGCTGCAGAGAGCAAAGTGTGACGCCCTCCATGGCGAGATGACCCAACAGTGCGACGGGAATGACGCGCCGCTTGTCCCAGTCGCCGACCTCCCAGACCAGGCCGACAGCGAGATCTCGCCCGGCTGGCGCGGTGAACGAGGGCGCCGGGGGCAACGTTACATAGGGCGCGGCCATCCCGACCTGCTCCATTCTCGCTCTGATCGCGTGTGGCACCTCCATGATCTCGATGTCGACCTCGAAATCGATCTCGGGCGCACCATCATGAAGCGGAATGGCCCGGTCGACACCTGCGGCCCCTGCGGCGAGCGGCAACAGTTCGGCCTGGCACCACAAGGTGACGCTGCGCGCGATGTCACGAAGCGGCCGCATGAACCGCAGAAACTGAATCGTGTCACCGAGCCCGTGGTAGCAGCGGACCATCACGTGTCTGCCGCTCAAATCCTCGCCGCGCCAAATCCGCTGAAGATGCCTCGGGCCGCTATGCTTGGGTGGATACGCGACCTGCATGAGGTCACGATCGTTGATCGCCCAGGCGCGCGCGAAGTCACCCGCCCGCATCGCCTCGACCCAGCCGCTCGTCACCGCGCGGTCGCCGAGCTAACGCCGCACGAACTTGTGGAAGCGGCTCAGCTTGCCGTCCTTGGTCCGGTCCTGGTGCAGGAACGCAATGCCGGCCTCGTCGAACTTCTCGAAAAATTCGTCCCAGCCAATGCGGTCGAGCCCCTCGTCCGGCGGATCGAAATCGATGCGCAGGATGCCGGCATGCCCATTCTCTTCCGTCGCCTTCACAGTCGCAGGCTTGCCGCCCCGCTCCTCGGTCCATTTTCGGATCACATCGTGATTGGTCGTTTGTTGTCCTTCGGTGGTCTCTGTCCTCGACGCCATGTTGCACCTCACATGCTGGCACGGCCGCGCGATGAGCATCCCCGTCACGCCGCCCATTGGCCAACAAACGCGCCCCGGCCGGATTTGTTCTTTCGAGCTCCAAGCGCACTCGTACGCCCAGCATCATCTTCTTCATCTTCATCATGAAGGCTCTTCGTTCCCTGGGCACGGCTTGGGATTCTATCCCAGGTTAAACTGCTCGCATTTTTTCGGCTCGAAATCGCTCGCGACGCGACGCTCGCATTCCTTCCCAGGAACGAACATACCCTCCGCACGTTCGCCGACGTACTTACCGACGCCGCGTGTTTCCCGGAGGGCCTCATTCCATGCATTCTCGTCTTCAAGACAGGCGCCGCGTGCGCGTCGGACTCGTCGGCGTCGGCAATTGCGCGAGCTCCTTCGTCCAGGGCCTCACCTATTACCGGAATGCCAAGTCCAACGAGCCGGTCCCGGGACTGATGAACGCCGATCTCGGCGGCTACCATATCAGCGACATCCAGATCGCATCCGCCTTCGACGTCAATGCCAGCAAGGTCGGGCGCGATGTCGCCGAGGCGATCTTCGCAAAGCCAAACAACACGCACCGCTTCTCCGACGTCGCGCCCACCGGAATCATCGTGCAGCGCGGACCGGTGATGGACGGCATCGGGCACTATCTCACGGAGGATGTTCCGGTTGCCGACGTTCCTGAGGCCGATGTTTCCGAGGTGCTGGCAATGTCACGCACGGACGTTCTGGTGTCGTATCTGCCGGTGGGCTCGCAGCAGGCCAGCGAATGGTACGCGGCGCGCGCCATCGAAGCGGGCTGCGGCTACGTCAATTGCATTCCCGTCTTCATTGCCTCCAACCCGGAGTGGCGGCGCCGCTTCGAGGAGGCCGGCCTGCCGATCGTAGGGGATGATATCAAGAGTCAGGTCGGCGCCACCATCCTGCATCGCGTGCTCGCCAACCTGTTCCGCGATCGCGGGGTGCGGCTCGATCGCACCTACCAGCTCAATGTCGGCGGCAACACCGATTTCAAGAACATGCTCGAACGGGAACGGCTGGCCTCCAAGAAGATTTCCAAGACCCAGGCCGTGACCAGTCAGTTTGACGTCCCGATGGACCCCGACAACATCCACGTCGGGCCGAGCGATCACGTGCCGTGGCTCACCGACCGCAAGCTCGCCTTCATCCGCCTGGAGGGAACGACGTTCGGCGGCGTGCCCTTGAGCGCCGAGGTCAAGCTCGAGGTCTGGGATTCCCCGAACTCGGCGGGCGTCGTGATCGACGCGGTCCGCTGCGCCAAGCTCGCGATGGACCGTGGCCAGGGCGGAGCGCTGACCGGCCCCTCCAGCTATTTCATGAAGTCACCGCCGCAGCAGTTCACTGATGAGGAGGCCGGACGGCGGACGCGGGCCTTCATCGACGACAAGGCGCATGCGTGATGGCCAGGATCATTCATCTCGTCCGGCATGGTCATCATGCCCTGCTCGGTCGCATTCTGTGCGGCCGGATGAAGGGCGTCGAGCTTGACGATCTCGGTTGCGCGGAAATGGCTCGCTGTGCCGAGACCGTCGCGCGCCGGCCAACTCTCATTCAATCCAGCCCGCAGCGGCGGAGCATACAGTCGGCCTGCATTCTCGCAGCGCATTTCAGACTGCCGGTCGAGATCGTCCCCGCCCTCGACGAGCTCGACTATGGCGAATGGACCGGACGATCGTTTGACGATCTCGCACCGGATCCACGATGGTCGCGCTGGAATGGGCGACGCGGCGCGAGCCGACCGCCCGGCGGCGAGAGCATGCGGTCGCTTCAAAATCGCATCGTTGCCCATCTGGAGCAACTGCGTGGTGATCGCAATCTCGGCACCGTCGTCGCCGTCAGCCACGCCGAGCCGATCCGCGCCGCGCTGCTGCACTATTCGCGCATGCCGCTCGACGAGTTTCTCTCGATCGAGATCGATCCTGCGAGCGTCAGCACGCTCCGCGCCGACAGCCGCGGCATGAAGATCACCGGGATCAACCAGCGGGTGCCGGCGTGAAGATCGTCATCTTCGGCCTGACAATCTCCTCATCCTGGGGCAACGGGCACGCCACCTTGTGGCGCGGCCTGTGCAAGCATCTCGCACGGTCGGGACACAGTGTCGTCTTCTTCGAGCGCGACGTTCCCTACTATGCCGGCGCCCGGGATCTCCACGAACTGCCCGGCGGCAAGCTCCGGCTGTTCTCGGACTGGAACGATGTGCGTCAGGCTGCAGGCGCTGACATCCGTGATGCCGACGTTGCAATTGTGACCTCCTATTGCCCCGACGCGATTGCGGCGACCGACCTGATCCTCTCGGAAGGTCGCGCTGTTCCCGTGTTCTACGACCTTGACACTCCGATCACGCTCGCAAGGCTCCTGGCCGGCGAAGCCGTTCCCTATATCGGCCCGCGCGGCCTGCGCGATTTCGAGCTGGTGCTCAGTTTTACCGGCGGACCTCGCATCGCGGATGAGTTCCGCGACAGGCTCGGCGCGCGCGATACCCGGCCGCTCTATGGCCATGTCGACACCGACATCCATCGGCCGGTCGCGCCCCAGCCGCATTATCGCGCCGACCTGTCCTATCTCGGCACCTACTCCGAGGACCGCCAGCGCACGCTCGAGACGCTTTTCGTCGCGCCCGCGCGGGCGCGCAATGATCTCCGCTTCCTGATCGGTGGGGCGCAGTATCCCGAGACATTTCCATGGTCGCCAAACATCTATTTTGTGCGGCACCTGCCGCCGCCTGAGCACGCAGCGTTCTTTGCCTCATCGCGGCTGACGCTCAATGTCACGCGCCGGGCCATGGCGGACATGGGCTGGTGCCCGTCCGGCCGGCTGTTCGAGGCGGCGGCCTGCGGCGTCCCGCTGCTGAGTGACGACTGGCCCGGAATTGCGGACTTCTTCGCGCCCGGAGAGGAGATCCTGATCGCACGCGAGGAGCAAGACGCGCTCGCCGCGCTCGCGATGCCCGATGCCGAGCTCCGGCGTATGGCCCAGTGCGCCTATGAGCGCACCATGGATCAGCATACGTCCGACAAGCGTGCGCGCGAACTGGTCGTACTGCTCGAGCAGATCGCATCGCGCCGCGTGAGCCGGCAACAACCCGAGGAGGCCTGATCATGTGGGGCATCGTTCCGGCCGCGGGCCGCGGCAGCCGTATCCAGCCGCTCGCCTTCTCCAAGGAATTGTTGCCGGTCGGCAGCCGGCGTGACGACGGTATAGACCGCCCCTGCGCCGTCTCCGAATATCTCCTGGAGCGCCTCATCCTCGGCGGTGCCGACAAGATCTGCTTCGTGATCTCGCCGGGCAAATCCGACATCCTCGAATATTTCGGCGACCATTATGGCACCGCCGAGCTCGCCTATGTCGTGCAACCCGATGCAGCGGGACTGTGCGACGCCGTGTTCAGGGCAAGCACAGTCGTCGGGCAGCACGAGGATGTCATCGTCGGCCTACCCGATACCGTGTGGTTTCCCAAGGCGGCCCTGCAATCCCTGCCGGATGCGGACCTCTCGTTCCTGCTATTCCCGGTCGAGCACCCCGAATTCTTCGATGCGGTGGTGCTCGATGGCGAGCACGTGACGGAGATCCAGGTCAAGCAGCCGGATGCAGCCTCGCGCTGGATCTGGGGCGCATTCAAAATGTCGGCGCGCGGCTTCCGCGAGCTCCAGTCGCTTTGGAACGCACGCGAACGCCGGGATGAATATTTCGGGACCTTGGTCAACGCGTATCTTTCGGCCGGTGGCCGCGGCATCGGCATCAAGGCCGGCGAATCCTACGTCGATGTCGGCACCATCGACGGCTATCGCACCGCGATGGCCCTGCTCGCTGATAGCGCCGAGGGCCGTTCGAAGTTGCGGACCCGCGCGTCATCGGACGGCGCTCGCCCGGTCACAGTGAACCACGGAGCGATTGCATGACCAGAGGTGTCCTCTCCCGCGAGGAAATCCGCCAGCGTGTCGATGCCCTGGGGCCGTGGTTTCACAATCTCAACCTGAAGGGCGTGCCGACCGCGCCGTCGCACTTTCTCGGCGACTATCCCAATGTGAAGTGGCAGCGCTTCTCCGGGATCATCCCGGATCGACTCGAAGGCAAGACCGTGCTCGACATCGGCTGCAATGCCGGCTTCTACGCCATGGAGATGAAGCGGCGTGGTGCCGAACGCGTGCTCGGTCTCGACACCGACGAAGAGTATCTGGCCCAGGCCCGCTTCGCGGCCGAGGTGAATGGGCTCAGAATCGAGTTCCGCAAGATGTCGGCCTACGATGTCGGGCAGCTCCGCGAGAAGTTCGACCTCGTGATCTTCATGGGCGTGCTCTACCACCTGCGGCATCCGCTGCTCGCGCTCGACCTGATCCATGAGCACGTGGCCGGCGATCTCCTGCTGTTCCAGTCGATGCAGCGCGGCGACAGCCGCGTCGACCCCATCGAGAAGAACTACGATTTCTGGACCACCGACCAGTTCGATGCATCGGGCTACCCGAAGCTGCACTTCATCGAGCACAAATATGCCGACGACCCCACCAATTGGTGGGTACCCAATCGCGCCTGCGTCGAGGCCATGCTGCGCAGCGCGGGTTTTGCCATCGCGGCCCATCCGGAGGATGAAGTCTATCTGTGCAAGCGCACGGGGCGGCCGCAGGCTGACGGGCCGGTCTATCCGTCACGGGAGGTGGGCCGATGATCGAGGCTGCCAAGATCTGGAACGAGCCCAACAACAAGTCGCATTGGGACCTCCTGATCGACCCGGACTGGGCAATGTTCGCAGGTCTCGCGCTCGCGGCCGCCAAGACCATCCGCAGCGCGCATCCGACCTTGCCGCGTGTGCTCGGCGGTATCTCCCCCATCGATCCCTCCTTCATGCGCAACATGCAGGCGCGCGGCGTGCTCGATCACGTCGACGCTGTCGCAGTCCACGGCTTTCCGCTCGACTGGAATCTATGGCAGATCGGAGAATGGCCGGCCAAGATCGATGAAATCAAGGCCGTCACCTCGCTCCCGGTCTGGGTGACCGAGGTCGGAGTCTCCTCGTTCGGCGCCGAGGAGGTGCAGGCCTGGGGCCTGTCGCGCACCGCCGAGCTTCTGATCGGCCGCGCGCCGCGCATCCACTGGTACAGCCTCTACGATCTTCCCTCAAGCTGGGAGGCGACCACGCGGCACAAGGAGGCGGAAGGGTCCTCCTACTACCGGCATTTTCACATGGGCCTGCTGCGCGAGGATGGAGCGCCGAAAGCCGCGGCGGAGCTGTTCGGCCAATATGCCGCCGACATGGGTCTCTGCCAGTGGTTTCATTTCGAGGACCATCGTCTCGATGACGCCGTGCGCTGGATGCGACGGTTCGGCGTGAAGCACCTGCGGACCGGCCTGTCATGGGCCGACAGCTTCCGCCCCAACGCACTGGACTGGTTCGATCGCCAGATGGATGCGCTGGCCGAGTTCGATGTCACCGTGACGTTCTGCTTCACGCCGGAACACCGCGGTCTCGAACCGCATCACACCAGTCCGCCGCACGACGTGAACGAGTTCGCCGATTTCTGCGCGCAGATGATCGAGCGCTATTGCACGAAGACCGGTGTCGCCGATTCCATTGGCGCCTCCCCGCCGATCAGGGAGCCGACATGCGTGCCCTGATCCTGGTGATGGATTCCGTCGGAATCGGCGCGGCGCCCGACGCTGCCAACTATGGCGACGCAGGTGCCGATACCGTCGGCCACATCGCCGATGCGTGTTCGGCCGGGCACGCCAACAGCCCGCAGCGGGAGGGGCCGCTGCAGCTTCCCAATCTCGTGGCGCTGGGCCTGGGCGAGGCCTGCCGTCTTGCTACCGGCCGCGTCCCGCCCGGGCTCGACGGTCGGGTTCAACATGCGCAGTATGGATGCGCCAGCGAGATATCCAGGGGCAAGGACACGCCGTCGGGTCATTGGGAGATTGCGGGCGTGCCTGTCACGTTCGACTGGGGCTATTTTCCAAAGATCCAACCTTGCTTCCCTCGCGATCTCGTGGAGACGCTGTGCGAACAGGCCGGATTGCCCGGCATCCTCGGCAATTGCCACGCTTCCGGCACCGAGATCATCGCCGAATTCGGCGAGCGCCACATCCGAAGCGCCGAGCCGATCTGCTACACTTCGGCCGACAGCGTGTTCCAGATCGCGGCTCACGAAGAGACGTTTGGGCTCGAGCGACTCTACGACGTCTGTACGATTGCGAGGCGGCTGGTCGATCCCTTGAACATCGGGCGCGTCATCGCGCGTCCGTTCGTCGGATCAAACGCGCACAACTTCAAGCGCACCTCGCACCGGCGCGACTTCTCCGTTCCTCCGCCCGAACGAACCATCCTCGACCTTGCGGACATCTCCGGCCGCGACATCGTCACGATCGGGAAGATCGACGACATCTTCGCCCATCGCAGCACCGGGCGAAACCTGCGTGGCGACGGCAATGCGGCACTTTTCGATGCCACGCTCGACGGGCTCGCAAGCCTTGCAGAGGGCGGGCTGTTGTTCGCAAACTTCATCGATTTCGACACGCTCTTCGGCCACCGTCGCGACGTCGCGGGCTACGCAGCGGGGCTCGAAGCTTTCGACGCCCGCCTTCCCGAACTGCTGAGCCGCCTGCGAGGCGACGATCTCCTGATCATCACCGCCGATCATGGCTGCGATCCGACCTGGAGCGGCACCGATCACACGCGCGAGCAGGTCCCGATCCTGACGTGGACCGCGCAATCAAGGTCTCCAGTTGGCCGTCGCGCCGGGTTCGCCGATATCGGTGCAACCGTAGCAAGACATCTCCATCTGCCGGCGCCGCTTCATGGCGCGCATTTCTAGGCGCGATTCACCTGGGTTATTGATCCAGGTTAAAGAACTTTTCGTTTGTACGTTTCGCAGGAACGAACATTCCTTGCACCGCTTCTAACTCCCAGACGTGACTGGCGCGCCGGTCGCCCGACCAAGCCAAAGCGCGCTTCAACTCTCATCATCGATCGATCCGAACGGATCGGTCCCATGCGGCGCGGAGCGATGAATGACGCGAGTATTGATTACTGGAGGCGCGGGATTCATCGGCTCGCATACGGCTGACGTACTGCTTGCGGCCGGGTACGACGTCCGCCTTCTCGACAATCTCTCGCCACAGGTCCACGGCGGCAACCGTCAGCGGCCTGCCTATCTCGCCGACGACGCGGAACTCGTCGTCGGCGATGTCAACGATGCACTCGCCGTCGAGCAGGCCTTGCACGGCGCCGACATGGTCCTGCATCTCGCCTCCGCCGTCGGCGTCGGCCAGAGCATGTACGACATCGAGCCCTATGTCAGAACGAACGAGCTTGGCACCGCCGTGCTGCTCCAGGCGCTGGCCCAGCGCCCGGTCGCGCGGCTGGTGGTGGCATCCTCGATGAGCATCTACGGCGAGGGCCTCTATCGCGAGCGCGGCGGGAGCGTCGTCGCGTGCGACGAACGGCCGGTCGAGCAGCTCCGCAAAGGCGAGTGGGAGTTGCGGGATACCGCGGGCCATCCGCTCGATCCCGTGCCCACCCCCGAAACGAAGCAGCCGTCGCTGAGCTCGATCTACGCGCTGAACAAGTATGCCCAGGAGCGCATGTGCCTGATCACAGGCAAGGCGTACGGCATTCCGACCGTCGGCTTGCGCTTCTTCAACGTGTTCGGTCCGCGCCAGGCGCTGTCCAATCCCTATACCGGCGTGCTGGCCATCTTCGCTGCACGGCTGCTCAACGGCCGGCCGCCGCTCGTCTTCGAAGACGGCCTGCAGCGGCGCGACTTCGTCCACGTGCACGATGTCGCCCGCGCCTGCCGCATGGCGCTCGAATCCGACCACAGCCAGGACGTCTTCAACGTCGGCTCGGGTCGGAGCCGCACCATTCTCTCGGTGGCCGAGGATCTGGCCGAGGTGATGGGGCGGCGCGAGATCGTCCCCGAGATCACGCGGAAATACCGCGCCGGCGACATCCGGCACTGTTTCGCCGACATCGGCAAATCACGCGACCTGCTCGGCTTCGAGCCGCATGTCGCGTTCAAGGATGGTCTCGAAGGGCTCGCCGAGTACCTCGCCGACCAGATCGCCGATGATCAGGCGGAGCGGGCTACCCGGGAGCTGCTGCAACGAGGGCTGGTCGCGTGATGAGCGAACGAGACAACAGACACGTCCTGGTCACCGGCGGCTGCGGTTTCATCGGCTGCAATCTCGCCGACCGCCTCGCCGAGCGGGGCGATCGCGTTCTGGTGCTGGACAATCTCGCCCGCGCCGGCGTACGCGAGAACGCACAATGGCTGAAATCCCGGCACGGCGACCGCGTCACGATCACGGTGGCTGATATCCGCGACCCGATTCCGGTGATCGACGCCGTGCGCGAGGCGCGCGCCGTGCTGCACCTCGCAGCCCAGGTCGCCGTCACCGACAGCGTCAGCGATCCCTCGGCCGATTTCGAGATCAACGCGCGCGGCACGCTGAACGTGCTCGAAGCCGTTCGCCTGCACAATAACGCGGCGCCGGTGATCTTCGCCTCGACCAACAAGGTCTATGGGCGCCTGATCGAGGACAGCGAGATCGCACTCTCTGGCCGACGCTACACGCCGGTCAGCGATCTGCTCGCCGGCGGCGTTTCGGAGAACGCACCGTTGGATTTCTACAGCCCCTATGGATGCTCCAAGGGCACGGCCGATCAATACGTCCATGACTATGCAAGGGTGTTTGGGCTGCAGACCGTGGTGATGCGGATGAGCTGCATCTACGGGCCTCGGCAATTCGGCACCGAGGACCAGGGCTGGATCGCGCACTTCCTGCTCAGCGCCATCCGCGGCAAGGCGCTGACGATCTACGGCGACGGCAAGCAGGTCCGCGACGCGCTGCACGTGTCGGACGCGGTGAGCGCCTGGCTCTCCGCACTCGACCACATCGCTCTCGCCCGAGGACGCGTCTTCAATCTCGGCGGCGGTCCGGCCAATGCGGTCAGCCTGCTCGAGCTGATCGACCGCATCGCCGATCTGACGGGCCGCAATGTTGCCTATCGCTTTGCCGATTGGCGACCGGGCGATCAGCCCTGGTACGTGACGGACACCCGCGCGCTGGCCACCGCGCTCGGCTGGACGCCGCAAATGTCCCTCGCCGACGGACTGCGCTCGCTCCACACTTGGCTCGACAGCCGCTTCGGATCACTCGGCAGAAGCGAGGCCCTGGCATGACGCGGATCGCCCTCGTCAACCCGAACTGGGATTTTACCGGAAGCATCTATTTCGGCTGCCGCTCCCCTCACCTTCCGATCGAGCTCGGCATCTCCGAGCACTATCTGAAAGCGGCCGGGCACAAGACGCTGCTGCTCGATGCGCACATGTTCGATCTGTCGCTGCGCGAGATCGAGGCCGAACTGCGCGCCTTTGGTCCCGATCAGATCGTCTTCACGACGGCGCCGACATACCTGTTCTGGCGCTGCGCACCGCCGGAGCTTCGGGTGCCGCAGCAGCTCGCGCGCGTCGTACGCGACCTTGCGCCAACCCTGATTGCGGTAGGCCCACATGGCTCGACCACGCCGAAGACGGCCTTGAAGAAGCTCGGCGTCGACATCGTCGTGATGGGCGAGTGCGAGGCGTCCCTGCTGCGGCTCGCCAATGGCGAGCGGGATTTTCCGGGCCTGTGCTTCGTGGACGGCGCTTCGCTCCGGGTCAATGGCGGCCCACAGGCGGTCGCGTTCAGCAATCAGCCAGCGCTCGATTGGCCGGACGAAATGATCCGGCGCCACCATCATCATCATCACCGCTTCGAGGCCGAGCCCGCGGCGCCGGGCGCCGAGGTGGAGGCCTCGCGCGGCTGCCCCTACAACTGCACGTTCTGCGCCAAGGAGAATTTCCGCAACGCCTATCGCAAGCGGCCCCCAGCCGTCATTCTCGACGAGATCGATCGCCTGCGCGACCACGGCATCGAATATGTCTACTTCATCGACGAGATCTTTCTTCCCAATCGCGAACTGCTGGAAGGATTGACGACCCGCGGGCTGAAGCTCGGCGTGCAGACGCGGATCGATCTATGGAAACCCGACATGCTCGCCCTGCTCGGGCGCGCCGGCTGCGTCTCGATCGAAGCCGGCATCGAGAGCCTGACGGTGGAAGGGCGCGCCGCGCTCGCCAAGAACTGCAAGATGACGACGGATCAGCTCGCCGACCGGCTGGTCGAAGCCCGCCGCCACGTCCCCTTCGTGCAGGCCAATCTGATCGAGGTGCCCGAGGACGACGATCCCATCGTGCAGCGCTGGCGCCGCACCATGCAGGATGCCGGGGTCTGGGCCAACGATCCGGTGCCGCTCTATCCGTATCCCGGCTCTCCCGACTACCGCAAGCTCTGGGGCGAGCCCGACGATGTCGCCTGGGAGCGCGCGCACCGGCACTATCTGGCGATGTTCGACCAGTTCAGCGACGTGCAGAACGATCGCCCGGTCCCGCTCGACAGCCTCGAACTCCAGGTGGCCTCATGAACCGTGGCGCCGACATCAGGATCATGATGACGACCGACACGGTCGGTGGCGTCTGGACCTATTCCTGCGCCCTCGCGTCAAATCTTGCGGCGTCCGGTGCCGAGGTCACGCTCGTCACGCTGGGGCCGCGGGCGCGGGTCGATCAGCGCGATATGCTGCGTGACACCCGGGTGCACCTGATCGAAACGGATCTGGCACTCGAATGGCAGGATCCGGAAGGGCGGAACGTGCCCGAGGCAGAGCGCGTGCTCTCCAATCTCGAAGCCACGTTGATCCCCGATATCGTCCATCTGAATAGCTTTCGCGAAGCAACCCTTGCCTGGCACGCCCCGACGGTTCTGGTGGCGCATTCCTGCGTCAATTCCTGGGCGCTGGCCTGCCACGATACGGGCTGGCTCAGCGAGCCGAGATGGCGCCGCTACAGCGAACGGGTCGCTGCGGCGCTCGACATGGTGCAGGCCTGGGTGTGTCCAAGCAGAGCCTTTTACGACGACATGACGGCGATCTACCAGCCGCGATCGCGCGGGGCAGTGATCTGGAACGGAATTGCGCCTCGCGATCCTGCGGGACGGAAGCAGGATCTGATCTTCGCGGCCGGACGGCTGTGGGACCGCGCCAAGAACATCGAAGCTCTTGCCGCCGCCGCGCCCGGGCTGGATTGGCCGGTCGAGGTGGCCGGTCCCATCGATGCACGTCTGTCGACGGGTGTCACCTGGCTCGGCGAATTGCCGCACGAAGCCATGGCCGCGCGCTTGCAGCACTCGGCGATCTTCGTCAGCCCCGCCTTCTATGAACCGTTCGGCCTCTCGGTGCTGGAAGCAGCTGCCGCGGGTTGCGCTCTTGTCCTTTCCGACATCCCGACGTTCCGCGAGTTGTGGCGCGGGGCTGCGTTGTTCTTCGATCCGGCCGATAGCGATGCGCTGCATCGGGCCCTCGCGGAGCTTTGCGCCGATGATACGGGTCGAGCACGGCTGCAACGCGCCGCCTATGAGCAATCCCTGACCTATTCGCTGACGCGCATGACGAGTGCCTATCTTGGTCTCTACCAGGACCTGATCGCATCGCGCCGGACGAGCGCGGCGGCCAGCGAGATCGAGGTGCGCGCATGAAATGCGTCCTGTTCTATCATGCGTTCACCTCCTGCTGGAACAATGGCAATGCGCATTTCCTGCGTGGCTATGCGCGCGAGTTCCAGGCGCTCGGGCACGAGGTCGTCGTGTACGAGCCCATCGACGGCTGGAGCCGGCTGAACGCCATCCGCGAAGGCGGCAGTCATGATGCGATGGAGGACATTCCCACCCTCTTTCCCGGCATCGACATCCGGCGCTATGACACCAGCCTCGATCTCGAGCGGGCGCTGGACGGCGCCGATCTCGTCATCGTGCATGAATGGAATTCGCCAGATCTCATCGCGCAGATCGGATGCAGGCGCGCGCAAGGCGCCCGCTTCACCCTGCTGTTCCACGACACTCATCACCGCGCCGTCAGCGCGCCTGAGGAGCTTGCCCAATTCGATCTCGATGGATTCGACGGCGTGCTCGCCTTCGGCGAAGTGCTTCGGCAGATCTATTTGAAGCTCGGCTGGGCCGACCGAGCCTTCACCTGGCATGAGGCAGCCGATGTCGCGCTGTATCATCCGCTGCCGCAGGTCGAGCGGACCGACGATCTGGTCTGGATCGGCAATTGGGGGGACGGCGAGCGCAGCGCCGAGCTCAACGAATTCCTGGTTGAGCCCGCGGCGGAGCTGAATCTCCGCACGAGCGTTTATGGCGTGCGCTATTCGGACGATGCGCTCCGCACCATCAGGAGCGCAGGCATCCGCTATGGCGGCTGGCTGCCGGCACACCGCGCTCCCATCGCGTTCGCCGGCGCACGCACGACCATCCATGTGCCGCGCGGGCCTTACGTACGCCTGCTTCCTGGCATTCCGACCATCCGCGTGTTCGAGGCGCTGGCCTGCGGCATTCCCCTGGTTTCGGCGCCCTGGTCGGATGCGGAAGGCATGTTCCCCGATGGCGCCTATCTCAGCGTCGCCGACGGCACGCAGATGAAGCGTGCGCTTCGCTCCGTGCGCGAGGATCGAGACATGTCTGCCGCGATGGTGAACGCGGGGCTGAAGACGATCCGGGATCACCACACCTGCCGCCATCGCGCCGAGCAGCTCGTCGGCATCGTCGCCGACATCCGCGAGTCCGGCCGCCCGTCACAGCCTCAGCACCATATCGGAGCCGTCGCATGAAGATCTGCTTCTTCGGATCCAGCCTCGTCTCGTCCTACTGGAACGGCGCCGCCACCTATTATCGCGGCATGCTGAAGGAGATTGCGTCGCTCGGCCACGACGTCACCTTCTACGAACCCGACGCCTTCGCGCGCCAGGCGCATCGGGACATCGACGACCCGGATTGGGCCAGAGTGATCGTCTATCCCGCGACCCCGGACGGCTGGCGCCGCTCGCTCGCTGAAGCGGCACGATCGGCCGACATGCTGGTCAAGGCCAGCGGCGTCGGCGTCTTTGATCTGGAGCTGGAGAACGCAGTGGCCGAGCTGCCGTCGCGGCTGATCCGGATCTATTGGGACGTCGATGCTCCCGCCACACTCGAGACCATGGACAGCGATCCACAGCATCATCTGCGGCGCGCGATCCCGTCCTACGATATGGTCCTGACCTATGGCGGCGGCGACGGCGTCGTGTCCGCCTATCGGTCAATGGGCGCGCGGGATTGCGTGCCGATCTACAATGCGCTCGATCCGGCCACGCATTTTCCGGCGCCGCCCAATCCGCGCTTCGCCTGCGATCTCAGCCTGCTGGCGAACCGCCTGCCGGATCGCGAGCAGCGCGTCGAGCGTTTCTTCCTCGACGTTGCACGCCGGCTGCCCGGCAAGGCCTTCGTGCTCGGCGGCTCCGGCTGGGACGACAAGGATGCCCCCGCCAATCTGCGCAAGGTCGGCCATGTCGGCACCGCCGATCACAACGCGTTTTTCGGCTCCGCTCTCGCCACACTGAACGTCAATCGCGACAGCATGGCGCGCTACGGCTTCTCACCGCCAACGCGTGTGTTCGAAGCGATCGGCGCCGGCGCCTGCCTGATCACCGATCAGTGGGCCGGCATCGATCATTTTCTCGAACCGGGCCGCGAGGTTCTGGTCGCCGCTGACGGAGCCGAGATCGCCGGGCACCTCGCGGCGCTGAATCCAGAGCGGGCCCGCTCGATCGCCCGCCGCGCCCGCACGCGCATCCTGAGCCAACACACCTACCGGCAACGCGCCCGCCAGTTCAACGATCTCTTCGTCGCCCGCAGCTCGCGAATCGAGGCAGCAGAATGAACCTCTCCATCGTCGTCATCGGACTTTCGGTCACTTCGTCCTGGGGCAATGGTCACGCTACGACCTACCGCGCCCTGATCGAAGCCCTGGCGCGACGAGGCCACCGGGTCACGTTCCTGGAGCGGGACGTGCCCTGGTATCGGGATCACCGTGACCTGACCAAGCCCTCTGGCTGGACTGTCGAGCTCTACCAATCCTTGAAGGATATTCCGCGCCGTTTCGGCAAGCTGATCCGCGATGTCGATCTGGTGATCGTCGGCTCCTACGTTCCTGACGGCATCGCGATTGCCGAATGGACGACGACCCATGCGAGAGGCGTCACGGCATTTTACGACATCGACACGCCGGTCACACTGGCGCGGCTCGAAGAGGGCCTCGACTATCTCTCCGCCACAATGATCCCGCGCTTCGATCTCTATCTGTCCTTCACCGGCGGACCGGTGCCGGGCATGATCGAGCAGAGCTACGGCAGTCCGCTCGCGCGTGTCCTTTATTGCAGCGCGAATGCGGAGATTGACCCACCGAAGCAGGCGCAGCCGAAATGGGCTCTCGGCTATCTCGGGACCTACAGCGATGACCGGCAGCCGGTTCTCGACGAGTTGCTGCTTACACCGGCGCGCACGATGCCCTCGGAGCAGTTCGTCGTCGCCGGCGCGCAATATCCCGAACATATCGCCTGGCCCGCCAACGTCGCCCGGATCGAGCACCTCTCGCCGGAACGGCATCCGACGTTCTATACCGCGCAACGCTTCACCCTGAACGCCACCCGCGCAGACATGAAAGCGCTGGGCTTCTCCCCGAGCGTCCGGTTGTTCGAGGCCGCAGCCTGCGGCACGCCCGTGATCTCGGACCGATGGCCCGGGATCGAGACGATTTTCGCGCCGTCGCGGGAAATCCTGCTGGCATCCAGCCCGCGCGAAGTCGTCGAGATCCTGCGCGACATGCCGGAGGAGCATCGGCGCACGATCGCTCACAACGCACGGCGGCGAGTTCTCGCCGATCACACCCCCGACCATCGCGCCCGGCAGCTGGAGACCTACTACGCCGAGGCATCCGCGCGGCGCCTCCGCAAGACGGCGTCCCTTCCCCTCGCCCGCCCCATGCAGGTCGCCCAACTCTGAAAGGCCATATCATGACGCTCCAGACCCGCATCCACGCCTCCCGCCGCTCGCCGACGGTCCTGGTCGCCGGCGGCGCCGGCTTCATCGGATCGCATCTCTGCGACGCGCTCCTGCAACGCGGCAATGTGGTCGTTTGCCTCGACAATTTGTTCACGGGGAGCACTGACAACGTCCGGCCGCTGCTCAATCACCCGAACTTCCGCTTCGTCGAGCATGACGTCCGCGATCCCATCGAGATCGATGGCGATATCGATCGGATCTACAGCCTCGCCTGCCCGGCGTCGCCCCGGCACTATCAGACCGATCCGGTCGGGACCATGAAGACCTGCGTGCTCGGCTCGATCAACCTGCTCGAGCTCGCGCGGCAGAAGCGCGCCCGGATCCTTCAGGCCTCCACCAGCGAGGTCTACGGCGATCCGGAAGTGCATCCGCAGCCGGAATCCTATCTCGGCAACGTCAACCCGATCGGACCGCGGGCCTGCTACGACGAGGGCAAGCGCGCCGCGGAGACGCTGATGTTCGACTACCGGCGCACGCAGGGGACCGAGATCAAGGTCGCCCGCATCTTCAACACCTATGGCCCTCGCATGCTCGAGAATGACGGGCGCGTCGTCTCCAACTTCATCGTGCAGGCCTTGCGCGGAGAGCCAATCACGATCTACGGCCAAGGCACGCAAACCCGCAGCTTCTGCTTCGTCGACGATCTCGTGCGGGGGCTTCAGCTCTTGATGGAGAGCCCCGCTTCTGTCACCGGTCCATGCAATCTCGGCAATCCGCACGAGGTCACGATCGAGGCGATCGCTCGTGAAGTTCTGGCATGCACCGAATCGGCTTCCCCGCTTCGCTTCGAAGCGCTGCCAAAGGACGATCCCAAGCGGCGCAAGCCCGTGATCGATGCAGCGGAGAAGATTCTGGGATGGCGTCCGCGGGTGGCCCTAAAAGACGGTCTTCAAGCGACCATCGCCTATTTTGCGCTCCGCCTCGCGGGGGAGTCGCCCGCATTGGTGCCGGCCATCGCCCCGCGCAAGACGCGACACCCGGCACGCGGCAGGCTCACTCTGTCCGATTAACCGTGATGGCACATCGTTGGGGCGAGGTCCCGCGTAGCGGATGGCTTGCATGTTGATGGCGCAAGTGCTGGCTGCTTGCAGAACAGGCTCCGTTTCAACGCTTGTGGAACCGATCGCTGTGAAGTGGCTCACATCCGGCCGGACAATCTGGATGTATTCGTCGTGCCGGGTGGAGATGGCAGACGGAGATACGCATGAAACCCCTCATGCTCTCGCTTATTGCAGCCATGCTTCTCGCCGGTGCGGCCAGCAACGTGTTCAGGTCGCATGCAGTGTTCCATTCCGGTCAGCACGGCATGGCATCCATTCAAGACATGCAGACGGGCCAGGCGAACGGGCTACCCGAGCAGGATCTGCAGGACCGCTCCGTCCTGTTTGCGAAAGAGCCGGCTCAGTAGGTCGGAGCGCCCGCTTTGCTGATCCGACCTATTCGGCCGCCGCGGTTGCGGGTTGCGGTTGTCCGTCGTTCGGTCCGGTCCGCGCCTTCTGCTCGTCGAGCCAGAGGCTATGGTGCTCGCGAGCCCAGTTGACGTCGACCTCGCCAGAGCCCATGGCCTCGAACGCACCTTCCATCCCGATGGTGCCGATATAGATGTGCGCGATCATCGCCGCGACGAACAGGACCGCCACGATCGAGTGGACGATCTGGGCCATTTGCATGCCCTCGATTCCCGTGCCGTAGAACGGGAACATCAGCGCATATCCGGACGCTGCGACGAGCCCGCCGCCGATCACGACGATCCAGTAGATCATCTTCTGGCCGCCATTGAAGCGGTAGGCCGGCGGATGATCATGTCCGATCAGGCCGCCGCCGCGCTTCGCCCATTCGATATCCACCTTGCTCGGAATATTGCCGCCGATCCACATCAGGAAGATCAGGACGACGCCGATGGTGAACGGGAAGCTCAGATAGTTGTGAGCGTACTTAGCCCATTGCGACCATTCCGAGAAAGCCTCGAATCCGATCAAAGGCAACAGCAACGGTCGACCGAACGTGATGTTCAGCCCGGAAATGGCCAGGACAATGAAGCAGCTTGCCGTCATCCAGTGCACGAACCGCTCGAATCCGTTGAAGCGCACGATGGTGCGGCCCGACCGTCCGGCTTCGAGCCGCACCATCCCCACGGTCAGATAGAAGATCACGATGCCTGCGATCATGCCGAGGATGGCAATGCCGCCGATCCACCGCAGCGTCACGTTGCGGAATTCCCGCCATTCCCGTCCCTGCGGCTGCTCGAGAACGCCGGAGCGCTGATCGGGAATGCTGACGCGGCCCTGAATCCGGTTGAGCTCCTGCAGAAGCTGCTGCTCCTTGACCGCGCTCGCCGTCGGGTTGACCTGCTGAGCACTCGCGGGCACTACCGTCATCAAGAGAAGCAGCGCCCAGGCGCCCAACGCCAGACGAATGGACCTTCCAAACGACGTCATCACGTCCTCCCCGGTCTTGCGCGCCCTTCGGCTGCCCACGTCAGGACTCGATTGTCTCGCGATATGCGGTCTTCCAGCCCCATGCGCCCGAGCCATAGCCGCGCTTCATGACGCGCTCCTTGTAGATCTGCGCAATGATCTCGCCGTCGCCCGCAAGCAACGACTTGGTCGAGCACATTTCGGCACATAGCGGCAGCTTTCCCTCGGCCAGCCGGTTCGCACCGTATTTCTCGTACTCCTCCTTGCTGCCGTCGGCCTCAGGGCCGCCGGCGCAATAGGTGCATTTGTCCATCTTGCCGCGTGAGCCGAAGTTCCCGACCTTCGGATATTGCGGCGCGCCGAACGGGCACGCATAGAAGCAATAGCCGCAACCGATGCAGAGGTCCTTGGAGTGCAGCACCACGGCATCTGCGGTGGTGTAGAAACAGTTCACCGGGCACACCGCCGCACAGGGCGCGTCGGTGCAGTGCATGCAGGCCATCGAAATAGAGCGCTCGCCCGGCTTGCCGTCGTTGATGGTGACGACGCGGCGCCGGTTGATGCCCCAAGGCACCTCATGCTCGTTCTTGCAGGCGGTGACGCAGGCGTTGCACTCGATGCAGCGATCAGCGTCGCAGAGAAATTTCATCCGAGCCATGTGCGTGCTCCTCTCAGGCTGCGACGATCTGACAAAGCGTGACCTTCGGCTCCTGCATGCCCGTCGCAGGATCGTAGCCGTAGCTCGTGATCGTGTTGGCGCTCTCGCCGAGCACGATCGGATCGGTTCCGGCGGGATAGTTCTTGCGCAGGTCGTTGCCACCGAACCAGCCGCCGAAATGGAACGGCATCCAGGCGACGCCCTTGCCGACGCGTTCGGTCACCAGCGCCTTCATCCTGGCACGTGAATTGTTCTCGGCACCGCTCACCCAGACCCAGCCGCCGTCCTTGATGCCGCGATCGGCGGCATCGGCCGGGCTGATCTCGATGAACATGTCCTGCTGCAATTCCGCGAGCCATGGATTGGTGCGGGTTTCCTCGCCGCCGCCTTCGTATTCGACGAGACGGCCCGAGGAAAGGATCAGCGGAAACTGCTTTGCGATCCCCTTTTCCACCGCCGCCTTCTGCACCGAGAAGCCGATATTGGGCAGGCGGAACTGCTTGGCATCGGGCAAGGTCGGATATTTCTCGACGAGATCGACGCGCGGCGTGTAGATCGGTTCGCGGTGCACCGGAATCGGGTCCGGCAGGCCGAACGCATTCATGCGTGCCTTGCCGTTGCCGAAGGGCACGCAACCGTGCTTCAGCGCGACGCGCTGGATGCCGCCGGAGAGGTCGAGCGCCCAGGACACCGCGTCCGGATTGGCCGGATTGACTCTCTGGATCGTCGCCATTTCAGCCTCGGTGAGATCCTGGTCCCAGCCGAGCTTCTTCAGGCTCGCCAGCGTGAACTCGGGATAACCGTCCTCGATCTCCGAGCCCTTGGAAAAGGATTTGTCGGCGAGCAGGCTCACCTTCCGCGTCGCGCCGTCCGGCAGCTTTTCCTCGCGTTCGATGCCGAAGCGCGGACGGAACGCGCCACCGCCATCCATCACGTGCAGATTGTTGTTGTAGAGCAGCGGCGAGCCGGGATGCTTCACCTCGGGCGAGCCCCAGCACGGCCAAGGCAGGCCGTAATAGTCACCGCCGACCTCCGGATCGTCCTTGGGTGCACGCAACGTCACCAGGTCGAACTTGTGCTGGTTCTTCATGTGCGCCTTGATGCGTTCCGGCGACTGCCCGCAATAACCGGTCGACCAGCTGCCGCGGTTGATCTCGCGCAGCACATCCTCGGCGACCGGGAGATCGTTCTCGACCTTGATGTTCTTGAACATCTTGTCGGCGAAGCCGAACTTCTTCGCCAACAAATAGATGATCTCGAGGTCGTCCTTGGACTCGAAGATCGGCTTGACGATCTGTTCGCCCCACTGCATCGAGCGATTGGAGGCGACGCGCGATCCCTTGCATTCGAACTGCGTGGCCACAGGCAGGATATAGACGCCATCCTTGCGTCCCGCCTCGACCGCCAGAGACGCCCAGGTGGTCGGGTGCGGATCGGCGATCACCAGCAGCTCCAGCGCCTTCAGGCCCTTCAGCGACTCCGGAATGCGGGTGATGCTGTTGCTGGCGTGGCCTTGCACGAATACGGCCTTGACATTGTCCTTCTGTGCGACATCGGCCTTCGGCAACAACGCAGCATCGAACCACCGCGTCAGCGGGATGCCTGGCGTCTCCATCAGCTTCTTCTCGTCGAAGCGGGAGACGAGATAATCGTAATCAACCTCCCAGACCCGAGACCAGTGCTTCCAGGCGCCCTCCGCAAGGCCGTAGTAGAACGGCAACGTCACGATATCGAGGCCGACGTCGGTCGCGCCCTGCACGTTGTCATGGCCGCGCAGGATGTTGGCGCCGGCGCCGGCTTTTCCGACGTTGCCGGTCATCAGCAGCGCGATGCAGCTCGCCCGCACATTGGCGGTGCCAACCGTGTGCTGGGTCTGGCCCATGCACCAGATGATGGTCGCGGGCTTGACCGTCGCGAACATCTTGGCGACGCGCTCGAGCTGCGCGGCGGGCACGCCGGTGACGCGCTCGACCTCCTGCGGGTTCCACTTCTCGACCTCCTTGCGCAGGTCGTCGAAACCGTAGACGCGCTGGGCGATGAATTCCTTGTCTTCCCAGCCATTCTTCAGGATGTGCCACATCATGCCGTAGAGCACGGGAATGTCGGTGCCGGGACGGATCCGGACATATTCGGTGGCATGCGCCGCGGTGCGAGTCAGGCGCGGATCGAAAACGATGAAGTTCGCCTTGTTGAGCTCCTTGGATTCCAGCAGGTGCTGCATGCTGACGGGATGCGCTTCCGCGGCGTTGCTGCCGATGAACAGCATCGTCTTGGAGTTGCGCATATCGTTGATGCTGTTCGTCATCGCGCCGTAGCCCCAGGTATTGGCGACGCCGGTGACGGTGGTGGAGTGGCAGATCCGCGCCTGATGATCGGTGTTGTTGGTGCCCCAGAACGCGCCGAGTTTGCGGAACAGGTAGGCTCCTTCGTTCGTCATCTTGGCCGAGCCGAGCCAGTAGACGGAATCACTGCCCGACTTCTCGCGAACCTGGAGCAGCTTGTCGCCGATCTCGTTCACCGCCGTGTCCCACGACACGCGCGTCCACTGCCCGTTCACCAGCTTCATCGGATAGCGCAGGCGGCGGTCGCTGTGCACGAGCTCGCGCACCGAAGCGCCCTTGGCGCAATGCGAGCCGCGATTGATCGGCGAATCCCAGCTCGGCTCCTGCCCGATCCAGACGCCATTGAGCACTTCCGCCGTCACGGTGCAGCCTACGGCGCAATGCGTGCAGACGCTCTTCTTGACGGTGGCGCCGGCCGCGAGCGGGCCGGCAGCGGCCGCTTCCGTCCTGCGCACGTTGACGACGGGCATGGTCCCCAACGCTGCGAGAGCGCCGCCGGCCAGGCCGGACTTGCGCAGGAACGTGCGGCGATCAAGTCCCCCGCCCTGGCCCGCAAGGGATTCGGCGACGGAACCTCGGCGATCGGAACGCTGGTGTGTTCGCTTGATAAGCACAGGCAGCCTCCCTCTCAGGCCGGATAACGATTGACGCGGTAGAACGTCTTCACGTGGTCGGATTCCTTGTAGCGCGCCTTGCGCTTCTCATCGTTGCTTTCGCTGTCCGCCTGCGCGGACCCGACCAACGGTGTCGCCAGGGTCGCGCCGACACCGGCCGTGCCCAAGCCGACCTTGCGAAGGAAATCGCGGCGTCCGACCTTTGCTTTCGTCTCGTCACTCATCGCAGCTCTCCCGCACCAACGCGCCTCGGTCAGTTGGCGAATGTGAATGCTTCCGTCTCGATCTCGATGAAGGTACGACCGAGCACGCCGACCGCCCGATAGAAACGGGCATCGCCGGCGCTCTCGATGTCGGCGAACAGCCGCCCCATCCACGGCGACACATGCCTTTCGAAAAAGGCGCGTTGCGTCTCGGGCGAGGCGTCGAAGCCGCCATCGGCAAGGCCCGACATGATCTCGCACAGGATGGCGGCGTGATCCTCGGGTTCGGAATTGTTGGCAACCCGCTCGATACCGAGCGCCGTCAGGTCACCGCGCAGGCGCGACAAAGGCCGTTCATTGAGAAAGCCGGTGAGATAGTAAGAGGCATAGGGCAGCAATTCGCCGCGGCCGAGCCCAACGAACAGATCGAAATACTCGCGCTCGACCTCCGCCGCGACAGCGCTCGCGGCGGCGTCGGCCAGCGCGGCATGCGCCCGGCCAAGCGGCGTCGCGTCGCCAGTCAATGCCGCAAGTTGCTCAAGCAATCGTTTCGACGGCGGCGCGGACAGCAACGTTGCCAGCAGCGCATATTCCCGCCCGCGCGCAGCATCGACGGGATCGATGAGCTCCGCTGGGACGGCTTGCTCACTGTAAAGATCGGGCCGCAGATCGTTCCGAGAAACGCCCGTGGCGGTTTCGACCGCAACCACCCGTTGTGCGGGCACGCGGGTCCAATTCGACACGGAGGGCTGGCTGATGCCTATTTTGCGCGCAAGCTGAGCAACGCCGCCTGCGGCGTCGATCGCGCGATCAAGCCCGTCATCACGCACGTGGACCTCCCATCCAAGTCCCGTCTGCTTGATTATCGCTTTTGTTACAAAGCAATAGACAGCGTAATCCCGGTTCCACGGACCGTCAATCGCCTGCCATAGCGCGGGCCTATAGCCTTTGGTCGTGCTGCTCAATGCGGCAGTGCACCGCCGTGCGTACGGGGCTTGATGGGCTCGGCAGATTCCGCAGATCTCCCAGCCGCTTTTGGTTGCACTGCAACGGGAACGGCCAGGGCCAGGTGCTCCGTCTCATGCGATGGTTCAACGACATTGGAAATCGATGTCTCATCGGCTTGATGCAATTCCGCCGAAGAATCCGCTGTTTCGATCGACGCCTCGGAGAGAGACTGGGCCGCCTCGCGCACTCCGCCGACAATGCGATCGACCAGTGCGGCGAGCTCTTCCGAGGAGCAATCCAGTGGTCCAAAACCCGGCATCGCAGTCGGATCGTTGAAGTCCCATGCATTCTCCGCAAGCCCCACGAAGTCGCGAATGGCGGGATCGCTCGTCCAGGCGCGGCGAAGAGCCGCACGGCTCAACTCCCGAGGAATCCCCTTGCTGAGGAAGGCTGTAATGTCGGTCGCAGCATTGATGTCGTCGATCGACGGCAGACTGGAGAGATCGAACTCACGCTCGTCGTCCGTGACCTCGGACGGCGGCGTAGGCTGCGCCGCGGCAGGCCTTGCAGACTCCGCTTGCGATTCGCGCTTGCGGCGGGACCAACGTGCAAGGAACTCCTCCTCACTCATTCCTGTCCGCCTTCATGTTCGCGCCGTGCCAGCGCCTCCGGGTCGGCGCGGCGCCGCTTGCGCTTGACGAATTCGCGCTCGACATGGTGCTCCGCCACGAAGCTTTCAATCGCTTTGCGTAGCACCTCCGGCATCGGCACGGCCTCGACGAGATTGTCGGCGGCTTCGGTAAAGCCTTCGCCCTCAGCGGGGTCGGCGGTCGCCGCGGTGACGGCAAAGGGCCAGGCGCCTTCCGAGGGCGACAGCACAGTCCAGATGCTGGGACTGCCGGAAGCGAGATTGTCGCGATAGCGCGCCGTCTCGGACGGATAGAGATCGACGGTAGCGCGTCCGGCATAAAACAAGGTCGAGCCGTCCTGCTCGCGAAGCACGGTCCAGGGTTGTGTCGCCGGCTCGTCCGGCAGGACGGCAATTCCGCGCCAGATGAAATCGGCCCACGGCGAGTCGGCTTTGCGCCGCTCGACCACGACACCGACAGCAATCGAGAGGGAGGGAAACGCCGCGGGGCTCATGTCGCCATCTCCAGGCGCTTCACCGGCAACCCGGTCAGCAGATTCTGCGGCTTCATCCGGAGCTTCTGATCCGCCGTCATCGACAGGATCAGGTAGACCGGTTCACCCCCAACATCGTCAAGAGCACGGCTCGAATCCGCAAATGTCAGGCGGAACAGCGCGAGCACACGGTCAGCGTCGCGCTCGCCGAGTTCGTCGCCGTGCCACAGACGGTCGCCGAGCCTCGTGGCGTCGGCATCAAGCCCGACATACCAGGTGAGCTTTGCCTCGTGCAGGGCGCGAAGCGGCTCGATCACGACCTCGATGCCGAGCAGATGGGAGACCCAGCGCGTCATCGCCTGCGCCAGGGCAACCGGTCCGCGGCCGCCGGCCGTAAGGTCGAGGGCCATGTCGAACTGGTCGCTGCGCTGCCAATAGGCCCCGGTATTCTCCTCGTTCAACACCTCGACCACGGTATCGGAAGTCGCGCCCAGCATCGACATGAGAGAGAGCACGGGGGTCGGGCTCCGGCCACCGACGACCTCCTCGTCACCGAGCAACAGGGCGTGCTCATGCGGCAGGATGCGCTGGGTCCGGAAGAACAATTCGGCCGCGCGCAGCACGAACGGGTCGTCGCAGCCATGGAGCGCGTTCCGCAGGATGACGTGCACGAGCTGGTTGACGAACAGCGGCGGCAAATCGTTCGCGCCTGACCGCACCGATGCGAGATAGGCGGCTTCGAGCGTCGGGTGCCGCAACAGAAGATCGCGGAACGCCAGCACGAACTGCCAATTCTCCCGGGCATCCGCATCGACTATCCCGGCGATTTCGCCGGCGCTGACCGCCTGGCGCGGGTCGGCGAGCAATTCGCGGTGCAGCCGGCGTTCGACCGGGCATGCGTCGTCCGGCGGCATCAGCTCGGGACGGGCAAAATAGGCCTTGAGGAATTCGTCTGTGACGCGGAGCCCGCCGCCCTCGTCGCGATCGAGCAGATGATGACCGCAGGCGATCCAGAAATCGTTCATCTGATGGTCGGCTCCCGGCCGAGATCCGCAAGCCTGAGATCGCCGTCAGGCTGCACGTCGTCCTCCATTTCCATGAACGAGAACGCCTTGCTGTGCCCCTGCCCTTCCCGCAGTTGCAGCCGGCGGAAGGACTCGCGGACTTCGCCGTCGCTCGAGCTGCGGTGCACTGCAATGAGAGAGCTGATCGGATGGCTGCAGAGCGACTGCGCGAAAGCAACCTCCTCCTCCGCGGCCGTCTTCGCCGCCGTCATGTCCGGCGCGCCGAAGCGATCGACGAGTTGCCTGGCGAGGAGATCGACCAGGCTGCGATAATCGTCTTCGGATGCCGGAACGATCTGCGCCAGCGTCGACCAGCCCCAGGACTGCACCCCGAGGAAGCCGCCGCGAAACGCCGCGCGCGCCTTGCCCTCGAGCCTGGCAGCGTCGTGATCCCAGAAGCGGAAAGCGCCTGAGACGGCCCATTCGCCGGGTTCCGCCGCCACGTCGAACACGAAGGTGTCGGAGGGATCGAGCGCGATGGTGCGCAGGAGCTTCACAGGCGCGGTCCTCCGAGGGCCGGATCAAGCCAGGACGGCGTCGCGAGCGCCTGCACGAGGTCGCTTCGTTGGATCGTATCCGTCCCGATGCGGCGCGTCAGGACATCGCCGCAATCGTCAATGCGCTGAACTGTCTGCCTTTCGCGCGGCATCCGAGCGAGATACTCGCGCCCGACGCTGTCAAAGCCGTCAACCCGCCAGCCATCCAGCGCCAGCATCAGGTGGCGGGCAAAGCTCTCCGTGATCTGCGCAGCGCCCGCCTCGCCAAAGCCTTCCTGGTCGAGTGCCGAGGCCAGCGGGTGGACGCCTGGATCGTCATCGTTCATGGCAACCGTCCGGATCATGGCGCCGAAAACCAACCAGGGCGGCGGCGCATGCTCGTCAGCTGCGAATGGCCACCCCATCCGTCCGCCGCCGACCAGCCCCCCGTCGATCCTGACCGCATCCGGCCAGCCGATCGTGATCGGCTTGCGCGGCGGCGCATAGGCGCGAAGCGCATCGGTGAGCGCGATCATGCCGGCGTAGAACGCGCGCCGCGCGCTGCGCAAGGGCTCAGCCGGCTCCAGCACCACGGCGAACTCTGCGAGGTCGAAGCGGCCGACATAGACAAGTGTTCCGGCGCCGCTCTCCGCTGCAATGCGGCATGCATGGGCAAAAGCGTCGCCGCTCTCGCGCAACCGCACCAATGTGAACGGCGGCGGCAGGTGGATCGGTTCCGCCAGGGAAACATGGCTCACTGGGGTCGACGGCAGGCCGTCCTCCGCTTTCCTTTTCTTCCCGATGGATAATGTCTATACGAGGCGAAGGGCCGGCGCGAGTCCGTCGTCGGCGTCCGAATGGCGGAGGGGTTAACCTGGAGCAGCCCGCGAAGACCGTCCTGATCTGCTCGTGCGAAGACACGATGTCCCTCGACGTGGCCGCGGTCCGGCGCGGATGCCCGAACAGCGAGGTCAAGGGCTTTCGCCACCTCTGCGGTGCGGAGCTTGACCACTTCCGCAAGATCGCCGCAGCAGAAGGCGTGTTGACGGTCGCCTGCACGCAGCAGGCGGCGCAGTTCTCGGAGGAGGCCGGCGAACGTGCTGATGCGATCAGCTTCGTCAACATCCGCGAGACGGCCGGCTGGTCGCGCGACGGCGCCCGCGCCGGGGCGAAAATGGCCGCCCTGCTCGCATCCGCCTCCATCCCCGCCCCGGACTATCCGCTCGTCACCTTGTCGAGCGAGGGCGTGATCCTGATCTACGGACGCGACGAGGCCGCGATCGAAGCCGGCCGGCTGCTTGCCGATCACCTCGACGTCACGGTGATGCTGAAGCAGCTCGATGATACGGTGCCGCCAGCTGCAACGGTCTTCCCGATCGTGAAGGGTACGATCCGCTCCGCAAAGGGACACTTCGGCGCGTTCGAGCTGGCGATCGACGACTATGCGCGTCCCCGCCCCTCCTCGCGCGATCGTTACATACTTGACCCGCCGCGAAACGGAGTCACCTCGCGCTGCGATATCGTCCTCGATCTTTCCGGCGATATGCCGCTGTTTCCTGCCCACGATTTGCGCGACGGCTATCTGCGCGCCGACACGAAAGATCCCGCTGCAGTGCTGCGCGCCGTGCTGACCGCACGCGATCTCATCGGTAGCTTCGACAAGCCTAGATATGTCGAGGTTGCGCCTGCGCTCTGCGCCCATTCGCGCTCGAAGCGCACCGGCTGCCACCGCTGCCTCGATCTCTGCCCGACCGGGGCGATCACGCCCGCCGGCGATCATGTCGCGATCGATCCGAACGTCTGCGCGGGCTGCGGCCAATGCACGGCGGCCTGCCCGACCGGCGCGGTATCCTACGCGCTGCCGCCCGCCGATACGCAGCTTCAGAGACTTCGCGCCATGCTGCTCGCCTATCGCGAGGCCGGTGGTGCGAATGCGGTGCTGCTTTTTCATGACAGCCCGCACGGCACGCCTCTGATCGATGCCTTGGCGCGGCATGGCGACGGCTTGCCGGCGAACGTGCTTCCCTTTGCCGTCAACGAGCTCACACAGCTGGGGCTGGAAGCGATTGTCGGCGCCTTTGCCTATGGCGTATCCGCCGTGCGCTTCCTGCTCCGTGCCAGGCCGCGCCACGACGTGACCGGACTGACGCAGACGATCGCGATGGCCGACGTGATCCTCGGCGGCCTCGGATTTGCGGGCCGTCGCCTCGCCACTATCGAAACGGATGATCCCGATGCGCTCGGCGAGCATTTGACTGACATAGGAACGCTCGCAGTCGTCGAGACCCCCGCGACCTTCAGGACCGTCGGCAAGCGGCGCGACCTCTTGCGGTTCGCCCTCAGCGAGCTGCATCGGCTGGCGCCGCAGCCGGTCGACGTGATCGCGCTGCCGCAAGGTGCGCCGGTCGGCGCAATCACCGTCGACACCAACGGCTGTACGCTGTGCCTCTCCTGCGTCTCGGCCTGCCCGACAGGCGCGCTGCGCGACGATCCCGAGCGGCCCGTGCTGAAGTTCATCGAGGATGCCTGCGTGCAATGCGGCCTGTGCCAGAGCACCTGTCCGGAAAAGGTCATCAGCCTCAAGCCGCAGATCGATTTCCGTGCGGCGCGCGCTCCCGCGACGATCATCAAGGAAGAGGAGCCCGCGCTCTGCGTCCGCTGCGGCACGGCCTTCGGCGTCAAGAGCACGATCGACCGCATCGCGGCCAAGCTCGAGGGCCGGCACTGGATGTATCCGGCCGGCGACCGGCGGATCGAGGCACTCAGGATGTGTGCGGACTGCCGCGTCGTCGTCATGAGCGAGCAGCAATTCGATCCGTTCAAGGGCGTTCCGGAACGAACGCCGCCGCGGACGACGGATGACTATCTGCGCCAGCGCGAGCGCAAGGACTAGACTAGACGAAGTGGACGTCTCCGCAAGGCCGGAAGCGGCTGTTATCGCGATGTCACGCGGCCCAGAAACTCGGTGAGTGCGCGCCGATCCTCGGCCGAGCCGATGCGCTGCTCCGGCATCTTGGTGCCGGGGGTGTAGGCATTTGGCCCGATTTCGAACAGTCTTGCGACAGTTTCCGGTGTCCAGACGATGTCCATCGTCTTCAGCGCATCAGAGAAGCGATATCCCGGCAACGAAGCGATCCTGCGGCCGTATAGTCCCGCAAGCGTCGGACCCGCACGCTGCACCTCCTT
The DNA here is from genome assembly GCF_003837805.1 of Bradyrhizobium sp. RP6. Classification (GTDB taxonomy): domain Bacteria; phylum Pseudomonadota; class Alphaproteobacteria; order Rhizobiales; family Xanthobacteraceae; genus Bradyrhizobium. The sequence continues at coordinate 113,354 of NZ_RQIT01000002.1, read as the reverse complement.
GTCCGACAGCGTGTGACAGGCAACACACGCCCGAAATACATCGGCGCCATGATCGCCGGCATAGGCCGCAAGCGGGTCGGCCGGTGTGCCGGTCAGGCTTGAACCGATGGGATCGCCGGTACGCGCATTCCAGCGCCTGATCCTGCCGTCCGCACCACCCGTCATCAACGTCTCGCGATCGGCAAGGAAGACGACCGACCACACCGGCAGCCCGGGCCCGACCAGCGTGCGCAGCAGGGTGCGCGACTTGCGATCGATGATCGCCACTGTGCCGCCGATGCCGGCCGCAGCGATCAACGCGCCGTCCGCCGACATCGTCAAGGCCACCACCGGTGTCGGGCTGGCCGCGACCTCGCCGCTGACCTTGCCGTCCTTGGTCAGCATGCGCAGCCTGCCATCGACCGCGCCTGTGACGATTTCACCATCCGGCGCCACCGCCACGGCGTTCAGCGGCGCCGGCAATGTCACGATTTCAGGCTGGCCATCCGGCAGACGCCAGATGCGCAGCGCAAGATCGTAGCCGACGCTGACAAGCCCGCCGTCCGGCGCGAAAGCGACGCCGTTGACATTCTGCGTATGCCCTTCGAGCACGCGCGACGTGCCGTCCGACAGCGACCAGAGTCGCACCGTCCGGTCCCATGACGCCGATGCGAGCAGGGCCCCGTCGGGCGACACAGCAAGCGCCACGATCGGAGCGGCATGTCCCTCCAGCACCCGGTCCGGCTCCGGCCGCCCCGCCGTCCACACTGCAATTCGCGCGTCGGCGCCGGCCGTGATCAGCCGGCGGTCCTTCAGAAAGGCAACGGCATTGACGCCACCGGCATGATACCGCAACACCTGCTCTGCAGTCTCCGTCTTGAGCGACCAGCGGATGGCCGCCGTGTCGAAGCTGCCGGAGAGAAGGTCCTCCCCATCCGGGGAAACGGCAAGAGCCCGAATCGGGCCACCGTGTCCGACCATGTCGGCGTGCACGGATGATCCGGCAAAGATAGCCCACAGCGCTACGGCCACCTTCGCGCACAAAGGTGATCTCCTCATCTCCGGCAGGCCCTGCTTGACATTCACCCTCTCAAGATTGCCAGAACAGGCGGCCAAGATGAATATACGGGAGCGGTCTACTTGGGCGGCGCCGTCGTGGTCTTGGACGAACCCTCAGGAGCGGCCTGCATTCCAGGCGGACTCTGGCCTTGGGGACTTTCAGCCGGCGCACCACCCGAACCTGTATTGATTGGGCCTGTCCAGCCTTGGGGCTGTGCCTGGCCCTTGTCCTCGGGTGGGGTTTGCCTCGCCGATGGGTTGGTTTGCGCAGGCTGGGCCATGGCGCTTTCAACAAGGCAAAGTGCTGCGAAGCACAAAATCGCTCTCGGTAATTTCACGCAAGGTCCTCCGATGCGCTCACTAAGTTTCCAAGAAACCTGCAAGGCCCGCGTCCGTTCCGAAGCGTGCAGCGCAACAGCCCACCTCGCACGTCCTCCGCTTGAATGCCGATGGGCCGGACACTAAACTCTGCCTGGTCACGTCAGGGAAAACCGCATGCAGGGCGGACGAGCCCGATTCAGAGGATGATTGCGCGGCTACGCGTTCTTGGTGCCCTCGATGGCTTGCAGGATCCCGCCGCGCGAGAGGACTCCCCTTTCCTCCTCCTCGTTGCCGTCGTGCTCACGCTGCTGCTCGCAATCCTGGAAGTCGATTTGAACAGCGCCGAGCTTCAGTCCCTTGGCTTGATGGGCAATGCGTTTTCCGCAGATCCCGTGTTCAAGAGCCCATAGGAGATGCCTTGCCACGGATGCCTTGCCACGAGTGCCTTTGGAGCGATCGACCAGCTTGCTCGCGACACGCCGTGTCGTATAGATGGCTTGATGTTTCCAATCGAGGGAGGCTGAGGATGAAGGCTTTTGTGCTTAGCTGCGTCGCGGCCCTGGTCATCGCGATTGCGGGGATGGAGGTCCTGAATCGAATGCAGGAGCCCGTCGCCCAAGCGTTTGCTACGTCCGCGGTACGACTCTGAGAAGCGCTCAGTCGCGCTTGAGCCCGATCGACTTGACGATGGGAGCCAGGCGGGCGAGCTCGTCCTCGACGAGGCGCTGAAATTTGTCGGGGCCTGAATCGATGTCCGGCTCCAGACCTTGCGAACGATAGCTTTCCTGCAATTGAGGATCAGCCATCGCCGTGCGGGTCGCCGCAGCGATCCGCCCCACGATCACATCCGGGGTTGCTTTCGGAGCAAACAGGCCAAACCAGCCGGCATATCTGAGGCCGGGCATGCCGGATTCGATGACAGTCGGAACTTCCGGCGCACCGCTCAGCCGCCGGTCGCTCGTCACGGCGATCAGCCGCAGCTTGCCCGCAAAGTGCAATTGCAGGTTCTGGCTCGAGACCACCGCAATGACCGAGTTGATCTGGCCACTGACGAGGTCGTTGGTAGCGGCCGCCATGCCCCGGTAAGGGACGTGGATCAAATCCGCTGCAAGACCAGATTGCTGCCTGAACATCTCTCCGACGAGATGATTCCCGGTGCCGACCCCCGGAGTGCCATAGGAAAGCCCGCCCGGATTCGCCTTCGCAAAAGCTGCCAGCTCCCGCAGGTCCTTCACCGGCAAGGACGGATGAACAGCGAATGCAAGCGTACTTGTTATCAACCGATAGATGGCGCGGAAATCGCGGATCGTCTCGTAGGCAGGCTGCGCCGAGGACAACGGAATCGTCACTTGCGTGCTGCCATTGCCGAGCAGAAGCGAGTAGCCGTCGGGAGCGCTCTGCGCCACCGCGGCGGAACCGATCGCACCACCGGCGCCGCCGATATTCTCGACATAGACCGGGCCGAGCAGCGGCGCGACCTTGTCGGCCCAGGGACGGCCGATCAGATCACCCGCGGCGCCAGCCGCATAAGGAATGACCAGCTTGACGGGGCGGGAGGGATAATCGTCGGCGGTCGCACCGCCGGGCCAGGCAACCAGCGCCGTGAGACGCGCCGCCGTATCGAGCAGTTCTCGCCGTGAGAGAAGGGACATCTTCTGCGTATTCGGGACCGAGCTGATTATCTGGCACGAATGAGGGCGCCAGAAAATCCGCGCGGGAGATCGCTGCCCTGCACAATGCGGGCAGCAGTGGCTGCACCGCCCCTGCGCGACCACGCGGTCAATCATGACGCGGGTGACAGATTTGCGTTTCAGCGTTCGCGCCTCAGAATTGCACACCGCGCGTCAGGGCACCGTCGACGACGAGGTTCGTTCCAGTGATGAAGCTGGCGGCGCCACTTGCGAGAAATACGACTGCGTTCGCCATCTCCTGCGGCGTACCCATCCGGCCCGTCGGATTGAGCGCAAGCGCCGCCTTGTAGAGCTCGGGATTGCTGTCCTTGATGGTGTTCCAGACGCCGCCTTCGAAATAGGTGTTGCCCGGCGAGACCGTGTTGGCGCGGATGCCCTTGTGTGCGAGCTGATTGGCGAGACCCTGCGTGTAGTGGATGATGGCGGCTTTGAACGTGCCGTAGGGGCCGGCCGCGAAATCGACCTCGCGCCCGGAGACGCTGGAGATGGCGACGATCGCACCGGCACGGCTCTTCTCCAGATAAGGCATGGCCGCGTTCACCAGCCGGACCGTGCCCATCATGTCAGTCGAGAATTCCTTGGCCCAGCTTTCATCGTCCTGCCCGATGGCGAGCGCGCTCACATTGGCCACGACGACGTCGATTCCGTCCAGCTTGGTCGCCATGTCGGCCACCCAGGTCTTGAGTGCCGCACCATCTGACACGTCGACCGCAGCGCCAAAGGCCGCGACGCCCTTGCTCTTGAGCGCTGCAACGGTGCTGTCGACGTCCGCCTGATTGCGCGCACAGATGCCGAGATTTGCGCCCTCGGCGGCAAAGGTCTCCGCAATCGCACGGCCTATCCCCTTGGTGCTGCCGGTGACGAGAACCTTGGCGCCCGCAAGTCCTAGATCCATGATCGGCTCCTTTTCTTCCCCTGTAGATTTGCACGTTCAGTGGTTATTTGCCATCGCCCTGACCAACCCTCGATAGCTGTGTGGCATTCGCATCGAAACGAGGTCCTTTCGTCGCACGACGTTGGTCGGGTACGCGCTGTCCAGATTGGTGGTGTCGACGACAGCTGTAGCAAGGCTCGTGCCGTCCGCCGCGATCGCTTCGCGGCGGGGGAATTCGAACGTATCGGGGCCGAACACGCCGCTCAGGCCCGGATAGCCGTGTTCGGGATCGAATACGTTGGCAAACGCCAGGAACACGTTGTTCTCACCGGCGCGGACGCGGAAGTGATGCCAATGATGCGGATCGGCGCCGGTCGGGATCGGGGCCGGCTGCAGAACGGATGTCCCCGGATGTGGCGAACTGAAGGGGCCCTTGACCGCCGCGCAGCATGCGATGATGTCGCAGCCACGAAGTGCGAGGACCCTCCCCGCTTCCGGAAACGCCGCATCGTGGCCGATCAGGAGGCCTACTCGCCCGATCGGCGTGTCGACGACGGCCCAGTCGTCGCCCGCCGTGGCCCAGCTCCGCTCCTCTTCCGTCAGATGCGTCTTGCGGTAGATCGTGATCTTTCCATCCGGCGCGATCAGGCAGGCGCTGTTATGGACAGCATCGCCCGCGCGCTCGGCCATCCCGCAAACGATGTAGATCTGGAGCTGCGCAGCGAGCGCGCCCAGGCTCTCTGTGGCGGGACCATGTATCGGCTGCGCCGATCTCGCCGGATCTGCGAGGCCGGTGACCGCAAGCTCCGGAAATACGACGAGCGCCGCGCCGTCCGCCTTGGCCTGCCGCGCAAGATTCGCGATCGGCTCGAGATTTCGCGCAACATCGGCACTGGGTGCGAATTGGGCCGCGGCAATGCGCGAGCGGACGCCTTCAGGCCAGGGCTCGTGGCCGTAAAGGCCGAAAAAATCGCGCGGATTCCAGCTGAAGGTGTCGGTGAGCAGTTCCGGATACAGCTCAGGCCGGCGCTGAAGGAAGACTGGCTCGCCCAGCACGCGGCGTGCACGCGCAACATCGAGATCGATCTCGGCCAGCGCGAACCCGTCGCCCTTGTCGAGGACCGTGATCACCTGGCCATCCGGCGCGATCACACAGCTCCCGCCGCTGAACTGGACAGTGCGCTCGAGACCCCAGCGGTTGCTCTCGATCACGTAGCAGCCATTCTCGAAGGCACGGCTGATCCAGTAAGGCGCCGGCGTTCGCTCCGCGAGCCAGTTGGAGATATGGCAGATGACGTCCGCGCCTCCCAGCGCCATCAGCCGCGCGGTCTCCACAAAATGGATGTCCATGCATATGAGGAGCGCGATCCGTCCGATCGGCGTGTCGAAGACCTGGTTGTGCAGATCGCCCGCCGCCGCCCATTTCGGTTCGGAGATATAAGGATGCGTCTTGCGATGGCGGCCGACGATGCCATCGGGCCCGACGAGCACGGCCGAGTTGAAATAGATGTCGTCCTCGTCGACTTCAGGCATGCCGACCACGATGTAGCAGTCATGCTTACGTGCCAGCGCCGCAAACCGGTCGGTGGTCGGCCCCGGAATCCGCTCGACATAGGGCCGAACCTCGGCGCGGTCGAACCAGCAATAGCCCGTGGTTCCCATTTCCGGCGTGACGATGAGCTTCGCGCCGGCCGCCGCCGCCTGCTCACAGAGTTCGAGCAGGCGCGCGATGTTGCGCTCCTTCTCGAACATGACCGGCTCGAACTGGACGGGGGCGACTTTGTGCACGGTGGACATGAGCTGGCTGGCCTCAACCGAGATACGACTTCTTGATGGAGGCGCCGAGCGTATATTTCGGATCGACCATGTTGCCGAGACGCACCCGACCGGCCTGGGTCAGCAGCATGTAGGCATCGATCTCGTCGAAACCGTAGTCCGCCGCCATCCAGCGGCAGAGTTCGCGATAGGCGATGCGGGCTGCATCCTCCATCGGACGCGCCGAGCCAATCGTCATGATGAAGTCCTTGGTCTCGAGCCGCGGCCAGGCGATGGTCCAGCCCTTGATCAGGTCGACCTGCACTGTGGTGACGGTCGGATGCTCGATGGCGACGCCGCAGAGCTCGCCGTCGCCCTGCGCCGCATGGCAGTCGCCGAGATAGAGCAGCCCGCCCTTGGTGTTGACGGGCAGGTAGATGATGGCGCCGACGCCGACGTCGGGCAGATCCATGTTGCCGCCATAGTAATCCGGGACCAGCGACGAGATCGCCTCGATCTCCGGAGAGGTGCCGATGGTGCCGATGAAGGGCTCATAGGGCAACGTGATCTTGTCGTTCCATTTGGTGCCGGTCTTGGCGTCGATCTCCAGCTTCTTGACGCGCTCGGGCAGCGCCGGATTGAGCAGCGCCGTGTTGCCCGTACTGACCAGGCCGCCGAATTCCGGCATGATCACCGTGGTGCCACGCGGCTGCGGTCCGCGCGGCACGATGCTCTCGATATAGACCGCGAGCGTATCACCCTTCTCGGCACCGTTGACGTGGATCGGCCCGTTCTGCGGATTGAGAAATGGGAAGTTGAGAATCTTGGACGGGCTGTCGGTCTCGTTCTTGATGGCGCCCTCGAACGCGTCATGGGTTTCCGCGGAGACAACGGCGCCGGGATCCACCGTCAGCACCGGCTTCACATAGGGGCCGTAGACATAGTGGTACTTGCCCTGCTCGCTTTCCGTGATCGTGTAGCCGGTGCCGCGCTCGCCTTTGGCGACGCCCCTGCGGGCCATGATGGAGTCTTTCTGCCAGGACATTTGATTTTCTCCTTCTGTCATTGGGCAGTCTTCAAACCGCGAGATGACGGCGCATCTCGGCCGCATCGTCGAGCGCCGTGCGATCGAGATTGGCCACGATGCGCCCCTTGTCCATGACGTAGCAGCGCTGCGCCATGGCGCGGATCGTGTCGAGATTCTGCTCGACCAGGATGATGGTCACCCCGGTCCTGTGGTTGAGCTCGACCATGTTGCGCGCGATGTCCTGGACGATGTTGGGCTGGATGCCCTCCGAGGGCTCGTCGAGCAGGATGAGGTTCGGGTCGGCGATCAGGACCCGTCCGATCGCGAGTTGCTGCTGCTGGCCGCCGGACATGGTGCCGGCGCGCTGGTTCCAGCGCTCGGCCAGGATCGGAAAGGCTTCGACGATCTTGCGCCGGCCCGCTTCTGGAATGCCGCCGCCCTTGATCGCTGCGCCGACGGCCACGTTCTCGCCGACGGTCAGGCGCGGAAACACGTCGCGGCCCTGCGGTACATAGCCCATGCCGAGGCGCGCCCGCCTGTGCGCGGGCAAGGATTCCACGGCCTCACCGCGGTAGACGATCGAGCCGTCCGTGACCGGCACGAGCCCGATCAGGCTCTTCATCAGCGTGGACTTGCCGACGCCGTTGCGACCGATGACGGCGACGATCTCCCCTTCCCGCACCTCGATCTCGAGGCCCTGGAGCACCGGCTTGCCGCCATAGCCGGCGCGCAAGCCTAGGGTCGACAGGATCACTTCCTTGCGCGGCTGATCAAGCATGGGCCTGCCCCAGATAGATCGCTGCCACGCGTTCGTCGGCCACGATCTCGTCGATCGAGCCCTGCGCGAACACCTGCCCGAGATGCAGCACGGTGACGCGATGCGCGACCTGCCGGACGAAGGCCATGTCGTGCTCGATCGCCAGCACCGTCATGCCGTCGGCATTGAGCCGCTGCACCATCTCGCCGGTCATGTAGGTTTCCTCGGGCGACATGCCGGCGGTGGGCTCGTCCAGCAGAAGAAGGCGCGGCTTCAGGCTGACCGCCATGCCGATCTCGAGCCATTGCTTCTGGCCATGGCTGAGATTGCCGGCGACCTGCGCCTGCTCCGATTCCAGCCCGAGGAAGGTCAGCAGCCGGTCGATCTCCGCTTCGAGCTCTTCCCCGCGATGCCGGCTCTGCAGGGCGATCTCGAGATTCTGGCGGACCGACAGGCCCTTGAAGACGCCGGGCACCTGGAACTTGACCGAGAGGCCGCGGTGAATCCGCGCAAAGGATTTCAGCGCCGTGATGTTCTCGCCGGCGAAGAGAATGTCGCCGCTGCCGGGATGATGCTCGCCAAGGATCAGGCGGAACAGCGTGCTCTTGCCGGCGCCGTTCGGGCCGATGAGGCAATGGATCTCGCCGGCTTGCAGCGTGAGATCCACGGAATTGGTGACGTGCAGACCACCGAAATGCTTGTTCAGCTTGCGCAGTTCGAGCAGCGACATCAGCCGGCCCTCTGCGTGAGGCGGGCGGCGATGCGGCCGAGCCAGTTCATCACCCCGAGCACGAGACCGTTCGGGGCGATCAGGACCGTGAGCACCAGCAGCACACCCATGAAGACCAGCGCGTACTGGCTGCCATAGATGGTCAGCGCCTGGAACGCAGCGAGCACCACCAGCGTGCCGATCACGGTCGACGTCAGGTCGCTGCGGCCGCCGACTGCGACCCAGATCAGCGGCAGCGCCGCGGCCGTCATGCCCATGCTCGAGGGCGTGATGTACTGCCCCCACACGGTGTAGAGCACACCCGAGAGTCCTGCGAGCGCGGCACCGATGACGAAGGTGATGAGCTGGTACTTGCGGATGTCGTAACCCAGCATCTCCGCCCTCTCCGGGTTCTCACGGATCGCGACGATGACGTTGCCGAAAGACGAGTTCATCAGGATCCGCAAGGCCAGATAGACCAAGACCAGAAGGCCGAGCACGAGGTAATAGAGCCCGATATCGGCGAACAGCACGATCGGCTCGCCCGGCCAGGGGATGGTCAGCGGCGGCATCGCGCTCATGCCGTTGAAGCCGTTGAGCCGCGCACTGCCGATGCGCCATTCCGGCCCCGCGGTCTGTGCCATGAAGCGTTCCAGCATCAGGGTCACTGCGAGCGTGACGATGCCGAGGAACACGCCGGCGATGCGGCCGAAGAACATAAAGTAGCCGAGCAGGACCGCGAACAGCGCCGCGATCCCGACCGCCATCACCAGCGCCAGCAACGTAAAGCCGTAGGCGGAGCCGAAATTGATGGTGAAGATGCCGTAGCCATAGCCCGCGATGCCGAAGAAGGCGGTCTGGCCGAAGGAGAGCGAGCCGCCATAGCCCCAGATCAGGCACAGGCTGAGCGCGATGAAGACCCAGACGAAGAAGTAGACGGTGTTACCGACCGTGTAGCCGTCGCTGAACAGCGGATAGGCGAGCGCGGCAGCGAGCACGAGTGCGAACAGGCCCCAGAAGGCCGGACCGCGACCGACGGTCTGCGGGCCTTCGAGGCGGCGAAACATTGCGAGGAGACCGGTCACGACGCCATCACTCCGTCAGGTGCGCTCGCGCAGCACGAAGCCGGAAATGCCTTTCGGCAACACCCGGACGACGATGATGACGGCGACCAGCAGACCGATCTGCCCGAACAGCTGGCCCTGCCAGGACGTCATCACCGACTTCACCACCGCAAGCACGCCGCCGGCCGGTGCCGTGCCGAGGAAGACGTCGGCGCCGCCGATCACCACGGTGACGAAGGCCTCCATGATGAAGGTCGCGCCCATGGTCGGCACCAGCGTCATGGTCGGCGCATAGAGGCCGCCGGCAAGACCGGCGAGCCCTGCCCCGCAGGCGAAAGTGAGGCTGTAGATCAGGCGCGTGTCGACGCCGAGCGCGGCCGCCATGTGCGGCACCTGGATGGTGGCGCGCGCCAGCACGCCGAAGCGGGTCCAGTTGAACAGCGCATAGAGCGCGGCGAGCACGCCGAGTGCGGCACAAAACAGCACGATGCGATAGATCGAATAGGAGTAGTCGCCGACCTGGAAACTGCCGAACGGCGTGCCGACGCCCGCCATGGTCGAACCGACCATGATCAGCGTGCCCTGCGTGGCAATCAGGCTCAGCCCCCAGGTGGCGACGATGGTGTCGAGCGGCCGGTCGTACAGATGACGGATGACCGCGAGCTCCACCACGACCCCGACCAGCGCAGACACGAGCGTGCCGGCCAATATTCCCAGCGGCAGCGGCAGGCCCGCATGCACGGTCGCGGCGGTGACGTAGGCGCCGCACATGATGAACTCGCCATGGGCAAGATTGATCACGCCCATCATGCCGAAGATCACGGCAAGCCCGCAGGCCGAGAGCACCAGGAATGCGAAGGCGTCGCCGAATTGATAGAGCGCCGAGAATACGTGGGTCGCGATGTCCATGAATCAACCAGGATGTGGGAGGATGCGGCGTCGCCGCCGCAGATGTCCGTGACCGCCCCGGCGCGCCGCAAGCGCCGGGGCGATCAGCCGCCGGTCAGGGTTTCGGCGGCGGGTTCGACGGCGTGTACTGGGCCATCGGATCCTTCTTGGTGAGGTCACAGCCGGCTTCACCCAGCCAGTACGGCTTGATGTCCTCCCAGACCTTCGGGAAGGAGATCGAGTGATCGGCGCCGACCTTGGCGAGATAGATCGTGTGCGACATGTGCTGGCTCTTCGGGTCGATGCAGACCTTGCCCTCCGGCGCGTCCATGCAGACGTCGCCCAGCGCGATCACCTTGCGGATCTCCTCGCGCTTGGTCGACTTCGCGCGCTCCACCATCTGCTTGTAGAGATAGACGGCGAGATAGGAGTTCTCCGCCTCCTGGTTCACATAAGGCTCGCTCGGGAACTTGGCCTTGAACTTGGCGTAGAACTTCTTGCCCTTGGGCGAGTCGATCTCCTCGATGTAGTTGGTGGTGACGAACATGTCCTTCAGGCTCGGCGGCTTGAAGCGCTTGTGCTCGTAGCCCTGCCCGACATTGACCGAGGACGCCATCGGCAAGTTGACGTTTGCGGAGGCCGCCTGCTCGTAATAGGAGGCCTGCGCGGTGCCGACCAGCAGCGTGACAACGAAGTCCGGCTTGGCCTTCTGGATGTTCTGGATGCTCTGGGAGAATTGCGAGACGCCGAGCGGGATGAACTCCTCGCCGGCCATCTTGCCGCCGTTCTCCTTGACGATCTTGCGCACCCACTCCGCCGAGATCTGGCCGAAATTGTAGTCGGCCGCGAGCGTGTAGACGTTCTTGCCGTACTTCTCCATCATGTACGGAATGAGCGTCGAGAACTGCTGCTCGGGCACGGCACCGGTCACGATCATGTGGCCGTCGCAGACACCGCCTTCATACTGGTTGTTGTAGAAGGCAAAACCGTTGAACTGATCGACGATCGGGCGGTACGCCTCGCGCGAGGCCGAAGAGAATCCCGCGAACACGACATCGACCTTGTCGCGCTGGAGCACGCGTCGCATGAACTCCTGGTAGCGGGTGTTGTCGGACTGCGTGTCGTAAGCGACGAGCTCCAGCGGCCTGCCCATGATGCCGCCGGCCTTGTTGATCTCCTCGGCGGCGATCTGGATGGCGTGAACCTTGCCGATCGTGGCCGCTGCGAAGTCGCCGGACTGATCCTCGAGCACGCCGAGTTTGATCGGGTTTTCTGCCGCGAGCGCCGGGTGTGATCCAAGGGGGGATCCGAGGACAAGCGTCCCCGTGAGGGCTGCGGCGCGCAGCCCCCGCAATACAGACTTGCTCATTTTGCTTCTCCTAGATGGCCTGCTTGTTGCCGCCTTGCAGCGTAATGCCGGTCGTGCGACTGGACGTGTCAGGCGGCTTCGCCCGCCTGCTCAGAAACTCCTCGCAATAGAGTTCCATGTTCTGCCGCGCGCGCATGCTCTCGCGGCGGAGCTGTGAATAGGCATCCTCCTCGTCGACGCCCTCCTGCCGCATCAGCAAGACGACGGCCCGGATCACCGCGCGGCGGCCGCGGCGGCGCTCCTCGAGACCCTGCAGGCGCTCATACATCTCGGCGCGCAGCAGGAACTGGTTGATGCCCATAAACAGGGACGTGTAGACCGCGCCGCCATGCACCGGCTTGCGCAGGAATGAGGTCGCGCCAAGATTGACCAGCGCCTTGAGCCGGCTCGGCGCTTCGACGCCAACGAGGCCGATCACCGGCGCCGGCGGCAATCTTGAGGCAGGATTGACCTCGATGGCGACGGCGCCTTCGAGATCGCCGTCGATGAACAGGATGTCACGGTCGGCCTGCAGACTCGCAACATCGATCTGGGCGCGACCGTCGATGATCTCCGGGTACTCCGTGGAAACGCCGAGCTTGGCCAGTGTCGTTTCGAGCGCGCTCTCCCACCCTCCTCGCCTGGTGACGACGATGGCACGGCCGCCCTTGAAGTTCTGCAGCAGTCGGGAGCTCATGATTGCACCACCTTCAAATGCGGAGAGCGCATTGCGCTGGCAAAGCGCGGCGACGACTGAACGAGATAAGGATCTGGGGCGATCGGCTCGCGGGCCTCCAGCAGCACTTCGAACTGCCCGCCGGCGGTCGACCGACCGATCCGAGGCGTGAGCCAGGCGTGGAAGGTCTGGCGGTCGATGCGGACCTCGCCCTGCGGCGCGTGCAGCCGCTGGTCTGCTACGGCGGCGCGTACCGTGCGGGCGTCATCGGTGCCGGCCTGGGACAAGGCCGCTCCGAGCAGCTTGACGGCGATATAGGAGGCTTCCGCGTCCGCCGACGAGACCGGTCCATCCGGAAAGGACGTGGTGTAGGCGCGGATGAAGGCGCCGTTTTCGGCCGAGTTCAGCGAAGAGAAATAGACACTGGAGGACAGATGTCCATCGATCGCATCCGGGCCGATCTCCGGCAATTCGGGCTCCGACAACGTGCAGCTGGCGACCGGGATTTCCGCAGCCTGATCGATGCCGCGCGCGCGGCAGGCGGCCCGGAACGCTCGGAAGAACGCGTAGGCGCTGGTGCCGATCAGATTGTTGAAGACGAAGTCGGGACGCTGGTCGATGATCGCCGCGATCACCTGATCGACCTCGGTGTCGCCGACGGAGAGATACCGTTCGGCGAGCACTGTGCCACCGCGCGCAGTCAGTGCCTCCCGGAAGATGCGGTTGTTTTCCCAGGCCCAGATATAATTAGAGCCGACGCAGAAGGCGCGCGAACCGAGGCGGGATGCCAGGTAGTCGACGAGTGGCAGCACGTGCTGGTTCGGCGCCGCGCCGGTGTAGATGACGTTGTCGGAACTCTCGAATCCCTCGTAGTGAGACGGATACCACAGCAGTCCGTCGAGCTTCTCGAAGCACGGGATCACCTCCTTGCGGCTCGACGAGGTGTAGCAGCCGACCACATGCCGGACGCCGGAACCCAGCAGCTCGAGGCTGAGCGAGCGATAGCTCGCGAGGTCGCCGGACGGATTCACGACCACCGGCTCGAGCGCAATATCGCCACCGCTCGCGTTGATCTCGCGAAAGGCGAGCAGCGCCCCGTTCAGCATCGACCGCGCGACGACGCTGTAGGACCCCGTCGTCGAGAGCATTACCCCGATCCGATATGTCGCCTGCGCCATCACTCGTTCCAAAATGAAAAAGGCGCCCATCGGCTGTTAAGCCGAGGGCGCCCTCGCCGCCAACCGAGCACGCGAAACCCGCGCGATGTTGGAAATGGTTGAAGCTCGCTGCGTTGACGGGCTGAACTGCCCAACGCTTGCTTAGCACGGTCGTTGAGATCAGTTACCAAGTCAAGCGCGTTATTGCAGCGAAAGCTGCTACGATTCGTATCGTGGTGCAGCAAAACTGTGCATCCGATCCGAGCCCACGCGTCGATGCGCCGTAGACATGACGGCACGCCCGAAGTCCCGCTTTGGGGCCTGTCGTGCGCTATCGAAGGTTGCGCGGTCGAACCTGCCGATGGATCCATACCAAGCCAAGTCGTCGGCACCCCCGCTACGAGCGACAGGCATCTCTGCCGGCGCTCGAATTCGCCGGGTATGAATTCCAGCCGGCTGAGCGATATCTGGTATCAAGCCGGCCGCGCACGATCCCACCCTCAGCGCTGGGGTCCACGCACCTCCGACATTTTAAGAATTTGGTAACGATACGAACGTCGCCAAACGCAATAATGCAAATCGCACGCTGCCGATGTCTGCCCCGTAACGACCTTGCTATAAGCCCGGCCACGCGCGATCGACGCTCGCAAAATCGACCTGGTTTCATTGATTGCTCATGAACAAGCTTAGCAATACATTCGACATCGTTATCGAGCAGTCGTTCGACTTTCTGTCTCCGGAATATGCAGAGCTGTTCGATCGCTCGGCCGCCACTGCGTTCCAGCATCCGGTCTGGCTGCATAGCCTCTACACCAGGCTCGCGCCGGAAACGGGCGCAATTCCTTTGGTCGTCGTGGTCCGCCACCGCGCGACGGGGGCCCTCGCGATGGTGCTGCCCCTGCTCCGGATCCAGCGCGGTCCGTTACGAACCGTCGAGTTCGCCGACCTCCGCGTTTCCGACTATTTGGCGCCGGTTTGCAGCCCGGACGCGTTCTCGCAATTGCTCGACGACGCGGCTGCGTGCGCGCAGATTCGGCGCCTTGTGCGTCCTTTCGATCTGCTTCGAATGGTCAAGCTGCCCGACACACGGCTTCCGATCGAAGACCTCCTGGCTGCGTCCCGCCGCGTAGCGATGGACACCAATGCCTACGCGACGGTTCTCGTCGCGCCGTTCGAGCAATGGCGGGCCAGCACGCTCGATCGCTCCTATCAGAAGGAGCTCGCAAAGAAACGTCGTCAGCTCGAGAAAAAGGGCGCGCTGAGCTTCTCGTGCTGCGGCGACAGCGCGTCCGTGCTCGAGGCGCTGGACGTCATGAGGAAGTTCCGGGGTCCGCGCTTTCACGCACAGGGCGACGGAGACCTGCTGCAGCGCCCCGAATATTACGGCTTCTATTCCGACGTCGCGCTTCGCGGCCTGGGCTCCTTTGTCCGCCTCTACGCCATGAAGATGGACGGCGAGGTGATTGCCGCCGTGCTCGGACTATGCCATCGGGGCAGCTTCCTCGTCATCATGAGCGCCTTCGACATCGCCGGCTACAAGAGCCAATCCCTTGGCGCGCTGATGTTCGAGCAGGTGGCGCGGGACTGTATCGAGCGCGGAGATCAGATGCTCGATTTCACCATTGGCGACGAGCCATACAAGAAACTGTTCGGCGGGCAGCCTTCGCCGATGTGGGCGGTCACGCAGGCCGGCAGCGCCGCAGGCGCCATCGCCCTCTTCGCGCTGACGCAGGCTCCCTGGCTCAAGCTGGCGGCCAAGCGGCTATCGGATTTGAGGCTCCAGCCCGCGCGCAACCCAACTCCCACGCGCTGACCGACGGCACGCGAAGGAGGAGCAGAACTCAGGCGCGCAACGCGCCACGGACACGCCCGAGCCAACCGGGGTGCATTTGATCGACGCGGTGTGTCAGACTGCGCCGCAGGAAGTGCAACCGTCGTCGTACGTCCCAGCCGATGTCGCTGCGGGACGTCAGAGCCTCGCGGAAGCGCGCCATCTTCAGCGACAGCTGGTCAGCCGCGATCTTGTCGCGATCGGAATAGAACTGCGAGATCTTCTCTCGGCCCATGCCTGCGGTCACAAGCCACCGCGGCGCGTATTCGGTGCAAAGACGCTCGACGTCCACCAGCAGGCGGGCGACACCCGTGCCGGCGGCGGGACAATTGGTCTGGAACGCATCGCCGATGAGCACGACGCCGGGCTGGAGATGCCCCTCGACGACAGTCAGATCCATCACCCAGTTCTGGACCCGGTCGGTCACGCGGAAATCGCCGAGGTAGTCCCGCAATCCCGGCAGCAGGCGCAAAACCGTCGTTTCCGGCTGGCGACGCAACTCGCGCATGATCGGGTCGGTCGGATCGCGAAACATGAAGAGATTGGCCCGCATGCCGGCACGGACGGGAAACAGGCTGAGATAGTCGATGCCATCCGCCGTACGTTCGCCATAGCAGGTCAGCGCCTCGAAACCGAACTGGGTGCCGTCCCGGCGAGCGATCGTGAAGCCGAACGAAACCGAATGGCGCTCGGCCAGCACACGCCGCCTGATGCCGAGCCTGTAACCCAGTACTCCCGCCATGCCCGTGGCCAGAACAACGAGGCGCGCAGTGACGCGCCGTCCGGAGGCCAGCTCGAGATGCTGGACGTCGTCGCTGCTGCTGATGGCCGTGACCTCGTCGACGATCAGGTTGGATGGATCGGGTATCTGGCTGCGCGCCATGGCGACGAGATCGGCATAGCGAAATCCGTAAGCCTGGCCCATGCTGACATCGACCACCTTGCCCTCCCGTATATTGAGCACCTGATCGTATCGGCAAGCGACATCCTCGAGCGCATTGAGAAAGCCCAGCTTGCGAAACAGCTCCAGCTGATGGCCGCCGATTTTCTCGACCCGGAACTCGTCCGGATAGACCGCCCGCTTGTCGACGAGAGCAACGCGATGCCCTGCCCGCGCCAGCACGGCCCCCGCCAGCGATCCCCCAAGGCCACCGCCGACAACGGCGACGTCCGAGACGATCGTTGCCGTTACGCCCCCATCGATCGGCTCGGTCACGGCTCTATTCGTCGTCAAGGCTCCGGCTCCCAAGGTTAACGGCAATCCCAGTGCAATTCTCTCGCCTGCTGTCGCATCGCGGGGCGAAACGCGATCGTTTCCGGAGATCGAGGTTAATGACCGGAGGCGGCGGGCGCGCTGCCGCCGCTGCGGCACGCGTCTTGCTCGAGTTGCACTGTAGATTCCGGGTTCCGACATCCCGGCGACCGATCTCGCGCGCTATTCCGCATTCGAACGGCCGATCTCGCCTTCTTCGGTCGTCGATGCGGCGCCAGGCCGTCAGTCGGTCGAGCTGAACTTTGCACCAACCGGGACAATGAGGACGACGATGTTCCAGAGTGAAGCAGCCGACGTAGCAGTGATATCGTCGCGCCCCGCGAGATCCTGCATCTCGTCCATTAACACTCGCGCCGTTGCAGCATGCTAGGTTGTCGCCGGTATCGGAACACGTCTCTTCAGGGGAGCGTAACCCCTTAAACCTCCATGATCGAAGCCATCCTCCAGTTCATGCGGCGCGATGTCACGCGCGGCGTTGCCGGGACCATCCTCCTCAAGGTTGGCAGCGGCGTACTCGCGTTTGCATTGTTCTCGCTGGCGGCACGGACGATGTCGCCCGACGGCTTCGGCATCTTTGCGACCTGGCTCTCCGTCGCCCAGATCGCAGCCGTCCTGGGACTGGTCGGCCAGGAATCCCTGCTGGTGCGATTCCTCAACGAGTATCAGGTCAGTGACAGGCCGGACCTCACCAAAGGCGTCCTCCTATCGAGCTTCAAGATTGCCTCGGTCGCAATGCTGATCGTGATCGCCGGGATCGCCATCGTGGCGAGCATGAGAGGCGACTGGTGGCTGCTGATCCTCGCTGTGTCGGCCTACACAGCCGTCAACGCCGCAGTGATGCTTGGGAGCCAGATCGCTCGCTCTCTGGTCAGCATTCTCATGGGCGAAGGAAATCGCGAGTTCTTCTGGCGTGTCATCGTCGTCCTGTTCCTGCTCGTCATGTTGCTCGGCTATCGGCAGCTCGATCCCGCCGAGTTGTTCGCGGTGATGACAATAGCGATGTCGGTGGGCCTGGCGGCGCAGATCATTTCGATCGCACGAGTCTTGCCGGATTTGCGCGATACCCCGGCCCGCACCGAGACGTCCCGCTGGCGATCGAGCGCCCTTCACTTCTGGCTCGCCTCCATCCTTGAAGCCGCCAACCAGTATTTCGACGTCATTCTGGTCTACTGGATGCTGGATCCGGCCACCGCCGGAATCTACTTTGCCGCCTCGCGCCTCGCCAACATCTTCGCCATGCTGTCCGCAGCGCTGTACACTTTCGGCGCGCGCCGGCTTCCGTCGTTGTATTTCAGCAAGAACTACCGGGAGTTCGAGCGGACGTTGCGGCTGATGGCGGAAGTGACCGCGCTTTGCGTTGCCGCGGGTCTCGCCACGATCTGGATCGGCGGCCCCTATCTCCTCAATCTGTTCGGGCCTCATTTCACCGCGCAGCACTCGGTGTTGATCGTGCTCGCAATCGGAACTGCCATCCAGGCGGCCGGCGGCCCGTCTGCTGCGATCCTGCAGCTGACCGGCCATGAACGAATCTATGTGCCGGTCGTCGCCGCCAACGTCGCGCTGCGGCTCGTGGGATTTATCGTGCTCATTCCCTGGCTCGGAGTGCTTGGCGCGGCGATTTCGGCGACGGTGTCACTCGCGCTCGCGACCATCGCCCTGAACATCCTCTGCCGCCGGCGATCCGGCGTGGATCCTTCGGTCCTCGTGCTCTTGCGCTTCTCTGCTTCGAGGCGCGGCAACTATGCAGTTCGCGGCGCGGACTCGAGCGATTAGATGTCATCAGGCCGCGGCTCGGGAAATCCGCAGTCACGCGCCGGCAGCGTGCAAGACCGATTGGTTAACGCACTCGCCGCGCGCCGTCGGGGAAACAGCGGAAATACCGCGCAAACGATGTGGTTGCAAAGGCCTCGCATTAACTCCGTTTGTTGCTAGCCGATGTCCGGGCGATACCCGCATGATAGGTACGGAGTTAAGAAGGTGAAGATTTCGTTGCTTTAACGGTCGGGATCCGTGCTCCACTATCAGCCGAACAAGAAATTGGGCGAGACGAGCGCGACGGCTTTGGCGCGGCCGGACCACGGCGGGCCGAAACCGCACGTGCTTCTTGCGCAAACTCAGGCCGAGAACGCCGGTGCGCAGGAAATCTCGCGGCTTCTTGGCGCCGGGCTCACCGCTCGCGGCTACCGGGTCACCAATCTATTCTTCTTCCGCAAATCGGACTCTTTCGATGAACCGCCGGATACGCTCTACTGCGCGCCGAGCCGGCCAGGCAATCCGGTGGCGCTGCTGCGGATGCTGCGGACGCTCGGCCGCCATATCAGGGCCACGAAGCCCGACGCCGTCCTGACTTTCCAGCATTTCGGCAACGTCATCGGCGGTGGCGTCACGCGCCTCGTCAGCCGTGCACCGGTTGTCGCAAATCAGGTTTCATCCGCGCTGTCGATGAGCTGGCCGGTTCGCACCGCCGACATCGTCATGGGCAGCCTCGGCTTCTTTGACTGCATCACACTCAATTCGAAGGACATGCAGCGCGAATATTCGCGCTACCCCGCGGCCTACCGGTCGCGCATGGTGCATGTGCCGCACGGCTTCGACGACAAGGCCCTCATCCTGTCGAAGGAGGCTGCACGACACAGGTTCAACCTGCCGCCCGACTGCGTCCTGCTCGGCTGCGCGGCAAGGCTGCATCCGCACAAGCGGCTCGACATGGCGATACGTCTCTTGCCCGATCAACCATCCTGGCACCTTGCGCTTGCCGGCCAGGGAGCCGACGGGGCCCGGCTGAGGCTGCTGGCGAGCGACTTGAACGTCTCGGGCCAACTGCATTGGCTCGGGGAGATTCCTCCCAGCCGGATGGCGGACTTCCTGGCCAGTCTGGACGTATTCGTCTTTCCGACACAGGCGGAAACCTTCGGTCTGGCCGCCGTCGAGGCCGCAAACGCCGGTGTTCCCTCCGTCGTGACTGATCTTCCCGTCCTGCGCGAAGTGTTGTCCTACGAAGGGAGACCGACCGCACTCTTCGTCGACACCTCCGATCATGCGAAGCTCTCCGCAGCCGTCTCCGCGCTGTTGACGGACAAGCACCTGAGCGACGAACTGCGACAAAACGCCAAAGGTCTGAAACTGCGCTATTCGGTAGATGCCATGGTGGAGGAATACGTTCGTATTCTCGACCGGGTCATTTGACATGATCCGTTGAAATCGATTGGTTCGACATGATCATCGAGTTCCGCTGTGAACGCGAGTACGCGCGGCAATGGATGGCCCGCGAGACGCTGTCGATCGACGGCCGGGACGTTCCGGTTCAGATTGTATGGGCGCCAACGTCGGAGCCGCGGCCCGCAGGTCTCGACGCCCTGTTCGAGCTCGAACGCGTGGTGCTGCGCAAGGGCAAACATGGCGGCGCAGACAGGCTGAAGATCATTTCGGAAGGGGCGCAGGCTTTTGGCGGCACCGCCGACATGATCGTCGATTTTTCGGGCGCCGCGCGGGATCCGGACTGCTCTGCCCGGCTGTATCTGCGTCCGCTGTTCAACGGAGTCGCGGGCGAAAATGCCGCCCTCGCCGCCATTCTCGCCGGCGACCTGCCCGTGATCGACATCGTCAACGAGGTCGACGGTTCGGTCCTCGACCGCGGCCATCCATCCGGAGAAATTGCCGCGGGCCTCAGCGGCGCGCTCGAAACCGTCATGGCGCGAACCCTGACCATGGTGGCGGCGGTCCTGTCGGGAAGGCCGCGAATTGTGCCGCAACTGGCGCCTCCCCCCGGCGATGGCTTGCGCCGCGGACCCGTCGGCTATGTCGCTCACGGCCTTGCCGCATCGATCGCCAAGGAGATCTATCGCCTCTGCTGCTATGCCCCCCATTGGCATATCGGATGGCGCTTCAACGACGGCCCGGGCGTCTGGCAGACCGGAGATCTATCCGGCCCAAGCTGGAATGTTCTGGGGGATCCTGGAAACCACTTCTACGCCGATCCCTTTCCGATCACGTGGCAGGGGCGCACATTCGTCTTCTTTGAGGATCTCGATCACCGCGTCGGAAAAGGCATCATTTCGACGATCGAGTTCAATGACGCGGGGCCGGTCGGCGAGGTGATGCCGGTGCTGGAGGAGGCCTGGCACCTCTCCTATCCGTTTCTGATCGAAGACGGTGGCGCGCTGTGGATGATCCCGGAGAGCTCGACCCGCGGGGACGTCGCCCTCTACAAATGCGTTCGGTTTCCGGACAAATGGGAGCGATATGCGACGCTCCTTTCCGGCCTCGAGCTGGCTGACGTCACGATCACGCGGCACAACGGCCTGCATTATCTGTTTGGCGCCTGGCGCGACGGCACGGGTGGCTATTCGGATTCCCTGGCGATCTACTACGCCGACCGCCTCTTGGGGCCCTGGTCGGCCCACGCCAGCAATCCGGTCCTGATCGACCGCGCAAGCACGCGGCCGGCCGGGAATTTCGTCACCCTCGATGACAAATTGTGGCGACCGGTCCAGGATTGTGCCGACGGATACGGCGCGGCGCTCGCCCTGGCTGAGGTGGTCGACCTGTCGCCGACGGAGTTCAAGCAGATCGTCCGCCACTCTCTAAAGCCCGGACCGCTATGGTCCGGCAGGAAGTTGCACACCTTGAACCGCTGCGGCAGGCTCGAGGTGATCGACGGATCGCGCGTCCAACCCAAGACGCGTGCTTTCGCGAGCAGCTTCCCATCGGCCATTCTGTCACCCCTGACCACTCCGCATACTCTCCGCTGAAGCCAGCGGCGCGCTCATATGGCAGATAGCGCACGTGCGTTGGCGACGGACCGGCATCAATCTAGATACCGTCCGTCATCTCGTGTCTTGGACGCTCGCGAGCAACGACGTCTTACTGCGAGCGATCCGAAGTCCAGCCCTTGTACTCGGCAACGTTGTCCCTGGTCACGAGCTTGGAAGGCAGGAGCTCGACGGTCGAGGCCGGTTTCTGGCCGTTGAGAATGCCGACACCGACCTGCACGGCCCGCCGCGCCATGAAGAACGGATCCTGAGAAGCCGAGGCTTGGATCTGCGGCGACTGCGGATCCTTCAGCGCCGCCTCGATGTCGGGTGCGCCGTCGACCGCCGTGATGACGATGCCCGTGCGGTTCTGCTGGCGCGCCGCAAGGTCGGTGCCGATCGCCTGCGGGTCGTTGATGGCGAAGATGGCGTCGATCTTGGGAAAGCGGGTCAGATAACCCTGTGCGACGGTGAGACCGCCCTCGCGCGAGCCCTTGCCGTCCTGATCGCTGGACAACACCTTGATTCCAGGATTCTTCGAAAACACGTTCTTGCACCCGACGACACGGTCGATGACCGCGGAGACCTGCGGCCCGTTCTCGATGATGACGTCGCCCTTGCCCCCCAATTTGTCGACGATGTACTGGCAGGAGATCTCGCCCGCCTGCACGTTGTTCGTCGTTACTGTGGCATCGGCGCCTTCGGCCGCGGTGTCGACAGCGACGACGACGATGCCCGCGCCTTGTGCCTTCTTGATCGCCGGCCCGATCGCCTTGGGATCGCCGGGGTTCAGCAGGATCAGGTCGACGCCTGCGGCGATGAAATTGTCGATCTGGGTGACCTGCTTGCCGAGATCGTATTCGAAGCCGACCGTCGTGATCTTCACGTTGGGATTGGTTTTCTTCGCCTCGAACTCGGCGCCCTTCGACAGCGCGACGAAGAACGGGTTGCCCATCGATCCCAGCGAGACGCCGATCGACTTGAGGTCCTTGGCGAAGGATGGCGCGGTGGTGAGCGCAAGCACCGTCGCGGCGCCGGCGAGCATGATCGTCTTCAACATGGACTTCCTCCCTGGTCTGTCTTCGTCCCCGGCGCGGCAGACCAGTTGCCGCAGCGGAATTCGCATCGAGCGGGCGCGCGCCGGCGCTCTCAGGTCCTGGCCGACCCCTGCAGCCGGTAACGATCCAGCGCCACGGCACCGATGATCACCAGGCCCTTGATCACATATTGCCAGATGTCGGAGACGCCGATGAGGATGAGGCCGTTGGACAGGACAGCGATGATCAGCGCGCCGACCAGCGTGCCCCAGATCGAGCCGATTCCGCCGACGAACGAGGTGCCGCCGAGGATCACGGCAGTGATCGCATCGAGCTCGTAGGACTGACCGAGCTGCAAGCCGTTGGCCGCATAAAGCCGTGCCGCCTGCATGGCGCCGCCGAGCCCGGCGAAAAGGCCCGAGACACCATAGACAAATATCAGCACGGCCCAGACCTTGATGCCGGCAAGCCGCGCCGCGCTTTCATTGCCGCCCACTGCATAGATGTGCACGCCGAGCACGGTCCGGCGCAGCACCAGCCACGAGACGAGGATGACGAGCAAGGCGATCACCGAGAGCCAGGGGATCGACGCCACGCCGGGGATGAGCGTCAGCGAGCCGTTGCCGATGAAGGCGTAGGGAATGGATGGATTGAACACGGTGGTGTCGGCTCCGAGCAATCGCGCCAGGCCGCGCACCGCCGTGAGAGAGCCGAGCGTGACGATGAAAGGCGGCAGGCGAAGGAGCGCGATCAACGCGCCGTTGACGACGCCAAAGCAAAGGCCCGTGAGCAGCGCGGCCGGCAGCCACAGCATTCCGAGTTCCGGCAGCCTGGAGAGCGTCAATCCGGCCATTGCGGAAGCCGCCAGGATCGAGCCGACCGAGAGATCGATGCCGCCGGTGAGGATGACGAAGGTCATGCCCGCGGCGAGCACGGTGTTCACGGCGGCCTGCTGCAGCACGATACCGAGATTTTGTCCGGTGAAGAAGCGGCCCTCGGACAACAGGTGAAAGCCGATGCAGAGGATCAACAGCACGGGCAGCATGCCGAGCGCGCTGATCAGCCCCCTCACCTGCTGACGCCTTGTCTCTGCGGCGGCGCCGTTGGTCGTCGTCGGAGCGGGCCGGGCCTCGGAAGCGGCATTGTCAGGCATCGAGATGCTCCATCCCCGTGGCAAGCCCCATGATGTCTTCCTGCGCCAGCGGCGAATGCGAGCCGCGGCTGACCTCGCCGGCGATGTGCCCGGACCGCATGACGACGACGCGGTCGCAGATGCCGATGATCTCGGGCAGATCGGACGAGATCACGAGGATCGCGGTGCCGGCCTTGGCGAGGTTGTCGATGATCGAATAGATCTCGGACTTGGCGCCGACGTCGACGCCCCGCGTCGGCTCGTCGAGGATCAAGACCTTCGGCGCAATGGCCAGAAGCCGCGAAAGCAGCACCTTCTGCTGGTTGCCGCCGGACAGCCCACCGGCGGAGACGCCGACATTGGCGGCGCGGATGCTGAGCCCCGCAAAGGCCCTGTCGGCGCGCTCGCGCGCCTTGTCACGATCCAGGAACCAGCCGAGCTTCGCATCACGCCCGAGCACGGCGAGATTGATGTTGTCCAGACACGACATGTCGAGAAACAGGCCGAGCGCCTTCCTGTCTTCCGTCAGATAGGCGATGCCGGCCTCGAGCGCCTCGCCCGGCGTGCGGATCTCGACCGGACGTCCCTCCAGCTCGAGCCGTCCGGAGGTTTTCGGTGACGCACCGATGATGAGATGCGCAAGCTCGGTGCGACCGGCGCCGATCAGGCCGGCGAGGCCGACCACCTCACCCGCATGCACGGTGAGCGAGCAGCCCTTGACGCGCCCGCCATCGGCCATGTCGATCGCTGCGAGCACGGGATGTCCCCGCCCCGCCTCCGGATCGTGATCCTTCTTGTAGAACGAGGAAACGTCGCGTCCAACCATCAGCCGAACGATGCTGTCGGCGCGGATCTCGGGCTTGTCGAGCGAGCCGACCAGCCGACCGTCGCGCAGCACGGTGACGCGGTCGCCGAGCGCGTAGACCTCGTCCATGCGATGCGAGATGTAGATGATGGCGAGCCCCTCGGCACGAAGCTGGCGGATCAGCGCGAACAGCCGCTCGCTCTCGGCAGCCGACAACGAGGTGGTCGGCTCATCCATGATCAGGATTTTCGACCTCGCGTGCAGCGCGCGCGCGATCTCGACGAGTTGCCTCTGGCCCATCGAGAGATGCGCCACCAGCGTCGATGGCAGGAAATCTGCGCCCAGCCGCTTCACGATGGGGCCTACGCCCTCGCGCATGGCGCCACGCGCCAGCAAGCCTGCACGCGACATCTCCCGGCCCAGATAGATGTTCTCGGCCACAGTGAGATTGGGAGCCAGCGATAGCTCCTGATAGATGATGGAGATGCCCGCCGCACGGCCTCCGAGCGGACCTTCGATCCGGACCGGCCTTCCTTCGATGCGGATCTCGCCGCCGGGATCAGGGCGGTAGGCGCCGGACAGGATCTTCATCAGCGTCGACTTGCCGGCGCCGTTCTCACCCATCAGGGCGTGAATTTCGCCGGCATAGACGGTGAGATCGACGGAATGCAGCGCCTTGATGCCGAAGAAGGTCTTCGAGACCCCACGCATCTCGAGGATCGGATCGTTCATCGTGCCTCCCGGCGCACAATGCGTTTCCCACCCGCGTCTCGTTAGCGCGGTTTGATCATTAAACAAAAGCGAGTGACGCAGGGCAATACCGAAGGCGAGTATACCGAAGTATGCAAACCAGATGAGGCCAGCTAGTGGCGCGGCCGATACAGTTCGCGCCAGGCGGGAAGCCGTTCGGCGTAGGCAGCGACCAGTGCAGCGTTGGGCTCGAACGTTTCGATGCGCTGCGGACGCGTGCACACGGCGCCGATTGCCTCACCCGTGACAGTAAGCCGCCCCAATCTCGCCGCACCGAACGCCGCGCCGGTCTCACCGCCGGCAAAGCGATGAACCGGAACATTCAGCACGTTCGCCAGCACCGAGAGCCAGAACCGGGACCGTGAACCACCGCCAATGACATCGGCTTCCGCAATCGCGATGCCGGCATCCGCGAGCGCGTCGCGACAATCAGCGAGCGCGAAGGCAACGCCTTCGAGCACCGCCTGCACGATCGCCCCGCGGTCGGTGTCGTGGCTCAGGCCATCCAGCATGCCACGCACCGCGGGATCGTCGTGCGGCGTCCGCTCGCCTGCGAGATAAGGCAGGAAGCTCACCGGCGACGGCGCCCGCGGGCGCGCTCCAAGCGGCGCCAGCAGCTCGGCCTCGGTGACGCCGAACAAGCGCGCGGCCCAGGCGACGCAGGAGGCGGCCGAGAGGATCGCGCCGGCCTGAATCCACATGCCGGGAATGGCATGGCAGAACGTGTGCACGACGCGATCGGGATTGGCGGCAATCCTGTCACTGGGCGCCAGAAGGGCACCCGAGGTTCCCAGCGATACGAACGCGGTTCCCGGTCGTATCGCGCCGATGCCGATGGCACCAGCCGGATTGTCGCCGGCGCCGCCCGCGATCACGGGCTGTCCAGTCATACCCCAGCGCCGCGCGAGCTCACCGCGCAGCCTCGCCGCGGGCACACATCCTTCAACCAGGCGCGGCATGTGCTCGCGCGACAGTCCGGTCGCGGCCAGGCTTGCGTCCGACCAATCCCGGCGCGCGACGTCGAGCCATAGCGATCCCGACGCATCCGAGACGTCTTCGACGGTCTCGCCGCTCAGCACCAGGCGCAGATAGGCCTTTGGAAGCAGAACGAGTCTGGTCGCCGCAAAGATATCCGGCTCGTGCGTCGCGACCCAGAGCAGCTTCGGCGCGGTGAATCCCGGCATCGCCTTGTTGCCCGTCGTCGCACGCAAGGCGGGCCAGCGTTGCTCCAGGATACGACACTCGGCGGCGGAGCGTCCGTCGTTCCAGAGGATGCAGGGCCGCAGCGGCCTCGAACTCGCGTCGAGCAGTATCGCGCCATGCATTTGGCCGGACAGCCCGATCCCATTGACCGCCGCCAGCGCGCTGGCATGCGAGGCCTTCAGAGCATCCAGCGTGGCGAAGGCCGCATCGATCCATTCCGCGGGGTCCTGCTCGTAATAGCCCGGTTGTGGCGAGGCGGTCGCGAGCGGCCGGCTCTCGCTTGCAATCACCCGCTGGGCATCGTCGACGAGAACGGTCTTGACTGCCGAGGTGCCGAGATCGATGCCGAGATACATGGATGCTTCCCGCTCACTTGGCCGCGTCGATCCAGATCCCCGGCTCCGAATGCTCGCGGATGTGGCTGACCAGGAAGTCCGAGAAGACCCTGATCTTGGCCGGCAGCCTGACGCGGTTTTGATAGGCGATGTTCATGGTGAGCAACGGCAGCTGCCAGTCCCTCAGGACCGGCACCAGCCGGCCGGCCGCGATATCGCTCTGCACGATGTAGAGCGGCTGGATCAGGATGCCGAGCCCCGCGCGCGCCGCACCACAGATGATCTGGCCGTCATTGCTGTCGAGCGTCGGCGCGATCCGAATGGTCTGCGTCGTGCTGCCCTGGCTGAGCCGCAGCGAATAGGGATCGTTGGCGAGATTGTAGATCAGCATGTTGTGGCGGGCGAGATCGGCCGGATGCTCCGGCCGGCCATGCTTCTCCAGATAGGCCGGCGACGCCGCCAGCACGCGGTGCATCTGACCGATGCGGCGGACGACGATGTTTGAATCCGGCTCGTGCTCGCGCGTGCGGATCGCGACGTCGATGCCGGCCTCGATGAAGTCCAGATAGCGGTTTGCGCTGATGATCTGCACGCTGAGATCAGGATAGAGCGCGCGGAAGGCAGGCAGCATCGGCGCGAGATAGATCATCGCGAAGGACAGCGAAGACGTCACGCGCAGCATGCCCTTCGGCGACAGCGCACGGTCGGAAACCGCGTCCTCGGCCTCGGCCAGCTCGTTCAGGAGCGTGCTGCACCGCTGCAGCAGTTCCTGTCCCGCTTCGGTCAGCCATTGCCGGCGCGTATTGCGCTCGATCAGCCGCACCGCAAGCCGCTCCTCGAGCGCACTGAGATGACGGCTCGCGGCCGCGTTCGACATCCGCAGGATTTCGGCAGCTTTGGAAAGGCTGCCGAGCTCAGCGGTTTTGGAGAAGACCTCGAGTTGAAGCAGCCGGTCCATTTTTGCGAAATAAGGAAAAGAGACTTACAAATTTTGACCTTTATTTCCGATTTCTGCAAGGCAAAATGGCGGCAACAAAGCAGATTGCAGGCGAGGAAATCAGGAAATGTCAGGCCCGATCAGGCACATCGTGATGTGGCGACTGCGCGGGGAGACGCCCGCGGAGCGCTCGGCCGCCCGGCTCAAGGTCAAGACCCTGTTCGAGGGCCTCAAGGGCCGGATCGACGGCCTCACCCATATCGAAGTCGGCATGGACGTCAGCGCTGTCGACTACGCCTGCGACGTGGTTCTGCTTTCCGAATTCACGGATCAGGCGGCGCTTGCCGCCTATGCCAACCATCCGGAACATCTGCGCGTGCGCGAGGCGTTGGGCGACTTGCGGATCGGACGCTTCCAAGTCGATTATCCCATCAAAGAGACCGGCGCATGATCGGTTCGTTCACCTTTGAAAACCTGCCCTGCCGCGTCGTGTTCGGCAGCGGAACGCTGGCTTCCGCCAAGGTTGAGGTCGAGCGGTTCGGCGGCAAACGCGCGCTGGTGCTGACGACGCCGCAGCAGGAGGCGCAAGGCAAGAGCTTGGGCGCCGCGCTCGGCCCGCTCTATGCCGGCCTGTTTTCCGGCGCGACCATGCACACGCCGGTCGAGGTCACGGAACGGGCGCTCGCCGCGCTGAAGGCGTGCGAGGCGGATTGCGTCGTCTCGCTCGGCGGCGGATCGACCACGGGCCTCGGCAAGGCGCTGGCCTTGCGCACCGGCGTCAACCAGCTCTGCATCCCGACCACCTATGCCGGCTCCGAGATGACGCCGATCGTCGGCCAGACCGTGAACGGCCTGAAGACCACGGTGCGCGATGCGGCGATCCTGCCGGAGACTGTGATCTACGATGTCGATCTGACGCTGACGCTGCCGGCGAGCTTGGCTGCGACATCGGGCATCAACGCCATCGCCCATGCGGTGGAAGCGCTCTACGCGCGCGACGCCAATCCCGTGACCTCGCTGATGGCGGAAGAAGGCATCCGCGCGCTGGCCCGCGCCCTGCCCGCGATTGCCACCAGAAGCGACGACCGCGAGGCCCGCACCGAGGCGCTCTATGGCGCATGGCTGTGCGGCGTGTGCCTCGGCACCGTCGGCATGGCGTTGCATCACAAGCTCTGCCACACGCTCGGCGGCACCTTCGATCTGCCGCACGCCGAAACCCACACCATCGTGCTGCCGCATGCGCTGGCCTACAACGCACCGGCGGTGCCCGACGCGATGACGCGCATTTCGCGCGCGATCGGCGCTGCCGATGCATCGCAGGGGCTTTTCGAACTCGCGAAGCGGCTGGGTGCGAGGGTCGCGCTGCGCGATATCGGCATGCCCGAAAGCGGCATCGACGAGGCGGCCGACCTCGCCGTCACCAATGCCTACTGGAATCCGCGACCGCTCGAGCGAAACGCCATCCGTGACCTGATTACACGCGCCTGGGCCGGCGAGCCGCCGGGCGCCATCAAAGCTGCGGCTTGAAGCGATGCGGCGCACACTGATCAAATCAGCCACCGTCATCAGCATGGATGACGCGGTCGGCGATCTTTCGAGCGGCGATGTGCTGGTCGAAGGCAGCCGGATCGTCGACGTGCGCCCATCGATCGAGCTCGGCAGCGGTGCCGCCGAGACCGAAACTGTCGACGGCGCCGGGCGCATCCTCATCCCCGGCCTGATCAACGCGCACATGCACACCTGGCAGACGGGCCTGCGCGGCTATGCCGCGAACTGGACGCTGCTCGAATATTTCCGCCGCATGCATGCCGGGCTCGCGACCGTGTTCCGGCCGGAAGACATCCATATCGCGACGCTGGTCGGCGCGCTGAACCAGATCAATCACGGCGTCACCACGCTGGTGGACTGGTGCCATAACAATCCGACGCCCGACCACACCGACGCCGCGGTGCGCGGCCTGATCGAGAGCGGCATTCGCGCCGCGTTCTTCCACGGCTCGCCGAAGCCCGAGCCGAAGCCGGGTGAGCCGCATTTCTCGGAAGTGCCGCATCCGCGCCGCGAGGTCGAGCGGCTGCTCGCAGGTCCCCTCGCCGACCGCGACGGCCTCGTCACGCTCGGGCTCGCCATTCTCGGCCCGCATTACTCGACGCTCGACGTCGCCATGCACGATTTCCGCCTGGCGCGAGAGCTCGATCTGATCGCATCGATGCATCAGGGCGGCGGTCCGGCCAAGACGCCCGGCGCTTGGGAGAAGCTGATCGAGGCCGGCCTCGTCGGCGTGGGCGTCAACGTCGTCCATGGCAACGATCTGCCTGACGATCTCCTTGACCGGATGGTCGATCTCGGCGTGTCCTTCTCGGTGACGCCTGAGAACGAGATGATCCAGGGCCATGGCTTTCCGATCACCGGACGTCTCCTCAAGCGCGGCGTGCGACCGACTGTCGGCGTCGATCTCGAATCCGTGCTGGCGGGCGATCTGTTCTCCGCCGCCCGCGTCGCGCTCTCGATGCAGCGGGCGCTCGACAATGCGGAGTCGCGCAAGACCAGCGGCGCCATTCCGGCGACGACCACGATTCCCGTACGCGAGGCGTTGCGCTGGATCACGACGGAAGGTGCCCGCATGCTCGGCCGCGAGAGGCAGATCGGCTCGCTGACGCCGGGCAAGCTCGCCGACCTCGTCATCATCAACGCCTCCGATCTCAATCTTGTCCCGGCGCATGACCCCGTCGCCACCGTCGTGATGCAGGCGAGCCTCGCCAACATCGAGGCCGTGATGATCGGCGGCGCCTGGAAGAAACGGAACAGCCGGTTGCTGGCCGAGGGGCTGGAGACGAAGAAGGAGCTGCTGGCGCAATCCGGCCGGCGGCTGGTGCGAGACATCGAACGACAGGGACGCGCTGCCTGACGGCGCCAATGGACAAGAACGATGACTGACGTTTCCAGGAATGTTGCTTTCATCGGGATCGGCAAGATGGGTCTGCCGATGTCGGCGCTCGTTATCAAGGCCGGGTATGCCGTGACCGCTTTCGATCAGAGTGCCGCACGGCTCGACGAGGCACGCGCACTCGGCGTTTCGGTTGCCGCTTCGCCGGTCGTCGCCGTGAGCGGCAAGCCGGCGGTCATCACGTCCCTGCCCGACGACGCTGCCCTGCGCGGTGCGCTGCTCGGCCCGACCGGCATCATCGCCGCGATGACGCCAGGTGCTGTCCTCATCGAGACCAGCACCGTAAGCGTCGAGGCCTCGACCGAAGTTGCGGCCGCAGCGCAGGCGCGCGGCATTTCCTATCTCCGTTCGCCGGTCTCCGGCAATGCCAGCATCGTGCACACGGGCGCGCTGACCTGCTTCGTCTCGGGACCGAAGGACGCCTTCGAAAGCGCCATGCCGCTGTTCGGAGCCTTCACCCGTGCTCAGACCTATCTCGGCCCCGCCGAGGAAGCGCGGTACGCAAAACTCTCGGTAAATCTGATGATCGCGGTGTCGGCGGCGATGATGGCGGAGAGCCTGGCGCTGGCGCGCAAGGGCGGCATCGCCTGGCAGGACATCCTGAAGGTGCTCGACGACAGCGCGATTGCCTCGCCGATGGTGAAGTACAAAACCGCGCCGCTGCGGACCCGCGATTTCGAGTCCACCTTCTCCTGCAAGCAGATGGCCAAGGATCTAGACCTCATCCTCGGCGCCGGCCATGCCGTCGGCGTGCCGCTTCAGCTCGCGGCGCAAGTGCGCGAGACCTATGGCGCACTGGTCGCGCAGGGCGACGGCGACACCGACTTTATTGCGACCGTCAGGCATCTCGAGCGGCTGTCCGGCCTCAGCGAACCAAAACTCTGATCGCGGAGATACACATGCGTAACTTCAACGAGAGCACGATCACGGACGCGGTGCTGGAGCGAATCGCGGGCGCGACCGATCCACGCATCAAGCAGGTGAGCGAAGCACTGGTGCGGCACTTGCACGCCTTCGTCCGCGAGGTGCGGCCGACCCAGAAGGAGTGGGAGTACGGCATCGACTTCCTGACCCGCACCGGGCACATGTGCAACGACAAGCGCCAGGAGTTCATTCTGCTGTCGGACACGCTTGGCGTCTCCATGCTGGTCGATGCCATCAACCATCCGGTGCCGGAGGGCGCCACCGAGACCACGGTGCTCGGCCCGTTCTTCGTTCAGGCGGCCCCGGAAAAAGACAGCGGCGCGGATATCTCCGGTCCCATGGAAGGCGATCCCATGCTGGTCACCGGCTCGGTCTCGACCGTGGACGGAAAGCCGCTCGCGGGCGCCATGGTCGACGTCTGGCATTCGGACGATGACGGCTATTACGACGTGCAGCAGCTCGACAAGATCGGCGATCTCGCCATGCGCGCCCGCTTCCATACAGATGCCAACGGCCGCTTCCATTTCTGGTCGATCAAGCCTGCCGCCTACCCCATTCCGCATGACGACCCGGTCGGCGAGATGCTGGAGGTGCAGGCCCGCCATCCCTGGCGCCCGGCCCATGTGCACTTCATGATCTCAGCGCCCGGTTTCGAGCAGCTCGTGACACACGTGTTCGTTGCCGGCGACCAGTATCTCGACAGCGACGTGGTGTTCGGCGTCAAGGACAGCCTGATCCGGGAGTTCGTCCGTCATCCCGCCGGCCGTGCGCCGGATGGTCGCATGGTGGAGCACGAGTATTTTCATCTCAACTACGATTTCGGCCTAAAGCAGGTCGCGAACAACGCGAGAGCCGCTTAGGCTGGGCTGCGGACCAACAAGAGTCCGACAGCAGGGAGCAGACGGGAGCTTAAGGATGGGACCGCGGGTCAGCACGGGCATATTGGCCGAGCGCCTCACCGGCATGATTGGCGCGCGCGCGAGCGTTGCGCGCGGCGTGCTCAATCAGCATGGGCAGAGCGAGTCGCATTATCAGAGCCTGCCGCCCGATATCGTCGTCTTCCCCGAGACCACGCAGGAGGTCGCGGACATCGTCAAGCTCTGCGCCAGCGCGGGCATGCCGATCGTGCCGTTCGGCGCCGGCACATCGCTCGAAGGCAATGCAGCCGCGGTCGCGGGCGGCGTCTGCTTCGACTTCGCGCGGATGAACAAAGTACTGGCCGTGCATGACAGCGACATGGATGCCGTGGTGCAACCCGGTATCACCCGCAAGCAGCTCAATGCGGAGCTGCGCAACACCGGCCTGTTCTTCCCAATCGACCCCGGCGCCGACGCTTCGATCGGCGGCATGACCTCGACGCGCGCCTCCGGCACCATGGCGGTGCGCTACGGCACCATGAAGGACAATGTCATGGCGCTCGAGGTGGTGCTGGCCGACGGCCGCGTGATCCGCACTGCGCGACGCGCGCGCAAATCGGCGGCCGGCTATGATTTGACCCGCATGTTCGTCGGCGCCGAAGGCACACTCGGGATCATCACCGAGATCACGCTGAAGGTACACCCCGTGCCGCAGGCGATCTCGGCCGCGGTGTGCAGCTTCGACACGCTGCACGATGCGGTGGACACCGCGATCTCCGTGATCCAGTCCGCGATCCCCGTGGCCCGCATCGAGCTGCTCGACGACGTCATGATGCGCGGCATCAACACCTACGCCAAGCTCGGCTATCGCGAGGCGCCGACCCTGTTCTTCGAATTCCACGGCTCTGAAAGCTCGGTTGCCGAACAGGCCGAGGCGGCGCAAGCGATCGCGGCCGATCATGGCGGCCACGGCTTTGCCTGGGCAAAGGCTCCAGAGGACCGCAGCCGGCTCTGGCACGCCCGCGACAACACGCTCTATGCCGGCCTCGGCCTGCGACCCGGCGCACGCGCGGTGATCACCGATGTCTGCGTGCCGATCTCCCGCCTGGCGGAATGCCTGACCGAGACGCGGCGCGACGCTGACGAGCACGGCTTTACCGCGCCGATCGTCGGCCATGTCGGCGACGGCAATTTCCACATGCTGATCCTGATTGACCCGGCAAAGCCGGAGGAGGCCGAAGGCGCCAAGGCGCTGCAGGCACGCATGGTCGCCCGCGCCCTCGCCATGGACGGCACCTGCACCGGCGAGCACGGCATCGGGCTCGGCAAGATCGGCTATCTTTCCGACGAGCTCGGCGAAGCCGTCGACGTGATGTGGCAGATCAAGACCGCGCTTGACCCTGATGGACTGATGAATCCCGGAAAGATCTTTGCCAGCGGAGCCAGGATATGAGCGACGCTCTTCCGATCGAGGTCACCTCGCCGACGCCGCTGCTCGAGCTGCGGGGCATCAGCAAGGAGTTCCCGGGCGTCAAGGCGCTGGATGACGTGTCCTTTGCCGTCTACCCGGGCGAAGTCCATATGCTGCTGGGTGAGAACGGCGCCGGCAAGTCGAGCCTGATGAAGGTGCTGTGCGGCGCCTACCGCGCCGACGCCGGCGAATTCTATTACAAGGGCGAGACGGTCGCGATCGATTCCACCGCGGACGCGCAGAAGCTCGGCATTGCCGTGATCTTCCAGGAATTCTCGCTGGTCCCCCATCTCGACATCGCCCAGAACATCTTCCTGGGACGCGAGCCGAAGGGCCGCATCCCCGGTACCATCGACCGCCGCAAGATCCTGGCTGATGCGAGGCGCGTGCTCGGCACGATCGGCTTCGATATCGATCCCTCCACCACCGTCGACAAGCTCGGCGTGGCACAGCAGCAGATGGTCGAGATCGCGAAGGCGATCAGCCAGAACGCCCGCATCCTGGTCATGGACGAGCCGACCGCGGCGCTGTCCGACCGCGAGACCGAACTGCTGTTCGCGCTGATCGCGCGGCTGAAGGCCGACGGCGTGTCGATCGTCTACATCTCGCACCGCATGGCCGAGGTGTTCGCGCTCGGCGATCGCATCACCGTGCTGCGCGACGGCCGCCGCATCGACGGCGTCCGTCCCGCTGACGTCACGCCGGACCAACTCGTGCGCATGATGGTCGGCCGCAACGTCGACATGACCTATCCGCGCCATTTTGCCAACAAGCCCGGCGACCTCCTGCTCGAGGTCAAGGGTCTGACGGCGCCGACCGGCATCTCCGACATCAATATCGAGGTGCGCCGGGGCGAGATCGTCGGGCTGTGCGGCCTGGTCGGCTCCGGTCGCAGCGAGGTCGCGCGCGCCATCTTCGGCGCCGATCCCGTCACGTCAGGCGAGATCATCTTCGACGGCAAGAGCATTTCCGGCGAGCCGGATCTCGCCGCCCGCCGCGGCATCGCGTTGATCCCGGAGAGTCGCAAGAGCGAGGGCCTCGCGCTGCTCCGGTCTGTGAGCGACAATCTCATGGTATCGGCGCTGCGAAAGCTGTTCCCGAGCGGCTTGTTCGATCAGCGCAGCGCGCAGCGCACCGCCGACGGGCTGATCCGGCAGCTCCGCATTGCAACCCCGAGCGCGCGCCAGATCGTCGGCCTGCTCTCGGGCGGCAACCAGCAGAAGGTCGTGATCGGCAAGTGGCTGGCGGCCGGCTCAAAGCTGTTCATTTTCGACGAGCCGACGCGAGGCATCGACATCGGCGCCAAGTCCGAGATCTTTGCGCTGATCGACCGCCTCGTCGCGGACGGCGCGGCGGCCCTGATGATCTCGTCCGAGCAGGTCGAGATCTGCCATGTCTGCGACCGCGCCTATGTGATGCGCGAGGGACGCATCGCCGGGCACCTGACACGCAACGAACTGACCGAGGAGAACATCGTGCGATTGGGGATGCATCATGCGTGAGGCCGCTGTCGTCGCTCAGCCCAATCCGCTGCAACGCATTCCCGGCGTCGCCATGGTCCTGGTGCTGCTGATCGCGCTGTTCAGCGTGATCGCGCCCGGCTTCCTGTCGGTCGCCAATCTCTCCAACGTGCTGGTGCAGTCGACCATCCTGACCATGCTCGCACTGCCGATGACGCTGATCATCATGACAGAGGGGCTGGACCTGTCCATGGGCGCGGTGCTGACTCTGACCTCGCTCTGCGTCGCGATCGTGTCGCTCGCGACCAAGTCGATGCTGCTGGGCCTTGGCGCCGGCCTGCTTGTCGGCACGGCCTTCGGCCTCGCCAATGGCTGGCTGGTCGCGATCGTCGGCATTCCGCCCTTCGTCGCGACGCTGGGCACGCTCGGCATGGCGCAGGGACTGTCGCTGATCGTCAGCGACGGCCAGAGCGTGGTCGGCATTCCCCACAGCGTGCGCGACATCTATTCGGCGACGCTTCTCGGCATCCCCGTTCCGATCGTGATGGCGCTCGTGACCTACGCGGTCTTCCACGTGCTGCTCTATCATACAAGGTTCGGCACCTACATCTTCGCCCTCGGCGGCAACCGCGAGGCGCTGCGCTACGCCGGCCTGTCGCCGAACAAGCTGCTGATCGCGGTCTATGCGATCGGCGGCGCCATGGCCGGCATCGCCGGCCTTTTGATGACCGCGCGGATGAACTCCGGCCACCCCACCGCCGGTCTTGGCCTCGAATTCGATGCCATCGCCGCGGTCGCCGTCGGCGGCACCTCGTTCGAGCGTGGCAATGGCTGGCTACTCGGCACGCTGCTCGGCGTCCT
Source organism: Bradyrhizobium sp. RP6 (assembly GCF_003837805.1). GTDB lineage: Bacteria > Pseudomonadota > Alphaproteobacteria > Rhizobiales > Xanthobacteraceae > Bradyrhizobium. Next base: position 77,478 of record NZ_RQIT01000002.1, on the reverse strand, counting down.
CTCGGTCGGCGTGCTGCGCAACGGGCTGAACCTGATCTCGCTGCCGTCCTCTGTGCAGGTCGCAAGTGTCGGCGTGCTCGTCATCGTTGCCCTGTTCCTCGATGGCCTCAGGAGCCGCGCATGACCGACATCACGAAGGACGCCATCACGCCGCCCCGCTCGTTCCTCTCGCAGGATGCGATCCAGGTGTTTTATCGCCTGCTCGCGGCGCTCCTGATCTGCGCGGTGCTCGCCGTGCTCAGCGATTCGTTCCTGAGCCTAGGCAATATCCTCAACGTGCTCAGGCAGGCGAGCCTGACCTTCTTCATCGCCTCCGGCCTGACGCTGGTGGTGCTGACCGCCGGCCTCGATCTGTCCGTCGGCGCCAATGTCGCGTTGTCCGCCTGTATCGCCGGGACCGTGATCCACACGACCGGTTCGCCAGCGCTCGGCATCCTCACCGGCCTTGCCTGCGGCGGCATCGTCGGCCTGCTCAATGGCATCATGGTCACTGCGCTGCGCATCCCCTCCTTCATCGCCACGTACGGCATGCTCTGGGTGCTGAACGGCCTCACCTACTGGTACATGGCGGGCGAGACCCTGCACGGCTTCCCGGCAGGCTTCCGCCAGATCGGCAGCGGCTATCTGTTCGGCCTGCCGATCCCGGTCTATCTGCTGCTGGTCTTCCTCGGGATCGGGACGCTGTTCGCGCAGCGCACGATCTGGGGCCAGGAGATCTATGCGATCGGCGCCAATCCGGTCGCGGCGCGGCTTTCGGGCATCCCGGTCGCGCGGCGCCTGCTGCTGGTCTATGCCGTCTCCGGCACCATGGCCGGGCTGGCCTCGATCATCTTCCTGTCGCGGCTCAACTCGGCCGAGGCCGACATCGGCGAAAGCCTGACGCTGCCGGCGATCGCGGCCGTGCTGATCGGCGGCACCTCGTTGTTCGGCGGCGTCGGCACCGTGTTCGGGACCTTCATCGGCGCACTGATCCTGACCCTGGTGCTGAATGGCATGAACCTGCTCTCGGTCAGCGCCAACTGGCAGCCGCTCGTCACCGGCGTCATCGTCATTCTCGCGGTCTGGCTCGACATGAAGACCCGCCACCGCGCGCAATGAGCACTTAGAGATCCAACAAGCAAAACGAGGGATGGAGGCAACATGAAACAGAAGCTTGGCTATCTGGCGCTACCGCTGCTGATGGCGGCCGCGTTCACAACGCACGCACGCGCCGACGGCGAGACCATAGCCGTCTTCACCAAGAACCAGACCAATCCGTTCTTCCAGACGGTGCGGGTCGGCGCCGACAACATGGCGAAGACGCTGAACGCGAAGACGCTTCAGTACATTCCGACCAAGCCCGACTCGATCCCCGAGCAGCTCAGCCAAATCGAGGACGTCGTGGTGAAGAAGCCGAGCGCGATCGTCTTCACGCCGGTCGACTACAAGGCGATGGTGCCCGGCGTCGAGAAGATCAACGAGGCCAAGATCCCGGTCGTCAACATTACCGACCGCTCGGCGGGCGGCAAGTTCCTGTCCTTCGTCGGCGCCGACGATTACAGCCTCGGCCTGGAGACCGCGCGCTTCCTGCTCAAGACGCTGGGCGGCAAGGGCAACATCGTCATCATCGAAGGCGTCAAGGGCTCGCTGACCAATGTCGACCGCGTCCGCGGCTTCAACGACGCTCTGAAGGAGGCCCCTGGCGCCAAGCTGCTGGCCTCGCAGCCCGGCAACTACCAGCGGCTCCAGGCGCTTCAGGTCATGGAAAACCTGATGCAATCGAACCCGCAGATCGACGGCGTGCTCGCCGCCAACGACGCCATGGCGGTCGGCGCAATCGAGGCGCTCGACGGCGCCAACCGCAAGGCGCAGGTGATCGGCATCAACGGCACCAAGGAGGCGATCGACGGGATCAAATCCGGCAAGCTGCTGGCGAGCGGAGACTACAACGGCTTTGCGCAAGGCTGCCTCGGCACCATGATGGCGATCCGCTCCTTGCGGGGCCAGCCGGTCATCAGCGAGATCGTGCTGAAGCCGACGGTCATCACCAAGGACAATTACCAGCCGTTCGACGTCCCGCTGGAGCAGCGGACCTGCCCGACCTTCGAGGACGCCGGCAAGCTCAGCGCGAAGTAAACTGACGACCACAACGACCCCGGACGGCCGCGCCTGCGGCCGTCCCAACACCTGAAGCAAGACACGGAGACACCATGCTGTTCGCCATTCACGCTCTCGATCGCGCCGGAGCGCTGCCGACGCGGCTTGCCAATTACGACGCCCACAAGGCCTTCCTGAGCGACACCTCGCGCTTCGGCGTCAAGATCGTGATGTCGGGGCCACTGGTGTCCGACGACGGCCAGACCATGATCGGCAGCCTGTTCCTGATCGAGGCGCCCAGCCGCAAAGAGGTCGAAGCCTTCAACCGCGCAGACCCCTTTGCCGCGGCCGGCATCTGGGACAAGGTCACGATCACCGGCTTCCTGCGCCGGCAGGGTTGACGTCCGCCACAACAAAAGTGCGAAAACAACCCCATGCACAGTAGAGCGGGGCTTGTCTTTTCTTACGAATTTCCGATGAACCGCGCGGCCTCGGATCCGAGGCCAATGCCGACCCAGATCGGCTGCGGATTTTGACTCGTCGGGCAAAACAGGGGCATAATGCCATCATCACCCGACGTCACTCCGTCCAGGCACCCGCTCAAGCGTCGGCGCGAGTGCGCGACGCGGACTGACGTCAGGTGCTTCAGCTGCTCATGGCCGGTGCAGCCTCTTCGAGATGGCAGGCCACCCATTGCTCGGCTCCCGCCGCACGCAGCGCCGGCTCCTCGGTCCGGCAGCGATCGAAGACGAACGGGCAACGGGTGTGGAAGCGGCATCCGCTCGGTGGATTGATCGGACTCGGCACGTCGCCCTTGAGGATGATGGGATTGCGCTGGGCTCCGGGCTCCGGCAGCGGGACCGCCGAGAGCAGCGCTTTGGTATAGGGATGCCTTGGCGCGGCGAAGATCTCCCGGCGCGGCGCCACCTCGACGATCTTGCCGAGATACATGACCGCAACGCGATGGGTCATGTGCTCGACGATCGCGAGATCGTGGCTGATGAACAGCAGCGCGAGGCCGAACTCGCTTTGCAGATCCTGCAGCAGATTGACGATCTGCGCCTTGACTGAAACGTCGAGCGCGGAGACCGCCTCGTCGCACACGATCAGCTCGGGTTCTGCCGCGAGCGCGCGCGCAATGCCGATGCGCTGACGCTGGCCGCCAGAGAATTCGTGCGGCCTGCGATTCAGCGCCTCGCGCGGCAGGCGCACGGTATCCATCAGCGCGGTGACGCGCACCTCGAGGTCTTCCGGCGATTTGGCGAGGCCGAAATTGCGGATCGGCTCGGCCAGGATGTCGCGCACGCGCATGCGCGGATTGAGGCTGGAGAAAGGATCCTGGAACACGACCTGCACGCGCCGGCGCATCTGGCGCATCGTGCGCGGCGCAGCGTCGTCGATCCTCTGGCCGTCGAGGATGACCTGACCCGAGGTGATCTCGAACAACCGCAGGATGGCACGGCCGACCGTCGATTTGCCGCATCCGGACTCCCCGACCAGCGACAGCGTCTCGCCACGCGCGATCTCGAACGACACGCCGTCCACCGCGTAGACGAATTCGGACTTGCGCCCGAACAGGCCGGTCTTGACCGGAAAGTGCTTCTTGAGGTCGTTGACCTGGAGCAGCGGAGGACTCATGCCGCGATGGCTCCTTTGGCGGCGTAATGACAGGCGGCGACGTGGCGGGGGCCCTTCTCCTCCAGCCCCGGCGCGTATTGGCGGCAGAGATCGGTCGCGAGCGCACAGCGGCCGGCGAAGACGCAGCCGGTGATCGGCTTGCGAAGATCCGGCACCTGTCCCGGAATCTCGGCGAGCCGTCTTGCCGTGCCCGTCAGCGAGGAGCCGAGCCGCGGCACCGCGCCAAGCAAACCCTGTGTATAGGGATGACGCGGCGAACGGAACAGCTCGGCCGCCGGCGCCTCCTCGACCTTGCGGCCGGCATACATCACCATGACACGCTCGGCGATCTCGGCGACGACGCCGAGATCGTGGGTGATGAGGATGATCGCGGCACCCACGCGGCGCTTCAGATCGAGCATCAGCTTCAGGATCTGCGCCTGGATCGTGACGTCGAGCGCGGTTGTCGGCTCGTCCGCAATGAGGAGCTTCGGATTGCAGGCAAGCGCGATGGCGATCATGACGCGCTGGCGCATGCCTCCGGAGAGCTGATGCGGATACTCGCGCACGCGGCGCTTCGGCTCGGGAATGCCGACCAGCGTCAGCATCTCGATCGCGTGCGCCTCGGCCGCCTGCTTGTCGAGGCCCTGATGGATCATCAAGGTTTCGCGAATCTGGCGGCCGACGGTCAGGACCGGATTGAGGCTGGTCATCGGCTCCTGGAAGATCATCGAGATGTCGTTGCCGCGGATCGCGCGCATCTCGCGATCGGACAGCTTCAGCAGGTCCCTGCCCGCAAAGCGGATGCTGCCTGCGATCCTGCCCGGCGGCTCCGGGATCAGTCGCATCAAGGACATCGAGGTCACCGACTTGCCGCAGCCGGACTCGCCGACGATGGCGAGCGTCTCGCCCTCGTTGACATGGAAGGACACCCCGTCGACCGCGCGATTGATGCCGCTGGGGGTGCGGAAATGGGTCTGGAGGTTCTCGACTTCGAGCAAAGCCATCGCGATCAGCCTCGATCCATCACAGGCAACATCAAAGGTTTTTGGCCATGCGCGGGTCGAGCGCATCGCGAAGGCCGTCGCCGAGCAAATTCACGGCGAGAACGGTGACCGACAGGAACGCCGCCGGAAAGAACACGATGTAGGGCTTCACCTGCCACAGCGCGCGGCCCTCGGCCATGATATTGCCCCAGGACGGGATGGTCGGCGGCGTTCCGGCACCGATGAAGGACAGGATCGCCTCGGTGATCATGGCGCTGGCGCAGATATAGGTCGCCTGCACCAGCATCGGCGCGACCGTGTTGGGCAGGATATGGCGGAGAATGATCATTGGAGAGCGCGTGCCGCAGGCCACGGCCGCATCCACATAGGGCTGCTCGCGAAGCGACAGCACCACACTGCGGACCAGGCGCGAGACGCGCGGGATTTCGGCAACGGTGATCGCCAGGATGACGTTGCCGACGCTGCCGCGCGTCAGCGCCATCAGCGCGATCGCGAGCAGGATCGGCGGGATCGACATCAGGCCATCCATGAACCGCATCAGGATGCCGTCGGCCCAGCGGATGAATCCGGAGATCATGCCGATGGCAAGACCCGCCGCAGATGCGAAGATCGCGACCGAGAGGCCGACCGTGAGCGAGACGCGCGCGCCAAACAGCACACGGGAATAGATGTCGCGGCCGAGCACGTCGGTGCCGAACCAGAAATCGGCCGACGGCGCCCGTGTGCGCTTGGCGGGTGCGAGCGCGGTCGGATCGACCGTGCCGAGATAAGGCGCGAAGACCGCGATCAGCACGAGCGTCAGCAGCAGCGCGCCGCCGATCGCGACCGTCGGATGGCCGCGCAGGAGGCCGACGAAGCCGCGCCGGATCGCGACCGGCCGCAGGATCTCGGGCAGCTGCGGCGCGACGACGAGGCCGGCCGGCAGCGATTGCGGATTGACGGTGGTATCGGTCAATAGCGGATCCTCGGGTCAACGAGCGTATAGACAACGTCGATCATCAGATTGACGAGGACGTAGACGAAGCTGAACAGCAGCACGATGCCCTGGATCACCGGGTAGTCGCGGCGCAGGATCGCGTCGATCGTGAGGCGGCCGAGGCCGGGGATCGCAAACACGCTCTCGGTCACGACCGCGCCGCCGATCAGGAGCGCGATGCCAATCCCGATCACGGTCACGATCGGTACCGCCGCGTTCTTCAGCGCGTGAATGAACAGGATGCCGCCCTGCCCGAGTCCCTTGGCCTTGGCGGTGCGGATATAGTCCTGCTGCAGCACTTCGAGCATGGCTGCCCGCGTGATGCGTGCGACCAGCGCGATGTAGACGCAGCCGAGCGCCACCGCCGGCAGAATCAGGTTCTCGAGCCATGGCCAGAAGCCGGAGCTGAGCGGCGTATAGCCCTGCACCGGCAGCCATTCCAGCTCCAGCGCGAAGATGTAGGCGAGCATGTAGCCGACCACGAACACGGGCAGCGAGAATCCGAACACGGCAAAGCCCATGATGACGCGGTCGATCAGGCTGCCGGCCTTCCACGCCGCCACCACGCCGAGCGGCACCGCCACCACGATCGTGAGCAGCAGGGTGACGATCATCAGCGACAAGGTCGGCCCGAGACGCTGCCCGATCATCGCCGACACCGGCAGGTTGGTGAAGATCGAGGTGCCGAGATCGCCATGCAGGATGCGCCAGACCCAGCTTCCGAACTGGACCAGGAACGGACGGTTGAGGCCGAGGCTCTGCCGGATGCGCTCCACATCCTCCGGACTCGCCTGGTCGCCCGCGATCACCACGGCCGGATCGCCCGGCGCGATGTAGAGCAGGCTGAACACGAACAGCGCGACGATCGCCATGACTGGCAAGGTCGCGACGACGCGACGGAGGATGTAGGAGAGCATCTGGCCTCAGCGCACGATCATGCAGACTTGGACACGCCCCAGAAGAACGGCAGCGGTCCCTTGGTGATGCCGGAGACGTTCTTGCGCCACGCGGTGTAGCTCAGGAAGAAGCCGGTCGGCGCGTAGACGACGTCGTCGAGCGCCGCCTTGTTGAGGCGGCCGATGGCGGCCTTCTCCTCGTCGAGGTTCTTGGCCTCGAACCAGGACGCCACCTCCTTCTCCGTGCCGGGGCTGTTCGGCCAGCCGAACCAGGCCTTGTCGCCGTTGGCGCGAATGGCGGTGTATGGGGCGGGATTGATGCAGTCCGCACCCGCGTGCCAGGTGTGGAACATGTTCCAGCCACCCTGTCCCGGCGGCGTCTTCTGCGCGCGGCGCGAGCCGACCGTGCCCCAATCGGTGGCGACGAAGTCGACATTCATGCCGAGCTTCTTCAGCAGGTCCGCGGTGACGTCGCCCTGCGCCTTGGTAATCGGCTGGTCCTGTGCCACGAGGCACGTCACCGGCTGGCCGGAATAGCCGCTCTCGGCCAGCAGCTTCTTGGCGGCATCGAAATCGCGCTTGCCCTTCAGGATCTCGCCGCCGGCTTCGCTGTAAAGCGGCGTATCCGGCGTGAAGAAGCCGGGCAACGGCTTCCAGAGTGCCGTGTCGTCGCCGACGATCGCGCGCATGTAGTCTTCCTGGCTGAGCGCCATCAGCACCGCACGCCGCGCCCGCACGTCGTTGAACGGCGCAAAGAGATGGTTCATGCGGAACGAGCCGATATTGCCGAGGGGATCGCCGATATCGACGCCGATGTTCTTGTTCTTCTTCAGGACCGGAACGAGGTCTGCAATCGGGCTCTCCCACCAGTCGACCTCGCCGTTCTGCAACGCCGCGGCTGCCGTGGCGGGGTCCGGCATCACGATCCATTCGACGCGATCGACCAGGATCTGCTTGCCGCCCGCGAGCCAGGATGCCTTTTCCTGCCGCGGCACGTAATCGGTGAACTTCTCGAACACCGCCTTCGCGCCGGGCACCCACTCGCCCTTGGCGAACTTCATCGGCCCAGAGCCGACATAGTCGGTGATCTGCTTGAACGGATCGGTCTGCGCGATGCGCTCCGGCATGATGAAGCCGCACGGCGAGTTGTTCTTGGCCAGCGCGTAGAGCATCTTCGGGAAGGGCTGCTTGAGCACCCATTTGAAGGTGCGGTCGTCGACGGCCGTCAACTCCTGCTGCAGGGCCTTGATCATCAATCCCATCGGATCGCGCGCCGACCAGCGCGTCAGGCTCGCAACGACGTCCTTGCTCAGCACCGGCTCGCCGTCATGGAACTTGAGCCCCGGCCGCAGCTTGAACGTCCAGGTCGTGCCGTCGTCGGTCACCTCCTCGGACTCGACCATCTGGCGCTGCGGCTGCAGCGAGGAATCGATGCCGTAAAGCGTGTCCCAGACCATCGCGGCCGCATTGCGCACGACATATTGCGTACCCCAGATCGGGTCGAAATTGGCGAGATTGGCCTGGGGGACGAAGCGGAGCGTCCGGGCGGATGCGCCTTGTGCGATCGCCGGCGCCGAGAGGCCGGTCAACGCCAGACCGCCCGCGCCGGCCAGTCCCTTCAATACGGTCCTGCGATCCATGAAGTCCTCCAGTAATGCCGTGATGCCGGCCATCGTCTGGCCAAGGGCAAAGTGAAACCGAACCCATTTGCAAGCAAATGGTATGCCACTAAATGCCCCTTCGCCAGCGGGATCTCATCGCCCTTTCTTGGCAGGTCCAGGCTTCAAAGGGCCGCGGCCAGCTTCGGTCCAGTCTCGATATGCGGGATCGCCTCGACCAATTTGCGCGTATAGTCGGTCTTCGGATTGTCGAACAGTGCCCGGCTTTCGCCCTGCTCGACGATGCCGCCATTGCGCAGCACGATGGTGCGGTCGCAGAGCATGCGCACCACGTTGAGATCGTGGCTGACGAACAGCAGCGCGATGTCGTTCTCGCGTCGCAAACGGTCGAGCAGTTGCAGCACCACCGCCTGAACCGAAACGTCGAGCGCAGCGGTCGGCTCGTCCAGCACCAGGAGCCGCGGCCGGCAGGCGATCGCGCGCGCGATGCCGACGCGCGCCTTCTGTCCGCCGGAGAGCTGATGCGGAAACCGAGGCAACAGATCCAGCGGAAGTCCAACCCGTTCCGCGCATTCTTCCACCCGCTTGCGCAGCGCCTCACCCGCACGCATGCCGTCGAGCCGCGTCAAGGGATGCGCAATACAATCGAACGCGGTAAAGCGCGGGTTGAGGCTCTCGTTCGGATCCTGGAACACCATCTGGATGTCTTTGCGCAATGGCGAGCGGTGAAAATCACGCGACGCCACGTGCCCGATCGACTGCCCGTCGAACACGATGTCCCCTTCGCTCGGGTCGATCAGGCGACAGATCATCCGCGAGGTCGTGCTTTTCCCCGATCCGGATTCGCCGACCAGACCGACGCTCTCGCCGCCGGACATCGTCATCGAGAAGTCGGCGACCGCGGCAGAGCCCTGGTCGAAGCGCTTTGCGAGCTTCCGCACTTCCAGGAGCGGCGGCGTGCCGTGTGCGGGCACCGGCCGTGGCTTGCCGAGCACGGCGGTGTAACGCTCTCTCTCTTCCTCCGTCACGAGGTCCTCGATCCGTGACGTCGCCGTCGGCGACGCCGCGACCAGGCGCCTCGTATAGGCGTGCTGCGGCGCACTGAAGAGTGCGCCGGGGCTCGCCTCCTCGACGATGCGTCCGCGCTCCATCACGGCGATGCGGCGGCAATAGCGCGCCGCGAGACCGAGGTCATGCGTGATCAGGATCGTCGCCATGCCTCGCGCGGCGGCAATGTCCGCCAGCAGATCCATCACCACTTTCTGCGTGGTGACGTCGAGCCCGGTCGTCGGCTCGTCGGCGATCAGCAGCGCGGGATTGCAGGAGATCGCAATCGCGATCATCACGCGCTGGCACATGCCCCCGGAGAGCTCGTGCGGATAGGCGTTCATCCGCGCCTCGGGATCGCGGATCTGGACGGCGCGCAGCAAGTCCAGCGCCTCGGCGCGCGCGGCCTCCTTCGAGATGCGCTTGTGCGTGAGGATCGCGTCCGCAATCTGCAATCCGATTGCGCGGATCGGATTGAGCGCCGCCCGCGGGTTCTGGAAGATCATCGACATCGCGGCGCCCTGGAGCTGACGGAGGTCATCGCCCCTGAGCTTGGTCACGTCCTGCCCGCGAAACAGGATCCTGCCGCCGGTGACGCGCCCGGCGGCATCGAGCAGCCGTGTCGTCGCAAAGCCGGTGACCGACTTGCCCGAGCCGCTCTCGCCAACGAGACCGAGCATCTCGCCGGCCTTGACCGTCAGCGTCACGCCGCGCACGGCCTCGACCATTCCGCGCCGCGTCGAGAACGCCACGTGGAGGTTGTCGATCCTGAGCAGGTCCTCGCTCATGTGCGCATCCGGGGATCGAGAATGTCCCGCATCCCGTCGCCGAGAAGGTTGAAGCACAGCACCGCCATCATCAGCGCGAGGCCCGGAAAGGCCACCAGCCACCACCGTCCGGTCGAGATGAAGCGCGCACCTTCGGCGACCATGATGCCCCATTCCGGCGTCGGCGGCTTGACGCCGAGGCCGATGAAGGACAGGCCGGCCGCGTTCAGAATCGCCCAGCCGAGATTGAGCGAGATCTGCACCGCCATCGCCGGAAGGATGTTCGGCAGCAGGAAGCGCAGCACCACGGAAAAATGGCTCTCGCCGCAGGCGCGGGCCGCCTCGACCCAGCCGACATTGCGCCTGACATTGACCTCGGCCCGCGCGAAGCGGATGTAGAAGGGAAGATTGATGATCGCGGTCGCGATCACGATGTTCTCGATCCGGTTGCCGAGCGCAGCCACCATCGCCATCGCCAGCACGAACAGCGGGAACGCCATCATCACGTCGACGAAACGGCCGACGGCGCGATCGAGACGGCCGCCGGCATAGCCGCAGAACGCGCCGACGACGGCCCCGATCACGAAGGAGATCCCGACCGCGGAGACTGCGATGGCGAGGTCGAGCCGCGTGGCGATGATGAGACGGCTGAACACGTCGCGCCCGAGCTGGTCGGTACCGGCAATGTGCGTCGCGCTCGGCGGCTGCAACGCCTTCGAGACGTTCGAGGCTACGGGATCGTAAGGCACGATCCACGGTCCGAAAATCGCGACCAGGACGAAGACGAGGACACCGGTGGCGGCAACCGCGGTGAGCGGATTGCCGCGCAGGATCCAAACCGAATGGCGGAGGGTTGCACTGGTCATTCGATCGACACCCTGGGATCGGCGATGCCGTAGCAGATATCGACCACGAGATTGACCAGCACGAACAGGCTGGCCATCAGCAGCACGAAGCCCTGCACCGGCGCATAGTCGGAGGACAGCAGCGCATCGAGCGCATAGGAGGCGACGCCGGGCCAGGAGAACACCTTCTCCACCAGCACGTTCGCGCCCAGCATGGTCGAGAACACGATGCCGGCGATGGTGATGACGGGAAGGATCGCATTGCGCAGCGCGTAGGTCACGACCACCTTGCGCCAGGACAATCCGACCGAGCGCGCCGTGCGCACGAAATCGCTCCCCAGCGAGACCAGCATCGACGCGCGCGTGATCCGCGCCAGAGGCGCGATCACGAACAGGGCCATGCTCACCGCCGGCAGGATCAATTGCTTGCAGGCCGTCCACCAGCCCTCGAAATCGCCGGCGAGAAGAAAATCGATCAGCAGGAAACCGGTGTGCTGCGGCGGCAATGAGGTGAAGACGTCGATCCGCCCGGTCGGATCAGGCGCCAGCCCGAGCAGATAGTAGAAGACGTAGATCAAGAGCAGGCCCGACACGAAGGTCGGCACGCAGACACCGAGCGCGCAGAACAGCCGCACGCCGTGATCGACGATCGATCCAGGGCGCAAGGCAGCGACCACGCCGAGCGGCACCGCCGCGATCAGCGCGAGCAAGAGTGCGGCGAAGGTCAGCTCCAGCGAGGCCGGCAGCCGCTCGCGCAGATCCTTGAGCACCGGCTGTCCCGTCATCATGGACCGGCCGAGATTGCCGTGGCCGATATCGGAGAGATAGAACACGAGCTGCTCCGGCACCGACTTGTTGAGCCCCATCTGCTTGCGGATCTGCTCGATCTCCTCCTTGCCGGCATTGGGCCCCGAAGCGAAGAACACGGCGGGGTCGCCGGGCAGGACACGCATCAAGAGAAAGGTGAAGACCAGCACGCCGAACAGCGCCGGCAGCGACGACAGAAGTCGCCTGCCCGCCCGCACCATTGTTGCACCAAGACCGGTCATCACCGCTCAGCGTCCCTGTTGGTTGCCGATGTCACTTGCGGCTGACATCGCGATAATCCACCTGGCGATGGAACTCGTAGGTGTAGCCTTCGATCGACGGCGCCATGACGGCGTCCTGGTTCGGCTGCCACAGCATGATCTGCGGCATCAGATCGAAGTGCATCGCGTTGAGCTTGCGGCCTGCCGCCTCATACTTGGCCTTATCCGGCTCGAAGCGGGCTTCCTGCGCGATCGTAGCAAGGTCCGGGTTGTTGATCGAGCTGTAATTCCAGCGCTGATTGCCGGTGTAGAAGTTGCGGTAGAAGTAATCGGTCGACGGCAGCCAGGCGACGATACCTTCGGTGAAGAACGCCAGTTTCTTCTCGTTGATCTGCGTCGACATCTGTGCGTCCGGCAGCTTCTGGATGTCGACCTTGATGCCGATCTTGGCAAGCGACTCCTTGACGAGGGCGGCCATTGGCTCCGCAGTCGAGGACTGGCCGACATTGAAGCTGAACGTGGTCGAGAAGCCTTCCGGAAGGCCTGCGGCCTTCAGATATTCCCTGGCCTTGTCGAGATCCATCTTCACCGGCTGCTGGAACGGATAAATGCCGGTCAGCGGCTTGCCGTCCGGCCAGGTCGCGCCGAACAGCGGCGCGCCGCGGCCGAACAGGGCGGCCTTGAACATGTCGTCATAGGGCAGCGCATAAGCGATGGCGCGGCGCACATTGACATTGTCGAAGGGCGGCATCTGGTTGTTCATCGAGACGTAGGTGATCGCATTGTATTGCGGAGTCGAGACCACCTTGAGCTTGCCCTTGGCCTCCAGCGACTGCACATCGCTGGCCTGCAGATCGACGACGAGATCGGCATCGCCGCGCTCGACCAGATTGGCGCGCGTCGCCGGCTCCGGCACCGACTGCACGATCACGCGCTTGAAGAACGCGGGCTTGTTGGCCGAGCCGCGATTCCAGCTCTCGTCCCGCTTGAGGATCACCTGCTCGCCCGGCTTGAAGGTCTCGACCACATAGGCGCCGCTGCCGGCGGTGTGCTCCTTCAGCCATGCGGTGGCCCAGGGATCATCCGGCGTCGCATGCGCCTTGGCGACCTTCGAGTTGATGATCATGGGATAGACGGTGGCCAGATTCGGCAGCGCGAGCTTGTCGGGCTTGGGGAGCGTCACCTCGATCGTCAGCGGATCGATCACCTTGAACTGGTCGGCCGAGGTCAGCGAGCCCGTCAGCAGCTGCGCCTTGCCGAGGATCGGCGCGGTGACGCAGCGATCGAGCGACCATTTCACGTCCTCGGCCGTGACCGGCGAGCCGTCCTGGAATTTCGCGTCCTTGCGCAGGCGGAAGGTGAGCTTCAGGCCGTCGGGGCTGACGTCGTAGGATTCAGCGAGCTCGCCGGTGATCGTGTCGAGATCGAATACCCATTTGCCATTGAGCTGCTTGCGGCCGAATGCCACCAGCCGGTCATAGGTGCTCATGCTCAGCGCGAAGGATTCGCGCGTCGAGCCCGGGATGTTGGGATCGAGCGTGTTGACCGCCGAGCCGGTGACGTAGCGCAACGTCTCCGCCCGGGTTTGTGCTTGCGACGGCGCAGCGGCGATAAGCAACATCGCAGTGGTAGCGAGGACTGAAGTCGCCGACCTGAAAGACACAAAACGCATTGGTTTTTCCCTGAATTTCGAACGAGAACGCCAGCAAGGCAGGTTCAGAATGAAGCAAGTTGCGCGCCAGTCTCCTGGGCATTTCTGGGGATGCTTCGTCGCGGCGGCGCATGGATGATCATCGCTCCGCCTCCATTGTTCGCGCGGGCCGGGTGACCACCGCCTGCGGCACATCATAGGCGCTGAGCGAGGCCCAGTGCCGGTCGACATCGGCGCGGAACAGGCCGCGTGTCAGGCCGTGGACCAGCTTCGGCACGGCCGTGGTCATCGCATTGATCGACGATCCCGATGGACCGAAACTCATGGTCGAGGCGATGGCGAAGAGGTGGATTTCGGAGATCCACGGTGTCTTGCCCGGCACGCGCTCGATGAAAGCGTAGTCATCGGCGAGATAGGGAAAGCGGCCGAGCCGCTCGCTTCGTTCGCTCTCGGGGGGCTCGTAACGATCGGCCCAGGTCGCGATGTTGCCGGCGAATCCGGCGAGCTCGCCGCGGCCGGCAAAGTCCATGTCGATGCCGGTGCCGCAGATGACAAAACCGGCGGTAATGTCGCCGCGCGGCGTCTGCAATTCGATCCCGCGATCGGTCTTGCGCGCGGCTTCGACCGGCGCGTCCTCGTAGAGCGTGAAATTGGCGTGACGCGCGCAGCGGTCGTAGGTGGCTTGCGGAAATCCCTCGCGCATCTCGAGGACCTTGCGCATGAAGCGCCAGCGCCAGGCATCGTCGAGATCGCTGAGATGACGCAGGAAGCCGCGGAAGGTCAGCCAGCGGTAGGGCTGGATCACCTGGATCTGCGCGCGGCGGCACAGCAGGTGCACCTCAGCGGCTCCTGCCTCCAGCGCGGTTGCCGCATTGTCGAAGGCGGATGCGCCGGCACCGATCACGGCCACGCGCTTGCCGCGCAAACTTTCGAAATCGATATCGTCGGCGACGGTTGCAACCGAGCTCGCCGGCAGATGGCGAAGCGCTTCCGGAATCATCCAGCCGCCCATGCCCTCCTGCCCCGTCGCCAGCACGATCTTGCGCGCATAGAGAGTCTCGATGGTCTCGGCCTGTTTCACGCGTGCGGCGAGCAGACCATCTGCCGATGGCGCGATCTCCAGAAGCTCGCAAGCGTTGCGCACGGGCAAGCCGATCGTGCGCCGTAGCCAGAGCAGGTACTCGGCCCAGTGCGCGCGCGGAATCAGATCGAGCGTCTGCCAGCTCTCCTTCCCGAACCGGGCTTCATGCCAGGACTGGTAGGTAAGGCTCGGGATGTCGAGATCGGGACCGGTGTAGTCCTTCGGGCTGCGCAGCGTCGGCATCCGGGCATAGGTGAGCCAAGGCCCTTCCATCCCCTCCTCGGCCTTGTCCACGAGCAGGATGTTGCTGACGCGTGAGCGCATCAGGCCGAAGCCGATAGCGATGCCGGACTGGCCGGCGCCGACGATGAGCACGTCCAGCGCCGGCTTGCCATCGGGCCCTGTCTTCGGTTCGAGCCACGCGGCGCCGGGATGAGCGATCATCGCGAGATCAGCGCGAATAGCGGCCTCGAGCTCTGTCAGCGCCTCACTCATGCCGCGAGCCAACCTCCGTCGACCACCACCACGGTGCCGGTCGTGAACGAAGACGCATCGCTGGCGAGATGCAACGCGGTCTGCGCGATCTCCTCGGCCTTGCCGAACCGCTTCATGGCGTGACGGTTGCGCGAGGCCTCACGCACCTCGTCCGAATTGGCGTGACGGGCAAAGCTGCGGCGAAGCATCGGCGTATCGATCGCACCCGGCGCAATCGCATTGACGCGGATGCCGTCGGTGGCGAAATCAACGGCCATCGTCCGAGTCAGGCTGACGATCGCGCCCTTTGCGGCGATATAGGCGCTGTTGCCCTTGCCGCCGGCCATCGCGAGCTGCGAGGCCAGTGTGATGATAGAGCCGCTCCTTTGCCGCTGCATATGCGGCACCGCGGCCCGCGCCCACAGCCAGGTGCCCCCAACATTGGCGCGGAACACCGCGTCCCAGTCTTCGAGGCTCGTCGTCAGCACGGTGCCGCCGCAGGAGAAGCCTACTGCCGCCATCAGGATGTCGAGCCGACCGTGCCGCGCGATGACCTCGCCGACAACAGCCTCGGCGAATGCGGCATCGCCGACGTCGCCGACATGCGTCGTTGCTTCGCCCACCAGGCGAAGCGTTTCCTGGAGCCCCTCGGCATCGCGATCGACCAGAGCGAGACGCGCGCCCTGCTCCGCGAACAGCTTTGCGCTGGCGCGACCGATGCCCGAGCCCGCGCCTGTGATGATGGCGGTGCGCCCATTCAGCCGCATGTCAGATCCCTTCCTTGTGCTGCATCCACCAGGCACTCATCGCGGCGGCGGACTCGGCACAACCGAACCGCGCGCGCCAGCCGAATTCGTCGGCCATCCGTGCGACCGAGAGCGGCGCGCGATCGCCCCCATGAAGCTTGATGAAGGTCTTCTCGCCCGGCTCCGCCAGCCGACACTCCAATCCGGGATGCAGCGCCGCAAACGCCTCGCCCCATTGCAGCGCCGACCAGGCCGCGCCGCTGGAGATATTGTAGAGCCGATGGCGCGGCCGCTCGGCCTCGATCAGCACGGCGACGGCTTCCGCGGCGTCCGGCGCGTAGGTCCAATCTTTGAAGCCCGGTCCCGGCATGATCGCCGGCTCGCCGCGGGCGAACGCCGCCAGGATCTGGAATTGGTGGCTGGGCGTATCGCGCACCGCGCCGGCCCGCTCCCATGGGCCAAACACGGCGCTCAGCCGCACATTCAGAAAATCGCCGCCAAAGAGCTCGGCATGGCGCGCGACGGAGCGCTCCGAGGTGAACTTGCTGACGGCGTAGAACGAGACGGGATCGCAGGGCGTCTCCTCGTCGAGCATTTGATAGCGCTGGCCCGCCGCGCCATAGGCCGAGGCCGACGAGAGGTTGACGACGCGGCGAACATTATGGCGAATCGCGGCTTGCAGGATCGGGATCTGCGCCATGACGTTGATCTCGAGAACGCGCGCGGGCGATGCCCGTTCGAGGTCATCGCCCGCGGTGATCGCGGCGCCCAGCACGATCGCGTCGCAGCCCTTTGCGACAAGGGCGTCGATGGCGTCTACATCGCTGATATCGCCCTGCACGGTTTTGAGCCGAGCACCGTAGTCAGCCAGAGACCTCTGCGCAGCCGGGGGTGACGCCGCACGATCACACAGCGTCACCTCGTGCCCGCGCGCGAGCAGCACCTCGGCGAGATTGAGGCCGACAAAGCCGGTGCCGCCGAAGATGACGATCCTCATCGCGCGCGATCCGCCGTCACAGCAGGTTTGCCCCGAAATTCCGTTCCGGATCCATGTCGGCAACGAGCCGGCCGGTCGGCCTGGCCGCCTCGCCGCCGCTGCGCGCGAGGAACTTTCCACTGCCGGCGCTCGCGAGGCACTTGTTGCCCTCGATGATCACCCGACCGCGCGAGAGCACCGACACCGGCCAGCCCTTCAGCTTGCGTCCCGCGAACGGCGTATAGCCGGCGAGGTCGTGCATCATCTCGTCGGCGATCACGGTCTCACGATTGGGATCCCAGATCGCGATATCGGCGTCGGCGCCGACCGCGATCGAGCCCTTGCGCGGATGCAGATTGTAGATCTTTGCCGGCGCGGTCGCGGTGAGCTCGACGAACTTTTCGAGGCCCAGGCGTCCCTTCGACACCATCGCGTCGAACAGCAGCGGCAGCCGCAGCTCAAGTCCGGGCAGGCCGTTGGCGACCTGCTTGAAGTTAGGATTTGGGCCGGCGCGCAGCTTGCCGGTCTCGTCATAGCGATACGGCGCGTGATCCGAGGAGATGGTCTGGAGATCGCCGAGCGAGAGCGCCTGCCACAGCGCCTCCTGGTCGGCATGCGTGCGCGGCGGCGGGCTGCACATCCATTTGGCGCCCTCGGAGCCGGGCTTGTCGAGGTCAGCAGCGGTGAGGAACAGATATTGCGGACAAGTCTCGGCGAACACCTTGAGCCCCTGCCCGCGTGCATCGCGGATCACGTTGGCGCCTTCGGCGGTCGAGACGTGGAAGATCATGATCGGCTGGTCGATCAGCGCCGCCATGCCGATCAGCCGCGTGAAGGCCTCCGCCTCCGACACGCGCGCGTGGCTGACGGCGTGGTATTTCGGCATGGTGTAGCCCCGTGAAAGCAGGCGCTTCACCATCCAGGCGATGATGCCATGATTTTCGGCATGGGCGCACAGCATCGCGCCGGACTGGCGCGCGGCGAGCAGGATGTCCAGCAACGGCTCGTCATCGACCTTGAGCCGGTCGTAAGTCATGAAGATCTTGATCGACGCGTGGCCCTGCTTCACCAGCGCCGGAATGTGCTCCTCGACCGTCTCCCTGGTCGCGTCCGCAATGATCATGTGAAAGGCATAGTCGATCACGGCACCTTTCTTTGCGAGCGCGTGATAGTCCTCCACCACCTGCGGCAGCTTCATCCCGACATGCTGGGCGGCAAACGGAATCACCGTGGTGGTGCCGCCAAAAGCGGCAGAGACGGTCGCGCTCTCGAACGTGTCGGCATTCATGATGCCCGCGGCGGACAATTGCTCGATATGCGCGTGGCTGTCGACGCCGCCGGGCAGCACCAGCTTGCCGCGCGCGTCGATCTCGCGCCTGGCAGCCGGAAGGCCCTTCCCGATGGCCGCGATCGTCTCGCCGGAAATCGCGACGTCGGCCTCGAACACGTCGGTGGTGGTGGCGACGCGGCCACCGCGGATGATTAGGTCGTAAACGGGTTCAGTCATGAGGCGCTCCGTGATAGGCTTGAGGCACGACATCGCAATTTCGCAGGAAGACCATCATGTCCCGGCCGCGCATTCTCGTCATCAATCCCAACTCCAACCACAAGGTCACGCAAGGGCTGGAGGACACGCTGAAGCCGCTCGACTTCGAGGGCGGGCCGGAAGTGGTCTGCCAGACGCTGGCCGAGGGTCCGTTCGGCATCGAAAGCCAGGCGGACGCCGATGGCGTTGCGATCCCATTGCGAAAGCTGGTCGAAAGCGACAACAGCTCGGCGGCCTTCGTCATCGCCTGCTACAGCGATCCCGGGCTTCAGGTCTGCCGTGAAGGCACCGACCGCCCAGTGTTCGGCATCGCCGAGTGCGGCGTGCTGACGGCGCTTTCCCGCGCGGAGACCTTTGGCGTCATCGCGATCGCCCAGCGCTCGATCCCGC
The DNA here is from genome assembly GCF_003837805.1 of Bradyrhizobium sp. RP6. GTDB lineage: Bacteria > Pseudomonadota > Alphaproteobacteria > Rhizobiales > Xanthobacteraceae > Bradyrhizobium. The sequence continues at coordinate 58,736 of NZ_RQIT01000002.1, read as the reverse complement.
GGCACATGCGCTACCTCAGGCAGATGGGTCTGACCGACCGCTTTTCCGGCGAGCGGCCGCTGAACATGAGCGTGGCCGAAACCGCTTCGGGCGAAGGCACGCTTGCCAAGATGATCGAGGTCGGCCGCGCGCTGCGCGACGAGGACGGTGCCCGCGCCATCGTGATGGGCTGCGCCGGCATGGCGCGCCACCGCCGTGCTCTGGAAGACGCGCTGCGCATTCCCGTGATCGACCCGACACAGGCGGCCGTCACCATGGCGCTGGGTACGGTGCAGTTCTCGGCTCACTAGGCGTCCTTCAGCTCTCTGGCGTCCTGCCGCGCGAGCCATTGCGCATGGCTCTCGCGGACAAGCTCAAACGTGTCCCGCTGCGTGGTGTAGAGATTGCCGAACATGCGGCCGATCGGCCGGTAGGCGTCGAGATCGACATACATGTTGGTCTCGTCGACGAGACCCTCGCGGGCATGCACCCTGAGCACCTCGCCAACCAGTAGCTCGCGATCAGGTGAGAAGGTCAGCACCACATGGCGCCGGCATTCCAGCGCGAACGGCGCTGCGGCGAGGCGCGGCACCCTCACATCGATCGATGGAAGCGTGGCAAGCCCGGTCGCTGCGACCTCGCTGTCGCCGGAGGGGAAATCGACCGCGCAGTCGTTCATCGCCACGGACAGCGCTTCATCCACCATGTGCACGACGAACTCGCCGTCGCGATGGATGTTGCGGGTCGTGTCCTTCGGGCTGTGATCCGGCTTGTGCTGGAGCCCGAGCACGACCAGAGCGGGGCTTTCCGAGAAGACGTTGAAGAAACTGAACGGCGCGGCATTGACGGCTCCGTTCTCGTCCAGCGTCGTCACCAGCGCGATCGGCCGCGGCACCACAACGCCGCAGAGCAGCTTGTAGCGGTCACGCGGATCCAGCTCGCGCAGGGAAATGCCCTTGTCAGCCATCGGCGTCACGACTCCGGCGGCGGCACCGCGCCGGTCTGGCTGGTGATCAGGCCGTAATGCTCGATGCGGCGATGCCGGGCGAAATCGAAGATCGTGGTCTTGCCGAAGGTCGTGGCATCAAGGTCACAGGCATGGACCAGGACCTCGTCGTCGTCCGTCCTGGCTTCTGCAACGATCTCGCCATTGGGATCGACGATCAGGCTGCCGCCGAACAGCGGGTGGCCGTCCTCGACGCCGGCCTTGGCCACCGCCACGACCCAGGTCGCGTTCTGGTAGGCGCCGGCCTGCACCGAGAGACGGTTGTGGAACAGGCGCTTCTCGACGCCCTCCTCGCTCTTCTCCGCGTTCACCGACGGCGTGTTGTAGCCGATCAGCACCATTTCGACGCCTTGCAAGCCCATGACGCGATAGGTCTCGGGCCAGCGGCGGTCGTTGCAGATCGCCATGCCGATGATGCCGCCGAGCTCGCGCCAGACCTTGAAGCCGAGATCGCCCGGCTCGAAATAGCGCTTCTCCAGATGCTGGTGCGAGCGCTTGGTGTCGTAGTCCACATGGCCCGGAAGATGGACCTTGCGATATTTGCCGACGATCTTGCCGGACCTGTCGGTGAGAATTGCTGTGTTGAAGTGATGACCGTCGGGCGTCAGCTCGGCATAACCGAAATTCATCGCCATTCCGTGCTGCGCCGCGCGCTCGAACAGCGGCTTCGTCGCCGCGTTCGGCATCTCCCGCTCGAACCAGACGTCGAACTCGGCCCGGTCCTCGGCATACCAGCGCGGGAAGAACGTCGTCAGCGCCAATTCGGGATAGACGATCAGGTCGGCGCCGTTGCTCTTGGCCTCGTCCATCAGCGCGATCATGCGCTTGACCACGGCCTGGCGGCTGTCGGCTTTCTGGATCGGGCCCATCTGGGCGGCGGCGACATTGACGATGCGCATCAGCGACTTCCTGATCTCTTCACGAATTTCCTGGCGAGCCTGGGGATCGCAGCTTCAAGGGTGTAGCGGCAGCATAACGCCGCCGTGCGTCCGTTTTCCAGCCAAGCAGATTTCATGCCGTTCGCCCCCATTCGGCATCCTGCAACAGCCGCCAGTTGATCTTGTTGCTTGCGGTGCGCGGCAGCTGGTCGACGAAGACGACCGCGCGCGGCGCCTTGTAGCTCGCCATCACGCCACGCGCCCAGCCAACGATGTCATCGGGCGATGTCGTTGCCCGTGCCGCCTCGTCCAGCACGACAAGCGCCTTGACGGTCTCGCCGCGGTAATCGTCCGGCGCTGAAATGATGCAGCACTCCCGGATGGCGCGGTTCTGGTACATCGCGGCCTCGACCTCGGCCGGCCAAACCTTGAAGCCGCTGACATTGATCATCCGCTTCAAGCGATCCACAGCGAAGAAGTAGCCGTCGGCGTCGCGAAAACCGAGATCGCCCGTGCGCAGGAACCGCTTGCCGTCGAGTTCCACGAATGCTTCGGCATCCGCCTGCGGCCTGTTCCAGTAACCCTGCAACACTTGCGGTCCGTGCACGACGATTTCGCCGACCACATTGTCGCCGAGCTCGATCAGGCTCTCGGGATCGACGACCCTTGCATCCGTCTCGTGGACGGCGATGCCGAGGCACTGCCGCTTCGGCGCCGCCATCGGGTTCAGATGCGTCGGCGACATCGTCTCGGTCATGCCGTAGCCCTCGACGAAGTCGAGCCCGAAGCGGCCTTTCAGCCGCTCGGCGACGGCGGTCGGCATCGCCGCGCCGCCACCGGTCAGAACCTTGAGCTTCGCAAAGCATTTGTCGCGGGCGCTTGCGAGCACGTCGACGATCATGGTCGGCGCCGCGTTCCAGAACGTCACGCCATAAGTTTCGAACAGGTCCGGCAACAGATCCTTGTCCCAGCGCGCCATCAGGAGCAGCGTGGCGCCGGTGACCATGGCCGCATTCATCGAGCCCTGCATGCCTGCAACATGGAACAACGGCATGAATCCGGTAACCACATCGTCACCGCCGAGCCCATACCAGCGCGCCTGCAACACGGCGGTGAACAGCGCACCGCGATGGGTATGCATGCACGCCTTGGGCTTGCCTGTGGTGCCCGACGTGTAGGGCAGGATCATGAGATCGTCCGGGCTCGCGATCATCTTGCCCGGTTTCACGCCATTCGCGATCGCGGACGACCAGGAATGCCAGCCCGGTGACGACGGCACCTCGGCCGGCGCTTCCGTGACGCATGATGGCAGCGTATAGGGCGTCGCGGCTGGAACCTCGTCGCGGTACTGCGCGACGATCGCATGCCTGATGGCCTCGCCCAGCAGCGGTGCAAACACCTCGCTCAGTTCGCTCCCGATGATCGCGACCTTGGCCCCGCTGTCCACGGCGAGATACGCGATCTCGGCGGTCTTGTTCATGGGATTGACGGGGACGATCACAGCGTCCGCCCGCATCACCGCGTAATAGGCGATGACATATTGCGGCGAGTTCTGGAGCGCGATCATGACGCGGTCGCCGGGCTTGACGCCGCAGGCGCCCTGCAGGAAGCCGGCCACGGCATCGACACGGTCGCGCAGCTCGGCGTAGCTCAGGCTCGCGCCGTAGAACACCGTCGCCGGATGCGAGGGGCGCTCCTGTGCGGCCCGCACCAGCGCATCGTAAAGCGTTCCCTCTGGCATCGCGAGATGCCAGGGCTCATCCGCCGGCCAGGCCGGCGACCGGCGGAGCGCTGCGTGATCCGCGCTCACCCCTGCTCCTCATCGGCGACATCGAGACCGTGATCGAGCGCGTCCAGAAGCTGGTCAGCCTCGCGCTCGGAAATGACGAGCGGCGGCGCCAGGAACAGGGAGGTCTGCTCGCCGCTGGTTCCGATCACCGCGCCGGCCTCCAGCGCACGCTCCGCTACGCGCGAGGCGATCGGCACCTCCGTGGTGTCGGCATGCCAGGTGCGCCAGTCCGAGCCGTGCAGCTCCACCGTCCAGTGCAGCCCCTGCCCCGCGACGCGCTGCACGCTCGGATGCTTCTGCGCGATCGCGAGCAGGCGACGGGTGAACAGCTTCTCGAGCTGCCGCACACGCTCCAGAATCTTGTCGCCGGTGACAACCTTCAGATAGGCGCTGACGGCCGCCATGCTGATGGGATGGCCGCGCAGCGTGCCATAGTTTTGCCAGCTCGTACCCTTGAGCCGCTCGACGATGTCCTTGGACACCACGACCGCTGCCACCGCGGCGGCGCCACCACCGAGCGACTTGCCGAGCGTGACGATGTCCGGGCGGCTTTGCGCCCCCTGGAACGCGAACCAGCGGCCCGCGCGCCCGGCGCCGGTGACGACCTCGTCGGCGATCCAGTAAGATCCAGCCTGCCGCGCGCAGCGCGCGACCTCGTCCTGATAGGCGCCATCGTAGTAGATGCCGCCCTGGGTGTAGTCGATGATGGTTGCCGCCGTGTCCGAGAGCAGCCGGGTGGCATCCGCGAGATATTCGCTCGGCGGATTATTGTTGGCCGGTGCGCCGTAGATCGCGCCATCCGGCGCCGGCAGGATCCGCACCGGCGCCATCGGCGCCGGCAGCTTCGAACCACCGGCATGCACCGCAAGCCCACCATGCCATTGCGGCTGCACCGTCATGCTGCGCGACAGGCCGGTGATGCCATGATAGGCGCGCTCGCGCGTCGCCAGCGCCGAGCGCTGCGTCAGCGCCTGGCAGAGCGACAGCGCCATGTCGTTGGCCTCGCTGCCGCTGATGCAGAAGCGCACCGCGCCGACCCAGTCCTCCTCGCCCTTGAAAGCAGTCGTCATCAGATCGTCCGCGGCCTGCTCGCGGCCGACCCAGGTCCAGCCCTCGTTGACGACGGGCGTATCCGCCGCGCGGCGGATCGCCTCCACCATTGCGGGATGGCGATGGCCGAGACCGCCGCCGGTGTTGCTGCCGTCGATGAGCTTGCGGCCATCGGACAGGTGGAAGTAGACGCCCTCGCCGCCGACCACGGCCATCGGCGCGCTGTCGCCCGCATTCAGCCCGGTTCGCAACAATCTGCTCATCGCTGGTCCCCTCACTCTGCGGCCGCGGCGCCATAGCCGCCGCCACCGCACATCTCGATCGTGACGAGATCGCCTTGCTGCAGCACCAGGTTGGACTTGCCATCGATCGCGACGTTCGCGCCATGCCTGACCAGCGAGATGCGGCACGCCTTGCCGGATTCACCGCCCTGCATGCCCCAGGGCGCAATCACCATCCGTTCGATGCAAGTGGTCAGGTGCATCGAAGGTGCGAGAATGCGGTAGGTGCGGACCGAGCCGTCACCGCCGCGATGCGCTCCCGCGCCGCCGGATTGCCGGCGGATGGCCTGCTGCTCGAGCCGGATGGCGTAATTCGCTTCGATCACCTCGACCGGCGTATTCGAGGTGTTCGACAGATGCACCCGGGTTGCCGACATGCCGGCTCGATCGTGCCGCGCGCCTTCGCCGCCGCCATGAACCTCGTAGAGCATCTTCCACGATCCGTTCGGCCGCGGTTCGGCGAAGAACAGCACGCCCGCGGTGGTCGCCCCGCCGGCCGACAGACGCTTGGGGATGGTGTCCTGCATGGCGCGAAAGATCGCATCGACGATGCGCATCGACGTCTCATGGTTGCCGGCGGCGACGGACGCCGACCAGCCCGGCTCCAGGATGGAGCCGGGACGCGTGATGATGGTCAAAGGCCTGAGTGCCCCTGCGTTCTGCTGCATGTCGCGTCCGCTCATGATGCGCGCGGCATAGGCGACGGCCGAGCGCGCCATGAACGGCGTCGTGTTGCAGAAATTGGAGACACGGTCGCAGCTGCCCGAGAGGTCGAAGGTCGCCTCGTCGCCGCGAATGGTGATCTTGACATGGATGCGCGCCGGCGCGTTGTTGTCGCTGCCGTCGTCGAGGTCATCCTCACCCTCATAGACGCCGTCCGGCAGCGCGCGGATCGCCTCGCGCATCTCGATCTCGGAGAGATCGTGCAGGCGCGACTGCGTCGCCATGAACACCGCCTTGCCGTGCTCACGGCAGAGCTCGATGATGCGCTTCTCGCCGGCCTTGGTGGCCGCGATCTGCGCCAGGAGATCGCCCTCGCAGGATTCGGGATCGCGAACATTGGCCTTGAGCAGCTGCACGATCGGCGCATTGACGCCGGCGGCGGTCGCGATCAGCACCGGCGGAATCCGCATCGCCTCCTGGAAGGTGTCGATCGCCTTGGCAAAATAGCTGCCGGGCCAGGTACCGCCGATGTCGGGCCAGTGCGCAAGGCTGATTGCAAACGCCACGATCTCGCCCTCGACGAAGACGGGCCGCACGACCTTGACGTCGTTGAGATGATTGCCGCCGAGCGCGCCGACATTGTAGATCAGCACGTCGCCGTCGTTCAGGCTGTCGCGCGGCACCACCTTCAGCAACTCTGGGATCGTATAGGCCATCGCGCCAAGGTGGATGGGGATGTCGCGCCCCTGCCCGACGAGGCCGCCGTAGCCGTCGGTGATCGCCGACGACAGATCGCCCGCCTCGCGCAGCAGCGGCGAGCGCGCCGAGCGCGTCATCACCAGGCTCATCTCCTCGGCCGCGGCGGAAAGCCCGTGCCTGATGACCTCGACGACGAATGGATCGAGCTTCATGCTCTCCTCCGCGTCAGGAACAGATTGCCGGATACATCGGGTTTTGCCTGCCAGCCCGGCGGCACGACCACGGTGGACCATGCGTCTTCGATGATAGCCGGACCGCTGACGGTCTCAGTGAGCGAGGCGCGGTCGATGATTGCGGTCGGAATGTCATGGAAGCCGTCGAACGAGCAGCTGCGCGTGCCCGTCGACACTGCCCTCACTGCCGTCGCGGGCCGGCTGACGACCGTCGTCGACGGGCGGCGCGCCTGCACCCGCACGGATTCGATGACGCAGGGCTCACTGGTCGCATAGCCGAACAACTCGTGATGCCGCGTCAGGAAATCCTGCTTGAGCCTGGCGACATCCAGCGGCAAGGCGAAAGGCACCGGAATGGCATCGTTCTGCGCCGCATAGCGCATCAAGGCAACCAGCTCGACCTGAATCTCCGCCTTGGCGACGCCATTGGCGAGCAGCGGCGCGGATGCGTCGGCAATCAAGGCCTCGATCCGCTCCGATACGCGTGCGAGGTCGATGCCCTCGAGCGCGGCGCGCAGAGTCTGCTGCTGCAGGAAGCTGAAATCGGCGGTGAGACAGCCGAGCGCCGAAAAGGCGCTGGATGCACTGGGCACGACGACCTCTGCAATCCCGTAGAGATCGGCGAGGCCCGCGGCATGCATCGGACCGCCGCCGCCGAAGGCGAGCAGCGTGCAATCGCGCCCATCGATGCCACGCTCTACCGTGACGCGGCGAAGCGCGCGGGCCATGGTCGCGTTCGCGACCTTGATGATGCCGAGCGCCGTCTCCGTCAGGCCCAGTCCGAGCGCGCCAGCGATCGGTGCAATGACGCGCCTGGCTGCCTCGACATCGATGCCGATGCGGTCACCAAGCTTGGTCGCGGGATTGAGATAGCCGAGCACGGCGTTGGCGTCGGTGATCGTCGGCTGCTGGCCGCCGCGGCCATAACAGGCCGGGCCCGGCTCGGAGCCGGCGCTCTCGGGCCCGACCGTCAGACCGCCGGGACCGTTGCGCACGATCGATCCGCCGCCCGCACCGATGGAATGCACCGCAAGCATCGGCTGGCGCAGCGGCTTGTCGCCGAGCATGCGGCCGTCGGTCATCTCGGCCTGGCCGTCGACGATCAGGCAGACGTCGGTCGTGGTGCCGCCCATGTCGAATGTCAGCATCCGCGAGGTGCCGAGCTGGCGCGCGATGCTGACCGAGGCAGAGACACCGGCCGCCGGTCCCGACATCGCCATCACCAGCGGCCGACGTTTCACCGCCGAGATGGGGATCATGGCGCCGGCGGAATGAAACACCTGCAAGCCCGGCCCGATCGGCAGCCGCTGCTCCAGCTCGCTGAGATATTCCACCGCGATCGGCATCGCGGCCGCGTTGAACACGGTCGCCGAAGTCCGCTCATACTCGCGTGCCTCAGGGTTGACCTCGTGCGACAGTGAGACATGGGCGACGACTTCCTTGAGGCGCTCGCCAAGCATCTTCTCGTGGACAGGATTGGCATAGGCGTGAAGCAAGGCCACCGCGACACTCTGCACGCCGGTGTCCTTCAGCCAGGCCAGCAGACGCTCGATCTCCGCTTGTTCCAGCGCCTTCAACACCCGGCCCTCGTGATCGAGGCGCTCGGCAAGCCCGAAGCAGCGTTCGGGCGGCACCAGCGGCGGCGATTTCGGCGGAATGTCGAGCCGATAGAGGTCGCGGCGGCGATAGCGCGCGATCTCGAGCACGTCTGCAAAGCCTTCGGTCGCGACCAGCGCGACCTTCGGCAGCCGGTTCTCGACGATCGCGTTGGTGACGCGCGTGGTGCCATGAACGAAGCGCTTGACTTCGCTCTTGCGCAGGCCCACCGCCTCGATCGCCTCCAGCATGGCCTGAACCGGCGCGTCGGGGCGCGACGGCACTTTCGCGATCCGGGCCTCGGCGGAATCGCGCCTGATGGCGATGATATCGGTGAAGGTGCCGCCGATATCCGTGCCGACTTCCCAGTGACTTTCGAAAGAGCTCATGTGGCGTCAGCTACGCGTGGCGTCCGAACCGGACGCCGGGCCCTTCCCGTCCATCGCAAACTCGAATGCCGAACCGAGAGCGCTCATCTTGCATCCCCTGTCATGCCACCGTCCGCGAGCGTGCGACAGAGCTGTGGCCCTCCGACAGGGCCAGAGTTGTCGCAATTCACTGGGCCAGCGGGCGGCCGGCGCAGCGCGCCGCAGCAGGGGATGCACGTTTTGGTGCAGCAGTGCCTGCACAGACAGCACGCGAACGCGCGTTGTTCCGCGCCAATAACGCGCAGCGCACCACGGATTTCTCTGAGCAAATCGCGATGTCTATTGCACCGCAGTCCGAGCGACCGAGATCAATTGTCTAATTTACAGGCGATCAATCGGAAGGTCGGGATATCCGGATGCCTAGGAGCTATGCAAACCGGTCGGCTCAGCCTCTCTTTATTGTACGATCAGTAACAGAGCGTATTGGGCGGATCGGACGTTGCGTTGCGAGAGCCACCTCCGATGCAAGCTGCGATTCTCGCCAGCAGCGGAGCGGCATCCTCGACGCGCAAGCGTCCGTAGCCGAACACCAGGCCTTGCCGCGTCGGCCGTTCCAAGAAATTCTGCGACAGCGGTTGCACATGGATGCCGGCCTGCTTCAGGACCGCGACCGCTTCCCGATCGTTCATCCGCGCCTGCATTGCATCGGTGAACAGCGCCACCAGGTGCAGGCCGGTGACGGCGGAGGACACCGTGAGATCATCCGGCATCAGCGCTCCGATCGCCTCGATCAACGCCTTGCGCCTGGCAGCATAGACCCGCCGCATGGCGCGCAGGTGGCGCAGCAGATGCCCCTCCCGCATGAATTCCGCCAGGGCGAGCTGTCCGATCCCGGAGGTGTGCACGTCGATGCGCGCGCGGCCCTTGGCGAAGCCTTCGATGAAGCGCCTGTTCGCGACGAGATATCCGAGCCGCAGATTCGGCATCATGATCTTCGAGAAGGTGCCGAAATAGATCACCCGGCCCTCGCGATCGAGCGAGCGCAGCGAGGCGATCATGCTGTCCTGATGCCTGAACTCCGAATTGTAGTCATCCTCGATCACCCAGACGTCGTTCTTGTTAGCCCAGTCGAGAAGCTCGAGCCGCCGCTCCAGGCCCATGCTGATCCCGAGGGGGTATTGATGCGATGGCGTGACCACGATCAGCCGCGCGCGTGGTGCGCGCCGAATTCCGTCCGAGACGACCAGCCCCTTGTCGTCGACCGGAATCGGAACGATGTTTGCTCCGGCCGCCGTGAGCGCCCATCGCGCCTCGACGAAGCCGGGCTCCTCGACCCAGACCTCGTCGCCGGGATCGACGATCATCCGGCTGCAGAAATCCAATGCACCCGACGTGCCAGAGGTGACGACGACCTCGTCCGGCGAACAAACGAGACCGCGCACGGAGCCGAGGAAGTTCGCGATCTCGCTCCGCAATCGCGGATGGCCTTCGGGAGGAAGATCGAGGCACTCCTGCTCTCTCGGATTCTGCCAGGCCTGGCGCAGCAGGCGCGACCAATCCTTGAACGGAAAGGTCGAGATGTCGGGCGCGCCCGGAGCGAACACGGACGGCCAGTTGGTCTCGTATTCGAGGCCGAGCAGCGCGCGCCAACGCTCCGACATGTGCGCAGGCTTGCCAGCAGGCGACGCGGGCTCGGCATGCGGGGCCGTAACGGCAGCCACCATGACGCTGCCGCGCGGCGTCGATGCCAGATAGCCCTCGGCATAGAGCAGATCCCACGCGGTGAGCACCACCGTGCGTGAGCAGCCCAATTCACGCGCGATCTCGCGCGAACCGAGAAATTGCGTTCCTGAGGGAAAGGCGCCGCACAGAATACCCTCCCGGATATGCTTCGCGATCTGCAAGTGCAGCGGCACCGCGGAGGTCCGGTCGATATGTATCCCGGCAAGAGATACACGCTTGCTCGGATGACGGCTGTTGTTCATGTCTCGCCCGACAGGCAACGCAGGTAGTGTCCGCAGTCATTCCGGGAGCGCGCCCCGGAATGACTGCGCGACTCTTCCTTACGCGCTCGCCTGGGTCACGAACTTCGTGTTGAGATACCCCTCGATCGCCTCGAGGCCGCCCTCGGAGCCGTAGCCGGAATCCTTGATGCCGCCGAACGGCACTTCAGGCAACGCGAGGCCGTGATGGTTGATCGAGACCATGCCGCTCTCGATGTCGGCACCGATGGCCTGCATCGTCTTGGTCGAGGTGGTGTAGGCATAGGCCGCCAGGCCGTAAGGCAGACGGTTGGCCTCGGCCACCACCTCGTCATAGCTGCGGAAGGAGGTAATCGGCGCCACCGGGCCGAACGGCTCCTCGTTCATGATACGCGCATCGCGCGGCACGTCGGTGAGCACCGTCGGCTCGAAGAAGAAGCCTTCATTGCCGATGCGCTTGCCGCCGGCCTTGACATTGGCGCCGCGCTGGACCGCGTCGGAGACGAGGCTCTCCATGGCGTCGACGCGTCGCGGGTTGGCCAGCGGTCCCATGCGCGTGTCCTTGTCGAGACCATTGCCGACCTTGAGGCTCTTGGCCGCCGCCACGAACTTGTCGACGAAAGGCTCGTAGACGCTCTCATGCACCAGGAAGCGCGTCGGCGAGACGCAGACCTGGCCGGCGTTACGGAACTTGTTGGCCGACAGGATTTTTGCGGCGTTGTCGAGGTCCGCGTCCGCGAACACGATCGCCGGCGCATGACCGCCGAGCTCCATGGTGACGCGCTTCATGTGCAAGCCGGCGAGCGCAGCCAGATGCTTGCCGACGGCGGTCGAGCCGGTGAAGCTGATTTTGCGGATGATCGGATGCGGAACGAGATACTCCGACACTTCCGCAGGCACGCCGAACACCAGCTGCACGACGCCGGCCGGAATGCCTGCATCCACATAGGCTCGCACCAGCTCCATGCAGCTCGCAGGCGTCTCTTCCGGGCCCTTGACGATGATCGAGCAGCCGGCGGCGAGCGCGGCCGAGATCTTGCGCACGGCCTGGTTGATCGGAAAGTTCCAGGGCGTGAAAGCCGCGACCGGGCCGACCGGCTCCTTGGTCACGAGCTGGGTGACGTTGCCCATCCGCGGCGGCACAATGCGGCCATAGGCGCGGCGCGCCTCTTCCGCGAACCAGTCGATGAGGTCGCCGGCCAGCATGGTCTCGCCCTGCGCTTCCACCACCGGCTTGCCCTGCTCCATCGTCATCACGGGCGCGATCTCGGCGGCGCGCGAGCGAATGATGTCGGCGGCCTTGCGCATCAGCTTGTAACGGTCGAACGGGGAGGTCTTGCGCCAGATCTCGAAGCCGGCCCTTGCCGCCTCCAGCGCCCTGTCGAGATCCCCACGCGAGGCATGCGGGGTCTTGCCGATCGGCTGGCCGGTGGCGGGATTGAGGATGTCCTCCGATTTGCCGGACGAACCATCGGTCCACTCGCCGGCGATGAACATCTGAACTTTCGGGTACATCCGTGCTGTCTCCTGCATGATTTTCAGTCTTCGACGGGTTGGCGCCGCCATCTCGAGCCGGCGCAGAGCTACACCGAAAGACATCCGACGAAAAGAGATGCGTGATGCCGCAGCGGTGCATCACTGACCTTCCCGGGCACCATCTGGTGGAGGCGAATCCATGGTTAGAACCGATCGAGATTACGGCGGCTCGCATTGCAAGTCTCGCCCGCGGGCCAGATATTGCCGGGAGCAAGTCAATCGCATCCAACTCGGTCATCCGCTCACCATGCCCTTCTTCCGGCTCGACGACGGCGACCTTCGCCCCGATGAATCCATGGATTTCAACCCGGAGGACGTGCCGCGCGCCATCGCAGCCTTCGGCGGCGAGATGGTCACGAAGGGAACGGAGGTGGCCATGCACGCGCATACCAAGGACGAACTCGTCCTGGCCCGGCGCGGCATCGTCAGGCTGGAAGCCGGGCGAAACATGTGGATCGTGCCGCCGCGCTGCGCGGTCTGGATTCCCGGACATGTTGCGCATGGCGTGAGCGTCGCCGGAGATGTCGAGGTCTATTGCCTGTTCGTGGAGCCGGATGCGATACCGGCGCTGCCGCGGCAATGCTGCACCCTGACGATCTCCCCTCTGCTGGAACGTCTGCTGATCCATGCGACGCACATGCCGGCCCATTACGATGTGGACGGACCAGACGGGCGGATCGCGGCCGTGCTGCTGGATCAGCTCTCGCTGGCGCCGGTCGAAGAGCTGCGTTTTCCCATGCCGGCCGATTCCCGGCTGCGCAGGATCGCGAGCGCGCTGATGGCCACCCCTTCCGACCGTGCGACGATCGAGGACTGGGGCCGGCGCATGGCTGTCGCTCCCAGAACCCTGACCCGGATCCTGCAACGCGAGACCGGCATGAGCTTCGGCCGATGGCGCCAGCAGCTCCACATCCTCATCGCGCTTCAGCGCCTCGACCAGGGGGCATCGGTGCAGGCTGTGGCGCTCGATCTCGGCTATGAAGGCGCGAGCGCCTTCGTCACCATGTTCCGCAAGGCGCTCGGCAAGCCGCCGGCGCGATATCTGGCGGAACGCCATACGCACTGACCTGAAATCGCAATCGATTGTCCCGTTCGCGGAATGCGACCCGCGAGACGATAACGTATGCAGACTCCCGAGCGCCCGGCGGGCGCATACTCAAGGAGCTCGAAACATGGATTCACTCAGCAGCGGCTTCGTCGCGGACGTTCTCGAACGCCTCCACCGGGAAGCGGAAGCCGCCGACGCGCCGCTCGTGCAAGCCGTCACGAATGAGGCGAGCAGCCGCGAGGAGATGATCACCCGGCTCATCACCGCCGAGAGCCGCGATCTCGAAGGAATCTACCGCGGCTTCGCGGGCAACTTTCTGAGCGTTTCTCCGCAGTTTGGACGCTTCCTCTACATGTGCACCCGCGCCTGCAAGGCGAAGCATATCGTCGAGTTCGGCTCTTCAATGGGGATTTCCGCGATCTACATGGCGGCCGCACTGCGCGACATGGGCGGCGGGCGCTTGATCGGGACGGATATCGAACCCGGCAAAATCGAGCGGGCGCGCGCGAATCTCGCGGCCGCGGGGCTCGCCGGTCTCGTCGAGTTTCGGCTCGGCGATGCCCGCGAGACGCTCAGCTCCGGCCTCGGGAGCGACATCGACATGGTGATGCTCGACGGCGCTTTCACGCTCTATCTATCCGTGCTCAAGCTGCTCGAGCCGCACCTGCGGCCCGGCGCGATCATCGTCGGCGAGAACGCGTTCGAGGAAGCATCAGGCTATGTCGACTACGTCCGCGATCCCCAGAACGGCTACCTCTCGCTGTCACTGCCGTTCGATTCCGGCCGTGGCAACGAGCTCAGCATCAGGACAAGGTAATCCGCGCGTCCATGAACTTCCAATGACAGGAGCACGGCTTTGAACGAGCCCGACCGACCGCAGATGTCCGAGCCATCGAAGCCGCCGCAAGGGCCAGTCGCGCGCATGTTGCTGAAATGGCTGATGCGCCCTGCGCGCGTCACCGGCGTCGAGACGCTCTCGCCTCGCTTTCGGTCGATCGAGCTCGAAGGCGATGCCCTCAAGGGCGTCGCATGGTCCATCGGCCAGAAGATCCAGGTCGCGATGGGATCCGGCCTGAGCGCGCGGACCTACACACCGGTGTCGTGGGATGCGGAGAAAGGCCGGACGCGACTGCTCGCTTTTGCACACGGTAATGGCCCCGGCAGCCGATGGGCAAGCGGCTTGCGCCAAGGTGACATCTGCTGGTTCTTCGGCCCACGCCGCTCGCTCGATCTTTCCACCCGAAAAGCGCCGATGGTGTTGTTCGGCGACGAAACCTCATTCGGCGTTGCCTCAGCGTTCCGCGACAGTGGGCAAATGGATGGTGCAACTTACGTGTTCGAGGCCTCCGATGCTGCGGAGGCAAATTCCGTCCTGGCCGCCATCGGCCTCGGCAGCGCCACACTGATCGTGCGCAGCGGCGATGACGCCCATCTCGCGGCCGTCGAGGCCGAGCTGTTGCGCTTTTCCGCGAGCGCGCATTTCGTCCTGACCGGCAAGGCTTCGTCGATCCAGCGCATCAGCCGGACCCTGAAAGCCGCCGGCGTCGTGACGTCGCGGATGAGTACCAAGGCCTATTGGGCGCTGGGCAAGACCGGATTGAACTAGCGCAAGCGCCGCCAGCCAATGACGATGCCGGTCATGGAGAACACCAATCCGAGCGCGCAGAGCCCGACGATCAGGACATCGCGCAAATGCGGGTGCGCCATGAGGACCGGGATGTCGAACGTGTGCAGCGCGCCGTAGGCCCAGCGATAGGCCCGCCGTGACGGATCCAGCCGTTGCAGCACGCTGCCGTCCGCGCCGTCCATGTCGAACCAGAGCTCGTTACACCGGACGCGATAGACCGGAGCACCCCGGAGGACCGATCGCACGAAATAGAGGTCGTCATCAGCAACGATGGACGGTGCGTCGCAGCGAGGAGCGAGATGCGTCATCGACTCCGACACTTCGCGCGCGCTGAAGAACCCTGTTTGTTCGTCCGGCGGCACGCCTCTGCCGATCAACCTCTGACGACCAAGGGCAACCCGATCGCGCCGATAAACGCCGCCGTTGAAGCCGAACCATTCGACCTCACGAGCCGAGGGGGATATTGGCTGCCGATCGAATGACGGCGCGTCCCTCCAATCCGGCGCGGCGTTCATCACGTGGGCCTCTGTCGGTGTCAATTGCCCGCGCGAGAACAGCCGCCCATGATCCATCGAGAGCCAGCCGCTGAAGATCCAGCTCAGCACGAAGAGCGTCGCCGCGAGGCCAATGAGGTGATGCAGGGCGTGCCAGCCGCGGTAAGGCGAGGAGATCCGGGGTCCTCGTATCCTCACCCGCACGATCCCGAGCACCGCACCAAGCAACGCTGCGATGAGGGCCAGCAGCGACAGGATCCAGACCACCTGATCCCACAGCGCCCAGTTGCTGCGCAGAACCGTCGGATAGATCCAGTGCAGCACGCTGCCGGCCCAATTCCACCCGCGCTCGCTGCGCGTCGTATCGAGCACGACCTCGCCGGCCGGCGACGAGACATAGACCTCGGTTCCGGCGGCATCACCGAGAGCAGCGCGAAACAAGGGCCGATGGCGATCGAAGCCGTTCGGCACGCTCCATTGATCGTGGTCCGAACGAGCGACGATTGCGGCCCGTGCGGCATCGAGCCCGCGCCGACGGGCATGATCTTGCGCGATGGTGAGCGCAGCATCGGCAGATGTCACCGACGCGTCTCGTCCGTCGGAGGCGTGGACCGCGCGCAAACGGGATAATCCCGATACGACATAGACCGGTCCATCACGCCGCTGGATCAATCGAACACGCATTGCATCGGCGATCCCGCTCGCCGCAATGGCATCGGCAACCGAAATCGTCGTCTCGCCGCGATCCACCGGCGCGAGTCCCGCAAATCGCTCCGCTTCCGTCAGCGACGGAAACGGAACGAAGTGCATCACGATCCCCGTCGCGAACCACATCGCGAACAGGAGGCAGAACGCGGTCCCGAGCCAGCGATGCAGCAGGGCGATCGCGCCCATCATGCGGTCAGCGCCCCTACCATTTGAACGCGGCCGAGATCTCGTAGGTGCGCGGCGCGCCCAGCAGGATCTGGTCGGGATAGAACGGATCGCCCCAGATCGCGTAGCGCTTGTCGGCGATGTTGCGGACACGGAAGGTCAGGCGGGCCTGGTCGACCGCAGCGAAGACCGTCTTGGGAATGTCGACGAAGGCATAGACGTCGGCGACGGTGTAGGCCTTCATCGTCACGACATTGGCATCGGTGTTGTAGCGGTCGCCGACATGGCGGCCGGTGATGCCGACCTCCACCGGCCAGGGCGTGAAGAACCGGTACGACGCGCCGGCATTGGCGACGATACGCGGCACGTTCGGCGGCGTGTTGCCGGAAAACGTGCCGCCGGCAAAATTGTAGTCGGCATAGCGAGCGTCGACATAGGCGATGTTGCCCCACAGCCGCAGCGGCTCGATCGGGCGCACCGCCGCGGCAAGCTCGACGCCCTTGGACTCCTGCCGCCCGGCAATGTTGAGCTGCATGCCGCCGGCCGCCGCGTAGACGTTCTTGCGCAGGATGTCGTAGGCCGAGAAAGACCATTCCGCCCTGTTGTCCCAGAACACATGCTTGACGCCGGTCTCGTAGGTGCGCGCGGTCGTCAGGTCGAGCGGCTGGGTCGGCCCAAGCAAAAAGATATTGTTGGCGGCGATGTCGGCGCCGGTGGCGTACTGGCTGAAGAAGGTGAGGCCGGGGACGGCCTCCCAGGTGTAACCGATGCGGCCCGTCACCGGCGCCCAGTCTTTCGTGAACGGGAAGCCTGCCTTCTCCAGCCCGCTCACGTCGGTCGAATTGCGGTCAAGCCCGATATGCTCGACGCGGAGGCCGCCAACCAGCGCGAAGCTGCGCGTCAGCTTCAGCCTGTCCTCGAACGACAGCGCCTCGTTGTCGATGCGCGCGGTCTGCTGCTGGGTCGTGAGCAGGCCGTAGTAGCCCCGATTGGGATCGACCAGCGAAACGGAATCGCCTGGAAAGTTGGCCGCGCCCGGCCTGACGAAATCGAGATAGCTTGACGAGAGCGTCGTGACCAGCCGGTTGTCAAAGCCCGCGATATCAGCGTCCCAGATCAGGTCGGTGATGTTGCCGACCAGACGCTGGCTGTGCGCGACATAGAAGCGCTCGCGATCGACCAGGTTCGTGGTGGAATTGAACGCCTCGATCTCGTTGTTGAACCAGGTCCGCTCTGCGCCATAGGCATAGGCCTGGCTCTTCAAGGTCAGATCAGGCGCGAGCTTCAGCTCAAAACCGCCGCGCAGCCAGACTTCCTGCGCCACGTTTCGGTTGTCGAGAACGTTGTAATTAGTGTTGAACGTGCGATCGTCGATGGTGACCGCGCCAAGATTGGTCTTGTTGTAGTTCGAGACGTAGTTGCCGGAGACCATCCCGCTCGTGGCATGCGAGCCGCTGAAGGCGACCGGCACCAGCGGCGCGCCCCAATAGGCCTTGGAGCGATCCTCGCGGTACTCGATAGCGCCCCAGATCTTGAGAGTATCGGAGACGCGGTAATTGAGCTGGCCGGACGCGCCGAACGTCTTGACGTTGGTGTCGTCAGCAAAGCCGTTGAGGGTGGAACGGCTGATGTCGAAGCGATAGTCGAGGCCCTGCACATTGGTGCTGCCGCCCGAACCGTAATGGGCGCGGAATGAGTTGAGCGAGTCCCAGGAAAACTCGGCTTCGTTCCGGATCGATCCGGTGTGTGGCTGCTTAGTGACGAAGTTGATGGCGCCCCCGGCGGCACCCTCGCCTGACATCACCGAGGCCGGGCCCTTGAGGAATTCCACGGCCTCGAGATTGGCGGTGTCGGTGATCCGCGAGGTCATGTTCTGCGGGCCGATCTTGATGCCGTTGTAGAGCGTGTTGATCTGGCTGTTGGTGAAGCCGCGCATGGAAAACGCCGCGGGCTCGGCCGGATTGTCGCCGGAGGTGACGCCGACGGCACCCTGCGCCACCTCCGAGACCGTTCGATAGCCTTGCTCGCGCATGGTCTCGGCGGAGATCACCTCGACCGTCGCCGGCATCTCACGCACGGTCAGGCCGAGCCGCGAGGCGCTTTCGGCGACCACATTGCTGTTGAGCGGCGTCTGTGCTGCCGTGGCCGGCGCGGTGGGCTTGGGCGGGGCCGATACGGTCGCCGGCCGGCGCAAAGCTGCACGGCGCGCGCGCTGCGCTTCACGGCCGGCTGGCTTGGCCCGCCTGCCGGTTTCAGCAGGCGAGACCTCGACCGGCGGCAGGGGTTCGCGGACCTGCTGCGCCAGGGCGGCAGGCATATCGGCAACGACGAACGATATAAGCGCAGCCCAGGCGAGCAGGAAGCGGCTCGGCCGTAAGATACAGATGGAAGACACGATATGAAACCTCGGTATGACGTCAGTGGCACGTCACAGCGAACGAGGTCTCATCTGTTGGCCTTTCGGGCCGTCCGATGAAGCCGAATGTCTGTACTCCCCGACCGACATCTTCGCGTGTGACCACGGCTGACGGCAGGTCTCCTGGCTCGCGGGTCATCACCGCTTCGTCGCCTTCCCGGGACCGAGGACCCAGTGGCTTGTGACGAAGGATTATCCGCTCACAGTTGCGGGGGCAGCCGCGGCATTGGGGACAAGTTTCCCCGCACCGCATTCCCTTTTCATTCCCTCTCGGGAAAACCGTCGCCAGCATCTAGGATTACCAGCAAGACAGAGTCAATGTGGCAGTGCGGCGGTGTGGCCACAGCGACCAACTTCCTTGGAGATAAGCATGGAAGGCGAGACCTTCCTCTGGTTGATACGGCATGCGGCCGTCGAGGGCGTGGCCGGCACGATCCACGCAGCCGATGCGCGGGCGGATCTCGGCGATCAGGCCGCGTTGGCGGCTCTGCGGCAGCGTTTGCCGCCGGATGCCACCAGCTATGCCAGCCCGTCGCGGCGCACGGTCGAGACGGCGCGCGCTCTGGGGCTCGAACCGGAATTGGTCAGCGAATTTCGCGAGCAGGATTTCGGCGACTGGACCGGCCGTCGGCATGACGAGCTCGCCGCGAGCGGTGGCGAGACTTACGCGCAGTTCTGGCGCGATCCGGCGCGCGGACGGCCACCGAGCGGCGAAAGCTTTGCGGATCAGGTTGCGCGCGTGCAGGTGGGCCTATCGCGGATTGGCGCAGGCTCGGCAACGCTGGTCGTGCATTCCGGCACCATCCGCGCCGCGCTCTGCATCGCGCTGGACTTGACGCCGCAAGCCGCCTTGCGCTTCGTGATCGATCCGCTGTCGCTGACCCGGATCGACCGGCTCACGGCGGGCTGGCGTGTCGTCTCGGTCAACCAGCGCGTGGCTTGAGCCGCATCAGGCCGGGCGATCCGGCACGTTGGCCTGCGTAAACGTCGCCATGCCGTTGTGAAGCGCACACGCCGAGCGGACCAGCGGCAGCGCGATGGCCGCGCCCGATCCCTCGCCGAGCCTGAGATCGAGGCTGATCAGCGGCTGAACGTTGAGCGCGCGCAACACCAGCCGATGCCCCTGCTCCGCCGATTGATGCGAAGCAAGCTGGAACGGCTGACAGGACGGATTGAGACGCGCCGCGGCCAGGGCAGCGACGGACACGATGAAGCCGTCGATCAACACCGGAATGCGGGCCTGCGCGGCGGCAATGATCGCGCCTGAGATCGCCGCGATCTCGAGGCCGCCGACCGCGCACAGGATCTTCTCGACCAACGCTCCGGAGACGCCGTGGCGTGCGATCGCCGCATCGATCACCCGTGCCTTGTGCGCGCGGCCGGCCATATCGACGCCGGTGCCGCTGCCCGCGATCTCCTCGGCGCTCACACCAAGCAGACTCGCCGCGATCGCCGCTGAGGTCGTGGTGTTGCCGATGCCCATCTCGCCGAAGATCAGGAGATCGGGCTGACTAGGTGCTGCGCGCGCGACAGCGCGCTGGCCGGCCTCGAAGGCAAAGGCCAGCTCGGTCGGCGTGAGCGCAGCCTCGACGCTGAAATCGCGTGTGCCGCTGCGCGGCTTGTCGGTGATGATTCCCGCCATCTGCTCCTGGGCCAGCGTGCCGGCGTCGACCACCTCCAGGCTGGAACCCAGTTCACGCGCCAGCACCGAGATCGCCGCGCCGCCAGACGCAAAATTCGCCATCATCGCGATCGTCACGGCTTGCGGATAGGCTGACACGCCCTGCGCGACGATGCCGTGATCACCGGCGAAGATGATGATCGGCACCCGCGAAGCGCGGGGCTGCTCGGTCGCCTGCAAGCCCGCAAGCTCAACCGCGAGCTGCTCGAGCCGGCCGAGCGCGCCAGTCGGCTTTGTCAGTTGCGCCTGCCGCGCGATGGCCGCCTCGCGATGAACCGCGGAGACCTCGGGGCAGTTCTGGTAAACCCATTCGGGAAGCATGCTGCCTCGCTTACGCCCTGCGCTTGAGAATATAGCTGTCCATGATCCAGCCGTGCCGCTCGCGTGCTTCCTGTCGCGCGATCACGATGTGCGGACCGACCTCGGCCAGCGCGCCGGACATGATGATCTGATCGGGCATGCCGAGATAGGCGCCCCACCAGATATGCAAACGCTCTGGATCGAGCGACTGGAACGCTGTGCCGCCGTCGAGCATCACCACCACGGTATCGACACCGTGCGGCCAGCCGCCGTCGCGCAAGCGCCGCCCTGTCGTAACCAGGAACGGCTCGCCGATGTCGTTGAGCGGCAGCGCATGCGCCGCACACAGCGCCTGGATCGAGGTGATGCCGGGCACGACCTCGATTTTCGGCAACGGATTCAATCGCCGCGCAATGCGCAGCGAGGAATCGTAGAGCGACGGATCGCCCCAGATCAGGAGCGCGACCTTGCCCTCACCTTCGAGATGCCTCGCGATCGTCTGCGACCAGGTCGCGGCAACCACATCGTGCCAATCGTCTACGCCCTTGCGGTAATCAGCTTCACCGCTGTCGCGCACGGGAAGATCGAATTCGGCGATGGCTATGTCGCTGGTGAGCACGTCCGCGCAGATCGCTCGCCGGAGATCGGCGAGATCGGACTTGGCAGCCCCCTTGCGCGGGATCAGGACGAGATCGGCCGCGTTGATGGCAGCGATCGCGGCGCGCGTAAGCTGCTCGGGATCGCCGCAACCGATGCCTATCAGGGAGAGCGTGAGCATCGCGAGCGCGAAGGGCGGCCATCAAGGCCGCCCTCTCGCTTGTCTCTCAGGCGCCGTTGTGCAGGCGCGGCGTGACGAGGCCGGGCGCGGTGACGCCGCGCAGCGACTTCGCCAGCGCCAGCACCGCGAGGTCGGCGAGCGGCTCGATCACGATGACCAGCGCGTAGGAGGCCGCGAAGGTCGCGATGTTGGCGAGGTTGCTCATGGCAAAGCCGGAGCCGTAGAGCGCCCAGAACGCCACCCAGGCGACAACACCCGCTTGATAAGTCGTCGAAAGCGCCAGCGCCTGACCGTACTTCAGATCGACATAGGCGGTGTTACGCGAAATGATGCGCGTGGCGATGGCCTGGATCGCGAACAGCGGCACCAGGAGCGTGGTGACGTTCATGCCGTATTGCGGCAGGTCAGCGGGCTCGAACAACAGACCCTGGAGCAGCAGGCCAAATGCGAGGCCGAAGGCGGCTGGCGCCGCACCAAACAGCAGGAACAAGGTCGAGCCGAGGATGAAGTGCACTTCGGAGACGCCGACCGGGAAGTGGGGCAGGACCTGGAAGAAGGTGAAGACGAGGCCCGTGGTGGCGAGCGTGCGCGTGGCGAACGAGCCGACGCCCTGCGCGCGGACGGTTTCGACCGCCAGCTTCAGCGCAACGCCGCCTGCGGCGATGCCGGTTGCGTAACTCAACACGAGCTTGGCGCCCGTCACGATTCCGGGTTCGATATGCATGGCTCAATTCCTTCCTGCCGTCACACCCGACGGCCTTGGCCTCAAAACGTGCAGGGCCGGTCTCCTGGCTCGCGGTTCACTGGGGTTCTCCGGCCTTCCCGAACCTTACGGCCCAGTGGCCATTCGGAGCCCCTCACCGCTTACAGTCGCGGGGGCGGCTGGGGTTTGGGGCGCCGCAACTTGGTCCGCCCACCCCCATTCCCGATTATGCTCCGGCGCTTTGCGCCGCGTCGAGCACCATGCCTCTCCTGTGTGCGCCTTTCGCGAGCCGGGCGTCAAGAGGCGAAGGGCGACCGCCACCGTCATGACGGATAATCCCCTGCCAGCGCGCCGAACAGGATCACGGCGGCCGTGGACGCGGCGCCGCCCCGGCCTAGCTGCGCGGCGAGCTCGGCGATGGTGGTGCGGACCAGCCGCTCGTCGGGACGGCCGAGGGATTCGGCAAACAGTGCGGGCGTGTTTGGGGCGAGGCCGTGTGCGATCAATTTTGCGGCAAGCGCCGGAAAGGTGCGCCGGCCCATATAGACCACGGTCGTGGCCTCGGGATCCGCCAGCGCCGCCCAGTTCAGGTTGGACGGCAGCTCGCCGCTGACATCAGCCCCGGTAATGAACTGCACGCGGCGGGAGGTATGCCGACGGGTCAGGGGAATGCCGGCCTGGGCGGCGGCGACGCAGGCGGATGTGACGCCGGGTACGATTTCATAGCCGATGCCGGCTTCGCGCAGCGTCTCCAGCTCCTCCTCGAGCCGACCGAATATGCCGGCGTCGCCGGACTTGAGCCGCACTACGCGCGCGCCTGTCGCGGCATAGTCGACCAGGAGACGATTGACGTGGTGCTGCTTGGTCGAGGGCCGCCCTGCCCGTTTTCCCACCGCGACGAGATTGGCGCCGGGCCGCGCCAGATCCAGGATCGCGCCGGAGGCGAGGTCGTCATAGAGCACGACGTCGGCCTCGCGCAGCCGCGCGGCGCCCCTCACCGTGAGCAATTCGGGATCGCCGGGTCCGGCGGAAATGAACGACACGAATCCTCTCACCGGTCCTCCGCGATCAGATGAAAGAACGTGCCGGTGGCGTGGCCGCGCCGCGAGCCGGTCTCGGCCATGACGGCGCCCGTCGCATCGTGCACGACCGCGAGCGGCGCATCCGGTTGCGCGACGATCGTCGAATAGTGGAACTCGTGACCGCGCAGGCGTGCGCCAACACGATGTCCCGGCATCGGTGCAGCGAGCTCGGCGAGACGATAGCCCAGATGCATGCGGCGCTTTGCAAAGCTCGTCTCCAGCCCAAGTAGCCCCGTCATCTCATGGCTGGCGCCGTCGGCATCAGTCAAAGCAGCTCCCAGCACCATATAGCCTCCGCACTCGCCGTGGACCGGCCGTGACTCGGCGAAGGCGCGCAGGCCGTCTCGAAAGCGCGCATTGGCCGCGATCCTGCCGGCGTGCAACTCGGGATAGCCGCCAGGAAGCCAGCAGACGTCGGCGCTCGCGTCAGGCACTTCATCGGCAAGCGGCGAGAATGTCGAGATCTCGGCGCCCGCCGCGCGCCAGGCCTCCACCATATGCGGATAGACGAAGGAGAAGGCCGCATCGCGGGCGAGCGCGATGCGTTGCCCGGGTGGCGCCACGTTGAGACCGTTCGCGGCTGGTAGCGGCGACCAGCGAGCCGCCGATCCCAGCAAAGCATCGAGATCGACATGCTCGGCGACGAAGCGCGCGGCCTCGTCGATCAGCTTGCCGATTTCAACCCGCTCCTCGGCCTGCACGAGACCAAGATGCCGCTTCGGCAGGCTGATCTCGGCATGACGCGGCAGCGCGCCGAACACGGCGATGCCGGCCTCGTTGAGCGCACGCCGCACCAGGTCTTCGTGGCGCGGGCTGGCGACGCGGTTGAGCACGACGCCGGCAAGTCGCACGCCGGGGCGGTAGTCGCGAAGGCCCGCGGCAATCGCAGCCGCCGTCTGCGCTTGTCCCGATGGATCGATCACCAGAACCACCGGCCAGCCCAGCATCTCCGCGATGTCGGCGGTGGCGCCGGTGCCGCAGACGCCGCGCGCGGCGACACCGTCGAACAGGCCCATCGAGCCCTCGGCAAGCACGACATCGGCGTCCGCACCACGGCTGACGAGGTGCGCGATACTTGCGCGGTCCATCGCCCAGCTATCGATGTTGACGGAGGCGCGTCCGGTGGCGGCGGCGTGGAACGCGGGATCGATGTAGTCGGGCCCGCTCTTGAAGCACTGCACGTTCAATCCGCGATTGCGCCAGGCGCGGGCGAGCGCCAGCGTCAGCGTGGTCTTGCCGACACCGGAGGCCGGCGCGGAGATGACGAGCGCTGCGGCCATCACGATGCCTCCGGAAAACGCGGCTCGGCGCCGAGCGGCCGATAGCGGCGGTCGTAATCGGCGGCGTAGAGGCGACTCTCGTCGAAATTCGCAGCGCCAAGTGTCCTGCCGACCAGGATCAGGGCGGTGCGCTCCATCTCGCTGCTCACGGCGGCATCAAGAGTGCCGAGCGTCGCGTGGACGATGCGCTGGTCCGGCCAGCTCGCACGCCAGACGATCGCGACCGGACAGTCCGCGCCGTAATGCGGCGTGAGTTCAGCCACAACCTTGTCGAGCAGATGGATCGACAGATGGATCGCGAGCGCCGCGCCGGTCGCTGCGAATGCGGCGAGCTTCTCGCCCTCGGGCATCGCGCTGGCGCGGCCCGGCGTGCGGGTCAGCACCACCGTCTGGGCAAGGCCGGGCAGCGTGAGCTCCATTTCCAGCGCAGCGGCAGCAGCCGAGAAGGCCGGCACGCCCGGCGTCACCGAATAGGGAATCCCGAGCGCACGCAGGCGGCGGAGCTGCTCGCCCATCGCCGACCAGATCGAGAGATCGCCGGAATGCAGCCGCGCGACATCCTTGCCGTCCGCATGCGCAGCGGCGATCTCCGCGATAATCTCGTCGAGCGACAGCGGCGCGGTGTTGACGATGCGCGCACCGGGCGGGCAATGCGCCAGCACGCCTTCGGGCACCAGCGAGCCGGCATACAAGCAGACCGGAGAGGCTGCGATCAGATCGCGGCCGCGCAACGTCAGCAAATCGGGCGCGCCGGGCCCGGCGCCGATAAAATGCACCGTCATGCGCCGTCCCCTTCCGCGATCGCCGCAGTCGCGGTGCGATCCCGCGAGACCGCCCGTGTCGCGACGAGCCGCGCGCGAGGGCCCGCTGCCGCGAGCGCCGCGGCTTCGGCGACCGATCCCGTCCCGAACTTTTCGATGACGAATTTTGACCGGGTCGGCGTGTCCACCTTCGCAAGCACATCGGCTGGAAGAGCCCTGATCGGCACACCGCATTCGCGCGCGAGCTGCTTCAGCGCCTCCGCGTCGGCCTTGTCGCTGACGGTCGCAAATGCTGCAAGACCTTCGGGGCCGCCGGCTGTCGCGAGCGCCTCGCGCAACGAGGCCAGCGTCACATCGCTCTTGAATCCCAGACCGGCGACCTTCATCGGACCGCACTCCATTGCACCACCGGCCGCGTCGCTTCCCAGGATCGGTAGCGGCCGAGCGGGGCGGCATGCGCCAATTCGACCCGCATCAGCTCGCCACCATGGCGCTGGTGCAGCTCGCCGAGCAGCGCTTCCGTCTCCAGCGTGACTGAATGCGCAACGAACCGCGCTCCAGGCGAGAGGCGCGCCCAGACGGCATCGAACATCATGCCATCAAGGCCGCCGCCGATGAAGACGGCATCCGGCGGATCCAGCGCGGCAAGCGCTTCGGGCGCCTTGCCTGCGATGACGTTGATCCGACGCTCCAGTCCGAACGCGGCTGCATTGCTGCGAATGTTCGTGGCGCGATCTTCGCGCAGCTCGATGGCCGTGGCCGTCCCGCCGCATAGCACCCACTCCACCGAGATCGACCCCGAACCGGCGCCGACGTCCCACAGCCGTTCGCCGGGCCGCGGCGCCAGCGCCGAGAGGGCGAGCGCACGCACCGGCCGCTTGGTGATCTGGCCGTCATGGACGAAGAGATCGTCCGATAATCCCGAACTGCGGGGCATCCCCTGTCCACCCTTTGCCTCGACGGCGACCGTGACCAGGTTTCCGGCGAGATCACCGGCAAGACTATCGGCGCGATATTCTCTGATGCTTTCGCGCGGGCCACCGAGGGCGGCGAGCATCCAGAAGGCCGAGGCGCCCCACCCGCGCTCGCTCAACCACCTTGCGAGATCGCCAGCCGCTTTCCCATCGCGCACGAGGCAGATGATGCGCGCCCCTCGCGCCAGATGCGGACCGAGACGCTCGAACGGTGCGGCGTGAAGCCCGAGGCAGACGGTGGATTCGAGTCGCCAGCCCAGCCGCGCGGCCGCAAGCGAGAATGCCGACGGTGCGGGGTGCGCGATCCACTCGTCGCCACCGAGCTTCTCGGCGAGGCCCGCGCCGGCACCATGCCAGAACGGATCGCCGGAGGCGAGCACCGCCGTCGGCCGGCCACGGCAGCTCAGCACGATCTTGGCGTCGAACGGCACCGGCCACGGGCGGCCGCGGCCGCCAACCTCCGCAAGCGCAAGGTGGCGCTCGCCGCCGAAGACGGTTTCGGCCCTGGCAAGCGCCTTTCGGCTTGCCTCGGACAACCCGGCAAGGCCATCTTCGCCGATACCGATGATGGTCAGCCAGGGATCAGACATGACGCGCGCCCTCATTCTGGGCGGAACGGCCGATGCGAGCCTGCTCGCAGCGGAGGTCGCGCGCGCCGGCATCGACGCCGTCTATTCCTATGGCGGCCGCACCCGCGCGCCGGCCGACCAGCCGCTGCCGACCCGCATCGGCGGCTTTGGCGGCGTGAGCGGGCTGGCCGATTACATTCGCCGTGACAGTATCACCCATGTGATCGACGCGACGCATCCCTTCGCGGCCGAGATGAGCCGCAACGCGGTCGTGGCGTGCGCGGAAACCGGCACGCCGATGATCGCGCTCGAACGCTCGCCGTGGACAAAAGCGCCCGGTGACAGCTGGATCGAGGTGGTCGACGTCAACGCGGCCGTCGCCGCGCTGCCTGACGCGCCGACAAACGTGTTCCTCGCCATCGGCCGCCAGCACATCGCGCCGTTCGCCAGCCGGCCGCAGCATGCCTACACGCTGCGCTTCGTCGATCCCCCCGAGGCGCCCCTGCCCTTCGCGGCCGACGTGATCGTGTCGCGTGGACCCTTCACCCTCGACGGCGAGCTGGACATGCTGCGCTCGCGCGACATCGCGTGGATCGTCGCCCGCAACTCCGGCGGCGACGGCGCGCGCGCCAAGATCGAGGCGGCTCGCATGCTTGGCTTGTCCGTTATCATGATCTCGCGACCAAGACTGCCCGAGCGGCTGCGGGTCGAGAGCGTGGCCGAGATCATGCAGTGGCTCGGTCATTCTATCCGCCTCGGCGCATAGACCCAGCGGCCGACGCGGCGCGTCTGCGAATTGCCGACGATCACCAGCGTGCGCATGTCGGCCATTTCGGGCGTCGCTTCGTTCAGCGTCACGGTCTCGATCTTCTCGTCAGCCGCGCTGATCGCGCGCGCGAAGATCACCAGACGCTCGCCGCAACCAGCCTCTCGAAGCACCGCAAGTGCGCGGCCAAATCCTTCCGGCCGGCTCGCCGAGCGCGGATTGTACATCGCGATGGCAAAATCGGCTTCGGCCGCGAGGCGGAGGCGTTTCTCGATCACTGCCCACGGCTTGAGATTGTCGGAGAGATTGATCGCGCAGAAATCATGACCGAGGGGCGCGCCGGCACGCGCGGCCGCCGCCAGCATCGCGGTGACGCCGGGCAGCACGCGGATCGGCAGCGCCTGCCATTGCGGCGCCTGTTCGAGCGCCTCGAACACGGCCGAGGCCATCGCGAACACGCCGGGATCCCCGGAGGAGACGACAACGACCTCCCCGCCTTCCGCAGCAAGCCGCAAGGCTTCGCTCGCGCGTTGCAGCTCTTCGCGATTGTCGGAGGGATGCAGGGTCAGCCCCGGTCGCGGCGGTACGCGTGCGACATAGGGCGCATAGCCCAGAATGTCGGTCGCGGCTGCGAGCGCGGCGGAGACTTCCGGCGTCACCAGCGCGTCGCTCCCGGGCCCGAGGCCCGCGATGGTCAGCGTGCCCGTCATTCGGCAGCGTCCAGATGCCGGCCCTTGCCGTGCACCAGCACGATCGCAAAATAGGGGCAATCGGCGGCATCGATCTCGGCGAGCCGCACCACGCGCTCCCCCGGCATCGTGCCGCGCTCGACCAGCCAGGCATCGTCTAACCGGCCGGCGGAGCGAAGCGCGCGGCGCACCTTTGCCAGATTGCGGCCGGTCTTCATGACGACCAGCGCATCGGAATCGCGCATGCGGCGCTCGAGCTCGGCCTCGGGGAGCGTCCCCATCAGCACCGTCGTCACGTCGTCGCCGAGCGCGATGGGCTGCCCGACGCCGTTCCAGCAGCCGACCATGCCGGGAATGCCGGCGATCACCTCGATCTCGACGCGGCCTTGCAGGCGCATGTGCAGATGCATGAACGATCCGTAGAAATACGGATCGCCCTCGCAGAGCACGACGACGTCGACGGCGCGCGCAAGCCGCGCCAGACGCTCCGCCCATTCATCGTAGAAGCCCGCAAGCAGCTGGACGTATTCCGCGCTGTCGAACGCGATCTCCGTCGTGACAGGATATTCCATCGGATATTCGGTGACGTCGGCCGCCAGCATGCCCTCGACGATGCAGCGCGCCTGACCCGGCCTGCCCTTCTTGCGGAAATAGGCGACGTGCTGCGCGGCACGCACCGTCCGGTCGGCGCGCACGCTCATCAGATCGGGATCGCCGGGGCCGAGACCACAGCAGATGATGCGTCCCATGGCTATTCGCTCCGGCTCGCCAGCGCGTTCACGGCAGCAACCGTGATCGCGGAGCCGCCGAGGCGGCCCTCGACCGTCAGCGCCGGTACCGGCGGATCGGCCATCAGCGCGGCCTTGGACTCGGCGGCACCAACGAAGCCGACGGGACAGCCGATGATCGCCGCCGGACGCGGGCAGTCCGGGTCTTCCAGCATATTGAGCAGATGAAACAGCGCGGTCGGCGCGTTGCCGATCGCGACGATGGCGCCATCGAGATGCGGCCGCCACAGCTCCAGCGCCGCGGCCGAGCGGGTGTTGCGCATGGATTGCGCGAGCGTGGGAACGGACTCGTCTCCTAACGTGCAGATGACGGCATTGGCCGCGGGAAGTCTTGCGCGCGTGATGCCTTCCGAGACCATGCGCGCGTCGCACAGGATCGGCGCGCCCTTCTGCAGGGCCGCGCGCGCGAGGGTTGCCATGCCTGGCGTGAAGCGGATATGCGCCTCGAGGCCGACCATGCCGACGGCGTGGATCATGCGCACCACCACCGGCTCTTCATCGGGCGTGAAGCGCGCAAGCTCCGCCTCGGCCCGAATGGTCGCAAAGGATTGCCGGTAGATCGCCGCGCCGTCGGTCTCGTAGGTGTGCGGCATCAGTTCCCTCCGATCAGGATGGAGGGATCGCTGACGATGTCGGCTCCGTTCAGCCCGCGCAGGACCGGCTCGTCGCGGATCGAGCCGTCGCGGACGAGATCGAAACCGGCATGCGTCGCAATCAGCGTGACCGCAGCCGCGCCCGAATGGGCGCAGCCCTTGCCGCAGCCGGAGACGTGAAGTCGCGTATCGGCGGCAATGCGCGGCGCCAGCGCCGCTGCGAGCGTGCGCGTATCGGCATGGGCTTCCCGGCAGCGCGGCGCGCCGCTGCAGGCGATGACGCGCAGCGCCGGATCGTACGGCTCGGTGATGAGGCCCGCCCCACTCGGCATCTCGCGCTTGCCCTCGCTGAGCACCATCCGCCATGGCGTCATGCGCAGCGCGTGTCCGCAGCTGGAGAACTGATGGAGCGTGGCGTGCAAGATCTGCCCGAACGCGACGCCGACGATCGCGCCTTGCGGATAGTGCCCGGGCCGTGCCGCGGCCATGACGGGCGCCGGCTCGGTCTCGCCGCACAACGATTGAGGCAACGCCGCGCCGGACGCGATATGGGCCGCCATGCGCCCTCGCCCGTCCCTCGCGCCGCCGGAGATGATGAACCAGCTCGCGAGCGCCAGCGCCGTGCTCACGGCCTGTCCGCGTGCGACGGAGCGGCCGAGCCTTGCGCCATCGGCCCGCACCAGGAGACGACCCAAGCGATCGCGCTCGATGCGTATGTCGGCGGAATCGCCAGCCAGAACGCGCGACCTTCCGTCGTCGATGGCGAAGCCGAACTTGGTGGGAAGCGCCAGGCCGCTATCGGCAAGCGCCTCCTCCAGCTCGGCGGCGAGCGACTGTGTTTCGTCGCCGCTGCTCCAGAACGGCGTCACCAGAACATTGCGCCGGGCTTCGATCTCGGCGTCGGGGTCGAGCAGCGCCAGTTGCGCAAGACCGTCGAGCAGCGGAAGATGGCCCTCCTCCTTGACGCCCCTGATCTGGAGATTGGCCCGGCTCGTCACATCAATCAGGCCATTGCCGTGCCGTCCGGCGAGCTCGGCAAGCCCGGCAATCTGTGCGGCTTCGAGCCGCCCGCCGAACGGGCGCACGCGCACCACGAGCCCGTCGCCCGAGAGCATAGGGCGCAGCGCGCCGGGGCACCAACCCTTGATTGGGGCCGCACTCATGAGGCCTCCCGCAGCGCCGCGGCGATCGAATTGCGGCGCGTTTGCCAGAGCGCCGCATCATGCAGGCGCGCAAAGCAGGTTTCCATCGCGGCGAGAGCCGAGGGATTCTCACGTGCCATGAAAGCACGGACCTCGTCGTTGCCGAGCGTGGCATCGTAGTAGAGGTCGAACAAATGCGGCGGCACGGCGCCGGCGAGATGCGCGAAGGCAGCCATGTGCTCCAGCGTCGCGGTGATCTCGGCGGCGCCGCGAAAGCCATGCCGCATCATGCCGGCGATCCAGGCCGGATTGGCCGCGCGCGCCCGGGCGACACGTGAAATCTCCTCCGTCAGCGTGCGCGCATGGGGCTGGTCGGGCCGCGTCGCGTCGAGGTGATAGAGGCACGGCGCGCCTGCCCCGAGATGCACGGCTGCCGCTGCGATAGCTGCCTCATGCGCGGCATAGTCGGCGGCAAGCAGCAGATCGGTTTCGGGCAAGTCCTGGATATGGACAAAAGCGTCTGCGGACGCGAGACGCGACTCGATGCCAGTACGATCGGGCTGCATTGTACCATCCGCCGAGAACGCCCAGGACGATGCCGACAGCCAGGCTTCGCCGGCCGCCTCGCGCGTCTCCGGCGTGAAGGCATCCGGGATCGCCGAGAGGCCGACGCCATAGTGTCCGGGACGCGGCGCGAACACGCGGGATGCGCGGTTGCGATACGGATTCTCGTCGCCCTCGTCCTCGCGCGCCGCGAGCGCGCCGGAAGCGGCCTCGAACAATTGCGCCAGCCCCGAAAAGACATCGCGGAACAGGCCGGACACGCGCAGCGTGACGTCGATGCGCGGACGGCCCAGCTCGGCCGGCGCGATGATGTCGTAGCCGGTGACGCGGCCGGAGGCGTGATCCCAGCGCGGCGCGAGGCCGGCCAGATGCAGCGCCATCGCGAACTCCTCGCCCGCCGTGCGCATCGTCGCCGAGCCCCAGAGATCGACGATGAGTCCCCTCGGCCAGTCGCCATGATCCTGCAAGTGACGGCGCAGCAGCTCTTCCGCGAGCTTGATGCCCTGCGCATGCGCAGACGGCGTCGGCACCGCGCGCGGATCGACGGCGAACAGATTGCGCCCGGTCGGCAGCACGTCCTGGCGTCCACGATAGGGCGAGCCCGATGGGCCCGGCGCAACGCGCCGACCCGTCAGCGAAGCAAGCAACGCATCCCGCTCCGCTTCGCCGCAGGCGCCGCGGCCGAACACGTGCAGGCCGTCGCCGAACTGGCTTTCCTTGAGATCGCAGACGAAGCGATCGATCCGCGGAATCGCTTCGGCAGGTGCGGCCGTTGCGTCCAGGCCGAGATCCTCTTCGAGACCTGCCGAACGCGCCTCGTCACGGATCGCCGCGATGAGGCGCTGGCGGCGGGCGGGATCGAGACCGTCGGCGGTCGAATATTCATCGAGCAGCCGTTCGAGCCGGCGCAGGCTTTCCGGCACCGAGGACATTGCGAGCGGCGGCGGCAAATGGCCGATCGTGACCGCGCCGATGCGCCGCTTGGCCTGCGCGGCCTCGCCGGGATCGTTGACGATGAAGGGATAGATGATCGGAAAATCGCCGATCAATGCCTCCGGCCAGCAGCTCGGTGACAGCGCCACGGATTTCCCGGGCAGCCACTCCAGCGTGCCGTGCGCGCCCATATGCACGATGGCATCACAGCCCTGCTGCCTGAGCCAGAGATAGAAGGCGACGTAGGCATGGCGCGGCGTGCGAGCGAGATCGTGATAGTCGGCATCGCGCGAGGCCGCTTCGCCGCGTTCCGGCTGAATTGCGACAATCGACCGACCACATTGGATCGCGGCGA
Organism: Bradyrhizobium sp. RP6; assembly: GCF_003837805.1. Classification (GTDB taxonomy): domain Bacteria; phylum Pseudomonadota; class Alphaproteobacteria; order Rhizobiales; family Xanthobacteraceae; genus Bradyrhizobium. Next base: position 26,260 of record NZ_RQIT01000002.1, on the reverse strand, counting down.
AATGGAACGCGCCGTCGCGGCAGCTCGGATCGTCCTCAGGCACGCCCCAGGCCTGCGCGAGATCGTCCTGCAAGGTTTGCGGCAGGCGCGAGAGCGCCGCCCGGTACTCGGCGACATTCCAGATCAATCGTTGCTTGAGCAGCGTCTCGCCGAGCGCGTGAACCGGAACAACAGCGTATCCCGCCTCGGCGAGATCGGACAATAACGCCTCGACCGACGCGAGCGCATCGAGACCAACAGCATGCGCGATCTGGTGCGGCCGGCCGGGATAGTTCGACAGCACGACCCCCAGCCGCTTCTCTCCGGCCGGCGTCTCGGCAAGGCGCCGCCAGGCCGCGACGCGCGCGGCGACGGCCTTCACACGCTCCGCGTCAGGCGTGTGCGCCAGATGCGAGAATTGCAGATCGGGATCGCGCGTCGCGGCAGATTTGAAACTCACCACGCCCGCGAACAGGCGGCCGTCGACCTCGGGCAGCACCACATGCATGGCGAGGTCGCCCGGCGACAGGCCGCGCAGCGAGATCGCCCAGTCCTCGCGCCGCGCCGTCGAAAGCGCGACCTGAAATACCGGACATTGTGCAGCATCGAACGGCGTCTTGCCGTCGTCGCTCATTGCCGAGAACGCCGTCGCATTAACGATCGCCGCGGGAGGATTCTGCGCGAAATGCGCGCGCAACCAATCGGCGACGCCTGCACTCTTCAGCGAGGTGACGAACACGCCAAAAGCATCAAATCCCCTCTCGCGCAGCGCCGCAATGAGGGCATCGACCGGGCCGGTATCCGTAGCGGTGAGATAGGAGCGGTAGAACGTCACCAGCGCGCGCGGCTTCTCCTCGACGCTGGGCGGCGCCGCAATCACGCCGCGCTCGGGATCATAAAAGCCCATCTCGGGCACGGTCATCTCGCCGACGACCGGGCCGGCATAGAGGCCTGAGGCCAGCGCGAGCTGCGCGATCGCAGCTTGCGCCGCGACCGGACCGCCGGTGTCGCAGAGCACCTTGAGCCGACGCAGCGTCGAAACCGGCAACGTCGAATACGAATCGAGCCGCGTGTCGTCGCGACCATCGGCCGGCAGCACGGCCAGCGCGATGTTGCGGTCCTTGGCGAGCTGTTGCAGGGCGGCGAGGCCGTACGGCCAGTAGGACTCGCCGCCGATCAGGCGCACCAGGATGCCGCGCGCCTGCGACAGCGTGCGCTCGATATAGGTGTCGATCGACAGCGGATGACGAAGTTCGGAAAGATTGGCAAGCCGCAGCGACGGCAGGCTGTTCCGGCCACGCCGCCAGCCGGCCGCGAACGCCGCAAGATCGGAATCCGAAAACGAGAGCACCACGAGATCGGCCGGGTCCTGGCCGATGTCTCTTGGCGTCGCGGTCTCCTCGAGACCGCGGCTCTCGCGGAAGACGACGTGCATCAGATACCAAGCCCTGACCTGATCGCGGCCTCGTCGATATCGCCATGCTCGCCGATCACGACGAGCTTGGACTGCCTGTGACCCGCGCCCCATGGCTTGTCGAACTGGTGGCGCACGCGCTCGCCGACCGCCTGCAGCAGGAGGCGCATCGGCTTGCCCGCGACCGCGATATAGCCCTTGGCACGCAGCACATTCTGCTCGCGCGCAAGACGCTGCACGGATGCGACCAGCGCATCGACGTCGGCGACCTCCGGAAGGTCGATCACGACCGAGGCAAAATCATCGTGCTCGTGGTCCTCTTCGCCGTCATGATGCGAGGGACGCGCGGCGAGATCGTTCTCCGCGGCGGCGCCAAGGCCGAGAATGACGCGCGCATCGATCGCACCGTCGGTGACAGGAAGCATCGGCACGCGGCGCGGCATCTCGGCGGCGATCGTCGCCTTGGCGACTTCGATCCCGGCGCTGCCGGCCAGATCCGCTTTCGTCAGCAGCACGATGTCGGCACAGGCGATCTGGTCCTCGAACACTTCCGACAGCGGCGTCTCGTGATCGAGATTGTCGTCCGCCGCGCGCTGCGCTTCGACGGCAATCGGGTCCGGCGCGAAGCGGCCGGCCGCGACGGCCTCGGCATCGGCCAGCGCGATCACGCCGTCGACCGTGATGCGCGAGCGGATCTGTGGCCAGTCGAACGCCTTCAGCAGCGGCTTTGGCAGCGCCAGGCCCGAGGTTTCGATCAGGATGTGATCGGGCCGCACCGGGCGCGCCAAGAGTTGCTCCATGGTCGGAATGAAATCGTCGGCGACGGTGCAGCAGATGCAGCCATTGGCGAGCTCGACGATGTTCTCCTCCGGACAATTGGCGTCGGCGCAGGATTTCAAGATTTCGCCGTCGACGCCCTCGCTGCCGAACTCGTTGACGAGCACCGCCAGCTTCTTGCCATTCGCGTTGGCGAGCAGATGCTGGATCAGCGTGGTCTTCCCGGAACCGAGAAACCCAGTGACCACCGTGACGGGGATTTTGGCGAGCGAGTTCATTCGGCGGCCTCCGGCACGGCGGGAATCGGGGGAATACGGGCAAGCGACTGCTTGCGGAAGATCTCGGGGCGGCTGCGCCATGGCACGAGCCCGTCGGGCGCCGCCGCATAGGCCGCAGCGCCCGCGACCACATCGCGCGCATTCGTCTCGGAGAGGCGACCATAGACGTAAGACCAGCGGCCGGGCGCGCTGAGCGCGACCGAGCAGCCCTGGCTGCAGGCCGACAGGCATTCGACGGGAACCACGTTGACGCCCTCGGGCACGCCGGCCTCGAGAATCGCGCCATGCAGGCGCTTGCCGGGCGTTGTCTCGCCCTCGCCAAGCGTCTGGCCGGCGCGGCAGGTGATGCAGACGTGAAGTGTGACGGTCATCGCCTCTTCCAGGATAAACAGCGGGAGGCGAGAGGCACACGGACCTTGGCTCAAAGGGCCCGTTTCCCCGTCGCGGAACACCCCGTCCGCCGGTCCAAAACTCTTCGCGCTGGCAGGTCTCCCGGCTTGCGGAGCAGGGCCTTGCCCTTCGATCCCCGCCTTCCCGATTCCCGCAGGAATCAGTGGCTTCGGGCATCTCTCCGGTCACGGTCGCGGGGGCGGCTGCATTTTGGACCCAAATCTTGCCGATTCGGACCCTATCGCATTCCCTCTTCGCCTGTCATAGGACAGGAACCAACGCCGGGCCACCATTTGCCCGTGACTGCCACTTGTCAAGCCGAAGGACTGGTACGATGACGCCTGAACCGGACACCCGAACGGGCGAGGAAACCGACGCCCGGCACGCCCAGAAGATGGCGAAGAAGAAAGCCGCCCGCGACAAGATCATGGCGACCAAGAGCGGCGAAAAGGGCCTGATCATCGTCCACACCGGCAGCGGCAAGGGCAAATCCTCCTCGGCCTTCGGCATGATCGTCCGCTGCGTCGCCCATGGCTTTCCTTGTGCGGTGGTGCAATTCATCAAGGGCGCCTGGGATACGGGCGAACGGCGCCTGCTCACCGGCCATTTCGGCGATCTCTGCCAGTTCCACGCGATGGGCGAAGGCTTCACCTGGGAGACGCAGGACCGTGCCCGCGACATCGCCGCCGCGCGCGCCGGCTGGGAGAAGGCCAAGGAGCTGATCCTCAACGAGCGGCTGCGGATGGTCGTGCTCGACGAGATCAACATCGCGCTCCGCTATGACTATCTCGACATCGCTGAAGTCGTCGAATTCCTGACCACGCAGAAGCCTGCGATGACGCATGTCGTGCTCACCGGTCGCAACGCGAAGGACGAGCTGATCGAGATCGCCGACCTCGTCACCGAGATGACGCTGGTCAAGCACCCGTTCCGTTCCGGCATCAAGGCGCAGGCCGGCGTCGAGTTCTAGGTTCAATGGCACGCGCATTGATGATCCAGGGGGCCGGCTCGGACGTGGGCAAGTCGCTCATCGTCGCCGGCCTTGCGCGTGCCTTCACGCGGCGCGGCCTGCGCGTGCTGCCCTTCAAGCCGCAGAACATGTCGAACAACGCCGCGGTCACGGTCGACGGCGGTGAGATCGGCCGGGCCCAGGCGCTACAGGCGCTCGCCGCCGGCGTCGAGCCGCACACCGACATGAACCCGGTGCTGCTCAAGCCCGAGACCGATGTCGGCGCGCAGGTCGTGGTCCATGGCAAGCGCATCGCGACCGCACGCGCGCGCGACTACGCGGCGATGAAGCCGTCGCTGATGGGCGCGGTGCTGGAGAGCTTCGAGCGGCTTAAGGCGCGCTCTGACCTGGTGCTGGTCGAAGGCGCCGGCAGCCCGGCCGAGGTGAATTTGCGCAAGTCCGACATCGCCAACATGGGCTTTGCCCGCAAGGCGGACGTGCCCGTCGTGCTGGTCGGCGACATCGATCGCGGCGGGGTCATCGCCCAGCTGGTCGGCATCAAGACGGTGATCGACCCCGACGATGCCGCGATGATCTCTGGCTTCGTCATCAACAAGTTCCGCGGCGACCCCACCCTGTTCGACGACGGCTACAATCTGATCGAGCAAAAGACCGCATGGCGCGGCCTTGGCGTGCTGCCCTGGTTTCCGCGCGCCGGCGAGCTGCCGGCCGAGGATGCGCTGGGCCTGAGTGACGCGCGAAAGCCGGGCCGATGCAAGATCGCCTGCCTCGCGCTATCGCGCATCGCCAATTTCGATGATCTCGATCCCCTCAAGCTCGAGCCGGGCGTCGATCTCGTGATGGTGCGCCCGGGCGAGGCGATCCCGGGCGACGTGCGCCTCGTCATCATTCCCGGGTCGAAATCAACCCGGGGCGACCTCGCCTTCCTTCGTGCGCAGGGCTGGGACATCGACCTGCTCGCCCACCACCGCAGGGGCGGCCATGTGCTCGGCCTCTGCGGCGGCTATCAGATGCTGGGACGCAGCGTCGCCGACCCCGAAGGCATCGAGGGACCTGCGGGCGACACGCCGGGCCTCGGGCTTCTCGATGTCGAGACGGTGATGAGCCCGCAGAAGACGCTGACGCGGGTTGCGGCCGTGCATGCCGTCACGGAGCAGCCGATCGAAGCCTACGAAATCCATATCGGCCACACCGACGGCCCCGATCGCGCCCGCCCGTTCGCGAAACTGAACGGCGAGCCGGAAGGCGCGATCTCGCAGGATGGCCGCGTGCAAGGCAGCTATCTGCACGGCCTGTTCACATCGGATGATTTCCGCAAGGCCTACCTCGCCAAGCTCGACATTCCCGCGGGCGACGAGCCCTATCACGCCAGGGTCGAGAGCGCGCTCGAAGCGCTGGCCGATCACATCGAAAAGCATCTCGACGTCGAAGGCCTGCTCGCGCTAGCGCGCTAGGGCCTCGGCAAGGCGCGTCCATTCGGCTTCGCTGCCGGGAAGCCCGAGGCGCAGCCATGTCGGCTGTTGCGCGAAGACGCGGGACCAGATGTGGCTGCGCGCCAATTTCTCCTGCGCGGCGAGTCCGTCAGGCGTTTCGTAGAGACGAAACAACGGCGTGCCGCCGACCAGTCGCCAGTCCTGCGACTGCACCATGTCGTCGAGGCGAGCACTGTCCCTCGCTAGCCGCGCCGATGTTGCCTTGGCCCATGCGTCATCGCGCAGGGCACGGCAGCCAATTGCAATCGCGGCACCCGACACCGGCCACGGACCTGACATCGCAGATATTCCAGCGATGTCCCTATCCCCACCAATAGCGAAACCGAGCCGCAATCCCGCAAGTCCATAGAACTTTCCGAAGGAGCGCAGGATCAGGAGATCGCGCCTGCCCGCCCCGGGCGCCAACGAAAGCTCCGGAATTGCGTCACAGAAGCTCTCGTCGACGACCAGCCGACCGAGACGCGGCATCAGCGCGAGCAGTTCAGCCTGCTTATAGTGCCGCCCATCGGGATTGTTGGGATTGACGACTACGGCTAGATCCGCTCCGGCAAGTTCGTCGAGGGCCGAGACTTCGGTAACCTCCCAGCCCGAGCCCGACAGAACCGCAGCGTATTCATTGTAGGTCGGAGCGAGAATGCGGGCTCGACCACGCGGCGCAAGGCGCGGCAAGAGCTCAATGACGGCCTGCGCGCCTGCCGTAGCTGCAATGTGCGCGGTCGTCGCATAGGCCTGCTGCGCGGCCCGATGCAGGGCCTCGATCTCGGCACGCGACGGCAGTGCAGTCCACGCGCGCGCGCTCACCTCACCCACGGGATAGGGCACCCGGTTGATCCCGGTCGACAGATCGATCCAGTCCTCCACGCGTCCGCCAAAACGCTGCTGGGCTTGGTCCAGATTTCCACCATGCTCGCGCATGCCCCGTTCTGTCACGCGAAGGCCAGGATCGCAAGCAGGCCTGCGACCAGCGACATGGCGCGACGGTAGACGGTCAGCGCCTCCGCGATGTCGGCAGCACGCGGATCGCGCGCGCCTTCGTTCAGCCAGGGCTCGTCGGTCGCGCTGCCATGATAGATGCGGGGGCCGCTCAGCCGCACGCCGAGCCCGCCCGCCATGGCCGCTTCCGGCCAGCCGGCGTTCGGCGAGCGATGACGGCGCGCATCGCGCGTCATGCAGGCCAATGCTTCCGACCGCTGCGGTGCCAGCAGCACGAACAGAAATCCGGTCAGCCGCGCCGGGATGAAATTGGCGACATCGTCGATGCGCGCCGCCGCCCATCCAAAGGCTTCGTGCCGTTCGCTGCGATGGCCGATCATGGAGTCCAGCGTGTTGATCGCCTTGTAGCCGAGGATACCGGGCAAGCCCAACAGCGCGCCCCAGAACACCGGCGCGACGATGCCGTCGGAGGTGTTTTCGGCAAGGCTCTCGATCGCCGCGCGTGCGATGCCGGCCTCATCGAGGCTTGCGGGATCGCGGCCGACGATGCGCGAGACCGCATCGCGCGCCGCGGCAACGTCGCCGGCCAGCAAGGGCGTGGCGACGGCAGCCACATGATCATGCAGCGAGCGCAGCGCGACCAATGGCCAGGCCAGGATGCCAATCAGCACGATCTGGATCCAGCCCGAAGGAAGCAGTGATTGCAGCGCCCAGCCGAGCGCTACAGAGAGCGCGACCACCGCAAGCGCGCCGGCGACGCCCGCGGCTCGGCGCAATGCCGGCGGATCGGACGCGCGATTCCAGGCGGTGTCGATGGCCGCAATGAGCCCGCCGAGCCAGGTGACGGGATGGCCGATCCGCGCGAACAGCCAGGCCGGCCAGCCCAGAAGGGCATCCACCGCCATCGCCACCACCATCGCGCCCGCAAAGCCCACATCTAGCTCCTGTCCCGCCCCTGTTGCGCAAGACGGCGGCCGAGTGCAAGCCCCTCGCTGCCTGATTTCGGCTTTGTCTTTGGGCGCGTTTGATGATTAGTGCTGGCGATAGGAGACCTTCATGGCCGTCATCTTGATCACCGGCGGAGCGCGATCGGGCAAGAGCACCCGGGCGGAAGCGCGCGCGCGCAGCTTTCCCGGCCAGCCCGTCTACATCGCAACCGCCGAGGCGCTCGATGGTGAAATGCAGGAACGCATCGCACGACACCGCGCGCGGCGCGGAACCGATTGGACCGAGCGCGAGGTCCCGCTCGATCTCGTGCCGGCGCTGCTCTCGACCGAAGGCGGCGGCGCGAGGCTCGTGGATTGCCTGACGCTGTGGCTCTCCAATCTGATGCATGCGGCGCGCGACTGGGAGCGAGACGTGCGAGAGCTCGCCGGCGCCCTGCCCCGGCTTGGCAGCCCCGTCATCCTTGTGACCAACGAGGTCGGCCTCGGCATCGTGCCTGACAACGCGCTGGCGAGAAGCTTCCGCGACGCCGCCGGGATCATGAATCAGATCGTTGCCGATGTCGCCGACGACGTCGAGTTCATCGTCGCCGGCCTGCCGATGAAGCTGAAATGATCCCGCGCGCCGAGCTCTTGCGAGAGGTCGTCGCCGATCTCAGAATCGCAGCGTCGTTCGTCACGATCCTGCCTGTCGCATCGTCGAAGCCCGCCGGCGACGGCGCGATCGCGCGCGCGACCTGGGCCCTGCCCGTCGCGGGATTGCTGGTCGGCCTTGCGGGCGCGTTGATCTACAAGATCTCCATTCGCTTCGGACTGACACCGAACCTTGCCGCCCTGCTCGTGCTGGCCACGACCACCCTCATCACCGGCGCGCTGCACGAGGACGGACTGGCCGATACCGCGGACGGATTCGGCGGCGGCCGGACGCGCGAGCGCAAGCTCGAGATCATGCGCGACAGCCGGATCGGGACCTATGGCGTTTGCGCACTGATCCTGTCGTTCGGCCTGCGCTGGAGCGCCCTTGCGGCGATCGCCGATCCGTGGGCCGTCACGCCCGCGCTGTGCGCTGCGCACACCGCTGCCCGTGCCGGCGTGCCGGCCTTCATGTCGCTGGTCGCGCCGGCGCGGCCTGACGGTCTGTCGGCCAGCGCCGGATCGCCGCCGGGCCGCAGCGTCGCCATTGCCTTCGCTGTGGGAACGCTCGCACTTGCCCTGGCGTTGGGGCCGGGCAAGGCGCTGGTCGGCCTGGTCTTGCTGTCGCTCGCCGGCCTGATGCTGGCGCGGCTTGCCATCCGGCAGATCGGCGGGCAGACCGGCGACATCCTCGGGGCGTTCGAGCAGACTGGCGAGATCCTGATCCTGCTGGTTGCCGCGTCCTTCCAGATGGGACATTGACCTCATGGTCGAGTTCGACGACGCCTTCCGCCGGCACTTGCGCGAGCTGTTCGTGTGGCGCCGCGACGTGCGCCGCTTTCGCAGCGATCCATTGCCGGCCGGCGCCATCGATCGCCTGATCGAGACGGCCTGCCTTTCGCCCTCGGTCGGCCTCAGCCAGCCCTGGCGCTTCGTCATCGTCGACGACGACGCGCGACGCCGGGCCGTGACCGACGATTTCAAGGCGTGCAACGCCGACGCGTTGAATTGCTATTCCGGCGAGCGCGCCGCGCGCTATGCCGCGCTGAAGCTCTCGGGTCTCGAACAGGCCCCCGGTCACCTCGCGGTGTTCGCGGACAAGGCCAGCGACATCGGGCATGGTCTCGGTCGCGCGACGATGCCGGAGACCACGGAATATTCCGTGGTCGCGGCGATCACCGCGATGTGGCTCGCGGCGCGCGCCGAGGGCATCGGTCTCGGCTGGGTGTCGATCTTGAGCCCGGATCGGATCCACACCATTCTCGACGTGCCCGGCTCCTGGAAATTCATCGCTTATCTCTGCATCGGCTATCCGGAGATCGAATGCGACCGGCCCGAGCTGGAGCAGGCGAAATGGGAGCACCGGCGCGGTGCGGACGAGTTCACGCTGCGGCGCTAAAGCATGATCTGGAAAAGTGCTCAGCGGTTTTCCGAAAAGATCATGCTTAAACAAACCTAAAGCGCGATGACGATTCATCCTCATCGCATCGCACTTTGGGACAGCACGACCGCCCGCCCGGGCGGCCTCATCTTCGGCTCGAGCCACAGCGTGGCTGGGTCGAAAGCGTCGACTTCCGCCTCGATCTCCCTGCGATCTTCGGTTCGCCGGACAAACTGAAGACAGGCGTTCCCGACATACGATCTTGCGCAGCGGATGGCCGCGATCCCACTGACGCGGATTCCAGCAACTGTGTGAAACATTCGAGTTGGACTCAAATTAACGGTTCGGATTCAAGCCTCCTTAATTCCTTCACGAGTAGAAACAAGTTGTTACAACCAATTGCTACACGCATATCTAACAACCATAAGGAGACGAACTTGCATACGTTCAAGAGGTTCCTGGCTGACGAAAGCGGCGCTACGGCGATCGAGTATGGCCTGATCGCTGCAGGCATTGCGCTTGCTATCATTGCTGCCGTCAAGAACGCCGGCACGGCAGTGAGCGGCGTGTTCACGAGCGTCAACACCAAGCTGACTACACCCTAACCTTCACGAAAAGCGGGGCGGCCCAGCCTCCCAGCGCCGGACTGCCGGAGATCCGAGCTCCAAGGACACTTTGGTAAATCCAACGCCGCCCTGCTTCCCCCTTCAAAGCCAGCGTGCCCAAGCCGCCCTCATCTCGGCGCCAAACAGATCAGGGCGCACTTCTCGGCAGGAAGAGCGCTTCCGGTTCAGGCGCGGAGCTGGCCGCATCACTTTCAAGCAGTGCAGGTCATCATTCATTGACCTTCCTACAAAGGCAGCTGCTCCGCTGGCGACGCGTTAAGGATTCCTTTGTGCGGCGATAGGTAGCTCTCCACCTCCAGCAATCTTAGGATGTGGAAAATGAAAAATGCACGCTCCGTCGAACACGGATGACCGACTGCTGTGCACCATTACGTGGCAGGCCACCTTGGCGATCGCTCTCTTGGCGGCGCTCTCGCTCAGCCTTGTGGGTTTAAGCTGCAGCATTGAGGTGTCAGCCGAGACCCTCGTCTTGATGTCGGTCTATGCGTTCTTCGCGATTTATTTCAGTTTCGTCCGGCCAAATTCGAAAATCGCGCGCGTTCTCATCTGCTTTGGTCAGCTCGTTGTCGTGATCCTCATGGGAATCGTGCTGAGCTACGCCGCATCCACAGTGCCGCTGCCTTACCGCGACGCGCATCTCCACGCTGTGGATCAATGGCTTGGATTCGATCGTGCCAGCTATCTCGCTGTCTTGAACAGGCACGATGCACTCCGCAACGTACTTTCCTTCGCCTACAACTCCATGATGTCGCAAAACATCCTGGTGTTGGCCGCCGCCATTCTGACCCGACGGCTTGACCGACTGCAGTTCTACATCATCGCATTTGCGGTTGCTGTAACGGCAACCGCCGCGATTGCATGCTTCATTCCGGCCGCAAACGCGATAATCTACCTGGACAAAGCTCCTACTGAATTATCAACCTTGCCGGGCGGCGGGCACAGCTATTTCCCTATCCTCGAAGGGCTTCGCAACGGAACGCTACGCGTCATCGATTTTCGGTCCGTGGAGGGGCTGATCTCGTTCCCGAGCTTTCACACGGCCAATGCCATCTTGTTTGTTTGGGCTCTTTGGCCGATCCGTATCTTGCGTTTCTTCCTCGTTCCCCTGAATCTCCTTCTCATCGCCGGGACGCCCCTCTGCGGCGCGCATTATGCAGTGGACGTCATTGGCGGCGCTGCCGTGGCATGCGGAGCCATTGCTGCAACGACTTGGCTCGTCCGGGCGCATTGCCCGAGCAACGACCTCGTGCAAGCTATTCCCTCACCGACTGACTGGAGGCCATGGCTGCACCCGATCGGGTTCCCACCCGATTAGGTACTGGACGATCAACGCCGGTCGAGCGCGAAGCTGCTGCCCGAAGTCTACCAACCGGGCCAAACGGACATCGGCCGGCTGGCCGCTGCGTTTCAGGCATCAAGTCTCAGCGCGTCCGCACACCCGCTTCGTCGTCCCGGCCAAACCGCTCGACCAGAAAATCGATGAACAGCCGCACCTTCACCGACAGATGCCGCGTCGGCGGATAGACTGCGTACAGCGCGAGTGGCGGTGCAGAATAGTCCTGGAGCACGACGCGCAGCTCGCCTTTCCGCACGGCATCTGCCGCGATGAACTCGGGGAGGAGCGCGAGCCCCCTGCCCTTGATGGCGACGTCGCGCAGCACCTCGGCATTGTTGACGCAGAGCGACCAGGCCGGCTGGATCCAGTGATCGCCATCGGCGCCGGTGAGCTTCCACTGGTTGCCGGTGAGCAGGAAGCCGTAGGTCAGCGAAACATGTTCGCGCAGATCCTGCGGATGTCGAGGCGTGCCGTGGCGCGCGAGATAATCAGGCGAAGCGCAGACCATGCGCGCCACCGGCATGATCTTGCGCGCGATCAGGCTGGAGGATTCCAGCTCCGCGATCCGCAACGTCACGTCGAAACCGTCCTGCACGGGATCGAGCAGATCGTCGCTGAGCACGATCTGGAGCTGAAGCTCGCCATAGCGTGCCATGAAATCGGCGAGCGCCGGCCCGAGCCGCATGGTGCCGAACGACATCGGCGCATTGACGCGCAACAGGCCGCGCGGCGCCGACTGCGCCTGCGTCACGGCTTGGTCGGCGGCCTCGATCTCCGAGAGGATCACGACCGCGCGCTCGAAATAGCGCTGGCCGTTCTCGGTCGGGCTGGCGTGACGCGTGGTCCGGTTCAACAGCTGGACGCCGAGGCTCTCCTCGAGGTCGGCGATATATTTGCTGATCGCCGAACGCGACAACCGCAACTGCCGGCCAGCCTCGGCAAAGCTCCCGCTTTCGACCACCTTCACGAAGGCCCGGAGGCTGCCGAGCTTATCCAACGGCTCGCCTCGGCGATTGTTTCCAAATCGTAGACATAGCCGTCATAATTGCATGGATTGTCTCCAATCCCAAGCAGAACAATATTTCCGGCCAGAGCAAGACCGCTCCCCAAGCTTGGAGGACGACAATGTCTGGACTGCACCATGTCACCGCGATCGCCGGCGATCCCATCAGGAATTTCGGCTTCTACACCCGGGATCTCGGCCTGCGCTTCGTCAAGAAGACGGTCAATTTCGACGATCCCGGCACCTACCATTTCTATTATGGCGATGAGACCGGGCGCCCCGGCACCATCCTGACCTTCTTTCCCTGGGCCGGCGTTCCGGCCGGGCGCCGCGGCGTCGGCGAGACTCATCAGACCGCCTTCCGCGTGCCGCAGCGCTCGCTCGGCTACTGGACGCAGCGCTTCACCGAGAAGGGCATTGCCTACGAGGCGCTGGAGAAGCGCTTCGGCGAGTCCGTGCTGCCATTCACCGATCCAGATGGCATGGCCCTGGCTCTGGTTGGCGTCCCCGGTGCCGAGAACGAGCCCGGCTGGAGCAATGGCGACGTGCCGGCCGAGCATGCGATCCGCGGCTTCCACGGCGTCACCCTGTTGCTCGACAGTGCGGCGAAGACGGCCGCCGTCCTCACCGACGTGTTCGGCTTCAAGGAGACCGGACGCGAAGGCTCGGTGATCCGATTCAAGGCATCGGGCGATGCCGAAGGCAGCATCGTCGACATCTACGAGGCCAAGGGATTCTTGCGCGGGCATCAGGGCGGTGGCTCGGTGCATCACATCGCCTTCCGCGCGGCCGACGACGCCGAACAGGGCAAGATGGCGCAGAAGCTCATCAGCAATCACGGCCTGCATCCGACCGAGCAGCGCGACCGCAACTACTTCCGGTCGATCTACTTCCGCGAGCCCGGCGGCGTGCTGTTCGAGATCGCGACAGACATCCCCGGCTTCGCCGTCGACGAGCCCGTCGCGACGCTGGGGCGTGAGCTGAAGTTGCCTGTTTTCCTCGAACAGCATCGCAAACAGATCGAGGACGTGCTGCCGAGCCTGGAGGAGAGCGTGTCATGACCGCAAGTGCATTCATCCATCGCTTCGAGCCCGCGACCGGCGCGGGCTCCCCTCCGCTCCTGCTGCTGCACGGCACCGGCGGCGACGAGAACGACCTGCTCGGGCTCGGCAAGATGATCTCGCCCGGCTCCGCCCTGCTCTCGCCGCGCGGCCGCGTGCTCGAGCACGGTATGCCGCGCTTCTTCCGCCGGCTCGCCGAGGGCGTGTTCGACGAGGACGACGTGCGCCGTCGCGCGCACGAGCTCGGCGACTTCGTCGCGGAGGCGCGGCAGCGCCATGGCATCGCCGCCCCGGTCGCGGTCGGCTTCTCGAATGGCGCCAATATCGCGGCCGCGCTGTTGCTGCTGAAGCCGGAGGCGCTCGCGGGCGCGATCCTGCTGCGCGCCATGGTGCCGCTGTCGCATCCGCCCGAGGCCAATCAGCTGAAGGCGCAGCTCGGCGGCAAACCTGTCCTGCTGCTCTCCGGGCAGGCCGATCCGATCGTGCCGGCGAGCAATTCGGCACAGCTCGCTGCGCTGCTGTCGCAAGCAGGAGCGAGCGTGACCCACAAGGTCCTGCCGGCAGGCCATCAATTGTCGCAGGCCGACGTGTCGCTGGCGCGCGACTGGATCGGCCCCATCGACGCCAGGGCCGCATGATCAAACAGCGGCGCATCGCCTTCGATCGGTGCGCCGCTGCTTAAAGCATGATCCGGAAAAGTGCGCAGCGGTTTTCCGAAAAGATCACGCTGAAACAATAACCTAAAGCGCGATGACGATTCGTCCTGATCTCATCGCACTTCAGTCGAACCAGCCGCGCCACTTGAACCAGATCAGCGGCAGCACGCCGCTGGCGATGACGGCGAGCCAGGCCAGCGGATAGCCGAAGGTCCAGTCCAGCTCGGGCATGTACTTGAAGTTCATGCCCCAGATGCCGACCAGGATTGTCGGCGGCACGCCGACGACGGACACGATCGTCAGGATCTTGAACAGCTCGTTCTGCTGGATGTTGATGAAGCCGAGCACCGCATCGAGCAGCAGCTGGATCTTGTCGGACAATCGCGTCTCGTAATCGCTGAGCGAGACGACGTCCTTTGACACGGCCTCGAGGCGCTTCTTCGACGAAGCCGTGATCCATTCGCTGCCGACATCACCGGCAAACGAGGCGATGCGACCGACCCCAAGCAGAACATCGCGCGCCTTGGCGAGCCGGTCGGCCAGCTCGCCAACATTCTCCAGGGCCTCGCGCATCCTGCGGCTGGATCGCACCGCACGTCGGGTGTGTACGAGCCCTCCCTTGAAAACAACCCGCGAAAGCTGATCGACCTTGGTGCCGAGATGCTCCAGGACATCGGCGCCGCGATCGATCATGGCCTCGAGCAGGCTGGCGAACACGCACATGCCGTTCTCCAGGCTGTCGTCGGAGCCGATGCGCTTGCCGATGTCGTCGAAGATCGGCAGCTCCGCAAAGCGCACCGTCACCAGCACGCGCGGGCCGATGACGAATCCCACCGGCGTGATCTCGGCCTCGCCGTCCTCGGTGAGCCGAACCGCCGGCGAGCTGAGATAGAGCGTGCCGTGCTCGAAGATCAGGCGGCTCGACGCCTCGATCTCGCTGAGGGAATCTTGCGAGGGAATGCGGATACCGAGCACTCGTTCGACGAACTGCTTTTCCTCGTCAGTCGCGTTCAAGAGATCGGCCCAGATGATCTCCGAGGGCATTTCCGCGCCGATTCCGTGCCAGTCGTCGGACGGCCACCTGTACAGCTTGAGCAAGAACCGTCTCCGCGACCGCATCGTCATGCCGGATAGTGCATCCGGCCATCATCCGCCGACTAACGCATGATGGTTCCAAACGTTCAATACCCTTGCGGCGACAGGGAGGACTCTTAGCGCGCAGCGGCTGCAGCGTTTGCCAAGGGCTGGGCCCACTTGCTTTCTATCTGCGTCCCGGACATTCCGATTCTCGCGCCCGGCCCTCCAAACCTGGCTAGCGGTAAGTGAGCGCACCGCGCTAGTCCGCTACGGTCAATCGCGTTGTTCTGGCGCGTTCTCCGCAATGTCCAGTCCGGCGTCGCAGGACATCGTCGATACCTGATCGGAACACGGTCAAGCAATCCACGTTGAAGCAGACGCGCAGGTGATTCACGGACGTTTGTTGTGCATCCCGAGATGGCGACTTTTTTGGGTGTTGAGGCCTGTGACTTGGCTGCCGCACTGCCTGCGGCCGATGCGATCTTGTTCGGCGCTTCAGATGCCACGCCGCACATCATCGGTCAGACGAGCCATGCCGCCAAGGCGCCGAACTTCATTCGTCGCGCTCTGCGTCACTACGAGAGTGATCTCACCCGCTGGGATTTTGATCAAGAAGCCGAGCTGCTCAGTCCGACAAAGATAAGGGTCTTGGACGGTGGAAACTTGGTGACGGACCCGATGACGCCCGAGAGCAACCGTGATGCGATCAGAACAGCCACGCAAGCCGTCCTTTCGGTCGGCGCGGTTCCGATCCTGCTGGGCGGTGATGACTCGGTTCCGATACCTTTCTTCGAGGCCTTCGGTGAAACCAAAGGACTGACGATCCTGCAGATTGACGCCCATCTCGATTGGCGTGATCAGCGAGATGGATCAGGATACACATTCTCCAGCACAATGCGGCGAGCCAGCGAATTGCCCTGGGTAAAACGCATTGTGCAGGTCGGTTTGCGCGGCATCGGCGGCTCTGGCCGTGCCGAATTTGATTATGCAAAGGCGTGGGGCGCAAAGATCCTCACGGCAAGACATGTCCAGCTTCACGGCATCGCAAGCGTTCTCGAAGAGATAGAGGAAGACGGCGAGTGCTTGATCACCATCGATTGCGACGGTCTCGATCCGTCGGTCATCCCGGGCGTGCTCATACCACAGCCAGGCGGCCTCTCCTATTTTGACGTTATTGAACTGATGCGGGGTGTCGCGTCAAAATGCAGAATAGTCGGGCTGGACATCGTAGAGTTCGTTCCCGAGCGCGATGTGCAAAATCTCGGAGCGATTGCTATCTCGCGGATCATCTGCAATGCGCTCGGTTGCATTCGGAGTCGGGCCGTATAGCTGCTACTCCGATAGACGGCATCCTCCCGCGTCGGCATCAACCACTCGCTTACTGGGACGCTTCAGTCTTGCTCGAACAGACTTTGCTGTGTCCGTCGCGCGGTGCGCTTCGCGCGATGGAGGGTCGCAGGAAAACGCGCTCCTGGGCTCGACACCACATGCGCTTGGGTTGCGGCTCTATTCGGGAGTGAGCTTGCGGGTAGGTAAGACAATCAAACTTACTCTTCTGTCGCACCACGCTTTGCATTTTTTCGGCAGAAGCAGATGCATATTGTAAGATCATTCACAATTGATCACGTGCTGTACACTTAGAATCGTCCTGCACTTCTTCGTTCTGCACGGTCCTTGCGTTTTCGCAAGGCATCACCCTCCCTTGATAGCGAGGAGCATGAAAATGAAGACACTTCTAAAGATCAGATCTCCACTATTGGCCATCGTCGCTCTTGCCGCCTGTATCGGTGCGGCCCGTGCTGATGTGATTATGGACTGGAACGCAAAGGCCGACGCGATTGCCGCTGACAAGAAAATTCTACCAGCGCCTCAGGCTCGCACGATGTCGATGCTGCACGTCGCCATGTTCGAGGCGGTCAATGCGATTGAAAGACGATACACTCCATACAAGCTGGATCTCGTTGCCGACCGTTCTACCTCGAGGGAGGCGGCGGCGGCAGCAGCAGCCTACAACATTCTCGTCACGGTCTATCCGGATCAAAAGGATGCGCTCGATAAGGCGCTGATGAATACGCTCTCCGGAATCCCGGACACGGAAGGAAGGGCAAACGGAATCGAGCTTGGCAGAACGGCCGCCGCGGGCGTAATCGCGTTTCGGGCGAATGACGGCAGTGACGCTCAGGAGAACTATCGACCCTACACAACCGCGGGCGTTTACGTGCCTACCGTGGTGCCGATCGCTTCGACGGCTGGAACGACGACCCCCTGGGTCATGACGTCGGCCTCGCAATTCCGCCCAGCGCCGCCACCTGCGCTCGATTCAGAGACATGGAGCCGGGACGTCAATGAAATTCGCGCGATCGGGGCTCGCGGCAGCGCCATTCGAACGGCAGAGCAGACGACGATAGGACGATTCTGGTTCTTGGTAGGGCCTCCCAGCTTTAATCCAATCATCCGGCAAGCAGCATTGGCAAGACAGATGGACGTGGTTGACTGCGCTCGCCTCTTCGCCCTTGCCGAGATCTCCGCGAACGATGCGATCGTTGCAGTCTTCGATGCGAAGTACCATTATAATTTCTGGCGACCGATGACGGCCATACGCAATGCGGACATCACGCAGAACCCGGCGACGCCACGCGAATCGTCCTGGTTGCCGCTCGGTGAGACACCCCCGCATCCGGAATACCCGTGTGCCCATTGCATCGTGTCTGCTTCGGTTTCCACAGTTCTCCGGCGTATCGTAGGTGACGAGTTCGGCGAGTTCTCGATGAGCAGCCCTACTGCGCCCGGTGTGACCCGCAAGTGGACGCGGCTCCAGGACTATAGCGACGAGGTCGCAAATTCACGGATCTATGCTGGCTTCCACTACCGCTTCTCGACGGAAGTCGGAAAGGAAATGGGCAGGAAGATTGGCGATTTGACTGTCGCAACACAGTTCCGTGGCCTGGAAGCGCGCGTCGACCCGAAGCAGTGAACGTGCCTCGCGCAACGCGTCCGTGGGATCACGCCGCGACATTCCCGGCGGCGGAGCCGTATATGCGCTTTAGCTCCGTAAGCGGACATCCGCACATTGGTGCACCCCTATGGGGGCGCACCTGCTCGTCGGCAGGCACGCGAGGAGAGCAGGTAGAACTCTAAAGCGCGGGCAAGCCGGGCGGCGGCCTTGCGCGTGTTGAAGGCCTGCTCATAGGCACTGGCCAGACGCAGCAGCTGTCCATTTCAGCAGGCGCATGGCCGCACTCCGCCGGGGCATTCCGGACATCGCGAGGCGATGACGCGCGGTCTCTCAATTCCAGCTGATCTCGTGGCGCCAGGGTGGATCGGCGCCTGGGCGGGTGCAGGTCAGGCCCGCGCAATTGGCGGCAAAGGACAGTGCGCGGCGGAGTTCTTCCGCTCCGATCTCGCTCAGTCTCTCGCGTGCCAGCGCGCCTTGCCTGTGCAGAGCGACGAGCAGCGCCGCCTGAAAACTGTCGCCGGCGCCAATGGTATCGGCGACCTCAACCTTCGGCGCGGCGACTTCGATCTGCCCTGCCCCCGCATGCCACGCAATCGCGCCATTGTTGCCGCGGGTGATGACGATGAGGCTTGCCCCCTGTTCGAGCAGCGTGCCCGCGCGCTGACGATACGGCTCGTCGCCGAAGAGATAGGCGAAATCGACGTCCGACATCTTGATGAGGTCGGCGCTTCCCGCGAACTCGGCCATGCGCGCGAGATAGGCCGGCTTGTCGCTGACCAGGTTGGGGCGGCAGTTCGGATCGAAGGAGATCGTGGACGATGCCCGCGTGTCTGCGATCAGCGCCCTGGTCTCGGCCGCGCCCTGGTCGTTGACCAGCGTGGTCGAGCCGACATGGACGGCTTCGACGCTTGCGAATGGAATGGACCCACGCCGGTAGGTCCAGTTCCGCGTTGCGGTCTCGGCATCGTAGAACGCGTAATGCGACTCGCCCGCGACGATGCGGACGAAGGCGAGCGTGGTCTGGTGATCGCTGCGGGTGGAGAGGCTGAGGTCGACGTTGGAGCCAGCGGCATGATCGGCGATCATCCGCCCGAACAAATCGGTCGAGATGCCACCGACGAAACCGGTCGGCGCGCCCAGCCGCGCCATTCCAATCGCGACATTGAGGCAGGAACCGCCAACCGCCGGCATCACGGCCTCGCGCCCGTCGACGTTTCGCGTCGGTACGAAATCGATCAGCGCATCGCCGCAGGCAATCAGCATGTCTTCAACCTCGCGCGACGCTGCGCATCGCGGCGCGGCTGCCGCGATCGACCGCGCGCAGCAGCTTGTAGACCTCGCGCTTGCGGGCGTGAAACGCGGCCATGTCGGTCGCAGTCGGCTCGCTCTTGCGTCCCAGCGCCGACATCCCGGCCATGGTCTCGCCGATGGTGGCATAGGCGCCGCCGGCCACTGCGCCCAGCATCGCGGCGCCCAGCAGCACCGGCTCCTTCGTCTGCGGCAGCGCGACGGTGAGACCGGTCGTATCTGCCATGATCTGCCGCACCAGCGGGCTGCGGCTGGCGCCGCCGCCCATGATCATGAGGCTGGACCGCACGCCATGCACGGCAAAGGTCTCGATCACCTCGGCGAGCCCATAGGCAAGTCCGCAGAGTCCGGCGACGAACAGCCGCTCCATCGAACCGATGTCGGTGTCGAGATCGAGCCCGGCGATCACCGCACGCGTATCAGGGTCCGCATGAGGCGAGCGGTTGCCGATGAATTCGGGCAGGACGTGGACGTCACGCGCCAGCAGCGCGGCGCGACTGGCATCGCCGGCGCGCGCGATGATACGGCGCTCGAGGAAGTCGATGAGGTCGAGGCCCTCGCTGCGTGCCGCCACGCTCGCCTCGCCGAAACCGGGATGCGACTTGAGGAGATGGTCGATCGCCGCGCCCGCGGCCGACTGGCCGCCCTCGTTGAGCCAGAAGTCGGGGACCATGCCGGAGTAATAAGGTCCCCACACGCCGGGAACAAAGCACGGCTCCTTCGTCGTCGCCATGATGCAGGCCGACGTTCCCATGATATAGGCCAGACGGTCGCTGACGTCGCTCGCCCCGCCGGCTCCATCTCGGCCGCCGATCGCGCCGATACCGCCGGCATGCGCGTCGATCAGCGAAGCGCCGACCGGGGTGCCCGGGGCGAGGCCGAACTCGGCCGCGGCAGCGCGCGTGAGGCCTGCGCCGACCCGCGTGCCGGGTGCGACGATCTCGGTGCCGATGCGCGCGTATTTCTCGGCGACGAAGTCGGACAGACCAATGCGTCTGAAGAACGGCGCGCTCCAGCCGCCGCCATCATGGGCGAGGTAGTTCCACTTGCAGGTGACGGTGCAGGTCGAGCGCTGCAGCGAGCCGGTGGCGCGCCACGTCAGGTAGTCCGCCAGATCGAAGAAGTGACCTGCGGCGTCAAAACTCGCGCGCAGATGGCGCTTCAGCCACAACAGCTTCGGCATCTCCATCTCCGGCGAGATCGAGCCGCCGACATAGCGCAACACTGCATCCTCGGTCTCATTGATCAGCCGCGCCTCGGCGGTGGCGCGGTGATCCATCCAGACGATGACGTTGCGCTGCGGGTCGCCGGAAGCGCTGACGGTGAGCGGCTCGCCCTGCCTATCGAGGACCGCCAGCGAACAGGTGGCGTCAAAACCGATCCCGCCGACACTGTCGGGCGCGATCGCAGCTTCCGTCATCGCCGCCCGCACCGACGTCACGCAGGCCTTCCAGATATCCTGGGATGACTGCTCGACGATGTCGCCGGCCTCGTGCCAGATCTTGATCGGATGCCGCGCAGCCGCAAGCAGAGTGCCGCCCTCGTCAAACACCCCTGCCCGCGTGCTCGTGGTCCCCACGTCGACGCCGATATACACTCGCGGCATTGTCGCTCCCGGTCGCTTTCCGCCAGCTTTGACGCAAGCCTACCAGCAAGTGTAGCCGCCATCCACCAGCACGATGCTGCCGGTCATCAGGCTCGCGGCCTCGGACGAGAGGAACAGCACGACGGAGGCGATCTCCTCGACCTGCCCCATCCGCGCCATCGGGGTTCCGCCGATCCAGGCGTCGTACATCTTCGGATTGCTCTTCACGAAGGCGTTGAGCGGCGTTTCGATATAGGTCGGCGCCACCGCGTTGACACGGATGCCGCGCGCGCCCCATTCGGCAGCCAGCGATTTCGTCAGGTGATGCACCCCTGCCTTGGAGGCGTTGTAGAAACACTGTTCCTGCGGCTTATTGACGATGAAGCCGGACATCGAGCCGACATTGACGATGGCACCGCTTCCAGCCTTCAGCATGTGCTTGCCGAATTCGCGGCAGCACCAGAAGGTGCCATTGAGATTGACGTCGATGACATTGAGCCAGTGCTCGTCGGTGACGGTCTCCGCCGGCGTCTCGCTGCGAGCGATGCCGGCATTGTTGACGAGGATGTCGACCTTGCCGTGGCGGGTGACGAGGTCGTTCGCGACCTCGGCCACGCGCCTGGTGTCGGTGACGTCCATGACCGCGGTCTCGATGTCGTAGCCCTTGGCCTTCAGGCTGGCTTTCGCGCTGTCGGCGACCTTGCCGTCGCGGTCGCCGATGATCACCTTTGCGCCGGCCTCAGCCAGCGCCTCCGCGCAGGCGAGGCCAATGCCCTGCCCGCCGCCGGTGATGAACGCGGTCTTTCCGTTCAGCTTGAATCTCTCCAGATACATGATCGTCTTTCCGTCTTCTTGCGTTTCTTGTCAGCGCCGAAGAGCATTGCCGCTCTCGTCGAAGCGGTGGATACGGGCAGAGTCCGGCAGCAGCGACACGCGGTCGCCGGCATGCAGGCTCAACTCGCCGATGTAGCGCGCGGTGAGCATGCCGAGCGGACCGGCATCGACGTAGAGAAACGTGTCGCTGCCGAGATGCTCGGCGACCGCGATCGTCCCTTGCCAGCCGCCTCCGCCGTCGCGCTCGATCTTGAGGTGCTCCGGACGCACGCCGATCGTGGCCGCGCCCTGCTGTTTGGCATGCTCTCCGGTGACGAAGTTCATCTTGGGCGAGCCGATGAACCCGGCGACGAAAAGGTTGGCCGGCCGCTCGTAGAGCTCCAGCGGCGACCCATATTGCTCGATCTTGCCGCTATTGAGCACGACGATCTTGTCAGCCATGGTCATGGCCTCGACCTGATCGTGGGTGACGTAGATCGCGGTGGTGCCGAGCTGCTTCTGCAGCCGCGTCACCTCGATCCGCATCTGCACGCGCAGCGCCGCATCGAGGTTGGACAACGGCTCATCGAAGAGGAACGCCTTGGGCTCGCGCACGATGGCGCGGCCGATCGCGACGCGCTGGCGCTGGCCGCCGGAGAGCTCGCGCGGCTTGCGGTCGAGATAGGGCGTGAGATTCAAGGTAGAGGCGGCCGCCTCGACCTTGCGATTGATCTCGTCCTTTGGCAGCCCCGCCATCTTGAGGCCGAAGCCGATATTGCCGCGCACGCTCATATGCGGATAGAGCGCGTAAGACTGGAACACCATCGACAGTCCGCGCTTGGCCGGGGGCGTATCGACGACGTTCCTGCCGTCGATCAGGATCTTGCCGCCACTGACGTCCTCGAGCCCCGCGATCAGCCGCAGCAGCGTGGTCTTGCCGCAGCCGGAGGGACCGACGAACACCACGAAGGAGCCGTCGGCGATGTCCAGGTCGGCGCCCTTGATGATGTGCACGGGGCCGAAGGATTTTTGCACGCCCTGGAGTGTGATCTGACCCATGATCCGGCAGCCCCTCTACTTCACCGCGCCAAAGGTGAGCCCGCGCACGAGCTGCTTCTGGCTGAACCAACCGAGGACGAGAATGGGCGCGATCGCCAGCGTGGACGCCGCCGATAGCTTCGCCCAGAACAGCCCTTCCGGGCTCGAATAGGACGCGATGAACGTGGTGAGCGGCGCGGCGTTCGAAGTCGATAGATTGAGCGTCCAGAACGCCTCGTTCCAGGCCAGGATCAGGTTGAGCAACAAGGTCGATGCGAGCCCCGGAATCGCCATCGGGGTCAGGACATAGACCAGTTCGCGGCCGATCGTGGCGCCGTCCATGCGCGCGGCCTCCAGGATGTCGCGCGGGATCTCCTTGAAATAGGTGAACAGCATCCAGATCACGATCGGCAAATTGCCGAGACAGAGAATCAAGACGAGGCCGATGCAGGAATCGAGCAGGCCGAAGCTCTTGTAGATCAGGTAGATCGGCACCAGCACGCCGACCGGTGGCATCATCTTGGTCGAGAGCATCCAGAGCAGGATGTCCTTGGTGCGCCTGGTCGGCGAGAACGCCATCGACCAGGCCGCGGGAATGGCGATCAACAGCGCTATCAGGGTCGAGCCGCCGGCGATGATGATCGAGTTCATCGCGTGGTGGAAATAGTCGCTGCGCTCCTGGACGGTCGCGTAGTTTTCCGTGGTCCAATGGAAGAACAGGAACGATGGCGGGATGGCGAAGGCCTCGAGCTCGGTCTTGAAGCTCGCCAGCACCATCCAGAGGATCGGGAAGAAGATCAGGAAGCCGAACAGCCAGGCTGCCGCCGTCGAGACCACCACCCGCCGTGTCGTCGCCATCCGCGCCATGCTTCAGGCCTCCAGATTGCGTCCGACGATGCGGACCAGGAAGAAGGCGACGATATTGGCGATGACCACCGCGACGAGGCCGCCCGCGGAGGCACTGCCGACGTCGAACTGGATCAGCGCCTGCGAATAGATCAGGAACGCGATATTGGTCGTCTGCAGGCCCGGCCCGCCGCCGGTCGTGACGAAGATCTCGGCGAATACAGTCAGCAGGAAGATGGTCTCGATCAGGATCACCACGGTGATGGGACGCGCGAGGTGCGGTAGCGTGATGTAGATGAAGGTCGAGACCGCGCTGGCGCCGTCCATCTCCGCGGCCTCCTTCTGCTCCTCGTCGAGCGATTGCAGCGCGGTAAGCAGGATCAGCGTCGCGAAGGGCAGCCATTGCCACGTCACGATCAGGATCACCGCAAACAGCGGCACATCGTTGAACCAGTCGATCGGCGTCAGGTGAAACAACTGGGCGAGCCAGGCGAACAGGCCGGACACCGGATGCATCAGCAGGTTCTTCCAGACCAGCGCGCTCACGGTCGGCATCACGAAGAATGGCGCGATCACCATCAGCCGGACGAAATTGCGCCCGATCACGGGCTGGTCCATCAGCAGCGCCAGCGGAATGCCGAGCAGGATGGTCAACGCCAGAACCGAGCCGACCAGCACCAGCGTGTTCCGGAGCGAGGCAAGGAATGCGGGATCGGTGAGGAAGTAGCGGAAATTCTCCAGCCCGACGAAGGATTCCGAGCCGGGATCGAGCAGGCTGTAATGCAGCGTCGAGAAGTAGAGCGTCAGCGCGAGCGGGACGATCATCCAGATGAACAGCAGCCCGACCGCCGGCGTCAGGAGCGAGCGCGCAAGAAGCTGCGTCTGCCGGGTCGCCATCCCTGGCTTCTCCTTTTCGGGGGAAGAAGGCGGCCATCCATCCGGGGATGGGGTGGATGGCCGCCAGTCTGAGCTCAGGAGGAAGAGCCCGGGTTCACTTGATGTAGCCGGCGCGCTTCATCTCGCGCTCGGTCGCGGATTGCGCGGCGGTCAGGGCCGCATCGACCGTCATCGATCCTGCAAGCGCGGCTGAGAACTGCTGGCCCACCTGCGTGCCGATACCCTGGAATTCAGGGATCGCGGCGTATTGCACGCCGACGTAAGGCACCGGCTTCACCGTCGGCTTGTTGGGATCGGCGGCGTCGATCGAGGCCAGCGTCAGCTTGGCGAAGGGCGCGACCTTGAGGTAGTCCGGGTTCTGGTAGAGCGAGGCGCGCGTACCTGGCGGCACGTTGGCCCAGCCCTCTTTCGCGGCCACCAGCTTGGTGTAGTCTTTGCTCGTTGCCCAGGCGATGAATTTCTCGGCCGCGTCCGTCTTCTTGGAGCCGGCGGGGATTGCGAGATTCCAGGCCCACAGCCAGTTGGCGTTCTTGCCAAGTCCGGTGTTGGGCGCGAGCGCAAAGCCGACCTTGTCGGCGACCTTGGAGTCCTTCGGATTGGTGACGAAGGATGCCGCGACTGTGGCGTCGATCCACATCGCGCATTTGCCGGCATTGAACAGCGCCAGGTTCTCGTTGAAGCCGTTGGAGCTTGCGCCCGGAGGGCCGGCCTCCTTCATGAGATTGACGTAGGTCGTCAGCGTCGCCTTCCATTCCGGCGTATTGAACTGCGGCTCCCACTTCTCGTCGAACCAGCGTGCGCCGTAGGAATTGGCCATCGCCGAGAGGAACGCCATGTTCTCGCCCCAGCCGGCCTTGCCGCGCAGGCAGATGCCGTAGGTGCCGGCGCTCTTATCGGTGAGCTTCTTGGCGGCATCGACGACGAAATCCCAGGTCGGCTTTTCCGGCATCTTCAGGCCGGCCTTCTCGAACAGATCGGTGCGATACATCACCATGGAGCTCTCACCGTAGAACGGAGCGGCATAGAGCTTGCCCTCGGAGGAGACCGCGTCCTTGATCTTGGGCAGGAGGTCGGCGATGTCGTAATCGGCGCCGAGATTGGCGAGCGGCACCAGCCAGCCCTTCTTCGCCCAGATCGGCACCTCATAGGTGCCGATGGTGAGCACGTCGAACTGACCACCCTTGGTAGCGATGTCGGTGGTGACGCGCTGGCGCAGCACGTTCTCCTCCAGCGTCACCCACTTCACGGTGATATCAGGATTCTTCTTGGTGAATTCGCTCGTGAGCCCCTGCATGCGGATCATGTCGCCGTTGTTGACGGTGGCGATGGTCAGGGTCGTTTCGGCCATCACCGGGACGGCCAGCAGCAAGCAAGACGCGCCGCAGACGGCGCCGAGGACATGTTTCACGGTGACCTCCCCTCAACTCGCGTTTTGAGCATATGCCCACGCGTTGGGCGTCTGTTCAACGCAACGACGGCGCGTTGTCAAGCAGCCGAGAGGGTGTCCGCGCAACTTATGGGTGCTGCGGTGCGAGAGGGATGGTGGTTGCGGTGCAGAGGCGATCGCAATTGTTAGGAGTAAGCGCAGCGGCACCTCTCCCGCTTGCGGGAGAGGTCGCATCGCATCGACGGATGCGATGCGGGTGAGGGCTTTCTCCTCTGGGGGAGTCTTGCCAGCGGAGAGACCCTCTCCCCAGCCCTCTCCCGCAAGCGAGGGCTTTGCACAAAGGGGAATTTTTCGATTCTCTAGGATCTGTCGTTGGAGGCGGATTGGGATGGCATATCGACAGGTGGGACAACCGAGCTTCGCAGATGCGCTGGTGTCGCGGCGAGGCAAAGGTAGCGCTGTGCTGAGGCGGATTGGCG